>NZ_JAQQKW010000004.1 GCF_028550395.1 Asticcacaulis currens | reverse complement strand
TTGGAGAATTTGAAATCCCAGGTGCCGTCCAGCGACAGGAAGCGCTTTGACGCCGATGTGTCGCCCTTCAGCGCCAGATCGCGGCTCTCGAAATTGAAGAAGGTCGCCTTCATCGGTTCGCGGTTCACCGCCACCACCTCAGGCTGTTCCCATTCGGCTGTCCCCTGCGCTGGCGGCGTTTGTGCAAACGATAGCACAGGCGCAAGCATCGCCAGCCCGGTGAGAACCGAGGCCAGCGCGTATGGACGATAAGACATGGTGTTTCCCGTGGTTGAGACGCCGTAAGACGCGTGAAAGCCGATTACTGAATGCAGGTTCTAGCCGGACCCGCAATGAACTCGAGCTCGGCCACCTGCGTCTTCGCCTTTCCGGCCATGTGCAGCCGGTAGCGGGCATAGGCCGCGGTTTTGATGTTAAACACACGCGTCATGTGGGGGCGACCAAAGACTTCCCCCTTGCGACGGTCCAGTTCGCGCCAGCGTTTGCCATCCCAGCCCTCCAGTCGCCACGCCGAAGGCATCGGCCCCTCTGCGCCAACGCTGACGCTATAGGCCTTCAGGCAGACCGGTTCGGATCGCTCAAACGTCGCGCTGTCTCCCGGCACCGCGGTCCAGGTCGTCGAGGTCTTGCCATCCACAAGCGCTGGCACCGAAGCCTTGAGCACCGCGACCGCCCCGTCATAGACCCACTGCCCCGGTGTATCGCTCATGGTGAAGGCGAGTTGCCCGCCGCCCCGGATTTGCGCCTGAGTCACATAGGGCGTCTCAAGCGGCTGACCGTTCAGCGTCACCGCGGCGATATAAGGGCGGTCCGCCCCGGCATTTGTGGCAGTGATCTCGAAGGTCTTGCCATTCTCAAGATGCAGGACGCTGCGCGCATGACGCGGCCCGTGCAGATAGTAGCGGTCGGTCGTCAGCTTTGGAAACAAGCCCAGCCGGTTAAAGACGTAGTTGGAACTCATGGCGCCAGCATCTTCATCACCGGGATAGGCCGTATCCGTGAAGTATTTGAACGTATCGCGCGCCCAGTAGGACGACTGATCCGCGCGCCCGATGGCGTGGAACAGCCACGGCGTCGAAAAGGACGGTTCATTGGTGATGTCGATCAGATGCCTGCTCAGGGCATATTCGAGGCGTTCATTAAAGCGCACACGCCCGCCCATAGCCTCGATCAGGCCGTCGAGATCATGGAGTACGCCGTAAGAATAGATCCACGCCGTGCCTTCGTAATAGCCGACATTGTTGTGGACCTTGCCGTCCCAACCGAGTTTAGGGTCGATATCCTGAAACGTCCCGTCCGGATAGCGCGGCATCAGGAAGCCACTGAAACCGTCGCTTTGCGTGGCCGGGTTCCAGATTTTTTTCCAGTTGGCCGATCGCTTGAGGAGCGTCTGTGCTTCCTCCGTGTGGCCGGTCTTTTGCGCCATCTGCGCCGCATAGTAGTCGTTCAGCGCAAAGCCCAGGGTCGATGAGCCGGATTTGGCGCGCTGATTGTTCGGTTCGGGGCTGAGATCGCCCACACCAAAATAACCGTCGGTGAGATAGCGCGGACGGCGGCGCTCAAAGGCATTGAAATGCGTGACGCGCCAGGCCTGCGACCAGTCTACGCCGTCTGCGCCGCGGATCAGCGCCTCACCCAGCACATTATCCACTTCATCGCCGCCCTGGCCCACATGGTAATTCTGGCCGCCGATAATGGCCGTATCCGCCGCCCCGAACTTGTCAAACGTATGGATCAGGCTGTTGAGGTTGGCGGTGTACGCCTTTGGCGAAATCAGAGACATCAGCGGGAACAGGGTGCGATAGGTGTCCCACAGCGTATAGTGATCGTCCCAGTTGGGCCGATTGAGCTCGGCCTTGGGCTGATCCAGAGATCGGTCGCGCGGCTGAATGGAGGCGTGATAAAGCGCGGTGTAAAAGCGTCGTGTCTGCGCCTCGGACAGGCCTGAGACTTCGATCTTGGACAGTTGCGCATTCCACGCGGCTTGCGTTTGCTGGCGCACAGCGTCGAAGTCCCATCCGGGGATCTCCCGATCAAGAAGTGCCTCAGCGGTCTCGGCGCTCGTGAAGGAGACGGCGAGCTTAACCAGCACAGGTTTTGACGGGTCGCCGTTGAAAGTCAGCCACGCACCCAGGCGTTCATCCCGGCCCGTCTGGCCTTCGTTCGCGCCCGGTTTCGCCGTCGCATTATCGAAAATGCCCCAGCGCGTAGGCGTCTGACTGACTTTTGCGACGAACCAGATGTCGATCAGGGCCGGATTCCAGTACCCCTTGGCCTTCACATGACCGACGATCTTGCCGGTTTTTGAATCATAGGTCACCTCTGCGGCTTCGGAGGCGACCAGCCCGCCGACCTTGCGCGTCACATCGATGACAAGCTGCGCCTCTTCAGTTTGCGGATAGGTCACACGATAAAGGGCCGAATAGTGGGCGGGGGTGATTTCTACGCGCGTTTTGTATCGCGCCAGATCAACCGCGTAATAATCCGCCGCCATCTCAACATTGGCCTTATCCGACAGATGGTCAGGCTCATTGAAAAGAGGCGCCCCCACCTGCGGTGACAGCAAAAACGTCCCGTAGGTCGTCACGCCGCCTGAGCCTTGGGTGTGTAACTGTCCAAAGCCGGTGATCTTTTCAGCCGGATTATAGCCGGAATTGTTGGGATTGAGCGTTTCCGGCGAGGGATGGATCGAGCCATTCGGGCGGGCCGGGCCCGGAATCGTGTCGCCCTCATTATCATTGCCAAGGCCAATGCGCAGATCGGGCAAGGTGAAGCGCGCAGGCTCGGCGATCGCCCCCGTCGGGCCGCAGATATAGGCACATATCAGCAAACTCGCGCCTATGGATCGCCTCATCACCGCCTCACCCATTGTCATTTCTTGTTTTACCTGACGAAAAAGACGGGCCAGCAAGATCTGCCGGCCCGCACAGTCAGGATGAGTGCGACGAGACCGAAGGGAGGAGCCCCGCCGTTACGCCTACTCAGTTATCGGGCTGCGAAATGCCACTAAAGCAACCCAATGCCGTTATGTCCGCACCGGCGGACGAACCTCTGTCAAACGCGCCTCAGACGGGCGACGCAGGATCGCACACCCCTTCGCCTTACCCACCTATTGGCCTGACCTTTCCGCAAGCTGAAGCGAAGCGTTGACCAATTTGGCCTTCAATTGATAGATAGGTAAACCAATTTTGGCGGTTTGGCAACAGGTCTGGAGAGCGCCCGTCACAGAATTAAATGTCTGTTTTAAAGATGTTTTATTTATAACGACCGGTCACCGCTATTTTTCAGGGCTTCAGTTCTGCACGTCTGCGCACGCAGCGATGCCCTCGCCATTTGGTAAGACCTAAATCCTTTGCACGTAAATCCCTGCCGTTTAGCCCGCGCCGTTTGACGGGACACACCGAGCGGTTTTTTAACGCCTATCCGGCTTGTCACGTGTCTATATGTATAATATCATCCCGATATGAGAGTTTCTTTCCGTCCCTAAGACGTTCTGCAGACGTCTTTTGGGTCAGAACCGTGTTCCGGTCGCCCACTCCCTGATGCGGAGCACATACTTTTCCAGCCTCGCCTGAAAAGGCGGGGCTCTTTTTTTGATCTGTGAAACGGTTTATACCGGACGGGGAGGAATGAGGCTTGAGACCGCGCCTTCGTCTCTATATTTAAAATGCAATCCTATAAAAATAAAACCGGAAAATGCCCTCAGGAGTTCCTATGCCCCGCCTGCGTCCCTCCGCCCTCGCCTGCCTGCTGCTTTTCTCTTCGGCTCTGACCGCCGCCCTGCCCTTTTCTCAGGTCCAGGCTCAGGCCCCGGCGGCCACAGGCGGCCTGCGGCCCAATCTCGATGGTCAGATTTCGGCACCGCTGCGTTACCGGCCGGACAAGGGCGATTTCGTCATCCGTAATGGCACCGAATATTTCAATCGTGCGCTCTATGGGGGGCATACGGCCTTTCGTGTCGATGCTGGCGACAAGCCGGAATTTTCGCTCTACCTGCCCGGACGCGGCGGCAATCTGCGGCTGGGGCTGCGGACCGCCGCAGGCATCAAGTGGATTAATGACGCGCAAAGCACCGAGAGCCGCTATCGCCCCGGTGAGATGCTCTACACAATCCGCGATCCGCTGATCGGTGCGACAGGCCGCCTTGTCATCGAAGTCATTGCCGACCACGCCAGCGAAGGCCTGTTGCTGCGCGCCAGCGGAACCGCCCTGCCCAGGGGCACGGAGCTGGTCTTTGGCTATGGGGCCGGTAACGGGCAGCGCGGCAATCGCGACGGCGATATCGGCACCGAAAAAGTGCCGATCAGCCAGTATTTCCAGTTCAAGCCCGACTATGCCGACGGCACGCGCTATGACACCGACACTCAGGTCTTTCATGCCGACAGCCGCACGGCGGGCCTGACCGGCACGGTATCCGTCCCCGCCGCACTGAAGCTGTCCGATGCCACAAAATGGGGCGATGCGGCACAGCTTCTGGCCTCTGACGACAGCGCGCCTATACAGGTGGTCACCGGCCATGTAGCGCTGGGGACCAGTCCGATCTATCTGGCGATACAGGTGACGCGGCGCGGCGCGGCCGAGGAACTTGGCACCTATCGCGATGTGACGGCGGGCAATTCAGGCGCACGGTCCGAAACCCTTTCGACCTCCCCCGCCTATGCGGCCTCCGAACTGGCGGCGCGTTTTGAAGACGCCCGCCGCCATTTTGCTCAGATACGCAATCGCGTGCGTACCGAAACCCCCGACCCCTATCTCGATGCGGCTATTGGGGCGCTGAACATTGCGTCTGACGGTCAGTGGGATGAGCGCGACGGCGGCGGCATCATGCACGGGGCTATTGCGTGGCGGGCGCGGCTTCTGGGCTGGCGCGGGCCCTATGCGCTGGATGCGCTGGGCTGGCACGACCGCGCACGGCAAAATTTCAGCGTGTGGACGCGCAAACAGAACACCAGACCCATTCCCGATTTCGTCGCCCCGCCCGAAGAGAAGACCAATCTGGCGCGCAATCCGGACGGGCTGCACACCAATGGTGACCTGTCCAACACCCACTACGACATGAATATCGGCTTCTTTGACGCGATGTTCCGTCATCTGTTGTGGACGGGTGATCTCGAATACGCCAGACGCGTGTGGCCGGTGATCGAGCGGCATATGGCGTGGGAAAAGCGTCTGTTCCGCCGCGAATACGGCCCGGACAAGCTGCCCCTCTATGAGGCCTATGCCGCCATCTGGGCCTCGGACGATATGCAGTATTCCGGCGGCGGCGTGGCCTATACGACGGCCTATAATCTCTATCACAACCGCATGATGGCGCGCCTCGCCGCCCTGATCGGCAAGGACCCGACGCCGTATCAGACCGAGGCCGCTCTGATCGAGCGGGGGATGCAGACCTGGCTATGGATGGAAGATCGCGGGGCCTATGGGGAATTCCGCGACTATCTGGGCAAGCAAATGCTGCACCCCAGCTACGGCCTGTGGAGCTTCTATCACAGCATAGACTCCGGCGCACCCGATGCGCTTCAGGCGGCGCGCATGGCGGCCGATCTGGAACGCCGTCTGCGGCCGCTGCCCGTGACTGGCGAAGGCGTGCCGAATGACCGACCCTACCGTATGCTGCCCTCGTCGGACTGGATGCCCTATAGCTGGTCGATCAATAATGTGGTGATGGGCGAAAACCTGCACACGGCGCTGGCCCTGTGGCAGGCCGGGCGGCCGGACAGCGCCTATGACATTACGCGCGGCAGCCTGCTGGCCAGCTTTTTTATGGGCATAGCGCCCGGCAATGTCGGCAGCCTCAACTATCTCGACGTCTATCGCCGGGAGTCGCAACGCGACTTTGCCGACGGCACGGGCGTCATGGCGCGTACCGTGGTGGAGGGCCTGTTCGGCGTGCGCCCGGATGCGCTCAGCCGCACCCTGACGCTCAGCCCCGGTCTGCCGCCGGAATGGGACCGGGCGCGACTTGTCCATCCGAATCTGAGCTTTGCCTATCGGCGCGCCGGTCAGACCGATATCTGGACCGTCACCCCTTCGGACCGGCGCTTTAGTAAAGCCTTGTTCGACCTGCCCGTGCGGCGTGACCGCGTGGCGCGCCTGACCGTCAATGGCCGGGCGGTGCGATGGGACGCCCCTGAAGGCATAGGCGCGCCCAGGCTGCGCCTTGAAACGCCGCTGACGGGCCGCACCGAGGTACGCATCGTCTGGGCCGGTCAGGCCATCGACCCGGCACGGGCCGACAAGGTGCCGGAAGCCGATCCGGCCTTTACGGCCATGTATCAGGGCCAGTTTACGTGGCTGGCCCCCAAGAGCGCGACCCCCGTTCTGCCCGCCTGCCCCGTGACCGCCCCAGCCTGGGCCACATCCCCCCAGACCCTGCGCACCGAAGCCATCGACCTCAGCGCTGCCTTTAATGACAAGGTGACCAACCTCTTCCAGCCGGGCAAGTATCGCTCGCCGCGCTCGCCCTTCGTGTCGCTGGCCATGCCGGCGCAGGGGATTGGCGCGTGGGCCGGGCACGTCAACGCCACGGCGACGATTGACGACGCGGCCTTGCGTCAGGCGGGGGGCGAGATCACGACCACCAAGGGCTTGCGCTTCCGCACGCCCGCCGAGGGCAACAATATCGCCTTCGCCTCCCTGTGGGACAATTATCCGGACGAGGTGAGCGTGCCTTTAAGCGGACAAGCGAAACGTGCCTTCCTGCTGATGGCGGGATCGACCAACCACATGCAAAGCCGCCTGACCAATGGCGAGGTGATCGTCACCTATACAGACGGCACCAAGACCGTGCTCATCCTGCGTAATCCGGAAAACTGGTGGCCGATTGAGCGCGACTACTTCATCGACGACTATCAGTTCCGCCTGTGCGGCGAAGTGCCGGTGCGCGTGGACCTTAAGACGGGCAAGGTGCGCACACCGGGACCCGACTGGAAGGGGCGTGCCGACCGCGAGAGCATAGAGGGTGGCGCGGCCAGCGTTTTGAGCCTCGACCTTGATGCGAACAAGACGCTGCAAAGCCTCACCGTCCGCGCCGTCGCCAATGAGGTGGTTATGGGTCTGATGGGCGTCAGTCTGGAGCGCTGACCGCTTTGCTCCCGGATGGGCGTCAGCCCGGATACGCCGATGTCTCTTCGGGACGACGCGCCTTTGGCCGAAAAAACGATTCATTTTGTCAGACCAATGTTGAAGGCTGATCTGTAGGTTATCTGGCACGAAGTCTACCTACTTCCGAGGCAACGTCGCGGGAGACGCAATATTTGTCACACAAATATGCACATTTATAACATTATAAGTGCCTCCTACAGCGCTAAATCAAATCCCGCCACTTTCTATCTGCTTGTTTTTATTGAAAAGCAGGGTACGTACGGGCTTACCCTGACCAAAAAGAGACGGTTATACAAATATTGGACTGACCTAATTGACAAAATAAATCTGACCCCTGTAAGAATGTGAGCGTTACCATAAAACAAGACGGAAGGGCCCGCGCCCGCAGAACCGTCACCACTTTCCAACGGGAGGAGCCCCATGATACGTCAAAACACGCGCGTTCTGCGCGCGACCCGCCTTGCCCTTTTGTCTGCTACCATTCTGGCCGGTTTCAGCTTCAGCGCAGCGCAGGCCCAAAGCGCAGACACCCCCACCGCCAGTGCGGACGTCACCGAAGTTGTGGTCACCGGCTATCGTAAGAGCCTTCAGGACGCCACGCGCGCCAAACGCAATTCGGTCAATTTTTCGGATTCCATCTTTGCGCAGGACATCGGTAAATTCCCCGATCTGAACCTCGCTGAATCCCTGCAACGCGTACCGGGCGTCCAGATTTCACGCAACGGCTATACGGGCGAAGGCACGCAGGTGAATGTGCGCGGCCTGGGCGCCAGCTTCACCAAGATCGTGCTGAACAATGCCGGCGTGGCGGTGGCCTCTGACGGCGGCATCGACGGCGGGGCGTCCAACCGCGAAGTGGACCTCGACCTCTTTCCATCGGAACTGTTCACCCGCCTGACCGTCTCGAAAACCCCGACGGCCAGCCAGCTTGAAGGCGGCATGTCGCTGGTCAATCTGCAAAATGCCCGCCCCTTTGACAACAAGGGTCAGCATCTGACGGTATCGGCTTCGGCCTCCTACGGCGAAGCCTCCGGCGACGTCTCGCCGCGTGGAGCCGTCACCTTCTCGAAAACCTGGGACAGGTGGGGCGTGCTGGTCGGTCTGGCCGGTTCGCGTCAGCGCACCCGGTCGGACGGCTTTGACTCGGTGGGCTGGACCAATGCCAACCTGGCGTGCCCCACGACCGACACGGCGTGCAGCAACGCGCAGGGCAACAATTTCAGCTTCGCCACCGTGGTGCCGGCCAATGCCGGCAATGGTCTGACCACTGGCGCTACCCTCGACCTGAACGCGCTTCTGGCCCTCAATCCCGGCCTGACGGCCAATCAGTTGACCAATGCCATGATCCCGCGCCTGGGTCGTCTCAACTATGTGGATGGTCACCGTGACCGCCTGACCCTGATCACGGCTGTTGAATATCGCCCCTCGGACACCCTGCGCTTTGCGCTCGACATCATGGCCGCGTCGGCCAAGGGGGAATACGACCGGTCGAGCTTCAACTGGTTCGTGCGCAACTCCTCGACGGCCGCCACCGGCGGTATGGTGCCGATCAATCTGAAGGTCGATGCCAACAATGTGGTCACCTCAGGCACCTTCGCCAATTCGGCCATGTTTGTCGAAGCGCGCAAGTTCGATGAGCGCCTCGACTTCGTCAACGTCAACCCCAGCGTGGGTTGGCAGATTTCGCCGAAACTGCGCCTTGATGCCGCGGCCAACTACACCCATTCGGTCTTCTTCCGTGAAGCCCCGAGCTTCCTGTTCAACACGCCGTTTAACTCCGGGCTGACGATCCAGTACACCAACGACGGCATTATCCCGACCATCAAGCCGAGCCGCAATATCGCCGATCCCAACCTCGGCTGGACCTGGAACCGTGTGAATATCCAGAACGTCAAGCGTTCGACCTATACGGCCGGTGCCCACGCGGATCTGACCTACGACTTCGAGAGCGGTGCATCGCTGAAGGTCGGGGCGGCCTACGACGAGGCCGATCGCAAGATCACGGCCTTCGACAACTCGGCCAACTACCAGACCGCCACCTTCGCTGCCGTGCCGCAAAGCGCCATCGCCAGCTATCTGGGCGTTGGGCCGGCTTCGGACTTCACGCACATACTCGACGGCACGCCGGGCTTTACACAGTACATCCTGCCGGACCTCAACAAGCTGAAGGCCGCCACCAACTATGCTGCGTTCAAGAGCGCCGCGCCTTTCACCAACAACTCGGCGCTGGGCACCCCTTCGGGCGTGATCAACGAAAAGAACAAGGGCGCCTATATCGAATACAACACCCAGGTGCCGCTTGCCGGTCTGGTGTTCAAGGTCAATGCGGGTGTACGCCGCGCGGTGACGGATCAGACCGTGACCGGCCCGGTCACCGTCAACGGTGTGCGTCAGTTCGTAACGGCCAGCACCACCTACAGCGCCAACCTGCCGTCGCTCAACGTCTCGACCATGGTGACGGACAAGCTGCTGCTGCGCGCCGCCGCCTCCAAGACCCTGACCCGCGCCAATCCGAACAATCTGCTGCCGGGCGTCAGCTTCTCTGATCCGTCAGCGCAAACGGCATCTGCGGGCAACCCGTCACTGCAACCCTACTATTCGGACAATCTCGACTTCGGGGCCGAATACTACACCGGAGGTCTCGGCTACGTCAGTCTGGCCCTCTTCAAGAAGACCGTCACCGGCTACACGGTCGTGCAGCAATCAACGCGCAAGTTCACCGACCTCGGTATCGACTTTGCGTCTCTGACGGCCCAGCAGCAGCAAGCGATCAATGACCGTGGCGGCCCCGCCACCGCCGATGTTTTCGTCAACCAGCCGGTCAATGTGAACACCATCAATCTGACCGGCGTCGAACTGGGATGGGTGCAACCGCTCGACTTCATCGTTGACGGTCTGGGCTTCAGCGCCAACTACACACATCTGGACGACGAAAAGGACGGGGCAGCGGCGCAGCTTTCGCCACAGACGGTCAATGCCACTGCCTATTATGAGAACGACCTGTTCTCGGTCCGCGCCAGCTATGTGTGGTTCGACGAACGCATCGCCGCGGGTGCCCCGCAAAACGGGCTGCTTCTGCCTCTGATCGCGGCGGACCGGGCCCAGGTCGATCTGTCGGCCAGCTACAATACCGACTGGTTCGGTCAGAAGGGTCAGTTGACCTTCGAAGCCACCAACATCACCAATGAGCCGTTCCGCACCAACTTCGGTTATGCCAACGCGGCCTACAGCCACTTTAACCCCGGCGCCACCTATCACCTCGGCTGGCGCAGCAAGTTCTGATCTGTCTCCCCGAAACGTCCCTCTGGGCGGACAGGCTTTTCCCGGCCTGTCCGTCTTTTTTTCTTTAGGATACTTGCTCGGACCTTTTGGCCCTTCACAAACAAGCTGACGACTTTTATCGCGTCAGGGAAAAACTGCGCATGACCCCAGCCATTCCAACCACCCGAAGGGCCCTGCTGACAGCGGCCGCCGCGACGAGCCTTTTGCCAAAGACGTCGGTCGCCAAAGCCCGAAACGGACGCGAACGCCTGTCGCTCAATGAGGGCTGGCGCTTTCATGCGGGCGATCCCGAGGGCCTGAACGGCGCCCTGGACTACGACGTCCGTCCCGAGATCAAAAAGAGCGAGGATGGCAAGGAGGCGGACGCCCGACCCGTCGATGCCACTCAGGTCAGCGCCACGCGGCCCGTGCTGAAACCGTGGATATTGCCGACGGCCAATCCCTTTATCTCTGATCCCAACAAACGCCACGTCCGACCCGAAGGTCATCCGGGGGCACAGGTAACCTGGGTGCAATCCGCCTTTGATGACTCCCACTGGAAAGCGGTTACCCTGCCGCATGACTGGGCCATCGCGGGCCCGTTTCTGGGGACCGGCCCCTATGGCGGCATGGGGCGGCTGAAGACCTGGGGACCGGCGTGGTATCGGCGCGAGGTGCACGTCCCGGCCTCCGACAAGGGCCGTTGCCTGTTCCTCGATATCGACGGGGCCATGTCCTATGCCACCGTCTGGTGCAATGAACGCCTCGTCGGGGGCTGGCCCTACGGCTACAATTCCTTCCGTCTCGACCTGACGCCGCACCTGACCTACGGCGGTGCCAACCACATCGTCATCCGCCTCGACAACCCGCCGGAGTCGGCACGTTGGTATCCGGGAGCGGGGCTTTATCGCAATGTCTGGCTGGTCAAGACCGACAGGGTGCATGTGGCCCACTGGGGCACGCAGATCACCACACCGCGCGTCTCTCAGAACGAGGCCACGGTCGATATCGTCACCCGCGTTGATAATGATGGCACTGAAGCGGCCGATATCACGCTCGTCACGCGCCTATACGCGCTGGACGCAAAGGGGAAGCCCAGCGGCCGCGCCATCAGCGAAACCCCGCGCCAGTCCGTGCACGTGGCCGCCGCATCGAGCACCGTCGTCAAAGCCTCAGTTACCGTTTTACAACCCCGCCTGTGGGGGCCACCGCCGACGCAGGTGCCCAACCGCTATGTCGCGGTGACGAGCCTTATGCAGGGCACGCGTGAAATCGACCGCTATGAGACCCCCTTCGGCATCCGCAGCCTGCGCTTCGACGCGGACAAAGGCCTTTTTATCAATGACCGGTTTGTGCCGCTTCAGGGGGTCAATAACCACCATGACCTCGGCGCGCTTGGGGCGGCCTTCAATGTGCGGGCGGCTGAGCGGCAACTGGAGATGCTCATGGAGATGGGGTGCAATGCCCTGCGCATGAGCCACAACCCGCCCGCCCCGGAACTGCTGGACCTGTGTGACCGGATGGGGATTGTGGTGCTGGATGAGGTGTTTGACTGTTGGGAAAAGCGCAAGACGCCCCTCGACTTCCACCTGATCTTCCCCGACTGGCACGAGGCTGATCTGCGCGCCATGCTTAGGCGCGACCGCAATCACCCCTCGATCGTCATCTGGAGCGTCGGCAATGAGGTGGGCGAGCAGTATTCCGGCGAAGCAGGGGCACAGATTGCCCGGCGGCTGGTGACTATCCTGCGCGAGGAGGACACGACGCGACCGGTCACCAATGCGATGAACTGGGCGCAGGCCGACATGCCCCTGCCGGCGGAGATGGACGTGATCAGTCTCAACTATCAGGGGGCGGGCATCCGCAGCCTGCCCAGTAAGTTCCCGGCTTTCCGCGCCCAATTCCCCAACAAGATCATCTTCCAGAGCGAAAGCTCTGCCGCCGTGTCAAGCCGCGGCGAGTATCAGTTTCCCGTGCCCGGTACCAATAGCGGGCCGGTGCGTCCCGGCGTCGGGGGCGACCCCAAAACCCGGCAGGTCAGTGCCTACGAACTGTTTGCCGCCGACTTCGGTTCCTCACCCGACCGTAACTGGGCTGCTCAGGATCAGAACCCCTATGTGGCCGGCGAATTTGTGTGGACCGGCTGGGATTATCTGGGCGAGCCCACCCCCTATTACGAGGCACGCAGTTCCTATTTCGGCATTATTGATCTGGCAGGCTTCAAGAAGGACCGCTTCTGGCTCTATCAGGCGCGGTGGCGTCCCGACCTGCCGGTGGCGCATCTGCTGCCGCACTGGAACTGGGCCAAAGATACGGGAAATGGCCGTGAGGGGGAGGTGACGCCAGTACACCTGTTCACCAACGGGGATGAGGCCGAGCTGTTCGTCAATGGCAAGTCGCAGGGGCGGATCAAGAAGCGCCCGTTCGAATACCGACTGCGCTGGGACTACGTCATCTACGAACCGGGCGAAATTCGCGCCGTCGTCTATAAGGACGGCAAGCCGTGGGCCGAGGCGCGTCGCCAGACCACGGGGGCCGCCCGCGCCCTGACGCTGGAAGCCGACCGCAGCGTGATTGATGCCGATGGCAAGGACCTGAGCTTCGTCACCCTGCGCATTGTCGATGACAAGGGCGAGACCGTACCCTTCGCCAAGGAGACGGTGACCTTCACGCTGGAAGGTCCGGGCGAGATCGTTGCCACGGACAATGGCGATCCGACCGATTTTACGGCCTTCCCCTCGCCCACGCGCAAAGCCTTCAACGGACTGGCTCTGGCCATTGTGCGCGCGAAGCCGGGGCAGAAGGGCCTGCTGAGTTTACGGGCACAGTCGGAGGGTCTCAATAGCGCTCACCTCGCCATTGCAGCCCACTAGATCCTTATCCCATTGGCCTCGTAGCCCGAAAAAAACCCACTGTCCGAAGACAGTGGGTGAAAGTCTGAGAGAGAAATAAAACCGAACCAGGCCTTAAAACATCAAGACCGGGAGCCGGGTAACTACGTGATCAGATACACGCTCACGTTCTCACATACGTCCCATCACCGGCCATGGACCGTTTGGGTCGTCAGAGTGGGGCAGGCCTCACACCCGGGCGGAGGCCAGATAGGGTCAGAAACAGCGCCTTGAAGCGTCGCTTGGGTGCTGTTTAATTATTTCAATTTGGTTTAATAATGGCAGTTTGGCTTCGTTTTTTCAATCTCCATCCTGGATTTAATAAATATCTGATTTTATTTCTTATTTTTTCGAAGCGCCTGCTTCTCTTTTTTTTGCGCATTTTAGGGTTCCGCCTGACATTCGGCATGGTGAGCGCGGGCAGAGAGGTCTAAGGTGCAGGCAAAAAGACGGAGGAGATTTCCATGCACAAGAACACCATCTGCCTGTGGTACGCGCGCGAGGCCGAAGAGGCCGCGCGCTTTTACGCCAGCGTCTTTCCTGACAGTGCGGTGACCGCCGTGCATAAGGCTCCGACCGACTTTCCGGGTGGCAAGGCGGGTCAGGTTCTCACCGTCGAATTCACTGTCTGCGGCATTCCCTGTCTGGGGCTTAATGGCGGCGATGCCTTCCAGCAAACCGAGGCCTTTTCGTTCCAGATCGCCACCGAAGATCAGGCCGAAACCGACCGCTATTGGGATGCGATTGTCGGCAATGGTGGCAAGGAAAGCGCGTGCGGCTGGTGCAAGGACCGCTGGGGCCTGTCGTGGCAGATCACGCCACGCGCCTTAACTGAGGCTATGACGCAGGGCGGCGAGGTCGCGCAACGCGCCTTTCAGGCCATGATGACCATGGGCAAGATCGACGTGGCGAAGATCGAAGCGGCGGTGAAGGGATAGGTAGCCACTTATTGCCACGAATGGCTAACTGTGGCTACAGGTCCTTTATAAGGACGGCCGCAGACCCTCCGCCCGCACGCGCCAGCCGGTTTTGGGGAAACCGGGCGCCGCTTCGCCCTGCCCGTCCCAGCCGCCGGCCATCAGGGCGACGGCCATCAGAAGACTGCCGTTGGACGGGAAATAGGTTTCGGCGGCGCGTTGATAGCCCGGCCCGTCCGGCCCGGCATCGGCCTGCGCCCCGGCACCCGTTGTGGTCGGCACAAAGGCCGCGGCATGGGCATCGAGATGTACGCGCGGCGTCATGCCGCTTTGGCCATAGTGGTTGTTTTTGGCGTCGAAAAACAGCCAGTCGATGGCCTCTTGCGGCGCGTTCAGCCGCGCCGCCGTCATTGCGATCATGGCGTAATCCCAGCCCCAGGTCTGGCGCAAATCCCAGTCGCGTTTCAGACGGTCCAGCGTGCGGCGCATAGTGGGCTTATCGACATCCCGGCCCGGCAACCAGCCCAGCGGCATCAGGAAGGAGGGGTGGTCGCGGTTCTGGCATACCTCATCTAAGGCATTTGATCTGCACGCGCCCGCCGCCTTGTCCCAGAAACCGGGCTCAGAACGCACAGGCAGATAGAGGCCGTCCTTTTGCGGCAGGTCCGGCCATTTGGTGAGAACCGCGTCCCAGTCGGCACGGCGGCCCCTACCCGCCCGCTCGCGCCACGCCTGTGCCGTCTCGATCCCCCAACGATAATAGGCCACCTCAAAGGCCGGATCATAGGTGGTCAGGGGGTCGAAATTCTCCTGCACCGGAATGATCGGCGGCCCCAGCCGGTACTTGCCCGTCTGTTCGTCGAGATAGGGGAAGGACGCGAGCAATTCGGCGCTCTGTTCGACCAGTTCGCCATAGGTTTTGAGGATGCGCCCGCTATCGCCTGCCCGATACAGAAGTTCACACATATAAATGGGGTGCGGCTGCTGCCACATGATGAAGGGCGAGACCTTGGACGGACTATCGACGCCATCCTGCCCGATCATCTTGGGCCACCACGCGCCTTTCAATCCCTGCTCGGCGGCGCGCGCCTTCGCCTTGGGCAGGAAGGTCACATACCAGCCGAGGCTCTTTTCCAGAAGGTGCGGCCGGCCCCACAGGGCAAAGTGCGCCGAATGCCAGGGGTGCATCTCAAGGTGCGACTTGCCATTCCAGCTATTCGAGAACAGCCCCTCCTCCTGCGGCGGGAAGGCCCCGGCCGCATTCACCGCCATCAGATATTGCGACAGGATGACCCGGCGCTCCAGCTCCGGCGCACGCGGATCGGTCGAGCCGCTGAAATCAACCATCCCGCCCTTCGACCAATAGTCGATCCAGTGGGTTTCAGTGGCCGCCTTGGCCATGCCGGGCTGTGGCAGGGCCGCAATGGGATCAGGCGAAAAGGACGCCATGACCGTCAGGGTCGGCGTTTTGGCGCTGACCCGATAGCTGTGCGGCGCGATCGCTTCGATACCGGCCCCCGGGGCGGCGATGGCCGCGTGATAGGTGGTCGCGTCGATCTGACGCTTCAGGCGCACTTCACCGGCCTTGCGCGATATCTCGGTCGTGATGTGCGCGTCCGGGTTCGTCCAGTCCGACGGGTCGGGGTTCAGCGTCTTCGACACACCCGCAAAACGCACAAAAACGCCCAGCCGCCCCTGCGTCACCAGCGCCGAGGTGACCTCAGCCATGATCGTGTCGCTGTCGGGCAGGACGCGGGTCACGACTGTCACGGCCTCTGCGTCATAGACAAAGCGGCTGGTCAGCGTGCCAGTCCACAGGTCGAGCGTCTGCTGCGTCTCGTTAATATCCGCAAAGCGCGCAGGTGTCCCATCCTTTGCCCGCAGGTCGAGAGACAGCCGCCCCAGTGAGAAGCGGTGCGGGTTTTCGCGGATCCATGCGACCGCGGGGTTCTTCGCGGCCTCGGCCCAGTCTTTAAGATAGCCATAGCGGCGCTTTTGCCCGCGCACGTCGATCTCGATCTGCGTATCGCGGACCGTATAGCCCTGCGGATTGGGGAAGCTGTGCCACGCCCATTGCGCCTCAATCAGCAGCGGCGCGATTTTCGAATAGGGCTCGGTAAAGGTCTGAAGGCCGGTAATGTCCGCCGTCAAGCCGATATTCCCATTGCCCACCATCAAAGGCGCATGCGGATCAGGCGTGGTCAGGATCGGGTTGTGCCGCCGCACCAGCGCCTGACGGTCAATGCGGGAGCCCTGCGCCTGAGCGGGCAGGGCCAGAGACGCCCCGGTGGCTGCGACGGTGACCAGAAGGTGACGGCGGGAAAGCGAAATCGGCATGGGCGGTCTTCCTGTAGGGGGGTCAGCGGGTTCTTGCGGCCGCGTTAGGGCGGCCCGCCACAACCGGACGGCGGCCTGCGCAGTCTCTTTATTTGTAATCTTGTATCACCGGAGAGCGGTTTTACTCCCGCTCAGGCCCTTTCAATTTCGGCTCAGGGTCCGAATTTACCCTTTTCATAATACCGCCATCCCGCCATAGCAACCGTATTTGGCCGGGGGATTTCTTCACGAACGCGCAAGTTCAATCAAAAAATGGCCAAAAAGCCACAGTTTTTTTCATCCATTTACGCTGCAATGCCGCATTATTTCGCAAATGAAAAGAATTTCAAAAAATACGTCGAAAGTGAGCATTTTCGTTTACACCCCACCGGGCTTAGAGTATCTATTTTAAAAAATACATTCCGATAAAAGGGACGAAAATGCCATCAGCCAGATGGGTGGGCCTGATCTCCGCCGCGAGTCTTGCCCTGTCTTTTGCCGCCACGCCTCAATTTGCGGCCGCCGCCGTGATCGGCACCAATACACCGGCCCCGGAAGTGACGCCGAGCCGCCTCAGCGAGCTTCCGGCCAGTCAACGTGCGGCGTGGGCTGAGTATATTGCGCGCTCACAGAAGCAGATGGCCTTCGACAAGGCGACGCTGGCCGCCGAGCTTCAGCCTGGCGAAACCCCGCCCCCGCCGCCCGTCGCCGGCAGCGGCAAGATGGCGCTCAATAAGGACGCCGCCTGGTACGCCACACCCGAAGCGCGCGCCATGGCCGACACGATTGTAAGCTTCCAGACCCCGTCGGGCGGCTGGAGCAAGAATCAGGATCGCACCAAACCGCCACGCCTGCGGGGTCAGCGCTTTGGGAATAATGCGGAGACGATGGAGCTGAATACGGGCAGTTTCGATGCCCCGCACGACCGCTTCTGGACCTTTGTCGGCACGCTGGACAATGGCGCGACGTGGACGGAGATGCGCTTTTTGGGCCGCGTGCAGGCGCAAATACCCGGCAAGGATGGCGACGCCTACCGCGCCAGCATTCTCAAGGGCATCGCCTATCTGCTGATGGCGCAGTATCCCAATGGCGGCTGGCCGCAGAACTATCCGCTCGAAGGCGGTTTCCACGACGGGATTACCTTTAATGACGATGCGGTGGCGCAGGCCGCCCTGCTCCTGACCGATATCGCCGAAGGTAAGCCGGATTTTGCGTTCGTGCCCGCTGATCTGCGCCGCAAGGCCGGTGAGGCTGCCGCGCGCGCCTTGCGCCCCATTCTCGACGCTCAGATCATGGTGAACGGCCAAAAGACCGTCTGGCCGCAGCAGGTCGATGCTTTGACGCTCGCCCCCATTTCGGCGCGCAATTACGAGATGCGCTCTCTGGCCAGTTCTGAGAGCACGGATGTGCTGCTGTTTCTGATGCGTCAGCCGAAGCCCACGCCGGAGGTGCGCGCCGCCATCCATGCCGGCGTCAACTGGCTCAAAGCCCACGCCATTTACGACAAGGCCTTTACCGAGGTCAGCAAGGACGAGGGCCGCAAGCTGATCGACAAGCCGGGGGCGGGGCCGATCTGGTCGCGCAATTACGACATTCAGACGGGTAAGCCCATCTTCGGCGACTGGGACAAGTCGATACAGGACGATGTCAATAACATCTCCAAGGGCCGTCGCAATGGCTATTCCTGGTACGGCAACGGCCCCAAAAAGGCGCTCGATGCCTATGCCGACTGGGTAAAAACACACCCGAGATAAACGGTTTTCCGGCCGCAGCATGACACCGGTGGCCACGCCTCAACGCACCAATCACACCACCCGGAAACCAATCCGGGGACGCACAATGGGAAGGGATTAAACACCATGAAACTCAGAAGCACCGCCCTTATGTTCAGCGCCTCTCTTCTGGCGCTCAGTACCGCCAGTGCCGCGCTGGCCCAGAATACGCAAACCGCACAACCTGCCGCGTCGGCTGCCGATGGCGTTCAGGAAGTGATCGTCGTGGGTGCGCGCCGCGCCGAACAGTCGGCCATTAACCGCAAGAAGCGCGCGGCGACAGCTCAAGATTCCATCGTCGCCGACGACGTCGGCAACTTCCCGGACAAGAACGTCGGTGAGGCCATCGCGCGCATCGCCGGTGTGGCCCTCGACGTAACCGACTCCGGCGATCAGGGCGGCTTCACCATTCGCGGCCAGACCGCCGATCTGATCCGCATCGAAGTCGATGGCATGTCCATGCTGCCGACCGATTCGCAAAACGGACGTTCCGTAACGGCCCTCAACGACATGTCGTCGGATCTGATCAAGAGCGTGGACGTGATCAAGGGCCAGACCGCCGATATGCGCCCCGGCGGCGTCGGCGGCACGGTGAAGATCGAACAGCGCGGCGGTCTCGACTTCGCCAAGCCTTTGTACAAATTCAATCTGCAGTATCAGCGCAATACCCTGGACGGCAACTGGTCGCCGCGCGCCAACCTCATCCTGACGCGCAAATTCCTCGATAACCGTCTGGGGGTCCTGTTCAACTTCACCTATGACGACGGGCGCACTTCGACCGATTTCAACAGCGTGTCAGACAAGCAGATCGGCTATCAGCCATCCGGCGATCACGACAACTCGCCGGAAAAGACCTTCACCACGCCCTACGATAAGGTGGCCGCCGCCGTCACCACCAAGGCCGGCTGCGCGGCCCTGCCGACGACGGGTATCAACAGCCGTCTGAACTGCTATGCGCAGTGGGAAGACTATGCGCCGTCGTTGCCGCGTATGCGGCGTGAAAACCGCCGCGATACGCGCACCTCGTTCCAGTTGCGCGCCGACTATCGTTTCAGCGACAGCCTGACCGGCTTCATCTCCTACAACCCCAATATCCGCAAACAGGATTTTCAGGCCTATAACCTTCAGATCATCGCGCCTTCCGGCTCGACCTCGACGGCGGGTGTGCTGAGCACCAACATGCGCAATGTGGTGGTCAATGCCAACCATTACATTACCCAGTACGATCTGATCCGTGGCAATGGCGTCACCACGCTGAACTATGACAGCCAGGTGCGCGATATTCAGCGGACCAATGAACAGCACTACACCCAGATCGGCCTCGACTATAAAAAGGGTCAGTGGATCGCCAAGGGGCGCATCCAGTACGGCTTTGCCAAGGGCGAGCGCGAAGATGATGCCTTCAAGATCATCGCCTCCATCCCTTCGGCGCGTTTTTACATGATCCCGGAAAACGGCCTGTGGACGTTTGAGGTGCCGAATGTCGATCTGAGCAGTCCTTCGGCCTTCTACCCCACTGCGGCCGACAATGCCGGAGCGACGCCGCGTCCTGGTGTTTTCCAGAATCCGACGACCACGGCGCGTCTGGAATACACGCCGCAGGCCGACAAGAATAACGAGCTGAACCTTCAACTCGATGTGACGCGCTTCTTCGATAATTTTGGCCCGCTAAAGACGGTCAAGTTCGGCGTCTCTCATACGGCGCGCGAAAACAAGACGTGGCGCGAGGGCGGGTTTAACATCGCACCGGGCGTCACCCTGTCGCGGGCCCGCAGCCTCGACTATATCCGCCTGTGCGACCCCAGCGTCAGCGGCGCAAACTGTCAGTATGGCTCACGCACCCTTGTGACCAGCCCGACCAGTCAGGACCGTCTGGAAAAGGAGCATATGCTCACCCCGGCCCAGTATCGCGAACTGCTGCAGAACAGCATCATCAAGATGCCGGGCGCCAACTATTTCGAAGGCATGCCGGACCGCGGGGCCCTGATCAATTCGTGGACGGCGTTCGACTTCGACAGCTTCTTCGGCACGCTTGGCAAATATGCCGACCTCAGCCACCACAATCTGAACTGCCTGTACGAATGTATCGCGTCGGACGGCAAGACCTATACCCGCCCCAGCTACTCGACTGAAGAAGACACGACCTCGGCCTATCTGATGGGCGATTTCGAAACCCGTCTGTTCGGTATGCCGGTGATGGGCAATCTCGGCTTCCGCTATCAGCGCATCGAGGTGCATGCCGCACCTTCGATCAACTTCTATAACCGCACGCTCGATACGACCAAGGTTTCGGCCAACAATCCGGCCCCCTATACCGACGTTTTTGTGTCGCGCCGCATCAGTCAGATCGACCGCCAGTCGGAAGACTTCCTGCCGAGCTTCAACCTGGCCGTCTGGCCGATCGAGGATCAGGTGGTCGTGCGCTATTCGATTGCCAAGCAGCGCGCGCGCCCCAGCATGACCAACCTGACCGGGACGAGTGCGGCCAACTGCTATAAGCTCGATCAGGCCCTGCTCAACTTCTATGCCAATAATCCCGGCTATTTCGACGACGGTGACCCGGACACCGAAGACCCTACCGCTTCGAGCGCTACCCGCTGCTCGGGTCGTATCGGCAATCCGGAGCTGAAGGGTTATGAGGCCACCACCTCCAACCTGTCGCTGGAATGGTATCCCAACAAGGACACGCAGGTGTCTGTGGCCTCCTACAGCATCGACGTAAAGACGCAGCGTCCCGAAAACGTCACCCTGCCGGAGTACGAGCTTGAGGGCACCAAGTACATCGCCGATACTTTTGAAGATGGTCCCGGCGGGCTCAAGCAAACCGGTTTCGAAGTGTCTGCGAAGACCGCCTTCACCTACCTGCCGTGGTATCTGCGATATACAGGCGCGGGCTTCAACTATTCCAAGACCGAGTCGAACGCCGCCAATACGGCGATTGACCCGATCACCGGCAAGGCCCTGCCGCCGCGCGGCCAGTCCGACTACTACTACAACGTCAATCTCTGGTACGATGACGGCCGTCTCAACGCCCGCGTCGCCTATCAAAAGCGCGACTTCTATTATGATCGCATGGACGCCAGCGAAAGCGCCAACCGCGTGCCGAACGAAGCGACCCAACAGGCGCTCGGCATCAACCTTGAGCCCTATGGCGGCGCGACCAGCTACTTCAAGACCGTGACCCCCATCTACAAGAACGGCTCGAAGTCTCTGGATGCGCGCATGTCCTATAAGGTCAACAAGAAGCTCGAACTGTTTGCCGAAGGCAAGAACCTGCTCGATGATACGGTGACGCGTTATTCGCCGGAGGAATACCGCAATGTCGGCAATGGTACGCCCTATGTGTTCGATACCCTCTACTATGGTCGCCGTTATTACTTCGGTATCATCACGACCTTCTAAACCCTTTTAAGTACGCGTAACTTTGCCCGTAACTGAGTCCGGCCCCCTTCATCCGGGGCCGGACCCTTTTTAAGGACGTTTCCCATGACCTTGCACCCGCGCCTGAAACACGCCACCCTGTCGCTGGTCATGAGCGCCCTTCTGGCCTCATCGGTTGTGGCCGCCGATGCGCCGCAGACAACCCCCGTGGCCGGGATCGAAGCGCGCTGGCTGACCCTGCCGAAGCGTCCTGATACCGCTTTTGCCCCGGACCGGGTACCGAGCCGTCAGGCGGTCCTGCCCGTGCTCGAATACGTCGCCACCGCTCAGATCGCCGATATGAGCCGCCGCCCGATCCAGCTTTCGACGGGCTCCAACCTCTCTGAAATTTCCTCCAACTGGGTGGCCGCCACCTTCTATGTCGGCGCGGGCCGACTGGCGCGGATCAGCGATAATCCCGACACGCTGCGCTTTCTGACCGCCACAGCGGAGCATTATAACTACGCCTTTCGCGGCGCGCGGGCCGAGCGTCTGATGCTCAATGCCGACGAGCTGGCCATTGGCGACCTCTATCAGGAACTCTATGCGCGCCGGGGGCAGCCGGGCGTCATTATGCCCCTGCAACAGCGCCTCGATTACATGGTGCCGCACCTCAACCGCCCGCAGGAGACCGAGGCCCTGATCTGGTGGTGGAGCGACGCCCTGTTCATGGCCCCGCCGGTGCTGGCGCGACAATCGGCCCTGACCGGCGACCCCAAATACCTCAAGGCCATGGACAGGGAATGGCGACGCACGGCGGCGCGTTTGTGGGTCGAACAGGACCGCCTCTTCCTGCGCGATGAGCGTTTCAAGGACGAAAGCCATCTCGGCACCAGCGGCAAACCCATCTACTGGGCGCGCGGCAATGGCTGGGTGATGGGGGGGCTGGTGCGTGTGCTGGAGGCCATGCCCGCCGAGTTTGAAGGCCGCGCCTTCTATGTCGATATTTTCAAGAAGATGGCCAGCCGGCTGATCGAATTGCAGCAGGCCGACGGCCTGTGGCGCAGCGACCTCAATGACCCGAAAGGTTATCCCGAAGCCGAAACCTCCGGCTCGGCCTTCTTCGTCTATGCGCTGGCCTGGGGCATTAATCACGGACTGCTCGATCGTGCTACCTATCAGCCGGCAGTGACGAAGGGCTGGGCGGCGCTCAATCGCCACGTCCTGCCCAATGGCCTGATCGGCGCGGCGCAAAAGACCGGCGACCGCCCGGTGCCAACCAAAGACACCGATGTCGGCCCCTATGCCACCGGGGCCTATCTGCTGGCCGGGATCGAGGTGATGGACCTCAATGAGCCGCCACAGGCCCTGCCCGAAGCGCCCCTGCCGCGCGACGGCGAGGACGCCATCTTCGCCACCACGCCGCAACCCATTGCGCCGGTGACCGTCGTCGGGGACGCCGAAAAAGCGCGCCGCGATGCCGAGATGAAGGCGACCCGCGCCCTCGCCTACGATCCGGCGACGCTGAAACGCCCGGCCCCGGTTGAAAAGCTGACACCACCCGCTGATCAGACGCCGCGCGCCGTCGCCCGCTTTGCGCCGGATCGCCTCGATGACCTCCTGTGGGAAAATGACCGCGTGGCGCACCGCATCTACGGCCCGGCGCTGGAAGCGCGCGAAGCGCCGTCGGGTTCCGGCATCGACGTGTGGGCCAAGCGCGTGCGCTATCCCTTCATGGACCGGCAACTGAAATTCCCCAACTACCACACCGACCGCGGTGAAGGGCTCGATTATTACGATGTCGGGCGCGGACGCGGCGCGGGCGGGCTTGGCATCTGGTACGACAACAAGCTGTGGACCTCGCGCAACTTCTCGACCTACCGCATCGACAAGACCGGCGGCGATGAGGCGAAGTTCAGCGTCGATTACCGTCCCTGGCCTGTCGATGTGGTGCGAAAGGTGTGGGAGACGCGCACCTTCTCCCTACCGCTGGGGTCGAACTTCACGCGCATGACCTCAACGCTGCGCTCGGACACCCAAGACCCGCTGATCGTCGGCATCGGCATCAACAAGCGTAAGAGCGACGCCGGGTCGGGCGTGGTGACGAAGGACGCCAAAAACGGTCTGCTGAGCTTCTGGGAGCCGGACGTCGGCGATCACGGCCATATCGGCATCACCATCGCCGTCGATCCGGCCATGGTCGAAGGCTTTACCGAAGACGCTGAAAACTATCTGATTCTGGTGCGCGTCACGCCGGGTACGCCCTTCGTTTATTACATGGGATCGGCCTGGGACGGCGGGCTTGATTTCAAATCGCGCGAGGCGTGGGACGCCTTCGTCAGGACGCAGACCTTCAGCTTTAAACCTGTACCGTAAGGAGTACCCCATGTCGGATTCGACCCGCCGCGCCGCGTTGAAGGGCCTGTGGGGGGCCTCGGCCCTGCTGCCTCTGGTCGTGGGACAGGCCACGCAGGCGCAAACCCCGGCGACACCTGCCCCCGCCCCGCAAGGGCCGATCCCGCGCCAATTCACCGACCCGAAGACGGGTCGCCGCGTGATCCGAATCTCCGACGAAGACGGCTCTGGCGTGCTTTACTTCTATCGCCCGGTCTATACGCCCCAGGGCGATCTTATGGTGATCAAGTCGCCGTCGGGCATTGTGGCCGTGCGCCTGAGCGACTGGAAGACCAGCCTGCTCGTCAAGGGCAATGATAACGAGCTCCTGTTCATGATGCGCACCACGCGCGAAGCGGTCTATGCCGTCACCGACCCCGGTGAGGGCGAGGCCGAGGACCGCCCCAAGACGCTCTACGCCATCCATGTGGACACCAAAACGGTGCGCAAGCTGACGCGCATCCCGGCCGGGCGCATCACCGGTTCCAATGCCGATGACACCCTTCTTCTGGGTCAGGTCGCCTATGGCGCCAAGCCCTTACAGCCCAAGGACAAGGGCTCGCTGGAAAAGTTCGGTCAGGCCGAATATGCGGCGCTGGGGCCGGACGGCAAACCGCTCAACTTCGCCAAGGCCAAGGGCGTGCGGATGCTGGAACGCTGGGCGGCGCGCGTGCCGGCGGAGCTGTTCACTATCGACCTCAAAACACAGGCGCGACGCGTCCTGTTTAAAACCGAGGAGTGGATCGGTCACGCCCAGTTTTCACCAACCGACCCGACCCTGATCCGCTTCTGCATGGAAGGGCCGTGGCACCGCGTGGATCGCATCAAGCTCATCCGATCCGACGGCACAGGGCTGAAAAGTGCGCACACCCGCAGCATGAATATGGAGATCTGGGGCCACGAATTCTTCAGCCACGACGGCAAATGGTTGTGGTACGACCTGCAAACGCCGCGCGGTCAGGTCTTCTGGGTGGCGGGCCTTGAACTCGCCACCGGCAAGCGCGTCTGGAAGCGGCTGGAGGCCAACGACTGGGGCGTGCACTTCAACATTGCGCCCGATAATAAAACCTTTGCCTCGGACGGCGGCGATGCCGACATGGTGGCCCACGCACCGGACGGCAAATGGATTTCGCTGCTGGAGGCCGAAACCATCGTCGATGCCGACCTGCCCTCCTATGATGCGGACCTGATCACCATTGAAAAGTTCAGGGCGACGCGGCTGGTCGATATGGCGGCGCACGACTACCGCCTTGAGCCCAATCTGCGCTTTACACCCGATGGCCAATGGCTGGTCTTCGTCTCCAACATGCACGGCGCCAATCACGTCTATGCGGTCGATGCCCGGCCGGGGGCGACCGGCTGATCATGTTTGAAAAAACCTATTACGCCACCCACCCTGATCAGCTGGCGCTTGCCGATACGCAGACCCTGCGCGACCGCTACCTGATCAGCGGCCTGTTCGCGCCCGAAGCGGTCAGGCTGAACTACTTGCATCAGGAACGCCTCGTGATCGGCGGGGCCGCCCCGGTGCAGCAGCGCGTCGCCCTGCCCGTGGTGAACGAGCCTGCCTCGGCCGCCGGCTCGTCCTTTCTGGCGCGCCGCGAAATGGGTGTGGTCAATGTCGGCAGCGGTGCGGGTACGGTGCGCGTTGAGGGGGTCGCCTATGCGCTGAGCCCGCTCGATGCCCTCTATATCGGCGCGGATACGGGCGAGGTGACGTTTGAAAGCGTGGACGCCGCGACCCCGGCGCGCTTCTACCTCGCCTCGACCCCGTCGCATGTCAGCTATCCCACCCGGCACATACCGCTGTCGGGGAGTCACCCGCTGGAACGCGGCAGCCTTCAGACCTCGAACGACCGCATCATCCATCAACTGATCGTGCCGCGCGTCTGCCGTTCGGCGCAGTTGCTGATGGGCCTGACCCTGCTCAAGCCCGGCAATGTGTGGAACACCATGCCGCCGCACCTGCACGACCGCCGCTCGGAGGCCTATTTCTATTTTCAGATGGGTGAAAGCGACCGCGTGTTTCACTTCATGGGTCAGCCGGGCCACACGCGCCACCTCGTCGCCGCCAATGAAGACGCCATTATCTGCCCGCCGTGGTCGATCCATTGCGGGGCGGGAACTTCCAACTATGCGTTCATCTGGGCCATGGGCGGCGAAAACCTCGACTATGGCGATTTCAGCGAACTGGACCTGTGCCAACTGGCCTGAGGCGACTTGTCGTCTGTCCGGATTAGGGGTTACAGTCCGTTTCGTTTGAACGCGTACTGACCTTTGTCCGGACGGCTGGGGAGCCCCTTATGACGACATCGCCTGTTCATGCCACGCTGATCGCGGCGGCCCTCACCCTTTCGGCCTTGCCCGCCGCAGGTCAGAGCGTTCCGCCGGCTTCGGCCACCCGGGCGGCGGCCCCCGCCTCGCTCATTCCCGCCGAGGCCTATACCCTGCCCAACGGGATGCGGGTGGTGCTCAATGTGGACCGTTCGGACCCGGTCGTGGCGGTGGCGCTGGTCGCGCATGTGGGCTCCGCACGCGAAGTGCCCGGACGCACCGGCTTTGCCCACCTGTTCGAGCACCTGTTTTTCCTGAATTCGGAAAACCTCGGCCCCGGCGGGCTCGACAAGCTGTCGGCGCGCGTGGGCGGTGAAGGGGCCAATGGCTACACCAATATGGACCACACGGTCTATTTGCAGACCGTTCCCAATGATGCGCTGGAAAAGATGCTGTGGGCCGAAGCCGACAAACTCGGCTTCTTCATCAATACGGTCACGCCGGCCGTCGTCGCCAAAGAGATCGAGGTCGTCAAGAACGAGAAGCGCCAGCGCGTGGACAATGTCCCCTATGGTCAGGTCCTGCCCATCGTTCAGTCAGCCCTGTTTGCCCCCGACCACCCCTATAGCTGGACGACGATCGGCTCCTTGGCGGACCTGTCGGCGGCCTCGCTTGAGGATGTCCGCAGCTTCTACCGCCGCTGGTACGTCCCCAACAACGTCACTCTGGTGATTTCCGGCGACTTCGATCCGGCCCAGACCCGCCAGTGGGTCGAACGCTATTTCGGCGAGTTCAAGGCGGGTCAGCCCGCCCCCATCCCCACCCCGCGTCCGGCCAGCCTGAGCGAAACGCGCCGGCTGAGCTATGTCGATAAGTTCGCCCCCCTGCCGCAACTCACCCTGGTGTGGCCCGCCACACAAAAGGGGGCGCCGGAGACGGTGGCGGATGAGCTTTTGTTCGCTGCCCTGACCGAAGGGCCGGATGGTCCGGTCTATCAGGCCGTGGTCGAAGACGCCAAGGTCAGCGACGGCGTGGACGGCTTCGTCTGGGACAATCAAATCACCGGCCTCGGCCTGATGCAGATCCGGGCCTTTGAAAATGTGCCGCTGGACACGGTGCGGGCGGCCGTCAGTGCCGGCATGGCCCGCTTCCGGCGCGAGGGCATCAGCGCGGAAAAGCTGGAACGCCTGAAGGCGTCACGCGAGGCTGCCCTCTATCAGCAGGTGGGCAGCGTCATCGGCAAGGTGCAGATGATCGCCGACTCTGAGACCCAGTCCCGCCGTCCTGATCTGGTCGATACCTATCTGAAGCAACTGAAGGCCCTGACCCCGGCGGATGTGATGGCGGCGCTCGACCGCTTCGATCTGGCGCGGCCGCACCTTGAGCTGAGCGTCTTGCCGAAGGGTCAGGACGCACTGGCCCTTAGCGGATCACAACCGGCGAAGGTCGAGGCCGAAGAGGCGATTGTGCAGGGGGCCGAAGCGGCGGTCGATCAGACGGCCGGGCGCACGCAGGTGCCGCGCACGCCGTCGCGCATCGACCGCACGGTTGAACCGCCCGCAGGCCCGACTCCGCAGGTGAAAACGCCCGCCATCTGGAAAGGGGCCCTGCCCAACGGGACGGGCCTGACGGGCATAGAAGATCACGAGCTGCCGGTTGTGGCCTTCCAGATCGCGATTGACGGCGGTCAGTTGCGCGACGACCCCGCGCGCCCGGGGGCGGCCAGTCTGGTCGCCGACATGCTGGTGCGTGGTACCAAAACCCGCACGCGCGAGCAGTTCCAGAACGCCCTGAAAGGCCTGGGGGCCAGCCTGTCGGTCGATGTGGGTCAAGAACGCACCCTGATCAGCGGCACGACCCTGGCCCGCAATTTCAGGGCAACGGCGGCGCTGATCACCGAAATGCTCACCGAACCGCGCTGGGACCCGGAAGAACTGGCGCTGGCCAAGTCCGCGGCGATTGCCGGGATTCAGGCCTCTCGCGCCGAGCCGGAGGAGGTGGCGGAACTGGTCATGCGTCGCGCCCTCTATAAAGGCAGCGCACTGGCCAACGATGTGCGCGGCACGCCGGAATCGGTCACCGCCCTCAGTCTGGATGACGTGAAGCGCTTTATGGCCAGCACCTATGCGCCGCAGGCCGCCCGTATCCGCGTGGCCGGAGCGATCAGCGAAGCGGAGGTCGCCAAGGCTTTTGCACCGCTGGCGGCGCGCTGGACCGGACCGGCACCGACCCCGATGGGCAGCATTGCCTTTAGCGAACCGTCGCGCACGCAGATCCTGTTCTACGACGTACCGGGCGCCAAGCAGTCGGCTCTGCTCTTTGTGCGGCCGGGCCCGGCGCGCGGTTCGGGCGACTGGTTCAAGGGCTATGCGGCCAACTTCATTCTGGGCGGGGGCGGCTTCGCGTCGCGCCTGACGCAGGAACTGCGCGAAGGCAAGGGCTATACCTACGCGGCCGACTCGCGCTTTGCAGGCGGCACGACCGGCGGGCGCTTTGAAATGACGGCGCCTGTGCGCGCCAATGTCACGTTGGAATCCGCGACCCTGATGCGGGACATCATGCGCGACTTTGGCACCACCTACAGCCAGGCCGATCTCGACCTGACCAAGGGATCGCTGATCAAGGCGCGCGCCCGCGCCTTCGAGACGCTACGCGCCAAGCTGGGGCTTCTCGCCCGTATCGGAGATGACGGTCTGCCCGCGGACTATATTGCCCGCGAAAACGCCACCCTGTCCACGCTCGACAGAGCCACGGTGCAGCAGGTGGCGCGCACCTATCTGAACACGGATCGCATGATACTGGTGGTGGTCGGGGATGCAGCGACGCAGGCCAAACGTCTGGAAGCACTAGGCTATGGCCCGGTCCAGATGGTCGAGCCCTTCCGGTAAGCCACAAGCGGCGCAGCCAATACCGTAGCACCCGTTTCGGAAGGCGCTCTCAATACCTTACCAGCTCTGGGCGGTGCTCTCATCTTCAAGATAGAGCGCCGACAGGCTGTCGGAATAGTCCATCAGAAGTTCGGAATATTCTTCCGCCGACATGCGCTGCATCCGGTTGACCCGCGACATGCGGTAATTCCAGAAGGAGCTGATGTGGCTAAGGATGCCGATATGTTCGCCCAGTTCGAAGAACAACGACGGGCCTTCGAGCAGGAAGCGACGGAAGGGGCCGGGATCATGCCCCTTGGTCAGGGCCAGATAGGCCTGATCATAGACGGCCAGCGTGCGACCCACCGAGACGATGGCCAGTGAAATCCGCTTGGCCAGACGCGGACGGATATCGGCCAGAAACTCCAGCACCGCCTTGTCGCGCGTCAGCATGGGCTGGTAGGTGGCGAGGCCGTTGAGCACCTTGTTCAGTTCGCCCTGAAGCTCGGTATAGCGCCATTTGAAATAGAGAAAGCCACGCCATGAGAAGATGCCGTCGGAAAATTCGGCGCTGGACAGGCGCAGCGTCATGCGCAGCGGGTCGAGTTCATTATCGAGTTCATTCGCCAGAATTTTGCCCGCCAGTTTAAGCGTCGCCTGCTGCATGGCCGAGCCGAAAGCCTCGCGCACCAGACTCTCGATTTCGCCATTGGCAAAGCCGATCATGCGCGCAATGTCGGCCTGGGTGATATGCAGATAACAGCTTGCGGGGCGATAGCCGCGCCGCCCCAGATGCTCGCGCACCAAAAACGGATCGAGCGACGGCAGTTCATCCAGCGCGCGCAACACCTCTACATCCGGCAGGGCCGCGATGGTTTTGGTGTTATAGATGTTGCGTAAGAAGTTGTCGTAACCGACCTGCCCCACCAGCACCGACTGCCCGCCCAGTTTCAGATCGTCCGGATCGAACGGCAGGATGATCTTGGTCGTGGTGCGGCGCGGCTTAGTGAACAGGTCCTGCTCATTGGCGCGCAGCGTATGTTTGAGGATCAGGGCCCGGTTCATCTGCCGGTTGGCAAAGAACGGCTTGGCCGTATATTCCGGCAATTCGCCGTGCGCACGATAGACGTAGCCGAGGTTCAGCACGCGCGACGTCGAGGCCGTCTCGCCGAGATTTGCGAGGCTGCGCACATCCTTCTGCGTGCCGGACATTTCAAAAACCATAAGAGGACCCCCGCCCTGCTTATCTGCGTCAGCCGCCCGCTGCGACCGCCGTCTGCCAATAGGGTTACGCCACTCTATAATCGCGAGTTATGGGATCACAGGATTAACCAGTGGTAAATAAACACCCGTCCGTAGCGAATGGGAACCCACTGGCATTACACATTTTCGTGCATATTGTGCGCCAATGCCCTATAGGCCACCCTGCGGGGGTGTGATCGCCTTGTGAAAGGGAATGCCATGCGTCGTTTTCTGGCCCTGATCTGCGTCTGTGTCGCCGTCGTGACCCTGAGCGGATTGGGGATCTGGCAGGTGCAGCGCCTGATGTGGAAAACAGCGCTAATCGAAACCGTCACGGCGCGCGTCCATGCCGCTCCTCAGCCCCTGGTGCGCGGACCGGCTGGCTGGCCCGCCTTCACCGCTGAGCGCGATGAATACCGGCGCGTGAGGCTGCGTGGTCATTTCCGACATGACAAGGAAACGCAGGTCTATGCTCTGACCGATTTAGGTGCGGGCTACTGGGTGATGACGCCGCTGGAGACACCAGACGGCACGGTCATGGTCAATCGCGGCTATGTGCCGACGGATAAGCGTGATCCGGCCACGCGCACCGCCGGGCAGATAGGCGGCGAGGTCGAGGTCACTGGCCTTGTTCGCCTGAGCCAAGACAGGGGCTGGCTGTTCTCGCAGCCCAACGACCCGGCCAAGGACCAATGGTTCCTGCGCGACGTGGCGCAGATCGCGAGGGCGCGTCAGCTCAAGGTGCCCAACTGGTTCGTCGACGCCGAGGCCACGCCCTTGCCCGGCGGCCTACCGCAGGGCGGACTGACCGTCGTACGCTTCACCAACAACCATCTGGTCTATGCCATTACGTGGTTCAGTCTGGCGGGCGGTCTGGCCGGCATCAGTCTGTGGCTAAGCCGTCGCGGCCGGCGGGGAGAGATGTCCGGGGATGAGCCACAGGCAAAGTAAAAGCGCCCGTCCGATGGACGAGCGCTTCGTTTATTATTCTCGTTTCAACCCCGTTTAAACCTCTCACGCCGTCTGGGTGAGCCAGCGCGCCAGACGCTCCTCATTGCGGTCCATAATGGCCAGATGCAGGCGACGGAACGGCGCATTGACCAGCTCCAGAGACACATCAAACATGCCCAGACCGCGACGCGGGGCTACGGCGGCGACGATGTGATCGCGCGGAATGGCGATGTCGAGCAGGACGCCCTGATATTCCAGACGGTCTTCAAAGACGCGCAGTTCGCAGCGCCAGAGAACCGGGGTGAGGAAGAGCGCAATCGACACCGGGATCATACCCAGCACCACGCCCGAAAACTGTTGCAGAACCGTGCCGCCCGCCAGATAGGCCTGCGCCATAAGCAGAACGCCTGCGACAATTTGTAGCAGGGCCGCCGACAGCAGGGCGATTTTGACGACCGGTCCGAAACGATAGGTGTGCAGAGCATCCGTCATGTCAGTTCCTCCATAGCTGACGCCAAAACTCACAACAGCGTCAATTTGTCCCATCCTTACGCGCCGCAACGGTTTGCGCAAGAGGAATCTGCGGCAATCTGACACATATGTCATTTATTTATCCCCAGGCCCGCGCCTCCTCACGCATTTTTTACATAAGTGCCGAATTTCAAATAACAAAAATACCGGCATGGTTAACAGGATGCGACCGATCCGCCTGAGACAATTTGTCCCTTGCGCTTCTTCCCAATTTCATTAGGACGCGAACGCTTTGACATTTGAAAACCTCCCGCATGCGGGACTTACTTCGGTGAACGCGTCGTGCATCTGAATTTTTTTGAAGGCAGGAACCTGATCCGCAAGGGCCTCATCGCGGGCCTGATGGTGACCGCCGCCGTGTCCTTAAGCGGCTGTGACTGGGCACTGATGGACCCCAAGGGTCCGGTCGGTCTGGCGCAAAAGGACCTGATCATCCTCGCCACCCTTCTCATGCTGATCCCGGTCGTGCCGGTGATCGTCATGACCCTGTGGTTTGCGTGGCGTTACCGCGCCTCGAACACCAAGGCGACCTATGATCCGAACTTCGAGCACTCCAACCGCATCGAAGCCGTGGTGTGGGCCATCCCGACGCTGATCATCATCGCGCTCGGTACGGTGACGTGGATTTCGACGCACCAGCTTGACCCGCACAAGAAGGTCGAAGCCGCTGCCGACAAGGCGGGCGTGACCCCGATCGAGGTTCAGGTCGTGGCGCTCGACTGGAAATGGCTGTTCATCTATCCGCAGTACGGCATCGCCACGGTCAACGAGATGGCCATGCCGGTCGGTGTCCCCGTCCATTTCGAGATCACCTCGGCCAGCGTGATGAACTCCTTCTTCATCCCGCAGCTCGGCACGCAGATCTACGCCATGAACGGCATGCAAACGCACCTGTCGCTGCGCGCCGACCACGCCGGTGTCTATGACGGCATTTCCGCCAACTATTCGGGCTTCGGCTTCGCCGACATGAAGTTCAAGGCCAAGGCCGTGGACCAGACCGGCTTCGACGCCTGGGTGGCCAGCGCCAAGGCCTCCGGTCAGACGCTCGATGCCGGCGCCTACAAGAGCCTGCACCAGAAAAGCACGCTGAAGGCCCCGGCCTATTATGCAGCGGTTCAGCCCGCCCTCTTCACCAAGGTCCTCAATGGCTGCGCCGATGGGGGTCTTTGTAAGGAAGACGCCTTCAACATGGCGATGATGAAGAATCTGGTGCCCGGCGCGGTCGATTGCGTCGCCCCTGAGATCCTGACGTCCAAAAACAAGACGGCCGACAAGGTGGCGCTGAACCGCGCCACTCCGGAAAGCTGAGTTCCGCGCCGCCCCCAAACCTGACCCGTAAAAAGATTATAACCCATGTCCAGCCCTGTCGCCGAACTCCACGAAGACCCCGTTCTTCGCTTCCTCTTCGGTAAACTCGATATCAGCTCCGTGCCATGGCACGACCCCATCATCATGGGGGCCGGTGCCGGTATGGTCGGTGCCGCCGTGCTCGTGCTCGGCCTGACCACCTATTTCAAGCTCTGGCCCTATGTGTGGAAAGAGTGGCTGACCAGCGTCGATCACAAGAAGATCGGTGTGATGTATATCATCCTCGCCCTCATCATGCTGCTGCGCGGCTTTGCCGACGCCCTGATGATGCGCGCGCAGCAGGCTTTGGCCTCGGCCGGCGGTCACGGCTTCCTGCCGCCGGACCACTTCGACCAGATCTTCACCGCCCACGGCGTGATCATGATCTTCTTTGTCGCCATGCCCTTTGTGATCGGCCTGATGAACGTCATCATGCCGCTTCAGATCGGGGCGCGCGACGTGGCCTTCCCGTATCTGAACAGCCTGAGCTTCTGGTTCACGGCGGCAGGTGCGGTGCTGATCAACGTCTCGCTGGTCGTTGGTGAGTTTGCCCACACGGGCTGGCTCGCCTATGCGCCCCTGTCAGGCTTGCAATTCTCGCCCGGTGTGGGGGTCGACTATTATCTCTGGGCCATCCAGATTTCGGGGATAGGTACGACACTGTCCGGGGTGAACCTGATTGCGACAATCTTCAAGATGCGCGCGCCGGGCATGACCCTGATGCGCATGCCGGTCTTCACCTGGACGACTCTGGCCGCCAACATCCTGATCGTCGCCGCCTTCCCCATCCTGACCGTCACTCTGGCGCTGCTGGGTCTCGACCGTTACCTCGGGATGCACTTCTTCACCAATGACGGCGGCGGCAACGCCATGATGTACGTCAACCTGATCTGGGCCTGGGGTCACCCGGAAGTGTACATCCTCGTCCTGCCCGCCTTCGGCATCTTCTCGGAGATCGTGGCCACCTTCTGCCGCAAGCGTCTGTTTGGCTATGACGCCATGGTCTATGCGACCATGTGTATCGCCATCCTGTCCTTCATCGTGTGGCTGCACCACTTCTTCACCATGGGCGCGGGTGCCAATGTCAATGCCTTCTTCGGCATCTCGACCATGATCATCTCGATCCCCACCGGGGTTAAGGTGTTCAACTGGCTGTTCACCATGTACCGCGGCCGCGTGCGCCTCGAAGTGCCGATGCTGTGGACCATGGGCTTCATCATCACCTTCGTCATCGGCGGGGCGACCGGCGTCATGCTGGCCATTCCGGGGGCAGACTTCGTGCTGCACAACTCGGTCTTCCTGATCGCCCACTTCCACAATGTGATCATCGGCGGCGTTTTGTTCGGCTGTATTGCGGGCCTCAACTACTGGTTCCCCAAGGCCTTCGGCTTCCGCCTGCATTCGGGCATCGGCAAGGTCAGCTTCTGGTGCTGGCTGATCGGCTTCTACGTCGCCTTCATGCCACTCTATGCGTTGGGCCTGATGGGCATGACGCGCCGCTTAAGCCACATGGATAACCCCGTCTGGCACGTCTATCTGATCGTCGCCGCCTGTGGGGCCCTGATCATCTTTGCCGGTATCATCGCTCAGATCGTCCAGATCGGCTATTCCATCTGGAAGCGCGATGAGCTGCGCGACGACAGCGGCGACCCGTGGGATGGCCGCACGCTGGAGTGGGCGACCTCTTCGCCGCCGCCCTTCTATAACTTTGCCGTCACCCCGGCCATCGGCAACCACGATGCCTTCTGGGACGCCAAGCAGACGGGTCAAGCCTATATCCAGCCCAAGTCCTATGAGCCGATCCACATGCCGCGCAACACGGCAACGGGCCTGCTGATCGGTCTGGCCAGCATTCCGTTCGGCTTTGCGCTGGTCTGGCACATCTGGTGGCTGGCCGTCGTGACCCTGATCGGCATGATCGGGCTCGCCATCCTGCACACCTTCAATGAAGACCGCGACTATTACGTTCAGCCTGATGAGATCAAGGCTATCGAAGACGCGCGCTTCGCCAAGCTCAACACAACGACGGAGGCGTAACCATGAGCAGCACCCCCGTTAATCCGGCGGAAAACCCCGTCGGCGCCTTCAAGGATCAGTTGAAGTCCGCCTACGACCACAATCCGAACGAAGCCCACGACACGCACGACCACCACCATCAGGACGAAGAAGCCAAGGTTACGCTCGGCTTCTGGATCTACCTGATGAGCGACTGCCTGATCTTTGCGACCCTGTTTGCCACCTTCGCGGTGCTGAAGGATGCAACCGCAGGCGGCCCCAATGGCCGTGAGCTGTTCGATCTCGGCTTTGTCGCCATCGAAACCTCGCTGCTTCTGCTGTCGTCGCTGACCTTTGGTCTGTCGATGATCTCAATGCAGAACAACAAGCTGAACGGCGTTCTGGGCTGGCTGGCCGTGACCGGGCTTCTGGGCCTCGGCTTCATGGGCATGGAAATTTATGAGTTCAACCACCTGATCCACGAAGGGGCCGGTCCCGACCGTTCGGCCTTCCTGTCGGCCTTCTTCACTCTGGTCGGCACGCACGGCCTGCACGTCACGTCGGGTCTGATCTGGATGGGCGTCATGTTCGTCCACCTTTTCCGCCGCGGCATCACCCCCGCCAACCGCATCCGCATGATGGAGCTGAGCCTGTTCTGGCACTTCCTCGACATCATCTGGATCGGCGTTTTCAGCATCGTCTATCTGATGGGAGCCGCCTGATGCACATCCCTGACAAGCCCACCCTGCACCCTGCCAAGGACCCGCATACCGAGCTGGCCGACCACCACGCGGTGGACAAGCTGAACCACGGCGACGCCCATGGTCACGATCACGGGGCTGGCCACGCCTCGGTGAAGGACTATCTGATCGGCTTTAGCCTGTCGGTCATCCTGACGGCCATTCCGTTTGTCCTGACCATGCTGAAGCTGATGCCGACAGCGACACTGGTGCCGGTCATCCTGATCCTCGGCGTGATCCAGATTGTGGTGCACCTGCGCTACTTCCTGCACATGAACAGCTCCTCGAGCCAGGTATGGAACAATCTCGCCTTTATCTTTACGGCGATCATTGTCGGCATCCTGATCATCGGCTCCTTGTGGGTGATGACGCACCTCAACCACAACATGGCCCCCGGCATGATGAGTGGCGGCGGTCTGGGCTAACGCCCCCACCTCACAGACGACCCACGCACCGCCCGGACCCGTCCGGGCGGTTTTTTTTCTGCTGCAAACCAAAAATAAAATGATCATTGCAAATTCAAAATATATGAAATATTTTTTCCAAAATACCAGAACCCCTTAACGGACAGGTGGAAACCCATGCGGCACATCTCACACTTTATCGGCGGTCAGACGGTAGCGGGGGTGTCGGGCCGGGTGGGTGAGGTCTTCGATCCCAATACTGGCCGGGTGCAGGCGCAGGTCGATCTGGGGACGCCCGATGAACTGGCGCGCGCCGTAGCGGTGGCCAAGGCCGCGCAGCCGGGCTGGGCCGCGCTCAACCCTCAGCGCCGCGCCCGGGTGATGTTCGAGTTCAAGCGCCTGCTGGAGCGCGATATGGACGCCCTGGCGCATCTTCTGGCCTCTGAACACGGCAAGGTCATTTCCGATGCCAGAGGCGACATTCAGCGCGGGCTGGAGGTGGTGGAGTTCGTCTGCGGCATCCCGCATCTGCTGAAAGGCGAATATACCGAAGGGGCGGGGCCCGGCATCGACGTCTTTTCGCTGCGGCAGCCGCTGGGGGTGGTGGCCGGCATCACGCCGTTCAACTTCCCGGCCATGATCCCCATGTGGATGTTCGCCCCGGCGCTGGCCACCGGCAATGCCTTTATCCTCAAGCCGTCCGAGCGTGACCCTTCCGTGCCCGTGCGGCTGGCGGCGCTTTTGCTGGAGGCCGGGCTGCCCGAAGGCGTGCTCAATGTCGTGCACGGCGACAAGGTGGTGGTCGATGCCATACTCGATCACCCCGACATCCGCGCCGTGAGCTTCGTCGGCTCGTCTGACATCGCGCAATACGTCTATGGCCGCGGGTCGCAAAACGGCAAGCGGATGCAGTGCATGGGTGGGGCCAAGAACCACGGCATCGTCCTGCCTGATGCCGATCTCGATCAGGCCGTGGCCGATATTATGGGCGCCGCCTATGGCTCTGCCGGCGAACGCTGCATGGCCCTGCCTGTGGTGGTGCCGGTGGGCGAAGAGACGGCCGGGCGTCTTAGGCCCAAGCTGCTGGCGGCCGCCGAAGCCTTGCGCGTCGGTGTCTCGACCGACGCCGAGGCCCACTATGGCCCGGTCGTATCGGCGGCGCACAAGGCGCGCATCGAACACTATATCCAGATGGGTGTCGATGAGGGGGCTGAACTGGTGCTCGACGGGCGCGGCTTCAAACTTCAGGGGCATGAGGACGGCTTCTTCCTGGCCCCCAGCCTGTTCGACCACGTGACGCCCGCCATGCAGACCTATCAGGACGAAATCTTCGGCCCGGTGTTGCAGATCGTGCGGGCCAAAACGCTGGAAGAGGCCATCCGCCTGCCGTCGCAACACCCCTATGGCAATGGCGTAGCCATCTTCACGCGCAATGGCGACGCGGCGCGCGAGTTCGCCTCTCAGGTCGAGGTCGGCATGGTCGGCATCAATGTCCCCATCCCGGTGCCCGTGGCCTATCACTCCTTCGGCGGCTGGAAGCGCTCCGGCTTCGGCGACCTCAATCAGTACGGCATGGACGGCGTGCGCTTCTACACCCGCACCAAGACCGTCACCCAACGATGGCCGCGCGCAGGCCAGAGTCACGATTCCAGCTTCATTATTCCGACTATGCGTTGACGTTGGAATAAAAATTCCATTTACTACACAAACAAAAAAAGCCGACCAATCGGCACGTCCATCCGGGGCCCTCTGCCACACGCCTTCGTCCCGGAAATAGAACAGATGACGCAGCCGCAAGGCGCACGGTTCCACGGGAGGAACTCTTATGTCGATTCACCGCCGCCACCTGCTGGCCGCCAGTCTGGGTATGGGCCTTGGTCTGGGCCTGACCGCCTGTCAGAAATCCGGTTCTGCCGCCGCCACCGACGGCATTGTCGTCAGTTTCAGCGACCTGTCGCAGCCCTTCTTCGTCGCCATGCGCCGCGATCTGGAGGACGAAGCTCAGAAGCTCGGCGTCAAGGTTCAGGTGCTGGACGGTCAGAACAACTCCTCAAAGCAGGTCTCCGATCTGGAGGCCGCGCGCGTTCAGGGCATTTCGGCGGTGATTATCGCGCCGACCGACTCCAAGGCGCTGGCGTCGGCCACCGACGCCCTGATCGACGAAAAGACCGTCGTTGTCTCCGTCGATCGTCAGATCGGTGGCGGCAAGCACCCGGTGCCGCATTTTGGGGCCAATAATGTCGAAGGCGGGCGCGCCATGGCCGACTGGGTGGTCAAGACCTACCCCAAGGGGGCCAAGGTCGTGGTCATCACCAATGATCCGGGCAGCACCTCTTCGATTGAGCGCGTCAAGGGCGTGCATGAGGGGCTGGCGGCCGGCGGTGCCGCCTATCAGATCGTCGCCGAACAGACCGGCAATTCCAAGCGTGATCAGGCGCTGAGCGTCACCCAGAACGTTCTCACCTCGATGGGCGGCGCGCACCCGGACGTCATTCTGTGCCTCAATGACGACATGGCCATGGGGGCGCTTGAGGCCATTCGCGGCGCGGGCTTTACGACGCAGCAGATCGCCGTCCTGGGCTTCGATGCCATCCCCGAAGCGCTGAAACGTATCCGCGACGGCGAAATGGCCGCCAGCGTGGAACAGAATCCGGGCGAACAGATCCGCTCGGCCCTGCGCGCCGTCGTGGCCAATCTGAAAGACAAGACCCCCATCGTCTCCAAAAGCCTGACGCCGGTGCTGATCACCCGCGACACGCTCGCTCAGGCGTCACGCATCGGCGAAGTGAAATAGGCCGGTCATGGCCCTGCTTGAGGCTCAAGACATCACCAAGCGTTTCCCCGGTGTCGTGGCGCTGGGCGGGGCGAGCCTGCGCGTCGAACCGGGCGAGGTTCACGCCCTGCTGGGCGAAAACGGCGCGGGCAAATCGACCCTGCTCAAAATCCTGTCCGGGGCTCAAGGTAGCGACGGCGGGCACCTCACCTTTGACGCAAAGCCCCTGCGTCCCGACGATACGCCCAGCCAGAGGCAGAAGGCGGGCATTGTCACCATCTATCAGGAGTTCAACCTTCAGCCCTTCCTGAGCGTCGCCGAAAACCTCTATCTGGGGCGTGAGCCCCTTCGGTTCGGCCTGATTGATCACCGGCAGATGCGCGCGGATGCCCGGCGCATACTGGACGATCTGGGCCTCAGCCTCGATCCCGATCTGGAGGTCAGCCGCCTCAATGTCGCCGATCAGCAGATGGTCGAAATCGCCAGAGCCATGACGCTTCAGGCAAAGCTGATCATCATGGACGAACCCACGGCGGCGCTCAGCCCGCGCGAGGTGGACATACTTCACCGCATTGTCGGCACGCTGAAGGCGCGCGGCATCGCGGTCATCTATGTCACCCACCGCCTGAAGGAGGTGAAGGCCATCTGCGACGCCTATACAGTGTTGCGCGATGGGCGCTTTGTGGCCAGCGGACAGGTTTCAGACGTCAGTATCGACGACATGGTGCGCCTGATGATCGGGCGCGATGTCGCCTTCCTCAAGCGCCCGCCGCGTCAGGTGGCGCCGACGCCGGTGCTGCGCATCGACGGGGTCAGCCGCCGCCGCGGCGCGCATGAGGCGCGCGGCACCTCGCTCGACAACATCTCTTTTGAAGTGCACGCGGGGGAAATCGTCGGTCTGGCCGGACTGGTGGGCGCTGGCCGCACCGATCTGGCGCGCGTACTTTACGGAGCCGACCGCAAGGATAGCGGTCGCATCCATCTGTGTGGCCGCGCTCTCGACATTCAGTCACCGGCGCAGGCGCTGAGCGCCGGGATCGCGCTGGTCCCAGAAGACCGCAAGCAGCAGGGCTGTTTCCTAGATCACTCCATTCGCCACAACCTTTCTCTGTCGGGGCTTAAGTCCCTGTCACGCCCCGGTGGCTTCGTCGATGAAGGGGCCGAGCGACGCCTTGTTGAAACCTTCCGGCAGAAGCTGCGCATCCGTATGAGCAGCTCAGAAGCCGCCATCGGCACCCTGTCGGGCGGTAATCAGCAAAAGGTGCTTCTGGCGCGCTGCATGGCCCTGTCGCCCAAGGTGCTGATCGTCGATGAACCGACGCGCGGCATTGATGTGGGTGCCAAGGCCGACGTGCATCAGGTCCTGTTCGACATGGCGTCAGAGGGCATGGCGGTCATCGTCATCTCCTCCGAACTGCCCGAAGTGATGGCCGTCAGCGACCGCATCATCGTCTTCCGCGAAGGCCGCATCACCGGCACGCTGGAAGCCGCCGACGCCGACGAAGAAACCCTGATGGCGCTGATGGCCACCGGCAGCGCCCCGCAAGCCCCCAACCCTTGAGTCCCCTTGATGACCGCCACCCCTGCCCCCGCCCCTGACCTGTCTGCGCCCCCGGCCAAAGCCCCCTTTGACACGGTGGCCTTTTTGCGGACCTGGGGGACGACCCTGTTCCTGCTTTTGCTGATTATCGGATTCGCGGCGTGGAACCCGCGCTTTCTGTCGTTGCGCAATGCGCTCAACATCTTAACCGAGGTGTCGATCTATGGCGTCATTGCCGTCGGCATGACCTTCGTCATTCTCACCGCCGGGGTCGATCTGGCGGTAGGCTCGCTTCTGGCCTTTGCCGCGATTGCCGCCGCCTGGGTGGTGCAGCATATGGGCGGCGACCTGCCGCAATGGCTGGTGGCGCTCGGCGTTGCCTCCGCCATCGGTCTGGCGGCAGGCTATGCGCACGGCAAGACGATTACCTGGCTAAAGGTGCCGGCCTTTATCGTGACGCTGGGCGGCATGACCATCTGGCGCGGCGCGACCCTGATTCTCAATGACGGCGGGCCGATTTCCGGCTTCGATGCCGGCTATCGCTGGTGGGGCACGGGGGCGGTGCTGGGTGTGCCCGTGCCCGTCATCCTGTTTGCGCTGGTGGCGCTAGCCGGACATGTGACGCTGCGCTACACGCGCTTCGGGCGGCAGGTCTATGCGGTGGGGGGCAATGCCGAGGCCGCGCGGCTGGCCGGGATCAACGTCAAGGCCATACTGATCAGCGTCTATGTCATCGTCGGCTTTCTGGCCGGGCTGTCGGGCTTTTTGCTGTCGGCGCGTCTGGGCTCTGCGGAGGCCGTGGCGGGCATTAATTACGAGCTGCGCGTCATCGCCTCGGTCGTCATCGGCGGGGCCAGCCTGTCGGGCGGGGCGGGCAATATTCGCGGTACGCTGATCGGGGCGCTGCTGATAGGCGTGCTGTCGAACGGACTCGTCATCATGCACGTTTCATCCTATTTCCAGCAGGTGGTGATCGGCCTGATCATCGTGGCGGCCGTGGCCTTCGACGCCTACGCCAAATCGCATCGCGGAAAGGTCTGATCGCATGTCCTCTGGTTTGAAACGCCGCGGTTCGGTTCGCGCCCTGATGATGGCGGTGGCCCTTTGCGCGCTCTGTGCCCCGGCACTCGCACAGCCCACGGCGACCCCGGACTATACCGTGCTGGCCAATCCCTTTGTCGGCGTCGATGACGGCGGCAATACGGTCCCCGGCGCAGGCATTCCCTTCGGCTTCGTCTCCTTAAGCCCGGACACGGCCAATGGCGACACCAATGGCTACGACTCCAAAAGCGCCATTCTGGGTTTCAGCTTCACCCACGTCACCGGCACCGGCGGCACCAGCAAGTACGGCAATTTCCGCGTCACCCCGACCTCAGGGGAACTGGGCGTCAACCATCTGGTCTTCGCCAAGCACAATGAGACGGCCTCGCCCGGCTATTACGCCGTGACTCTGGCCAACGAACCGGCCAAGGCGGTGCGCGTCGAGCTGACCGCCTCGCGGCTTGTGGGCTTTCAGCGCGTGACCTTCCCCAAGGGCGCACCGGGTCAGTTCGTGCTCGACGCCACCTCGGTCATCGGCCTGCGCGGCAGCGGTCAGCGCACCACAGCGGCCCAGGTTGAGGTGGTGGACGACCACACCCTCTCCGGCTGGGCCAGCTTTGAAGGTGGCTGGAACCCCGCCCCCTATAAGCTCTACTTCTACGCTGTGTTCGACCGCCCGGCGGTCAAGTACGGGGCGTGGAAGGCCCGGCAGGGCGAGGTGCAGATTCAGGCCGGCATCGGGCGTCTTAACGGCGGCAATCAGACCAAGAGCGCGGCCAATCGTCAGGGGCTGATGATCGAATACGACACCGAGCAGGAGTTTTCCAACCGGCTGGGCGGCTTCATGACGTTCGATACGGCAACCGATTCTGTCGTGCAGATGAAGCTGGCCGTTTCGTTCATCAGCGTCGAAAAGGCCAGAGCCAATCTGGCCGCCGAACTGCCCGGCTGGGACTTCGATGCGCAGCACGCCAAGGCGCGCGACCTGTGGAACGGCGCGCTTGCCAAGATCGAGGTCGAAGGCGGCGACGACACCCAAAGGCGCAACTTCTATTCAGGGCTTTACCGCAGCCACACCATGCCGCACGACCTGAGCGGCGAAAACGTGTGGTGGAACTCAACCGAGCCGCATTACGAGGATTTCTATACCCTTTGGGATACGTTCCGCACCCTGCATCCGCTATTGACCATCATCCAGCCGCAGCGTCAGCGCGACATGATCCGTTCGCTGATCGACACCTATGCCCATACGGGCTGGCTGCCGGATTCGCGCATCGCCGGGGCCAATGGCATGACGCAGGGCGGTTCAAACGGCGACGTTCTGATCGCCGATGCCGTGGTCAAAAACCTCGGTGGCTTTGATGTCAAACAGGCCTATGCCGCCTTGCGCAAGGACGGCGAGGTCGAAAGCGACAAGCCCTTCCTTCAGGGGCGCGTGCTAAAGGACTATCTGTCTCTGGGCTATGTGTCGCTGAGCCAGACGCGCTCGGCCTCGCGCACGCTGGAATACGCCTATAACGACTTCGCCATCGCCTCGGTGGCGGCGCATCTCGGTGAAAAAGCCGATCAGGCCCGCTATCTCAAGCGCGCCGAGGCGTGGAAAAAGCTGTGGGACGACGATCTGGGCTGCATCCGTCCGCGCTATGCCGACGGGCGGTGGCTGGAAAACTTCACCTGCACCTATGACTATCCGGACAAGTCCGGCCCGTGGTGGGAGGCCCCCTTCTATGAGGGCAATTCGCTGCAATATTCGACCTATGTGCCGCACGATGTCGAAGGCCTGATGGCCAAAACCGGCGGGCGCGAAGGCTTTGTGCGCTGGCTCGACCGCCTGTTTGACGAAGGCTATTACCTTCAGGGCAATGAGCCCGATATTCTGGCCCCGTGGCTCTATATCCACGCCGGGCGTCCGGATCGCACGGCCGAGCGCGTGCGCCACATCCTGTCGGTGCACTATAAGCCGACGCGCAACGGCCTGCCCGGCAATGACGATGCCGGCACCATGTCGTCATGGTACGTGTGGGCCAGTCTGGGGCTCTACCCCAATGCGGGGCAGCCCTTCTACTACATCGGCTCGCCCCTGTTCCGGAAAACGACCATACATCTGGAAGGCGGCAAGACGTTTCAGATCATCGCGCCCAAGACCTCAGAGGCCAATCTCTATGTTGTGGGTGCGCGTCTGAACGGCAAGGCGATCGACCGCGCCTGGCTCACCCATGCCGAGCTGAGCAAGGGCGGTACGCTGGAGCTCGATATGGCGGCCCAGCCCAACGGCTGGGCCACCAAATTTATCAAACCCTGACGACCTGACCGGTGGCCACCGAATAGGCCGCCGCTTCGGCCAGTTCCAGCGCGCGCACGGCGTCGTCATAGCCGACCATCGGCTTGGCCTTGCCCGCCACGATGTCGGCGAAGTGCGCGATCTCACTGCGATAGGCCTCGGCATAGCGGTCAAGGAAGAAGTTCTGGAAGGCATCGAGCACCGGGCCCTCCTTGCCCCAGTGCGCCACCGTGCTTTCCAGCACATTGTCAGCCTTCAGAAGCCCCTTTTGCCCATAGGCTTCGAGGCGCTGATCGTAGCCATAGCCGGAACGGCGCGAATTGCTGATCACACACAGACGGCCCGAGGCGGTTTTCAGCGTCGTTTTGGCGGTGTCCACATCCCCCGCCTCCCCGATGGCCGGATCGACCAGACAGGCCGCCGCCGCATAGACCTCAACAATCTCTTCGCCCAGAATGAAGCGCGCCATGTCGAAATCGTGGATGGCCATGTCCTTGAACAGGCCGCCTGAGACCTTGACGTAGGACACCGGCGGCGGTGCGGGATCGTGGCTGACGATCAAAAGGCTTTCCAGCGCGCCGATGCGTCCGGCCTCAAGCTGTTGTTTCAGCGCCCCGAAATGGCGGTCGAAACGGCGATTGAAGCCCAGCAGAAGCGGCTTATCCCCACCCAGTTGCGCTGCGGCCCCGCGCGCGGTTTCCAGATCCTGATCCAGCGGCTTTTCGCACAGGACCGCCTTGCCCGCTGCGATGCATTGAAGGGTCTGCGTCAGGTGCTGATCCGTCGGTGAGGCAATGACCACGCCCCTGACGTTCGGATCGGCCAGCACCGCCTCAAAGGTCGAAACCTCCGACCCCAGCGCCTTTGCCAGTTCCGCCGCGCTGTCGCCCACCGGATCAACAATGGCCTTAAGGTGCAAGGCCGGATGGGCGGCGACGTTTCTGGCGTGGATACGACCGATACGCCCGGCCCCGATGACAGCCACTTCAAACATTGCGTTTCCTTTGGTTTGGGTACGGCGCAAGCCTGATCCCGCTTTGAAATATTTATTCCATTTTTGAAACCCAAGCCTTACAAAAGGGTTCCACGTCTGGCTTTGCATTTTGGAACAAATATTCCATATTGTGTCAACTTGGAAAATGCTTGATTCTCTTCTCAGCGGCGGAGTGCCCCGATGAGCCCACACCCGGCGGAAACCCCTGAAGACGCCACCCCCGGCGGTGACGCCCCGCAAACGCTGGAGGCTTTGCGCGCGGCCATCATGCGCCAGTATGACGACGCCTCACGGCGCATGAAACAGGTGGCCAGTTTCGTGCTGGACAAGCCCGAAGACGTGGCGTTCGAGACGCTGGCCGTGGTCGCCGAACGCGCCGATGTACAGCCTTCGGCACTGGTGCGCTTTGCCAAGACGCTGGGCTATGCCGGGGCGTCTCAGATGCAGAAGGTCATCCGCGATGAGCTGCTCTCCAGCCATATCAGTCTGGCCTATGGCGAGCGGGCCCGCGCCTTCGGGGCCTCTGAGGGTATAGGGGCCGAGGGACTCAGTTCCATTCTGGATGAGTTTGCCGAAGCCGATATTCTGGCCCTCACCCATTTGCGGCAAAGCGTCTCGGCCGAGCAGATTCGCACCAGCGTCGAGGCCATTATCGCCGCCGACAACGTCTATATTGCCGGGTTTCGCCGCGCCTTTCCGGTCGCCTCCTACCTCGCCTACGCGCTTCAGCGCGCGGGCAAGCGCGTGGTGTTTTTGGATGGTGCGGGCGGGCTTTGGGAGCAGCAGGCGCGCGGCATCCGCGCCGACGACCTTTTGATTGCCATCAGTTTCCGGCCCTATGCCGAAGAAACCGTGCGTTGCCATGCGCTGGCGCTGGAACGCTGCGCGCAGGTGCTGTCGATCACCGATTCCAATGTCTCGCCTCTCGTCAAGCCGGGGCATCAGAGCCTGCTGCTGCGCGAATCGGAAGTGCGCGCCTTTCGTTCGCTGACCGCGCCCCTGTGTCTGGCGCAGTCCCTCGTCGTGGCCTACGCCTTTGCCACCTAAAGCCCCTCGCCGGGCGGCGGCTTCGCCACCTTGGCCGCCGCCTCAATGGCGGCTTGAGCGGAATGATTCTGAAAAGATCATTCCTCTCTCATCGCAAGGGTGAAATCATTTTTGAAATGATAATTGCAAAATTCCAAATAAAGAAATAAACATTCCAAAAGAGGCCGGTTCAAGCGCCTCGTGGGAGGTTTTATGGGCGCTCGCACCCTTGGCGGACTGGATGTCATCACGCTGGGCCGGTCCAGTGTGGACCTGTACGGGCAGCAGATCGGTGGCCGTCTCGAAGACATGGCCTCGTTTGCCAAATATGTCGGCGGCAGCCCGACCAACACCGCCATCGGGGCGGCGCGGCTGGGGCTGAAGGCCGGGCTGATCACGCGTGTCGGGGCTGACCATATGGGCCGCTTCATCCTTGAGGCCCTGCGCCGCGAAGGCGTCGATACGGCCGGCGTGGTGACCGATCCGGCAAGGCTGACGGCGCTGGTGCTTCTGGGGATCGTCGATAAGGACACCTTCCCGCTTATCTTTTACCGCGAAAATTGCGCCGATATGGCCATTGATATGGCCGATATCGACCCGGCCTGGCTCATCTCGGCGCGCGCGCTGGTTATTGATGGCACCCACTTGTCGCAGCCGGGCGTCTTTGCCGCCAGTCTGGAGGCCGTGCGGCAGGTAAAGGCCGCCGGCGGTCAGATCGCCTTTGACATCGACTACCGCCCCGTCCTGTGGGGCCTGACCACCCGCGATATGGGTGAGCAGCGCTACGTCGCCGATCCGGAAGTGACGCGGCGTCTGGCCACCGTCACGCCCCTGTGTGACCTGATTATCGGCACCGAGGAAGAAGTGCGGATTCTGGGTGGGCATGAGGATGTGATTACCGCGCTGAAGGCCATCCGCGCCCAGACAAACGCCATACTGGTGTGCAAGCTGGGGCCGGATGGCTGCGCCATCTTCCCCGGCGAGGTGCCCGACCGCATCGCTGACGGGCTGGTCGTGCCGGGCTTTGCCATTGAGGTGATGAATGTGCTGGGGGCCGGCGATGCCTTCAGCGCCGGTTTTCTGCGCGGCTGGCTGGGTGGCGAAGACCTCGCCACCTGCGGGCGCTGGGCCAATGCCTGCGGCGCGCTGGTGGTGACGCGCCATTCCTGCGCCCCGGCAATGCCGACCTTTGATGAATTGCAGGCCTTCATGGCCGCGCAGCACCCGATGACGGGGGAGGCCCAAAACGCGCTCGATCACCTGCACTGGGCGCGCACGCGCCACCGCGACTACGACGCCCTGATGATCCTCGCCATGGATCACCGTTTCCAGTTCGAGGAGATGGCCAGCGATTTCGGGGCCGACCTGTCGCGCGTTTCGGCCTTCAAGCGGCTGGCGCTCCGGGCCGTGGACCATCTGGCGCAGGGTCATGCCGATTTCGGCGTGCTGCTCGATGGCCGCTACGGCGCCGAGGCGCTCAGCGAGGCAGGACACACGACCTACTGGATCGGCCGCCCGGTCGAGGTGCCGAAATCACGACCGCTGCAATTTGAAACCGGGGCCGATGTGGGGCTCGACCTGCACACCTGGCCCGTCAATCAGGTGGTTAAGTGCCTGGTCCTCTATCATCCTGACGACGAGAAGGCCCTGCGCGACGAACAGGAGCGTCAGTTGATCACCCTGTTCGATGCCTGCCGTCGCTCAGGCCATGAACTGCTGCTTGAACTGATCCTGCCCGCCGGTATGGCGTCGGACGCCACGACCCGCGCGCGCGGGATGCAGCGCCTGTACGACCTTGGCATCAAGCCCGACTGGTGGAAGCTGGAACCCGTCGCCGACGCCGACAACTGGCGACACATCGAAGCCGTCATCGCTGATAATGACCCCTTTTGTCGCGGCGTGGTGGTTCTGGGGCTCTCGGCACCCGAAAGTGAGCTTCTGGAAGCCTTTGCGGTCGCCGCCCGCTTTGAGTGCGTGAAAGGTTTTGCCATCGGGCGGACTATCTTCCACGACGTCGCAGCCCAGTGGCTGCGGGGCGAAATGGATGATGACGCCGCCACCGCCGTCATGGCAGACAAGCTGTCGCGGCTGGTGGACGGGTGGCGGGCCATTCGTCAGCCCCGCCAATAACCGGGAGAGACGCCATGACCCTTATCCGACTGACCATGGCTCAGGCCCTGACGCGCTGGATGGCCGTGCAAATGGTCGACTCAGAGGACGGCCCTGTGCCCTTTTTTGCCGGCGTCTGGGCCATTTTCGGGCACGGCAATGTGGCGGGGCTGGGCGAAGCCCTCTATGCGGTGCGTGACCGCCTGCCCACTTACCGCGCCCATAACGAACAGGGCATGGCGCACGCCGCCATCGCCTATGCCAAGCAGATGGCGCGCCGGCGCGCCTTTGCCTGCACCACCTCCATCGGGCCGGGGGCGACCAATATGGTCACCGCCGCCGCCGTCGCCCATGTCAACCGTCTGCCGGTCCTCTTCCTGCCCGGCGACGTCTATGCCAGCCGCCGCCCCGACCCGGTCTTGCAGCAGATCGAGGCGTTCGGCGACGCCACCGTCTCGGCCAATGACTGTTTTAGGCCCGTCTCGCGCTATTTCGACCGCATCACCCGCCCGGAACAGATACTGAAGGCCCTGCCCGCCGCCATGGCCGTGCTGACCGATTCGGCCAACTGCGGCCCGGTGACTTTGGCCCTGTGTCAGGATGTGCAGGCTGAAGCCTTTGACTATCCAGCCAAATTCTTTGAGCCGCGTCTATGGCCCCTCCGGCGCGCCCCGGCCGATGCCCATGATCTGGTCACCCTGCAACAGGCGCTGACTGAGGCCAAACGCCCGCTAGTTATCACCGGGGGTGGCGTACGCTACAGTCAGGCCGAAAGCGCCCTGTCGGCCTTCTGCCTGAGTCACGGGATTCCCTTTTGTGAGACGCAAGCCGGCAAGGGCGCCCTGCCCCATGACCACCCGCTCAATCTGGGGGCCATCGGCGTCACCGGCACGGACGCCGCCAATCAGGCCGCGCGTGAGGCCGACCTGATCATCGCCGTCGGCACACGGCTACAGGATTTCACGACCGGTTCGGCCGCCCTCTTCCCGCAGGCGCGCATCGCCTCGATCAATACGGCGGCGTTTGATGCGCACAAGTTCGACGCCCTGCCGGTCATTGGTGACGCGAAAACCGTCCTGTCGCAGATCACGAGTGACTATCACGCCCCGCCGGACTGGGCCGAGCGTCTGAGTGCCGCCCGCACGGTCTGGGAGGCCCGCGCCGACGCAGTTATGGCCGCACAAGGCACGCCCACCGAGGCGCAGGTGCTGGGCGCGCTGATGCGCTGTGCCCCGGAAAACGCCGTGGTCGTGGCCGCCGCCGGGGGCCTGCCCGGCGATATGCACAAGCTGTGGCGCACGCGCCAGAGCGGCGGCTATCATATGGAATACGGCTATTCCTGCATGGGTTATGAGGTCGCCGGCGGGTTGGGCGTCGCCATGGCCGCGCCTGAGCGCGAGGTCTATGTGCTGGTCGGCGACGGCAGCTATATGATGATGAACTCAGAGCTGGCCACCGCCGTGATGATGGGCGTGCGCCTGACCGTCATCCTGATCGACAATCGCGGCTTTGGCTGCATCCATCGCCTGCAAAAGGCGACGGGTGGAGCGCCCTTCAACAACCGCCTCGAAGACAGTCACCACGAAACCCTGCCGGATATCGACTTCGTGGCCCACGCCCGCGCCATGGGGGCCCATGCGGTGCACGCGGCCACAATCGACGCTCTCGAAACCGCTATCGATGCCGCCAGAACGCGCGGCGGTGTCAATCTGATCCTCATCGAAACCGAGGCCACGCAAGGGCTTGGCGAAGGCGGGGCCTGGTGGGACGTGGCCGTCCCCGAAGTCTCGGATTCCGCCGCCGTGCGGGCTGCGCGCAGCGTCTATGACCAAAAACTCAAAACACTCAGGGACCCCTCATGACCATTACCTTCGGCGTCAGCCCCATTGCCTGGATCAATGACGACATGCCTGAACTGGGCGGCGATACCCCGCTCGACAGCGTCCTGAAGGACATTGCCGAGGTCGGTTTCGCCGGATCGGAGCTGGGTGGCAAATTCCCCAAGGACGCCCCGGTGCTGAAGGCCCTGCTGGGCGGCTATGGGCTCGAGCTGGTCGGCGGCTGGTATAGCTGCGAGCTTCTGACACGCGACGCCGAGGCCGAAATCGACGCCCTGCAAGGGCATCTGGCGCTTCTGAAAGCGATGGGCAGCCGCGTTTTCGTCATCGCCGAAACGAGCAATGCCATCCACGGGCAGAAACACATCCCGCTAAAGGACCGCCCGCATCTCGATGCCGAGGGCTGGGCACGTTTTGGGGCGCGTCTCAGCGCGGTGGCCGACTATGTCAACGCTCAGGGCCTCAAACTCGCCTACCACTACCATCTGGGGACGGTCGTACAGGACGAAGCGGACCTCAAGGCGTTTCTGGCCCACACCACGCCCAATGTCGGGGTGACGCTCGATACGGGCCACGCGGTTCTGGGCGGTATCGACCCCTATGGCCTGATCGACAGCCATCCGGAACGCATCGTCCACGTCCATTGCAAGGATGTGCGTCAGGCCGTGTTTGACCAGACCGCCGGGGCTGATGACAGCTTCCTCAACGGCGTGCTGGCCGGCATGTTCACCGTGCCGGGCGACGGCTCGATTGACTTTGACCGCGTCATGCAGGGCCTGAAACGCATTGGCTATGCTGGCTGGATCATTATCGAGGCTGAGCAGGACCCGGCAAAGGCCGATCCGCGCGCCTATGCCGAGCTGGGGCTGAAAACCCTGCGTACCGCCGCTCAGGCCGCCGGTCTGTCAGAGGCCGCCCGATGAGCCGCCTGCGCGTTCGCCCGACCCCGCCCGATGCCGAAGGCCGCGTCACCGTCATCACGCCGCAGTCGGCGGGCTGGACCTATGTCGGTTTCACGCTGGTGCGGCTGGTGGCCGGTCAGACCTATCGTGGGCAGGACGAGACGCGCGAAACCTGCCTCGTCATCGTGAGTGGCACGGCCGATATAGAGGCCGGGACAGAACACTTCGCCGCTGTGGGTGGTCGTCGCTCGCCGTTCGAGGACGCGCCGCCAGGCGCCGTCTTCGTACCGCCCGCTACCGCTTTTGGCGTCACGGCTCAGGACGCCGTTGAGCTGGCCGTGTGCACCGCACCGGGTCAGGCCGGTGATGCGGTGCGTCAGATCACGGCCTCCGAAATGTCGCGCGAAGTGCGCGGTCAGGGCACCAATACCCGCTACGTCCGCAACATCCTGCCGCAGGACCGCCCGGCCCACAGCCTGCTGGTGGTCGAAGTGGTCACCCCCGCCGGTCACTGGTCGAGCTATCCGCCACACAAGCACGACAGCGCTGAGCCTGAGTTGGAGACGCAGCTCGAAGAAACCTATTATCACCGTATCGACCCACCGCAGGGTTTCGGCTTTCAACGCGTCTATACCGACGACCGCAGCCTCGATGAAGCCGTGCTGGTCGAAGACGGCGACGTGGTGCTGGTCCCGCGCGGCTATCACCCGGTCGGCGCGCCGCATGGCTACAGCCTCTACTACCTCAACGTTATGGCCGGGCCGGAACGCCGCTGGATCTTCCGCAATGACCCGCAGCACGAGTGGATGCTGAAGGGCTGAGGGGTGTCGCGAGAGTGAGTACGGGGTCCCCAAAACTTCACCCCTCACATGTTATGAAAATCGGATTTTTCTAACCTGATAAATTCTACAGGTTCGGAAATTCACTTTGCTCGAACATGAACAAGAATGCAGGGGTCACGACCCCTGCCCCCCGAAACGCGGTGCGAGCCGGTCTTCGGGTGAAGCCCCTCCCCTATCCCCCTTTGCACTCGGCCAGCCGATTGCGCTATTGTTTAGGGGGTGAAGGGGCCCGCGGCCCTTCATTTGACTTCTAAAAAAAGCGCCAAAATCACAAATCCACGTAAAGGGCCCTCAGAAGCCCGTACAGCGGATTTGTTGGCTTTGGCCATAGGACATCAAAATGGCGTCCGAAGGCCCCTCACGGGCCGCCTGAGCGCCTCGGCGATATCCGCAGAAGATTTCAGCCTCGTTTCGCCGTTAAGACTCTGATTTTGAATCAGAAATTCAGCGTTTCAGTGGCCCCACGGGCACGGGTTCACCGAAATCGGGCGTCCCATCCTTACGCCACTTCACGTATTGCAATCTGGAGTGGCGGTTAGGGTCAAAAAGCGAGTTGCCCTTGATCTCCTTGTAGTCGCGGGCGTGATAGACGATGACATCGCGGCCGCGCTCATCGACGGTGAAGCCATTGTGCCCCGGCCCCCAGATAGTGTTCTTTTCCGAGCTGACGAAGACGGGTACGGGCGACTTGCTCCATGAGGCGGGGTCCATCAGGTCGGCATCGGCCCTGGCCGTCAGAAGCCCCAGACAGTAGTTATGATCGGTCGCGGAGGCCGAATAGGTCACGAAGATGCGGCCATTGCGGATCAGCACCGCCGGCCCTTCGGCGACCTTATACTTCACGGTCTCCCAGTCATAGGTCGGGATGGTCAGGCGCACCGGCGTCGCGGCAAAGGTCGTGGCCGTGGCCATGGGCGCGAGGTAGAGGTTGGAATTGGTGTCGATGCCGGGCTCCTTCTGGGCCCACAGCATGTAACGCACCCCGCGATGCTCAAATACGGTGGCATCGAGATTGAAGGTGTCCCAGGGCATCTGCACCTGAACCGGGGCATTCCACTTGGCCGTCAACGGATTGGCCTCGGCGGTAGAGATGACATAGGTGCGCACACGGAAGGGCTCGCCCTTATCCCCGGCCCCGAAATAGAGCCGCCACTGGCCATCGAAATGATGCAACTCCGGCGCCCATATATAGCCGCCCATCCGGCCCTCGGTCGGACGCCGCCACACGACCACCTCGTCTGCCGCCGATAGCCCCCCCAGCGTCTTCGCACGCCGAATGACCAGACGATCATATTCCGGCACCGTGGCCATGAAATAGTAATAGCCGTCGCTGTGTTTGAGGATCTGCGGATCGGCACGCTGCGCAATGATCGGGTTGACGATGGGTGGGTCTTTGGCCTGCGCGATGACGGGTGCACTCAGGCCCGCAGCGGCCGCAGACCCGATAAACAGACGGCGCGATAAAGAGGTCGGTTTTGGCATTTCGGTTTCCCGTTTGATTATGTCTTACAATTACCCTATCGCCCTCCCCGGCCCTTGTCAAAACGCCCTTTCAAACCTTTTCCCTATCTAAACCTCTGAAGGCGTTAGAGACGTTCAAGAGTCTTAAGTTACAGAGTTAAACGCCTCCAGAGGCCTGAAATTCGCAATGGAGTCATCGGACTAGGCCTCCACAGCGTTCCCGTTGTGTCGCGTCTGCGTTCCCGAAGTGTCAAATGCCGCGTTCCCGAAGTATCAGGGGATTGTTCCCGATGTGCCGAAGGCCGTTCCCGATGTGTCGAAACTCCGGTGCGGGGCCGTGGTTTTTGAATCAATTTGGCCAAGCCTCGCTCAAAACTCGTTCAAACCGATTCCCTTCCTGTCAACAGATTCGGTTTTTGTGATGGTTTGTTGTCAAACACCGGAGTGTGATTCGTCACTTCGGGAACGCTTTGGTGGGGGAACGAAAAGACAGAAGATGAAAGACGCAGGGGCCACAGGCCCCTGCACCCCTATACGCTCAGGCCTCTATGATCTTCGGGCGAAGCCCCTTCCCCACCAAGCCACACAATAATCGCTAGTCGTTTGTGCCCCGTTGTGGGTTGCAGGGGCCTGAGGCCCCTGCGTTCTTTACCCTTACCTTCTCAAAACCTAAGCCCGCAACTGATGGCGGTTCTTTTCGTGATAGCGTTTCACGAAGCCGATAAAGGCGCTCTGATAGCGGTCGGGCGCGCGTTCAGAGCTTTCGGCCAGCCAGGCGCGGAAATCGGCGTGCAGGGCGTGGAAGTCCCAGCCGCGATAATGTTTGCGCAGATGCTCCAGCGTGTCCTCGGTGATATAGCCGCGCGGTTCGTCACTGGCGCTGACGGGTTTAAGCTTAGCCGCCGGTTTGACCACTTCGACGGGCGCGGGGCTGAGGTCGCGGCGCACCATGTGCAGCAGCGGTTCGCGCGAGGTGGCGGCTTCGGTCAGGCTGAGGTCGTAGCCCGGCAGGTCGTTGCGGCGCACGATGGCGGCGATTTCGAACTTGAAGCGGCGGTACTGACCTTCGGCACCGGACTTTTCGAACAGCGTCGGCAGGGCGATGGCGAAGCCGCCCTCGCCGGCCCCGCCGGCGTGCTTGCGGGCGACCTTGTATAGCCAGCGCTCGCGCCCGCCGGTGATGTCGAAATAGGCGCGCTCGATGGAGAGCACGCCTCCATTCATCAGCACGCCCTCATAGAACCAGCTTGAGAGCGACAGACTGAGCCCGCGTGAGCGGTCGGTCTTTTCATCGACCAACTGGCTCCAGTTGTCGAGCCAGGAGAAGGTGGCTTCGCGGCGCAGGTCCGAACGGATATTGGTCTTGACCGTCGTCGATTGCAGCCGGTCAAGCGCTTGACCCAAGAGCTCATAGGAGCGTCCCGAAATAGGGCGGCCGATGGAGCGCAGCAGGTCATAGGGCATGATTTTCAGCGTGCGCGGGATTTCGTTGACGCGACGCTGTTTGAGGTCGTTCAGCACGCTGGCGCAATAGATCAGAATGTCAGCGTCCCAGATCGTCGCCATGCCATAGTCGGGATTGGCCGACACGTGCACCCAGACCTTGCCGTCCGGGGACGTATAGTCGATGGGCTTGAGACGCTTCGACTTGGCCAGACTGAAGAAAGGCCTCTCCATCATCTCGCGCTGATCGCGCAGGCTCAGATCGGCCAGATAGGGCAGGAAGAGATCAATCTGTTCGGACTTGTCTTCGGCCATAATCCTGTCAGCCATGTCTGGATTTTAAATGAGGAAAGTTAGGTGAGGCTCCGGGGTTTTCTTAGTGCGTTACCGCTTCGCTGCTTGAGCGCAAGGCCCCGGACCCCGGAAAGTTTCTTTGAGGAAACTTTTTCATACGCCGATTCTCAGGATGAGGTGAGTATCGGGGTGTGGGGGCGCTTTAGTGCCCTACCGCTTCGCGGCTTGAGCATAATGCCCCACAATCTGAGGGTCGATCTTTAAGACTAAAGACTTGGGGCCACAGGCCCCAAACCCCAAAAACCAAAAAAGTTTCCTCGAAGAAACTTTTTACCGCAGCCCCTTGCCCTGCTTGTCCAAAGCCTCAAGCGCCTTGCGAAACAGGTCGGTCAGTTCACGCGCCGAAGCGCCCGATCCGGCGTGCAGACGCAGCGACACGCCGTTGCGGTTAGACGACATGATGCTGAGCGCCGGACGGCCGGACGGAGCGGGCAGGGTGAGCAGGCTGCGGTCTTCGGAAGGCGCGGGTGCATCGACGGTGAGCAACTGACGCACCACCTCGGCTGCGGGGACCATCGGGCCGCCCTGAAAGCGCGCCTGCATCTTCGCCAGTTCTCCGGCAGCGTCCTTCATCAACGGCAGAAGTTCGGTGTCGTTGGCGGCTTCGAGGGACTGGATACGCTGCGCCAGCGGATAGCAGGTGGCGAGCTGAATGTCAGCGGGACTGGCGAAGGCGGCGACGGCCCAGTCGGGCAGGGCACCCACGCTCAGCATTTTCGACAGCCAGCCCTTCGAGAGACGCAGGCGTTCGGCCATACGCACCTGCTTGCCGCCATAGTGCTGATCGAGCGCGGCCAGATAGGTGCGGGCGCGTTCAAAATCCGAGACGTCCTTACGCGCCCGGTTTTCGATGTCGGAGATGCGGAAGGCCGACTCGTCGTCCAGTGCATAGACCTGCGCCAGGAACATCATGTCGGGATAGTTGTTGGCGCGCAACCATGAGATGGCCCAGTGGCGACGGGACCCGGCGATCACCTCGTAATCGTGCTCAGGGTCATTATCCACGCGGCGGACAACCGCCGGGACCTTTTGGCCGCCTTCGGCCAGAATGGCGTCGATCAGTTCACGGCAATTGGCTTCGTTGAGCGACTCCTGATGACGCGGGTTCCCGGCCCAGATGCGCACGCGCGCCGGGTCGAGCAGAAGCTGGGTGACCTGCTTCACCTCGCCATTGGCGACACGGGCCAGGGCGGATTCACGCGCCAGAAGCGTGGTGGCCGATCGCACGGAGGCGGAGGCCGGGGCGGCCGGAACCGCCGGAGAAGGACGGGCAGGGGCCGCCGGTGCGGGCGTGCTTTCGGCCAGCGCGTCGTTGAGCAGGGCGGACAGATAGTCGGACTGACGTTTGGACATGGTGTAAACCCCTACAGGGCAGCGGCCAGTGCCGCGCCCTTCTCATTATCCACCCGTCCCCAGCGCAGGCGGATAAGTTTTTCGATCTGGCCCATCGCCTCGTCGATATTGCTGCGGCAGCGTTTGTGGGTTTTCGGTGTGCCCACAGGCTTTTCCAGCTCATAGACGGTCATCATGCGCAGCGCCGCGTGGCTGATTTCGGCGGACTCGAGTATGGGGATAGGTAAGAGCGCCGGACCGAAGGATTGCTCCATGATGCGCTGGATCATGGCATGGCTCGGGTCGTTGGAATTGAACTTTGAGCAGATCAGGCGGCAGAAGTCGTATTCGACCTGAATGCCGGCCTCCTGAAGCTGGGTGATCACCTGCGACATCATGGACAGGAACTGCACGGTCGAGCAGAAGTCGGGCGTCGTGGCCGCCAGAGGCACGAGAAGCGCATTGGCCGCCTGCATCACCGCCAACGAAATCGTGCCCAGCGCCGGGGGCGGATCGAGCAGGACAACATCGTAGTTTTGCGCCAGTTCATTGAGCCCCTGCTTCAGCTTGCGAAAGCGCGAGGCCAGCGTGCCGCCGCCTCCGGACCCGGCCGCTGCCAGTTCATATTCGACGTCGAACATCTGAAGATTGGAGGGGATCAGATCGACATTGGGCCAGATGGTCGATTTGACCGCATAGTGCAGGCTGTCTTCGGTCGGCTCGATCGATAGATAGGGGTAGAGGGTCTCTTCGCGGCGGATGGCAAAGTGCGGATTGAAGCCGAACAGGGTGGTGGTGGTCGCCTGACTGTCGCAATCGACGACCAGTACGCGGTAGCCCTGAACCGCCAGATAGTGGGCCAGATGCGTCGTGACGGTCGATTTACCGACGCCGCCTTTGAAGTTTTGCACCGTGATAATGGCCGGCGGGTCTTCCGGAGAGCGACGCGGCGACGCGCCCAATACTTGCCGCATATTGAGGAGCGCTGGAATATCATAGCCAAGACGTCGCCCCGTATCGCTTTCGGGCGGGGGTGGCAGGCGGCCATCCTGTTCGGCCATCCGAATGCGGTTGGTGGAGCATCCCAGCAATTCAGCGGCTTCGGCGATGCCCAGACGTACATTTAGCGCCTTGGTGGCCCCGGGGAGGAAGGCGGTACGGCGCAAACGCTCAACCATCTGCTCACCGGCCTGCGCCAGCTGGGTGATTCGCTCAGCTTCGGCAAGGTGAGGATGAAACTCCTCATTATTCCAATGATTTGCGTTCACTTTAACGCCTCCGAACACCATTGAATGAAATATTGTGGAAATTTATCCATAAAGCTTCAATCGCGCCAAGCGGTAAATATTTTGTTAAGCATAATCGCTCAAACCGCTGTGGATAAAGGCGGCTTTTACTAAAAAAACGCCCGGTTAAACGTTTTCAAAAAAGTTTCAGACGTTAACCGCTCGGCAAGGCTTGAGGAACAAAATCAAATATCAATGGTATGCGTATGGTTGCCGCCCTATTAATCACTGGCTGCCGCTAAAGCGCATCGAACGAGTTTAGTGGCGGCCAGAAGGAAGCCGTCCTCAGTGCAGGAGAGGCGTATGAAACTGTCGGATATCAAGATCGGCACCAAGATTCTGGCCATTATCGCGGCCTTTGGTTTGTCCTCCATCGGCATGACTTTGTGGCAAAATGCCAATCGGGCGCACGCTGAAGACACCTATCAAAATATCATAACCTCGTCGGATGCCGCGCTTCTGGCCGGGGCGCGCATGAACCAGAATGTGTTTGCCATCGACGGGGCCATCAACGCACTGGCGTTTCAGAGCTGCCCAAGCCCGGCCTGTGAGATTTACGAGACCCAGATACAAAAGTCGGATGAGCGCTTCCTTCAACGCTATGAGCAACTAATCAAGGCGGCCCCCGACTATAAGGCAGATTTCGAACCGCTGAAGGACCGCTTTGTCGCGCTTTCCGACACAATTCGTAACCGTTACCTGCCCATGGCGAAAAACAACGAGCAGGCGGCGTTAGCCGTCGAGTTGGCATCTCAGGCCGGGGATGTGGATAAACTGACGACAGACATTCGTAACGCTGTGGACGCCAAACAGAAGCTGAATGAAGCCGCTATCCAGGCGATCGGGGAAAAGACAAAGACGGAAACCCTGATGGGACTTGTCATCTCCATTGCCATCGTCCTCCTGGTCACGGCACTCGCCTCCTTTATTGCTTTTGCCGACATTGTCGGCTCAATCCGCCGCATCACCGATCAGATGGCGCAGGTGTCGAAGGGCGCGCTGGATCTTAAAATTGACGGTCAGACGCGTGGCGACGAAATCGGGACCATGGCCCAGACACTCGAAGTCTTCCGTCAGGGCCTGATGGATGCCGAGACGCTTCGTGCTGAAGCCGAAGTTATGAAAAAGCGCGCTGAGGAAGACCGTCGCCGCGCTATGCTGAAACTGGCGGATGATTTCGAAGCTTCGGTCGGGCAGGTTGTGGCCATGGTGTCGGCGGCGGCCACGGAAATGCAGGCCTCAGCCTCGCAACTGACCGCTACGGCGCAGGAGACCGCCGCCCAGTCGATCGCCGTCTCTTCGGCCGCCGAAGAGGCGGGGACCAATGTGACGTCTGTCGCCTCGGCGGCGGAGGAAATGGGCGCGTCAGTCGGCGAAATCGGGCGTCAGGTGGCCTCTTCGGCTGAAACCTCACGCGCCGCCGTCTCGCAGGCAGATGCCGCCGGCGAAGTGGTCAATGAACTGAGCGAAGTGGCGAATTCGATCAACGGGATCGTCGATCTGATCGCGGGGCTCGCCGGGCAGACCAACCTACTGGCGCTCAATGCGACCATTGAGTCGGCACGTGCCGGCGAGGCGGGTAAGGGCTTCGCGGTTGTGGCCTCAGAGGTCAAGGCGCTGGCTGGTCAGACGGCCAAGGCGACGACGGATATTTCCGAACGTATCAGCCAAATACAGGAATCGACCTCGAAAGCGGCGATGGCGTTCCGCACCATCACCTCGACCATCCAGAATATCGACACCACCAATGCGATGATTTCCGCGGCCGTGGAGCAGCAGTCGGCCGCAACGCGCGAGATCATTCAGGCGGTCAATCAGGCGTCGCTGGGCACGCAGGAAGTCACGATCAACATCACAGGCGTGGCCAGAGCCTCGGAACAGACGGGCGATGCGGCGGCGCAGGTGCTCAGCTCATCGGGTGAACTGGCCCAGCAGGCTGAGCGGCTGCGTCACGAAATGGACCACTTCCTGGCGACGGTCCGGGCGGCGTAACCCCCCACAGGCTTCAGTCGCGTTGCGTGAGTAAGGCGCGATTGCAGAGAGACGACGCAGAAGGCCCCCTCTGGCTGCGTCGTCTCTTCCTTTTTGAGCGGGCTTGTGTTTCCGCCCAATACGACTAACCTCCATTCATTTTTTGAGATTTGAGGTTATTCGTGGCAGATTCTATTCAAAATCGACTGGATATGGCGCAAATCCTGTCGTGGGACGATCTGCGTCTGGTGCTGGCCATCCATCGCGAAGGGACGCTGTCGGCGGCGGGCAAGTCCTTGGGCCTCAGTCAGCCCACCATGGGACGGCGGCTGGAGGCCGCTGAGACGGCCTTTGGCGAGCGCCTGTTTCAACGCACGACGCGCGGTCTGGTGGCCACAGGGCTGGGTCTGGTGGTCGCGGGCCACGCGCGCGCCATGGAGGACGAGGTTTTGGCCCTGTCCCGCGGCCTCAGCGGGGCACAGCAGGCGCTCTCCGGCCCGATAAGGGTGTCTTCCTCCGAATGGTTTTTCAACCATGTACTGATGCCAGTGTTCGAAGATTTTATGGCGGCGCATCCGCAGGTCGTGATTGAGGCCGTTGTCGATACGCGTGCGCTTGATCTTGACCGGCGCGAGGCCGATCTGGTGTTTCGTTTTGGCGGATCTCCGGGCGGTAATGCTGTGCAGCGCAAGGTGACCACCATTGGTTATGGCCTCTATGCCTCGGCCAGCTATCTTAACCGGCACGGGCTACCCGAAGCAGGTGAGGGTGGGAATCATCAGTTGATTTTGATGGACGAAGCCTTGGGGCATCTGAGCGATGTCGTGTGGGTGCAACGCCTTTTGCCACTGGCGCAGCCGGCATTTCGCTCCAACAGCCGCGATCTTCAAGCCATGGCGGCCGCCGCGGGGCGCGGTCTGGCGGTCCTGCCCACCCTGATCGCGCGTCCGATGGGGCTGGTGCCCGTCGATCTGGGTGAAGATGCACCTGGACGGGAGGTGTTTGCCGCCTATCACGCCGATCTGAAACCCATGGCGCGCCTGCGGGCGCTTATTGACCACGTGGTACAAACCGTCCCCTCGCATCTTTAGCTTATTCAATTTCGAATGAAAATCATGCAAAATTAGTCATTTTTCATTTCTGTGAATGAATTATATGGCTGTCATCGTTCCTTGCCGATGAGGAGGCTCAGATGAAGGCCATAGGATACAGCCAAACCGGTCCCGCCGCTGTGCTGCGGGATATAGATCTGCCCGAACCATTGCCGGGGTCGCGCGATCTGATCGTTCGGGTCAAAGCGGTTTCCGTCAACCCGGCGGACACGAAGCTGAGACGGTTTGCGGCCCCCACCGAAGGCCAGTCGCGCGTCCTAGGATTCGATGCGGCGGGCGTCGTAGAGTCTGTGGGAGCCGAGGTCACCCTGTTTCAGCCGGGTGATGAGGTGTTTTACGCCGGGGATATCACACGGCCGGGCACAAATGCCCAGTATCACGCTGTCGATGAACGCATCGTGGGTGCCAAACCCAAAACCCTGAGCTTTGCCGAAGCCGCCGCTCTGCCGCTGACGACGATAACCGCCTGGGAGATTCTGTTTGAGCGTTTGAAGGTGTCACGCGACGCCACGACGGCCCCGCACACCCTGCTGGTTATTGGCGGTGCCGGAGGTGTTGGTTCAATATTGATTCAGTTGGCGCGGCGGCTGACGAACCTGACAGTGATTGCCACGGCGTCGCGCCCTGAAACCGTTCAATGGGTTGGAAAAATGGGTGCTCACGCAGTCATAAATCACAGGCTCCCATTGTCAGAAGAGCTGCGCCGAATTGGAATTACAGAGGTCGATTTTATCGCCAGCCTGACGGCGAGCGACCGGCATTATGAGGCCCTTAAGACCCTAATCAAGCCACAGGGCCACATTGTGCTGATCGACGACCCCGACACGTTCGACATCGTTCCATTCAAGCGAAAGAGCGTGACCTTAAGCTGGGAATTCATGTTCACCCGCGCGGCTTTTCAGACGCCGGATATGAACGAACAGCACCGCCTGCTCACCGCAGTTTCAACGATGGTCGATCGCGGTGAGATTCGCACCACAATGACACAGAAGGCCGGGCCGATCACGGCTGCCAACCTGATCCGCGTGCACGAACAGATAGAGGCGGGTTCCAGTATCGGTAAAACGGTCCTGAGCGGTTTTCCCGATTGATTTCAGGGCAGGGGAGGGGGACAAGGGACGCTCCGACGCAAGGAGCCCGCATGTCCCTCCCCAAGATTTTGCTGACCCGTCCATGGCCCGAAGGGGCCTTCGCCTATCTCAGGGACCGTTATGAGGTGACGGTGAATGAGACCGGCGTGCCGCTGACGCAAGCGCAACTGATCTCGGCTATGGACGATTACGATGCCCTGTGCCCTACCGTAACTGATAAACTCACCAAAGAGATTTTACGCCGTGGCACACGGGTGCGGATGATCGCCAACTTTGGTGCGGGATTTGAACATATCGACCTTGAGGCCGCCAAAGCTGCCGGTATCCGCGTCTCCAATACACCCGATGTGCTGACCGAAGCGACGGCCGAGATTGCCCTTATGCTGATGCTGATGACCAGCCGTCGCGCGTCTGAGGCCGAGCGCGGTTTGCGCGACGGGCGCTGGAGCGGCTGGAAACCGACGCAATTTCTGGGGCAGGGTCTAAGCGGCAAGACGCTAGGTCTTGTCGGCTTCGGGCGCATCGGACAAGCGACCGCCCATAAGACTAAAGCCGCACTAGGGATGCAGATTGCCTATCACAGCCGCCATCGCGTTGCGCCGGAGATTGAGGCGCAACTGGGGGCGCGATATTTGGGTTCGCTTGAGGCCCTGGCGGCCGAAGCCGATGTGCTGTCACTGCATACGCCGGGCGGCGAAGCGACGCGGTATCTGGTCGATGCGAACCTACTCCGGCGGATGAAGCCCTCCGCCATCGTGATCAATACAGCGCGTGGCTCAGTCGTGCATGAGGCCGATCTGGCGGCAGCCCTGAAAGCCGGAACGATCTGGGCCGCCGGGCTTGATGTCTATGAGCGCGAACCGCAGGTTCATCCGGACCTGCTGGCGCTCGATAATGTCGTCCTGTTGCCGCATCTGGGCTCGGCGACGCGCGAAACCCGTGACGAGATGGGTCTGCGCGCGGCCTATAATCTTGATCGCTTCTTTACCGGGGAGGCGCTGATTGACCCTATTGCCTGATCTTCCGGCGGCCCGTCTGGTCGTGGACGCTATCGACGGCTGGCACCGCGAAGGGGTGCGCCTTATCGGGCTATGCGGGGCGCAGGGCTGTGGAAAATCAACTATTGCCGAAGGGGTGCATCAGAGATTTGCCGAGAGAGGCCTGCGCGTCGGCGTCCTGTCGCTGGATGATCTCTATCTGCCACCCGATCAGCGGCCGGTTTCAGTACATCCCCTGTTCGCCACGCGCGGTGTACCGGGCACGCATGATGTCGGTCTGGGTATCTCGGTGCTTCATGCGCTGAAAGCCGGGGCACGGGTGGACCTGCCGCGCTTTGACAAGGCGACGGATCACCCTGTGCCGCGTGCCGACTGGCCGCAGATCGTTGCCCCGGACCTGGTCCTGTTTGAAGGCTGGTGCGTCGGGGCGCGACCACAGCGGGAGAGCGCCTTACGCACCCCCGTCAACGCGCTGGAACGCGACGAAGATCGGGACGGCGTGTGGCGAACCTATGTGAATCAACAGTTGGCCGGACCCTATGCCGATCTGTTTTCGCGTCTCGATCGGCTAATTCTCTTGGCCGCGCCGGGCTTCGAGGTGGTGCAAGGCTGGCGCACCCAGCAGGAAGAGGCCCTGCGACGCAGATTACACTCAGAGGGAAGTGATACGTCCCGCCTGATGGACGCAGCAGCTCTGAGGCGATTTATCGCCCATTATGAACGGCTGACGCACCATATCCTTGAAGACATGCCCGGCTATGCGGATCTGAATATCCGTCTAGGGCCGGACCGGGAGCCTACGCCTTAAGGTTTATCTCAGTGCGCCATAAGCATTTCGATCAGCAGCAGGGCAAAGATCAGCGATGACACGCCGGCAGAGACCAGAAGGAAAGCGACGCGCCAAAGGCCACCAAAACGGCTGACGCCATAAGTGCCCCGCAATTGTCGGTACATGTGGAAGGGGGGCAATAGCACCAAGGTCCAGCCATAGATAGCGTCCGGCACACCGGCCAGCGACAGAAGATGCAGCACGACCATCAGCAGCATCATGGCCGATAGCGAATAGGTGGCGAACACGGCATGGTCATACAGCGCCACATCCTTTCGCCATGCAAACATCAGCCAGATGAAGGGTAAAGAGATGGGGATCAGTAGCCACAGAAACTTATAGGCTGAGGACTGGAGCTTATAGAAGAACAGGCTGGGGTTTTCCGCCAGCTTATGCAGAACCTTGTTCAGAGGTTCGATATCCGTATGAACCTGATCCAGCATCTCTTTTGTCGGGGCGCCATGGTCAGCCATATGGGCAGAGCGCAGCGTGTCCAGCGCTTTTGTGTTGACGCTCAGTTGCGCATCAACCGCCTCGGTCGGCTGCCCCTTAGCGATCAGCGCTTTGCGGGAGGATTCCAGCGTCTGTCGCTGTGCCTCGGTATCGGCGATTTTGGTATTGAGCGCCGCCGTATCAAGCTTGGCATTTACATCGGCCGATGGTCCAAAATTCAGCACGGCAAAAGTCAGAAAAACCATAAAGAGAAATAGGGCCACCGGCGAAATAAATCTGACGCGCTCGCCGTTGATATATCGTCGCGTCAGTTCGCCCGGCCGCATAACCAGCATGGGAATGGTATGCCAGACCCGACCTTCGAAATGAAAGACCCCGTGCAGGATATCATGCCCGAAACCCAGGAGGGTGCGGTGCGTATGCGCCGACTGACCACAGGCGTGGCAATAGGGCCCACTCAACTCCGTCTGACAGTTCAGGCAAAGGCCTGTTTCGTGATCACCGCTCGTGTGTCCGGCCTTGCGCCTGTCCACGGCGTGCGCGGCCAGCGCGCCCGTAGCGATATCGGTTAAGCCTTCCATTTCGGTGGTCATCTGACGGCCCCTGCCCGCGGACAACGATTGCAGTCACCACCCTAATGGGCATTCCGTATAAGTAAAGGGGGCGATCAGGCTGCCATAAAGGCGGTGCTTTCACATAAGCGGGGTGCTGGCCTTGGGTCGGCCGCCTTTGGCACCGTTGGCTCGGCTGGCCGTGGCGCGACGTTCAGCGCGGCTCATGGTGTGAGAGCCCAGAACATCAAGAAATAGCCGTGACACTGAAATATCGGCATCAAGCGAGGGAACGTGCAGCCCATACCCGCGTCCTTGCACCTCAATCCCGTTTAGGTCCTCTGGCTTGGCGTCCTCAAGCCCCGCAATGGCCCTGAGCGGAAAGCCGACTGAGGCCCCATTGGTCAGTTGCACGACAAGCTGGGCGCTTTGCGCATCGTAACGCGCACTTTCAGCGCGAAACGTGGTTTGCGGTTTGCGCCGGGTCTGTTCGAATTGCCGTACCGTGACCGGTTTAAACTCAGCCATGAATTTCACCCCACTTCACACAGATCGCTTCCAGATTATGGACGACTAGGCCGCCGATCTCGTTCAGTTCGCTCAGCTTGAACCCTTCGTGGTCCCAAAGTTCCACAGGACCTTGCGGGCAATTTAGCCGAAACCGTGCCTCAGCCTCATTGCCTTTCAGGGCATGGACATGGGGCGGCGGGTGATCATTGGTGTAGATGGCAATGCGAATGTTCCGCAAGGTGAGCACTGTCGGCATGACTCTGTATAGCACTAACCTAGACCGTAGTCTAGGTTAGTGCGCTCAGTTAGTACTTTCAGGTCGCTTACGCTTCGATAAAGGCCAGCATGTCGGCGTTCAGCAGATCGGCATTGATGGTCAGCATACCGTGCGACAGGCCCGGATAGATTTTCAGCGTGCCGTTCTTCACCAGCTTGATGGCTTCGAGCGCGGCGGCCTTGTAGGGGACGATCTGGTCGTCGTCGCCGTGCAGGATCAGCACGGGCACGTCGATGGCCTTCAGGTCTTCGCTGAGGTCGGTTTCTGAAAAGGCCTTGATGCCTTCGTAATGGGCCTTGGCCGAGCCCATCATGCCCTGACGCCACCAGTTGTCGATCACAGCGTCGATCGGGGCGACGCCTTCACGGTTGAAGCCATAGAAGGGGATGGGCAGTTCTTTGAAAAACTGCGTGCGGCTGGCGGCTGTCTGGGCGCGCAGGCCGTCAAAGACCTCGATCGGCAGGCCGCCGGGGAAGGCCTCGGTCTTCAGCATGATGGGCGTAATGGCGCTGACCAGAATGGCCTTGGCGACGCGGCCATTGCCGCCGTAGCGCGCCACATAGCGGGCGACTTCGCCGCCGCCGGTCGAGTGACCGATATGGATGGCGTTTTTGAGGTCAAGATACTCAGCTACCGCGTGGGCGTCGGTGGCGTAGGTGTCGATGTTGTGCCCTTCGCTGACCTGTTCGGAGCGACCGTGGCCGCGACGGTCGTGGGCCACGACGCGATAGCCCTTGGCGAGGAAGTAGAGCATCTGCGTATCCCAGTCGTCGGACGACAGGGGCCAGCCGTGGTGGAAGACGACGGGCTGAGCGGACTTTGGGCCCCAATCCTTGAAGTAGATCTGAGTACCATCGGCGGCGGTGACGAAATTGGACATGGTGTGGCTCCGTTCGGGTAAGGCTCCGCCGGTCACGGCAAGAGGCCATTTTCAAAAAAAGATCTGAAATTTGAGGTGGTTCGGTTTGAGCGGGACGCTTACATTCGACGGATCAAGAGATAACGGGATCGCCGCCGTTACAGAAGACGGAACTTTCGGAATAGAGTGTTGTTAAATATGCAACGCTGTGATTGGGTAGTACCCCAGTGGCAGAATAAACTTTTGCGCGAAAAACAAAAGCGCCGATCCGCCAAAGCGGACCGACGCCTTTCACTTTATCATATCGCGCCAGATTAAGCGGCAATAACCGTCTGCTTCTGGCTGCCGAGGCCTTCGATCCCCAGCTCCATCACATCACCGACTTCCAGATAGACCGGCGGTTTTTGCCCCAGACCCACGCCCGGCGGGGTGCCGGTCGATATCACGTCGCCCGGGTGCAGGCTCATGAACTGCGACAGGTAGGAGACGATAAAGGCCGGCTTGAAGATCATGGTGGCGGTCGAACCGTTCTGATACGTCTTGCCATTAACGCTTAGCCACATTTTCAGATTGGCCGGGTCGGCGACTTCATCGCGGGTCACCAGCCACGGGCCGATGGGGCCGAAGGTGTCGCAGCCCTTGCCCTTGTCCCAGGTGCCACCGCGTTCTAGCTGAAACGCGCGCTCGGACACATCGTTGATGGTGCAATAGCCCGCGATGCAGCCCTCGGCCTCGGCTTCCGACACGTAGGAGGCCGTCTGGCCGATGACGATGCCGAGTTCTACTTCCCAGTCGAGCTTGGTCGAACCGCGCGGCTTTTTGACCTCATCGTTCGGGCCTATGATGGACGAGGTGGCCTTGGTGAAGAGGACCGGTTCTTCGGGGATGGGCAGGTTCGATTCGGCCGCATGGTCGGCATAGTTGAGACCGATGCACAGGAATTTACCCACACCGGCCACGCAAGGCCCGTAGCGCACGCCTTCGGGCGCCAGAGGCAGGGAGGCGGGGTCGATGGCCTTGAGTTTGGCCAGCGCCGCATCCGACAGGGTGGCACCGTTGATGTCGGCGACGACGCCAGACAGGTCACGGATTCGGCCATCAGCATCGAGCAGGCCGGGCTTTTCCTGGCCAACCGGGCCAAATCGCAGCAATTTCATGGGGTGTCCTCTTAGGTGCAGGGGCAATACAGGCGAGGGATAGCGGGTTTGCCTCCCACCGCAAAGGACGTAATTGCTTTTGCCAGCAGAAACTATTTTTTATATGAAATTGAACCGTTGGCCCTGCCGTTTGTGAAAGCCCGCCCGTCACTGGCGAGGCAGCGCAGGGTCGCGACCTCGCACGGCGTATAAAAGGGTTATCGTCCCGTTTTGTGAAGCTACCGTTTCAAAAACGCTTCACAGCGACGGCAATGCGCTTTAAATTAATCACACGATTGGTCCGTGGCCGGAGGCCTTGAGTTGGCGCGAGTAAAAGCAGTGGAAAATGAAGCCTTGGTGGATGTCGAAGACATGGCCGAGGTCAGCGCCGAGAAAGAAAAGGGCATAGCTGGGGCTCTGACCCTGATGCGGGGGCTTGATGTTCTCGGCCGGGTGGCCAAGGGCGACAACACCCTGCCGAAGATTTCCCGGGCACTTGACCTCAACAAATCGACTGTCCATCGTCTGGCCTCCACTCTTGTCGATTATGGGTTCCTGTCATTTACCCAGCGCGAAGGCTATGCCCTTGGAACGCGGCTTCTCGAACTGGGACACGCAGCATCGCAGCAGATCACGCTGACGCGCGTGTCGCATGACCATCTGGTGCGGTTGGCCGCGGATACAGGCGATACGGTCAATCTCGGCGTGCTGGACGGCCATCAGGTCCATTACATCGACAAGATTCCAGGTACGCGCCGCATCGAAGTGCGCTGCGTCATCGGTGAGCGGCAATATCTGAGGCCGACGGGTCTGGGTAAGGCCTTGCTGCTAGACGCTGATGAAGACAAGCTACGAGAGGTCTATAATCGCGAAGCTCGAGAGTTTGCCAACTATCGCTATGACCTCAAGGGCTGGCTCGACATTATGAAGACCTACCGCGAAGGCGGTTACGCGCTCGACATGGACGAAAATGAAGACCGCATTCGCTGCGTCTCCGCGCCCATTCGGGACCTATCGGGTAAGATCATCGCTGCCGTTTCTATATCCAGCGCTGCCCAGTATATGGACGATGCAAGACTGGAAACCCTGAAGGGCTACGTGAAGGAAGTCACCTTGACGATCAGCCGTGAGTTGGGTTATAAAGGGTAACAAGTTGCCGCAGCGATCGTCGACGGAGTGGGGCCTCAAGCCTACTTCAGGACTGTCAGGCTCATAACCTGAAGGTCGTCAGTTCAAATCTGGCTCCCGCACCCAAGATCTTAAACAATATCAGTTGTTTGCAAAAACGGCTCTTCTTCGGAAGGGCCGTTTTTGCGTTAGCCCAAACCTAGCCCAAAAATCAGCCCGGATTGAAGAGATCTCGCAATGGTGGTATATCGCTATCGCATAAGGCGATTTATGGGCGAGGGGCTATGCAAACGCACACCATTCTTGGCGGTAAGGTTCAGCTCTTTAAGCGCGGCCAGGTGTGGTTTGCGCGGGCGAGCGTGAATAAGCAGCAGATCAAGAAGAGTACGGGCAGTGACAGCCTGTCGCTGGCCCAGCAGGTGGCTGAGGACTGGTATCTCGGCCTGCGCGGCAAGTCGCGCGCCGGTCTTCCCCTGAAAGAGGTGCGCGAGGCGACCTTCAACGATATGGCCGACCTCTTTGAGGTCGAATACGAGATCATCACCGAGGGCGAGCGCAGCCCCAAATGGGTGGCTGGTCATAAGGCGAGGCTCCGGCTGCACCTGCGCCCCTTCTTTGGCAAGATGGGCATATCGCAGATTACGAGTGGCGATATCCAGAACTACCGCCTTTACCGCGCCCAGCAGCATGGGCGCCTGCCGGCGAAGGACGGGGAGGGGGCCTATGTCAAGCCGCTTAAGCCGCCTTCACGCAGCACGCTTCATGACGAGATCGGCACCTTGTCTCTGGTCCTGCAGACGGCCGTACGGCACGGTAAGCTCGGGGCGATACCGATGCTGTCGCCGCCCTATAAGAAGCAGAGAAAGGTGATCCATCGCCCTTGGTTCACGGGCGAGGAATACAAGCAGCTCTATAGGGCCACGGCAGCGGCCGCAAAGGCGGCCCCTGAGGCTTATCGCTGGAATTACGAGCAACTGCACGATCAGGTGCTGTTCCTCGGCAATACGGGGCTGAGGCCTGACGAGGCCAGTCGCCTGCAGCACCGTGACGTGACGATTGCGCTGGACCCCGACACGGGTGAGGAAATCCTCGAGATCGAAGTGCGCGGCAAGACCGGCTATGGCCCCTGCAAATCCATGCCCGGCGCTGTTGAGCCTTACCGCCGGCTACTCGCCCGGGCCAGGCCCATGAAGCTGGGTCGCAAGGTTGAGCGGGAGCGGCTGGAGCGGCGCGGGCAGGCCGTGCCCATCAGCCCCGAATACCCCAAGCGAACTGACCTTCTGTTCCCGTCAAATCACACGGACCTGTTCAATGACATCCTGAAGGCCCATGATCTGAAAGAGGACCGTGAAGGCCAGCCGAGGGTGCTATACAGCCTCCGACATACCTATATCTGTCTGCGTCTGCTCGACGGCGCTGACATTTATAACCTGGCGAAGAACTGCCGGACATCGGTCGAGATGATCGAGAATAACTATGCCATCCACCTGAAGCACATGATCGACGCCAGCGCAATCAACCGGCGTAAGTCAAAACCCAAGCTCAAGGCGAGGCGTCAACGGGTAAAGACACCAGACGCCGATGGTGATGAATGAATCCTGCCCCGCCAGAGCCCGGTAGATGTGAGCGACAGCTCTCCACTGATTGAGGCGCGAACAAGATCCGGAACCGGATCAGCGCCGAACCGCCAGACCGCCTGCCGGGATGGCTTTGCCAAGGCGAACGCCGACAAGGCAAACAGGCCGAACGGCCTCTTCTTACCGCAGGTCACGGGAAGCAGGTTTTACCGGTTTTGGCCCAAAGCCGACTTGCGGCAACTTCGGGTCTTAGAAAAAGCGGAAGTCAAACCGCGTCGATGTGTAAGGCGACGCGAATTTTTTATTCACCCACACGCACCCCGATGATGACCGTTTCTGACGCCGCGCTAAGCGGAGTAAAAATCATCATGGGCCATTACATGCAGGAGTGCCGCGTAGTGTCATCGAAAGCTGTCATTATCAAGCGAGTCAGTGTTCATGAATTTGCGCGTTTCATATCAGGGTAGATCGCCGATACGGCTGTTAAAGCGGGCGATACGAAAACAACACCGACGTAAAGAAGAGGTTGCTGCTGGCCGGAAGGCTGCTGAGCGCTTAAAGTCAGAAATAGCTGGAGCACGGAAACCATGGAGGAAAGAATGGCACTTTTCAGATCTCTTCTCTTATTTATTGCGATCGCCCTTTTTCCTGAGCACGCTCTGGCGGCCAATTCCGCTAACTCTGAACATCAGAGGTCGGACCACGAGATACGCGTGAAACGGCTGGTGGCTGTTAACGGCCTTCACCAGGCAAATGTTATGATGGCTCAACGTCTCAGGGAGAGCTTGTTAGAGGATGTCCTCGCTGACGCGGGCGGATCGTTGACGGCAGCACAGAGAGAGCGTTTTGAGGCGATCGTTTCTCCAATATGCCAACGTCTTGTCATGCGTCTGGATGACCGGGCAGTGCATGATATGGCGCCAAGACTGAATTCAGCCGATGTAGAAGAGCTGATCGGTATTAATACCTCTCCATTAGGTGCCCGGTTTGTCTCGGACATGGCGTCTAATCAGGCCTTTGATCTGAAAAAATTCGACAATTATGTTCAGAAAACGGCTCAAAATATTGTTTCGGCGATGAAAGCCGGCACTTCATATTCGTTCGCAAATGGCACTGTCTTTACGTCTAGAGAAGACGCCGAGGCAGCAAAGGTGGTATTTGCATTGAGCGGAAATAAGCGTGTGCTTGAGAAAGTCATGAACGATATTTTCGTTTATCGATTGTTAGAATCCGTAAATAGTCGCTTACCGCTCGAAGCCCTAACAGAGACTGAAAAGGCTCGTTTCAAGCCAATATTAATAGCCGGGAGGAATTCTTTAAAATCAAACATTGAAAATCACTTCGTTTCCTACTTGGCAAAACGGTTTAATATTGATGAATTAAAATCATTGGCGCAACTGTACCAAACGCCGACTATCGCAAAATCCGTGGACGCTGTGATGGAAATAGATACGTCCAACAGGGAATATGTGGCGTCGGAACTTAAGGTTGGCAGGACTGAGTTTTCTGCCAAGTACCGTGCGGCGAACTGAACCGCCTAAATCTGGCGGACGCCCGTACTCGAAACGATATGGCAGGTGACCGCTCCAATGCGTTAACGGGCGGCCGCACGACCAGACCTCACGACGTCCGGTAATGAAATCGTTCGGCCTCTGCAAATGACCGCTCTGGGCGCGAGGCAGAAAAATGGCAGCGCTTTATTCAGGGACAGGTTTCGGTTACTATCTGAGGTGTCGGCAGGTTGAGGGGTTAAAACATGACTGATGTGGTGAAGGGGCCTGCATCTTATTTTCCGTCGATTGAAAAGAAATATGGCCGCCCAGTTTCTGAATGGCAGTCTTTGGTTCGTCAGAAACTTCCCGCCAAACATATGGAATTGGTGTTGATGCTGAAGAACGAGCATGGAATAGGGCATGGTCACGCCAACGCCATCGTCGCGCATACGTTGGCAATGAACGGCGAGTAGTAGGCCTAGTTCGCCCTAGCGCAGGCTGCGCCAGCCGCTGTTATCGGGATTCAGTAAGAAGCTTTACCGTCGCAGCGCGCCGGGGGCCGCTATGGGCGCTTACCTGCCTGGGAGCAGGCGGTTCAGTTTTGACGGTTTGAAAGTCATAGGTTTCCGTAAGACAGGCGCCAAGTCTTGCTGGGGCGAGATCTGAGAACGAGGGGATCTTGGAAAAGCATAAAGAGTATTGGTTTAGGTGGACTTGGTTTGGCAGCGCTACACCGATACACCTAATGGGTGTGTTGACATTGTTTGGCGGCATAGCGGTTGCGTTTGCTATTTTTTATTCCGGTGTTTGGTTGCTGAACAACGGCTACGGTAGTTTTGGAAAGCCATTGTTCGGAGTTTTTGCCGTTTGGGTTTTGTGGCTGATAATATTCATCTCGTCGAAAACAGAGCGCCGATGAATAACCCATCCATGGTCCTCGATTAGCCGAGGGGCGGCACATCGTCGACCCGCCGCAGGGCCACTATCCTAACCACAACTCTTTTAGTTCCGGTATGGGGTGCAACGCGGCCTAAACTTACCGTATTTGCATGGCCTTGAGTGGCGGCAAAAAAAGAAACAGATTAGATTGAGGGGGAGAAGTGTTCGGCTTTTTTAAAAAGAAATTACGTTACCAGTGCGCGTGCTGTGGCAAAACTTACAGTGGCTCACCTTCATTTGCCTATTTGAAGCCGAGCTATTATTTTGACGTTCCCGAAAATGATCGGGACGAAAGAATTACGATCGATACCGATCTTTGCCATATTAAAGGCCAAGCTGAAGATTCTTCGGACGATATTTTTGCTATTCGCGCTACGTTGGATATCCCAATTCTTGGAATGAAAGACCCATTTTGTTGGGGTGTGTGGGTTACGCAATCGCGTGAAAATTTTTACCGTTATGTTGAAACGTTCGCTGAAGATCAGTCCGACGTCGTAACTTTTGGTTGGCTGGCTGTGACAATGCCGATTTATAATAAATGTCCCCCGGATCAGCCACATGAGCACCTGGGTTGCGATGTAAGCTGGGCGGGTGAAGGACAACGGCCTAAAATTTTCGTCCAAGAAGTAGATCATCCATTGTTTGTTGATCAACGTGACGGGATAACGCGTGATCGAGCGGTGGAGATTGCCAAGAGCTTTATGAGGACGGTGCACTTACGATGACGAGCATTGCCCGAGGTCCGCTTTCGGGTGTTGGGCGCAATCTGCGCCAATGTCGGCTTTGGGCGCAGAGCAGTACATCAAGGAGGGAAAGAACGCGCTGAAATGGCCCCGTCTTTCCCGCTGGATGATTACGGCCAAGGCGGTCCGGCTTCAGCACCATGCCCTAGCGTACAATCTGTCGAACTTCTTACGTACAATCGCCTGGCCCGACGAGATGCGGTTCTAGTCTCTGACCAGCGTCCGCGAAAAGGTCCTCCAGATCGGCGCCAAGGTCATTACCCACGCCCGTTACCCAGTGTTCCAAATGGCCGAGGTAGGGGTGCCGCGTCGACTGTTCAGCCAGATCCTCAGCCTGATCGACGAACTGCGAAAGCGGGAGCCAGCCACATGTCAATGACCAAGTCAGCCCGCACTTCCTCGCCCAATGGACAGGATAGGTGCGTCCCAGACTGCCCCAAACCGCATTGAATGGCTACGTCTGAGGCGAAACGCACATTCGAGGCCCTGAAAAAGGGTGGCGGAGGCATCGCACAAACATACCAGCTTCACACCGGCACGGTTAACGACTATCGTCGTACCAATTGACTGCCATTGGGGCTTCAAATGGGGCATGTCGGTTGAAGCGCGGACTTCGCGACAGGGATAACATAAAACATCAATTTGTGTATTAAATATGGGGATTTGACTAATCCGACTTCCGCGGTTCGAATAATTATTTTGTTAGTGAGCGGATATAAAGTGTGAAGCGCTCAATATTAGAGATAACCTCGAATGTATTATTTTTCTTTTTCGCAATGGCGACGCTCATGGAGTGCCTTGGTGCGGCGGCGATAGCGTTGTTCACATTGCCTGCTGTGCTGTATAACTTCGGATATATATGGGTGACGCTTGTTTTATATATCTTTAGTCCAATTGCATTGTATTATTCCTACAGATTTCGCTCAAAATATGAGGTCGGGAAATTAAAATTAGCGACAACATTACTAAGTCTCGCCATCTTTGTTATTCTTTGTTTTGCGAATTTTGGCTTTAGTTTGGATAGGATGTTATCGTACTTGAAGCTGTTGGGTGTATTGGGGCGTGGCTAACGGCCACCGGGTGCCCAGGCTGTCAAATCGCAGTCAAAACACACCCCTTTTCGCGTCCAACATAGTCTTCTAAGGCGCAGACTTTACAACGGGATTGCATAGCCTAACGGGGCGAGTTGGACGCGAAGATCGACCACTAGAGGTCCAGAATTACGCGCGAATTTACATTATGTTGCACGGCTTCGGCGAAGGTGCAGGAATTACCGGCGTGGCGATCCTCGCGGAATCGCACATCAGCATCCATACATGGCCGGAACTCGATTATATCGCCCTTGATGTCTTTATGTGGGGGGCCTGCGATCCGAACCTGTCTTTAAGCGTTTTTCGGGCCTGTTTTATGCCCCAAAAGGAGCGCGTAAGTCTACACGTCAGAGGTCAGGATTCATCGCCTTAAGCCGCCGCTTCGCCTCTTCCAGCATGTCCGCTTTCGAGGTTTTTCACCGACACCCAAATGTCTGCATTGGGCGCTTGGCGGTAGTTTCTTCGTTTCTTTGGAGCTCAGGAGGTGGGCTTTTGTAGTTTAAGACTGAATGACGTCGCTTAAAGCTGCGGTCGCCATGCAAACAGGGAACGAGGCCAACAACACAATCCCGAAAGCTAACCACCACCACTTCGCATGACCACGCGTTGAGGGTATAAGAGATAAAATGAGCGCCAGGCCGAAATCGACGATGATGAGGCCTATATTGTAAATCCCCGGGACAATTATCTCTATTCCTAAATTGGTCTTAAACGCGTAGGGCAAATATATGAATGCCAATAAAATCGCATTTCCAATTAATATCAATAAAAGCTCTGTGTTCGCCTTCATTGCGAATCCTTTCCCATGTCAATACTGCATAGACTAAGTCTTTTGCGTCTAACGTGCCGCCGCCATCAATTTCGACTCAGTTTGCTCGTCACGGTAAAATAGATTCATTGTATCGAACGGAATGATTCGCCCGTCTTTATGAACGATGTGAACGCAGGACTTTTTAACCCCCCTGACATCGAAATCGTGGGCGTCGTAAAATTTCATTACGATGACACGAAACAGGTTAGAGTAGGTAAGTTCTCCGTAAGCCGTTTCCGTCTTGATTTGCGGCAAACAGCAAAGAATGTCCGCGATCGTGTCTGCGCAGTCTGAAGGGGAGTTGCCTGTTGAAAAAAGCTTGATCAGCTTGGCGTGAACCTCGGGCATAGTCTCAAAGTTCACTGTGTTTCGAGAGGTCGACAGAAGCTCTTCCGGACTGAAATGGCGGGTCAGTGGTACCAGCTCATCGCCTAGCTTCAACGCATACCCCATCATAATTGCATCTGGGTGGCAGGGAACTGGTACCAAATCGTCGGAGGTAAAGATGTGGCTTTGGTCAAGAATGGCCTGGCGAACTTCTGAGAGTGTTATACGGTCTGTCTCCGGCCTGAAATGCTCTGTCCTGCCAGCTGCCTGTGTGGGCTGAAAAGTTACGCCTCGAACGCAAGGTTGTTGCCGAGCATAGCCAAGTATGTCGCCAACCTCATGATCGTTCAGGCCCTTTTGTAAGGTGACGACGAGGGTGGTTGAGATGTTAAACGCATTGAGGTGGTCAATGGCCTGCTGACGCGTCGCCCGCAGATCCTCGCCCCGAAGCGACATCAAGGCTTCGGCCTCAAGCGAGTCAAATTGCAGGTAGAGTTCAACGCCGGGCATATATGTGGCGAGGCGCTCGACAAAGGCGCGGTCTTTGGCAATACGAATGCCATTGGTATTGATCATCAGGTGCTTGATTGGACGAGCCTTGGCCATATCCATAACAGCAAAGAAATCTGGATGAAGCGTTGGTTCGCCCCCCGAAAGCTGAACCACGTCAGGCTCACCTTCGCTCGCCACGACGATGTCGAGCATAGTTTCTATTTCTTCAAGGCTGCGATGTCGCCCATGGCTTGGGCTTGAAGACGCGTAACAGGTCGGACACGTCAAATTGCAGCGATCTGTCAGCTCTACTATCGAGACACAGCTATGCTGCTCGTGATCGCTACAAAGCCCACAGTCATAGGGGCAACCCCGTTCAACCTTCATTCCAAATTTCCGAGGCATGTCCCCCGGTTTGTTAAAATCTCGCGTCTTTTTGTAATAGGGAATGTCGGTCGATATCAGAACCTTTTCCTTCCCATGGTCAGGGCAGGTTTTAAGCATATAGACCCGATCATTCTGGAAGATGATCTTAGCTTCCAGTTTGCGGAAACACTTCGAGCAGATAGAGTTGGTCAGTTCAAAGAAAACATAGTCACGCGCGGCCATTTTCCCCCCTTTTGTAAACGGCGCTGCAGAAAGAAGGCGGCATAGAAGGTGACGCCGGCTAAGGCGGTCAATTGGAGAAGCGAAACACCAGGAAAAGCCGAAAGTGCACCCGTTGTAGCAACATTTTGAACTATGTTCAAGTTGCTTGCGACATTGTAGGTTGTGACGGGTTTAAGAAACTCGATGCCAAAGCGCCAGAGACAATATCCCATGATGAAGATTTTAAAAAAATCACCTTCCTCCAACCGCAAATGTCGCTGCGTGTGCCACAAACCCAAACCAAAGCTTGTCAGGAAGGCGATCTCGTAGAGTGGTGTCGGGTGACGAATAACGCCATCACCCGCATTAAACCCGAGGATGAAATGCGTGGCATTCCCCCACGTGCCATCACTTACCCCTGTTAGCAGACACCCCATCCGACCAATAGCAATGGCTGTTAGGAGTGGAAATACATAGATGTCGCCTGTCGATCGCGTAATTCCCGCAAAGGCCTTCGTGATCTCAACGCCGATGATACCACCCAACAAGCCGCCGAGGATTGATTTGGATGCAATGAAGTAGACAGGGTCAGCGTGTGCCAGTGGCCATAGTTCTGGGTGCTCAGCAAAGGCAAGAACCTTCGACCCGACCGCGGCACCAACTATCGCACCAATGAGAACGGTCAGGCGCGATTTGTTATCTACCGGATCTTTCGTTTTTTGTCTGAGCCATAGATAGAGTCTGAAGCCAATAGCATAAGCCAGGCTTTCGAACACCAGGTGTGCCGGTATCCCTACACCAAACGCATCGAAAACAACGGGGAAATCCATAACTTCCCATAACACACTCCAGCGCGCCTCCAAACGATGCCCCTGCGTCTTTCACGTGCTACCGGAATCCGTGCGGGCCGATGGGCGCGAGCGCATCACTGAGAGAAGCTTAAGTGAAAGGTTGGAAACGCGGGCTCCCGTTATCCGCCGTATGTCCGGTAACGGGATCTTCTGTCACAACCCGAATGTCCGGACTGGGCGCAAGCGCGACTTGTGCATCCCGGTGCAGCATCCGGTCCACCTATCTCTAAACTCCTTGCAGACCTATCGGAGTTCCTAGGCCGAAGCGGTTCCATCGCTCATAGCCGCAGGTATTGCCCACGTACAGGCAGCCGGAGGCGAGCACATTCCCGCACGCCTACATGGCAAGTTTATGCCCCTGATGTCGATAGGTGACGCAAGCCCTCGTACGCGTTACAACGTTGCATCCATGGGTGGCTACATGATCAATTTTGAAGATATGTTTGTTCTGGCCTTACGCTCAACGTACGCCTGCCTGATAAGCGCGTTGTCCGGTGCCGCACTTTGGCTCGTCTTTTTTTCGGCATCTGTCGTTCTCCAACTCTCGCAGAGTATGAGCCTCCAGCACGGCATGGCGTTAGCCGTGGAGGGAGTGATAAGCGGCGCGCCGATGATGTTGATGGGGGGCGGTGTTGTATTTTTAATCATGGTATTTCTAGGAATGCCGCTCCAGGCGGCACTTCAAGCTTTACGGCAGACAAGCTTTCTACCAAATGCAGTCCTGGCGGCTTTGATGGGCTCTGCTCTGTTTTTGCTAGCCAGCGAAACTTTAAGACCGTTCGAAGGCTACAACGGCGCTTGGAATAGGCCGCTCGAGGTGAGGTGGAACGAATTGGGTATCGGTGCCGTGCTTGGTTTTTATTTTGGCTCAATCGCATGGCTCGTGCGTAGGCCCGACAGGGATGCGGCTAGGGTTAGGAAGATCAGTACGCCGCTTACGGTTTCCTAATCGAAACTAACCGACTATCTCTTTTCTTCCGCTATCGGGAGTATGTAGCGGTGTTGGCATGGATGGCTGACCGGTATGGGCGCATAACCGCTTATATCGCGTGATAATCGAGCCGTTTCGGGTAACGCTTGAAGTCGAAATTCATAACCAATCGACCTTCATGGCGTTGTTTGATATGACGAATTAGGGACCTGTGAAAGACTTTGGGGGGAAAGTGTGGCCGACACCGAACGCGTTACGGATTACGAGCGCAAAATACTTCGGAACGTTAATGAACATGGTTGGTTTTGCGTCAGCGTGTTCGACCCCGAAGATGAAAGCGCAACTTTTTCGTATAGCGTAGGGTTCACAGAAACATTGGGATGTCCTGAGTTCATCATTTTTGGTCTGAACTCCGGGCTGATGCATTCGATGTTGTGGGAGGTGTTTCGTCAAATTCGCGGCGGTAAAATGCCGGCGGACAATGAAAAGTGGAGCAATGTGTTGACCGGCTACGAGTGCGTGAGTCGGACGGTTCATCCCACAAACATCATTCGCGATTATCTCAATTCAGCCATGTGGTTCTGGGGCGACCCGAACGAGCGGGGCCCATTGCCGGCTTTTCAGCTCGTTTGGCCGGGCGTCGAGACGCGCTTGTTTCCCTGGGACAAAGGCTGTTCGGAGATAGTTCGAAAGGCGCAGCCACCTCTATACCTTCCAAATAGCGGCGCATGAAACGCGCCGGATTAACCGGAGCGTTTAATTCGTGACTAGGCTCCGTGAGCGTCGCAATGTCGGCTAACAGGCGGACTGGAAGTTCGACGTCGCGATGTCCGGTCAGGGCGCTGAGGCGAAGGCTAGTCCCGGCCGATATAGTCGAAAAATCGTTGTTTCTGGAGCATTAAACAGAATACAGACACCAACTGTATTTCGGGCAAATCATAAAGTCGTTTCGTTCCCTTCCTGCATGCGGCAACACGTCGGCTACGTCGGAAGCGCCTTTACCCTCCGGATACGTCACGAAATCAATGGCATTTCCGGTCCCATAGGGCACTGTTGATCCGTCCTTGAACACGACAGTGAAAATTGTGTAGCCCATTCCAGATTCACCCTCTGCATAAAGTTTATTTGCAAAGCGAGCGGGCAGTGCAAATTGACTTGGCGCCACACGCGCGACTTGCAGGATATCTAGACTTCTTTTGCCGGAGTCGTCCTCCGGCCACACGCCCCAATACTGGAACCATTTTGTCGCCTCACAAATATAGACGCATGGTAATTGATCGCCAGACTTCAGCGTGACCGCGCATGGAAAATAGACTGGCTCATAAGTGCCGCCGCTTGGTTCCAAGCTGAGAAGCTGGGCTGCTATGCCTTCTGGCAGCTTTGGGTATGTACGTGTCATACTATAGCGATACTGTAGTGTGATCGTTGCGACAACTATGGAACTCACCGACACTGAACCGTCCCGAGTTTCCAGTGGCCGCGGCTTCTGAGAAGCTACGTCCGCTTGGGGAAGACCTAGATAATCGAACGATGACCGCTGTGGGCGCAGTCACGCCATACGGTCATGATGGGCGACGAGGCCGAGCGGAACGCTCGTTGTCGTTTCTTTGGCGTGTGTATGCTAACCTCCAAGCGTTGGCGGGGAGCACTAAGCGCATCTCATGAGGTTGGCAGCATTAAAATCAATTGGACACAACATCGCCGATTCCCTCGCAAGTGGTATGGGATTTATGATTGGTGTCTATGCGACTGACATTTTCGGCGAGGCGTCCGCAACTCCGGAAGGCTACATTCTCGTTGATTTTATTACAGGCGAAACTTCCGGAGGCAAGGTGTCACCCTCGCTTGCAAAGGCAGTTCTACTTTACTCGCAAATGTTGGGTGACCTTTGTAACCGGCATGGGGTGCCGTCGAATGCATTTCGCTTATTGGAAGTGCGTTACGTTCACGATCCGTATGGGCAGCGGTTCGTGGTTTCAATTGAAGATCAAACCGGCCGTAAATCGATCGATGAATACATCGGGAACCCTGGAAAGCGTGTCAAGGAGTTGGATCACCTAGGGCGAATTCGGCCAAAGCGACATTCAGTGTAAGATTGGCGCGCCATAAATTGACGGTGGGCTCTTACGATGAGAGGCTGCTAATGGGATGGACCTGGCTAGGCCGATGACATGGTCCCAAAGAAATTATGCAACAAACTGTTGCACAACCTCCTGATCCGGGAGCGTTTCGGCGAACGCTCGCATACACTGAAGATTTCGCGGCGACAGGCCCTTCATATCGGGAAAGTCGCGTAGGAGGTCCATCGAAAGACGCTCGATAAAGCGTGCGCCCATCCTTCCGCCGTTTAGCGCTTCAGTATATCTTTTCCTTCGTGCACGATGAGATTCAACTCAAAACACGTTCGATTTCATTTCCACAAATCCGTCTGACACTGAGTGCACCGCACCGCCGGTAAAGCAACCTCGCTATTCGGCCCGTGCGCATTATAGCGGGCCGTCACCGGCAAATCGCACTTCGGACAACGACATAAGACCGATTTGAGGAGAACTAGACCGACAAAGCCCACAAAGAACAGTTCCCCTGAATAGAAGGGTACGCGCCCACCTAACCATGCGGGGGTCGTGACCCATATCAGTATCAGGGCGATAAAGAGAAAATAGCGACCGGCCGGCGAAAACAGCTTCATAAGGTGACTCTTAGCTCTTTTGCGTCCAACCACAAGACCGATCAATGTAGATAACATAGCCGACATATCTCATTTGTTTCGCTAATGGGCGGCTGTTTGGCGTGTCAAATTGCATTCAAAACAAACCCCATTTCGCGTCCGGCATAATCTTCTAAGAACCAGACTTTACAACGGGATTGCATAGCGTAAGGGGGCGAGTTGGACGCGAAAATCGACATTTAGAGTGCCAGAATCGCGCGCCAATTTACAACCATGCCGCCCCAAACCTGCTTGATGATATGCCATACCCCTATACAACGGGTGGTCTGCCGTTGGTTTGGGCTAAGTACGGGACGCGTCTTTCGTTCGGTGTCACCTACCGGATTAAATGAGGCTTTATCTGTCCCGTATCGAAGCGCAGACAGGGCTTAAAGAAATGCAAGTTGTCAGCGTGCCCTGTCCCGACCGGCAGGGCACGGTTTGCTTATGTGGGGTCATAATGTCCAGTCGTCGTGAATTCTTGAACGCTTCTCTTACTACCTCGGCCCTGACCGGTCTTTCAGTTGCTCCAGCGAGGGCCGTCACGCGTGCGCGTCCAATTGTCGTATCAACCTGGGACTTTGGTGTCGCTGCCAATCAGGTTGCATGGGAGGTCATTTCTCGCGGGGGGCACGCTTTGGATGCGGTCGAAGCCGGGGCGCGCGTACCCGAGGCCGACATGAAAAATCATACTGTTGGCCGGGCCGGTTATCCGGATCGAGACGGCCACGTATCACTAGACGCCAGTATCATGGACGATCAATGGCGCTGTGGTGCGGTGGCGGCGCTTGAACATATCGCCCATCCCATTTCAGTGGCCCGCCGCGTGCTGGAGAAAACCCCGCACGTGATGCTCGTGGGGGCCGGGGCCCTGCAATTTGCGCTCGAACAGGGGTTCCCAAGGGAGGAACTCCTGACCCCCGAGTCCGATGCTGCCTGGAAAGCGTGGTTAAAGACTCAAACCTACAAGCCCATCGCCAACAGCGAAATGTCTACCTATGGACACGTGCCAAACAGCAAGCTGCCGGGGGATGTGCATAACCATGATACGCTGGGGATTTTGGCTCTTGATCAGCAGGGACGCTTGTCAGGCGCGTGTACGACATCAGGCATGGCGTGGAAAATGCGCGGCCGCGTAGGTGACAGTCCCATAATAGGGGCGGGGCTTTACGTCGATGGCGAAATCGGCGCGGCGACCTCGACGGGCGTTGGTGAAGAAGTCATCCGCAACTCGGGTAGTTTTCTTGTCGTGGAACTCATGCGTCAAGGGCTCTCGCCACAGAGGGCCTGTGAGGAAGCCGTCATGCGCATTGTCAGGCGCCGTCCAGAGACCGCAAAGTCGCTTCAAGTGGGGTTTTTGGCGTTGAGTCGGCAAGGCGCGGTTGGGGCCTTCGCTATTCAGAAGGGCTTTGTATATGCTCGTTGCGACCAGAACTCTGTCGATCAGATAATACCTGCAAAAAGCGCCTTCCTGTAGGGGCGAGTAAAGCACATCTTGGGGCACACGCGTCTTCGAGATCCGGCCAGTGTAATCCGTCTCTCTCGACTGAAATTTTCGTGGTATCAGCCCGAAGAGTGGACCGACATCGCGAGACGAGGAGAAGCGGTCGGTTTGATCGATAGCCGATACAAAGGTCAGCGAGGTGATGGGGCCGACGCCAGGAAGGGTCATCAATCGCTTTGTTCTCTGGTCGGCCTTCGCCAGAGTCAAAACCTTGCGGTGCAGAAGGTTGAATTGCGCCGAAAGGGCGCCCTTGGCGTCGAGCATGGACCGGGCGATTTGCATAAGTGTCTCATGGCCCTCGCAGACCGCCAGGATCCGAGTCTCGCAGCCTTTGGTGGATATAGCGCCGACTTTCAGACCAAAACCTCGAAGAATACTGCGCAGGCTTGTCTCAATATCCAGGAGCTTTGTTTGCAGGGGTTTGCGATCTGTTAGGATGGCACGCACCTCCTGAGCAGGCTGGGATTTGCAGTGCACGGGCCCGAACCAGCCCAGCCGCATCAGCTGGGCAATGCCGCGCGCATCCTACTTGTCGGTCTTGACTGGCATAATCTTGAACGCGGTGCGCACATGACGGGTTTCGATCAGTTGACATGCTAAACCCTTGGCGGTCATCTCGGTGTAGAGCCGCTGCGACAACGGACCGGCTTCCAGGCCGATGAGCTCAAGCTCCGTTCCAAAGGCTGAAAACTACGCAAGAAGTGCCTCTGGTTCGCTCAGTGCGTCTCCCTCACGACATTTCACTTGCGGCATCCACGATGCAAAGGCTTGAGCGTTCCAAAGACACATCAATTCCGGCATAGTGTTTTATAGTCGTATCTCGATGATGCTTGGCGCAGGCCACGAACCTGACGCCGTAGGTTGATGACACCATCATTCTGAGGGACGACCATCAAAGCGCAAGCCCTGGCTCAAGCCGCCCGTTACTCCATCTAACAGGCGGACTATCGGCGCGACTTTGCGATGTCCGGTACGGGCGCGAAGATGCCTAACCGATCGGGTGGATTGCCATGCCGGGTCGCCGGGGATAAGCTTTTTCGATGCCTCGACCGCTTTCTCAGAACCAGAAACTGATCCGACGAATTTTGCGGGTCAATCACGCAGGTGAACACGGCGCCGTTTCAATTTATTCTGCCCAGCTTAAGCGACTGCCCGTGGGCGGAAACGACTTGGAGGTCTGGCTGAAGGAAACAATGTCTCATGAGAAAGAACATCGGCTGGCATTTCGGGAAGCCATGAGTCCCCGTTTTGCTAAACCCTGTCGCGCATTGTCAGTCTGGAGCGTTGGAGGCTGGTTGTTGGGCAGTATCACTTCCATGTGGGGCCGGACAGGGATTTTGGCATGTACTGCAGCGGTAGAGCGAACTGTTCATGCGCACCTTGAGGAGCAAATTGCGTTTCTCCGACACCACGATTCCGAACTTGCGACTTTGGTCGAGCGCATTCAGTTTCAGGAGATATCCCATCTCTCCTATGCAGAAGAGGGACTGGGGCCCGAGTCGGGGTTAGCTGCGTCGCTAAGGATATTGATTTCATGTGCCACAGAAGTGCTGATCGCATTGTCTACGCGAGGAGACTCGATCCGACTGAGATACCGGCTGCGGGCGGCCATTGAATGATAAGCAGTGTCGGCTCAATGGAACGTAACGCTTTTTAGACATAGCGTGAGTGTTTGGCGATGAGATCATCCGGCATCCGCCAAATGACTATCGTCGGCGCGATGCGGGCAGATCCACTGACTTACGTGCTTTATAAGAACGTTGACAGCCTTTCTTGAAGAGGGCCATCTTGCATGAATTAGGAAATCAATCCCGGTCCGGGGTGGGGATGTGACGCCGGTCGCGCAAGTTATGCTTTGGATCTTTCTAGCGGCGTGTTGCGCTGGTGTAGCAGCATGGTTTTACGCAGTGTGGAACTTTCATGCCTTGGGACCGATTAACTTTATCCCAAAGGGAATGTCTGACGCGAAACAGGCTCGTAGAAAGAAAGCCGTTCGACGGGGCGTCCTCGCTTTCTTTTGTGCAATTGCTGTAGCATTTGCGGCTGGTGGGGTCGCACATTTGGCGGGAGGTTGGGGGTGAAAGCGCGTAGGAGCGTGCGCGGAAACCCGTGCCTCAGTTGGCGATACTTGGATAAGGCAGCGGGGCGATTGGGGCGCAGAAGGCTAAACTCAACGACATCTGGGAATTGTGTCGGGTTATAAAAGGACGGTATCTGCAGTTGCGAATTCTATCAAAGAAAATGATTGGGGATTTGGAAGAGATCAATAATAGAAAAGGGGTTTTCAGAATAAAGATTGAAAGGGTTAAGAATTGAATCATAAAAATTTCCATCAAATTTCCGTAAGAAATGAATTGTCATTTTTTATATTTTACGAAGTGATATTTTCATTTTTATCTATATTTTATATTGCATTTAATTTTGATGGTATTATTGGACATATTAGAAGTATTGGTGAATTTATTGATGCGTGGTGTGGATTTTTCATTATGTCCATTGTGTGCTATGGCCTGGCGTATATTCCATTTTTGTCGGTTCGATATATATTAAAATTTCTTTTTAGAAATATTTATACATATTTCTTTACTATGCTATTTTTTTCCATTTCGCTGTTTTATTTAGTGGTTGGGCCCGTATTTTTTAAATGACTTGAAAGTCTTCTAAGGCACAGACTTTAGAACCGGATTGCATAGCCTAAGGGGGCGAGTTGGACGCGAAAATCGACCTCTAGAGGGTCAGAATTGCGCGCGATTTTACACTCGAAGAGAACAATCCCACTGACAAACGGGGGCAAAATTCAGGTTGAACGGCGCCGATTATGCCGGAGCATCTCACTCGTGAGTAAGCTAGCAGTCAAACGATCACCCCGCGTAGAGGACGTCGGCTGGCTCAAAATTGTCGCCGGTCAGCGAAAACGCGCTTCATCGGTATTGACCGCGTCATTTGGGCCTTCACCTTCGCCTGAGCAGTTTGTAATCTCGAACGGTTGCCGAAACCAATTGCAGGGGCGGGGCTAAGACATGCCAACTAAACTCGAGGGCCCTGGTGGTGGAATCTACCACACCATCTCGGACGAGATCACGGTCTGTGTTGGCGAGGAGCATAATTCGATCCAACTCAAAGCCGTCTCGTCGTTTGGCGACCCAGTCGACCTCGGAGAGGGCGAGGTCGAAGAGCTGATCGAACTGCTGCAAGCGCTTCTGGAAAAAATCCGGTGATTTACGAGCCTCTATCAACGGCCTGTCAATCTCCGCTTATCCGGTCAGCAGGTTATGGTAAAACCCTTCCCACTCTCCCGGCTCTTTGTTGCGCGTCATGTACTCCTCTCTCTCAGCCACCGAGAGCGATTTGAACCACTTTCTGTATTCGCGTGCGTAATCCTCGCCACCACCCATTCGCCATCCCATGCAATATCGCGAATACGTGGGGAACTTTTCCCAGAGTGGATCCATCAAAACATCCTATCCATCCAGAGATCTTTCAAGGCGGTCAGTACCGATGAGGCCAGATTGTTACCCCGGAATCTGAGGCATCTGAACGCCCGCAATCCCACCTCAACCGGCCCCGATGAGGCGTTCACCGCATACAGCTTCAACCGTCTCTTGCAATAACTGCACGCGTTCGCAAAGCCACGCCAATTCGTCCTCGCCGATCTTGTAGCTCGCTGAGTATCGAGCCTCGACATACGCCCGGCGAAGCTGATCGAAGGCTTGCCGATGTAGCTTGGTATCGTTCGGCCAGATGTTCTTCAACCGGTCATCCAGCGCTTCTGCCTGCGACCGCAGCATGGTGATGCGATGGCTCTTGGGGCTGTAGAGTTTTAGCACCAGCAAGAGGGAGTGATACAGGGCTTCGGTGGCCTGATGTAGATTAAAGGCCGCCATATTTCGCCAATCTTTGTTGATTTGATCCCCAGCAGTTAGGAAGAACTGTTCGGCTCTAGTTGACCACTGCTCATAATGCCCCCTGGCTTCTGCCAGCCGCTCTGCCTCCGTCAACGGCTTGGGCGCCACCAGCGGATGCCCCGGGGCCTCGTACAGCATGATCCCGTCACGGGCGATATCGACGAAGAAGGGCCGGCCTCTGGCGAGGTTATCGTTCACTTCATTGAGGCTGTGCACGATGAAGTTGACCGGTGTACGGATGTGCTCAGTGACGGTGTACTCCCGGATCAGATGCTCGTCGGCTTTGGCCCAGTAATCCTGCAGATCGGTAAAGGCCTGACCATTGACGACGATCAGGAGATCATAGTCGGAACGATAACCGGAAGAGCGGTCTTCAACCCAGTCCCCGCGGGCGTAAGACCCAAAGAGGATGATCTTGAGAATACGCCCGGCCTTGCGCTTATCGGAGAGCGCGGTCTTGGTGGCATCTTCGAACTCGTCAAACAGGATCTGCACGACGCGGGTCAGTTCGCGCCGTTTCACATCCGGTAGGTGTTCGAGCTTATCAGCCAGCATCAAAAAGGCCCCGCAGTTCGCGATCAGCATAGTACCGGAGCCGGGTTGCCACAATGGGGCGTTGTCCATTGAGGAACAGGAGTTGTGTATCCGGATGCATCCGTCGCACCTCATCAGGCGTCAGAAGGGGACGGCCGGTGTAATGCTCACTGTAGGAGATGCCGCTCTTATCGGAATCGAGATTGCGGTTCCTTGCTTCGAAGCTCACCGTCTCCTGTCCCAGCAGATCAGAGACCAGCCGTGAGGTCTCGTAGTCGTTGACGCCGAAGACCTGAAGGACACCGGCGTTCGATAGAAACGTGCCGGCCCTCTGGCCATAGAGGGCGCGTAACTGATGGATGTCCTGAAGGATCGGCCAGAGCTGTACGCCATAGCCTGCCATCAGACCCATGGCCCGCTCTACGAAGGACAGATAGCCGAGACTGGCAAACTCATCCAGCAGGTACAAAACGGGCGCGGGGAGACGGTGCCTTGTCCGTACCAGTTCGGTGAGACTTTGCGTCACGAGCAGCCTCAGCCAGCGCGCATAGGTGTCGAGCCGATCGGGCGGCAGAACGAGATACACGGTGGCCACAGAGTGCTTCAGATCGCCAAAAGCAAAATCCGACCCGCTCATCACCTCCGTCATGCGCGGACTGTCCAGAAAATGCGTGTGCCGCTGCGCTGAGGATAAGACGCCTGCGGCCTCACGATCGGCCTTGGACCGGTGGCGGTTCGCCGCCCGCCTGATCAGACCATGGCACGCGTCTGTCTCCTGCATCAGTGAGAGAAGCGCCATGAACTCCGGAACGTCCAGCGTCAGATACTCCCGCAGGGTCGCGAGACTGCGCCGGTGCCCAAACTCTTCAGTGGCGATATAGAGGATAATCCCGGTGATCAGGGCCTTCGCTTCTTCGTTCCAGTGCGCTTCCCCGGCCGTGCCTGGCGCATCGCAGACGAGCGCATCGGCCAGCAGCGCCGCGTCCTCAGCAATATCCGGACTGTCGGGATCAAGTGCCGCCAGCGGATTGAACGAAGCCGATGGCATTCCGGTCACCCCGAAGGGATCCAGAATATAGACCGGTCCAAACGCCGATCTGGCGCGCGCTGTGATGCGGGCGTTCTCGCCCTTGGGATCGACACAAACGACGGAACGGTACTGCACGAGGAGGTTCGGGATGACGGTGCCGACGCCCTTGCCGGATCGCGTCGGTGCCAGGGTCAGAAGATGCGCCGGGCCAGCATAGCGGATGAGCTTGCCACTATGCATATCCCGCCCGATCAGAAGCCCCTCACTCACCTTCAAAACGGCGGCAATCTCCCGCCTCTCAGCAAAGCGCGCCGAGCCATGAGTGTCGGGCCCATCATCACCGCCCAGATGATCCAGAAGGGGCTTAACAAGAAGACGCCAGAGCACGGCAAGGACGATGCCCACCACGATCAGATCAAGTACCCGCTTGAGGGGCTTTCCACCGATGCCGATTAGATGAAACTGGCCCTCAACCCACTCAGACAGAAGCCCCAGCAAAATCAAAATCACGAAGGACAAAACAAGGGCGGCAACAACGTGCTTCCACACCCGAAACGGCGCCGCGAGAATCCAGACAAAAGCCCAGACCGGATCACGCAAGGCGCGTACCAGACCCTTGCGAAGTGCGCGTAACACCCGAAGGACGAAACTGATCATCCCCGCACCCCCCAGAGACTCCCTAACCGGTCTTGCCCGGACCGATCAGATCCTCGAACAGACGCCGGTCGATGTCGCGTGTCAGAAAGCCCGGCAGCTCCCGCCGAATGAAATCGCGCAGATAGTCTGCACTGCTCTCACGGCCCTCTTCGAGACGATGCAGAACCAGCGCCCCTAACAACACCTTGCGGCGCGTATCTCTGGCCCGCTCGTCCTTCGACAACCGCGCCTGCAGTGACTTCCGCTGTGCCTCAAGCTGAGCCAGCCGTTCCTCAATGGATTTACGCGACATGGAAACCTCCTTTGCGAGACACCAACCGCCCAGACACGCACAATCACACGTCGCTAGCGGCTAACGCAAAGTCAGACCGACCAGCATCAGTCCCCACACGGCCCACACCAAAAGCAAACCAGCTCGCCACCAACGCGATAGATGAGACGATAACAAATACCACCATTGCGCGCAATGCCTGTTGTGGTATCGTCCTGATAATCCGGCCTGGCCGGACGCGCGCAAACCGCGCAGCACACCTGAGAAACCCGGCGAAGCGAGGGGTTTGAAGGGCGCACTTACGAGTTGCTTCGCAACTCAGGCGCGGCATCGGCATGGCGATGCGAAGAGAAGGCAAGACGCGGGGGCACCGCCCCCGCACCCCATATGTGGCGTAGCTTACGGTAGCGTCGGCGTTGTCTGTTCTCGCGGGGATGGGGTCCCGCTTTGCGTTCACAGTGACCGTGGCGTTCGTGTTTGTCTCTGAGTGTTCTGGCGTGTCGTCTGGATTTAGCCTGAGAGCGGATCATGGCCATCTACCACCTGAGCATGAAACCCATAGCCCGCGGTTCGGGTCGCTCTGCCGTGGCCGCTGCTGCTTATAGGTCCGGCACCAGACTCACCAACGAACGCGATGGCCTCACGCATGACTACACACGCAAAGGCGGGGTGGAGCATACGGAGATAGTCCTGCCCGAAGGCGTAGAGGCCAACTGGGCACGTGACCGCGAGCAACTATGGAATGCCGCTGAGACAGCGGAGAAGCGCAAAGATGCCCGCGTCGCGCGTGAGATCGAAGTCGCCCTGCCGCATGAACTAAACGCAGACCAGCGCCTGGAACTGGTCAGAGAGTTCTCGCAGTCAGTTGCAAATAAATACGGTGTGGCCGTGGACTTTGCTATCCATGCGCCGGATGAGGCCATGGATGTGCGCAATCACCATGCCCATATCCTCCTGACCACCCGTACCGTTGGCCCTGATGGCCTCGGCGACAAGAGCGACCTTGAACGCGAAAACAAATGGCTGAAGGCCCTTGATCGGCTGACTACGGACCAACAACTCAAAGCCCTGCGTCTGGAGTGGGAAGAACGCACCAATCATGCCCTCGCCAATGCGGGCCATGACATCCGCATTGATCACCGCTCACATGAGGAACGGGGCCTGGAAATTGAACCCACCCAGCATGTGGGTGTGCACGCCACACAGATCGAACGTAAGGGGGAGGAAGTCTCACGCGAACGGCTGGCCGAAGAGGCGAGGGCGCGCAATGCCGATCTGATCCGCCAAAACCCCAATCAGGTGCTGACCCTGATCACCGGAGAGAAGAGCGTCTTCGACCGCAAGGATATCGCCCGTACGCTGCATCGCTACATCAATGAGGACGCCTCAGAATATCAGTCCCTCTTCACAAAGGTAATGGCCTCAGATGAACTGGTGCGGCTGGCCGAAGGCCCTGACGGTACGCGCTATTCCACCCGCGAACTCGTCGAACTGGAAACGCGCATGGCCAGCCATGTCGAGGCCATGGCGCAGCGTACAGATCACGTCGTCGCAGACCGTCACATAGACCGTGCGATAGCCCGTCAGGACGAGGCGATCAGGCGCAGCGCTTCTGCCGGTTTGCCAGAGGACATATCCGCCACAGAACGCGCCCGCCGGCTCAGAGATGTCGGCATGAGCGGAGAGCAAAAGGACGCGGTACGTCACATCACCGGTGATGCTCAGATAGCGGTCGTTGTGGGGTTTGCCGGCGCCGGCAAAAGCACGCTTTTGTCGGCAGCCAAAGAGGCCTGGGAAGCGCAAGGCTACACCGTGCATGGCGCGGCCCTGGCCGGTAAAGCTGTAGCCAGTCTCGAGGAGAGTGCCGGCATAGAAGGACGCACACTGGCGTCGTGGGATACGCGCTGGAAGATGGGCACGTCTGAGCTTGGCCCACGCGATGTTCTGGTCATCGACGAAGCCGGTATGATCGGCTCACGCCAGATGGACCGGTTTGTATCGGAGGCCGAACGCACAGGAGCCAAGCTGGTGCTGGTGGGAGACCACGAGCAGCTTCAGGCCATTGGTGCCGGCGCGCCCTTCCGGGCCATTGCCGAACAGGTGGGTTATGCCTCGGTAGAGGACATCCGGCGCCAGCGCAGCGACTGGCAGAAAGACGCCTCCAAAGCGTTTGCCACCCAGCGCACAGGGCAAGGACTGGCAGCTTACATAAACCATGGCCATGTGCATCTGAAAGCCGACCAAAACGAAGCAACAACCGCACTTGTCCGGGACTATGTGAACGACGTCGAGGCTCGGCCAGAGGGCTCACGCGCGGCCATGGCCCATCGGCGTGTGGATGTGCGCGAGCTCAATGACGGCATCCGTGAGGAGCTTAAGGTGAGGGGACATCTGAAGGGCGAAGACGTCACCTTCAGCACCGACGACGGAGAACGTCACTTCACGGAAGGCGACCGTCTGGTCTTCCTGCAGAATGACCGCGAGATGGGTGTGAAGAACGGCACGCTGGGAACGGTTGAGCGCATCGAGAACGGCAGGATCACCGTGCGGCCTGATGACAGCCAAAAGACAGTTGAGATCAACACGAGAGAGTACAAGGCCTTCGACCACGGCTATGCCACCACCATCCATAAGACGCAGGGGGCCACGGTAGACCGGGCCTATGTGCTGGCCTCAGATACCATGGACCGGCACATGACCTATGTCTCCATGACTCGGCACAGGGACGAGGCCACCCTCTATGCGGGTCAGGATCAGTTTGATAATCACAGGGACCTGACCAGAAGCTTAAGCCGGTCCGGAGCCAAGGAAACGGTTCTGGACTATGTGGATTCAAGAGGCCGACGCCATGACACCGGACAGCCAGCCACAGGCACTGCAGGCTTCGCACAGCGCCGTGGCATGGACGGCGAGATCATCTATCCCGCAAGGCAATGGGCGGTCCCGGAGCCAGGGCCAGAGGCAGCGGCGGCGGCAGGGTCAGAGGCGAGGCAGGAGCGAGACCGAAGCGTCGATGCAGGGGCAGCGCCCCAGATAAGGCGCGACATCTTTGCGGGCTTGAAACTGCCGGTGACCGACACCGACACCCACAGAGACAACGAACCCGCACCTCAAAAGCGCGATATCTTCGCCGGGCTGAAGCTGCCTGTGGCCGATAAAAACGAAGACTTCGATGCCGACACCAACGGGGATCGGGACGCTCATAAGGTTTGGCGGACACAAAAGCCTGAGACAAAGTTGCCCTATTCCGGAAGCCGCTCGCCACTGGAGAAGGCCACCGATCGCTATGCCCGCGCTTATGGCGACATCCAGAAAATGGAGCAAAAGGGACTGCCAGTCCTCGAAGGCCAGAAGCAGGCACTGAAGCAGGCGGCAGAACCCCTCGAAAAGACCCAGCCCGGCGCGGCCAGTGTCATGGCCTCGGGCCTCGAACACGCACCCGGCATGCGGCGCGCCGCAACGGAAATGACTGGGGAGGCGAGAACACAGGCCCTGATCAAGGGCATGGCGGAGGAGCGTCAGGCCCTCGCTGAACCGGCTGTCCGGGCAGATCGCATGGTTGGACGCTGGAAGGCCCTGAGCGAACAGCATGACCGTCTCAGAGGCTGGCAGCACGCGGATGCGCGGAAGGCCCTTAAGCAGCGGATGCAGGAGACGGCGAGGGAGATCGCTCGTGATCCGCAGATGGAATCCCACCTGCGTTACCGGCGCAAGGAGCTGGGTCTTGGGCTGGAACAGAGCCGGGACAGTCTCAGCCGGGAGCTTGAGCGGAAGCTTCAGCGCGGCTTGGAACGAGACCGGGGGTTTGAGCTGTAGAGGGGGAGATCATGGAGGACGACACGTGGCCTAAGGGCAGCACCACTGATGAGGCGGAGGCCGCCACAAAAGCGTTTGATGGGCTGCGCAAAGCGATCGACAAGCGCGGCACGGCGACAGCGGCGGAGCTGAAGCTTATCCGGCAGGGCGTGGAGGCCCTGTTCGATCAGGTCGAAGCCCTTCGGGCGAGGCCCGACCTCGGACAGGATCTGGCTGGGCTCAAGGAGGTGTGCGTAAACATCGCTGACAGGTTGAAGGCCATGGAGACCACGCCGATGCTTAAGGGAGGCGTTCAGGCTTTCGAGCGGGCAGGCGCGAACGTGGTGTGGGCCGCGGTCAAAACGCTGGAGCAAAAGGCCCAACGCTTTGACAGTGCCGCCTTTACGCTCGAACGGATCACAAGGAATCTACAGGATCGGCAGAGGCGGTGGACGCATTTGATAGCTGTCGGCGGTCTCGGGTTGCTGGCAGGCGTTCTACTGGTGTTGTTCGTGTTGCCGAGACTGCTGCCGCTGGAAGTCAGAACCCAGGTAGCCGCTGCATTGGTGGGGACCGACCGGTGGGAGGCAGGTGCGGTCCTGATGCAGGCGGAAAAGCCCGAGGCCTGGGCTGCAATTGTCCACGGTGAGAAATTAAGAGAGAAGAACAGTCAGGCCTTAGGCCGCTGCCGAGAGTTGGCAAAGAAGAGAGGGGCGGCTCAAAAATGCAGCATTACAGTAGCGCCGTAGCGCCGGGCTCCAGGTTGAAATCATCCTTACGTGGCTTCGATCAGACGCAGACCCTATCTGAGGCCTAGGCCATGGCGGATCGCAACCTTGGCGATGATCATCATACGCCGTTACCGAAGGCACTGAGCGCGACAAGGCGTGGGAGAATAGGGAGAAAGAGTTCACCTTGCCACCGCCTGAGGTCGTTACGTGAGGCAGCGCAAATGTGACATCGGGATGTAGGGCGGGCGCTCCCTCTGTTCTGAGAAACCTCCTGCTTCCCGGTCAGCTGAATTGGCAATGAAAATCGCGAGCATCTTGGATTTGCACAACCCTGTGCTAGGGTTGCGCTTAGTGCAAGGGGGCGGCCGGTGCTTGTGATGCGGCTGGCGAAATGGCCGCGCAAGCCGGTAAAGATACGGAGGGGAATAGAGAATGCCGATATCTAGAGTTTCTTATATAAAATTGTTAACTGGTCTTCCGCTTTTTGCATTTTTATCATTAACCTCTCCCTTGTTGTTATTCTCTGAGTTTGCATTGGGTTACGATTTGATAAAGCCATCAAAGTATGGTGCGCTTTTTATATGCTCGATTATAAGTATATACCCTTTGTCATATTTATTAGCTATTTTAATTAGGGCATTTTTTTTCAACGGATTAATTATATACTGTAAATCGGGAAAAATATGCTACTTAAGTTCTATTTTAAAATCGGTCCCGGTGTCTGATGTTAAAATCGTGTCTATAAAGAAAATAAATTACGGTATATACAAGCTAAATTCTATACAATTTGAATTAAGTAATGGCAAGACAAAGTATATTCCTATTGCCTTATCAAGGGAGAGTCCTGAGATAATTGTTGAAAGGGTGGGGAATATTATAAATACTGGGCGGTAAAAATCGAGCATGATCAATCAGTGATACTTTGGTGTTGAGTTTCGCCAAAATCTGACCCTTTGAAGCTTGTAATTTTCGTTTCACGTTGACACTTGGTTCAGCCATGAGCCCGTTACACGATCTGGGGAAGCGTGGGTCAATCCACAGAAAACATGGAGGGGCAAGTTTTGAGGAAAATCAACGGTCATTAACTTTCAGGTGGAATTGGTCGTTGGCCGATCTACCACTAAATCGTTGGGGGGGGGCTTTTGAAATATGATGATGCAGTATTCCGTGTTTGAGAAAGGGCGTTCTGCTCCGGGCAAACCTCATCACATGTATGTGGTAATTGAGGACTCCGAGACTGGTGAGAAGTGGATCGCTCGGGGTGGACCTGACGCGAAGGGCATAATGTTTTTCGCAAAGGCTCTAACCGACACCCTAAAGCTAACATCAGAAGTCACAACTGCGGATAAAAATCAGGATACTCAAGTGATAAAAGAGGGAAATAAATTAGTTAGCATACTGGACTCTACAGTAATAGAGGGTATTTCCGGGCGTGAGGCTGCTAATCAAGATCAAGAGTATTCAAACGCAGTCAACGAAGCGGCTATAGACTATACAGCTCATTCGAATTCCAACAGTTTTGCCGCCGGAGCCTATAAAGATCTTACAGGCAGGTCAGCGGGGAACTCGGATAACTGGGGCAAGGATAGAGACCCTAGCCAGATGACCCAATTTCGCCTCAACAAAGACGATGCATGGCAGAGCCGACTTCAGGATGCGAAAAATGAATAATAAACAGAAAGGGACGGTGATATTTTTTATTGGATTAATTCAATCAGCTATTGTTGTTACTGATTTGTCCTTTGAGTTATTTCAGCTGATTTATATTTGGAGTAGATGGGTGGGGCCGGCATTGTTCTTGATGTTCTGGCTTGGTGTAATTCTGATGATTACTGGGGTCTTCACCTATTTTCACCAAAAAGAAGCCCAGATCATAATAGCAATACCCCGCTCAAGTAGGTTGGTGCCTGTAAATCATATGATCGGGCGATTGGTTTGATCGAGCGAGTGCAGCCGTGTCTGAAGTTCGCCTAAAGGTCTTTGAAATCTGAAGAAAACTGCCTCAAGGCGATTTTTAGCCAGCGCGTGGATCGCGACGGCGAAAATGCGCCGTAAGCCACGGAGGCAACAGGGGAAAATCCATCCCGATACGATCTGCCGCGTCAGAGGTGACAGCTTTTACAAACCGACCCCATCGGGTCAAAAGATGACCTCAATCTATATGCTTACACAGGCGGAGACCCCGTCAATAAGGCCGATCCAACTGGTCTGAGGCCCCCAACGGACCGTGAAAAAGATGTCCTTCGGCTGATATTTGGGAATTTAGACTTTGACAAAGTAGACATCAAGAATGGATCTGCGGGAAACATTGCAGCTATGGTGGCTTTTATGAATGACTCGCCGGCAATTACAATCGAGAATAACATATATGTAAACAAAAACTACTATTCATATGATCTGTCGAAAACCGATCCCGGGCTGTTGGCGCCCGATTATACTCACGTTTGGCAATATAAGTACGCGCCAGATAAAACTAGGCCGTTGGGTATTGCAGCGGATTCAATTAAAAAAATGTCTGGCAAAAATTCATATGATATAACCGAAGTCAACATTGATACAAAATTTAATGATCTGGGCAAGGAACAGCAAGCGCAAGTGGTCGGAGGCTATGTTGATTCGCAAAATAGAGGGGACTCATCGACCTCTGACATGTTCTCCGTCGTGTTGAAGTCCGGAGGTCTGATCCCAGATGTAATGAGGGAAGAAGAATGGTGAGACTGAAAAATAAAATAAATTTTATTGTTAGTATTTTATGCGCTTTAAGTGCTCTAAGTATTGCCTCTTGTTCAAGTGGGTTGGACATCGAGGTTGATCAAGGCAATGGGCAGACGTCTTTTCATGTCTTTTCATCAGGTGTGAATTACAGAAAGCCTTGTGTTAACAGCGTAAGTGTTCTGGATGGAAACGATTTAATTTGGTCAATAAGCAGCTCTCCCAAGTGCGTTGAGCTAAAACATCTCGTATATGGAGAAGTACCGCCTGGGTTTTCAGAGTACGTGGCTAGTCGCCCTCTCGTTCTTGGTAGAAATTATTTCTTGCGCGCGTCAGGTTACGGATGGGTCGGGCACGCAAAGTGGACTTCAAAACCTCTTGATGCGCAGCACAAACAGCGAGTGGAAGTTCAAATGTAAATATTTGGGTGTGTGACTGTGTGTTGAGTTTCACAGAAATTTGACCCTTTGAAGATTGAAATTTTCGTTTCACGCTGACCCCTGGTTCGGCCATGAACCCCTTACACGATCTGGGGAAGCGTGGGTCAATCCATAGCAAACATGGAGGGTCAAGTTTTGAGGAAAATCAAAAAAGATGGGTCAAACTGCAACTTTCCTCATTATTTTTGAAGTCGAAGAGCGGTACGCAACTGCATTCTCAGCCAGCGTTAAAAGCTTAGGTGACTGGGCAATCCTCACGCCGACAACAATAATGGTGAGAACCAAAAAATCTTCTGAGAGCGTCATGGAACAACTGCAGTCCTTGATTGGACCGGGAGATAGCTTGTGGCTCATCACTCCGTCCGCGCCGTGGAGCGGATATGGCGACCCCATTGCGTGTGATCACGTCGAGGCAGCATTGGGCCCGGAAAGCGGAAACTGGGTGCCGAAAGATTAGCCTGCGCTTCATTCTCTGGTCCTCTTTTAGGGGCCAGAGCCAAATCTAAACTGGATCAATTCCAGGGGGCAACGTCGGAATGAATAATGTAAATACGAATGAAAATCCAATGAGGCGCCAAGCTGGATTGCCTGAAAGGATCGCTTACGTCGTTAACAAGATAATTTGGGGGCCCACAAATTGATAAAGCCTTTCATCTTTACAATCGCATTGCTTTTACCCTTAGGAGAGGTCGCTAGATCAGAGGTGGCGACCTACGAAGTTTTCTATTTCGATTTTTCTATAGATCCTTTTGTTCCCACTTCGGAAAGTGATATAGAAAAAAGAGGCTGTTTATACTACATTAATTCTAAGGATTTCCATTCCTCTCTCAGAGAATATAAGCCAAAATCAATATATGACTCCAGAAACGTGAAAGTAAAAATTATTGGCAACAGGGGCCGTGTGTACTTTGTTGATGCGGACGGTAATGTTAAATCTGAAAATGCGCGATATTACGTTGAACCAAGACAATTTTCGTCACTACTGAAACCCAAAGGCAGTTACTGCAGGTAACCTCTCCGCGATTTTGTCGAATTTGGCGGCACGCGCCCTCTTCGGTAACTCTTATTTCTGTGGGGATTTTTTTGGCCGATATCAAATCCATCCACGAAGCGTCGTTATCCCAAAGTTCGCATGCTGGTTTCTTATGCGAAACATTGCCACAAAAGCCTAGGTCTGGGATGCCTATGTCACGCCGTTCGGGGCGGCGCAGGTGTTCACAACGGGCACGGCCAAGGTTGATATCCGCCTGCCTGGCGAATGGTGCCGGGACGAAGCCGCGTGCTCAGGTCTGAACGAGAACCATCACCGCGTCTCAATGATTTCTGTGCGATCGGAAGAGTGGTCGCTCCGAATTTTCTTAGTGCGAATACTCTGGGAGCTGGCGTTGGGAACTACGATTGGACGAAGGGTTTCCCACAGAAAAAAACTTGCGGATGCTGAGAAATATGAAAACGCGACGAAGGTATGTTGTTCGTTATGGTATCGCATTCGGTGCTACGATCGCAATTCAGGCACTGATTGTATTTAAAGCGGTGAAGGAGAAAGTTTTGTTCTCCCCCGGATCTCTCGTAATTATTTTTGGATTATTAGCATGTGATGCTGTCATGCTTTGGAAAGCAATTTCTGGATATCCGAAATCGCACCATAAATAAATCCGATATGCTTAATCACCCATTCTTAGTGTAACTGATGCGAGCGGGCCAACTGTTCTAGGGTTGTTTTCCGTGAAACGGGGGGAAACCGAGCTTCAAAGGTAAGCGCGAATTTCTCTGCACCTTTTGGTGAGGCTTGGGATATTGGAGGATGTGTCCACTAAGAACGGAGGTGGACACCAATTGGATACGTTGAATTTTGGACGTGGCGTTGTTCGTGTTGGGACTGACGGGCGTCGCTGGTATGACCCATTATGGTGTCAAATCGCATTCAAAACACACCCATTTTCGCGTCCAACATAGACTTCTAGACACAGACTTTACAACCGGATTGAATAGCCTGAAGGGGCGAGTTGGACCCGACAAGCGATTTCTAAAGGACCAGAATTGCGCACGAATTTACATGGTTAGCCTTCCTGCGAATGATGTCAGGGCTGACTGAGCCGCTTCCTCACCCACTGAAAAGGGAAAACTAAGACCTTAACCGCAGCGTTATGAAAACGGGTCCCCAATAACACCGCGACTACGAAGTAAAGCCCTATCCTTATTGCCTCCAACGTGTTCGCGCCCTCGAGCTCCGCTTGACAACTTTCAATATGTTCAAGGTCTTTTGTTTTATCAATCGGCAGACCGGCACGCAGGCGTTCCAGTGCATGGCTATAGCGTTGAGAATTCCTCTCTACACACGCGTGATAGCTGCCGCTCAGCGGGGCGAACATAGAAAGCGCCAAAAGTCCATAACCGAGCACCGCCCATTTTAGGCGAGGCATCGCCGTGGTTTTGTACCAGGAATTTTTTTTCTTCATAATGCCTCTCAGCCTACCCGGGCGGTTACGGGAGGTTCGCCACAGTTATCCACTATTCCGGACTCAACGCAAACCTCCGGTCGGACGCGTTAAACGTCGGCGGGCACTAGCACAGGGTATTGTCGCTGGATCGGCTCGATGAGTGTCTCGTTTAGCCGTTGCGCTGGACCATGCGTTCGCCGCTCTTCTCGTGGTAAGCCGCGCCGGTAACAGCGCCGACCTTCATTGCCATCAGGCGCTCGGCGGCAAAATCTATCATCTCCCGCAACAAATCGCTGTCGGAGGTCTTTTCAACAAGCTCTTTCAGGGCCATCATCTAATTGGTCATTGGTGTATCTTTCGTCTCTGGAATGAGTGTAGGAACCCAAACCACATCCGAAACTCACTGATGGCCAACCCGCCACGCTTCAGGCTCTCCTGGCCCTTGAATGGGGCAGCGAGCCTAGCGCTTCGCTCTTACCCAGTTACAGCACACGGTGGGACACCATCAATTGCTGCATTATTTTGCCCGCCGCCTTTAGTAATCCCGGTTAGATAGCTCTCTACTTCAATTCAGTAGTCTCAGCTACCTGTGACTTTGTCCAGACTTCCGCCATACGGTTTGACCTCCTATAAATAAAACCCGACCAATATGACAAATTTTATATTCGCCTTTTTGTCTATTTTTACAGTGTCTATCGTGCTCGACTGGTGCCTTCACGGTCGGGTTCAAAATCTGTATGCTGGTATATCCCGTGAAGAGGCGACGAAATACAAATTTCCGATCTCAATGAGGCTTTTAATGCTTCTAGTAACCGTTTGTTTGTGCGCTTATTCGTATGTACGTAATGAAAATGTTGATTCAATAACTGTATACGGTTCCATGGCCTCGTATCTGTTGTTCAATATATACAGCGCATTTTACTTTGTGCGGTTGATGAAGTGAGGCATACAAAATATTCTCAAAAAATATTTCGCGTATAAATAAATGATATAGGGGCGGATGCAAAAAAATGCATGCTTTTACTGTGTGTATGCGCCGGAGTTGTTGAGTTTTGCAAAAACGTGACCCAATGAAGATCGAATTTTTCTTCCCGGGTCGCCTCTCGCTTTGGTGGTGAACCTGTTGCGGGATCTAGGCAGGCGTAGGTCAATAATCGGCGTACATTCAGAGTTAGGTTTTAGGAAATCAACATACAGTTACTATCACAGCGTTACCGGAGTCTTCGGAATAGACAAAAGTAGATATTGGGTGAAATGAAAAATCATATTTCAATAAAAATTCTTCATTATGTCTTGCTGGGGCTTATGGTTGCGAGTTGCGATCAGGCAGGCCAAAAAGCTAAGGCTGAAAGCGTTTTTTATGTTTCTATACCTGCATCCGTAATTGGCCCAACTAATGGGAGTTCTTATGATAAATGGTCAAAGGTAGCGGCAATTGCGGTAAATTCTACTGTAGGCTCAAGATGTTATTCAGATGAATATTTCTACTATTCCGTTTCTAGTAAAAAGGATGCAAAGAAATTAATATCGACGTTGGCTAATCAGGTTGTTCAGGAAACCTATATCAGCGGCGCTGACTTCGATCGACTTTGCGAGGAAGGGTACTTAAATGCATCTGGCAACAAGTATACAATTGCGTTTCGGACCCCATTGGATGATGCCGGAGGAGTTGTGAACAAGATTTTGTCCGAGAATTTTCAAGCTTCGCTGACTCAGAATATTCACGTTGATCGATGGGGGAGGGGTAAACTCGTCGAATTTACTTACCCAAAAAATTTCGTAAACTCCGAGCGGGATTTCAGGTTAGTCGAGGGGCGGTTGCGCCAAGAGACGGGTGGTAATTGTTGTATTTAGTTTAGGGTTCATCTGGAGAGAAGATTGAGAAGGGCTCGACCATTTAAATACTAGCCCAATTTTTAGCCCGCTAATCATAAAGTTAATAATATATCTCCTTTTTATCAAACGGTTAACGCGATCGGGTAAAGGCTCATAACCTGAAGGTCGTCAGTTCAAATCTGGCTCCCGCACCTTAAGATAAACGCAATAATATCAACACGATAATAAAATTTATGCGTTTGAATCACTTGGCGCAAGTTTTCCTAGCTTGAGGTGAATCTCCTATTACCCTTTGATCTTATTGCTAAAGAAATTAAGCACAAATCACCGCTAAAACCTGACGGTCGTAGATCTTTATCGTTCATACGACCGTCATGTGGAGTTCGGTTGCTATTTCAAAATGGCCCTATATTGTTATTGAGTTTAGGCCTCCGGCATATCCGGTGCGGTTCAATCTATTGAAACGTGCGGTTTGTATATTACATCTTATGCGGAATGTGTATTAGGTGGCGTTCGAAATGGTCATTCGGGAGAACTTACACGTTTGGAAATGGTTCTTTGCGCCCTCGCGTGCAATATCTACCAGCGCTGATACCTCCGATAAGGTTGACATTATCGCGATGTCGCCTTTTGGCCTTAATCGGCACGCGAGGTCCCTTGGACGACGTCTAAGCGGACATCAAGTCAGATCTCTGTCGGAAATGCCGCAGCTTATCTTGAAGTTTGGGCTTCAGAATATCCATTATCTGCCGCAGACGGGATAATGCCTGCGCAACCGAAGTCGGCTTTGTCTCCCCCACTGATTTTACCTCGTCACCTAGGGGGGGCAATGTCCAGGCGCGCTCAAATCGCTCTTTGGGAATACCACTCCGCCAATACGGCGAAGGCCTGTTTGCGGGCACCGGTTTCCGACAGAAGGCCCTTGCGGTTCCACCCATTCTGATAAACCGGATGTTCGCGCCGTGGCGTCTGAAAGTCCTTCAGAATCCACGGAGATAGTCCGGCCAGAATGGGCACGGTGGCGGCGTTGGCCAGAGTCGCGCGATAGAAATCGGCCTGAAACTCTTCGGAAAACTTGCGACGGTCGGGAGCATGGAACCCGGCCAGCGCATCGGCCCCGAACTCTGAGAAAATCAGCGGCTTGTCCACCGGTGCTGACCATTTAATCGCGGGCACGTCCTCCAGCCGGTCATTGCCGTACCAGGCCGTATAGGTGTTGGCCGACAGGATATCGAGCTTATCGACCATAGGGTCGTCGATCGTCGCGTGCAGCACACCGTCCACCTTCGTCTTGTTGACCAAAAGCGCAGCCGAGGTCAGGCGCGAGGGATCAAGGCGTTTGGCGTCGTCGGCCAGCGTACCCATAAAATGGTTGCGCGCCTCGGTTTTCGGCGTCTCGTTGCCGACGCTCCAGATGATAATGCTGGCGCGGTTGCGGTCGCGCAGGATGTTTTCGGCCATCATACGCCGGGCGGTAGTCAGTGCGCGCGCATCGCCAAAGGCGACGGCCCAATAGACCGGAATCTCGCTCCACACCAGAAGCCCCATCTCATCGGCCAGTCGCGTCGTCACCTCAGAATGCGGATAGTGGGACAGGCGCACGAAATTGCCGTTCAGTCCGTGCTTGACCTCGGTCAGAAGGGCCCGCGACGCCGGTTCGGTCATGTTGCGCGCCGGGTTTGAGCCGAACTCTTCTTCGTGCAGACAGATCCCGCGCAGAAAAACGGGCTTGCCGTTGAGCAGGATCTGATGCCCCTTGACGGCGATGGTGCGCAGCCCCACGCGATCGCTCAGCGAATCCGTGCCTGCCGTCACCGTGACCTCATAAAGGGTCGGACTTTCCGGCGTCCACAGCTTGAGGCCGCGCGGGGCCTTCAGGTCAAAGTGCGCCGTGCCGGTCTCATCGGTGCGCCCGCGTGCCATCAGCTTGAGCGCGGGAAGAGACAGGGTGACGTCGCTGCCCGCCGACGCCGGCCCCATCAGACGGGCTTCGGCGAGGATACGGCCTTCGGGCGTGTAGCGGATATAAAGGTCGTCGATGAAGGTATCGGGCACGACAAACAGGCGCACTGGGCGCGTCACCCCGCCATAGATGTCCCAGTCGGTGACCCGCGGCGGTACGCTCTGGTCCGTATGGCTGGAATCGACGCCGAGGGTCACCTGATTGACGCCGTCGCGGACCAGCCCCGTAACATCCAGGGTGAAGGGGGTGAAACCGCCTTCATGCGCGCCGGCGGTTTTGCCGTTGACGAAGACCTGCGTCACATAGTTGACCGCCTCAAAGCGCAAAAGCACGCGCTCACCCGGCTTCGGGCTGACCAGAAAGGTGCGCTGAAACCAGATCAGTCCGTCATAATAGCGCAGTTGCGGCAGGGCCGCGTTCCACGCACCTGGCAAAGCCATGCGCGGGGCATTCTGCATGTCGTATTCAAACAGGGCATAGCGGTCTCTGGCCTCTTCGGCGGCGACATCAACGTCGCTGAATCGCTGGTTGCCGCGATTGGGCTTCCAGTCCATCAGGGTGGACCAGCCGGTCTTGTAGAGATCCTTGGAATAGGCCCAGGCCCCGGACAGGTCCTGATGGGGGCGGTTGAGCGCTGCCGTCAAACGGATGGCGGGCAAAAGCGGTGCATCGGCCATCACGACGGGCTCGGCGCTGGCGCGGGCCGGGACGGCCAGTGCCGCCAGACAGCTTCCGGACAGGAGGGCGGCGCCCGAAAACAGCGCGCGGCGGCGGGTCAGATCAGTCATGGCGTCCCTGTCTCTTTTATAGGTAAGGCCGTCGCCGCACAGCGGTCCTGCCTCTTGATCAGAGGATACGCGGCGGGACGATCTGCGCAATTTGTTTTTGAATGATTGTCCCTATATTTGAACTTGAGTTGTTCGCCTGCCGCCCTCAGGATGCACTTCCGCGAACGGCATCAACGCCGATGTCCATACTCTGCCAGAGGAACCGTCTGATGAAGCGTGCCCTTCTCCTTGCCACGACCGTGGTGTCTCTGGCCTGTATGGCGCCAGGCCTGCCCGCCGTGGCCGAAACGCCGGTCGCCGCGCGGCCTGCGGCCAGAATGCCCTTGAGCCGGGCGGAGATATTGACGCTGGCCGAGCGTGTGGCTGACTATCAACTGGCCACCATGGCCGGCGGCGAATTTCCGCAAAACGCAGCGCTCGGCACCTCGGACATGAAGGGCTGGGTGCAGGGGGCGCTGTTTGTCGGCCTTACCGCGCTGGCTGACCATTCGGACAAGCCGCACTTCAGGCAGGTGATCCTGTCGCGCGGGGTGGCCAACAAATGGGAGCTGGGGCGTCGCCTCTACCACGCCGACGATCACGTTATCGGGCAATCCTATCTGTGGGCCTACCGTCAGGGGGCCGGGCCGCAGGCCATTGCGCCTTTGAAGGCGAGCTTCGATCAGATCCTCGCCCATCCGTCGCAGGACGACCTGATCCATCACGAATATTCGGCTCCGGGTGGGGCGGGCTGCGATGAGCGCTGGTGCTGGTGCGACGCGATCTTCATGGCCCCGCCGACCTGGTTGCAACTGGCGCAGGCCACCGGTGACCGGCGCTACCGCGACTTTGCCGTGAAGGAGTTTTTCGCAACGACGGACATGCTTTATGACAAGGAAGAGCATCTCTATTATCGCGACTCGCGCTTCTTCGAGCGGCGAGACCCCAATGGACGCAAGGTCTTCTGGAGCCGCGGCGACGGCTGGGTGCTGGCCGGGCTGGCGCGGATGATCCCTTACCTGCCCAAAGGCGATGCCGACCGCACGCGGATGGAGACGATCTTCCGGGAGATGTCGGCCAAACTCAAAACCATCCAGAAACCCGATGGCTTCTGGTCGCCCTCCCTGCTGAGCGACCCCAAGACGGCCCTCCCGGAATCGAGCGGCACCGCCTTCTATGTCTTCGGGCTGGCGTGGGGGGCGAAGGCCGGCCTGCTTGACCGCGCCACCTATGAACCGACCATCCGCAGGGGCTGGGCAGCACTCGTTTCCGCCGTGCATGAGGATGGCAAGTTCGGCTATGTGCAGCCGATCAGCGACCGCCCGGACGCTGTCGGATACGACGACACGCAATATTACGGGGTCGGGGCGTTTCTGCTGGCCGCCACTGCCGTGGCCGATCTGGGTCTTGAACCCGCCAGGGTCCCGACCAAAGGCGCGAAACGCCGGCGTTGAATATGCGATGCGCCTCAAGGCGACGGTTGACGCAGGCGCTCATACAGAAGCCGGGTTTCCAGAAGGTTTGATATGCGCAGGGCCACCTCGATCACATCGAAGGGCTTGGCCACAAAGTCCTTGGCCCCCAGAGACAGGGCGCGGCGGCGCGCCTGAAGCGTTGTATCTGCCGTCAGTACCAGAACCGGGCGGTATTCATCGGCGCGTTCATGGCGGCCAAAGGCTTCGAGCAACTGGAACCCGTCCACTTCCGGCATCATAAGGTCGAGAAGCACCAGATCGGGCGACAGGTCTATAAAGGCCTGCATGGCGCGCGACGGGTCGGTTATGCCGTGCACGTCCGTGTAGCCTTCACGTTTCAGAAGCGTGGTCAGCAGCAGCACATTGGCCTCTTCATCGTCGATGACGAGGATACGGCGCGACACGAGCTCTCCCGGTGTGATCAGGGGTCCCGGCATGGTTGTCAATCCTTCTGCGGCATTTGGGCCGGTTGGACGCCCGGCAGGGTGAACCAGAAGCGCGCCCCCTTCGCCGGGGCCTCATAGCCGATCTGGCCGTTCATGGATTCCACCAGGCGTTTCGAGAGGGCCAGCCCCAGTCCCGTGCCTTCGACCCGCGTTTTTGATTGTTGGCCCAGTCGATCAAACGGGGTGAACAGCCGTGAGGCGGCCGACGGGTCTATGCCTTCGCCATCGTCTTCGACCTCGATGCGAATGTCCGCACCGTTGCGCCCATAGGCCAGACGCACGCAGGTGCCGGTGCGGTTATATTTGGCCGCATTGGCAATCAGGTTCAGAAGAACCTGTATCAGCCGCCGCCGGTCCGCCTGGGCGATCAGACCGGGCTCCGCTGCCTCAAGCTGAAAGCTCAATCCGCCCGTAGCCACGATCGGCGCGGCCAGCGCGTGCACCTCCTGCACCACATCGTCCAGATCGACCGCTTCGATCGACATGTCGGTCGCTCCGGCCTCGATGCTGGAAATATCGAGCAGGTCGTTGATCAGGGCCAGAAGATGCCGTCCGGCCTTCATGATCTGCTGGACGGCGGCCCTGTGTGACGGGGACAGCGTCTCCTCATCCAGTTCCAGCAACTGCCCGAAGCCCAGAATGGCGCTCATCGGCGTGCGCAGTTCGTGGCTGGTCCGCGACAGAAATTCGCTCTTGGCCAGATTGGCGGCAATGGCGTCCTCACGCGCCATGCGCAGCGCCTCTTCGGTGCGTCGGCGTTCGGTCATGTCGCGCGTCACCTTGGCAAAGCCGCGCACCTGACCATTATCGTCATGCAGGCTGGTGATCACCACATTGGCCCAGAAGCGCGACCCATCCTTGCGCAGTCGCCAGCCTTCGTCTTCGACCGTCCCGCGTTCACGCGCCCTCTGAAGCATCCGCGCCGGCAGAAAATCGCGCGTTTCGTCGGGATAAAACCGGCTGAAATGCTGCCCCAGAATTTCAGCCGCCGTCCAGCCCTTGATGCGCTCAGCCCCCAGATTCCAGCTTGTCACCACGCCGGTGGGATCGAGCGCGAAAATACCGTAGTCGCGCACCTCTTCGATCACCAGGCGGAAGCGTTCCTCGCTTTCGCGCAAGGCCTGTTCGCGGCCCCGCAGGAGGGCGCTGGCGCGCACGAGGCGCTGCGCCAGCCGCCCGATCTCGTCGGCGTCCTGCGGCAGCTCCGTCAGGGCCTCGCCCTGCGCCAGTCGCTCGGCATTGTCCTCAAGGTTACCGATGCGGCGCACAATGCCGGTCGAGAACAGGTACACCGCCGCCAGACTGCCCAGCAGGCCCACGACGGCACTGATGGCGGTCAGAAAGAGGAAGCGGTTGCGCACCTCTTCTACGCGGCGAAGCCTCTGGTCCAGCAGGGTGTTTTCGCGCACCTGAATGCGGTCGATTTCCTGGCGCATGGCATCAAGCACAATCTTGTTGGCAACCAGTGCGGCCTCGATTTCAGAGGTATTGTGCGCATGGGCCGTGCGCGCGTCCGCCAGCTCGACAATCGCGTGAAGCCCTTCGCGTTTGCGCACCGCCAAAGTGCGTATGCGCTCAAACCGGTTGCGGATCTCCGCATCCCGGATGATGCCGTCCAGTCGTTCAAAGGTCGGCGGCAGATCGGCCTCGGCTTTGCGATAGGGTTCCAGAAACCGCGCCTGCCGTGTCAGCACATAGCCGCGCACGCCCGCGGCGGCTTCGGCCAGAAGGGCGTGCACCTGATAGGTGTCGCGCTGAACGGCGAAGGCGCGACGCACATCGTCTTCGGCCTCCTCTTCGGCATGACTGGCCTGAAACAACAGGCTCAGCGACACCAGCAGGATGGCCAGCGGCAAAGCGACGACCACCAGCCCTTTGAGCGCCAGCGGCCGGTCGGCCCAGAAGCGGGTGAGGAAACGCGCCAGCCTCATGCCTCGCGCCCCGCCGTCAGATGCCGCGCCGCCAGCACCGCCGCCTGCGTGCGGTCTGTCACCCCCAGCTTGGCGATCAGGCGCTCGACATGCGCCTTTACCGTCGCAGGGCTGATGCCGAGGTGTCGTCCGATTTCCTTATTGGTCATGCCTTCGGCAATCAGACTGACGATTTCGCGCTCACGCGCGGTCAGGCTGGACAGGGCGACCGGGTCGCGCTCGGCCGGTTCGGGCGCGCGCAGGGCGGCGCTGACCAGATCGAGCGGCAGGGCGGTCTGTCCCTGTGCCACGCGCACAATGGCCGCTTGCAGGTCGTCAATGGCCGTGTCTTTCAGCACATAGCCCGCGGCCCCTGCCGTCAGCGCTTCACGCACATAGGCGGGCAGGTCGTGCAGGGTGAGCATCAGAACCCGTGTCGGCAACCCCAGAGCGGCAATACGCCGTGTCGCCTCAAGCCCGTCCATCTCCCCTTTCAGACGCACATCCATCAGCACCACATCCGGGCGCAAGGTCTGGGTCAGGGCAATGGCGGCCGGTCCGTCGGCGGCTTCGCCCACGACGCTGAAACCGCTGCTGCTCAGCACGGCCTTCAGCCCTTCACGCGCCAGGGCGTGGTCATCGACAATCAGTATGCGCAACGGATCGGAAGCCAAAACGAAACTCACGAGGAAGGCGGAAGGGGCAGATGGGGCAGATGCGCGGTGACGCACACACCTTCAGGCTTCGCCTCCCACAGGAGGTCTCCGCCGATGGCCAGCATCCGTTCATGCATCACTTCACGGCCCACCTGCATCCCCTGCCTGTCCGCCCTGAGCGCGGTCTCAGCGGGCGTTATGCCGCGTCCGCGATCACTTATACGTAAGGTGATCCCCGTTGGCGCATCCATGGTCAGGGACACCGTGACCGGGCAGGGACCGCCCGCGTGTTTGCGGATATTGGTGACGGCCTCCTGTGCTACGCGAAACAGGGCGGTTTCGACGGCGGAGGGCAGAATCGGGGTTTCCTCCGGCAGGACTAGGGTCACGCTGTACCCGGCCTTTTCCATCTCCTCCGCCAGATAACGCAGCGCCGCGCTTAGTCCCAGATCATCGAGCAGGGTGGGGCGCAGACCGCCGATAATGGCGCGAATCTCCTGCACCAGTTCGCGGGCAATCTGCGCCAGACGCACCCGCTGCGGCCCGGCGACGGGCTCATGCGCGCGATCTGTCCCGCCTTCGAGCAGGCGGACCAGCGCCGTGGCGGTCTGAGCCACGCCATCGTGCAGTTCGTGCGACAGGCGGCGGCGCTCGTCTTCCTGCGCCGTGAACAACCGCCCAAGGACATATTCCAGCCGCTGCTCACGCTCACGCAGGGTGGCGGTGAGGCGACCGCGTTCAGCTTCGCGTTCGATACGGCTGGCCGTGGCCCCCATCAGTTCCAGAACGAGCCGCACGGCCTCGCGGTCCTCGGCATCCGGAATGTCGCTCAGATCGGTGAAGCCGTCTATACTGACATAGGCGAAGGGGGCAGGGGGTGCCCCCTCGCTCTGACCCGGCGCGCGCAGACCCAGCCCCGGGCCCTGTGGCGCGATAGACGCCCGGCCCCGGCCCAGAAAATGCGCCAGTCGCCCGGCGCACGTCTGAAGCACGCTCTCGACATTGGTCATTTCGGCCAGCGCCAGCTCACCCCCGGCTTGTGACAACAGCCGCAGACGCGCCGCCCGCGCCTCCGCCGCGCGATAAAGCTCGCGCAGTTCGGCGACGGTTTCGATCTGCGTCGTCAGCAAAGGGGAGGCACTTTCCATTGTTCGTCTCTATACCGGGGAAGCCCTGTTGTGCATAGGCCATCCGGCCTAGGCCGCAAGGCGCGCCAGTCGGCGGATGCGCCGCCGGCCCGTCTGCCCATACCTTCTCCTCACAAGCCGCAACGATGATGACGGCGTTTGAATTGGAAAGGTGCAACACGATGAAAAAGATGACTTTGAAGGCCGCCTGTCTGGCTCTGGCTTTGCCGCTGGCCTTTGCGGGTGCCCCGGCGCTGGCAGCGGGTAATGCGGCTCAGATCAGCCCGGCCGTCTATGCCCCGATCACCGTCGCCGAGGTCGAGGCCGCCCAGAAGGCCTGGGGCGAAGCGCTGGTCGCCATTTCGACCGAGAATGACAAGAACGGCTACGCGGCCGCCAAGCGTCTGGCGGAAAAGGTGCTGGACAGCGCCTATGGCTACAATTACGGCCCGGTGCTGTTCAAGCCGACCCTGACGGTGGCCCCGCAAACCTTCCGCACGACCCGCGACGGCGCGCTGGCCTATTTTGTGGGCGGTGATACGAAGTTCCCCAACGACAAAGGCTTTGCGCTCAAGAGCTGGCGCAGCTTCAAGATCGACAATGCTGGCATCGTCATCACCGGCGACAGCGCCATTTCCATGGGAAATGTGACCCTGACCGATGCCAAGGGCAATGTCACCGTGGTCGACAAGACCTGGGGCTATGTCCGCGATGGCGAAGGCAAGCTGCGCATCGTTTTGCATCACTCCTCCCTGCCCTATTCGGCGAAGTAACCCCCCTTACTGACGCCGTGTGCAGGCGGGTCAGACGCTGACACCCCCCGTCTACTGACCCGCCTGCGTCTTTTTCTCATTTTGCAGGGCCTGTTTGATGTTTCGCATAACCCGGCTGGTGCCGTTCGTTTTTGGTTGTCTTCTACCTTTTGCCGCGCAGGCGGCGAGCGAGGATACGGCCGTGTGGGGGGGGCTGCATTCTCATTTCAAGCTGAATGAACGCGTCTCCGCGACCCTCGAGGTGCAGAAGCGTTTCAACAACGACGCCTCGCGTCTGGGGCAGTATCTGATCCGTCCGAGTGTCAGCTACGGTTTCAGCCCGACCACGCGCGGGGCCCTCGGTTATGCCTTCGTGCAGACCAATCCGCCGGGGCCGGCCAAGACGGATGAACACCGTCTGTGGCAGCAGGTGTCGTACCGCGTAGCCGCCTTTGAGGGCGGTGCGGTGCTGAACGGACGCACGCGGCTGGAGCAAAGATGGATAGAGGGTCGCGACGAGACCGGCTGGCGGCTACGTCAGCAGCTTCGCTTCAGCAAACCGCTCACACCGAAAGTCGGCGGCGTCGTATGGAGCGAGGCCTTCTGGGCGGCAAACCGCACGCCATGGGGGCAACGCGAAGGCCTTGACCGGTGGCGCAACAGTGTCGGCGTGTCGGTGCCGCTTACCTCCAAACTGACCCTTGAGTCCGGCTATATCCATCAGTGGGTGCGCCGTCCCCGCGAAGACGCCGTTGATCATATTCTGAGCCTCAGCCTGACGGCGCAGTTTTAAAGGACTTTTGTATGAGTGCCCTCCCTCTGGCCGTAATGGCCGCCTTCCTGTTCACCCCTTCGGACATGGCTCCGGTCGAAAGCCTGCGTCTGTCCAGGGGACTGGCCAAGATCGAACCGTCTCATTTTGCGCGTCGCGCCGTGATAAGGGGTGATCACCTCGACGACGCCATCGTGGTGTCCACGGAAAAGGCGACCCTTAAGCCCGGTCCGGCTCGAGGGGCCTTCATCTGGGATGGGCACGTTCAGGCCTCTGTTCAGCGGGCTTCCGGCCAGACGCGCTGGGAAGTCTCGCATCAGTTGACCTATACGGGGGCGCGCCGGGAAATTACGGAAGTCCGATACGAGATCGCCGGTCGTATCGTGAAGATTAAACCCACGACGGTTTCGCACTGGACCGACTATTGTCCGCTGTTTGAGATGCCCGGTGAGTGCAGCCAGTTCACCCGCGTCATTTTCGAAATACCTGAAGACGACGTGCGCGCTCTGGCAGAGGCCTATCAGCCCGGATCGCGCAAACCCTGGCTGATCCGGTTAAAGGAAGCGAGCGGTCAGGATGTCACCATTGGTGTGGCACCTGCGGAAGTGGCGGGCGTGTGGCAGGCGCGCCAGCAACTGGCTCTGACGAACTGAAGGTGACGGTTTAACCCGGATGAGACTGAGGGAAGGGAGCCGGGCATTTGTCCCGACCCCCTCTGACTTTAAGCAGACGCCGGACTTAGAACACGGCGCGAAGTTTCAGCGTCACCGGCACGACGAGACGGCCACCCTCTTCGTTGATGGAGGCGAGGCCCAGACCGCCGATAGCGGTGTCGTTACCGTCGAGCTTGCCGTAGTAGCGCAGGCCCGTCTCCGCGATCAGCGACACGTTTTCCGACATCTTGTAGCTGACACCCGCTTCGAACCCGGCGGTCAGGACCGTCGTGTCGTCATAAAAGGGGACGTTGCGCAGGGACTGATTGATAGTCAGGTCGGGGACGGTGAAGGTGGCACGGATTTCGTCGATCTTGCTGGCCCCGATGCGGCCGGCGATATAGGGCTCGAAGGTGCCGCCTTCGTTGAACCACTGGCGCACACCGACCGAGACGCCCATACCCTTGTACTCGCCGAAACGGCCATAGACCGGCACTTCGGCCACGGTGTTCGTGCCGTTGACGACGGCGGCGGTGCCGACCTGCGTCGTGCCCTCATCGGCCTTCACATAGTCGAAAGTGCCGAAGACCTCACGGCCGCCGCCGATGCCGTAGGTGGCTTCAAAATTCAGCGCGGTAGCGTTGTCGTAAATATCGTCGAAGCCACGCGACTGAATGCGCAACTGTCCGGCATTGCCCGTGGCGGTCAGAGCCGAGGGCAGGGCCGGTGCCCCGGCGTCGCGCAGCGAAGCGAGGGTGGCCAGAGGAATCTCTCCGGTTGTGGTGCCACCATGGACGTCGCCGGAGACCGGGACTTCGGTGCCGATAGAGCCGCTGACGGCCCAGCGACCGGCCTCGACGGGTCCGGCCTGCGCCACAGAGGCCAGCGACAGGGCGGCGAGGGCGGAAGTGGCCATAAGGCTGAGTTGAATCGTTTTCATGTGATTTCCGTTGGTTAGGGCCTCATGCCGCAAAGGGAAGCCCCTCTGCGGATAGCGATGAGGCGTGGCAAAAGACGAGCACCTGGCGACGGCTCAACGGAACCGGCGAAGGCGGCGGGGATCTGTCTAAAACGCACGTTCCATCTTGCGATGTGCCAGAGATACGTCGCGATGCCGATTTCGGATTTAACGGAAAGGTTGTTATGTGGGCGCGATGTCAGATAAGCGCGGCCAGTAACGGGTTCGGAAAACGCCGTTCAACCGTTACCGCATAAAAGGTTTCGCGCAGGTCCGGCAGGGCGGCAAATTCCGCCAGAAGACCGCTTTGTAATTCGTCGCGCACCACGATGGGCGGCACGATGGCCAGACCAAACCCTTCGCGGGCGAGAAGGCGCATCATGGCCATGTCGTCGATTTCTGCGGCGATGACCGGACGGATATTCAGTCGGTTGATCATGGCGTCGAAACCGGCGCGAATACTGCTCGAATGGCCGGGCAGGATGAGGGGGGCCTCACTCAAATAATCGCTCAGGCTCGCCCCGTCGCGCATCCTCTGCGGTGGCCCGATCAGGCTCACCGTCTGGTCGGCAATACGATGTGAAATCAGGGAATTAAGCCGGTCGCGCACGGGGGCCATATTGGCCAAAACCACATCCAGCTCAAGGGCCTGAAGCCCCTCCAGAAGCTCGCTCAGAGTCCCTGAGCGAAGGACGATATCGACATCCATGCGCGCCATCAGAGGCGTCAGGAACTGCATCTGAAAATTGCGCGATAGCGTAGCCAGGGCGCCAATGCGCAGAACCTGCCGGGCGCGGCCGCGGTTTTCCAGCGTGCCGATCAGCTCATCGCCGGCCGCAAAAATCGTATCGGCATAGCCCAGCGCCACCCGCCCGGCTTCGGTCAGGACCATCTGCCGCCCGCGTCGTTCAAACAGGGCATGCCCCAGCTGCGCCTCAAGCGCCTGAATCTGCACAGACAGGGCCGATTGCGATACATTACAGGCTTCGGCGGCGCGCGTCAGATGCCCTTCGTGGGCCACGGCCCAGAAATAGCGCAGGTGTTTGAAATTCAAGCTTGCCATGGATTTGTTCTAAATTATAGAACAAAACAATTCAATCTTTGAATTTTTTATATTGGTTGTCACCCCGTATCAGCAAGCGAACGGGAGTTTTCACCATGTCTGTTGCGCTACTTGCCGGGGTTTGTCTCGGTCTCTGCCTTACCCTCGCCGTGCTGCATATGGCTTTGGGGGCGCTCGGTGTGCGGGCCGTCGGCCTGCCGACCCTGCGCCGTCTGTCCGCCGGCCTGTCCCTGATCGGGTTCGTCGTCGGGCTGATCGCTCTTCTTTATCTCGCGGTCGTATTGATCAGCGGGAACGCCCATCCGGCCTCCCAATGGTTCGGCCTGCGGTTCGATGCCACGGGCGCTGCACTGGTGGCCATGGTGACGCTGGTCGGCGGGGCAGTATTGCGCTTTTCGCAGAACTATCTCGATGGCGATGCGCGGCAGGACGCATTTCTGGGCGGGCTGCACCTGACGCTCGCCACCGTGATCCTCTTTGTGCTGTCGGCAAACCTTCTGACCTTTGCGCTCGGCTGGGTGGCTATGTCGCTCACCCTGCACAAGCTGCTGGTCTTCTATCCGGACCGCCCGGCGGCCAGGCTGGCGGCCCACAAGAAGTTCCTTCTGGCCCGCCTTAGCGACGCAGCTCTGGCGCTGGCCTTTTTCTGCCTCTACCGCATAACCGGCAGCCTCGACATGGCCGACATCGCCGCGCGCCTGCCGGGCGCGACCCCCTTTGATGTCACTGTGGCCGCCCTCCTGCTGGTCGTTGCCGCCGTCCTCAAGTCCGCTCAGTTCCCGGTGCACGGCTGGCTGATCGAGGTGATGGAGACGCCGACGCCGGTCTCGGCCCTTCTGCACGCCGGTGTGGTCAATGCCGGCGGCGTCCTCCTCCTGCGCTTTTCGGACGTGCTGATGCAGAGCCCCATCGCGCAAGGGCTTCTGGTCCTGCTGGCTCTGGGCTCGATCATCGTGGGCTCGCTGGCCATGATGGCGCAAAACAGCGTCAAGGCGGCACTGGCCTGGTCCACCGTGGCGCAGATGGGCTTCATGCTGCTGCAATGCGCGCTGGGGGCCTTCGGGGCCGCTCTGTTCCACATCCTTGCCCACGCCGCCTACAAGGCCAATGCCTTCCTCAGCGCCGGCACCCTGAGCGACAAGCGGCCGGTTCAGGAGCGTTCGGTTGCCGCCCTCCTGCCGCTGGCTGCCCTTGCCGGTCTTAGCCTGATGCTACTGGCTACCGGCACCCTGTCGGCCAGCCTGCTCGTCACGCTTCTGGCCGCCATGGGGGTTGTCACCGTGCTTGAGGCGCGCCGCCCGCTGATCCTGACCGTCGTCACGGCGGGCATGGTGACGCTGGCCCTTCTGGGTCACGGGGTGATCGAGCGGCTTCTGGGTGAGACCTCTGTAAACGTCTCGCCGCTCCTGGCGAGCGTGACCGTCGCGGGCATGGTGATCCTTTGCCTTGGGCAGTGGCTGGCCTTGAGCGCGCCGCGCTGGCCGCCGGTCATGGCCCTCTATGTCCATCTGAAAAACGGCTTCTACATCAATACCTGGCTTAACCGGAGTGCCCAGCCATGAACGCTTTTACGTCGCTCTTTCCTACGACGGAACAGGAACTGGACACGCGGTTAAAGGCGATTGTGCGCCGCGTGTCGCCGCAATGGCCGCTCAGAAGCTTTGTCGCTGTCAACCCCTTCATGGCCCGCAGCGGCGTCGATTTTGCGCAAGCCGCGCTCGATGTCGCCCGCAGCCACGGTGCACACCTGTTGCCTGACCCGGCCCTGCCGTCGCCGGTCGAAACCCTGAGCGATGCCTTCGGCAAGGCGCTGAATAAGCCGCTGAGCGATTTCGTGACGGGGCGGATTTCGCAGTGGGCGGCGGGCTTCTACGATCAGGGGCAGGCCGTCTGGGGCAATCCGTGGCAGGGCGAAACGCCCTTTGCCGCCTGGCGTGCCGAAGCCCTGCACGACCGCGCCCCCGAAATCTTTGGCCTCAAGGGGTTCCGCGCGCAGGTTGCGGCCCTGCCCACTGACGCCGTGGCGGCCGCAGAGGCTCTGCTGACGTCCCTGAACCTGCCTGCGGAGGCGCAGACCGCCTATCTGGAGCGGCTGATCTGCACGGTTGGCGGCTGGGCTGCCTGGATGCGTCACCGGGACTGGGAGGCCCAGCTCGACGGGCGCACGGATGAGGGGCTGCGCGACCTGCTGGTCATCCGGCTGGCGTGGGATGTGCTGTCAGCGCGCGCGCTGTCGGATGAGGGAACGCTTTTGAACTGGCGGCGCGCGCTCTGCGCCCCGCGTCAGGCGGTGCTGCCCGACGTGTCGCCGCTGGAAGCGCGCGAAACTCACTGGCGCGAGGGCCTGTTCAACAGCCTGCGCCGCCCCGCCGCGCCCGCACCGGCCCCGGTGGCGCAGGCCGTCTTCTGCATCGACGTGCGTTCGGAACTCTACCGTCATGCGCTGGAACAGGCCGGGCCGAGCATTGAAACCCTGGGCTTTGCGGGCTTTTTCGGCCTGCCGATAGCGGTGGAACTGACCGACGGTCGCCGTCAGCCGGCCTGCCCGCCGCTGCTGCGGCCCGGCGCGCTTGTTTGCGAGGCCGTCCCCGGCAAGGCCTCGTCAAAGTCCGCGCTGAGCCGCGCCGTCGAGGGTCTGAAACGCACCGGGGCGTCGGCCTTTGGCTATGTCGAAAGTTTCGGGCTGGCCTCGGCGCAGTCTCTGGCCGCGACCCTGTTTGCCAAGGGATCGCAAGCCCGGCGGGCGGCCACCGAGATCACCCTGTCTCTGCCCTTTGCCCAGCAGGCCGACATGGCGGCGGGCCTGCTGAAGGGGGCGGGACTGACCCAGCCGACGGCGAAGCTGGTCGTGCTGGTCGGCCACGAAGGCGAGTCGCTGAACAATCCGCACGCGGCAGGCCTGCACTGCGGGGCCTGTGGCGGGCGCAGCGGCGCGGTCAATGCGCGGGCCGCGGCCCTGATGGTCAATCACCCGGAGGTGCGGCGTCTGCTCAGGGCCGAAAAGGGCATCGACCTCAGCCCTGAGGTCTGGTTTGCCGCGGCGATCCACAACACGACGACCGACGAGCTGAGCCTGCTCGATGAGGCCCTGATCCCGGCGCATCTGCACGCCGAGGCAGAGGCCTTCAAGGCCGCCACGGTGCGGGCGGGCGAGAGGATGCGGCGGTTGCGCGCGCCGACCCTGAACGAGGCCCCGACCTTAAAGGCCTTCCGCCGTCGGGCGTCCGATCCGTCGCAGGTGCGGCCGGAATGGGCGCTGGCGGGCTGTGCGGGCTTTATCGCCGCGCCGCGCCACCTGACGCGCGGCAAGGATCTGGGCGGGCGGGTCTTCCTGCATTCCTACGACTGGCGAAACGATGACGGCTTTGCCGTTCTGGAGCAGATACTGACCGCGCCGGTGATCGTCGCAAGCTGGATCAACCTGCAATATTTTGCCTCAACCGTGGCCCCGGAGGTGTTCGGGGCGGGCAATAAGGTGCTGCACAATGTTGTTGGCGGCAATCTGGGCGTGCTGGAAGGCAATGGCGGTGATCTGAGACTGGGCCTGCCGCTGCAATCGGTCTTCGACGGTCAGACCTTCCGCCACGAGGCCCTGCGACTGTCGGTCGTCATCGCTGCGCCTACAGAGGCGATTGATGGCGTCCTGAGCCGCCATGCGTCGCTGCGCGATCTGGTCGAAAACCGCTGGATTCACCTGTTTGCCGCGGATGAGACGGGCGAAACGGTCATGCGCCGCACGGCGCAGGGCTGGCACAGCCTGTCGCCGGAGACGGAGGTCGCGGCCTGAAGCGGAGGGCCGTTTCCCCCGGAGAATCGGCAACACCCTCAAAGAGGGTTTCACAGTTGGCGCAATGCCCTCTATGATCGGCGCAGGGATTAGAGCGGATTTCGTTCAGATTGAACCGAAACTCCGCTCTAACCTTTCGTTTGTCGCGCTTTTAATTCCGAAACCGTTGCACACGGTTCGGAAGGCGCTCAAAAGGGGGAACGCAAGTGATAAACGTCGAGTCACTGGCCAATCTGCCGGCCTATCTCCTGTTCCTGGGGACGGGGAGCCTTGTCTGGCTGGTGGGCATTACGGTGTATCTGTGGGTGACGCCCATTCGTGAGCTGGAAGAAATCCGCAAGGGCAATATCGCGGTCGCCATCCACTTCATGGCGGTTAGCCTCGCTCTGGCCCTGCCGATTCAGTCCGTCGGCCATTCGACCTTCGAGGCCGGCGACATGATCCTGTGGGGCGGCATCGGCATCGTGTCGCAGATCGTCCTGCACCTGCTGGTTCGTTTCTTCGGCAATACCTTCTATGCCCGCCTGACCGAGGCGGGTAACGAGAAGGGCGGCATCGCGGCAGCTCTGGCGCTGTCGGCCCTCAGTCTGGTGGTCGGGATGCTGAATGCCGCCGCCTTGTCGTACTGAGGCAGGGGACAGGACCATGACCCGGTATAATTCCACCAAAGCCTACAGGGCCGCCTATGTGGCCCGCCTCACCCGTCGCAGGGCGCGCTGGCTGGCGACACTGGCGACGACCGTTTCGGCTGTGGCCATGCTGAGCGGCTGTGAGGCACCGGAGGCGACTCAGACCTCTGACGCGGCACCCGTGACCGAGCAGATGAAGGTCTATAAGACGCTCGATGCGTGCAAGGCGGCGGAGGCTGATGACAAGCGCTGCGAAACCGCGTTCGCCGAGGCGTGGCAATGGCAGGGGCAGCAGCCGGGCTACACCGCCAAACAGCAGTGCGAAGCCGAATACGGGGTGGGTCACTGCGAAAGCCGCGCCAATCCGTCCGGCGGCAACTGGTTCGTGCCGCTGATGGCCGGTTTCATGATGTCCAATGCGATGAATCGTCTGTCACCGGACCCCTATGCCAGAGACCGCGAGCGTGAGCGCGACGGCGGCGGCGGGGGCTATCCGGTCTATGTCAACAGACAGGGCTATGTCTCCAGCTATGGGGGCGGGGGCCTGCGCCCGATGGGCTATCGGGTGTCGTCGCCCAGCGCATTGCCTTCATCTATCGAGGTCGAACGCGACCCGTCCGGGCGCGGCTATGCGGCGCGCGGCACCTCCGCGAAGACGCAAACCGGCTATCGCGCGTCCTCGCGCGGGGGCTTTGGCAAGTCGTCGGGCTTCCGGGGCGGTTGCTGCGGCTAAGCGAACGGGAACACGCATGGAACGCTGTCTGGTCCCGCCGCGCGCCAACTGGCAGGCGCGCGTCGAAGCCGAAGGGATGCTGTGGCATACCGCCAATGGCGTGCCCTACTGGCATGAGGGCGCAGCCTATCGCTTCACCGAAGCGGAGATCGAGCAGCTCCATGAGGCGACGCAGGCCTGTCACGACATGGCCCTGTCTGCCGTCGGGGCCATTATCGAAGGCGGTGAGCTGGCCCAATATAGCTATGGGGCTGAGGCCATCGCGTTGATTGAGCGAAGCTGGCAGACCCGTGAGCGCGATATCTATGGCCGTATCGACCTCGCCTATGACGGCGTACATCCGCCAAAGATGCTGGAATATAATGCCGACACGCCGACCAGCCTGCTGGAGGGAGCGGTCGTGCAGTGGACCTGGCTCACTGATACCGCCGGGGCCGACGCGACGAACCAGTATAATGACATCCACCGCGCGCTGGTTGACCGCATGCAGACGCTGAAGGCGGAGCGTGATGCGGGCTTGCTGGGGGTGCGTCAACGCGGGGCCCCGCTGCACGTGGCCTGCGTCTTTCCGCACGATGAAGACACGGGGACCGTGGCCTATATCGAAAGTGTGGCGCGTGAGGCGGGACTGGAGGTCTGTTTTGTTCCTATTGATCAGATCGGCTTCAGCGAGGTCGAAGGCGGCACCTTCCTCGATCAGAACGATGGGCCCATCCGTCTATTGTTCAAGCTCTACCCGTGGGACTGGCTGCTGGCCGATGACTACGGCGCGCCCCTGACTCAGGCGGTCCTTAAAAACAGCATCCGTCTGTTTGAGCCGGCGTGGAAGATGCTTCTGGCCAACAAGCTGCTGATGGCCAGGATGTGGGAAATGTATCCCGACAGCCCCTATCTTCTGGAGACGCGCGTGAGTGATGCGGCGTTTCGCGCGGCCGGACGGGCCTTTGTGTGCAAGCCGGCACTGGGGCGTGAGGGGCAGAATGTATCGGTTTTCGCGCCGGACGGCGGGAACGCGACGGCGCGCACGGACGGCCACTATGCGGACAATGACTTTGTCTATCAGGCCTTTGCCGATCTGTTTCGTGACCCCGCCTCCGGAAGCTATGCGCTGATCGGAAGCTGGGTCATCAATGGCGAGGCTGTGGGCATGGGCATTCGCGAGAGCGATCATCTGATCACCGATGACCGGTCGCGGTTTGTGCCCCACTTTTTCAAATGATGCCTCTCGCCTCCTGGCCGGCAGCACTTGTGATCACGTGAGATGCCACGGCCAATTGGGGTCATCCTGCATTAAGGCACCGCTACCGTTGAACGCGACACTGATCGTTGGCATGGACCAAACGAAAACGGTCAGGCCGCGGATAGGGCCGTGACAAAGGACTGAAATTCCGCCTCGAGTGTCCCGGCTTGCTCGGTAAGATGTTGAGCCAGGCCAAGCAATTGAACTGACGCCGCGCCCGTTGACTCTGCGGCTCTTTCAACACCGTAAATATTCTCGGTGACTGAGAGCGTGCGGGTTGCCGCGTCGTGTGTATTTGAGGCGATTTCACTGGTCGCCATACCCTGTTGTTCCACAGCCGCCGCGACCGATCCATTGCGCTCGGCAACATCGCCGATCCTGGCGGCGATTTCTTCAATAGCGGCCAGGCACGCGGTCGTCGCGTTCTGCATCTCCTGAATGCGCCTTGCGATATCTTCGGTAGCCCCCGATGTCTGACTGGCCAGCGCTTTCACTTCGCTGGCAACAACCGCAAAGCCGCGCCCGGCCTCTCCAGCACGCGCCGACTCGATCGTGGCATTCAAGGCGAGAAGATTGGTTTGCTTAGCTATCAGATTTATGAGGTTCACCACCTCGCCAATCCCTGACGCCGCCGTTGCCAGTGCACGGATCTCGTGCTGACTATTTTGAGTAATTGCGGCAGCTCGTGTTGAGGCCGACGTGGTTTCTTTCACCTGACTTGAGATTTCCCTGACGGCTGCGTTCATTTCTTCCGTGGCGGCGGCAACGGTTTGGACATTGCTAGAGGCAGACCCCGCGGCTGCGTTCACGGCTGAGGCTTGCCGCGAGGTTTCTTCTGCTGAGGCTGATAAGGTCTGAGCCGCTTCGGAAAGCTCCTCTGAGGATCGGACCAGATCACTCGCCATGACCGCCATTTTTGATCTGAATGCATCAATCAGGCCGCGCTCATATTCCAGCCGCGCTTGGCGAGCGGCGCGCATGGCCTCCTGCTCGGCCTGTAAGGTTTTGCGCTCCATCAGAACCTGCTTAAAGGCGAGGATAGCCTTGGCCATGGCCCCGATTTCATCTCGCTGCTCGGTCACCGGCACGTGAGATTTTAGGTTTTCCTGGGCCAGTTCGCCCATTAGTCTGGATAATGAAACGAGCTGAGACGACATTTTACGGGCGAGGTAAACGGCCAGACCCACAGAGGCGAGAGCAATCATACTTGCGAGCGCAAGCACGGTGATTAGTTTGGTAAACACCGCATGGATCCGGGCGAGCAACAGATGGTCAAGCTGCTCGGCGCTCGTGCGCCACATCTCAACTATCGCCGCTTTCAGGCGAAGGTGGGCTGTCTTTAACGTGGATTTACCTGCAGCATCGACGCCTTTTCCAGAAGCCAGCTGGTCGGCAATCAGGCGGCGGCCCGCCAACAGATCACTCATCGCTGCGTCAAGATTCTGGGAAGGCCCGGCCAGGGCGACGGGCAAGGATTTGCTTTTTGTACCGGAAAGCGCCGATGCCAGGTTTAAATGGAGCGTCTCATGCGAGGAGTCCAGTTTGGCACCTGCAATCTCGAAGGTCACGAGGTTTGAGGCGCGTGAAGTGGGCTCAACCCCATTCACACTCTTTTCCAGGTCGTCGCTAAGAACCAGAAGCGCGGGCAGGGCGACCGTTACATTCGACTGCAGATAGTAGGTATCTACGTCCGGATCGAGCGTAAGGTTACTCGCATCGGCTGCACGCGTTATGAGAGTGGCGCGGGTCTGGTCCGTTTCTCCGCCATCCCGCTGTGCTTCGGCTTGCGCAACGGTAAAATCCTCTGTAGCCGGAAAACCTATCGGTGGCTCGAGCTTTAGGGGCCTGCCCGTCGCGAGGCCCTGCCAGACAGGCCTAATGTAGTCCAGCCCGCTTCTTTCCGCTTCGGTAAAGGATATCATTGCTCGTTCACTGTTGACGAAAAGGATCGTCATCAGACCCAGCGGCAACGCCATTGCGACAACAATGAGGGAGAACTTACCCCCCAACGGTAGGTTCATCAGGCTGAAACGCATATAAACAACGCCCCTGTTACGCGTAATTGTTGAGTAACAGCGTTGTCTGGACCGCGTTAACAAACCTATAAATTGTGCGCGGGCGTTCTTAAAAAAAACGGACGACGCCAGATGGATGTCAAGCCCGCGTGTCCGTCACTATTTCGCTGCGCCCTTGGCCTGCTGCTTTGCCAGATCAATGTGGCGGCCCATCGCCTTAATGAAGGGGTGACGTGCCAGCAGACGACGGCCCACAATAGCCACGACGACAAATCCGGCCCACACTTCGGGGCGGTTCCATTCCGGATGCAGGTCGTAGATAAAGAATTTGAAGCCGATCGACAGCGCCAGATAGGGCAGCAGGATGGCGCCCCAGCGCACACACTCGTCCTTAAGGAAACCGCCGGCGCCTTCCGGATGAAAGCCCCACGCCTTATAGCTGACGCCCCAGCGGATCAGCACGATCAGGCTGACCACAATCAGCGAGATCACAGTGGAAATTAACACCATGGTCAGCGGGTGCGCGTGCTGCCACGCGGCAGCGGCACTGTGCGGATCGGGCCCCATCTGTCATCCCCTCACTCTTGCCAACGATTGCACGATTAGGCCTCAAGCCCATCCGTCTGTCCACTAAAACTTGACGTTGCGGCGCGTGGGCGGCGTATCAGAGGGCGCGCAGCGCGCTCAGCAGCTTCGCCATATCGGCTGGGGTCGAGCTATAGCCCGGCGTGACGCGCACGCAGGCCCCGCCGTCAAGACCGGTGCGTGTCACGGTGAAGAGGCCGTGTGCCTCCATCAGACGCCTGGTCAGAGCCGTATGCGCTTCGGGGGAGGGATCGGCCTTCAGGCGCAAAGACGTAATGCCGATGTGCAGGCGCGGATCTGCGGGCGTCAGTATGTCGATCGTCTTCAGGGCGCGCGCCGGTTCGGCCCACAGGTCGCGCAGATAGCGCAGGCGCGCTTCGACCGTCGCGGAGCCGAGCTTCGTGTGCAGCTCCAGGGCGTCGATGGCCGCCATTTGCGCGGCGAAATTGGCCGTGCCCGTATGGACGCGGGCGGAAACCGGATCGCGCGGATTGACGTTTTCGCCCATATAGGGGTCAATGGCCTCCACCCGGTCCTTGCGGATGAACAGGGCGCCGACGCCGACGGGTGCGCCGATCCATTTGTGCAGGTTGAAGCCTGCAAATTCAAAGCCTTCGGCGCGCACATCGACCGGGCTCTGGCCCCAGGCATGGGCGCTATCGACGATCGCATCGACACCGCGCGCTTTCGCCATGGCGATGATCTCACGCACGGGCAGGCGCAGACCGCTGCGGTGGCCGACATGGGTGAGCAGCATCATTCGGATGGCAGGGTGGGTCTTCAGCGCCTGTTCGTAGGTGTCGATCAGGTTTTGATACGTGGCCGGATGGGGCAGGGCGAGGCGCACGACCTCAACCCCGCGCCGCGCTTTCAACCACTGCATGGCCGTCTGCATACTATCGTAATCATGGTCGGCCATCAAAACCGCATCACCGGGTTTCAGGCGGTTGTAACCGCTGATCAGGGCGTGGAGCGCCTCGGTGGCGTTGCGCGTGAGCGCGATTTCGGACGCATCGGCGTTCAGGGCCGTGGCGATCGTCTGACGCAGTTTGAGATAATAGGGGACAAAGCCCCGCCGCGTAAAGGCCGCGCCTTCCTGATTGACCTGCGCCGTGTAGCGGGAAAAGGCCGCTTCGACGGCGCGCGGCATCTGACCGAAGGCCCCGTATTCGAGATTGATCAGCCCCTCCGGCCGTGCCGGAAAGGCCTCAGCCACCCGCGCCCAGCCCGCCTCGTCCTGTGCCCCTGTGGGTGGTGTCAGCGCAGGGGGTGCCGATTGCGCGGCCGCGGTGGCGGGCAGCAGCGCCCCGACGGCGCTCAGAAGGTGGCGGCGATGCATGGCGGGCTCCTGAAAAACAGAAAAGGGACGGGCGCGAAACCCGTCCCTTGAGGGATACTGTATCTTAAAATTAGAACCTGGCGTTCAGGCGCACATAGTACTGGCCACCGTAGGTGTCGTAAGGCGCGTTACGCGAATATTCGATACCGCGCGACGCCTGGAAGATGGCCTTTTCCGGGTACGCATCGAACAGGTTTTCCGCCGAAACCTTCAGTGACAGCTTGTCCGTCATATCCCACTGCACCGAGGCATCGACGAAGTTCATCGCGCCGAAGCGCTGGAAGATGTCGCCGGTCGAATTGCCGGTCGAGTCGGTCCAGCCGCCGTAGTGACGTGCGCGCACCTGATATTCGAACGCCCCCTTGCGGAAGGTACCGGTGAAGGTGGCGTTGTTCTGCGGCAGGCCTTCTTCGAAGACGCGCTTGGTGGTCGGGTTGGCATTGAGCGTCCCGCCGGTGATCAGGGTCTTGTTGTTGTTATAGGCGAGCGTCAGGTTCAGACGGCCATCCCACAGCGAACGCACATAGGTGGTCACTACGTCGATACCCTTGGTGCGGGTATTGTAGTCGTTGGTGTACCAGTAGACCGAGGTAAAGCTGGCGGCCGACGGATAGCCCTGCGCCACCAGCGCGTCCTTTTCGGCCTGGGTCAGGGTGATCTGCGACGATTGACCCAGACGGTTGCTCACCTCGATCTGATACATGTCGAACGAGCCCGACAGGCCGAAATCGGTGCGCCAGACGAAGCCCGCGCTCTTGTTGGTCGACTCTTCCGGTTGCAGGGGCTTGGCACCCTTGCTGACGGCGATCGGGTTGAGCGGCGACAGGCGGCCTGTGGTGAAGAGTTGCAGGGTAACCGTGTCTAGGCCCTGCGACACGGCCAGCGAGTTGATCTGACCCGGTGTCGGCGCACGGAAGCCCGTGGACCATGAGCCCCGCGCGGCGAAATAGGGCGTAAACTCGTAACGGGTCGAGACCTTGCCATTGGTGGTGCTGCCGAAGCTGTCGAAGTCTTCGTAGCGCACCGCGCCGCCCAGCGTCCATTCCGGCGTCAGCCTGGCTTCGACATCGACGTAGGCGGCGTTGCTGTCCTGCGACCACTCCCCGGCCTGAAGGTCGGAGAAGCCGGGGAAGCCGTTGGCCCCGACGGCCAGACCGTTCTTGGCACCCGGCCCGACGGCGTAGGAAGCCTTGTCGCCGGCACCCACCTTATAGGTTTCCTTACGGTGCTCGGCCCCGAAGGCGATATTGACCGGCTCGCTCAGGCCCAGATCGAGGCGATAGACGCCATCGGCATTGAGGGTGACTTCGCGCTGGGTCTGGGTGCCGAGGAAGAAGTTGAACGGCGAGGACGGGCCCAGAGAGGCGTTGATCGAGTTATAGAGGTAGAACTTGGTTTCGTTTTCACCAAGCGAGGCCGACAGGTCCCAGGTGAAGACCTCGCCAGTGTGGCGCACGCCGCCCACGGCCTGATAGTCCTGATACTTGGCCTGTTCGCGCGGCGTGAAGCCCAGCGGATAGACCGACTTCAGATCCCAGCCGGGGAAGGCGGGGGTGATGGTGAAGGCCCCGCCGACCGGGATACGCCAGTTGATGTCGTTGATGCCTTCGCCCTTGGCCGCCGTGGCAAAGCCATAGGCTTCGGCAAAGCCGAGATCATAGGCACCGTTGAGCGCCAGATTGTAGCTCTTGGTATCCGGCGCGCCCCAGTGCTGGACAGGGTTGGGCAGGACAACGCCCGGATTGGCCGCCTGATAGGCCAGGGCATCGGCGCGCTGATGGCTGCGCGAGGTCATTTTCGCGTCAGCCCACTCCACAGAAGCGGTGAGGAAGCCCTTGTCAAAGCGCGTCCCGGCCTTCAGACCGGCGCGCACGGTTTCGCCGTCGCCTTCATAATACTGCGAGCCTTGCACATAGGCGCTGACACCCGGACGCTCATCGAGCTGGATATTGATCACACCGGCAATGGCGTCTGAGCCATACTGAGCCGAGGCCCCGTCGCGCAGCACTTCGACGCGACCGACGCTTAAGGACGAAATCTTGTTGAGATCGGCCCCTTGCGCGCCGCGCTGGCCCAGAAAGGCGGAACGGTGGAAGCGCTTGCCATTGACGAGAACCAGCGTCTGATCCGACGACAGGCCGCGCAGACGCGCCGGGCGGATGAACTGCAAACCATCCGACGACGGCAGCTTCAGCACCTGAAGCGACGGGATCACCTGCGCCAGATTGTCGGCCAGTTCCGCCGACGCGCCGTCCTGAACCGCCTTGGCCGAGATGACGTCGACGGGGGTCAGGCTTTCATACTTGGTGCGGCCCTTTTCACGGGTGCCGGTGACGATGATTTCCTGCGTCGTATCGGAGGCCGGCTGAGCCTGAGTTGCGGGCTGAACCTCCGCATGGGCCTGAGCGACCGGTGCCAGCAACAGGGCGGCCGGGAGGAGCGGCCACAGGGAGGTCGTGGCGCGCAGGGCGCGAGGAAAGGCGCTGAACATGTCTTTGTCCCCAAAACATGATGAATGATGGGGGCTTGCTAGGGGCGCTCTGCGACGCTTGAGTGATAGGAAAATGAATTTTTAATTATGGTGCGGCGCAGACTGGCTCACGCCTGAGCCGCAGAGGCCTGCGTGCCCAAGACGGCCGCAAGGCATTTGGTCAGAAACTGATCGAGGGTCGGCGTCACGGCATGAGGGTCCTTCGCCTTTTCGTCGATGCGTCGCAGGGTAAGGGCGTCCTGCGCATAGGGCAGGGCCAGAAAGGCCCGCTGCTCTGCGGGGCTCATCGGCCCGCCCTGTAAGGCCAGCGAAAGGACAGAGTCTTTCGACAGCGCGGCCTGATAGCCCGCTTCGGTTGCGCAGAGATAGCGCTTGGCCGCTACGTGCAAGCGGATCGGCTCGCTGACCGCGGGGGGAAAGCGCTCGGCCGCCCAGGCCGCGCCCAAGGCTTCGTGCCGGTCATCGACGCCCTCTTCGGCCGGCGCGTGGCCAAGGTCGTGGACCATATGCCCGACATCGTGCAGTAAGGCCGCGAGAACCAGAGCGGGCGAAAGCCCCTGCGCCTCGGCCCGTGTCGCCGATTGCAGAGCGTGCTGAAGCTGGTTCAGATGGTGGAGACCGTAGGCGTGGTGGCCTTCGCCCAGATAGATGTGGCGAATCTCGGCGCTCAGCGCCCCGGAATTTGTCATAATAAATTCATGTTCAAAAGGGATGCGACATTTGAAAATATTATATAGATGGCCCCTGCGGTTCGCAAGCCATGGCGGCGGCGCGGCAGGCAGGGGCAGAGAAATCACGCGGCAGTGCGCGGCTTTCGCTTTGTGCAGAGCCTGAAAGCGCGGTGATCGTAAAGGTGTCGGGACCGCCTGTGGTCCTTTCAAAATCAGATATGATTATTCAATCTGATTTTATATGTATCTGAATTATGCGTGCAGAGGGGAGTATCGGGTGTACGATATAGCCATTATCGGTTCGGGGATTGTCGGATTGGCGCACGCGCTTATGGCGGTGCGGCGGGGCCTGCGCCCTGTGGTGATCGAGCGTCAGGCCGCACCCATAGGGGCTTCCATCCGCAATTTTGGCTTTGTTACCGTGACAGGGCAGGGCGAAACCGACACCTGGCGCCGGGCCCGGCGCAGTCGCGACATCTGGGCTGATATTGCCCCGCAGGCGGGCATTGAGATCGTGCAGCGCGGGCTGCTCGTCACCGCGCAGCGTCCCGAAGCGATGCAGGTGCTCGAAGCCTTTGCGGCGCATGAAATGGGGGCCGCCTGTCACCTTCTGACACCCCAAGCGGTGCGTGAGACCTATACCGGCATTGGCCCGGCCCTTGAAGGGGCGCTCTACAGCCCGCATGAACTGCGGGTGGAATCGCGCACGGCCATACCGCGTCTGGTGCAGTGGCTGGCGCAAAACGGCGTCACCTTCCGGTTTGAGACGGCGGCGCTGACCGTGGACGGTACCGATGTCGTCACGCCGCAGGGGCGGGTGCGCAGTGACGCCGTCATCGTTTGTCCGGGTGATGACCTGACCCAGCTCTATCCCGACCTCTATGCCCGCCAGGGCGTGACGCGCAGTCAGTTGCATATGATGCGTCTGGCGGCCCCGGGCTTTGATCTGGTCTGTCCGCGCATGTCCGACCTGTCGCTGGTGCGCTATCGCGGCTATGCCGAGCGCCCGGAAAGTGCGACGCTCAGCGCGGTGCTTGAGCGTGAACAGAAAGCGCATCTGGACAAGGGTGTGCACCTGATCGTTACCCAGAGCGCGGATGGCTCGCTGATCGTCGGCGACAGCCACCATTATGGCCGCGCCCCCGAACCTTTTTACGACGTGACGGTCGAGGCGCTGATCCTCGAAGAGTTCCAGCGTGTTCTGGGTATCGAACCACTGCCGGTGATCGAGCGCTGGCTTGGCACCTATGCCAGCGCGTCGGAAGACCTGATGCGCCTGTCTCCCTCTGAACGAGTGCGGCTGGTCGTGGTGACCAGCGGCACCGGTGCCTCCACATCCTTCGGCATTGCCGAAGAAACCTTCAATGATCTCTATGGCAAGGACCCTTCGCATGACCACTAAGCCCGCAAATCCCAAGGCCGTTATCTTTGACTGGGCAGGCACCATGGTCGATTTTGGCTCTCTCGCTCCGGTTATCGCCATGCAGCAGGGCTTTGCCGCTGCGGGCGTAGAGGTGAGCGAAGCGGAGGTGCGCCTGCCTATGGGGCAGGCCAAGCGCGATCACGTCGCGGCCCTGATGGCGCAGCCTGAGGTGGCGCAACGCTGGCAGGACAAGTGGCGGCGTCAGCCGACCGATACGGATATTGAGCGCATCTATGCCAATCTGGATCAGCTGATGCGGGCGGCGGGAACCGCACGGGCTACCCTTATTCCGGGGGCGCGCGCGACCTTTGAACAGCTCCGCGCCGCCGGTATCCGGGTCGGCTCCTCCACCGGCTACACGCGGGCCATGATGACCCCGATACTGGCGGCCGCGGCGGCGCAGGGCTATGATCCCGAACTGGTCGTCTGCGCCGGGGAAACGCCGCAGGGCCGCCCCGCGCCGCTGATGATCTGGAAAAACCTCGTCGAGCTGGGCGTGTGGCCGGCGGCTGAGGTGGTGGTGGTCGATGATGCGCCCGTCGGTATCGCTGCAGGCAAGGCCGCCGGCGCCTATACCATCGGCATCGCCGCCAGCGGCAATGAGGTGGGCCTGACCGAAGACGCCTTCGCCGCCCTCGATGCGGCCGAACGGACCCGACGGCTGGAGGCTGCCCGCACCACGCTTTATGCGGCCGGTGCCGATGCGGTGCTGGACACGGTGGCCGATCTGCCGCACTGGCTGGGGCTTTAACGGGCCGATTTCCACAAAGGTCACAAAGTCCCACATCGTATCACACGCCTGTCACGCCCGCCCTCTATCGACGGACAGGCTTGCCCCGAAGCTGTTTGCACCGCGCATCGCCATTGACAGGTTGCGGCAAAACAAAACACAACAGAAGCGTCGTATGTTTATTCTCCCCCGGGGCCGTATGCTTCAGGATACCCGCCAGTCCGAAATCTACAATCTGCTTCAGGTGCATCGGACCTGCACGATCACCGATCTGGCGCAACGTTTCGACGTTAGCGACGAGACCATCCGCCGCGACATCCGTCAGCTTGAGGAGGAAGGCTTCGCCTTCCGGGTGCGCGGCGGGGTGACGCTCAAGGAAACGGCGGCCGAAGCCCCCTATCTTGTGCGTCGCAACCAGAATGCCGAGAAGAAACAGGCCATTGCGCTGAAGGCGGCGGCTCTGGTCGAAGACGGCATGACCATTCTGATCGACTCGGGCTCGACCTCCTACTGGCTGAGCCGGGCCCTGACCAAGCCGCGCAATCTGACCGTCATTACCAATGCGCTCGATGTGGCGCGGGAAATGACCGGCCGCAATGGCTGCAAGGTGTTCTTTGCCGGGGGCGAAATCGACTATGACTATCAGTCGTGCTTTGGCCCGGACACCGAAGCCTTTATGAATCGCTTTACGCCGGAAATCGCCTTCTTTGCCATCGGGGCGGTGGACTCGCGGCGCGGGCTGCTCGACTTCCACTATCCCGAGGCCTCGCTGAAGGCGGCCATCTGTGCGCAGGCCTCGCGCGTCGTGGCTCTGGTCGATTCCACAAAGTTTGAGCGGCAAGGCATCATCAAGGCGCTCGATTTCAAGCAGATCGACATTTTCGTCACCGACCAGACACCGCCGCCGCAATTGCTGACGGCGCTGAACGAGGTTGAGGTCCTGATCGCCTAGGCCCTACCCCAAGGCGCATGTGTGTGGATTTAGCCGCGAGCGTGTGTGGAAAAGCCCTGAAAACGCGGCTTTTTTCGGGTTTTGCCAACACCGTTGCACAAAAACCTCACAAAAACTCACATTTTCAGCTCCAAAATACACATCTGTCACAAACCGCGGCTAAATGTGTCCTCCGCAGCCGGCCGCGGGGGGCATCTTCCGTGCATCGCGATCGCTCGGCGCGCTCATCCACGGAGACATTCCTATGAAGATGCTTATGACAGGGGCCGCCGCCGGCGCGCTGTTCTTCATCGCTGCGCCGACCTATGCGCAGACCACCACCCCGACCGCTCCGAAGGCGGGTCAGGCCGAAAGCGACGCGATTGATACGGTTGTCGTCACCGGCTATCGCGGCTCGCTAACCAAGGCGCGCAAGCTGAAGCGTGAATCGAACGTCATCAAGGACGTGATCGTCGCCGAAGACATGGCCAAGTTCCCGGAACTGAACCTCGCGGAATCGCTGCAACGCCTGCCGGGCGTGCAGATCAACCGCGAAGCCGGCGAAGGTCGCCGCATCTCTCTGCGCGGTCTGGGGCCTGACTTTGCCCGCGTGCAGCTCAACGGCATGGAAGTGCTGGGCAATGTGGACTCGGCGCAGGACAGCCGGGGTCAGCGTTCGCGCGACCGCGCCTTTGACTTCAACATCTTCGCGTCCGAACTCTTCTCGCGCGTCGAGGTCGAAAAGACCTATCAGGCCGCGCAGCACGAAGGTGGCATGGCAGGTACGGTCGGTCTGTTCACGGGCAAGCCGTTTGATTACCCGTCGGGCACCAAGGGCGCCCTTTCGGTGAAGCTCGGCACCAACGAGTACACCAAGGACACCCAGCCGCGCATCGCTGCGCTCTACAGCCGCAACTGGGACGACAAGTTCGGCGTCGCCCTGTCGATCGCCTACGGCAAGCGCGAAACGACCGAGCAGGGCCACAACACCTATAACTACTCTAAGCCCAGCGCCTCGACCCTGGCGGGTCTGGTGACCAAGGGTCTCAACATTTCCAAGCTGAGCAGTGCGCAGCAGGCCAAGTTCCTGTCGGGGGATCTCTATTTCGCCGACGGCAACCGCATCTCCTCGTGGAACGCCAAGATGGAGCGTCTGGGCCTGACGGCCGCCGTGCAATGGAAGCCCGCTGAAAACGTGCTTCTGACGCTCGACGCCCTGCACGGTCAGTTCACCACGGAGCGCAGCGAACTGCACCTGGCGACGCGCCCGCTGGCTTCGACCGGCTCGGTGGCTTTTGATACCGCCGCCAGCACTGTCTGGCCCGCCGCCTTCCAGACGAATTCGGTGATCAACAATATCGCCTGGGACAGCACCAACTACGTCACAATGACCGACGTGACGAACATGACCTTCGGCAGCGAAAACCGCCGCTCGCGCAACGAAAACCGCTTTGACCAGCTGGTGCTGACGGGCAAGTGGGATGTCTCCGAGCGCCTGTCGTTCGACGGCCATATCGGTTATGAGAAGTCCACCTATAAGACGCCTTATGACGACAAGCTCTATATGCGCGCCAAGGGCAACCTGATCGCCAACTACGGTTCGGACGGCCGTTCGGCGTCATTCCAGTATCCGGGCTGGGACACGACCAATCCGGCCAACTATGCGCTCGATTCCTTCTACTACCGCGGTTTCAACAACTCTTCGGAGCTGAAGGAAGCGGTCTTTAATGGCCGTTACTCCCTGTCGGACGTGTGGACCCTGCGTGCGGGCGTGGCCTATCACGAGTTCACCCAGGACGGCATCGACAAGTTCTATGACGACAACGTCAACGGCACCCGCAGCAAGATGCGTGGCAAGCCGGTGGCCGACGTCACGACGGTCTTCACCAACAACTTCGGTTCGTGGCTGATCGGCGACTACGCCAAGACCTTTGCCAAGTATAACGAATATCACCGCTTTGGCCCGAACACCGACGGCACGGGCGGCGCGCTTCAGGACATCGAAAACGTCTATACGACCAGCGAAAAGACCACCTCGGTCTATGTGCAGGCCGATTGGGACAGCGACATCGCGGGTAAGCGTTTCCGCGGTAATGTCGGCCTGCGCGGCTATCAGACCGACACCAACTCGACGGGCTGGATTCAGGGCGACTCCTACGCCTATCTCGGCACGACCGACGTGGACGGCAACTATAGCGGCGTCCTCCCGACGCTGAACACCGTGCTCGAAATGACGCCGGAAGTTCTGGTGCGCTTCTCGGCCACGCAGAACCTGAACCGTCCGGGCATGGGGTCGATGGCCGCCAAGGGCAGCGCCTTCAAGGATGACACGAGCGGCGAAATCAGCGCCTCGCGCGGCAATCCGAACCTGAAGCCCTATAAGGACACCACGCTCGATCTGGCCGTCGAATACTATTTCGGCAATGTCGGCCTGGTGTCGGCCGGTGTGTTCCAGAAGGACGTCAAGAACTTCATCGGGTCTGCCGATTACAGCACCAAGGATAATAACGCTCTGACCTTTGCTCAGGCGGGTATCCCGATCTCTTCGATCCCCGGTGCGACGGCGAATACGATCATCAACGACTTCTCCATGCCGATCAATATCGAGGGCACGCAGCGCATCAAGGGGATCGAACTGGCCGGTCAGGCGCAGTTCACCTTCCTGCCCGCGCCCTTCGATAAGTTCGGTATGCAGGCCAACTATACGTCGCTGGATATCCCGGAAAAGATCACCGGCATTTCCAAGACCAGCTATAACGCCACGGTGTTTTACGAAACCGATCTTTGGGGGGCGCGCGCCTCGCTTAGCCATCGTGACCTGTGGTACAGCGGTCGCAACGACTCTGTGATGAGCGCCAGCACCCGTGGCTTCGAAGCCGGCACCTATGTCGATGCGTCGGCCTTCTGGAATGTCAGCAAGAAGCTTCAGCTCACGCTGAACGGCATCAACCTGACCAATCAGAAGGACACGCAGTTCTGGGGTCAGAACCGCTACCTCTATAACCAGAACCAGAGCGGTGCCACCTATATGGTCGGCCTCAGCTACAAGTTCTAAACCAAGGACGGGACACGGGTGCGCCGTCGTTCACAAGATGACCGCTCGCTCTGTCGCCCCTTCCGGTAATCCGGCGGACGCCCTCTTCTCAGGAAGGGGGCGTCTTCCGCCTTCTGTTCAGAGCGTTCATGATCGTCTCTCACCGTCACCGCTTCGTCTTCGCCGCCGTCCCGAAGACCGGCACCCATTCCGTGCGGCAGGCCCTGCGCGAGCAGATGGGGGATGAGGATGTCGAACAGGTGGGCCTGTTCGTCAACAAGCGCTTTCCGTGGGATGATCTGGCCGCCATTCGTCACGGCCATCTGTCCCTGCAACAGGTCCGCCCCTATCTGGGCGAAGAGGCCTTTGCCGCCTATTTCAAATTCGCCTTTGTGCGCAATCCGTTCGACCGTTTCGTCTCCTATTGCGCCTTCATGACGCGCGACAGCGACGTCTTTGCGCAACGACCTCGCGACGTGATGCACCACTTCCTGTTTGTCGCACCGCCGGAGGGGCATATCCTCTTTCAGCCGCAGTCGGCCCTGCTGGTCGATGCGGACGGACGCACCCTTCTGACCGACCGCGTCGGACGCGTCGAAGACATGCAGGGCTCCTATGACGCCATCTGTGCGCAGATCGGCCTGGCCACCCGCCCGCTCGACCGCGTCAACGGCAGTCGTCACGGGGATTATCGCCACTATTATGACCAGAGCTTGCAAGACGCCGTAGCCGCGCGCTACGCTTTGGATATTGACCTGTTTGGCTACACGTTCGAAGGCCTGAGATGAGCGAACCCGCTGCCAATCCGCGCAAGACGACGGGTGTGCGCGCGCTCGGGAAGGTCGATGTGGCGGCCCTGACCGAGGCCGTTCTGGGCATTCCCGAAGCCGTGTGGGCAGCGGAAAATGCGGCCAAGCCCAACAAGTTCGGCGTGTTGGAAGACACCCGTCACATCGTCTTTCGCTTTGTCGATAGTCCGCGCGACTGGCGCGGGTCGCACGACCGGCCGCTATGGGCGGGCTGGCGCGCGCAGCTTGAGCCGGTGCTTGCAGCGGCGGTGCGCGACTATGGCTATGCGCGCGGCGTCTTTCCGCGCATCATGCTGGCGCGTATGCCGGTGGGCGGCGTCATCCAGCCGCATATCGACGCCAATCCCGCTGCCAAATGGCCGCACAAGATTCATGTGCCCCTGACCACAAATCCCGGCGTCATCTCCTTTTTCGGTGGGGCGGAGTGCCATTTTGCGGTGGGCGAAGCCGTCGAGGTCGATAATCTGGGGCCGCACTGGGTGCGCAATACGGGCGACTGCGATCGCATCCATCTGATCTTTGAATATTATGACGCCGACCAGCCGGACCCGGCATGGCTTGAGCCCTTTTTGCGCGGTGGCGCGTGATGAGCACAATGGCCGAGCGTGACCGTCGCCTGCGCGACGCGCAGACCCTGCGTGCGCAACAGCGGCTGTCCGACGCCCTGCACGCCCTGTCACAGTTGGAAGCCCTCTATCCGCGTTTCAGCCGCCTTTATCAGGAACGCGGTCACTGTCAGATTCAATTGGGCAATGCCCCGGCGGCCATCGACGCCCTGCGTCAGGCCGTGGCGCTCAATGCGACCCTGCCGACCAGTTGGGATATGCTGGCGCAGCTTTACCGCCTGAGGGGCGACAAGACACAGGCGGACGCCGCCGAGCGGCATCTGGAGACGTTGCGCCAACTGCCGCCGGAAATCGTCGTGGCCAACAGCCTCTATGCCGACGGCGATCTGGAGCCGGCCGAAGAGGTGCTGCGGGCCTATCTGGAACAGGCGGACGACAATGTCGGGGCCTTGCGTCTTCTGGCGCGTATCTGCTTTGAGCGCGGCGCGTCCGAAGAGGCCGAGGCGCTGCTGGCGCAGGTGTTGGAACTGGCGCCCGACTATCACGCGGCGCGTTTCGACTACGGCATGGTGCTGCTGCACCTTCAGAAGCCTCTGGCGGCGCGGCAGGAGGCCCTGCACCTGCTGCGTATTGAGCCGGATAATCGCGACTATCTCAAACACTATGGCGCGGCTTCTGTGGCGCTGGGCGATCATGAGCCGGTCATCGACCTCTATGCACGGTTGCTGGCCACGACGCCCGCTGTGGGAGCAGAGGCCGCCGACCTGCGCCTGTGGCGGGCCAATGCGCTGAAGGTCACGGGGCGTCAGGCGGAGGCGATTGCCGACTATCAGGCCTCGCTTGTCGCGCGGCCCGATAATGGCGTGGCGTGGTTCAGCCTGGCCAATCTCAAGACCTATCGGTTCTCCGAGGCCGATATGGCTCGCCTGCGCGCCGCCGAAGCGCGGCCGGATACGCAAGCGATGGATCGCATCTATCTCAACTTCGCTCTGGGCAAGGCGTATGAGGATCGCGGCGACTATGCCGCCTCCTGGGCGCACTATGAACGCGGCAATGCCCTGCGGCGGACGCTGAGCCGCTGGCGGCCGGAGGTGGCCGAGGCGTGTGCGCAGCGTCTGCGCACGGTCTTCACGGCAGAGGTGTTCCGTGACCGGGCGGGCTTCGGCGTTGACGACGCCGACCCCATCTTCATTATCGGCCTGCCGCGTTCGGGCTCGACCCTGATCGAGCAGATACTGGCCTCGCACCCGCAGGTCGAGGGGACGCAGGAGCTGACCGAGATCAGCCGTTACGTGGCCGAACGCTGCGGGCGTGATCCGGAATGCGGCCTGCCGCTTGAGCCCGAAGCCCTGTTACGGCTCAGCAAGACCGAGGCGCAGGCGCTTGGGGCGCGGTATCTGTCAGAGACGCGCACCTACCGGCGGCTGGGGCGACCGGTGTTTCTTGACAAGATGCCCAACAATATCTGGCATATCGGTCTGATCCAGCTCATCCTGCCCAGGGCGAAGATCATCGAAGTACGCCGCGAACCGATGGCTTGCGGTTTCAGTAATCTCAAGCAGTTGTTCGGCACCACCAATCAGGAATTTACCTACGACGCACAGGATATTGGCCGCTACTATCGCACCTGTCTGGAGCTGATGCGCCACTGGGACACGGTGCTGCCGGGTCGCGTCCTGCGCGTGTCTTACGAGGATCTGGTCGAAGATCTGGAGGGCGGGGTGCGGCGTCTGCTCGACTATTGCGGCCTGCCGTTCGATGCCGCCTGCCTGCGTTTTCACGAGACGCAACGCAGCATCCGCACCCCCAGTTCCGAACAGGTGCGTCAGCCCTTAAGCCGTGACGGCCTTACCCAATGGCAGGCCTATGCGCCGTGGCTGGGTGATCTGCGCGCCGCGCTGGGTGATGCCGTAAACCGATATCGGGAGTAGCCGATGCGTCTGTCGCGTCCCTTCTATCAGTTGCCCGTCCTGTTCGATGTGGCGCGTTTGCAGGCCGAGGTCGCCGCCTTGCCGCCGCAGGCCTTTGTGCCGCATCCGGACCGGGTACCGGGCAACAGCGCCGTGCGCCTGATCAGTGCCGAGGGGCAGGAGACTGATGCCGTGCACGGCACGATGCGCCCGACGCCGTGGCTGGAGGCCATGCCCTATCTGAAGCAGGTCCTTGCCGGGTTTGGTGTTGTGTGGAGCCGCTCGCGCCTGATGCGTCTCGATCCCGGTACCGGCGTGCCCGAACACGCCGACATCAACTATCACTGGCACACCCGCGTGCGGCTGCACATACCGGTTTTTACCCGCCCCGAAGTGCGCTTTCACTGCGACGGCGAGGCCGCGCATATGGGCGCAGGCGAGGCGTGGATTTTCGACAACTGGCGGCGGCACCACGTGGAAAATCGTGCGGACCACCCGCGCATCCATCTGGTGGCCGACACGACCGGAACGGCGGCCTTCTGGCAATTTGCCACGGCCGCAACACCGCCGCGCGATCAGTGGCCGCGCGTTGCCTTCGACCCGCAGGCGCAGATGCCGTTGCTGACCGAAACCAATGAGCGCGCGGCCGTCATGCCCGCCGCCGAGGTGCAGGGGCTGGTTGAGGATTTACGCGGCGAGCTGGTGGCCACAACGACGCAGACGCAAGGCGAGGCCTTCCATACCCTGCTGGAAAACTTTGTATTCGACTGGCGGCAACTGTGCGCCCTGCACGGCACGTCGGGCGAGGGGCTTGACGCCTTCCGGCATCTGGCGACGGCGGTTCAGGTCAGGGCGGGTGAGTTGTCCGAGGGACTGGTCATGCGCACCAATGGGGCCAGCGCCCGGCTGGTGCTCGAAAAGCGCGTCCTGCAACACCTGGTGGCCGAACCGCAGCCACGCGCCCCGGCTGGGGTGCGGTCAAAGGCTAAGGGGCCGCTGGACCGCCCCGTCTTTATCATTGCCGCGCCGCGATCGGGCAGCACCCTGCTCTATGAGACGCTGGCCGCGACGCCCGGCTTCAACAGCTTTGGCGGCGAAGCCCACTGGCTGATCGAGGATCACGCGGACTTACGTCCCGGCGCGCCGGGGATGGATTCCAACCGGCTGGGGGCGGCCGAGGCGACGCCTGACCTGATCGCGGCCATCCGGGAAATAGCCTCTAACCGGCGGCGGGGTCCGCAAGGGACATCCCCTTCTGAGGGCGCGCCGCTGCTGGAGAAGACGCCCAAAAACGCTTTGCGTATCCCCTTCCTGAAACGGGTCTTCCCCGATGCGCGCTTCATCTTCCTGTGGCGCGATCCGCGCGAGAACGTCAGCTCGATCATGGAGGCGTGGAAGGCCGGGGGCTGGGTCACCTATCGCACCCTTCCGGGCTGGGAGGGGCCGTGGTCGCTGCTTCTGCCCCCCGGCTGGCAGATGATGAGCGGGGCCCCGCTGGAGACGGTCGCCGCCTGGCAGTGGCGCAGCGCCAACCAGATCGCGCTCGATGATCTTCAGTCCCTGCCGGATGAAGATTGGACCGCGGTCGCCTACCACGATTTTCTCGCCGATCCGGCGGGCGTCACGCGCCGCCTGTGCGACTTTGCCGGCGTGTCATTTGATGCGGCACTTCAGGCCCGCACGGCTGCCCCCCTGCCGCTGTCGCGCCATACCCATACGGCGCCTGCGGCCGACAAGTGGCTGCGTAATCGCGAATCCATAGAGCGCGTGCTGCCGGGCCTTGAAGCCCTCTGGTACCGGCTGGCGAATCTATAGGGCTCAGGCGAACCTGAGCCGGCTCCAATATGACCAATGATGGGGCGCATCAGATGACGTACGACCTCTACAACCGCATGCTGACCCTCACGGGTAATGGCCAGAACCTTCAGATGACCTATGACCCGGAAGGTCGTCTGGCGAGCTACACTGTCAATGGCGCGACGACCACCTTCCTTTATGATGGCGTGAAGCTGATTGCAGAGTATAACGGCGCAGGGCAGATGCAGAAGCGCTATCTGCACGGCATCGGGACCGACGATCCCTGGGCCGAGGTCAATGGCTCTGATGTCACATCGTTGAACACGAGCTACCTTTACGCCAACTACCAGGGCTCTATCTTCGCCCTGGCCAATGGCAGCGGTGCAGTCACGGACGTCTACAAGTACGGTCCCTATGGTGAGCCGAAGAATGCACTGAACCAGACCAGCTTCGCAGGGAGCCGTTTCCGCTACACAGGTCAGACGGTGCTACCGGAGGCGCAACTCTACTACTACAAAGCCCGCGTCTACGACCCCATCCAGGGACGCTTTTAACAAACTGACCCGGTAGGTGGCGATGATGATTTAGATCTTTATACATATGTTGGCGGAGATCCAGTTAATAAAAGTGATCCAAGTGGGCTCTATACTTGTACAGACTCCGGATCCAAAAAATGTGAAGATCTTGAAAAGGATCTATCTACACTGCGCGCAGCTCTTCAAGGCGACGGATTAACAAAAAAGCAGAGAGGTTACATAGAACAGGTTGTTAATGCCTATGGTGCAGCAGGTGTCAAAAATGGAGTTTCGGTCAAATTTGCTGATTTAGGACGTGGTACTCAAGGGCTGACTTCAGACGTAGTGAATGGAAACGTCACTGTAACATTTAAAAACAGCCTCTACGGAAGGACAAAGGGTCAGGGACCCCTGAGAGGCACCTTCTCTTCTAGAGGAGCTGTTGTCATTCACGAGGGTTACCATTTGTATCGGAGGCTAGCGTATGGTAATCTAATCTGTGATGGTGGTAGGCCTTACAAATCGTCAGTGTACCAGGATGAACTTGCCGCTTACACCGCGCAAAAGAGTTTTCTTGAAAAGAATGTCCCTGATACCGCAGCGTCTTTGAATGTAGAGGAGGGGGCTGAAAAAAGCGCGGCATCTGTTTGCAAAATTAATCAGAAAGATGAGGCATGTTGGTGATGAAAAAAGCATGGCTGTTATCTATACCTATTGTAGTCTTGGTCCTGTGTGGACTAGGTGTTATTGCACCAAAGGATGTGAGGTTCGCAAATAGGACGTTTGATTACTATCCAGGATTTGTAGATATTGAAGGTGTTGTTAATGTTTTCGGACAAAAAGTTTTTCTCAATAGCAAAGCATGTGACGCAGGATTTGAGATAATCCCTACAAAAAATGATGTTATCGCTTATAACAACATCAAAGCGCTCGCACGGGAATATAATGAAAGAAATTTGGTTTTGTACGCTCAAGCAGAATACAAGTACGTTGTGAAGGGTGGGGATAGAAAGCTAGGAATTGTAAAATTGAAAAAGTCATTTTTTATATCCCCAGAACAGGCTCATAACTATGCTGTTTCCGATAAGTGTTTCGCTGATCTACAGTTCGGATAGCTTCCTTACTACGTGATTACCATGTTTTTGGATCTCTTTATTAGCATCGTTTGATGCGCCTTCTCCCTAGAAGGGGATTAGATGTAAAGTTGAAGTGCTTTTGTGCAAATCGGGATTCCTTCATATTCAGCTGGATCAAGAGCGCACGGGATATGCTGATCGAGCACCCGTTATATCTACGGATGTAGCTATCACGACGTTGCCCCTTGGAATTGATCCTGCTTAGAGTTCGTTCTCGCAGATTGTGACCTGGTGGGACGGATGGCTCTCCAGTGTTGTGATCTTCGACAGTCAAAGTGTGGCGCTCAGATGCCGTGAGCGGGAGCAGTCCATCCCATCAGGTCACTGATAGGCTGACGATGTAGACGCACCGTTAAGGAAGTCGTTGATTTGCCTGTGCTGGCGCCATTATTGAATGTGTGTCTAACCTTTTATATTCTTTTGTTATTGCCAAAACCTCCGCGCCTACCAATTTTTCTCAAAAAATATTGTCTTTCTGTCTTTTTTGGCCGTTGAAGTGAGTTGGACACTTGGGTTAGACACTTTTCGTCTGATAATGGTATGTGTGTCGACTTTCTTCATAGCCACTTTCGCCACGCTTTTCTGGTTCACGTCAGCGGTGTAAAGAGCCGCTTACTTGATGGCGGAGCCACGGTATGTTGTACCCTGCCGCAAAGTCTCCGCTGGCCTCTACACATTGCTATGCTTCCAGGCATGATGCGTTGACTACTCTTCAAGAACGGGAGGCAGCAATGGCTGTTACCGCGAAACATGAAAACGCTGCATTGCAAACACCGTCACCGATGAGAATCGTCCGATTGCCCGAGGTGAAGGCGCTCACGGGCCTTAGTCGCCCTACAGTTTATGAGCGTATAAGGGACGGAGAGTTTCCTAGGCCGGTTGGACTCGGTGGACGCACTGTCGGATGGGTCGAAGGGGAGGTGACGGCTTGGATCCAGGGGCGGATAGCGATCGCCCGGGGCCACGATTCCTAACGGTTTCCGATGGGAGCTCATTGGGGGGCTTGGGAGCCAGATTGGGGTAGGGGCCTGTCATTTCAAACCGGCCCTCACTCCGCGCATGCGGGACTGTATTTCCCGGAGTCGATTTGGCCGCCATGACGGCATTTCCGTGACCGTGTCCATGCCATAGTCGGTCCTCAGCATCGCGACGGGTTTCACATGCTCTCCAACTGATCTGCCCTGTCTCCGCGGGTGGTTCGCCCGTCGGATAGGACGGAACCTGTTTCAGCTAGTTGGTCGTATTGCCCTCATTCGAACCAATTGGTTTGGCTGTGTTGAGCACGGGATAACGTCAATGTAACCGAATCTCGGCCGACCAAAGGCTTTTTAACCGAATTTTTCCGCTAATATAATACCGCCACTGTGGGTGACTAAGACGTTAAAAAAATGAAAATAAATAAGGTACTTGGCGCGGGTTCGATTCCCTGCGCTGTCCCCATTTCTGCAAAAATTTGGGGGGTCTATTTTGGGGTTTCCAAGAATTGTTACAATTGAGTTTGTGTTTATTTTCAATGACGTAAAAAAAACTCTTCGTTCCGGCTTCAGCACCATTTCACCCTCCGGGAGTGTATGTCGCGTTGAAAAAAGTCCCATAAAATTGATAGTTTAGGGCCTCAGTGAGGTCCGCCGAAGTCCGACCCGTTCCGCCCGCATCCGGGCGTATTGGGGGTCTTTTTGGGGGTCTCGCACCGAACCTCAAAAGCGAGTCGCATGCATAGGCGTAGCCATAGAAGTTCATACCCCGTGTATCAAAACACAGCATTTTCGAACTTTTCAGGCCGCCATAAAACACGGGTTGGGCTTACGCTTGCGTTTTCAATGAAATTTGGACTGTTTATCCAGATAGGATGTTACGTCTGTTACGACTACGTCGTGCATGAGTGATATGTACCTCTCAAGGTAAGGTTTGTGTGAAGCGCCGACAATCATTATCACCCGAGCGCCTGGGTGATTTCCAAAACTGGCCCGAATGTTAGCCGCCATTCGGAGGTTTCGGGTTTCCCACCACGCAACATACTGTCGTCCAAGTAGATCATCTGAGCGCTGGCGCAGTGCGCCGCGCCATTCACCATTAATCACGCCCTCCTGGCCGTCGGTGCTGTTGAGAAACGAGTAAAGGGAGAGCAAATCTTGTGCTGAGTGGAGAGAGGCAATTCGTCGTCTATATTCAGCACTATAGGCATCGGGTTGCTTCCATAGGCTCTGGATCGCTGATGTCAGTTCATCGGGAGCTGAATTCAGGATGCTGTCAGCCGTATGATCATCTGAGGGGTGCAAGCGCTCTAGTCCTAGTCGGGCGGCCAGTGGCACCGCTATCTGCGAGACCTCGTTCTGATCTTCCAGAAGACGGTTCAAAAACGCAACCATCTCGTCGCTAATGAAGCGATCGCTAACCCGTTCAGCCTTGGGAAGTCTTGCCCATTGAACAAGAGCGGATCCATAGTCACCTGCAGCACCGAACACCGCAGCCAGGTGCCGACGGTCGGAACCTGTGGGCAAATCGGGCCAGGATTTCAGCAACCGCTCTGCTTCTTCTTCAGCGTCGGGAACGTTCAAACCTGTAGTAAGCGAAGTAAGCTTTATAATGGCTTCTTGCCGAACGCAGTAGTCCGTCGAAACGCCATCGTATTTAAGTTTATAAAATTTTACGCGTAGACAGTCTTCGCCAGTAAGAACTTCCGTGGCCACGATGTTGGGCGAGTAAACGGCGAGTCCATTCAGCAAAGGGGATAACATCTCCCCTTCTATTTTCGAAGGTATCTGATGGAGGTGTGGGGTTCCCAACACCATGACCTCCGTCAAAGGGCCGGCTACATCCCCTGGTAGGGATCGCCAAGCATCGGCGGGAAGTTGGGCTTCACTGGGCGTGGCTATCATCCACGCAAACGCACAAAGGGAAGCACAGAAGGGGTTCTGCCTTTTCATTGGAGCTCTCAGATAGATGTCGGAATAAACTGGCCGTGCAGGCCCAAGGGCGCGGCGACCGGCAACCATGCGCACGCCGCTGGGCCATTGGAAATGTTGGCTGCATCAAAAAGGCTTAGGCAAGTGCGCCGCGTCGGCCAGTGAAGCGCCGTTCCCAGCAACCAGCCATCGCCCTCCCGTGTTGAGCCAGACCTCGGAATAAAGACGTGTTCTTCCACGAGGTAGTCGCTACCATACCCGTATCTGTCAACGGCCCCCGTTGTGAGATCGACTCGCCGAACCGCATCAAACCAATGCGAAATTGCGTTGGATCGTTCGGCAGTAAAGACAAATCTGTACTGTCGGCTAGAGACGCGCGGATCAATCCTTGGAAACTCGGCCTCACCAGGTATTGACGCGCTCTCAAAGCGCCCATTTGCATGCAGACTGAAACGCGTAGTCGTGCCTATGTCCCAAGGGTTTACGATCCTGCGGCCCCGCATCACATCTCGAAAGGACTGTAAAGCGCGGGCATCAGGTAAGAGGTTAATGTCAAAATGAAGGATGCCGTCGCGGCCTTCCCATGCGTTGCCGCCATGAAACCAAAAACCGCTAGGCAGTTCAGACCGGCGTACGACGTTTAGCGTTTCCCGGTCGACGATTAGAACCTGCATAGCCTTATCTGGGCGATGGCGGATCGAACCGAAATAGCTTTCCCCGTCGGCCGTCAAATCGGAAGAAGGAAGAACAATTACCATCGATTTTTCTGTTAGGAAGAAATCGTGGACCATCCCGACGGGGTCAATTTCGATCACCTTAAAGGCTTCTAGTCGGGCTGACGCGGTTAATCTGTAAAGCGCCATTCGGTTTCCAAAGACGCCAAAATTCCATATCCGACCGTCGGCACCGTGACGGGGATGGGCTGAAAAGGGGGCGCCGGCAAGTTCCGGAGATAGCGAAACGACGCCCTGCGTCTCGAGGGTTTCAGGATCAAGAGCGTAAGGGCTTCCCGCCTCCCAAAGTGCCCAAAGCTCCCTGCCTGCAGCTAGCAAATTAATATTGGCCGCGTTGACGCTATCGGGTGACTTGACGACTCCCGGTCCGCCCGTAAGTGTCCCTGCGGTATCGTAAAGAAGTCTACCGGCTGCTGTTTCTTCCTTGTATTTTTGCGTGCGGACAAATCGGGCGTTGTACCTGATTTTCCCATCCTTAATCGCATACCGATGCACCATGCCATCGCTGTCAAAAAAATGGTGATACCGCTGTCCACCCAATTCATGTCGTGCAGGGCCATTGCGGTAGAATACCCCGGAAAGCGACGCCGGCCATTTCCCTTCCGTTTCTAGAAACCGATATGGGCGATCATCTGTCGCGCTGACAAAGCCAGCCAGCCAAGGTGCATTGGCATAGGCTTGCTTGAACTGTGTCAGTGTATCGTCGGGTGTTTGCCCATATAAAGGGGTGCCGCTGGCAAGTACTGCACCTGTAGCGGCCAAGAATTCTCTGCGTCTCATGGCGCGAACCTCCAGATTTAGTAAGCAATAGTAACGGAGGTATTTGCAACTTTTCCAGCAACGACAGTGAATTTCATTTGACTAAATTTTGGCGGCCCAAAGCTCCCACGAGCATTGTTCGAGAAGCCATAGCCTTCGGAGGGAATGCCCAAGAGGTTTTTATCCATTGTGCCGTTTTCATTTTCGTCATGGAATAACATGATGCAGTAGTCGCCTGGCGGAAGGTCTTTGAAATGAAGCTCGGTCTCCGGCGCCACCGCGGCTACTTTCGCACCTGAAAAGGCTTCTGCAACGCCCCTGTCGGGGTTCGCCTTTAATAACTGTGCGGAAATCTGCCCCTTCGAAGACCTGACATTCTTTACGCTCACAATAAGATCATCGGCAGCAGCTGTCGTGGCGGCGCTGAGACAACAGCCAGAGCAGAGTATAGCGGCTGCAAATTTGGAAAAGAGGCGCATCGGTTACAAACTTTCTTTTCTTGAAAATGCCAAAGTGGCGTTGGGTCCTTCATGGGAGCCTCGGGGTGTCGCCCAGCAGGTTGCGTCAATGAGAGGGTGCGAAGAGGCGAACAAATTATGCGCAAGGGGATTTCTGCGTCTGGAGGCGTCTGTGCTTTCGCCGTTTTCCGCGTGCGTTGATTAGCCAGCAGTCGCCCATTGCCATTTTCTCCATCCAGTGTTGAGACGTTTGCATCGCCAGGCAAACTGTGAGAAACGACGATTATACGAAGTGCGAAAATGACAAATTTTATCGTGTTACATCAATTTCTTATTCGCAAATTTCCGCACAAAATTCGCGAATGGGCCTTAGGTACGGTTCACGATGCGTGAGCGGGTAGTTAGCAAAGAAACTCGACCTCTGGGCAGCCTTAGGAACTGGATGGCGGCACCGGTAATGAAAGTGCTTTTGGTCGCAATCGGCGCGGGACTGCTCTTCGGCCTCATCGGGCCTTTCGGGACTTTCGGCAATCTCCCCCTGATTTCACGCATTGGGTATTGGGTCGTGCTTATGGGGGGAGGCGCACTCTTCTTCCCTGTCACTTATGAGGTTCTAAAGCGTAGGCTTCCGTTGTCTAATTCGTGGTGTCTGATGGTAACTACCGTTAGCTTGATCGGGACAATTCCGATGATGGGGCTTGTGTGGCTCGTGACGCGGATATTTTACGGAGAGGGTCTTCCTTTTAGTTTCACACTTTATGGATTCACCGCCCTGATAGCTCTGCCCACGGTGATCATACACCATTTCATGCATCAGTTTGGAAGCCGGCAAGGTCAACCCGATGTGGCGGTTGGACAATTGGCGACGGATCAACTTTCGGGAGAGGCAAGTCGTCGTAACGTGTTGCTCGAGCGACTTTCGGGGGTACGCGCTTCTGAAATCCTCTGCATGCAAGTCGAAGACCACTATGTCCGTGTCTATACGTCTGCCGGGTCGCAAATGGTCCTGATGCGGTTCTCAGATGCCGTTGCTGCGATGCAGGGCGTCGATGGCGTTCGGGTGCATAGGTCTTGGTGGGTTGCACGAATGGCCGTCACTAAAATTCATAAAAAAGGACGCAAGCTAGAAATTGAACTCTCAAACGCGCTGTTAGTTCCGGTATCCCGAGAGGGGAAAAAAGCGTCTCTGGCCGCGCGGCTTTGGAATGCAAATCAGGGATAAGGTTTGCGAACTTTCACGCACCATTGTTGATCCTTGACATAACCGTTACATCATCAACCGCCATAGGCAAGTCTAAACTGGATTAATTCCAAGGGGCAACGTCGGGTCTATTTTGGGGTCTGATTGAATTGTTACAGACCGATTGCTGAATAATTTCAATCGCAAATCCGATTTGTGCGGCGTTGGCTCCATCAGGCTATTTCACAGGCGTCAGGCGGTTGGCGTCGATGAACTGACGCGCGACGCCCGGTCCCTGATAATAGGCCCCCAGCCACGACCCGCCGCCGCCATTGAAGTATTCGACGCGCAGGCGGTGCTTGCCGGGCGTCAGGTCGGCCGAGCCATTGGCGCTGACGACGCCGTGGTCGCCGTCATTATCGACGACCGTGCGCCCGTCGATATAGAGCTTACTACCGTCGTCGGACGCCAGAATGAAGCCATAGCTGCCTGCCGTTACGATGTCGAGATCGCCTTCAAATACCACGGCGACATTGTCCGTCTGCGGCAGGGTGAGGCCGTCGAGACTGAACTCATAGGCATGGCCGCTGGCGATGGGACTCAGGCGGTTAAAGTCCGGCAGACGCGCCGTCCCTTCGGGCAGGGCGTAGGCGTGCCAGGTGACGCCCTTGGGGGCGGCGGGTGTGTCCTGCACAAGACGGAAATAGCCGGTCGTCGGCACGCTGGCCGGTTTGCCGTCCACGAACAGGGCGGCGCGCACGATGGTCGATCGGGTAATGGCCACCGGTTTCGAATAGAGTGTCGAGGTGGCCGTCGGCGTGCTGTTGTCGAGCGTGTAGCGCACCTCGCCCGCCGGGTTCGGATTGCGGATAGTCAGGGTCGCGCCCTTGTTGACGAACAGGCCGCCGGAGGGCGAATTGCCCGCATTGACCGGCTCGATAACCGGCATGGCGTAGAAGCTGCTGGTGCGATAGACCTGATCCGGCGCGGGTTCGCCTTCCAGCGCCAGAGCCACCGGACGCCCCAGCCACGCATAGGGGATTTTCACGCCCAGCAGTCTGGCCACAGTGGCGGGCGTGTCGAAGGTGTTGATCGGCTGATCCACATCGCGGCCGGCGCGGATGCCGTGGCCATAGGCAATCCACGGGATTTCCAGCTCCGCCAGACTCTCGCCGCCATGCCCTTTGCCGACGCCACCGTGGTCTGAGGTGACGAGGATGGTCGTGTCCTTGTCGATCCCGGCGTCAACGGTCGCCTGACGGATGAGGCCGATCAGGCGGTCGGCCTTTTCGACGGCCTGATAATATTGCGGCGTGCCGTGCCCGTCGGCGTGTCCGACATGATCGACATGATCGAGGTGGATGAACAGGAGGTTCGGTTTCTTGCGGCGGATATAGTCAGCCGCCAGACTGGCCGTTTCGTCTTCGGTTTTCGGGTTCACGTCGTAATCGACGAAGCGATGGTCATAGAGATTGCCAAAGCCGTCCCACTGATAGATGGACCCGACCTCCCACTCCGGGTGCTGATCGGTGACGATCTGAAACAGCGACGGGAAGAAGCCGCCCGAACCGGTGACCGAGGTCGGGAAGTTGAAATCCCCAACCTGCCAGTCGTTCTTGGTCACACCGTGCTGCTCCGGGCCGGCGCCATTGAGGATAGAGGCCCAGTTGGCGGCGCTGGTCGTCGGCAGGACGCCGCGCGCGTGCAGGCTGGAGCTTCCCGTCTTCATCATCTCGTGCATGACTGGCGTCCTGGCGGTGCGCACGCCGTCCGTGCTCATGCCATCGACGCCGATGATGATGACGTGGCGGGACGGCTCGGCGAAGGCAGGCGTCGCCAGAGCCACCAGAGCTGTGGCGGCAAGGGTAAGAGATCGCAGATTGTGTAACATCGGGGACTCCGGTCCTGAGACAAACCGCGCGCCCTTCCGGCGCGCTCATGAGTCCAATCCTAGAGCCGATGTGTGACAGTCATGCGAAACGGTCAAAAAATGTGAGAAAATGTGAGATAATTTCTTTAATTTGACCGAATTTGCAAAAAGCAGGCGGGCACGCCTTCAAACTATCGCTTGCGCCACGAGGCCGCGCAGCGGGATGACGGCGCGGGTTCGCACCCCCAAAAGCGCCATGCCGCTGATCTTTCGCTGCACGAACAGGGTGTCGGCGGGCGGGCTTTGCCAGGTCGTCTGATCCATGGCGATTTCGTGTGCCTTTTCGCGGATCAGCGGCACGAAGTGACGGTCGGCGAAATCGAGCCTGGGCTGGCGCAGATGGCGGATCATGATATCCAGCATGGCGTTCAGCCGCACGCGGTGCGTGGTCAGTACGGCGTCATTGACCGCCCCGATATCGCTGAGTGCCACGATCAGCCCTTCGCGATCTTCGTTGAGGCCCGCCTGCATCAGGGCGCGATAGGCCTCAACCGTGGCCTCAGGAACGGCGCGCGTCGCCCCGAAATCGAGCAGCACGACCTGCCCCGTTAGCGGCCGCCATTTGAAATTGGCGAAGTTGGGATCGGTCTGCATCAGCCGCAGGTCAAACAGCTCGCGCAGAGCCAGACCAAACAGCGTCTCCATCACCTGATTGCGCGTGGCGGCAGGGGCCTGCGTCAGCGTCTCAATCGGCTCGCCCTCGACGAAATCCATCGGCAGGATGTTGGGGCGCAGAAGGGCCGCATGGGCGCGCGGCACGACAAAGGTCGGGTTGTCAGAGAGCGCCTCGGCATAGCGTTCCATTTGGGCGGCTTCGCGTAAGTAATCAGCTTCCTCATGAAGCTGCACACGCGCCGTCTCGATCAGGTCGGGCAGGTCCTTCACCTTCTGCGCCACGCCCAGCAGCTTCAGGAGCCCGGCGATGTTGGCGACGTCGGAATCTATGGTCTTCGTCACGTTCGGGAACTGCACCTTGATGGCCAGAACCTCACCGGTTTTCAGTTGCGCCCGATGCACCTGCCCGATGGAGGCGGCGGCAAAGGGGGTCAGCTCAAAGCGCACAAAGTGCTGGCGCCAGTCGTCGCCCCAGGCACCCCGCAGGACGCGCTCGAGGTGGTCACGCGGCATGATGTGAGCCTCTTGTTGCAGACGGCTCAAGGCCTGTGTGAAGGCCGCAGGCAGGATGTCGCCGCTGTCCATCGACAGGATCTGTCCTACCTTCATGGCCGCGCCGCGCATTCGCGCGAGTTGCTCGGCCATACGCAGGCCGTTGGTTTCATCGAACAACAGGCGGGTGAGATCGGGTGTCTGGCCCCGCGACATCTGCCTGGCGCTCTCCTTGACCATGTGACTCAGCCCGGAGGCCGCAAGACCGCCCAGCGCAAACAGGCGCGAGGCAGGCCCGGCCGGCATGGCGGAGGGTTTCAGGATCGGCGGTTTTGGGGACATATGGGGCACCGGGTTCAGGCTTGGTACGTTACAGACTCGGGTATGGATGCGTAAGGCATCTGAGAAGACCTGTCCGGCCCTGCGACATTTTGGCCGTCATCGGGCGTCCGTACCCAGACGTAAACCACACGAGTCATCACAGGCGTGCCGCCGGTATGATGCGAGGAGGTTACGATGTTGGGACACAGGCCCGGCCCCCGACTGGCCGTCAGTCTTGAAAGTGCGGCGCTCCTGCCGGGGCTCGGCATCGGCGAAACCGTAGACCTGTCGCGACTGGCCGAACGCGTGGTCGAAGGCGGGGCCGACGGCGTGATGATCCACCTGACCTCTGACCATGGTCTGATAGAAGACGCCGACCTCGAACGGGTGGCGGCAGTGTGTCGGGCGCATCAAAGTGCGTTCAATCTGCGCATAACGACGGCCCACGACCATGTGGAGCGCGCCCGCCGCCTGAAGGCTGACCGCGTTTATCTGGGGCGCGAAGCGCGTGTTGCCCAATGGACCGGCACCAGCCTGTTCCTCAAATCGCACATCGGCCATATCCAGAAGGTGCAGAAGGCGCTCAAAGACACCGAGATCGCCCTCTTTGTCACGCTGGACCCGACGCTCGAAGCCGCCGAGCAGGCATTGAAGTATGGTCTGTTTGCCATCGAACTGGATATGACGCACCTCTCGGCCTGTCTGCACAGCGGCGATATCGACCGCGCCTTCGATGCCCTGTCTCAGGTGCTGAGCCTTGGCCGTTATCTCAACCGTCACGGCGTTGAGGTGCATCTGGGGGGCGGTTTGCGCCCGGCCGACCTGCCTGTTCTGGCGCGGGCACGCGGCTTTCGTCAGATCAATATCGGGCGGCGGTTCCTGCCCGAAGCCCTGTGCGACGGGCTTTCGCCCGCGGTAAACCGTCTGCATCAGCATATGGTGCAGGCGGGTACGGGGCCGGATGCGCTGGCCGAGCGACGCAGGCGCTTTCGTGCGCAGGTGGACGCTTTAGGGGAGACACGGCTGAGGCCGTTACTGCGCGTCTTTTGCGACATGGAGTTGTCGCGTTTGGAGGACCCGCAGCTCTATGCCGCCGAACGCCTGCTGACCCTGCCGCCCGCCTATCTGGACCATCTGGTGTTCGACGCCGCCCTGCCGGCCAGCTTTGCCGGTATCGCACTCCTCAAACATCTGCGCGCGTCGTGGCTGGCAAACCGGTCGGCTACGCCCGTACGCCGGGCGGGCTAAAGTCAGGCCAACAGCGCGACCACGATGAGGCAGGCAACGACGAGGCTGGTGATGACCACCCGCAGGCGTAAGAATTTACCCGACAGCCAGCCCCGACGGCTGAGTGCCGTATCGACGGCCAGAAGGCTCAGGAAAACGGCCACCTCTATGCCGAGCGCGGCCCTTGCGTGACCGGTCAGGGCCAGAAGGGGACCGCACCAGGCAAGGAGGCACAGGAGATTGCTTAGGATCAGAAGCCAGAGCGCCTGAGCGCGTCCGCCCAGCACAAGCCCCCAGTGCAGGCCGCACAGAAAGGACGCGATGACCGCCCCATAGGTGACGGCTATCCCGGTGCCGTCGAGGCCCAGCACATGCCTTTGAAGCACCGCCATCAGCGCGGCAGCCCCAAAGGGCAGGCCGCCCGACAGGGTCAGGGCCATGATCCAGCCCGACTCTTTTTTCGATAGAATGTCGTCCATCCTGACCTCCGACCTAGGGTCTGTCCCAAAACCCGCCGGGGTCCGTCAGCGCCATAAGGTGGGCGATGACGGGACGGTAGGCGAAAAAGCCTTTAGCGGCGGCGGGCCACGCCACCGCGTCCCATTGACGGGTGCGTTCATAAAGGGGGATCGGCCCTTCGTTGTCGCGCAGCAGGGCGTCTAATCCGGTCCGCGTCCGGCCAAGCGGCAGGCGGCTGGTGAGCAGGCTGCGGGTTCCAAACGCCGTCAGGGCGTCTTCCAGTTCGGTGCGCGAGGTAAATGGGCGGACCTCGGTCCCGATTTGACGGGCGACGGTCTGTGCGGCCGCAGCGGTGGCGGCGGCAGCCGAAGCCTTTCCTGTCACGAAGGCGGCCACCCCGACGATGGAGAGGTTATCCAGACGAAATCCGTCGGCGCCCAGGTCTTCGGGCGTTACCATCAGGACGCACGGCCAGCGCGGGGCGGGCACGGGGACAGGGAGGGCCGCCACAGGCGCGGGCGGCTCCGGGGCGACCGGGGCCGCGTGTCGCGCCAGTCCGGTCGGACGAAAACGCCCGGCGGAACAGGTGGCTATGGCTTCGGTTGAGGCGAGATAGACCTTGCCCGGTGTGTGCAACCCGGCCACCCAGCGCCATGACAGGGTATTGGCCGCTTCGTCACCGTCGAGGAGGTGCTCTAGGAAAAAGGCCGCGCCCAACTGCCACGGCAGGCGCAGTGTATGCATCCAGATGCTGGCAAACGACATGCGCGCGTGATTGTGCAGATAGCCGGTCGTAATCAGCTCAGAGGCCCAGACGTCGAAGGCGTCAATGCCGGTGCGCCCTTCGACGGCGGCCTGATAGTCGCCTGTGGCGCGCACGCTCTCGGCCTCATCGCTGATCAGATAGGCGACATAGCGCGTCCACAGAGCCGGACGCATCTCCAGATAGCCGCGCCAATAGGCCCGCCAGCACACTTCGTCGATAAATTTGGTCGCCGCCGCGCCATGGGCCTGCTCTGCGGCGCGCGCCAGTTCCCACTCCCCGATCAAGCGGTGGCGCACAAAGGGCGACAGGCGCGACACGTGCCCCGCTTCCTGTGGCCCGGGGTCGACATTGCGGTCGCGGGCATAGGCGCTTCCGGCGCGCGGCAAGAAGGCGCTCAGCCGCGCAAGCCCCTCAGCGCGGGTCGGGGTTTCAGGCGGCAAGGACGGCCTCCGCCAGTTCCAGACCGGACAGCCACGCCGCCTCAACGCGCGGGCCTTTCAGCCAGTCGCCGCACACGCCCAATCCCATTGCCGCGTCGTAAAGCCTGCCCTCTACACCGTCGCCCGTCCGCGCATAGCGCCATAGATGTGCTTTAAGCAGGAGCGGTTCGGGCAGGGGGTGGTTCAGAAGCGCCTGCCACGCGGCAAACATGGGCGCGGCCGCGTCTTCGCGGCTGAGGTCGATATAGGCGGCGGTCCAGTCGGGCGTCGCCTGCAATACCCAAGCGCTTGCAGCCGAACGTCCCGGTTTGGCGGCATTGCTGGCGATCCATGCCAGTACCGGCCCGGCGGCGCGCGTCACCGGCGGCAGACCGGGCGGGTCTGAGGCGAAAGACACCATCGTCGTCCAGCAGGGCTGGGAGAGATGCTGGCGGGCCGTCTGCGCAAAGCCGGGCACCCACGGTGTCAGCAGGTGCGCCGCCTGTTCGGCAGGGATGGCGATAAGGACCTGAGCATAGGGGCCGAAGGTACCGGTTTCGGCGCTGAGGTGCCAGTCGCCGGGCGCGCCGGTGATGGCGTCGATACGTACGCCAAAGCGCACACCGAAGGCCTCACACAGATGCGCCAGAGGCGAACACATCATGGGCGTCCCCACCCACGCCTCAGCGCCTGCCGCTGGCCAGCGGGCGGCCAGCCCCTGCTGCGCCCACCGATCGACCTCAGAGACGAAGTGGGGATCGCGGACGGTGAAATACTGTGCGCCGTGGTCGAAGTGGCGGTTCTCTCCGTTCAGAGTTTCGCGGCGGGTGGACATGCGCCCGCCGGGGCCGCGCCCTTTGTCGAACAGCTCCACTTCAAGGCCCGCCTGCCGAAGCCGCTGCGCCGCCGACAGACCGCTGATTCCGGCCCCGATGATTGCGATACGATGTGACATGGATCGCTTACGCTCAGGCAGCAGCGACGGATCAGAAAATGCAATTGACGCTAGGGAAGCCTCGCGGGACGACGTTATATTTTATACGCTTGCCTCAGCCTATGCCGCCCGTATATTCCAAGATTCCGATTTCAAGGAAATGTCCACCAGAGAGATGACCTTGAGGAAATGCCAAAAAACGTCGGGCCGCTCAAATGCCAATTCTGTCCTCAAGTCATATCCTGTCCTTGATCGAAGAGACGTTCAGCATTGCCTGGATCGGGTTTCCTTTTGATGGGGGTGACTGGACCGGTTCCCACTCTCTCGACTACTTCATCGGTTTTGACGCGGCGAGCGGGCCTCTACGACCGCGATTTTTCGATGCGGTCCACCCCGATGACCGGGCGGATTTACATTTTGACCTGCATTTGCTGACCAAGCGCACAGTCCCGCCCCCCCGTACCGTGCGACTCTTGATCGCGGGCCGGTCCGAGCGACATGTTCAAATCGAGTTCCGTCGTGTCCCCGGACCGTCTTTCGAGACGCTGAACCTGCTCCTGCTGAAGGACGTGTCTCAGGAGGTTCACAATATCCAGCGACTGACACAGTACGACCGTCGTCTGGAACAGGCGATGCGCACCTGGCAGATCAAAGGCCTGTGGTGGGCCGACAAAACCTATCGTCTGGTGGATTATGTCGGACGTGACGAACTGGTCTTTGACCGCGACCTTCTGGGCATGAACTATCTGGAGCTCGTCCCCAGGGAGGAACGGGCCCCCCTTTTGCAGGAATTCATGACCATAGCCCATGCGGAGGCGCCTTTTAGCCTGCCGGTGCGCATAGTGGGTGCCGATGGCTTGACACGCACCTATCAGATCAGAGGCGCGCCCTATATCGAAGAGGGTCGTTTTGTCGGCTGGTCTGGCTATGTCAGCGCCGCGCCGCTGACCGTGATGGCCCAATCGGCCGGTCGCACAAAAAGCAGATTCATCGCCCGTCTCAGCGCCGGCCTGCTTCGCGCCGGTTGCGCCGCTCTGGGCTGGAGCTACGGCGAGCTGGCCAGCCGGGCGCAACTCTCGACTTCCACCGTCAATCGCATCCTGACCACCTCCGGTCCCCTGACCGACGCCTTCCGACTCTCCAGCCTCGTGGCTATCCTGGAGGCCATGGAATCCGCGGGTGTGACCTATGCCACAGATGCTCAGGGCCGTCTGACCCTGAGTGTGAGTTGTGTGAACGAGCCTTAATGTAAAACCCTGACGCTTTCAGCGTTTAGAAAAGCCGCTATTGAGTGTATTTAGCGCAAAGTTTGGCCGAAACGGCCTGAAATGAATGTAAAACTATCAATTTCTGTCGCAACTGTGCCGTTCTGTCGCATTCCGACACATATTTTTATTTACCGACATATTTAACCTTTTACCGGTGCGAACCCGCCCTGTCCCGAACGCTTAGGACCGGAAAGAGCGCGCACCGGCAGAGGAGGGTGTCTCCGAAGCCGATACCAACCCGAAACGTCATAGGGGCGTTTTGTTCGTATTACCAGTTATCGGGGGCTAAAAATGCAAAACTTGCGTATCGGTACAAAATTGCTGATCCTCATCGTCATGATGGGATTAATAACCGTCGTTATCTCGGCGTTCGGAATATCGAGAATTAACTTCCTCAATGAAAATCTGGGTACGGTAGATAAGGTGAATTCTGCGGCAACGCTGGGTGCCCGCATGAACCAGAACGCCATAATACTCAACCGAGGTGAGTATCGCGTTGCGGCCGATCCCTCCCTACAGACCATACAGGCGGCGTCTGAAATCGCCGACAACAATCGCCAGCAGTTCGCGGAACGCCTGAAAAAGGCCTATGAGACCGCCGATGACGAGGAAAAGCGTCAACTCGACAATATTCAGGCGGAATACACCGAATACATGCGGGGCCTTGATAAAACCTATGAAATGGCCCGCTCTGTCAGCAGCCATGTGAACCTGTCCGAAGCCCAGCGCACGATCAACGGGCAGGTCGCTGAAAACCGAAAGCGTGCCGACACCTTACAAGCGGCCGTCAAGGCCTATGTGGATCGTATTGATGCGCGCGGCTCCAAAACGGCCGAAACCGCAAAGGCGCAAGGCAGTCAGGCCGCTATGGTCATGATCATTGTCGCGGCTCTGGGCGTGATCTCAGGCCTCGCGGCGGGTCTTTTGATGTCCCACTTCGGTATTTCGGTGCCGCTCAACCGCTCGGTTGAAGAGTTGCGCAAACTGGCCAATGGTCAGCTTGAAACGGAGATCAGCGGTGCAAACCGCGGTGATGAATGCGGTGATATTGCCAAGGGTCTGGTTATTTTCCGCGACAATGCGGTGCGCACCCGTGAACTGGAAGCGGACGCTGCCGCACAGAAGCTGCGTACCGAACAGGAGCGCAAGCAGATCATGCTGGGGCTGGCTGATGATTTCGAAAAGTCGGTCGGCGGCATCGTCACTCTGGTGTCTTCTGCGGCCACCGAAATGCAGGCGGCGGCTTCGCAACTGAGCGCCACGGCGCAGGAGGCTTCCGCGCAGTCGGTCGCCGTTTCCGCCGCCGCCGAAGAGGCTGGGGCCAATGTCACCTCTGTGGCGGCCTCTACGGAGGAGCTGGGGGCCTCGGTCGGTGAGATCGGCCGTCAGGTCGAAACCTCGGCGACGGTCGCTGCGACAGCGGTTCGCGAAGCCGAAGAAGCGCAGATCGTGGTCAGCGAACTCAATGAAACCGCCACCTCCATCGGTGGCGTGGTCGATCTGATCGCGGGTCTCGCCAGCCAGACCAACCTTCTGGCGCTCAACGCCACCATCGAGTCGGCACGCGCCGGTGAAGCGGGTAAGGGCTTTGCCGTCGTCGCCGCTGAGGTCAAGGCGCTGGCTTCGCAAACCGCCAGAGCCACGACCGACATCTCTGAAAAGGTGGCCAAGATTCAGGAGGCCACCGAGCGCGCGGCGACAACCATGCGCAATATTGCGGGCACGATCCAGAGCCTGAACCATTCCAGCACGGCTATCGCCTCGGCGGTCGAGCAGCAAAGCGCGGCGACGCAGGAGATTATTCAGGCGGTCAATCAGGCCTCGGTCGGCACTCAGGAGGTGACCTCCAACATCACCGGTGTGGCGCAGGCCGCCGAACAAACCGGGGAAGCCGCCGTGCAGGTGCAAAACTCCTCCGCCGAACTCGCGGTTCAGGCTGAACGTCTGCACCACGAGATGGACAAGTTCCTAGCGACGGTGCGTGTGTCATGAGGAAGCCGCGCACCCAAAAGTCTAAGACTTCGCACGATGAGTCGCAGTCACGCATTGTCTATCTCGATGATGTGCCCTCCTTACCGCCCGAAGCCCAGGCCACGCTGGAACAGCTCGTTTCAGATATGTCGAGGCAATTGTCAGGCGTTTATGATCAGTGCCGAGATATGAAGGAGCGACACGGGGTGAGCAGTGAGGCGGAACTCCTGACCATCAGCCACGCCCTGGCGCAGTTCCGGGAGGGCTTTCGCGGTCTGCTGCTGCGCAGTCTGAACGCTGAGGGCGCAGACCCGCACCCGGCGCAACCGGATCGTCCGGTCTGAACCCACAGTGACGCGTAAGAGCGGAATGACGGTCGATGACATCGTCAGTCCGCTCAGTGGGTTTGTGCTCCGGTTTAACGCCGGGAGGCCGCGTAGCGCATCACTTCATACAGGAAGGTCGATTCCACCGTCCCGGTCAGAAGGTGCGCAAAGGGACCGGAAGCATAGACGGGCACGTCCTCGCCGGCGTGCTGGGCGCTCGACATGGGCGTTAAGGCGGGCTGATGGAAGTCGGGCGATAGTGCCTCGTCTTCCGTCAGCGGCGGGCTGCCCGCCGGGCGCGCGCCTGGGCCGGTGGCATAGCTGAGGCTCAGACGCGGCTGGCCGGTCCTGTCCGGCTCATTGACGCCATTCTTGCGCGCCAGCCCCAGAATGGGCTCGTTGCGCGTCGATCCGGCATTGAGCGTCAGGCCGTGACTATGGTCGGCGGTGACGATAATCAGGGTGTCAGCGGCGTCGGTCATGGCGAGGGCCGCCTTCACCGCCTTGTCCAGCTCATCGACGTCGGTCAGGGCGCGATAGGCGTTGTTTTCGTGGTGCCATTTGTCGATCGAAGCGGACTCGACCAGCAGGAAGAAGCCGTCCTTATTCTGTGACAGGACCGAGATGGCGGTACGGGTCATCTCTTCGAGAGTGGGCGTTGGCCCCTGATCCTTGTGATCGACGACCGAAGGCAGGTCGCCATCGGCAAACAGGCCGAGCAAAGTCTTCGTGGTTTTGGCATCCACCGCGTTCAGCCCCGCCTTGTCGCTGACGAGTACCGCGCCCGGCAGGCTGCGCCAGTCGGCCGTGAGGTCGCGGTCCTGACGCTTGCCGCCCTGCGCCTTTGTCACAAACCGCGCGCGGTCACCGCCGAGTGCCACATCAAGGCGCATGGCCTTCGGCGCTTCGATCATCTGGCGGGCGAGGTCGATACACCCGGCCTCTTTCGCCGCGGCGGGCAGTTCGGCGTCTGAGCGCCAGCCGCGCGACGGCACGTGTCCATAGGCCCCGGCCGGTGTGGCGTCGGTCAAGCCGGCCGTCGTGACGATACCCGTGGCCTTGCCCTGCGCTTTCAGGGTTTCGGCAATGGTCGGGATGCGGCCCTTCAGAGACGAGGCGCAGTCATCGCTTCTGACGGTCGCATCGACGCCGATGGCGGCATTGATCGTCTTGACCCCTGTGGTGATGGCCGAAATCCCGTTGGCGGAGTCGGTGACGAACTTGTCGGCCGAATAGGTCTTCGACAGGCCCGTATAGGGCAGGCCCTCAAAGGTCAGGCGATAGGAGGCCCCGTCAACGCCGCGCGTCTGACCGGCCAGTATCCGCCCGGCTGTGACCGAGTTGATGCCCATACCATCCCCGATGAAGAGGATGATATTGCGCGCCTTTTTCGTATTCGGCGTCCGCGCCAGGGCGGCGCGCAATTCGGGCGACAGAGGGGCCGGGGCCTCGGCCATAGCCGGGGCAACGCACAGAACGGACAGGGACAGACAAACGAGCAGGGACTTCATAGACGATCCTGAAAACGGAGGCACGGAGGGTCGCAGCACATGGCCGCCGCGAAGGGCAGCCGCCACTGTTGTGTCGATATGACTATTCTCCGGTCTTGTGGTGGTGTTACGGCTCAAGCCTTCACCTCGATACGCGAGGCGCCGATTTATAATATAATGTTGGGGCCTGTCTATCTTTGGACCTGATCGCGCCGATTTTTCAGTCCGCGCATATCATTGACCCAAAGACGTTGCAGATCACGGGTCCTAGGCAGACTGAGCCGGCAAGGTACCCACAGCGTTTTCGCCTTCACTCGGGAAGTCGCAACCGCACGCGGAGCGCCCGCTCGACGGCGGTTCGTGGCCCGTCCCCCCCCCCTGACGGGCCCTGGCCTGGACGGCACACGGGTCCTGCCCTCAGTCGAGACAAGTTCAATGGGCGGGTTGTGCGGGGCGAAAATACACGCCTTGTTAACCGATTGCCAAGTAGCTTCGCGTAACGTCACTTTTTCAAAAAAGAGGCCACATGTTACAGCGTAGACTCACCTTATTTGCCGCCGCTACCCTGACGCTTCTTCTGGCTTTTGCCTTGGTCATGGCGTTTAATTTGTTGGGTCAGCTTAAGGTGGCGAGTTCGACCCGACGTGACGTCGAGATCTTCGAGGCCGTCGCGGACTTAAGGGTGGGGGTGCGAAAAATTCAGTATGACGTCGTTCAGGTGCAGCAGTTCCTGACCGATTATTCGGTGACGCGCGGCTGGAACGGTCTCGATGACGGTCCGGCACAGGCGGATAAAGCCGCAAGAGACTTCGATATTCAGGTTGAGAGCGCAAAGACGCTTGCTCACAGGCTGGGCCTGACCTCGGTCGTCTCCAAGCTTGACAAATTGCGCGCCACTTTTCCGGACTATTATGCGACCGGCCGCACTATGTCGCAAGCCTATGCGGCTCAGGGGACGCAAGCCGGTAACGCGATGATGGGGCGCTTTGATGCCGCCGCAAACCGCCTTCTCGACGCGCAGGAGGAGGTTTTGCAGGCTGTGGGCACGGCCGGTGAGCGAACCAAGGGTGAAACCATCAGGGCGGCTGAGAAGGCGCAGGACATGGCCAAATCCACGCTCTTTCTGACAGGCCTGAGTAGTGTGGTCCTCATTATTGCCTTCATCGGCATGGCGATCTTTGTTGCGCGCGCGGTGTTAAAGCCCCTGAGCCGAATAACGGGATATTTGCAGAGCGAGACGACCGTGCGAAGCGGCGATTCCGTTCCCGGCCTCGGTCGCCGTGATGAGATCGGGGCCATCGCTACGGCGATTTCCGCAGCTGAACGTCAAAACCTTGCCTTTGAAGCGGAAAAGAAGGCTCAAGAGCAGCGTCTTGCGCAGGAACGCCGAACCGCAGCGCACAAGCTGGCGGAGGCGTTTGAGCGTAAGGTTGGGAACATCATCGAGCATGTTTCGGCGGCAGCGACAGAGTTGCAGGCTTCTGCGCAGCAGTTGACAGCGACCGCTCAGGAAACCTCCGCCCAGTCTTTGGCGGTCAGTTCGGCCGCACAGCAAGCCGGCGAGAGTCTCACGTCTGTTGCCAGCTCGGCCGAGGAACTCGGGGCGTCGGTTGAAGAGATTGCACGGCAGGTCGATACGTCGGCGGAAATCACCCGCCAGGCCGTTGGCGAGGCGAAGAGAGCGGCCGATGTGGTAACCGAGCTTAATCGTGTCGCCGCCAGCATCAATGAGATCGTCGATTTCATTTCCGGGCTGGCGAGCCAGACTAATCTTCTTGCTCTCAATGCGACGATTGAGTCTGCACGGGCGGGCGAAGCGGGCAAAGGCTTTGCAGTTGTGGCCTCGGAAGTCAAACAACTGGCCGCGCGCACCTCATCGGCAACGATGGAGGTCAATGCCAAGATCGCCCAGATTCAGGTGGTCAGCCGCGATGCGGTGAACGTCATTGAAGGGATTAGCCGCACGATCGGACATGTTGACGAAGCCGGGACCGCAATCGCCACCGCCGTTGACCAGCAAGGGGCGGCAACGCGAGAAATTGTTGTGGCGATGAACCAGGCCTATGCAGGGGCCACCGAGGTGTCTTCCAATATATCCGGTGTGGCCACCGCCGCCGAGCATACGGGAGATGCCGCGGCGCAACTCTCCTTGTCCTCGAGCGATCTGGCGGAGCAGGCCGCACTTTTGCACGAAGAAATGCAATCATTTCTGGCGAGCGTCAGGGCGGCCTAGTGCCAAGGGTCCGTTCTGGCGAAGGCCAGAGGCCCCTCTGCCTTGAGGGCAGCCGTCGCTTAGCGGTAACCTTTAGTGGGTGAGCGACCTCCACGTCACGGCGCGTCCGAGATCGACCTAAGGGTCCTGAGGCGTGACCCTTTTTTTTGCGCGAAGCGCTGTGCCGCTTATCGGTACGCAGAATAGATCGGGCGTTTCCCTCCCTTCGTTCAGGGTGCGCATATGTCGGGATACGCGGGTATTCTTTGTCATTTTCGCGCCGTGAACTTTAAGGGTCAGCGAGGCAAAAACCGGAATATATGGATATAGGGTGGTGAGACGTGTGTAGAAAATTTAGTTGTAAGACATCAGGCTTGACCGGTTCGAGTTCGCGCGGATGAAACCGTGTGCGCATATTCTTTCGATTTTATATTACTTTACATTTGATCTTCGTATGATTTCATTTAAATGTAATGTTTTATGTTTTTAAAAGTATTCTCATTTTTACGAAAGCGAATATGAAAAAAATTCACAAATCACTGAAATGGTTGTTGAAATCGTTTCGGCTTATGTTGGGCACAACCAAGTTCCGTCTACGGAGGTCCCGCAGCTGATTCAAAGCGTCCATACGGCACTCACAGGGCTGTCAGCCCCTTCAACGCCTAAGGTCGTGGCTCAGGCACCTGCCGTGTCGGTTAAGAAATCGGTGACCCCTGACTACCTCATTTGCCTTGAAGATGGGCGCCGCTTCAAGTCCTTGAAGCGTCACCTTTCCACCCATTATAATCTCTCCCCGGACGAGTACCGGGCAAAATGGAACATGCCTGAGGACTACCCTATGGTCGCGCCGAGTTATGCGGCCGCGCGGTCTCAACTGGCAAAGGCAAACGGGCTCGGACAGAGCGCGCGAAATAAGCCCAAAGCCCGCACGCGCGGCGCATCGGGCAAGCTGCGTGTAAAGTACTAACTGGGCGGCGATCGATTTGCAGGACTGAGCGCTTTTTGGATTCGCAGAACACGTCTGCTTGAAACATCTGTTCGCCAAGACACCCAACGCGTGGCTAAGCAAAGCCGTCCAGGTTTGTGGGGTGGGGGCATACTTAGCCCTCTCGTTAACTATGGAGTTACGTGCGCACCTTTATCATGGGGTGGTTACGTTTGGCCGCAATGCATGGGCGAAAAGGACCTGAAGGATGAGAGGCTCTCTGATCTCACGCTCCGTCCTGATCGCGACAAGCACATTCGGAATTGTCTCTTGCGCTCAATACACGGCCCGTCCAATCGACGTCGGCGCATTTAAATCGCCTTCGGTGCAGACGCCGGCGCTTTACGGCGGCTCGGGATCGTTCGAAGCGTTGTTTCAGCAGGTTGCCAGGTATCACCCGGCCGTGCGTTCGGCGCAGGAGGCCTATCGCGCAGCGCAGTCTGACGCCCGTATCGCCGGTCAGTATCCTCCTGTCGGGTTCACCCTGACAACCGAATATTCCCGACAGGCCGATGCGGCCCGACCCTGGATGCTGGGCGCGGCCTTTGATCTGCCTGTCGATGCCGGTGAGCGCCGCACCACCCGGACCCACGAAGCGGCGCTTAATCTGCGCCTCGCGCGATATGACCTGTCAGACGCGGTATTTACGCTGCGCAGCCAACTGGCGAGTGCGCTGACCACTTTGCAGGCCACTCAGCATCTCAGTGCCTTATGTGACGAAGGCCAGACACTCAGACTGCGCACGCTTGATCAGGCCTTAGCGCGAGTGCGAATGGGGGAAGAGGACTCATCCGCTGAAACAGCGGCCCGGCTCGACCTCACCGGCACCCGCAGTGCCTGCCGGGAGATAGAGACCCGTGAGGCGGCGGCGCAGGCAGACCTTGCGGCGCTTCTCGGCGTCTCGATTTCGGACCTCACGACCCTTCGGTTCCCCGCCTATCCCTCCGGCCTTGATCTTCCAGGTGGGGATCTTCTGAACCGTCGCCGGACGACATCGCTCTATACGCGCGCCGATATCTTCAAGGCGATCTCAGACTATGACCGCAGCGAGAACGCCCTTCGCCTCGCCATCGCCTCGCAATATCCGCAAGTGCGGATCGGCCCCGGCTATATCTGGGAGCGCGGTCTCGCAAAATTTCCGTTGACCGTCAGTCTTGTCCTGCCACCAGCGGACCTGAACCGCGAGGCTATTCGCGCAGCCGAGGCCAGACGCGCCGCTGCCGGCACGTCTCTTGAAGCCGTCGTGGCGACGCACTACGCCGCTGAGCAGAAGGCCCGTTCTGACTTTGAGGCTGCCCTTGTCCTCGTGCAGCAAATCGAACGCCAAGACCTGCCGATAACAGCCTCTCAGTTCAAACGTGCGCAGGACCTTGAGCGTCTGGGGGAGGGTACACGGGCGGACCTTCTGGCGGCTCAGACGGCGCAGAACTCAGCGCAGATGCGTTACGAAGAGGCGAGGCTTGCGGCAGGACTGGCCCGTGTTCAGCTGGAGGCCGTCTGGCGGCAGCCGGTCAGCGACGAAGAGATGCAGTCTCTCAAAACGCTCATGCAATCCCTGGAGGTATCGCCGTGAACGTGCGCCTTGCGGTCGTGGCCGCCTGTGTTTTTCTTGCTCTCCCGCTAACCGCCGGGGCGCAGGCGCCGGTGAAGTTGAGTTCGGCGCTGCAAAAGCGTCTTGGGGTGCAGACCGCACCGCTTCAGGCGGGCACGGCGAGTGCCGACCTGAAAGGCTTTGCCAAAGGGCTTGATCCTTCGCCTCTGGTGGCGCTCCTGAACGACCTCGAGGCTGCCAAAGCGACGGCGCGCCTTTCACAGACCGAGGCTGATCGCACCAAAGCCTTGCAGGCGCTAGACAATACCGTCTCCCGGAAGGTGGCTGACGCTGCGGCCTTGCAGGCTCTACTCGATAACCGAAAGGTGAGGGCCTTTCAGCAACGTCTGGCGCTGGAATGGGGCCCTGCCTTTCCCCGCATGGGAAACGCAGGCCTTGACCAACTGAGCCGCGATCTGGTCAGCGGGGAGGTAGCCTTACTTCGCATAGATAGCCCTTCGGGTAAAAACCTTTTGGGTTTGAAGACGCTTACGCTGGACTTGCCCGGGACGGGTAAGGTTCTGGCGACGGTCATTGGGCCCGCCCGCACAGCCGATCCGCTGATGAGGTCTGGCGGTCTTTTGGCGAAGGTGAGCGGTCCACAGGCGAAATACCTGACGCCGGATCTGACCCTGCCGGCCACGCTCCCCGTGCAGGGCGGGGGGCAAGGCGTATGGATTCCTGCGTCTGCCCTGCTGCGGGCCGAAGGTCGGGTGTGGGTCTATGTTACACGCGACAATGAGACCTTTATCCGCAGGCCTCTGGCCAACAGCGTCTATACGCCTCAGGGCGTGATGGTCCGTTCCGGATTTTCGGTTGGCGAGCGCGTAGTGACGGTGGGGTCGGCGGCCCTCTACACCGCTGAAAATCCGGTGGGGGGAGCGGACAAGTAGGATGCTAAACGCGATCGTCAGGGCCTGCCTGCGCTACCCTCGCTTGGTGGTTCTGACTGCCGTGGCCTTCTTTATCTATGGTGCCTTATTTCTGACGCGGGCCCCCTACGATGTCTTTCCCGACTTTGTGCCGGCGCAGGCCGAAGTTCAGACCGAAGCGCCGGGCCTTTCGGCGGAGCAGGTCGAACAACTGATCACCCGTCCGGTTGAACAGGCCATTAATGGCGCGGCCGGGGTTGAGACCGTCCGTTCCAAAAGTCAGCAGGGACTGAGCGTCGTCACTGTCGTCTTTAAGTCAGGGATCGACCCCTACCGGTCGCGCCAGATCGTGTCCGAGAGCCTGAGCGAGGCGGCGGACACCCTGCCGCTCAGCGCCCGGACCCCGCGTGTGGCACCCCTGACCTCATCGACCATGGATTTGTTGAAGGTTGGGTTCACATCTGAGCGCCTGTCACCGGCGGATTTGCGCGATTGGGTGCAATGGCGACTGAGGCCGCGCCTGATGTCGGTTCCCGGCGTGGCGCGTGCGACCGTTTATGGCGGCGTCGTGCGTCGCTTCGAGGTGCAAGTGCGGCCGGACGACCTTCAGACGCGCGGCCTGGGGTTGAATGAGGTCGTAACCGCCGTGCAGGGTTCGACGGCCATGATCGGGGGCGGTTTTATTGATACCGCCGAACAGCGCATCCTGATCGAGCCGAGGGCCCAGGCGACCACCCCGGCAGAGATCAGTGAGGTCGTCGTGCGCCAGGCGAACGGCGTCGTCGTGCACCTGTCCGATGTGGCCGATGTGGTCGAAGCGGCGGCCCCAGACGTGGGGGATGCCGTTATTATGGGCAAGCCTGGCGTTCTGATCAGCCTGTCGAGCCAGTATGGCGCCAATACGCTGGCCACGACGCGCGCTGTGGAAGCCGCTTTGGCAGAAATCAGGCCGTCTCTTGGCGCACTGGGGATCACCCTTCACGAAAATCTTCACCGGCCGGCCAACTTTATCGAAACCGCGCTGCGCGGCATTACTGAAGACCTCCTGATCGGAGCGCTGTTGATCGCGGTGGTTCTGTTTGTCTTCATGGGCAACGCGCGCACCGTCCTTATCTCCTTCGTTACCATTCCGCTGTCCTTGCTGCTGACCCTTCTCGTACTGGATCGACTGGGACTGAGCATCAACACCATGACTGTGGGGGGACTCGCGGTTGCCCTAGGCGTCGTGGTAGATGATGCGGTGATCGACGTCGAAAACATTATGCGGCGTCTGCGCGTTGCGCCGGCGTCTGAGGCGCGCGCACAAACGGTTCTCAGGGCTGTGCTCGAGGTTCGTGGTCCGGTAATCTACGCCACACTGGTCATCGTGCTCGTACTTGCGCCGGTCCTTCTGATGGAGGGTCTGCAAGGTGCGTTTTTTGTGCCGCTGGCCGCCGCCTTCTGTCTGGCCACCCTGATTTCCCTGGGCGTATCCATGACGCTGACCCCGGCGCTCAGCTATCTGGCGCTGCGGAGCGCCCGTGTTCCCACGGAACCTAAGTTTTTGGAGCGGCTGAAGGACTGGCATACGCGCCGGCTCTCAGCCACCTACACGGCACCAAAGATTTTACTCAGCTTGTGCGCTGTGGTTACCCTTGTCGCGGTGGTCGGGCTGAGCTTTTTCAGCCACTCTCTTTTGCCCGCGTTCAGGGAAGGCCATTACGTCCTGCAAATCGCAGCGCGTCCGGGTACGTCGCTTGCAACCCTTCGGCGCTACGGTGAGGCGATATCGCGCGATCTTCTGGCCATACCTGGCGTGGCGAGCGTCGAGCAGCAAATAGGCCGCGCCGAAGGCGGGGAGGACACGTGGGGCACCGAAGCCGCCGAGTTTCATGTGGAGTTACGCCCGCATCTATCTAGCGGGGCGCAGGACGAGATACAGGCAAAGGTTCACACCGTGCTCGACAGCTATCCCGGGCTGCAATCCGAAGTCCTGACTTTTCTGGGCGATCGTATCGGCGAATCCCTCAGCGGTGAAACGGCGGCACTGGCGGTCAATATTTACGGTGCCGACCATGCGACACTCGACCGCGTTGCCGATGAGGTGGCGGCGCGCATGGAAAAGGTGCCGGGGGCCACAGATGTGACGCGCTCAACGCCGCCGCAAACGCCGTCGGTTCGTATCGACGTGGATATGGCGGCTGCCGCGGCTAACGGCCTGACACCGCAGGAGATTGGGCTGGCGGTTCAGACTGCCTATCAGGGTAATCGGGCGGCACAAATTTTTGAGACGGAGCGGGCCGTCGATATCGCCGTCACCTTGCCGATCGAGCAGCGCGATAGCCCTGAAACGGTGGGCGAGCTGTTGTTGCGCGGCACAGGCGGCACGCTGGTGCATCTCTCCGATGTGGCACGGGTCTATCCGTCGCAAGCCCGCACCTCGATCAGCCATATCGGTGGCCGTCTTGTGCAGACAGTTACCGCCAATCCGACGCCTTCTGAGGCCGCGCGGGTCACGTCGGCCGTTAAGACCGAACTGGCCAAAATGGCCTTACCCAAGGGTGTTTATCTCGAATATCAGGGCGTGTCCGCCGCCGCTGATGCGGCCCGATGGGCGCTTTTGTCTCTATGCGGGTTGGCCTTCGCCGGTATTGTCGCGCTTTTGCTCCTGGCTTTCAAGGACGGGCGCGCTGTCGCACTGGTTTTGGGCTCTGTACCGGTGGCTTTGGCCGGGGGCGTCGCGGCTGTGGCGCTGACCGGAGCGACGTTGTCCTTGGGGTCGCTGGTCGGATTTATAACCCTTTTTGGGGTGGCGGCGCGCAATGCCATCCTCCTGATAGCCCATACGGATCACCTCACCCAGACTGAGGAACAGCCTTGGTCTACAGCCGTCGTGACCCGAGCGACGCGCGAAAAGGTAACGCCCATCCTGATGACCGCGCTGGTAACTGCTCTGGGGCTTTTACCGCTGGCTGTGCAAAGCGGACAGGCCGGTCGCGAAATCCAGGGGCCTATGGCGCTGGTCATTCTGGGCGGGCTCATCACCTCCACCCTGATGAGCCTGTTCGTCATGCCGTCTCTTATCTGGGCGTTTCGCCAAAAACGACCATCTATGTTAGTCTAGCCTTGCGCTGGCTCGCCGCTTGCCCAACCCCTTTCGCTCAACCTGAAACGCAAGCCCGCAAGAGCGGCTTGAGGGCCCACCCGTTTGCCCCCAGTGGGATTTGACAAGGTAGAGCGCGGTTCTTCAAAGAATAAATTAAAAGCGTTTGGGTGAGAGCGTTTTCCGATAGCAGCGCGTTGCAATTGAGAACGGAATCGCTAAACTCTTTGCCCGTCTTTTGTCTTCCTACGGGTTGATGCCGCATTGCCGAATTCAAACTCAACGCGATGGAACGACCTTTTGGGTCAGGCTGAGAGGGTTACACAAGCGATCGACTTTGGTCGGGCAAACGCTAAGTCTCCAAAGATTGAAACCCTACGCTCGATCGTTCCTTTTGATAAGTTTATCCTGTCCGGCATCCCCTACTTTGGTCCAGAGATTGGGTCGAAGGTTGTGCTCGCCACCGACCTCGCCGAGGCGTTGATCTACCGACTTGCCTCCGAACACTTAGTGCTTGGCGACCCTCTCGCCAAGCACTCGACAAGGCAGGCACCTTGGGTGAGCGCCCTAGATAGAGGTCAGGAAGAGCCCGCCAGCTTGGCGTCCGCGCGCCTTGAAAGCTTGGAGCAGCCATTCGGATTACCGCGTCGGAACTTCGTCGGTTTTTTTCAAGGCGAAGGACTCTACGGCGGCGCGACCGTTTATCGGGCGAAGCCCTTCGAAACCCAAGAGGCGTTTATACTTACGATGGCGTTCCGCGTTATTCACACAGAGCTATCACAGCGCTTTCTGCAAACCATGAACCAGTTCCTCGGCCTTACTGAGCCCGAGCTAACTTGCCTGAAGCTGTTTTCAATTGGGAAAAATCTGGCGGAGGTCGAGAGTTCAACGGGTTATACGCGACGCGCTATATATGCCCATGGGCAGTCTGCCGCCCGAAAGATGGGGTTAAGGGACCAGACTCACTGCGTCGCCCAGGCGCTTCGCCGAGAGATGTTTTCGTAAGCCGCTCATCAGATCTCATATCGCCGGTGTTAATTCTCGCGGCGAAATGTGAAGCCAGTTCGTGGATTACGCGGCGTGACCTTCGAGTCATATTCGTGTTGGGGCTTTTGAGTTTGAAGCCAAGTTCAGCCTCCTATTGAACCGAGTTTAGCGCCCCGGTGTCATCCGGTGGAGACGTATCCAAATGCGGCCCGTCCTTGCGCCGTCCCGTCGTGCCGACACTGAGGCTGCCATCGGGGAGGGGGCGTAGCAGCGCCAAAACCTCGTTCCATGAGCCCGTCATCCAAGGATCGCGCTGGCCGTCGTCTTCAGAATAACGGGCATTGCCTTGTCATGAACCGCGCCCACCTCGGCGCAATGGGCGAACCGGTGTATGACATTGTTGCTGCCCCCCTGTTCAGGCTGTGGTTTGCCCCAGGCTGTCGAGCATGGCCATCAGTTCGATAAGCTTACGGGCGTAGTCGGTCAGATGGCGAGTCTCCTCGAAAATCTGATCGCGTAGACCTTCGTCACACTGGGTGGCTAATGCTTCCAGTCGGGCGATTTCTGGCAGGAGCTGACCGAGCGCGCCGTTCATCATCTCAAAGTGGTCGCGAAGAAAGGCCTCCAGACAATCGAATGGAATCCCTTTCAGTTTGTCTTCGACATCTGGCTGGGACCAGAATGTGGGATGGAAATAAACGGACGCCATACCGGGATTGGAGAGGGGCATCGTCATCCCCCTCAGGCCGCGCGGACACTGATCAGGAAGGTTTCCATTTCGTGATGCAGCCGTTCTGATTGTTGAGCCAGCTCGCTGGAAGAGGCGAGCACCTGCGACGCCGCGGCCCCTGTCTGCTCCGTGCCCTCGGCAACGCCAATGATGTTGGCTGTCACCTCCTGGGCTCCCAGAGAGGCCTGCGCGACCGCCTTAACGATCTCGCTGGTGGCGGCCGACTGTTGTTCGACGGCGCAGGCAATGGCCGAGTTTGTCGAATTAATGGTCCGTATCGTCTCAGCGACGCCCTGAAAAGTTTGGGCGGCCCGCTCGGTCGCCGCCTGTATCTGCGCGATCTTCTCAGAGATCTCCGTTGTCGCGCGGGTGGTCTGACCGGCGAGCGCCTTGACCTCAGAGGCCACAACCGCAAAACCCCTGCCGGCTTCGCCTGCACGTGCCGATTCAATCGTGGCGTTGAGCGCCAAAAGGTTGGTCTGGCCAGCGAGGCCGGCGATCAGGTCGACGACACCACCAATCGAATCGGCCATCGTGTTGAGCTCAGAAATCACAGAACCGGCCCTGTCCGCCTCTTCTACCGCCTTTTGCGAGATTGCTGCAGACGTTGAGACCTGACGACCAATTTCTCCGACGGAGGCCCCGAGTTCTTCGGCCGCCGACGCGACGGATGTTACGTTGGTTCCCGCCTCTTCCGCAGCTGCGGACACAGCGGTTGACTGGTGCGACGTCTCGGTTGCGGTGGCGGTGAGTTGCGTTGCCGCTGCCTGCATTTCGGTTGCAGCCGATGATACCATGGAGACGATCACGCCGACTGACCGCTCAAAATCGTCGGCCAGTTTCAGCATGGCCTCTTTACGCACTTCTTCAGCTCTGACACGCAACGTCTCTGTCTCTTCGCGAAGCCGTTTCGCCTCCCCCAAGACATCGCGGAAAACGAGGAGCGTCCGGGCGATCAGGCCGATTTCATTTGACTCCTTTGTATGGAGCACTTCCGTTGCGAGGTCGCCGTCTGATATTTTTTGCATTGAGTTTGTAAGGGAGGCGAGCGGAGAGGTCACCTTGGTGATGATCACCCATCCCGCGATCAGGACGAGGACGAGCCCTGCAGCTATTGCGCCAAGCATGACTGTACGTGCCTGGTCGAAAGTCGCCTGGGACTCTCTGCGGCTCTTATCGGCCCCTTCTCGATTCAATGTGATGAGCTTGGCCAGTGTGTCTGAGAGCCCATCGAAATCCTGTTTCATCTCGCCGCGAAAAAGCTCAGATGCCGCCCCGTTCTCGTTCTTGCGAGACAATGCGAACAGCGCGTCGTGAAGTTTAAGATATTGGCCGAGCTGCGCTTTGAAGTGCGCGTAAAGCCCTTGCTCTTCCGCTGAAGAGATCAGCTTTTCATATCTGGCTTCGTTCAAGGTGAGCGTTTGAACGACCGTTTCGAAATTGGTTTCGGCCCTTGCCAGCTCCTCAGGCGAGGTTGAAAGGATGTGTGATCCTTCGGCGATGCGAAGATCTGAGGTGTTCGTGTTGATGGCATTGACAACGTCGACAGACGGCAGCCAGTTGTTTGCCAGCTCACGGGTATCGTGGTTTGTTTCACCCAGTTCGCGGATGCCAATAAAGCCTTCACCAATGACGGCGATGGCAAGCAGGCCTATCAGACCCAGAAGCATGTTTTTAAGGGAAAGCGACATGGTCGAGTGCTCCTGGAGCGGCTTTTAGGTTGGACTCAGGCGGCGCGGACGATGTTTTCGGCTTCCGAGGAGGCAATCTGCATGTTGCGCGCCATATCCTGAGACGTGGCGCTTTGTTCTTCGACGGCACCTGCCGTGAACAGGACCTGTTCCTGCACATTGGAAACGGTGGTGCGGATGGCATCGAGCGCATTGACCACGGCGGCAGAGGAGGCGCGCACGCCGGCGATTTCGCCCACAATCTGTTCGGTGGCCCTGCGTGCCTGAGTCGCCAGATTTTTAACCTCGGTCGCCACCACGGCGAAACCGCGCCCGGCTTCGCCGGCACGCGCCGATTCTATGGTGGCGTTCAGCGCCAGGAGATTGATCTGGCTGGTGATATTGCTGATCATCTCGACTATGCCGTCCATCTGCGCTGCCGCAACAGCCAGTTGCCGGGCGCTGTCGTCGGCTTCGTTGACGGACTGATTGGCCTGATCGGCCGCCGCCTTGGTTTGTGACATGGTCTCGGAAATCGACCGGCCCGTGGCCGCCATCTCCTCAACCGCCGCCGACAGGTCCTGCAGCGAGTGGGACAGCTCCGTCGTCCGGTTGAGCGCCATGCGTCGGGCAGTAACGTCGGTCGCAAACTTGACGACCTTATAGGGCCTGCCGTCGACGTCCAAAATCGCATTGTAAGAGGCCTGAATATAGACGGTTCGCCCGCCTTTGGCCTGACGATGAAACTCGCCGGAAATGAAGTCACCCCGCGACAATCTCGCCCAAAACTCGCGGTAGGCTTCAGAACCAGCTGTCACCTCATCGACGAACATTCTGTGGTGCTTGCCCACAATGTCGGGGAGTCCGTAGCCCATCACTTTCAGAAAATTGTCATTCGCCCTGAGAACCGTGCCGTCCAGATCGAATTCAATGACAGCTTGTGCCCTTGAAATGGCGTCGATCTGGCTATGAAAATCCGCCTCCCTCTGAGCTTGCTCGGTGATGTCTGAGGCGAATTTGACAACCTTGAGCGGCCGGCCGTCTATGCCCAGTATGGGGTTATAGGTGGCCTGAAGGATGACCTCACGCCCCTCCTTACTGACGCGCTTGAACTGTGATGAGACGAACTCCCCCGCTTTCAGCCGGTGCCAGAAGTCCACGTAGGCGGGGCTCTTGCGTTCAGATTCCATAACAAAAATCTGATGGGGCCGACCTACTATTTCCTCAAGGCGATAGCCCATCACCTTCAGAAAATTGTCATTGGCCGTTATCACCGTGCCATCAAGAGCGAACTCAATAACCGCCTGAGAGCGAGACATTGCCGCAACCTTACCCTCCAGGTCGAGATCCCGCAGCCTGCGGGCAGTCACATCGGAGGCGATTTTGACAATCTTGTAGGGCTTGCCCGAACGGTCGAGAATGGGGTTATAGACGGCTTCCAGATAGACGTTACGCCCGTCTTTGGTCTGACGCCGGAACTCTCCTTTTTGCGCAACCCCGTGTTTCAGGTCGGCCCAGAATTGCCGATAGGCCGGCTTTTCAACCTCAGCCGGATCGACTAAGGCCGAGTGGTGCTTCCCCAGCAGCTCCGAGATCGAATAGCCCATCAGGTTGAGAAAGTTGGCGTTGGCTGAAAGTACCCGCCCGTCAAGATCAAACTCGATAAGACTTTGACTTAGATTGACTGCGGCAAGTAAGTCATGATTCACCCTGTTTGTCTTTCCGGCTTTTTTTCCAGCAAGCGCTGACCACATTGGCCTGCCTCCCTCTATGCAATGGATTTCATGATCGGCTTCATTGGTTTATCCACAGTAAACGCTCTAAAGACGTGCCCGATCTGACGATCACGTTTCCGAGAGGCGCTAGTTTGAAGAGAGATACCCCTCGGACGGTGCCTTAATCGCTTTTTTATCAGATTGTGAAACAGTGTTACGCGATTGACGGCGTCAGTTGGAAGCGCACCGTCAAGAAGGTGCGTAGGGTGTCGTTTATCCTGAAACTCATATCGGGCTCTTCACGGGCCATTGGCCTGGCCTTGACGGGAGCAACGCTCTTATCACTGGCGCTCTACGGCCTTTTCGTAATGCACGCCCTGCGGTCTGTAGGTGAAGAGGCCAATTCGGTTGAAGAGGCTCGCTCGGTGGAATTGACGCGAGGGGCGGTGGGTGCGGCGGTTCGCGCCGTGGCGAGCGTAACCCTTGATAATGCGCAGTGGGATGAAGCCTACACCCAAACGCAGCGCGATCTTCTGGATGATGCCTGGATTGATCAGACCTGGGGTATCGTCAGTGCTTCGGGCGACAACTACGATGCTGTGTTTCTCGTCGATGAACAGCGGCGCATAGTCAGAGGCTACGTGCAGGGGCAACGGGTGAGCCCATCCGGTAGTGGAACGATAAGCCTGCCGCCTGACTGGGTATCGCGCGAGCTCGGGGCCACACCGCCCGGGGGCGAGGTGAGCGGCGTCGTGAGCCTTCTTGGCCGTCCGGCTGTCGCGGCTATCAGTCTGATTCACCCCGTAAAGCGCGAGGCAGCTCAGGTCGGCCGAAGACGTTACCTTATGTTTGTCCGGTTTTTAACGCCCCAACTCCTCAGGCAGTATACGGATTTGTTCTCCCTGACGAACGTGCGCATCGCAACTGACAGCGCAAGGTCGCCGTCGTTGCCTCTGAAGGACATAAGGAGACGCACTATTGGCTATGTGGAATGGGTTGCCAGAAAGCCGGGAGCAGAAGCGGTAAGCGCGGCTCAGCCTGGAATTACGACCGGATTTATTGCGATGGTGGTCGTGAGCCTTGGACTTCTGTCCGGTATTTTGATTGCGCTCCGCGTCGTTGGTGAAAAGCATAGGCGTATTCAAACGCTCGCCCTGACCGATACCCTCAGCGGCTTGCCGAACAGGGCGGCTTTTTTACAGTCTCTGGGCAGCCTGCTCAACACGAAGGCGCCGGTCACGGTCGTCATGATTGACCTCGATGGATTTAAGGAGGTCAATGACACCTTCGGTCACGACGTCGGTGATCAGCTTATCGTTGCCGTGTCACGGATCCTTCTTTCACATTGCCCCTCCCACAGCCATCTCGCCCGATTGGGTGGTGACGAATTTGCGGTGGCGCTCCCCATTCAGGGTCGCGCTCTTGATGTCGACGCCTGTTTGAATTCGGTCATTGCCACGCTCAAAGCACCACTTGTTGTGAATCAACACGTTGTTCAAGTTGGCGCGAGTTGCGGCATTGCTGTCTCGCAGCCTCCTCACTTCTCTACCGCGGAGCTAATGCGCCGCGCCGATGTGGCGATGTATGCGGCGAAGTCGGCTGGCAAGGGCCAGATGGTGACGTATAGCGTCGAGCTTGATGCCGAGCGTCAGGTTGTCGCGACGCTGACAGAGGAGATGCGATCGGGTCTCATAAACGACGAATTCGAGGTCTTTTACCAGGGTATCTTTAACTCGCGCACGCAGACCTATTCGGGCGTCGAAGCGCTTTTACGCTGGACGCGCCGACCTGCCGGTGCCCTTAGCCCGTCCGTGTTCATCCCAGTGGCAGAGCAGAGTGGACTTATTCATGAACTCGGCCTGTTCGTGTTGCGGCGGGCCATTTCAGACTGGGTCGACTATCCGGATGTCTATGTCAGCGTCAACATCTCACCGTCTCAGTTTAGTGATTTCGCCTTTGAAACCAACGTGCTGTCAATCTTAGAACAGATGGACTTTCCGGCTGAGCGTTTGGAGCTTGAGGTCACTGAGGGCTATCTTATTGATCGTCCGGAGCGTGCAAAAGCCGCCATTGAGACCTTTCAATCAGCCGGTGTTCGCATGGTGCTGGACGATTTTGGCACGGGTTTTACCAGTATCGCCTATCTCCAGGCCTATGGCTTTAACAAGATCAAGCTCGACAAAAGCCTTATCGACGATCTCGTGACGAGCAAAAAGTCCGCTGTTCTTGTTCAGGGCGTGATGTTTCTGGCCAATGGCCTCGCTATGGAGATCACCGCTGAAGGGGTGGAAACAGAAGGACAAGCGAAATTGCTTGAACTTGCTGGTTGCCGTCTGATGCAGGGCTACCTCTACAGCAAACCCGCTCCTGCGGCGGAGATGAAGGCGCAGTTGTCTCAAACTCCGTCCGCAGCGAAAACGGGGACGGGGTAGCGTCCTTTTGGGGTGAGGGCCCATTCCAGTCTTCACAGCGTAATCGCCTGTTTGCCAAGGCCGGATGAGAATGTGCTATTCAAGTCCGACGCACGTCTGATGAGTGGGCAGTCGTAAGCCCACCCTCAATACCGCCATTTTGCGTCTTAAGTGCCGGTCGTGCGACTGACTGTGAAGCCCCCGATACGGGCCCTCGGACAGCGTCGGGCAACACGGCCCCGGTTTTGCGTTCCGCGCTGGAAACCCTGTGCGCGACCAAGACTGAGGGGCCCGTGTCCTGTTCAACCGAAATCGGTGCAAGGGCGGCCGAGCGTCTTGCGAAGAGCTGCCGGAGCGTGTCCCCGGCGACGCATCCGCCCTGCAACGTTGCCAACAGCTTCGCGATCATATCCGATGAGATTGCCCGCAGTTGCGCGCTGTTCGATGAGAAGGACGCGCCGATCGCTGACTGCCAGCCTGATCCCAAAAGTGCGAAAGCGGCTGCGGCGGTCATCCGCCTCTATTATTCGGCCATCAATGCACGTGATTATGGCACGGCCTGGTCGCAGGGGGGCGAGGACGGGCCGCCCAACCAGTCCTTAACCGCGGTTCAGCGCAGGCTTTGCGGAGACGAAGTCGACTAAGGTGACGATGGGGGAATTGCCCGAGGGCGATGCCGGAGCCGGGTCGGTGTTTCAGAGCGTGCCGGTCACTATCGATGCGGTGCTGAAGACCGGAGAGCATCAGCGCTTTAAGGGGAGCTACACGCTTCGCCGCGTCAACGATGTGGACGGGGCCACCCCGGCTCAGCCCCGCTGGCATATCGAGTCGGCGAAGCTGGCGCTGGTCAAATAGTTCGATGAAGAGCCAAGACGCCTGCCACTGAACCCGCTTTTACTCTTTCTGTTCGGCAAGCACAGCCTTGACCACGGAGACGACGCTACGACTCATGGGCGCGCTCAACTGACTGAAATACCTGGAAAGCGTTTGTCCCTCCGAGGTGCGCGTGAAAGCCCAAATACTGGCTTCTGCCTCAGACAGGCCTTCGGGCGCTAAATCATCCAGTCCCTCAAAGAAGTCGGACACCGGCACTTTCAGGAAACACGCCGCGGCATGTAGCCTTGAGGCGCTGATGCGGTTGTGACCGCTTTCGTATTTCTGGACCTGCTGGAAGGTGACCCCTAACGCACTGGCCATATCTGTTTGGGAAAGTCGTTTGGCTTCGCGAAACTCGCGAAGGCGTTTGCCGACGTGGACGTCAATGTAGTGGGGATGAGACATGAACCCGAACGCGACCCCGTATACCTAAAAGCAGAAACCCCAGCTTAGTTTCATTGGCATAAGAACATCAGCCACTACACCTCAGGCGTGTATTTTGGGCGTCTTTCGTAAATATTCTGCTTCCAGCGCGGCGCCGCCCAAGGTCAATGCAACGCCATAGCCACCAAATAAGCCCATAGTCGTCACATAAGCAAAATACCCGACACCCGGCATGACGTCCGCTGTGAGGTGGGTTAAAAAAGTCCCAAACATAAACGCGGTCATGAAAACCGTCCAGATTCTACGCGAGTAGTAAGAGACAGCAAATACGAATGCGGTAACTGCCCCATCCAGAATCGTCGTCATCACCCCAGGATCATGATTTTGCTTTTGAAGTACCGGGGTGATAAACCAGGCGACCCAGATAACGACGGCGGTTGACCGTTCAGCCCAACCGCCTCGCCAGATGGCTAAGCTACCACACACCAACACCGTCAGGTTTGCTGTCCAGACCCAGATCAGATGTAAAAGGGGTAGCATCTCTTCTCCCTATCTTAGCTCGCAGTCACAGCCTCGTTATGACCTTGAGCCGGAATAATTTTATCGCCGGAAGTCCCTGGCTTTGTATCTCCGGCCCCCACGGCCACCGTTGCACAACCCATCTGAGTTTTAACCTTATTGAGGTGACCGTGCACGGTGATGATTTCGCGACGGGCCTGGGCCAGCGCGGTGGCGCTGCTAATGATGCCTTCGACCGCTTCTTGTCCCATCACAGCCGAAAGGCCGCCAGCCATGCGCATGCGCAGGAGGGCCGCGAGCATTTCGCCCGTCTCTGTAAGCGCGCGATCAACTGCCTCTTCGGTCTGAAAGAGACGTTCAGCGCCAGCCAACACCATTTCCGATCGTTTCATCATCAGGTCTCCAGTTAGGGCCGGTCTCTTACCGGCTGGGTTAAACGCCCAGCCGGATAAAGGTTATCCGGTCTGGCCGCTGAGTTCGCGAATGGCCTGGAAAATTCCGATCAGGGCCCCCATCACACCGCAAATGATCAGGACGACGGACAGGGTGAGACCCAGAGTCAGAAGTGTCCATTGAAGGAGGTTGAGCTCTGCGAGCCAGCCATGGAGGCCGTCTCGTCCGTGAGCCAGGCGCAGGCTGAGATCAGGGTAAAGACGAGCTTCTCCGGCGTGGTCTGGTATTCCTGCCGGATCGCCGAAAGCGTCTCGCTGATCAGATGCGCCTTCTCTGGCACTGCCAGATATCTGAGCGCGGTCTCGATGTGCGCCCACTGCATCGTGACTGACTGCGGGCAAGGGGGCGTCGAGGGAAACGAGGGGTTGGTCATCGCTAGCGCCTTCAGGGGAGGGATGACCGGAGGATGAGCGTTCTGGGGCGGTCTGCACTATTCCCGATGACTGATATTCCCGCTCAGGGGGGAGGCCCAGAACGTCCGCGTGGTCACTCAGAAAACGGGCCGCTTCACGTCGGCTGACGCCTCCGAGCTTTTGACGCACAGCGTCAGCATGCGCACGTGCTGTGTGCTCGCTGATGTTCATCAAACGCGCAATTTCTTTATCGCGGTAATGCCGGGCGATGTAGCGCATCACCTCTTTCTGCCGCGGCGTCAGCGACGCCAGCTTTTCCTCAATCTGATCGGTCAATGTTCGCCAGCCCCGCTTGACGCACCCCACGAAAGGTTAATGGAATAGGTGCCGACTGACCAGTTAAGATTATGACAGGTCTGCTTGGGGACGATCATGCCCACCGGTGTGATGGACCGCCGGTCTCCGGACCACGCTGTGCGAGGAAATGAAGGCTGGCATCTCCGGTTTCAATGACGCCCGTACGGCAGCCGCCAATCCATATCGCCTGCGTCAGCCCGAGACGCTCTGAAAGGTCATCCGTCCGCTTCCCCGCAGGTTTCAGGTGCCACCTGATCCTTAAGACGTGGGCGCAGGTATTGGATGCCTTACCGTGCAATCGAATTAGACCGACTATCCTGTGTCGCGAAGATTTCTTCCTTACGCGATCAAAGGTTCGATGGTACGGCTATGCAGTCTGATAAGTTCGCAATAGCAATAGAAAAAATCAATTAATGCCTGTGGCTTAGCCCAAAAAGCCGGTATCGGCCTAAATCTAAAAAAAGCGGCTGAAGACGGTTACGTGCCGCACAGCGATTTAACAAGGGCAGCGAGGGTGCGCTGTCTCAAACCCCTAGGCTTACAATTTACAGAGAGGTACTATGAAACCTGAAACTCTTGCTATCCACCACGGTTATAAGCCGGAAGCGCCGCAGCGTTCGGCAGCTGTCCCTATCTATCAGACTACGTCCTACACCTTCGATGATACTCAGCATGGCGCCGACCTGTTCGATCTGAAGGTCGCGGGCAATATCTATACGCGGATCATGAACCCGACGACTGCTGTTCTGGAACAGCGGGTTGCCGAGCTCGAAGGCGGCGTCGCTGGACTGTGCGTCAGTTCGGGCATGGCGGCGATTACCTATGCGATTGAAGCGATAACAGATGCCGGCGACAACATCGTCTCGGTTAGCCAGCTTTATGGGGGCACCTACAATCTTTTCGTCCATACCTTTCCGCGTCAGGGGATAGAGGTGCGGCTCTTTGATGCCGATGACTTCGATGCCCTTGACAGTTTGATCGATGAAAAGACTAAGGCGGTCTTCATCGAATCCATTGGTAATCCGGCGGGAAACATCGTCGATATTCGCCGCGTCAGTGAGATTGCACATCGCCACGGTGTTCCCGTCATCGTGGATAATACGGTGGCGACGCCGTTTCTTTGCCGGCCTTTCGATTTTGGGGCCGATATTGTTGTGCACTCCCTCACAAAATACATCGGTGGCCACGGTAACGCCATCGGAGGCATCATTGTCGATTCCGGTCGGTTTGACTGGGTGAAAGAAAAGGCCCGCTTCAAGTGTCTGAACGAACCGGACCCGTCTTATCATGGCGTTGTCTACACAGAGGCTCTGGGGCCCGCGGCCTATATCGGTCGCTGCCGGGTTGTCCCGCTGCGGAACAAGGGGGCGGCGTTGTCCCCTCACAATGCGTTCCTTATCCTCTCGGGACTTGAGACTCTTGGGCTGCGCATCGAGAGACATTGTTCCAATGCGCAGGCGGTCGCCGAGTATCTTACCAAGCATCCGGGTGTCGCCTGGGTCAACTACGCCGGCCTCAAAGATAGCCGCTATAAGGCTCTGGCCGAGATATATACGAAAGGTCAGGGGTCGGGCATTGTGTCCTTTGGCCTCAAGGGCGGCCGCGAAGCGGGGGCCCGCTTCATCGACGCCTTGCAACTCATCTACCGACTGGTGAACATCGGGGATGCCAAGTCGCTGGCGTGCCATCCGGCGTCCACGACACACCGTCAGTTGAACGCTGAGGAACTGGCCAAGGCAGGGGTCTCGGAAGATCTTGTGCGGTTGTCGATTGGCATTGAACATGTCGACGACATCATCGCCGACATCGATCAGGCCCTGAACCGCGCGGCTGGGTAACCCGCACAGGTGTTAACGCGGAAAGGACATTCCGTCCCATGGGACGGAATGTCCAATGACCCTTTGTCCCGTTCTCATGTGCCCCTCAAAGCGCTACGTCGGCGTCTAAATGACTTCGGGGCTCCCACTTCATCACTTCAAGACCGCCTTTTGTCAGACACTCCAATCTTTAGCATTTGGCTTAGCGCTTAACAGAGATCGGACCTTCGATGACCGCTCGGCGCTGGAGCGACAAAATTTTAGCTCGCGGGCCATTGCCTTGCGGTATGTAGGACTCTCAAAATTGAAACCTTCTCAGCGTCGAAAGTGTAAATGACAACGTAACTGGAGTGGACCATCATTTCGCGCGTTCCCGGCACTCGGCCTGGTCGAAACAGTTTGGGCCGGGCCTGAAGCTTTGCGATCTTCGTTTCTATGAGATCCTTCAGCCGTTGTGCGGCGTCCGGATTATTATCTGAGATGTCGTCGATTATCGCGAAGAGGTCTGCGCGCGCTGCCGAACGCCATTCAAGCGCCAGCACGACGCTTCCTATCGATAAGAGCTTGGGTTTCGTCCATCACCTGCTGATGATTGATGCCGGAACCTTCTTCCTCAAGAGCTTCATAGACCTTCGCTTTAAACCAGTCATCGTAGGCCTCTTGTGAAGTCATGAGCCCAACTGGCAGGCTGCCGTCTTTTGCGACGCGGGTAAGCAAGATGCGAACAGCATCGGAGATAGTTAGGCCGAAGTCAGCTAGTTTCTCAGCGGCAGCGGCTTTGAGTTCGTCATCAACGCGAACGTGAAGCATTGAAGTCTGGGCCATAATAGCCTCCTCTCGCGCATCAGTATGTATCTCAATTGAGAGACGCGCAACTTATTTAGTGTTTTGCGTATGCGCTCAGGTAATTGGGCCCTTCATGATGTCCGCAATGGGAGCTGGCGGATGAACGTCCGTCGAAGGGCCGCTTCGGGCGCCCTCGAGACTTGTCGCTTAGCTGCTCGCCAGTCGCCCAGCCGAGCGCAGCATGAGGTTGCTGCGCGACTGAGCTATGGTGGTGATGTCTTGTCCGTCTGCCATGTGGGTCTCCGAAGCCAAACGCGGCGGGTGGAGACCCAAGGTGACATCGACAATGCGTGTGCCGACAACCCCGAAATGACAGGCGTAGGGGTGTAGCGTAGTTTTAGATTCATTTGACGGATATTAATCCGTATACTGATGGTATATTTGTCCTGGTTTAGCGTTAAGGAGAGATGCGAAACCAGCCAACGTCACGTTACAATCCATCTGCCACACTCAAAGCTTAGCCTTCGCCCTAGCTAACAGACTGGCGGCCTCAGCGCGGCGACCACGGTCTGCGACGTCTCTGTGAGGTCGGGCGGGCGCATTCAGGGCCTGCGTCAGAACCCTGGCCGCTTTGGCATAGTCACCCTGACGGAAGAGAAAATCACCGTAGAAATAGTTGGGGTCGATGCCGGTCGGGTTGACTGCGACCGCCTTTTCCAGATAGGCCCGGGCCTTGGCCGGATCGCCGAAACCGATGGGAAAGCCCGGAACCTGCGCGTAAAGAGAGCCCAGACTGGTGTAGACAGACCCATCGCCCAGCGCATTCGGGTTCAGCTTTTCGGCCTTTTCCAGCAGGCCTTTCGCCTGCTTGACCAGCCCCAGCGCCCCCATGCCGCCACGCGCACCGGCTTCCGTGCTCAGCGCAATGGCTTCCCAAACAAGCGGTTCAGCGCGGGTAGGGCTTTCGTGGGCCATTTCCCCGGCCTCTACCGCAAGCTTATGGGCTGCCACCGCCTGAGCCGTCTTGTCCGGGATTTCGTAATTGATGTGGGCCCAGTTGAGCGCCAGATGTTCAATTCGGTTGTCGAAGGTGGGTGTTTGCGCCCACGTCTGACCGCTGCATGCCAGCGCATAGAGGAAGAGCCCCTGCAGAAAGGCTTTGAAGATGGGTTTCATGGGAATGTCCTCAGAGGATCAGGAAAACAGGGTGCGGGCTTTGAGGTCGTTGGCGGCCAGAGAGCCATCGACCAGACCGGGGAAGATGCCGTTGATGCGAACGAACAGGCTTTCAGGAAAGCCGAGATAGACGTCCTTTTCTTCGTCACGGATCGCCCGCAGGAGGCGGGCTGCGATCTTTTTCGGATCGTCCATATTCATGTGGGTGAGGCGGGCGAAAGCCATCACCTTTTCGGTGTTCAGGGCCGTTTTTACGGCGCGAGGGGCGACATAGGTGACTTTGATCCCCGTGCCGGTCACTTCGCGCCGCAAGGCCTGCGACAGGCCGCGAAGCCCCGCCTTGGCGCTGGAATAGGTCGCAAAGTGCGCGAAATTGATTGAGCCGAAGATCGACCCGACGTTCACAATCTGTCCGCTGCGCCGGGCCTTCATGCCTGGCAGGACGGCCTGAATGAGGCGCGCCGGTGCCACGACATTGACCATGTAAGACGCGTAGAGATGCGCCGATGACTGGGCTTCGACGGGGCCGAAATGCTGAATGCCGGCCAGATTGATCAGGATGTCCCACTTCGCCCGGTCGATAACGTCCACGATGTTGTCGATGCCCGTCGGCGTGCTCAGATCGCCGCGCAGATAGGTGGTGCCTTCCGGTCCGGTCTGCGCGCGGTCAATGACCGTGACGCGAGCACCGCCGTCAAGCAGGGCGCGCGTAAGCAGGGCGCCGAGGCCGCCGCAGCCGCCGGTGATGAGAACAGATTTATTTTCAAAGGGCATGGGAAATGACCTCCTGAGGTGCGGGGAGGTGAGGGATCGAACGGAACATGTCGGCAAACAGGGTGAAGACACGGCGCGCGACGTGGATGATGGCGTCCTGATCCGCGGGGTTATCGACCTGTCCCATCAACCCTTCGAAGAAGGCCATGTGCGAGAGATCCAGCGATCCATGCGACAGCAGATAAGAGAAGCAGTTGGCCTTCAGCCCGAGAGTGGCCCGTACCGCCTCCGCTCCATGGGTCGCCAGTTGCACCGAGGTCCCTTCCAGCACGAAGACCATGCCGAACATGCCCAGAGGATTGATACGGTGGATATAGTCATAGACGAAGGCGACCATCAGTTCTGTGGCCGCCGAAGGCTGACCGTGGCGCACGGCTTCTGCATCGCCGCCGGCATTGCGGATATCGTTCAAGATCCATTCCTCATGCCCGGTCTCTTCGGCGATATAGTCGTCAAAGGCGGCCATGAACGCGTGATGGCGGCTGTCGAGGCCGGCGCGTGCCGCCTTGAGCAGGGGCACGGTATGTTTGACGTGGTGATAGGCCTCGGTGAGGTAGGCGATGTAGGTCTGCAGACTGATGCGACCGGTCAGGCCGTCGCGGATTTGCTGGACGCCGAACAGGGCTTGCTGTTCGGTCTGAGTTTCACGAATGAGACGTGCATAGAAGGTCATGCCATGTCCTCTGGGGCTGGGGTGAGGTAGTCGGAAAGAATGATGTCGCGGCGCAGTCGGCCATTGGCCGTCAGATGACCTAGGCTGGCATCGAAGGGCGCGACGATCCGCCACGCGCTGATCTGCGCGTAAGGGGGGAGGGAGGCATTGACCTTTGCGATGGCCTCGGCCAACGCCTCCTGATCAGCGTCCCCGCGCGGAACGATCAGCGCCGAAAGGGTGGCCTGCGCCTCTCCAAAAACGAAAGCCTGTGCGATTTGAGGGCTGGCCAGCAGTTCGGCCTCAATCCATTCCGGGGAGACGTTGCGACCATTCGACAGGATCAGCAGGTTTTTCTTGCGGCCGGTAATGCGCAGATAACCGTCGGCCGCCCATGTCCCGAGATCCCCTGTCTTTAGTTCGGCCTCCGCCTCCGGGCCACCGACATAGCCGAGGAAGCTCTGGGTGGCCTGTCGGTGGCGGATATGGATTTCGCCGCCATCGTCTATACGCAGATCGAGATGCGGCAGGGGCTTGCCTACAGTGCCGGTGTGTCCGGCCAGCGGGGGATTGAGTGCCACGACTGACGCACATTCGCTCAGACCGTAGCCTTCATAGACAGGCAGGCCGAGCTGTGCCGCCTGCATCAGCAGGCCGGGGGAAACCTTGGCACCGCCTACCGCCACAAAGCGCAGGGCGGGCAGGCCCAGACCGCTGCGTACGAGGGCAGCCATCAGGAACTGAAGCAGGTCGGGTACCAGGATCAGGCTTGTCACCTGACGGCTGACCAGTGCCGTCAGAAAGGTTTGAGCGTCCGGGGTGCGCGGATTGCCAAAGCCCAGTCTGGCCAGTCCGTTCACATCGTAAACGCCGCCTGCCAGCAGGGTTGTGTAAAGCCCCGCGACATTTTCCAGCAGAACACCGAGCGGCAGGAGGGCCAGATGACGGCCTGCATATTGGGCCCCGATCACGTCGATCAGGCTGAAGGCGACGGCTTCCATCTGCGCAAGCGAGAGACAGACGCCCTTTGGCGTGCCCGTCGAGCCGGAGGTATAGGTGATCTTTGCCGTGCCGGTCGGCAAGGGCCGAGGGGAGAGGTCCAGTATAGAGAGGTCCACCCGTTCACCGGCGATCAGCCTCCCCTCGTCAGGTGGATAGGCGCTTTTAATAATGGCGATGGCGCCCGCATCGTTCAGGGCGTGTCGGGTCTGATCCGGCGAAAAGAAAGGCGGCAGCGGCAGGCACGGCCAGCCGAGTTGAATCAGTGCCAGATCCAGAACCACCCAGGCCGGTCCATTGTCTAGGGCCAGCGCCACCGGGCGCATTTCTTTGTTTTCAATACTGTGGCTAAGCCAGAATGCGGCCTGGTCAATGGCGCTGATCAACTGCTGCAGGCTCAGGCTCTGATCATTGCCGACCAGGGCCAGGCGGTCAGGGGTAAGTGACGCTTGATCTTTCAAATGCAAGAGAATACGCGACATGGCCTATTCGCCCTTCCGGGTTGCCGCCATGTGCAGGCGGGCATAGAGGTCGGGCAGCCTCACCTCTTTCAGCGGCGCAGCGCAGCGGCTGATGCGGCCAAAGAGGACGCGCGGATCATGATCGTAATAGCGCCCCCAATCGGCGGCGTTGTTCAGGCGTTCTGGATGGGCCTGTGCTATTTCTGAAATCTCAAAAGCGACCCGGCTGAACAGACGGCGTAACGGTGCCGTGGCGGTCGCCACCGCATAGGTGAGGCCTTTTGATGCCAGATGCTCGGACAGCGCTTTAAACAGAAAGATCGCCGCACCGCGCGCCTGCGCCTGGTCGGACGCGGCCAGATTTCCGATTTCGGCGATCTGATGCCGCCTGACCGCGCTTTGCTCATGCTGAGCAAGGGTCGCTTCAACGGAACGGTCGAGGTAAGCCTCAAGGAACAAGGGCTCCAGAGCGGCAAAACGGAAACCCGCTACCGCTAAAATCGTGTCCGAGCGATCGCGCACGCTCATCAGTATAGGGTAGTGGTGGCGGATTATGCCGTCATAGGCCTTCGCGAAGGCCGCTTCGACAAAGGCTTCTGCTCTCAGGCGTTCTGGATGAAAGGCGGTACAAAGCGTGATGATATGGCTGTCAGAACGGGCATCCGCAGTCTCAGCTCTCGCAAGAACAGACTGAGGCGCAAAGGGCATCGGGACGGGATTGGGCAAGTGGGCGGTCATCAGGCGGTTACGCTCCCGGAGACTTACACGCCTGAACATCAGGCCGTTTCCCCCCGTAAACACCGCCCGCTACGAAACGTCGTAAAGCCTATCGCAAGTTTTTTTGGCATAACCTAATTAGGCCACTTTCCCCGGCCCAATTGGCTCACCTGTTAAACAAGCCCTTCAAACCTATGACCTCCGCTCCCTCCTCAGCGCTGATTGAGGCCTATCTTCAGAAACGGGCCATGCTGGTGCGCTATTTCACGGGGCGTACGCGCAATGCCGAACAGGCTGAAGATATTGTTCAGGCGCTTTATCTGAAGATCGAACGGTTGCCGCCGGACTACGCTGCCGATAATCCGACGGCCTTTTTGTTTCGGGCCGGCACGCATATTTTGCTCAATGAGATCCGCACCCGTCGCCGGGCTCACGACCGCGATCAGGCCTGGACGAGCAGTCAGTCGGACCAGATGGGCGACGAACTCGTCGCGCCCATGCCCTCGCCTGAGGCCGCCGTTTCGGCGCGTCAGCAACTCCAGGCCGCTCTATGTGCGCTGGAAGAACTGCCGCCCCGTACGCAGGACATTTTCAGACTGCATCGCCTCGAAAGGCTCACACAGGCCGAGGTGGCGCAAAGGCTCAGCCTTTCCAAAAGCTCTGTTGAGAAGCACCTCTATGCGGCGCTCAAACACCTTGTTGCACGGCTTGGCCCCTGATGCGTCAACCGCCGTCTGCAAAAAATGTGAGTGTTTCCCATTTTCTTTTACGGCTTTTCTGAGGCGATGGTGTTTCCCTTCATAAGCCACAACGGTTAGACTCGTTTCCATGTCACAGTCCCATACGCCCGCCACCGAGATCGAAGATGAGGCCCTTGCCTGGGTCTTGCGCGTGCATGGCGATGAGGTGCGCGATGCGGACATTGAAGCGCTCACCCTGTGGCAGGCGCAATCCGACGCGCATCTGGCGGCCTATGACCGGGCTGAACGTCTCTGGCTTTTGACGTCGCCCATCTCTGACGTCGAACCCCGCCCGGACGTTCCAAATCCCACTGCTGAAAATGTTATTAAATTCAGTGATTTCACGAGGCGTTCCCAACCATCCAAGGCACCCGCAATTAAAACGTCGTGGGTCGCCGCCGCCGCTGCCTGCCTGGTTCTGGCGCTGGGTGTACCCGTATATCTTACGACACGCCCCGTTAAACCTGAGATCTATGAAACCCAACGCGGGGAAACGCGCTGGGTGAGCTTGAAGGATGGGAGCCGGGTGCACCTCAACAGCGATACACGCCTCAGTGTCCGCATGGCGCGCAATGAACGTCGCCTGACGCTGGAAAAGGGTGAACTGGCGCTCACGGTTGTGCACGATGCGAACAAGCCGTTCCGTGTTGAGGCCGGACAGACGGCCTTGTGGGACGTCGGGACCGAATTCAATGTGCTGCGTCACGCGGGTCGGGTGAGCGTGACGGTCAAGTCGGGCGCGGTTTCGGTGACGCCGGCCACCGCGAAGGTGATGGATTTGAATACGGTGCTGCGCCCGGGCGATCAGGCTGTGGTGGATGAGGCCAGCGGCCACATCCGTCGCCAGACGGTCGATCCCGCGCAGGTTCTGGCGTGGCAAGACGGGCATGTCGTCTATGTCGATCGTCCCCTGACGGAGGTGGCGGAAGATCTGGGCCGCTATTTCGACAGGCCCCTGAAGGTGGACAAAGGGGCGGAAAAGATCAGACTGACGGCGGTTTTGCCGATTGATTCGGAGGCTTCGGTTGTCTCGAGATTACAGGCCTTCGCCCCGATCCGGGTCAGGGTGGCAAAGGATGCCCTCTATCTTGAGCCTCGTCACGACGATCGGCCTGCTCGCTAGCGCAGACGCGCGCGCGGCATCGACGGCTCTACATCCGTTTGACATTCCCCGTTCGCCTGTCGGCCAGGCGCTTGTGACAGCAGCTATTCAGGGCCACTTTGCGCTTGGGGGTTTGAACCCAAGGCTTTGTGGCACGCATACGGTCAGCCTGAAGGGGCACCTTACCAATGCAGAGGCCCTGACCCAACTGACGGCAAACTCAGCATGTACTTTTGAGTCGCTGGGTTCGGAAACCTACCGGCTGATCATGCGCCCCGCACCCGTACAAAGGGCGAAGCCCACGGGCCTCGAAGACGCGCCTCCCGAAGAGGTTACCGTTGTTGCAACCCGACGACCGCAATTGCTGGGCGACTCGCCTTCCGCTTTAAGCGTTCTTTTGCCCAGGGACATCGAAGGACGCGAAGGCGGACTGGGTGAGGCGGCTGCGCGTGTGGCCGGTTTTGCCCGTACCAATCTGGGTCCTGGGCGCGACAAGATCATGTTGCGTGGTTTGTCGGACGGTGTGTTCACCGGACGTACGCAATCGACCGTCGGCCTTTATCTCGATGACACGCCTATCACCTATAACGCCCCTGATCCGGATCTGCTGCTCACCGACATGGCGCGCATCGAAGTCCTTAAAGGCCCGCAGGGCGCGCTTTATGGCGAGGGCTCAATTGCCGGTGTGGTTCGGCTGGTGACGCGCAAGCCCGACCTGTCGCAAACCTCGGCCCTGTGGCGAGCCTCAATCGGCCTTCCACAGACCGGAGGTCTGTCCCGGCGTCTGGAAGGCGTCGTCAATCAGCCGCTGATAACCGACCGATTGGGGGTGCGCCTGGTCTTTTATGACGACACGGCCGGGGGGTACATCCATGATTTAGCGCTTAACAGCGTGGCCAGCAATCAAAGTCGGCGCAGTGGCGGGCGTATCGGGCTCGACTGGCGGCTCTCGGACAACTGGCGGCTTTCGGCCTCGGGTGCGTTTCAGGAAATCAATACGCGCAATAGCCAGTACGTCTCCGGGGACTACGGCCGCTATAGCCGTCGGGGCGGGGTCGTTGAGCCGCATGATAATGATTTCAGTCAGGTGTCCGCGCGCCTTCAGGGCACCACAAGGCTGGGCGAGATGAGCCTCAGCCTCAACCACGTCCATCATTATCTGTCGAGCCTCTATGAGGCCTCGCCTCTGGCCCAGGACCTCGGCCTGACCCGTCCGGGTGGCGTGCTCGTGTACAGAGAGGCTCAGGCCGTTGAGCTGACCACGGCCGAGGGGGTGTGGGTATCCCCGTCCGATCAGCCGCTGCGCTGGCTCGCGGGCCTCTATGCCACCTCAGGATCAGAGATTTTTCAACCGGTTTTGACCACGGAGACGGTGAATCGCACCCTCTATACCGAGCGGCGGAAGGACGAATACGCCGACCTCGCGGCCTTTGGCGAGGTTTCTGTGACACTGAGACCGAGTTGGACCCTGACCGTCGGCGCCCGCTATGCCTTCTACCGCCACGATGTGCAAAGCCAGATCAACCGCAGCTATGCCGTGCAAACGCCGGATGAGATGGGTATCGAACGACAGGCCAGCGACAGACATCTGGCGCACAAGATCGTGTTGCGCTACCAACCCACGGCGGAGTTCATGGCCTATGTACAGGCGGCGGAGGGCTATCGCGGCGGCGGCTACAATACCAGTGCATTGAAGGCCAGCGACCCACTGCCGCCGCGTTACCGGGGGGATGAATTAAACAGTCTTGAAGTCGGACTGAAGACACGGCTCGACGAGGGGAGGCTCCTGCTCAATCTCAGCCTCTTCAACGTCCACTGGGACAATATCCAGAGTGATCAGTTTCAGGCGTCTGGTCTGCCCGTGACCGTTAATATTGGCAGCGGCGTCAATCGCGGCTTTGAAGCCGAAGGCGACTGGCAGTTGCCCGATCAGTGGAGCCTGCACGGTGCGTGGCTGATCAACGCCTCTAAACTTACCAGTCCGGACGCGGGTTTTGTCAGCGAAGAAGATGCGACCCTGCCCGATATTGCCAGGACAAATCTGCACCTGTCGGTTCGAAAGACCATGAGCACCGCGCGCGGCGCGTGGTCCCATGAGGCCGGCTTAACCTATCAGGGACGATCCCATCTGAATTTTGGCCAGGAGGCAGGTGCCGACATGGGGGACTACGTGACCGTCAATCTGTCCGCCACCTATCAGCGGCAAGACTGGAGTTTCGGCGCAAGGGCGCAGTTCCATTCCCCTCCGGATGCCAACACGCTGGCGTATGGCAACCCGTTTACGCTTCGGCTCGGCTCACAGCGGACGCCGCCCACGCCTGCAGTATTGTGGCTGACGGTGTCGCGTGCATATTAGAACACTCAGATGGCGATCAAGGCACTGAGATTTGAGCCGCCTCTAACGAGCGTCGATTTTAGAGCACTGCCTTAAGACAGATGTTCGCCGACCTGCGCTCCTGAACCCGCAGGCACGGCCGTCCGCACCTCAACATCGGGAGCAGAGCGGATGGTTGTCAGGTAATAGGCGGGTTGCCATGTTCGGGATTAGCGACAAACGGCGCCTTCGGGCTATTTTCTCCCGGGCTATGTCACTTCGGGTAGGTGACGCAAAGCGTCTGCGTTCGCACTAAAAACGATGTCCCAAAGTCACGTTGGCTGTTCGAATGGTATGCCTAGGGCATACGATCAAACTTTGGTATGTCAGGGTCGAGATGGTCCCACTTATAGCCCCGAGAGATATAGGTTGCGAACTGGGGTTTATATCTCTCAGGTGTATCAAGGGTGGCGGCACGCACACTTATGATGCGGGGATGAGCGGAAAAGCTCATGAGGACGGGTGACCCGCATATCTTGCAGAAGTGTCTTGTTTTAGCTCGTCCGCTTTCGCCAAACATCTGGAATTCTGCCGCCTCGCCTGTCAGCACCGCCGGCGTGCATTCGAAAACTACGTGCGAGGCGTGCCCTGTGCCACTTTCGAACTGACAGTCGCGGCATTGGCAATCAACCATGGCGATCGGGTCTGTCTCCATGCTGTAGCGCAATGTCCCGCATCCACAACCGCCAGCCCATCTCGCACTCATTCTGCACCCCGGATTTCGGAGGCCGTAGCGGACAGGCGCGGAAGTACTTTTTTCCAGCCGTCGCCCATATTTTTCAAGGCGACCTCGTTCTTCGGTAGACTAAACCCTGAATGGACCAAGCGAACTCGGGTACCACCTTCGCCGGCGGATAACGTCCAAGTTACGATGGTATCGAGTTTTGAGCCGTAGCCGGTGTTGCGTTCATCGCCGCCCTTCCAGCTGTAGGTAAACCGGGCGAGAGGCACAATCTCAAGAATCTGACACTGAATAGTCCCGTCCCATTCCCCTGCTGGTGTTGTTTTGAACGTGAATCTGTTCCCGACGACCGCCTGAAAGCCAGTAGCGGGCATCATCCACCGCGCCATCAATTCCCCTGACGTCAAGGCTTCCCAAATGACCCCGGCTTCATGCGGAAAAACCTCATCGACCACAATCGTGTTTGCCTCAGTCATTGTCCATTTCCTTCAGGGTTGCGCGCAGGTCATCAAAACGTGCCTGCCAAAAGGTCGTGTAATGCCCCAGCCACGTAGACAAAGGTTCGAGGCCTCGTGCATTCGCACGGTAGTACACCTTTCGACCCTCTGGACGTTCGACCACGAGCCCCGCTTGGCGGAGGGTCTTCAGGTGCTGAGAGATCGCTCCCTGGGTCACGCCACTATCGCGGGTCAAATCGACCACGCTTATCTCGCCGCTTCCGGCGATACGCTCATAAACGGCCCGACGTGTAGGATCGGCCAGCGCGCGCATAATGGTATCAATGGGTGTAGCGGGTTCCATATAGATCAATTAGTCAATTCTAATGAATTAGTCAATGCTAATTGATTTTAACGTCCTCGATGGCTGTAACGTGGGCTTCGCGCGTGCCGTACGGCCTTGCACTGGCCCATGACCACGACCGTTTTGCAAATGACGGGTTTAGGCTGATAGCCTCAGCTGTCAACGCGTTGCCAAAAATCCTGTCTATGTCGGTAGACCTCACGTAGCCTTTTCACCCAAAGGGCATGAGGTTCAATATCCTCATGATCGTGAATGCGGGCAGCCAGCCGCTCCGCTTCCCAGACGTATCCCGCCCCATCGGCATAATAAACGCTGAGTGCGGATATGAGTATGGCTTCGACCATGCGCCTGTATAGAAGACTGGCGGCTGCCGGATAGCGCGCGGCGAGGCGATCTGCGGCAAGCCCCAGACGCTCGCGGTTTTCGCCACTTATCTCTTTTGAACGGGCGAGGACGAGACGTGCGGCCCGATCAAGTGAGGGCCAATGGATAAGAAGCCATAGAGCGCCAGACGCGTCATCCGCTGTAATGGCCGCGTCGAGTTCGACGTCTTCAGCTTCAACGTCTTCGAAGTCCGGCAAGCGTTTGAGATAGGTGCGCAAATATACCGGATCGAGTGTGTGTCGAAAGGTCTGGAGACGAAGGCTCTGCGCGGCGTCAGAGTGGCCAGAGGCCTCCAAAATCTCGATGCGCAGCGTAATCCACACCAGGTCAGTCCGGTGGAGTTGCCCGCGCGCGGCGTCCAATACACTAAGGGCTTCGACGTCGCGGCCCACCGCGTGCAGGCGCGTCGCGATACGAAACGCTGTACTCGGTTGTTTAGGATCACCTTGCAGATCGATGAAGGCATCAACGTCGTTTGCAGCGTCCGCGATGGCTTCGAGCGCCATGTGGGTCACCTCTTGCCGCGTCCGGCGATGGAGCTGTGTGGCCTGAATTTGACGGCGTTTCCAGCGCGAGACTTTCCGTGGCCGGGGCGAATGGGCCTTTTCAGGGGATTTGGCCGCAGTGAGACATTCGGCTCGTAGAGCTTTCAGACCGATCTCCCCAAGTTGCGCCGCTAGACCCGAGACCAGGGCGTCCGACTGGCCATAGCGATTAGCCATCAGGGCTTGGGCCGCAGGCGCGATGAGGGTTGCGTGGTCTGAGGATAAATCCGTCGCCAGTCGCGCTATGTCAGCCGGGATTGTCTTAAAAAGCGTCAGGATTTCCCCGGATGCGTCGTTTGTTCGTTCAATTACGCCATTACACAGGTCCAGAAACTTCCATAGAAGCTCAAGGGCGTCTTTCGGAGTTGACGGCTCTATCTGACGCAAGATCAGATCATGAAGACTCTTGAGATCGCCCCGAAATCCTTTGAGAGTGCGCCATCCCACGCTCGTTTCGGCGGCCGAAATCGCCGCTATACGTTTTTGGACCTCACTTACGAGACGCGATGGACTATCCTGCCCTATGAGTTCCAAGCGTAAACGGCGTTTGGCGTTGGCATCGCCCGCACTGATCTCGATCAGCAACTGCGCCAGCCGATCGGCGCCCAGAGAGGCAAGGTTCGTCGCATTGAGGGTGGTTTTTACGGCCATATAGACACAAAGATAGGGTCAGACGTTAGGTTTGAACAGGGCTCTTCTTAGGGCGAGTGTCCCTTCTACGGCATCAAGATGAGGATCAGGGTCCACTGAACCAGCCCAAAAAAGAGACTATAAGCTCATAAGCGTCGCGTTAGCCTAAGGCAGCGGTCAGCCGTGATTGTGCTTTTCGGGAGCCTTACGGTTTACGCGGACTGAGCCAGCCGTTCGCGGTGATCCAGTCCATTATGGCACCCTGCCAGGTACTGCGGGGCAATAAAGGAAAGCCATGCTGACCCTTACTGAAGATCCGCGCCTCAACAGGGACGCCCGCATGCCGAAGGGATTCGAGATAAGCCAGGCTATTGTCGAGATCCACCAGTTGGTCGTCAGCGGCGTGGAGAATCAAAGCGGGCGGTGTGGCGGTCGTTACGTTTCGATCGCTTGAAAACGCCTCGATCTGAGCATCTGATGGTGATGCACCGAGGAGCGCGGTCCTTGAGCCCGTGTGGGTGATCTTGGCATCCATGCTGATAACCGGATAGACGAGCACCTGAAAGTCTGGACGGAGATTTACGTTCTCAGGGTTCGGGGCATAAGCCTTCTGAAAATGGGTTGCCAGTGTCGACGCGAGGTGGCCGCCTGCCGAAAAGCCAACCACCCCGATGCGCGCCGGGTCGAGGTTCCAGCTGCTGGCGTTTAGCCTGATGTACCGCAGACCCTGCTGCGCGTCCTGCAGAGGCCCGATCGATTTATCCTCCATCGTCGCATCACTCGGCAGACGGTACTTCAGGACAAAGGCAGCGATGCCATGATCGATGAAGTAGTGCGCCTGCTGAACGCCTTCGTAGTCGAAGGTCAGGCCCGCATAGCCGCCACCAGGAATTATGAGGACGCTGGTGCCCGTCGCTTTGGCCGGTGACGGCAGATAGATTTGAAGTGTGGGCCGCGACACATTCTGTATCCAGCCCTTTTGCGCACCTGTCTCGGTGTCTGCCACCGGTTTCGAATTTGGAATGGGGGCGTCACCGTAAAGGGGGACCTCCGTCATTTTGGGTGCCAAGGCTGACGCCTGCTGCAGGGCCATCGCCGCTGGAGGCGTTGCGAGAAACGCGGCGGCGATGATGAAGGACGCAAATCTGGATGGCACGGTGTAACCTCCCCTTCTTGGCTTATCGCTTTTTACGTGACGGCATCCGCGGCGGCAAGGCAACCCCCCTGACAGGTCCCAACCCTGAATATGCGCGCATTTTGCCGACACCCGTGGCCCGGCGGGCGACTTGTGGCCGCCGGGGCAAGAAACAATGGACTGGGGGATTGGAAAAGTGAGTTTGGCAGGCAGGTCATCCCCTACCGTGAGGTGGGATGATAAGCGTTGCTGCACGCAAATCTTGCCTGAGTATGAGTTCAGTGCTCGAAACCCGACGAATGGGCGTATAGCTACATAAGACGCCAAACGACGGACGCGGCCTAAAAAGCTCGTCCCCATGGGGGAGTGTTATGATTGCCAAACGGTCTTTGACAAGCCCCTTAAAAGACGTGCTCGTGTCTCGCGTTCGGGCCGTCTTTAATGACCCCGCAAAGGGCGAAACCCCTGTCGTCCGGTCTAACCATGCGTTGTTTCAACCAGAATCGGTAATCTGGCGGGTGCATTCGGACGTGACCACCATGATGATCGGGGGCGTAACGGCGCTGCTTGTACAGATGCTGCACCCGGCGGCCCTCGCCGGGGTTTGGGATCACAGTCAATTCCGAGAGGACATGAGCGGGCGCCTGCGGCGGACGGCGCGCTTCATTGCTGTCACCACCTTTGCCGAACGAGAGCAAGCCGACGGGGCCATTGCCAGAGTCCGGGCCATCCATAAGCAGGTCCAGGGGGTTATGGAGGACGGTCGGCCTTACCGGGCTGATGATCCGTGGCTGCTCGCATGGGTGCATGTTTGCGAAACGCTCGGCTTTCTCGACGCGTGGATTGCCTACGCAGAGCCTTACATGACCGTCTCTGATCAGGACCAATATGTGCGGGAGGCCGGGCTTATTGCTAAACGCCTGGGCGCCCACCCCGTGCCCCAGACACGCGCCGAAGCGGAGCTGTTGATTACGCGCTTTCTTCCCGAATTGCGCGTTTCGACCAGAACACGAACCGTGACCGAGCTTCTGTTTACACAACGGCCCGCCTCATTGTCCGCCCTGCCTGCCCATCATCTTATAATGACAGCGGCCGTAGATCTGATGCCAGCGTGGGCCAAGGCCTTACATCATCTCCATGTTGCGCCTGGGCTGCGTCCTCTCGTTCGAGCCAGTGCGAGAAGCGTTGCCAAAACCCTTCGCTGGGCCTTTCAGGACGCACGCCGCCCGCTTACGGACACGTGATAGGTTTGCGGTATTTCGACGACACCTGGCTGTCAGTCCCTCGATCAACCGCTCACCGTTCGCTTCGCGCCGCGCTATTTAAGGGTGCCGACGATTCGGGGGCTATGCGTGCATGCGAGAGGGGATAAAAGGAAAAGCGGGACGACCATGCTGATCGCCGTCCCGCTTCCGCTCGTCTGATTCTCGCAGTGTAGAAGGCCGCTGACCGGCCTAGAACTTGCCGCGCACGCCCACAGAGACGCTGCGGCCATTGAAGGTGTAGCCGCCGAACTGGCCGTTTTGCGTGAACTGCCACTGCGCTTCGTTGGTCAGGTTCTGGCCTTCGATGACCAGCGTGAACTGATCGTCGATCTTATAGCTGACATTGCCATCGAGCGATCCGTAGGCCTTGTCGTTGAGGCTGGCCAGACCGCCGGTGCCGACCGAGGCCAGCACATCATCGACCCAGGCATAGGACAGGCGTGCCCCCAGACGGTTCTTCTCGTAATAGACCGTCAGGTTGTAGCTGTTTTTGGCCACGTTCTGCATCTTGTCGATGAGAGTCGGCGAGTAGGTGGCCTCGGAGTCGGTGCGCGTATAGCTGGCCAGAGCGCCCAGACCGTCCCACGGGGCGGGCAGATCGCGGAAATTCTGCTGCCAGGCGAGCTCCATTCCCTTCACCCAGGCGCTGCCGCCATTGACCGGAGCGGTCAGGGTGTAGGTCTGGCCGTCGATAACGATGGGGGTGTTCTGGTTATAGACGAAGGTGGTGATGTCCTTATAGAAAAGGCCGCCGATCAGGGCCGAGCCCGGCGCAAAGTACCATTCTGCCGTCACATCATACTGATTGGCTTCGAACGGGTCGAGGAGAGGGTTGCCACCGACCGCGGTGAACACCGTCCCCGAAGAGTTGAGCGTCAGGCGCGGCGACAGGTCGGCCAGAGACGGACGCGTGATCACCTTGGCGGCGGCGGCGTGCAGTTGCACGCGCTCACTCAGTTCATAGACGAGGTTGAGGCTCGGCAGGGTGTCACGATAGGTCTTTTCAAAACGCACGGGCAGGGCGGCGGTGCCATTATCGGCGTGGCCTTGCGAGACCTGTTCGGTTTCGGCGTAGCGCACACCCACTTCGCCGCGCAGGGTGCGCCCGAACAGTTGCGTGTCGATATCCGCCGCCGTGTAGGCCGCCGAGATCTTTTCCGCCACATAGTAGGAGTTGCGCAGATCGCCGCGCGCCGGAGCCGTATTGGCGATGGCCGACATATCGAGAATGGCCATGAACCGGTCACGGTTGGGGCTCAGCCACGTCGTGGGCAGGGTGGCACCTACTTCGCCGAGGAAGTTATCGACGTCGATCGTGTCGTAAAAATCGCCGCCAAACAGGGTGTTGTTGCCGCCGATGGTCTTGCCGCTTAAGTCCTTGGTGAAGTTGATGTCGCGGCGGTTATAACGGCGCGAGCGGTCGCGGAATTTGACCCCCGCCGAAATCTGGCTGAAGGGACCGAAGCTCTGCGCACGCTGGGCGTCGAATTGTACGGCGTTTTCTTCGTCGAGCGAGTCGTTGACACGCCATTCCAGACGGCGGAAGGGCAGGATCGGGTCGCTGAGGCTGCGGGTCAGAAAGGTCAGGGTCGGCACGCCCTCGCCGACCTGCGGGAGGGAGAAGTCGAGTCCGCCCGATTGCCCCAGCACACGGGTACGGGTGATCGGCTTGTCCGTATTGGAATAGGCGCGCGCCACATAGACGCTGCCACTTAAGTCCCAGGCCCCGAGCTTTTGCTTGAGGCTCAGATCGGTCAACTGGTTGTCGTGGACCAGATAGTCGATCTCACGCCCGATCTGGGTGCTGGTCGAGGTGGTGCGCCCACCCACCAGCGCGCCATCGCGCACCTGACCGGTATTGGCAACGAGGCTGGAGAGAACGAAGTCGGCCGAATAGGTCCGCTCGTCATAAAAGTCGTCCAAATGGGAATAGATGTGCGACAGCGCGATTTCGGTGCCTTCGCGTGGCTGCCACTGGATGGCGGCGCTGACGCCCCAGCGTTCGCGGCGTTCGGTTTCCAGCGTCGGGCGCACGGCGCTCGGCACATAGGTGGTGTCGGTCACGCCGTCGCCATTGACGTCGATCTTGCCCGTCGTCCAGCTCACCCCGGTGATGCGGTCCGAGCGCAGGCTGCGGATACCGTAATTGGCCGAAACGAGCACGCCCAGCGTGCGGTCTTCGTTATTCCAGCTCCACAGGCCCGACATCTTCGGGTCGGCCTTCTTGGCCAGCTCAACATAGGTTGAGGTCAGGCTGAGGGCCGAGGTCGGGCGTTTAAAATCGAGCGGCTTGAAGGTGCGCAGATTGACGGTACCGCCAATCGCGCCTTCATCCATGGCGGCCAGAGGCGACTTGATGACCTCAACGCCGGAGACCATTTCCGTGGCCAGCGTATCGAAACGGAACTGACGGCCCGATTGTCCGGAATCACGGACGTTCTCATTCACGGCGGCGCTGCGGCCATCAATGGTCACGTTCTGAAAATTGGGACCAAGGCCGCGCACGCGCACGAAGAGGCCTTCGCCGCGGTCGCGCGTGATCGAGATGCCGGGGACGCGCTGAAGCGCTTCGGCGATATTGTTGGCGGGAAACTTGCCGATGTCTTCGGCATTAATGACATCGACGACATTGGTGGCGCGGCGCTTTTCATTGAGCGCCTTCGACAGCGAGTTGCGGAAGCTGCTCACGACGACCTCTTCGACCGGGGTGTCTGTGGCCGGCGCTTCGGCGCGCGCCACGGTCGCGGCGGTCGCTGCCGTGCGGGCCACGGGGGCGGAGGTCTGCACCTGACCGGCGCGAATGACCACCACCTGACCCTTCAGCGTGTAGGCGAGCGACTGACCGTGGAGGAGACGCGTCAGGGCCTGATCGAGGCTGAGGCGGCCGGTAAAGCCCGCCGTGCGCTTGCCGCTGGTCAGGCTCGGGTCGGCGACGATCTGCACGCCCGTCAGGCGCGACAACTGCACCAGAGCGGTATCAAGCGAGCCCGCCTTGATGTCGATATCGACGGCGCGCGAGGCCACGGCTTGCGCCTGAGCGATGTGCGGGGTCAGGCCCCCGAAGGTGAGAGCCGTCAGCGAAGCCGACAGGCAAAGAAGGCGATGAAAGGTCACGGTCTTATCCCCAATTTGGCCGGTGCGCGGGCCCATCCCCGCTGGCGGCTCAGGCTTAAGGACGGACCGGGGCGGGTGGGACCGGACACAGTTTTTGGTGAAATATTTATGACGCGTCATGCCAACGGCCGAAGATGCTGACGGCATCCGGCCGTTGAAAAATCGAGAATTTCTCATATGTATCAGCGACATGAGAAATTCTCAAAAGGCATACCAAGAGTCATTTTCAATGACCCTTGATATCCGTTCGCCGCCTCAGCGCAGCGTGAGGACATTGCCCTGTTTCTCGACCGTAAAGCCGTGGACGAGCGCCAGCGCCTCCAGCTGCGCTTCGGGGGCATCGAGACGGATGCGGCCTACGATCGGCTTCTGTTTGAGGGTTTCGTCGGCAAAGCGGATGGTCAGGCCGGACTGACGGCTGAGCGCCTGCACGACGCGCTCCAGCGGCCAGTGGTCGGGCTCGATCCAGCCGCGGCGCCAGTCGTCGCCCTGCGGATCAAAGCCGCTTAAGGGTTTGACCTGACCCTTGTCGAGGCTGGCGCGCATACCGCGGGTGAAATCGCCATAGCGGCGCTCATCCCCCGTCAGACGCACCTTGCCTTCATAAACGTCCAGTTCGACGCCCTGCGGCAGATAGCTGAGATTGAATTCGGTGCCGAGGACCCGCACCTGACCGCCCGACAAGGCGACAAAGAAGGGGCGCGCGGCGTCGTGCGCCACGTCGAAATAGGCCTCACCGCTTTTGAGCGCCACATGGCGGCGATAGCCCGTCAGGCGCGTTTCCAGACGCGAACCGCCGTTCAGCGTCACATGGCTGCCGTCCGCAAGCGTCAGTTCGCGCACCTCACCGGGTCGCGTGCTATAGACGGACACGGGCGTCGTCCAGTCGGCGATGACCGGCGGCAGGAGAAACAGGCTGAGGCCAGCGGCCATGGCCACCCCTAAACCGCCCCAGACGGCGGGCCTTTGCCACAGGGCGCGGCGCGACACCGGCGCTTCGAAGGTGGCGAGGGCGTCATGCAGGGCGCGGTCCTGTGCGATCTGCAACAGGCGGCGATAGGCCGCCTCGTGCCTGGGATCGGCCCGGCGCCAGTGCAGGCCCTCATTGCTTTCCCCCTCGGTCAGGGTCTCATCGGCAAAGCGGGCGGCGGTGTTCCACAATATGTCGTCGGTATCCGCACGCTCAGGTATCATAGCGTTTTCTTTTCTGTTCGGCTTTGGCCAGGGTCTCATGCAACTGACGCAGGCCCCGCGTTATGTGTTTTTCGACGGCATCTACCGACAGGTTGAGGCTGCGGGCAATATCACTGCAACTTTCGCCATGCAATCGTCGCCGGATCAGGACGTCGCGGCGCAGGGGCGGCATGTCCTTCAGGGCTTCGGTGAAGGCTTCGAGACGCTGCTTGTGCATCAAGACCTGCTCCGGCAAGGGGTTGTCGCAGGCCAGAGTGTCCTCGATGGCCTCGGTGGGGCGCAGACGTGCGGCTCTGAAATGGTCGCTGATCAGATTCAGGGCGATGCGTCGCGCCAGTGCGGCGATGTTATCGACCGGATGATCGCGCACATAGGCGACCAGCCGCGCCAGCGTCTCCTGCACCACGTCTTCGCGCAGGGCGTGGTCGCGCACCTTGCCCGCGACAAAGCGCGACAGGCGCTGACGCTCATCGGCAATCCACGGAAAAGGCAGGGGGGCGGGCGGCATGACGGGAACCGCTCTAGTCGGCAAATGTGACAGATTTTTTATGACGGGCGTCGTCGGGGCCGGGCTTTGGCGCTTAATCTGCCCTGTGTGGGAATTATGTTTTTGCCGCGTAGCGATGGGGTGCGAAAAAAACCGCTCATACGGTTCGACATATCGCTCTAGCGCCCACAGATGGGGGTTCGCTATCGCCCCTGCCAGCCTTCGATCAGCAGGACCATGCCGACGGCGGGCAGATAGACGCTGAGCGTGTAGTAGGGCTGATCCATCGGGCAATGCAGGGCATAGGCCGCCGCTGCGAGCGTCGCAAAGCCCAGTGCCGCGGTCAGACGCAACAGCCTGGGCTGCGATGAGGCGGTGCGGTTGAGCCACAGCGGCGTGATCAGACGCATGGCGACGCAGGCACTGACGATAATGGTCAGGCCGCACAGGGTGGCCCCGCCAAAGCCGCCCTTCAGCGCTGCTGTCCAGCCGCCGTGCGCCACGGCCCACCACAGGCCTGTCGCCTGACTGATCAGAATGAGGGGCAGGGGGGCGAGGTCGCTCCAGTGGCAGCGGCCTTCGGGACGCGACAGGGCGTTGGCGGCGTGCAGGGCCGACAGTCCGGCCCAGCCCCACAGCAGCGGTTTGAACAGGGCAAAGCGGGTCTGCGTCAGCGCGGCCTCTATATCGCTGAGTTCCGGGCGCATCCCATAGATGCCCAGCACCCAGATCAGGGTCACGGCAGCGAAGACAAGCGCCAGACCCAGAAGCCGCCAGGCGCTCAGCGGTTTGACGGGGCGCAGGTCTTCGGTCAGCCGCTCGATCAGGTCGCGCGGCGGCTTTACCATCGGAACAGCGCTCGCCCGATGAGCGATCCGATCAGGGCAGCGACCAGATTGGGGGCCAGATAGATCAGCAGCAGATAGGCCGGAGCATCATGGTCGCAATGCAGGGTATAGGCCACCGTCATCAGGGCGGAGGCGGCAAAGGCGCTCAGCGCCCCGAACAGGGCCGGATTGCCGGGCGCGGCCTGGCGCAGCCACACGGCCCAGCCGACCCCAAGCCCCACCATGCCGCCCACCAGTATGGTCAGGAAGCACCCCGGCGCGCCGTCGGACAGGCCAGTCAGCGCCGACGAAAGGCCGCTCACGGCCATGTCGATGCCCGTCAGGGTCAAAAGCGCGATCAGGCCAAGCCCCAGAAGCCCGGTCTGCACGCGAGTGAGCCTGCCTTCCGGACGCGCGGTGGCCTGTACCTGCCAGACAGCGAGCGCAGCCAGGCCGATGAAAAAGGTCGTCTTGGCATAGGCCGACAGGTTATCCGCCACGCGCCCTTCGCTGAACAACAGGCGCATTTCGGGCCGCGCGCCGTAAGCCGTCAGAACATAGGTGATGCCCGCCAGAAGGCTCAAACCCACCCACAGCCACAGGCCACGGCGGCCCAGCGGGGCCACCGGGTTGACGGACTGGCTTAAGGTCTCGATCAGGTCGGGGGTATTCTTGTTACTCATCTTCGTACACTTTCCGGGGCACGCCGACGCTGTCCCGTAACTTTTTCAATCCTCTGTGGACGATGACCTTGACGGCGGCCACCGATTTGCCGGTCAGACGCGACACGTCCTCCAGGCTCAGTTCCTCGACCTTGTGCAGGCGAATGACGCGCGCCTGATCGACGGGCAATTGCGACAACAGCACCTGAATGTCGCGCCGCGCGATGGTGGCCGGCAGGCCCAGAGAGGCCTCGTCCACCGGCTCGTTCATTTCATTCAGCTCGACATGTACGTAGCGCCCGTATTTTCGGACGTGGTCGATCAGCTTGTGCCGCGCCACGGCGGCGATCCACGGCATGAAGGGGGCCGTGGGGTCATAGGTGTGGCGCTTTTCATGCACGGCAACGAGGGTGATCTGGATCAGGTCTTCGGTGTCGGGCGATTGCAGGCGACGACGGAAATAGGCGGAAAGCCAGGGGCGCAGGGCGGTGAGGAGGGCGCGATAGGGCTCCGCCTCGCCGCGCTGGGCGGCGCGCATCTGCTGCTGCCACAGGTCGGGTTGGCTGAGGCTCATGACGTCGTCTCTGTTCCAGCGAGGCCGGTGACCAGACCCTCGGCCAGCCATTGGCCCAGCCACGCGCCGATCTGTTCGGTGGGGTCGCTGTCCGCAGCCCGAAGCGTCAGCCCTTCGCAGGCGGCGGCAAACCCCTGACCTGCGGCAAGCGCGCAGATCAGGGCATATTCGTCGGCCTCCAGCGTGCGAAAGCGCGAAGCGAGTGCGGTCTTCCACACGCACAAACCGCTTGTCTCCTCGAAATAGAGCACCTCCGGCGGCGTCTCGTCTTTCGAGAGGGCCCGCCACAGGGCGGGGGCATTGGAGCGGATAGACCGGTGACGCAGGGCCGGATTCAGGATCAGGCGCACCGTCTCCCAGTCGCTGACCTGCATCAGGGCCGTCGCGTCGAGCGTATCCGCGTCTTCGGCGGCAAAGGCCTGCCGCAGGGCGGCATCCATCCACGCCAGTTCGGTGATTTCGGGATCATCCGGGAAACGCTGCGCTAAAAAGTCCGCAAAGTCCTGCCCATAATCGTCCAGTGACCACTGGGTGGACGGGTGCTGTTCGACATAGGCGCGGGCCTCAGAGTGAAACGTCTCGTCCCCCAGCCACGCCCAGACCTGCGCATAGGTTTCCGCCATCGCGCCAAGAAGCCGCGCGCGGTAGGCGTGGTGATAGACGCGCATTCCCTCGCTTAGCGTGGGGGCGGGGGAGGCCAGAATCTGACCCAGAAAATCCCGTTGGGTGTCGGCCAGGCTCATACGTACACCACAGGCGAAGCGAGGCGGCGGGCCGTGTCGAGTTCGGCCAGAAGCTCAGGCAGGGGCGGAATCTCGTCGTCGCGCTCGATCATGACGGCGGCGTGGCTGAGGCGCGGAGCGACCTTGGCCCACAGCGCCCAAACCCCGTCAGGGATAGGGGCGTCGTGGGTGTCGATCAGCAGGGTCTCGCCTTCAGAATGACCGGCCAGATGCACCTGACGCACGCGCTCCAGCGGCAGGCCGTCCAGATAGGCCTGCGCCGAAAAGCCGTGATTGTGGGCGCTGACGAAGACATTGTTGAGGTCGAGCAACAGGTAGCAGCCCGTGCGACGGCACAGCTCCGTCAGAAAGCCCCACTCTGTGTAGGTATCCTCGGCAAAGGTGACGTAGGTCGAGGGGTTTTCGATCAGAAGCGGGCGTTGGAGGAAGGTCTGCACGCGGTCGATATGGCGGCAGACGGTGGCCATTGCCGCCTCGGTCAGGGGCAGGGGCAAAAGGTCGTGGCTGTTGCGGCCATTGACGCCGGTCCAGCACAGATGATCGGAGACCCATAAGGGGTCCACACGCCGCATAAGGGTGTGCAGCCGCCTCAGATAGTCGGGCCCCGGACCTTCCGGCGAACCCAGCGACATCGAGACGCCGTGCATGGCCACGGGATAGTCGGCCCGCACGCGATCCAGCACATGCAGGGGCCGCCCGCCGTCGATCATGAAGTTTTCCGAGATGATCTCGAAAAAGTCGATCGGAGGGGGCGAGGCCAGTATGGCTTCGTAGTGGGGCGGTCTCAGGCCGAGGCCGAAACCCGCAAAGGATGCGACGGAAGGGAACATGGACAGGTCCGGAGAAGGGCCGGCGTGACACCGGCCCCGCAGGGAAGATATTTAGCCGATATCGCCGATGACGCCACCCTGAGCCAGGCATTCCTTGGCCTTGACAGCCTTGAAGCCATGACCCTTGCAGACGTTCTGGCCCTTGCACTCGTGCGTCGTCGTAGCGCAGTCGGCCGTGCCTTTGCAGGTATTGATGCCATAGCAGTGGACGATGTCGTCGGCGGCCACGGCGGCGCCCTTGCTGCCCGCAGGGGCGGTGGCGGCGGTGGCGAAGCTGGCGGCGGCCATAAGGGCGGCGGCGGACGCGATGATGGCGCCGGTTTTAACAGTGATCATAGTGGCCTCTCTGAATAGGTGCAGTGCCGGTGTGGCATGAGGGAGTACGCGACGGGCCGCAGGGAGGTTACACGGTTTGGCATTTATTTTTTTCTTATTTTTTTGTCCGCCCTCTCTGTAACCTTTGTTTGGGCCCCCGCGTACCTCCTGCCAGACGCACTGAGGCGTCGTCTCGCAAGGAGAACCCCATGTCTGTTTCCCGTTCGGGTCTGGCTGTCGCCGCCGCCCTGTCCCTCGCCGCCGGTGTCGCCGTCGCCGCTGATACCAAGAAGCCCGAAAAGGCCCCTGCCGCCAAGGAAGCCTGCTACGGCATCGCCAAGGCCGGGCAAAACGACTGCAAGGCCGGTCCGGGCACGAGCTGCGCCGGCAGTTCCAAGGTCGATTACGACGGCAAGGCCTTCAAGCTGGTCGATAAGGGCACCTGCGTCACCATCAAGACGCCCAAGGGTAACGGCTCTCTCACGCCGAAGGCCTGATATGACCATCGGGGCGGGGCTGGGCTTGAAGCCGCAACACCATACGGAGGCGACGGGCGACCGCCGCCCCGGCCTGTGGTTTGAGGTTCACCCCGAAAACTACATGGTCGAGGGTGGCCCGCGTCTTGCGGCGCTGGAACGGGCCCGCGCCGAGCATCCCCTGTCCCTGCACGGGGTGGGGTTGTCTCTGGGCGGCCCCGATCCGCTTGATGCCGCGCATCTGAAGCGCTTTCGCGCCCTGATCGACCGCTTTACGCCCTTTGCGGTGTCCGAGCATCTGGCCTGGTCGCGCTTTGAGGGTCAAAGCGTGCCGGACCTTTTGCCGGTCTTGCGCACCACAGCGGAATTACAGCGGATTGCCGAGCGCATCGACGCGGCGCAAACGGCGCTGGGGCGGGCTCTGCTGATCGAAAACCCCAGCCATTATCTGAACCTGCGCGGCCACGACTATGAGGAAACCGATTTTTTGAGCGAACTGGTCCGGCGCACCGGCTGCGGCCTGCTGGTCGATCTCAACAATGTCTTTGTCAGTGCGCGCAATATCGGCATCGACCCGCAGACGTGGTTAGGCGCTATCCCCGCTCAGGCCGTAGGCGAGATTCACCTCGCCGGGCACAGCGAAGACCCGGTACGCGGTGCGCAGCTTCTGATCGACAGCCACGATCGCCCGGTCGCAGACGGCGTGTGGGCGCTGCTCGATGCCGCGCTTGACCTGTGGGGACCGCGCCCGGTCCTGATCGAACGCGACGGTGAGGTGCCCGCCTATGCCGAACTGATCGCTGAGCGCGAACGGGCACAGTCGGTTTTGCAGCGGGAAAGGGTTGCCGCATGAGCGCCTTTCATCAGGCCTTTGCGGGGGCGCTGGCGGGCGACACGGACGCGCTTTCGGCGTGGCTGGAAACGTCTGACCGACCGACCGTGGCCGTCTATCGCAATACGATTATGTCGGGGTTGGTCGAAGCGCTTGAAGCGGCCTTTCCGGCTGTGGGGGCGGCGCTGGGCTCTGACAATTTCCATCAGGTGGCCGCGGCCTTTGCGCGCGACCAGTACCCGGCCCATCCGATGCTGCACGATTATGGGGGCGGGTTTGCCGATTGGCTGGCAGCGCAAGATGCCCTGTCCGACATGGACTGGCTGCCCGATCTGGCGCGGCTCGACCATTTACGACTTGGCGTGCTGAACGCCGCCGACGTGGAGGCCACACCCTCCGAAGGGTTTGCCCGTCTGTCGCCCGAGGCCCTCAGCCACGCCCGCGCGCGCCTTATCCCGTCTGCGCGGATGATCCGCTTTGACACCACCCTTCTGAGCGTCTGGGACGCGCTTTTAACCGGCGAAGGCGAGGGACTGGAGCGACGGCCTGAGCCGGAAACCCTGCTGGTGCGTCGGCTCGGTGAAGGCGTCGAGGTGCGATGCCTCACCCCCGAGGTCGCGGCTTTTCTCAGCGTCTGTGCCGAAGGCGGTACGCTGACGGAGGCCGCAGAGGCCGCTATGGCCAGCGACCCCGCCTGCGATCTTACGGCCCTGTTCAGTCATGTGCTGGGCCTCTCCTGTCTTCACCTCTCAACCGAAAGAAACTCCCTATGACTCGCAAACTCACCGACTGGATCAATGCGCCCGCCCAACTCATGGCCAAGCTGCCCGAAGACGTCATCGCGCTCATCACCCGCTTCGGCGTGGCGGCCATCTTCTTCAGCTCGGCGCGTACCAAGGTCGATGGCCTGTTCCACATCACCGACGGTACCTACGTGCTGTTTGAGCAGGAATACGCCCTGCCGCTGATCCCGCCGCACGCCGCCGCCGTGGCGGCGACCGTCTCCGAACACCTGTTTTCGATCCTGCTGGTGCTGGGCCTGTTCACCCGTTATTCGGCGCTGGCCTTTCTCGGCATGACGGCGGTCATTGAAATCTTCGTCTATCCCGATGCCTGGCCGACGCATCTGAGCTGGGCGGGGCTTCTGATCTATCTGATCGGGCGCGGCGGCGGGGCCTTCAGCCTCGATCGGCGGCTGGGGCTGATTTAATTTGTGAAGTTTTCATTAAGTTTCGGCGTGTCTCCCGCGGGGCGGCGTCCCTTGGCTTGAGAGGGCGTGCTGTATGCCCTCAGCCTTTAGGGGATACTGGCATGAAATTTTCCACCAAACTGATGCTGATGGCTTCGGCCATGGGGCTGGGCATGGGCATGGCGGCGAGCGCCGTTCAGGCCGAAGAGGCGACCAAGGCCACCGAAGCGACCACCAAGGACAATGGCAATGTGACCGAAGTCGTCATCTACGCCAACCGTTCGACCGCCACCTCGGCCCAGATGAAAAGCGCCAACACCATCAGCGTGATGTCGGCCGAAGACCTTGAGCACACCGCCGTGCACAACGTCGCCGAAGCCCTCGCCCTGCTGCCGGGCGTCACCGTGACCAATACCGGCAACTCCTTCTTCGGCGGCGTGGACGGGGCCTCGCGCGGTGAAGGCATGTTCGTCGGCGTGCGCGGCATGAACACGGAATTTACCCTCGCCCTGATCAACGGCGTCAATGTCGCGCAGGGCATGCCCTATTCGCGTCAGGTTCAGCTCAGCCTTCTGCCGCCGTCGGGCCTGAAGACCATCGTGGTCAACAAGAACTCGACCGCCGAAATGGACGGCGACGCCATCGGCGGCACGGTCGATTTCCGCACGCCTTCGGCCTTCGGCTTCAAGGACGGCTATATGTCTTTGGCCCTGTCGGGCCGCGTCGAGAGCCGCGCGCGTGACTATGGTGAAGACGGTCTGGGTGGCGGCGTCAGCGCCGAATATGCCCGCCGTTTCGGCAACAACCAGCAGTTCGGCTTCTACGGCAGCGCCTTCTACGACAAGCGCAACTACGCCAACTCGATGATTGCCGGCATCATGACCGCGCAGCAGGACGGCAGCTGGGCCTATCTGCACTCGGCGACCAATACGTCGCAGGGCAGCAATCCGGCGGGCTTCGACAAGGAAGCCAATCTGGCCCAGACGGGTCTGAACGTCGGGGTTTCGACGGGCTTCACCGAGCGTTACGGCGGCAACTTCTCGCTCGACTGGCGCGCTGACGATACGCTCGATATCTATCTGCGCGGCTCCTACGCCTATGCGGAAACGCACCAGAATTCGACCCTGTCGCAGTTTGTGCCGGACAACAGCCGCGTCCTGAGCGCCACGACCGGTCTTTACGACCTGAACGTCACCAAATTCTCGGTGCGCGGCTGGTACGAAACCAACCCGGAACAGGCCGATCTCGGCACCATCACCCTCGGTGCGGTGAAGCGCGCTGGCAACTGGACCCTGTCACCCTCGATCTTCTATTCGGAAGGCGACAACGACCGTCCGAACCACATCGAAGCCTCGATGCGCGTCAACCAGTCGGACAAGTACAACAGCGGCCAGAAGGTGGACTATAGCGGCCTGTTCATCGGCTATAACAGCGATGGCTACCCCATCCCGATGCTGACGCCGACCATGGCCAACCTGACCAACAATTCGCTGACCCTGCTGCCCGCGCGTCGCGCCGGTCAGCTGACGCAGCAGTTCTCCGGTCAGGAAAAGATGGGCGGCCGTATCGACGCCCAGTACGACTTCGACGGCGGCAACCTCGCCTACATCAAGACCGGCCTGAAGTATGTCGCCAGCCACCGCCGCGTCATCAGCCGCGACTGGACCAACGACCATCTGGCCAACTATGTCGGCAAGTCGGTGACCTGGTCGGAAATGGGTCTGGCGTCGGACTATTTCGACTCGATCTATCCGGGCCTCTATACGTTCCGCGCCCCGAAGGTCAATCAGGACCGTCTGTTTGAAATCTTCTACAAATACTTCCCGATGGCCACCGCTCTGGCCGATCAGGACTATCTGAACGGCGACACGCTGAAGGGCGATGAAAACGTCGCCTCGGCCTATGTGACGGGCAAGTACGACTTCGGCGCGCTGGAGGTCATTCCGGGCCTGCGTTTCGAGCACAGCGACGTCAAGAACACCTACTGGAACACCACGAACAAGGCGTTTGAGTCGAATTCAACCAAGTATAACGAATGGCTGCCCAGCCTGTTCGTCAACTATCGTCCGGAAGCGGGCGGCGTCTATCGCGCCTCTCTGACGCGTGCCTATATGCGTCCGGCCATGGTTCAGCTTGGCAACAAGACGACGGTGTCGGGCGTCGGCGGCGACTCGTTGTCGATCACGCAGGGCAATCCGGACCTGAAGACGCTGAAGTCGTGGAACCTCGACCTGTCGGGCGAGTGGTCGAACCGCGAAGGCGGCTACGCCATGGTCGGTGCCTTCTACAAGAAGCTGACCGACTATATGTACGACAACGGCTCGACCCAGGTGAACACCGACCCGGCGACCGTGAAGAACGTCACCTATAACGGTAAGGTCTATGACTCGATCACCTACGTCCACCCGACCAATGGCGGCGAAGGCACGGTGAAGGGTCTGGAAGTCCAGCTTTATCAGAAGTTCGGCATGTTGCCGGGCTGGCTGTCGGGCTTCGGGGCCGGTGCCAACTTCACCCGTCAGTGGACCGAAGTCGATATCGGCAAGGGTGAAAAGCACCAGATCCAGAACGCTCCGGAATATCTGGCCAACCTGCGTCTGAACTACGCCTGGAAGGGCCTGACGGTGGACCTGAACCACAACTATACCGGTGAATCGGTCATCGCCTACAACAACGTGGCGGGTCTGGAACTGTGGACGCGTCCGGCCAAGCGGACCGACCTGCACGCCGGTTATGATTTCGGCAAGGGCCTGAAGCTCGACCTGTCGGTGTCCAACCTGTTCAAGGACTATTCCTACTGGGCGCACGTCGGCAAGAACAGCCTGGCGATCAACGACATCGTGGACTCCGGTTCGACGACGCTCGTGACGCTGAAATATACCTACTAAGCCTATCCCCCTCAGGCGTATCTCCAGACGCCTGAGACCTGACCTCCGGCAGCCGCAAGGCTTCCGGAGGTTTTTTTCGTGTGATCAGTAAGCGTATCTCAGGCTGAGCGACAGGCGCTGCCCGGAGTCGATAATGTCCGACAGGGCCAGACTATCCTTGCCGACGTGCGCCCAATAGCTGTAGGCCCCGGTGAGATTGGTCGCCGACAGCGACAGGCGCAGATGCGGCCGGACCTGCCAGTCGGCGGCAAGGTCGAGCCGGGTGGCGGGCCTGACCCACACATTGTCCCAGTCGCCGGGGGTGTAAAGCGCGTTATAGCTGGCGAGATAAGCCCCCGTATGCTGGGCGCTCAGGGTCAGGGTTGCGCGTTTGTAGCGATAGGTGGCGGTGAGATTGGCCAGCCAGTCCGGCGCGTTCTGCATGGCGATCTTGCGGCCCAGTTCGTCGCTGCCCAGATCGACGTGCGTCCATTGCCGGCTGAGCGTGCCGCCCAGCGACAGGGTGCCGCCCGCCAGCGCCCAGTCGTGGCGCGCCTCGGCTTCAAGCCCCTGCGCCACGCCCTGCCCGCCATTGCGCGGGCTCAAAGATCGCAGGTCCACCGTGCGGCCAAACAACAGCTCCGACCCGCTGCCGCCACTGTCGAACAGATAGTGTTCCAGCCGTTTGGTATAGGCTCCGAAGCTGTAGCGCGTGCCGCCGGGGCTGCGCCCTTCGACGGCCAGATCGAGATTGAGCGCCGTCACGGGTTTCAGCGCCGGATTGCCCTGCCGCAGCAGGGAGGTGCCGTCATCGGCGGGCTGATAGCGCACACCGCTGCCCAAAAGCATGAAGGCCGGGCGCGTATAACCGCGCCACAGGGCCAGCCGCCAGACGTGAGCCTCATCCGGGCGGTAGTTGAGGCGAAGGCTCGGCAGGCCGACCCCATAGGCCGTGCGGCTTTGCCCCCAGTGGCCCGGTACTTCGGTCACGCCGGCGGGCGGGGCGGGGATGACCCAGAAGCGGTTGTCGATGCGCGTCTGCTCATAGCGCAGACCGGGCGCGATCTCCAGCCGCCCGACCACCCAGCGCGCGCTCAGATAGGCGGCGGCGACGGTTTCGCGGCCGTGCTGACGGTTGCAGTTGTCGTTATTGACCGAAAGCGTGGCGCAGGTATCGAAGCTCTGCGCCGTTACGTAGCGATGAAAATAGTCGGCCAGACGGTCGTGATCGACCTTGGGCAGACGCCAGTCGAAACGGCCCGGAAACACGTCGTCATAATAGCCGCGGATCAGGCCCAGATCTCTCCACGTCACGCCGCCGCGCCCCAGAAGATCGGCGAAATAGGCATTGGTCCAGTCGCGGTCGGTCACTTCGCGCACGCTTTGCGTCCATTTGACGCCAAAGGCCAGTTGACGAAGCGCGCCGGCATCCGCGGTATATTCGGCATCGAAGCGACCGCCCTGACGGTACTGACGGCTGGTCTGCACCGTGAACTGCCCGGCGCGGCGAGCCAGCAGGCGCTCCCCCACGGAATCCAGATCGGCGTACAGCTCAGGCGTCAGTTGCGGCGTCGGAAAGCCGTTCTCATAGCCGATCAGCAACCCTGAAAAGGGGCGTCTCTGGGCCTTGTTATAGCTGTCCATCTGATCGACACGCACCGAGGCTTCGATGCGTTCCGGCCGGTCGCTGCGTCCCTGACTGAAGAAGAGGGACGGGGTGAGGGTCCAGGCCCCCGTCTGGCGCCGCGCGCCCAGGCTGACGGCCGACAGGCTGGCCAGATCGGGATTGGTCTCGTACCACAGGCGGGTCGAGACGCTGCCGACCGACAGGCGATAGCGCCCGCTGCCGTCATCGTTCCAGCTCAGATTGCGCCCGACCGTCTGGCTGAGGGTCGAATTCTGGTCCGTGCGGTTATGGGCGGCGGTGGCGCGCAGCCAGCCTTCCCACCCGCTGTCGAAGCGTCCGGTCAGGGTCAGGACATCGTAGCGCGCGCGGCTTTCGCCCGTCGAGGCGCCGACATTGAGCGCCGTAGCCGTCAGCAGGCTTTGGGGATCGGCCCCGGCGGGCAGGATCCCCTTGGGCGAGTCCGACGACAGATAGGCCCAGCCCGCGTCGTTTTGCGCCGACATAATGCCCGCGATTTCGGAATTGGCGTAGCGCCGCCGGTCTTCGGTATGGCTGAAATAGAGGCCGAACCGCTCATCGCGGCCAAAACGGCGGGTATATTCCACGCCGATACCGCCACCCTGACCGGACGCATCATAGGCGCGGGCGCGACGGTTGTCGTAGGCGGAAACGCTCAGCGAGAGGTGCTGACGGGCGCGGAAGTCATGGGCCGAAGGCGTGCGGAAGTCGATGGCCGCGCTGATGACGTCACCATCCATATCGGGAGTCGGCACCTTGCTGAGCACGATCGACTGAAACCCCGTCGGCGGCAGCAGGTTCAACTGGACGCCGCGCGAATTGGGCAGGCCCTGCGCCAGCGACACACCGTCGATCATATTGAGATTGAATTCGGTGTTCAGGCCGCGAAAGGCACTGAACAAGCCTTCGGCGCGGGAGGCGGAATCGACCCCGCCGCTGAAGGAGCGTCCGGTATTGAGCACGGTAACGCCCGGCAGGACGCCCAGCGCCTCGGTCACATTGCGCGCTGCCGTGCGTTCCACATCGCTGCGCGACAACAGGGCCGTGGCCTGCGGCGCGGCGAGGCTGCCGTCGAAGCGGTCCGTGTCCTGACGCGGATTGAGGATCGTGCGTTGCGCCACCACCACCACTTCGCGCACCGGCTCGGCCGTATCGACGGGCGGCGGTGTCGGTACGGGACGCGCGGCCACAGGGGGTGCCGGTGGCGAGACGACAATAAAGGTGCGGCGGTCGATCTGACGGATCGACAGGCCGGAGCGCGCCAGAACGAGGCGAAAGGCGGCTTCGGGTTCCAGCGTACCGGAGACAGCGGCCCCCGCATGGGCGCGCACCTGATCGCCGGAAAAGAGGATCTGCACCTGCCCCTGTTCGGCCACGCGACGCAAGGCCTGCTCCAGCGGCAGAGCGGGCACGTCGAATCGACGGGGCGCGGCCTGCGCCGCCGGGGCCCAGATCGTCGCGGTCATGACGATCACGGTCATAACGGTGGCCAGGCGTGGCAGATAGATACTGGGCAGGGGCCCGCTCATCCGAAAATGCCTTCACTCACATCCCCACGGGCTTGATAGTCAGACGCCATGATAGATTTATGACGTTTCACCGAACGCCGGTCGGGTGTGTTCGTGTCATCAGCCTGTCATCAAAAGCCTGTTTGACAGTTTTTTTGGCGGTTGAAGCGCACGGCGGCGTTAAAAGCTTTGGGGGCGCTGAGGCTCACAACCGGCGGACCATGTACGGTATCTATGACAGGTGGACGATGAGGCCGGACCCCGAAACCTACCGGGCGGGTAATGCCGCTGCGCAGGTGAGTGGGCTGATCGAGCGGCTGGACGGGCGTTTGCGCCGCTATCTGGGGCGGGCGCTGCGTCCTGACGATGCGGACGACGCCCTTCAGGACATTTATGCGCGGCTGGTGCGACTGGCGCAGCGCGAGCCGCCGCCGGAGTTCAATATTACCTACGTGTTCAAGACCGCTGACAGCGTGATCCGCGACCTCTATCGTCATCGCCGCCGACGTGAAGGCGATCAGCATGTCGAGCTGACGGACAATCTGCCCGAAGACGCGCCGACGCCGTTTGACGAGCTGCGCTGGCGTCAGAATGCGGAAATCTTGCGTCAGGCCATCCGTAAACTCAGTTCACAGGAACGTCTGGTGCTGATGCTGCACCGGGTCGAAGGCCTGAAGCTCACCGAAATTTCGCAAAAACAGGGCATTCCCCTGCGCAGCGTGCAACGTCTGCTCGCCGACGCTTTGGCCAAATGCCGACATAATCTCAAGGACAGCGGATGGTACGAACAGTAATCCCGTTTCAGGGAAAGGGTGCACCGCCTCAGGATGCCGATGCGCTGCGTCTGGTCGAGGCGATGACCGATGCCGAAGAGGGCACGGCGAACGCGAACGGGACGGCAGGCGATGCGTGGGCGCAGCGCGAGCTGGAGGCCGTGTGGGACGCTGTAGGCCTGCTCGATGCGGCGGATTTCGCTGAAGCGCGCCCGCAGCGCACGTGGTGGCCGCTGGCGGTCGGCATGGCGGCGGCGGTCGTTGTGGGGCTCAGCGTGTGGTTTGTCGCCCAGCGCCCGGTTGTCTATGAAACGAAGGTGGGCCAGCGTCAGGCGGTCGTACTGGCAGACGGGTCGCGCGTCACGCTGAATACGGGCAGCCGCATCGAGGTGCGCGGGCGCAAGGTCGATCTGATGCGTGGTGAGGCCCTGTTCGAGGTGGCGCATAAGCCTGATGCCCGCCCCTTCGATGTGCGCACCGATCTGGCGCAGGTGCGCGTCACCGGCACCCGCTTTACAGTACGCCGCGAAGAGACCGGCACCGATGTCAATCTGATAGAGGGCCATGTCGAGGTGCGCGGCCAGAAGTCGGACGCACAGCTTGTGAAGCTTCAGGCCGGTCAGGCGGTAGCGGTGGACCGTGCCGGTCATTTGGGCCCGGTCCATCCGGCGGATACGGCGGGTGTAACCGACTGGCTGGAAGGGCGTCTGACCTTCAGCCGCACCCCGCTCAAAGAGGCGGTGGCCGAGATGAACCGCTATAGCGATCGCAAGCTGATTGTGGTCGATGACCGGTTATCAGCCTTGCGCATCGACGGCGAGTTCGAGGCGGGCAATACGGAGGCCCTCGCCCAGGCCCTGCACGCCCTCTATGGCGTGGACGCGCAGGTGAGCGAGGACGGCATCCGGCTGCGTGCGGCACGCAACTGACGGGTCAGGTTCGCCCTTTCGGGGTCACGCGCCGACCGGTATCGGATTTTCGACAAGGCTCTGGTTGAAGGCTTCAAACAGGGCGTGCTCGTTCGCGCCGGGATTGTCGCGCAAGGGGCGGATCGCGTCCACAAGCACCTCATAATCCTCTGTCGCCAGCGCGCTGAGGGTCTGCGTCACGAAGTCGTTCAGAGGCATGGCCCGGGGATCGCCACTCTTATAGATCAGGTCGGTATCGACCCACGGAGGGGCGATTTCCTGAACGCGGACATTTGTGTTGCGTAACTGAAAGCGCTGCGACATGGCATAGGAATGCAGGGCGGCCTTGGTGGCTGAATAGATGGCATTGCCCGCCAGCGGCACAAAGGCCAGGACGCTGCTGGTGTAAAGGATGGTCGCCTCCGGCCGCGTTTTCAGGTGGTCAATCAGGGCTGAGGTGACGCGGATCGGCCCCAGCAGATTGGTGGTGATCAGGTCCTGCGCGGTCTGGTCATCGACGGGCCCCGATACGTCGTCAAAGGGCATGAAGCAGGCATTGTTGAAGACGACATTCAGGTCGGGATAGGTCCTGATCAGGGTTTCCGCCGCCGTGGCAATGCTTTCGGGGTCGGTGACATCGAGCGTAAGGGCGGCCATGCCCGGATTGGCTTCGGTTACGGTTTTCAGCAGATGTTCGCGGCGGCCGGAAATAATGACCGTGTTGCCGAGACGGTGGAAGGCTTCGGCCAGACCGCGGCCAATGCCGCTGGTGCCGCCGGTGATGAAGATGGTGTTGCCGGTGAGTTTCACAGGATCAGTCCTTATAGGGGGTAGGGGGGTATCTCAGGCCGTCAGGCCAAAGCGCGGGGCCGGGTGGGTGGCCGAAAGTTGCGGACCCAGCGCGCGGCGGGCGGCTTCGAAACGGTCCCACAAGTCAATGTCCTTAAGGGCCGGAATGGTGCTGATCTCGCCCTTATCGAGCCCGGCAAGCGCCGCATCGACCATCTCATCGGCGGGCATCACGATTTCGCTCGGCAGGTGCTCGACCGGCAGGCCGCCCAGCGCCCAGAAGTCGGTGCGCGTGGCCCCGGGCAGGACGGCCTGAGCGCGGATACCCTTGTCTGAAAGCTCATGGTTCAGCGACGTGGTGAAGGCGTGGACGAAGGCTTTGGTCCCGCCATAGACGCCGTTCAGCAGTTCCGGAGCGACGGCGACGATGGAGGCGATATTGATGATCGTACCGCCGCCACGGGCCACGAAGCCGGGCACCGCGGCATAGGTCAGCCGCATCAGCGCCGTCACATTAAGGCGCACCATCGCCTCCATGCGTTCGACATCGCTGTCCAGAAGCGGCGTATGGGTGCCGATCCCCGCATTATTGACCAGAAGCGTCAGGCTGGCGTCTTCGCGCAGCACAGTCTCGACCCGGCGCAGATCGGCCGCGTCGCCCAGATCGGCCGCCAGAACCTCCACCGCGCGACCGGTGCGGTCGGAGATAGAGGCGGCGAGGGCCTGAAGTTTTTCGGTCGTGCGGGCCACCAGAATAAGGTCATAGCCCCGATCGGCCAAACGGTCGGCATAGATCGCGCCGATGCCTGTCGATGCGCCGGTGATGAGTGCCGTGCCTTTGTGGGTCATAGTCGTCTTCCTGTTGAGATGAGCGCACCGTCGCGCTCGGCACAGTCCTTATGGCGCATTTGGAAAATGTCTGATATGACGTAGAAACGACGTTTTTAGGACACGCAAGGCGGATCAGACCCATGCCCCACGTTTCGATGGTACTCACACCGGGTTTTCAGTTTCTGGCGCTTGGCGTTCAGGCGGCCTTTGAGCTGGCCAACGTCCTGACGGCGGAGCCCTATTACACCCTCTCCCTGACCTCGGTTGAGGGCGGGCCGGTCACTTCATCCAGCGGTTTCTGCGTACCGACGACCAAGCTCAGCGAGGGAGAGCCGGTGGATACGCTCCTGCTGCTGGCGGGCCTGACGCCGCCCCCGCAGCAGAGCGAAGCCACCCTTGAAACGCTGCGCGCCGCCGCACGAACCTCACGGCGCGTGGCGGGGCTGTGTACGGGGGCCTTCCTGCTGGGACAGATGGGCCTTCTGGACGGGCGTCGGGCCACCACCCACTGGTCCTATGCGCGAGAGATGCGCGAGGCCTTTCCGGGGGTGCGGGTCGAGGACGACCGCATCTTTATCAATGAGGGGGCGATCTGGACCTCAGCGGGCCTGACGGCGGGGCTGGATCTGGCCGTGGCGCTGATCGAAAAGGATTTGGGCCGCGACATCGCCGGCGCGGTGGCGCGGCGGCTGGTCATGCATCATCGCCGGGCCGGCGGGCAATCGCAGCATTCGGAGCTTTTGGAGCTGGCACCCAGCAGCGACCGCATCCAGAAGGCGCTGATCCATGCGCGTGCCCACCTGACCCACCCCCTGACGGTCGAGGAACTGGCCGAAGTGGCCGCGCTGTCGCCGCGTCAGTTCAGCCGCGCCTTTCGCGCCGAAACGGGCCAGACGCCGGCCAAGGCCGTGGAGCATATCCGCCTGGAGGCCGCGCGCCTTCTGCTTGAAGACAGTCGTCACGGTCTGGAGGCGGTCGCCCGTGAAACGGGCTTTGTCGATTTAAGACGCATGAGGGAGGCGTTCATGCGCGCCTATGGTCAGCCGCCTCAGGCCGTTCGCCGTTCTATGCGCGCGGCCTGAGGCGAGGTCACTTTCAGGGCGTCAGTACGACCTTGATGCAGCCATCGGCCTTGTCACGGAAGGTCTTGTAGAGGTCTGGCGCGTCGTCCAGCCGGCCGCGATGGGTGATGAGGAAGGTCGGGTCAATCTCCCCGCGCTCGATTTTATCCAGCAGGATCGGCATATAGCGGTGGACGTGGGTCTGCCCTGATTTGAGCGTCAGCCCCTTATTGACAAAGGCCCCGAACGGCACGGCATCGAGATAGCCGGCATAGACGCCGGGCATTGAGATGGTGCCGCAGCATCGGCAGGACAGGAAGGTTTCGCGCACCACATGCGGACGATCCGAGGCCAGCTTGACCGCCTGTTTCACCTTGTCGATGACCGCGTCCACCGACCCGTGCCCCGCGGCTTCGGTGCCGACTGCGTCGATACAGCGATCCGGACCCCGCCCGCCGGTCATTCGGTTCAGCGCCTCATAGACGCCATTGGATTCCTCAGAAAAGTCGAGGATTTCGGTCCTGCCATCGGCGGCGGCAAGCGCCAGCCGCTCGGGCACTTCGTCAATGGCGATGACGCGGCCGGCCCCCAGCATCCACGCCGACCTGATCGCGAACTGTCCCACCGGGCCGCAGCCCCAGACGGCGACCGTATCGCCGGGCTCAATATCGGCATTTTCCGCCGCCATATAGCCGGTAGGGAAGATGTCGGACAGAAAGAGGACCTGTTCGTCCGACAGATGGTCGGGCACTTTGAACGGGCCGACATCGGCGAAGGGTACGCGCACATATTCCGCCTGCCCGCCGGAGAAACCGCCCAGCATGTGGGTATAGCCGAAGAGGCCGGACGGCGAATGGCCCATAGCCTTGGCCGCCATCTCCGCATTGGGGTTTGAGCGTTCGCAGCACGAGGTCAGGCCTTTGCGGCAGAAAAAGCAGTCGCCGCAGGCAATGGTAAAGGGCACCACGACGCGATCGCCGAGGTTGAGATTGGTGACCTGTGAGCCTTTCTCCACCACGATCCCCATGAATTCGTGACCGAGGATATCGCCAGATTTGAGACTCGGCATCAGGCCGCCATAGAGGTGCAGGTCCGACCCGCAGATGGCCGTAGAGGTGACCTGGATAATGGCGTCACGCGGGTCGAGAAGTCGGGGATCGGGTACGGTATCGACGCGAACGTCGCCCACACCGTGCCAGCAAAGCGCTTTCATGGTCTGTCCTTGAGGATAAGGGAGAAAGAGGAGTGGGCCGGGGGGCCAATGAAGGGCCGACACTGCGCCCCCTTCTTGTGGAATGCACAGCGGTAGGCCAGTCCACTCCGTTCCTTTTCCCTCAAGACGTGCTTTTAGCGGCTGTTTAGAAACAGGCGAGTCGGCGGAAAAGGCAGAGAAAAATTCTGATTTTCCGTCGTTCTTATAAACCGCTGTTGCCTCACTATTCCGCCCTTACGTCCGCAGACAGACACTGAAACGCGGCAAAGGAGAGCTTATCATGATATCTACCGACAAAGACCTCAAAGAGCCCAAGGGCGGCGGCAATGAAGCCGACAACGCCAATGTGCATGTCGATCTCAAGCCCGGATGGAAGAAGCGGCCGGACCAGTATCCGCAGGCCGGGGAACAGCTCGGTCCACATGATCGCGGCGAAAAACAAGATGCGCGTAAAGGCTCTGATTGACCGCATTCTGATCGGGCGGGTAGGGGGGCGTATTTGTTCCTTCCCCCACCGTCCCTAAACTCGCGGCGTCATCCGACATTCCCCCCTATTGCGGAGCCTGATATGCCGAAGATCAAAACGCTTTAAGACGCCTTTATCCATGAACTGTCCGATATCTACAGCGCCGAAAAGCAACTGACCAAGGCGCTGCCGAAGCTGGCGCGCGCCGCCACCCATCCGCAACTGGCCGAAGGTTTTACCCAGCATCTGGAGGAAACACAGGGCCAGATCGAGCGCATTGACCAGATCGTCGAAGCCCAAGGTCTGAAGCTGAAGCGCGTCAAATGCCTGGCCATGGAAGGTCTGGTCGCCGAGGGCGGCGAAACCATTGAAGAGATCGAAAAGGGTCCGGTGCGCGATGTCATGCTGATCGTCGGCGCGCAAAAGGTCGAACACTACGAGATCGCCGCCTATGGCAGCCTGATCACTCTGGCCGATCAACTGGGTTACGCCGACGCCTCGCGCCAGCTCAAGGAGACTCTGCAGGAGGAAAAGGCGACCGACGAGAAGCTCAACGGGCTGGCCACGTCCGAGGTCAATCGTCAGGCGCTCGAAGCCGCTGCCGAGATTGAACCGGCGCAGTAGGTCCGGTTCATCCACTCAAAACGCTTCGGCCAGAATGATGACGCGTTCATCATTCTGGCTTTTTAGTACCCGTCGCCGCAGGATGATTGATAAAGCTGGATTTATAGATCAAAAAATGCCAACATTTTGATCTATAAATAGGGTGGCTATACATCATGACGTGGAACTGGCAGCATGCGGACTGGCCCCATTTTGTTTGGGACGCGCACACAATGAGGGCTGCCGAGGCGGACTTTCTTCAGGGCGCGGGCGTGGCCTTGGGCGTTGCCAAAAACCTCGCCGACAGTGACCATCAGCAGATCAGTGTCGAAATCTTGAGCGGTGAAGCGGTCGATACCTCAGCTATTGAAGGCGAGATTCTGGACCGGGGAAGCGTTCAGTCCTTTATTCAGCGCCATCTTGGTCTTGACACGGACCGTCGTCGCGTTCGCCCGGCAGAGGCGGGCATAGCCGAGATGATGGTCGATCTCTACACCCATTTATCAGACCCGCTGACCGAAGACACACTGTTTCACTGGCATCGCCTGCTGATGAGCGGACGTGCTGATCTCACTGACATCGGCGCCTACCGTAAAGACGGGGAGCCCATGCAAATTGTTTCCGGGGCGATCTATGCGCCGAAGGTGCATTACGAGGCGCCACCCGCGCTCAGGGTATCTGATGAAATGAAATCATTTCTGGAGTGGTTTTCTCGAACGGCCTCTTATGGTGATACCCCGCTACCTGCCCTGACGCGGGCGGGCGTCGCCCATCTGTGGTTTGAATCGATCCACCCGTTTGAAGACGGCAATGGTCGCATTGGGCGCGCCATTGCCGAAAAGGCGCTGGCTCAAGGCCTTAACAAGCCGGCCATTACCGGTATCGCTGGGCCCTTGCTGCGGCATCGCAAGGACTATTACCTCGCCCTTGAAGCCGCCAGCCGAACCCTTGATGTCGGGGAATGGTTGTTATGGTTCGCCGATAAGGCCATCGAGGCGCAGGCACGCACCCTGCAGCATATCGAGTTCATCATAGCCAAGACGCGATTGTTTGAACGCCTGCGGGGTCAGCTCAACCCCCGTCAGGAAAAAGCCTTAACGCGCATGTTTGCCGAGGGGGTGGACGGTTTCAAGGGCGGTCTGAGTGCCGCAAATTATATGACCATTACCGGCGCTCTATCCGCTACCACTACCCGCGATCTGGCTTCGATGGTTGATTTGGGAGCGTTGATCAAAGCAGGAGAACGCAAAGCCACGCGCTACCACTTAAACCTTGCCGTTACTTAAGCATAAGCATCGGACGTATGCCTACGCATGTACGAAAACGCTCTTGGGAATATGGGTGATGCGGCAGGCGAGATCCGCTTCACCCGACGCCACGATATAGTGGTCGCCATCGTCCAGTATCCCCGTCGTAAAGACGACATCGCGCAGATACATCTGGTGTTCGATGGGCCGGGTCAGTTCGGCATTGGCCTCCAGCAGCGGGGTTGTCTCGGTGTGCAGCACGCGGCTGGGGTCATGAGCGTCGAGCACTGACCAGTAGGTACGATAGATGCCCACCACCTCATGCGGTTCGACCCCGTGCCACAGGGTCAGCCAGCCTTGAGGGGTCAGGATCGGCGGGGTGCCACCGCCCATGCGCTCCATGATCAGCGTGCCTGACGGCGGGCGCAGGCCCGGTCGCTCAAACGGCTTCCAGAACAGGGCGTCTTTGGAGACCGCCAGATTGATCGACGGCCCGGCGCGCCAGTCGCTGCCCGGCGGATAGGCGAAATAGAGCGCCCCCAGAGGCCGCGTCTGCGCCCAGTAATAGCCGTCGATCCGTCCCTCGAAGATGAGCATGTCCTTGTTTTGGTGGTCGAGGACGATCCCTTCAAAGGTCCAGTCCAGCCCATTTTCGGAGCTATAGAGGGTGGTCGAATGGCGCTCAGGGCTCACTGAACAGGTGGTCATCAGCCAGCGGTCCCCGACGCGGCTGATGCGGGCATCTTCCACCCCATAGCATTGAAAACTATAGGCCGGTGCGATGGCACGGTTGTAGTGCAGCGTGAGAACACGTGTACCGTCCGGGCTCAGCTCGACGGGCAACAGCCACGACAGGGAGGTCAGGGCCATGACCTTCCACTGCCCGCCAGCGAGGGTGAATTTGCGCGGATCGGCCGTATTGGCCTGATCGAGCGGCCAGGCGTCGAGGCCATAGGCCTGCGTCTGCTCGTCCCAGCGGATGGCATGGACATGGCCATCGACAATCGGCTCGCGCAGGGCTTCGGCGACGCGCACCATCATCAGCAAATTGCCGTTCGGCAAACGCAGGAGGCCGGGATTAAACGCCCCCAGCACAAAGGTCTCCGCCTTCAGGTGCCCGGCCAGCGGCGAGCGCGACAGGTCAATATCATCAGGCGTCAGGACAAGCTGATCAATGGGGTAGGGCATATCGCTCACCGGGTGGAACATATAGGGCGTGGACATAGGGATGACCTCAGGCCCGGACCATAGGATATTCGCGGTAAGCGGGATATGGGCCGCCACGGGGTTGGCGTAAGCAATCGGCAAAGTTGCGCGAGGCCACAGCGATCCGCATTTTCTTTTGATGCCTGCAACCGCAGTTTGTCCGTCAGCGTCCTTACAACAGATGGAGACGGTCATGGCTGTCGAGACGACTTCGCTTGCGGGCAAACGGGTTCTGGTGACCGGCGGCACGACCGGCATCGGGCGGGCCACGGTGGCGCTGCTGGTCGAACAGGGGGCGCGCGTCGTGACCTTCGGGCGGCATCAGCCCGAACTGGAGGACGCGCTGGCCCATGCACGTGAGGTCAATCCGGACGCCGACATCCATGGTCTGACCGCCGATGTCTCCACCCGCGACGACTTAGCTCGCGTTTTTGCCGCGGTGGACGACCATCTGGGCGGGCTCGACATCCTGATCAACAGTGCCGGTCTGGCCGTTGGCGGCGCGCAGGATGAGGCGGATGAGGACTGGCGTCTGGCGGCAGAGACCAACTTCATCGGCTACATCGCGTGTGCCCGCGAGGCCATTCTACGCATGAAGGCTGCCGGCGCGGGCCATCTGGTGTTTGTGGGTTCCATCAGTGCCGAGTTTATGGGGGCAGGAACCAGCGTCTATGCCGCCACCAAGGCCGGGATCGAGACCTATGCCAAGACATTGCGCAAGGAGGTCATGGATTTCCATATCAAGGTCACTCTGGTCGAACCCGGTTCGGTCGGGGCCGACATGCAGGAAAAGAGCCCTGAAGAACAGCGTGAGGCCATTGCGCGCAACGAAATGCTCTATGCCGAAGACCTGGCCGATACGATCGGCTTTGCCCTGACGCGCTCAGTACGCACGGATGTCTCGGTTTTGCGCGTCGAACCGCTGCTGGAACGTTCGTGATGGCACGCAAAACGGCGGCCGTAACGCCTGAGACCCTGCGAGTGCGGGCCGATTTGCAAGGCCGCAAGGAAGCTGAGGCAAGGCTGTGCCTGGGCGGACTGACGCTGGAGGTCCGGGCCGGACGCGACACGCCATGGCTGAAAATTTCGCGACCGGAGCGTGGCGGTCTGGCGCTGCGCCTGATCTTCAATAGCGGACCCTATCGGATTGAGGGGTTGGAAACGACCGCGTCGGGCGTGAATTTCCGCGCGCAAACCGAGACGGGTGAATGGACGGTAGAGGTGAGCCTGAAGGGCGAGACGCTCCTGAATGTGCGCAGTGCGCTTCGACCTGCCTTCGACCTCCTTCTGCCCTTCTGGCCGCGCGACCTCTATGTGCTCGATGCGCAGGACGATCCGCTGACCACGAAGGGCCGCGTCGAGGCGGCGCAACGCGGCTACAATATCGGCCTGTGTTATTTTTGTGTCGAGGAACCGGCATTCGGTTGCGTCCTCTATGTGCAGAACCTGACGGCGCTCAATCCCTATTTTCTGGCGACTGCCACCAAACCCGACGGCGTGGTGGGCGGCGAGTGGCCGGAGCTTGGCTATCAGCCGCCTGCCGCGCCCAACGGTAACTCGCCGCCGACCGCGCCGCTGAAGGCCGGGCAGACCTATGTCATTTCCGACGCCTATCTGGGCCTGCGCACGGAGTGCGCTCGCAATGAGACGGAAGAAGCGCGCCTGTTTATCGACATGATCGGCGACATCTATCCGCATCTGGATCGGCCCGAACCGCGCTTTCACGACTGGCCGGCGCGGGCTGAACAGACCCTGCACGACCTGAAGACCGCACCTGAAGCGACCATTCGCCATTACGGCCAGGTCTATCTGCACCCTTATACCGCCTCGGAATATCCGGATTCCATGGTGCAGATGAGCGTTGCCTCGGCGATTGATGAATATCAGACCCTGTTCGGCAAGGCAGAGCCCTACCGCGATGTGCTGATGGCCGGGATGGGGCGCTTTTTCGACAAGGAACTGCGGGTCATCCGCCGATACCTGCCCAATGTCGGGGAGGACAAGAACGCCAATGCAGTGGATTCCTGGTACCTCTATCATCCGCTGATGAATCTGGGGCGGCTGGCCCTGAGGGGGGACAAACGGGCGCGAAAGCTGTTTCTCGATTCGCTCGACTACGCGGTCAGATCAGCGCATCATTTCAGATATCTGTGGCCCATCCAGTACGATGTGCGCGACTTTTCGGTGATTACCGAGACGCGGGGTGACGGCTATGGCCAGACCGATGTGGCAGGCCTCTACGCCTATGTCATGCTTCAGGCGCATCAGTTGACCGGCAACGACCTCTATTTAAACGAGGCCCGAGCGGCCATGCAGGCGACCGAGGGGATGCGTTTCGAACTGGTCTATCAGGCCAATCTGACGGCCTGGGGGATTGCCGCCTGTATCAAGCTGTGGCGCATGGACGGTGATGAGCGCTATCTGGCGCAGGCCGAGGTGTTTCTGGCGAGCTTTGTGCACAATTGCGTGCTGTGGGATTCGCAGATTGAGAATGCCTCGGCCTATAGCAACTTCTTCGGCGTCACCTGCCTGCACGATGCACCCTATATGGCGGCCTATGAGTGCTTTGAGTCCTTCTCAGCCTTTGACGAGGTGCTGCAACTGGCCGGGGAGCAGTTGCCGCCCAAGGTCAAGCTGCTGCTGTCCGAATATCGCCGCTTCGCCTTTGACAGAAGCTGGTCCTACTATCCCGACGCCCTGCCGAAAGAAGCGCTGGCGACCACCATCCGCAACGGCCATATCGACCGGGCGCTGTCGTTTCCGCTGGAAGACCTGTACGCGGACGGGCAACCGGCGGGGCAGGTGGGGCAGGAGATCTATGGATGCGGCGGGGCCTTTATTATCGCGGCGCGTGGCTTTTACGGCGTCGATCTGCCCTTCTGGCTGTTTGCCGACTACCCCTACTCGATAACGCGCAATGCGGCGGGTCTGATGCTGGTCCTGAAAGGCCCGACGGGTCAGATGGCCTGCGTCCGCTTTCTGGCCAAGAAGCGCCGTCGCTTACCCGATCTGACCCTGAGGACCGACGAGACCGATGTATCGCTGAAGACCGAACATAACAGCCGCCTGGCGCAGGTCCCCGCAGACGCCACCGTGTTTGTTAGCTGGTAGCCGATAACGCTCGGCGTCAGCCGACTTGAATTTTACCGCAGCGGGACAGCATGTCAGAATCCCCCTTGGTCAGCCCATCTGTTGCCATCTGACACCAGAGGTTTTGAGTAAGACGGGTCGCCGGTGCCTTTTTAAGGCTCAGCCAGCCCCCTACGCTTTTGGTAAAACACGTCAAAGGGATGACTAAGGGCCCGCCCGTCTCCTGACCATCAGTTCACTCGACGCGTGAAACTACGAAAACCAGGGTTGACCACATGAGCCACCTGGCTGGGACGTCAACGTCTAAGGCCACGCTAACCTTGTTACAGGCCAGTTTGAGCTAAACGTCTCAGTTTACGAGTTGTGGGATATCGAGCCCGCCTGGCAATTGCCCTTCGCTTAGACCCGTACACATCAGAAGCGCTCCGTCCAGAGCATCGCCCTGGGCATCCGCAATCAGCGAAAGGGCCTCTTCCGACAGATAAGGCATGTAGCGCGGCGCAACGCCCCCTAGAAGACAAACCCGCGGTGCACCCAGTCTCGTCAGGCGTCGTACATATGTCTCAAGCCAGCCAACATTGATCTTGAGGATATCGAGCGCCCAGGGGTCGCCCCTTTCGGCCAGTTCCATCACATCTGGCGCAAAGGTCCCAAAATCGGTGGGGCGCGCTGTCGCTAGCCAGGTTTGAAGGTCAATACCCGCGCTGGTGAAGAAGCGATTGACGCGCTCGGTCAGGGCCGTACCTTCAATCAGTCCATCGCGCGCCATCAAAGCATAACGCAATGCCTGACGACCAAGGGTCGCGCCCGAACCTTCGTCGCCCAGTGTGAAGCCCCAGCCACCGACCTGATGGCTTTCGCCCGACAACCACGCATAGCCGACCGAACCCGTCCCTCCGATGAAGATGGCCCCGTCACGGCCCCCAAAGGCCCCAAGACACGCCGTGTGGGCGTCGGTGGCGACCTTGACGCTGTGGAACGCTGCGGCCTTGGCGGCAACTTGCTGACGGTCAGCTTCGGTGACCACACCGGCCAGTCCCAGCCCCAGCCGGCAACGCGGGAACAGGTGTCTATCCAAGCCCGCCTGATCCAGGGCGCGGTCGATCGCCTCGCTGATATTGCGCCAGCTGTAGTCGAGGCCGAGCTGAATATTAGCCGGGCCCGACAGGCCCTGTCCGATAACGCGGCCTTCGTTGGTTGTCAGGCGGGCGCGGCAGCGCGTGCCACCACCATCAATGCCGATAAGGTATTCGTGCATCGGCCAATCCTCAGTTCTGCGGTTGCAGGGCGTCGCAGATCGCCCTGACCAATGAGGCCTCGGTGAGACGATAGCTGTCGCTTGACAGCCCCAGTTCCAACTCGGCAGGCCCGACCTCCTGCAAACGCGAGCAGGAACCATGCACCCAGTTGACGCCGGTGGCACCGATGATCTCGCCGATCTGCGCCGCGTTGATGCCGCCACCGGCCATGATGTCGATACGCCCGGCGGAGGTTTCAACCAGCGCCCGGACGATGTCCAGTCCTTCGATGGCGCGCATTTGTGTGCCGGAGGTCAGGACGGTGTCGAAACCGAGCCCGATAGCCGTTTCAAGGGCTTCAAGCGGATCGGGCGTCAGGTCGATCGCGCGGTGAAGGGTCATTTTCAGGCCTTTGGCATGGCTGCACAGGCGGGCCAGAAAGGACTCGTCGAGGTATCCTTTCGGAGTAAGGGCCCCCATCACCACGCCTTCCAGACCATGATCGGCCATCGCGTCAATATCGCGTCGCATGACATCCAGATCGTCTGGCCCATAGACAAACCCGCCTTCGGTGGGGCGGATCATGGCGCGGGTGGAGTGGCCGAGTGATTGCGCCGTGCGCACGAGGCCTGGCCCCGGCGTAAGTCCGCCCAGGCTGAGCGCGCTGCAAAGCTCGATACGCGCGGCACCGCCTTCGACGGCGGCATAGAGCGAACGCGGGCTGTCCACGCAGACCTCAAGACGGCAGGGATGCGTCTGCGTGGGCCGGGCAACGGGCTCTACTAGCAGCGTGGGGTGTTTGTAAGGCGCCATTTAAACTCTACTTTCCCGCCGCAAGGGTAAGGCCAAGTTGTTCCAGATAGCGGGCCTGCGGCGGCATGGTGTTTGCGTATTCGGTGATAGTGCCCTGCATCTGGCGTAGTATGTCGGAAAGGTCCTGCGGTTCGATGAGATCGGCCAGCGGGTCATAACGCTTCGGCATCACGCCTTGGCCGAACAAGACGGCCAGCCAGCTTGGGATCTGAAACAGGTCGCCGCGGGACATGATAACCCGACCGCTCTCGCGAAACTGATCCAGCTTATACTGGAGTGAAGCGGGAATGCTCATCTCGCGACAGTATCGCCAGAATTCGGAATCGTCGCGCTTGGTCAGCTTGTAATGGGCGATCAGGAAATCGCGGATGGTGTCATAATCCATGCCGACCGCCTGATTATACTGCTGGGCCAGAAGCGGATTGAAGTCCGGGTCCGGGAACAGATCCATGAACTTGATCAGACCCGAATGGATCAGGTGGATAGAGGTGGACTCGAGCGGCTCAAGAAAGCCACCGGACAGGCCGATGGCGACGACATTCTTGTGCCAGAATTGTCGGGCGCGGCCCGTGCGGAAACGAATAAGGCGGGGATCAGCCAAGGGCGGGGCATCGAGGTTGTCGAGAAGTATCCGCTGCGCCTCATCCTCGCTCATGAAGTCGGCGCTGAAGACGTGGCCATTGCCGGTGCGGTGTTGCAGCGGGATGCGCCATTGCCACCCCGCGCTATGGGCCGTGGCCCGCGTATAGGGCAGGGGGGCCGAGACATTAGAGCAGGGCACGGCCCAGGCCCGGTTGGCGGGCAGCCAGTGGCTCCAGTCCTCAAAACCCGTCTCCAGCGTCTTTTGCAGAAGTAGCGCGTGCATACCGGAACAGTCGAGGAAAAGATCTCCGTCGAGAGTCTCGCCCCGTTCGGTCTCCAGGCCAGTAATAAAGCCATCTTCGGCGCGCTGATTCACCTTCGTAATGCGCCCTTCGTGACGTATCACGCCGCGCGCTTCGGCATAGCGGCGCAGGAATTGCGCAAACAGGCCGGCGTCGAAATGGTAGGCATAGCCAAGGGTGGAATGCACGCCGCTGTCGTGACGGGGGGGGGGCGCAAAGCGGCCCTGCCGGGCGGCGACGCTGGCCAGTGAATAGGCTTCGAAGGCCGTGGTGTCTCCGGACAGGGCCGCGCGTGTATAGTAATGATGGAAACCGGCCCTTCCGATCTGCGCCCCGATCACACCAAAGGGGTGGATATAGCTGTCGCCCTTCTGATGCCAGTTGCGAAACTCGATCCCCAGCTTGAAGGTGGCCTTGGTCTCGCGCAGAAACGTCGTTTCGTCGATGCCTAGTAGCCGGTTAAAGTCCTGGATTGGCGGAATCGTCGCTTCGCCCACGCCTATGGTGCCTATGTCTTCCGACTCTATCAGATGAATTTGACCCAGACGGCCTTCGGTAAGGCGGACCAGAAGCGCCGCCGTCATCCACCCAGCCGTCCCACCGCCGACGACAACAATCTTTCGAAAACCGGGTTGTTTACGAGGTAAATCCTGCATGGCGTGCCGGGGCGAGAAAAGGGTTGGAGCGGGGCGTGAAGGCATAGCGTCACAAACTTTGCGAAACGGCGCAATGGCATTTTGGTATTTTGGTGGTTATGTTGCCAATTTGCATCAAGGCATATAATTGGTAATATTACCTCCTTATTCCCACGGAGTTATATATTACTGATTTAATTATATTATTTCTCAGTTTTCTGAACGATCTGAGAATTTTGGTTTATTTATATGGCAAATTTGGTCTCTAAAATGTGCAATTAATAAATCAAATATATGAATTATCGTTGACAGAGTTCAAAGTTGTCATACTTTCGTTATACGAACGCAATTTCAGCACCTTGATGGCGAGAAACGGCGTGCGAGCAAACGTGGATTTATGACCATTAAGGGGACGAAGTGATGAGTTTGAAACGCTCTGTTTTGATGAGCACGGCGCTCGTCGGGGTGATGCTTTCGGGCGCGGCCTATGCACAGCAAGGTGGCGACGTTCAGGAGGTTGTCGTCGTCGGCATCAAGGGCAGCCTGCAAAAGGCTGCGGCTGTAAAGAAGAAGACCGACGCTATTGTCGATGTCATCTCGGCCGAAGACGTCAGCAAGTTCCCCGACACCAATATCGCAGAGTCGCTGTCGCACCTGCCGGGTGTCAGCGTTGACCGTAACTTCGGCGAAGGCGAAAAGGTCTCGATCCACGGTACCGACCCGGCTCTGAACCGCATTCTGGTCGATGGCCACTCGATCGCCTCGGCCGACTGGGGCGGTAACCCGAACGACCCGACCAGCCGCACCTTCAACTATTCGCTGATGGCGCCGGAAATCGTCGGTCAGCTCAAGGTCTATAAGAGCCCTGAAGCGTGGATAGACGAAGGCTCTCTGGGCGGTACGGTTATCCTCGAAACCCGCAAGCCGCTGGACCTGAAGCCCGGCACCATCACCGGCTCGCTCGGCTACAGCTATAATGACCGCTCGGAAAAGGGCGATGTCCGTGGTTCGGCGCTCTATAGCTGGCATAACGAAGCCCGCACTTTTGGTGTCCTCGTCGCGGCCACCTATGACAAGCAGCAACTGCATCGCGCCGGTATCGAATATTTCGGCTATATGGGTGCCGGCGCCTTCAACAGCGCCTTCACGGTGTCCGGGAACACTGTCACCGGCCCGAAGATCAACGGCGCAGCGCCGACCCTGGCGTCCTATAACCAATTGGCGGCTGCCAATGTGCCCTGCTGCTTCAACTGGGCCTATTTCGACCAGACCCGTCAACGCACCGGTGTCAGCACGGCCATCCAGTGGAAGCCGAATGACGACACGCAGTTCGACCTGACGGCCCTGCATATCGAAGGCGACTACACCAACTATAACCAGTCGATGTACGCCGTTCCGGTGTGGAACAGCTCTAACTCTCGCGACTTCACTGTGGCGAATGGCCTGATCACCGGCGCTTATGTGCCCGCCAAGGCCCCTGGCACCGGCACCCTGACGCAGTATGACGCCATCCTGCGCACCACGGTGGTCAAGACGGACAGCGTCAACCTGGCCGGTAAGTGGAATGCCGGTGACTGGAAGGTATCCGGTAATGTCGGCTGGACGCAGGCGACCGGCGGTAAAGAGCCGGAGCGCATGATCAGCTTCGACCTGAACTCGGGCTTCCAGTTCGGTTTTACGGCCAACAGCACTTATATCAACTACGATACCTCGCCCACGACGCCCAAGTCGTTCTTCCGTTCGCCGTCGTCTTCGACCAGCACGATCAACGGCGTGACCGGCAACTACGTCCAGATGGGCGGCATGGAACGCAGCCGCACCACGGACAAGGAAACCTACGGTCAGATCGACTTCCGCCGCAATCTGGACGGTTTCTTTGAGACCGTTCTGTTCGGCGCCAAGCTGACCAAGCACGAGAACTCGCTGGATGCCGAAGGCTGGGACTACTTCGCCAACAAGACGCTCTACCTCAGTGACTTCGCTTCGCAACTGACTCCGGACGGCCTGTGGGCTGATATGGGCGGCAGCGGCAACGCCATGCAGTATCTGGGCCTGACGCGTGACGGCATCTTCGGTGTCATCAATGCCAGCATCACCCGCTATAACGGGCCGAAGTACGGCATGGAATTCACCGTGAAGGAAAACATCGCGGCAGGTTACCTGCAAGGCAACTTCCGTCACGACAAGTGGCGCGGTAACGTCGGTGCGCGACTGGTTTCGACCGAAGACCAGTCGAACTACTGGGAAACCTCAGACGGCGGTACGACCTATACGCCCAAGAGCGTCACTCAGAAAGAAACCAAGCTGCTGCCGAACATCAACGTTGTTTATGAAGCCGCCGATGATGTCCTGATCAAGGTCGGTGCGGCGCAGGTGATCGCCCGTCCGCGCTACAGCCAACTGGCCGGCACTGTGGAATTGAACGACCGTCAGCTGACCGGCGGTGGCGGTAACGCCAACCTGAAGCCTTATGAATCGACCAACTTCGAAGCGTCGGTGGAATGGTACTTCGACAAGACCGGCCTTCTGGCGGCGGAACTCTTCCACCGCAAGATCAGCTCCTACGTTGTCAACGACACGCAGGAAAAAGTCTTCTTCAACAAGCTGACCAATGCCAACGCGACCTACTCCTTCTCGTCGCCCTTTAATGCCCAGAACGCCTCTGTCACCGGCTTTGCGCTGCAAGGGCAAAAGGATATCGCCTACGGCTTCGGTATCATCGCGAACTACACCTTCGCCGATGCCGACACGGGCACGACGGCCTACAACATGCCGTACCTGTCGCGTGATACCATCAGCGTCATCCCCTACTACGAAGAAGGCCCCTGGCAGGTTCGCCTGAGCTACAACTACCGCTCGCAATACTTCACGGGCATCGGTCGTCGTAACTCGAAGGACTTCACCGATTCCTACAAGCAGGTCGATCTGTCAGCCACCTATAAGGTCAATGACAAGATTTCGGTCTATGCCAACGGTCAGAACCTGCTCGACGAGATGTACTACTCGTTCAGCTCGTTCGCAGACGCGCCGACCGCCTTCTACAAGAACGGCCGCCGCTTCTTCGTCGGCGTGAATCTGAAAATGTAATACAATGTATTCATGTTTCTAATATGAATATTTAAAGCGTTCTGTATGTATTAGTGGTGCAAACTGGCCCGCCCTCAACTGAGGCGCGGGCCCTTTTTGCTTTTAACTGATTAAAATTTTCGAATTAAAATCGTTTGCAAAAACTTATTTTAGTTGATTGAATTTTTTGAATTGCTATTAATTTGAGGCGCCTCTTGCGGGGCGGGTGGCCTGAGGGCTCTGCAAAGCCAGGGAGAACCATTCGTGCATCGGACAGTGATTTCGAAGGGGCGTGGGGCCGGCGGGATGGACGGGCTGATCACTTTTTGTCTCTGGCTGATTGTGGCCCTTTCCCTGACGAGCGTGCCGGTGTGGGCGGAAACCGTGAAAGGGTCTGAGACGCGGACCCTGACGGAGGGCTGGCGTTTTCGCATCGCTGAGGGCGATCCCAATCGCGCGGCGCATCCCGAAGTCGCCGAGTGGATGACGGCAACGGTGCCGGGCACGGTACAGAGCGACCTGATCGCGTTGGGCAAGCTCAAAGACCCCTATGTCGGCCTGAACGAGGCGGCGGCGCAGTGGGTCGGCCTGTCGGACTGGGAATACGAAACGTCATTTACGCTCGATGAGGCGACGCTGAAGCGCGGGCATGTCGACCTTGTGTTCGACGGGCTGGATACGTTTGCCGAGGTGACGCTGAACGGTAGGGTCTTGCTTTCGGCAGACAATATGTTCCGTAGCTGGCGTGTGCCGGTTAAGGACATGGTGGTGGGCGGGGCCAATCGCCTGCATATCCGCTTTGCCTCACCGATCAATAAAATGCGGCCCTTTATGCAGGGGCTCAGCTATTACCAGCCGGGGGCCTATGACTCGGCGTTTGGCGATGAGCCGCTGGGGCAGAACAGTTCGGCCTATGTGCGCAAAGCGGGGTATCAGTACGGCTGGGACTGGGGCCCGCGCCTCGTGACGCTGGGGCCGTGGCGACCGGTGCGGCTGGACATTTATGACGGCGTGCGCCTGTTGGATTTCTTTGCGCAGCAACAGCACCTCGATGATCAGGTGGCGGCCCTTGAGGCGCGGTTCGAGATCGTCTCCGATGCCGTGCGCAACGCCACGTTGGAGGTTACCGTTACCGATCCGGACGGCAAGTCGCAGACCCAGACGCAAACCCTTCCCCTTTATGCCGGCAGCAACAGTCTCAGCCTGCCGGTGCGCATCGACCATCCCAAACGCTGGTGGCCGGTGGGCTATGGTCGGCCGGATCGCTACACCGTCCGTGCGCGTGTTCTGAGCGACGGCGTGGTGATGGGCGAGCGCGTGCAGCGCATCGGTCTGCGCACCTCGGAAATCCGTCGTCAGAAGGATGAGTGGGGGCGCAGCTTCGAGATACTGATCAATGGCGTGCCGATCTATATGAAGGGCGCCAACATGATCCCGCTCGACATGATGCCGCCGCGCGTCTCCGATGCCTATCGGGATCGTATCCTGAAAACCGCCATCGACGCCAATATGAATATGCTGCGTCTGTGGGGTGGGGGGCACTATTTCGACGACGGCTTCTACGACTGGGCCGACGCCCACGGCCTGATGCTGTGGCAGGACTTCATGTTCGGCGGCTCCATCCCGCCATACGACGAAGCCTACCGCGAAAACGTGCGTCAGGAGGCCTATGATCAGGTGCGTCGCCTGCGCCACCACCCCTCCGTTGTCATCTGGGGCGGCAATAATGAGGTGCAGGTCAACTGGGATAACTGGGGCGACAGTCAGGCGCTGAAGGACAAGGTCGGCCGCAAGGAGGCCGAGCGTATCCATACTGGATTGGTGCGTCTGTTCGATCAGGTGCTGCGCGGCGCGGTCGATAAGTATTCACCGGGCACGCCTTACTGGCCGGGTTCCCCGACGGCCGACTATGATGGTCCGTCGGATGGTGACCGCGACGGGGACCGCCACTACTGGACGGTCTGGGGCGGCAAGCAGCCGGTAGAGACCTATCTGACGGTGACGCCGCGCTTCATGTCGGAATACGGGCTGCAATCCTTCCCGGTCATGGCGACGATCAAGACCTTTGCCGGCCCGAAGGATATGGCCATTGATGCCCCGGTGATGATCGCCCACCAGAAGTTCGATAAGGGCCGCGGCAATCAGCGCCTTCTGATGTATATCAACAATAATTACGGTCAGCCCAGGCGCTTTGAGGACTTCGTCTATCTGTCGCAGGTGATGCAGGCCGAAGGTATCGAGCTGGCGGCGCGGCATCTGCGCGCCTCACGCCCGCAAAATATGGGCGGTCTCTACTGGCAACTGAACGACGTGTGGCCGGTGGCCTCGTGGTCGAGCGTCGATTATTATGGCCGCTGGAAGGCGCTGCACTATTCGGCGCGTCGCTTCTATGCCCCGGTCTCCGTATCGCTGCTGCGCCGTGACGGCGTGACCGAGCTGTCGGTTGTTTCCGATCGTCAGAGCGAGGCGCGTCTGCACTGGCGGCTTAAGGTGATGACCCTGGACGGCAAGCTGTTGTCGCAATGGACGCAGGACCTCAACGCCGCCCCACTCAGTGCACAGGTCATTATGCGGATCAGCGATGCCGACCTGCTGAAAGGCGCTGATCCCAAATCGACCGTGGTCAGTGTCGAGCTACTGGAAAACGATCAGGTTCTCTCGCGGCATCAGAGCTATTTCGTCGCCTCCAAGGCGCTGGCGCTCCGCGATCCGAAGATCAGGTCGCGCCTGACCCGCACGACGGACGGTTATCGCCTCACCTTGTCGGCGCGCACGCTGGCGCGGCAGGTCTGGGTCGATACGGACGCGCCTGAGGTGAGCCTGTCCGACAATGCCTTTGACCTGATGCCGGGTGAGACCGTCAGCCTCGATCTCAAAACCTCAGCTTCCGAGGCGCAACTTCGCCGGGCGCTGACCATCCGTTCCCTTTATGGCGCTGCGCAATGACTTCCCGATCTGTATTTTCTGCTGTGAAACCCCTTCTGCTGACCGTAAGCCTCAGTGCCCTGTCTCTGGGGGCCCTGTCTCTGGGTGCGGCGCTGGCGCAAACGGCTGAGCCGCCGCTCGACCCGCGCATTGCCCGCCTAACAGTCGAGCAAAAGGCGGCGCAGATGCAGAACCGGGCGCCAGCCCTGCCGTCGGCGGGACTTACGGCGTATGAATGGTGGAACGAGGGCCTGCACGGCGTGGCGCGAGCGGGCGAAGCCACCGTATTCCCGCAGGCCATCGGGCTCGCGGCCACCTGGAACCCGGCCCTGCTGAAACAGGTGGGGGATGTGGTTTCCACCGAGGCGCGCGCCAAGTTCAATTCGACCGATCCGGCAGGGGATCACCCGCGCTATTTCGGCCTGACCCTGTGGTCGCCCAATATCAACATCTTCCGTGATCCGCGCTGGGGGCGGGGGCAGGAGACCTATGGCGAAGACCCCTTCCTGACCAGCCGTCTGGCCGAAGGCTTTGTCACCGGGCTTCAGGGGCCGGACGCGCAGCACCCGAAGGTCGTGGCCTCGGTCAAGCATCTGGCCGTGCATTCGGGGCCGGAGGCCGGGCGGCATGGCTTTGCCGCCTCGGTGTCGCCCTATGATCTGGAAATGACCTATTTGCCGGCCTTCCGGTATTCGGTGATGACCACAAAGGCGCAGTCGGTCATGTGCGCTTACAATGCGGTGGCAGGGGTTCCGGCCTGCGCGTCGGACCTGCTGCTTAAGACCTATGTGCGCGACGCCTGGGGCTTCAAGGGCTATGTCGTCACCGATTGCGACGCCATCTACGACATGACGCGCTTTCACTTCTATCGTCTCAATGACGCTGAATCCTCGGCCGAGAGCCTGAAGGCCGGTGTCGATCTCAACTGCGGCAATGCCTATGCGGCCCTGCCCGAAGCCGTGAGCCGGGGCCTGATCCCTGAATCCCTGATGGATCAGTCGCTGAACCGCCTGCTGGATGTACGCAAGCGTCTCGGCATCGACGGCGCGCCCAGCCCGTGGTCGAAGATCAGCCCGGACGCCATCAATACACCGCAGGCGCAAGGATTGGCGCTACAGGCGGCGGAACAGTCGCTGGTCCTGCTCAAAAACAATGGCGTCTTGCCGCTTAAGCCCGGTCAGACCGTCGCGGTGATCGGCCCGAATGCCGACACGCAGGAGACGCTGCGCGGCAATTACAATGGCATAGCGCGTCAGCCGGTGACGCCCTTGGCCGGATTGCGGGCGCAACTGGGGGCCGCGAAGGTGCTCTATGCACAAGGCGCGACCTTGGCCGAAGGGGTGCCGACCACCGTACCGGAAACGGCGCTACGTACCTCCGACGGAGCGGTGGGTCTGACGGCCAGCTATTACGCCAACGCCGACTTTACCGGTGCGCCGGTCGAAACGCGCACCGAGCGTACCGTAAATCTGGAATTCATGAACCGCCTGCCGGTCAAGGCGCTGAAAGACGGCCCTTACAGCATCCGCTGGAGCGGCCAGATCGCGCCCCCGGCGGCGGGCACCTATCGCCTGAAAGTGTTCGTGGATCGCTGCTGGTCCTGCGAGGCCAACCAGCACGATGAGGTGCGCCTCTATCTGGATGACAAGCCGGTCATCGTCGATACGGGCGACGGCAAGTCGCTGGAAACCGAACTGACCTTCGACAGCGCCGCCGCGCGCCGTCTGCGTCTCGAATATCGCCATGTGGGCGGCGATTGGGGCGTGCGTTTGCAATGGATCGCTCCGGCGCAGCCGCAAATTGATGAGGCGGTCAAGGCCGCGCAGGCCGCCGATGCTATCGTCGCCTTTGTCGGCCTGTCGCCCGACATCGAAGGCGAGGAGCTTCAGATTCTGGTGCCGGGCTTTGACCGTGGCGACCGCACCGACCTCGGCCTGCCGCGAACGCAGGAGGACCTGCTGAAAGCGGTCAAGGCCACGGGTAAGCCGCTGGTCGTGGTGCTGCTGTCCGGTTCGGCGGTGGCGCTCAACTGGGCCGACGCCCACGCCGACGCCGTGGTGGCCGCCTGGTATCCGGGCGAGGCGGGGGGCACGGCCATTGCCCGCACCCTGACCGGCGAGTCTAACCCCTCCGGTCGCCTGCCGGTGACCTTCTATCGCTCGGTGCAGGACCTGCCACCCTTTATCGACTACCGCATGGAAGGGCGCACCTATCGTTATTTTAAGGGCAAGCCGCTCTATCCCTTCGGCCACGGCCTATCCTACACGCAGTTCAGCTATAGCGATCTGAAACTGGACACAAACGCTCTGAAGGCCGGTCAGCCGCTGCGCCTCAGCGTCCGTGTGCGCAATACGGGTCCGCGCGCCGGGGACGAGGTGGTGCAACTCTATGTCAAACGGCCGGATGCCTTTGGCCTCAATGCCTCGCTGGCGGCGTTTTCGCGCGTCAGCCTCAAGCCGGGCGAAAGCCGGACCGTCGTCATGACGATTGACCCGCGCGATCTGAGCACGGTCACGCTCGAGGGCGAGCGCGCCATTCGGGCCGGGGCCTACAGCCTCTCGGTCGGTGGCGGTCAGCCCGGATTTGCTCAGACCCTGAACGCTGATTTTTCGATCTCGGGCCGGATGGCGCTACCGAAATAACCACAGGATACGACCCTCATGATGGATCGCAGACAGATTCTCGGCGGGCTGGTCGCTTCGGCGGTGACGCTCGGTTTTTCAGCCGGTGACGCCTGCGCGGCCCCGTCGCGCTTTACGATAAAGGATGATAACTTCCTGCTGGACGGCAAGCCCGTGCACCTGATGGCGGGTGAGATGCACTATCCGCGCATCCCGCGTGAGCTGTGGCGCGATCGCCTGCGCAAGCTGAAGGCGCTGGGGCTGAATACGCTTTCGACCTACACCTTTTGGAGCGCGCATGAGAAAAAGCCGGGCGTCTATGATTTCAGCGGCAATCTCGACGTCGCCGCCTGGGTGAAGATGGCGCAGGAAGAGGGGCTGCACGTCCTGTTGCGGCCCGGCCCCTATGCCTGCGCCGAATGGGACAATGGCGGCTATCCGGCGTGGTTCCTCAATGACCCGGACATCCGCCCGCGTTCGCTCGACCCGCGCTATATGGACCCGGCGGGGCAGTGGCTGAAGCGGCTGGGGCAGGAGGTGTCGCACCTTGAAATCGACAAGGGCGGACCGATCCTGATGACGCAGGTCGAAAACGAGTATGGCTCTTACGGCAATGACCTCAACTATATGCGGGCCGTCCGCGATCAGGTGCGCGCCGCGGGTTTCAACGGTCAGCTCTACACTGTCGATGGAGCGGCGGTCATTGAAAACGGCGCCCTGCCGGAACTGTTCAATGGCATCAATTTTGGCACCTATGACAAGGCGGAGGGCGAGTTTGCGCGCTATGCCAGGTTCAAGACCAAGGGCCCGCGTATGTGTACCGAGCTGTGGGGCGGCTGGTTCGACCACTTCGGAGAAATGCACTCCAATATGGAAATCCCGCCTTTGATGGAGAGCCTCAAATGGATGCTCGACAACCGCATCAGCTTCTCCTTCTACATGCTGCACGGGGGCACTTCGTTCGCCTTTGATGCCGGGGCCAATTTCCACAAGACGCAGGGCTATCAGCCGGATATTTCGAGCTATGATTACGACGCCATGCTGGACGAGGCCGGGCGCGTCACCCCGAAATACGAGGCGGCGCAGGAACTGTTCCGCCGCTATCTGCCACCGGAACGCTTCACGCCTCTGCCCGCGCCGGAAAAGGCGCTGAAGATTGAGCGCTTTACCCTGCGCGAAACGGCCCCGCTAGCGCAGCTTTACCCAAAGGGTGTCAGCCATCCTCAACCTAAAACCTTTGAGCAGATGGGGCAAAACCACGGCCTGATGCTCTACCGCCATACCACTAAAACCGCTGTGTCGGGCCGTCTGAAAGCGGCTGAGGTGCGCGACTACGCCCTCGTCAGCGCCGGGCAGGTGCGCGTCGGGACGCTGGATCGCCGTCTGAAAGAGACCGAGATTGTGGTGTCGCTGAAGGCCGGGGAAACGCTCGACCTGCTGATCGACGCCATGGGCCACATCAACTATGGCGATCAGATCGGCAAGGATCAGAAGGGCCTGATCGGGCCGGTCACGCTGAATGGCAAGCCGCTCACCGGCTGGACGCATCAGGGCGTGCCGCTCGATGATCTAAGCGCCTTGCGCTTCAAGCATCAGCGCGTCGAAGGCCCCGCCTTCTATCGCGGTACGTTTGAAACCCCTGAGGCGGGCTTCACCTTCCTCGACCTGCGCGGCTGGGGTAAGGGCTATGTCTGGGTCAACGGGCACAATCTGGGCCGCTACTGGTCTGTCGGGCCGCAGCGCGCGCTCTTCGTGCCGGCCCCCTATCTCAAGGTCGGGGTCAATGAGGTCGTCGTGCTCGACTTGCACGATCAGGGCGAACGCTCACTGGCCGGCTCGGGATCGCAGATCTGGGACCTGCCGGGTCTGGTAAAAGGATAGGGTTCATGCAGCGCAGACAGTTCCTCACCACTTTGGGGGCAACCACCCTGGGCGCATTGGCAACGCCCGCTCTGGCCGAGATTCCGCCCATGTCGCCTCAGGTGGCCTCCGGCGTGCGTCTGCCGCCGCAACAGCGCGGCTTCCGCTCGGCGGCGGTCGAAGCGACCATCGCCAAAGCCCGCCGCGCGATCCGCAACCCGGCTCTGGCGCGGCTGTTTGAAAACACCTACCCCAACACGCTCGATACGACGGTTGAGCTGGGCGAGGTCGATGGCAAGCCCGACACCTTCGTCATTACCGGCGATATCAAGGCCCTGTGGCTGCGCGATTCTTCGGCGCAGGTGACGCCCTATCTGCCGCTGGTGACGGACGATAAGGCGCTGCAACGCCTGTTTGTCGGTCTGATCCACCGGCAAGCGCGCTGCATCCTGATCGACCCCTATGCCAATGCCTATATGCACGACCCTAAGGCGCGTACCGATCTGTCGTGGTCGCAGACCGACTTTACCGACATGAAGCCGGGCGTGGCCGAGCGCAAATGGGAAATCGACTCGCTGTGCTATCCGGTGCGCCTGTCCTATCTTTACTGGCGGCAGACGGGAGATGTCAGCGCCTTTGACGACACCTGGCGCGCCGCCATGCACACGATCGTCGATACCTTCCGTGTGCAGCAGCGCAAAGAGACAAATGGCCCTTATCGCTTTCAGCGCACGGCGTCCGAACCCACCGAGACGCTGGCGCGCGGCTATGGGGCCCCGACGCGCAAGGTGGGGCTGATCCATTCCGGCTTCCGTCCGTCGGACGATGCCTGCCTCTATCCCTTCCTCATACCGGCCAATCATTTTGCCGTGGTCAGCCTGCGGCAACTGGCGGAGCTCGCCGAACCGTCAGGGCTGGGGGCGGCGTTCGCGCAGTCCTGCCTGGCGCTGGCGCAGGAGGTCAGCGACGCCCTGAACGCCTATGGCCGCCTCGGCGCGCCGGGGGGTGGTGACATGTGGGCCTATGAGGTCGATGGCTTCGGCAATGGCCTGTTCATGGACGACGCCAACGTGCCAAGCCTTCTCAGTCTGCCCTATCTGGGGGCCTGTCGTATCGACGATCCGCTCTATTTGCGCACCCGCCGCGCGGTGTTGAGCCGCCGCAACCCCTATTATTTCGAGGGCAAGGTGCTGTCCGGCGTCGGCAGCCCGCATTCGGAGCCGGACACAGTGTGGCCCATCGCCCTCATGATGCAGATACTGACCACTCAGGACAAGGCGGAGCAACGCACCTGCCTTGAAGGGATTTTGCGCGCTTCGGCCCCGCGTGGCTTTGTCAATGAGTCGGTGCACAAGGACGATGCCAGCCATTTCACCCGCTCGTGGTTTGCCTGGGCCAACAGCCTGTTCGGAGAGACGGTGCTGACCCTGATGCGGAGCGCCCCCGACCTTTTGTGACCTTGTGATGTGCCGCGATATCCCGCGACTATGGAGTGCCTTTCGATGATCAATCGCCGTTCGCTTATGGGGGCCGCCTCTGTGGCCTCCGTTCTGCCGGTTCAGTCTCTGGCCGCTGAAGACGACCTGTGCGCCCATGTCGATCCTTTTATCGGCACCGGCGGCCACGGCCACACCTATCCGGGGGCGACCCTGCCGTTCGGCATGGTGCAGTTGTCGCCGGACACCAGCAATAATGGCTGGGATTCCTGTTCCGGCTATCACGTCAAGGACGGCTCGATCATGGGCTTTTCGCACACCCACCTGTCGGGGACGGGCTGCGCGGACATGCTCGACTGTCTGGTCACGCCGCGCACCGGAGCCGTCGTGCTCAATCCGGGCGAGCCGGGGCAGATCGAAGGCAGCTACCGCTCGCGGTATACCGATGAGGTAGCCAGCCCCGGCTATTACGCCGTCACCCTGACCGACAGCCGTGTGCGCGCCGAACTGACCGCCACCTTGCGCACGGGTCTGCACCGTTATGTCTTCCCGGCCGGAGAGGCGGGGCACCTTCTGATCGACTGGGCGCACGGGCAGCGCAACTGGTGGGAAAAATCGCCCGCGACCAAGCTCGACAATACGAGCCTGCGCCTGATCGGCAATGACACGCTGGTGGGCGGGCGTCAGGTCTTCATGTGGGCGGGTGGGCGCTGGATTTTCTTTGCGCTGAAACTGTCGCGCCCGTTCAGCCGCGCCGAACTGTATCAGAACGACGCCCCGGTCGGCGGCAACGCCGCCGCCGGTGGCAAGCTGAAATGCGCCCTGCATTTCGATGACGCCGGATCGGCACCGCTGCTGGTCAAGGTGGGGATTTCGGCGGTTGATATCGACGGAGCCCTGAAAAACCTTGAGGCCGAACAGCCGGGCTTTGATTTCGAGGGCACGCGCCGGGCAGCGCATCTGGCGTGGCAAAGCGAACTGTCGCGCATCCGCGTGGACCTCAGTGACCCGAATGACCGCAAGGTTTTCTATACGGCCCATTACCACAGCCTGCTGGCGCCGACCCTTTTTTCCGACGTCGATCGGCGCTACCGCGGCATGGACAATCAGGTGCACCGCCTGAAGCCCGGCGAAGAAAACTATTCGACCTACAGCCTGTGGGACACCTATCGCGCCGCGCATCCGCTCTATACGCTGACGCAGGGGCCGCGCCTGCCCGGTATGATCGGCGGTCTGGCGCGCATGGGACAGGAAAGCCCGGCGGGCGCGCCTATCTGGCCGCTGCAAGGGCGCGAAACCGACACCATGATCGGTTACCACAGCGCCGCCGTTCTGGCCGAGGCCTGCGTCAAGGGCGTGCCCGGCGTGGACTATAAGGCGGCCTATAAGGTGATCCGCAAACGCGCCTTTGATGACGATGTTCACGGTTTCGGCCTCTATCGCCAACTGGGCTATATCCCGGCCGACAAGGTCGATGAGTCCGTTTCGCGCACGCTGGAGTTTGCCTATAGCGACTGGTGTGCGTCAAAACTGGCGGCAGCCGTCGGTGCCCATGAGGATGCGCGCAAATTGCGCGAACGCTCGCGTAATTATCGCAACCTCTTCGACTCCTACATCCACTTCATGCGCGGCAAAAAGGCCGACGGTTCTTGGGTGACGCCCTATTTCCCGCAGTCTCTGGGCCACGATCAGAAACGCTGGCGCGACTATACGGAAACCAATGGCTGGCAGGCGACTTTCCTCAATCAGCATGACCTTTATGGCTATATGCAGATGTTCGGCGGGGAAAAGGCGTTTGAGTCCAAGCTGGATGCCCTGTTCAACGCCCCGTCGGACCTCGATCACGGCTCGCTGGACGACATCAGCGGGCTGGTCGGGCAGTATGCGCACGGCAATGAGCCCAGCCACCACGTCGCCTATCTCTATGCCTATGCCGGTGCCCTGCCGAAAACCCAGTCGCGCGTGCGGATGCTGATGAAGGCCATGTACCGTGCTGAGCCCAATGGACTGGAGGGCAATGAGGATTGCGGCCAGATGAGCGCCTGGTACGTGCTGAGCGCGCTGGGCCTGTACACGGTTGATCCGGTCAGCGGCGTCTATGTCTTTGGTTCGCCTCTAGTCAATCGGGCCCGTCTTGCACTCGGTAACGGGCGGCATCTGAGCATCGTCGCCGAAGGCAATGGGCCGGATAAGGTCTATGTCAGCGGGATGCGCCTGAACGGCAAGGCGTGGAGCCGGTCGTGGATTTCTCACGACACCCTGATGCGCGGTGGCGAACTGCGCTTCCTGATGAGCGCCACGCCCAACCCGGCCTTCGGGGCGCGGCTGGCCGACCGGCCACCGTCCTTCGTGTGATGACACGGCTCCTGTGTCTCTGTCTGTGGCTGTGCCTGTGCCTGTCGGCGCAGGCGGTGGCGGCAACCCTGATCACCGCCCCTGACGCCAGCCCGCAGGCCCAGACGACGGCGGCGTGGTTCCGGGAGGAGCCGGTGTTGGGTGCGTTGCACGGGCAGGTGGTGCTGGCGCAGCGGTCGCAGGTGGCCGCGCTCTTGCCACCCAGGTTGCGTACCGCGTGGCAGGACTGGAGCCAGACCCTGCCGGCCGCGCGTCCGGAAGCCTATGCGCTGTTTTCCAAAGGCAACTGGCTGATTATCGCCGGAGACGATGATCGCGGTGTGATGTTCGGTATGGGCCATGTGCTGCGCAAGGCGGAGCGGGGGCGGGTGCGCGGCCTGCCGCTCTATGTCACCCCCGACAAGGCCATCCGCGCGCATCAGATCGGCTACCGCTTCAAGAACAACAGCTATGACGCCTTTACGTTGCCCATGTTCGAGCGGCATCTGCGCGACCTTATCGTGTTTGGGACCAATGGCCTGCAATGGATTGCCCCGATTTCGGATGATGCCGCCGAAAGCCCGCTGTTTCCGGCCCCGCCGCTCGACACCCTGATCGGCGTGTCACGCCTTACGGAACGCTATGGCGTCGATTTCCACCTCTATTACCCGCAAATGATGGCCGACTATGGCGACCCGGCGCAAAGGGCGGCGGAGCTTAAGCGCTTTGAAGCGCTGGTGCGCGCCACGCCGCACATAAGCAGCCTGTTTATTCCGGGTGGCGACCCCGGTCATACCCCGCCGGATATCCTGTTCCCCCTGATCCGCGATGAAGCCGCGATCCTGCGTCGCTATCACCCGAAGGCGACGGTGTGGGTGTCGGCGCAGGGCTTTGACATGGCGCAGTATGAGCGCTTTTACGCCCTGATGGCAGAGGAAAATCCCTGGTTGACGGGGGTCTTTGTCGGGCCGCAATCGCGCGACACCGTGTCAGCGCAGCGGGCGCGCATTCCGGCGCGTTATAAGGTGCTCTTCTATCCCGACATCGCCCATACCCTGCACACGCAGTTTCCGGTGCCGGGCTTTGATCCGGCCTTTGCCCTCACCGAAGGGCGCGAACCCATCAACCCGCAACCGCAGGCCCAAAGCCATATCTACCGCCATTTCGCCGGGGATTTTGAGGGCTTTGTCACCTATTCCGAAGGGGTGACCGATGACGTGAACAAGGTGATGTGGACCGGGCTTGGTATGGACCGATCACAGAGTGCATCGGTCCTCGCGGCGGACTATGGCCGCTATTTTCTGGGGGATGCGCGTTTCGGCGTGGTGCTGGAAGGGCTGGAGCGCAACTGGCGCGGGCCAGTGCGGCGAAACGGCGACATCCCGCGCACCCTGACAACGTTGAATAGCTTGCCGCACCGCGACAACTGGCGTTACGACATGCTGGCCTATCGCGCCCGCTATGACGCCTATATGCAGCGGCGCGCTGTGGCGGAGACGCAACGTGAAGACGCCGCCTACCAGGCCCTGTCTAAAAACGACTTCCAGGCAGCGCGTTGGGCGCTTTCCACTCCCGACGACGCGGACACGCAGGCCTTGCGCACTGAGATACACGCTCTGGCCGGGCGGCTCTATAGCGACATCGGCTTGCAACTGAGCGTGCGGCTCTATGGGGCGTCCAACTGGGAGCGCGGGGCCAATTTGGACCGGCTTCAGCTGTCGCTGAACGACCGCGTGTGGCTGACCCGTCGGATGGATGAGATCGAGGCCCTGCCCGTGCCCGCCCGCGCTGAACGTGTGGCGGCTCTGTTACGTCGCGATGCGCCGCCACCCGACGGGTTTTACGATGATCTGGGCGATCCGCAGGCCTCACCGCATCTGGTGCGCGGCACTGACTGGGCCGATGACCCGCAACGCATGGCGGGGGCCCTAGAGAGCATTGCCGACCGCACGCCGGATGACGGCTGGCGACTGGCGTGGATCACCTATGCCGAGGCGCTGTACGAAACCCCGCTGGAACTGCGCTATGCCGGGCTCGACCGCACGCGCCCCTATCGCCTGAAGGTGGTCTATGCCGGCGAAGACTATGCCCTGCCATTGACTCTGATCGCCAATGACACGACGACCCTGCACGCGGCCCGCGCCCGCCGCAGCAATCCGGAGACGGTGGAGATGGACCTGCCGCCAGAGGTCACGGCGCAGGGCCACCTCAGTCTCAAATGGTTCTGTCCACAGGGCCTGGGCGGTTCCGGGCGCGGACGGCAGGTGGCGCAGGTCTGGCTCTATCCGCTATAGGCCGCCTGCGCTTTCCGCTACCGCGTAATAACGCCTACGCTGCTGAAGGCTACGGTCGGCTTGTCCTGCACGGCGCGGGGTAAGACCAGTTTCAGATAGCGCCCCTTGTGCGATGTATCGAAGCGGATGCGCTGTTCGCTGCGGCTGTTGGCGATATTGGAGAATTCACCCTCGGCCACCGGCGTAAAGGTCTGACCGTCGGCGCTGACCGAGGCGATGTAACCCGCCGGGGCACCCATCTGGGCCACCGTGTTCACGTCCAGATAGATGTCCTGTACGCCCGGCGTCAGGGTAAAGCCCTTCAGGTCATAGACCTTACCCAGATCAAGTACCAGTTCGGCAGGCTGGCCCTTGCGACCCACAAAACCTTTGCCTTCGAGAAGCGCGTCCGGCGTATCGCTGCTGGCCGACACAACGCGCCAGCCGACGGGGGCCACATCGAACTTTGCCGTGGAAACCGCGCTTAACACCTTGCGGGCCGGGCTGAAGGCCACAGCCTGCACGTGCCCGCCTTCTGGCAGAGGGAAGGGGGCAGTAAAGAGTGTCGAGGCCGTCGTTGGGGCGCTGCCATCCACTGTGTAGAACAACTGCACGTCCTTTTCTGCGGCGCTGAGCTTGACCTGTCCGGTACGGTCACGGCCGATCGAGGGTTCCTCTAGCACGGGCGGCATCAGGAACAGGCCGAAATCGCCGAGAACGGGCGAGGCAGCAGCCTTGAGGATGCGGATACGCACGGCACGTGTCGTCACGGGCGCCGACAGGCGCGTCAAGCGCTTGTAGCCGATATAGGTGTGGATTTGCAGGGTGCGCCAGCGGCCGCTTTCGAGGATGTCGATGGCGAAATCGTCGACGCGCACGCCCTTGCGTATATCCTCGGCGGTGCGGATGACGTCAAAGGTCTGGGCCTTGGGCAGGTCAAAACGGATCCATGCTCCCGCCTTGTCCGAGGTGCGCGCCGCCCAGAAACCATTGGCTTTCAGGGCCTGCGCCGGGCCGAAACCCTCGCCATAGGTCGATGAGGCCGTCACCTTGGCCCCGGTGGCCAGATTGCGGGCAAAGGTCTTGTCCAGAATGGCTTTCCAGCCACTGAGTGAGGCCACATCGGCATCGGGCACGCGGCCGCGACGGTCGGGGGCGAGGTTGAGCAGCAGCGTCGTGCCGCGCCCCACCGACTCGAAATAAACGCGTGTCAGATTGGCAGGGGTGCGCGGAGACTCATCGGCATGCCAGAACCAGCCGGGCCGGATTGAGGTATTGGTCTCCGCCGGGTTCCAGATCTTGCCGCCGCGCACACCAGCATTGCCTTTGGCCATGGTGTATGGGGTTTCATCGACCGTGGGCCAGCAGGGATCACCGGCCTGACCATGCTCATTGCCGACCCAGCGCACATCCATATGCTCATCGGCAAACATGACGGCGTGCGGCTGGTTCTTGCGGACAATGGCGCGGACGGTGTCCCAGCCGTAATAGGTGAGGGCGTCAATCTTGCGCCGTTCACGCGCGCCGCCGTAATAGCCGTCACCGCCATTGGCGCCGTCGAACCACACCTCAAACAGCGGGCCGTACTGCGTCGTCAGTTCTTCGAGCTGATTATGATAGTATTCGACATAGGCCGGGCGGCCATATTCGGCGTGGTTGCGGTCCCACGGCGACAGATAGACACCGAACTTCAGACCGTGCTTGCGACAGGCTTCGGCCATTTCGCCGACGATGTCGCCCTTGCCGTTCTTGTAGGGGCTGAACTTGACAGAATGCTCGGTGTAACGGCTGGGCCACAGACAAAAGCCGTCATGGTGCTTGGCCGTCAGAATTATGCCCTTAAGACCGCCCCCCTTCGCCGCCAGTACGATCTGATCGGCACTGAAATCGGTGGGGTTGAACAGGCCAACTGGCTCGTCGCCATAACCCCATTCGCGATCGGTGAAGGCGTTCATAGTGTAATGCATGAAGCCATAGGTTTCGAGCCGCTGCCAGTCATATTGACGCGCCGACGGAGTTGCCCCGAAGGGCACTGGGCCTTTGGCCGTGCGCGCCAGGGAGGGACCGCCAACCAGACCGGCGAAAACAGACAGGGACAGGGTACGGCGATCCATCATCATGGCCAATTTGCCTCTTTGGTTCATAATTGGTCCCACCCTAATTCAGCCGGATGCAATTGCAAGCCTTAAGTCCGTGTCCCAATTTCCTTAAGTCAGTGTCCGGATTTTTTCGCTTTCAATGCTGAAAATGTAAGGGTTTGACTTGCTTCTGCCTCTCGAAAAACGGTAAGCACTGAAAGTGTGAGGTGATCGCTGACCCACAGGAACAGTTGAAGGTTTTGGCGAGTAAAATGTATTTAATATGTATCGTCCAATCCTGGAGCGTCGGATATCACTACCTCCCGCCTCGCTTTTTGGGGTGTGGAGGCGTACGCGCAATGCTCGAAAATGCAAACTTCCAATTGACTGAAAGCCAGAAGCCCCACATGAAATGTCAGGGGAAATACTGGAAGTGACATGAATAAGTCAGCTCTGCGCTCTGCTTTTCTGAAGGATGACGGCGGCCACGCCTATATGCTCATCCGCAACGCTATTCGTGACGAGATCACTGAGGGCAAGCTGAAGCCGGGGGTGGCACTCGCCCCGGAGCGCGAACTGTGCGTACTCTACGGGGTTTCGCGCATCACCGTGCGTAAGGCCGTGGAGGGGCTGGTCGAAGAGGGGCTTCTGACCCGCACGCGCGGGTCCGGCACCTATGTGTCAACCCCGGCGATTACGCGGGTCGAAAAGAACTTTTCGATCCTCACTTCGTTTTCCGAAGATATCCGCTCACGCGGTTATAAGCCGTCCAGTATCTGGCTGAAAAAGACCACCAGCATGACGACTCCGGAAGAAGCGCTGGCGCTGGGCCTTTCGCCTGGCTCGCAGGTCCACCGCCTTCACCGCATCAGATGCGCCGACGGTGTGCGCGTGTGTCTGGAGTTTGTGGTCGTCCCGGCGCAGTTCCTCCCATCGGTCGATGTGGTGGAGGAGTCCCTATATGAAGCGATGGCGGTTGCCGGCAGCCGGCCGGCGCGAGCCCTGCAACGCCTGCGTGCCGCGCCCCTGAGCGAGGCGCATTCCGAGTTGTTGGGTGTACAAACGGGCGCCTGCGGCCTGTTTATCGAGCGCCGCGGCTTCCTCTCCAACGGCACCGCCGTGGAATTCAGCCAGTGCTATTACCACGGCGAGGCCTACGACGTGATCGCCGAACTGGGCTGACTTGGCCTCGGGGTCCCAAATGTCTCTTGTCTCCGGACGCATCCAGTAGCGGCTTTGAATCGCGGCGGCACACCGTCGTGCGGTCGTGCCCTTCGCGGGTAAGGCGGAATGATTGCATCTCGAGTCGCTAATCCCTCCTGGCAAAGGTGCAGGCTATGGACAGGCGACAAGTTCGTCTATATCCAATACCTATATAGAACCTCTGCATTACCTTTGAAGGACCTGCCAATGGGATTGAAGTCACCCCATCACTCGCACTGGATGCTCTGGGGCTGGTTTGTCTGTGTTCTCAGCGCGCTGATATGTGTGAGTGCTGTGGCTGCACAGGCGCAGCCGATAGCGACGGCGCCGGCCCTCTATCCCGCACCCCAGTCCCTCACCCTGACCGGGCCCGATCTGAAGCCAGGGAGGTCTTTGCTTCTAGTAAAGGGCGACAAGGTTGATGCCGAAACCGAAACGCTGGTGCGCATCGCCCTGACAACGGCAGGGGTCCAAATGGTCCGCGTGGTCAAACGCCTGCCGAAGCGCTTTACCGGCGACTATGCGGTGATCGGCACGGTCAACGACGCCGAGGTCAAGGCGGCGCTCAGCGTGACAGGTGGGGCGGTTCCCACACGTCCCGAATCCTATCTACTGACCACCCGTCAGCAAGCCTCCGGGGCTTTGATTGTGCTGGCGGGTGCAGATGGCGACGGCCTCTATTACGGCGCCCAGAGCCTGAAGCAGTTGATTGCGCAGGGTCGCCTCCCGGCGCTGACGATAAGTGATTATCCGTCCATGCCAGTGCGCGGCACTATCGAAGGCTTTTACGGCAAACCGTGGAGCATGGCGCAGCGCGCTGCCCATATCGCCTTTCTGTCGGGCCTTAAGGCCAACACCTATATCTACAGCCCCAAGGACGACATCTATGCGCGCGACAAGTGGCGCGAACCGTACCCGGTTGAGACGTTGAAAGACTTGGGCGGGCTCGTCGCACAGGCCAACCGACACCATGTCAACTTCGTCTATGCCGTCTCACCGGGGCCGTCCATCTGCTACAGCGATCCGGCCGATCTGGCGCACATCCGCGCCAAGTTTGCCGCCCTGCGTAGCGTAGGGGTGCGCAGCTTCTACGTGGCGCTCGATGATATTGAGTATAAAAAATGGAACTGTGCGGCCGACGAAGCGGCCTTTGGGCCGTCCGGCGACGTAGCGGCGGCGAAGGCCCAGGCCAGCCTCCTGAACGCCGTTCAGGCCGATCTGGCCGCCAGCGGGCACGGCGAACTCATTATGGTGCCAACCGAATATTACGACGCCAAGGTTTCACCCTATAAGACGGCGCTGGCTGCCGCGCTTGATCCGCGCGTGGTTATCCAGTGGACGGGCACGGACACCGTGCCGCCGTCAATTTCAGTGGCCGATGCGCGAAATGCTACCAAGGCCTTCGGACGCAAGACGCTTTTGTGGGACAATTACCCTGTTAATGATTTCGGTGAGTCTGCCGGACGTTTGCTGATGGCCCCCTATGCGCGGCGTGAGGCCGGTCTGTCGGCCGAACTGAGTGGCATTGTCTCCAACCCGATGAATCAAGAGGTGGCCAGCCGCCCGGCCGTAATGGGATTGGTAGCCTTTGCGTGGAATGATCAGGCCTATGAGGCTGAGCGCACCTGGCGGGCCGCGGCGCGTGACCTGGCCGGGAATGACGCGCAGGTAACGCAGGCACTACTGACCTTTTTCGATACCCAGCATCTGGCCCCGACCTTCGGCAATCAGCCGTGGCAGACGCAGGCTCCGCGCCTTAAAGCCGTTATCAACCGCGTGCGAGATGCGTTGGCGGGGACAGATATGGCAGAGCGTCGGGCGGCGCTGAGCGCCCTGTCGCAATGGGCAGATGATCTGAGTGCCGCGCCCGACCGCATCCGCGCCGGCGTGACCGACAAAGGCTTTGTCGAAGAGGCAGCTCCGTGGCTTACGGCAACCGCCCTGTGGGGCAAGGCTTTGCGTCTGACGGTCGATGGGCTTCAGGCAACCGATAACCGAACGGCCATGGATCGCTTCGCGGCGGCGCAAGCTTTGTCAGAAGAGGCCTCAAAACTGCGCTCTATTCCGGGCGCGACCCGTCCTGAGGGACCGATCAAAGTCGCCGACGGCGTGCTCGACGTGTTTATCAATGAGGCGCCCGGATTAGTCTATTGGCCACCCGAGGGCCAATGACAACGGCACTAAGGAGTGGCTGACTTTAGAGATCGGTCGCAATGGTCCAGCGGAGCTATCGTTTCTACCGGCTAAAAGCGGACGGGCAACCGGTGGCGCAGTGGACCCAGGGCAACGCCGGGGCTCTATCATTGCAGCGAAGGCCTCTTTAGCGGTGAACTGCCTTATCGCTTGTTTGCTGACAGCGACATGCAGTCAGACGGAACGGATGCTAGTCCCGAAGTGCGCAATAGCTTTGAGGGCTGACGCCCGCCTTTGGGCCTGGGTTCAGCGGGAGCTCATCAAAACCTGTTTTCGTACTCACTCGCCCGAAAAAGCCTGACTTTCTCTCTAACCGGCTGCATGATCATTTATCGCATCTGGAGGTCACAATGAAAGTAGCAGGGTTTGCAGGTGGGCTCAGCTTAGGCCTTCTTCTAGGTCTGGTGGTCCCGGTTTGGGCGCAAGGCGAGGCGTCACGCGTCGCGGCGCTCGAAGCGCGCCTATCAGCGCTCGAGAGACGTCTTCCTGATCCTTCGGAGCGAAACCTAGAGTTATCGGCGAGTGATCAGCTGCGTTTGACAGTTGGACAGTCTTCAATGACGATGAAAAAAGATGGCAGTATTGACCTTCGTGGCGTCGACATTCATGTGCTCGCCAAAACCGTTGAGGTCAAAGAAACCGGGTCAGTCGCCGTTCGCGGCAGCAAGATCGGCGGAAATTAGTCGCACGCATCACCCCTGTAGATGAGCCAAATTTGTTCTATTTGCTCTCTTCCCTTCATTTGGAGAAGAAATTCTTTGTCTCGCAGGAAAAATGGCGACAGGTTTTGTCTTCTCAAGGGCTTATAATGCTTGTGTTTTACAAAAGAGGAGTTTTATTGCTAAAATTTAATGTATCAGCATGCATCTGATCGGCAATATCAAAGCCTCTATATCACGTAAAGACACCGTCGCCTCGCACAATTTATGTAATGAAGGGTCGCCAAAATGCAAGATTTTGCTTTGATTTCGAATCCGGGCGAGCAGTTAGGGATCGCCCTACTCGTCATGATGATTGTGTTCATAGTCCACTCAATGAAACGCCAAAAAGCCAAGTCTGTCCTCATTCGCGACTTAAGAAATGGCGAGATTACGCCTGCAGACTATGAAATGAGCGTTTCCAAAATTGATAGCGGCCTATGGAGGCGAGCGTTAGTTTATGCAACAGTGGCGACTATCGTCACAATAATGACGCTCTTTGGAAATGGCATTATTTTCTTGTTTTAAATTTTTGTAGAAATTCAGCATTACCCATAAAGAAAATACCTAATTTTATGACTATAATAAAATTTTGCACTGGAAAAAGCGTGTGAAACATTTTTTGCTATTCTACAGATATCATTCAGATTACCCAACTAAACGTGAGGCATTCCGAGTTGAGCACCTGAAGTTAGCGAGGGCTGCATCCGCTGAAGGAAACCTTCTTCTAGGGGGAGCACTTGTTGATCCAGTAGACACGGGGGTCTTGCTGTTCTCAGCGCAGACAGCGGACGTGGTCCACCGGTTTGCGCTGGCAGATCCCTACGTGATCAATGGACTGGTTGAATCATGGCAGGTACGTGAATGGCACACGGTTGCGGGGCAAAATGCGGCATTCCCTATGGATTGAAGGGCCGTCTCGTTCGCGGCTTCCAGATTATTGGCCCCTGAAAGGTGATTTTAGCTTTTGTGCGGACATCGGAATGGCTTTTGAGCCGTTTCTGTTTGCGATCTCGGTTAACGCCTAATGGTATACCCGAAGAGGCTGTCATTGGGGCACGTGACACCCGTAAGACGCGCAGTTATCAGATCTGCCGCCATGGCCGCAAAGGTGATTCCGTTGCCTCCAAACGCAAATACCCCGTAGCAGTTTTGACGACCTGGGATTGGACCTATTGTCGGAAGTCCAGTGACGCTGTTCCCGAAGGCGCCGCACCACGATGTCTCGGCGGTTGCATCGGCCTGAGGGAACAATTGACTCAGCTTTTCCTCGAGAACTTTAGTCTTTGCGGAAAGTTTCGCCTCGCAATGATCTTTGCCATGCCAGATTTCATCTTCCCCGCCGCACATTATCCGCCCGTCGGAAGTTGTTCTGGCATAGAAATAAGGAGAGGACGCTTCTGCGATAAGAGACTCGTGTCGCCAAAGCCGCTCTGGCTGGGGCTTTGTGACCATAACATAGGTTCCAACCAGAGAACTGTTTTCAGGCAGAAGTTCAGGGTCAACGTGATATCCGGTTGCATAAACGACATACCGGCAGCTTACGTCAAAAGAACTTGTTTTCACGAGCACCCGATTGCCAGGTACCACCTCCACGACCTTCTCCGGGGCGACAATTTGCGCCCCTAATGATTGGGCGTGCGCTAAGAAGCCTAAGGTGAGAAGAATTGGATCAGCCGTAAAATTGCCCTGGCAATGGATCGCTGCAGTGTGCCTAAACTCAAATTCGCGCGACAGCGCCTCTGAGGACAGTAGCGAACAGTATAGACCCGCTGCGCGACGTAGCCTTACTTCATCATCCATCTCCGCCGCGGACAGGAGGTTGCCCGCAAGTAAAAGCGAGGGTCGATGGCGTAAGTCGCACTCAATTCCGAGATGATTTATCCTGCCGTAAAGACTGTCGAGCGCTAGGCGTGATCTCTGCCAAGCCTGAACGGCGCTGTCACAGCCTATCTGTGCCGTCAATTTCAATAAGGGCTGATCGAGATCGTATTGCAAAAGCGCAGTGCTCGCACGAATAGATCCCTGCAACGGCGGCCGTTGGTCAATGATGACCACCTCCAGCCCCGCTTCACTTAGTGCGGACGCGAGTAAAGCCCCCGTTATGCCCGCACCTACGATAACAACATCCGCGCTTATGCCTGATGTGAGAAAGGTCGTCGTAACTGCGCCTGCGCGCGCTGACCACGCCGGGGCACCCGACCAGAGCTTTTGTGGGGTTTCGAACATTGGAGCACTCCTCATGTAAGGAGTGCCCTAGTCAGCATCGCCCGAGCGATGCCTAAATTGACCGCGCTTTATAATGAATTTGAAAGCCCGGTTTAAACGCTCATTATGGCAAAATGGGCCAACGGGGCCAACGCGTCCAGAGCGCTGCTCCCAAATTCCTAGACATCAAAAACGAAAACGCCAGAGAGCCCGCTTTGGGTCACGGTGGGGGTGGTTGGCAAGTGGCTGACCAGCAGCGCTCAAGTTGCGGACGCGTGCCCGGTCTAATAGAACCAGGCACGCGCATCGCTTCAACGCAGGTCTCCGCACACGATCCAGCATAAGCGGAGACTGGACGGGTCACTTGGCGTCGATAAACGCCTGATTGACCTCAGCCGATTTGGCCGCTTTCAACGCGCTACAGGTTTTCATCGTCTCCAGCGTGCGGTTGAAGGACAACTCTCCCCGACCGGCGGCGATCACCTTCGGCCGCATCAGGGCGTCGATCTCGTCTGCCTTGGCGGCGTCGCAATAGACACCGGGCAGCGAGGCAATGCGGCCAGCGCTGAAAATGCCCGCGCCAGCAGAGAAGGACGCATAGTTGGCTTTCAGCCAGGTAAAGGCCGTGTCGCGCGTCTCGCGGCTATAGAACAGTCCCCCCAGGAGGCTGATCTTTTCGGAATTACGCAGCCGCTTGTCATTCATGGCGGTATTTAGAACCCAATCCGCCGTATCAAGCTTGGCGCCGGCCGTGACCGCGCCCAGCGCCCGGCCACGGAAACCTTCCTGCGTCGAAGTGACGGCGCGTTCAAACATCGCTTTTGCGGCGGGCAGGCCACCTTCCTGAACGTAGATGCTGAGGCCGCTGCCTAGATAGGTCTGGTCTAGCGCATTGGTGTTGCCATTTAGATAGGCCGTCGCAGCGTCGAGCAGGGTTTTGCGGACAGACGTGTCTTTGGCACTTCCGGCGAGCAGGCTAACAAGGCCACGGCGACGCGACTGAAGCTCTGCGGCTTCGGCCTTGTAGGCCCCATTGGCCGGGTTAAAGCCCATGGCGCCCAGACGTGGGCCATAGATGCCTCCGATGACCCCACGGTATTTGGCTTCGGTTTCGCTGGCCACCATTCCGTCGCCCCACAGGCCTGTCAGGCGTTCGCCCGCGCCGATGGCGACGCTGGAGTCCGGATTGTCGGCCAGAGCCTTGGCCGCGGTGATCAGCTCTGCGGCAGGCAGTTTACCGGCCTCAAACTGCGCCCAAAGGCTGTCGATGGCGGCAATACCTTCGGCGGCGGGCAGGGTCGCTCCGGTGGCCAGCAGCGCGTCCCAGTCGCTGGGGGTCAGCGAGAAGCGATAATAGCCCGTGCCGCCCGCGTTGGGGATGATGGCGCCAGGTTTCGCCGCACCCAGATCCACAGTCGTCTTGTCCATAAGCGTGCAGTTGCGCTCTGACCCTTCGCGCAGACAGACCGGGATGATCCAAGACTGGGGCGTCAGGGTGCTGCCGTAGTAGCTGTAGCGCGACTGGGTGCCAATAAGGCGACCATCTTTGCGAACAATATCGACAACCGGTACGCCTTGTTGGTTGATAAAGCTCTTCATCGACTCCAACACGCGTGGGTCCTTAGCCGCATCGGCCAGAGCACCGAAGAATTCTTCGGTCGTGGCGTTGCCGTAGGGGTGACGTGACATGTGAAGACGCACGCCTTCGCGGAAGTTGTTGTCGCCCAGATAGGCAGCAATCATGGCAATGACCTGACCGCCCTTACCGTAGGTAATACCGTCAAAAGCGGAGTCGATATCGCCGTTTTTGGTGATCTTCTCATGAATGGGGCGCCCCACCTTCATGGCATCAGTGGGCATGGCGCTGAATCCTTCGGCCAGACCGCCCACGCCAATATTGAGTTCAGGGCGCCATTCGTTTCCGATACGGAAGCCCATCCAGTTGGCGAAACTTTCATTCAGCCAGATATCGTCCCACCACGCCGGGGTCACGTAGTCGCCAAACCACTGGTGCGACAGCTCATGGGCGACCACCATCCCGAAGGTTTTTCTCTGGCTGGTCGGCGCACCATCATCCAGCAACAGGATCGTGTCGCCATAGATGTCCGCCCCGGCGTTTTCCATTGCGCCCGGCATGATGGGAGAGCCGATCTGGTCCAGCTTGGGGTAGGGGAAGGGCTGGTTAAAATAAGATTCCAAATGAGCGACGATCGACGGCGTTTCCGTCAGAGCGTAGTTGAGCTTGTCCTTGTTAGGCTTGGTCGCGATGATGCGTATCGGCAAAGGCCACGAACGCTGTGGCGTCGGCGGTGCGACGCCTTCGGCTACCGCGAAGGGTCCGACGACCATGGCTACCAGATAGGAGGGCAGGGGTTTGGTCGGGATGAAGTTGTGGGTGACGAGATTGCCCGATTTGACGCTATCTTTTTCGGGCGCATTGCTCGCTACTACAAGGCCCGGTTCCGTGGTGATGCTGACGGAGTAGGGGGTCTTAAAGCCCGGTTCATCGAAGGACGGAAAGGCAGCGCGCGCATCAATGGACTCAAACTGCGTCCAGGCGTACCAATCGTCGCCGACCTTGACGCGATAGAGCCCGGCAGGGCCATCTCCGAAAGGCGCATCGTAGTCGAATTTCAGCGTTACCTTGCCCGCCTGCAGCGGCGCCTTGAAGTCGACGCGGGCAACACCCAACGGATCGACCTGGGTCCAGACAGCCTCGATCGCTTTGCCGTTTTGAACAGCAACAGCTTTGGTCACGGTAAGGTCGCGGCCATGCATGAATAGCGACGCAACCCCCGTCTTAAGGTCCACATCGATCTCGGTATGACCTGAGAAACGCTCCTTCGAAGGAATAATGGTCAGGCTGAGCCGATAAGCTGAGGGCTTAGCCGTATCGGGTAGGCGACCTTCGGGGTAGTCGGCGGCGACAGCCGCACTTGGGGTCGCTACAGAAAGGGCGAGAGGGGCCGTTACGAGGCAGGTCGTGACCGCCAGGGCGCGCAGAAAAGGACGCATTCAGAAAATCCGTTTTGGGACCGTATACTTTGATACGAACGCATTTGACTAACAGCCGGGTGCAGATGTGCGAAATTAAGTTTTTGTAACCTCAGAGCTCGCCGGTTTGGACGCATCATTTTTTGGGCAAATGAAGCGAGAATCCGATAAACTACACCGATGGCTTCTCAACTCGACATGTTTGGCGTCCCCTCCAATGCGCCCGTAACCAAACCAGTCCGCAAGCCCAAAGCGACTTCAAAACGTCTGGGTTTGAAGGATGTCTCTGAAGATGACATAGCTCGACATTTGGAAATGACGGGACGATACCGAATATTACGACAGATTCGGCCTCGTGACGTTTGCGAGTCGCCTCGACCCGGATTCCCTCTCATTGGCGCAATCGTCGACACTGAGACCACGGGTCTGAACAAAGGCGAGGACGAAGTCATAGAGATCGGGGTTATTGCCTTTCGGTTTAATCCCGAAGGTCAGGTCGGCGACGTAATCGACGTCTACAGCTCTCTGCATCAACCATCTCGACCTATTCCGTCAGAGATTACAGCTTTAACCGGAATTACCGATGAGATGGTAAGAGGACGCTCGATCAATCTCGATGCCTTGGAACGGATTGTTCTTCCAGCCGACCTGATCATCGCGCACAATGCAGGCTTTGACAGACCATTTTGTGAGCGCTTGTCCCATGTCTTCGCGTCAAAACCGTGGGCGTGCTCCAACGAGGAAGTGGATTGGAAAGGTCGTGGTTTCGAAGGGACGAAACTTGGCTATCTCATCAATCAAGCTGGCTTTTTTCATAACGGACACCGGGCAGTCGACGACTGTTTCGCCTTACTGGAAGTTTTGTTGCAACCGGGCCTTCATGAACTGACGCCTTTTGCCGAACTTTATCGGGCGAGCCAACGCGAGCGAGTCCGGATTTGGGCAGAATATAGCCCCTTCGATAAAAAGGACGTCTTAAAAGCCAGAGGCTACCGTTGGTCTGGTGGGGAAGGGGCGACGCCCAAGGCCTGGTGGACGGAGGTTGATGCAGAGCTCTTTGATTCTGAGATCAAATATCTCGAAGCGGAGATTTATAACCGCAGTGATGTTGACCTCACGTCGCGGCGATTGACCGCTGTCGACCGTTTCAAAGGATAAGTAGTCCTTGTTACTGGGCCATGTAATAAATCACCAACGTCGCAGTTTGACCGCAAGGGGTTCGTGGCCCGCTCTAAACAAAGTTCATTTTTCGCGCCGGGGATGTGCCGAGTCGCTTACCGAAGCAAAAAACCGTATCTCAACAATTGGCCTGTGGCGGAGATACTGACGCGGCGGATTGCAAATCCGAAGACCCCTAATCAGATAGGGCAGGCCATCCAACCATCACTATCTCTGGGCCGTTTCGGGTTGCACTGAAATCGGCCGGTCAGCGAGTTAGCCAAAAAGCACATGATCCGTCTTCGCAAAAAGGGGGATTGTTATACGCCGCTATCTCTGCGAAGCCGTGAATGCCACTTAAACCGGCTCGGATTTGCTGGAGGCCGGTTTACAAAAGTTTTGCTGCCATCTCTTGGGTATCGAAAGTGGGGGAGGACATTTGTCAGGCCTCAGCGGGCGGTTTGTTGCCTGCAGGCTAAAACAGTCTTCGGTTATTGAACCAGTCGGTTACTCAAAGGCTATAAACTCCACGGCTTCGAAGTTACGTGCGGCCAGTCTCCTGAGCCACCGACAAGATCGTTGTCCATCTCGATGGAAAATCGGCTCGCAAACCAGAACCATCCGCGCAGACGGCTCACCTACCTCGGGGAAAATTTATTCGCCGTCTTGTTTTTCTAGCCATTTCTACTGACGAGTTAGGGCTTTAGGCAAATCCCGGGAGGTTCACCCGGCTATCCGCGAACGGCTTAACGCGCAATTCAATGGGCCGTGTTACGCCACCCGCCAAACGGTCACGGAAAGCGGAATGGGTCCCAAAAAGCCATTCCGCTCTCATGGTCCTCAAGGCTTATTTGGGGGCATCAACGACTTCGATGGGCAGCCCAAGGCCCGTCAATTGAGGCAGGACCTTCTCCTTATCGCCCACCACGACCCAGACCAACTTATCCGGCTGGATAAGGTTACGCGCCGAACTGTCCAGCGCCTTGGCGTCGAGCCCTCCCAACTTGCCTGCGACGGTTTCGATATAGTCGAAGGGGCGCTTATAGAGCGCATCGCTACGTATCTGGCCCAGTACGGCCTCAGAGGTTTCAAAACTTCCCGCCAGCTCACGCACGCTGCCGTTTATGGTCAGTTTGAGCTCTTCTGGCGTTACACCCTTCGCGCCCAGAAATTCCGCCATCTGAGTACGTAAGGCAGTGATAGAGTCGCCCGTACGGTCAGCCTGAACCGGGGCGATGACCATGAATGGTACCTGGTTTTCATAGCGGTTGATGGCCGAGCGCACACCATAGGACCACCCCTTAGTTTCACGCAGGTCCATGTTAATACGCGACAGGAAGCTGCCCCCCAATACTTCATTGGCCTGCGTAAGGGTCAGGAGGTCGTCCATACCGCTTGCCTTGAGCACCTCACCGGCATAGATCACCGACTGCGGCGATTGCGGGCGATTGACGAGAATGATCCGCGGCGTGGCTAAGGGGATGGCCGAAGTAAAACTTTTCTGACCGGCAGCAGTGGCGGGGGCCTTCCACTGGCCGAACCGGGTTTCAAGCTTTGCCTTTATGTCGGCGAGCGTCGTATCCCCAACAACGAAGATTTCCAGCTTGTCCGGACGAATCCACGCGTCGTGAAAGGCCGAAAGATCCGCAGGTGAAAGGGTGGATACGACGTCCGCCGTACCATTGCCCGATGAAGGACGACCATAAGGGTGGTCGACACCAAAAATCGCCGAAGAGAGGGTGCGCGACGCAATGGCCTGAGGCTGGGTCAGCTCCTGCGCAATGGCCGCCAGGCGCTGGTTGCGTACCCGGGTAACAGCCTTCTCGTCAAAAGAAGGGTTCTTGACGATATCGGCAAGAAGATCGAGCGACGGGTCGAGATTGGCGCTCAAGGCCGACAGGCCGACGACCGTGCGGTCCATGCTGCCGCTCAGTGTGATCGAGGCCCCCAGACGTTCCTGCGCCTCCGCAATCTCCACGTCCGAAAGGGTCTTGGTGCCTTCGTCCATGGCCGCCAGCATCAACGAGTGCACTCCCAGACGACCCTTGCCGTCCGAAGCGTGACCGGCGTTGAAAGACAAAGACAAACGTACGACCGGCACGGCGGTGCGACGGGCAAAGTGGACCTTCACGCCGTTCGAGAGGGTTATGGTTTCCACCGCTGGGAAGTCGATGTTCGTGATATCGCCAACTGGTGGCAACTGGCTGCGGTCAACGGCAGTAAGCGGCGCACCCGCCGCGATTGCATCGGCTTCGGCGGCATCGAGATAAAGTGCCGGACCGGAGGTGATCCCAGCGCGCTGGCCGCCCGCGCTACCGGCTTCCTTATAAGCATCGCGAGGTCCTGGTACGACAGATATGGCAAAGACCGGACGCGTCAGCCACTTACCCATTGCTCTGGTGACCTGAGCGGGAGATGTGGTCGCAAAGGCGTCTAGCTCTTTTTTATAAGCCTCAGGATCATTGAGATAAAGCGCCCCTTCGGCGAGTTGCGTCGCCTTACCGCTGAAACCACCCACCGATTCCAATCCGTTAATGGTGCTGGCGATATGTCGAGTGGCCACACGTGCAACTTCGTCGGCCGTTGGCCCCTTAGCGATATAATCAGCAACGATTGCGTCAAGGCGCTTGGATACTACCTCCGCATCAACGCCCGGCTTCACATCGACGCTGATTTCGAAGAAGGAAAGTTGCGCAAAAGTCTGAAGCTCGGCGCTGACGCGCACAGCCAGTTGTTCGTCGCGGACCAGAATATTGTCGAGGCGCGAGCTGGACAGACCGCCCAGAACACCCGCTGCCATATCAAGCGGGATACGGTCGGCGCTGTCGAGGCCCGGAACCGCCCAGTAACGGTAAAGTCGCGTCTGGGCGACGCGATCCTTCATTACCATGTCCTTGCGGGCGCTGAGGGTAGGGATGTCAACCTTGACCGGAGCAACTGCGGCGCCTTTGGGAATATCGCCAAACCATTTTTCGACCTTGGCTTTGGCGGTGGCCTCGTCGATATCGCCGGCCAGAACCAGCACAGCATTGTTCGGGCCATAGCTGGCGCGGAACCAATTCTTCACATCTTCAAGACTGGCGCTGTCCAGATCAGCCATCGAACCGATCGTAGAGTGATGATAGGGATGACCTTCGGGAAGCAACCCTTCCAGTTGAGCATATTCGACCAAACCATAGGGCTGGTTATCGCCCTGCCTCTTTTCGTTCTGAACAACGCCACGCTGGTTATCGAGTTTCTCCTGGGTGACCGCACCCAAAAGATGACCCATGCGGTCGCTTTCCAGAAAGAGAGCCACATCAAGCGCGGGCGTTGGAACGGTTTCAAAGTAGTTGGTGCGGTCGAACCAAGTGGTGCCGTTGAAATCCGTCGCGCCGACCTGCTGGAGGGGTTCGAAAAAATCACCTGAAGCGTTTTCAGAGCCGTTGAACATCAGGTGTTCAAACAAGTGCGCGAAGCCGGTCTTTCCTTTCGGTTCATGTTTTGAACCGACGTTATACCATACAGATACAGCAACGACGGGGGCCTTGCGATCTGTATGTACGATCACACGCAGTCCGTTTTTCAGCGTGAAAGCCGAGTAGGGAATGTTCACCGCCTTGACCAGTTCGCTCACCGGCGCGGCCTTTATTTCCACAGGCGCAGCCATGACTTGAACATGCCCAAGCGCGGTGGTCATCGCGAGGATCGATGCAAAAGCCGTGAGACCAAGGGAACGAAGGGAAGGACGTATCATGCAGGCATCTCTAAGATAGTGGTGACGACGCAAAAACTATTAACGGCTTTTCGCCAGTCCGATCCCGAATGGGACGGTTGGGGCGAGCATGCCACGCAAAGTCATTATTGCAACGACTTTCCAACCCATGACCCACCAACCTCCCCACTCAAAGCTAGCGCCGGATTTTTTGCCGCTGGAGGCTCCGGCTAAACGGGTATCCACCGATCGTCTGCGCCCTCATGGCCCCGCTATAGGAAACAGGCTCACAACACCGTCAGTTATGCGCGCAATCCTTTACTTTCGTGCATGCTGACTTCGGTTTCATCCTTGTTTCAGTCGGCCCCCTATGAAGCACAACAAATTCTGCATGGGAGACCCATTTCTTCACCTTTGCAAAGCCCGCCCAAACAGCCTTCCTCGCACCTATGTAAGGGACCCGCGTCGGGATGATCGACATCCCGACGGCGAGCCACTCCCTTAGACCTACTCGTTCTTTTTGCCGCCCGGGGTCCCGACATTGCCCTGAGCGCCACCGCCGGCTTGGCCAGGTTCGGTCGGGTTGCCGTTTGAGCGGTCGGGATTAATGACATTGGTGTTGTCGATGATCGGCACCTTGCCATCTACCTTAACCGGCGTGCGAACATTCTCAGGACCGCCAGGATTGACTACGCCACCACCAGGGAGGGTCGGGATCGGAGCTGTTCGGTCCACGCCCGCCGTTGCACCCGTACCATCATCCGGCGCTGGGTTTGTGACATGGCTGCCGTTACGGGGATTTTTCACATCATTGGCAGTCAAGTCAGTCGGCAGCGCTCGGCGCGGGTTGCCCTCTGGGTTCGGCCGGCTGGCCCCGCCACCGGTGAATCTATAACCACACATGACGTCGCCATCGTCGCCACAAGGCGGCTTAGGGCCATACTTTTTGTCCCATTCGGCCTGCATGTCGGCATCGGACTTCGTCAACCAGTCCCAGATGCCGGGATTATCGACATCGGAAATCATCGAGTTGTCGCGCCCGGGGGTGCGCGTCCGTTCGGTGACCGAGGTCAAGGCAGGTGCAGTTACGTTGCGAGACCCGGTCAACGTGTTCTGGGCATTGGTCACCGTGGTCTGGGCGTCGGCGCGTTGCGTCGGGCCGGCAACTCCGGGAGTTACGGTCGTCGAGACACCGGTACGTCTTCCGCTGACAGCGGCCTGCGCTGCGGTGATGGCGTCCAAAACCCCGGCCCCGCTTGTTCCGAGAAGGGGTGTACCGAGATCCACGCCGACTCGTTGCATTTCGTTAACATGGTCGTCGACGAAGCGGTCGCTGGTTGCAAGACGCACGCCCATCGACTGGGCTTCCTGAAGAGTGACCATTTTCTTGGCATAGGCAACCTGCGCCATGTTAGCCAATTGTTGGCGCGCCAAGTTGCGGTTGTATCCCGGCGGTAGGGCATAGGCGGCGCCAGCGGCCAGGATGAGCGTAATGAGGCCGCATGCCGACAGTAGATGGGTTTTACGCATGGGATTATCCTTTGTGTGGAGGAAAAAGACGTCGGGAGAAGCTAAAGGCAACACAAGGTCTTTGAGGATTTCGCTCTGATCGTGTGGCACGCCCGGCCAGGACAGTCGGGCTTAATCCTTGCGGGGACGGGTTAAACCGGCGCCCGTTTGCAGCCGGCCGAGAGGGCTCGGCAGGTTGCTGTTGGGAGAGATGACCGTGCCCGACAAACCGATCAGGTGTATGTCGCAGGAGTCGTCCGGCCGCATCAGGACGGCACGGGCGGAATAACTCTGCGCATCGCCGTAGCGGCCCCTGTGATGAGCCGCCGTGCCCACCAGTGCCACAGGCTTAAGCCCGACGTCACAGCCAACACGTAACGGGCTGCCGCGGCGACCAGACCGGCGCTTGGAACAGCTCTGCGGGCGAAGAGAGACATGCGAAATTCCATCGAACGGAGGTCCATAATGGACCGGGCCAATCATGCCCGAATTTCGCGGATTGAACGTGTTGCAAGCTGTTGCATCCCGCTGCAATTCGCGGCGGTCAGGTGTTGCAACCCGGTGCTTTGTAGGGTCGCGACCTGTTACAGTGAGAAGAGTGGTCTTTCTATCTGCGTGTCCGGAGCTGATTTGGCATGCGCCCTAGCCAAGTTTGGACAAGGTATTTTTTTACTGCGCGAAAAGAATTCGGTAATTTTTATGAGGCCGCATAGGTAGTGGGTCGGATAAATTCGATTTTTGGGCGATTCCGTGGAAGAGACGACCAAGTTAAATCGGGGAGGGAGAACGCGTGGGGCTTCTAGTCTATATGATTTTTACAGGCGTTGCGGTCGCCGGCATTGTGGTGTGGATGGAATTTAGAAGTCAGACCCCTATGTCGCAACTCATCATGCGCCTTATTTTAGTCATCTCTACAGCCGTCATTTTCTGGTGTCTCTGCTTTATGGCCATTCAATCCTGGTCGGGCACCGGAGATTGGCCAAACCTTCTGGTTCTCGCTGGAACCCTAATCTTATTCATATACCCCTCTGTGGCTCCAGCGGTAGGGGGGCCAGTGTTGGATACCTTCTGGCGGTTATCGGGAGGCTCATATTTTCTAGGCACTGGCGGCAATAAGAGCGTCCGCGCTTTCGGCGAGTAGGTCGCAAGGTGTTAGCACCCTCTGTGCCGTGCGCCGCGGCTTCAGAAAGCTTGGAAGATAACTGTTTTGCGAAGTTTGAGGGGCGCGCAGTTCGATGGTACTGGCGCGCGGTTCCTAATCACGATCGCGATAGCCGTGGCGCGGAACCACGCGTTTGCCGGTCTTCTTGCTAAGCGTTATATAAAGCTCCACCCATCTCTTTCTGTCCGCGAAGGAATAATCGCCAATGCTTCAGCGAGCTAGAAACTAGGATGGGGATCATCTCCCACGATATTTGTTATGTATATCCCGTTGACATATCCCATGTTATGATTAGTTTAAGGTAAACTCCTGGAGGTGTATCATGGCTCGCACAACCTTATTTCACTCGAATCGCTCGCAAGCAGTTCGCTTACCTAAGGACGTGGCTTTTCCAGAAGGGGTCAAAGACGTAACTATTTTGAGGGAAGGGGGGCGTCGTATCATCGTGCCGTCGAACAGCGTTTGGGACGATTTTTTTGCGGCCCCAGGCATTGATCTTGGCGAGCGCGACCAACCGACAGAAGAAGTCCGCGAGCGCTTCTAATGCTTCGATATATGCTTGATACAAATCTATGCATCAGAGTGCTCCGAGACCGGCCGCAGTCAATCCGCGAACGGTTCAACGCTGAAGCTGATGGGCTTTGCATCTCCACAATAGTAATGGCGGAACTGTTGCACGGTGCTGAAAAGTCTGACCGCCCGGCTTTTAACCGAACAAAGGTCGAACAGTTTGCTGCGCGGCTCGAGGTGATTCCATTTGGGCCAGAGGCTGCCGCCCACGCCGCAGACATTCGAGCGTCCTTGGAACGTAGGGGTACTCCGATTGGCGGTTATGATGTACTAATTGCAGGTCATGCCCGAAGCAGAGGCTTGGTTGTTGTCACTGGAAATTTGAGTGAGTTCTCCCGCGTTGAAGGGCTTCGTAGCGAGGACTGGCTTTCGTCAGACCCGATGGCGAACTAATTTAGCGTCACCGTTTCTTAGAAAGTCGTGTGGAGTTACATGTTTCTCACTCCAGATTACCGTTCGGTTTTGTACCGCCACCGACGTTGCGCCCAGGTGTTATCCACGGTTGAGTTCGCTCCGGCGGTTGGTTTTGCCGAAATCGGCTTGTGGGCGAGCGTCGGCGGCAGGCGCGGAGTTGCGCATTTTGACGCACAGAACGCAACAAATGTGAGCCTAACTTCTGCCCATTCCGGGCGTGATTGCTATGCATAATGCCTAGAAGCAGATATGCTTGCAACGAAAATGAATTGCTCGAGTTACGATTTAAAAAATAGCCAGCGAAAAACAACTAATTGAGGCGCTGCAATTTCTTATTAATATTGTTGCTCGATTTGAAGACCGCCAAGCGTCATGACGCGAAGTTGCGGACTTGTACTCTATCAATCATTTGGAATACTTCGGTTCTGCTCTGCCGCGCCTTCGATCAAACCTGCTTCACGGGCGCGGGAGATTTTGAACTGGTTCACGGTTTCGCAATATGAGCAGGTTAGGTTGGCGTTGCGCATCCAAACCTTATGTAGGTTAGGATTTTGTGTTTATATTGGTTGCGGTTGGTTGATACTGTCGTCATTGCGCTTACGTGACAAAAATGCGCAACGGCCATGAACCTGATCACTAGCATTTCCCACAATGCGTACCGACAGCTCCAAATCTGGTTCAGACATGGATGTGATGGTTATGCATTCTGCCTAGAACCAGATTTGCAACGAAAATGATGCTAGAGCTACGCTTCAAAAAACTGCGAGAGAAACGCGAATACATGAACCGTGGCAATTTCGATTTTATTTTTAAGTTGAAATGTTTTCTAGATTTGAAGGCCGCTGAATATCATGAAGCGAATTTGGGGTCTCGTACTTTATCAATCCCTTGGGATACTTTGGTTGCGTTCTGTCGCAATTTCGATCAAATTTGCTTCTCGGGCGCGCGAATTTTTTGAAGCGGTTCTACGTTTTTTCTTAGGCTTGCTAGCAACGCTATCGGGTTGCTCAAATCGGCGTCTAAAATCGTCTACATAAGCTGAGATGAAATTGTGGCAGCTTGCCTTTGTAGATACAGTATCCGGCGTCACCGGGATGTTTAGTGCACGCGCAATGACGCAGACATAGTTAACTTGGGCCTCACTGGGCGGAACGAATTTTGAGTCTAAGCTGGCAAGGACGATTTGAGATATCGTCTCAAAAGGATCTTTTAATTTGAAATCCACACCGGCCTGAGTCTGCAGCTTTAATGCCGTGCAGACCGAACGACGGATCGGTACTTCAATGCCGACTTCATCGATTAAAAGAAGGCAAGTTTGCCTGTCTTGATAAAACTGATAATCCATCGACCTAAGCCACTGCCATAATGATCCTAATTCGGGATCATCCTGAAACGGGATTAGATGCTTTCGCTCACCAACGCAAGTCGTGAGCGATGAAGAAGAGCGTTCATTCCCCTCAGCAAATTATGCTGCAGTCCATGCTACGAGATGCGCGGTTGGCCGCAGGCCTTACGCAATATGGTCTCGCAGACAAACTCGGGCGTCCACAGTCTTTCGTGTCGAAATACGAAGGCGGCGATCGGCTCCTCGACGTCATTGAGCTGCTTACAGTATTGCGAGCGATCGGGGTGACCCCTGCAGATTTTATCGCACGTCTGGCTGATGAAGCGGATCATTAACTGACCTGCACCGATACTTTCTTAAGGCCTGATATCCGGCTCGACAAAAAATTTCCCTGTTTCAGAGCGATGGGCGCGACCTTTTCAGCCGCGCCCACTTTACGAGATCACAGACTAACACTCCGATTTACGGCTCGGGGCAACCGGTCTGAGGGGCAGTGGGTCCGCTGAAGGAATAGCTCCCATAGCCTCCAATTCCTTCCTCAGTGCTGCATAGTCGGCGGACATGGTCAGCCAGCCCTTCAGACCTTGAGTTGTCCCGACCGTACGGATAAGGCTTCGTACTGTGGCGATCAGAAGTTCATTTCGCCGCACCATGAGCATTAGATTCTCTTCGGTGCCTGCGAGGCGGGCAAGGAGCTTGCCCTTGGCGTTCTTGTCGGTTTTCCGCGCCAAGTCCCGTAGTCGTGCTTGGCGCTGGCGATACTCATGGAAAAGGGGACCGCGGTTAACAGGCCGGGTGATATCAGAGGGGTGCTTGAACTTATGCGAAGCGGCTACCAGCGCCGATGCAGTGATGTCCATGTCCGCTTCGAGGAATTGCTCCAGCAGTTGCCTCAGATGGTCGAGTTTGGGGTCATCCATATTGTTGTTTCCTTATTGAGCGCATGAGGAAAAAAAGCGTCACGAGCTGTAAATTCAGGTAGGTGTTTCTTTTATGTCGGGTGCCATGGCCCGTGCCCTCCGTACGTTTTCCAATCGCGTCCTGGCTCGAAGTAGCTGGTTTTGACAGCCCCCAGTGGTCGCGGGTTGGGTCATCAGCTTGTCAATGACGCTGATAAGTCGGTCCTCAAGTGCCTGGAGCGATGACGTCTCGCTGGGCAGGCCGGTTCGGGCGAGGTGCCGACAACCATTGAAGCACTCCAGCTGTTTTGGGCATGGATCAACCGTCAGACTGCTCAAACAGAGGCCGTAGGGGGTAACATGTAGCCCGCCGGCCTCGTTGGCGATGTATTCCGCGGCTGCCTGGTCTCCAAAGTCATTCTGGATGCGCCGGAATTCTGTGACGATCGGCCCGTGCACCTTGCCTTGGCTGACCAAATGGAAAGCGCGGCGTGCACCGGGAAACACGGTATCGTCAACGCCACCAGGGACCTCCATGTAGTCCAACTCTTCAGCGAGTGTTCGATGATCATAGACGTGGCTCTGCGAGGCGGAGCGCCGGCCGAACCTCAGTGTGATAAGTGCGTCGCTTACCCCTCCGCGGAACAGTTCGTTGTTCTGAAGGTGACGGAAGTCGTGCGGGTTGATTTTGTAGTTGACAGCGTCAGGGTGGCCATAGCGACTAAAGATGTTCGGCTTATTAAGGCCCAAGTGGATATTGAGATCCAGCTCGCTTCCTAGTCCAACGAAAGCATATTTGCCGACGTCCAATATACCTCCGTCACGGTCCTCGACGACAGATCTGGTCGGAAACAGGAACAGGAAGTCGTGAGGATAGTGGATGCCTCCGGAAGAAAGTGCTAACGCACCAAGATTGGGTCGCTTAGTCGGAAGATATTCCTTTACGTATCGCTCTATATCCTGAACCCTAAAGTAGTGGCGGCCGCCTGGATGCGGGAAGACGGGCTTGCCATCTTTATTCCGGAACAAAACGTAGCTGCCTTTCTCTGCCCAACGTTCGAAATACTCGAAGATTCTTCTGTTGGGCTTACGGTTATAGGCTTGGATCTGGTTTGTCCGGAGGTTATCAAGCGCGTCCTCCGAGAAGGTTTCGCGGTATTTTTCGACCAGAGCCGTGGGCAGGGGCGATGCACCCAGTTGAATGTTGCCTGACACACGTAGATATATATCCCAGTCCGGGACAATCGTGTCCGGCTCGAGGTCTGGAAACAGCCGACCGGTTTCAAGCTGAGCCTCTAAGCGTTCCCGCAGTCGCCGCGTCAACTCGCGGGTCCGCTCAACAATGTCACTGATCGGGTTGGCGAATAAGTCCGGCACATCCTGAAATGATTCCAGGAGTACAAAGCCGTCCTGAACTCTGTCCGTACTCTGCTTTTCAGCGAAGTAACGGATTTGCACAGAGGTCCCGATCCCCCCTTTGATTGCGGCATTGCGCCCCTTGCGGTCGAAATACTCCCTGATCCTGAGGCATCGCACGGGGACTCTGAATGCTTCGCCGACCCTGAAACCAGAGAATATCATCAGGGCAACAAGCTGGAAGCGAACTGCATCAGAAAAACTTCTTGGTTTTACAGTGAAGACGATGCGAACCAGTTCCCAGAACGCCTCCATGTCGGGAAGCTTTTCAGGGTCCTTCTTTTCCGCGAGCGATTTGCGCGATGCCGCCTTGCGGTGCGTGTTCTGAGTTCGCCGGCGCTGTTCGGCGAGCTTGTGGCGGCTGAGGGCTTCTGGGTCGCCAAAAGGCGTGCAATACGACGCCATAGGCCCATAGTCCGACAAGTGGTTGTGATCGAATATGGTGCGGACAACTGTCTGTAAATTCACAGCCACCTTGCCCGACTCGCCAATGTTGAGCGCAATATTGTACGCAAGGCGGATGTCTTCCGGTGTTAATTCCCAGGGAGCCTTCTTATGACAACAACAGGCCAGTATTCGAATCGGCTGCCCTATATTGCACAAAGCCGAATGGGGTTTTTGGTGGCCATCGAAAAAAGCGCAGAGCAAAACTGCAAGGTAAAATTCGATCCATTCTCGCGTCATAGCGCCGTGCTCAACCGGCTCTAGGTCTGCCTTGCGTGAATAGGCATTAAAAGGTTCTACCGCTGGCTTATAGGTATCCAACGTCCGCACCCAAGCAATACGCCCCTGGGTGATTTTGCGGGTTCGGCTGATATTCCACCGTTGGTCTTTGGGAATTAAACCCTTGGCGTCGTGCGCCAGGTTCCAAATAAGTCCTTCGCGATTTGCCAAGGCCTTCCCCCGAGCAATGTATGCGGTATAATATGCGTTCATTGGACACCGCCTCCCTGCAATTGCTCGATTAGCAATTCGATCGCCTCTAAAGTGGTGCGAAGTTGGCCCATAGCTGGGGAGGTCTCCCCTGGACGGACCATCCTGGCGAAATCGAGCACGATTTGGCGCAAGTTGGCTGCGACCTCTTCGTGTACGACCGTATCGGCCAGAGCGAGGAACTTGTGACACTCGTAGCAGCTGAGGACCGGGCTCTTGCTGCAGACGCCGACCTCGGACTTGCAAGCGCCGATGCCGGTGATCGGGACGCCATGCGGCGTTCCCGAGATGATGTTCGTCTCCGCTGTATTGTCCAAATCCTCGCGCGAAAGGATACCAATTCGAGAAGTCTGCGCTACCACGCTATAAATTTCTGACAGACCGAGCGCCTTGTTGATCCGATCTGCCTGTGTAGGCGAGGATTGGATATAGACAAGTGCGGTGGAAAGGTCCGCGTGGTTCATAAATTCTGTGATAGCAAAGTGGGACGCACCTGAATCCGCCAGCCGCTGCCCGGCCGTATGCCGGAAATCGGTCAAGGTCCGGCCCTCAATCCCAATACTCCGAAGGTATTTTTTGAATTCGGCGGCCACTTCGTCAGGGGTACAACCGAGGAAATAAGTGGAGTTATCGTTGGCTGGTCTCCGCTTCTGATACTCCAATAAAATCGGACACCACTCTCGTCTGATACTTCGCAAACGCTCCTCGGCGGATGCGTTCTGGCGCTGCTTGGTGACAGGGAACTGGACGTGCACCGCGCCGGTCGGGAATGTTTTAACGCCAGAATTTTTGATGCGGGCGATTTGTCCAGAACGCAAGCCGTGCTGAAAAGCGAGAATCAGAACGATGGCGCCGCGTAGGGTAGTTGTATGTACGTTGGTTCCTCTGCCTTTGACTGTCGCCGCTAGGTCATCCAACGATTGCGCCACGATCGACTGCTGATAAAGATCGACGAAGCAGTCGCCACTGCGGACCACGGCGTATTTGTCTAAAGGGCGGCCTTTAAGGCTCGACACGAAATCGAGATGATCGGGGGACCATTGGCCGTAGCCGTGGTTGCAGAAAGTGCGGCAAAGAGACCGCAATCCTCGAATCTGAGCGAGCGACATCTTGGGTAGTAGAGAAGTCACCCAGTAGATCCTGAATTCGCTCGGATGATCCTCGATCAGATGATTAATGATATCGCTGACGACGCCATTGCCAAGGGACAGAACGGACTGGAAATAGTTTGATGCGGAAACGGGTTTGATGTCCATTAGGAGATCGACAAGCCATCGCTTTAGGAGAGGCCGGTCAATGGCCAATGAATTGTTGAAATTGCAACGGAGCGTTTTGCCATCGACTGCCAGGTCCCACACGTCGGTTTGGGACAGGTTCAGGATGGTTCGGTATCTGTTTGCTAAGTCGTCAAAATATTTGACGCTTGGCGGCAGTTGGATGGCGAAGCGGATGGCATGGGGTTGAGAATCAAATTCGGAGACGCTCATTGATCGCCTCCCATGATTTCCCGCAACGCTGCGAGATGGTCTTCGAAGACCTCTTCCCAGACCTCGGTGAATTGGGTCTCGAAATAAGCTCGGCCATAGCGAAAAGGCATTTTCGATCCCGGCGACCACCCATAATAGGGACGCAACCGCTCTATGCTCTCGTCAAGCGGCACACCGGCGTTTTTGAACATCTGTAGCCTAGCGACGACCGAAGTATGACGAAGGTCGTGAGGTCTGACGCCGCTCATTCCGCGGATCTGCAGTGACGTGCGGGCCTCAGGCGAAAGGGCGCGGCTGACTGTCTCCAATACCAAGCTGACCGCAGGCGCAGAGAGCGGTAGCCTCTGGTTGGACGTGAAAAGGAACGGATGGTTTGGCTGGCCCCTGTGGTAGTCGACAAAATGCTGAATTCGGTGGGCCAAATCCACCGGGACGGGTATGGATCGCCAGCTCGTCGCCGTTTTCAGCGACCCTTTCAGATAGCGCGGATCTTCTTCCGCATGATCTTGCGCCACGTTCAGCCAAAACCGTGTTCGCCCGAGTTGTGTGTCGAATTCCCACTGCAGGGCATCGACGCCCAAGGCCAACAGCTCCCCGCGCCGCAGGCCCGTTCGAAGAAGGATCTCAAAGATTAACAGGTTGCGCTTTTTCTCGGGCACGCTGCGGAACGGATTGCGATGGCCTTCCAACGAGAGGATGTCATATAACTCGCTAATGACAGATGCCGGAACTGCAGTGATATGACGAGGGCGCGACGGAGCTGCTGGGCTAAGCTGCCCGTACAGATTCTTCAGCTCTCGAAGTTCACTATGCAGCCGCGTGGCTTCCAACGACGAAACGCCGAGAATCTTTAGCATGTCATAGACAAAATCGAATGCGGCGCGCCAAGTCTGATCAGCGCTGACAGAGTGGCCCTGGGCCGTGGTTCGCAGGTGGCTAAGAAAGCCGACCATGAGATTCTTCAACGCTTGAATGTCGAGTCGAGTGAGGATCTGGTCGATGTCATGGACAGGCACCATTCCTTCGCCGAATCGGCAGAGCCGATCGATAGCGCTTAGAATACGTCGCAAAGTAGCGGGTTTGCGGGCGGCTTTGAACACATCACAATAGACCGTTGCCCAAAAGCGCGGCATATAAGATTTAGATGTTGCGATTGGACCGCGAAGGGCGTGGGGAACCTCCGCGGACGAAATGGTAATTACTGGCATTGGCTGCATTCCAAAAATAAGAAGATTGGATGAGCCGGCGTGAAACTAGCGCGTAGGGTCGCGCACTGCCCAAAACCGGGGGCAGTGATTGACTTTTGCTGAGCGATGAGGGACAATCTCAGTGTCGTGGTACGACGAGAATACACCTAAGGACCTGGTCGTTGGCGCGACTCAGGTCCTTTTCACTTCCGGCAACGGATAGAGATGTCGTAGTGATTAACGGGGTGGCATGGCACCTCCATTGTTAGAGGGAGCCAAGGGGGCATAGCCCCATATCTCGGCGGGTGAATATCCAATAATTTCAGCTATCGCCGTTTCGACGCGACTGGACCGGCTTTTGCCTTTCGAGACATAGTACACAGCAGCCGCGGTCACGCCGGTGCGGCGGGCGACATCGGCAAACGAACTGCCGCGAAGGCGCAATGCCCCCTTGATCCATTCATGATGGTCCACGGCCGACTCCTTTCCAATCTTGTCTAGACTACCATAATCATGGTAGATGTATCGAGAGGTTTTGTATCCGAGTCAATCTTTAAGTGATGCTGAATGGCCAAATTTCCAAAATCCATTTCAAGACAAGATATTAGCGAACGGATAGTGTTTTTCCGCGAGCACATCGCAAGTCTGACCCAAACAGAGTTTGCAGCAAAGGCCGGAGTGTCGGCACGCGCCCTGCAGACCTATGAGCAGGGGACGGCAGACGTATCCAGCGAGTTTTGCAAACGCGCGTTTGATGCATTCGGGCTTGATCCGGTATGGTTATTGACGGGGCAGGGGGCTCCGGAAAGCCAAGTCGGGCGCGGTGGTGCAAAGCCGCTTGCACAAATTGCTTACCAAGCCGTCGATGAAGCGGTCAGCAATTCCGGGCAAGAGTTGACCAGGGCGCAAAAGGGATGGCTCGTGCAGGCGGTCTATGAGCATCTTGTCAAATCTAACGGCGACCTTAAAAAGGTCGACATTCCACTGCTCATGAGGCTTCGTCCCGTATGATTACTCGTTTGTCCTTAGCAATAGAACAATTATTACGTCATCTGCACTTGATGTTTATTCTGGAGGAAGCGAAGCAAAATGCGGCGTGGCTGAGTTTGTCGACTGCGGATCAGGCTATTTACCTCAGACATCAAATGAACAATCACGGCCCTCTGATACAATTGGCGGCAGTTGGAATGGCTATAGTCAGCTTACTCGCTGCCGCCACCACAAGGGATCTGGAGTGTTTTGCCATATGTCTAGCATACACGACGACTTCCGTGATTTTTCTGCTTGTAGCGAGGCAGAGATACCAACAAGCCGAGGAGCAGATTTTCAACTTATAAGAGCACGAGCGGTGGCATTATGTATCGACCGTATACTTTGTTCTATTCTGAGAACGATAACGTTCTACGCTGCGAAAGGCCATCCGCACCGGTATGGAAAGAGAACCTGCCCCAGCCATCGCAATCGCTACCCCAGGAGATATTCTCTTGGAGGAACTTCTCACGCCTATGAATATCTCGGTCGAGGTTTTCGCCGACCAAATCGGGCAGGACCGACATCCCATCGACGGTTTCGTTAAAGGGGAGCATCGGTTTGAGCCCGATGTTTTCATTTCATTCGACCGCGCCCTCGGCCTGAGCGATGGCTACTGGAGCAACGTGCAATTCATCTACGATACCCGAATGACTAAAAAGCACACTGAGTAAGTTGGATATGCCGTGGCAAAAGTCGGTACACCGGATAAACGCCTGCCACCTAGTGAGACTAAACGAGATTGCTTTGAGGTTGCCTGGCATCGTCGGCACCATCCATTTTCCCGCTAATTTTCACGACTGACAGGGCCCCGTCAGGCTGTGGGCGCTGAAGGACTTTCGCCTCAGACCACCCGGCTCGCAGCCATGTTTTCCACTCGTCAGGCTGCGTCAGGATGACGGGCATGGCCGTAACCACGCCGACCTGTGTTCGGTCGTCACGCGATATTGGACCTGTGGGACCTTGTGCGATGTCGCGCGCGCCATGGGCCTGCCGGAAGACCTGATAGATACCCTATAGTCTCATGTGTCGCACTGGTTGCGGGACGGATTCAAGACCGAAGACGATGACGGACTCAGTATCAATCTGAATGATCGGCGCATCCGTTGGGTCTTTGAGCTGTCGCGTAAGCTCATGGGCACGCCCCGCCATCTTAGCCTGCAACCTGGCGGATTTGTCCTGTCACATGACGGGCTGGATGACATGTGCCCCATCGAACCAGCAGCGATGAAGAACCGGCAGGTTATCGAGTTCGACAAGGACGATATTGATGCCCTCAAATGGATGAAGGTCAATTGCCTGGCGCTCGGCATGATTGTAAATTCGCATGCAATTCTGACCCCCTAAAGGGTGGTGGGGATGCGATTTGACAGCCGTGACAGCCTCTACCGGATCAACAACCTGCTCTAACGGCGAAAAAATCGCTGTGGTAAGCCAGTTATTGATATTCTCAAGGACAGCCCCCAACATCTCTTCTTTCCCACCAGGAAAAAAATTGTAGAGGCTGGCCTTCCCAAGACCCGTTGCCTTGGACAGAGAGGCCAGGCTAGCCCCCTCGAAACCGTGCTCACGGAATGCCTCCGCTAGTGCAGGCAGAGCACTTTCACGGTCGGTGAGGATGCGCTTGGAACTCAAAGGCCCAAATTGCTCAGTGATGGATGATCGTCCGGGCGGCGGCCGAGAGGCCAGTGGAACAAGCGCTCTGCTTCCTTGATGGGCATCTCGTTGATACTGGCATGGCGGTTCGACATCAGTCCGTCTTCGGCAAAATGCCAATTTTCGTTTCCGTATGCGCGGAACCACTGTCCCGCGTCGTCACGATACTCATACGCATAACGGACGGCAATACGGTTGCCGGTAAAGGCCCATAGTTCCTTGATGAGCCGGTATTCGTGTTCTTTGTTCCATTTGCGCTCCAGGAAAGCTTGGGCCTCTTGTCGATTGGTTGCGAACTCGACCCGGTTACGCCAGTGCGTGTCAAGCGTGTAGGCTAGGGCGACCTTGGCAGCATCGCGGGTATTCCAGCCATCTTCGGCCAGGCGAACCTTCTCGACGGCAGTGTCGTGGGTGTAGGGGGGCAGCGGCGGACGGGACATTTCGTTTCCTTTCAGGATGTTTGAGCTACTGGCGAATGGGGCCGCGAGCCTAGCGCTTCGCCCTTACCCAATTACACCACACGGTGGGACGCGACCCCTCCACCATCTCTTGGCTTTAATCAATAAGTCCTGAGCGGGCCGGAAATTGACTTATTACCCTAAAAAATCCAATTTACGCCGTTTGTACGCCATCTGGTTTCAGGTGTCCGGTAATGACGAGAAAGCGTGTTGAGGTTTCAGAGTGTGGAGCATGGACAATGCTGGGGTTAAGCCGGAGCCAATCGCCAGGCTTGAGACGTTTCGGGGCACCGGCGAGTTCACCGGCCAACAAATAGATTTCTTCGCCTCTATCATGGCGATGCGGGCGGATGCGGGTACCCGAAGTAAAGTCCACCAAGGCTACAGAATAGTCTTGCGTGCGAAAATTACAGCGCCTGACGCCCGACTGCAATCCGTCAAACCAACTGAGATTTTCCGCTTTGATGATGCTCTTAGGTCCACCGGGCACTATGGGAGAAACCATGTGAAACAAAACAGCCCCCCAAGGTCCAGCACGCAGTTTTCCTTTACCGTCCAGCCCGATATAGCTTTGCGGACTAAGCATGACCGGTCCGGAAGCTAGCGATCCTAAAAGGATGATAACGTCGTGACGGCCGTTGCGAAGGTTGAGCACGGTGTTAGGGTCTAGCTTGACTAATCGACTGGCAGGGCTTTCTTCCGGTCGAGTTAACGCATGGACGCCGATCGATAGATCACTAAGGCGTGACTGCAGTTGGTCTAACGAAACCATTTTACTCTCACTTATATCAGCGTTACGAACTCAACCCGCGGCCCCCCAGGTATGGTGCACATCATGTGGCGGGCCTTGCCGTCGGCTCGTGGTTCCGGCGCGAACTCAATTGTGGCGCCGCCGGCCTGAACTTCTGCATAAACGGCTTCTAGTTTTTCCGGGCTTTCGACCAGAAAGGCGACATGATGCAGACCGACATTGCGCCGCCGATCGAAGGGCGCGCTTTGCGCCGCATCGGCAACCTGCCATAGCGAAATCATTGTCTTGCCATCTGTCACCATGGCTGCAGGGTAGGCAGGCATTTCCCTTATCAGAGAAAAACCCAGGCAATGTTCGAAAAAGCTCCTCGCTGTTGCCAGGTCATATACACTTAGGCCAACATGGTGGACCCCTAAGGTCATGGGAGGCGTCGGCTCAGGCAACATATGCAGGTCTCTTTCCGTAAGTGAACAGGTCTGTTCACATTGAATAGTGGACAGATTTGTTCATGTCAACTAAAGTTACCTCCAACCACTGGAAACCGTCTCATATGGCCCATCCACGGAAAGACCAATTGATTGCGGTCGCGTCGGATCTGTTCAACCGGTATGGCTATCATCAGGCCGGAGTGGACATGATTATGCGGCAGTCCGGCGTCTCGAAAACTACGCTCTATAAGTATTTTCCGACAAAAGAGGATTTGATCCTCGATATTCTGAAACGGCGCAGCGATGACTTTATGGAGCGAGTTCACCGACGCCTTGAGACTACGCATGCAACATCATCTGTCCCGAAATCGCACGCGGCGATCACAGTCATTCTGGATGTTTTTGAAGAATGGATCCGAGGTTCGGCGTTTTTTGGCTGTAATTTTGCACGCGCTTCCGCCGAGTATGGTGATCCTGAACACGCAATCTACATCCATGCGTGCGCACACAAAGACCGTGTTGAAACCTTGCTCGCTTCGGTTCTTACTGAGCTTGCACCCGAAGACGCGAAACGCGCCGCCCGTCAGATAATGCTGGTTATTGATGGAGCCATCACCACGGCTCAGGTTCGGGGCTGCCGCGAGATTATGGATGAAGCCCGTCAGCTAGTGTCTATGATCCTCGTTCAATTCTCTCCGATTTAGAGTTCACTTCTGGTTTAGGTTGAACCGCTACAGGCAATTTCAGCTCGTCGCGCTAGACGTCGAATCGACAGGGTCAAAAGTAATGCAGTTGCGGGGCGAATGCTTGTCGAAGTCCTTTAAGTCGCGGCGGTTTCGGTCGGTCCAGGCAAAACGCCTTTGAGGACAGGGATGCCAATTGGTTTCACGCCAGCATGAAGAAGGTCACCCGCGGTATCGGTCAAGCTTCGGTGTTTGACCGATTGAACCTTATTCCCGGCAATATAACCCCAAGGTCGTCACTTTGCTTAAATCTGACGCCGTTGCTGTCTATCACGCCGGCGTTCTCAGAGGATTCCCTGCCTCTTGCTGCGCGCTGCCAAAAGCAGGATTCGGTCTTGATATGCGCCGAGAACTGACTTCCATCCGCTCCCTCACTGACCTTAGCGGTGCTGCAGCAATCTTTAGGCCCCGCATCGCTAAAATCCAGCCCGGAGACACCGGCAAAACAATTTAGCAGGTTGACTCTGTCGGTAACCGGCAATAGTTTTTTACTGGTTACGCGATGGGAGATTATTTATGTCCACCAGTACAAGAGCTCCGTTTTATGGATGGTATATCGTTGCCGGCGCCTTCCTGGTTTTGTTTAGTTCCTTCGGAATATTTTACAGTTTCGGAGCGTTCCTCCCCGCGCTGCAACAAGCCTTTGGCGCAAATCGAGGCATTATTACCCTGGGGTTTTCGTTGGCGGGTCTGGTGTACTTTGCGTGCGGAGCGATCAGCGGTCCTTTGGCCGACCGATTCGGCGTCCGTCCGCTTTGCTTCGCGGGTACGGGATTTCTGGCGGTAGGACTCATCAGTTGCGCCATCGCACAGACGCTACCGCAGCTTCTCGCGGCTTATGTGCTGGGATTGGGCCTCGGAATCGGCTGCATGTTCGTGCCGGTGATCGGGGCGGTGCAAAAATGGTTCATGCGAAAACGAGGCATCGCCACCGGGATCGCAATGTCCGGCATAGGTGTTGGCACGCTACTTGTTCCGCCAGCGGCAGCCTGGGCGATAACGAACATTGGGTGGCGCCAGACGTTCGTTGCACTTGTCTGTATAGCTTTGGCATGCGGCCTGATCGCAATTGTCACATTGCGCGACACACCTGCGGAAAAGGGCGTGTTGCCAGACGGCAATAAGTCTGAAGCTGCCCCCTCACAGCTTCCGGGTATGACGGTTGGCGAAGTTGTTCGCATGCCAGCTTTCCGCCTTTTATACTTAGCTTGCTTGCTCTACGGCGTCGGTGCGTTTTTGCCATTTGTTCACCTTGCACCTTACGCCATTGACAAAGGCATCTCCCCACAGAACGCAATCTGGCTTGTCGGACTGATCGGCGTTGGAAGCACAATTGGCCGCTTCGCCCTTGGGGGCCTCGCCGACCGCTTCGGGCGTTTGCAGTTCGTCGTTGGGATGACTGCAGGAATGGGAGCGAGCCTGGTCATGTGGTTGTCTGACAGCTTCGCGGTGTTGTCAGTCTTTGCCGTCGTGTTTGGTGCCTTCTACGGTGGATCGGTCGCTATCATGCCTGTCTTCGTCGCTGAGCGCTTTGGGCCACGGTACGTGTCGGGTATAACCGGTGTGTTGTTCACAAGTACGGGAATTGGCACGCTCGTAGGTCCTGCGGCCGCCGGCTTTCTATACGACTCCCATCATTCGTATGTAGTCGCCATTTGGGGCGCTGTATTGGCGACTTTGGTGAGCGCATGCCTGATGTGGCTTTGTCGTGCACCGAGCCGGTCAGCGACTCAGGTTCCAGTTTCGAAGGGCTAATCTTGCCCTTGATGGCAAAAACGCAGCTGCTATCTGTAAGATATGAGATTTTCCGAAAAATACGACATCCCCAACGAGTTTGCGCTGCTGTACGACTTCGTGAATTCGGGAGAACCGCGAAAGGCTCCACGCGGAGTTCGCAAAGCGAATGAAGGGGACGCCCTTCGGACGGTCGGGGACTATGTAGTTTGGTTGGATGCACACGGGCTTCCCACTGCTGAGCCCGAGCAATCCTATGGCCCAGCCTTAGCATTGCGGAACGCCCTGCGTGAATACTTTCAAACCTCATCGGGCGAAGGTGGTGTTACACCTGCCTCTGCTGCGGCTGTCCAACAAGCAGCCGTTTCTTTTCCGATGGTTGCGAACTTTTCACACGGCGGGGTGACGTTGCGGCCGCTGGTTTCCACGCAGGCGATCGGTCTTGTGCTCGGAGAGATGGCGCGGCTGTCGATGGTTGGCGATCTCGGTCGACTCAAAATGTGTGCATCAGACGATTGCAATTGGGTTTTCTTTGACAGATCAAAACCGGGCAATCGCCGTTGGTGTACCTCCGAACGCTGTGGCAACCGCAACAAGACTAAGGCCTTCCGAGCACGCCGACGCGCCATGGAGGCCGACGGTGCGAGCCAGACAGGGCAAGGATTTAATAGGTGATAAAAAACCAGCTCAAAATCTTAGCAATCTCTGGCAGCACGCGCAGGCATTCTACAAACACCGCACTCCTTCGCGCGATCGCAGCGGTCGCGCCTGCAGATATCTCCGTCGAGATTTTTGACAAAGTGGGAGACTTGCCAATTTTTTCGCCGGATATCTCGGACGAGAGCTTTCCTGACATCGTTCGTCAGTTTGCGGACCGGATTGCTGCTTCTGACGGGTTGATCGTCTCAAGTCCCGAATATGTGCATAGCATCCCCGGCGGCTTGAAGAACGCGATTGACTGGTTGGTCTCCGGCAGCGAGGTGATCGGAAAGCCGATCGCGTTAGCTCACGCATCCCACCGCGGCGATGACATGTTGACGGGGTTGCGCCTGGTACTCTCCACAGTTTCCTCAGGATTTAACGAGCGCATTTTCTTTAGGCTCCCAGTGAAGCAGGCCACTCCAGTCGAGATCCTCGAACGCGTAATGGAGCCGGGCAACAGGCGAGAAGCAGAAGCATTCCTTCACAACTTTGCTACGTTGTGCCGGGGTGCTCCGCGGTGAGATGGGGTGGCATAATTCAGATTCCGCGCTTCGACGCGCGCAAGCGGCTATTCAGCGTAAACCCTGGTGAATTCGCGGCTTCGCTGCATTAAAGCCATCGTATCCTGTGCCAAATTCCTAAGACACTCGGTTCGCCGTAGCCTGACTGGCAACACCTTGATTCCGGCGGTCGAGCAGGTTTCGGCTGCAATCAGGCGGAGGGACCGGTGCCAGAGGTGGGAGCTCGAGCAACATGACCGCGTTAGACAGAAGATCAATACTTACGGCAGGCCTGGCGGCAGCTGCAGCGGCGTCCGCGGCTCCCACATTCGGAGCGGTTAGCACCCGTGATGCCGAGCCGGTCATCGATGTACACCTACATGCTTATCCGCAATCGTTGTCGTTGCCTGCGGCTGCGACAAATCCCATCACTGGCGAAAAATCGTCCATCTTGAATGGCGCAGACCACATGGAAGCCTGCCTTACCGAAATGCAGCGGTGGAACGTCGTAAAAGGCGTTGTGAGTGGTGGCGACGGGGATCGCATGCAAGCAGCGATCGATTGGAAAAAGCGGGATCCTGATCGGATAATGGCCGGCGCCGGGATCCGAGGTTCAAAGGACGTCCCTCTCCCGCCCATTGAAACCTTGCGCGCCGCGATCCAACGTAAGGAGATTTCGGTCCTTGGGGAAATAACGGCTCAGTATGCCGGCCTCACCTTGAGTGATCCGATCTATGATCCCTACCTCGCCCTAGCCGTCGAATTCAATATTCCGGTCGCGGTTCATTTAGGGACGATGCCGCCAGACACGCCATTTGATCCATGCTGCACGACGGCGCGAACGCGGCACGGGCGTCCAGAAACGATTGAGGAAGCGCTTGTCAAGCATCCGGGCTTGCGGGTGAATATCATGCACAGCGGCTGGCCCTATCAAGAGGAAACCATCGCGCTGCTGATGCTTTATCCAAATTTGAATATCGATACCGGAGCAATATCCTGGCTTCTGCCAATGGAAGCTTTCCACGCCCACTTGCGGAAGTTCGTGGAGGCCGGTTTCGGTAAGAGGATAATGTTCGGTTCCGACAACATGTTCTGGCCTGGAGCCATTGGCCTCGGCATAGCCGCCGTTAAAACGGCGAGCTTCCTGACCAAAGCACAGCAGCGCGATATATTGTACAATAACGCGAAGGCCTTCTTGAATATCGCTTGATCGACACTTTCGATCAATCATTTCTCCGCCACCTCACATCAGTATCGGAGCCGTTCGTGAAGGCCCTTCTCCTTACCGGTCCATCGCCCGATTTGGTCAAACCGGTCTCACTGCCGGACCCCGAGAAGCCAGGCCGGGGCGAAGTTCTGGTTCGCATGAAGGCGGCGAGTGTCAATTTTATCGATACTGCTGTAGCCTCAGGGCTCTACCCCGGGATATCCTATCCAATCGTGCCCGTGGCCGACGGCGCGGGGGTGGTGATTGGCATAGGCGAAGGGGTTACGGGGGTTAAAGTCGGGCACCGAGTGGCAATCCACCCAAAATCGCGATGGATAGCCGGGCGCCCTACGGCGGAGCGCGCACGTACTATGCGAGGCGTCACCCACAATGGTTCGTTGCAGGAATTTGCAACGGTGCCATCGGATACGGTGGTTGTCGCTCCGGGCTTCCTCGATTGGCGCCACATAGCGGCACTACCCATCGCCGCGACGACAGCGTGGAATGCTCTTAAAGCCGCAGTTATCCGGCCAGGCAGTTGGGTGGTCTTGCTCGGCACCGGAGGACTTTCGCTGATGGGGTTGCAATTTGCCAAGGCCCTTGGCGCCCATGTGATTGTCACATCAACGTCCGAAAAGAAGGCGGAGCGCGTCAAAGCGCTGGGTGCCGACCATGTCATCAAAACAAGCGCTGGGTCCGACTGGAGCTGCCAAGTCCTGGATCTGACCGACGGCGTTGGAGCGGACCTCGTACTTGAGACAATCGGCGAGGCGACCTTCAATTCGGCTGTTAGGTCAGTCCGCCAGGGCGGGACGGTGTTCACCGCGGGCTTCGTTTCCGGGTCCCGGGTCGAAGTCGACCTTATGAGCATCATTACACGAGCTGTTCGGGTCATAGGTGTCAACACTGGCTCCGTGGAAGATTTAGAGGAGGCAATGGCTGTCATCGCTAGTGCTGACATCCGCCCGGTTCTCGGCACTGAGTTAAATGTTGCCGCCGCAGCTGACGCGTTGAGGGGACAGCCTGGTTTCGGCAAGACGATCATTCATCTCGACTGGTAACGGCTGAATTCGAAACGGTGCAACACGGCACAAAAAGTGAGATTGCTTCACACGGCATCTCACCGCGCCGTCGCGGCCGCTCAACGAAACCAGGCTGTGTTTCATGAGTAATCGTGTTACGAATCATCGCTGTATCCAATTCGGAGGGCGCGCGGTGAGCGAACACTCGGCTCTTTGTCAAAGTCTAAATCCGGTGCATGGACAGTAAGGGAGCATCTTATGAGAAAAATCGTTCAAGCTGTTTGGGTCGCTGTGGCGCTGGCGGCCGTTGGGGCGCCGGCAACGGCTATGGCGAAAGCGTCAAAGGAAGGTATTGTTGCCATCTCGTCTGGCGTCACCATCGCCTACCAGGATATGGGGCCGAAAACAGGCCGGCCGATCATACTTGTGGCTGGCACAGGTATGCAGATGGTCGAATGGCCTCAGGCTTTGCTCAAAGGACTGACTGCGCAAGGCCGTCGGGTCATCATTTTTGACAATCGCGATGCCGGTCGTTCGACATCTTACCCTCAGGCCGGGCTGCCAGATTTCGGAGCTCTGTTCATGGCCAAGGCGAGCGGATCCAAATTGCCCTTGCCCTACACTGGTGAGGACATGGCTCAGGATGTTACCGCCTTGATGACTGCGCTTAAGATTAAAAAGGCAGACATTCTGGGCATGTCAGGCGGCGCTACCCTTGCAGAGCTGGCGGCAGTCAAGTCTCCAGACCGGGTTTCTTCGCTGGTTCTCGTAATGTCAAATTCCGGTAATCCCGCGCTTCCGGTCCCGGCCGATCCGAAACGTATGGCGACTGCGCAGGTCCCAGGTGGCGATGCGCTGGCCAACCGAATTGCGCTCGGCAAGGCTCTCGCCGGCAAGGACGCGAATTACGACGCCCTAGAGACTGAAGCATTCGCCAAGGCTGCGTTGGCTCGCAACAATGATCCGTTGGGCGGCATACGCCAAGGCGCTGCGCTGTTGGCTTTGGGGGATTTGAGAGGGGAGATAGTCCGCATCAAGGCGCCAACTTACGTGATTCATGGAGTTGACGATCCCCTCGTCCCATTGGCCGCTGGCGAGGAGGTCGCGAAGACCGTCCCGGGCGCGAAATGGCAAGCGGTCGAAGGCATGGGACACAATCTGACTGCTGGCGGCGTGAGGGCCGTGCTTAGAGCGATTTCTGAAGTTGCGCCTGTTACCCGGTGACGTAATAGCGGGCGCAAAGCTACCACGGGCCAGGGGAAGTGGCCCGTGGTAGCTCTTTTATGCGGATTGCAGCTGTATCGACGGCAAGGTAGGCCTCTGGGATTTGTAGCACGAGGCTAATCTGTGCCTCAGCGTCTGGTCCTATTACGTCGGCTCAATCGAGCGTTAATATATTCGTTGAACAATGTTACCCGGCAATAAAAAGACGGTCATAATATATGGAGGCTCGCCCGTCTGACCTTAGCTTGAGCGATAGTGTGAGCACTTCGATGACGTATATTCGCCAGATGACCGCAGTCCGCACCAAGGTGATGATCTTCGCTACCCTGGCGGTATGGATTACTGCCTTTATTGCGTGGACCGCCGACTGGTACGCAATGTCATTCCCTTTTGGATTGCAACGGGCGGCAGGGCGCGGGATCATGTGTATGATCGGGATGGCCACGTGTGGATGCTTGTATCAAATTTTGACCCATTTGGAGTTGAGGACCTGGTCGTACAGGATAGCTACGGGAGCCGGACTTGCGCTTCTGGCGTCGGCGATCTACGCAGGCTGCAGTGGGTTGGTCTTCCAATTTTTTAATCCGGCGTGGGAGACAAACGGACTGGCGGAGGGAATTAGAACAGCCGTAGGCGTAAGCTGGGTTTTCTTTCTTTGGATTGCTATTTTCTTTATTTTTCAAATGGCGGCCGACGCACAGGAGGCCCGATTGAAGCTGGCAGAAGTCAGCGCGGCCGAATTCAAAGGTCGTTATGAGGCGCTCGCTTCACAGATCCATCCGCATTTTCTTTTCAACGCGTTGAACACTGTGTCGGCCCTGATCCTCGATGGTGCCTATGATAAGGCGGAGCGTACAACTTTATCGCTTGCGTCGCTTCTCAGGCATTCACTGGAGGCAGACCCATCCGGTCTCGTTCCCCTGGAGCAGGAACTGAGTGCTGTGCGGAGATATCTGGAAATCGTACAGGTTCGCTTCGAGACGCGCTTGAACATCGTTGAAGACATTCCGGCTTCCCTCTTGAAAACTGAAATTCCTCAACTGCTGATCCAGCCCCTCGTCGAAAACGTTATTCGCCACGGAGTTTCTCGGACATCGGACCGTGTTACCCTAACTTTGCAAGCCGAAGCGATTGGAAGCGATCTGTGTTTCCGCGTTCTGGATGATGCGATATCGGACTCCCGCGCACCAGAGAATCCCGGTTCTGGTATCGGGCAGGAAAATATCCGAAAGCGGCTAAAGTTGATGTTTGAAGGCCGTGCGTCTCTTGAATGCGTGGCATTGCCCCGCGGATATTTATCTGCTTTGCGCCTGCCATTGGAGACTCGTCTCTATGCTTGACGTTGTCATAGTCGACGATGAACCAATGGCCGTACGCCGGCTTGAGATTCTGCTGAAGGCATTTGATGATGTTCGGGTAGTTGGGACTGCGACCTCATCGATCGCCGCCCTGGACCTTTTGACTAGAGTTCGACCTAACCTGATCCTTCTCGATATCGAAATGCCCGGGATGGATGGTGTCGCTTTGGGTCAGAAGCTGAAGGCAGAAGGCAAGGCAGACTATATAATCTTTGCGACAGCGTTTGCCCAATTTGCCGTCGATGCCTTCAAGCTCGATGCGACGGATTACCTGTTGAAACCTATAGAGCCCGAGCGGCTCCGAGCGGGCATCGACCGTGTGAAGGCGTCGATGGCCACCAGAGCAAAATCCGCGAGGACGGAGGTGCTTGAACGAATCGTCAGTGAGATCCAATCTACGATACCACAGGGAAAGTCGCGATCTATCTGGGTCACTGACAGCCGCGGCCGGCTCAGATTAGACATCTCGGACATAATATGGCTCGGCGCGGATGGGGACTACGTGCGTATTCACCTATCGGAGCGCAGCCTCTTCGTGCGGGGAAAAATCAGCGCGTTCGGCGACGATTTGCGCCCTTACGGCTTTATCCAGGTCCACCGGTCCGTGATGGTGCAGAGATCTTATGTCAGTAAGATCGAGTTCATTGGCGACCGCCGATTCAGGCTGACACTTATAAACGGTACTCAGATCAGCACCAGCCGCGGGTTCGCTGAAGCCATCCGAGGCCTGTCATCGATACACGTCGCCGGATCGTTAGAAAGCTCCGGCGACGCCCATCTGCCCAGCGGCTAAATTGCAGCCTTATCCTCCTCAACCTTACGGCACGCCTGCGCGGTGATTGCTAGAGCGGACGAGGCCAATAGCGTCGCGATGAAAATAAGCGTCCAACTGAGCTGAATCATTTTAGGGTTGTTTGCCAGAATCATTGGGATGTGGACCAAAATCACGAAGATCCACATCATTGTCGCCTCTAGACCTGCAGCAAGGCGCCAAACTTTGGGAAGGAAGGGGCCCGCAAGGATTGCCAATCCGGCGCAGAGGTGGCCTGTTCCAGTAATGTAGGCGAGGGGGAGTCGTGCGGGTATCCAGTGGGGGATCATGCCCGCGGTAAAGTCGGCGAAGCCGTAGTGGGAAGCTCCGAATTGGACGCACGCCAGCCCGAACAGAATACGGCCAATACCCCATGTCGAGTTCCAGCGCGTAAGGTCGCTGCGGTCCTGGATCAACCCGTAGAGAACCAACGCCCCGCCGAGCATGGCGACTTCTTCGGAAAATGGAGTTAGAAACCCGACCCAGCTAACGAACTCGTTGATCTTGCCGAATAGTGCGACCGTCTCAGGAACTTTAAGGGCCAAAAGCCATACAGCAAACATAGCTGGTGTTAGAATAGCCGCCCACCGCTTTGTCTTCGAAAACAGGAGGCCGACCCCCGCGAGAATGAGGAGTGCGTTCGAGAGGTATGATACCTGGATCGGTACCCAAGGCGGCGTCGGTTGCCATTGCATGGCGAATGTGCCGGCAATGAGTGATGTCAGGCCAAGGCCGAAAAGGCCGACAGCGAAACCGATCTGCGCTGCGCGCGCGACCTTTATGCTAGTTTCCATTTGTTCCTCCAGTTGTGCGATCAAAGATAGCTATGCCACCACTGCTTATGCGCAGTGCGGTGGCGTTCAAAAGCTCGGGAAAGCGGATATAGGGCGGCAAGAACCCCAAGCCACACCAAAAGGGTAAGCGATAGGGGCAGACCCCAGTTGGCTTCGATTAGGGCCTTCGGGCCCGAGATGTAGTTTGTAAAAGCACTAGCTGGCAGTCCCTGGGACAACCCTATGAGCAGCGCAGCGCCGTGTGCGATATAGACGTGCAGCAGGTAGGTGAACATGGGAGTTCGCCCAAACGCCAGCAGCGGCTTCTGCAATAGCGTTGGGAGATGTTGAAGACCAAGGCTGATCGTCAGGGAAACCCCTAGGGTCAACAGGACATAGTCGAGAGACGGCGGATACTTGTTCACATTGATGAAAGACAGGAAGGTAAAGATGTTATCCTTCTGCTGCGACCAGGGAACTGGGTCGCCATAACCATTTGCCATCCGGATAAGGATAAAGGCCAAGATGGCCGTTGCCGCCACGCCGGCAATTCCCCGGTTCCGAGCCTCTGGCTTCTGATTGAACATGGGCCCCAGCGCATAACCTAGACAAACTATCCCGAACCACGGGATAACGGGATAGACGACGATGCCAGGGAGAGGCGACAGTGCCCCTGGCGCCATGGCGAGGTTCCACAAGATTTGTAGGTCGCCGCCCTGAGGCGCCAGCCCTACAAACAGCGCATGGCCGAAACAGATCGCAACGCCAATCATACCCACGATCGCTCGTGGTAGATGCACCAGGCCAGAAATGAGGATCATGCTCATGCCGAGTGCCCAAATCACTTGAAGGAAAATGAAAGGGCCGCCGAAATTGAAGCCGAAACCTATGAGGGTTAGTTCAAGAAAAACCAACCAAAGCCCGCGGGTGATGAGGTGCTTCGATAGGCGCCATCCTGTTTTCCCGCCAGCTTTCTGCAGAAAGATGGATACGCCGGCCAAGAAAGCGAAGGTGGGCGCACACAGGTGGGTTATCCACCTAACGAAGAATAAGAATGGGTAGGTCTTTGTCAGGTCGGCCGGATTGAAAACCAATGCATCGTGATGCACGAAGTCGCGCGTATGGTCTAAGATCATCAGGCAGATGACAAGACCGCGCAGAAGGTCGATTACGGCAATACGCGACCTGATGTCTTCTTGCTTCCGATCCATTTTTATTGGCCCGCCGGATTATGGTGTCATCGCACACGATCACGATTTCTTTGCGTTCTCGACTGCCTATCGATGAATAGCCAGTTTGAGACGATGAAGCGCCGCATCGGGACCTTGTAATTATTCGGCAGTTCGGTACATTTCAGTGGTGTTCAACATTCGAGAGGAGGTGGTCTGATGTCTCATTGTCAAATGCCGGAAGCGGTACAACAAACGAGCTCAACCTTCGCCGGCGATAGTAAGCTCGTTTAATTCTGTCCGCATAACCGGACGACAATGGAAGGGTCGCTCAATTGAGCGGCCCTTTATTGCTTTTGCATGATAGGGGTGATGCGGTCCGATAAGTCGAGTTACTCCACCCTAGGCCTTCATGACTTGAGCGGCTTGGGGCCAAGTGCAAGGGCGAGTGCGGCCCCAAGACACATGCCGGCCGCAGTATAAACGATCGCCCCCGTGGCGCCGAACCGGTCAACCATCAGGCCGCCAAGGATGGCTCCGCTTGCAATTGCGATTTGAAAGGCAGAGACAAGTAAACCGCCCGCCCCTTCAGCCTGGTCCGGTGCTGCGCGCACGATCCACGTCTGGAAGCCGACGGGAAAGGCACTAAACGCAAAGCCCCACATCGCAATCGCAACGCTAACCGCGAGACCGGATGTTGGAACCAAAATCAGAACTAAAGACGTTACAACAACGATACAGGCGCCTAATCCAATGGCCCATTTCTCGCTTCGCTCGGCGATAAAGCCGCCTGCAATATTTCCGAGAAATCCGCCAATGCCGAAGGCGAACAGCACGTAGGATACGGAATTCACATCGAAATGTGCGACGTTGTCGAGAAACGGCCGGATGTAGGTAAAGCCAGCGAAGTGGCCGGAGGCGACCAACAGAACGATCATAAGCGCTGTTCGCACATTTGGACGATTCAGGAGTTCGCCTAGCGTCTGAAGGTTGGGATTGTCGATTGACGGAAGTTTAGGGATCGCGAAAATCTGAATACCAAACGCGACGACGCTCAAAATGGCTGCAGCGCCAAAGGCTGTTCGCCAGCCCCATTCCGCACCGATATAGGCACCGATCGGCGCCGCGCAAACTGTGGCGAGCGACACACCTGTCAGGATGACTGACATGGCTCTTGCGAAGAGGTGATCGGGGACCAGGCGCATCGCGAGCGCGCCAGCCATAGACCAGAATCCTCCAAGCGCAACACCTAGGAGAATCCTGGCGCCCAGGAGAATTGTCAGGTCTGTTGCAACAGCTGCCAGAGCGTTGGACAGAATGAGCAAGAGCGTCAATCCGGTCATAACGAGCTTGCGATCGATACTACGGGTCACAATAGGCATCGCCGGCGCCGCAATGGCGCCAACGATCGCCGTGGCGGTTACAGCCTGTCCCGCGGAGCCATCGGACACGTGAAGGTCTGTGGAAATAGCAGTCAAAAGGCTCGCCGGCAGAAACTCTGCCGTCACCAACCCGAACACCCCTAGCCCAAGAGATGCGACTGCGATCCATTGGGCTTCATTAGGCGAGGGGGCGGCTGAAGTGGCTTGGTCTGGGTGGGTCATATGTCACCTTGCTGGGGATGACGCACAGTACGCATTGCAGCTTGTGCTTTATATGGTAGCAATTCCCGTATCTCTGACTTTTCGTCCGTAAGGTTTCTATCGGTCCAGCTCTGATCCGCGGCATGCCTACAGCTTTTGGTCTGAACAGCAGCAGAAATAAGCGGTGTCGAAGCGGATCTGCCCTGCGAGAACTGGATGGCTGAGAAGACTGTGCAGTTATTGGTGGCGGGTCTCGGACGGCTTATCCCATCCCGCGTTGTCCCGGCACTTTGGCAATGTGCAACGGCGCCGTGAGTACCTCGTCGACATTTAGGTCATCTAAGGCGCCGAGTTGGACCGTTAGGAAGGCTCCACCAATCTCTTCGATGTATCCTCGATCATAGGTACGGACATCGCATTTAGGGCAAAAATGATGCGGGCCCGATTTCGTTCCGAAAGAGCAAGCGGCCAAGGTTGCGTGACCGGTGAGGAGCCGGAAAGCATCCAGTTTAATAGCCTCGGTCCATGAACGTCCCTTTGTACAGATTGAGCAATTGCACGTCCCCATACCTTTGCAGAAGTCGACGTTTGCGACGAATGTGACCGCTCCACGGTGACAGCTGCCCTTGTATGTCTTGAGTATGGGTTCTCCATAACCTGATCCATGCAAATTCTTAAGGGCGCTGGTACCTTCGCCACGTCAGCTCCAAAGAGCGGTAAGTTCGGCGGTCAGCTGCGCAGGGTACTCTTCCGCGAAGAAGAGTTTCGCGCCATCGATGCGGCGCACGCCCCTTGAGTTCCTGAACAGACCATCGAGGTAAGCCGGACTGTCTTGGCGGAATACCGTGTCCCCTGTCCCCCAGACTATCCGAACGGGAGTGTCGACCTGGCGCAGCTTGGTTTCGATTCCCGCCAGTGAGTTATCTTCTAGCGCCAGAAGATAGGCATTGGCGCCCGCGCGGTTGGCTACCAATGGCGCAAGATACATTTCGATCGTTGCGTCTTTTACCTCGTGCGGCCTTGTGAAAGTAGCTCCGATGAGGCCTTGAGGCGATCGCGCCTTTGCCTTGTCTGCTAGGGAAGGGCCAAGGTAGTACTTTATGAACGTGTCGGTTCGCGCCAGCTCAATCAGAGGCACTAGCTGAGGAGGCGGACAGTCCTTCTCGGTGTCACAATTGGTCAGCAAAAGCGTGCGGACACGACCGGGGTTGTTGACGAGGAAAAGCTGTGCGACCGCGCCGCCAGAGTCATTTGCGATAAGATCGACCGAGTCTATTTTGAGCGTGTCGAGGAGCTCGGCTAGCATCGCGGCCTGATCGCTCGGCGTCACCGATTGCATCGAATTCACCCGCGTGGCGCCCACTCCGAGAAAATCGGGAGCTATGCAATGGCGTAGAGGCGAAAGCGCAGACAGTTGATGACGCCATTGATAGCCATTCAGGGGAAAGCCGTGAAGGAAAAGAGCGGCTTGCCCCTTGCCTGTTTCGTAATAGGCTATGTCGCCAAAACGCGTTCGGGCAAACTTTTGTCCTTTGGAAAAATCCGCAGGGCTCAAGACTGGTGTGCTTGTATGCGCATAGCTGCTCGTGGCCAGTCCAGCCATCGCTATTGCAGAGGAAAGGAACGTACGGCGTTTCATATGAATCTCCGGCTTATAGCCTTGATCTCAAAAACACCTTCGCACAGCGAATGCTAAGCGCCGGCTTGCCGGATGTTTGCGATGAACGGGGAACTCTTTTGCAATAAATTTAGATGTCGCTATCTCGACCTCAGCATCGGGGTTCTACAATATCGGCCAAGACCACGATTCTACTGGGTGCATTTATCGGCGCGCCGGGTACCGCGTTATTGTTGATTGGCGCCGATATTGGCTCCTCATATATTCTAGTTGTTCCCGGCCTCCTTTTATCGGGTTTGGGGCAGGGGATTGTTTGGACAGGGATGTGGATTATTGCCGCCACCGGCGTGCCTGCCGAGGATCAAGGCATTGCGTCTGGGATGGCGTCCACAGCGCTAAGCGTCGGTAATGGTGTCGGGCTAGCGGTCCTCATCGCGGCAGCAAATGGCGTTTCGGCAACTCACACCTTGGCACCATCGCACTCCGGCATGGTGAGTGGAATTCAACTCGCCGTTTGGCTCATAACTGCGGGCATTGGTCTCACAGCGGTTGCAGCGGCTCTATTGCCTGCCAGAATTAAAAGCTGACATGTCTCGTTTGTCGCAGCGCTCAAATGAGCCGAATGCGGCCACCACGGCAGTGATGCAGAATGATCGCCTATCGCTTCATTACCGGACCTGATGACGCCGAGTTCTGTGCCCGGGTTACCGCCCTCCTCAACAACGGGTGGGACCTCGCTGGCCCCGCGGCGATGACCTTCGACCAGGCCACCCGCCGCGTTTTGTGTGGGCAGCCCATGCTGAAGGATATCCCCGACATAGTGTACAGCACCGGGTTGGATCTCTCGGCATTATGAACCTGGAACCGCCTATCTTCTGAAACCGAAGGACCGGACATGCCGCGACATGAAATTGTATCCCACGATGAGTGGCTCAAATGCCGTCTCGATTTGCTGGTGCACGAGAAGGAGGCCACCAAGTCCCTTGAAGACTTGGCGCGTAAGCGGCGTCAAATGCCTTGGGAGCGGGTCGAGCAGGAGTACCTTTTCGACACGGCGTCAGGCCCAAGGACGCTTGCAGAGCTATTTGAGGGACGTAGTCAGCTGATCGTCTATCACTTCATGTTTGCGCCAGATTGGGAGCAGGGATGCAAATCATGTTCATTCTGGGCCGATAATTTCAATGGCACAACTGTTCACTTAAACCAAAGAGATGTGACCTTTACGGCCATATCTCGCGCGCCACTCTCAAAGCTCTTGGCGTACCGGGATCGAATGCAATGGAGTTTTCCCTGGGCATCCTCTGGAGGCAATGCCTTCAACTACGATTTTCACGTCTCCTTCACCGCTGAAGAGGTTGCTTCGGGGGAGGTCTATTACAATTATGGTGTGCGGGAAATCGGCACGACTGATGAGCAGGGTATCAGTATATTCTATCGGGATCCCGACACTGGAGCCGTTTACCACACGTACTCCAGTCACGGCCGCGGCATCGACATTGTAAACGGCGCTTACCAGTTCCTTGACATGACACCCAAGGGGCGCGACGAGGACCATTTTGATTTTTCCATGAGCTGGTTGCGGAGGCACGACCAATACCCACCCCAAGGCGAAACATATTAGTATTGACTTATTTTATTAGAATTCGCTAATATGTGCTCATGCATTCAGTCTCGCAAATAGACACCGTTATACGGGCTCTTTCTGATCCAACACGCAGGATCATATTCGAACGCGTTGTCGGGAAGAGCGAGATGACTGTTGGCGAACTCACCGATGGGAGCGGCGTGACACAGGGCGCGATCTCCCAGCATTTGAAGCACTTGAAACAAGCCGGGTTAGTGGCCGAGCGTCCTGCGGGGCGGAAGGTTTACTATCGCGCGACGCCGGATGGCCTTCAACCTCTGGCAGACTGGATTTGTCACTACGACGTTTTTTGGCGCGATCGTTTCAACGCATTGCGCAGCTTATTAAAGGAGATAGACCAATGAACGGAGTGTCGCTCAAATCCGAAACCAAGGATATCGTGGTCGACGAGACCTTTCCGCATTCCGCTGCATCGTTATGGCGAGCATTGACGACGCCCGAACTAATGGGCCGTTGGCTGATGACCCCTGCCGATTTCGAGCCCATTCAGGGTAAGCGCTTCACCTACCAGACGACCGCCAAAGGGCAGTGGGATGGACAGATCAATTGTGAGGTCCTTGAGGCCGTTCCTAATGAAAGGCTTTCTTTCTCATGGAAGGGCGGGCATGAAACAAATGAAGGTTACGGCTCTCGTCTCGAAACGACAGTGACCTTTACCATTACACCGACAGAAGAGGGCAGCCGCCTTCAACTTGTTCACGCGGGGTTTGAGCTGCCCAAGAACGAGGTGGCGTTCACTGGCATGGGTTCTGGGTGGCCCGACGTCTTGCGGAAAATAGGCGCAGTCGCCGGGACAAACGAAGCGCTCTAGGGGTGGTCTTTCGTCCAACGCTCCGAACTGCCCGGCTTACGCTGCGGCCACATATTTTGGCTGACTTCCCGGCAATGTGCACTATGTATTCGGACCCGCTGTTTCTACGCTTCGTCAACGCACCGCCCCAGACAGGTGAAGAGGTCTGGAATCGACTCCTAAGGTACATGGGACACTGGGCTGCTTTCGATCGAGGTTTGTTTGCTATCGTCGAGAACGACACGGGCGAATTTGTGGGTGAAACCGGATTTGCAAACTTCCACCGTGAAATCAGCCCAGACTTTGATCCCTTCCCGGAGGCAGCATGGGCGCTCAAGTCGAGCGCCCAGGGAAAGGGCTATGCTCGCGAAGCCGTAAGGGTTGCTCACGCCTGGTTCGACAAGGTGTATTCCGAACGTACAGTGTGCATCATCGATGGTGCAAATGCACCCTCACAAAAAATCGCTGCCGAGCTTGGCTACCGACCTTTTGGAGTCGCGGGTTACAAGGGTAAGGACGTTAGAATGTATCAGCGCACCGCCGTCAGTAAGGGCAGCAGTAAATAGTCCGCGCAAACGTTTTGATCGAAAGGTCTAAGGCTAGAGCGCGACGGCGCGGGAGCACTTGGTCTGAGTAGCTGTCACCTATCGCTGGCTAGCTCTTAGGAGTCTGAAGAACGCCCTTATGTCTTGGACCAGCAAATCGAACTGCTCATTGCCCGCGAATTTTGCAAAGCTGTGCCGATGGTGTCGATGCTGCTGGCGGTAAATAGCCACGCTGAGTTGTCGATGCGCGACCTTTTCAACGCGGAGCAAACAGACCAGAGAAGCCTGAATATTCGTATGTCTGCCGCGCGTATCGCCGAACAGGCGCAGGCGCAGCTTTGTTTCAACGACGGCATAGACCCGCGCCGTATCCGCGAAGCGATAGAAGCCGAACTCACCCGGCAATGTCAGAAAGATGGGATTGAGGCATCGCCGCGCGATGTTCGCCGAACGATCAATCTGGCGATCCTGCGCCAGCCGCAGGCGTTGAAAGAGGCGGTCCGTGTCGCGCAGAGCCTTCATATTCGCAGCGAAAACATCGAACCTATCCCTGAAATGCTGTTCGGCCCGAAAGACGCGGAAAGGGCTAGGAAAGGCGCTTACGGGGCGTTTCTGGGGCGTTTCAACCGCCCGGAGCTGGCCTTTGCGAAGATGCTCGAAAATGACGATACCGGGCGCATCAAGTGGTGGCTCAGGAACCCTGAGAATGAGAAGTGGGCAACGCGGCTGATCCTGCCGACAGGTAAACGTTTTTTCCCGGACTTCGTCGTCGGCGTGGCGGGACGAAACACACCCGACAATATCGCCCTTGTCGAGATCAAGGATGACGGGGATACCGGGCGTCTACAATCGGACAGCAATGCCATCAAAATCCGTAGCGTGCACCGCGAGTACAGAAAAGTTTTCTGGTCATTTCAGGAGCAGGACGGGGTTTTTGTGAAGGCGGTATGGAACGACTCCCATAACCGTATCTTTGGTGCCGGGCCGTTCGAGATCGGCGAAATGGTGTTCATCCAATGACAGTTCACTAATAGCGATCGTCAAGACCCTGAGGACATTAGCCTATGATCCAGGGCTGCGGTGCCATTTAATCGTCGAGCCAACGCGATCTTCTGACAAGGAAAGGTGAGTGATGGAAAGAGACTCTGCCCCACCCATCGCAATCGCTATCCCCGGAGAAATTCTACTGGAGGAATTTCTGAAGCCGATGAACATCGCGGTCGAGGCTCTTGCCGATCAAATTGGGCACGATCAATGTCTTATCGACGGTTTCATTAAAGGGCAGCATCGTCTTGAGCCCGATGTTCTCATCTCAATCGACCGCGCCCTCGGCCTGAGCGATGGCTACTGGAGCAACGTGCAAGCCCAGCACGACAACCATATGGCCAAGACCCGGTCTGAGTAGCGCGGATACGCGCATTGCGGGGGGGGGGGGGGACACCGAAGAACCGCCTTGCTACCACTGAAGACTATAGCAGATTGGCTTGAGGTTGCCCGGCATCGTCGGCCCCATCCATTTTTCCGCCTATCTTCACCACAGAAAGTGCCCCATCGGGCAATGGCCGCTGAAGCGCTTTCGCCTCAGACCACTCGGCTCGCAGCCATGATTCCCACTCGTCAGCTTCCGTCAGGATGACCGGCATGGCCTTGGGGTGGACCGCTTTGACCTCAGAATTGGGCTCGGTAGTCAAGAACCCGTAGAGGTCCGTCGTGACTTCGCCCTCTTTAAGCTTCCGCACGCTAGTCCAGTCCGGAACGTAGACGCCTGCAAAAAACGCGAGTGGTCGGTCCTCACCGAAGGCGAACCAGTGATTGGCCTTGGTGCCGCCGGCCTGATCAGGCTCGGCGAACGATGTGAAAGGCACGAGGCACCGGTTTTCGACGCCCAGCCAGCGGCGCCAATGTGGCGAGGCCGTACTCCGAACATTGGTCACGCCTCCGTCGGTCTTTTTCCCTCAAGGGCAAAAGCGGGGGACGGCAGACCCCATCGCGCCATTTGAAGCGTCCGACCTGCGGGTGTATCGCGCACTATTGGGGCCGCATAGTCGGGGTAAACGCCTGGCATAGGCGGCAGGTTTCCAGCCAGATCGAGAATGGCTCGCGTAATATCGCGGATGGCCTGCTGATTGGTGCGGACGGAGTAGGTTGCACATGAAGCGTTCCAAACTGTGAGGCCAGCCGTGTGCGCGTTAGGCCTTGGTGGGTCAGTAGGGCTGTGACCTACGTGGATACCCAATGTGGTTAAGGTCGCCGTGGCACGTAGAGGTGTCTTAACTTTCAGCGATGAACCTTAAATATTCGGCCTCGGTCTCAAATCTAGGAAACTCAAATATCTCAAGCTTTCCGTTGTCAAAGTCGTCCATAATCTTTTTCAGATCAGGGTGTGTTCGCTCAAGCTGCGCCATTATCTCTTCGCCCGTCCAGGTCCCGCTCCATTCACGGATTTCGCTTCGCTGCTGGACACGGAAAGAGCCATCACAGGCCGTCGAGAGAGGCGTTTTATACTCCGCAGGCCCGGTGCCAGTCCTGTGTAAGGCAGCCTTTTCGATGCCGATCGCGCGCATGAGTAATCCTTTCTGCGGGGCCTATGGGCTTTAACGTTCGCTAAGAAACTGAAGGATCTCGTCCTCTGTCTTGAGATCGGGCAGTTCATAGAATTCCAGAAGCCCATTATCGAAGTCATCCATGATCTTTTTGAGCCTGGGGTTCACGCGCTCAAGTTCGGCCATTATCTCTTCGCTTGTCCACGTCTCTTTCCATTCGCGTGTCTCGCTCCGCTGCGGGACATGGAAAAACGCGTCATTGGCGGTAAACAGCGGCGTTTTGTACTCCGCACCCTGGTTGCTGGCCTTCTTCAATACAGCCTTATCGATGTTGATCGCGCGCATGGGTGATCCTTTCCCCATTGAAGGTCCGCCTCTCCCGCATGATTGTCAAACGACGCAGCAACAGCCGGTGTAAAATTTATTCGATGGCGTATGTCTCAGCCAAGCCTTTGCGAAATCTGTTCTTTTCCAACTCGGACGCCTCAGTCAGGCAGTGGGGAGATAGGAAGCTGTCAGCAGCCCCGCTTGACTCTTAGGAAGACAGGGAACAAAAAGGGAACATAATTCATTGCAGTCAGAAAGGATAGAGCATGTCATGTACACCGACAGCCGATCCAGTTTTCAGGCGCTTCGGGCGCGCTTCAGTGAGGCACGGTCATTCGACCGCTGCGTCCTCCCGCTTGGTATTGACGCAATCGATGCCCGCCTTCCCGGGGGGGGCATGGTCAGAGGGGCGCTGCATGAAGTGGCCGGTGGCGCCAACGGAGCAGTAGATGGTGCCGCCGCAGCGGCCTTTGCGGCGGGTACCTTCAGGATGCTTTCATCGATAGGGGGATTGACGAGATCAGGCATGAGGATGTGGCGAAGTGGATGGTCGAGGCGGCGCGCCGCGGCTCTCCGGGCGCGGTAAACCGCGCCTTTGACCGCTTGCGCGCCGTCATGAGCAAAGCCGAGGAATGGGGCTTTCGGCCGGAAGGCAGCAACCCGTGTCACCAGGTCAAGGCCAATCCTCGACGCAAGATGGACCGCTTTCTGAACGCTCAGGAATTCGGTCGCCTCGGCTGTCCTATCGACCAAAGCCGCAAAGAAAGCCCCGCCCATGCTGCCGCGCTCATGCTGCTCTTGCTGACGGGATGCCGGAAAAACGAGATTGTCGGCCTGAAATGGCGCGAGGTACGGGGAAGCCGCATTTATCTCGATGACAGCAAGACCGGCGCGCGAACCGTGTTTGTTTGCACCCAGGGCCGCGATATTCTCGCCAATATCAAGCGCGGCAAGGCGAGCGAGTTGGTTTTCAAGGGACAATACGGCAGCCGGATCGATATCGACAACTACTGGCAGACAATCCGGCGAAAAGCCAATCTGGGGGTTATTCGACTTCACGATATCCGTCACAGTTACGCCAGCCAGGCCGCGCGGTTATCTCTACCGCTGCCGACAATTCAGCGCCTGCTTGGTCATGCACAGTTGGAAAGTACCGCGCGCTATACACATTTTGACGACAGTCATTTGGCAGACGCAGTGCAAAATGTAAGTGACTTGATTGCTGCCGCCTGTGCGATTGCAACGTCGGCAAAAAACAAATGGTCCGACGCGGTCCCAGTTGCTGATTGAGCTATGACAATGAGGGAGCGTGCAGCATCGATTGCCGATAACACTGTCAGGTTTTCACAGCTGGTGTCTACCTCTTCCTAGGCGGTCGTGGCGGACGAGCGCGTGAAGGCAATGGCCTAGACTGTTTACGGCGTGCAGGTTGGCGGTGCGCGCTAGCAAGAACCCTTGCCTTTTCGACCTCAAAATTCCTAATGCACCGATAAGTGAACATATCCTCTTCTGCCATGCCCAAGCTGAACTGCGCCTTTTCGCGTTCCTCTTCAGAATGCAAATATGTTATAAAATTTTCGACCCTGTCCAAGCGAGTTTGAACGCGCTTCACACGGTCGTTGTTCAAGAATAAAGTGTATTCTTTCTTAGCTGCTTCCACGAGGTAATTACTAACCGATTCTTCGAACACGCCAGTGTCTGTGCAAACTAGGTCCAAATATGTAAATATATGGGACAGCTCCTTGAACATATACATTCCATATCCCGTGATTTTCAAACTATCGACGTCGTCGGAATAGCTATCCAGACGATTATTTGATTCAACAAAGCCGTGCTTCAAAAGCATATCTACATTCTTTATAAAATCATCCAGCATATTAAATGTATCTAAAAAATAGCTTTTCAGTGCTGCCATTGACATGTAAGCGGCGGTCGCGCCGTCCAAATTCTTCGACAGTTTTCGCAGAATTCTTAAAGCCGTAAAATGAGATCCATTCCTATTGAATCTAAGTTGGTATATATTCGGGATGTCGCTAAGTAATTCATCGTAGAAGTAGCGAGTTGGTATCATTACAGGTTTAATAACCTGATGTATCTGGAAGTTCCAGGTGCCTGCGGCGAGCATTTCCTCGACGTTGGTGTAGCCAGACAACAAAAATGCCCTAAATAAATCGAGAGACATTCTAGTGTCTCCATGTGCACACGCAGTTAAAAAGCCGTTTAGAGGTGACCTTTCATTGTAAAATTCCCTATTAACAATTGTGAGGTACCTAGCAGCATCCTCTATAAGCGCCTTGTCGGCATCTTCAACGATATGTTGGCGCGCCCTCGGCGACGTCAGGAGGCCAGACGTGTATTCCAAACGCTTTTTAAACACCTCTGCCGGTTTTGGAGAGCTGATATGAAAGCCAGCATTTTGAAATGCATCCAGGACGCCGTGTATCTTTGAATTGTAAAAACGCTCTTCGCGCATCGATATGAGAGTTACACAGTTAAGTTCGCTTGCAATCTCTTGCGCACTTGCGAAGCAAAAATCTTGATTTTGCCCACTATACTGATCAGTGTTGTCTATAACAACGATTATACCGCAATCTTGCGATTTCCAGTATTCCATAAGGCGCGTGGCGCAATATTTCTTATCATTTTTCCAAGCTGAAACGAGTGCGTTCAGTTGTGTATTGTAAGCTTCTGAAGTCTTTGGGAGGCCATGCAACTCTTGGCGATTTGCGATATCAAACCTGTCTTTAAAAAGCTTTTCAAGGAGATCAGACCTTTCGCCCGCGAGAATATTGTCCTTATCGAGCTTAGCGACAAGTCCGCCCCAAATTCTTTCTCTGATTACATCGGGTTCCTCGGGGACCTTTAATAGATCAATAATTGCAATTACGGCGTGATCTCTAAGCCAACGCGGCGGATTGTGATGCAAAAGCCGCTTTATAAAGGTCGATTTCCCAGCACCTTTTCCCCCAAAGAGGACAAGGACCTCGCCTCTGCGTCCCTTTTTTATATTCTTTGTAAGGCGCCCGCCTAAACTTCCGCCTTTACCCGAATCTTCAAGTTGTCTGATGCCATACTCGGCGAAGTACGGAGAGAGCGAGTCTTCAATTAACGTGCGCATACCAGCAAAAGTCTGCTGGTAGTCTCTCTGTGAGACGTAGCAGCGGTCCATGAACTCGCTATCATCATCACCAATCACGCCGAAGTAATGATTTACAATTGGGCGCAATGTCGATGCTAGCTTGTTCGCGGTAATTGCGTGTGAGTAGAATGGAATCCTATCCTTAGCGTAATAAATTGTCCGGTCGTGGTTAGGGGCGCTATTTAGCAGGGAAATCAGAGACAGCCTCGAGGTAATGGAAGAATAAGATAAAGAATTGTACGCCGCCGTGTAATTCTCAGAAAAGTATTCAAGGCCTCTTATCACAAATGCATTTAGCGTCTCCCACCGCCGGCCTCGCTCGAAGGTCTTAAAAAAGATCCATTCATTACCATTAGTGACGCAGGCGTACTCGCAGCCGGTATCTTGGCAGTACGCACGTACTTGCTTCATGGCTGAGGAAATGTTCTGATCGGTCAGAAGCTTATTAATGGCGATATATGTGCAGCGTTCGCTTAAATTGACAGCATGTGGAAGTTCAAAAAAAATGCCATCACGCTTAGCTTCAATAAACAAAATTGCGTCTTCGTTGCTCTTTGTAAGAACGTAATCTGCGTATCCTGGAGCAATGTATTCTTCAACGTTCACGCGATTGCGCGGCCAAGCGAGGACGTCGTGCAAAATAAAATCTATAACTCTATGCCGAGTGTCCGCCTCATTTAGATCTCGGCCCTTTACTTCAGATATCAATGAGTGGATTTGACCGATAATGTCCGAAGCCATGCGAACCCCTATGACCTGTCTTCAACTGCGATATCTGAACTTAAATGGCCAGTTCATTCAAAAATGATTCGCGACAACGTCACATCGCGTGATGCTCTCGACATGATTGCCTACCTCAGGTCAAGTCAGTTAATCGCGATATCAAGCTCATGTGACCCCGTAAATTTTCGCTCTTCGGGTGAACGCTTCGCGGGCGCCCTCGAGTACGGCACACGCGAGGTCGCGCGTCCCGGTATCATCTATCGAGCCGCGCGACATGATCGCGGCGCGCTCATTCGTTGCCTTAAGGGTAATTATCTGCTCCGCGTCGCCAAGGACAGCGATATTTGGGTTGTGTGTTACAACGATGATCTGCCGGCGCTCTTTCGCCATCCGGAGAACCGGCACAAGAGTCTTATAGATGAATTCACCATCCAGATTGTCTTCTGGCTGGTCGATCAGCAACGGATTCGGGTTGTCTGCCGATAGCATCAGTGCGAGCAATACCGACTGTTGCTGACCAAGTGAGAGTTGATTGAACTCACGCACGGGATATTGCGCTGTTCCTGCGTCGATTGACGCTTTTGAGACTGTAAGCTTCGGCCTGTCGGATACTGGCATGGTCGCCAAATTTGCAAACGTCGCCGGATCGCCCATTCGCTCGATGATCAAGTCAGCATCCTGCCTATTAAATACCGCAATTCCCTCGGCGGTTTTTAGTGCTTGAATTGTGGCCGCGTCTTTCAGGGCAATGGCGTCTAGCAGCTTCGGCAGGGTCAATTTTTCAACGAGCACCGTAGCGCGCGGCACTTGGTTTGTTCGCCAGCCCATTTTCTCGACAATAAGTTGGCAGGCCAACGGCGAGTAGGCGTTCGGTTCAAATTTCATGGACACGTTCAGGTCGCTTAGAGCCAAACGCAACTTCGCTGTTGCGGCCGAGGCGAATGCCACGCGCTTACCTTCTACCCTCGACCTCGCCGTCCAACGGGTGGTTGCTAACTTGGTACGTTGCCGTTCCAAATCTTTCAGACGTGGCACCCATGAATTTAGGTTTGCCAGGGCCTGCGTTAATTTTGATTCCTCCTGAGCTAAGCGGTTTATATAGGCAGAATCGACCGTAACGCCTTGGCTCTCAAGAGCTCGCTTTTTTTGGTCGATTTGTGTTACCAACGCCGCTTCTTTCGCTGTCCAGTCTTGAAGAAGCTTTTGGACTGACGTACTTAGTTTTGATGAGGCTGCGCTTAAATTGGACTCTGTCCCCGTTAGGCTGGCTTCAAACTCTTCTATACTTTTCTGGATAGCTGCGAAGTCGTCGGCGCCAACCTTTAATTCAGATGGATTTGACGACGCTTTAACTCTCGTAACACTCGATTTGATCGCCCTATAGTCGAGACCGGTGCGTATCGCTTTCACTTGTTCAAGGATCGTATTTCGGACTTGCCGTTCATGTTCGAGCTGGCGGCTTGCCGCTATCAATTCCTTTGCCTGGCCATCTTGAAGGGTTTTCAATTGTTTGCGCCGCACGGCTAGGTCGCGCGTCGTTGGCTTTATTTGATCGACGTTGGCTTGGGCTTCAGCAATTTTTGTATAGATTTCCGCGAGGGCGATGCGAGCCTCTTCTTCCGTGCGCAGCTCTGCGCCGACGTTGGTAAATCGGTCCAAGTAGCTGAGAAGGGCGCCCGGGTCAGTTTGCGCTTGCTCACTGATCCTTTGGGTTTCCCCCTGACCATAGCACTCGATCGGAAGACTATCAGGGCCCTCGAAGGTGTCGAATACGTTGTAGACGAAGCCGTCTTTGCTTCGGGCAAGGCGGTGGGTGGTGCCGGTTTCGTCAATCATTTCCACTTCAACCTTGTCGGGCCAAACGTCCGAGTCGACTACCTTTGGGGCGCCGGGGTGCATGGAAAAACAGCGAAGAGCCTCGAATAGTGTGGACTTCCCTGTCCCGCGCCCACCGATCACGCAATTCAAATTCTTGTTGAAATGGACACTTTGGTCCTTGAGGAAGCCGCCGGTAAGGCGCAAGCCGCTAATGACGGGGATGTTGCGGGGGACTTCCTCTTCAATCCTGATCCTAGCGTCGCTATCCATCAAGGCGAGGCGCAACGCGTCGAATGAAAGCGATTGCATCTTGAAACGCGTCACCTTCTGGTCGCCAGACGCGTTCCGCCCCATGGCGTTTAGCGTGTGGGAGTCTGAATTGAGGACACGCGCCAGCGGGGCGTTGGCTGCATTTTTTTCCAGCCTCTGCTTGCCAAGTTGAGCACAAACTGGATCAGAATCCGACGAAGTGAGTCGAATGGTGGACGCGGCGCTTTTCAACTCAATACCTAAAAGCGCCGGATGCGATATTATGTCCGCCTTGTGCGGTGGGCCACCAGGCACTTCTATATGAAGTCCCTTAGGGCCGTCGACGTGCGCAAGCATACAGAACCCGCCTAGCGCCTGTGTCTTGGCAAGGCAGTCCGTCATGCCGTTGGTGCACCGTGAGTTCGACTGATGCCGGTCTTCGAGCGCCAATTGTGCGTGAAATCGCTTGAGGGCGTCGAGAGAAGGGAAGTAGCAAAGAAGATGGCCCTGTGGCGTCGTTAGCTCGATCGCCGGGACAACCATAACACCGGTCGAGGCGGACGCTTTCAACGCGCGCTCCACCGCGTCGATTTCATTGTGATCGGCGATGGCGATAATATCGAGCTTTTCGGCAACAGCCGTCTGAACGATGTTCTCGGGTGTTGCATTAGTGTCCGTAACGTCGTGCGAGCCGACAACTGTGTGTATGTGTAAATCGCCACGGAAAAAGCGCGCGCCATTGGTGAGTTGATAAACCTCGGCAAAATTGTCTGCCTCGATGGTTGATGACCCTTCCATATCGCCCCCAGCCTGTCGTCCTCAGTTGTATGTTTTTGTTACGCTCTTTTTTGTGGAGCCGGTAGATGCTACTTGGCCGTTTTGTTCACTTTGAATAAAGGGGGTGTCGCCGGCGCCGATGAGCCCGGTTCAGGTTTCTTGTCAGTAACTGGATTGGAGGTCGGCTCATCCCGTAGCTCTTGGGGCGACTTGGCCGGCAGCGGCGTTTCAGCTTCGAGCATATCCTTGGCGCCCAGATCGAGCGCGGCTTCAATCAAGGACGTGTAGCTAGCTTCAGTTAGCCCCGGTGTCTTAGCCTTGTAGTGCTGGCGGATGACGAAGTGCGGGTTGAATATAATGGCCGAGCTCATCGGACCGGATTTTCCCGCCATGATCCCGATAAAGCCCAGTTCTTCCAGCTTTTTCATTCTGCCGGCCCAGGTGTGTTCGCCGCGTTGTCCACCAAACCCCGAGGCGTTTGACAGTTCGGCGGGCTTGTTGATTGAGACGAAGGAATTGTCCCAAGTGGAGCACCATAGCGCCAAGTACGTCGCGCCAACCGGCGCGCCCTTAGTCATCTCGTCCATGATCTTCAAGATCAAAGGCATGGTTTTTGGGATGGTGGTGAAGCCCTTGTTGAGCTTGCGGTTCCACAGCCAGGGTTCAACATTCGGCCACAGATGGTCGCGGAGCGCCAGTTGCTTCTTGGTGATTGCGCTGACTTCTCGTACACTTGCCATGCTCTTCTCCTCAGTTGGGTTGAGCCGGGGTATGGACCCCCGGCTCGTTTCGCAATTGTGATCAACCTGTCCCTGGTGGAGGAGGAAGGTCTGCCGACCACGAAAATCAATATGAGCCGTTTATGCTTATAAATCAAAGCATTAGGCACTTACTTAAAACGGCGAAGTTTGCAGCTACGTCAAACTCCACTATTTTATTTGTAATATCAGATGGCATCTCCGACTCTCACCTGCAATGTCTGTTGCAAGAGAATCGTGAATTTGCGAGTTAATTCAACCTATTGTTTGGGCGCATGCTGTGCTGCATGTGCTCAATGTGCTGAATCCGTGCTGCATGTGCTGCACGTGCTCCCGGATGGTCCGGAAGGGTTGTGGGTAAGGGGGACGTTAGGCGTTTCGTCATGCCGACGAGGCATCAGGCCCCTTCATTTCGGACTCGTCTGCGTCCGATTCTTCTGGAAGCGCGTAAAACTCGGCCCACGGCATTGCCAGGTCTTCTAACGAAATCTCAATAGGCGGTCGGCGCCGTAAGATCCGGGCGGGATTGGTTTTCAGGATATTCTTGGGGCCATTCATGCATTTTCTCCATAGGTCAGCGCGCGGAGAATTCCGCGTGTGAGTTTATGGAGGGCCGTGACCACGAGACTAAGCTATCGTCTCCGCCCGGCGCCGTCAAAGCCCGAATCCGCTCAACTCCAGACTTGGTTGATAATCTGGGCCGCCAGTGAGGACTTATCCTGCGGTACAAACCGTCCGTAATGCCGGGCAACCGTTTCGGCGGTGTCCTGGATGGCATAGGCGGCGTGCTCGTAAGAACCGGTGGCCTTGAGTACATGCGTGGCAAGAACATCTCGAACCGCATGGGGCCCATGGGGCAGCAGGTCTTTAAGCGCGCCCCTCTGCGTATAGGGATTATAAACGCCATAACGGGCGATCGCCTGTCGCCAGAGGTCGTAGAAGGCCGTTTTACTCAGCGTCAGATCGCTTCGAGGACCGCAAGCGGTGGCCACAAAGACGGTGTTAGGATCTGCCGCTCGCCCTACCAGAATAGGCCTATGGCGGCGGACCCACTCAGCGATCAGGGAATAAAGGCCACCAATGTCCGGGAGGGTAACCCGATAAGGCCGACCGGCAAAAAAAGATGAGTTTGAATTCTTAAATGCCACCGCAGGGATCAGCACCTCCCACACATCACCGCTCCAGCGCATCTCGCCGCAACGTAACGCCTCCAGCTTCCGCTCGGATGAGGGCAGTTTCCCTTTGGGGCACAGACGCAGTTCGCGGAGGTTCCGTTGGCGAAGTCCAAGGTGAAGACCTAAGCGCAGCATCAGCAGCGCCCGGACGGCTTCGGCAGCCTCGACCGGATAAACCCTCCAGTCCGGGATACGGCGTTCAATCTCATCACAGATTTTGCGGTATTCACCGACGGGGCTCGGTGCCTCGAGAACGCTGAGAATCGGCTCGAAAGGGTCTCGATGGATGCGGGTAACGCGCCGGATGTCGGTAGTGCGCCCCTGCGTGTAAGTCAGGAAACGGTCACAGGCCGCGGTCCAGTCTGCTCGTATCTCGGCGATATCTTGCCGGCTGACCAGACCTTTGACGACGCGCAGGCGCTGAGCAAGATCAGGAGACTGTCGAAGCCAGCCGGTGCCGGGCCTTACCAACGACAGGGCGAAACGGAGGGCGTCGGCTTCACCCGCCACATAAAATCCGCGCGTCTCTTCACGCCAGCGCAGCCACTGGTCCCAGACCTTTGGCAAAACCAAAAGGCCGAGGGTTAGGGCGTGGGGCTTAATACCGACCGCCTTTAGCACCCCAAACATCTGCGCAAGCTGTGTCCGTTTCTGTTGGGCCGTCTCGGCATTCCACACGCCGGAGCGCTGGAAGCCGATCGGCACAAAGGCCGCTGTTTTGAAGGCGATAAGCGCCTCTATCTCCGCCTGAAGGGAGGTCGGCATATCAAGAGAGCCGCCGTCCGGCCGCAAGGCATAGGGCGTCTCAGAACGTTTCGTGACGTATCGACGATAGGCGGTGCCGCCGGTACCGAAAGTGCTATGCACCCATTCTAGGATCTGTGCCTGCTCCGCGGCTGGGCGTAGGCTAAAATCGCCGGGCAGATGCCAGGCCAACTCACCTCTCAGATGGCGAGAGACTGAACCGAGTGAACCGGTCTCCAACCGGCTCTGGGACGAAAGGCGTTCGACGAGGACATCTGCGGGATAGCCGTATCGCACGGCGATGGCCCGCAGGTGCGGCCAGTGCGCTTGCCCTTTTGGACGCGTGGTTCCTTCGGCCCAATCGCGTAAGGTTTTCCGGTGAAGCGTGAGCCCTTGCTCGCGCAAGGCAGACGAAACCCGCCACGCGCTGTCCCCGTGATCGGCCAGAAGACGCGAGAGCGCCTGATCGAACCGTGGCGGAAGCGGCGGTACGTCATGTTCAGGCGGACGGACCGTCGTCGATTTTGGCGATCGAACCGGTCACGGTACGCGGATGGCAACCGGCTTCATTCGTTGGCGCGCCATGGCGGCCAGTATGGGGACCAAAGCCTTGTTCAATGGGCGGAGATTTTCAACAGCAATGCCGGACCGAAGGCTCAGCTCGGAGAAAGCTATGCGGCCTTTCCTGTAGGGGAGCGGTATGTTTATATTGCGCAAACTCAAAAGGGCCTGCGTGAGTAGGTTGAAGCTGCCGGTGGGGAGGAGCGGTGCGAGCCTTAAATCACAATAGTTACGCACCTGAGTTGGGTTCAATGAGTGGGACATGGGACGCTCCGTCAAGTTATTCGACCCTATCACCTCGTCTGACCTGCGAGGGTGCGACTGTGCCCGCGTTCTGCGCCTTCAACGACCGGCGTCTCACGCTCGCACGGATAACGAGGTGAGATATGTCTTATTGGTTGGCACCCTTTTTTCGTCGTTGGCTTTTTCTTGAGCGCCTCACCGGTTTTTAGTTACAACGAGCCTTGGCAATTAGGGGGCACATTGCTGGGCATTGTTGCGGCCATCTGCTTTCAATCCTGGCGCCTGCTAGGAGTCGTCCTCGCTGCCAGCGCCATTTACGGCATGTGGGTGGGTGACCCGAGCGCAGTCTCCATAGCGGTCTTAAACGCCATCGGATGGGCGTGTATGTCGGTTGTGATGGGGGCACGGTGTCCGCGATGCGAATACACCCTTGCACCTTCGCGCAATCCTTTTGCCGAAGGGCCCGGCCGAAACTGGTGCCCGATGTGCGGTCGCGCCCGAACCCGGGTCTGGCCTTTTCAGTATTTGTTTAAGCCCGAACCCTGGGATGGCTCTTACCACGACGAGGGTGGCGGCCTCGGACCTCAAGATGCTATCCTGCTGTCAAGGGCGGATTCTTCAAAGGCCGCCCCCCCCCCGCAGATCGGGCCGTTCACATTGACGCCCGTCGAATTCTTCGGTGATCCTTCCCGGGTCTAGCTAAGAGCAAGAACGAAGGCTCACGTCCCGCGTGTCCCTATTCCTTTTGCGACACGTTGTGGGCAAATTTCGGACCCTCCTTTACGTTGATGTACAGACTGGACACCCGGCCGACAAAGGCGACTGACAATACCCAGTCCAAGGTATGGCCGCCAGCGCCTTGACGAGCATTAATGTGTTTAGGGTAGTGCATGGGGGAGATAATGAGCGAGTTCTTTCGTTCGGAAGCGGTTGAATTTGCTCGGCAACGCGTTGGGACACCATTTCAAAACTCCAGCGTAAAATACTGGATTGTATTAACTTTCATGGCGGCCGCTTTCGCGTCAGCTGTCGTGTTTGTGTGTTCGGCGCGCTATACGAAAAAGGAAACTGTTCTGGGCGCTGTATTCCCCGCAGAAGGAGTAACGAAAGTGGCGCCTTTGCGCGCTGGTGCTATCAAAGAGGTTTTAATTAGTAGCGGTGAGGTTGTAAAGAAGGGTCAGCCCCTATTCGCCGTTTCGTATGACTTGACACTCGAGACTGGTGAAACACTAGCGGGACGTATCAATGAATCCACCCAGACCCAAATCCAGTCTACAGAGCACCAGGGGCAATTGCGCAAAGCGCAGTTAGAATTCGAGAAAGCCGCTCTTGACGCTCGGGTGGACGGTCTGATGGCGGATGTTTCTCTCTATCAAAAGCAGGAAGCTATCCAGGCTGAACGCGTCACCCTCTTGGAAAACACGGTAGTTTCCTCGCGCGAGCTATACGAGAAAAAATTCATGTCTGCCGTCCAATTGCGACAGCGTGAAGACGCATTGCTTCAGGCCAAGCAAAACCTCGCCCAGATCACGCAGTCTATTCGCCAAGCTCAGAGCCAAATTCAACAGGTCAGCCGCCAAGCAAACGCCATGACGGCTCAAATTGCCGCATCCAGTGCAGAATTGGCGCTAGACCGCGCCCGGATGAAAGAGAAGCAGTTCAACGATCGTTCGACACAAGGGGGGGTCATAGTGGCTTCACGGTCGGGACGTATTGCTAGCCTTCAAGCGCGCGCAGGCGAGGTCATTGCCCCCAATCAAATGTTGGCACTGATTGTTCCGGATGAAAGCGGTTCGACGCAGGTAGTTCATTTATGGGCACCTTCCCGCGCTATCGGCTTTATAAAACAGGGGGCGAAAGTGCGTCTGATGTTCGACGCGTTTCCATATCAGACATTCGGAGTCGGTGGGGGTCGGGTGATGGAAGTGTCCTCGGCTCCCGTTATGCCAAATGAATTGCCACTGCCGATTGAGACAAGTGAGCAGATGTACAAGGTCGTCGTTGCCTTAGACAGAAATAATCTGACCGCATATGGGCGGTCCTGGCCACTTGTGCCTGGAATGCGTCTAACAGCGGATCTGATCCTGGATGAGCGTTCATTGATGGACTGGCTCTTAGACCCTCTCATCGCCATGAGGAAACGGAATAGCGACAAATAAAGTCATAACACTAACGATTGCGCTTTAAGTATGGAGATATATCCCGATGGGTGCTGGCGCGATACTTCCGAGCACTGGCTATTTGGTGCGGACGACAAAAAGGCACGGCCATGGTTCAGTTTCTTCAAACTGAAGCCGCAGAATGTGGACTCGTTTGTATCGCCCACGCGTCTGCGCGGCTTGGCGCGTTTCATGACGTGGCTGAGTTGCGCCGCAGATTTCCGGTTTCCAATCGGGGGCTTAACTTACGCCAAATATCCGAGATTGCGGCGGAACTGGACATTCATGCGCGTGGTGTCAAATGCGAAATCACTGAACTGGGAGACTTGAAGCTCCCGAGCATCCTCCATTGGGGCCTCAATCATTTTGTAGTCCTCGAGAAGGTCTCTAATACGAGTGTCCAAATTCATGATCCGGCTAAGGGCAAGTCCAAGGTTCCCCTTACCGAAGTCAGTAAAAAGTTTACAGGAATGGCTCTTGAATTGTCGGCGTCGCCCCAATTCAAAAAGCGGCGTGAGAAAAGCCCGCTAAGCATTAAATCGTGGATTCGCCTAACACCCGATTTGTTCGGAGGATTAGGTCAAATATTGCTTTTGTCGGCTATGCTGCAGGCCTATGTCGTAGCCTCCCCATTCTATATTCAGTTGGCGGTAGATCAGGCCGCACTTAAAGGCGACAAACAGCTTTTGGTTACGCTCGCCTTGGGGTTTGGTCTCTTCGGGTTATTCAACGTTGGCGCCGGGATTATACGTAGTTTTGCCATGCAGCACGTCTCCGCTCAATTAAGTTGGGACATGAGTCTGCGTTTGTTCCGACACATGGTGAGACTCCCGCTTGGCTGGTTCCAGCGTAGACATCTGGCGGATACAATCTCACGTTTCGAGTCCGTCAATCCTATTCGAGATCAAGTGTCGGGCGCACTCATCACATCAGTCATAGACGGCGTTCTTGCTGTAGTCACGCTAGGGATGATGTTCATTTTCTCATGGCCTCTCGCGATCTGCGTTATCGTGGGGGCAGCGACTTTTATTGCAATTCGACTCGCAACCCTACCCACATCCTTGCGTCTAAGTTCCGAAGGATTGGTGGCGCACATCAAAGAGAATGGAAAGCGCATCGAGACGATGAAAGCAATTCAGACGATTAAGACCATGTCAGCTGAAGCCGTTCAGGAAGGGCAATGGTCAAACAGTTATGCAGATCTACTGAAACGCAATATGGTCTCCGCGCGTTTCAACCTCTCTATTTCCGCATTACAGCAAACCTTCGATGTATTGGTGGGTACCTCGGTCGTCTTTTTAGGTGCTAAATCTATAATTGAAAACCAGATGACTGTGGGATTGCTTTACGCTTTCATGTCCTATCGGGGCCAGTTCACAGGCGCACTCAGCAAAATAGTGGAACAAACAATTCAATGGAAACTCAACGATGTGTACTCCCACAGGCTAGCAGACATTGTAATGACTCCCAAGGAGGAAGGTATTGACCGTGTAGAGACAAGTGAAATCCCGTTGAAGGGCGATATCGAACTTGCAAACATCGGCTTTCGTTATGCGCCGTTCGAGTCTTTTGTTTTCAAGGGACTTAACCTGTCGATTAAGGCCGGCGAGATGATAGCCATCGTCGGCCCCTCGGGTGCAGGCAAGTCGAGTTTACTAAAGGTGATGACGGGACTGTATCAACCAACCACAGGAGAGATACGCATAGATGGCCGCTCCCTGCAGGCCTGGGGTCCGAAGCCCGTTCGTCGCGCGATTTCGGTTGTCATGCAGGACGACGAATTGCTCTCAGGGTCCATCGCCGAAAATGTCGCCTTCTTTGATGACCTGATCGACATGGACAGAGTTTGGGAGGCTTTGGAAGCCGCTTGCCTAAAGGATGAAGTCATGGCCATGCCGATGAAGGCGGAAACCTTTGTGGGCGATATGGGAGGGTCCCTATCCGGTGGTCAGAAACAACGTTTGCTAATTGCGCGCGCCTTATACCGAAAGCCGAAAATCCTGTTTCTCGATGAAGCGACATCGCACTTGGATGTGCAGAACGAGGTTAGGGTTAACGAGAGCTTACGGCGGTTAAAGATAACGCGGGTAGTCATTGCCCATCGTCCTGAGACGATCCGAAGCGCCGATAGGATCTTCGACCTGAATTCGGGCTGCACTTTCGATCTGCCGGTGGCTATGAAGGAAATGGCCGAGGCATAGATAGCTGGCTGTCACTCGTGCCACCCCTTAGTAGCATACTCATGAAGAGGTACGGCCCTTCGTGAACTGAAGCGTACCGCGTCTTTGACACAAAAGCCCACCAATTTTGAACGCAGATACATAAGCGCCCTGAGCGCTTGCAAGAAGAATAATACCGCTTGACTTTTATCTTCCGGCAGGCAAACCTATGATTGCTATTCGAGTATTTATTTGGGCAGAACTTAAAAAACGAGGCAACAATGCAGCTTCAATTACACATAAAATATCGCGAATGTTGTGCGAATTCAAATATTTCGCGATAAATACAATTTATAATTTATTTACGTTTTTTTTAAATGCTTTTTACAAATCATAAATTTGCAATGAATAACTGGACAGAGCAAAATACTCGCAGCGGAGATTAACTTGAGCATTCCATTCGGGGGGACTCTTTCATGGGCACCGTAACATCGACTGTGGGTCACTGACAAATAGTTGCCGACTACAGTCGAGGTCAAAGAGACCCTCAAAACCGATCTGACGACGCCGAACATGAGTGTTCGATTAGCCGCCAGATACTCTCGTCGCCACTAAAAACGGGGGGGATGAGAGGCGCTTCCACACTATATTGGAGATCAAAATGAGAGTTCTATGCCTAGAAGAAATGGATTTTGTTGCTGGCGGAAAAGAAGACATCACCGAGGTGGTGATTACCGCACCTCGACGGGATTTTGAAGTAGCTGAGGAACTTTTCCGGTTCTGGGATATGCAAACACGGTTTAATAGTGACCCTATACAAGCGATTATAGAGCTGTTTAAACCATACAATCAAAATAATGCTGACGAACTGCGCGACGAACAACAAGAAATAGACAAAGCTGAAGATGCATGGAAGAATAAGGTCAATATGGGCGACCCAAATTTACACGAGACACGCGTCGTAGAAGATATCTACGGGTGGGAGCACACTGTAACAGGAAAAGTGTATATCGATCGGGACGGTGATGGCCGCATCGATGGCCAAGTCTTTTACGTGGGAGACCGGGTTACCATTGATACTGATGGTAACGGCACGGCGGACTTGTCCTGGAATTAACCGTAGAAGGGGGCCGCCTTGCGGCCCCCGGATTTAGAACGAGACATGAAAAAATATCTGGTCTTTTTCCTTCTGATTGCGTCCACAATTTGTGCAAACGCAAATGCTCGTCCGGACTCCGACGGCCAAGACTTATGTATGGCGTCAGAGATCAGATTGTCTCCAAGTACTAAATACTATTATTACATAAGAGGCGGCAACGATATATATATCGGAGAAACGGAATGTTTACTCAATGACTGGAAATCGTGCCCGGCAAAAAAAGTCCCAAATCTAAACATGTCAAACTTCTTTTTTGACAAAGAAGAGACCAATCTATTTGTAACCCACGGCCCGCTCAAAGAGCGGAACAGCAGCAGAATTATAGAGGGTGTGTACAAAATCGATTTAGAGAAATTGCTGAAGGGCACACCTTCTTCGGAACATTTAACAGTTTTCAATGGCGTAGGTCAGGCGACGACTGCCGATGCGTACTTTACGGTTGACCCTACCGGATTTGACCAAGCAGACGAAATTGAGTTTATAAAGCACATTAGAGCCATTTCGAGCTCTGCCAATTCCAATTCCAATAAAAACATTGGGATAAACTCTCGAGATATATACGGTGCCATATCTGGCGAAAAATATGTTTACCTATTTCGTGACAATGAATTTAAAATGTACATCGCTGACGACATGAGCCGTGAGCTAAGATTAATTTCAAATAATGGGAATTCTTTTTACAGCCAAAAAGAAAATCTATCATTCAAATTCGACGGCGAAAATTTTATATCGGTAATCTCTGGATCTGTCGTAAAATTCAGATCCGGTAAGATGGAATTCGTAAGTAAACCTGGCGGATCTCGATCAAGCCTTATTCACGGGCGCACACCATTAGAATATACTGGGTACTTTTCTTCGGATGGGTTGCATTTTCTGCGGCCAAACGGGGCCACTCAAGATAGAATCCGCGAGAATCGGAAATACTTTAAAAATGAATATGTGACTTCCATCACTCTAAACGAACAAGCTGACGCTTATGTCGTAAGCAGCTATGGATCGCTGGGTTACGACGGAAGGTATAGGCATCGAATATATGTTAAGAATCGACACGCCGACATTTTTTGCGGTGATAAAGGGATGGGTTATCGCTTTAGTATCACAAATTCTGGCGGAAGCGAAGGCGTCTGGGTAGAACGATACGAAGTATCAGAAAGCGCACCCTCAGTAGTTTATATCCACGGTGGTCCCGTTGAATATCAAGAGGAAATGGAAACCACACAAATAAAGTTTTTTCTGGAAATGGGATTAAACGTTGATGTAATAAATTACGGGGGATCAAATTACAATTACACCCTTTCAAATAAGTTAAAAACCAGAAATGAATTATCCATATTTAATGATTCAAAAAATATAGAAAAATATGTGTTTACAAAGTATAAAGATAGGAATGACTCAATATTATATGCGGAAAGCTTTGGGGGTTTGTTTTATAGACATTTTAGCCCGGTCTTTTTTAATAAATTCAATAAGACAATTTTGTATGCACCATTAGGGTCTGGAAACTTTGATGGTTTTTCATCTGTAAAGTTGGCTTTTGCAAAGTCGACTCTCGGTAAGAGAATATTTAAAAACGAATACGACCGTCCATTTTTCGCGAGCTTAACTGAATGTCATCTGAAAGGCGAAACCTTACTTATAGTTGGCGAGAATGACACAAACGTATCTCCACTGTATGACTTCAGAAACTGTGTCGGAGATAAGAAAATGAGGCTGCGCATGCACGCCGGCGATCATGATCAAAACGCAAATGAGAACTTCGAGTTCATCGCTAAGTATATAAAAGAGTAGATAGCGTTAGCGCAGTGATTGCTTCTGTGGTTGCCGCACATGATGCAAGAAGATTCTGACTAAATTTGCGAGGGATCGAGTGCGGTCTTCTGTAAGACCTTTTGGTGTTGCGCTACAAAGACCGCTGGCCGACATGGTGATCTGCGGGTCGGGTCCAAATCTCACATTCGAGCTGACAGCTCAGAGCAATTAACTGGTTTTCCCGATCCAGATCTGTTCGATCGTTTCGCCCATTCAGGTCGTCGCCTTCTCTCATTCCATTATCCGACTTCAGTTAAGTTCTGTATCATACCGCTTTTACATCAGCCACCTGTGCCGGAACTCGATAATCTTCGTTTTTCGTCAGCATGGCCCAGATAGTCCGAGCCATTTTATTCGCCAAAGCGATAGCGACAAGCATTCTGGGCTTTCTCTCCCTCATCTGTGCCAGCCATGTCCCTCTTGGGATTGCTTTGCAGCCCATCCAGTTCAGGCGAGACATCGCGCCAATGATGAGCAGTTGGCGAATGTCCGACTGCCCAGCCGACGTTGCCCCTCGGAATTGATCAAGTTTAGAGCTCGCTCTGGCCCATAAAAGAGGACCAGAGAATGAAGCGCAGTTGATTGAGCGTAGAGCAGATTACAGCGATCCTGAAGGAGCCCGGGGCCGCCGTTCCACTGATCTGATTTGTTGAAAGATAAATTTTATTCTTCTAACCTCGGTTGCAAAGCGGGAGGTGCGCAAATGAAGCTTGAAAAGGTATCGATTGCCAATCTGAAGGGGCTCAAGCAATCTGAGCTTGAACCAGGGGCCTTTGCCTGCCTGGTGGGGGAAAACAACGCCGGAAAATCCACCGCGCTCCAGGCGATCGTCTATGCCTTAAACAGGCCTGCAACGCTGCCTTTGTCTATGTATTATGACAAGACGTGGCCAGTCGTTATTGAGCTGACGTTTTCTGGAATAGCCGCAAGAGATTTACTTCGACTGAAGGAAGAGCATCGTTCAAGGATTCAGCCACTGATATCTGATGGCCGTCTAGAAATTCAGATTGTTTATAAGCCCGACGAAAGGTGTGAGGTTACAATATCTAAGCGACTGCCAAGGGAGGAAAAATACCTCCCTGATGTGATAACCGACCTCTTGAAAGGCAAGCAGGGAAAGGCCATCCGAAATACCTTGGCAGAGTCCTTTCCGGAGTTCGCGGAGGGACTGCCTGACGCATTGAACATCACTCAGGCGAAGGCATTTCTTGACGGGAAGATTACGCAGTTACCGGAGGATCAGTTTGAATCGAAGCCCGTGCCACTTCCTTCGGGTATTAGTTCATCGATTTCCGCATTGCTGCCAGAGCCGATTTACATTCCTGCGGTGAAGAATTTGGCCGATGACCTAAAGACGACGCAATCAACATCTTTTGGACGCCTACTGGGCCTGCTGCTTGATGATCTAACCCCCGAACTCGACGAGATTAACCAGTCGCTGCGAGAACTGAACGGGCTGCTGAATCGCGTCGTAAATGGTACCGATATCGTCGATGGACGACACACAAAGGTTCAGACGCTGGAACGCGTGATTGAAGGTTTCTTGAAGGAGAACTTTCCCGCCGTAAGAGTGGAGCTGGACATCCCACCTCCAGAGCTGAAAACTATACTGAACTCTGCCCAGATTTACGTCGACGACGGATCGAAAGACCTCGTGGATAACAAGGGCGATGGCATCAAGCGCTCGCTCACATTTGCACTGCTGCAGGCCTATGTTTCCCACATCGGTGGTTCCGATCCCGGAGAAGAAGATAAACCGCTTCCCCGGCCGCTTATATTCCTTTTTGAGGAACCGGAACTTTACCTTCATCCCAAGTCACAACGCGTACTTTTCAGGACATTAGCGCGGATATCTAGCGGGCATCAGGTCATCGTAACGACCCATTCGCCGCTTTTCTTCGAGCCGGGTGTCACCGCTTCTTTTGTACGTGTAGCAAAGCAGGATGCCGATCCGAAGCCAGTTGGAAAGCTGTATCCAGTTCGCTTTGAACTCGACCCAGAGAAGTCTGAATCGTTCAAGATGGCGCGTTTCGAAAATGCGGATGCCGCCTTCTTTAGCCGCCGGGTTGTACTCTTCGAGGGGGAGTCCGATGATGCCTTTTGTCGACATGTCGCGAAAAGTCTCCGTCCGGAATGGGACTTCGATACGAAGAACGTTGCTCTCGTTCGGGTCTCTGGAAAGGGAAACTTTGGCCGCTTCAGGAGGTTCTTCGAGGCGTTCGGAATCGATGTCAGGATCGTTGCCGACCTTGATGCCCTCTTTGACGGATTTCAGCATCTTGGGGCGAATCCTGATGCGACCGGCTTGAGAGAGGCCGCTTTCAGAACCATAGACGACCGAATAGCGGCTCTAGGGATAAAGGCAGAGCCGGCACCCAGGCAGATCAGAGATCGCGTCCATAAGCAGAGCTGGAAGGACCGATACGACGCCGCGAAAACCGCTCTCCGTAAGATGCAGCAGACGAAGGAGATTGATGAAGCTGCTCTGATGGAATTGGAAGAGCTTTTCGTCTGGGAGGAGGGCATAGCCAGATGCCGCGTGTGCCGCGAGGACGAAATCGCGCGAGATGCACTTGTCCCACTTCTCGACAACCTTCGAGCCAGCGGGATCTGCGTTCTTTCGAAGGGGGCTATCGAGGATTACTACCCTCCCCAGACTCCGACATCTGGCGCTAAGCCGGAGAGGGCACTCGAGGCCTGCCGGCTCATCTTGAACCAAGCTTCTGCCGAAGCCCTCTCAGGGCCTATCGCTCAAGATCGGCCACCTGAGTTGGTCCAGATTTTTGATGCCCTTTTGTCGGATTAGGAACCACTGCGAAAGGGCCTTGAGCTGCATGCATGCGCTAAGGGCCAAGGGCAGGGTGACCCTTGCGGGCTCGCGAAAAAAGAGAATAGAGCCAGAAGACTGTCCAAAGTGTTTGATGAAACTCTTAATTACTTCAATGATCGTGATATTTTCCGTCCCAAGGCTCTGGCTTAAACAAAAACTGTAGTGGCCATACGCCTTTGCGCGATCTTCCGCATGTATAACATGTCTCGGAAACTGGAAAATCTTCATGTCGCCATTTTCCCGCCCCCCTGGATATGTGCGTGCGGCACCTGGGGCACAGCGCTATAAAGTTAAATGACAATAATATTATACCTATTGTCGTAATCGCAATTTTTGGGGCAATATCATTTATGTAAAACAAGCCGGTTCCAAACGAAAAAAATCCTATTAAAGTCACTATTATTGGATAATACATTTTCCAGACCCTTTTATATTTGGTGGGCGCTTCCCATTTGAGCGTCCTCGAGGCCACCGATTGGTGCGGCCATATCCGTTAACTATGCCTCCGTTAAGCCGATAAGGCAATGTGGAGGCCAGCCATCGCGATGGCTTAGAGATCGCCCGCTGCGTGTCGACTCGGGCGTCGCGCCTCAATGCCACTAGCGGAGGGCTCGGACGTACCCGGGCTATGCCGAGGCATAACTGGCCAATACCGATAAAACAGCCCAAAGCGCCGCTCCGTTTTTTTGGGCTATGCCCCACCGAAGACTCAGGCCAAGGTCCACAGTGTGCCCCGCCTTATAGGCAGAGGTGCTCCACGTCGTATAAGGCGACACATCCCCCACAAATGTTTGAACCGCCAGTTTGGGAAGAACCCAAAGCTGCTTTTGGACGCCGTGCAGACGGCTATCCCTAAGGGGGCGTTCGTTCAGGATTAGCGACTTTACGAAACGCTCTAATTTCTGAATAGATTCAATGGCCTCAAGTTGGGGTGGTTAAATTGGACGTGTCTTATCCGGATTTTGGTGACTTTTGACGCGTCTTAACCGTCTAAAGTCAGTCCGGTCAAACCGAAGGACTTTGCCAATTTGAATAAAGTCAGTACCTTGGTTGGCGAGCCTTAACCGGCCCGCACACATCGCGCCTATATCAGGCGAGCCTACGTACCAAGGTCACACGAACTCCATCGCTATTGCGAATCTCAGAGCGGGTCGGGGGCCAGCGAATTTGCTTTAGCCTAACTTGCAGATCGTCGATCGGCGCATTGTAGATATCTATGAAAAATGGCCGAGGTCCCATCATGCGTTTCAATCGGCTTCGGATCGACCATCATAATTCGACAATTGAGTGCGCATCTAAGCATTCGAGATGAGGGTCGACCCAGTTCAGAGTATTCAACAAGGCCTTCTTTTCATCCGTCATCTTCCGCCATCCGTAAGGTCAGGCCGCGCTTTACAACGCTCAATGCGACGTTGGTCGTGAAGCGTTTCACGTTTGGGTTATCCTCAACCAAACGTGTCATCAGCTCATCGTAACTGGTCGTATCGGGCGAAGCTATGACCACCACGAAGTCTGTCTCTCCGGTGACATAATAGGCCTGTTGAACTTGCTCCTCTTTCGAAAGCCATCGCCTAAGCTCAGCCAGAAGTTCTGGACGTTCACGCTCGACCTCTAGACCAACAATAAAAATCACAGGCCTGTCAGCCTTTCGCGGATCAAGCACGGCGATTTCTCTTTGGATAATGCCTCCGTCCTTAAGCTTGCGAAGGCGGCGCTGAATGGCCGAAGGGGAGAGAGGCACCTGTTCCGCCAGGCTGTCCGACGTCCTGCCGGCATCCTCTTGTACCAGGTTCAGCAGCAGCCGGTCGAATTTGTCTAGTTCCATACTATATTCTTAAGCGAAATTTTTGCCGAAATTCCGCGTTCGGGCAGGCTCAAACGCGGCGGAGACGAACGGATCACCCTTAGATTTTGCAGGCCGTTTCAACCTCCGGATCGTCCAATGGATTTTGTCGAATTTCAACGCTTTATTGATGCAGAGTGGGCGGGTCCCGCGATGCGGACCCTGCAGGACTACATTGCCATTCCCGTGCAATCACCGGCTTTCGACGATGACTGGGAAACGAACGGTTTTATGGATGAGGCCGTCGGCTTGCTCGCGGGCTGGGCGAGCCGCCAAATCCTAGACATTCCGGGGGCTACCATTGAAATACTTTCGTCGCCCGGCGTGACCCCAGCAATATATATCGACATTCCTGGACGCTTGGTTCAGACAGTTCTCATCTATGGCCACCTCGACAAGCAGCCGCCGATGGACGGATGGACGAACGGCCGCGGACCTTGGTCGCCAGTCGTCGAGGGCGATCGGCTTTACGGTCGGGGGGGCGCTGATGACGGCTACGCAATCTTCTCAGCACTGATCGCTTTGAAAGCCATTCGCGCTCAGGGTCTGGAGCATCCCAGATGCATGATCCTGATCGAGGCATGTGAGGAATCTGGAAGTCTCGATCTCGAAGGCCACCTCGCTTCTGTGTTTCAGCGGACGGAAGATTTGGATCTGATTGTCGCCCTCGACGCCGGCGCCGCGGATTATGATAGTTTGTGGGTTACGACATCGGTGCGCGGTCAGGTAGCGGGGACCCTCACGGTTCAGACGCTGACGGAGACCATCCATTCTGGCGATGGAGCGGGTGTCGTGCCGACAGCGTTCCGGATTGCTTGCCAGTTGCTGGCCAGGTTGGAAGATCCTCAAACGGGCGATGTAGACCCGCAGTTCCTCACTTTCATTCCGGAGTTGCGCCGAGTCCAGGCTGTCGAGGCTGGCCCATCCATTGCAAAAACGCTTTTTGCGGCGCTTCCACTCGCGGGCAGCACCCGCCTTGTCAGCGACGATGCAGCGGAACTGGTCTTGAATAGATCGTGGACGTCGCAACTTACCGTCACGGGTATTGATGGCCTGCCGACCGTTGCGAAGGCTGCCGCAGCCATCCACCCGCAAGTTCAAATGAAACTCAGCCTCCGCCTGCCGCCAACATTGGATGCGGAGTTGGCGGCTTTAGCGCTGAAGAAACTGTTAGAAGCCGATCCACCCTATGGATGCAGCGTGACCTTCGATGCTCAGATGATATCGCAAGGATGGGAAGCGCCGGCTATGGGGGCGGGCCTCACGGCGGCGCTAAACCGAGCGGCCTCTGACGCGTTTGGCGGGCCCGTACGGTATTTTGGCGGCGGCGGCGGCATTCCGTTTCTAGCCAGCCTTAGCGAGCGATTCCCTGGGACGCCATTTCTGGTGACCGGTGTGCTGGGCCCTCAATCCAATGCCCATGGACCAAACGAGTTTCTGCACCTGCCAACCGCACGACGCATCACCGCGGTGTTGGGCAGACTTCTTTCTGACCTAGATTAAGGAAAAGCCATGCAATTGCTTTATCAGACCCATTCTCCCTATGCCCGGAAAGCCCTGGTGTTTGCCCACGAGGTCGGCCTGGCGGACAGGCTCGAGGTCATTCACCACGAGACGAGCCCGACAAATCCGAATGAGGTTGTGTTTGCCGAAAATCCGCTCGGAAAGGTGCCTGTATTGCTACGGCCGGGCGAGAGCGCGCTTTTCGATTCCGATGTCATTTGCGCATACCTGGACACACTACATCCACATCCGAAGCTCATACCTCAATCCGGTGAAGCACGCTGGTCTGCCCTTCTTCTGCAAGCCGCCGCGCAGGGAGTTTGTGATTCAGGGGTAAGCCTTCGCTGGGAAACCCTGCGTCGGCCGGAAGCCCTCCGGTACCCACCCCTTGCAGAAGGTTTCAAGCTGAAGCTCGTGACCACATACGGATGGCTCGACGAGCAAATTCGAAAATCACTTCACATATCTATTGGTCACATCGCTGTTGCCACAGCCCTCAGTTGGATCGAGTTTCGAAACCTGCCATCCTGGCGGGAGCATAAAAACCTTGCGGCCTGGATGGACGAGTTCTCAACGAGACCGTCCATGTTGGCGACGCCTCTCCACGGTGAAGCCGTCGATCATCGATAATCACGAGCGAGCGCAGATGGCGTCACTTGCTGACTGCCTTCCGTCAAAATTGTCAGAACCCTGGATCGTTCGTTGATGCCAAATGTCGCTCTCAGGTTTGGATTGCGACATGCGGCCTTCAATCCTGCGAGCCCGGCCGCGCCAGAGGCGGTCGATGGCACGCCTATCATTTTGGCGATCTTCGATCCGTTACGAAGTTCTGTTTCCGACAAAGTCAGCCCTTGCGCCCGGTGAGCCAACAGGCTTGCCAGCGCGGGGGCTGAGGCAACTCCGCATGACAACATAGTCGCCATCGTCCGAAGATTACCTGGGCACTGCACGGGCCGCCCGGCAATAAGCGCGCGGCTAACGCAGTCTGCCGACTTGGGTTCAACAACGACGATCTTCGGATGCGTACTAAACCGGCTGGCGAAGCCATCCGCAAGTGCCGCCGCCAATCCGCCGACACCTGCCTGTACAAAGATATGGGTAGGCGCTGTCAGCCTGTCGTGGAACTGAACCCCCATCTCGTCCACCATTAATCCATAGCCCGCGACCACCTTTTGAACGGTGGGATCGGAACGATCGTCTGTGGTGTCGGCAACGAGCACGCCGCTGCCATTTTCAGCCCGTCGGCGGGCCTCCATGACCGCGTCATCATAGGTGCCACTCACCTGGACCACCTCGGCACCAAGGGCGCGGATCTTGGCGACCCGGCGCGGACTCACGTGGCGGGGGATTATGATCAGCGCCCGACCGTTGACATGGTGCGCCGCGGCCGCAACCGCCAGACCGTGGTTGCCATCACTTGCGCAGATCAGCGCGGGGATATTATTGCACCTTCCCAGTGCTTCAATCGACCGGGCGCCGGTTCGCTCCATGAGGACTGAAAGCCCCGCAGTCATGCCGCCGAGGGATTTGAAATTGCCGAGAGGGCGAAGCGTCTCATTCTTAACGAAAACCCGAGCGAGCCCAAACCTTGAGGCGAGCCCATCAGCTTCAATGAGCGGCGTGGGGCGGTAGGCGGGCCATATTGAGCGGATCAGCGTTTTGTCGAGTGCGTATGTCATTCCGCATCCTAAGACGCTGGTCGATGCGGCAAGCGGCGTAATACGATCGCTAAACGTCGAATTTATGCATAGTCAGACCGGGAAATGGTTCCCGGCGGAATGACAGGTCAAACACATATCTTGAAAGCTGAAGGTCTAACTCAGCCCCCACGCATTATTATGTCTACGCGGGATAGCGGCCAGTCGCCTTTGCGAAGGTTTCGCCCCAGTCCGCAACAGGGGAGAGGGCGACGTTGAGCTTCTCGCCCATGTCGGTCAGGGAATATTCGACATGAGGTGGAACTTGGGGAAACATATGGCGATTTACCAGTCCGTCGCCTTCGAGCGCACGGAGTTGCTGGATTAGCATTTTTTCACTCGCGCCGGGTATGCGGCGTTTCAACTCGCCGAATCTCAGGTGCCCGTTTCGGAGCTCCCAGAGGATGACAGCCTTCCACTTGCCGCCGATTGCCTCAAACGCCGGGCCGATGCCGCAGGCATAGCTGCTTTTTTCCTTATTTATTTTCTTTGGCATAACAATCTAATGCCCCTTTTGGTAAGTACCTGACTTTTTAGTGGGTACTTGCTCTTCAGAGAGCACCATTCTTACTTCTTGTGTTCCAATCAGCAAGAGGAGAATGAAATGTCAGATGTGACGGTTATCGGGCTTGGCCAAATGGGAACGCGGCTGGTCGAGTTGCTTAGAAACTCCGGGCGCTCGGTGACGGTTTGGAACCGTAATAGTGCGAAAGCGGCGGCGATTGCCAGCGACGCGGTTAGCGTGGCACCGAATCCTGCCGCAGCCATCGCCGCCAGTCCGGTCACCCTGATTATTCTGTCGGATGACGAAGCTGTTCGCAGTGTGTTTGATCACTCCGATATCGGTGAGGCGCTCGCTCAAAAGATCATAATCAATCTGGGTACTACAGGCCCGGATCAGGCCAGGGCCTTCTATGATCGGGTTGCGGACCGCGGCGGCAATTATCTTGACGGCGCCATTCAGGCTGCACCTAGCCAGATGGGGGAACCTTCAACGCCTATTATTCTGTCCGGTTCGACTGAAGCATTTGAGCGTGCAGAGACGCTGCTGCGAATATTGGCGGGCAATCTGATATATCTGGGGCATTCAAAGGACGCTAGCGCGTTCATGGACCTCGCGACGCTATCCTACGTCTATGGTGCCTATGCAGGGTTTCTCCACGGGGTTCGGATTTCGGAAGTCACAGGGATTGATCCAGGCCTGTTCGGCAAGCTGGTTGAATCTATCTCGCCAAGCTTCGGCGCCTTCTTCGCGCATCAATCAGGCGTCATCAAATCAGGTGATTTTGCCATCTCGGAAAGTCCAATGCGGATCTCGATTGCTGCGGTTGATCGTATCGCCAAGACGTCCGCCGCGCTTGGGATTAACGGCGAGGTTCCCGAGCTTGTAAATGGCTGGCTCGTGGAGGCTGAACGTCAGGGATTTGCGGATGAAGAGCTGGCGGCAATAATCAAGGTGCTTCGCTAACGGTTCGCCTGCTGGCGGGAGAGGGCGCGCAACGTAATGATCGCGCGCCCTGGATCGTCACGCACTCAGCGAATGCTGAAGTGTGATCTTGCCGATAGCCGCCCCGGACTGCAGGCGAGAATGGGCGGCATTGGCGCGAGCGACGGGGAACGATGAATCGATATGGGGCATAATTACACCGTTGCCCAAGTCGGCGGATATCTCTTTCAGGATGGCATTGAAGCGCACCTTTTGGCTGCGCCATAAAGTGAATAAGTCTGAAACCCTGATTCCGATGCTTTTGCCAAAATGAGGCATCAGCAGTTCAGCCGCTGAGCCGCTGGGAAGCCCTCCCAGATGGCCAAAGCTCACGATCTGGCCGAAATCGCCAAGAACCTCCGCGTCGTGCAGAATGGTGTCCCCTCCAACGGAGTTTAGGCTCAACGCGATGCCGCTCACGCCGACAGTCCGCTTTATCCTGTCGATAAGGTCTGGAGCTCTTCGATCAATGGCGACGTCAGCTCCCTGTCGCTTCGCATAATCCAGTTTAGCACTACTGGTCAGAGCGATTGTTCGAAAGCCTGCATTCCTTGAAATTTGAAGTATTGCGCTTCCAACCCCGCCCGCCGCCGAATGCACCAGAAGCCAGTCGCCTGAGGCCGGTGCACCATAATTGAATATGATATTTCTGGCGGTCGTGTACGCAACGGGGGCAGATGCCGCTACATTAAAAGGAACGTTTGTGGGAATCTTGACCACGTAGCTGGCGTCAATCGCTGTCAAAGGTCCGTAGCCTCCGGCCCCGATATTGCCCAGCCACATCACTCGGTCACCAATGGCGAATGTCTTGACCTCTGAACCAACAGCCTCAATTGTGCCAGCGCCTTCCACGCCAAGAATGTGAGGCAGCGGCGTTGTCTCCGAAGGGATTACACCTCCTGCCTTTATGAGCAGATCGATATTGTTCAGGCCACACGCCGCATTGCGAACGAGGACCTGGTTGGCACCTGGAAGCGGATCTGGGGCTTCGACCGCAGCTAGATCCGATCCGAAATTTATGACTGCAATTGCCTGCATGGGAATTTCCTGACCACTAGCGACGCCATTGAGAACTGCGACGTCACTCTCCGACAAAAAGTTGCATATCGGTCATAATTCATTCAAATTGATATTTGTGAGGATTTTCATCAATATTGGTGACGGCGTGCAAGACTTCGACGAAGCGGTTCTGCGGAAAATCGACCTTAATCTTCTGGTTGTGTTCGCGATGGTCATGCGTCATCGATCCGTTCAAGCCGCAGCGGCTAGATTGTACCTCGGACCTTCCGGCGTCAGTATGGCGTTGGCCCGCCTTCGAGAACTGACGGGTGACCCCTTATTCAACAGGAGCCGGCTAGGGCTTCAGCCTACGGAATATGCTGAGGTGTTGATTGAAGCCGTGGCACCCGCATTGTCGGTCATTGCCTCGGCTTTGACGCCCTCTGATTTCGATCCGCAGGTTTCCTCTGGAACGCTTCGGATTGCCTTATCGGACGATATCGAAATCGTGCTGTTGTCACGCTTGCGAAAGGCACTTGCCCATCGGGCGCCGGCGATGGAGCTGGTCGCCCGGCATGCCGATTATAGCCGTGTGTCCGAGGTGCTCCAGGACAATCACGCCGATCTTGTCGTCACCGCCCACCCCACCGCGCTAGATCCGCGCCTTGTCGTCGAGGAGTTATATACCGAGCGCTTTTTGGCTCTGACCGATGGCAATCGAACCGAAGCGCTCGATCTCGAAACCTATGTCCGGAAGCCGCATGCGCTGGTTTCGGCGAGAGGTGTCAGGACAGGACTTGTCGACGACGCTCTACGCCGCTTGGGGCGGAGCAGATCAGTGCGGGTCGCTACAGAGAGCTTTGCGGCCTTGCCGTATCTTATCGGCGGTAGTGACCTCGTTGCGACATTGCCGGCGACGGCCGCTACTCTGATCGCAAGGCAGTTTGGACTGAAGCTTCACACTTTGCCGTTTGAAAGTCCGTCTTTTCAAGTCACGCTCGCCTGGCGGTCGCGCGATGACGTCGTTTCTGCGCAAGTCTGGTTGCGGAACATGGTGAAAGATGAAATGCTCGCAGCGGTGCGCACGGCGCGGCGCATTTCGACTTCATCGGCATAACAAGTGCGGTGGATCGGGACGGTTTAATTGCTGGGTTTTCACGTTTACTTCAGTCCCTGCAAACGTCGACTTCTTAAATTGCACTTTATAAACCTTTTTTTGAATAGGCACGAAGAGATACTTCGACAATGAAACTGTGTCATTGCCAATTATCGGGCCACTTTTGGGGAGCGTAACAAGTCGTCAAAGTTAGCCAGAAGTATTTAAGCTAGTCGCCTCACAGGCGGGGCCGGATTGGATGCTGCTTGGTTCAGGACTAGGCCAATCTTTGGAAATTCTGGCAGCCCATCAAGCACACCTAGGTGTGAAGGCCCTCCGGCTCGGGTACGGACAGTGATGCCAAGGCCCCCGTTTACGGCAGCCCAGGCACTACTCAGGCTTAGGGCTCGTAACAGCAACACGCCAAGGTATGCCAGCGTGGTCGAGGGCATTTGTCGCCGCGCTACGCATCAAACACGATGACTCAAATGCGACTAATAGCAAAGGTGTGTTGGAGCTGCCCGCCAGTTGCTCTTAAAGAGTTTTTCGGAAGCTGAAGCCGTTAGCATCGAACCCTTCACGCACATAGAAGCGATGCGCGTCTTCGTGCGTGATCTTGGAAATTGATTCGAAATGCCGGCAGTTGTTGAGCTTGGCTTCTATCCGCAGCCATTCAAGGAGTTTGGCACCGTAGCCAAGCGATCTCGCATCTTTGAAAGTGACGAAATCGTCGACATGAAGGGTCCTACCAGCGAACAACGTATCGACCAGGCGGAAGCCCGCGACGACAGTCGGTGCCGACCCGACATACAAGGAGACCAGCCGATAGCCTTGCACGCCCATTAACTCCCGGATACGCCTCAGATAGTCTGACTGGTCTAAATGAGGATGAAGCTGTGACATCACCTCGAACGTTTTGAGGATCTCTTCGTCCGTCGCAGCTTCGATTATCTCTGGCAATGCAGGTTTCCCAGTGAGTTGGCGTTCCATACGGATCGGCTAGTTAATTTATGTTCTGCGCAGCAGTGAAATTCTGCGTCCTTGCCTGCGTGCATGCGGAAATGCCGCAAAGCGTAACGGCTCATCGTCGCATGGCACCCGCGTTCGTCACTACCCGGCGATAGTCATACTCCACGGCGAGCCAACGCGTTCCCGAGCCATCGGCCCTGGTCCAATATTGTTTCGCCGTTTCGTGGTCAGATCCTAATCCAAAAGCTTCGTAACTTGAACGCAGCATCCAGCCATCGACCTGGTCATCCCACCCGGCAAACGCGACGGGTAGGAATTCCAGGACAAGATGATCGGGCGAACCGGCATCCACGCTGTACGCCGGCATAATTCCGGCGGGAAAGCGAGTATCCATGGATACGTACTGCCATCGGCCCTCTACGCGGTTGTAGTGAAAGTATGAGATCCGCTTGAAGTCAGGCTGTGACGCATCTGCCGGCGAGATCACTTCTTCCAAGAAGGCGCCGACCATTTGACGGCTCACCTTGAGATCCGACCATACGATGGGCGCAGCTGTCGGGTTAGGGTGAATAGTTAGGGTGAGCGTCCACTCGCCCGCGCGCGCAGCCAAAGCCCGAGCCTCGGGCCCGGGCTCGTTCATCGTGGCGATGGCACTTGTCGGCGATTGTGCGAATGCGGATGCGTTCAACGTCATCAACACCATTGCGCCGAGGGCAGCGCCCGCGAATTTTGCAGCAATCATTATTTTGCTCCGTTTGCACAGAACAATAATGGCAATTAGAATTGGAATTTAAATGAGTTTAAATCCAGTTTTCATTGCAATTCTTCCGGCATTCCTTTCCGACGCGCAGCGCCCGGCGCATGACCAACAAGTCGCTTAAACGCACGGCTAAAAGACGCCTCGGATTTGTAGCCAACCTTAAAAGCAAGCGTGTTGATATTCGTCTTACCGGAACGGAGGATTTCGATGGCGGCCGACATGCGGAGCATCGCAAGATACTTGGAGGGCGTCTGGCCGACGGTCGCGGTAAATCTCTCGTAGAAGGCGGATTTCGACATGCCCGACTGACGGGCTAAGGTTTGCGCGCTCCAATCATCTCCAGGATTCTTATGCATCGCGATGAGAGCCTTGCTCAGGCGCCGATCATTGAGAGCTGCTAACCATCCGTTCGAGTAGGCCGGGGCTGTTTCCGCCCAGCTACGGATGATACGCCCGACGACAAGGTCCGCTAATCGCGTCAACATCGTCGCGCTGCCCATACGCTTTTCCCTGATCTCGTTCGCCATGGCGTCGAGCAGGGGAAAGAGGAGAGGGTCGGAGATGTCGTTCGATCCGGCACGCACTATTATACTTTCCGGCATAAGGGCAGTGAGAGATTTCAAGGCCGGCCCGTGATAGGCTACGCTGCAGCAGGTCATCACAGTCCGCTTACCTCGTCCAGGAATTGCGAATTCAAAGACCGTTGGAGCGATCTCGCTGCCAGCCAATTCTTCTATCGGCGTTGACGGCCGGTTTGGCCGATCGGCCAGAATGTGTTCTGGACCGCGGACCAAAAGAGCTAGATCGCCCTTGGCGAGGTGGTCCCAAGCGCCGTCTCCCGACTTTAGCCACGCCTCTCCTTCGACAACCAAGTGCAACCGTGCTGTGGATTGAGGGGTGAACGAGATACTCCAGGGCTTCTGCATTTCGCATTGGCCGTAAGAAACCCCGGTAAAGCGGAAATCCTGAAGTAACGCGTTGATGGCGTCCGTGGAATTTTGGTGTGGCATACACCCGATTATATTACTTTTCTTCCAGGATTTGAAGCGAGTGCCAGCTATCGCTTGCCCATTTCCCCAAACAAAAGCGCACTGAGCGATTGTCGGGAGCAATGGTACAGTGAATTCGTCAGGTGCGGCCGTATGGTTGAGGAATTGTCATAGCGCCTTGCGCATCCGAACTAAGGGAACAGGTGTGCCGCCACGATCATCGCTGACTGTGTCGATTACTTCATATCCGCAAGTCTTGTACAGTGCTGCCCCAGCAAGAGTCGCCATCAATTCTGCACGAATAAACCCTTCTGCCCGTGCGGCGCACTCACACACCGAAAGAACCCGCCTACCGACGCCGCGTCGCTTGAATTCAGGGTTCGTGTACATCGCCCGAATGCGGGCCGGATCTGTCGCAGGATCTAACAGCCCGGGCTCCCGCAGGCTTGTGCTGTGATCTCCACCATAAAGCGTCGCCCGGTGGCTCCACCCACCACAACCGGCGATCACGCCACTCTGCTCTAAAACAAAATATGTTCGATCAGCGATGAGTTGGGTGTCCAGTCCCATAATCGCATGGCTCGCGATTATCTGCTCAGTCGACAGAAAGTCTGACTGAAGACGGTCTATTGCCAGTTTCATCAGATTAAGGAGACTTGGGATGTCGTCTTCAGTGGCGAGGCGAGGGATGAGCATTAAGACAGTCCGTAGATGAGAGCCTGTGCGCAGGGCGTGGCTTTTGATCCAGCGATTCAACTGGTCATGGCGGAAACCATCGGTGCCCACACGCTCCATCTGTTTACAGTAGAGCAAGGGCGGCTGCGTCGGCTACCGCCCATTGTGTTCGCGAACGGTGGCCCGGCGACCATTGGTGTGGAGGGCAAGGGGCCGCCTCCCGAGTAACGCGCCGCACAAGGAAGAAATTGTCACCTTTCCGATGGAACTCCAGCGAGACTAGCGGGCGACCAAGCGTTTGGATCAGGGCAGGGGCGCAGGATGTTCTCCCGGACCGCGCGCGTTCTGGCGAACATGAGTCACCAGAGTCAGCAAAGCCTTGCCGGGTTCATCGGTCGGAATGGTATGAGCCGAATCTTCGAACCAGATCGAAAGCTTGTCGGGAGCTCTGACGTCCCTGACCCACTGATCAACGATGTCGCTGGGCGTGGTATAGTCGTGGCGGCCCAGGAACATGTAGACAGGGACCTTGAGGCTCTTCACGTCCTTGAACGAGACGTCGGCCAGCTTGGGTAGAAGGCGTTCGATGGTGAACGCGCTGCCTTCACCCCACGCCTTGATCGCATCCGAGTCGTAGGCCGGTGAATAGTGATGCATGGCGAAATAGGCGTTGGGATTATCGCGGCCCGCAGTCAGGTAGCCATAGTGGATCGACCACTTGCGTTGCACGGTGATCTTGTCGACATCAAAGGCACCGTTGCCTGGATAGGGTTCGAGGCTTTCCAGTTCGGTGACGGCCTGCGCATTGTTGTCTTCCCGCGCGCGCTTGAGAATTTGCTCGTAACCGATCCGCTCGCCCTCGCGGAAATCGATGATCTGGCCGATGCCGACATAGGCGTGAACGATATCGGGACGCTTGATGGCGGTCATGAGGCCAGGGATGGAGCCCCAGCTGTGGCCGATGACGATGACCTTCCGCTTGCCGTAGCGCTTGATGAGCTGCTCGATCAGGGCGATGGCGTCATCGCGATACTGCTCAATCGTCAGTGTCGGAGCGATGGCGGCGGAGTCGTTGAGCGGCCACGTCTTGCCTGACGCGCGCTGTTCCCACTGCACTACCGTGAAGTATTCCTCCCAAGGCCTTTGGAAGGCCCACGAGATGGGTAGCTCGGGTGCACCCGGTCCCCCGTGGATGAACAGTATGAGGGGGTTGCCTCTATGGTTGCCTCTGACCGAGACGAACTGCTTCGTGCCGTTGATGTCCGCAGTGAAGTTTTCCTCAACGCCATCCGGCGTGGTGATGCGCTGGAAATCACCAATGGTCGACCGAAACTTGGCAATCGGATCGGTGGCCGGGTCTGCGGCGAAGGCGGGTGGGGAATACAGGCAGCTGACGGCTGCGATCAAATAACGAAACTTCATGAAAATGCCTTTTAATGCCCATGATCCTGCGCCAATCTCAGGTCCAAGGGAGAGTAACAACGCCGTTGGGATCATACGAAGGACCCGCGCGGTTTGTCGGCAAAAGCGGGCCTGAAACGCTGCGATGCGGCATTTGAATTGGCCTGAGCCAATGACCCGCAAGTATCGGCGGTCTGATCATCGGCCGGAAACGCGCATTCAATGCGCGGTTCATCCAAAATGACGTTATGCGGTCCAGAGAAGGTCGAATGGTTTCGAAGAAGGTGAGGTCGCCTATGGGGGACTTGAACCCGATCGTATGCACGGGAGACAGGTCGACATGGACGTCTCGGAACCGCCATCGGGACGTACGTCCGGATATGTCGGCGACTGATTCTTTAACATTTGTGCAACTTCGTCCGACGGTGTCGCCGATATCTATTCGGGGAGATGGTGGACGAACTTGGACACCACCTCGATCCAGTAGACGATATGCTGACGAATTCCTCTGGGTCGAAAATCTAATGGAGGTGATTGCCATGCGGACTCGCACGGCCTCCAGTGGTTAGCGTGTTGCTCCTCAAGGCCGCCCGATTGGTCAGCAATACATTTGTATAATGGTCGTAAACCTGATCACGAGCATTTCTGAGAATGCATACAAACAGTTCCAACTATGCTCTGAACGGCACCATGATTTTATCAAAAATTTTGCTCGATTATTACACGTGATAAGGGTTATTATCGCGTGTGATATAGGGTATATAGGCCAAATGGACAATCAAAAACCCAAGCCGCCCACAGCACGTGCCGCCATGGCTTTGGCGAAGTCACAGACCTATCAGGATGCCGCAGACGCGCCAGCGACTTTGCGGGCCTACGCATCAGACGCGAAAGATTTCGAGGCCTGGTGTAAGCGCAGCGGTTTGTCAGCGTTTCCAGCGACGCCGGAGGTTGTTGGCGCATATCTTGCGGCCGCCGGTGAAGGCTACGCCATGCAGACCTTAAGGCGACGTGTTGCCGCCATTGCGCGGGCTTCAGGCATGGCAGGCCATCCTCTCGACACGAAGCACCCTTCAATCAGAGAAACTTTGCGCGGTATCGGCCGAACACATGGCAGTCGTGGGCGACGCGCCGCCGCATTGACTACAAAAGAACTCAAAGCGCTGAGCGAGGCTTGCGACGCCAGCCTTCCGGGAGATCGCGACCGAGCCTTGTTGCTGGTAGGGTTCGCCGGCGCTTTGCGTCGTTCGGAGCTTGTCGCTTTGGACGCCGAAAAGCTGATCTGGTTCGAGGATGGCGTCCGGCTGCTACTCGAGAGGTCTAAGACCGATAAAGAAGGCAGAGGTGCCGAGGTGACGATCGTTTTCGGGCGTAACGAAGCCACCTGCCCCGTGAGAGCCCTCCGGCGATGGCTCGACAATGCTGGTATCCAAATTGGTCCTGTTTACCGAAAGGTTAATAAGGCGGGGCGGGTGGAAAGCCGACGTCTTAGCGAGGATGCTGTTCGCCAAATTTTGCTTCGGCGTGCCGCTGATGCGGGGATAAAAGGTACACTCGCCGAGCCGGTAAGCCCGCATGGTCTACGTGCCGGCTTCGTGACAACCGCCTACAGGAACGGAGTGCCCGACGAAGAAATAATGGGCCACACCCGCCATCGCAGTCTAACAACTATGCGGAGCTATGTCCGCCGAGCGAAGCTGAAGACCTCTGAGCCCGCTGGTAAGCTTGGTCTCTAACAGGCGTGACCGACGGGATATATCACCAGAAAACTTGTATCAAAATTCTTCCTGGCCACATCGATTACGGCGAAGCAAATCGTGATCGACATGCCGAGAGCCGAAATCTGAAAACAAATAGGTCACTGTCAGGATAGACTCGTCTTCTCCTAAACCCGCAAGACCGATAAGGCAGATCTTATCGAAATGCGGGCCTTTGGGGTTTGAGTTTAGTTGTTCATCATCCTCGGTCATTTGGGACGTGCTACAGCATTATTTTGTGTAGATCCACATTTACTCAAAGAAAAGATACCAACGTTCGCACCGTGGCGTTAGGCTGGCAATTGGCCAAGAGGGAATGGAGAATTTGAAACCGGTGGAAAACGATCCGGATCTCGCAGAAATCCTCGCTTCATTAGACGCTGAAATCGACTTGCACCCTGAGAAACTAAAGCCGCTCAGCTCCGATCTGAAAGCGCGGCTCGACGACTTGGTATATGATGTCGAATTCGATCCTGACCAAGAAATTCTGGGCGACGTTGACTGGTAGCATCGGCGCGGCCTTTCGGTGCGCTGCGCTGGCTTAAAAAGCTGCGCGCCTCCCCCGTCTGACTGACATTTCGATCTGGCACAAACCGCGACATTTCTATTCGGCCTAGACAAAATGACGACGTAATTCTGTTATGGGAACCAGCGTCGTTGTGTTACACTAAGTCATTGTATTCACTGGGCATATGGCGATGTGAGGGACCGTTCTCCATCGGGTAGACCCAGCGCGTAACATGGCCCGTTTTTACGAGCTATATGTCCAGCCGAGGCTCTTTGGCGACGTCTCGGTGACCCGGCACTGGGGTCGTATTGGAACTCAAGGCCAATCCAAGCGGCACTGGATTTCTTCAAACGAAGCCGCTGCGGAGTTAGCGACAAAATTTAGGTGCATGAAGCAACGACGCGGGTATGCAATGCCAAGCATCAAGGTCGCTTTCTCAAAGCAGTCCGCGCGCCTGGCAGTGAGCACGCGTAAGAAGGTCGAAATCTGGGCCAAAAAAATAGCTCAGCATTTGGCCAGAATCGCTTACTCACGCAGTTTTCATCCCTCGTTGGCCTTCGAGGTTTGGCCCACCCAAGATATTAAAAGGGAGCCGTGAATCCTCGAGCCTTGAAAAACTGTGTCGCCGGATTGACGTGATTAAGTGGACGGTCAAACGTCTGTACAGTTCACCCAAATTCTGAAGGTAGATCTCTACAGAACTTGGACCCGGATAAGTTTAGGTAGATTCATGGTCGTGCATTCACCCACTATAGCGGGTAACCCTGATCAAGGGATCATCTTTTTCGATCTCGGCCCAGCGATTATCGCTCGTCTAGCTTCAAATCGGCAAAGGCATTGAGGAGCGCCCTCACTTTTGGAGACCGACCGGCTCCCGGAGGGAATAATGCAAGCATGGCGCGCTCAACCGGTCGCCATCCTTTCACATGTGCCGCCTTCACCGAGGGCCCCAGCCGCTCAGCGAGCGACGTTGGCAGGAACCCGACTCCCATTCCACGGCGAACGGCCTCGATCGCCAATTCAGTGTCGTTGACGCTGAAGGCGGGTACCGGCGTGACCGATCGCCGTCGGCCGGACTCGCTCTGGAACCTCCATCGATCCATCGGAGGGGTCACAACGCAAGGTACCTTTCCGAGATCATCCGGGGTCTGGAGGGTGCCTAGCAACGGGTAGCGAACCAGCAGGTCATCGTGAACGGCCAGCATATAAGGAACGTCCCACAGTTTCCGGACGACTAGCCTCGAGTCCGTCTCGATTGGGCCAAGCCGAAATGCAATATCGAACCCCTCTCCGATAACATCGACAGAACGGTTCGAGAGCATCAACTCCACCTTCAGACCGGGGTGATCGGCAGCAAAGGCAGTTACGGTCGGACCGATCCTGTCCCGTCCGGCCATGACTGGGCAAGTGACCCTAACGGTGCCTCGAAGTTTCCCAGCGTGGTTCGACAGCCCGTCCACTGCAGTTGCGATTTCCTCGAAAGGTTCGACCAAGCTCTCGAGCAGATCTATCGCTTCGATCGTCAGTGAACAGCTGCGCGTTGATCTGCGCAGCAATTCCACACCAAGCTGTTGTTCAAGGGATGCCAGTCGCCGGCTAACCGTTGCGGCCGGCACTCCGAGCTGGCGACCCGCCGCGCTTAGGCTGCCCGTCTGCATGATCCCGATCAGAAGAGCGAGATCGCGATAGGGTGGTGGCTTTCTCATTTTTGCATCACTGTTTTAGTAATAACAATGCTTCTCCTGCAGAAATGCAATGATAAAATTTATAGCCGCTAGTCATGAGAGGATGAGATGAGGGCCTTCGAAATTTCCGCGATCGGGGACGCTAACTTACTAACGACAACTGAGCGGCCAATCCCGAAGCCTAGGGAAGGCCAGCTACTGGTGCGCAATGCTGCATCGGGTATCAATTTTCTTGACGTTATGATCCGTGGAGGTCTTTGGCCTGACGCGCCGCCACCGACATTTCCGTATGTGCCGGGCGTCGAGGGAGCAGGCGTTGTCGAGGATGTCGGCACGGGTCAAACAGCGTTTCGAAATGGAGACCGCGTTGCTTGGATGGGTCCGCTTTCAGGTGGCGGCTATGCAGAGTACTCGCTGGTCGACCACGCGCATGTCTACGCATTGCCAGATGGCATCGACATTGCCGTTGCTGCAGGCATACCAATGAATTATCTCACCGCGTGGTCACTGTTGCACGATCTGGCACAGGTAAAGGAAGACGACTTCGTGTTGGTGCACGCCGCGGCCGGGGGAGTCGGACTGGCGTTGATACAGCTGGCGCGATGCGCCGGTGTTCACACAATTGGTGTCGCGAGCGCCGGCAAGCTGGGCGTCGTCCTCACCAATGGCGCGACCGCCGCGATCGATAAAGCCGACAGGGCGGGCCTTTTAGCGGAGGTCCGCCGCCTTGCCGGGAATAAGGGCGTTCGCGCGAGCTTTAATCCAATCGGCGGCGAGACGCTTGCTCAAGACCTCGATTTGCTTTCACCTTACGGCATCGCCGTTGCTTATGGGCTGCTGGAAGGCCTTCCGGGTTCCTCGCTTGCCGCCGCCCTGTTCAGAAATTTCGGTCGCAATGTCGGGGTTCGTGTCTCCGACGTCTATCGCTTCGCCCATGGCCGCCCGATCGAAGCAAAGGCGGCTATGCAGCAGATCTTCAGCTTGGCGGCACTTGGGCGAATTTCGCCAGTAATTCAGACAACGCGGCCCGATGGTCTCGTTAGCGTACATCGTAAGCTTCAGGCCGGAGAGACCAACGGCAAGTTCATCATCGACTGGCAGCATTGATCAACGCGTTCGGAAACAAAGAAACCCTAGTTCGCGGAGTCGAGCGAACAGCGCTGATGTTTTCACAACCAGAAGCCGATCCTAAAGCACCTTTACGGTGGGTCTGGCCGGACATAATCGCTGGGAAAATTTCCCACCGCTTTGGTGCTTGGTCGGTTGTTGATTGTCTTTTTAGCTCTGCGCAAAATGTACTCTAACGGGTCTAAAAATCAATGACCCCGGAAGTCGGTGAGACTAATTGTGCCGGTGAGATTTTTTCACATGTTCGATGAAAGCCTTGACGGCAGGCGGCAGCAATTCTTTCGAGTAATAATAGAGAAACGGGCCGCTGAAGTCAGGTAACCAGTCCGACAATAGATTAACGAGGTCACCTGAAGCTATCTGCCCAGCCACGTAGTCACTAATCGTCAAGTAGCAGCCGAGGCCGTCCAACGCTGCGCTGATTGCCGCATTTACGCTGCCCGTCACGAGCCGTGTACGGGGGATGACGCGCACTATTTCGCCGTCGCGCTCGAATTCCCATTCGAGAAGCTGACCGCTGCTAAATCGGTGCCGAATGCCAGGAAAGTCGGCGATATCAGCCGGAGAAGCGGGCATTTTCACAGTCGCAAGCAGCTTTGGCGAGGCTACAAGTGCATAGCGTTGGCGCTTTCCGAGGGGAAGTGCGATTACATCAGGTGCTAAGTTCTCCTCATATCTAATTCCGACGTCATAGCCGGCGCCGATTACGTCGACGAGCGCGTCATCCGCCGTCAACTCAACGTCGATTCGAGGATGCGAGGCTAAGAAGGAAGAAAGCAGCGGCGGCAGCACCAAATCTGCCGCGGGAGGAGCTGCGTTGATCCTGAGCCTACCGGTCGGCTCACCGCAAGGCACGCACGCCGCTTCAACCGCATAGTCAAGTGAGGCTAGTACCGGCTCCACTCCCCGGAAGAGTGTTAGGCCAGCCTCGGTCAGGGCGACGCTTCGGGTGCTACGGTGAAACAAGCGAACCTGCATCCGCGCCTCAAGGCTGCTGATCCTGTCACTAAGCCGGGACACCGGCATGCCTAAGTGCACCGCCGCCCGCCTAAAGCCGCCGGAGCGGGCAATTTCGGCGAAGATATCCAGATCGGTAGCCACCCGGAGCGGTGTTCGCATTTTCGGACAGCCTGTTTCAAATTGCGTGGATTGTGGGAACAATAATGCCATGCCATTTCGGTCATGTCTATCTCAAGGAACTTCACATGGTCCCTCCGATCTTCGAGAATCCCGAAAGTCTGCCGTCGCCGCTCGGTTACTCCCAGCTTGTCGAGCTAGATGCCGGGAGGCTCGTGCTAATCGCCGGTCAGGTGGCGCTAGACGCTTCAGGAAATCTCGTCGGGTGTGGAGATATTCGTGCTCAAGCTCACCAGGTTTTCTTAAACTTAAGTGCTGCGCTCAAGGCCCGTGATGGCACTTTCGCCGACCTCGTCAAGCTAAACATATTTGTAACTGATATCGCCGACCTCCCAGTCTTGCGCGAGGTAAGAGATGAACACTTTGCCGGTCTCACGCGCTCACCAGTCAGCACGCTGGTCCAGGTGCAGGCGCTCTTCCGGCCGGAATTTCTTATTGAGATCGAGGCCATGTCTTGGCTCGCTCCGCAGCAGAGGAACTGATCATGTCGCTGAGATGGTTTGAACAAGCACTGGCATTGGTGCTGTTCACGATGGCTACCATTTTTCCCTCCGCGCAAGCCGAGACAGTCCCCCCAGAAGCATCCGCAGGACTTCTCTACAGCTACGAGGTGGATCGACAAGCTGAATTCGAGCAGGGCTACAAGTCACATCTGGACTGGCATCGCGCGGCCGGCGACCAGCTCCCTTGGTATGGCTGGATCGTCACCAGCGGCGCCCGTCCCGGCACTTTTGTGGATGGGACTTTCGCGCCGATCGAGGCTCTGGACCGGCGTCCTCGTCTCTCTGAAGACGGAGTGGATTTTGCACGCACCGTTCGTCCCTTCGTCCGCCCAACGCGGCAAGACACACTCGCCCTATGGACCGAAGCGAGCACAACCTTCCTCTTGGAGGCCCGAACACCGACTCCTGAAATGGACGTTTACAAAGTCGAGCCATTGCCCGGCCACGACGCCGACTTCAGGAAGATCTTGATTTCCATCGTTCACAAACGCCGCGCCGGCGGGCTCGGCTGGACATGGTATCGTCAATTAGTCGGCGGTGAGTTACCTAGTTACATTTTGCTCGTCCCCCGGACGAGTTTGAACGATAGGGCGCTCTGCAATGAGGGCAGCCTCATGTCCTTGGTCATGGCGGTCACTGGTGTAAGAGAGGAGCGCGCACGCGCCGTCGATCGTGTCGCAAGGATAACGGTCAGCGAAACGTGGTCCCTACGCCGCGACCTCAGCCTGGGACTGTGACCCAATGCCTCCGGGAATGGCTATTGCATAGCAATAGCCGTGAAGGGCTTCAGGATAGTCTCAAAGGCCTGGGGCCACATTCGTAAGTCCCCTGCTTTTTGCGCACCCGTAACAGTTCACATCATCGGTGGAAGGCCAGAAACCAGCGCTTCTATGGCATGCCTTAAGGGAGCTATTAGGACTATGAACTATTTTCAGGCGGTATTTCTTACTTACCTGTAGGCATACTATGAATGAACGACTTATACGACCACCTGTGCCCAAAATCAGTGGGTAACTTGCGAAAAAGCGGCAGTTACAAGCGTGACGCGGCTGCGCCCGGCCTTCGGTTGCGAGCTCTCCAGTTTAGGCGTCCCTAGCTCTCGAATTCTCCTGTGACGGCAGATTAAACCGCGCATACGAGACTACCTTCTAAGCATGGCCGAAGCCTGAGCGCCACGGCTTGGGAAGTTTCGCCCCGCGCAGCCCACATGAACAAGGTTGCCGTTTACCGCCGCAGACCGGACGATTTTGGGTAAATTTTGACATCTTTTCGCGGGCAATCGGCGCAGGCCTTAGCTTATCTTCCTTATGCCCGCACAAGAAAGCCCTCTGATGTCTTGCCGCCGATTCATAAGTTTGTCGTTTCTCTCCATGATGGCCCTATCCGCATGCGGAGGTGAATCCGGAGGCAGCCAGCCTCCAGTGCCTATGCCTCCGACGCCAGTCCCGACTCCGCCGCGTGAAGTCGACCTTGATTTTGGTTCGACGGCGGTTCCCTGGACAGCAGATTTCGCGGACTTCCCTATCGACGGCGAAGCCGCTGTCGAGTTCGAGGCGGCGTTAGCCAACTTACCTTCGCCTCTGCCTGCACAGAAGGGGTGGCGGTTGAAGAGCCATAATCGACCGGACGATGTCTTCATGTACCTCTACAGGCGCATCGATGGATTTACGCCAAACAAGACCTACAAGGTGGCCTTTTCCTTGCGCATTGCGACAAGCGCCCCGCCGGGCTGCCCCGGTATCGGCGGAGCCGAGGGTGAAGCCGTACTTATCAAAACAGGTGCTCTGGCGCATGTCCCTGGCAAAGTGACCAAATCGAACTGGGCGCGCCCCGACTTCGACATCGGCTCTCAAATGGATGCTGGCGCCAATTCGCTAGTGCTAGGGAACATCGCCAAATCAATCGGCACATGCGGCGCCGCCCCCGTTTTCGAATTCAAATCTCTCTCGAGTGGAACCAATACCCTCCCCGTAACGGCCAACGCTCAGGGCGAAATCTGGCTCTATGCTGGTACGGATTCCGGCTACGAGGGCGTTACAGAAGTCTATTTCACGGACGGCAGCGCCACCTTCACAGCCGTGCCTTGACGCGTGTTGTCTAGCCGCCGTCCAATTACATTGGCTCCGTGGTGGCATGCAGCCGGAGCCATGTCTGCAACTAAAGACACCGTTCCCATGCGTAGAATACCACCATTGTCTTCTCTGCGCGCCTTCGAGGCCGCCGCGCGAGCCGTTAGCTATAAGGGCGAGGCAAGCGAGCAGAATGTCACGCCGACAGCGATCAGTCATCAGGTCCGGCCCTGGAAGATCATACTGGCTTTATCCTGTTCGAGCAGGGTGCGCGGAAGATAGAGCTTACCGAAGCCGGTGCGCGCCTGTTTCCCGTCCTGCAGACAGGCTTCGATGCGATCGAAGCGGCCTTATTCCGTCTGCACGAGTCCCGATGGCGCACCAGCGTGACACTCTCCGCTTCGAATGTGTTCCTGAGCCGATGGCTCGTCCCGAGGCTTGGCGAATTTCACGCCGATCTGCCCCTGGTCGATCTACAGATTTTGTCCAGCGCCGCGGGTGATAACCGACTGAACTCCCCGGTCGATATTTCTATCCGGCTGGAGTTTCTGCCGTCTGCTGACACCTGTCCCGAAGTCATTCTCACCGATGCTTTCGCGCCTGTCGCAGCGCCTGCAATTGCCGGCAGCCTCAGTGGACGGCCGCAGATACACATTCGTTGGAGAGCGCCGCACCCCCTCAACCCGACCTGGGAAAAATGGCAGGCCGAAGCAGGCTCCCAATTTTTGGAGAGCCTGGGTCATTTTGGAGTTCCCGATGAGATTCACGCCACACAAGCAGCCGGAGCCGGCCCAGGCGCCGCTATTCTCAGCCTGAAACTGATTGAAAGCGAATTGACATCCGGCCATCTGGTGCAGGTGTCGCCTTTTACGCTTCGTGGCCACAGCATTAACTGTCGACAGCGCCTGAGCCTCCTGGGCCGTCGGCACTTTCGTCGGTTTCAGACTGGCTGCGCGATAATATCCGGTCGAGACAATTTTGTTTGGAACCAGCGTCAGGTTTCGAGGTCGTCCATTGGCAGGGTGAGGCTTCGCTTGTCGATCCTCAGCGCGACATTGGTGCTGAAGCGTTTCACATTTACATGTTCACCCACAAGGTGCGTCATCAAATCATCGTAGACGGTCGTGTCGGGTGCCGCGATGATCACGACAAAGTCGGCCTCGCCGGTTACGGAATAGGCCTGCTGGACATTGGGTTCCTTTGCCAGCCAACGACGTAGAGCGGCAAAGCATTCCGGCAGTTCCCGCTCAACTTCCAGACTGGCTATGAACAGGACCGGCTTGTAGCCTTTACGGGATCAAGCACAGCGATCTGGCGTTAGATGACGGCCGTTTCTTTGAGACGCCTCAGACGTCGCTGGATGGCGGACGGCGAGAGGGCGATGTCCTCCGCGAGACTGTCGGCTGTGCGGTCCGTACCTTCCTGAACAAGGTTTAGTGGCTGGCGATCGAAGGCATCAAGTTGCATGTCGCGCGTCGTCTAACGGTCTGAAACGCGAAGGCGTCACGTCTGTCTCGTGCCGGCAACCCCTGGACGCTCTCTGTCGGTCTCTCTCCTTAAAAGCAGCCTATCGCCACATGCCGCGATCTCGTCGCCGACATTTGGCGCATTAAAAATTATCGGACGGCTTGACGTACCCAAGCTTCCGCAGAGCCTTGAGCCGGTGTCCATCCAAGCGCCCTCGCCCGCTTAGCGCGCACGCGGCTGTTGGAACCAAGTGCGAAGATCGCCACTTCTCGCCCCCACGCGGATTCCGCCGCTTCGCTGGTCATGCCGGTCGCCTGGCCAAGTCCGAGCGCGTCCGCAATCGCCTGAACCATGTCCGCGAAGGCCGATTCACCGTTCTCGACGAAAGCGAAGAAACCGTCCGGCGCGCGCTCGTAGGCCAAAAAATAAAGGTCTGCGACATCGGCGATATGGACGGTTGACCATCTGTTCAGCCCACGCCCTATGTAGCGTGCGGCGCCGGTGGACTTGGCAAGATCAACCAAACGCGGTAGTTGAACGCTGCGGGCGTCCGGCCCCAGAGCGTCACCGTAGATCAGGCTGTTGCACAGAACGATAGATCGGACCCCTGGCGCGTCGAGGATAGCACGATCAAGAGCGACACGGGCCTCCTTATCGGGCTTGGGGGAACGCGGGGTATCCTCATCGAAAACCGCGTCCGATGGCTCACCGCGCGCCTCGTCGGCGACGATGCTCGACCCGCTGGTATGGATAAGGGTCTTGCCCGACCCCGACAAAGCCCCAATCAGGACGTCGGCCGCTGCCCTATCATCGCTGCTGGCGGCATTGATGACGACGTCGGCGCGTTTCGCTTCCTCCGACAAAAGGGTGGCATCCGACAGTGTACCGATCACCGGATCGATGCCGAAAGCGCGCAGGCTATCCGCCTTTGTGGCATCGCGTATGAGGCCGCGCACGGTGTGGCCGGCTCTGATAAATCGTGTAGCGACCGCGCCGCCGATGAAGCCGCTGGCACCGGTAATGAATACAGTCATAGCAATCTCCTTTGCTGAAATGCAACGATATACATTTTGCGGTGGCCAAAAAGCGCGTGATTAAGCAATTATCTTTGCACTGGAGGCAACGATGACTGACCTGAGCGGACGCAGTGGGGAGCTTGAAGTGTTTGCCGCGATCGTGGCGGCTGGCGGCGTATCGGCGGGCGCACGACGCTTGGGGCTCGTCCCCTCGACGGCATCGCGGATGCTGAAACGGCTTGAAGAACGCATCGGCGCCAGGTTGATCGTTCGGGAAAGCCGGCTCTTCCGTCTGACCCGAGAGGGTGAGACCTGCTATCGCAGTGCGCGCCGTATCCTGGCAGACCTCGACGAGCTGGAGCAGACCCTTGGCGATGGCGTACATCCGCGGGGATTGCTGAAGGTCTCGACCTCGATCGCCTTCGGCCGCTTGCACATACTGCCACTGATCGATGCGTTTAACGCGCTCTATCCCGATGTCACCGTTCAGGTCAGCCTGACAGACAGGGTCGTCGACCTTACGACTGGCGAGGCCGACGTAGCGATCCGCATCGGGAGATTGCCGGACAGCGACCTTAAGGTCAGGAAGCTGGCGGAAAGTGCCCGTCTGATCGTTGGATCTCCAGCCTATCTGGCGCAGTATGGAACGCCTCTCTCGCCGGATGCGCTGGAGCAGCATGTTTGCCTGCGACTTGCAACGTCCGGCCGAACCTTCCCGTGGCCATTTGTCGTCAGCGGATCGCCTGTCGAATGGCTGCCCAACGGTCCGTTTATCGTCGATAACGGAGAGGCACTGGTCCAGCTCGCGATCGCGGGCTTCGGGCTGGCGCGCGTGGGTGCATTCCATATCAGCGGGGAAATCGCCAGGGGAGAGCTTATCCCCGTCCTCGAACTATATCGCTCTACCGAAACAGAGATCATCCAGGCGGTCTTCGCCGGCCAGCCGGCGGTATCCGGACGCGTTCGGGCCTTTGTTGATTTCCTGGCCGACACCCTGGTCGTGTAAAAATGCAGTCCAATCACCCTTGATACGCAAACACGCCTACCGATCGGGTTCAGAAGGCAGGGATCGGCGCTGCGGCGCCGGCATAGGAATATTCCCCGATTTGATGCGGCCATGAAAGCTCGCAAGGGCTAGAGAAAGCGCCTGATCCGACGGCAACTCGGATTGGGACAGCGTGTAAGCCGCGGCGTAATAATATTCGAGGCGCCCAGCCTCTAGGCGTTCGGCCCGTTTCGATCGCTGTGGATCTGGTATCGATTCAGGCGCCGGGGCCGTCGCTCGGCCCTTCGCCTCCACCGCCAGCCTGGCGCGCGACACACCGCGGTGGGGGTTTAATCTAGCCAGACGACTGGTGGCGTTCGCATATATGCCATGGGCTCGCAGATCAGCCGCGAAACCCTCTCGCCATTTTTGGAGATGCGCCTTACGCGGGTTCAGACGACGGCAGAGCGCCCCTCGACCTTTACGCTCAGTTTGATGTGCGGGTGCTCTTGAGGTTCCGGGTCCGGATCTGTTGATGGTGTATGGTAGGCAAAGACATAGGGAGGTCGGAGAATGTTCTTTTCGCAAATGCGCGTAGCGCCCGCTTCAGGCTGACCTCGTCGGTCTCGGCCGGCATGGAAAATACGATATTGAGGGTGCCGCGCCGATCGCTTTTACCCTCCAGAACCTCAATGCCGCCGTCACGCCACTCTTCGACCACGGCTTTGACGTCTTCCCGGCCCATGAGCCGATCGCCGTCTTGGTCCTCGATTTCTAGTTCGCCCCTCCGGCTGATATAATCGATATGGCGTCCGATCTGCTTCAACCTTTTGCAGGACGAATAGATCTTGACCACTACCTCTGACGTTTGCCGCACCGTTCGCTCCAGCCGCTCTCGCACGGCCTGCGGCCGACGGGCCGTGGCCTTTTCATCGGCCGGCTGAGCCTTTGGTTTGCGGACACCGAAGACCTTCGAGGTCTTGGAGCGCCCATTCAGCATGGCAACGCGCGCCTTGTATTCGCCGGCCTCCCACTCAACGAAAAAGCCGTCAACATAGGTCTGAGGCAGGCTCATAGGCTGCACCGAAGTGCTGGTGAAGGAACAGGAAGCTGACGGACGACCCTACCCGCACTGGGTCCCCACGTAGGTCACAGCCCTACTGACCCACCAAGGGCTAACATGCACACGGCTGGCCTCACAGTTTGGAACGCATTATGTGCAAGCTTTACTCCGTCTGCACCAATCAGCAGGCTATCGGGGTCATTACGCGAGCCATTCTCGATCTGGCTGGAAACCTGCCACCTGCCCAACTTACTTAGTGTGCTATTTAGTCATTTGGGTGTCGTAAATGACTTGCAGGTTGCTCCAATAGCCATCGCTCAGGCCGAGGGCGCGGTCGATTGATATGAGAACATCGGGCTCAAGACGATGCTGCCCTTTAATGAAACCGTCGATGAGACATCGATCGTGCCCAATTTGATCTGCAAAAGCCTCGACCGCGATCTTCATGGGCTTGAGAAACTCCGCGAGTAGAATTTCTCCTGGCGTAGCGATTGCACTCTGTGGCGCAGGCTCTCTTTCCATCACTTACCTTTCTTCGTCAAAAAATCGCATTGCGTCGGACGAAACGTAGGCGCTAGCCCTCGGCCACGGCTACGAGCCGGATCCTAACCCCGATCCATATCGAAATTTCAGGCCCCCGGAAGAAGCGGATAGCTGGTGAACTCAGTGCCATTGTCGCTTACAATCATCTTCGGCTTACCTCGCTGGGCAATAATCAGATCGAGTTCACGGGCAACGCGCCCGCCAGACAGGTAGGTGTCGACAACCAAGGCCAGACACTCCCAGGTGCAGTCGTCGACCATGCAGAGTATGCGCAATGGGTGCCGGTCGGTCAGTTGATCCGATACGAAATCCAGAGACTAGCGCTCGTTCGGTGCCGCTGCACGGCAATGACGGCATCGGCGCCGACCAGTGGTTGGGTGTAAGCCGGCCTCGCCCCGAATCAGTCGAACGCGAAAAAGCCATACAAACCGGCGCCGGCTTTGGCCAACAAGGCAAATAAAGCATAGCTAGGTCCGCAGACCAGGTAGCGAACAACTTTCACGCTCCGCTACCCGCTAACTGGCGATCTTTTGAACATAAGCCGAAATGGAATTGAACGCATTCATCCCGTTGCCTGACGAAGGATAGACGTCCGGGAACGATGCAATCTCATAGTTAGCCAACAGCTTTTGGGAGGAGTCGCCGATGTTGGCGGCCGTTACAAGACCGAACATTTGATGGAAATGATAGGGGTCGATGTACAGTCCGGCTCCGACCACCATGCGATCTTCCCGCAGGTCAGTAGCGGCTCCGAGAAGGGCCCGGGCGACGTTCTTGTCCAGTACGCTGGTCTGGGCATGGTTCTTGAGTTCAATACACAGATGGCGCGGCCCGTTGTAAGGCGTGCCTTTGGATCCCTTACGAATGCCATCGACGACGAACTTGGGCATCAGGCTGACGTCCATTTCGTGTGTTTCACCGCTTCCTCCGACGTGGTTGATGCTGAGGTGCAGCTCGAGCGGGAAAGTTTTAGTACTTTCGATCCGGAAGTGACAGGGCTGTTTTCCCTTGGCCGAGGCGCTGACAATATTACCCGGTCCGCCTTTGATCCGAAATACCTGCGCCGGCTTGTCCTTGTGATCGTAGGGTTTGATATCGACCCTCATTTGGCGAACGCGTTCAACGAGCGAGAAAAGAAACCAAGCCTCATACGCCTTCCCATTGCTGCTTAGTAAATCCGGAAGCGTCAGGCTCAGCGCCTTGGCGGCGACCTTGACGGCCTCTTCAAGCGCCGGCGCGACCTTGGGCTTCTTTGTGAGTGTCTTCGTCATATCAGCTGCCCCTCGCGGAAACGACCGATCTGGGATTGCCAGGTCTCGAGGAAAGTCTCGAGTGCTTCGATGCGGCCGGAATCGGTCAGGACATCCACGATCCGCGCGGGCTTCTCGTCGGGACCTGCTTCAATGGTTTCGACCTGCCGGACACCCATCCTAAAGGCACTCTCCCGCAATCCACGACGCAAGCCTATTTCATTTTTAATGACCCGGGTTATAAGCTGATCGGCGACGTAGACCTGGCGCAGTTCTTCGTGAGCCGTCTCCCTGCGACTGGTCTTGGGGAGCGAACGCGGTTCAAGCCGATCGATTTCCGCAGCGACGAGATCAGCGAGTCCGAGTTGCCCTCCGTCGGCCAAACCCCTGATGATAGCGTCAATTGAGGCCGTTCTTCTTGCCATTCTTTACCCTCTGAAAATGGAATCTTCCGAACACTCAATCGCCAGTACCGGTCGCAAAAAGCAAGCCCCGAATTCAATGCACGGCCCGAAGCCCGGAACAGGACGGATACTGAACGCCGCCGTAGAACCTCTTGCCCGAAAAAGCTACCGCACCAGAACCCATTATCGCCGCCACACTCACGTATGTTTATCGTGTTCTCTGTAGTTCTTTTCGGGTTTTTTTGAGTCCAAATAATCGGCGCACCGCTATGCTTTGTGGTTAGCGTCGCGGTGCGCCTTAGTTTCGCGGATACATTAAGAATGGACCTTGTTGCGCATTTCGACGCACAGAACGCAACAAATGTGAACCTGATCTCCGTTCTCATAATCTATATTATGCGTTGTGCGCATTCATGGCGTACAGCTTGACATTTTCCCGCCTACATGTACAATGAGTTAGAATTCCTTTGTGTGGAGCTTCCGATGCCAAGCGTAGCCATTGATGACAATAAGCGAGTGCATTTGAGGGTGTCGCCAGAAGCAAAAGCCAAGCTGATCCGGGCCGCGGCGATTCAAAATACGGACCTCACCAACTTCATCATGCAGACAGCGTTGAAAGAAGCAGATTCAGTGATTGAAGCCGCTGAAGCCGTCGTCCTTTCTAGACGGGACTTCGCTCGGGTCCTTGAGCTGCTCGAAAACCCGCCTAAGCCAAATGCAAAACTGCGGGCCGCTATTGCAGCTTTGCCGTCCGCACTATGATCCTCCCGGACTGGCACGAAGCACCAATTGCCAAGTCGCATGATCGAAAATCATTCAACTGTGGCGACACCCAGATGAACGAATTTCTGCAGCGATTTGCTCGGCAGAGTCATGAGCAAAACGCGTCGAAAACCTTTTGCGCTATCGAAAACGCTAAGTCACAACGGATTCTCGGTTTCTACACGGTAACGCCGTCCGCAATATCGCACGATCAGGTCCCCGCACATCTCGCAAAAGGATTGGCGAGGCACGAGATCGCGGGCTTCAAGTTGGCACGGATAGCGACGGACCTCTCCGTCGCAGGGTTAGGGCTGGGTGGGCAGCTACTAGCGGCCGCAGCCCTTAGATGCTTACGAACTTCAGAACAGGTTGGGGGAACGTTGCTCATCATAGACGCAAAAAACGTGCGTGCTGCGAGTTGGTATGCTGCATACAGCGCCGAACCGCTCAAAAATCTCCCCCTGACATTAGTAATGCCATTGGCCACCTTTTCCCCTAGCTTTCAAGATAGAGGTTTCCTGTAAGCCCCCGAGTTGAGGACTATGTTGAATATTGCCGGTCCACCCCTCCCCGCACTTGTCTCAACTTAAATTTTATTTCCAGAATATATATTATGCGCACCAAAGCGCGCTTGTCGGGATGGCCCACAGGCCATCGCCGAACGGCACAGGATACTCGCCGGAATAGAGCACGATCCCGTTGAAGGATTTGCCTTCAGTCATATTCGCCTTGAACCACTTCAGATGCTTGAAACTGTCCGCATCGATATTTGTTCCGGCTTTGACTTCGATGCCGACGACGGCATCATCGTTTTCAACCTCGTATTCCATCTTCCGATACACGGGCTATGCAACCTTGGCCAACGGACGAATATCAACCTTATCCTCGTGCGCGCGAGCGTTCGCCAATTGATAGGCAGTTTGCATACGCATTAAAGTTTCCGCCTTTACGCCAAACGCCTTTTCGAAACGGATCGCCATTTCCGCAGAGAGGCTGGAGTGGCCATTTAGCAAAGTGCTTAGCGCCTGACGAGTCACCCCAACGTGGTCAGCCAAGGCCTTGATCGTGATACCATAGGGCTCAACAAATTCAGTTCTAAGCCACTCGCCCGCATGGACGGCCAACGCTGCATGCATTTTAATCGCCATGATAATCCTCCAGATCCAAGTTAATTAACGCTCCGTCTTGATCCATCTCAAACGTCAGACGCCAATTTCGAGTGACCGTCATTGACCAAGTGCCCACACGATCTCCCCCAAGTGCATGGAGACCGTAATTGGGAGGCGCGAAGAGTTCGTCCAGATCAGCAGCAGCGTCGATGAACGCGAGCATCTTTCTTAGCCTTGAAACGTCTCCGACAAGGCCTTTAGCGTTTCCAGATTCGAAAAACCTTCGCAGCCCCTTGTGACGGATGGACTCGATAAGCATGCGTCAAGTTATACTTGACGGCCCAAGGCGCGTCAAGTATCGCTTGACACACCTTACATGCAGAAAAGCCGAAAGCCTCTTAAAGCGCTATGGGACACTTACAATAGCCGCTGAGGCGCAATCAGACTAAACGAGGCGTAAGCGTGGTCTGCCGTGCCCGTACGCGTTCCAAATAAATCTAGGCATCGTCACTTAAGTTCGCAGATCTGCGATTATTTCTAGAGACCCGTATGTTCGTGGACGGATCGCAGATCGTGGCATCGTGGCTTACAATCACGCATGTCTGGACAACTACGACCAAATGAGTGTTTCTACTCAACTGATGTCGAACGAATTCGCTTGCTGAGGTTCTTGCCTCGAGCCGTTCTCGCCCTAGCCCGAACCTACGCGCCGCACATACTCGACCGATTTTAAACTGAACTATCGTGGAACTCTAACCGCCCGGAGTGGCAATACCACCCTCTCCGGTCGGTCATAGGTCTGACAATTTCTCATTGCTTCGGGCATATTTGTCATATAATTTTTTGCCTGAGCCCTTCGGTGGGTGAGATTATTCAGGAAAGTCTGCCGGTATGCCCTTTCTCCCCTCGCGTCGCCTGACCCTCTCCGCTGGCATGGCCGCCTCCGTGTCGGCGCTTATGCCGGGCACCCCTGCTGCGGCAAAAGGCCACCATTTTGAGATCGGGCCATCCGACTTTCTGCTCGACGGTCGCCCCATCCAGATTCGATGTGGCGAGATGCATTTCCCCCGCGTGCCTCGTGAGTATTGGCCGCATCGTCTCAAGATGATCAAGGCGATGGGGTTAAATGCCGTATGCGCCTATCTGTTCTGGAATTACCACGAGTGGGATGAGGGCCAGTTTGACTGGGAAGGGCAAAGGGATGCCGCTGCCTTTTGCCGGATGGCCCAGAAAGAAGGTCTTTGGGTCATTCTTCGACCGGGCCCCTATGCCTGTGCCGAATGGGAAATGGGGGGCCTGCCCTGGTGGTTGCTGAAGGCCGAAGGCGATGCCTTTCTGCGTACCCGTGCGGAGGCCTTCACCGGGCCGGCGCACCGCTGGATTGAAGAGGTGGGTCGCCATCTTGGCCCGCTTCAGGTTACCAAAGGCGGCCCCATCCTGATGGTGCAGGTCGAGAACGAGTACGGATTTTTCGGCAACGATCTTGAGTATCTGCAAGGCATGCGCAAGGCCGTTGAGCGGGCCGGGTTTGACGTGCCTCTCTTCCAGTGTAATCCGACCCACGTTGTCGCCAAAACCCATATCCCTGAGCTGTTGTCTGTTGCGAACTTCGGCAATGACCCGGAAGCGGGCTTTAATGCCCTGCGCTCCGTCCAACGCGCGCCATTGATGTGCGGCGAATATTATTCCGGGTGGTTTGATGTGTGGGGCGCCGGTCACCGAACCGGTGGCGTTCAAAGCTCTGTGGCCGACATCAAGTGGATGCTCCAGCAAAACGGCTCGTTCAGCCTCTACATGGCGCACGGCGGCACGAGCTTTGGGCTCTGGGGCGGCTGTGACCGGCCGTTTCAGCCCGACACGACCAGTTACGATTATGATGCGCCGATTAGCGAAGCGGGGCGGATCGGGGAAAAGTTCGAGGCCTACCGCTCGGCCATGCGGCCGTTTTTGAAGACCGGGGAAAGGCTGCCTGCCCCCCCTCCGCAGAAGAACACGATGGCTCTGGCCCCCTTCACTCTTGAAGAATGTGCCCCCGTGAGCGCCGGCTATCCCTCAAACCCCGTTCGGACGCGTGAGCTTCGATCCATCGAAGCCTACGGTATCAGCCGCGGTCTGGTCTCTTACAAGGCCGTCTTGCCGGCCGGGCCTGAAGGCGTGCTCAAGGTGAACAAGGCGCGCGATCTGGCCTGGATTCGGGTCGATGGAAAAGAGGTAGGCACTTTTGATGTGCGCCATCAGCGTACCTCTGTGGCTATCCCCGCCCGATCGCGTGACGCGGTCATTGAAATCCTGCTCTATACCATCGCGCGCGTGAATTTTGGGGTGGAGGTTCATGATCGCAAGGGCCTTCAGGGGCCGGTCACCTTTACCCCCAAAGGCTCGGCGCCCATACCTGTCGAGAACTGGGAACTGCGGGCGATTGATTTCGGTGCCAATGGCGACCTGCCGAAGCTCAACTGGACGCGGGACAAGGCGAGCGGGCCGTCCTTCTATCGCGGCACCTTCACCGCGACGTCGCGCGACGATACGTTCCTGAACCTGTCGAACTGGGGCCTTGGCATCGTGTGGATCAATGGTCGCTGCCTGGGTCGCTACTGGAGCATCGGCCCCACCCAGACCATGTATCTTCCGGGCCCCTGGATTAAGAAGGGGGTGAACGAAATTGTGGTCCTCGATCTTACGGGTCCAGACACGCCGGTCGTGCTCGGGCAAACGACCCCCATACTGGACGAACTGCGGCTCGACAGGGATCTGCCAAAACCCAAATCCAATCGCACCCTGGCCCTCGCAAACACCTCTCCGACGCATTCGGGGGCGTTCCGTCAGGGGTCAAACAGCCAGGACGTGATGTTTGAGACACCCGCAAAAGGCCGACAGTTCTGCCTTGTCTCGCAAAATGCGCATGACCAGAAAGGGTTTGCCGCTGTCGCCGAAATTGCCCTTCTCGATAAGGCGGGACAGCCCATCAACCAGTCGGACTGGTCCGTGGCCTATGTCGATAGTGAGGAGGTCGCGAGCCTGAACGGTGCGGCCGTGAACGCGATCAACGGTCAGGCCGCCGATTTCTGGCACACGGCCGTTCGCTCAGCCGACGTCCGCGATCACCCGCATTATCTGGCAATTGACCTCGGCCGGACGATCGAAGTTGCGGGCTTGCGTTATACACCGAGACAAGGCGGAGACGGCGTAACGGGTCGCATCAAAGACTATCAGGTCTATGTCGGTGACGCGCTTGTGGTCGAACCTTAGTGGCGCGGCCGCTGGGGCGTTTACAGCCGCCGGGCACGCCCAATCACGGGTAAATGCCCGGCCGCAATGCCGCTTTCAGGCGGACCTGACCTGAGCCAGGAAGGCGTGAACCTGGCCCTGGAGCCGTTCGGCCTGTTGCGCCAGTTCGGAGGACGCACTCAGCACCTGAGACGCCCCCTGCCCGGTTTCTTCCGCCATGCGGGCAACGCCGGAAATGTTTGAGGAAACCTCAGAAGCACCGGCAGAGGCGCGCGTCACGGAATGGACGATCTCGTGGGTAGCGCCGCCTTGCTGCTGGACGGCACTGGCGATCGTCGCCGAAGAATCATTGAGGGCCTGAATGGTCGCCGAGATGTTTTCAATGGCGGCGACGGCCTGCGTGGTTGTCGTCTGAATGGCCGCAATCTGCTGATTGATCTCATCGGTCGCCTTGGCCGTCTGTTGAGCCAGCGTCTTGACTTCCGAGGCCACGACCGCAAAGCCGCGTCCGGCCTCGCCCGCGCGCGCGGACTCAATCGTGGCGTTTAGCGCCAGCAGATTGGTTTGCGCGGCGATGCCCGAGATCATATCGACGATGCCGGTGATGCGTCCGGACGCCTCGGAGAGTTCGTGCACAATCGCGCGCGTCGTCTCGGCTTCGGAGACCGCCTCCCGGGCCTTGGCCAGAGAGTGTTCAACCTGCCGGCTGATTTCCGAAACGGATGCGCCCAGTTCTTCGGCCGCGCCCGCCACGGACGTCACGTTGGTCCCGGCCTCCTCGGCGGCCACAGAGACCGATCTGGCTTTAAAGGCGGACTCCTGCGCGGTTGACGTCAGTTGCTGAGCCGTCGCTTGCATTTCCGTGGCGGCCGCCGACACCATTTCGACGATCCCGCCCACCGCGGTCTCAAACTGCGAGGCCAGTTCATTCATGGACTGCTGACGCTGGCGCGTCTGTTCGCTTTGCTGATCGCGCTCCCTTGCCGCCTCGGCTTCGGCCTTAAGCCTCAGGCTTTCGCGGAACGACATCACCGCCTTGCCGATGGCCCCCACTTCATCCGAGCGGCTCGCCTCGCGTACCTGCGCATTGTGATCTCCAGCCGCCATGCGATCTATGACCGATCCCAGGTTTCGCAGGGGCACCCCGACCATCCGACTTATCAGCACGTAGAGCGCACCCAGAGCCGCGACAATGCTAAGCAGTGAGATGAGGATCATATTTCCCAGACTGCGATTGATGTCTGCATTGAGGGTCGCAACCGGAACCTCGACCACAACGGCCCATACGTCACCCGTGGCCCCGGCCTTGATGGGGAGCGCCAGATAGCGCCAGCTTTTTCCGTCTATGCCCTTGCCGTCAAACGCGACCTGCTTACCGCTCTCAATGGCTTGTTTCGCGGCACTTGCGGTGCTGGGGTCAATCTCTGCGAGAGGCTTGCCCAGTGTCCTGGCGTCCGGGTGGCTGACAGCCAGACCCGTGGAAGAGACAAGCGCAACGAAGCCGGTGCCGAAGGGTTTTGCCTTTGCCATCTCGGCATTGAGGCTACCCAGATCAATATCGACACCCGAAATGCCTATGAACTGCCCGTTGACTTGCAGCGGGTGCGTGAACGAGGTCATCAGGACCGGTTTACCCGCCACAGGATAGATGTACGGCTCAATAGCGACCGCACGACCTTCATTTTTGGGGCGCTGATAGTAATCGCCTGCGCCCGGCTTGTCATAATCGGCGAGCACTTCCCGGATGATCGATCCCGATCCCCGGTTCCAGTAGGAGATGAACCGGCCGGAGGCATCCGTACCCTCGGTGCCCGAATATTTGGCGTCCTGCCCATCAAGGGCGTTCGGCTCATAGGCCGTGTAAGCGCCTAAAATCTCCGGATTGCGCTCCAGTACAGATTTCAGAACGGCATCCTGAGTGGTGCGGGAGGTGGCCCCGCTTTCCTTCAGCGCGATGGCCGCAGACCCTATCTCGGCCGCTGCTTTTGCCGCCAGATCAAGCCGACGCGAGACGGCCTCTCCCTGGCTTTTGGCCAGGTTGAGCTGTATCTCTGCGTTTTGTTTGTGCTGAGCGTCCGCGCTCTGGCTGGTGATTACAACCGCGCCGATACCGAAGGCGAGGCACAGGGCAAGCCCGCAATAGGCGGACAGCTTGAGAGGCAGCGACTTTGCAAACATACGAACACCCGATCTACTACTCAAAAATGCGTAGTCGATCATGGTTTCGAAACGCTTAATTTCAACACGGTTACGCGACCTGTGCGCGCAGAGAGGCACACGCCGTCTGTGCCTTGTCTGTGTGCCTTCCTATTTCGCCGGGTTGTGTTTCGCCAGAAAGTCGATCAGGGCTTGCGCGACGCTGAGACGGCTCGCCTGTGTTTGCAATTCGTGACCATTGTCGGGCAATTCGACAAAGGCGACCGGTTTCCCGGCGCGTTGCAAGGCATCGCGCAGGGCGCGCGATTGGCCTGATGGGACCACGGCGTCATTGGGGCTGGCAATGAGCAAAACAGGTTTGCTGATGTCAGCGGCACCAATGACCGGAGGGGGTGTCTGGCCAAACTGCGTCTCGATCAGGGCCGGTGACAGGGCGTCGGCGACGAAGGCTCGCGGGGCCGCGGGATCGGCCTTCAGCGACGCTATGGCATCGGCCGGAGCATTGCTGCGGGCCGTCTTAAGGTAGTCCGCCGGGTCGATAATGCCATTAATAGACGCCGCGCAGCGATAAGGGGTCTGCCCTTGTGCGCCTTTGAGTGCCGCATAACCGCCATAGCCTTCGCCGGCGATGCAGACGCGTTTCGGGTCAATAAGACCCTGCGCCGCCAGATAGGTGACGCCGTCCGCCAGATCACTCAGGCTCTTGCCCGCCCACTGCCCTTTTCCGGCCTCCCGCAGGGCCGCGCCATAGCCATCCGAACCGCGGTAATTGGGTTGCAGGACGACATAACCGCGCGAGGCCAGAACCTGTGCGAGCCAGTCATAGCCGCGTCCCACATGCGCCCGAGGCCCATCATGCGGCAGAACGACCAGGGCGCGCTTTTTGACCTCGCCCTGACGCGGCAGGGTCACAAGGGCCGAAATCGTCAGGCCGTCGGCAGCGGCATAACGCACGGTGCGTTGCGACGCCACCCACTCCGGCGGCACGTCCGGATAGTGGGAGCCGATATCGACGCGCTTGCCTTTGATGAAGTCATAATAGGCCCACGACCCCGGATCATCACCCCCCTGAGCAAACAGGATCATTTTGGCCGGGTCACTGGCCATAGCCGCGACGCGCACAGCCTGACCGGGCGCCGTATCAACCGCATGGCTGTAATAATCGGCAAGGTCAGCGTCGAAGAAGGTGTAGGTGGTGACTTCGCCGTCATGGGCAAAGCCCGCCAGCGCCCCCGTCTGCGGATGGAAGACCGGACGGTCGCGCGCGGCGTCCTCATTAAGCGGTTCCGACACCTTGCCGTCGAGCGACAGTTCGACATAGTGGAAGCGCTTGCCATCGGAGCCAGGCGCTGCATCCAGCAGCAGCAGGGACTGACCGTCGCGCCCGCGGCCCACCAGGAAGGGGGCGAAGGTGTGGGCCTTGGCGTCTATCTTGCGCGTTAGAAGCGGCTTCCACTTACCGTCCTGACGTACCTCGATGGCAAAGGTTTCACCGATATAGGTATATTGCGCACGCACCTGCGGCTGCCCCTTATCATCGGTCAGCCAGTCATCGACATAGCTACCCTCCCGGTCGAGATCACCGCCCTTGTCGTCGATGATCCGCCCGCGTCCCGTCTGCGGATCGACCTTCCACAGATAGACGCGCTGCGCCACCTGCCCGGCGATCGACTTGTCTCGCAGTTCGAGAAACGGACCCACCAGAGTGAGCTTGCCGTCCATCATCACGGGCTTGGGCAGACCGAGCGGCATCTGGTCGTAGTCGCCGCCCATGCGCGCGCCAAGGCTGATGGATTGTCTGGTGCGCAGATCGACAATCGCGGCCGCCTCATGAGCGCGCACCCCGTAACTCCTGCACGGCGGCGGCGTGAGGGCGGTCGAGATCATCGTAGCGATCAGCCAGTCTTCGCTGGCCCCGGAATTGTTCGTGGCACCACTGCCGAAGCCGCCGTCTGTCAGGGCTGAGCGATAATCATCGACCGATTGCGGCGCCTTGAACGCCTTATCCAGCCCCGACGGACAGGTGCTGCGCGACGCGGTCCGTGTGTCCGACAGCACGATAAAATCGTTATCGAGAAAGGTCAGGGCCGAGAGCGGGTCCTCGCTCAGGCGGATGACCTGATTGCTGCCGTCATCGACATTATATACCGTGAGAAGCCGCAACCCTGCCTTGCGCGTAATGAAGGCAAAGCGGCTGCCGTCCGGCGACAGGGCGATCTGCTCGATACGGGGCGGCACAATGAAGTCGCTGATCGGCGGGGGCGCGACCTCCTCGCTCAGGTGCGGCCGGGCGCTCGCCTTGACGATCACCTGAGTGGTTTCGGACGTGTTGGTCTGAGCCCAAACTGGCGCGGCGGCCAGACAGAGACTCAAGGTCGTGCCTATGGTCAGGCCCGAAAGGCGTCTGCGCATTTAATCCCCCTCTTATCTATTTTGTCGCAAATCTCTCACAGGTTGAGACAATTGACAAGCTCGTCAAAAAGGAGGTCTGCGCGGCGGTCAGGCTGGCGCCTGCCAACCCTCAATCCCAGTATAAAGACTATCGCGCAGGCGGCGGATGTCAGCATTCAGTTCGCCCAGCGCCTTAGGGCTTTGCCCGGATGCCTCCAGCAGGGCCTGTGCCAGACACCCGGCCCGGCTCTGCATGGCGCGACCGGCGGGCGTTAAGGTGAGCAGCACCTGACGCTCGCTCTGGGGATTGCGCGCACGGGTGACCAGCCACCGCGCCGACACTTTGTCCGTCCTGGCGCCACAACACATTGAGCACCAGATATTGCGGATAGGTCAGGCCCAGCTCGTCCAGTAACGGCTTATAGATGCGCTGAATGGCGATCCCGGCCGAATAGATGGCGTAGCACAGCTGCGCTTCCAGAGGCGGCGGCGCCTCGTTGTGGATGTCTGGCATGTTTGGCTCCTTTTTCTTTCTGTAACTTAAAATATCGCAAAAAACAATATCGCGATAATTTTTCACTTGACGGAGAGGCGTCGGCCCTCTAATTCATAACTTATCGCGATAACATTTATTCCGAAAACATATGGAGATGACGATGACAAACATGAACTCTGTGGCCCTCGCGGCCGCCTTCGCTCTGATGACGATTTCGCCGGCTTCGGCAAAAGACGCGATCCCGCAAACTCAAACCGTCCGAAATGTCGTGCTGGTTCACGGTGCTTTTGCCGACGGCAGCGGCTGGCGCGCCGTCTATGACCGGCTGACCCAGCGCGGTTATCGCGTGACCATCGTGCAAAACCCGCTGACCTCTCTGGCCGATGATGTGGCGGCCACAAAACGCGCTCTGGATCAACAGGACGGTCCGACCCTTCTCGTCGGTCACTCGTGGGGCGGAACGGTCATCACCGAGGCGGGTGATGACCCTAAAGTCGCGGGTCTGGTGTACGTCTCAGCCCTGGCACCCGACGCAGGTGAAACGACCGCTCAGCAATATGAGGGCTTCGCACCCGCTTCGGCGTTTGTCCTCGATACACGAACTGATGGCTTTGCCTATGTCGCGCGTGACAAATTCAAGTCCGGGTTCGCCCACGACATCAATGACGCCGAGGCCGGCTTTATGGCTGACTCTCAGGTGCCTATCAACCTGTCGGCTTTTGGCACCAAACTGACCCATGCCGCTTGGCGGACCCGCCCGAGTTGGGCTGTTATTGCCACCGAGGATAAGGCATTTGATCAGGCCATGCTGCTGCACATGGCGCACCGCATAAACGCCAAAATCACCAAGGTGTCGGCTAGCCATGCCCTTTTCCTGTCACAGGCGCAGGTCGTAGCCAACACAATCGACACGGCGGCGCAAACCCTGTCCAAAGAGCAATGACCCGCCCGCCCGGTCTAGCTTCCGGAGCGGCAGCCTCTCGGGCGCTGTCGCTTCGGGTTGCTTTCTGGCCGCTAGGCAGGCATCGGATGAATCGCGACCACCCTTGCCCTTCGCACCAAAGAGATTCACCCATGCGGCCCCCTCAACGACTGACGCTGCGCAGCCCTGCCCTCTGGGGCCTTTTGATTGGCTTGTCTCTGATAGCCCCGTTGGCGTCTCCGTCACCCGCCGCGGCACAGCTCTTTCAACCCGGTGGCCTGGCCGCAGCACTTAAAGCGCGAGTGGGTCCACCGCATCCGGACACAATCGCTGCCTATACGCAGGCCGGGGCCAGCCGGACACAGGGACATGAGCTGACCGAACACGAATGGGCTCTGGTCGAACAGGCTATCCAGAGCGTGCCGCCCCTTCATCAACGCATCCTTGAAAGCCACCTCGCGCGCCTCAGCTTCATCGAGGCCCCGTCGAGCTCGGGCACGGCGCTTACCCGAATGTACGATGGGCCGGATGGCCAGCCGCGCTTCGACATAACCCTGCGCGCCGATGTACTCGATCAATCCCTGTCAACGTTTCTGACCCGCAAGGAACAGTCGCTGTTCAGCGATGACGGCTCCGGTCTGAGCGTGCAGGTGAGCGCCGGAGACGCCCGGGCCCTGCCCTACCTGTTGCTTCACGAAGCCAGCCACGTGGTGGACCGGACCCTCGGCCTGATGCAATCCGGGGCTGGCATCGCCGACATTTGGAAAGACTATCGAACGCTGACAGAGCCCTACGCCGGCAGCCTTCTGGCGCAATCGGTCTATCGTCGCGCCCCTCAACTCCCTGCTGCCAAGGGCCCGGCGCTTTATCAGGCTCTCTCCCGCTCTCCTTTCGTGAGCCTCCATGCCACGGCTTCGGCGGGTGAAGATTTCGCAGAGCTTGTCACCTGGGAAACGCTGTCACGCCGAGACAAGACGCCTCTGGCCTTTGAGGTGCGTGACCGCGACGGTCAGGTGATCGCGCGGGTCGAGCCCCTTAAGCAGCCCGGGGTACAGGCCCGGCTTCAAGCCGTTGCGGCCCAGTTGGCCGGGTACTGAAGCCGCAGTTCAACGAAGTTCTGAAAGGTTCACGGATATGGCGATCCGCCTTCCTCCCCTGCCCTCATGGTCGGCTGCTGGCATCGCGACTTTTGTCGGCTTCGGTGGAACGATCCCACTGGTCATACAGGCTCTTACGAACGTCGGTGCCACCGTCGAGCAAGCGGGCTCTGGCGTCACGGTCCTGTGTCTGGGCATTGCGCTTGCGGGAGCGGCTCTTTCGTTTCGCTATCGCATACCTGTTGTTCTGGCCTGGTCTACGCCAGGAGCCGCCCTATTAGCCGCCAGCACAACGCATCTCTCGTGGGCGGCGGCGACAGCCGTCTTCGCCGCTGCCGGCATCATGATGATAGTCGTCGGTGTAACGCCCTTATTCGGTCGACTGATCGCGCGTCTGCCTGCCGCGGTGGCCTCGGCCATGCTGGCCGGAGTTCTGCTTCCGTTTTGCCTGAACCTGTTCCGTCTGAGTGCGACCCATCCCGTACTGATTGGCGGTTTGCTCGTCGTCTTTCTGGCAGCCCGCCGAAAGGTCCCGCTCTATTCGCTAATTCTGGTCCTGGGCACCGCCATCGCCTGGACCGGCCTGCGCGGCGAACTTCACGCGCCGCCACCCGGTGCGATCTTCGGCACGCTTTTGCCTGAAATGCCCCGAGCCGACATCTCAACCCTGATCAGCTTAAGTCTGCCTCTGTTCCTTGTAACGCTCGTGTCGCAAAACCTGCCTGGTCTGGTCGTCCTGCGCTCAGCCGGCTATGAACCCCCTGCAGGGCCACTGATTGCCACCACGGGCCTCGCAACGCTGCTGGCCGCGCCGTTCGGTGCGCACGGCGTCAACCTCGCGGCCATTACGGCCAGCCTCTGCACCAGTCAGGACGCTCATCCAGATGCCGGTCGCCGATGGCTCGTCGCCGTCATCTACGCAGGCCTCTATCTGGCTCTCGCTCTGTTCGCGCCCGCGCTGGTGCGCATGTTCGTTTCGCTGCCGCCTGCCGTCATAGCCGCCGTTACGGGGCTGGCCCTGATTGCGCCGCTCATCAGCGCGCTTGAAACCAGCCTGAGCACACCGGATGAACGTGACGCCGCTATCGTCACCTTTCTTGCCACAGGCTCAGGCGTCGTCTTTCTGGGCCTTGGCAGTGCTTTCTGGGGTTTGGTAGCCGGAGGTGTCGCCCTGACGATGAAGCGGCTCTTGCCGAGGCCTGCATCCTGAACGCTCAGGTGCTCTCTCTGGCGCGCAACTGAAACCCCAGATCTATCACCTTGCGCGGCACAGTTTCGCCTTCGATCAGAGCCAGAAGCATTCGCGCCGCCTCGACCCCGACCTCATAGCGCGGCGTCTTGATGGTCGTCAAAGACGGCACCGTACATTCGGAAATCGCCAGATCGTTGAACCCGGCAACGGCCAGCCGGTTGGGGACCGCGATGCCCTGCCGCAGACATTCGAACAGGGCCCCCTGCGCCAGGTCGTCGTTACAGAAGAAGATGGCGTCCGTGTCAGGGGCCTGTTCCAGCAGGCGTTTGAGGAGGACCGCCCCTAAGGCCACCGACGACTGATCCGGCACCAGCAGTTCGCGGTGAGACTCATAGAGCCCGGCCCGGATAATCGCGTCGCGATACCCCCGATTCCGCGCCAAAGTCCGCGGATCGAGTTGCGAGGCGACAAAGGCGATGCGCTGACGCCCCCGCGACAGAAGATGCTCGGTCATGGCCTGAGCCGCCGCTTCCTGCGAAAAACCAACGCTGTAGGCCCCTTCGCGATCGGACAGCTCCATCATATGGACGATAGGAATTCCGGCCTGTTCCAGGAGCCTGCGCGTGGAATCACGGTGATTGAAACCGGTCAGCAACATACCGTCAGGCGCAAAGGCCAGATAGGCGCGCACCAGCGCTTCCTCCTCTTCGGCCGAATAGTGGTTGACCCCCATCAGCATCTGATAGCCGTGCTCGCGGAAGACCTTTTCGATGCCGGTGACGGTTTCGACAAACACAGAATTGCTGAGTGATGGGACCAGAACGGCAATATTCATCGAGCGGTTCGAGGCCAGCGCACTTGCGGCGCGATTGCGCACATAGCCGATATCGTCGGCCGCCTGCTGGATGCGGCGACGCAGATCTTCCGAGACTTTTTCCGGATGGCGAAAGGCGCGCGACACCGTAATCGTCGAGACACCCGTCATTCGGGCGACATCGTCAAGGGTCGCCCGACCCGTACTGGAGGCGCGTGAGGCCAATATTATCACCCTGTTTCGTTTTGCCAGCTCCAGGCGGCCACTGTCTCAGCCATATCACCGAATCGCGCAAAATGGCAATGACAGCGCTATCATTTTTTATTTTTCAATCCAATGGGGGACGAACACGTCGCTCATAAAAATGCCCATCGCCCGGCTGCCACTTTCCATCGTCCGCAAGGTGATAAAATAAAATTGATTTTGTTATTACTGACTTTTTTATCACATGCCATCGATTGAAGTCAGACTATTTGGTCGGGCGCTTGACATGTGGTCCATATCCGATTTACCAATTGTCCGACCGATAGCTGCGTTATGAAATGTTAGCGCTGTCATTGGCAATAAAAATCTGACTGGGAAACAACGCCGAACGAACCGCATTGGACACGGGTCGTTTATCTATCCGCTTCAATGATACCGCTATCAGCCGCCTCAATGTGCTCGAAGAGCGCCCAAAGGCGGTCGATTTTGCACAAAACCACGTGCAAACGTATGCAATTTGCAATGATAGCGCTGACATTGACGCCTCATGTGAAGGGAAAGACACACATGCCTCTTTTCAAGCGCCATATCATCAGCTCGGTTTCCGCTATGGTTCTCGCGACCCTGGCCGCCGGTGCGTTTGCACAGGAAGCCGCACCGGCGAAAGATGCCGAACCCTCCGACGACAGCACCATCGTCGTTACGGCCTCGCGCATTGCTTCGCGCGGCTTTAAGGCGCCTACCCCCACCAGCACCATAGGCGCGCTGGAAATCGCCCAGAATGCGCAGCCCAACGTCTTCACGACCATCGCGCAACTGCCCTCGCTTCAGGGGTCAAGCGGCGTCGCCACCAACACCTTCAGCACCTCCAGCGGTCAGCAGGGTCTGAGCTCGTTCGCGCTACGCGGTCTGGGTGTCAGCCGCACCCTGACGCTTCTCGATGGTCAGCGCGTGGTTCCGGCCAATATCGGTACCGGCGCGGTGGACGTCAGCCTGCTGCCGCAACTGCTGATCAAGCGAGTGGATGTCGTCAATGGCGGGGCCTCGGCCTCATGGGGTTCAGATGCCGTCGGCGGCGTCGTCAACTTTGTCACCGATACCCGCTTCGAAGGCTTCAAGGCCAATATCGCTCTGGGTCAGACCACCTATGGCGACGACAAGCAGGGCGTTATTCAGGTTGCCTTCGGCAAGTCCTTCCTCAATGACCGCTTGCATACGGCGACCGCGCTGGAATATCACCGCGAACAGGGTATCGAAGCCGGTGATTTCGGTGAGAACGCCGCCAATGGACGTACCTGGTACCGCTCATCGACCCTGGTCAATACGGGCATTACCAATAATGGCCTGCCGCAATTCCGGAATGTCGATCACGCCCAGTCTTATACCTACTCCAAATATGGCCTGATCACCGCCGGCCCGCTTCAGGGCATTGCCTTCGACCAGAACGGCAACCCCACCAACTTCGTCTATGGGTCGAACGGCGTGCCGCAAAAGGACGCGGCGGGCACGGTAGCGGGCTGCTATATCGGCTTCTGCGTCGGCGGGGACACCTCGGCGAATGTGGGGATCGGCGCGACGCTTCAGTCGGGCATCAACCGCCAGAACTTCTACAACCGCACCTCCTATGATATCGACGACAATAACGAGGTCTATTTCACCATCAATCTGGCGAAGGTCGGTACGCACAACCAGCCAAACCCCGGCACGACGCAGGCCGGTCTGACGATCCAGTGCGCCAACCCCTATGTGCCGCAGATCATTTCGCAGGCCTGCACCACCAACAACATCACCAGCTTCAAGCTGGGGACGGTGACGCCCTTCCTGCCCAATATCCGCGTCAATACCGAGCGCACACAGGAGCGCTTCGTCGTGGGCGCAAACGGTAAGTTCAACCTGTTCAACACCGACTGGTCGTACAACACCTACTACCAGCACGGTAAGGAAACCTCGGACATCAAGGTCCGCAATCTGCTCCTGAAGGCGCGCTTCACCGCCGCCATCAACGCCGTCCTGCTCAACGGAGCTATTGTCTGCGCCGATCCGGTCGCCCGCGCCAATGGCTGTCAGCCGATCAATGTCATCGGCAACCAGAAGCCCAGCGCCTCGGCCCTCGCCTATCTGCAACCGGCTGTGGGCGCCTTCCAGCACACCATCCAGACGCAGGATGTGGCGAGCTTCAACGTTTCGGGCGAACCCTTCTCGTTGTGGGCCGGGCCGGTTTCGGTGGCCTTCGGCGCCGAATATCGTCGCGAAGCCTATAAGGCCGTCGCCGATCCTTACGGCAACGGATCATCGAGCCCCTATACGGCGGAATATCCGGCCGATCCGCTTCTCAGCACCGGCGGGGGCAACTTCTACGCCGGCAATTATCGCAACGGTCGCGGCAGCTATAACGTCAAGGAAGCCTTCCTCGAATTCAACATTCCGCTGATCAACTCGGAAGCCGCCGGGGTGGTCAATCTGAACACCGCCGGGCGCGCCACCGATTACAGCACCTCCGGACGCGTCAACGCTTGGAAGGTCGGCCTGACGTGGGATACCCCGTTCGACGGTATCCGCGTGCGTACCGTGCAGTCGCAGGACGTGCGGGCACCGAACCTGAACGACCTGTTCGGGCCGATTGTTTCGACCAACCTGCCGAACTTCACCAACCCCTTCACCAACTCGACCCTGACCGTGTCGCAAAATCAGGGCTCGAACCCCAATCTGAAGCCGGAAATCGCCAAGAACCTGTCGTTCGGCGTGGTTCTGGCCAATCCGAAGTGGCTGCCGGGCTTCAACGCCTCGATCGACTATTACAAGATCGAACTGACCGACGCGATTTCGGGCGGACCGAACGCGACCCAGCTGGTGCAATACTGCTTCGACGGATCCGTGCCTTCGGCGTGCAGCACCTTCAACCTGACCGGCGCCAACCCCTACGTTAATGTCGGCAGCATCAATGCGGCCTCGATCAAGACCAGCGGCGTCGATTACGAGTTCAGCTACCGCTATGCACGCCCTCTCGGCCTGCCCGGCGAACTGATCCTGAGAGCGCTGGCCACGAATGTGCGTGACTTCACGACCATTCCGGGCCTGCCGGGCACCATCCCGTCTCAGACCGCCGGCCAGAACTCCGGCGCGACTCCGGACTGGAAAGGTCAGTTCATCCAGACCTACACGACAGAGAAATACACCCTCACCCTGCAAGAGCGCTGGTTCAGCGATGGTGTGATCGGTAATCAGTATGTGGTCTGCCGCAGCGGTTGCCCGGTTTCGACCTCGAACAATCCGACGCTCGACAACAATACGATGAAGGGCGCGACCTATATTGACCTTGGCGGCACCTACAATATCCGCAAGGGTGTCGCGGCCTACTTCAAGGTCGATAACCTGTTCAATGTCGATCCGGAGCCGTCACCGCAGACCAATACCGGTCTCGATGTAAACCCGGCCCTCTATGATACGCTGGGCCGCTTCTACCGCATCGGTCTGCGCCTCAACTTCTAACCGACGATACCGAGGGGCACCGACCTGCAAGGGCTCAAGGTGTCCCTCAACGCTTCCAAGTCATCTCACTTCGCCCGCCGCTCGGCTCTCTAACCCGAGCGGTGCGGGCGGCATGCTTCCCGGACCACGTCCCTCCCGCCCCATCCGGGAAGCATGTTTCCTTTTCCTCGGCGCGCTTCGGCCCGACCCGCGAGGTAATTATGCCAACCCCACACGCTATCGTCGTCATGGGCATCAGCGGGTGCGGCAAGACCACACTCGGCAAAGGGATAGCTCAAGCGTTAGGCTACAACTTCATCGAAGGCGATGACCTTCACCCCCAAGACAATGTCTCAAAGATGTCGGCGGGGATTGCCCTGACCGATGAGGATCGCTGGCCGTGGCTCGAACGTGTAGCCCAAGCGCTGGATCGCGCGTCGCCTGAAAATGGATGCGTGGTCTCGTGTTCAGCCTTGCGTCACTCTTACCGTCAGATGCTGAGATCACGGTGCGGAACACCAATTGTATTTGTGTTTCCGGAGCTTTCACCTGACGTCGCCCGTGCCCGACTTCAGAGACGGCCGAACCATTATATGCCAGCCAGTCTGGTCGACAGTCAGTTCGCGACGTTGGAGCCTCCCGGCCCGGAAGAGAGCGTCCTCCGAATCGACGGCCTGAGGTCCACAGGCGCATGCCTGAGGTATGCGCTGGCAAACCTCTCCCCCCAAACCGCAGATCTCTTAATCCAAACCCCTCAAGCTACTTTATGAAGGTCTTATCCATGGCCCTAAAACGCCTGATAATGATGTGCGTGACGGTATATCTGGTCAGCGTGACTTGCGCAGAGTCCGCCGCCCTTCACGAGTCTGTTTACCGGGTCGCGCCTGAGGACCCCAAGGCTGTGACCGTCCGCGGGGCGGGTGACGGCAGGACCGATGACACCCTGGCCATTCAACAGGCCATAGATACCGCCGCAAACTCAGGTGCCGGGGGTATCGTGTGGTTGCCCAGCGGGCGCTATCGCATCACAAAGAGTTTGCTCATCCCTCCGGCTGTCAGACTGTACGGCGTCGGTGCCAGACGGCCCGTCCTGGTCTTAGGCGATCATACGCCGGGCTTCGACCACGGGGTGGCCACCATGGTCATCTTCACCGGAGCAGATCAATATCAAAGCGGACAGGTACCCGTACCTGTCCCGTCGGCACGTCCCGAGACAGCAATTGTACGAGATGCCAATTCCGGTACCTTTTATTCCGCCCTGTCGAATGTTGATTTCGAGATGGGAAAAGGGAACCCGGCTGCCGCTGGTGTTCGGATGCGGATCGCCCAGCACGCCTTTCTAAGCCATATCGACTTCCATCTCGACTCTGGGTTTGCGGGCATTTACCAGGCCGGCAATGTCGCCGAAGACCTTCATTTTTTTGGCGGCCGTTATGGTATCGTAACAGAGAAGACCTCGCCTGCCTGGCAGTTCACCCTGATTGACGCCACCTTCGAGGGGCAGCGTGACGCGGCCATCCGCGAGCACGAAGTGGACCTCACTCTGATCAATGTCCAGATCAAAGACACGCCCGTCGGTATCGAAATTGACAGAGGGTACAGCGACAGCCTGTGGGGCAAAGACGTTCGATTTGAACGTGTTTCCCAGGCGGCCGTCATTATTAGCAATGAAAACAGCCCCTTCACCCAGATCGGCTTTGACAATGCCCTGGCGGCAAAGGTGCCCGTTTTTGTCCGGTTTCGCGAGTCAGGCAAGATTTTGAACGCGCCGGCGCGTATTTATCGGGTGTCTGAGTTCAGCCACGGCCTCAAGATTGAGGCGCGTGGGCAAATGGGCCGTCTGGCCACTTCATTTACAGCAAAGCGACTGGACAAGATACCTGCCTGGGGCGGCCCGGTGTTGCCCGCCTTGCCGCCCGTCGATCAGTGGACCAATGTCCGAGCGCACGGTGTCGTCGGAGATGGGATTGCCGATGACACGCAGGCGTTACAGCGTGCCATCGACGCCAACCGCGTGGTCTACCTGCCTTCCGGCCATTATCTCGTGAGCGACACGCTGCACCTGCGATCAGACAGCGTCCTGATTGGACTGCACCCCAGTGCAACCCAGATCACGTTGGCAGAGAAGACCCCAGCCTATCAGGGCGTTGGCAACGCGAAGGCCCTGGTCGAAAGCGCGCGTGGCGGGGAGGCTGTCATCAGTGGGGTGGGCCTCTTCACCGGGGGGGTTAACCCCCGGGCGACCGCCCTGATTTGGAGGGCCGGAGAGCGCTCGCTGGTCGAGGATGTCCGAATTCATGGTGGACACGGCACGCTTTTGCCCAGTGGCAAACGGGTCGATTTTTCCAACCCCTCTTTCCGGATGGATGGGCAGTACCCCGGTATCTGGGTGACAGATGGCGGAGGCGGCTACTTCGTCGGAAACTGGACGCCCAACACCATGTCGGACGCCGGCTTTTACGTCAGTAACACCAAAACCCCAGGCCATGTTTATGAGCTTTCCGCTGAACACCATAACCGTCACGAGATCGTATTGGATGGCGTCGAAAACTGGGAGTTTCTGGCGCCACAAACCGAGCAGGAGGTCGTAGATGGCCTCGAGTCGATGTCCCTCGAGGTGCGTAATTCAAAAAACATCCTTTTCGCTAACTATCATGCGTATCGTGTAACCCGCAGCCTCAAGCCGGCGGCCACGGCGGTGAAACTCTTCAACGTTGATAATATCCGCTTCCGTAACATGTCGACCAATGCGGAAAGTGGCTATGCCGCCTGTGATACGGAAGGGTGCGGCACGTATCTGAGGGCCAGCAAGTTTCCCTTTGAAAACGCCATCACCGACGTGACGCACCAGCTTGAGGTCCGTGAGCGTCAATTTGCGGTCCTCGATGTTTCAGCCAACCCGCCGCAGCCTCCGGCGACGCCTCGCCCAAGAGGACTGGAGACCGCGATTGTCGAGAAGCGTGAAGACGGCTTTTATTCCATTAGCGGCGGCACGGTCGACGATAAGGGCAATCTCTACTTTGTCGATCATCACTTCCATCGCATCTATCGATGGTCCCAAACGCGCGGTCTCGAAGTCGTTGCAGATGCGCCTCTGGATCCGGTAAATTTGGCCGTTGACCGCTCCGGGCAGCTCATGGTCCTCTCGTCGGACGGCTCGGACACGTCCGTTTACAGCTTCGATCCGTGGACACCCACTGCCCCGATTACCCGCATTGCGCCAACGCCTGCCGCCGTGCACCCCGATGCCATCATCGCCTTCCCCGGCAATCTGTGGAACAACGGTGAGTTCAGAGATCAGCTGGATCCGGTTACCTATCAGTTTACCACGCTCGCTGAGATGTTCCGCCGTGACATGGGCGTGCCCAAAGCACTGGAATATGTATCGCCCGATGGAAGCCTTGTCCTTCCGGCGTTTCGTGTGCACAGGCAAGGTCCTCCAAATTTCCTCGGATGGAGATTTTCAGACACGCTAGACACTTATGGCTTTGTGACAGGCAGATTGGGTGAACGCATACGGGTCAGCAACGGGTCAGAGGGTCGCATTTATTCCGGGATCCTGGGTCAGGGAGGGACGCTCACTGACCTGAAACCCCTCACCGAGCGTGCCGGTGAAAGCGTCGCCGTAGATGCGCAGGGCCGGATGTTCGTCGCCAACGGGCAGATTTTTGTCTACGGCGCCAACGGCGACCCAATGGGCCGGATCGACACTCCCGAGAGGCCGCTGCAACTGTTGTTTGGCGGACCTGACCGGCAAACCCTATTCATCCTGACACACCACACCCTGTACAGTCTGAGCGTCAAGGGGTTCTGACTATGTCACTGACGCATGATACCCTTGCGATCGTCGTGGTTCTGGTCGCCGTCGCATCCTTGATTGGCCTGATCGCTTGGCTCAAGGTTCAACCGCTTCTCGCCTTCGTGATAGCCTCCCTTCTGGCGGCCCTGATGCTGGGGATGCCCCTCAATAAGATCACGCATTCTATCGAGAGCGGCATAGGCAGTATGGTGGGTTCGCTTGCGGTTCTGCTGGCTTTGGGGGCCATATTCGGGAAAATCATCGCCGATAGTGGGGCGGCGAGGAAAATAGCCAGGGTCCTGATAACGGGGTTCGGTGACCGGCGGATCACCCTCGCCCTGTGCCTGACGGGTTTCATTGTCGGCATACCCCTCTTTTACAACGTGGGCTTTGTCCTTCTGGTGCCGCTGATCTTTTCTGTTGCCCGTCAGTCCGGAGGAGGTCTCGTGTATCTGGCCTTGCCGGTTATGGCGGGTCTATCCATAGCGCATGGGTTCTTGCCGCCGCACCCGTCTCCGACGGCTATCGTGCCGATGTTTGGCGCCGATATGGGCCTGACGCTCATTTACGGTCTTATCGTCGGTGTACCGACCGCGCTGATTGCAGGTCCTGTGTTTGCGCTAAGCGCGCGGGGCATTGTGTCGAACCCCCCACAGCTTTTTGTTGTGGATGAGACCGCCGAAGTCGCATTGCCGTCCACCTCCACCAGTTTTCTCACTGCGCTGTTACCGGTCATCCTCTTAACCGCGTCTACGGGGCTCGGCTATGTGCAGGGCCTGAGCCCAGAGACAAAATCCCTGATTGGCTTTCTCGGCAATCCCATGATCGTTATGCTGATCTCGGTAATGGTCGCACTGGTGACCCTTGGTATCGGTCAGCGCCAACAGCTGAGCGTACTGATGCAGGGCTCCTCCCTGGCCTTGCGCGAAATTGCGCCGATCCTGCTGATTATCGCTGGTGCTGGCGCCCTAAAGCAGATCTTTATCGACGGTGGCCTCAACGAACAGCTTGGCCTGCTGCTCAAAAATCTTCCCATTCCGCCCCTGGTGCTCGGTTGGCTGATCGCCGGCGTAATCCGCCTGTCGCTCGGTTCGGCGACCGTGGCGGGGCTAACAGCGGCAGGGCTCGTCGCGCCCTTGGTTAAGCTTTCCGGCGTCAATCCTAACCTGATGGTTCTGGTGATTGGGGCTGGCAGCCTGATGTTCAGTCATGTCAATGATTCCGGGTTCTGGATGTTCAAGGAGTATTTCGGTCTGTCCGTGAAAGATACGTTGCGAACATGGACCCTAATGGAGGGGCTTGTGGGCATTTTCGGTCTCATCTTTACGCTCTTGCTTAGCCTGTGCGTCTGAACTTCTGACATCGTAGCAGACACCGGGAAGGTGCTGGCCGACCTAAGCGGTCTCGCGCTGCAAATCACCTAGCGTCCACAAGGCGCCGGCGAGAGCAACGGAAATAGCCAGACAGCTCCAGTCAAAAAGCTTTAAGAGGTGTGGCCGTCAAATTCGGTACCCAAACGAAAATCGCGAAAAGGAGGTACATAGGCATCTTGCTGAGTCAGGGATCGATAGCCAACTGAATGCGACGACCGCGCACCAAAGTAAGTCTAATGGCCAAGTGAGGCCAGAAGGGCCAGTCGTATGCGATGAGCGGGCTGGTCCGAAAATAACAAGCGGAAGCGCGGCCTATCATCTGCCCATTAAGACGCCTTAGCTTTATGTATGGGAATGAAAAATGGCAGAGCTGAATTGCCTGTCGATCTTCCCGTTCTATCGGAATTTACTCAGACCTCACTCCATGATAATTATCCTTCCATAGGAGAATAATTATGCCGGCACTGTCCCGAACATTTACCCCTGCCCAGGCCGCTGCCGTTACAGGTGTGGATGTAAAAGCGGTTCACAACGCGATCGACAAGCACATCGTGGTTGCTCAATCCCGGCCCGGCATTGTGAAGTCGAAACGCATACTGTCTGATCTGGCGGTTCTGAAACTCAAACTCTGGAAAGAAGTCGGGGGCGCTTTAAGCCAGGAGCGAAGGCTTGCGCTCTTTGCAGAGATTGAACGCGAGCCAAAAGCGAAGACGGTCAAGGCCGGTGACTACCTCATCGTCGACGTCGCGGCGGCTCGCAAGGAAATCGAGAAAGCCGTGAAGGACCTGACAGAGGCGGAATCGGACGTCACGACAGACCTGGCCGTGTTGGGTGGTGAACCCGTCTTCAAAGACACGCGTATCCCTATACGGCTTGTGGCCACCATGCTGCGCGACGGGGCGTCAGAGGCCGAACTCCTTGAGGGGTATCCGAAACTCAACGCGCGGCGGCTGGAACTGGCACGGGTCTGGGCGGCTGCGCATCCGGCCGTGGGGCGCCCCAAAAAGCTGTCAGAAAAAAGCGGCACCCTTCGGTCCAGCGTGTCGCTTGGAAAGCTGTCGGGCGTGGGCGCGTGAGGTTCCTGATCGACGAGTGTCTGCACACCTCACTGGTAGAGGTGGCGCAGCAGGCCGGCCATCATTGCGATCATGTGAACTGGCTCGGGCTGAGCGGCACGACGGACTGGGACCTCATGCCGCGGATTATCGACGGGGACTGTACCTTCGTCACCAACAACGCGGTCGATTTCCGACGTCTGTACCGCCGAGAATCCCTCCACGCGGGTCTAATTATTATCATTCCGCAGGTCCCACCTGCACGGCAACGCGAGCTCCTGGCGGCCCTATTGACTCACCTTGGTCCTGACGGGCGGCTTGTAAACGAAGTCGTCGAGATTGTGATCGACGGCGATGAGGTGAGGCTCGAGGTTTACGACCTGCCTGAAGACTGAGTACCCTCATAAACCAGAGCTCGATGACCTCGTGGCTACTTGTCTCCCTGCGCACCATCATCATTAAAGGCCCATGGGTTCTTACGGTGGATACCTGACCAAGGGTATTGCCAATGCCTGTCCGGGAAGGCAAGTCAGAGACTTTCAATCGGAGACAGATCCATGAATACCTCTGACCTCATCGACAAAATCGCAACCGAACACGGCGTGACCAAGACGGCGGCCAAGGCCATCGTTGACACGGTATTTGGCAGCATCGTGGAAGCGGCCGTTCTGGGGCAGGAAGTCAACTTTCCGAGCTTCGGCAAATTCAGGGTCCAGGATAAGCCCGCACGCGAAGGGCGAAACCCCTCGACGGGCGCTACCATCCAGATCGCCGCCTCAAAGAAGCTGGTCTTCCAACCGGGCAAGGCGGTTAAGGATCGCCTGAACGCGTAGACCCGCGCTCCAAACGGCAAAAGCCCCGGGATAACCCCCGGGGCTCATAAGAGCCGTCGATTGCGGGGTCTCTCAAATGCACATCGACCCGATCCTGTGGTTTGCGAATTTATCGTTGGAACCGCAAACCCGGCTCCACCACACACGATTGATAGTTCGCGAAGTGACGGTCTATCTCGTTGCCAGCCACATAGTTTGAGTCGAGCGTCATCCGAAGCTCGATCAATGAAGTGAGTAACCGCACACATCTGCCGCGGCTTGGTTCCCACCTCCAAGGGCTCGGTTTCGGATCCGATTTCACAATCGCGTCGCCCCCGCACTCGATGACCGACAGAAAGCTAAAACCGCAAAGGCGGGTTGCGAGGATCACACTGCCTATTTTTGTCGCGGCACAGAGACGCCTTCGGTCGTGTGGACGATCGGCTTAATCGTACCGTCGGCATTGTAATAGAGATGCTCGACCGCAACGGCCCGACGACCCAGCCCGCCCTTTTCGCCGTTCAGCGTCAGCTTGCCATTATGGTAGAAGAAGTACGGTTGCCCCTTGAACTCAACAATGGCCGGATGGATGGTGAAGCTGTTTTCAGCAGGCCCGCTGATCTCACCGCGATAGGTCCACGGCCCGGTTATGGAAGGCGCGGTCGCGTAAGAGATCAACTCGTCGTTAGACACCGCCTTATCCATCGACGCATAGGTGAGGTAGTAGGTCTGACCGTGTTTGTGGATCCAGGGCCCCTCAACATATTTCGGCAGCGGAATTTGCTGAATCGGGCCGTCCAGCTCGGTCATGTTGGGCTTTAAGCGGGCGTAATAGCAGTTGGCATTGCCCCAGATCAGCCACGCCGTGCCGTCGTCTTCGATATAAACGGTGGGGTCGATATCGTCCCAGGTGTGCGGCCCTTGTGGCGTCATGTCATTGCTGATCAGGGCGGAGCCGCGCGCATCGACAAAGGGGCCGGTGGGGCTGTCGGAGACGGCGACGCCTATGGCCTTGCCCGGATGGGTTTTGTCGTGTTCGACTGCGGCATAGAGCCAGAACTTGCCATTGCGTTCCACGACCTGTGACGCCCAGGAATCGCGGATCGCCCATTTGAAATCCGTGGCCTTCATGATCGGCCCGTGCGCCTGCCAGGTCTTCATGTCCCTGGTGGAATAGACCAGCCACTCACGCATGGTGAACATCTCATCGCCCGTCGCCTGATCATGGCCGACATAGAGGTAGAGGGTGTCCTTGACCACCAGAGCCGCAGGATCGGCGGTAAAGGCGTCAGTAAACAACGGATTGCCGCCCTTGGGCGCGGCCTGTGCGGCCCCCGAAAATGCCATAGTGCAAACCGCTATGGCAGACACGCCCGCCACCGCGCACGCCCGCACCCATCCTGACCGGATCATGATAAACCTCCCATATCTGTTTAGGGCAGTGTGGCACCGATATTTGTCTGAGTAAACCGTCTTCCATACAGCCCCCTAATAGCGGCTCCCGTATCAAAGTTCTCTGGACTCTTCATCGGAATGCCCCTCCTATGCGTACATAAGACAGACAGGGGGAGCCAGATCATGCGCGCAGCGAAACGTGGCTCCGGCCGGGGTCTTTCCCTTTGCCTTTCTCTGATGGCTGAGCTGTTGGCCCTGCCCGCGTGCGCGCAAACACCGCTCAAAGCCATCGTCACTGCGGAAAATGCCACGGGGCGTTTTAACGGCATTGTGGTGGCCTCGGTAGAGGGACAGCCCACCGAAGCCATCCCCGCCGGCCGGCTTTCAAAAACCCGCAAGGCCGCGACTTTGGACACGCCGTGGCGACTGGCCTCGATCAGCAAGCAGATTACCGCCGTGCTGGTGATGATGTCAGTCGAACGCAAGGAGGTGTCACTCGACACACCCTTGAAAGCGGTCTTGCCGGAATTTGCCGACCTTCCGTCCGGAAACGTCACCGTTAAAGCGCTCCTGCGGCATCAGTCGGGCCTGCCTGACCCCTCCGAAACGCCGGCCAATGCCGATGGCGTGGCGCAATTCTACACCCACGACAAGGCCGATCACGGGTTTTGCCGCGGGCCGTTGCGCGCCGACCCGGAGGCCTTCCACTACAATAATTGCGACTATTATCTGCTGTCGGATGTGCTGGAAAAGGTGACGGGACGCCCCTTCGCGCAGCTTCTCGAAGAGCGGATCAGCGGGCCACTGGGCTTGAAAACCCTGCGTCTTTACCAGCCGGGCGATCGCGAGCCCTTCACCGCAGTCGATAGCGACGGCGCGCCGGAGCCGGTCCTGTCCCTGTCGGTTTATGAGGCGGCGGCTGGCATAAAGGGCTCGGCACGTGATCTGATGCGCTTTGATACGGCGCTCATGTCCGGACGCCTGCTGTCGCGTGACAGCCTGAAAGCGCTGTGGGAAGGAGAACCGTCGCTCGGCTATGTGGCGCTGGGGGCGTGGGCCTATACGGTCAAGCCCACGGGCTGCGCCCAGCCTATGACGGTCGTCGAACGACGCGGTGCGGTCGGCAATGTGCAGACGCTCAACCTCATCTGGCCGGAGCGGCAGGGGGTCATCATCGCCTTCAGCCGCACCGCCGCCACCGACTGGGGACAGCTTTGGCAGGATAAGGGGTTCATGCGGGACTTAGTCGTCGCCGCCTGGTGCCGCTAACAGGGAGACACAAGATGCATAGACGAACCCTTCTCACCGCCCTGGCGGCCAGTGCCACCTTGTCCGGCCGGGCGTGGTCGAGAGCCGCCCGCTCCGAGGACATGACGGTGTTCCGGGCGGCGATGGCTATTCATCCGGGGCTGTTGCGGTACAACACGCCCGCTGAAATCGCCGGGCGCCTTGATGCCGTAGAGCGCGCCTATGAGGCAACCCCTTCGAGCGAAAGCCGTTATCTGATCCTGTCACGCTTCCTCTCCTCGCTCAATTGCGGCCACAGCTACTGCAACTTTTTCAATCAGAAGACGGCCGAGGTCACGACCCTGTTCGACCGCCCGACCCGCCTGCCCTTCTACTTCGAGTGGCTGGGCGACGAGATGATCGTGCGGCAGGACTTTAGCGGCACCGATAAGCTGAGCCCCGGTACGCGCGTGACGTCCGTCAACGGGCTGCCGGCGGCGCAGATGCTGGCGCGCCTGTTGCCGGTTAGCCGGGCCGATGGCCACAACGGCGGCAAGCGCCGCTCTCTCCTGAGCGTACAGGGGACGGAAACCATTGAGTTTTTCGACGTCTTTCAGGGGCTATTGTGCCCGCCGTCCGGGGACACTCACCGGCTTGACGTCGTCTGGCCGGATGGTCGCGCCGGACAGGTCGAGGTGCCGGTGATGACGCTGAAGGCGCGTCAGGCGACGATCACCCGCGTGCCCGAAGACAGCCCCGACCCGCGCTGGACGTGGACGATGCGCGACGACGGTATCGCCGTGCTCGACATGCCCGGCTGGGCCATGTGGAACAGCCCGTGGAAGTGGGAAGAATGGCTGGAAGACCGTCTCGACAGCCTGAGCGGCGCGCGCGGGCTGATCATGGATATACGCGGCAATGAAGGGGGCGATGACTGTGGCAACCCGCTGCTGCGTCGCCTGATCGACCGACCGACCCAGGCCATCAACTTCGTGGAAAAGGTCCGCTTTGAAACCGTACCGGACGTATTGGCACCCCACGTTTCGACGTGGGACGAAGGCTTTAAAACCATTGGAGTCGGCGGGCGTAAACTGGACGACGGGTTCATAGAACGCCCCGCCAGAGACACGGTGCCCGCACTTTTACCCTCGGCCAAAAAGCTGCGTGTGCCTGTGGCCGCCCTGATCGGGCCCGCCAACAGCTCCGCCACCTTCGGCTTTATCTATTCGGCGCGCCAGACGGGCCGCATTAAACTGTTCGGCCGCCAGACCGGCGGCAATCTCAGAGGCATCAATGGCGGCGGCTTCTTTTTCACTCAGCTACCGCAGAGCGGCATCGAATTCGACCTGCCGCTGGTTGGCTATTTCGCCCCTACCCCGCAACCGGACAAGGGCATAGACCCGGACGTCTTTGTCGCCCCGACCGCGCAGGATATTGCGCTCGGACGCGATACGGCGATGGACGCTGCCGCCGCGTGGATCCGCACTCAGCCGAAAGCCTGAGGTCGCAGATAACAGAGGGCATTGAGATATTCCGGCCTTAGCTCAGGCGCGATCTGAGAAAGTCTATCATCACCCGCACCTTGTTCGGCAGATAGGCGCGGCTGGGGTAGATGGCCCACGCGCCCGTATCGAACGTGGTCGGGGTCGGACGATGGTCGGGGAAAAGATCGACCAGACGCCCGGCGCGCAGATCGTCAGCGATCAGAAAACCGGACAACAGGGCCGGACCGCCGCCTGAGAGCACGGCAGCGCGCAAGGCCAGAGGGGTAGAGATGACCACATCCCCGTCCACCGACACTTCTTCGAGCGCATCGTGCGCATCCCTGAACTTCCATGTCGAGCGAAAGGCGCGCAACCCCAGAAGCAGGCACCGGTGGGTGAGCAGGTCGCGCGGCTCGGCGATGGGCGCGGCACGCGCAATATAGTCGGGGCTTGCCACCACATGATAGCGGGTTGAAAAAAGCCGGGTGGCGACCAGATCGCCCTCAATCGCCGGGGCCAGCCGGATAGCCAGATCCATGCGCTCCTGAACAAGGTCCAGATTGGCGTCGGTGAAGACACAGTCGAGCTTGAGGCCCGGATAGAGGGCGCAAAATTCGCCAACCAGAGGCGCAATCTGCTGCACTCCGAAAGCCACCGAAGCCGTCAGCCGCAAAACCCCTCTGGGTTCGGCATTGACGTTGGAAGCCTCGGCGGCCGCCCGGCGCATCTCATCCAGCAGGGGTTCGATGCGCGCCAGATAGAGCGCCCCCGCCTCGGTCAGGCTGAGCGAGCGGGTCGTGCGCTGAAAGAGGCGGACATTCAGCTCCGCCTCCAGCCCCGCAATTACGCGCGAAACGGTCGAAGGGTCGAGCAACCGTTCTTTCGCGACGGCGGCAAAGCCTCCGGCGTGAGCAACGGCAACAAAGAGGTCGAGCGCCTGCGTGTCCATTCATGCAAAATACGCATGAGTATCATGCCTGTCTATGAATTTATTGCGGATTTAACGGCGCATATAAGGTGATCACGGAGCACCACTCCCGACGCCTCACGAGACAGGACCCCTACCATGACCCTCTTTACCGTTCATTCGATCGACTCCGCGCCGGCCGGTTCAAAGGCGCGCCTTGAAGCCGTACACAAGGCCTGGGGCTTCACGCCGAAACTGCAAGGGACGCTGGCCGAAAGTCCGCTGGCTCTGTCGGCCTATGACGGGCTGTTTACCGCAGTCGCCGCCGAAACAACCTTCAGCCCGGCAGAGCTTCAGCTCGTCTATCTAACCGTCAGCGTGCTGCACGCCTGCGAATACTGCACCATGGGTCACACCTGGCTGGCGCGTAACGCCCATCTGGACGAAGGTGTCATCCAGGCTCTGCGTAACCGTGCGCCGGTCACCGACGCCAGACTACAGGCCTTGCGCCTCTTTACCGAAACCGTGGTGCGCGAACGCGGCTTTGCCGGAGATGCGGCGGTGGACGCCTTCCTGGCGGCGGGCTTTACAAAGGCGCAGGTGCTGGAGGTCGTTACGATCATCGCGGTGAAAACCATCTCCAACTACACCAATCACCTGACCCATACGCCCAAGGAAGGGTTTATGAGCGACCCGGCCCTCGCCTGGACAGCCTGAGCGGTTCAGGCCTTGCCGGAGAGAGCCCGTGCGGCGGCCGTGACCGCGTCTCTGGCGCTGTTCAAGGTCAGTCCGGTCAACTCTGTGGTCAGGCGGCTGTCGGCCACGGGGTAGCGACCGAGATCGGGCCTGAGCGTGGCGAGCGATTTGTCGAACAGCGACAGGACGCGCGTCACGCTGAGCGGCAATGTCTGCGTCGGAATGCGCTTCGCGTTTTGCGGCAGGACCGTGCGCAGGAACTGGCCCATTTCAGACAGGGAGAGGGTATCGGCCGCGGCCAGCAGGCGGTGCCCTCCGACCGGTGCGGTCATCGCTTTCACGTGCAAGGCCGCCACGTCACGCACATCGACGATGGGAAAGGCCACCGGCGGCACGGCGGGGTACTTGCCCTGAATCAGCATCGACACGACGTCGAGCGATGTGCCCCAATGCGCATCCAGCGGCGGGCCCAGCACCAGACCGGGATTGATGGCCGTCAGGGCCTGACGGCGACCAACCTGGTCCATATAGGTCCAGGCCGCCTGCTCGGCGCGGGTCTTGGCGACGACGTAAGGGGTGTTGAGCGACCATTCGGGATCGGACCAGTCTTCGGGGCCGAAGGTGAAGCGGCGTTGCGCGCGCGGCGCATACATCATGGCGGCAATCGACGAAGTCATGCAGATGCGTTCCGCTCCGCTGGCGGCTTTCAGAACGCGCAGCGCGCCATCGCGAGCGGCGGGCACCAGAGCTTCGCGGTCAGTGGGCTGCACCAGCGGAAAGGGTGCGGCGACATGATGCACAAAGCGGCAGTCGCGCGCCGCCTCGTCCCAGCCCTCATCGCGTTCCAGATCGAGGGTGACAAAACTCAGACGATCGAGCGGCAGACCCTGCGCCCGAAGGGCCACGCGCACCTCTTCGGCGCGCGATGGGCTGCGCACGGTGCCCCGCACCGTGAACCCCTCGGCCAGAAGCTGCGCCGCCAGATGCTTGGCGATAAAGCCACCGATGCCGGTGACAAGTACTGTGTCCGTCATTGTTTTAATCCCTGTACCTTAGCGTAATTGTAAGCAGAAGAGGTTGAAAGCGCCGACTGAGGACCCAAGACCCTCTGAAGGCGTACGAAGGCCACATGGGCCTGTTCCTGTTCCTGTATTATCGCCATCTGACGGGACAGACGCTTTAGCTCGCCTTCAGTCACAATGTCATCGGACACGAGTCCTGCTCTTTGGCGGCTTTGGTCGATTTGAAGAGCGCGCACACTCATGGCAAGGGCTTTCTCACTGGCAAGGCCCTGTTTGTACGCGCCTTCGTATTCTGCCACGGCGAGCTGGCTGTCTTCGAGCGCTTCGGTCAACGCCGCGTGATAGGACGCTATCGCCGATTTCTTATAGGAGGCCGCAGTTGCAACATCGGCATCTATTCGCCCGCGATCAAAAATGGGCGAAAGAAGCTGCGCCGAGAGGCTTTGTATGGGGTTGGCACTCAATCTGAGTCCGTTGGACCCATCCTGCAACCCCAGGAAGCCCGACAGACTCACTCGCGGCCAGCGTGCAGCGAGAGCTATCTGGTGGTTTGTTTCTTCACGGGCGACCTCGGACGCGGCAGCTCTCACCTTGGGATTAAATGCAAGTCGGTCGAGGGGCAGCGCCGCGACCGCGGCGGGCGCCGGCACTGGAGGCAGGGCCTTGGGCCGCAACGCATCATTGAGTTGATCTCTGGAATATCCTGTCAGGGCTTCAATTTGGACCAGGGTAGCTTGACGCTGGGCCTGCAATCCTTCGAGTGCATTCTGTTCCGCTGCAAGGTTGGCTTCGAGATCTTGCGATCGTCCTCCCCTAACGAGCCCGGACTGTAGGCGGGCGGTTTCGCGTTGAACCTGACGCAAACGGAGATTAACGATTTGAATTTGCAAGTCGATTTTTCCGTCTAGGGCGCGTAGTGCGATCAACCTCTGGGTAAGGTCCGCCAACAGACTAAAGGCCGATGATTCATATAGAGCCGCATCACGGTCTCGGGCGTAACCGGCGCGGGCTTCTTCTAGGGAGAGGCGTTGACGGACATCAATCTCCCAGCGTGCCTCCAAACCGGCTCGCCCCAGACTAGCGTCGGTATTGGAACCAATTTGATCGTTCCCGGAGTAGCCTGTTATCAGGCCATCAACACTCAGCTGACGCCGCGCCCGCTGAGCTTTTATTATCGAAGAACCCGCTTCAACACGCGCCCTTATTGCCTTAAGATTTGGATTGTCGTTCAAAACGTGCTGCGCGAGGCAGATCAGACCAGGATCCGCAAACTCCGACCAAAGAGTTTGATACGTGGCGACGGCAGCGGGCTGCTGGTCTATACATGCAGGCGAGGCTGCTGGGGGTTCCGCTGCGAATACGGGTGTTGCAGCGGACAGGCTAAACAGGAAGACGACGGCCCTCATTTCGGCGTTCCTTCAGAGGGACTTCCTATGAAGACGTCCATTTGCTGGCCGACAAAATCCGTGCGCGTGTCCTCCGGGAGGGCATAAACGACTTGTGCAACCCGGGTGTCGACGCGCGGCGAAGCTGATGTCAGATTTTGCTTTGGTCGAACATACGGCTCGCTTCGGACAAAGCTTAGAGGATACTTCCTTGCATCCCCCCTAAACGTGGCATAGGCGGAGGTTCCTGTTGACAGCCGAGTGAGAAACTCTTCATCCACCTCGGCTCTCACATGAAGACGTGAGACGTCGCCCAAGGAAATCAAGACCTGATTAGAAGGCGAGCCGACAAATTCACCCGGTCTTACGTTCAACTCCAGGATTCGTCCAGGGATGGGGGCAGTCAGCGTCAAGCGGGACTTCGTCGTGCGAGCCGCCTCGAGGGTTGCCTGCGCTTCTTTCACACGCGCATCGGCGAGTTTCAGAGCGTACTGGCGTTGCTCGGTTTCTTCAGCTGAGACGGCCGCCGTGTCATCGACGTTAGAGATCCTTTTATAGAGTGCAAGCGCATCTGCAGCCTGAATCCGTGCACTGTCTACTACGGCTTGCCTGCGCGCAATCTCTGCATCAATATCGCGCTGGTCAAGGGCAAGTAAGACCTCTCCCTCAGTGACGTCCTGACCGACCTTGACGTTTAGGGACCGAACGATCCCCGGCAACTCGACACCAAGTTGAATAATCTCGCTTCGCGGTTCAACAACACCTACAGCTGCCAGCGCACCTTCGGCGGGAGACCGAGGCGGTGGGGTTGCTGGAATTCGTGCCGCTTCCACGGGCTTAAAAAACACGGTGAAGATTGCAAATCCCATCCCAAGTACCGCTAGCGCGGGAAGGATCAAGTTTGACGGCTTAAGCGTCCACGTCTTGGCTTTCGACGAACCCGCCGTAGTACTATTCCTTATGAATGAAGGCATCGGGCGCATGGTCGCCGATGAGGCGACCATCGCTCATTTCGAGAATACGATCGGCGTGAGAGTAGATCCGATTGTCATGGGTGACGACGATCACACCGCGCTCAGGTGTACTGGCGATCTGCCTTAAAATGTCCATAACGCCCTTACCCGATGCGGCATCCAGAGCTGCTGTAGGTTCATCACAGACAATCAGACGAGGTGAGTGGACAAGGGCTCTGGCGATCGCGACGCGCTGCTGCTGTCCACCTGATAGCTGGCGTGGGAGCTTGTTTACATGGTCGCTCATTCCGACCGCGTCGAGAAGCTCGCAGGCTCGCTGAGAGGCCTTCTGCATCGACAGACCTGACGCCATCAGCGGCATACCCGCATTTTCAGCCGCCGTGAGTGCCGGTAGAAGATTATACTGCTGAAAGATAAAGCCTATATTCTTGCGTCGGAACATTACCTTTTTGCGATCATTCATCTGCGTCAGTGAATGTCCGAGAAGTTCGATTTCGCCGGCAGAGGCCGATAAAATCCCCGATAGAATAGATATGAGCGTGGTTTTCCCGCAGCCGGAAGGCCCCACAAGCATTGTCAATTCGCCAAGCCTGATATCTGTACTTACATCGTGAAGGACCTGCACCTGGCCATCTCCAGCGGCAAAGCTTTTCGAGACATGTCTAAGTGAAACGTCTGACATTGCGCCCTACCCCCTGAACACAACAGCCGGATCAAGGCGAAATACCTTGCGCAGACTGAACAGGATGGAACCCAAAATGATTATGGCGATGCTTACCGCGGTGCCCGCCATAACCTGGGCGTAGAGCTGAAAACCCTGAAGCGCGGGTTGATTTTTGGTGGCGAAAAAGAACAGCGCAGTCGCGCCCATCCCCAGGCCATACCCCATTGAACCTACGACGCTCGCCTGAAGCAGGACCATCCTGAGAAGCTGACCATTGGTCACACCCACAGCTTTCATCGCCGCAAACTGCTTTAGGTTCTCAACAACGAAAATGTAAAAGGTTTGAGCGGTAATCGCTGCGCCAATAATGGCACCCAACGCAATCGTAATACCAAAGTTAATCGGGATGCCTGTCCGCTCAAGGTAGTAGTTGATGCTTCGCCAACGAAATTGCGGAGCGGTCAGCGCCTGAAGCCCAGTCGTGTGTGCAATGCGTGTTGCGAGCGCTTCCGCAGTCACGCCGTCACGCGCCTTTACGACAATGAATGGCATCTTTTTACGCTGCGGCGGCGTAATCTCCATTGCGGTCTGGTAAGTGACATAGAGTATCGGAAAGGTCAGGAAGGTGGGCTTTTCGTTGCATACGCCTCGAATCCGAAGACGGTTGTCGTTCAGTTCGAAGGTACGGCTATTCTGAAAATCGCCTTCCGGCCACACGAACAAGAAGCCATTTCGGTCCATAATCGCGGATTGAGGATCGCGGATGGCGTCGCGTCGGCCAGAAAGCATGTCATCGCATAAACCGATGAGAGAGACATCATCCACCCCAATCAATTGGACCTGCTGAGTCAGGCCATCTGCGAGCCGAATGGTCGATAGGCCCTTGTAAAAGGGGACAGCCCAATCTACCCCCGGTACTGAACGGACGCGGCTGAGCTCTACGTCTCGCATAGGCTCGACTTCATCCACGTACCGTACACGAGGATCCATAACCCAGACGTCAGCTTCCCGGACGCTGGTGATGGCATTGGCTGTACGCGACATGATCCCCACAAAAATAGAGACTTGTTGCGCCATTAAAAGTGTGGCGAAGGTAACGCCGAAAACAAGACCGAGGTACTTTGCCCGGTCTCCTAACAACATCTTAAGTGCGACGGCGTTCATGGAGTTGCCATTAAGTGAACCATTGAGTATCATAAATGGCAATAAATTAATGGACCGTCAAGTACCATTATTATGAGCGATATGCCAAATTTGTCAAAAGGGCGGCGCGGCCGGCCGATCAATGCCGACCTTATCCCTCAAATTTTGAAGGTAGCTGGCGACTTGTTTCTGGAACTCGGCTACCAGGGCGCGACCATGGAGGCCGTGGCCAAAGGCGTTGGCATGTCCAAGCTTACGCTCTACAGGCGGTTTCAGACCAAAGAAGAACTATTTGCCGCCGTCGTTCGTGCAAAGTGCGAAGAGTTTATTCCAGAGGCCCTGTTTGAACAGTGTGACGAGTTGCCGGTAAGGGAAGCTCTTCTCTCTATAGCGATTGGTCTCATGAACCTCATGAACAGTCGTGAGGCTATGTCAATTGAAACGATTCTTCGCGCGGATGGGGCCAATCACCAAAACTTACGCGACCTTTTCTTCGAGGCTGGGCCCGGACGTGTCAAAGCGGCAATGGCGAGATATTTTCAACGTCTTTCGGCGCGCGGCACCCTTAAGATTGAAGACCCAGTCTTTTACACGCATGTATTTTCGTCGCTAATCAAGGGATCAGACATACATATGCGGTGCGGCATGGGCATTGGAGATCGACCTTCTGATGAAGAAATTGGTCACTACTGCACCAAAGCGGTAGATTTTTTTGTTCGCGGCCTTGAACCCCCCAGGTAGATTTGGTCCATATGCAAAATAGCGGTTTAAATGTTGTTTTGTCGTACAATTAACTATTGACGAAATCGCTCTGGCATTTAACTCTGACAGGCGGATAAGAGCGCGCTCATAAGCGCTGAGAGGGCCGCAGGGGCCGCACAAAGAGGCATTGGAGAGGTTTCATGAGAATGACCAAAGCGGTTTTCAGAACGGTCGCGCTGCTGGGGGTCGCCCTGTTCTCGGTCGCCCAGACGGCGGACGCCGCCACGGTGAATATCGAAAGCCCCTCCGGAAAGGTCAGGGTCCATATCAGCGATGAGAGCGGGCACCTGACCTATAAGGTGACCGCTGATGGCAAGGACGTACTGGCCGCCTCGCCTCTTGGCATCCGCACCAACGCCATCGACGTGGGTCAGCATACGGTGATTACCAAGGTCAAGCGAGGCAAGGTCGCCGAAACGTACCGCCTCTATGGCGTCAAGCGCTTTGCGGAACACAAGGCCAATACAGCGACGCTCTCTCTGCGGGACACGGGCAGCGTGGCCTTCGCCGATGTGCAGGTGGCCGACGACGGCGTTGCGGTCAGGCTCAGATTGCCCGCGCAGACCGGCCGCAAGGTCGAAGCGGACCTTTCGGGCTGGCGACCCAGCGACGCGGACGCCACAATGTGGGTATCCGAACTCAAAGAAGATTACGAAAACCCCTACTATCAGAGCCGTTTATCGCAACTGTCAGGCAAACGGCTCGGCGCGCCGATTACGCTTAAAATCAACGGACTGTGGGTGACCCTCACAGAGGCCGCCGTCAGGGACTATGCCGACAGCGCGGTCGGCGTGTCTCCGGACGGGCTGCTCCTCAACACACTTTACGCCAATCCCGAGGGCTGGACGACGGACGCCGCCGTCATTCAGCCGTGGCGGGTCACGATCATTGCGCGAACCCTCACCGAACTGGTCAACTCCACCCTCGTTCAAAACGTGAACCCGGCCCCGTCCGCCGAGTTGGCCCGGGCCGACTGGATCAAGCCGGGCCGCTCCACGTGGCAATGGCTGGCGATCGGTGATCCCCTCGAAGACGATCAGCCGCAATGGGTCGATTGGACGAAGACGCTTGGCTATGAATATTATCTGATCGACGACGGCTGGGCCAAGTGGAAGCAACCCTGGCCGACGCTGGAAAAAACCGTGCGCTATGCGCGGGAAAAACGCGTCGGTATCTGGGTGTGGGTCCACAGCCGCGAAGTCTTTGAAGCCGATGCCCGCCGCAGCTTTTTCAAACGACTGGCCGACGCCGGTGTGGTCGGTGTCAAGATCGATTTCCCGGAACCGGGGAGCCGGACGTGGTCGAATTGGTACGAAGACGCCGCCCGCGATGCCGCCGCTGCGCGTCTGATGGTTGACTTCCATGGTGCCATAAAGCCCAGCGGCACCGAACGGACCTGGCCCAACGTCCTGACACGCGAGGGCGTGCGCGGTCATGAATGGCACATCACGCGCTATAACCGGAAACTGCCGGCGGCGCATGACACCATCCTGCCGTTTACGCGCTACGTGGCCGGGCCGGGCGACTATACGCCCACCGTCTTCACGCCGAAGGAACTTCAGGGCAATACGTGGTCGCACGAACTGGCGCAGATGGTCATGTTTACCTCGCCCTTTCTGTCGTTCGGCGGACACCCGCAGACCTATATTTCCAACCCGGCCTTCGGGGTCATAAAAGACATGCCGGCCGTCTGGGATGAAACCCGGGTACTGGCGCCCAGTCAGCCGGGCGAGGTCGCCGCCCTTGCCCGTCGGTCGGGTGAGGCGTGGTACATCGCGGTCATCAATAATGAGACCCCAAGGTCGGCGCACCTGAAACTGGACTTCCTCACGCCCGGGAAGTGGCAGATCGAAGACTATGCCGACGACCGTCAGAACCCCGCCGCCTTCATTACGGGCAAACGTCACGTCGCCCCCGGTGAAAGCCTCGACATCACCTTAAGTCCGCAGGGGGGCTACGTCGCCCGGATCCGCCGGCAATAAGACCACACGTCCGGATCATCGGGGTTTGTCGTTACGCGTGAGCGCCGCCAGCCCCGAGACCGGCCCTGCGCCCGATCAGATACTGGCGCACGGCACTGTCGCCCGAAAGACCGATGGCCAGATCATAGGCGCTGGCGGCCTCGGTCATCCGCCCTGCCCGCCGCAGCAGGTCGGCCCGCGTCGCCCAATAGGGCTGGTAGCTGGCGGTCTGCACCGGGTCGATCAGGTCGAGCTGGCGCAGCCCGAATTCTGGGCCCTGCGCATTGCCGAGCGCCATCGCAAAAGCCACCTCGACCCCCAGACCGGGCGCGATGTGGCGCAGGCCCGCATAGAGATGCGCTACACCCTCGCTGTAATCACGCCCCGTCAGCCGGGCCTCAATATGCGCGCTCTGGATCGCCGCCATCAGCTGAAATGGCCCCGAGTGCTGAAAGCGCGCCGCGCGTTGCAGAACCTGCCCCGCTTCGCGCATCTGATCGGCGTCCCACAGGGTGGCGTCTTGCTCGGATAAGGGAACATAGGCCCCATCACGTGTACGGCTTTTGTGACGGGCGTCGCTATAGAGCAGAAGGGCCAGACAGCCCAGAGCCTCCGGGGCCTGCGGCATCAACTCTGCGACAAGGCGCGCCAGCAGCAGACATTCCTGCGTCAGGTCTTCCGCCCCCATGCGCGTGCGCGCCTCGTCCCAGCCAATGCCGAACCCGGCATAGATGGCCTGAAGGACGCTGTGCAGGCGCGGCGGCATATCTTCGGCGTCCGGAATGACAAAAGGGATACGCGCCTCACGGATCTTCGCCTTGGCGCGGGTGAGACGCTGGCTCATGGTCGCCGGTGAAATAACAAAGGCGTGGGCAATGCGGTGCGCCTCGACTCCCAGGACGGTATTGAGCATCAAAGCGATGTGCAGGTCCGCCGCAATCGCCGGGTGGGCACAGACAAACAGGAGTTTTAAGCGCTCGTCCGGAAAGACAAAACCCGGCGCATCCTCTGCCTCCGGCCTTTGCGCCACCGGATCGGCCGCATAGGCGGCGGCCGTCTTGCGCCGGCGCAGGGTGTCCAGGATGGCGCGCCGGGCCACCTGATAGAGCCAGGCCTCCGGGGAGGTGGGCACGCCCGTGTCAGGCCATAGCCTGAGCGCCGCCGCGAAGGCCGCGCTCAGGGCATCTTCAGCGAGGGCGACATCACCGAAACGCGCCGCCAGATAGGCCGTCAGTCGTCCGGACGACGCCTGAAAGACACGTTCTATGAGCCGCTTATCCTCCCGCATCAGTCACGCGGCGGCGGGGGCAGGCAGGGGCGCACTTCGACGGAACCCCCGCGCGTGATCGGGGCCTTGCGCGCCCAATCCAGGGCGGCATCGAGATTCGGTACGTCGATGATGAAAAAGCCACCGACCTGTTCCTTGGAGTCGATGAACGGACCATCCTGCACGCGCTGACCTTTGGTGTCAAAACGCAGGACGGTGGCGGTCTCAGGCCCGGCCAGGCCCGCGCCCGAAACGAAGATGCCCGCTTCAACAATGGCGGCAGAATAGGCCATCCAGCCGCTCCAGTAGGCGGGGGCGTTTTCGGAGTTGCGCTCGGCGAAGCCTTCGGCGGACTCGGCAATCAGAAGCATGTAGTGCATGACGTGTTTCCTTCGTGGAACGAAGACCCAGATGTCTTCGGCTGACTGACGCACAAAGACAGGCGGATTCGACATCGCCTGCGAAAAAATTATCCGAACATTGTTTTTTGCCGCCCGCAAGGCAACTGTGCCCATGGCGCAGTCAAAAAGCGAAAGCATTGCTGGCCTTGCCGCGAAATTCGGTGATAGGTTGATCTCACCTGCCTCCCGGGACCCGCACATGACCTCTGCAGAGCCTGCCATTATCATCCATAACCGCGAGCAGTTGCTCGACAGTCTGTGCGAGGCGGCGGAGATCGAGCACAACCTGATGTGCTGCTACCTCTACGCGGCCTGGTCGCTTAAGACGGAAGCAGACGACGACGTAGCCGAAGACCTGCGCGAGACCGTGCGTGGCTGGCACCGGGCCATTGTTGACGTTGCCATCGACGAAATGACGCATCTGACGCTGGTCGCTAATCTGATGAACGCTATTGGCGGCGTAGGTCACCTCAGCCGCCCGAATTTTCCGGTGGCCGATGGCTATCACCCGTCGGGGATCCAGGTGCGGCTGGCGCCTTTTACGCCCGAAACCCTTCAGCATTTCATTTATCTGGAACGGCCCGAGGGCAGCCATGAACCGGATGGCCGCGGTTTTGACAATCGTCCGGCCTATCAGCGCGCGCTGGCCGGTCTGCGTCTTATGCCATCGGCGCAGGACTATCTGACGGTGGGACACCTCTACCGCTCGGTAGAGGCCGGGCTTGAGCAACTGAGCGAACAGATGGGCGAAGCCTCGCTCTTTTGCGGCGATCCCGCCCTTCAGGTGTGTCCCAGCATACTGCCTTTGACCGGATTGGTGCGCATCACCGATCTGGCTTCCGCAAAAAAGGCCATCGAGACCATTGTGGAGCAGGGCGAAGGCACGGAGATCGGCTGCAAGCGCAGTCACTACAGCCGCTTCGTCAAGATCCGTGAGGCTTATGAGGCGCGCCTCGCCGACACTCCGGACTTCAAGCCCGCCTATAATGCTGCCCGCAATCCGGTGATGCGCAAACCGATCCACGACCCGCAAGACCGCGTGTGGGTCGAATGCGACCGTCCGCGTCAGGTGCTCGATCTGGGCAACGCCGTCTATAACCATATGCTGCGATTTCTGGCGCAGGGCTTCGCCTCCACCGACATGGCCGAGAAGCGGCTGATGATCAATACCTCGATCAGTCTGATGCGGGCGCTCGACCCGCTGGCGCGCGAACTGGCCCGTTTAAAGGCCAATGAGCACGACGACTGCAATGCCGGACTGAGTTTCGCCACGCTGCGCACACTGGATACGCCCGGTTCGACCCCGGCTATTCGCAAGCTCCTGGGCGACCGGCTGAAAGAAATTGAAGAGGGCGGACGTCAGATCGCGTCAAGTCCCCGCGTGGAACGCGCGCTTTCGCAACTAAGATCAGTTTACACCACCTACCTTCGGACAGCCACCGTGACCGACACCCCTGACACAACGCCGCCCGAAGCCGCACCGGAGTCTTTGAAAAGCGTCGCCCCTTCCGACGGCAGCAACTCCGCGCCCGAAGTGGTTGAAGGGAAAGACCTCACCTTGGTCGTCGATATGAAACGTTGCATCCATGCGCGCTTCTGCGTGACGGGTGCCCCCAAAAGCTTCATCGCAAATGTCGTGGGCCCCTGGCTGCACCCGGATGAAACACCGACAGATCAACTTATCGAGGTGGCGCACGCGTGCCCATCCGGTGCCATTGGCTACCGCGGGAAGACGCGCCCGGATGAACGGGCACCGGCAGTCAATATGATGCGCACGCGTGAGAATGGTCCCAATGCTATCCATGCGCCACTGACGGTGGCGGGCGAGACGATCGGATTTCGCGCGACCTTCTGCCGCTGCGGAGCCTCAAAGAACAAGCCCTATTGCGACGGCTCCCATCATGAGGTCCAGTTCACAGCTACGGGGGAGCCTGAAACACAGAGCCTTGAGCCCCTCGCCGTACGGGACGGGCCACTGCTGGTCGATCCGCAGCGCAATGGCCCGCTGCGCATTACCGGCAATCTCGAAATCTGCGCCGGGACCGGGCGCGTGGTGACGCGGGTCGAGAGCGCTCTCTTGTGCCGCTGCGGTCAGTCGGGGGCCAAACCGTTCTGCGACGGCAGCCACCGGGCCGCCGGGTTCGAGGCCGAGGGGGTTTAGGCGCCTTTAGCCCTGAATGGCAGGGAGCGACTCGGCCAGGGTTAGCGCCGTCTTGAGGTTCTCATAATGGTGCCACATGGAATAGAAGGCCCCGTCGCCGTCGCCGCGGTGCAGGAAATCAAGCGTGCGCTGATGGTCGGCAAAGACCAGACTGCGGAAGCGGTCGCCATAGAGAAGCACGCTCAGATTGCGCATGGCCGGGCTTTGCTGACGCCGCTGCCAGGCCTGTTCCGACATGAAGACGAACTCGAAATTGTGCGTCGCCTGCGCGATCTGGCGATGGAAGTGATGATTGCGCGGCTCATATTCTTCGTCCGCGCTGGTATTGATCAGCCCTTGCAGAGCCTTTTCCATCGCCGCCATATCGTCTTCGGTATGCCGCGCGGCGGTGATGCGCGCAATCTGGCAATCCAGCCACTGATGCGCGTCGATCAGGTGCTGCGGGTTCAGTTGCGCGACCGCCAGCTCTGCGCCGGCAAAGCCGTCTGACGGATCGACATTGACGCCCTGCGCATAGGCCTGCGGCATGATGTAAATGCCGGAGCCCTGCCGCGACTGCACCGCGCCCTTGACCTCGAGCATGACCAGCGCGTCGCGGATAACCGCCCGCCCGACGCCATAGATTTCAGCCAGATCGCGCTCAGTCGGCAGCTTGCCGCTGGCGCGAAACTCACCCGAACGGATACGCTCCAGAAGCGACTTGCCAATGACCTGATAGGCCCGCAGATCGCGTTCGTTCCACGCTTCCTCGCTCAGCACAGGCTCGGCGTCGCTATGGCCGTCACGGCTTTGTCTGGATGCCATTCTGGGGTTCATCAGGGCTCTCAACTCTTTCCGATCTGCTGGAACCCGGTGCGTCAGGCCCGAACCATAGCAGCATACACGTTTTATTGGCCAACCAATATCAAAATCTTGACGTTATGGCCTCAGAACGCGCGGCTCAAAACGCTATATCTGTTACTTTTTAACTCCTCGCCCTGTATCCAGATTGACCGGCCAATGCCGGGCGCACTTACACGCCGATCGGGGCCTTTTCCGGTTTGTACAGGGCTTTGAGGTTTTCGAAGTGATGCCACATGGCAAAATAGGCGCGGTCGGCATCGCCTTTTCGGATCGCCTCCAGCGTGCGCCTGTGATCGAGGGCGCACAGCTGGCGGGTAGCGGCCAAATTCGGATAATCGCCCAGAGTCTGCGCGGTGGCCGCCTGCGCACGCCGCTCCCACATCTGCTGCGACAACCACATCAGTTCGCTGTTGCGCGCGGCCTGCGCCAGCGTGGCGTGCCACAGGCCATTCAGGCGGTTCAGTTCGGTTGGTGACGGCGCCTGGCGCAGCCGCTCGACCAGCTCCTCCAGCGCGCCCCCCTCGTCAGCGCCCGCAAGGGCCGCCTGTCGGGCAATATGGCTTTCGAGGCATTGCTGGGCGTGCAGGATATCGAGCCATTTCGGCGCGGGCGCTTCGCTCAGAGGGCGGTCGGCGAACTCTTCCTTGCGATCGGGCCAGCCTTCGGCGTAGGCGGCCTTGGTAATATAGATGCCCGAGCCCTGACGCGACTGCACCAGTCCCTTGACTTCAAGCATGACCAGAGCGTCGCGAATGACCGCGCGGCCGACGCCATAGACCTCGGCCAGTTCACGCTCGGTCGGCAGCTTGCCCGTCGCGTGAAACTCGCCGGACCGGATGCGTTGCAGCAGGGACTGCCCGATGATCTGATAGGCTCTCAGATCGCGCTGGGTGCGTAACTCGTCCGAGGCTAGGTCTTCGTTTGACATGACGTTCCGCCGCACGGCTGTTGAACGTCTTGGATAGCGCGTGCCCGCCCGCCGGGTCAATGCGCCCGCACGCATTTGATCGGGCGCGCTGCCCGCGGCTATCTCGTCGTCACGGCCCGGCCTAGAGCGCATAGCTCTGGCCAGCCTGCAAGTCGGCCACCTGCCCCCAGACGAGCTTTTGCTTGCCTTGGCTGAGCGGTGCAAGGCCCGACTGACCCGGCGGCGGCACAAGGCGGAATTGCGCCTTGCGCGACGCCCGCACTACACAGTGGGTCAGCCTGCCCTCGGCCCATTGCAGATCGACGCTCACACCGCCGCGCGCGCGCAGGCCGCGCACCCGCCCGTTCGCCCACGATTTCGGCAGGGCCGGCAGAAGGCGCAGGCTGCCATTGTGGCTTTGCACCAGCATCTCGGCGATGGCCGCCGTCGCCCCCAGATTACCGTCGATCTGGAAGATCGGGTCCGGCGTGTAGGGGTGGGTATCGAAGAAGTTGGCCCCCGTAGACTGACGAAACAGCTTTCTCAGCATGGCCAGAGATTCTTCGCCGTCGCCCAGCCGCGCCCGGAACATGGTCAGCCACGCCGCGCTCCAGCCCGTATGACCGCCCCCATGCCGCAGGCGCTCGGTCAGGGTGCGCCGCGCCGCTTCAGCCAGATCGGGCGTATCGTGGACATCAATCTCAATGCCAGGATAGAGGCCAAACAGGTGCGAGATATGCCGGTGACCGGGCTCGGCTTCGGTGAGCGGCTCGCTCCATTCCTGCACGCGGCCATCGGGCCCGATCTTCAGCCGGTCCAGTCGCGCCAGCGCCGCCGCACAGGCCTCGCGCAATTCAGGCTCTGCCGACAGGGTGTCCGCCGCCTTTTTTGTCAGTGTCAGGACGGTGAAGGCCATGGACTGCGACATGGCGCACCCCATATCGACATAGCCGACCTTGCCATTGTCCATGACATAGCTGTTTTCGGGCGAACTGGCGGGACCGGACACCAGCTTGCCGGTGCGCGGGTCTTCGACCAGATAGTCGAGCGTAAATTCGGCACAGGCCTTGAACACCGGCAGGGCGCGCGCCCGCAGGAAGTCGAGGTCGCCTGTATAGAGATAATGTTCCCAGTAATGCAGGGTGAGCCACGCCAGACCCTCCGGCCACAATCCCCACTGCACATTGCCGTCCAGCGCCGTGTGCCCCCACGGATTGGTCGTGTAGTGGGCCACGGCCCCGCGGCAGCCATAGGCGATCTGCGCCGTCTGACGCGCATGGGGCATCAGGCGGTCCACATAGTCGAACAGGCTGTGGTGCAGTTCGGACAGGCCGCACACCTCGGCCGGCCAGTAGTTCATCTGGATATTGATATTGATGTGGTAGTCGGCGCTCCACGGCGGGGCAAAGCCGTCGGCCCACAGGCCCTGAAGATTGGGCGGCAGGGAACCGGGCCGGTTCGAGCCGATCAGCAGGTAACGCCCGAAATTGAAGTAGGTCTCGATCAGCGCCTTTTCGGCCGCGTCGGACGCCGCCGCCAGACGTTCGGACGCCAGAACCGGCACGCCAGACGGTGCCAGCGTCAACTCCACGCGGTCGAACAGGGCGCGGTGATCGCGGATCTGATCGCGGGCGAGGCTCTTCCACGAACGGGCCGTGAGTTTGGCCTGCGCCGCCCGGGCGACGGTTTCCGGAGCGGGCGCCAGCAGATCAGTGGCTCCGGTCAGGGTCAGAAGGACGGAACGCGCGCCCGTGATGCGGAAACCCTGACCGTCCGGCGCAACGCGGCCGCCGTCGCTGCGGCAGGCCAGATAGGCGCAGAAATGCACGCCATAAGGCTGGGGCTGACCGAACATTTTCAGTACCCCGCCCTGCCAGTCGAACGCCACATCGCGGTCGCGCCTGAGCATCGCCGTCAGGGACAGGCCCTCGGGAGCGCTGGTTTCGAAATAAACGGCCAGACACTGATCCGGGGCCGAGGCCATCACCGTGCGGCTGTAGGTGGCCTTGCCAATCTTGTAGCGGACCGTGACCTGACCCGTGGCCATGTCGAGCTCGCGGCTATAGTCGCTGACGGCCTCGCCATGGCCCATCTCCAGCCGCAGGTCACCCAGCATCTGATAGGACCCGTAATCAACCTCGTTCATCGGGCCCATCATCTGATCCTGCGCCAGACGATTGGCCTCGACGCGGTTGCCGGCGAACAAAAGCTCACGCACCTTGGGCAAGGCAGCGCGCGTCGTCTTCGGATTGTCTTCGACCGAGCGCCCGGACCACAGCTCGATATGGTTCAGTTGCAGCCGCTCGCTTTTGACGCCGCCATAGACCATGGCCCCCAGACGGCCATTGCCGACCGGCAGGGCCTCCATCCAGCGCGCCGCCGGGGCGTTGAACCCGAGCACCCTGGTCGAGGCCCCCGCACCCGATGACCCCGTCTGTGCACGGGCCTGCGCCGCCAGCAAAGGAAGGGTGCTGAGGGCCAGAAGCCCCCCAAGGGTTTCGCGGCGGGTCGATCGGGTCATGGCAGTCCTTATCTAAACATTGGCCGCGCAGAAGTGGCGGATATAGTCCTCGTGCGGTGGCATCCGGTCACGACAGGCGGCGATCACTTCGCGCGTCTGGCGCAGCCAGGTTTCCGAGCGCGCCTCAGGGATGCTGAGCGTCAGCGGATCGGGGGCCGCCGGGCGCAGGCCCTGCCCCCACATGACCGCCAGCCAGTTGCCCGTTCGAAACTGCTCGCCGCGCTCCTGCGGGATGCGGCCGCGGCTGCGGAACAGGTCGAGCCGGTGGGTCAGGGCGTCGGGCACGGCCATGTCGCGGCAGTAGCTCCAGAAGGCGCTGTCGCGGCGCGATCCGGCATAATAGTGCAGGATGAGAAAGTCACGCACCTCCTCATATTCGCGCGTCAGATCGGCATTATAGGTGTCGATATCGGCCTGATGGAAGTCGCGATCGGGGAACAGATACTGCAATCGCGCAATACCGTTCTGAATCAGCATGATCGAGGTCGATTCCAGCGGCTCAAGAAAGCCGGACGACAGGCCAATGGCGACGCAGTTCTTTTCCCAGAATTTCCGGCGGCGGCCGGTCTGGAAACGGATGGCGCGCGGTTCGGCCAGAGGCTCCCCGTCCAGATTGGCCAGCAGGTTTTCGCGCGCCGCGTCCTCGTCCATGAACTGACTGCAATAGACGCTGCCATTGCCGACGCGGTGCTGCAACGGAATGCGCCAGCGCCACCCGGCACTATGGGCGGTCGAGCGCGTATAGGGCACCGGCGGCTCGGTGGCGCGGCTGGGCACAGCCAGGGCGCGGTCGCACGGCAGCCAGTGCGACCAGTCCTCAAAACCGACCCCCAGTGCCCCGCCCAGCAGGAGCGAGCGGAAACCGGTGCAGTCGATAAACAGGTCGCCCTCGATCAGGCGCTCGCCGTTCAGGCGCAGGCCGGTGATGAACCCCCGCTCATCCAGATCGACGTGTTCGATGCGGCCTTCGACACGGCGCACCCCTTCGGCCTCGGACATCTGGCGCAGGAAGGCGGCGTAGTGGGCGGCATCGAAATGATAGGCATAACTGATTTCGGCCAGCGGCGAATTGGCCCCGGCGGGCGGCATGAACTTGCCGGCCTTGGCCGCCAGCGCCTGAAGATTATAGGAATCGAGAGGTGCTTCATCGCCACTCAGGGCATGGCGCAGCCACACCGAATGAAACGGCAGGGCCCCGAATTCCCGGCCGAAAGGGCCGAACGGGTGCACATAGCGGTTATCGAGGGCACCCCAATCGACAAATTCGATACCGAGTTTGTAGGTGCCATAGGTCGCCTTGAGGAAGGCGTGTTCGTCAATGCCGAGAACCTGATTGAAGACGCGGATATAGGGGGTTGTCGCCTCGCCCACGCCGATGGTCGAAATCTCTTCGCTTTCGACGAGGGTGATGGTTTCGACATCGTCCTTGAGCAGTTTGGCAAACCAGGCGGCGGTCATCCACCCCGCCGTGCCGCCTCCGGCAATGACCACGTGTCTTATCTTCTGGGACATGTCCCTTACCGCTAGCTGAAAAAAAGATGCCTGACAAAACACTTGTCAGGCATCGAGGCCCGTATCCAGAGCTATTTTTCAGGAGGGGGAGCGCTCTGGACACGGTAGAGGCGGGTTCCCGCGAACGGGAACCCGCAGGAGGCTTAGAAGGTCGCACGACCCGTGAGGGTGAAGGTACGACCGTCGTAATCGATCCAGCGCACGAAGCGGTGATCGTTTTCGAACTCGTAACGCTTCTCGTCGGTGATGTTATAGGCATCGAGCGAGATGGTGAAACGATCGGTCAGGTTATACGAGGCCGACAGGTCGAGCTGACCGCGTTCCTTCACCGAACGCGCGCCACCCGTATAGGTGCCGTTGGCGTTCAGAGGATAGTCGGTACGGTAGTTGTAAACCGCGCGGATACCGTATTTCGGGGTCTCGTAGTACAGGATGGCGTTCGCCGCGTGCTTCGAGATACCGGGGAAGGGCGCGATGGCCGGGCTCTTCGACTTGGTATAGGCGTAGTTGAAGTTACCGCCAAAGTTCTTCCAGAAGCCCGGCAGGAAGTCGAAGTTCTGCTGGATGTTGAACTCAAGCCCGTCCACGGTCGTGTCGCTGTCGAGGTTGTAGGCCCCTGAGGCTGAGATATACAGCTTGTTCGTGGCCGTGCTACGGCTAGTAGCGGTACACGTCTGGCCATCCCACGACAGCGGCCCATAACCCCAGTTCGACCCATCGGCCGGACACAGGATGGCCGGGTCCGAGGTGCCCACGATACGGCCGGTGATGACCTTCTTGAAGTAGGCCAGCGAGATCACGCCGTTCGGACGGTTATACCATTCCAGCGACAGATCGTAGGAGTCGGCGAGGTATGGACGCAGCTTGTTGTTACCAATTCGGATCGACGCCGTCGCCGAAGTCAGATTGCCAGCATTCTGGTTCGAGCTTACCGGCTCACCAATGCGAGTCACCGGCGAGAATTGACGGTCCTGCGGACGGACGTAGGTCTTGTAATAGGCGCCACGCAGGATCAGGTCATCCTTGATGTCGGCGGCGAAGATCGCCGACGGCAGCCAGTAATGATACTTGTTTTCCAGACGCTGCCACTTGAAGTCCGACAGGGAGCCGACGGCACCGGTGAAGTTGCGGTAGGTGTCGAGCGAGTCGATGGTGTTCTGCGTGCCTTCGTAACGCGTACCGAAGTTACCACGCAGACGGTGGCCCAGCACTTCCGTTTCGTACTTGAATTGGATGTAGGCCTGGGTCAGGTCGTTTTGGGTGCGGTAGTTGTTATCGGCAAAGGCGCCATCCTTGTACAGGATATTAAAGCCGCGCGTGGTCAGACCGCCACCCGAAGGGGTGTAGATGTCCACGGGGGTGACCGCCGCAATGAAGCGCTCGGCATCGATAACCTGCCAGTTCTTGCTGATCGAAGCATTGCCGTTCATGAAGTCGTTGACGAAGGACGGGGTATAGACCAGGTCCTGCGTGATATTCTGCAACTTGGCGCCATAAGCCATGTTACGGAAGCCGCGCGACTTGAACTCATTCTTTTCGAGGCGCAGCCCGCCCTTGATGCTGGTGATCGGACCGAACTTCACAAAGCGTTCCGCATCGATCTGTGCGGACGTCACCGTCTGCTCAGCGAAACTCTCCGAACCGGAGATGTTCAGGTAGTACTTGCCGTCAGCCGTGTTGTAACCTTCCGGGTCGTCGCTGCCGCCCCAGATCCAGCCCGTGTTGAAGATGCGGTTTTGCGGGGTCGGGTTGACCGTGTAGCTGAAGCCATCGAGGTCGCCGAAGCCGGTCGTCAGACGGCCGCTGATCCCGTTGCCGCCGGTGACCGGGTTGGTTTGCAGATCGAGCTCGGTTTCCAGAGACTGGTTGGCCCCTTTTGAACCGGCAACAATGGCCGAAACCTTCCAGTCTTCGTTCGACCAGTCGAGGTTGCCGATGAAGCCCTGCGACTCCTGCTTCTGCGAGTAGAGGCGCGTCGACGACTTGGCCGGGAAGTTAGCGTAGTCGGCCGTCTGATAGAGCCAGCGACCGTCAGAGGTCTGAACCGGCGTGCCCGACGGCGTGATGGTGCCCGCGCCATCCCAGACGGCGTTGATCAGGAAGTACTGGGTGGTCTTCGGCAGATCGCGCTGGGTGTAGTAACCGATCAGGCCGACCTTTGTGTTGTCGTTCGGCTTCCATTCAACGCCGCCCGAAGCGGTCCACAACTGACCGATATTCTCACGGGTATACTGACGGATGGCGTCCAGCGCATAGACGCCGGTATTGCCCTTCGAACCCGTTGTGGCGGTGTTGAAGTTTTCGTTAGGCAAAGCGCCGACCACGCTGTTCAGCGTGCGGCAGAAGGAGCCCGACTGCGGACAAGCTGTGGCCGAATAGTAATCGCCATAGGTGGCGGCAAACTGCGACTTCGACAGGCCCGTCAGGCCCGGCGTCAGACGGCTGTAGCCGTTAAAACGCAGCGTATCACGGCGGAAGTTTTCTTTCTTGTAGGCCACCGTACCAAAGACGGCCAGGGTGCTGCTCAGGTGCTTGTTATAGCCCAGGGTGAAGGCGGGAGCGGTCTTACCGCCCAGCTCGTTATATTCCATCGCCGCCTTGAACACGCCGCCGTCCGTGCGCGACAGGGCGCCGGCGATTTGCATGTCGATATTGCCGGAGAGGCCGCCCGACTGGGCATTGGCCATCGGCGACTTTTCGATGACGAAGGCCGAGAAGATGTCGGAGTTAAAAGCACCGAGCGGCGCGCCCTGATCATTGGCGAGCGACGGCGGCGCGGCAAAGGCCACCCCGTTCAGCGTCGTGCGGGCGTAGGAGCCTGGCATACCGCGCAGGTTGATGGTGGCGTTACGGCCTTCGGCTTCGCGGTTGATCTGGACGCCGGGGACGCGTTGCAGGGCTTCACCCACGTTCAGGTCGGGGAAGCGACCCAGACCATCCGAGGAGATACCATCGGTGATTTCGATATTGTTGCGCTTGGCACGAACGGCGTCGGCATAGCTCTTTTTCAGACCCGTAACCACGACCACTTCCGGCTCAGCCGCGTTCTTGGCCGCTTCCTGCGCTTGCGCGACAGCGGCACCGCAACCCATCAGCATGGTGGCGCCAAGAAGGATGGATTTCGTCCCCCTCGCGTATGACCGCAATTTCATCTCTAACTTCTCCTGGGATATCTGGCCTTACTCAATTGAGCGGCACAGGCTTGGTGCAATTCCGTGCCCCGCCTCTGTTCTGTGCTTGCCGTCAGGTAAAGGTCTGTCGATTACACCTTCAGGACCACCTGACCGCAACACAGAATTTAAAGTCGCGGCGAACTCAACTTAAGCATTTTTTGCTTTTTCTATCGTCTTATTGATAACGCTACCCGCACAACTTACTATGTGGTCCGCGTCCATCGCACTCGAATATGCGCCGAATAATTGGCCTGTCAATTTGTAATATGGCTGACACAAACGATTTTTGCGGGCCAATTTTGACGCAATTGCGAAACGATTTTTGGAGGTTTGTTTTTAATCGTTATATTTCAGCAATTTAAATTCGTTGCGAGCACGAACAAGAGGTCAACCAAATTCTAATCTCGTCGAACCACTGTCTCATATATGACACAAAGTGAGATAGCGCCGATATGAAAACCGGCCTCCAGCGCTTTGGTTTACCAATGCGGAAGCGGGAATCGGGCCGCCCGGACGGAAAATAGGTCAAACCAATATTGGCGCGCCAAAATGCGAAAAATCGAAAATCGAGGGCCAAACACGCGCTCGACGCCCTTATGTCCAAGAGGCCTGTTTACCCGCGGCAATAAGAGGCAACCGATTGACCGCTTAAAAAAGCCTATAAAATCTCTGGCCTAAAGGCTTTGCTACGCCCCATACACAGGGTATGCCCCCGATCACGCCGGACCGGGCCACGGGAAAAAAGCGACAGATGTTTGACATAAAAAAATTGACAGGCCAATTTTTTGACGCATAGAGTGAGTTACCAGAGCCTTCACAGGCAAAAAAGAATTATCGGGCCGGATCAAATATTAAATATAATATTTCTTCGGCTTAACAGTAAACCTGGCCAGACCATCCCGCCTCATTCCCAAAAGGAAGTGTGACTAAGGCCTGATGTGGCTGAGGCGTGAACCGACGATCTTCGCGCCTATCTTCCTCTGTTGAGACCTGACAATGCCCGCTCTTAGCCGCCGGACGTTTCTTTCGACCTCTATAGCGACGGCGACCACGCTTGGTCTCGCGCCCGCCCTTCACGCCGCAACCGCTCCGTCAGCCGCGCAAGCGGTGCTGAAGCGTTTTCTGGGCCGCGACGCCGCGCGCATCCGCCTCAGCCTCGATCCGTCAGGCGCACTGCCGTGGTACGCGACCACGACGACGGGGGGGCAGGTCACCATTCGCGGCAATTCGCCGGTCGCGCTGACGCACGGGGCCTAAGGCTATCTAAAGCGTGTGGGCGCGGCACAGACCAGTTGGGAAGGCGACCGCGTCGCCCTGCCTGCGCGCCTGCCGACGGCGAACACCGCCAAGGTCGAAAGCCCGTTCGCCCACCGCGTCTATATGAATACCTGTACCTTTGGGTACACGACGCCCTTCTGGGACTGGGCGCGCTGGGAGCGCGAACTGGACTGGATGGCGCTGCACGGCATCGACATGCCTCTGGCCATGGAAGGACAGGAATATGTCTGGCAGGCCCTGTGGCGCGAGCTGGGCCTCAGCGACACCGAACTGGGCGACTACTTCTCAGGCCCCGCCTTCACGCCCTGGCACCGCATGGGCAATATCGAAGGCTATCTGGCCCCCGTGCCTCAGGCGTGGATCGAGAAGAAGCACAAGCTACAGGTCCAGATTCTGGGCCGCATGAAAGAACTGGGCATGACGCCCATCCTGCCGGCCTTTGGCGGCTATGTCCCCAAGGCCTTTGCGCAAAAGCACCCGGAAGCGCGCATCTATCCCATGCGCCCGTGGGAAGGCTTCCATGAGACCTACTGGCTCGATCCGGCCGATCCGTTGTTTGCCAAAATCGCCGCGCGCTTCATTGCGCTCTATAGCGAAACCTATGGCGAAGGCCGCTACTATCTGGCCGACTCCTTCAATGAGATGCTGCCGCCGATCTCGCACGATGGTTCAGACGTCAAGGCCGCCAAGTATGGCGACTCTACCGCCAATACCAGGGAGACGGAAACCGTCGTCGATCCGGCGGTGAAGGCCGAGCGCCTCGCCGCCTATGGCAAGGCCATCTACGACTCCATCCGTCAGGCGCGGCCCGACGCCGTGTGGACCATGCAGGGCTGGCTGTTCGGCGCGGACAAGCATTTCTGGACGCCGGACGCCATCAGGGCCTTCCTGCGCGACGTGCCGCAGGACAGGCTGATGATCCTCGATATCGGCAATGACCGCTATCCCGGCGTCTGGCAATCGAGCAACGCCTTTCAGGGTAAGCCGTGGATCTACGGCTATGTGCACAATTACGGCGCGTCCAACCCCGTCTATGGCGACCTCGGCTTCTACCGCGATGACATCAAAAGCGTTCTGGCGCGTAAGGATACGGGCGATCTCAAAGGCTTCGGCCTCTTCCCGGAGGGCCTGCACAACAATTCCATCGTCTATGAATACGCCTATGATCTGGCCTGGGGTCAGACCGACCAGACGGTGAGCGAATGGCTCACCACCTATCTGAAAAGCCGCTATGGGCAGGTGACACCTGCGCTGTTGGCCGCATGGACCACCTATGTTGAGGCGGCGTTTTCGACGCGCTACTGGACGCCGCGCTGGTGGCGCAGCAAGGCCGGGGCCTATCTTCTGTGCAAGCGCCCAACGGCGGACATGGTGGAGTTTGAGGGCCATCCGGGCGATCGCGCCAAACTGCGCAGCGCCGTTGCGACCTTCCTGTCGCTGAAGGGCTTTGAGGGTTCGGCCCTTTATCGCCACGACGTGATCGACGCCGTGCGCCATCTGGTCTCCGAAGAGATCGACGACCGTCTGATCGCCGCCATGAAGGCCTATAAGGCGGGCGATGTGAAGACCGGCGACGCCCTGCGCGAAGAAATCCGCGCGCTGGTCACGCAGGTCGATACGCTGATGGGGGCCCAACCCGACACGCTGGCGAGTTGGATCGACGCGGCGCGCGCCTATGGCGATACGCCCGAAGACAAGGCCTATTATGTGCTGAACGCCAAGGCGCAGGTGACCGTCTGGGGCGGCAAGGGCAATCTCAACGACTATGCCTCAAAAGCGTGGCAGGGGCTCTATAAGGACTTCTACCTGCCGCGCTGGATGAAGCTTCTGGCCGCCCTGCGTGCCTCGGCGAACGGTGGCGCCCCCTTCGATCAGAAAGCCTTTACGCGCGATCTGATCGGCTGGGAGCAGGCGTGGGTCAGGGCCGATATCCCCTTCAAACGCCACATGCCGAAACAGCCGCTCAACGCGGCCCGCGCCCTTGTCGCGCAACTGGGGGCCAAGGCATGAGCGCCGCCCGTTATACCGCCCTCGATGTGTTTCGCGGCCTGACCATCTGCGTCATGATCGTGGTCAATACGTCGCCCGCCGGGGCCGAGCCGTTCGCGCAGCTTCAGCACGCCCAATGGTTCGGCTTTACCCTGACCGATCTGGTCTTCCCGTCATTTCTGTTCGCCATCGGCAATTCGATGGTTTTCGCCTTTCGCAAGCCTCTGCCACAGAAAGCGTTTTTGCTGAAGGTGCTGAAGCGCTCGGCCCTGATCTTCCTGCTCGGCTATCTGATGTACTGGTTCCCCTTCGTGCATCAGACGCCGGATGGCGCGTGGGCCTTCAATGATATCGGCCACACCCGCATTATGGGCGTGCTCCAGCGTATCGCGCTCTGTTACCTGTTTGCGTCGCTGGCGGCGCGCTATCTGTCGATAAAGGGCATTCTCATCCTCAGTGGCGTGCTGTTGCTGGGCTATTGGGGCCTGCTCTACGCCTTTACACCCGCCGCCGACGCGCTCACCATGACGGGCAATCTGGGGGCCAAAATCGACCAGTTCGTGCTGGGGCTCGATCACATGTATCGCGGGGGAGCCAGGGGTTATGATCCGGAAGGTCTGCTCTCAACCCTTCCCGCCATTGTCAATGTGCTGGCCGGCTATCTGTGCGGGCGTCTGATCCTCAAAACCGAAGACCGCCTCAGCACCGTCCTGATCCTCAGCGGTGTCGGGCTGGCCCTCGTCTCCGTCGCCCTCGTCTGGAGTTTCGGCTTCCCCTTCTCCAAGCGTTTGTGGACCTCATCCTTTGCGCTACTGACCATAGGGTTCGACTGCCTGATCCTGTCGGGGATCATTGCCTATGTCGATGTGGCCAAACGCCGCGAGGGTCTGGGCTTCTTTGAGACCTTCGGGCGCAATCCACTCGTTATCTATCTGTTTTCAGAGCTTTTGGTCACCGTCCTGCAAACCTTCAAAAACGCCGAAGGGCATGGCCTTTACGACCTGATCGGCCTCAACCTCTTCCGCACGCCGGTGACGGGATCGTGGGGCGCTTTGGCCTGTGCGGTCGCCTATATGCTGGTCTGCTGGGGATTGGGCTGGTGGATGGACCGCAAACACCTCATCATCAAACTCTGATCCGGGTAACCGGAGCGTCCTGTTTCTGTTATAAGCATGAATAATATGACCGATATCATTCCTCCCCTCTACTATATCGGCGTCGATGGCGGCGGCACGCGCTGCCGCGCGCGTCTGCGCAACCGGGCCGGTCAGGTGTTAGGCGAAGGCTATGGCGGCGCGGGCAATATCCGGCTGGGGCTGGGGCTTGTGTGGCGCAACATCATGGCCGCCGTCGATGAGGCCTTGTCACAGGCGCAACTCACCCATGCCGACCTGCCCGACATCCATATCGGGCTGGGGCTGGCCGGGGTCACCTCGGCCACCAGCGCGCAGGTAACCGTCGATGCCGGGCCGGATTTCGGCGCCATTTCGGTGGCCAGCGACGCGCACGCCGCCTGTCTGGGGGCTTTTTCCGGCAAGGACGGGGCCATTCAGATCTGCGGCACAGGCAGCGCGGGCTATATCCTCAGCGACGGTGTGGGTCAGGGCATTGGCGGCTGGGGGTTCGAAGTCGGTGATGACGGCTCGGCGGCGGGTCTGGGCCGGGCGGCGCTGCGGGCGGCGCTGCGCGGCTTTGACAAGATCGCCCCGGCGACCGACTTCACGCGCGAAATGATCGCCTCGTTTGGCGGGCAGCCCGCCGACGTGATCGCCTTTGTCACCACGGCGACGCCCAGCGATTACGGCGCGATGGCCCCCACCATCATGGGCTATGCCGAAAAGGGCGATCTGGTCGCCACGGCTCTGGTGCGCGCGGTGGCCGAAGATATCGGGCTTTATCTGCGTCGCCTGCACCATCTGGGGGCCAAACGCATCGCTCTGGTGGGCGGTCTGGGCGAGCCGATCCGCCCCTGGCTTTCGACGCGTGACGCAGCGCTGCTCAGCGAGCCGGAACAGGACGCCGTCGAAGGGGCGATCCTGCTGGCCAGAGGGGCCAGCAACGGTCTGGCCTCGCCCGGCAAGATCCTCGTCTGACCTGATTACCGTCCTCCCCGAAACGCCGGACAAAGCGTGTGCCGGCTTCGGCAACTGGGCGCATCCTCTGCAAATTCCGGACTTTTGAGAGGATGCGCCTCTTTTATGATTGCGTGACCGATGACACCCAACCGACGCACCGTAATGGCCAGCCTCCCCGTTATCGGCATGGCCAGCACTCTGGCGGCCCCGGTCGCCGCCGCCACCGCCCCGTCGTCAAACAGCCCGCGTCAGCGCCTGCGGCTCGATGACGGCTGGCGCTTTCATTTCGGTCATGCCGAAGACCTGGAGCGCGATTTTGGTTTTGGGGCCAATCAACGCACCCTCGCCAAACAGGGGCGCAGCGGGGCCAAGCCGGACGCGGCCGATTACGACGATTCGACCTGGCGTTCCGTCATCCTGCCGCACGACTGGGCGGTCGAACTGCCCTTCGTCAATAACGAAGACTATCGCCGCAACCCGGCGGACAAGGACGATGAGGACTACGCCGCCGCGCACGGCTATAAGCCTATCGGGCGCAAGTTTCCGGAAACCTCGGTCGGCTGGTATCGCCGCCTGATCACGCTGGATAAGGCCGATGCGGGCCGGTGCCTGTGGCTGGAGTTCGATGGCGTGTTCCGCGACGCCACCATCATCTTCAATGGCTATATCCTTGAGCGCCACGACAGCGGCTATACCTCCTTCCGCGTCGATATTAGCGACTTCATCAACACAGACGACACGCCCAATGTGCTGCTGGTGCGCGTTGATGCTTCTTACGGCGAAGGCTGGTTCTACGAAGGGGCCGGCATCTATCGTCATGTATGGCTGGTCAAGGCCGACCCCGTGCACGTGCCGCAATGGGGCGTGTTTGTGCGGCCGCAGACCGACGGCACGGTCGAAGCCACGGTCGATCTCGTTAACCGCAGCGAGGCGGCGCAGGTTGCCACGCTCGAGGTCACGGCCCTTGATAAGGACGGCACCGCGGTCGCCATGACGCGCCAGACGGTCGAGCTGAACGCGCAATCCACGACGCCCAGCGAGGTGCGCCTCACCCTGCTGCAGCCGCGCCTGTGGTCGATCGACAGCCCCTACCTCTACACGCTGCGGGTCGAGGTGACGACCGAGGCGACCCGCGATCTCTATACGCTGCGTTTCGGCCTGCGCGACCTGCGTTTTGATGCCAGGGAAGGCTTCTTCCTCAATGGCCAACCCGTCAAGATCAAGGGCACCAACAACCATCAGGACCATGCGGGGGTGGGTGCGGCCATTCCGGATGCGCTTCAGGTCTGGCGTCTGAAGCAACTCAAGAGTCTGGGGTCCAACGCCTATCGCACCTCGCACAATCCGCCGACGCCGGAACTGCTCGATGCCTGCGACGAACTGGGCCTGCTGGTCATTGATGAGGTGCGCCAGATGACCTCCAGCCGTCAGGGCCTGAGCGAGCTTGAAGCCCTGATCCGCCGCGACCGCAACCACCCCAGCGTCATCCTGTGGTCCATCGGCAATGAAGAACCGCAGCAGATGACGGCGCGCGGCCTTAAAGTCGCCAAAAGCATGGCGCGACGCATCCGTGAGCTTGACCCGACGCGCAAGGTCAATGCGGCCATGAACAAGGGCTTTGGCGACGGCATTACGACGGCGCTGGACGTCATCGGCTTCAACTATCACGAAGCTCAGATCGAGCCCTTCCGCGCCCGCTTCCCCGACATGCCGATCATCGGCACCGAAACGGCCAGCGCGGTGTCCACCCGCGGTGAATACAAGACCGACGCCAAACGGCAGGTCGTGGCCTCTTACGACACCGAACACCCCTATTGGGGGGCGACGGCGGAAAGCTGGTGGAGCCTCTATAATTCAAAGCCTTACCTGCTGGGCGGTTTCATCTGGACCGGGTTCGACTATCGCGGCGAACCGACGCCCTTCAACTGGTGGCCGTCGGTTGCCTCCAATTTCGGCGTCTTCGACAGTTGCGGCTTCCCCAAGGACATCTATCACTATTACCGCGCCTGGTGGCAGGACGAACCCGTGCTGCACCTTTTGCCGCACTGGAACTGGAGCGAAGGCGAGACGGTTTCAGTCTGGGCCTATTCCAACTGCGATGAGGTGGAACTCTTCCTCAATCGCAAGTCGCTGGGCCGCCAGACGATGCGGCGCGACTCGCATCTGGAATGGGCCGTGCCTTTTGCGCCCGGCAGCCTCACCGCCTATGGCTATAAGGGCGGCAAGGTGGTGATGAAGAGCGAGCGCAAGACCGCCGGTGCGCCCCATAGACTGACCCTCAGCGCCGACCGGACGCAACTGAGCGCCGACGGTCAGGACGTGGCCATGATCAGCGTCAGCGCCGTCGATAAGGCGGGCGTCACCGTGCCGCTGGCCGACGATCTGATCCAGTTCGCTTTGACCGGTCAGGGCCGCCTGATCGGCGTCGGCAACGGCAATCCCAACAGCCACGAGCCGGACAAGGCCGCCTATCGCCACCTCTTCAACGGCTACGCACAGGCCATTGTGCAGACGACCAAAACCGGCGGGCGCTTCACGTTTGAGGCCCGCGCCGAGGGCCTGAGCGCCGCCACCCTCACCTTTACTTCGCGATAGAGGACGTCATGACCTTTAAACTCAGTTCCGCCCTCCTGCTGCTCTCGGCGACGCAGGCCCTTGCCGGTGAACCGATCAGCACGCGCTTCAATGCCGACCCCTCGCCGCACGTCTTCAATGGCAAGGTCTATCTCTACGCCACGGACGATGCCTCCAATTCCGGCACCTACTGGGATTCGACAAGCTGGCGGCTCTATACGTCCAACGACCTGAAAACCTGGCGCGACGATGGGTCGTTTCTGAGCGTCACCGTGTTCAAATGGGCGCGCCCCGATGCCAAGGCCTGGGCCCCCGAAGCCGCCTATCGCAACGGCAAATACTACTTCTACGCCCCCGTGGGCGGCGATAAGATCGGCGTGGCCGTGGCCGATACGCCGGCCGGGCCGTTCAAGGATGCGCGCAGCGACGCCCTGATCGACAAGGCGCGCGACGCCAATGCCGGGGATGAGCCTATCGACCCTCAGGTGCTGATCGACAATGACGGTCAGGCCTATCTCACCTTTGGCACGCGTGTGCCCAAGATCGTGAAGCTCAATGCCGATATGACTTCGCTGGCCGGGCCGATCGAAAATCTGGTCATCGAGGGCTTTCCGGCCAATGATCCCAAGAAGAAATATGGTGAGGCCCCCTTCCTGCATAAGCATAAGGGTCTCTATTATTTCAGCTTTTCGACCGGCTGGCCGGGGCAGATCGTCTATGCCACCTCAAAAACGCCGATGGGCCCCTATACCTATCGTGGCGTGATCTTCGACTATCTGAAAATCTCGACCAACCATCAGGCGATCATTACCTTCAAGGGCAAGCCGTGGTTCTTCTATCACGACAACCTGCTGCCCGGCGGCGGCGATCACAAGCGCTCCATCGCCATCGAACCGCTGCGCTACAATCGCGACGGCACGATCCGTGAGGTCAAGGTAAAGCCCTGAAGGCTATTTCAGGGTCAGCACGATCAGCGATTTGGCCGGCTGCGTCAGCACCAGATACCCGTCTTCGAGCCGCGCCCCGTCAAAGGGGTGCGGCTTTACGGTGTCTGCGCGTCCGAAATCATTGTGGGCGTCCATCGCTTCCGCCGTCAGTATCTGTGCACTGAGCGTCTGAACCCGCAGGTCGCGCAGGTCGAGGCGCATCTCCACGGCCTCCTGTGGCGACAGATTGCTTAGCGCCACCAGATAGTCGCCGTTGGTCGCGCGCGCCGCCGCCCCGCTGAGCGACGGCATCCAGGTGGTACCGACCTTGATTTCCGGGGCCGCCAGCCGCAGCGGCAAGACGGTCGCCTCCTGAAACGGCATGTACATCTGATAGGCGTAGTAGGTCGGCGTCAGCACCATCTGAGGCCCGCGCGTCAGGATGAGGGATTGCAGGACATTGACCGTCTGGGCGATATTGGCCATGCGCACGCGGTCGGCGTGACGGATGAAGATGTCGAAATTCACCGCCGCCACCAGAGCGTCACGCAGGCTGTTCTGCTGATAGAGGTGACCGGGATCGGTGCCCGGCTCGACCGTGTACCAGGTGCCCCATTCGTCGATAAACAGTGCCACCCGCTTTTGCGGATCATGGGTGTCCATCACGCGGGAATGGGCGGTAATGTAGTCCTCCATCTTCAGGGTCTGCACGAAGGTATCGGCCCAGTCCTGTGCATCGAAGCCCGTGGCGGGTTTGGTCACATCGACATTGCCGGTGGGCGAGGTGTAATAATGGAGCGACAGCGCGTCCATATTCTCCAGCGCCTCACCCATCACGGCGTCGGTCCATTCGGTCAGACCGTTCTTGGCCCCCACGGCGACACGGGTTGCCGCCTGACCGGGCTGCGGATGGTAGAAGGCGGTAAAGCGCATGAAGTCGCGCCCGTACTGCTGCGGCGTCATCTTGCCGCCACAGCCCCAGTATTCGTTGCCTATGCCGATGAACTTGACCGGCCACGGCTTGTCACGGCCATTGCGCCGACGCTCCTGCGCCAGCGCATCCTCACCGTCCGAGGTCATATATTCGATCCAGTGGCGCATTTCGGTTGGGGTGGAGGCGCCGACATTCATCGACACATAGGCGTCGGCCCCGATCTGTTCCACAAAGTCGAAATATTCATGCGTGCCGAAGGCATTGGTTTCCGGCGATCCGGCCCACCAGTTGTTTTTGCGCGCCGGGCGTTTGGCCCGTGGGCCGATGCCGTCGCGCCAGTTATATTCATCGGCAAAACAGCCGCCGGGCCAGCGCACGACCGGCACATGGATGGCCTTCAGCGCGCCCACCACGTCGCTGCGGATGCCGCGCACATTGGGGACGCGGCTGTCGGGTCCGACCCAGATGCCCTCATAGATGCCGCGTCCCAGATGCTCGGAAAACTGACCGAAGAGGTAGCGGCTGATCACCGGACCCGACGGTTCGGGCATCAGCACACCGGAGGCGCGCAGCGGCTCGGCCAGCACGGCCCCGGCCATAAGGCACCCGCTTAAAACTATGCCCGCCAGATAGCGCCAGGGGTTTACGCTTATGCTCAAACGATGTCTCATACCTCTGCCCCCGGAAGCGCCATAAGGTTTTAATTTGGCCAACCAATTTCGTAGCCTTGACGAAAGTGGTGTGTCAATTCAATTTACAGACGCCAATTGCGGCTCACGAAACCGTATTGGGTCCAAATCAAACCTTGAGCACCGAACAAAACTAACGATAATATACTCAGACCAATAAACAGATCGGGAGGTGAGTATGCGTCTTTCACGTCGGGCCTTTGCGGCCTTAACGGGCTCTTCTCTCGCGGCGGCGGCCCATGCCGCCCACGCCAAGGGTCAGAGCGCGCTTGACGCCAACGGGCACGTGATCCGCCTCCCGGCGCCCGATACACCGGGCTTTCAGTATCAGCGGCTGAGCGAAGGCGTGCAGTTCCATCTGAACGGCGTCACGAAGACGGTCCTGTTCTATGGTCCCGCCACGGTACGGGTGAACGCGCATCTCGGCAAAAACCACTGGGCGAACAAAAGTATCGTTATCCTGGGTCGCCCCAAATCCGTGGCCTTTCAGATCGAGGATAACAAGACCACGCTGCGGATCAAAAGCGCGGCCCTGAACATCGAGATCGACAAGGTGTCGGGCGCGCTGAGCTTCCTGTCGGCCGATGGCCGCCTCTATACGCGCGAACGCGCCACGTCACCGCAGGCCATTCGCCCGGTCACCTTGCAAAACGCCCCCAGTTATGAGGTCGAAAACAGCTTCACCCTGAAACCCGGCGAAGGCATTTACGGCTTCGGCTATGTCAACGAAGCGACGCTGAACCGCCGCGGTCAGAACCTGCTTCTGGTGCAGACCAATACCGGCATCATCATCCCCGTCATGGTGTCGTCCGAGGGCTACGGCATCCTGTGGGACACCTATTCCAAGATGCGCTTTTCTGACGGCGCGGACGGCGCGACCCTGTGGGCCGAAAGCGCGCCGGGCGGCGTCGATTACTACTTCATGGGCGGCGGCAGCGCCGATAAGGTCATCGCCGCCTATCGCACCCTGACCGGGGCCGCGCCCATGTATCCGAAACAGGCCTTCGGTCTGTTCATGAGCAAGGAGCGCTACAAGACGCAGCAGCGTCTGGTCGAGGTGGCCGAGACCTTCCGCAAGGAGGGCTTCCCGCTCGATTATATCGTGCAGGACTGGCAATACTGGGGCTCAGACAAGGACGGTAGCTGGAGCGGTATGATCTGGGACAAGGAACGCTTCCCCGATCCCGATGGCATGATCCGCAAAATCCATGATCTGCATCTGAAGATGATGATCTCTATCTGGCCATCCATCGGCAACGATACGGCGTTGGCGAAAGAACTCGACAGCTACGGCCTGCGCTTTAAGCCGCTGCACTGGATCTCCAAAAAGGCGCGCATCTACGACGCCTTCAGCGCCAAGGGCCGGCAGATCTATTTCAAGCACATCAAGCACGGGTTGCTGGACAAGGGCGTCGATGCCCTGTGGATGGACGGCACCGAGGTCGAGGTGGGTACAGCCTGCTGGGACGCGGGCGAAGTAGAGGCCGATATCAAGGGCCTTGGCGTCAATGCCATGGGCGATTTCACGCGCTACCTCAACCCCTACACCCTGATGACGACGCAGGGCACCTATGACGGGCAGCGCGCCACCGGCAATAAGCGCGTCCTGACCCTGACGCGCTCGGCCTGGGCCGGAGCGCAGCGCACAGCCGCCACCTCTTGGTCGGGCGATATCTTCGCCAGTTGGAAGACCTTTGCCGAACAGATTTCCGGCGGTCTCAACGTCACCATTACTGGCAATCCCTACTGGACGCAGGATACGGGCGGCTTCTTCGTGACCACCTTCCCCGGCGGTGAAAACAACCCCGCCTACAGAGAGTTGTTTGCCCGCTGGTTCCAGTTTGCGGTCTTCAACCCCCTGATGCGCGTGCACGGCACCAGTATCGAGCGCGAGCCCTATATTTTCAAAACGCTGGACCCCACGGTCTATGCCGCACTTCTGGAGGCGGTGCATCTGCGCTATCGCCTGCTGCCCTATATCTACAGCCTGAGCTGGCAGGTAACATCCTCACACTATACGCTGATGCGGGCCCTGCCGATGGACTTTCCGCACGACCCGAAGGTGTACGACATCAACGACACCTTCATGTTCGGCCCGGCCTGCCTGGTGCAGCCGGTGACGCGCGCCATGTATAATCTTCAGGACCCGCCGGCGACCACGATTCCGGCTGAGGCGCTGCGCACACCCGACGGCCGGCCCGGGCTGGCGGGCCAGTATTTTGAAGGCGAAAATTTCGAGACGCCGAAGGGCAAGGTCATCGACGCGAAACTCGATCACACCTGGCCGGGGCCGCCTCTGGCCGAAGCGCCGGGGGGCTTGAGCAGCCTCAACAACTTCTCCGCCCGCTGGGAAGGTCAGGTGATTGCCCCGGAAGACGGCGCGTTTGAGCTTGGGCTCGAAGGTGATGACGGCTTCCGCCTGTTTATCGACGGCAAGCTTGTGGTCGAAGACTGGTCTAACGGCGCACCGCGCTATAAGGGCACCCCGCTTACCCTGAAGCGCGGGCAGGCTGTGGCGGTGAAGATCGAATATTATCAGGCGACGTCCGGGCGGTCTTTGCGTCTGGCGTGGCGCACGCCGGCCGATCTGCGCGCCCTGGCCGAAAGCCGCAAGGTGCGGGACCTCACTACACAGACCTATCTGCCGGCGGGCAACGGCTGGTACCACTTCTGGAGCGGAGAAAGGCTCGCGGGCGGTCAGAGCGTGACGCGCGAAACCCCGCTCAATGTGTTTCCGTTCTTTATCCGCGAAGGCTCGATCCTGCCGCTGGGGCCGGTTGTGCAGTACGCCACCGAGCAACCGGACGCGCCCTATGAGGTCCGCATCTATGCCGGGGCGGACGCCAGCTTTACGCTCTATGAAGACGACAACGAAACCTATGACTACGAAAAAGGCGCGTACAGCACCTATACGCTGACCTGGTCGCAGGCGACGCAGAGCCTCAGCATCGGGGCCCGCAAAGGCCGCTTCCCCGGCATGGTGCAAAAACGCGCGCTGCGTCTTGTGCTGATCGACGGGCAAAACCCGCCACGGACCCGCAACCACCTCTATGACGGACAAAAGGCCGTTTTCAGCTTCAAAGGTTAAACGAAAGGGGGCGTTTGCCCCCTTTCTTATCAGACCACGCCGTAGATTTTTAGGGCCACACCAAACTCATGGCTGGCCGCTGGCGGAATGTCGATGACCAGACCGTCGGCGCTCTGACGGAAGGTCAGCGGATCGCGGCTGCCCACCACCTCCACCCGCTTGACGCGCTTCTGATCCCGGCCTTGCAGGGAGCGGATAGTGACCGTCTGTGCCGGCCGGCCCAGCGTGATCGCATAGAACGCCTTGTCCTTCGTGGTAAAGCGCAGGTCTTCGGCGGTAAAGGGCTTCTGGGCGCTTTCGCCGAACATGCCGACGCCCACCTGAGTGGGGCCTTCGCCAAAGACCCGCCACGGGCGTGTACCGTAAATGGCTTCGGAGAAGCGTGCCATCCAGGATCCGATGCCTTCGACGATCTTGCGTTCTTCGGAATCGATCGTGCCGTCCGGGCGCACCGGCACGCTGAGCAGCAGATTGCCGTTCTTGGAGACGATATCGCACAGGCGATGGACCACGTCGGCCGCAGGCAGGTAGCGCTTTTCGTCATACAGGCGGCGGTTATAGTGCCATTGGCCAATGCAGGTGCAGGTCTGCCACGGCCGCGCGTCGATGGCCGATTTCGAGCCGCGCTCGACATCGGCGACGATACCGCCATTGAAGGGGCCGTGCGGCTTCATATTGACCACGCCCTCAACCTTGCCCCCATGCCATTTGGCCGAGGCATTGTAGAAGTGGGCGGTGACATCGAGCCCCACCTGTCCCAGAGGCAGATCGAAATTGTCGAAATAGACGATATCGGGGCGATAGCTGTCGATCAGATCCTTACAGCGAAGATACCATTGGCGCGTAAAGGCCGGATTGTTCAGCGGCGGCTTTTCGTCCCACACCCGGTCGTTTAGTTCGTGCCAGGCATTGGCGGAGGTTATGTTATCGAAGCCATCGGGCAGGGCCATGACCGGATCACCGTAGAGCATACGGGGATCGAGCCCTTCCCACCACTTGCCCTTGCCATCGAGCGCGTTCAGCTTGTAGGCGTCATAGCGTTCGCCCTGACGCGGGCCTTCGGCATCATAGCCATAGGCCGTCTGGAACCAGTGCCAGGCGTGGGCGGAGTGGTTGGAGACGCCAAAGCGCAGACCCCGCTTACGCGCCGCCTTTTCCCAGATGCCGACAATGTCCTTGCGTGGGCCGATACGCGTCGAGTTCCAGTCATGGAAGCGCGAGGCATACATGTCAAAATTGTCGTGGTGGTTGGCCATCGACATGAAGTATTTGGCCCCGGCGCTGACATAGAGATCAAGCAGCTCATCCGGGTTCCAGCTTTCGGCCTTCCAGCGCGGCAGCAGGTCCATAAAGCCCGTATCCGCCGGGTGGCCATAGGTCTTGACGAAATGCTTATAGGACCCGCTGCCCTGCAAATACATTTCGCGCGCGTACCAGTCGCCCGCTTCCGGTACACATTGCGGGCCCCAGTGCGCCCAGATGCCGAACTTGGCGTCGCGGAACCAGTCGGGCACCTGATACTGGCTCTGAAGCGAGGCCCATTCCGGCTTGAACGGCCCGTCGGCTATCTTGTCAAAGCCCGGTTCGACCAGCTCAGCCGCCCTGGCGGGCAAGGCCGAAGCCAGAGCCAGACCCGCCGTTCCCCGGACCCATTCGCGTTTGGTGACTTTCATCTGGCCTGCCTCATATTTTATCAGAGAAATGGAAGATTGTATCCAAACCCTAATTTGTACGACTTATTTTGGCAAGTCCTTTACATGGTCGCCAGGTGGGTGCGCGGGGGTCGCAGCTTCCATGAACGCGGTCAGGGTTAAGCGCCCGGCGGCCGGATCTTCACTGTGGATTTTTGTCGGAACTATAATTCCGGAATGGAGGGCACGCGACCTGTAGAGAACCAGGCGGTTAAAGCGGGCCTCAACCTCCTGCACGACGTCGAAAAGGGGGTGGGCAGCGTCCGGATAACCGCTAATCGCAGGGGTCATCCGCAACTCATCGGCCAGTCGCCTGTTATAGCTTTCTGCGCGGTCAGTCGAGATTCGCTCGAAGCCGGTCGAACGATGGCGGTAGAACCGTGTCCCTCCCCATGATGAGTCACACAGATAGACGACCACAGCCAGATTTTTGTCTGGTGTCGAATCGTAATGCGGCAAAGCCTGCGCCAGCATCAGCTTTTCAGGCGGATAGGAGACCATCGCAAAGGACGTCGTCATGGACATCTCATCATCGTCCGAAACGCCAAACACATGTTGGGCCAGGGGCTGTAACGCGTAAAAGAGAGCGACATTCAGGGCTTGGGGAACCGCTGCGCGCACACCCGGGTATGCCACGCCACCGGGCCCAAAGCGCGCTTCGGTCGTCGCGTATTGGACAAGACGTTCCGGATGCAAAAACGCCTCGTCAATAACAATCAGCGGCTCCTTTTCTGACCCCATTAGCGTGGCCTTTGGGCGGGCAGCGAAGTTCAGGTCATAGTCGGTTTCGTTGATCATGCCACATCCTCATGGGCTTATACCCTTTTGCCTCAATGCGATGCGGGTTCCACCACCCCGTAATATTTGTCCGCTCCATCAAGTCGCACCTCGGCATAGTCGAGCACCACGCCGGGATCGAGCGGCCAGAGCTTCAGGCTGTGCACCCCGGCCTCCAGCTTTTTGAAGCCTTGCGTCTGGATGGCCTTGTTGGTCAGGACATTGCCGCGCCAGACATCGCTGCGGCCCACGGTCGCGAAATCCATCAACTGCACCGGGCCGTCATCCAGTTGCACCGCGACCTTAAGGCCCGTCGCCGGGTTCAGCGCATGGACCGGCAGGGCCACGACGCTTAAGGTGCCGCCAACGGCGCTATAGGTGGTGAAGCTATAGGTCAGGGGCGTGCCCGCAGGTGTCGTGCGCGTGGGCAGGGTCAGGCGTGAGCGCAGGCTGTTGCCGGAATGGCCAAGACCCTCCAGCCGCTCCCAGTCGTCACCGCTCTGTGTGGCCAGCGGAATGATCACACGGCGGTCGTTTTCGATAAACGGCGTCTGGGGCGGCGCCGGCAGCCGCTTGGTATAGACGCGCACCGTCTTGCCGCCACAGGCGATGTCGATGGGGCCGGTGGACGCCCCGCCGTCATAGGAGACGGTCAGGCGTTGCTCAAAACCGTTGTCGGTGGCCAGACGCCCGCTCGTACCGGAAACCTTCAGGCTGTCTCCCGTGACCTTCAGCGACCAGTCGCGCGCCTCGGTATCGCGGCTAAACAGCTCGATGACCCGGCTGCGCGGCTGACCCGTGACAAAGGTAAGCGCGTTTTCGTCGTTCCACCAGCCGCCGGAGACCGCCGCGGCACAGCCCTTTTCCGGCGACACCGACCATTGCGGCCAGGTGGGTTCCAGAAACACCGGCAGTTTGCGCGGGGCCATGTCCATCATGTGGTTCCACTTGCCGTTTTCCAGCCCATTATAGGCAGCCGTATCGGCGACCAGGGCCTGATGCGCCGCCTTGGCTTTCGCCACATAGGCGTTGGCGCTGGCGCGGCCCTGACGGGCATAGAGATTAGCCAGATCAAGGTTCAGTTTGCGGCTGTTGAGATTGGCCGCACCGCGCACCGGATAGAGGATCATCTCGAAGAAGGCCGACTGACGGTCGGCGGGTAGGGTCTTTTCCACCGCCTCGGCGCGGGCCACCAGATCGGCATAGGCCTTCAGACGCGCCTGCGCCTTTTCGCCATCGGGCTTGACGAAATCGCTCTCCGTCACCGGCGTCACCGGTTCGGTTTCGGAAAAGCCCATATATTCGGGCTTCCGTTCAAAGGCGAGGTCATAATAGCCCATCATCAGATCGGCAATCTCTGAGGCCTTGTCGGCCCCAAACTGCTCGGCCGCCCATTTCGTCAGGTGCTCACGCGGGGCTTCGGCAAAGCCGTCCGCATCGAAGGCCAGATCGAGGAAATATTGCGTCAGATACTCAATCGGCTTGATGTCGCCGACATTGACGATCCAGAGGCGCCGGGCGTCCAGCGCATAGGCCTTCTGCATTTCGGCATGGATCAGCGCCGGGTGCGTCGTCCCCAGCCACAGATAGTCGTGCGGACGCCCCCAGTAGGACAGGTGGTAATAGACGCCGGAGCCGCCGGACCGCTTGCGCTCTTCCGGATTGCTGAGACGGCGCACATAGCCGTAATTGTCGTCCGCCCACATCAGGGTCACGTCGTCGGGCAGTTTCAGCCCGGCATCGTAGGCTTCCTGAAGCTCATGATAGAGCACATAGGCCTGCGGCACCGTCTCCGGCGCTTTGCCGAAGGTCGAGCGGATCAGGTCGCGTTGCAGGCTGATCACCGACTGCAGCACGTCCTTGCGCGCCTCAAGGGTGTCGGCGCCCTGCATGGGGCCATCGTGCAGGCCGCGCAGACCCACCGTATAGATGTTTTCGTCGCGGGCCGTCTCCTTCAGGCGCGTTCGCCAGTAGTCGAGGATCTTGTCGCGGTTGACCTTGAAATTGAAGGGACCGTTGCGCGCCTCATCCCATTCGCGCAGATTGTTGCGCGCCATCGGCTCGGCGTGCGAGGTCCCCATGACAATCGCGTAGGCGTCGGCCAGCTTGGGATTGGCCTTATTGCCGTAGAACTGCACGGTATTGATGTGCATGGCCGGCCACAGCGTATTGGCCTTCAGACGCCACATCAGCTCAAAGACGCGTTTATAGGTTTTAGGCCCGATATTGCCGACTTCGGGCTCCAGAGTCTTGCCCGCCCACGGCTCAAGCCCCCAGTCCTCGTCATTCAGAAAGATGCCGCGATACTGCACCGACGGGGCCTTCGACAGACGCGGCGCGCCGTCGATGACGAGGCGGCTGACGCGACGCGGCTTGACATCCGCCCACCATTCCCAGGGCGATACGCCCAGCTCACGCGACAGGTCGGTGACGCCATAGACGGTGCCGCGCCGGTCGGAGCCATAGATGAGTACGTAGGTCTTGCCCTTATGCGCGAAGGCGACGCGGCCATAGCGTTCCCACTGGCCTTTCAGCGCGAGCGGATCAACCCCCGCCGCCTTGGCCAGTTGCGTGACAGCCGGCGCATCAAAACGGCCGATGACGACGCAGACCTGCGCACAGTCAGACAGGCGTTTCGATACCTTCGCCGTCTGACCCGTCAGGGCCTTCAGATCATCCGACAGCATCTGCGCCGCCAGCGACGTGGTCTCGGTCTTGTCGTGCACAATGCTGAGGGGCTGCGTGCCGTCAAACAGGGTGGTCTCCGCCGCCGAGGCCGCGCCCGAACAGGCCAGTAGTAGGGTCGAAAAAAGCCAAACTCGTGACATGGGATTTCCTCTGATTAATTCGTCTTTTCAGTGGCTGTCAGGCGGAAGCGATAGCTGATCGGCTGCAAGGGGATGCGGTATTTGACCAGCGGGCGTCCAATACTGTTCCAGCCAGTATCGCCGCCTACGCCGGCCTGAGCGATATCGACCAACAGCGACCCGTCACCACGCGGCGCAATATCTGAGGACTTCCATGTGCCTTGCGGGCGCATATAGAGGTCCTCATAGGGAAATGGCAGGGCATTGACCGACAGAGGCTGCGCCCCGCTGACGCGGACACCAAAGCCTGCGGCATCAGCCAGGCTCAGCCAGCGCACATCCGTCTTGTTGCCCGACTCTTGGGGGCGAGCATAATCGTGATACTGCGCCCGCACGGACCCGCTATAAAGCCCCAGCTGCGCGCCCGTCTTGCGATCGGCATAGGTTTCCCACGGTCCGCGCCCGTACCAGTTCAACTCGTCCAGCGCTGCATCGAAATCGAAGCGCAGACCGACGCGCAGCGGATCGGGCAGATCGTCTTTTAAAGGCACAAAGTCAGCGGTGACATCGACCTGACCGTCGGCGGCCATCTGATAGGTGATGTCAAAGCGCCCGCCGCCTTCGCCCAGCGCATAGCGCACCTTGATGCGGTCAACGGCGCTGTCGATATCCAGTAGACGCCTTGTGGTGGAATAGTGTTTCCAGTCGGCGTGGCTTTTGGCGAGGCCGATGCCCACATCATTATCGGTCAGGCCGCGCCAGAAATTGGGCGTCCCGCCGCTGAGAAGGCGGCGGCCGCCCTGCTCATAACGCATCTGGCCGGTGCGCAAATCGACCGTCAACTGCCGGGCAGCGGCTCTGAGCGACAAAACCTCATTTGTGCGCAACAATTGCACGCCGCCTGCCGTCAGCGACGGCAATGGCTTGGCCGGGCGTAGGATGAACTGACCAAACGCCAGTTCAGTGCCACCGGGCACGCCCTTGATTGCGCCCTCATGCGCCACCGCGCGCAGGGTCAGGATCGCTTCTCCGTTAGCCGGCAAATCGGGCAGGTTCAGCGCCAGAGGCTTCGTCTCGCCCGCCTTAACCACAGGCGTTGCCAGCGGCCCATCGGCCAGACGGTGACCGTCTATCGTCACCTCCCAGCGCAGCGCATAACCGGACAGGTCGCTGACGTCTTGGCGGTTGTGCACAGACACGTTACCCGCAGGGTCCTGACTGAACGTCAGCGGCGCCTGTACGTGTCGCAACTCATAGTATTCAGGATCCGGCGTGCGGTCGGCCTGCACGATACCGTCACCCACGACGCTGTTGTCACCGCGTTTGGGGTTGAGGTCGAAACCAGACGCCCAGTAGGTGCGCCCCGCGGAATCTTTGGCGTAGACATACTGATCGACCCAGTCCCAGACGAAGCCTCCCTGAAGCTTTTTGTGCGCGCGGATCGTCTCCCAGTAGTCAGCGAAATTACCCAGGCTGTTGCCCATGGCGTGGGCGTACTCCGTCTGGATCATCGGCTGGGTGAATTGCGGGTTCTCGGCATAGTCGCGCATCCGATCGATATCATCGTACATGGGCGCGTAGATATCGACATAGGCGTTCGGCCTGTGGTCTTCGGTCAGGGCGCTGTAGCCCAGGAAGGAAATGAGGCGCGTCGGATCATTCTGGCGCACCCATTTTGCCGCGGCCTCGAAATTGGGCCCAACCCCCGTCTCATTGCCCAGTGACCAGAAGATGATAGAGGGGTGGTTTTTGTCGCGCTCGACCATGCGGCTGACCCGGTCGAGATGCGCGGCGGCCCAGTGCGGCTTATAGCCCAATTGCACGCTGA
>NZ_JAQQKW010000003.1 GCF_028550395.1 Asticcacaulis currens | reverse complement strand
TAGGCTGGGTGTGGAAGCTCCGTGAGGAGTGAAGCTAACCAGTACTAATAATCCGATCGGCTTGATCGTTCCCTCAAATAAACGCACCCTACAGTGCTCGTTCTTCATACAATGTCTTCTCAGCTTGAACGTTATTGACCTGGTGGCTATGCCGGCCGGTCCCCACCCGATCCCATTCCGAACTCGGTCGTTAAGCCTGCCTGGGCCAATGGTACTTCGTCTTAAGGCGCGGGAGAGTAGGTCGCCGCCAGGTCTATAACGTTCAAGTAACCAAACCCTTCATCCACACTCCTCAACACAAAGACCGGTCCACACACTCAGGCCGGTCTTTCGTTTAACCAGACCCCTCTGGTTATCACGCGTCGCGGGTGGGAGCCCCCTCTGATCATCGCCAGATGAACAGATAAACCGCTCCAAATCAGAGCCCTTCTCCGCTCTGCTAAAGTCTAGGTGCCGCGGGATGGAGCAGCCCGGTAGCTCGTCAGGCTCATAACCTGAAGGTCGTCAGTTCAAATCTGGCTCCCGCACCCAAGATCTTAAACAATATCAGTTGTTTGCTAAAACGGCTCTTCCTCGGAAGGGCCGTTTTAGCGTTAGCCCAAACCTAGCCCAGAAATCAGCCCGGATTGAAGAAGTCGCGCAATAGTGGTATACCGCTATCGCTTGGGTGGATTGCGGGTGAGGAGCTATGCAAACGCACACCATTCTTGGCGGTAAGGTTCAGCTCTTTAAGCGCGGCCAAGTGTGGTTTGCCCGGGCGAACGCCGACTAGGCAAACAGGCCGAACGGCCTCTTTTTACCGCAGGTCACGGGAAGCAGGTTTTACCGGATTTGGCCCAAAGCGGACAATAGCCCGTTCCCCTTTTGCCCATTTGCAGACGTTCAGCCAATACGCCCGTTATTGGTAAAATCTGTTATCAAGATAAAAAGGGAGGAGGAATTGGGAGGACAGGCACCGACGGCTACCCCTACACCTTTGGGGGATCGAAGCTGTTGGAACATGCTTTCGGAAATGGCATCGGGGGCAAAACGCACGGCTGCTATCTGAGATCTGGGCTACTCCCAAAGGATGCCTCACCAGCCAGAAGCAATTGGAGCCTTGATGAAATCCAAAAGATGAACGATGATTTCAATCAGCCTTTTGCTTGTCCCCTACGCTGGCTTAGGGCCTTTACGAGTTCGACAATACATGTCGTGAGAACACCAAAAAGGCCACCGAGCACAAGCAATAGCAAGTCGCGTTGCTGCTTATATATGTCAGGCGTAAATCTAAATTCAGATATATTTCCGGTTCTTAGGTTTGCATAGAAGACTTGGCTGCCGGCGTCCTCGATCTTGAATGACTCACCGTGAGTAAGGGGTAAGGACTTATACTCGTAGGTTTTGAAACTAGTATTCAAGCTCGTGTCCGAAGATAGAGAGATTTCACTCGACCCATTTGCGAAAAAAACAGCATTAAAGTCTGCGTTCGAATTAAACCGAGATATTAAATCCCGAAGAGCATGCTCGTCGACGCGCCGCCCCTGACTAAAATATGGCATCGTATATGCCGTGGTCTGATTGACTGGTAGTATTGTTATATGATTGCTTGTATTTATTAAATTCATATTCGAAACGCGAACAGATTTTCTTTCAAAAGAAATATTGAATACATTCTCTTGTAAGTTGGCCTCGCATTCAACAGTGCTAAATCTATCAATTTTAGGCGTTGCGATAAAGGTATAGGGAATGCCCGCATCCGCTTTAATGATTGAGGCTTCAACCTGGGCGCCTTCAGCCCACGTTTCGCAGTTGCGTAAATCATTTGTCACCGAAATGAAGGTCCCGGGATTGGCGGGCAAAATAAATTTTATCTTCCATTTCTTACCCTGGGGCGAGCCATATCCATCGTAATCAGAGGTGAAAAACACTTGTGGTACAGCGCCGTCCTGGAATTTCTGATCTGACGGGCCGCCAATGCTAATTTGCAATGGCCAGGGCTTGTTTTGGGACCGAGATTGCGCAGAAAATACCTCGACAAGTGTCTTGTTATTAACCGTGGTGAGAGGAATAATTATCCCCATGATCGCGAATATGACGATGACGGAAAAAACAAGCCAAGCCGCTACATCACGTCTCACGTCTTCCTCCCCACTGGTGCCATTTTGCACTGACGATGCGCATTCTGACCGACGCCACCTTGGAGCTGGCCGAATATCGATACCTGTTACTCGCTATTGCCTGTTTCGATGTCCTTCGATGCCCGCCTAGTGGCAAAGTAGCCCATCGCGGTGGCATTGAGAAGTCTAGATCCGCCGCCGGTCGAAACGGCGCCGGAGCTTATGTCGCACGCGCCGCGATCCAGCACAATCTGGGGCTCGCGCTCCACTAATTGGTGTCTTGGAAGACCGCGAGAGTGGAAAGGCCGATCTGCTAGGCGCCATCGAGGTTCAGGAAACATTGGCAGAAATACGCGAGCGCTTGAACCACACCCGTATCGACGGAACGTGACGCCGCCCAGGCATTATATGTGATAAACGCAGCATTATCACATAGAGAACGGGTTCGTCTCCTTAAGGCGTACGAGTCCGCTTCTGCGATGTTGCATGGGCCATCAAGAGTCCGCTTCGGGCGCTGGGGCGACAAAATTTTAGCTCGCAGGCCATTGCCTTGCGGTATGTAGGACTCTCAAAATTGAAACCTTCTCAGCGTCGAAAGTGTAAATGACAACGTAACTGGAGTGGACCATCATTTCGCGCGTTCCCGGCACTCGGCCTGGCCGAAACAGTTTGGGCCGGGCCTGAAGCTTTGCGATCTTCGTTTGTATGAGATCCTTCAGCCGTTGCGCGGCGTCCGGATTATTATCTGAGATGTAGTCGATTATCGCGAAGAGGTCTGCGCGCGCTGCCGAACGCCATTCAAGCGCCAGCACGACGCTTCCTATCGATAAGAGCTTGGGTTTCGTCCATCACCTGTTGATGATTGATGCCGGAACCTTCTTCCTCAAGAGCTTCATAGACCTTCGCTTTAAACCAGTCATCGTAGGCCTCTTGTGAAGTCATGAGCCCAACTGGCAGGCCGCCGTCTTTTGCGACGCGGGTAAGCATGATGCGAACAGCATCGGAGATAGTTAGGCCGAAGTCAGCGAGTTTCTCAGCGGCAGCGGCTTTGAGTTCGTCATCAACGCGAACGTGAAGCATTGAAGTCTGGGCCATAAGAGCCTCCTCTCGCGCACCAGTATGTATCTCAATTGAGAGACGCGCAACTCATTTAGTGTTTTGCGTATGCGCTCAGGTAATTGGGCCTTTCGCGCTGTCCGCAATGGGAGCTGGCGGATGAACGTCCGTCGAATGGCCGCTCAGGGCGCGAAGAGGATGAAAACAACTCATTTTTTTCAGGGTTAATCGCGACGCTTCTTCTGAGATGCAAGGGTTTGATGGCCAGGCAATAACCTGAATATTGGCCGGCCATAGCGCGTGAACGCTGCTAAGTTTCGCAGGGGGGTGAACGGCCTCGCTGCTGTGGTGCCGTTTCCAGCGCCGCAGCAGCGAAGGCCTTACCTGGGGCTCTTTAGGGCAAAGAGTGGGCCGGTGTAGGTTCTCACAGCCTTCCCGCGCTCTAGGTTTTGATGAGTTGACCACTGCGCCTGGCGGGCATTGTCGCCAGCCTTTTCGCGTTGTGCATCCAACAAAGCAGCGAGTTTTTGCCTGGCAAGTTTTCGGTTTGCATGCTGAGACCGTTGTTCCTGGGCGGTCACAATCAGGCCCGTCGGCTTGTGCGTAGCCCGAACCGCGCTGTCTGTCTTGTTGACATGCTGCCCACCAGGTCCGCTCGCTCTCATCGTTTGAAACACAATATCTTCGTCCCTCAGATCGGGCATAGCGTCGGGCGATGGTGCGATGTTTACACCAACAAACCAGTTCCGGCGTTTATGACGGGGTCTGAATGGGCTTTCGCCTATCCATTGAATGGTCCCCACCCGGGCGGAGACAAAGGCCTCTGCTTGATCGCCCGTCACGCTCAGGAGCAGCGATGCGGGCAGTTCCTCTTCAGAGTCGATGACTTCGCATACGACTCCATCCTTCAGAGCCTCCCTGGTAAAGGCTCTGGAGAGCTGAGCGACCATCCATCGGCATTCGTCCGGACCTTTGCCGGAAGTTAAGTGGAGAATGATCTCAGTCATGGCGCCTCGTCTTGTAGCTCAGGAGAGGCCGTAGTCGCGCGATAGCCCTTATGAGCCCAGCGGCCTCGAGATCCGCGATAACCCCTGCGATATCTTTATAAGCCTCCGGGGCCTCCTCGAATATCAGCCGGCGGTCCTCGCAGATGACATGGCTTGCAAGTTTAGTGCGTTGCAAGTCGGACGATCGATATCGACGCGAAAGACGCGCATGTGCGTCGTTTCGGCTCCATTTTCGGCCCGCGCCGTGCGCAAGTGAAACGAGGGATTTCTCGGCAAAATCGGGTACGGGTTCGACCAGATAGCTGAAGTCCCCTCGCGATCCTGGGATGACGACTAACCCACGGTCTGCGGGCGCAGCACCCTTACGGTGCAGCCAACCACTGTCATGAGGGGTCACGCTGTTATGGACGATATCCAGGATGCAGGATCCCGATACGCCGATGGCGTCCATAAACCGTTGTGCGATTATTCGCCGATTGACGATGGCCCAGGTAACGGCCTGATCGTGCCCCAAAAGGTATGCCTTCGCCTCAGGCTCAGACGCCATGAGGCCAGACTTACCCGTTCGCGCCAACTGTTCTTGCAGAACGGCCTGACCCAGTCCGCGGGACCCGCTATGAACCATCATCAAGACCCGGTCCGCCTTGACGTTAAGTGCCGCAAATCGGTCTGTATCCAGAACGTCTTCGATCCGTTGAAACTCGACGAAGTGATTGCCGCCACCGATGGTTCCAAGTGATGGGCTAGCCAGACTGGCGGGAAGGCCAGCGGCACTTAGAGCGGCCTCCATCGCACCTTCCCAGGGATCATCGAGTCCCTGTAGGCGGCGATCTACCTGGTTCACGCGGAATTTGCGAACCGGAAGGCTCGTTTCCCATAGGGCCATGCCACAACCAATATCGCTTCCCACGAGATGGGGCCAGATCCGGTCCGGCGACCAGAAGGCGGCCCCTACGGCAATACCGTTGCCAGCATGCAGATCAGGCAAGCCGACTACCTTTCCCATCCCCTCCAGACGTGCGGTGGTGTCCAACTGGTCGATTGCCACCGGGTCAAACCGGGCGAGATCGCGGCCAATGAGGGATATCTCACAGCATTTATTCATGGTGTGCCGCCCCCATGATCCGATTTGCAACGGGTAGGCATTCGGATAGGAACCGTTGTTCCCTCAGGACGCCATCTGTCGGATCTACAAAGAATTGTCGCCGCCGATATCGGCGTTCATTCGAACCGAGGATTTCACCTTCGAACAGCCATTTACCGTATCGGCCAATGGAAATCCGCGCGAGCACGAAGTCCTCTATGTGCTGGCGCACATGCATTTTCATTGTGCTGCCGGTGTCAAGTTGCGCGCATATCTCACTGAAGACGTCATCCCAGCGTTGTCCACATCGGCTTCTTAAGAAGCGGACAAGTGGCGCTAGATTCTCGTTGAAGCCCTTGGTGTAACGCGTGCTCTCGATGGCGTGCCGTTTATGGCCGATAGTTTTTAGAGTGTAGTCTTTGGTCCTTTTAAGTTTGGGAGAGGCGGCGTGACCGGCGCCCCATCGTGGTCTCTCGACAATCACTTTGAACATGTCAGTGCGCATCGCCGCCTCCAAGTTTCTGGAAAGACGTCAAGTTATGAATGTTAAAGCGGGTAGGGGTAGCGGCGCCATTGGCGCGGCCATAAGGGATCAGGCGCGTATAGTCGCCCGATAGGAAATTGCCCATGCAATGTGTTCCTGAGAATTTTGGATCGGGAAATCAGATTCGAGGTTGAGGAACACTGCTCGCATGATTTTCTCCTTTCCTTCTTCAGGGCATGCCGGGATTGGCTACGGGGCAATTAGAGGTTAAACCCCTTGATGGCAACCATATTTGCGATAGTCGTCACGCGTGTAACGAAACCTGTAGCCCGTTTGCATCAGTGTGCTGCTGTCCAGAGACCATTATCTTCCGCCCGATGGTGATACCCCATGACGGATTGCGGCCACCCGTAGCAGAGGCTTTTGGCGCGAAGGTCTTCGCCTTGCTGACCAGTAAATTTCGGTCTCGTCCGGGTGCCTCGACCATCAACTGGTTTAAACCAGTCGGCAAAACGCCGTTTCAACGTACAGGTCATCTCACGTCATCGACGGGCGTCTGGTGATGGTAGGTCCTGCCGAAATTGATGAATTTTTGAACTATAGCCCATGCCTTTTTGTCCGGTGTTTTCGGGGCCTTGAAATCGCGGCCCATGAAGTGGGCCACGCCGCCGCAGTGCGGGCACTTGTGACTAAATTGACTTTCAAACTGCCTCGCAGAACGCTCAAACTCTGTGCGGGTCGACTTTCCCATAGATCGTGGTTTTGCAAGGCTGACCAATGGCCGCTTGAACGACTTCCTGCAAGTGAAGCAGGCATAGGGGAAAGCGTGCGTCCCGCATCCGTAATCAAGCGGGTTATGCATTTTTTGGCTCCAGTCCCTTGAAAACAAAGCCAGGCCCTATACCAGACGTTCCTGGCACACGGCTTCTACCGTTTTTTGCAGTAATCCGACCCGTTCACTAAGCCACGAGAGTTCGTCTTCGCCGATGCTGTAGCTCGCTGAGTATCGCGCCTCGACGTACGCGCGCCTCAGCCGATCAAACGCTTGCCGGTGGAGTTTCGTCTCGCTCGGCCATATCCCCTTTAGCCGATCATCCAGCGCCTCCGCCTGCGACCTCAGAATGGTGATGCGATGACTCTTAGGGCTGTAGAGGGACAACGTCAGAAGCAGACAGTGATAGAGCGCTTCTGCCGCCTGGTGGAGGTTGAAGGCGCTGAGGTTAAGGTCGTCAATTTCCAGACAGTAGCTTGCCACTTTCTCAAAGTTTACGGCTTTGGAAAACCACTGCTCATAATGCCCCTTGGCCTCTGCCAGCCGCTCTGCCTCGGTCAGCGGCTTGGGCGCGACCAGCGGGTGCCCCGGGGCCTCGTACAGCATGATGCCGTCACGGGCGATATCGACGAAGAAGGGCCGGCCTCTGGCAAGGTTGTCGTTCACTTCATTGAGGCTGTGCACGATGAAGTTGACCGGCGTGCGGATATGCTCAGTGACGGTGTATTCGCGGATCAGATGCTCGTCGGCCTTGGCCCAGTAGTCCTGCAGATCGGTGAAGGCCTGACCGTTGACGACGATCAGGAGATCATAGTCCGAACGATAACCGGAGGAGCGGTCTTCAACCCAGTCACCACGCGCGTAGGAGCCGAAGAGGATGATCTTCAAGATGCGCCCGGCCTTGCGCTTATCGGAGAGCGCGGTCTTGGTGGCATCTTCGAACTCATCAAACAGGATCTGCAGGACGCGGGTCAGTTCGCGCCGTTTCACATCCGGTAGGTGTTCGAGCTTATCAGCCAGCATAAAAAAGGCCCCGCAGTTCGCGATCAGCATAGTACCGGAGCCGGGTTGCCACAATGGGGCGTTGTCCATTGAGGAACAGGAGTTGTGTATCCGGATGCATCCGACACACCTCATCAGGCGTCTAAAGGGCCCTGCCGGTGTGATGCTCACTGTAGGAGATGCCGGTCTGTTGAGTTTCACCAAAAGTGACCCTTTAAATCTCGAAATGTTCGTTTCACTTTGCCCCTCGTTTTGGAGGTGAACCCGTTACAGGATCACAGCAGGCCTGGGTCAATCCCCACCACAAACAGGAGTCACTTTGGTTTGAAAATCAACACACTAATACCAACTTGGCCCCAGAGCCCTCTCTTTCAGGTCCGGTTTCGAGAATTTCTAGGTCGTCCCAACGGGCCGCAATGGGCGCGAAGCCGGTAAGAAAGAGGCTCGTACAGATTTGGACTGTCCCTTTCGTACCTTGCTGACGGTTAACCGGTTCGCACCCTACCTCCTATCCCATGCCCACTCAGGTCTTCCTTGTGTCCTGGAATCTTGCCGCCTGGTTCCATGGCAACGCTGAAAACGAGTGCACCGTTGTCGAAAATCGCCTCATAGACATCTAGGCGGAGATCATCGAATTCTACGAACATTATGCTTTTGAGAGCGTCCAGCCTTTATAAGTCCCCTTGGAAGGCAACCATTCCTAGCCCGGCGGATGCCTGTTAGACGCGTCAAACGCGGGTCAGCCGTTTGATCACGCGGTCGCGGCCCATCGCGGCCATGACCTCATGCAGGTCGGGCGTTTGCGGTTGGCCCAGCAGCAGGACGCGGAAGATCTTGGCCACGTCGGCGACCGTGCCTTTGTAGAGTTCGGGGTTACGCTTGTAATCGCCGGCCTTTTCGGCAAAGCCGCGGTCACGGGCAATGGTCTTGACCTTATCGAACCACGCTTCCTTGCTGTCTGTTTCGTCATAGACGCCCAGGAAGTCGCTCACGATCTCACGCACCTCTTCGGCCGTGCGATTGCCTAGAACGCTCAGCGCGTCTTCGGTCGTGGAGGTAAATTCGGTGTCGAAGAAGGGGGCCATCAAGGCCTTGGCGTCCTGCCATTTGGCGATGTCCTTGCGCGCGTTCGGGCCGCCACGCTCGATTGACAGGATGGCGATGGCGTATGCCTTTTCGGCCTCCAGTACCGCCGCGAACGGTGCGTCGTGGGTCGTTGCCCATTCGACGATCTGCGCATAGACCTCTTCGGCGCTGAGGCGCGCCACAATGTCGCGGCTGATGTTGTCGAGCTTGGTGAAGTCGAACAGCGGTCCATTGCTCTTGGCCAGACGCTCGAACGACAGCGGAAAGCTGCGGTAATCTGCGGTGGGGTTTTCCTTGCGCCAGTCTTCGAAATTGGAGTTGGCAAGATTGAGCAGGTATTCGATCAGGGCGGCGGTAGGATAGCCGTGATCCATGAAGTAGATGACGCTGGCTTCCGGGTCCTTGCGCTTGCTCAGCTTGCGCTTGGACGAACCGTCGAGCTTGTTGATCGGCGCGATATGGGCATAGGTCGGCGGCGTCCAGCCCAGCGCTTGGAACAGTTGCAGGTGCGTCGGCAGCGAGGCCAGCCACTCATCGCCGCGGATGACGTGGGTGGTGCGCATCAGGTGGTCATCGACGGCGTGGGCGAGGTGATAGGTCGGCAGGCGGTCGGACTTCATAATGACGATGTCCTGATCGCTTTCCGGGAAGGTGCGCTCGCCAAAGATCAGATCGGTGACGGCGACCTTTTCGGCCGGATTGCCGGGCGAGCGGAAGCGGATCACATATGGTTTGCCAGCTTTGAGGGCCTCAAGCGCCTCTTCCAGCGACTTGTGACGCCAGATGGCCCAGTCGCCGTAATAGCCGGGAGCTACGCTGCGCAGCTGCTGGCGCGTGCGTAGTTCATCCAGTTCTTCGGGGGAACAGAAGCACGGATAGGCCTTGCCCTCACTCATCAGGTGGCGGACATAGGTTTGATAGAGGCTCATGCGGGCGCTTTGGGTATAGGGGCCGTAGGCGCCGTGTTCGACGCCCTGAACGTCACGGCCTTCATTTACAACGACGCCGTAATGTTCAAAAGCGTTGGAGATGAAGTCCGTGGCACCTTCGACCTCACGCTTTTTGTCAGTGTCTTCGACGCGCAGGAAGAAGACGCCGCCGCTTTGCTGCGCGAAGCGTTCCGAGAGCAAGCCGACATAGAGGGTGCCGATGTGCATCATACCCGTCGGGCTGGGGCCGACGCGGGTGACCATGGCCCCTTGCGGCAGATCGCGCGGGGGGTAACGGGCTTCCAGCTCCGCCGGCGTCGGCAGAGCGTCCGGGAAGATCAGGTCGATCACTTCGGCCAGTAGCTCGGAATTATGTGCAAGGGTCATGGTCATCTGAAAATCAAGAGGCGCAAAGGGGAACGGGTAGTTACATCACATTCAGTATGATAGCTACCCCGTGACACGGCAGGGTGCGGGGGGAAACAAGGATTTTTGAAGGAGAGGTGGTGGTTGGAGGCGGGATCGAACCGCCGACCTGCGGGTTATGAATCCGCCGCTCTAACCATCTGAGCTACCCAACCAGCCGGGTTTCCTCAGGCGGACAAAGGTCCACGCCTTAGGAAGGCGCCCGCTATATCCAAATTGAGCCGGGGGTTCAAGTGCGCTTTTTCAGTTTTCCGGCTCAAACTGGTTGATAAGGCTTTTGAGGCGCGTTTGACCAGCGATCAGGCCGTAGGTTTCCAGCGCGTGGGCCTGCGCGTGGCAGGCGCGGTCGAGCACGGGCGGCCAGTCATTCATAATAGCCTCAAGGGCGCCAGCCAGAGCCTGCGGGTCTTCGGGCGGGATCAGGGTGGCTAGTTCGCCGTCCTGAAGGATATGGCGCGGCCCGTCGATGCGGGTGGAGACGATGGGAACGCCAGCGGCCATGGCTTCGGCCACCACCAGTCCGAAGGGCTCAACGCGCGACGAGAGGACGAACAGATCCAGCGACGCCAGAAAGTCGTGCGGCGGTTCGATCCAGCCGGCCAGAGTCACGCGGTCCTGCACTTTCAGTTCGCCGATCAGCGCTTCCAGCGCGGCCTTTTCCGGGCCGTCTCCGGCAATGAGCAGCGATACCTCGGTACCGCGGTCACGCAGAAGACCGGCGGCGCGGATCAGCACGTCAAAGCCTTTGTTGACATGCAGCCGCCCCAGCGAGCCAATGCGTGGTGCGTCAAGCGGGAAGGTCTTGACCGGGTGCATCACCAGAGGCGTGAAGTTTTCCAGTAGATGGGTCTCAAGACGTGGATAACGGGCGGTAATGGCGGCCTGAACCGCGGGCGACACGGCGATGGCGGCGCGCAGTTTGGTCAGGCCCGGCTTGAAACGGAAATTGTGCACCACCCCCAGCGTCCGGCCACCCCATCCCGCCAGCGCGTGCCCCGCCAGAGCGATGGCGCGATTGCCGTGGGCGATGATCAGATCGGCCTTGAAGCGTTTGGCCAGCCTTCCTAGGGTCAAGGCCGCCAGCGGGTCACCGGTAAAGCCGCTGTTGAGGCGGGCGAACTGTTCGGGTTTGACCTTTTCCGCCAGCAGGCCCTTGGCGTGACCGATGCTCATCACCTCAAAGCCTTCGGCCACCAGCGCCTCGTGATAGCGCACGGCCATGCTTTCCAGCCCGCCGCGTCCCTTGGCCAGCATCAGATTGACAATACGCATCAGCCGCTCCCTTTGTACCGGTGTACTCCGGTGCGTGTGCCACGAAAAGGCCTCACACCCGAAAGTCCCGGTTTTCTCGTCGGACAGACGTTCAGCCGACGGATTAAGGGTGGATTTTTTTGCGGAATGCGCTTTTATGGAAATGACTTTTCACAAAATGCAGGCGAGGGGGCAAAGGTGTCCGCTGATATCGACGAACTGGATGCGCGGATACTGACCTTGGTGCAGGAAGATGCCAACCTGTCGGTGGCCGAAATCGCCGAGAAGGTCAATCTGTCGCCCTCCCCCTGCTGGCGGCGTCTGAAACGGCTGGAAGACATCGGGGTTATCCGCAAACGGGTGACGCTGCTGGAACCCGATCAACTGGGGCTCGGGTTTGAGGTCTATGCGGCAGTGAAGCTTTCCCTGCCGTCGCGCGAAAATCTCGAAGCCTTTGAAGCGCGGCTGGCGGAATGGCCGGAAATCGTCTCCTGTGCCACGGTGACGGGGCGCGAAGACTATATGCTGCGCATCGTGACGCGCGACATGCACGCCTATGACGACTTCATGCGCGACAAATTATTGGCGTCCGACCTCGTTTCCGCCATAGAAAGTCGTATCGTCATCCGCTCGGTGAAAACGACTACCGCCCTACCGTTGAAACTTGTCGTCCCCGGTGCAGAAGGCTAGGTTCCGGTAGGGGCGCACTGACGAGAGAGACTGGATGAAGACTTCCCTGATCGCGCTGGCGTGGCTGGTGGCGGTATTGGCTACCCCTGTGGCCGCTCAGAAAATTGACCCTGCTTCTGACCTTGGCCGTTTTCATGCCCTGCGGGCGGAGGGGATGGCCGCCTTGCAGAAGAACGACCGCCAGACCGCCCTTGATCGCCTCAGTCAGGCCGGGGACATCCTGCCGGATTCGCCTTCGGTGTTGCTGCTGAAGGCGCAAACGGCACTGGAACTGAAGCGCCAGCCGGCGGCGCGGGCGGCGCTGATTGACTATCTGAAGCGGGGTCTCGTTCTCGATCTCAGTCGCTATCCGGAATTCAATACCCTCTGGGACGCCGATCTGGAGTCGCTTCAGGCCACCAATACCGCCCGTGTAGGTAGTTTGAAGACACTCAATCGTCTCTCAGGTCTCAACCTGATCGAAGGGGTAGCGGCGTTGCCCGACGGCGCGCTTCTGGCCACCAGCCTGCGCAACGGTGTGGTGGGGCCGCTCAGCGAAGCCGGCGTAGCCAAGCGCCTGTCGCTGCGCGCCGGGGTCGCCGCTAATGCCATTGCGGTGAAAGACGGCGTACTGTGGGCCTCTACGGCGGCGTCGCGTCAGACCGTGGGCTATGCGCCGGATGCCAAAATCGCCTCCAAGCTGGTCAAGGTCGATCTGGCCACCGGCAAGATACTGGCGCAGTTCGAAGACAAGCGGCCCGATCGGCGTCTGGCCGACCTGTATGCTGGCAAGGAAGACCTCTATGTTTCCGACGGCAATACAGGGGAGGTGCTTCGCCTGACCGGCTATCAGGGCAGGTTGCAGGTGCTGATCCCCGAAGGCTATCTCGGTTCGCCGCAGGGCCTGAGCGAAAATGCCGAGGCCAGCGTTCTGATCGTCTCTGACTATGCGTCGGGACTTTATCGCGTCGATCTGGCCAAGGGGGCGCTGACGCGGCTGAAGGCCCCAGAAGAGACAGTGCTCCTGGGGATCGACGGCCTTTACCGCTATGGCAACGACCTGATCGCTGTGCAAAACGGCTTCAAACCGAACCGTATCCTGCGCCTGCGTATGAATCCTGACTGGAGCGCGGTGGAAAAGGCCGAGGTCCTGCTACGCGGCCATCCCGATCTTGAAGAACCGACCGGCGGTCAGGTGATCGGGGACCGTTTTGTGTTTGTAGCCCGAAGTCAGTGGTCGGAATTTGACGACAAAGGCAATATCCGCCGCGACGTCCCGGCTCCGGTGGTCATCGGCGAAATCGCGCTCAAGCCGTAAATTCAGCCGAAGAATACAAAAGATGTGTCTATAAGGCACACAAAGCGTTAACCGTGTTACGCCAAATAAGCGAAAAATCTAATCCTCTCAATCACCTGATTGGTTAACGAAAGCGCTTTACCGCCGTTAACCTTTGTGGCAGTGGTTGGCACCGATCCTGCTTATAGTCAGGATGAGCAGCCCCTTCCTGTACACATACGGGATAACAGCGCTGCACGGATGCGGAGACGACGAATGCGGGCACTGGTGGCAGCGGTAGTAGGTATGATGTTGGCGGGCACGGCAGGTGCCGCCGATCTGCGTGCTGATGTCTCCAAGGCCCCGTTCAGCGGGCTGTCGGCCTCACTCAAAGGCGATTTCGACGGTGACGGACGTATCGACGATGTGGTCTTCAGCGCCGAAGACGGGGATCGTCAGGCGGTCTATATGCGTCTGGGGCGTGGCGAAGAGGTCAAGGTCATCAGCCTTGATGCGCGTCTGGCGGCGCAGGTGCAGCGCGCACCGGCGGCCACCTATCAGGTCGATTGCGGCAGCTTCTCCGACCATTGCAACGCCGATATAGAAACGCATACTGACGGTTTGATCCTGTCTCTGGACGACGGCGTGACGGTATTGGTGCACTGGAACGGGCAGGCCTTCGATCAGGACTTTGTCCACAGCGACGAGGTGCGCCTCAGCCGCGCCGTGGCGACCCTGTTTGCGTTTAATCCGTAAGGAAAAACAATGCACTGGTGAATAGATACCGGTGCCGCTGAGATAGTCCCGTTTTTTAGACTTAATCGCATTCTCAGGCCTGTATTAGTCCTAAATTTTAGGTTTTCATCAACCCACTGTCCTTAAGCCTTGGGCCGGGGTGTGGCGACGTCTTTGCTGACGCCGCGCAGAAGAAAAGACACATATATGGGACGTTCGGCTGACTATTCCGGTGAAAGATGCGCCATTGCGGCGGCAGTGGATATCGTCGGAGAACCGTGGACCCTGCTCATCGTGCGCAATGCCTTTCTGGGGCATAGTCGGTTCGAGCAATGGCAAAAAAGTCTGGGCGTGGCGCGCAACGTGCTGGCGGCGCGACTGAAGCGTCTGGTGGCGCTGGGCCTGATGCAGGCCGTGCCCTATTCGGAACGGCCTTTGCGTCATGAATATCTGCTGACCGAAAAGGGGCGCAGCCTCAAGGGCGTTCTGGTGTCCCTCTACGGCTGGGGACGTGAGCATGTCTATGACGCGGATGACGGTCCCTTTTTCGAGCTTGTGCACGATGATTGCGCCGGGATTTTCACCACCAAGCCCCGCTGCGAAGCCTGTGGTGAGATGATCGGCGAACACAGCGTTCTGAAGGCGCGCGAGGACGGCAGGGGCATGAGCCTGTCGGAACTCTATATCCGCAAAGGCATCGCTGTCGATTAGAGTGCATTCCGAAAAGTGTGCAACGGTTTTCGGAATCAAAGGCGCGACAATCCAAAGGTTAGAGCGGGATTTCGGTTCAATCTGAACGAAGTCCGTTCTACACCGCAAACTCTACGGCGCGGGTGCGCTCGATAAACCCGCCGCCCAGCACGCGGTCCTCGTCCGTCGGATCATAGAGGACACACGCCTGACCGGGGGCGACGCCTTCTTCCGAAGCATCAAACACCACCTCCACCTGACCGTCACGCAGATTGAGCCGCGCCGGGACGGGGGGACGGGTTGAGCGTACACGGGCCAGAACCGGCAGATTATCGGCCGCAGCCTTTTCCAGCGTCTCGTGATCACCCAGCCAGTTGGTTTCCTTCATGACCAGGGCAGCCGTGTTCAGCGCTTCACGCTGCCCGACGATGACACGGCGCGTCCCGGCATCGAGCTTGACCACGAATAGGGGCTCGCCCACGGCGATATTCAGGCCGCGCCGCTGACCAATCGTGTAGCCGGTAATCCCTTGATGCCGGCCCAGCACCCGCCCGTCGAGATGGACGATGTCACCTGCTTCGCGGCCTTGCGGACGCAGCCGGTCGATCAGAGTGGTGTACTTACCTTCGGGCACAAAGCAGATGTCCTGCGAATCCGGCTTGGCGGCGACATTAAGCCCCATCTGACGCGCAATGTCGCGCACCTGCGGCTTGGGGATGTCGGCCAGCGGAAAGCGCAGAAAGTTGAGTTGTTCACGCGTGGTAGCGAACAGAAAATAGGACTGGTCGCGGTTGCGATCGACCGCACGGCGCAGTTCGGCGCGGTTGCCCGTATCGCGGCGTTCGACATAGTGGCCGGTGGCCATGGCCTCGGCCCCCAGATCGCGCGCGACGTCCAGCAGGTCGCGGAACTTGACCGTCTGGTTGCAGCGGATGCAAGGTACCGGGGTTTCGCCACGCAGATAAGAGTCGGCAAACTCCTCGATCACCGAGTCCTTGAAGCGGCTCTCATAGTCCAGCACATAGTGGGCAATGCCGATCTTTTCGGCGGCGATGCGGGCGTCATGAATATCCTGCCCGGCACAGCACGCCCCTGTCTTTTTCAGTGCCTGACCGTGGTCGTAAAGCTGAAGCGTGACACCGATCACCTCATAGCCGGCGGCGTGCAGGAGGGCGGCGGCGACCGAAGAGTCCACGCCCCCCGACATGGCGGCCACGACCCGCGCCCCTGGCGGCAGGCTGACGCTGTCACGGACGCGCGAAATCGCCTCGCCCAGATCGGCGGTATCAAATACAGGTACAGGGCAGGCGGGTACAGAGGCGGTCATGAGGCGCTAAATAAGGCTTTTGGGCGCAAAAGAGTAGGGGGCAGCCGACGTATTCGTTAAATAACCGCTCAGTAGCCTCTTAAGCCCCGACCACTGTATCTCCCTCTTCGGCTCGTAAGGTCCCTCTTGCCCGTCAAACTTGGGATGTATAACAGAAGGCCCCGTCGGAAGACGGGGCCTTTTTGTTTTCATCCCGAATGGGCGGTTCCGGCATCGCTCGAAAGCCTTGGGGCGACGATCCGGCGGGAGGGCATCCCGGGTTTTCATCTCAAGGCGTTCAGGTCTCAGCGTGAACGGCACAACATTGCGATGGCCCCGCGCGGGGTCTTTTGATGTGGCAAGCCACGCCTCTAGAATACACCTCGTCGCCTTGTGGATAAATTCACAAACCGGTGAGTGATACCAAGTGGGTATGACCTGGGTATTATCTAAGCAGGTCGAGCAGGGATACGGATTTCAGATTGGACACCACCTGCGCCGCCGCCTGCACCGTCAGGTCCGCCTGTTCCAGCTTGGTATAGGCTTCGGCCAGATTGACGTCCGTCTTGTCAGAGATCAGCTTGTTCAGGCTGCTTTCCTGTCCTTCGAGCGACTTCATGGTGTTTTCGACGCGGTTCTGAAACGTACCGTTCAGCGACGTATGATCCACCATATTACTGTAGGCGGTGTTAAGACGATTGGCCAGTGCCTGAAGCGCGGTCTGCTGAGCGTCGGTCATCTTGCCCTGCATGGGCGCATTGGCGTCGATAAAGGTCTTCAGGTCGCGGAAGACCGACACGCCTTCGGCCCCGATATCGCTGGCCAGCATACCGGTTTGCAGGGTGGTGGTGCCGTCGATTTTGGAGGCCTTCTTGACGCTGCCGTTCTTGAAGGTACCGGCAGCGGGTGTTGTCGCCAGATCCGCCAGCGTCTCCGCCGCCAGAGGGGCGTCGGTTTCATTGCCGCCACCAAACAGATAGGTGCCCTGATGTTTGTAGTTCAGGCCGTCAGCAAAGGCCATATAGCTCGATTGCAGAACCGTGGTTAGGCCATCGAGCGACTTGCTGGCGATGGCATCCATAATGCCGTCCTTGCCGGTGGCGATACCGTCGCTGGCGCGTTCCAGCGCGATATTCTGGCTGTCGAGGCGGTCGGATACGCTCTGTGCGATCTTTGTATAACCCGTGATACGCTCCAGCGATGACTGATAGGCGGCGATGACCTCGGCCCCCCGTCCGAAGCCGCCGAAATCGGTCGCCACTTTTCGTGTCGATACCTGGTTATTGGCTTCGTCCTTGCGGACCTGCGCCTGCATGAGGTTCGACAGGGCGTTGCCCCACATCTGACCGGTTGAAATACGCATGTCTATTTACCTCAGAACATTCTGAGCAGGGTATCGTACATATCCTTCGCCGCCTGAATAAGGCGCGAGGAAGCCGAATAGGCCTGCTGGTAGGTCGTCAGGTTGATCAGTTCTTCATCGAGATTGACGCCTTCGGCGGCACTGCGCCGCGAAGAAGCCTCCGACGCCAGAGCGGCGGCCCCGTCCATGCGCGACTTGGCGGTGGAGGCGATGGTGCCCACCTGCCCGGCCAGATCAGAGGCATAGCGCGTCAGGGTGGAAGTGCCGCCTGTATTGGCACCGGCCGCCTTGAAGGTGACATTCTTGGTGGCGATGGCCGACAGACGTTGACCGCCGCTGCCGTCACCCGCCACCAGAGCCGGGGTCGGCGCGGTTGCATCGAGCTTCAGCGTCGCCAGAGACAGCCGGTCGAGATTGTTCAGAATGACGGGATCGACACTCAGGCCATCGGTACGTTCGCTGGCCATGCCGCCCAGTCCGAACATGCTGCTCAAGGAGGCGCCGGTGCCGTTACGGGCGGTCGTATCCTCAGTTATGCCCAGGCTGTTGGCCGGCGTGCCGAACCCGCGGAAACTCAGTTCACCGTTGGGGCTGAGCGAGAAGGTGCCATAGCGCCCCAGTCCGTTGCTCGTATCGTTCAGCGTGTTGACCAGATCGGTCATGGTGCCACCCGCCGGGAACGTCATTTCCAGATTTTGAACCCGGGCGCTGGCCCCGTTCATCACCGTGAACTTGACGCTGCCCGTGTCGAACCCGTGGGCAGAGGTGGCGGTCAGGCCCGTCGCATAGTCAATCGGTGTATCCGAACGCACCAGATCATTCATGCCGAAGAAGTGCGAAAAACCCTTCCCCGTCTTTGAGGATGGCGTGGTGGGGTCGTCCGCAATGGCCACGCCGTAGCTGCCCGTGCCGTTGACGCTCAGCTTGCCGTTGGCAAACCCGACCGTTCCGTAGCCGCTCAAGGCCGTATTGACGCTGGTCAGGAAACTGCCTGCCGTAAAGGCGCTGGGCGCACCGCCGTCAATCGACATCTGCATGGTAGAAAAGTTCAGCTCCACCTTGCGCGCGATTGTACCGTTGGCATTGAGCGCCACCAGATTCGTTTTGCCCGTAAAGCCGTTCAGGGCTTCGCTCAGGGTCTGGTTCATTGCCTTGCCGGTCAGGGAGCTGGCCGCCGGAACCGATGAAGACGCATTGTGCGCGGCATTCAGCTGATCGGCATAGACCGACATGTATTCGGCCAGCTGCGCATTGACGGCGGTGGAGTCCTTGTCGCGCACGTCCAGCAGGCCACGCAGTTCGCCGGTCTTGATATGCTCGGAAAAATCGCGCTTTTCGCCGTTCGGCCCGGTGACGATGATCGGATTGAAGGTCGTGGCCGCCGAGACGGGGCTGGTCGGCTGATAGCTGAGGGTTGCGCGCTGATCTCCGGCCAGAACCATGCCAGAGGCCGTGCGCACCGTGACGCCGCCATTGCTGTTGGTGCTGACTTCGACGTCGATCAGTTTCGAGAGTTCGTCAATATAGCCGGCCTGCTTGGTCTGCGCGCCAGAGGCGTCGTTGCCGCTGATGTTGGCCTGAGAAATGGTCGGGTTCAGGTCCGAGATATTCTTGATCAGGTCGTTGATCGACTTGACCGTCGTGGCGATGCGGCTGTCGGCATTGCCGCGTGCATTCTGGATTTCGCGCGAGATGCGCTTGCCTTCATCCATAAAGCTTTCGAGCGCCGACAGCATTTCCTGACGCGAGGCGCTGGAGGTCGGGCTTTCCCCCGCCGCCGCCGCCGCCGACAGGGCCTTGTCGCCCAGATTGAACAGGCCGTTCTTGTCGGTCAGGTCCCCGAATTGCGACTGAATCTGATCGAACAGGTCGTGAAAGACCTCGGCCTGCGACGCAGAAGACGAGGCGCGCAGGGAGGCCTGCTGCAGATATTTGTCGGCGGCCAGCAGCACCTGACCGGACATGACGCCAGCCCCCTGAGACCCCAGGACGCTGGCCTGCTGGGTGCCGATCTTGCGGATATAGCCCGGTGTGTTGACGTTCGAAATATTGTCCGAAACGACTCTCAACTGGCTTTGCGCCGTCATCAGGCCGGAGGACCCGATATTGAGAATGGAGTTGAGCGACATGATCAGGCCTCCCGCTGAGGCGTTTTAGGCAAGCCTTGCCCGACCAGAGGCAGAATTTGCCGTGTCCCCTGGGTCGAGTTGAAAAATTTATCTATATTTTTCATTGGCTTGCTATTTTCCGTGCGCCACGTAACGCGTAAACTAAGGTGAGGGTTTCAAATACGGTGCCACTCGTCTGTCGGCGGGCCAATGTATCGCGATTGCTGGCCAGATTTTCATACCCCAGGGCGGCAGAGTCCGTCTGCCCCCGGCAAGTTTGTTCCGGCCCCGGTCCGTCTTCCCCGGCAAAATGCGCCGGGGTCATTTTATAAAAATACATAAAAACAATTACTTAAAAATTGGCACGACCCTTGCGATCAGGGGGTGACGATGTTCGGACGCAAAAGGCGTTCGTCTGACCCCTGCCGCGGCGCCCTGAAGGGACGCATCGGTCCTCAGCGAAGATGGCCCCGTCGTGTCCGCAGACCTGCTGCCTCCGAAAGCGTCTCCCGCCCCCACGGCCCTACCTGCGGCCCCGGTGAGCGGCGGCGTGCCCTCTGCCGATGACCGGGCGGAGACGGCGGGCCGTTTCGGTCAGGCGCTGGCTTCGGCGCAGCGCGAAGACACCCCCGCCCCGGCGGACAAAGCTGCAACCAAAGAAAGCGAAAAGCCGGACGGCGACAAGACGGATCAGGCGCAGGGGAATGGCGAACTGAGGTCCGATCTTCTTGCCGCTCTGCTCGCGCAGCAAACCCCGCTGCCCGTCAATGGGCCGACGACGCAGGCGCAGCCTGCGGAGGGAATTGCCGCCGATGCGCTGGCCCTGACGCTGCCGTCGGCTCAAACGCAGAGCGTTGCGGCCCTTCTGGCCGCAGGTCCGACGACCGGGGCGGATGCCGAAACGTCCGACGAAGCCGGTTTTGATGCGGCGCTCAACGGCCTGACCGCCGCAGACGGGGAGGGTAAGGCGACCCCTTCAGCCGCGAAGAGCGAGGGGCGTTCCGTAGCCGATCTGCTGCAAACCCTGTCCGGCGCGTTGAATGCCGCTGACGGAACGGCCCCAGGGGGTGCGGTGCCGCAGACGCCCGCGCTCGTCAATTCCTCCTTAAGCCATATTCAGGCGCAGACCCTGCCACAAACGGACAGCGGCGTGCGTTTTACGCCTGCGCCCCCTACCGCGCCGCAAACCGTGCAGACCTATACCCTGTCGGCGCACACGGCGGAAAACCTTGCCGCCCTCAGCGCCCAGATCACGCGCCGTCTCGGCAGCAAATCGACCAGCTTCGATATGGAGTTGCGCCCGGCCGATATGGGCAAGGTCGATGTGAAGCTCGAAATCGGTCAGGACGGCAAGCTGACGGCGCACCTGCGCTTCGACAGCCCGGTGGCGGAAAGCGAGTTCCGGGGGCGGCAGGATGATCTGCGCCGGCAACTGGAGCAGGCCGGTTTTCAGATGGATGACGCATCCCTGAACTTTGCTTCCGGCGATCAGGGCCGCGGACGTCAGTACGCCGAAGCCGAACGCCCCACCTATGACGCCCCGTCCCCCGAGCCGGAAGCGGTGACGGCCGATGCCCATAGCCTCATTGACGCTCAGCTTATGGCGGCAGCGTCTGTGGATTCCGCCCTCTATGCTCAGATGTCCGCTGACGGCTACGGCCCGGCGCGGACCCTGTCGCTCAGCGTCCTCGTCTAAGGAGCCGTCATGGTCAGTTCCGTATCCAATACCTCCGGCTCGAATACCAATGCCGCCTCCACCTCGAGCGCTTCGGCCAGCGGGCTGGGCAGCACCTATCAGACGTTTCTGAGTCTGCTGACGGCGCAGATCAAGAATCAGGACCCGCTGTCGCCGATGGATTCGACGCAATGGACGAACCAGCTTGTTCAGTATTCGAGCGTCGAGCAGCAACTGAAGGCCAATGAGTATCTGAAGTCTTTGGTCGGTCTGGGGGCGGGCAATGTCGCCAGCTCCGTCAATATGATCGGCAAGACCGCCGTGGCCGATATCGACACCCAGAGCTTCAAGGACAAGGCGCTGACCTGGCACTACGAACTGGCCAACACTGCCGCCAATGTTGATGTCGAGGTGCGCGACGCCGACGGCAAGATCGTCTGGAAAGGCGCGTCGAATAGCCTGAACAAGGGCGACAACAGCTTTACCTGGGACGGCAAGGATTCGACCGGCACCACGGTGAAGGAGGGCAATTACACGCTCAAGGTCACTGCGACCTCGGCCAATGGTGCCGCCATTTCCAATGCCGTGTCCGTTCAGCAGCGCGTTGATGCCACTGAACTGATCAACGGCGAGATCGTCCTGCGCATGGGCTATTCGCTGATCCCCATGTCCTACGTCACCGGCGTGCGGGAAACCGCCAATGCCTGATCCCATCCTTCGTTTTCTGCGTTTTTGTCCGGAGTCTGAACTATGAGCCTGAGCGCCTCCATGCAGGCCGGCGTTGCCGGTCTGGCCGCCAACTCCAATGCCCTGTCGGCGATCTCCAACAATATCGCCAACTCCACCACCACCGCCTATAAGCGCGTGCGCACGGACTTTCAGTCGATCGTGACGGCCTCCTCCACGCCCACCGGCTATAATGCCGGGGGTGTGACCTCGACGACCCGTCACATGATCTCGACGCTTGGCACCCTGCAAAAGGCCTCGAGCCAGCTCGATCTCGGCATTGACGGGCAAGGCTTTTTCGTCACCACTCAGAAGGCCGCACCTGGTACGGAGGACGCGCGCCTGTTCACACGCGACGGCTCCTTCTTCGCCGACGAAGACGGCTATCTGCGTAATGCCTCGAACCTCTATCTTCAGGGCTGGCCCATTGTGGCAGGCGGCGGGCCGACCCTGTCGGCGGCCGACCTCAGCCAGCTGCGCACCATCAATGTCGAAAATATCGCCGCGCAGATCGAGCCGACCAGTTACGCGCAGATCGTTGGCAATCTCAATGCCAATCAGGCCGTTTCGGACCGGGCGGACGACTATGCCGCCAGCCCGACGACCCTACCCATGGCCGCCTATGACGCGTCGGCCCCCAATACCTCGGTTTCGACGCGCCCCGATTACGACATCACCATTCCGGTTTCCGACAGTCAGGGCGGCGAACGCAACCTCACCGTTTCTCTGATCAAGCTGCCAGCCAATCCTTCGGCCACACCGCCGATCCTCGCCAATACCTGGGCCTATGAGGTCTGGTCGCCGGACGTCAAGGACCCCAGCGTCACCCCCGCCACCACGGCCTCCAGCCAGGGCATCGTGTCAAGCGGTCGTCTGGTCTATAACTCATCGGGCAAGCTCAGCGACGTCCAGACCGCCGCCGGGATCAGCACCGGTTCTACGGCCCTGAACCTCAGCTTTAACTGGAAAAGCAGTATCGGCGTCGCGCCTCAGACCGTCACGGTCGATTTCAATGGCGATCAGGGCGGCCTCACCCAGCTCAACTCTTCGAGCACCAATCGCGTCGATGCCAACGGCACGCCGTTTTCGGGCCTCGACAAGGTGCAGATCTCGAAGGCGGGTCTGGTCACAGCGGTGTTCAAGAACGGATCGACGCGCGACATCGCGCAACTGGCGCTGGCGACCTTCGTCAATGCCGACGGCCTGACGCCGGTCTCCGGTAATGCGTACACGGTCTCCAATGAGTCCGGTCCGCTAACGCTGAAGGTGCCGGGGGTGTCCGGTGCCGGGCTTCTGGGGGTTGGGACGCTGGAGGCCTCAGACGTCGATCTGTCCGAAGAATTTACCAACCTGATTGTCACCCAGCGCGCCTATTCGGCCAATTCCAAAACAATCACCACCGCAGATGAGATGTTGCAAGAGTTGCTGAATATCAAGCGCTAAGTATTGAGTTTGATTAACTTGTAATAACGCGCGGTAAAGCATGGTGAATGGAGTGTTAATATCCTGATGTGCCGTTATTAGTAATATGTTTACTAAGGCAATTAAGCGGATATTAGATTCCATGCGTTATCTTGCCATCCATGGTGATGGTAAGAAAGGCGTGAAGAATCATGCTGCAAGAACAACGCCGCGATAGCAAAGGCGAAAAATACGTGATTGGACCAACCGGTGCCAAATTAACCCTGAACGATCTGCCGCCTCCGGGAACGGAGCGTTGGGTCATTCGGCGCAAGGCTGAGGTGGTAGCGGCCGTGCGCGGCGGTCTGCTGACCTTCGAAGAGGCCTGCGAGCGCTATGGTATTACCTCCGAGGAATTCCTCGGCTGGCAGAAGGCGATCGACAGCCACGGTATGGCCGGGCTGCGCACCACGCGCATCCAGCAGTACCGTTAACCTCATTGCGTTTCGTAGCCGAAACGCAAAGCATGGGACCGTCAAATCCAAGCCCTGAGCGTTTTCCGATATACGGAAAACGCTCTGAGTCTTTTTAATGGGGCCCTTCGCCTGGATTTGGCATTTTTGCCTAAGAGCTTCGCCTGTGGCGAAGCGCAAATTAAGAATTTACCCGTTTACCCCATCCCTTAACGGCTCGTTTACGCTTCACTGGGAAATTACTGCCTAGTGACCCGAAAACGGGTCTGTAGTCGTGTCTGGTGGCAGGGTATCGGGGTCGTGGATTTCCTCAAACAGTTTGGGCTGAGCCGTCTGGCCGTCATTATTGGCGTCTCTATTGGTGTGGCTGCCGTTCTGGCGGCGATTGCGCTGAATATGACGGGTAAGCCGCAGGCGCTGCTCTATTCAAATCTCGACCTCAAAGAAGCCTCGCAAATCACCGCCGCCCTTGATCAAGCTGGCATCAAGTATCAGGCCCGCGGCGACGGCTCGACGATCATGGTTGACCGCGACACGGTGGGCGAAACGCGCCTGATGCTGGCGTCCAAGGGGCTGCCGACCGCTGGTTCGGTGGGGTATGAGCTGTTCGATAAGGCCCCGGCGCTGGGCCAGACCGAGTTTGTGCAGAACCTCAATAACCAGCGCGCCCTCGAAGGCGAGCTGGCGCGCACCATTGCCACGCTGAAAGGCATCAATTCTGCGCGGGTGCACCTCGTCATGCCCAAGCGCGAGCTGTTTCAGGAAGAGGCGGCCGCACCCACCGCCTCGGTCGTGGTGGGGCTGAGCAATACCGAACTGACGGGCGAGCAGGTGCGCGCCATCCGCAATTTGGTGGCCGGCGCCGTGCCCAACCTCAAGGCCAATGCCGTGACGCTGGTCGATGACAAGAACCGGCTTCTGGCGGCCGGTGGCGAAGACGACAGCCTGATGGGCGCGGGCGGTGCCGAGCGCAAGACCGAGGTCGAGGAAACCCTGCGCAAGCGCGTGAAGGATATTGTCGAAGGCGTAGTCGGGCCGGGCGCGGCGCGTGTGACCGTGACGGCGGAACTGGATCTCAACTCGCTGACCCGCGAACAGACGCAATATGATCCCGACGGTCAGGTGGTGCGTTCGACACGTTCGGACTCTTCGACCGATTCGTCTTCGGACGCGGCCAATAACGGCACGGTAACGGCGCAGGCCAATATCCCCGGCGGTGCCCCTGCGGGCGGGCAGACGACGACGGGCAATCAGAGCCAGACGACCGGGGAACTGACCAATTACGAAATCTCGAACACCAAGACGACCGAGGTGGTCGCCCCCGGGGCGATCAAGAAGCTGGCCGTGGCGGTGGTGGTCGATGGCACCTGGACCCCGGCGGCGGATGGCAAGTCGCCGCCGACTTATACGCCGCGCTCTGCACAGGACATGCAGCAGATCGAAGAGCTGGTTCGCGCCGCCATCGGCTACACGGATCAGACCGCGACCAATCCCAATGGGCGCAAGGACGAACTGAAGGTCACCAATATCCGCTTTGCCCGTGATGCGGCAGGTCTGGGCGGCACGGCGGCTTCGGCGGGCATGTTCGACTTCACCAAGGACGATATTGTGACCGCCATCCAGTGGCTGATCCTGCTGGTGGTGGCCCTGCTGGTCCTCTTCTTCGTCGCCCGCCCGCTGCTGAAATTCGTAAACACCGGCGCGGTGGCCGGACCGGGCGGCGTGCCGGCGCTGGCTGGCGCCGGGGGGCCGGTTCAGATGGTGATGGGGGCCGATGGTGTCCCGGTCGCAGTGCCTGCGGCGGCCGCGCTCGATTATCAGGGGACACCGGGTACCGGGCTGGCCTTGGCCCCGGTAGACAGCCGCATCGACATCGCCAAGATCGAAGGTCAGGTGAAGGCCTCTTCGGTCAAGCGCGTATCGGAATTCGTGGAACGCCACCCGGAGGAATCGATCTCGATCCTGCGCTCGTGGCTGCACGACAGTTAAGGCGTAACCCGTGGCAAAGAACATCATTGATGATCCCAAACGACTGAACGGCGTCGAAAAGGCGGCGGTAGTCATGCTGGCCCTTGGCGAGGATCACACCGAGCTGTGGCGTCAGCTCGATGAGGAAGAGATCAAGGAAATCTCTCAGGCCATGTCGTCGCTCGGCACGGTCTCGTCGAATGTGGTCGAAGAACTGCTGGTCGAATTTGTGTCCGGTCTGTCGAATTCCGGCACCATCATGGGGTCTTACGAACAGACCCAGCGTCTGCTGCAATCCTTCCTGCCGTCGGACAAGGTCGATGCGCTCATGGAAGAAATCCGCGGTCCGGCGGGCCGCACCATGTGGGACAAGCTGGGCAACGTCAATGAAGCGGTGCTCGCCAACTATCTGAAGAACGAATACCCTCAAACGGTGGCGGTCGTTCTGTCGAAGATCAAGTCCGACCACGCGGCGCGTGTCCTGTCGGCCCTGCCCGAGGATTTTGCTCTGGAATGCGTGCAGCGGATGCTGCGCATGGAGCCGGTCCAGCGCGAAATCCTCGACAAGATCGAGCAGACCCTGCGCGTCGAGTTCATGTCCAATCTGGCGCGCACCTCCAAGCGCGACTCGCATGAACTGATGGCGGAAATCTTCAACAATTTCGACCGCCAGACCGAAAGCCGCTTCGTCGCCGCTCTGGAAGAGCGCAATCGCGAGTCGGCCGAACGTATCCGCGCCCTGATGTTCGTGTTCGAAGACCTGTCGAAGCTCGATCCGGGCGGGGTGCAGACTCTGCTGCGGGCGGTGGAAAAGGATCAGCTGGGGCTGGCGCTCAAAGGCGCGTCGGATTCTTTACGCAACCTCTTCTTCTCCAACATGTCCGAACGCGCCGCCAAGATCATGCGCGACGACATGAACTCCATGGGGCCGGTGCGCCTGAAAGATGTCGATTCCGCGCAGATGGCCATGGTGCAGGTCGCCAAGGACCTTGCGGCCAAGGGCGAAATCATGCTGGCCGGTCAGGGAGGCGACGATGAGCTTATCTATTAAGTCTCTTTTCTCCGCGTCTCTTTGCGAAGGGCAGGGAGCCTTCGCATGACCCAGATCCCGCCCCGGTACAAAAAGTTCGAGTTCGGCACCGTCTATGGCGACGGGGGACATGTGCTGGCCAGCACCCCGAAGGAAAAGAAATACTACACCCCCGACGAAGTGGAGGCCATCCGTCAGCAGGCCTATACCCAGGGTGAGCTATCGGCCATGGCGCGCGCTCAGGCGGCACAGGCGCAAGCCGTTCAGGCTCTGGCCGAAGCCGCTGGTCAGGGGCTTGAGGCGCTCAATGCCGTATTGATGAGCCATAAAGCCGAATGCGTCGAACTGGCTCTGGTCTGCGCCCAGAAGATCGCCGCGCAGGCGCTGGAGCTGTTCCCGGAAGCGCCGGTCAAGGCGGCGCTGGAAGCGCTGGCCGAAGAGATTTCCGGCGCGCCGCGCCTGATCATTACGGCGTCTTCACCCGACGCCAATCTGCAAAAGGCGGCGCGCGAAGCCGCCGCCCTGACCGGCTTTCAGGGCGCGATCCAGTTCCGCGAGGGCGGTGGTCGTCACGTCGGGGCCTTTGAGATTCAGTGGCCCGAAGGCCGTGCCGCCTATGATCCAGAGCGCATCACCGAGGCGCTGCGCGCCGCGCTCAAGGAAGTGTTGATGGCCGAGATGGCCCACAGTCAGAATGCGGCCCATGCGCCCTTAGCGAGAGAGGCATAACCATGTCTGAGAATTTCGAGCTTGAAGAGTTCGGCGAAGGTCAGGCCATGGTGCCCGGCGGTGACGATGAAGGCACCAAGGCGGCGGCAGACCTCGCGCCCGTCTTCGATGTGCCGGTCAATATCTCCGCCGTGCTGGGCAAGGCCTATATGTCGGTGTCGCAGCTTCTCAAGCTGGGGCAGGGCAGCGTGCTGGAGCTGGACCGCAAGGTCGGTGAAGCCATTGATATTTACGTGAACAACCGCCTGGTCGCGCGTGGCGAAGTGGTGGTGGTGGATGAACGTCTGGGCGTGACCATGACGGAAATCATCAAGTCTGAAGATTCGGCCGGGTAAGGAGTAGGGATATGAGACTGCTGGTTGTTGGACGCCTGAGCGGGCAACTCTCCGCCGCCGTGAAGATGGCTATGGATGCCGGAGCCAAGGTGGCGCACGTCGAAACCGTAACGCAGGCCACCGATGCCCTGCGCAAGGGGCAGGGCGCGGACCTCCTTATGGTCGATTACGAGCTGGATATCGGCGCGCTGATCGAAGCCAATGAGCGCGAACGCATCCACGTTCAGGTCGTCGCCTGTGGCGTCAATCCCGATCCGCGCAAGGCGGCGCAGGCCATTACTGCCGGGGCGAAGGAATTCATCCCCCTGCCGCCCGATGCCGAGCTGATCGCCGCCGTCCTGGCCGCTGTCGCCGACGACTCGCGCCCGATGATCTCGCACGATCCGGCCATGCAAGCGGTGATCAAGCTCGCCGATCAGGTGTCGGCGTCGGATGCCTCGATCATGATTACCGGCGAAAGCGGCGTCGGTAAGGAGGTCATGGCGCGCTACGTCCACGAAAAATCGAAGCGCGCGCAAAAGCCGTTCATCTCGGTCAACTGCGCGGCCATTCCCGACAATCTGCTGGAATCAGAGCTTTTCGGCCACGAAAAGGGTGCCTTCACCGGGGCTATGGCGCGCCGTATCGGTAAGTTCGAAGAGGCCGACGGCGGCACCTTGCTGCTCGACGAAATTTCGGAAATGGACGCCCGCCTTCAGGCCAAGCTACTGCGCGCCCTTCAGGAACGCGTCATCGACCGTGTTGGCGGGGCCAAGCCGGTGCCGGTCAATATCCGCGTGCTGGCGACCTCCAACCGCAATCTGGCGCAGGCGGTTAAGGACGGGATCTTCCGCGAAGACCTGCTCTACCGCCTCAATGTCATCAATCTGGCCATCCCGCCGCTGCGCGAACGCCCGGCCGACATCCTCGTCCTGTCGGAATTCTTCGTGAAGAAGTATTCCGAGGCCAATGGCATCCCGCAAAAGCCCATCGGTGTGGAAGCCAAGCGCCGCCTTCAGGCGCACGGCTGGCCCGGCAATGTGCGTGAGCTGGAAAACGCCATGCACCGCGCGGTGCTACTGTCGGCGGGGGCGGAAATCGACGCAGAGGCCATCCGACTGCCAGACGGTCAGCCGCTCAACCCGGTGGCCCCGATCGGCATGGACTATATCAACCGCGCCGCTCAGGCCGCTGAAAGCGCCGCGCGCTCCTTCGTTGGCTCGACGGTGGCTGAGGTCGAGCAGAAGCTGATCCTCGATACGCTGAGCCACTGCCTCGGTAACCGCACCCATGCGGCTAATATCCTCGGTATCTCGATCCGCACCCTGCGGAACAAGCTGAACGAATACGCGGCTCAGGGGCTCAATATCCCGGCCCCGCAATCGGGCGCTTCGGCGGCGTAAGGCTAAGGCCCCGGGGCCAGTTGGCCCCGGACCCCTGAAGCCAGATTTAGCCACGAAAAGCTGGAAAATGCCCCAGTCCGCCCGCTTAAAAGCGCGCGCGTTAACCGGCCTTAACCCTTTCTTCACCACGCCATAGGTAATTTTTGCCTAATGCCAGAAGTGTGCCTTCTGCGCGTAGATACAGGCTTTGGTTTCGGGGACAGTGAGTGGCGGACGCGGCAACAGCCAATACAGGGGTTCAGCCCTTCAAGCTGTCTGAGGTCGCGGGCTGGCTGAAGCGCGGTGAAGTCGTGATGGCCGTCGGCATCATGATGATCATCGTCTTCCTGATCATCCCCATCCCGGCCATCCTGCTCGATCTTTTGCTGTCCATCTCGATCGCCACCTCGGTACTCATCCTGATGACGGCCATCCTGATCAAGAAGCCGCTGGAATTCTCGGCCTTTCCGACGGTGCTGCTGATCACCACCCTGTTCCGACTGGCGCTGAACGTTGCTTCGACGCGCCTGATCCTCAGCCACGGTCACGAAGGTCACGCCGCCGCCGGTGCGACCATTCAGGCCTTCGGCCAGTTGATCATGCAGGGCAACTTCATCATCGGGCTGATCGTCTTTGCAATCTTCATCCTGATCAACTTCGTGGTCATCACCAAGGGGTCGGGCCGGATCGCCGAAGTGTCGGCGCGCTTCACTCTCGACTCCATGCCCGGCAAACAGATGGCCATTGATGCCGACCTGTCGGCGGGCATAATCGACATGGAAGAGGCCAAGCGCAAGCGCAAGGAAGTCGAGATGGAGTCGAACTTCTTCGGTGCCATGGACGGTGCCTCGAAGTTCGTGCGCGGCGACGCCATTGCCGGGCTGATCATCACCGGTATCAATATCGTCGGTGGTATCCTGATCGGTATCCTGTCGCACGGTATGCCGGCGGCTGAGGCGGCCTCGACCTATATCCAGCTCACTGTCGGCGACGGTCTGGTGACGCAGATCCCGGCCCTGATCATCTCGATGGGCGCGGGTTTTCTGGTGTCGAAATCCGGCGTTGACGGTTCGGCCGACAAGGCACTGGTGGCACAGCTGGCCATGAATCCCGTCGTGCTGGGCATGGTGTCGGCCACGGCGGGGGTGCTGGGTCTTGTCCCGGGTATGCCGATCATTCCGTTTGCCGCGATTGCCATGGGCGCGGGTTTTCTGGCGTGGAAGCTGGGGCGCAAGCCCAAGGAAGACCCTGCCGCGGCGGCCGCAGCGCTTCAGGCCGCCCCGGCTGCCCCGGCCGAAGAAACCATGGCCGAAACCCTCGCCATCGATGATGTGAAGGTGGAGCTGGGGCTGGGGCTTCTGGGCCTCATCAATGACAATGAAGGCCGCAAGCTGACCGATCAGATCAAGGCGCTGCGTCGCACCCTGGCGCAGGAATACGGCTTCGTCATGCCATTTGTGCGCCTGATGGACAATATGCGTCTGCCGACTCAGGGCTATGCCATTCGCCTCAAGGAGATGGAGGCAGGCAGCGGCGAGGTGCGGCTGGGGCAGTTGATGGTGATGGACCCGTCCGGGCGTCAGGTCGAATTGCCGGGCGAGCACATGAAGGAGCCCGCCTTCGGGATTCCGGCCACCTGGATCGACAATGCGCTGCGCGAAGAGGCGACCTTCATGGGCTATACCATCGTCGATCCGGCAACAGTTCTGACCACGCACCTGACGGAAATCCTCAAGGACAATATGTCCGAGTTGCTGTCTTATTCGGAGGTGGCGAAGCTGCTGAAAGACGCACCGGAAGGTCAGAAGAAGCTGATCGACGACCTGATCCCGTCGGTGGTGACGGTAGCCACGCTGCAACGTGTCTTACAGGCGCTATTGAAAGAGCGCGTTTCGATCCGCGACCTGCCCGCCATCCTCGAAGCGCTGGGTGAGGTGGCCCCGCATACCAAGTCGGTGACCCAGATGGTCGAACACGTCCGCTCGCGCCTGGGGCGGCAACTGTGCTGGCAGAACCGCGCCGAAGACGGTGCCCTGCCTATCGTCACCCTGTCGAACGATTGGGAAAACGCCTTTGCCGGGGCGCTGATCGGGGTGGGCGAGGAGCGGCAGTTGTCGATGGCTCCGTCGCAGCTTCAGGACTTTATCCGCGCGGTGCGCGACACCTTTGAGCGCGTCTCCATGTCGGGCGAAGTGGCGGTGTTGCTGACCAGCCCCGGCATCCGCCCCTATGTCCGCTCGATCGTCGAACGCTTCCGCGGCAATACTACCGTCATGAGCCAGAACGAAATCCATCCGAAGGTCCGCCTGCGGACGGTAGGACAGGTGTAATATCTATTGACAGCGGGTCTGGATAAATCCAAAGCGCGTTTGCGCAACGAAGAGGCAAGGGCATGGGCGTGATCAAAAAAGCCTTCGGCAGCACCAAGCCGAAAGACATTGTCGTCGATCTGATGACCTTTGACCGCCTGCTGACCAAGCCGGTCATCCACCTCATCTACTGGGCGGGTCTGGCGCTGGTGGCGCTGGGCCTGTTTGCGGTGCTGGGTGGGACGGTCGGCATCGCCATGCGCGAAGAAATGCCCTGGGGTATTTTTCTCGCAATTCCGTTTCTGATCGGGGGACTTTTGTTCCTTGTGGCGGCGCTTCTGTTGTGGCGCTCCTTCTGCGAGTTCTACGTGGCCATTTTCCGCATCTCCGACGATCTGCGGGCCTTGCGAGCGGTGACCGAAGGCACAAAGCCGGTGGCGGCTGAGCCTGTGGCCAACCCCATCTTTACCGCGCCAGTGGATACGCCAGCGGCCGAAACGGGCGAAACCGACGTGTTGGAAAACCCGTTTACGGCGCCCAAAAAGGCAGATTAGTCTTAACCGCCTCCCCGAAAACGGGTGGTTCACAACGCCTTGACGAAGGCCTGACCGACCGGTTTCAGCCGTCCGGCGTCATCGAACAGCAGCGGCTCGTCGGCGACCATGCCCTTGTTTTGCCGGTTATACCATGAGTCCTCATCCCGCAGACCCCAGAGGGTCAGGCCGAACTGTTGCGCGGTCGGAAGCGCCGTATAGGCTTCAGCCACTTCTTCATAGAGGGCCCGCTGCGCATCGCGGTAATTGCGGAAGTCGAGCGCGTTTTTGGCCGCCTCTTTCAGGCTGACATCCAGCTCCGACAGGTGGATTTTCAGTCCCGTTGCCGCCAGATCGCGCAGCGTCTCGGTAATCGCTCCCTTCGACAGATCGGCGGCGATATGGGTTTGCGTCCCCAGAACGTTTAGCGGTACCCCGCGCTTTTGCAGCCCCTCGACCAGTTTCAGAAAGCGTTTGCGTTTGGCCGGGTAGTATTCAAGATTGTAGTCGTTCAGGATCAAGGGGCAGGCCGGGTCGGCTTCATGTGCCGCGCGGTAGGCGATGTCGATATAGGCCTCTCCCAGTACTTCGCGCCACAGGCAGTCACGCAGGTCCGAACCGTCGTCCCTGATCGCTTCATTGACCACATCCCAGCCATCGACTTGGCCTTTGTAGTGGCTCATGACCTGACGGATATAGGTGCGGTAGGCGGTTTCGAAATCCCGCCGATCCGCCTTTAGCTGCTGGAAATAGTCGCCATCCTGCGCATACCAGATCAGGGTATGGCCGAGTACGGACTGTCCGTTCAGCCGGGCCTGCGCCACAATGCGGTCGGGGGCGTCGAAACGCAGGCTGCCGTCGGGCTGGAGGATGTATTCCATCTTCATTTCCCATTCCGGCGTAATGCGGTCGAAATGGGTGGCGATCAGGCTGGCCCACTGCGGATCATTCACTTGCGCGGTCATCGCGCAAACGCCCAGCGGGAAACTCACGTGTGATTTGAGCGGAAGCGTGTCGCCCGTTGCGGCTTCACCGCGGCTACAGGCGCTGACAAGTGTCGCGCCCAGACCCATCAGGGCCGTGCGGCGGGGAAAACCTTGGGATTTTGTCGTCACATGTCCCCCCGCGATAAGTTTAGCCGACGAAGCGCTGACGCAGAGCCGCCTCGTCCATGGCCGCACTTTCGCGTTTCAGTTCGGCGGCCATCTTTGACAGGCGGGTCGCTTCGGCGACGTGCTCAAACTTCTTCAGTTCTTCAAAGGCGCCGTTCAGGGAGTCGCGAATACCAGCCTCTTCGTGGGCGATCAGTTCGAGTTCCGAGACGCACTGTTCGCGACGCAAGGCCCAGCCCTTCTTATAGGCGCTGAGGTCGAAATTGAAGGTCGGTTCCTGAGCGGCGCGGGCGATTTCAAGTGCCAGTTCGGCATCGAGGGTCGAAATCTTCATTTCGACGTGCGTGCGGCGGGTGGCCACCTCGGCCAGACGCTTCTGCAGCGTCTCCACCTCGAAAGTCGAAATACGGATTAGAGACTTTACCCACGAGGCCATCACGCAACTCCCTTATTCAGAGCTGAGAATCTGGGCCAAAAGGGTAAAGGAGTCGTCAAGACTTGTGGCTTCATCGGGGCTTTGCGAGAGAAATTGTTCGATGCCGGGGTTGAGCTGAATGGCCCGATCGACCAGCGGATCGGCCCCTGTGCGATAGGCGCCGATGCGGATCAGTTCCTCCATGTTTGTATAGGCCGAGAGGACGGCGCGGGCATTGCGCACGATCTCACGTTCGGGAACGGTCTGACAGCCGGGCATGGTGCGGCTAATGCTTTTCAGTACGTCTATGGCCGGGAAGCGGCCGCGTTCGGCAATCGAACGGCTCATCACGATGTGGCCGTCCAGAATACCGCGCACGGCGTCGGCAATCGGCTCATTGTGGTCGTCGCCATCGACCAGCACGGTGAACAGCCCGGTAATGGGACCGGTTTGCGTCCCGTCTGGCAGGACCGGCCCCGGTCCGGCGCGCTCCAGCAGCTTGGGCAATTCGGCAAAGCAGGTAGGGGTATAGCCCTTGGTTGTCGGCGGCTCCCCTGTAGCCAGACCGATCTCGCGCTGCGCCATGGCAAAGCGCGTCACCGAGTCCATCAGGCACAGGACCTCAAGCCCCTGATCGCGCAGAAACTCCGACAGGGCCAAAGTCATGTAGGCCGCCTGCCGCCGTTTCAGCGCGGGCTCATCCGAGGTGGCGACGACGACGATAGCGCGCGCAATCCCCGCCTCCCCGAGCGTTTCTTCGACGAATTCACGTACTTCGCGGCCGCGTTCGCCGATCAGGCCGACCACGACCGCGTCACAGGCCGCTTCCCGCGCCAGCATGGACAGAAGCACCGACTTACCGACGCCGGAACCGGCAAACACCCCCAGACGCTGACCGCGGCAGCAGGTGGTAAAGACGTTCATCGCCCGCACGCCAAGGTCGAGGCGTTCCCCCACCCGCGCGCGCGAATGGGCAGGGGGCGGTGCGGCCTTCAGCGGGTAACCGATGCCGCCCTTGGGCAATGGCCCAAGCCCGTCGATGGGGTCACCGAAGGCGTCAATAATCCGCCCGAGCCAGGCCGTCGAAGGATAGACCTTGGCCCCTTCGTTCGAAATGCGGATTTCGGCACCGGGGGCGACGCCTTCGACCGGGCCGAAAGGCATCATCAGGGCGCGGTCTTCGCGGAAACCGACGACTTCGACGGGCAGGGGGGGAGCGTGGCGCCGCATGATCTCACAGCGCGAACCGACCTCCATGAACGACATGCCGCCCTTGGCTTCGATCAGCAAGCCATTGACCACGGCCACACGGCCATAGACCTGCATCGGGTCGATATTGCGAGCGGTATGGAGAAGGTCCTGCATGGCCAGGAGTATGGTGAACGGGGCCTTAAGAAAGGTTAACGGATTGCCACTTTTCAATAGTCAGAAGACCTGGCAGGGTGCTCTCTTAAAGGGGGACAGATGCGCGCCTATTATACCGCCGACCGGGAGAAATTCTTCAGCGATTCCGATGATCAGATTCTCGGTGAACTGGCACGCGCCAATACCTTTGCGCTCGACCTTGAACAGAAGGGCGCGTGGCTTCAGCAGATACCCATCCTGCGCAATGCGCTGATGGCGATTGACGCCTTCACCCTCTATTTCGAGTTCACCATCCCGCGCATGGGCAAGCGCGCCGATGCGGTGGTGGTGATTGGCGACTGTATTTTCATCACTGAATTTAAGGTCGGCAGCGAAGGCTTTGACCGCCACGCTATCGAGCAGGTCGAAGACTACGCGCTCGATCTGAAAAACTTTCATGCGGGCAGTCATCATCTGTCGATCGTACCCATTCTGGTGGCGACGCGGGCCAAAACGTCGCTGAAGTCGCAACCAGAACTGGCGCTTGATCATGTGTCAAAGCCGCTGCTGTCCAATGTCATCGACCTTGGTGACATCCTCCGGAACGCGGCGGCGCCGCACCGTCACCGGCAACTGGATGTGGCCCAATGGGCCTCCAGTGGTTATCGCCCGACCCCGACCATTATCGAAGCGGCGCGGGCGCTTTATGCCCGGCACGATGTCAGGGATATCGCACGCTCAGACGCCGACGCCATCAACCTTAGCCGCACGCAGGATTATATTGCCGCGGTGATTGAGGACGCCAAGTCGCACCAGCGCAAAACGGTCTGCTTTGTCACCGGCGTACCGGGAGCGGGCAAGACGCTGGCCGGGCTGAATATCGCCACCCAGCGCAGCGAGTCCCATGCCGACGAACACGCGACCTTTTTGTCGGGGAACGGGCCTTTGGTCGATGTGTTGCGTGAGGCGCTGGCGCGCGATCAGAGTGCGCGCACCGGTCGTTCCAAAAAGCATGTCGAACGCGATGTGCGCGCCTTTATCCAGAACATCCACCATTTCCGCGACGACTATGCGGGCAGTGCGACCATCCCCAGCGAACACGTGGTTGTGTTTGATGAGGCGCAGCGGGCCTGGACTCGCACTCAGGCCTCAAAATTCATGCAGGCCAAACGCGGCATTGCCGATTTCGACATGTCCGAACCGGAATTTCTGCTCAGCGTGATGGACCGTCACCCTGACTGGTGCACGGTGGTGTGCCTGATCGGTGGCGGGCAGGAGATCAATACGGGCGAGGCCGGCTTGTCCGAATGGATGGCGGCGATCCGGGCGCGCTTCACGCACTGGCGGGTCTATGCCTCGGGGCAGATTGTGCAGCCGGACTATGATCTGAACCACGACGCCCGCAGTTTCATCCAGCAGGATCAGGTGACGCTGAGCGACGACCTGCACTTGGGTGTCTCGATGCGCTCTTTCCGCGCGGAAACTTTGTCCGGCTTTGTTGCGCATCTGTTGAACGGTGAGGCCGAGGCCGCTCGTACCGCCTTTGCGCAACTGACGGCCTATCCCATTGTCATCACCCGTGATCTGAATGTCGCCCGCTGCTGGTTACGCCGCAAAGCCCGCGGCACAGAACGCTATGGTCTGGTGGCCTCCTCAGGCGCCTATCGTCTTAAATCCGAGGGCCTGCACGTGAAGGCCAGTATCGAGCCGGCCAACTGGTTTTTGAATGATCGAGAGGATGTGCGCTCGTCCTGGTATCTGGAGGACGTGGCAACCGAGTTCGACGTTCAGGGGCTGGAACTGGATTGGGTGGGTGTCTGCTGGGATGCCGATTACCGTTACTCAGACGACGGCTGGCAGCACCACAAATTTGCCGGCACCAAATGGCGCCATGTGAACGATGCGTTTGCGCAATTGTATCTGAAGAATGCCTATCGCGTTATTCTAACCCGTGCGCGGCAAGGTATGGTCATTTTCGTACCAAAGGGCGATGCCGATGATCCGACCCGTCCGCCGGGCTTTTACGATGCCACCTATGCGTTTTTGAAAGCCTGTGGATTGCAGGATTTGTGATCTAATATTATCTATTGGTCTCAACAAACGGAGGTCATGATGTCGTCGATGAGCGTGTCCCTTTCGGAAACCATGCGCGGTTTTATTAAATCACGGGTGAGCAGTGGCGATTATCATAATGAGAGCGAATACATCCGCGATCTGGTGCGGCGTGATCAGGAGCGCTTAAATCAGGAACTGCGCCTCGCTAAACTTCTGGAAGAGGCCGAACAAAGTGGCCTGAGTGACAAATCGCTGCCGGACATCATGCAGGCGGTCAAACAAAAGCTGAAGGCCGATGGCCGTCTATAGGTTATCGGCGGCAGTAGAGCGCAAGCTGGCTGAAATCTATGCCTATTCCCTGTTGAATTTAGGAGAGGCACAGGCCGATGACTACTTCTATGGCCTGCACGCTGTGTTCGATCTCTTGGCGCAGCACCCTTTGATGGGGCGGACTTTTCGTCAGTATCGACGCCATGAGCACGGCTCGCACACAGTCTTTTATGCACAGACGGATTACGGCGTCCTGATCGTGCAAATCTTTCACCATAACGAAGACATAGACAGCAGGCTGGATTAATGACGTGGGATGTGCGGGCGTTCGGTGTCACGGGCGCGGGGGAGGCGCTGGATACCTCTGCCATTCAGGCGGCGATCGAGGCTGCGGCTGTCAATGGCGGTGTGGTGCGGTTTCCGGCCGGGCGGTATCTCAGCTTTTCGCTCCATCTCAAATCGGGTGTGACCCTGCATCTGGACAATGGGGCGGTGCTGATCGCGGCCGATCCGGCGCGGCATGTCGGGCACTATGATCTGCCCGAAGACAATGCTTTTGACCTCTATCAGGATTTTGGTCATTCGCACTGGCGCAACAGCCTGATCTGGGCCGAAGGGGCGGAGCGCATCGCTATTACGGGCGAAGGCACGATCGACGGCGAAGGCCTGACCCGCGAAGGGCCGGGCTCTCAGTGGCAAAAGCAGGCCGGTGAATTTCCCCTGTCCATGCGTGGTCTGTCGGCCGAGGTGATGGCCGAACTGGCCCCCGAAGTGTCGGCCATGCAGGGGCTGGGCAACAAGGCGATTGCGCTGAAAAACTGCCGCCAGGTGACGCTGAAAGAATTCACCATAAAGAACGGCGGGCACTTTGCCCTGCTGGCCACCGGGGTCGAGGATATGGAGATCGAGGGCTTAAGCCTCGATACCAACCGCGACGGGCTGGATATCGACGCCTGCCGTCGTGTGACCATCCGTCGTTGCCGCGTCAACACGCCCAATGACGACGCCATTGTGCTGAAATCGAGCTTTGCCTTGGGTGAGGCACGGGCCTGCGAAGACATCACCATCGAAGACTGCACCGTGTCGGGCTATGATCTGGGGACCGTGCTGGACGGCACCTATGGCCGCACGCAGGACCGCGCGCCGGATCAGGACCGCGTCACCGGGCGCATCAAGATAGGCACCGAGTCCAATGGCGATTTCCGCCGCATCCGCATCCGCAACTGCCGCTTTGAGCGCTCGCGTGGGCTGGCGCTGGAGACGGTCGATGGCGGCCTCATCGAGGACGTGCTGTGCGAAAACCTCAGTCTGTCTGAGATCACCACCGCGCCGATCTTCCTGCGTGTGGGCGCGCGCTTGCGTGGGCCGGAAGGCACCAGGGTCGGCGGCATCCGTAACGTGACGATCCGCAACCTGACGGCCACCGACGTCCTGCCCGACTATTGCGCGCTGATCATGGGCCTGCCTGAAAGCCCTATTCAGAATGTGACGCTGGAAAACGTCGCCCTGACCTATCTGGGTGGCTTGAGCCCGGCTTCGGTCGCGCCCTTTGTCAATGACCTGCCGAGCGCCTATCCGGAGCCGTCCATGTTTGGGGTGACGCCGGCCTGGGGTCTGTGGGCGCGCCACGTCGAAGGGCTTGAGCTAAAGGGGCTGGAGATGGCGACGCAAACCCCGGATGCGCGGCCGCAGACCCTGTATCATGCTGTCTCGCTTAAGCGATAAATTTTTCGCATTTGCGAAATTTTACAGAAAATTCAGTGTGTTAATTTTGTGACGTTTGGCATCAAAACGTCACAAATTGACGATGCGTCACACTTGCCATCCGTGTGAAACGGGCCTTCCCTCCTGTGCAGAACATAAACTCCGTACAGGGCGGACCCTCACATGAAACGCAGCAGCCTGCTTATTCTAACCTCACTCCTTGCCTTATCGGCAGGGGCGGCCTCAGCCCAGACCTATGATCGCGTCATTACCTTTGGTGACTCGCTGAGCGATTCCGGCAATCTCTACGCCGTGACCGGCGGGACGCAGCCGCCGGCGCCGTATAATCGCCGCTTCACCAATGACAAGGTGTGGGTCGAATATCTGGTCGGGACCATGAACGGCTATACGACGCCGGGGGCGCTGACGGGCAATGTCAACTTCGCCTTTGGCGGCGCACGTACCGACACGCAGGCCAATCCGCCCGGCACCGCCGTGCAGCTTCAGGCCTATCAGGCGCGCGGCGGCACCTTTGGGGCGCGCGATGTGGTGACGATGTGGGCCGGGGCCAACAACCTGTTTCAGGGCCTGCCGGTCGCGGCGACCAACCCCTCCACGGCGACGGGCGTGATGGGCAGCCTCGCCAATACGGCGGCCGCTGACATTGCGTCTCAGGTCAATACGATTGCCGGTGCGGGAGCCGGCACGGTGCTGGTGCTGAACCTGCCTGACCTTAACAATACGCCGCAGTTCAAAGGCACCGCGGCGCAGGATCTGGCCGGGTTTTCCGGCTCATCCTTTAATTCGGCGCTGAACACCGCGGTGAAGACCGTCGCCGCCAGCCGCCCCACCACCAATATCGTGCAGGTGGATATCAACACGGCGTTCAAGCTGATCCTCGCCAATCCGCAGGCCTTTGGGCTCAGCGATGTGTCCTCTAGCTGCGTGGCCACCACGGCCTGCGTCACTGGTGGGGCCTCGGTGCAGAATAACTACCTGTTCTGGGATGGGGTACACCCGACCGCCGCCGGTCATCGACTGGTGGCGGCCGTGGCGACGCAATATCTCTATACGCCGACCCTGTCCGAAGGGGTGAGCCTGTTTGCCGACGTTTCCTATGCCGCGCGCCGCTCGGCCATGCTAGGCTTCAATCAGCGCCTCTATGACGGGCAAAAGGGTGTTTTTGTCGAGGTGGTTGGCGATCAGGCAACGTCGGAACGCATGGTCAGCCTGCAATCGGCTCCCGGTGCGACGGCGATGGGACTGAAGACCAAGGCCTATGATTACGACCTGACGGGGCTGCGTTTCGGCACGGTCTTCGGCCACGGCGACAGCGCCACGCTGGGAGCGGGCGTGACCCTGCTGAAGGGCGATGCCACGGGTTACCTCCTGACGGCCAAGCCGACGGTGATGAGCGTCGATGCGGGGGCCAAATGGGATAAGGGGCCGCACTTTGTCACCTTCGGCCTCGGTGTCGGCTACGAGGAGTTCGAAGACTACCGGCGCCAAACCACTCTGGCAGCGGTCGCCATCGAGCAGGAAAAGGTGCAGGCGTGGTCGGCCTCGGCGCAGGTCGAAACGGGCTGGCGGCACGACGTGGGCTCTGTGACCCTGACGCCGGTGGCGCGCCTGTCCTGGGTCAGTGGTCATATGCGCAGCTTTGATGAAAACTACACCATCGGGGCGGTCAGCTTCGAAGGTCGCAAAGTATCAGCGGTGTCCGGTGCTCTGGAACTGCGGGCTCAGGCGCGTCTAAGCGACAAGACGCGGCTTTCCGGTTCGGTGGGCTACGAAGACGTCATCAGTGGTGAGGCGGACCCGTTGAAGGGGCGTCTGATCAATAACAGCGCCCAGCCGTTTAGCCGTGAGATGGGCGAGCGGCCCACGGAAGGGGTTATCGCCGGGGTGGGCCTGACGACTGAGGTAATGGGCTTTGGCGTGACGGCCCGTTATGCGGGCAGCTTCGGTAAGGACGACTATCAGACCCAGTCGGCCCTGATCGCGCTGACCAAATCCTTCTGATCTGGCATTTTATTTTTTAACGGAGCGCAGAAAAGAAACACGGAGGCCCTCGTCGGAAGGTCTCCGTTTTTTTTGTGCTTTCTTCTAAAAAGTCCGCCCGACGCCTGTCGCCAAGGCCGACTTCGCCCCTTGCTTGGGCAAGATCATGACGAATAAGCATATAAAAACATCATAAAATCAGGAATTTATAAAGGTGGCGGCGCATTATCGCCCCGACTGTGTGCGAAAAAAGACTCTTTCTTAAAAAAGAATGAAAAAAGACCTGGGGAAAAGCCCGCCTCTTGACTCACGACTCTTGTCAGCGATTCGCAAATCAGCGTACCCCTCTTTGAGATTTCGTTAGGCTTAACTAATCTTAAGGGATTTGCGGGCTAGCCTCAAATTCTCACCACACGGGGGCGTCTGCGCCTTCGCACTTTGTGTTTGCCATAGCCGGGAGGGGCTACATGCGCGTATTGCTGATTGAAGACGACAGCGCGACCGCTCAAAGCATTGAGCTGATGCTGAAATCCGAAGGGTTCAACGTTTATACGACGGACCTGGGCGAAGAAGGCGTGGATCTGGGTAAGATCTATGACTATGACCTGATCCTGCTCGACCTGTCGCTGCCCGACATGTCCGGCCTCGAAGTGCTGCGCCAGCTGCGCGTCGGCAAGGTCAATACGCCGGTCATGATCCTGTCGGGTACCTCGGAAATCGAAACCAAGGTCAAAACGCTCGGCGGCGGCGCCGACGACTATATGACCAAGCCCTTCCACAAGGACGAGCTGATCGCCCGCATTCATGCGGTGGTGCGTCGCTCCAAGGGTCACGCCCAGTCGGTTATCAAGACCGGCGACATCATCGTCAATCTCGACGCCAAGACGGTCGAAGTCGCGGGCAACCGCGTGCACCTGACCGGCAAGGAATATGAGATGCTGGAGCTTCTATCACTGCGCAAAGGCACGACGCTTACCAAGGAAATGTTCCTTAACCACCTCTATGGCGGTATGGACGAGCCGGAACTGAAGATCATCGACGTCTTCATCTGTAAGCTGCGCAAGAAGCTGGCCGTGGCTAACGACGGCAACTCCTACATCGAAACCGTCTGGGGTCGTGGCTATGTGCTGCGCGACCCGCAAGAGCAGGGCGGCATCGTCGCCGCCTAAGCCTACGGTTCTACGACTACGAAAAAACGCTTGCCGACCTCTCACGGCAGGCGTTTTTTTTTATCGGTGAACCGGAATTGGCGAAAGCAAAAGTAGGGGACTATGACGCGTAAGACTATTCTATGGATTACGATTCTCATAGGTACCGTTCTGCTGATCGCGATACTATTTATGCCGTTCAGCGAACCGACGAAGTTCTCCATTACGTTTCGGCCACCAGGCGCGTCCACCCGCTAAGCTTTTGCCGGTTAATCCGTTATGCACTGGGTCGGCATCTTTTTGCCGACGGTCCAGGTGGCGTCGCGGCCCTTGCCGCGGAAATCGTGCTTGCCCGACGAATACCAGATACCCGAAGCCGCCACCTGCTGCGGCAGGTGCAGCTTTGTGCCGTCTTTCAGCGTCACGGTCGCCGCCTTTTCACTGAAGGCGATGCGGAAGGTCGTCCCGTCCTGACAGGTATATAGCACGCCCGTCGGGGCTTCGACCACCGGCGGCGGCGGGGGAGGCGGCGGGACCATGCCGCTGTCGGTCGGGGGCGTCGTGGTGACACATCCCGCAAGGGTCAGTGCCAAAGCGGAAAGAGCGACGATAGGCAGGCTGCGACGCATAGGGTTCTCCACAATTTTCATGCAAACCATAGCCGGTTTCCAGCGGCTTAGAAATAAGCTCACGATAAGGTTTACCACTGATTTTTGTCAGGAATATCTTAACCCTGTCTGTAAACCGCAAACTCATCAAGCTCTGATAACGTAGTTGTGGGAAGGACGTTTTCCTCCCGCCTGCAGACGGCCGCCGGGGTGTGGGGCCGGGGAGAGCCTACATGTATCATCGTCCGATCCACGTCTTGTTTCTGGCCGAGCGTAATTCCTCGCGTTCCATTCTGGCCGAAGCCCTGCTCAACCGTCTGGGCGCCGGGCGCTTTGAGGCCTTTTCCGCCGGGGTGACGCCGGCTGTGGCCATAAGCCCCTACGCCATCGCGCTTTTGCACCGCATCAACTACAATATTCAGACCCTTGTGCCCAAGGCCGTCGAAGACTTCGGCGCGGCGGATGCGCCGGAGCTGGACTTCGTCTTCCGCCTCTCGCACCACCTGCCGCAGGGCCGCCTGCCGCAATTCAAGGGCAACCCCCGCCTGATCGACTGGTTCCTCCCCGACCCCGAAGACGTGATGGGCTCCCCGGCCATGATCGCCACCGCCTATGCCGACCTGTTTGGCGCGCTCTGCTCGCGCATCGAAACGCTAAGCCAGATGAGCCCCACCTTCCTCGCGGGGGAAGCCGCAGCCGACCGTCTGGAGCGCATGGGCGAGGCCTATATCCGTCTGGCGGCCTGACAGGCGGCCGTAAAAAACCGTTTGAATGTCGGGTTTTTCGAAATTCTCCCTGACCTTGGGCGGTTGTTTTGCGCAACCGCCCTTTCTTTATGGTTTCCTTATATTTACAGCGTCAGAAAACGAGCGTTTTCGTCTGCAATTTCCCCTGCCGGGGGTTTTTAGCCCCGGCGCTTTCATGTATGGTTTGCTCATGGAAATGGATGATGCCGTCGTTGCCTTGTTCGCCCTTGCCCATCCGGGCCGGCTGGAAGCCTTTCGCACCATTGTGCGCGCTGGCCCCTCCGGTATGCCCGCCGGTGAGATCGCCCGCGCCATTAAGGCTCCCGCCAATACGACCTCGACTCACCTCAGCATTCTGACCGGGGCAGGTCTTCTCAAAGCCTATCGCAGCGGACGCTCTATCATCTACAGCGCGGAGCTGACGCATCTGTCGGACCTGGCGGACTATCTGCTCAACGATTGCGCGCAAGGCAAGCCGGAGGCGTGGAGTCAACTGACCGTGCCGGAACCGGGCACCAAGAAGACGGCCTGATCGTCAAAGCGTATTCCGAACTCCGTTTCGAAATCAAATTTGGTATCAAACAAAACGTAACAGGCAATAAAAAACCCCGCTGTGAGAGCGGGGTTTTTCTCATCGCAAGGAGCTCGTAATCAGGTGCCGAACTTGCGCACTGTCGGCGCCGCACTGGCCTGATTTTTTACGTAAAGCCCGCGCATCCCGGCCATCGGCTTAAACACGTCGGTAATGCCAAGCACGGTTTCTGCGGCCCCAAGGAAGAGGAAGCCGTCATCTGCCAGCAGGGTGGCCATTTGCTCCAGAACGCGCTTCTTGGTTTCGAGGTCGAAATAGATCAGCACGTTGCGGCAATAAATAACGTCCTGACGGCCCACCGAACGCAGATCGTCGAGCAAGTTCAGCTTTTTGTAGCGGACGGCTTGACGGATTTTAGGCGAAATGCGCCACATTTCGTCGATTTTTTCGAAGTGCTTGACCATCATCTGGATGGGCAGGCCGCGCTGAACCTCGAACTGGGTATAGAGGCCAGCCTGCGCCTTTTCGAGGCAGCGTTCGGAAATATCGGTGGCCAGGATGTCGAGATTGACGCGCGGAAACTGTGCGCGCGATTCTTCCATCATCATGGCCAGGGAATAGGGTTCCTGACCGGTCGAGCAGGCCGCGCACCAGATCTTGATGTCGCCCGTGCGGCTCTTGGCCAAAGCGGGCAGGACGTCGGATTTGAACTGATCAAACGGCGTCTTGTCGCGGAAGAAAAAGGTCTCGTTCGTCGTCATCGCGTCGGTGACGGTATAGATCAGCTTTTCGTCACGCTTGGTACGCAAGGCCGTCAGCAGGGCACCGACATTGGCAAAGCCTTCGCGGCGCGCCACGGGGGCCAGACGGCTTTCGATGAGGTAGGTCTTGTCCGAGCCGAGGATCAGACCGGAGCGTTGCTTCAGCAGGGCCGCAAGGTGTTCGGTATCTTCCGGGGTCATATAATTTTCTCACCTTTGGCGATGGCACGGCACGTTTGCGCCAGTCCATCGATGGGTTTTATAAATTCGGCCAGTCCGGCTTCGGCGACGGCCCCGGGCATTCCCCAGACGACCGACGACTTTTCGTCCTGCACCATCACGGTGGCATTGACATCGACCAAAGCCCGCGCACCGTCACGGCCATCGTGGCCCATGCCGGTCAGGACGACGGCCACGACATTCTTGCCATAGAGTTCCGCGCCGGATTTAAACAACGGATCGACCGCCGGACGGCACCAGTTGACGGGGGCCGACTGATCGAGGCGGATCGATGGCTGACCCGGCGTGCCTTTCAGCGTCATGTGGAAGTCACCGGGCGCAATATAGATGTGGCTGCCTTTCAGGCCCATACCGTCCTGGGCTTCGACCACCTTCTGCGGCAGGGCCTTGTCGAGGTGTTCGGCGAGGATGGTCGTAAAGGTCGAGGGCATGTGCTGAACGATCAGCACCGGGATACGCCAGTCCGGCCCGAGACCGGCAAGGAAGTTGCGCAGGGCCGGGGGCCCGCCCGTGGAGGCGCCGACCAGCAGGATGTCGCAGCGGCGCGGCCCCGCGGCCGGGCGCACACGCGGAGCGGCGGCCACGTGGCCGGTGCCGAGACCGGTCGAGGACGGTGCGGCGGGCCGGTCAATGCGGCGAATAGGGGTTATGATGCCAGGTGTGGGCGTATTAAGGTTAACCGGGGCGCTTGGGGCCGTGGTTGATGCACCGGCTGCGGCGGCGCTCGGCCAGGCGCGCGTGCGACCGCACAGGGCGCGAACCTTGGTCAAAAGCTCGCTTTTGAAGCCGTCCGCCCCGCCGATGCGGGCGGAATCGGGTTTGGGCACGTAGTCCGCCGCCCCCAGTTCCAGGGCGCGGATGGTGACCGACGCGCCGCGTGTGGTGAGCGTGGAGGCCATCAGTATCTTCAGGCCCGGCTTGGCCTCAAGCATCTTCGGCAGCGCTTCGAGGCCGTTCATGTTCGGCATCTCGATATCGAGGATCAGCACGTCCGGCTGAAGCTCTTTCAGCTTGTCGATGCCTTTCTGACCGTCCGTGGCGGAACCGACCAGAACCATATCGCTTTCCGCTTCGATCCAGCGGGTCACAAGGCCGCGCACGACGGCCGAGTCATCGACGATCATCACCCGCAGTGGGCGCAGCGATACCGATGGATTGGGGTTAAGCGACATACGCTGACAAAACCTTAGATTAGGCCGACTTCGGAAAACTTGGCTTCGAGGATTTCCCCGTCAAAGGGCTTCATGATGTATTCTGAAGCGCCTTCGGTCAGGGCCTCGGTAATATGCGCCAGATCGTTTTCCGTGGTGCAGAAGACTACGACCGGGGCCGTACCGCCTTCTTCCTTGCGCAACTGACGCAGGAAGGTGATGCCATCCATGACCGGCATGTTCCAGTCGAGCAGGATGGCGTTAGGCATGGAGGACTTGCAGTAATTGAGGGCTTCCAGACCGTCATTGGCCTCAGCCACTTCAAACTGGAGGTTTTCCAGAATGCGGCGCGCCACCTTGCGGATAACGCGGCTGTCATCGACGACGAGGCAGGTTTTCATATCGCTTTTTCCTGAGCCCGTAAGCGCAATCCGAAAAGTGGGCACCGGTTTTCGGATTCAATCGCGCGCCAAACTTTAAGCGGCCTTGAGGTGGGCAGCGTCCAGAAGGGTGTGCGGGTCCAGAACTATCAGAAGTTCCTTTTCCAATTGATAAACGCCGACGATAATTTCTGCCCAGCGCGGCGGCAGGTTGCCCGGCGGGGCGTGAAATTTCTCATCGTCCAGCTTCAGCACCTCATCGACGGAGTCGATGACCAGACCGTAGGAGTCCCCATGAACTTCGAGGCCGATGGCCAGCGGCTCCGGCGCATCGGCCGGACGCGGCCCAAGGCCCAGACGACGGCGGGCGCAGACGGCGGTCACGATGCGGCCCCGCAGGTTCAGCACGCCAGCGATTTCGGTGCGCGACAAAGGCACCGGGGTCAGGCCGCGCGGATGGAAAACATCATGGACGCGGGCGGCATCGACGCCAAACAACTGGCCACCGACACGCAGGGTCACGTAATCACGGATACTCATTATGAACCTCAGGCAGCTTCGGTGATAAGGTCTTGGGCGGACGGGTGTTGACGGCGGGCGTGTTCGGCCAGACCGCGCAGCAGGTAGTGATCGACGTCGAGGATTTCGCAGGCGCGACCGGTAATGACGGCCGTGCCGCGTACCCCCGGACGATCCGGCGACAGTTCGATATTGAGGAAGTCTTCGACCACATCGACGATCTCATCGACCGCCAGCGCCATGGCGTAGCCTTCGCCGGTGAAGACCAGAAGCGGCTGGATGTCCTGCTCCTTGAAGCCGTAAGCGTCGGCGACATTAAGGATCGGCATCAGCTTGCCGCGATATTGGAGCGCGGCGCGGCCATCCATGCGTTCGATCTTGTCCGACTCGATGTGTTCGAGGCGTGTGATATGCTCCAGTTCGACCGCCTTCGGCGCACCGCCGCCCGCACGGAACAGCAGCATGGCCACCTTCTGGCCCAGCGCGCTTTCGGCGATGGCGTCTTCGGCCCCGTCTTCGACCTTTTCTTCCAGCATGTTGCCAGCGCGCTCGGACAGGGCGTTCGGGTCAAGGATCAGCACCACCGAGCCGTCGCCCAGAATGGTCGCGCCGGAGAACAGATCGACGTCTCGCAGAATGGAGGCCAGCGGCTTGACGACGATTTCTTCTGTGTCGAGAACGTCGTTGACGACCAGTCCGTAGCGGCGCTCACCGACCTGGATGACCATGACGAAGGTGGCGTTCTCTTCGGTCGCGGTTTCAAGTTGCAGTGTCGGGCCAAGCTGGACCAGAGGCAGCAGCTTGTCGCGCAGGCGCAAGACGAGGGCATCGTTGATCTTTTCGATCTTGTGCTCGGCATTGGTACCGGTGCGGACCAGTTCCATAACCGAGGTTTGCGGTACGGCGAACTTCTGGCCGCCCGCACCGACGATCAGTGCGGAAACGATGGCGAGCGTTAGCGGGATCTTGATGGTGAAGGTCGTGCCCTGACCGGCGATCGAGTTGAGGTCGATCTGACCGCCGATCTGCTCGATATTGGTGCGCACCACGTCCATGCCGACGCCGCGGCCGGACAGGTTGGTGACCTTGGCCGCCGTCGAGAAGCCCGGCGCGAAGATGTAGCGATGGATCTGCTGATCGCTCATGCCTTCGACTTCGGCGCGGGTGGCCAGACCCTTTTCGACGATCTTTTCACGGATGCGGGCGGTGTTCAGGCCGCGGCCATTGTCAGAAATGCGGATGACGATGTAGCCGCCTTCATGGAAGGCCGCCAGCTTCACCTGACCATTGGCGGGCTTGCCCAGCGCGATGCGCTCCTCGGTCGGCTCCAAACCGTGGTCGGCCGAGTTGCGGACCATGTGGGTCAGCGGGTCGCGAATCAGTTCCAGAACCTGACGGTCCAGTTCTGTGCCTTCGCCTTCCATGATCAGGTCGATCTTCTTGCCCAGTTCGTGCGACAGATCGCGCACCAGACGGGGCAGCTTTTTCCACGCCGCGCCGATGGGCTGCATGCGGGTCTTCATCACGCTGTCCTGCAATTCGCCGGTCAGGGTGGACAGGCGTTGCAGCGGAGTGGCGAAGGCGGAGTCTTCGCGGTTACGCGAAATTTGCAGAAGCTGATTGCGGGTCAGAACCATTTCCGACACGAGGGTCATTAGCCCTTCCAGCACATCGACCGAGACACGGATCGACTGGGTGGTGGCGATACCGCCGTTTTCTTCACCCAGCGCGGCGGCGAGGGCACCGGACGGCGCTTCGACCGGCTCAGCCTTCGGCGCAGCGGTGACGGGGACTTCGACCTTGGGTTCGGGCTTCGCTTCCGCCTTGGGTGCTTCGGCCTGGGCTTCGACCGCAGGTTCCGGCTCCGGATCACTCATCCAGTCGGGGGCCTCGGCGGCCAGGAAGGCGGCTTCCAGTTCATCAAGCGAAACCTCACCCGGACGCAGCGGGCGATCCAGCTCCGGCTTGGTCTCGGCGATCACCACTTCGGGGATGTCGGCATTGATCGGGCGGTCGGGCACCTGAACCGCCTGAACGGTCTCGATAGCGACCTCGCGGCCCTCGGCCATGGCTTCCAGTTGCGAGATCAGGTCCTGATCATCGCCGTCGGGCTCATTGCCGGTCTGCTCCAGACCGTTAAGGATCAGCTTGATGCGGTCGATGGAGTGCAGAACCAGCGTCACCGCCGTCGGCGTGACCTCCAGCTTGCCATCGCGGAAGCGGCCCAGCAGGGTTTCACCTGCGTGGGCGACCGCTTCGAGACGGCCCAAGCCCAGAAACCCGCAGGTGCCTTTGATGGTGTGCACAAGCCGGAAAATATTATCGAGCGTTTTTCGTTCGTTGGGGTTAGCCTCGAACTTGACCAGTTCACTATCGACCACCTCAAGGCTTTCGGCCGTCTCGGTCAGGAATTCCGCAATCAGATCGTCCACTTTACACCCCGTCAGAACACTATGGCCGACCCGGAATCGAGGGCGTGGGTCGGACCTTTGACCGCCCATCATCAGATGGTTTGGTTAAAGGAGTGTTTGCAGAACGGGCTGGAAACGTGAACTTTGTTATTTTTTCGGAAGAACGATCTTAATGCTTAGTGAATCGGGTGCCAGATTGACCTCCAGCGTGCCGCCGGCCTCTTGGACCACACTGTACAGCCAGTAGGGCTGAATCCATTGCCCGCTAAGGCCGTCCGACAGCGGCTGACCGTTCAGGCCCTCGACCGCTTCGGGCTTCAGGCGGGCGCGCGGCCCGTTGGACTGCGCCTTCAGGGTGATGGCCTCATCGCTGTCTTCGCGGCGTATGGTCGCTGTGCCCCCGGTCGGCAAAGCGTTACCGGCAATATAGCCAAGATTCATCAGAGCTCGGGCCGCCGGCTTTTCAAACACGATATCGTCGGCCACGTCGAAATCCAGCGTGGCGCGCATAGTCGAAAAGACATCGGACAGGGTATTGTTCAACTCCTTGGCCGAAAAGGCTTCGGCCGAGGTCGCCGCCCCGAAGGCCACGCGGGCGAAGTGCACCAGCGTGACCAGCTTGGTCGCTGAGGTTTGGATCAGGTTGACCGCATCGTCGCGCATGTCCTGCGCCGACGGGTCGCTGAGCAGGTCAAGGCCCGAAATAATGGCCCCGGTCGGCGAAATAAAGTCGTGGCACAGCTTGGCGACCAGTTGCGTCGCCAGTTCATGCGGGTTGGGCAGGGCGTGCGCGGGGGATTTGGCCTCGGTTTCGGAACCCTGTTCAGGTGTGGCCAGCGAGAGGTCGTCCATGGTCTTCAGTCTCTGCAGTGGGATCGGCGAACCGATGTGGATTTAGACCCGGCTTCGAACCAGGCAGTTTAGTTCTGATCGCGCCATGTGTGAGGTGATTTGCCTTATCAGGGAACACCCTTGCGGCTATAATCGCTAAAATTCGCAGTCGATGGCGATGCTGCACGTCGCGGCCATGGCCATGCGAACCCATATCCTATAGGGCTGGACACCTGTTTTTGGTGCCCGCTCGCCGTGCCGGTCAGCCCATGCGGGACGCCAGGCCCTATTCATCGAACCTGTTACGGAGGTTTCCCAATGCCCGACACGCAACCGCAATCAACAGCCCCGCGTTTTGCCCGCAAAGGCCGCGGCAAGGTATTCGAATCGATCCTCGACACGATTGGCGACACGCCGCTGGTGAAGTTGCCGCGCCTGTCGGCCGAATACGGCGCCAAGGCAACGGTTCTGGCCAAGCTGGAATTTTTCAATCCTCTGGCCTCGGTCAAGGACCGCATCGGCGTGGCCATGGTCGAAGCGCTGGAAGCTACGGGCCAGTTGAAGCCCGGCGGCGTCATTATCGAGCCGACGTCCGGTAATACGGGTATCGCGCTGGCTTTTGTCGCCGCGCAAAAGGGTTATGAGCTGATCCTCGTCATGCCGGAATCCATGTCGCTGGAACGCCGCAAGATGCTGGCCCTTCTGGGAGCGCGCCTTGAGCTGACCCCGGCGGAGAAGGGGATGCGCGGAGCCGTCAATCGCGCGCAGGAACTGGTTGCGGCCACCCCGGGCGCGGTCATGCCGCAGCAGTTCGAAAACGCCGCCAACCCGCAAATCCATCGCATTTCCACCGCTGAGGAAATCTGGAACGATACCGAGGGCGCGGTAGATGTGCTGATCTCGGGCGTCGGGACCGGCGGATCGATCACCGGTATCGGTCAGGTACTGAAGGAAAAGAAGGCCTCGGTCGAAGTGGTGGCCGTCGAGCCCGAAGCCTCGCCCGTCCTGTCGGGCGGTGAGCCCGGCCCGCACAAGATCCAGGGTATTGGCGCGGGCTTCGTACCGGGCATTCTCGATAAGGGCGTCATTGACAAGGTCGAGAAGGTGTCGAACGACGACGCCTTCGCCACGGCGCGTCAAGCGGCCCAGCTGGAAGGCTTGCCGGTCGGCATTTCGTCTGGCGCGGCGCTGAAGGCCGCCTTCCGTCTTGCGTCCCAGGACGCCTATGCGGGTAAGACCATTGTGGTCATCATTCCGTCCTTTGCCGAGCGCTATCTCTCGACCGCTTTGTTCGACGGACTTTAAAATCAAGCCGCTCCCCTGATTGTAGGGGAGCGGCCGACTAAAGAGGCGTTCGGGGCCGGCTTTAACCTCTTTTAATATCTCGCTAGGCATAGTGCCCTCATGAGCACGCCGCCCGACTCACATGCCATAGGCCCCGAAGATGATATGTCCGTCGATGACGGCCCGGGCGCGGGCAGTGCGCGGCCCGACGAGGTCCCGGAACAGGTTTTTCCTGCGCGTCAGACCCTGCTAAAACGCCTGGCCGATGTGGTCTGTCTGCCCGAAACGCGCGTCAATGCGTTTGAGCGCGCGGTGACCGCCGACCTGCTAGTGGAAATGTTGCGGGAGGCCCAAAAGGGCGAGCGCCTGCGCGTGGCCCGCCGTCTCAGTAAGCTAAGCGAAGTGCCCCACACGCTGGTGCGTCTGCTGATCACCGATGACCCGGAGATTGCCCGCTTTCTGATTGAGGATTGCGAGTCTCTTGCCGAAACCGATCTGCTCTATTGCATCCGCCGGGCGACCCCGGTCCATTGCCGCCTTCTGGCGAGCCGTAAACATATCGGGCCGGTGGTGGCCGAAGCCCTGACCGATACGGGCGATATCGAGACGGTCGAGCAGTTGCTGAAAAACCGCACGGCCACCTTGTCGCAAGGCGCGATTGAGGTGGCGGTGTCGCTCAGTCAGGACGCACCGCATCTAGTGCCCCTTCTTATCCGTCGTCTCGAACTGCGTCCCAGCTCGGCCTACGTTATGTTCTGGTGGGCCGACGCCGATGTACGCCGCGTCATACTTAGCCGCTTTGCGGTTAATCGCGAGGTCATGCAGGATTCCGCCGGCGATGTCTTTGCCATGGCCGCGGGCGAAGGCTGGGGCGATCCGCTGGCGCGCAAGGCCCTGCAATTCATTGAGCGCCGACAGCGCAACCGCGAAGCCCTGAAAAAAAGTCCCTTCGCCAGTCTCGAAGCCGCCATCGCCGAAGCGGCGCGCAGTGGGATGTCGCGCCACACCGCGGAGGAAATCGCCTACCTGTCCGGCATCAAGCCTTCGACGGGGGCCAAGATCCTGCGTGACCGGGGCGGGGAAGGGCTGGCCGTTCTGTGCAAGGCAACGGGGCTTAAAAAGGCCGATCTGCGTAATCTGTGGAGGGCGTTGCGGCGTCCGGGCCAAATGGATGGCGAGGTGCACCCCGATCTGGAACGGGTGCTGGTCGTCTATGATACCCTGGCCGTGGACCGGGCCCAAACGGTTCTGCGCTATTGGAACTGGTCGCTGTCTTCGGCCCTGACACCAATGATGATCCGTGCCCTGTCGCAGGGCGAGGCCATGGAAATAGACGCCCTGTCCGTGCCGCAACGCGTGGCCATGCTGGCCTTTGCGCAGGATCTGAAGCGCTAGCTAACGGTCTGTCGCCGAGGGCGGCGAAAGCCCAGGGAAATTCCATATCCCTTTTTGATGCAGCCTTTCCTATGAGCGGACGGAACGCATTTCTTTACCTATATCTTCCATCCACTTCAGGTGTGCCATGACTGTTAGGTCCAGCCTCACGGACAGAACCGTGGAAATCGTCGCGGCCTACGTGGAGCAAAACTCCCTGTCCTCGGCCGATCTGCCTGCATTAATTCAGGGTGTGCACGGTGCCTTGTCGGCCCTGTCGCGCGGCGTAAGCGTAGCGGCCCCGGCGCGTGAACCCGCCGTGCCGATACGTAAATCCATCACCCGCGACTATATCGTCTGTCTGGAAGATGGTCTCCGGTTCAAATCCCTCAAACGACACCTCCGCGCACGCTATCAGATGAGTCCGGAAGAGTACCGTGCCCGCTGGAACCTGCCGCAGGACTATCCAATGGTGGCGCCCGGCTATGCGCAGGCGCGTTCTGATCTGGCGCGGCAGATGGGATTGGGCCAATCGCGTGGTCCCACTGAGCCCGCCTCCAAAGGGGCGAGCCGCAGTGCCGCGCTGGGGGCTGGCCGTCGTTAGAGCGGTATGATTTAAAAGAGACTGATCTTTTAAGGGATCGTCTCGCGGTAAGCGTGTGTAGGGTCACACATGCGAGTTCTGAGACCGCTGCATGCTTTTTGAAGGCGCACTAAATATAGAATCGCCACACGCGACCCGCCGCACAAGACTCGTCAAAGTACCCGATATTACAGAGCGTGGAACTCTGGGCCTCTTCTGGGTTTTTCAGGAGGTAATAAAGGCCGTTTTTTACAAGATACGGCCCTTTATGAGAACAAAAGGAGTCTAAACCCTGTGGCCGCGTGCATTGCCTCTGCATCTGTGGACAGAAGGGGTGGCTAACCGGGTTTAAATCTCTGGTTAACCCTTTTTTGCTTGCCAAGGAATCGCTGATTAAGAGAAGGTGAACATCGGTGATTCGTATACGGGGCGTGGTTTCAGGACAGTTATGACGGGCATGGCGGCTGAAATGCTGAGCGCTTTGCGCATGCATGAGGAGGTCTTCCGCTACTGGAAGAGCCTGCGCCGTCCCGGGCGCCTGCCTTCGCGTGCGGACATTGATCCATGCAGTGTGCGCAAACTGTTGCCGACCATCTCGCTGATCGATGTGCTGTCGGAAGATCCGGCCAATAGCCCGGATCGTTTCCGTCAGCGTCTGGCCGGGACCGACCTTTACACGGCCTACGGTATGGAAATCACCGGCAAGCATTTTACCGAAATCTATGGTCCGGATGAGGCGCGTTACTGGGCCGAGGAACTCACCTTCGTGGTCCGCTCGCGCAAGCCCGGCGTAGGTCTGCATTCCATGGCCTGGCGCGGGGCGAAGTCGCTGAGCCTGTTCTGGCTACGACTGCCTCTGGCGTCCGATGGCGTGCACGTCGATATGATTCTGGGACACGATGCCCTGATCGGACAGCCCGACCTGACCGGCCCCAGCGGCATCCGCGCCGCTTGATTTTTTCGCCCGGCCGAGCCTTCTGACAGAGAATGAACGTGTATCCGCGTCAAGGATTCGTGCTCGTAAAATTACCCGGATGCGCCTAGCCCCACGCCAAAATAGGCGCAATTTCCCACGTTTTAATTTAAAATAGGAAAACTATCCTCTCGATATCCCCTGCGCTTAACATGAGAACAAATTGGCAACAATTGAATCTCGTGAAAGGGGATATCTGGTGAAACGCAGCAGGGAAGCGGGGGCAGAGACGGGGCGCGATCCGAAGGCGGACACGGCGCCGGTCGAATATGTGATAGGGCTGGTGTCGGGGGTGACGGGCGTACCGCTTAGCGATATCTGGGCGACCCATCGCAAAGATGCGCGCACCGCACGGGCGCGGCAATTGTCCATGTACCTGATCTCGGTCGCCTGGCAATGGCCGCTTTACCGCATCGGGGCAGCCTTCGGCCGCGACCGCACGACGGTGGGCCACGCCTGCCGCCGTATCGAGGACCTGCGGGATGACCGGCAGTGGGATGAGCAGATCGAGCGGCTGGAAGCCTGCCTTCAGGAAATACCGGCGGGACTGGCCCTGTCGGGTGGGCGGGCCGCCAGATGAGGGGCACGGCCAACGCCTTGCGCGAACGGATGAGGACATCGGGCGCACATCTGAAACCCGTGCCGGGCGGCTATGAACTGCGTCTGACATCTGACGGACGGGGCCGGGCGGTTGACGGGCTGAGTGAGGCTGACCTGAGGTCCGTGCAGGCGCTGGGGCCGCTGACCCGTCACGCGGACGGGCGGCTGAGCCTGATGCCGCCGTCGGATGATCTCAGCGGACTGATCCGCGAAGGCTGTTTTGATCGCTAACAGTGGCTGCCCTCGATCTGTGGCCGCGTGTTGATGCCACCGCCCATGGCGGCGACCGGCTCACTTAGGACTGAGGCCGTTTCGGCGGCGGAGGGCGTGGTACTTGTGCTTCTAGTCTGCCGCTCTGGAGCGTAGAGGCGGCGGGGTTCTGGGTGATCTGGCCGGATTTGGGCGTCGGGTAGGCCTTGAGGACAGGTTTCTGTCCTAGGCCTCATGTGGCGCTGCACAACTCCGGGAAGCCTATAAGCATCTTGCGGTTGATTATCAGATTGGCGGGTAACGGTGTGCTGTGCCGCAATGAAACGAAAGCGGGGCAAACTGTAGCGCGCAGATGACGCTGTTACAGAATGCGGGCGCAGCGATTGACGCAACGGCACGGCAAGAGGAGGATAGGGGCAGAGTTCGGAAAAAGGACGCATCATGTCTGAAGACAAACTTTCGGCTGGTTCGGTCACCAGCCTCAAAAGCCCTCTGCGCGGCACGCTGGACAAGCCGCTGCGCCACGTCGTGAGCAATGAGGAGTTGGATGCGCTGTGCGAAACCCGTCGCGAACACATCACTGAATATGTCTGGGCCGCCATAGGCATAGCGGTTGGCAGCCTGCCCGGCACGGTGGCCCTGCTGCACGGCTATATCACGCAGGGCACGGCCTACGGGTTCCGCCCGGAAGGTCTGCTCCAGTTCGGCCTGTTCTGCGCCGCCTTGTCGGTCATGTACAGTATGGGCATGATCGCTCGCCGGCGCGCCCGTCGCCTGCGCGATATCGAAGCCGATATCCGCATGCGGGCCTGAGACGCGTCACCTGATCAGGCAGCCGCCTGTTTCAGGCGCTCGACCATCGAGATCAGGCCATTGGTCCGCTGCGACGACAGGGCTTCGTCAAGCCCCAGCCGGGTCAAGGTGTCGCGGATCGAAAAGTCGCGCACGTCGGCGCGTGGCAGGCCGTCCAGCAAGCGCACCAGAATGGCGATCAACCCCTTTACAATATGGGCATCGGAATCGCCGCGAAAGCGCAAGATGCCGCCACCGGCCTCATCCATCATCAGCCATACCTGAGAGGCGCAACCGCGCACGCGCGTCACCTCGTTGCGCTCGGCCTCGCTGAGCGGGGCCAGCGTCTTACCGAGGTCGATGATGTAGCGGTAACGGTCTTCCCAGTCGTCGAAGAGGTCGAATTCTTCCAGCAGGTCATTCAGTCGGGCGTCGAATGTATCGGTCATGGGGTGGCTATAGCGCGTGAAAGCGCCTTCCGGAAAGTGTGAAACGGTTTTCAAGATCAAATGCGCGTCGAAAAAAAAGCGTGTTCCGAAACTCAGCGGCGTCGTAATCGCACCGTGGCTTTCAGGCCATGGCGGGGGTCGGACTGCACCGAAAAGGTGCCGCCCATCGCCTCAGCGGCCAGCCGGACGACCGGCCAGCCCAGACCCGCCCCCTCGCGGCTGCGGTTATAGTCGCTGGCCCCCTGTTCGAATGGCCGCATCAGGCGCGGAATATCGGCAGGGTCCGGGGCCTTGCCCGGATTGAAGACGGCGATATCGACATGGTCGCCCTCCGGGCGCACCGTGATTTCGACATCGCGGCCTTCGGGCGTAAAGTCGATCGCATTGCTGATCAGGTGGTCGAGGCACAGGCACAGGCCGCGCGGATCGAAATGTGCGCTCAGTTCGGAATCGGTCAGTCCGGGCAGGATATGGACGCCGCGCGCCTGCGCCGCCGGTGTGTGGCGGCGTACGGCGTCATGGATATGGGGCAGCAGGGCCTCGACCTCAGGGCGCAGAAGGCCGGGCTCGCTCTCCAGCCGCACCAGTTCCAGCACATCGTTGAACAGGCTTAGGAGTTTCTTGCCGCTGTCGCGGATAATCCCGGCATACTCGGTGTATTGGGGGGCCCCCAGGGGGCCGTAGAGTTCGTGCGTCAGGACTTCGGCAAAGCCTATAATCGAGTTAAGCGGAGTGCGCAGTTCGTGGCTGACCATGCGCATGAAGGCGCGCTTGCCGAAATCGCTCTCCGGTTGGGGACAGGCAGAGGGGGGGAGGGCCACCGGTTGTTTGTCCATGAAGCCTGCGCCGGAAGGAGGGGGACCAGAATAAAACTTTGAGGTGAATCGTACAGTTAACGTCTTAAGCAGAGGTTTCCGGACGCAGGCCGGATTTTCGGGCCTTCTGTCGGTTTTCTCGCTTGACGGGTGATAGCCTTTCTCTTTGGCAGGCAATTGGTTAGGATAGCCAGTCCGTACAAGAGTCATGATGTGCCGCTGAAATCCTATCTTCGGGAACTGAGATCACCCACCGGGGCCATGGCCACGCCGCGGGGTCGCGTGCGCCTGGGGGTCATTGCTTGGCACCTCGGCTGGTCTGCGGTCAGTCTGGCCTCCATGGTCTATCTGATCTTCCTGCCGGCGTCGATCAATGTGCTGGCGGCGCTGGCGGCGGCCTCCCTGCCGGGTGTGTGCAGTGTCTTCCTGCTCAATCGCGATGATTTTCGTACCCGCCAGATGCTGGTCTGGGTGTGGGCAGTGGCCTGTCTTCTGGCGCTCGGTCTTTCAGGCGGTGTGCTGGGGCCGCTGGCGCCGTGGGTGGCCGCGCCGATGGCCGCTGCCGTGGCACTCAATCAGCGGCGTCTTATCCTGCTGGGCGCGGCCCTGTCGGTGGCGGTGACCCTATTCGGCATACTGTTTTCGCTGATGCGGCTGTTTCCCCTGCCGGACATTGTCGAAAGTTTCTGGCTGGCTTCAGTGGCGGTGGTAACGCTGGTGACGGGGCTCGGTCTGTCGCTTTTGCCCGCCCTGCGCGTCAGGACCGAGGCGGTGCGTGGCGTCGAACACGACCGCTCGCGCTTCCTGACCCTGCTCAGCGAACAGCCCCATCTGATCATCAGCGTCGATGGCGAGGGGCGGCTCTTATCGGCCTATGGCGAATCACCGCCCGGGCTCGATATGGGGCATTTGATGAAGCACGGCCTGATTACGTGCGCGCACGTCCCGCACCGTCTGGGCCTGATGCAGGCGTTGGAGGTGGCGCAGGATACGGGCCGCGCCGAAGCCGGCTTTATGCCGCACGCCGCACTCAATCATTTCCTGCGCCTCAGTCTGCGACGCGGGGCGGACGGCAAGCTCTATGGCGTTCTGTCCGACGCCTCGCTGCAGCACGCGCGCGAGGATGAACTGGAAACGGCGCGTCAGGAAGCGCAGGCGCTCAATGAGGGCAAGTCGCGTTTTCTGGCCGGGATGAGCCACGAACTGCGTACGCCCCTCAATGCCGTTATCGGCTTTTCCGACATCATGCGTCAGCAGATGTTTGGCCCCCTGACTGGCAAATACGCTGAATACTCGCAACTGATCTGGGAGTCCGGGCAGCACGTGCTTGATCTCGTTAATGACGTGCTTGACATGTCGAAGATCGAGGCCAGCCGCTATGAGCTGTCGCTGGAACGTTTCGATGCGCGCGATCCGGTGTCGGCGGCGCTGCGCCTAATACTGGCGACGGCGCACGACAAGGGGGTGACGGTGAAGTCCGTCCTGCCTCCGACGCCGCTTGAGGTCACGGCCGACAAGCGCGCCATCAAGCAAATGTGCCTTAACCTGCTGTCCAATGCCGTAAAGTTCACGCCGCAGGGCGGCACGGTTACCCTGATGCTCAGCGAAACCGGGCAGGACAGTATCGACATCCAGATCACCGACACCGGCGTCGGCATCGCGCCCGAAGACCTCAAGCGGCTGGGCAAGCCCTATGAGCAGTCCGGGCCGATGGAGTTGCGGGCCATGGGCACAGGGCTCGGCCTGTCGCTGGTACAGGCCCTGGCCGGGCTGCATAGGGGGCGTATGACGATAGAAAGCGAGCTGGGGGTGGGGACAAGCGTCAGCCTCCTGCTGCCAGTCGCGGTCAATACGGATCAGCCGGAATTGCCGCTCAGCCCGCCCGGAGCCCCGGATAGCGATACGCTGGTCGCCTTGTCAACTGAAACGCCCAGGCCACTGGAAGACCGTCTCTACACGCCGCCCGACTTGACCGGCAGTGATTTTGTCATCCGCCCCCCGAAGTCGTAACCTCTACTTCACCCCATACGGCGAGGGCAGGGTGGCGAAGACCAGACCCGGTACGAAATCCCCGGCTTCAAAGCGCGCATACTGCGTGCCACTATTGAAGTCGAACGCCACCACAACGTCTTCGCGCGGGTCGAGTTTGCCGATGGCGACCGTCGCGCTCAGAGGGAAATCAAAGCGCAGGGTGTCGCGTTTTTCGGCGTGACCGGCGAACTTGCCATCCACGGTGAACCCCGCCAGATTGACGCGCGGCGCGTTGGTCAGAGCGATCTGCGTGCTGCGACGACCGGAGGCGGCAAAGCTGAGATCAAACGGGCTCACCCCTTTCGGCATCTGCGCCGACACGGCCAGAGCGTCACGGTTGATCAGGCCGGAACGGCGGGCCGGATCGCGCACGATCAGCCGCGCCGCATAGGGCGTTTCGCCCCGGAATTGCGCCATCACACTGAGCGTCTGAACTTTCAGCGTGCCATAAAGGCCAAAGCCCATGCTTACATCGCCGGCCTGCTGATACTGCACCAGACGCCATTTCGACAGGCGTTCTTCGGTGCGGTCGGCCAGCCATTCGCTTCGCACGCCGCGCAGGGTCAGACGGTTTTGCGCCACAAACCCGCGATAGGCGCCGCGCAGGGTTTCGACCTCCTGTTTCAGGGCCGGATTATTGCAGTCGGCGCGGTTGGCGGCGGCACGCGCCTGATCAATCGTCGCGTAAACGGTCGAGGCCGCGATGCCATGGTTCAGCGCCGCATTGCGGTTTTGCAGCAACCCGGCCTTCAGCGCCAGCAAGGTGGGGCCTTCGAACCAGTTACAGCGGGCATTGGCGCTGCTGATAAACTGACGACGGGTCAGGGTCTCCAGAGACACGGTTTCGGCGGCCGCACCTGTGGCGGTCAGCATCAGAGCCACGGCCGAAGCCAGTATTTTGCAGCGGTTCACGTTCGACATCCCTTCGCAGGCCGACTATAGACGAACGTGTTTAAGTCCCGGTGAGCAAACAGGGTAAACCACATGTTACTGCCGACCGACCTTTGGGTATCGGCCCTGATCCGACGCGCCGAGCAGGCCGGGGCCTTTGCCTACGTGCTGAAAAAGGGCGATGCACGGGCCGGGGCCGTCATTCTCAAAATCACCCACCTTCGCGAACGCGAAACCTATATTCTGCGTCAGGTCACCGCCGGGGACGAGGTGAAGTGGATGAAGCCCATCACCTCACGCGATCCTGAGGCCATTGAGTCTTATATTGTGCGCGAACGCCGCTTCGACTCCGATCTATGGGTCGTCGAAATCGAGGATACCGAGGGGCGGCATTTCCTCACCGAGTCTATTCAGCTTTTGTAAACCCTGTTCCTAAACGGGATTTCAAACCCTCTGTGTCATGATGATCGCCTAGTAGTTCATAAAGGTGATCGCCTTGCATTTTCTCCTCAACGATGTCGTCTTCGATCTTGACCCCTCGCGCATGATGCATCCGCTGGATGCGCAGCGCTTTGAGGCGCTGTCGATCGACTACATCGCCCAGTTGGGTAAAGAGATGTTTGCCGAAAACCCGCAGGCCCACCGCTACAACCCGGAACGCGCCCGCCGTCTGTGCTACCTGCTGCATCTCAAGATGCCGCACGTCAACGCGGCGCAGTTTTTGGATCACGGCGGTCGCGGTCAGGTCGCCGAGGTGCTGGCCGATTTCAAGGCGCTTAATGAAATGGCGCTCGGTATGATGTACCAGCAACAGGTCGCCGGACAACTGGATGCCGCGAAGGTGGATGGAGCCGTCTGGCACCGCCACGCCGCGTAATAGCCTGCCTTTTGGCAATCTGGGGCGTCGCTGTCGCCTGGCTGTATCCATATAAAGCCAGCGCTAGGCTCCTGACATCTTATCCAAAATTCAGCCTTTTACCACCGCGCAACGGGTGAGGTTGCGATCTTCCGCTCGCGGGTCAGGAAGAGGGTAAGACCGATCAGAGGCGCGACGGTACCGGCGATGGCAATGGCCATCCAGCCGCCCAAACCATAGAGTGGGCTGGCCACCGCCGAGCCGATTGCACCGCCTAAAAAGATCGACGCCATATAGAGCCCGTTGAGACGGCCGCGGCTGTGCGGATCGAGGCCATAGATGGCGCGCTGCCCCTGGATCATCGTCAGTTGCACGCAGGCATCGAGCACGATCCCGGCGACCATCAGCGACAGAATGCTGACCACAGCCGGCACGGTGCCGCTCAGCATAGCCAGAGCCGCACCGATCAGGCCAAACAGAGTGACCTTTGCTCCGTGCCCGGCATCGCCCAGCCGTCCGCTGAGCGGGGCGGCCAGAGCGCCTGCGGCCCCGGACAGGGCAAACAGCGCGATCTGTGACTGGCTAAGGTGAAACGCCCGGAACAACTCCACCGGCACAGCGGTCCAGAATAGGCTGAAGGCCCCAAACATGGTCGCCTGAAGCAGCGAGCGCTGCCGTAGCACCGGCTGGTTGAGCCATAGCGATGCCATCGACCGCAGCAGGGCCGCGTAAGAGGCTGTGTGCGCCGGGCGGCGCTGCGGCAGGGTCAGGGCCAGCACCAGACCAATGGCGATCATCAGCCCGGCGGCGATAAAGAACACCGCCCGCCACCCCAGTTGATCGGCCACAAAACTCGACAAGGGCCGCGACAACAAAATCCCGGTCAACAACCCGCCCATAATATTGCCGACCGTGCGACCGCGCGTTTCTTCCGGGCTCAGATGCGCTGCTAACGGTATCAGCATTTGCACTGACACGGCCCCTAGCCCGGTCAGAAAGGCAACGAACAGAAAAAGCCCGCCGTTTTGCGCCGTGGCGCTTAGGATCAGACTGACAAACGCTAGACCGAGGGTAATAAGGATCAGGCGTTTATTCTCAAACAGGTCGAGCAAGGGCGTGATGAACACCATCCCCGCCACGTAGCCGATCTGGGTCAATGAGACGATCAGGCTGGCCGTCGTCTGCGACAGGCCGACATCCGGCGCGATCAGCTCGATAATCGGCTGGGCGTAGTAGAGATTGCCGACAATGGCGCCGCACGCGAAGGCGAACAGCGCCACAAGTGCGGGCGACAGGTTAGGCGGGGCGGGGGCGCGGGTATCGGTCATGGCGCACATATGGGTGGCGTTTTCGAAGATGCAAACGTTTGGACCGGACGGGGGCGAAAGGGGCTTGCCTTTCCGTTGCGGCAGGCGGTTACAATGCGATGCAACAGGGTTTGAATTGACCCTGACCAGCCTTTGCGCGATCCTCTGCCCATGAATATTTCCCTGCCCCCTCTGCCGCACTATCCCACACGCTGGGCGCGCCACGCCGATCTGATCGTGCACGTGACGGGACTGGCCTTTGCCCTGTTCGGTGGCGGGGTGGCACTGGGGCTGGCCGTCACGCAAGGTTTGCTGGGCATGGTGGCCGCCGTGATCATCTATTCGGTGGGCATGATCGCCATGCTAGCCTTTTCGACGGCCTATAATTTCGCCAGCCCGCGTTTTCAGCCTTTTCTACGCCGCCTCGATCACGCGGGCATTTTCCTGATGATCGCCGCTAGCTATACACCCTTCACCACGCAGGCCCTAAGCGGGCCGTGGGCCTGGGGCATGACGGCTGGCGTATGGACTCTGGCCGGGCTGGGTATATTGGGCAAGCTGTTCATGCCGGGCGTGGGCAAGGGGGTGTGGGTGGCGCTTTATCTCATCCTCGGCTGGCTGGTGGTGATTGCACTCAAACCGATGATCGCCGATGTTCCGCCCGCGGCCATGATCCTGCTGGCCATTGGCGGGGTGGTTTATAGCGTCGGAGCTATCTTCTATATGATGAAGCGGCTGAAATTCCGCCGGGCCATCTGGCATGGCCACGTGATTACGGGGGCTGTCCTGCACTGGTGCGCGGTGCTCGTCGGCGTGGTATTGGTCGGGCATTGACGGCGGGTTCGGGGCCTTTACATTTTACCCCCAAAGCCTTATCCGCACCGCATGTCTAATACCCCCGCCACCGAAGCGCCCCGCCGCCGTACCTTCGCTATTATCTCGCACCCGGACGCGGGTAAGACGACCCTGACCGAGCACCTGCTGCTGGCCGGTGGGTCGATCCGCGCCGCCGGTCAGGTCCGGGCGCGCGGCGAAAACCGCCGCACCCGTTCCGACTGGATGAAGATCGAAAAGGAACGCGGCATTTCGGTGTCGTCCTCGGTGATGACCTTTGAGCACGATGGCAAGGTGTTCAACCTGCTCGATACGCCTGGCCACGAAGACTTTTCGGAAGACACCTATCGCACTCTGACCGCCGCCGACGCCGCCATCATGGTGCTCGACGCCGCCAAGGGTATCGAGCCGCAAACGCTCAAACTGTTTGAAGTGTGCCGCCTGCGCGATATCCCCATCATCACCTTCATCAACAAGATGGACCGTGAGGCTGAGGACTCGCTGGCCCTGCTGGACGAGGTGGCGTCGAAGCTTCAACTCGATCCGTCGCCGCTCTACTGGCCGGCGGGATCGGGTAACCGTTTCCGCGGGATGCTGGAGCTGAAGACCGGCCTGTTTTACCCCTTCACCCGCCGCGAGTCGGGTTCGGAATACGATCAGGGCCACGAAGCCCCGGCCCCGCTGGATCAGGCCGTGACCAAGGGCTGGCTTGACCAAGGCGAACTCGACGAACTGCGCGATACGGCCGAATTGCTGGAGGGCGGTTTCAAGGCGTTTGAGGTCGAGAGCTTCCTCGAAGGCCATATGACGCCGGTCATCTTCGGCTCGGCGCTGCGCCATTACGGCGTCAATCAGTTGCTTCAGGCGATTGGCGACTTCGCCCCGGCCCCCAAGACAGTGGCGGCATCGAAGGCCGGGACCGACACCGCGGTCGATCCGACCGACAAGGAAGTCACCGGCTTCGTGTTCAAGGTGCAGGCCAATATGGACCCCAACCACCGTGACCGTATCGCCATGCTCAAGCTGACCTCGGGCAAGTTCCAGCGTGGCATGAAGCTCAAGGTGCAGAATACGGGTAAACAACTGAGCGTCAATGCGCCGATCATGTTCTTTGCCTCGGACCGCGAACTGGCCGAAGACGCCTTTGGCGGCGATGTCATAGGCATCCCAAATCATGGCGTGCTGCGTGTCGGTGACTCTTTGTCGGAAAGCGGCACAGTGCGCTTTCAGGGCCTGCCCAACTTCGCGCCGGAAATCCTCCAGCGCGTGCGCGTCAAAGACCCGCTGAAGGCCAAACACCTTAAAAAAGCGCTGGAATCGCTGGCCGAAGAGGGGGTGACCCAGTTGTTCCGTCCGTCCATCGGTTCAGACTTTATCGTCGGTGCCGTGGGTCAGCTTCAGTTCGAAGTCATGGCCGACCGTCTGGCCAACGAATACGGGCTGGATGTGATCTTTGAGCCCTCACCCTATGCCGAAGCGCGCTGGCTGGGCGGGGATGCGGCCAAGATCGAGGACTTTGCCGGCAAGCACCGCTCAGCCATGGGCACGGATATCGACGAGTTTCCGGTGTTTCTGGGCAAGTCGGCCTGGGAGATCGGCTATGTCGCCGAACGCTATCCCGACGTGAAATTCCTGCGCACCAAGGAGCGGGGGTAACAAGCGCTGCCCCTGATATCAGGGGCAGGCTGTTTTTACGCCAGAACCACGCTGCCCAGCAGTACCCTGACGCCCTTTTGTTTAATAATGGCGTCGGTGGCCGTCTGAAGCTCTCGGGTCATATAGTCGAGATCGACCACAGACGAGGCCGTCAGCCCCATGGCGTAGGCTTGCAGGCGGGCCACATAGGCGTCGCGCAGGCGCGGAACCGACCTGCTCAGCATTTCGGCCAGCTTTTCGTTCTTGTTGGTGTCGAGGCCCACCTCGACCGTCAGCGTACCGTGCTTGCCGCCACGCGCCTTCGTGAAGACGGTCAGCAACGGCATCTGCACAAAATCGGCCCCGCCGCCCTTCTTCTTGGGGGCACCGCTGGCGAGCGCCTGCGAAGCCGCGCCGCCCACCGCCATCAGGGTCAGGCCGGACAATTGCCATCTTAAAAGGTCACGTCTGTTCATGGTCACAGACTAGCACAACAGGGTTTACAAGCGGTTTCCAGCTGCGCTTAATTTCAATTAACCATAGTATTTTCAATTGGTTAAAGTCTGGGTTAAGGATTGTGCTCTAGGCTCGCCTCGCATGTTGATATCAAGGTTCGTGGAAATGGTCCTCGGTATGCCTTTCGAGACGATCTCATGTCGCGGATGCAGATGAGATCGTTTCGTGCCTTCAACGGCCGGGAGGCGATCAACCTCTCCGTCCATGGTATTATATGGTACCCTTATCATGTCTGAAGCCTCTGCGTTGTTGCGCAATGTCAATCTGTCCGGCACGACGGTTCTGATCGTTGAAGATAATGATGGCCTGAGGCGGATGATCGTTGAGGTCTTGCGGTCCTCTGGCTTTCACCAAACGGTGCAGGCGCGAGATGCCGAAGAAGCGATTGAGCTTCTGGGGGCCTATAATCCCGACCTGATGATCCTGGACTGGAACCTGCCAGGCCTGTCGGGCATTGAACTGACTCTGTTGCTGCGTCAGGCGGCGGTGCATGATGATCTCCGTTTCCCCAATCCGCGCATCCCCGTCCTGATGCTGACCGGTCGTCAGCGTTCGCGCGACGTAGCCGAAGCCCGCAATGCCGGTGTCGATGAGTTTGTGATTAAGCCGTTCTCGACCCGCAGCCTGTTGCGGGGCGTGACCTCGGCCCTGTGTCATCCGCGTCCATTTATCGTTTCCATGCGCTATGTAGGGCCGTGCCGCCGCCGTCGGCGCGATGCCGACTATCGGGGATTGATGCGCCGTGTCGATGACATAGAAGCGGCGGCTGACCGCCACTCGCGTATCCTGTTCCAGCAGGGGCTGTCGGTAGAACTTGAGGCCTTGCATGCCCTGATGGCGGCGCGTGGCGGCCTGCATAAGGAGACGCTTGATTATCTGATTGAACGCACGACCGAGGCCGAAACGCAGGCGGTAAAATATCGCCATAAACTTCTGGCCGAAGCTACACGTTCTTTAAAGGAATATGTGGCATTTTTCGGAAATGAGACCGAACCGGACGTGCTCGACGTGCATCTGGGTTCCATTCGTCGGCTCAATGACTTGCGCAATGAAGAGATGCCGGAGGCTGTGGCCATCATCCGTCAGCTTGAGGCGCTGGTTAGGAATCGCAAGAGGAAGAGACTATCGGCATGACGGCTGTGGCGACCTACCAACAGACCCGGGGGGCGTTTCAGGCGCGTTCGGACAAGGGCAAGCCCGCTACGCGCGATGTACGCAATCTGGCCAATCTGGGGGATACGGCTTCCACCAGCCGCGTTCTCAATCTGGCGGCCATCGGTCTCGTCATGTCCAATGAAAAAGACTATATCGCAAGGCCCTTTTTCCGAGACAAGCAGCTTAACCGCGCCATCTTGATCAAGCACACCCTGCGGGCCAATGAGCGCGATCTGTTCAGCCGAACGCGCCGTACGGCCACCAAGGTCATTATGCCCTTCGACGCCACGGACCTGCGCCTGGGCGGACGCTCGGTGATGGTCAATCAGGTGGGGTTTGAAGCCTTCTGCCGTACGCAGTTCGGCATTGGCGACGTCAATTCCCATATCGACGTACAGATTTTGCGCCTGCTCGACGCCCTGCCGTCGCTCGATCCGTTTCTTGTGCGTGAGCACCTGTCGCGCCACGGCTTCAAGCCCGGCACCTGCTATCTCAATATTTCCGCCAATGACATCCAGCGGATGATCGGCTTTGCCAATGCCGAGATCGAGCAACTGGTGCGCACGGCCTTTGGCCATGCCATGATCGGGGGGGCCAGTATCAAGCTGGCGGGCAAGATCTTGTCGAACGAATTGGATCAGGAACTGTCACCTTTGCGTATGACCCTGCGCATGTCCGAAGAAGAGTTTTCCGAGGGTATTTTTTCGTGGCGCGGCTTTCTCTATTTCAAATGGCGACACGAAGAACTGCAAAACGAGATGCGCCGCGTCATTCAGGGGTTGGGGTCCTATCAGCCGGTTGGGGCCGTCGACGATCAGGTGCGCGATTATCTGCGCGAGGTGCGTCCGCGTCTGGGGCGGCGTATCGCCAAGGCGGTTAATGAGGTGGCCCGCACCATCGGCATCTATGACCGCGCCTATCACGCCCTGACCCAGGGGCAGAACCCCGGTCCCTTCCGGCAATTCCTGCTTCAAGGTCCGAAACTGTTTTTCGAGCTGGGCGAAACCATCGGCATATTGGGGCACATCGCGTCCTTCTGGAGCTATCGCATGACGTCGAGCTTCGCCACCCACCGCCTGACGGCGCTGGAATATGCCGACGTGCTGATGGACTTTGACGACAGCCTGATGATTCTGGGGCCTGACGACGAGGATTAACCCTCTTCATTCACGCCCTGTTGGAACCTGTCTTCTAGGGTCTGGGATACGCCTCGTCCCCAGTTGCCCCCAGGATAGTCATGGTTTCAACGGCCCGCCGAAATTACAAGATGACCCGTGGCCCCGATCAGCCGAGCCGCGTCATCCGCGAATACCGTAATCTGGCCAATCTGGGGCAAACCGCGGCCTCGACGCGGGTGCTCAACCTGTCGCGGGTGTACCGCCTGCATCACAAGGATGAGGACTATGGGGAAAACCCCTTCTTTCAGTCCTCGCTGCTCAACCGCTGCATCATTCTCAAACATACCCTGCGGCTGAATGAGCGGCACTTCTATCACGGCACCCGCCGTACTGTGACCAAGATCATCCTGCCCTACGACCACTTCGATCTGCGTCTGGGGGCATCGAGCATCTTCATCAACCAGATCGGCTTCGAGCAACTGGCAAAGGAATATCTGTCCATCGGCGATTACGACAAGAATCCGGACATCAAGATTCTGCGTCGTCTGGATCAGTTGCCGTCGCTTGACCCGTTTCTGATCCGCGAAACCCTGGCGCGCCATGGCCATCGTCCGGCGGGCATCTATCTGCGTCTGTCGCCGGCCGATCTGTCGCGCATGATGCAATTCACCTCGGGCGAAATCGAGCGGCTGGTCAATACGGCGCTGGGCGATCACTATGCCGGGGCCTCAATGAAGCTCGGCAACAAGATACTATCCGATCAACTCGACCGCGAACTGTGGCCGCTGAAGGATACCTTCCGGATGTCCGACTCGGAATTTGCCGAGGGCATCTTCGCCTGGCGTGGTTTTCTCTACTATAAATGGCGTTATCTGGACCTTCAGGACAAGCTACGCGAAGTCCTCTCCGGCATCGGCAGCTATCAGCCGTTCGGCGTCAGCGACGACCGCGTCAAGGACTATATCACCCATGCTCGCATCCGGCTGGCGCGCGGCATGGCACGGGCGCTGAACCACGCCTATGATGTGCTGAACGTCTATGACACGGCCTATTCCGATCTGGTCAGCCATAACAAGCCGGGACCCTTTAAACGCTTTCTGCTCAATGGGTCGGGTCTGTTTACCGAGCTGGGGGAAATCATCGGCACGCTCGATCATATTTCGTCCTTCTGGAGCTTCCGCATGAGCCGCGCCCTTTACACGGGGAAGCCGATGAAGCCCGTGGAGTACGCCGATGTGCTGATGGATTTTGAAAGCGGGCTAAACTACCTGTTCGAAGACCGGCCCAGCTTCAACACGACCACGTCCGGCTACCTGCGGGCCAGCGCCCCGGCGGGTTAAAAAGAGATACAGGGAAGAGAAGGCGAAGGGGTGACCCCCGCCTTTTTTCTTTGGATAAAATATAATCATATAAAGATATGTTTATATGATTATTGACTCTTGCGGCGGGGGCGCGTAGGTTTGGATCGTCAGCGGTTCCGCCTGTCCTGTGGCACGCGGCTAAGAGGGAAGCCGGTCCAAAGCCGGCGCTGCCCCCGCAACTGTAGGCGGTGAGCGTCGATCCGGAAGACCATTGGGGTGCGCCCTGAGAAGGTGGGTCCACGCGTTGATCCGCAAGCCAGGAGACCTGCCACTGACCTTATATGTCATCCCGGGCGGAGGGCCACGGGCATGTGTCTTCTGATCCTGCGGCCCGTCGCGGGACCGCGGACCCGTGCCCATAGCGCTCCCCCGACAGCCAAGGGGCCCCCCGTGTCACACACCCGACCGCCTGTCGCCACCCGCCATCCGTCGCCTGTCACGCCACAGACGGAGTTCGACTTCGCCATCAAAAGTCTGCGTTTTGATGAAGACTATACCCCCGCCGAAACGACGCGGCTGACGACCAATTTTGCCAATCTGGCCCGAGGGGCCAACCGCCGCGAAAACCTGCGCAATGCCCTGAGAATGATCGACGCTCGCTTCAACGCGATGGCGCACTGGGACAATCCGCAGGGGGATCGCTATGCGGTCGAACTCGACATCATCTCTGTTGAGCTGACGCTGGGGGGACAGGGAAAGCGGGAGGCCTTTCCCTTACTGGAAATCCTGAGAACCCATATCTTGGACCGCACAACCGGCACCCGCACAGAGGGCATTGTGGGCAATAACCTGTCCTCCTATGTGCGCGATTACGACTTTAGCGTTTTACTGCTGGCGCACAACCAGGATCAGCCGACCTTCAGCACGCCGGCGGACTATGGCGTCCTGCACGGTAAGCTCTTTAAGAGCTTCCTCAATTCACCGGCCTATAAGGCGCATTTTCACAAACCACCTGTCATCTGTCTGAGCGTGTCCCATACCCGCACCTATCGACGGACGGACAATCATCACCCGGTGCTGGGTGTTGAATACCGGCAGGATGACTATTCCCTGACCGATCAGTATTTCGCCAGAATGGGGTTGCGGGTCCGCTATTTCCTGCCGCCGAACAGCGTGGCCCCGCTGGCCTTCTATTTCACTGGTGACCTGCTTTCGGACTACAGCCCTCTGGAGCTGATCAGCACCATCAGCACGATGGACACCTTTCAGAAGATATATCGGCCCGAAATCTACAATGCCAATTCCGTGGCCGGTGCCGTCTATCGACCCAGTCTGAAGCACCGGGACTACTCCCTGACTCAGGTCGTCTATGACCGCGAAGAACGCAGCCGTCTGGCGGTCGAACAGGGACGCTTTGCCGAGGCCCATTTCATCACCCCCTACCGCACCCTGCTTGAGCAGTGGTCCGCCCGCTACGCCTGAGAGGTAATTCCGATGACGCTCCTTCTTCCCCCCTCTACTGCCGGCAGCCTGCCGAAACCGTCGTGGCTGGCGCAGCCGCAGACCCTGTGGTCGCCGTGGAAACTGCAAGGCGACGCCCTGATAGAGGGCAAGCGCGATGCCCTACGCCTGGCGCTGGACGATCAGCTTCAGGCCGGTATCGAGATCGTCAGCGATGGCGAGCAGACCCGCCAACATTTCGTCACCACCTTTATCGAGCACCTCGACGGGGTCGATTTTGAAAAACGCGAAACGGTCCGGATTCGCGACCGCTATGACGCCAGTGTGCCGACAGTGGTGGGAGCGGTCTCTCGCCCACACCCGGTCTTTGTCGAAGACGCCCGGTTCCTGCGCCAGCAGACGAAGCAACCGATCAAGTGGGCGCTGCCGGGGCCGATGACCATGGTCGATACCCTGTTTGATACCCACTATAAGAGCCGCGAAAAACTGGCATGGGCGTTCGCTGAGATACTCAATCAGGAGGCCAGAGAGCTGGAGGCCGCCGGCGTTGATATCATCCAGTTCGATGAACCCGCCTTCAATGTCTTCTTTGATGAGGTCAATGACTGGGGCGTGGCGGTGCTCGAAAAGGCCGCCGAGGGCTTAAGGTGCGAGACGGCGGTGCACATCTGCTACGGCTATGGCATCAGAGCCAATACCGAGTGGAAAAAGACGCTGGGCTCGCAGTGGCGGCAGTATGAAGAGGCCTTCCCAAAACTGCAAACCTCCAGCCTCGATATCATCTCGCTGGAATGTCACAATTCGCGTGTGCCAATGGACCTGATCGAGTTGATTCGCGGCAAGAAGGTGATGGTGGGAGCGATTGACGTAGCGAGCTCTGTTATTGAGACGCCTGAAGAGGTGGCCGGGACGCTGCGCAAGGCCCTGCAATTTGTCGATGCCGACAAGCTTTATCCCTGTACCAATTGCGGCATGGCCCCTTTGTCGCGGGAGGTCGCTATGGCCAAGCTGCGGGCGCTGGGCGCCGGGGCGGCTATCGTGCGCAGGGAGCTTTTGGGTTAACCGAAGCGCACGTTCAGCATGACGGCGGTGGTGGCCACGACCAGCACCGCCAGCAGCGCGCCCGCCCGTGCATAGTCGGTGAAGCGATAGCCGCCCGGTGCCATGACCAGCAGGTTGTTCTGATGGCCGATGGGCGTCAGGAAGTCCGAGGAGGTGCCGACCAGCACCGCCAGCAGCAGAGCGTCGGGCGGCACGTCGAGGATCTGCGCCAGTTGAATGGCCAGCGGACCCATGATCAGGGCCGTAGCCACATTATTGAGCAGGATGGTCAGAAACAGGGTGAGGCCGGAGACCGCCGCGATGCAGACGATCAGCGGCGAGCCCTGAAGCCCGCCCGCCAGTGCATCGGCGACCATTTTCGCCGCGCCTGAGCTTTCAAAGCTCTGTCCCACCGGGATCATGGCCGCCAAAAGGACGATGACGCTCCAGTCGATGGACTTATAGATTTCCGGGGCAGGGATCAGGCGCAGGGCCGCCATCGCCGCGGCCGCCGCCAGAAAGGTCAGGGCGGGGGACACGTCGAACAGCACGGTCACGACGATGGCCAGCACGAAGATGCCGACCGTCTGGATCGCCGCGCGGATATTGACGGGTGCGGTGTCGGCGCGGTCGATTTCCAGCAGGCGTTGCTGCGTACCGAAGCGTGCAATATCGGCGGCCTGCCCACGGATAAACAACTGATCGCCGCCTTGCAGAATAATCCCCCCCAGCGGCTGTTTCAGGCGGGCGGCGCGTGGGCCGCCGGCCGTGACATTCAGCGCACCGCCGCTGCGGTGGGTTATCGCATCGTAACGTTCGCCGATGATAGGGGAGCCGTGCGCCACGACCATGTGCGCCGTCACCTCATGCTCGGCCGGCAGGGGCGCGGCGGTTTTGACCTCCAGACTGTCGGCCACGTCGCCCGGCATGTAGCGCGACAAAAGGAGTATCTTGTCGCCGCGCTTGAGACGCCCTTCCTGCGGCCAGTCCAGGATCTTGTCGCGGCGGATAAGGCGCAGGAGGCGCGTGCGGCTGGTGTGCAGCTGCTTCGATAGGGCGTGGCGGCTAAGTTCGACGGCGTGGGTGAGGGTCAGTTCAAACACCTTCCACGGGGCGGCGTGGCCCTCCATCGTGCCGCGGCGCGGCGGCAGCAGCCGCCACCCGATGACGGCCAGATAGACGATGCCGACCACGGCCACGGCGATGCCGACTGGTGCCATGGCAAAGAAGCCGAATCCCTGCCCCAGCCGCTCTTCGCGCACCGACGACAGGATCATATTGGCCGGGGTACCGATCAGGGTGATCATGCCGCCCATAATGGTGGCAAAGGCAAGCGGCATCAGGATGGTGCCGACCGCCTTCTTGTTTTGACGCGCGATTTCGGCCCCCAGCGGCATGACGATGACCAGCGCCGCGATATTGTTCATGAAGGCCGACAATAGCGCACCTACGGCCATCAGCATGGCCATTTGCAGGCTGTAGGTCGCCTTACCGAACATGATGTAGCGCGCCAGCCTGGCCGCCACGCCGCTGAGTTCCAGCGTGCGACCTACGATCAGGACGGCGGCCACCGCCACCACGGCGGGGTCGCCGAAGCCGCTTAAGGCGTCATCGGGCTTGACGACCCCGGTGATCAGTCCGGTCAACAAGGCCAGCACGGCGATCAGGTCGTGGCGCACCCGTTCGGTGACGAACAGCACGAGGGCCCCGGCTAGAATCAGCGCGCTGATGAGGGCGGGGGAAACAAGGGGGCTTAAGTCCATCCAGCGGAGGTCCGGTCGAAGGCAGGCCCTTCTACTGCCGGTAACACCCGTAAAGGCGCGATAGGGATTATGCTCAGCCGTCGGGTTTGAGCGACGCGAGGTCCTGGGGTGTGTTGAGGTTGCGCAACTTCAGTCCCGCCGGGGTCGGAATTTCGACGCAGCCCACCTGATGCAGAAGGGCGCGTATCGACGGCGCGCCTCGCGCAGAAAGGCAGGCCTCGGCTATCGCGAGGATAGCGGGCGTCAGTCTGAGGGCGAAGGGCAGAGGCTCACCTTCGAAACAGGCCCCGATGCCGGGCTGTGCCGCCAGTCGGCGCAGGGCGTCGGGTGACAGTTGCGGCATATCGACGGGCACACACAGGACCTGATTGGAATACAGGCGGGCCTGTCGCAGGGCGGCCACCACCCCGCCCGCCGGACCGCTGCCGGGTGTCGGGTCGGCCAGTCCGCCGGGCAGGTCGGGCCGCCCGCTGTAGAGGATGCGGTCTGCCCCCGCTGCCGTGAGGGTGTGGGCGGCGATCTCCAGCCACGTCCGGCCGTCGAAGATCAGGCCCGCCTTGTCCACGCCCATGCGCCGCGATTTCCCCCCGCAAAGAACAATACCGGCAAGGGACATGTGGCCTGATCTCCAAAAGGATTTCGTGTTACTTTACCTCTTCCCACACCAGCACCGTGCCGTCCTTGCGGTCGGGATCGGCACCGGGCCAGTCGGCGGCGTAGGGCTCACCGGTACGCACGTCAAGGCCGAGATAGCGGTGCGTGCGCAGCGACATCAGCATGAACTGTTTGCGCAGCATGTCCTGCCACTGGAACAGGCTGTCTGGCGTTTCCGTTTTCATCAGCCGCACGTCCGACGACAGGCCAAGCCCGACAACGGTCAGGAAGCCGCTGCCATCCATGGCCTCCAGCGCCACGCGCCCCTGCCCGCGATCGTGGACGCGGAAGCGGACGCCGGGTCCGGCGGCCTCTTTCGAGCCGTTGGCCGCAAAATGCAGCATACCGTGCGGATTGGCCCACATCGGCTGATCATTGGCGAAGTTGCGGATGGTCACGACCTTGCCCGCCGGAATGTTCTGCGAGCGGTCGGCCAGAGGCTCATCGACGCGGAAATCGTCGAAATCCGCCTGCCCGCCCGTCATCCCCTTTTCGTTGAAGGCGAACAGGGCGTAGCGCACACCCTGAAAGGTGCGCAACTGATAGGCGGTGCGCACGTCGCCGCCGATCGGGGTGAAGGTCTTGCCGTCGGTGGAATAGCTGAACTGCGACAGCTCCGTGTCGTAATTGCCGCTGACGCGCAACTGCACGCGCGGTCCCGGCAGGGGCGCCTCAATGGTTTTGTTGGTCAACTGATCATAGAAGCGCAGGCGATAGGCCTGACCGTCACGCACTACACCCAGCCAGTAGTAGGGGATGTTGAGCAGGCCCAGACCGGCCAAATCGCCGTCCTTCAGCCCTTTGGCATCCAGCGTCGTCGTTGCCGTCGATTCCGGCCCGATCACGCGCTGGGTCAAGCTGTTGCGGGCCAGCAGGAAGTGGGGGGCGGGTAGGCTGTGCAGACGCAGATAGCCGCGCCGCTCTGACAACGACCATTTGCGGTCGTCCGGCACGTGGTTCCACTGCCAGATCGCTTGCGGCTTCGGGCCAGAGAAGTCGTCATTTCGCTGATAGGTCGGCGTCGGGGCGACTGTGGCCCCTGTGGCGGGTTTCAGCCAGGTGCGCGGGCTGCGCCCCAGATTGCCGGGCAGGCCGAAATAGGGCCAGCCGTCCTGCCAGGTGACGGGCGACAGGAAGGTGGTGCGCCCCATCGACTTCACATCCATCATTGAAAAGCCCCACCAGTCGCCATTGGGCAGTTCGACCAGCCCGCCCTGATGCAGGGGATCGGCGCCGAAGGCATTGCCGCCCGGCGGGGGCGGCGAAACGCTGATTTTGTCGCCGGGGGCGGGCAGGTTGCGCCCGACGCCCTGGGTGCGCCAGCCGAACTGTGTGCCCATGGTCTCCCGTGCGCTGATCGTCACCGTTTCATAGGGGCCGAACGGGCTGTCTGAGCGCGCCGCCTGCATACGTCCGACCGGCGCATAGTTGGCACTGATGATGTAGTATTTGCCTTTGATCTTGTAGAAATGGTGGCCTTCGCCCATGGCGTTGCCCGCCGGGATGATGACCCGTTCGCTGCCTTCGACCACGCCGCTCAGATCGGGTTTCAACTCGACCAGTCGCACTTCGTCATAGCTGTAGACGGCGTAGATCTTGCCATCGTCGTCGAACAGCACCGACAGGTCGTGAATCTTGCTGTCGAGCGACTTATGCATCCACGGCCCGGCGGGATTGGTCGCCGTGAACACCTGTATCCCGTAACCGTTGATATTGGAGAAGATGTAGAAGGTGCCGTTGTGATAGCGCAGGGCGGGAGCCCAGATGCCGGCACCGTAGGCGTCCCTGCCGCCTTCGAGGCGGTATTCCGGCCCCATCTGCAGACGGTCCAGTGCGTAGCCGAGCAGCCGCCAGTTCACCAGATCCTTCGAATGAAGCACCGGCAGGGCCGGCATGGTGTGCATGGTGGTGCCGGTCATATAGTAGTCGTCGCCGACGCGGATAATATCAGGATCGGAAAATTCGTCGTTAAACAACGGGTTGGTAAAAGTGCCATTGCCGTTGTCCGGCGTCCATGTGGTGGCCGCCGTAGTCTTTGGCAGGGTCTGGGCGGGTGGGGTTTGTGCCAGGGCGGGCAGGGCGAGAAGGGCGAGGCCGGCCATCAGCGCGGTAGGCACCCGGCGGGCAGACAAGGGGCGGGCGGGCATGAGCGTTTCCTGTTATCTGTGTTTTGGCGCACTATAATAGTCTGAGTTATCCGGTCAATCGCGCTTTGCTGGACAAGGATCGCGGGGGTTTTGGGTGCGGCGTCAGCGAAATGTGAAGCGTCATGCCGATTGACAGGCGCGACGGAACCGTGATTTGTTAGCGTTAACATAAAAACAAGCTTCGTGCAGGGACACAAATGCCTAATCCACTTCCGACACGCCGCCACGTGCTGGCGGGCCTGAGCGCTGCCGCCCTTCCGGCGATAGTCTCCCCTACCGCCTTTGCCGCCACCGGCCCGTCGCTGCGGGCTCTGGCCGCCGAAAAGGGAATCCTGTTCGGTTCGGCCCTGAGCGCCCGCATCAGTGAGGCCCCGTATCTCGATATCCTCAAGGCGGAGTGCGGCCTGATCGTGCCGGAGAACGAGCTGAAGGTCTATGTCATCTCGTCTCAGCCGGACCGCTTCAACTTCGCACCGGGCGACGCCATCGCCAGCTTTGCGCGCGACAACGGTATGAAGATGCGGGGCCACACCCTTTTGTGGAACAAGGTCGAGTTCATGCCGAAGTGGCTGCTCGATATCGACTTTGGGTCAAACCCGGCGCGCGAGGCCGAACGCTATCTGCGCGACTATATCAAGCGGGTGTGCACCCACTATGGTGATCAAATCATTTCGTGGGATGTGGTCAACGAAACCATCGACCCCAAGACCGGCGAAATCCGCGACACGCCCTTCACCAAGGCGCTGGGTTTTGACTGTATCCGCATCGCCTTTGAGGCGGCTCGCGAATATGCCCCGAAGGCGCAACTGGTCTATAACGACTATATGTCTTGGGAGCGTGGCAACGAGACGCACCGCAAGGGTGTGCTCAAGCTGCTGGAAACCCTGCGGGCGAAGAATGTCCCGGTCGATGGCTTCGGCATCCAGAGCCATATCGGCAATGATGGCCACATCAAGGAGGCGCAGCACGAACAGTGGCGCGCCTTTATCGACGGGGCGGTGGGCATGAATTACAAGCTACTGATCACCGAATTCGACGTCAATGACAAGGACCTGCCGACCGACACGGCGGCGCGTGACGCCGGGGTGGCCGCAGCGGCGAAGGACTATCTTGACCTGATGTTCTCTTACAAGCAACTGGATCAGTTCCTGTGCTGGGGCATGAGCGATAACCATAGCTGGCTTCAGGGCTGGACGCCGCGCACCGACAAGACGCCGCAGCGCCCGACCCCCTATGACGCCCAGTACCGCCCCAAGCCCCTGCGCGACGCCATTGCCGCTGCGCTTAAGGCCGCCCCGAAAAGATAGGAGACCGACATGCGATATCTGGCTGCCCTCTCCGCCGCCCTGTCTGTGGGCCTGTCCTTACCGGCTCTGGCAGAGCCGGCGCGCTTTGAGAGATTCACCTATGAGGGCCGCTCTCAGGAGCAGGCGAAGGCGGGGCCGGGGGAATATCTCAACCCCATCCTGTCGGGCTATTATCCCGACCCGTCGGTGACGCGCGTCGGCGACGACTACTACCTCGTCAATTCGTCCTTCACGCACTTTCCGGGTCTGCCCATCTTCCATTCCAAAGACCTGATCCACTGGACGCAGATCGCCAATGCCATCAGCCGCCCGGAACAACTCAATTTCGACGGGCTGAAGGTGTCGCGCGGGGTCTTCGCGCCGGATATTTCCTATCACGACGGCCTGTTCTACATCGTCAACACCTGCGTGGATTGCAAAGGCAATTTCGTTATCACGGCCAAAGACCCGGCGGGTCCGTGGTCGGACCCGGTGTGGTTCGATTTCGAAGGCATCGACCCCTCGATCTTCTGGGATGAGGACGGTAAGGCCTATATCGTCAACAACGGCGCGCCGAACGAGACGCCGCGCTATGACGGCCACCGCGCCATCTGGGTGCAGGAATTCGACTATAAGGCGCTGAAACTGGTCGGTGAGCGCACGCAGATCGTAAATGGCGGCGTCGATATTTCCAAAAAGCCCATCTGGATCGAAGGGCCGCATATTCTGCGCAAGGACGGTTTCTACTACCTGACGGCGGCCGAAGGCGGTACGGGCGATCAGCATTCGCAGGTGGTACTGCGCGCCAAAAGCGTGCGCGGACCGTTTGTCCCCTACGACAAAAACCCGATCCTCAGCCAGCGCACGCTGGACCCGGCGCGCAAAAACCCCGTGACCTCCGCCGGTCATGCCAAGCTGGTGCAGACCCAGACGGGCGAATGGTGGGCGACCTTCCTCGCCACGCGGCCCTATGGTCCGGACCTGTACAATATCGGGCGCGAAACCTTCCTCTTGCCCGTGACGTGGAAGGACGGCTGGCCGGTCATTCTGGAAGACGGCAAGGCCATTCCCTTTACGGGGAAAAAGCCCAACCTGCCGACGCAGCCCGCCCCGGCTCAGCCGGTCAATGGCGATTTCGGCTTTAGCGAAGAGTTTGACGGCAAGAGCCTGCCCCTGTCCTGGATCGGGGTGCGCACGCCGCGCACGCCCGTCTATCGACTGGACAAGGGGGCATTGGTGCTCAATTCTGGGGCGGCGCTCGGCGACCTGAAAGGGACGCCGGCCTTCATCGCCCACCGTCAGCAGCACCACGTGGCCACCGTCTCCACCACCCTCCGCTATAGCCCGGAAAAAGACGGCGACCGTGCCGGACTGGCGGCGCTGCAAAACGATGACGCCTGGCTGTTCTTCGGCCTGACGCGCATAGACGGCAAGCCGCAGATCGCTCTTTATGCCCGTGAAAACACCGCTGCAGACAAGCTGATCGCTGCGGCTCCGCTGACGGCGCGCGATGTCACCCTCACTCTGCGCTTTGACGGCGGGCGTCTGGCGGCGGACTATACGGCGGATGGTCAGACCCGCACCCTTAGCCGCGACGTCGATATCACCTTCCTGTCTACGCGCAAGGCGGGTGGCTTTGTCGGCACCCTGATCGGCCCTTATGCCTATGAGGCGAAGTAGGTGATGCTCAAACGGGTCGGGCATCTGCGCTGGTGGATCATCGCTTTGGTGATGCTGGGCACCATTATCAATTACCTGACGCGCAGCACGCTGAGCGTCGCCGCCCCTACCCTGACGCAGGAACTGAGCCTGACGCCGCAGCAATACAGTTACATCACCAGTGCCTTTCAACTGGGCATCATGATGCAGCCGGTTGCGGGCTACATACTCGACCTGATCCGCTTGCGCATCGGCTTTGCCCTGTTTGCCACGGCGTGGGGGATTATCACCATCGCCCACAGCCTCGCCGGTACTTGGCAGGGACTGGCCATGCTGCGCGGGCTTTTAGGCTTTGCCGAAGGGGTGGCGCACCCGGGCGGCCTGAAGGTCGTCGCCGAATGGTTCCCGGCGAAGGAACGCGGTCTGGCGGGCGGTATCTATAATATAGGGGCGTCGTTCGGCTCGATGCTGGCCCCGCCTCTAGTGGTGTGGGCCATCCTCTATTATGACTGGCGCGCCGCCTTTGTGATTACCGGCGTCATCGCTCTGGTCTGGGTCGTCCTGTGGCTCCTCTTCTATCAGTCGCCGGACAGGCATAAGGCCATTTCGGACGGCGAGCGCACCTATATCCGCGACGGTCAGGAGCGCCATCTGGAGGCCACGGCGGCGCGCCCGTCACCACTGAAAATTCTGGGGCAGCGCAACTTCTGGGGCATTGCCCTGCCGCGCTTTCTGGCCGACCCGACCTGGGGGACGCTGACCTTCTGGATGCCGCTCTATCTTTCGACGGCGCGCGGCTTTGATCTGAAAGAGATTGCCCTGTTTGCCTGGTTGCCGTTTGTCTTTGCCGATATCGGCTGCCTGTTCGGCCCGGCGGTGGTGCTGTGGCTGCAAAAGCGCGGCATCAGCCTGATCGACGCGCGCCGATGGGTGTTCACGTTGGGCGCGGTGCTTATGACCGGCATCATGTTTGTCGGCTGGGTCAAAAGTCCCTTCGTCGCCATCGGCTTGCTGTGTCTGGGGGCTTTCGCGCACCAGACCCTGTCGGTGACGGTGATCACCCTGTCCTCGGACCTGTTCCGCAAGAACGAGGTGGGCACGGTGACCGGCATGGCCGGGACCTTCGCCAATCTTGGGGTCTTGCTGTTCTCCCTCGCCATCGGCGCGCTGGTCAGCACGATCGGCTATGAGCCCTTCTTTGTGATACTGGGTCTGCTCGACCTGATCGCCGCGGTGGTGCTGTGGACGCTGGTCCGCGCCCCGAAAAGTACGCCGGAGCCTGCAACGTGATCCGTAATCCCATCCTGCCGGGCTTCAATCCGGACCCGTCCATCGTGCGCGTGGGCGACGACTACTACATCGCCACCTCGACCTTTGAATGGTATCCGGGCGTGCAGATCCACCATTCGCGTGACCTGATTCACTGGCGGCTGATCACCCGGCCTTTGCGCCGCCCGGCGCAGCTCGACATGCGTGGCGCGCCCGATAGTTGCGGTGTCTGGGCCCCGTGTCTGACCTACGATAACGGCCTGTTCTACCTCATCTATACCGATGTGAAGCGCTATGGCCGCACCACAGTCGGCGGGGCAAGCGGTGCGTCCTTGCGCGACTTCCACAACTATCTGGTCACCTGTCCCACGATCGACGGCGAATGGTCCGACCCCATCTATCTCAACAGCAGCGGCTTCGATCCGTCGCTGTTCCACGACGATGATGGGCGCAAATATCTGATCAATATGCTGTGGGATCATCGGCCGGGCCACGTGCGGTTCGCCGGTATCGTCCTGCAGGAATACGACCCCGCTGCGCAGCGCCTGATCGGTGAGCGTCAGGTGATTTTCGAGAGCACGTCGCTCGGCATGGCCGAAGGGCCGCACCTTTATAAGCGCGACGGCTGGTACTATCTGATCACGGCGGAGGGCGGTACGGGCTGGAACCACGCGGTGACTATGGCCCGGTCGCGGACCCTCGCCGGGCCCTATGAGTTGCACCCCGAAACGCATATTCTCTCCAGCCGCCTGCGCCCGGACAGCCCGCTTCAGCGCGCCGGTCATGGTGATCTGGTCGAAGCGCGCGACGGCACGCCGCTGCTGGTCTATCTGTGCGGGCGGCCCCTGCCCAATCGCGGGCGTTGTGTGCTGGGGCGCGAAACGGCCATCCAGCCGATGCGCTGGGACGAAGCCGGCTGGCTGCGCACGCTGGACGGGCAGGGCCTGCCCCTGCTGATCGCCGAAAGCCCGGAGCCGGTCGGTGAGGTCTTTGAGCCTACCCCTGTCGATTTCAATGGCCCGGATCTGCCCATAGACTTCCAGTGGCTGCGCTCACCCTATCCCGAAAAGCTGTTCAGCCTCAGTGACCGCCCGGGCCATCTGCGGCTCTATGGACGCGAAACCCTGGGTAGCCTGTTTGAGCAGGCGCTGGTGGCGCGCCGTCAGCAAGGCTTCTGCTATTCGGTGGAAACCGTGCTCGACTATCAGCCGCGCCATTATCAGCAGGCGGCGGGGCTGGTCTGCTACTATAATGGCAGCAAGTATCACTATCTGCACGTCACCCAAGATGAACAAGTCGGGCGGCACGTGCGGGTCATGTCGGCCCTGCCGGACTCCACCACGAGTGACGCTTTCAGCGCCCTCTATCCCGTCGCCGATGGTCCGATCCATCTGCGCGCCGAGGTCGATTATGAGCGCCTGCGCTTTGCCTTTCGGCTGGCGGCGGACGCTGACTGGACGTGGATCGACGGGCATTTCGACGCCAGTGTCCTGTCGGACGAGGCCACGGTGCCGGGGGCGCCTAACTTTACCGGCGCCTTTGTCGGCATGGCCTGTCAGGATACGTCGGGCGAAGGCTTGCCCGCCGATTTCGCGAGGTTCGATTATCGCGAGCGCGACTTTATCGCAGAGATTGGCTGAAGAAGCGCACCACCTCGGCATTAAAGGCGTCGTGGAAGGCCGCGCGATCAAAGCCCGCCCGGCTCTTGCAGATGTGCGGGGCCAGATTGACGTCCACGCACGGGGCGAGGAAATCGAAGTGCCCGGCACTGAGCACCGCGTGAAACTCAGGCGGTTGCGGCAGGGCCTGACGCACCGCGTCGGCATAGTCGGGCGCGGGCAGAATCTCATCGGCATCAGCGCGCCACAATTGCACGGGCAGGCGCAGGTCTTTCAGGCCCTCGGCAAAGGTGAAACCGAGGGCCGGGGCCACCACGACCAGCGCCTTGATGCGCGTATCGGCGGGCATCGCAGGCGCGGGAACGGCGGTGGTCGGGCGCGGATGGCTTGCGATCATCTGACAATCGAAATAGGCCGGATGCGCCTGACAATGCGGGATCAGGCGCGCAAAGTCCGGACGCCCGCCGGCAGCGGCCAGAACCGTGAACCCGCCCGCTGAGAAGCCGAAGGCCCCGATGCGCTGCGGGTCGATGACGCCGCGCTCCGGTGCCTCGTTCAGTATATAGGTGATGAGCTGGCTGAGCGCCTTCGGGCGGTCCTCGATCCGGGTGGCGCGGCTATTGTCCTGCCAGTTGTCGCCCGGGTGGGTGAGGGCCGCTACGACGAAGCCCGCTTTCGCCAGGGCCACCGCCGTGTCGACATGACCAGAAAAGCTGCCTCCGGTGCCGTGCGATATGACGATCAGCGGATGCGCGCCGGGCAGGGGCGCGGCATTGGGCACGACTTGGTGGCTGTACAGCCCCAGCCTTTGCCGGACAGGCGTGCCGCTGGCGGGAAACCATATGCCTACCTCGACGCCCTCAGCCGTGGCGGTCTTGCGGAACCCTACCTGTGCAGTGTCCGCGTGGGCAACCGCCCCAAGGGCGGCGAGCAAAATAAAGAGAGCGAATAAAAGGCGACAGCGCATGAGAAACCTCCGTTTGACCCGTCGGCTGTAACCGCCTTGCACAGCGCGTAAAGCCGTCATTCGCCAATGGGCAAACGGATACGTGGTCCGGCGACTGGGCACTCTGGCGGTGGGTGCTACAGGCCGCTATAGTGTCATAAACCGCTATCCTCTGAGCCCTGATGCTGCCTTCGCTTTCCACCCGCCTGATGCGCCTGAGCCGTAACCCCGTCGCACAGTGGGCCGCCGTGGCCACTGTCGCCGGACTGGTACTGGGGGTGCTAGGGCCGTTCGGCAGCTATCTGAATACCGGCCTCGACAAGCGCATAGCCTATTGGGTGGTGTCGATGCTGGTGGGCGCGGCGCTGTTCGGGGGCACCCTGTGGGCGGTCAGGCGCCTCGTCCCCGGCGGCGGAACGAAAAGCCTCAGTCTGCTGGCCGTCGCTTTTGGGCTTGTCAGTTTGTTTCAGGCCTTTCTGACCCGCACGGCGGCCTTCTGGCTGTGGCCGGAGCTGCACCGCTTCGACCTGTCGCCGGTCCTGTGGTACGGCCAGACCCTGCTGATCGGCGGGCTGATGGTTGCCGTGGTGTGGGCACTTCAGCGCAGCAAAGCCTCACGACCCATCCCCGCAGGCTCGCAACCGCCCGCCGCCCTGCCGAAGGATGTGCTGGCGCTTCAGATGGAAGACCACTATGTGCGCGTCCATACGCCCACGGGCGCACAGCTGATGCTGATGCCGCTGCATCAGGCGATCGCCAAGCTTGAGATCGAAGGGCTGCGGACGCATCGGTCCTGGTGGGTGGCGCGCCACGCGGTCAGGGCTATTGAGGGTACGCCGCGCGCCATGCGACTGCACCTGAGCAACGGCCTAACCGCTCCGGTTGCCCGCTCGGCCGTGGTGCATTTGCGTCAGGCGGGCTGGCTTGCGCCGCAGGCCGATTAAATAGCCGGGCTTTAATTGCGTATAAAGTTCCAGCACTGACGCGGGAGCCTTATATAAGGCGGTCACGGCTCTAAGTGTGCCGTCAGCTCCATACCGCTAGAGAAAAATTTATACCGTATCCGGGCAATTGCGTGTTTCGAAAATTTCTGATGTAAAGAGGCCCATTACCGCCCGTTGAGGGGGGCGTCTTTGCAGAGGTGCGGGTGAAAAAGGCGAAACCGACGATCGATGATGTCGCGGCCTTGTCAGGTGTGGGCCGCACCACGGTTTCACGGGTACTCAATAACGGGCCGAATGTGCGCCCGGAAGTCCGTATGCGCGTACTGGAAGCGGTCGAAAAGCTTCAGTATAAGGTCAATGCGCAGGCGCGCTTTCTGGCGGGGGGGCGTTCGCAGCTCCTGGCGCTGATCCATGCCTCGGATCTCGATTCGGAGCCAAACTCCTACTACTATTCGGGTCTGGAGCTGGGCGCGCTGCGGGCCTGCGCGCCGGCGGGTTTTCAGCTTCTGATGCACGGCGTGAATCAGCACAGCCTCGACCGGGTGCAGAAAATCATCGATTTCATCGCCTCGCGCCGTTGCGACGGGGTCATACTGACCCCGCCCTTTTCCGATGACGCGGACCTGCATCAGGCCCTGCTGCGGCAAAATATTGCGCATGTCGCGGTTTCGCCGGGCGATGGATTGCGCCGTCAAATGGCCGGCGTCGGCATGGACGATGAAGTGGCCGGGTATGAAATCACCCGTTATCTGCTGGGGCTCGGTCATCGGCGGTTTGCCTTCCTGCAGGGTCTGGAAAGCCACACCTCGGCTGAAAGCCGTTATGCCGGATACAGGCGCGCTTTGGGCGAAGCCGGCCTCTCGCCGGACGCCATGCCGACGGCTCGCGGCAACTTTACCTTCCGCTCAGGTGCCGATCAGTCGGTTGACTTGCTGAAGGGGCCGCAACGCCCGACCGCGCTGATCTGCGCCAATGACGACATGGCTACGGGCGCGCTGTTTGCGGCGCATCGTATGGGCCTGAGCTTGCCCGCTGACCTGTCCGTGGTTGGGTTTGACGATACGCCCGTCTCTGAAGTGGTGTGGCCGCCCCTGACGACCATCCATCAGCCGATCCGCCAGATCGGGGCGCGGGCCGTCGAAAAGCTGATCGAGGTCTTGAACGGCGTGGAAAGTCAGGAATTCGGCTTCGAAGTGGTGCCGCACCGCCTCATCGTGCGCGAGTCGGCCACTCAGATCTGAGCCGCGCGCGCGACAGCACACCGGTTACGCGCCTTCGGACTCCTCACTCCCAATAAAACATGTGCAGTCTGTGCGCACTGGCGTTACCATGGGGGGAAATAGGGATTGCGGATGCCGAGGCGTTCGCCGAGAGGCCCTGAGTGAGTTGGATGACCAAAAATCAAGCGTTTAAATTTTCCGTTGCCCCAATGATGGACTGGACGGACCGGCATTGCCGGGCTTTTCACCGGACCCTGACGAAGGGCGCGCTGCTCTATACGGAGATGGTAACCTCGCGGGCGGTCATTAATGGCGACCGTCAGAAGCTGTTGGGTTTTTCCGAAGTCGAGCACCCGGTGGCGCTGCAACTGGGCGGGTCTGAGCCGGATGAACTGGCGGCCTGCGCGAAGATCGCCGAAGACTGGGGCTATGACGAGGTCAATCTCAACTGCGGTTGTCCGTCCGATCGCGTGCAGTCGGGGTCGTTCGGGGCTTGTCTGATGCGTGAGCCGCAGCTTGTCGCTGATTGTATGCAGGCCATGGGTGAGGCGACCCGGCTGCCCGTGACCGTTAAATGCCGCATCGGGGTGGACGATCAGGACGAAGAGACGGCCCTGTTTGCGCTGGTCGAAGCCTGCCGCCAGGCGGGAGTGCGGACCTTTATCGTCCATGCGCGCAAGGCGTGGCTCAAGGGCCTGTCGCCCAAGGAAAACCGCGACATCCCGCCGCTGAACTATGAGCTGGTCTATGCCCTAAAGCGCGCCTATCCGGATTTGACGATCTCGATCAATGGCGGCATCAGCACGCTGGAGGCGGCTGAGACGCATCTGAAACACGTCGATGGCGTCATGCTGGGCCGTGCGGCCTATCATGAACCGGCCCTGCTGGGGCAGGTGGACCGGCGCATCTTTGGCGCAGAGGGCGATGTGGGGCCGTTCGAGGCGCTGGAGGCCTATCGCCCCTATATGGAAGCACAACTAGCCACCGGGGTGCATTTGCCGGCCATCACGCGCCATATGCTGGGTCTGATGCACGGTCTCCCGGGGGCGCGGGCCTTCCGGCGCATCCTGACCGTGGAGTCCATTCGACCCGGAGCGGGTATAGAGGTGTTGGATCAGGCCATCGACGCCGTACGCGATGCCATGGCTGCGTCACAGGCGCGGCGCGAAGCCTATGCGGCCAGTCTTACGGACGCAGGATAAGGCTGCCCTGGGTGGCTTCGAAGCGGCTGAGACGTCCCAGATAGCTCATGCCCAGAAGCGAGCTGGACAGGCCGTCGGGAATAACCAGGGCTTCGACATTGTCCATCTGGCTCTGGCCGATCTGCATATGGTCGATGACGACACGCGCGGCCTGCGTCTTGCCGCTGGCCGTGGTGACGTCCTGATCGTAGGTGAGGGTGTTCAGGTTGATCCCCAGACGGCGGGCGTCCTGCGGCGTAAGAGCGACGACCGAGGCCCCGGTATCGACCAGAAACTTGACCGTCGTCGTATTAACCCGCGCTTCGGCCCAGTAGTGGCCGTCCGCCGCTTTGGGTATGGCGGTAACCCCGCCTATGCTGCTGGGTGAGGACAGGCTCTGGCTCTGAGAGGTCTGGGCCACGATGGCGGTTTCGTCCCCACGCGAGGTGAAGCCTTCATGCCGAACCACGAGCAGGCCCGTCGCCACCGCGCTGGTGATGGCGCATCCCAGGATAAAGGCAGATTTCAGCATGACGTTTTCACCAACCACCGCTTCCGGGTCGCCCGTTGAGGGCCGCCGGTCTTTTCCGGCCTGATCGCAGTCTAGGGGGATAAGGTTTTTTTATCGTGAATCGCCAGAATGGGGCGTGTTCGGACGAATTTGGTATGAAAAATTATCTTTCAAAAAACAAATAAAGCAATTAATTCCGATACATAAGAAGCTTTTAATCCATTTTTTACTCCGGTTACGGAATGTTTATTGTGCATTTCTGCGTTCCGTGCAATATTGATATCCGACGCGACGACGGCTGAGAGAGGTGAGAGTCCCCTGAGAGTTTGCGACGCGTCTTCTTGTTCATCTTGTCATGAAAAAGGAGGCGCATTGTGATGAACGACAATGAAAAGAAACAACACGCTATGACTTCGTTCGCCCTGTTCGGCGGGGTATTTTTAGGCCAGAAGCCCAAATCCGGGCCGATACAGAGCCGGCCGCAGGATTTCAGACCCTTCGGGCGTAAATAGAGCGATCGGTCAAATAGAGCGTGACGCAAACCGTAAACGCAAAAAGCCCTCCGCGAGTGATCGCGGAGGGCTTTTTTCAGACGTCGGAAGACGACTTAGTTGGCGGCCAGCTTAACGCCCGCCTTGGCTTCCGCAGCGGCCATGTTCGGCGATGCCTTGGTGATCTTCACTGACGGATTGGAACCGCCCGCGCCGAAGCGTGCGGTGCCTTCGACCCAGTACAGGCCGTCCGCGCCGAGGAAGTTGTACTTGAATTCGATGGCGTAGGTACCCGCGCGCACGTCGCAGGCATTGACGTTGACCATCTGCTTACCGGTGACCGGGACGACCTTCGACACGGCGGCCTTGGCAAGACCAGCCAGGGTGGAGCCCGCCTCGGCCTGTTGCGAATCGTCGCACTCGGTGGCTTGGGCGGCGCCCGTCATACCCAGAACGGCGACGGCGGCAATCATCAGGCTTTTCTTGATCATGTTTTGTAGCTCCTTGAGGTTCTTCAGGATGGCTACACACTACAAGATAATGAATAATCTTAAGTTAAACAGGAAGTTAAGAAATTTTTACAGAGGTTAACTCCGTTATTTCAATCACTTGAAATATAAGGGGCAAACCTTAACAGCGCAAATGGGGCGAAAAAATATGAACGCGATGCGCAAAAAAGGCCGCCGGGAACCCGATTGCGAGCTGCCCGGCGGCGCTTGCAGGCTTAGTTCGACGCCAGCTTGATGCCGGCCTTGGCTTCGGCGGCGGCCAGGTTCGGGCTCAGGCGCTTCAGCTTCAGTTCGGTAACGGCCGAACCGTTGTACTTGGCCGTCCCTTCGACCCAGTACAGGCCGCCGGCACCGAGGAAGTTGTATTTGAATTCGGCTACCGCGGTCTTGCCCGCGGCATCGCAGGTATTCAGGCTCACCATCTGCTTGCCTTCAATGGCCACGGCCTTCGACACGGCGGCTGAGGTGGCGGCCGCGATCGCCTTACCGGCGGCGGCTTCCTGGGCTTCATCACACTCGGCAAAGGCCGGAGCGGCGAGGGCGGTCAGGGCGAGAGCGGAGAAGATAACGGCTTTCACGACTAATACTCTTTCTGAATGAACACTGGGCATTCGGCCCATCGGGAGGAGGAATACAGGATGCGTTGGATAGCGCGAGTTTAATATACCTATGAGTGTTTAATTGCCGGTGAATCTATTGTGCGTCGCGGCAAATTTTTACGGCTCAAAACGTTTTCAGTTGGCATGAGGGCATGAAAAAGCCCCTCCGGAGGGGCCTCCGGAGGGGTTTCTTAGTCTGGGACGTTTCGCCGGCTTTAGGCGGCGGTCAGTTCGGACAGGAAGCGGCGGATATTCTCGCTCATGGCTTCCGTCCGCTGCGTCAGCTGACGGGCAGCGCCCAGCATTTCAGTCGAGGCCTTTTCCGTATCGGCGGCCGAAGCCGACAGTTGCGATACCGACGAAGAGGCGGTGGTGGTGCCGTCCGAGGCTTCGTTAACATTGCGGGCGATTTCGTTCGTCGCGTCGCCTTGCTGGTGCACCGAGTCGGCAATGGACGAAGCGATTTCGTTCATGTGCTTGATCGTCGCACCGATGCCGCGGATGGCCGAGACGCCGTTCTGGGCCGCCGTCTGGATGTCCTTGATACGTTCGCGGATTTCGTCGGTGGCCTTGGCGGTTTGCTGGGCCAGCGACTTCACTTCCGAGGCCACGACCGCAAAGCCCTTACCGGCTTCACCGGCGCGCGCCGATTCGATGGTGGCGTTCAGCGCCAGGAGGTTGGTTTGCTGAGCGATGGCGTTGATGAGATCGACGACTTCACCGATCTGATCCGCCGCACGGCTCAGTTCGACCATCGACTCGTTAGTCTTGTCGGCTTCCGACACGGCTTCGGCGGCGATTTCCACCGAGCGGACGGCCTGATCACCGATGACGCCGATTGAGGCCGACAGTTCGGTGGTTGCCGAGGCGACGTTTTGCACATTGTCAGCCGAGTTGCGGATCGAGGACACCGCCGATTGCGAGCGGCGCTCGTTTTCCTGCGCAATGGTCAGAAGGGTGCGGCCGTTGGCATCGAGGTCCGAAGCGGCTGCCGACAGGGCGTCCAGCATGTCCTGAGCCTCGTGACGGAAGCGTTCGGCCAGTTCCGACATCTGACGGGCGCGCTCTTCGCGGGTTTTCATCGTCGCGGCTTCGATTTCGGCCAGACGCAGCTTTTCTTCGGCATTGGCCTTGAAGACGTTAAGGCTATCGACGACCGATTTCAGTTCGTCGCCACGGGCGAGCGATTGAATGTCCACGTTCAGATTGCCACGTGCCAGTTCTTCGGTCGTCTTGGCGATGCGGTTGATCCCGGTCACCGTGGCGCGCGAGAAGAAGAAGGCGATACCGCAGGACAGGACGGCCATCACGGCGGCGAAGATGGTCAGGAGCGAGATGCCCGCCGTCTGGGCCGCGCGGGCCGCTTCGGCATCAGCCTTGGCCTTGGCGACCTGACCGGCAATGATCTTGTCCGAGATCTGCGACATCTTGGCATAGCCGTCGTCGAACTGCGACATCAGCGGAGCCACCGACGGGAAGTCGACGGTCATGACGGAACCGGCAAATTCGACGGCCTCCTTATAGGTCTTCACTTCCTTGCCGAGGTTCTCAAGGTCTTTTTTCTTTTCGGCATCGGTGGTGGCCGCCGCCATGGTCTTGAGGCTGGCTTCGATCTTCCCCAGATCCTGCACAACCAGCGCGACCTTCTGATCGGCATTGGTACCGGCACCCGAAGCCTGATCGGTCATGGCGCGGAAGAGCTGACCATTGGCTTCCTTGATGGCCGACTTGATGTCGCCCATGGCCTGAACGGCGGGGAGGCTCTGGGTATTGATGGCTTCGATAGCCTTACCCTGCGTGTTCATCACGGTCACGGCGCCGAAGGCAAGCGCGACGATCAGCGCCGTGGCGACGGCGGCCGGAGTCATGAACTTCAGCGTGAAGGACAGGTTGGAGATGCTCAGCTTGCCGCCGGCAGATTTCGACTTCGTCATTATGGCCCCTGACAATTTCTGGTGTCTGTTCCCCGGTGCGGTACTGCAGGACCGTCCGGAAGAGTGGTTCTTTCAAGGGCCCCGGCGCGTGATCCGACTCACCACGCGGCCTAAGACCCCGGATTGTCACGCAAGTTGCCAGAACATAGTTGTTGAAACCCTAACACTGAGGATTTTTTTTGTAATACAATATAATAGAAGTAACCTTAATGAAAAGAGCGCCCCGGGCGTGCCAAGGCGCTGTTTTTAAAGAATTCTTCGTTAAGAGGGGCGGTCGAAGGCAGATCAGGGACGGCTGGGGGCGGTCGTTTTTATCGCCTGAGTGAGCGCCTGAGCGTCCTCGCCCTTAACCTGCGCCGACAGGGCCACCGACTTTGTGGCTGTGTCCTTGGCGTTGTCACGCAGATGACTGAGCGTTTCGGACGGCTTTGTTTCCACCGGTGCGGCCGACGAGGCCGAAGCGGCGGTCAGATCACTCTCCTTCGCCTTTTCGAGCGTCGGCACCGCCGAGGGGCGAACTTGATCTGCAGCGGCCAGCATCTGAGCGCCGCGGCTGGAGAACTGATAGAAGGCGTGGTTGCCGATGGTGGCGGTGCGCTGCATACGGTCCGCCCAGTCCGGCGAGATGCCCAGAACGTGGAAATGGGTCGAAGCGCCTACCGACTTCATCACATAGCCGTCCAGCGCATCTTCGGCGACGGTGCGCGCCCGCTTCCAGGCCCAGCTTTCGACGCGGTTGGTCATGATGCCGTTGCAGGTGAAGCTGAACTGACAGCCCGTGCGCTTGACCGCGCCCTGATAGACGACATTGCAGATGGTCTTGGGATATGCCGGGTGGCGCACCCGGTTCAGGATCACCTGAGCCACGGCGCGCTGACCGGAATCGGTTTCGCCGCGCGCCTCATAATAGACGGCCTGAGTCAGGCAATCGAGGTCGGAGGCCGAACGGTTCTTGAGATCGAAGGGCGAGGCCGGTGCCGTGCGCGGCGTGGCCCGCATCAGGCCCAGATCAAGGCTGGCCTTCAGTACCGGGGCCTGCGCGGCCTCGGCCTTGTGCGTGCGCGCCGGGCTCACAAGCGAGGCAAACAGGTTGGTGCGCTGGCGGTCCTGACGCATCCGCATCGTGGCCACAGGCGAGGTGTAGGATTCGTGACGCATGACCAGCGCAATGGCGCGGCGGTCCAGATCGTCCTGCAGGGCGGCCACGCTCTTCTGGCCGTCGAGATGACGCAGACGGTCCGCGCCATAGGAATGATCGTTCAGGCTCATCAGGCTTTCGGCCTGTTCGCGGATTTGCGCATCGCGCGTCAGCTTGCCGCCCAGCCAGGCGGAGCCGAACGCCGCGGTCAGCATAAGACTGGAGCCGCCCGCAGCGGTCAACAGGCGCATCTGACGGCGCGTAAGAGACAGGTTCAGACCCAAAGGTGTCTTGTCCTCAGTAACGAGAGCGCACTGCGCTCCCTGACAGAGGGCAACCCCACCATACATTCTTCTGAATGCATCAGGCCCGCTCACAGTCAGGAGACGGGGCCTTCCGGGGGCGCCGGAGCCGACAAAGCGCACCAACGCTGCGCTATCGACGGCCCGTCTTATAGCCAGGAATATGGCAGAAATGTGTTAGGTGGTCAATCGCGTAAAAAGAGCATCAGTCCAGAGGGGGTATATGTGAGAATTTTTCTCACTTCCTGCCAATTTTTGGTCAAGATGTATGGCATCATGACTTTTTATTTTGCACAGTATTGAAGAGATAAGCTTGTCCGATCTTTTCTTTCGATATTCATGGCGTGTCCATTTAAATTTTTGATAATTACAATTTAACGAAGTTTACTCACGTGGCGCAGAAGTGAAACTCAGGCAGGGCACATGTATAGAACATTGTTACGTGAAAATTGGGATTTCAAGGCACTGGAATCACGAGTGAATCCTGTCACAGGGGCGGGGTCACGAAAACTTGAAGGCCGCGGAGGTCGCGATTTTAGCGCCCCGCGTAAAAGCCGAGCCTCGGCCCTTTTCATTTTTTTGCGGAACGCTATGTTATGTTCATGAACCGTTCTCATCTCGCCCGCCTCATTTTTGACGATGGCCGCCGTCACGCGCCCGAAACCGGTGCGCAGGACTTCCCGCCAACCCTTTGGTCGCCGCACCGGCCTGATCGCCCGGAAAAGTCCGAAGGCGGGCGGCGGTTTGTATTGCATTCGGCCTATGAGCCGGCGGGTGATCAGCCGACGGCCATTGCCGAGCTGGTCGAAGGGGCCAATGCCCGCGAACGCGATCAGGTGCTCCTGGGCGTCACCGGGTCAGGCAAGACCTTTACCATGGCCAAGGTGATCGAGCAGACCCAGCGTCCGGCGCTGATTCTGGCACACAACAAGACATTGGCGGCGCAGCTCTACAGTGAGTTCAAGGCCTTCTTTCCGGAAAACGCGGTCGAGTATTTCGTTTCCTACTACGACTATTATCAGCCGGAAGCCTATGTGCCGCGTACCGACACCTATATTGAGAAGGACTCGTCGATCAACGAGCAGATCGACCGGATGCGCCACGCGGCGACGCGCGCCATCCTTGAACGCGACGACGTCATCGTGGTGGCTTCGGTGTCGTGCATCTACGGTATCGGTTCGGTCGAAACCTATACGGCTATGACCTTCGAGCTGAAGGTGGGGCAAACCATAGATGAGGCGCAGTTGCGCGCCGATCTGGTAGCGCTGCAATACAAGCGTAATGACGCGGCCTTTGAGCGCGGCACCTTCCGTCGCCGCGGCGACGTCATAGAAATCTTCCCGGCCCACTACGAAGACCGCGCCTGGCGGGTGTCTTTGTTCGGCGATGAGATCGAGGCCCTGACCGAGTTCGACCCGCTGACCGGCAAGAAGACGGCGGATCTTAAAGACCTTAAGGTCTATGCCGCCAGTCACTATGTGACGCCGCGTCCGACCCTGCGTCAGGCCATAGACCGCATCAAGGCCGAGTTGAAGTTGCGGCTGGATCAGCTCCACGCCGAGGGTAAGCTGCTGGAGGCGCAGCGCCTTGAGCAGCGTACCACCTTTGATCTGGAGATGATGGAAGCCACCGGGGCCTGCGCGGGTATCGAAAACTATTCGCGCTATCTGACGGGACGGGCGCCGGGCGAGCCGCCGCCGACTTTTTTTGAATATCTGCCGGAAAACGCGCTGTTGTTCGTCGATGAAAGCCACGTTACCGTACCGCAGATCGGCGGTATGTATCGCGGCGACTTTGCGCGTAAGTCGGTGCTGGCCGAATACGGCTTCCGCCTGCCGTCATGCATGGATAACCGGCCGCTGAAGTTTGAGGAGTGGGAGGCGATGCGGCCGCAGACCGTGCACGTCTCGGCGACGCCCGGCAACTGGGAGATGGAACAGACCGGCGGAGTCTTTACCGAACAGGTGATCCGTCCGACCGGCCTGATCGACCCGCCGGTCGAAATCCGCCCCGTTTCGACTAATGGCGCCAATCAGGTCGATGACGTGATTGCCGAGGTGCGCGAAGTGGCCAAAAACGGCTATCGCTCTCTGGTTACGGTGCTGACCAAGAAGATGGCGGAAAACCTGACCGAATATATGCACGAGCAGGGCATCCGGGTGCGCTATATGCACTCCGACATCGACACGCTGGAGCGCATCGAGATCATCCGCGACCTGCGGCTGGGGGCGTTCGACGTTCTGGTGGGGATCAACCTGCTGCGCGAAGGCCTCGACATCCCCGAATGTGGCTTTGTGGCCATACTTGATGCCGACAAGGAAGGCTTCCTGCGTTCGGAAACCTCGCTGATCCAGACCATAGGGCGGGCGGCGCGTAACGTCGAAGGCCGCGTCATCCTCTATGCCGACAAGATGACCGGCTCGATGGAACGTGCGCTGGCCGAAACCAGCCGCCGCCGTGAAAAGCAGATGGCCTACAATGCCGAACACGGCATCACGCCGGAAAGCGTCAAGCGCGGCATTTCCGATATTCTGGATAGTCCGTATGAAAGGGCAGACCGCGTTCAGGTGCCGGTCGGCGTGGCGGCCAAGGACTCGAAACCCTTTCTGGGCTCGAACTTTCAGGCGACGCTTAAGGACCTTGAGACGCGGATGCGTGAGGCGGCGGGCAATCTGGAGTTTGAAGAGGCCGCGCGCCTGCGCGACGAGATCAAGCGGCTCAAACTGCTCGATCTGGAGTTCGCCAAGGATATGATCGGCGGCGATGGCAGCTAGGGCGGGCGGCGCTTGAAACCGCGGTTTTGGCCTGACCCGGCCGACTGCCGCCCTTCGGCCTGATCGGTGGATTCGTTTCGCCTCACGCCTGGCGCATTTCAATGCGCGACTGATGCGCGTGCGTCACGCCCCTGTTACGAAAATGTGCCAGTTTGAGACGAAACCCGCTGGATTTCCGCGGCGAAATGCCTCACTCTGTGGCCCAGCCTGTGCATAACCTGTGATCAGGGCCCTGGCGCGTTTCAAATCGGCTGATGTCAGGACATTTCGGGGCGCACAGAGAAGAGGTTGGGGTGTGATATGCGTAGAACCAGATTGAATGTGGTGCCGCCCTCGACAAAGGGGGTGGCGATCGAAGCCGAGATGATGGGCGGCGGGGGCGAGCCGGTCCACGAGGTTATCAATGTCGTGCCCGTGACCCTCAACACGACCAACAGCCTGCAATCCCTTGTCGATGCGACGGTTTCGGCGCGCGAAAGCCGCACGCAACGTGTGCGTCGCCTCCAGGAGGAGGCCAAGGCACTGGCGCGTGAGCAGATTTCCGAGCTGGAAATCCTGATCGACGCCACGGCGAAGATGGCCAATGAGATCGCCGAAGGCGGCGAGGCCTATCCGGTGGGGGCGCGCGAACTGAGCCGTCGTCTGGCGGATGAATTGCCGCGCACGCTGCAAACCTTGCGCATCGTTACCAAAAAGAGCCTCTGAACCTGTATTTTGTGGGTTCTGCGGCCATAACCTTCACAATTCGACTCGCCTGTCTGGGGTTTTGCCCTTACATCTGTTGCCTCCGTAACGGACAGGGAGGCACAGAACATGGCCGGGTTTATAAAGTCAGGTGTGACTCTCTCTTTGCTGACCTCTGTGGTCCTGATGACGGGGTGCGGCAAGAAAGAAGCGCCGCCCGCCCCTGAGCCCGCCCCGGCACCGGCCTCCGCAGCCGCGCCGGAGCCGAAACCGCAGGAACCGTTGCCCGCGCGTCGCCCCGGCCTGTGGGAGACCACCCTCAGCGAAGAGGGCTCGGAAAGTCAGGCGCAGACCATGCGTATCTGTATCGACGCCGCTACGGAAAAAGAGCTGGGCATTACCGGCACCGACCTCAACGGCAATCGCTGCCGCTATACGACGGTGAGCCATCTGGAGGACGGAACCTGGGGCATTCTGGCCGAATGCAATATGGGCTCTGGCGGCAAGATGGAAGTGTCGGGCAGTATCACCGGCGAATATACGCGCGACTATACTATGACACTGCGTACTCAGACGACGGGGGCGGCGCTGGCGCACATGAACCGCGTGGTCAATATGAAGATCAAATCTAAACGCCTTAGCCCCTGCAAACCGGATCAGAAGCCCGGTGATGTGAGCTTGCCCGGCGGTGACGTCAGCTTCAACCTATTCGACATGGCCGGGCGCGAGCCGGGCAAGGCGAAGTAGGTCAGACCAACCAGCTATTGGGGTTGGGGATCGGGCGTTTATGGAAGACGTGGTTGAAGCCCATGGTGCAGCGGCCGACGATCCACAGGAACAGCGCGAAGACGAGGATCAGCACGATGCCGCCCAGTACCACGCTCGACATCACCGGTGAGGTCAGCAGTACCACCAGCGGCACGAAGGCCAATATGCCCACCCAGAAGGTCTTTTTCTGAAACGCGTAGTGGGTTTTGAGCCAGTCCGGGGCTTCGTCCTGAAAGAGATAGATCAGGGTAATGGCAACGACGCCCGAAATGCCACCGACGATCAGGAAAAACAGCAGCAGGTAGTTGACGATGGGGATGATCGTCGTGTCGCTGAGTTTGGTGCGGGTGGCGGGCACAGTCATTTTATATCCGGATCGAGTTCAGGTACCAGAACAAGCACGTCCGTCACGCCTATATCAAGCCCCATCTGCGACAAAAGCGTCGTAATCTGCCCACGGTGGTGGGTTTGGTGATTGAAAACATGGCTCAGCACCAGCCCCAGCGGCTTGGTATGGGCATCGCCATTGACGCGGCGATAGGTGACAGGGGTTTCCAGATCGGCGTCGCTCAGGCCCTCACTATAGCTCAGCCACAGATGATCCAGTTCCCTGCGCACCGGCGCGAAGGCGCTCAGTTCGCTATAGAGCGCGTCATTGAGGCCCTTTGGCTGCGGCAGGGTCTTGGCGGCCGACAGCGCGCTGCCGCTCGTATGGCCGCTCAAACGGCCCATCCAGATCAGGTCCGCCACGATCAGGTGGTTGAGCGTCCCCCACACCGAACCGAAAAAAGCCCCTGTATCGGCGTGGAAATCGGCGTCGGGATGCGCGGCCATCAGCTCCAGCAGCCTGGCGTTCATCCACTGGTTATAGCGGGCCATCAGACCCAGATGCGTCTTATGTGTCACTTGCTTATCACCACGATGCAGCCGGAACGGTCAGCATCAGCCAGGGCTTCGGGCTTGGAGATGCGGATACGCACCTCTTCGGCCTGCGGTAGGGCCAGCACGGCCTCGGCCAGGTCCTCGGCCAGGGTTTCGACCAGCTTGATATGGCCGCGCGCGATGAGGTCGCGCGCCAGATTGCCGACCATCTCGTAATTCAGCGTGTCTTTCAGGCCCTTGATCTCATGCCGGCCGATGCGGATATCCGCGTCGATGATCAGGGGCTGGGTGCGGCCGTGTTCGTAGTCATAGACGCCGATGGCAGCTTCGACCCTTAGCCCTTCGACAAAGACATGGCGGCTGATCAGAGGCATGGGCTGTCCTTTCGGCCCCACACATCGGGCGGCAGGAGATCGTTGATCGACAGATCGGCCCGATGGCACCAGTCGGCCAGACGCGGGCCGTGGCTGAGGTCGTCGGGCGTCAGTATGACCGTATTGGTCGGGGTTTCTTCGATTTCAAAGCGCACGCACGCAAAGTCCGGCACATTGGCGGACAAGATGGCGTTTAGCTTGTGATAGAGGGCTAGCGCCACCCCTTCGGTCGTCGGGTCGCCCGGAATGATCAGCAAACGCGGCAGCAGATCGGGCTCATGCGCCTGAAAAAAGCCGATCAGCGGGTCATCGGCCCCCAGTTGAAAGGCGTGATCAAGCGCGTCATCGACAAAGCGATGCCAGTCGCGCTTGAGCGCATCAAAGCTCTGGGCGTAGTTGGATTGCCCCCACTTCACCGTGTCCGGCGATTTGGCCTTCAGCGTCACGCGCACGAATTCATTATGGCCGTGCGGGGTCGCGCACTTCGACGAACGGTCGGCGCGCAACCGGTGAGCCATGGAAAAACGACGGGTGAACTGAATCTGCACGGGAAGGGCCTTTTCTTGAGCGGCAGCTAAAAGCGCAAAAGCCCGCGTGAGTCAAATCACGCGCCGTATCTGGAAGTATTGGCCACGAAAAACACGAAATGCATAACATCGGGTGGTCCTCGCCCGAAGGGCTGTTAGCCTCGTTTGTGAGCGACTATCAAGGGCGCTTCGCGCAAGGCTTCAATACAGCGGATTTCGTGATTTTCGTGGTTAGAATCTGCGGCCAAATTTTACCACGCACCGATCTTGGCGTCCTGACGGTGGTGGTCCTCTTCGGCCAGCAGGCGGATGGCTTCCAGCGCCGCCATGCAGCCCATGCCGGCCGCCGTTACCGCCTGACGGTACACGTCGTCGGTCACATCGCCCGCCGCGAAGACGCCCTTGATGGCGGTCTTCGGCGTGCCGGGTTCGACCTTCAGGTAGCCGCCGGCATTGGTTTCAAGCTGCCCCTGGAACAATTGTGAGGACGGTGCGTGACCGATGGCGATAAACACGCCGTCCAGCGGCAGTTCGTGCGTATCGCCCGTATGGACGTTTTTCAAGCGCACGCCGGTAACGCTGGCCCCGCCGAATTCATTGGTTTCACCCAGAATCTCGTCGATGGCCGAATTCCATACCGGCTGAATCTTCGGCTCCGAATACATGCGTTCGGCCAGAATCTTTTCCGAACGTACCGAGTCGCGGCGGTGGATCAGATAGACCTTTGAGGCGAACTTGGTGAGGAACAGAGCCTCTTCGACCGCCGTATTGCCGCCGCCGACCACGGCCACCGTCTTGTTGCGGTAGAAGAAACCGTCGCAGGTGGCGCAGGCCGACACACCGAAGCCCTGATAGGTCTTTTCGGACTCAAGGCCCAGCCACTTGGCCTGAGCGCCGGTCGAAATGATGACGGTTTCGGCCAGATAGACGTTCCCGGCATCGGTTTCGAGGCGGAAAGGCCGCTGGCTGAGGTCGGCCTTGACTACGATGTCGGTGATGACCTCGGTGCCCATGTGCTCGGCCTGTGCCTTCATCTGATCCATCAGCCACGGGCCCTGAATGACCTCGGCAAAGCCCGGATAGTTTTCGACATCGGTGGTGATGGTGAGCTGACCACCCGTCTGCGGGCCGGTGAACACCACTGGGTGCAGCAGGCCCCGCGCGGCATAGATGGCCGCTGTCCAGCCCGCCGGGCCGGAACCGATGATGGCACAACGAACAGTACGGGGCGTGGTCATTGGAGATTCGATTCTATCTTGGGGTAAACTGGCCCCTTAGATAATGACCGGCTGTCGCCTTGTCATCCCTCCGTTAAAGGCTGTTAACGTTTTTCGTCTGGGTGCGTTTGATTATACAGGGCGAGTAAGGCTTCGGCGGCGCGATGCGTCTCGTTCAGCGGCGTATATTTCCACGTGCGCAGTTCGCCCGACCATGGACGGGCGGCACCGTATTCCTGAAGCCCCTGATGGAAGCGGCCGAACTTCGCACCTGTACCGCGCGCATCCATGGGCAGGACGTGCACCGGCTTGCCCGTGGCGGCGGCTTCGGTGGCCATGTTCACGGAATCCTCGGTGACAAGAATGTGGTCGGCGGCGTTGAGAAAGGCGAAATAAGGATTGTCGCCCTTGCCCTCATAGATGATGCCGTCGAGGTCTTTCAGCCCCTCGGTCAGGATGGCGCGGGCGGCTTCGGGGGTACGGCGCGATACGCTGAGCAGCAGGGTGGCCTTCTTGCCTTTGACGGCGGCGCGAATCTGCTGGACGAGGGTTTCGGCGCGCGCCGGAGACATGTCATGGCTTTTGGAGCGCCCGCCGATCAGCGCGGCGACAAACGGGCCTTCGAATTTCGACAGGCTTTCGGCCCACGGGACGGCCTCACGGCTGAGGCGTTCCGGCGTGATGCGATGGGTCGAGCCCAGAATCGGCAAGACATTGTCGCCCTTCACCTCGTCGTGCTTCGGCGCAATGACCATGTCAAAGCGGCCGGACGGCACGCGCGGGTCCTGAAGCTGGACCACCAACGTCTTGCCCTGAGAGCGACGACGCATCCGCAGGGAATGGGGCAGGGTGGCGCGTCCGGCGGCGATCCAGATGTCGGGATAGGGCGGGCCGATGAGGTCGGAATCGCGCTTCAGCATCACATCGGGCCACAAACGCAGCGCAGTGGGCCAGCGATCGAACAGGCGGCGATAGCGGATGTGTCGGACGACGATCTGGGTCGGGGTGAGGGCCGCTATGGCTTCGGCCAGCCCCAGCACCTGATTGTGGATACCGGCGCGCCCGTCCGATACCGCCCAGACGATCAGCGGGCGGTCCGAGGGAATCTTCAGCGACTCTTCGGTTGTGACGGGTGCATTGAGCACAGCGGACACCTTCCTCGCCAAAGGCGAGGTATGAAAAAAGCCAAAGACTTGCGACGGGCCGTCCCGAGCAAGTCTTTGACCTTATTGAGTGCCATCACCCGGCAGGCGCAGCCTGTCGGGCGGTGAGAACTAAATCCACTCGACCTTGAGGATTTCGTAGGCCTTGACGCCGGCGGGGGTGTTGACCTCCACCACGTCGCCCACTTCCTTGCCGATCATGGCGCGCGACAAAGGCGAGCTGAGCGAGATACGGCCCGCCTTGACGTCGGCTTCGTGTTCGCCGACGACCTGATAGCGGCCTTCTTCCTCGGTGTCCTCATCGACCACGGTGACGGTCGCGCCGAACTTGATCTGGTTCCCGGACAGCTTCGAAACGTCGATCACCTGGGCGCGGCTGATCTTGTCCTCGATCTCGGCGATCTGACCCTCGATCCAGCCCTGACGTTCCTTGGCCGCGTGATACTCGGCGTTTTCCGACAGGTCGCCATGCGAACGCGCTTCGGCGATCGCAGCGATAACGGCGGGACGCTCTACCGACTTCAAACGCTTGAGTTCGTCGTCGAGGCTCTGATAGCCGGCGACGGTCATCGGCACTTTTTCCATGTGCGATTGTTTCTGAAACGCCCTGAGTGAAAGACAATAGAGCCGACGACGGTCGAGGGCGCCTGCGACCGGCCGGAAAACCTGTGTTGGAACTTAAGCCGCGCGTCGGGTGCTATTTACGAGCACCCTTGGACGACGGGGCACGCTTCATAGCGCAAAACGCGCGAAAAAACAAATCTTGTTTCATACCTTGTATCATTGAAAATGACACCGGGTATTCGTTTCGCGAATGTCTCATGCCCGTGGCGCAGGTGAGACGTTCGCGAGGTCTCAACGGCCATATGCGTTCAGCGTCTTCGGCCGTTGCTGTCAAATAGGGGGTCAAGGGGCGGTAAACAGCCCCCATTGGGAGATTTTCAGGCGCTTTAGGTCCTCTGGCACCGGTTTGCCGGGGGCGGGAGGATCGTTGACGACGAACGACACCCGCACCGGCCCGGACGCGCCCGCCGGTACGGCCAGACTGTGGGTCGAAGGTTTTTTGCTCAGGAGCAGCGTCGCCACCTTCTTATCGTTAATGGAGACCGTCACCTGCGACGGGCGGCGCGCATTGAGCGTCAGGCGCACCTGTCTTGCGGCGCTTGCATCGATATCCGTAGGCAGGAGGAAGACGGCTCGGCTGCCCTGCGTCCAGATGCCGGCTTCTTCCGGCAGGGCCCAGTCCGCGCCGAATCCGCAGGCCGTTGGCTTGTCGCGGGCGACCGTCTGCATCGCATTCAGAGGCAAGGTCGGATAGACCGGTGCATGACCGACCGAGGCGGCTCTGAGTGGCGGCAGAATCCAATAACCGTCAAGCTCACGCAGGCGCGCACGCAGAGCCGGGGGCGGCGGGCAGGGATTAAGATAGACATAGAGCTGATCCGGTGCCGCCTCGCCTTTCAGGAAGCGGCTATAGCCCTCCATTTCGAGCCTTTGTTGCCGGATATCCGGTCGGGCGCCGTACATGGTGGTGACGGGTACCTTTGCGGACACGGCGCGATAGGCGACGTTATAAAAGCGATCTGTATTGATGTGCGGATCGGGCGGCACGAAATTAACCTGCGCACTGGCGGCGATCAGTTGGGTCCATTGGGGGCTTTTGGCGATGCTGACGATGGTGCGATCCGAGGCTCGCGCCGTCAGGCCCTTGACGTATCCGGCAAAGATCCCAAGGTCGAGAATCTGAAGACCGACGATCAGGCCTAGCCATATAGTCCGTTTAGGCGAGCGATAGAGGACGAGAAGGCTCAGGAAGATCAGCGTATAGGCCACCGGCCAGAAGAGGCGGCCTGAGGCGCGGATAACACCCAGAACCGGGACGACGGCTTCCGGCAGGGGGATGTCGATCAGAGTTTTGCCGAAAATCTGTATCTTGGTTGAAACAGCCAGCACGCTCAGCGCAATCAGCACCCATTTCAGCGTGCGGGCGCGATCGAAGGCCCGAGCGGTCACGGCCTGCGTATCCTGACCTTGTGGCTCAGTTATAATGAATATCTCCGGGTCGAGCGTGCTGTCCGTCGTCAGCGTTTTCGTCCGGCGGGTCATCCACCACGCCGCACCGACCAGCACCAGCAGCCCGGCCCCCAGATACTGGAAGCCTTCGAAACCCTGACGCGCCTCCTGTCTGGGCAGGAAGGACAGGAAGGATGGCAGGCCGGACGGATTGAACGGACCATCCAGTCCCATAGAATAGATGCCAAAACCGTCGCCCGCCGGGCTGGTGCCCGAAAACGCCCCTCCGGCCCACAGGGCGGTGAGGCAAAGACCGGCGCTGATCACGGCGCTGATGGCGAGCGCTGAGAGCGCTTTCAAATCGCGGGTGCGGCGGAGGGGCTGCACCGCCTGCCATTGATCGGCGGCCCAGATAAACAGGCACATGATCAGCAGATAGGGATGGATCAGCGATGCCAGGGTCAGATTGGCCGCCCAGCCTGTGGCCTTGCCGCGCGGCGTCTCAACGACGAAGAAGATGTACAGCGACCACAGGATCAGCCAGTGCGCAAACAGCGTATCGTGGCCGATGCGATTATAAAGGGTCGGCAGCAAACACAGCAGCAGCGCCCCGCCCAGCGCGCTCCATGCGCCGGGGGCATACCGCTCCATCAGGCGCAGGGCGAAGACGTAGTGCAGACACAGGCACAGCAGGAACCACGGTCCGATGAACTGGAAGTTTGCCGGCAGAAACGGACTGATCAGCTTCAGAGGCAGGGAAAACAGGGGATTGGAGTCCGTATAGAGGATGCTGAGGCCTGTGGGGTGGGCCAGCAGGTCCTGATGGTTGAAACCGTCCGCCCCGTTGCGGTAGGCGTGCCAGCCGAGAAAATGCTGCCCCCAGTCGCCGTGCATCAGCCAGCCGATATTGGTCGGGTCCAGAATGGCAGGGTTGAAGAAGACCAGAAACAGCAGAACGGGCGTGCCGAAGAGCGCCAGACGATAATAGGAGGTTTGGGTACTATCAGGCATATCGGTCCCATGGTCTGTCAAACGGAAGCACGCGCGCAGTCAGTGATGCACGTCATGTCTTGTCTTTTCCGGACAGGACCGCCCCCTCGGCAGCAACGACTTTAAAGAGAGCCTTTTCTCAAAACAAGCAGGTGTGAGGAAAAAAGCCCGGACGAATCCGGGCTTTTCGCAGGTAATCAGGGTTTCTGTGGTGCCTGCTGGCCGGCCGTGACGCCCGCCGGCTGCGCCTTTATCGCCGCCTGTGCCTCGGCAATCTTCGCCTTCTTTTCCGCCTCTTCCTTCTCGCGCACAGCCGCGTCTTCGATGGTCAGGCGGAACAGCTTCATGCCCCACTGGCGCTCATCATCCCCGCGGCCCAGCTCCTTGAGCGACAGGGGGTCACGCACGATGAAGGAGACCTTCATGTCGGGACGGTTGAACACCGAAGGCGGCAGGGGAATATCCTCATAGGAGCGGATTTTTTCCAGCTCCATGGTGGCACGTTTGCGACCGTTGATCAGCACATCGACCGTCATCGGGCGGAAGAAGCTCTTGGCGACCAGACGGATCGACGGCTTGACCGGCCGGGCATCGTTTTCGAACTGCACCTCCTGAATGGGGATGACCAGCTCGGCGCGTTTGCCTAGTGTCCACGCCCCGTCGGCCTCAGGTGCTGCCCAGTTCTTGTCGAGCAGGCACGAGCCCTGATTGAGATAGCCAAAGCCCATGCGCGCCTTGATCGGCTTCCATTCGGGCAGGGCCAGCGGCAGGTTGCGCATCGACTGCGGCGGGATGATCCACACGCCGTCCACTTCACGCATCAGTGGCTGAAGATTGGCCGGCGCGATGCACTGATTGAGGAAGACGTACAGGTTGTCGTTATTGATATTGCCGTTTAGATAGGCTTCGCGGCCTTTCAGCTCGATGGCGCGCTGCTCATAGTTTTCACGCGCCATGTACATGGTGTTGACGTAGCGGTGCTGCGACACGGCGCGCCAGGCGATCTCATAGAACAGCTTATCGTTCAGGTGTACCTGCGCCGGGTAGAAGTCCACACCCTTGGCGCCGGAAATCAGCTTGTCCCAGATGGGGTCCGGGGCCTGATCGAAGATGACCTTGCTGGTGGCCAGTTCCGTCTGCTTGCGCATGGCGACGACAAAGCCCTGAAGGTCGATCAGTTGCACGACGATGACCAGCGGCAGGACGACCTTCATCACCTTGGGCCGCGACTTATAGACGATGACCAGCGCAATCAGGATCAGGGTATAGGCGATGGGCCAGAAGAAGCGGCCCGAGGCGCGCAGCACGGCCAGCTTTTCCAGCAGATATTTCGGCAGGGGCAGGTTCAGCAGCACGATGTCGTAGAACTGAACGTGGTGCGACACGGCGATGACGAACAGGCAGATAAAAGGGATGATTAGCGGCTTGGCGCTGTCGATAAAGGGACGCGCCTGACGGGCCGAGAAGGTGATCTGATAGAGCAGCAGAGCGCCCAGCAACAGGCCCAGAATGCCGAGGCCCATATACTGATAGCCTTCGAAATACTGCCCCATATCCTGCGGGTGGGCCTTGATAAAGAAGGAGAAGTCTGGCTGCACCGGGTTAAATGGCGCATCTAGCCCCATCGAATAGAAGCCGAAACCGCGCGCTTCGGCCGAGGAGCCGGAATAGGCCCCTGAAATCCCCAGCGTGATCAGAGGGCAGATAAAGACCAGCGCCGCATCGCGCAGGATGCGCAGTACGCGCGGACGGTCCATGGCCTTCGCCGCCGGGACGAATATCCGCAGCACGTCGGCACCCCAGACGGCCGCCATCATGAACAGCATGTACGGGTGCAGGAAGCCGGTCAGGCCCAGCGCCGTGGCGTACCAGATGTTCTTTTTGCGCTCGTCCCTGACGTTGAAGAAGATCCACAGCGTCCACAGGATGAGAAAGTGCGCCACCAGCGTGTCGTGGCGCATCCGGTAATAGAGGGCTGGCAGCAGCGACATGATGACCGCCCCGGCCAGGGCCGACCACGGACCCGGCGCATGCGGGCGCACCAGCTTCCACGCAAAGAAGAACTGCATCACCACGCATAGCAGGAACCACGGTCCGATAAACTGGAAATTATCGGGCAGGAGCGGACTGAGCGCTTTGAAAATAAAAGAAAAGAACGGATTGGAGTCCGTATAGATAATGCTGATGCCCGTCGGCCACGCCAGCAGGTCCTGATAGTTGAACGGCCACGCCCACGGCACATTACGGAAGGCGTGCCAGCCCAGCACGTGCTGCCCCCAGTCCTCGTCCAGCAGCCAGCCAATCCGCGTCGGATCAAGGATCTCGATATGGAAGAACAAACTGAACAGAAGAAAGGGCGTCGCCACGGTCAGAAGACGGCGGGCCCAGATCAGGATATGCGGCAAATAGGACGGGGTACGAATGGGACAGCTCTATCGAAAATGACGGGGATAGGGTCAGTTCTGGCGCGGCGCATCATAGCGAAAACGCCACACATCACAAGTTGCGTGATCAAGCCCTAAAAATAGGCAATTTTCGGGCCTGCCATCGAAAATTTCGCTGGGCTGTGAACCGGCTGGTGAGCGGGTTACGCCGGGCGATTGACAGGACGGGTCTGAGGTCGTTTCCTGTGGATCGGGAGGGTCTGCTCATGACGGTGAATCGCTTTGGGAGTCTGTTTCTGACGCTGGTCGGTACGGGCCTGTTGCTTACGGCCTGCGCGACGCAGGGGGCACCGCCGGCTCAGCCCGCTGTGCCCGGCTTCTGGATGGGGCTGGTGCACGGGGCTATCGCGCCGTTGGCCCTGATCGGGCATATTTTCGATCACAGCATTCGCATCTATGCCGTGCCCAATTCGGGCGGCTGGTACGATTTCGGCTTCCTGCTGGGCCTGTCCTTTATATGGGGTGGCGGCAGTGCCGGGGCCGCCCGTCGGCGAAGCAAGACCGACTAGCTACTGGCCATTTGACGGAAAACCATTTTGCAAAATTGGCGTGTGGGCGAAAAATAAGAAAGATTTTCTCGACCTTCGGGGGGATCATCTTTCTTGAAGAGGACCCGTCATGCACGCTGACCTGCCCCCGGCTACGCCTTTGATGCCCGCTGAAATCGCGGCCCTGCCGCAGCGCCTGCCATTATGGACGCGCGAAGCGGGGGACAAGGCCATAGAGCGCCATCTGCGCTTTACCGATTTCACGGCGGCGTTTGGTTTTATGAGCGCCGTGGCTCAGGCGGCGGAGCGGCTCGACCACCATCCGGAATGGTCCAATGTCTATGACCGCGTGTCGATCCGCCTGACGACCCACGACACGGGCGGGCTCAGCGATCGCGATGTGGCGCTGGCCGAAGCGATCGACGCTGCAGCCACCCGTTTTAACGCGGCTAGAGCGAAATGACTTTGAGTGGAATCGTCATTTCGCTCTAAATTTTTGTTTTGTCGCGATGTTTTTGCGGAAAACCGCTCACACTTTTGGCTTCGCCGAACTTCGTTTCCGCACATCGCTCTAAAGGAGGGTAAGGGATGGATACACAAACACAGCCTGCGCGCCACGGTATTGTCGGCGGCTATGTGCCGGACCGTCCCGACTGGACCATCCCGCAAAACTGGGACGCCTACACGGCGACCGAGCACGCCACCTGGCGCACCCTGTTCGAGCGTCAGATGCAGACCATCCGCGGCCGGGCCTGCGAAGAATATATGGACGGCCTGAGCCAGTTGCCGATCACAGCCGAAGCCATCCCTGATTTCGACGCCCTGAGCGAGGTTCTTTACCGCCGCACCGGCTGGACGGTGGTGGCCGTGCCCGGCATGGTGCCCAATGACATCTTTTTTGACCATCTGGCCAACCGGCGTTTCCCGGCGGGGCAGTTTATCCGCGACGGTCGCGAACTGGACTATCTGGTCGAGCCGGATGTCTTTCATGACCTGTTCGGCCATGTGCCGATGATGATGAACCCGGTCATGGCCGACTTCATGCAGGCCTATGGCGAAGGCGGGTTGCGCGCCGAAAAGCTGGGCGTGCTCGACCGTCTGGCGCGGCTCTACTGGTACACGGTGGAGTTCGGACTGGTCGAAGAGGCCGGTGGTGTGCGCATCTTCGGCGCCGGCATATTGTCGTCCTTTACCGAGACGCAGTTTGCGCTGGAAAGCCCGTCGCCGAACCGTATCGGCTTCGATCTGGAGCGCGTCATGCGCACCGTCTATCGCATCGACGATTTTCAGGAGGGTTATTTCGTCCTGCCGTCGATAGATACGCTTCTGGGGCTGGCGCAAAAGGATTTCGGACCGATCTATGAGGCGCTGGCCGGTCTGCCCGACCTGACGCCGGGTAGGATTGAAGCCACCGACCGCGTTTTTCACCGCGGCACGGGCAACTATCACCGATAGAGCCTCCCCCTATAGCGGAATGATTTCTAAGGGAATCATTCCGCCTAAGCCGCCATTGAGGCGGCGGCCAAGGTGGCGGAGCCCGTACCCGGCGAGGGGCTAAACAAAAATCCATATCATTATGTTTCCACCAGAAATCATGATCCAGGATCAGGGGAGGCGCTTTTCCGTTTATTTCCGCTGATCGGCGGAGGTATCTCGGGCGGTTTTGAACTCCGACGTGGCGCGCCATTGCGGCCATTCGCGCGAATGGGCCAGCTTCGCCCCGATCTGGTAATAAAGCGTCACGTCCTCGACCATCCCCGCCATGTCCCAGTCCGCCGACCATTCGTCATCGGCCTGATGGTAGCGCTTGTCGCGGTATTCGGCTTCTTTGGCCGTGCCCGCTGCGATGCCACCCTTGATCAGGTCCTTGCCGCCCTTGGCATAGAGCATGGGCACGCCGCGCTTGACGAAGGGGAAGTGGTCCGAGCGGAAGAAGTACCCCGCTTCGGGTTTTTCGTCGGGCGACAGGATACGGTTCTGCGCCCTGGCGAAGGTGCCGAGATCGTCTTCCAGCGAGGACTGACCATTGCCGACCACCACGATGTTTTTCGTCGCGCCAGAGACGTTGAGCGCGTCCATATTGATGCCCGCCACCGTCTTTTCCAGCGGATAGACCGGGTTTGCGGCGTAGTATTCCGAGCCCAGAAGGCCGCTTTCTTCGCCGGTAAAGGCGATCATCACCACACTGCGTTCCGGCTTTGGTGCCTTGCCAAAAGCGCGCGCCAGTTCCAGCAGGGCGGCGACGCCCGTGCCGTTATCGACGGCACCATTGAAGATCTTATCGCCATTGGCGTCGGGGGCACCGATGCCGATATGGTCCCAGTGCGCGCCATAGACGACGGTTTCATCCGCGTGCTTCGTGCCGGGCAGGCGGGCGATGATGTTGTGTGAGACGATCTCCTTCGCCGTCACCTGATAACCCCCATTGAGCGTGGTCTTCAGGTCCACCGGCCGGAAATCTATGGAACGTGCTGCGACCTTCAGCGCCGCCAGGTCAAGGCCCGCCTGAGCAAACAGGCTTTGCGCGCTCTCCGCCGACAGCCAGCCTTCAAGGCCGGTAAAGTGCTGTGACGGGTCGGGGCGCACGATATCGAACTGCGGTCCGCTCCACGAATTTTTCACCGTGCCCCAGCCATAGGAGGCCGCCGTCGTGTCGTGGATGATCAGCACACCCGCAGCACCTTGCCGGGCCGCCTCTTCGTACTTGTAGGTCCAGCGTCCGTAATAGGTCATCGCCTTGCCGCCAAAGGTGCTGGCTTCGGGGGCATAAAAGTCCGGATCATTGATCAGCACGACCACGATCTTGCCCTTCACATCGACACCCTTGAAATCGTCCCAGCCGCGTTCCGGGGCCGTGACGCCATAGCCGACAAAGACCAGCGGCGTGTCCTTGAAGCTGACATCGCCCAGCGCGCCGCGCGTCGAAACCACAATGTCCGTGCCCAGCATCAGCGCCGTCGCCTTGCCGCCGCTGCTGAGCGAGAGGGTGGGGTTTTGTACCGTGAACTGGCGCAGCTTCACGGCCTGCGTCCACTCACCGCGAGGGCCGCCCGGCTGAAAACCGGCGGCGGCAAAGCCCTTCGACAGATAGTCGATCACCTTGGGCTCAGCGGGCGTGTTGATGCCACGGCCTTCGAAGCTGTCGTCAGACAACACCTTTACATCGGCGGACATGCGCGCACCGGAAATGTCTGGCGTCTTGGGGGCGGCCAGCGCCGGAACGCAAAAGGCGAGGGCCAGCAGGCTGGCGGCCATAACGGGTCGGAAAGACATGCGGGGCTCCTTCGGGGATCAGTTTCAAATTAAGCTAAATCCCTAAGAGCAGGTGTCAAGATCATGTCCGGTTTATGGCGGCTTTCGCTTTCCTGACTGCATCTTTATCCGTTATCGGCCCATTGTGAGGCTCTGCGGACGGATCGTCCCACACCTTAATTCTCTTCCGACTTCCGATTTTGATGTGTCTTCCGGCGGTATTTTGCGCCGGACCCGATCCGCCACGCTGGCTTTTTACGCGAAGGGTTCGCCATGCTTCAGGATAAGCATTTTGCCGTCGAAACCGAGGCCCACAGCCTTGATGATATTCTCAGCCGTGCCCGTCTCAAACCCGAAGCGGGTCTGTCGCGCGTCGCCGTGATTGGCAATTTCCCGCCGCGTCAGTGCGGTCTGGCCACCTTTACCCGCGATATCTACACGTGTCTGCATGGGGCCCTGCCGTCGGCACGCTTCGAAGTGATCGCCATGGACGATCATGCCGGGCCCTATGCCTATCCGCCCGAAGTGACGCGCCACCTGCCGCAGGACGAGGTGGCCGCCTATCGGCAACTGGCCGCCGATCTCAACGCCGCCCGTATGCAGGTGCTGTTCGTACAGCACGAATACGGCATTTTCGGCGGCCCGGCAGGGGCACATCTGCTGGCGTGTCTTGAGCGCGTCGATATGCCGGTCATCACTACCCTGCACACGGTCCTCGAAACCCCCAATGCCGAACAGCGCCACGTAATGGAGGGGCTGATCCGCCTGTCTTCGACCCTGATCACCATGGCCCACAAGGGCGCGGACATCCTCAAGCGTATCTATGGCGTGCCGGACTCGCAGATTCTGGTCGTTCCGCACGGAGCCCCGTCGCGGGCCTTGCGCCCCACCGCTGATTTCAAGGCCGGTCTGGACGCCGAAGGGCGGCGGGTGCTGTCCACCTTCGGGCTGTTGTCGCCAAATAAAGGGATCGAGACGATCATCGAAGCCCTGCCGGCCATTTCTGACGCCTGCCCCGATGTGCTGTATTTCGTAGTGGGGGCCACCCACCCCAATCTGATCCTGCATGAGGGCGAAGCCTACCGCGAGCGTTTGATGGCGCGCGCCGTCGAACTGGGGGTCGAAGACCATATCCGGTTCATCAACCGCTTCCTATCCGACGATGACCTGATCGACCTGCTTCAGGCGACCGACGTCTATGTGACACCCTATCTGACCGAGACGCAGATCACGTCAGGCACGCTGAGTTATGCGCTGGCCGTGGGTAAGCCGGTGGTCTCGGCCCCCTACTGGCACGCGGTGGAGGCGCTGGCCGACGGGGTGGGCGTCGTCTGTCCCTTCCGCGACAGCGCCGCGTTTGCCGATGCCATTATCGACCTTTTGACCGATGAGGCCAAACGGGAAGCCATGAGTGCGCGCGCCTATGAGGCGGCCCTGCCGTCGCGCTGGAGTGCGGTGGCCGCCGCCTATACCGGGCGCGCCCGCGCCGACATCACGACAAAGGGGAAGGCGATGTCTGTGGTCCCGTCTATCGGATCGGCCCCGGCCTGGCGCGCCGTTCTGCGGCTGTCGGACGATTGCGGCATGGCCCAGCACAGCCGCTACCGCCTGCCTGATCGTGCGCATGGCTACTGCACCGACGACAATGCCCGCGCCCTGATGCTGATGGCGCGCCGGGCCAGGTTCGAGCGCTTCGATGAACAGCGCATGGACCTCGCCTATCGCTATGCCGGCTTCGTCAACCACGCCTGGAACGCAGAAACAGGCCGTTTCCGCAACTTCATGAGCTTTGCACGGCAATGGCTGGACGAGGGCGGCTCGGACGATTGCTGTGCCCGCGCCTTTGAGGCCCTGATCGAGGTGGTGCGTTCTCCGCTGCCGGACGATCTGCGTCAGTGGGCGCGGGAGCTCAGCCAGCGCGTCCTGCCGCACGTCGCCGAGTGGCCGTCGCAGCGCGCCCGCGCCGTGAGCCTGCGTGCGCTGGATGCCACTGTCGATCAGGTAGGCGAGGCGGCCGAGGTCCTGCGGCTGATGGAGGTACTGGCCGAACCGCTGCACGCGGCCTATTGCCACAACGCCGCGGCGCATGGGTGGTTTGAGCCCGCCCTGTCCTACGACAATTCGCGCCTGCCCGAAGGCCTGTTGCTGGCCGGGAAGCGTCTCGGCAATGCCCGGATGGTGCAAAATGCCCTGAGCGCCAGCGTGCGCATCATGGCCCTGCAAACCGCCGAGGCCGGTCATTTCCGCCCCATTCCGACCCGCAGCTTCGCCGCCGGGCAATCGCATAAGGGCGGGCGTGAGGCCCTGTTCGATCAGCAGCCGTTGGAGGCCCAAGCCTCTATCGAAGCCTGCCTGACGGCGTGGCGGCTGACGGGAGAGGCGAGCTGGAAGGCGCAGGCTTTGCGCGTCTGGCAATGGTTCCGCGGTGACAATGATCACGGCCTCAGCCTGATGAGCGAGGATGGCGGCTGTTGCGACGGTCTCACCTTGCACGGACTCAACGAAAATCAGGGAGCGGAATCGGTGCTGGCCCTGCACCTGAGCTGGTGCGCCCTGAAGGATGCCGGATTATAAGCTAAGCCGGGTTTCGTGAGACGGTATCGAAACCCAGCTCTGACTTTTGCTTTATCGCGCATTTGGGTCCGAAAACCGCTTCACACGTTTCGGACTGCGCTTTTGACAGAGTGCCTATGAAAGAGATCAAGTACAGCGACATCGTGCTGCGCGCAGACCCTGAGCGCGTTGTGCTGCGCCCCTTCACCATCTCGGTTGAGCCCTATAACACGGCGCTGGGCACCATGTCGCGGGCCGAGCGTATCTGCCGCTCGCTGCTCAGGCTGACGCGAGAGGAATGTTGCGCCGAACTCGACAGCGTCAGCCGCGATTTCAGCGGCCGCCACCTTCAGGCGCGCTCCATCTTCCTCGATCGGTTCAAGGCGATCCGCAGCATGATCGGCCGCGCCATCGAAGGCATGGATGAGATCGACGAGGACCATGCGGCGCTGATAGGGGCCTATTTCTGTCAGGAATATTCGTTCGAAGCGGCGGCGATCATGAACCCGTCCGTCGTCGTCCACCCGGAACAGAGCGATGTCGCGCAGGGGGCGTTGCGTTTCCTGATGTCGGTGCGCACGGTAGGCGAGGGGCACATCTCGACCATCTCCTTCCGCGAAGGCGTCTTCCATGCCGACGGCACGGTCGAGCTTGAGCCCGATTCCGACTTTATCGTCGCCGCCAAACCGGCGCAGGGCGCGACCGACGGCCCGGTGACCCTGATGCGGCATAAGGCCTGTTCCGTGTCGGGCACGGTCATCTTCCCGGTGACGCGCGCCCAATCGAACGGCCTTGAAGACCTGCGTCTGGTGCAATTTACCGAAGACGACGGCGACACCACCTATCTGGGGACCTACACCGCCTATTCGGGGCGCGAGATCGGCTGCGAGCTGTTCGAGACCGAGGATTTCGACACGATCTATCTGACGCCGTTTCGCGGACTGGCGGCCATGCACAAGGGGCTGGCCCTGTTTCCGCGCCGCATCAACGGACGCTATGCGGCCATCGGGCGGCTGGACCACGAGAGCCTGTTCTACCTCGAAAGCGAAGACCGCATGGTGTGGAACTATGGCGACCGCATCGTCTCGCCCAAACATCCGTGGGAAATGGTGCAGATGGGCAATTGCGGCTCGCCCATCGAACTGGACGCCGGGTGGCTGGTCTTTACCCACGGCGTTGGGGCCATGCGCCGCTACTGTCTGGGGGCGGTTCTGCTCGACAAGGCCGATCCGCGTCAGGTCATCGGCCGGTCGCGCACGCCCATTCTGGCCCCCGGCGAAGACACGCGCGAAGGCTATGTGCCCAATGTCGTCTATAGCTGCGGCGCGCTGAAGCACGGCGACTGGATACTGCTGCCCTATGGGGTGGCCGATTCCTCGATCCGCTTCGCCTCGCTGCACGTCGATGACATCCTTCAGCACCTGCGGCCCTTCTGATGGACGGCGGCCTGCCCGTGCGAGAGGGGGATGCGAGTGCACAGGCGAAGGCCTGTGGCCTGCGCTACGTCAATGACCGGCGGCCCGGCTTGACGCGGCGGCGATATGGTCGCCGCTTCGTCTATTTCGACACCAGGGGTGAGCGTATTGACGACGAAAAGGTGCGCACCCGCATCGACCGGCTGGCCATTCCGCCGGCGTGGAAAGAGGTGTGGATATGCCCCTTTGCCAATGGCCATATTCAGGCGACGGGCATGGACGCCAAAGGCCGCAAGCAGTACCGCTATCACGCCGACTGGCGCAGCGTGCGCGATGCCACCAAGTTCAGCCATATCCTGCGTTTTGGCGAAGTGTTGCCGCGCATCCGGGCCGCCGTGCGCGTCGACATGGCCCGACGCACCCTAAGCCGTGAAAAGGTGCTGGCCACCGTCGTCTATCTTCTGGAAAAGACCCTGATCCGCGTCGGCAATGACGAATATGCCCGCACCAACAAATCCTACGGCCTGACCACGCTGAAAGACGAGCACGTTTCGGTCGAAGGCCAGAGCGTCCGTTTTCGCTTTATGGGCAAGTCGGGCAAGGCGTGGAACCTGAAACTTAGCGATAGGCGTGCCGCCGCCGTCATCCGCCGCCTTCAGGACCTCGGCGAGCAGGAATTGTTCGCCTGGGTAGATGAAGGCGGACGGGTGCACGACGTCACTTCGTCGGACGTCAATGCCTATCTGAAAGAGATCAGCGGCGAGGCCGTCACCGCCAAGGACTTCCGCACCTTTACGGGGACGGTGCTGGCGGCGCTGGCGCTTCAGGCTTTTGATGCGTTTGAGACCCAGACCGAGGCCAAGCGCAATCTCAAGGCCGCCATCGAAGACGTGGCGCGCCGGCTCGGCAATACGCCCGCCGTGTGCCGAAAGGGCTATGTGCACCCGGAGGTGATCAGCGCCTATCTGGACGGGGCCCTGAGCCAGCAGATCGTGGACGAAATCGACGCTGAACTGAGCGGGGCGGCGGAACTGGACCCCGATGAGGTGATGGTCCTCGGCTTCCTGAAGAAGCGCTTATCGGTTTAAGCCCTTATATCGGCCAGCAGGCGGCTCAGGCTGTCGAGATTGACCGGCTTGGTCAGGTGGTGGTTGAAGCCCGCCTCAAACGCCGCCTGACGGTCGCTGTCCTGCCCCCAGCCGGTCTGAGCAATCACCACCGTTTCCTGCAATTGCGGACGTTTGCGCAGTTCGCGGCAGACCTCATAGCCGTTCAAACCAGGCATACCGATGTCGAGCAGGATAACGTCGGGCGTCTCGCTGTCGGCGGCGGCCAGAGCCGCAATGCCGTCGTGCACGGTGCGCGTATGGTGGCCGATCAGGTCGAGCATCCAGCTTGTTGTCCTGGCCGACTCGCGGTTGTCATCGACCACCAGCACGTTCAGGGCGCGCGCCGTCTGCGCTTCGCTCAGACCGTCCGCCGTGGCGTGCGGCGCTTCGGCCAGAGGCAGGCGCAGCTCGAAGGTCGAGCCCTTGTTGGCCCCGGCGCTTTCGGCGTGGATCGAACCGCCATGCAGGGCCACCAGCTTTTGCGCCAGCGCCAGACCGATCCCCAGCCCGCCCTGCGCGCGGTGGATATTGCGGTCCACCTGCGTGAAGAGTTCAAATACCTTTGGGAGCATATCGGCATCTATGCCCAGCCCGGTATCGCTGACGCGGATGACTGCCTCAGTCCCGTCCCGACGCAGGCTGAGGCCGATGCGGCCGCTTTCGGGCGTATATTTGGCGGCATTGTTGAGCAGGTTGGCGACGATCTGCGCCAGCCGCGTCAGGTCGCCATCGACCCACAACTCTTCCGCCGGCAGGTCCAGCGTAAAGGTGTGCCCGGCGAGGTCGATGACGGGACGCGCGGTTTCGACCGCGGCCTCGACCACCGAACGCAGGGTCAGGTGCTCGCGCTTCAGCTCGATCTTGCCCTGACTGACGCGCGACACATCCAGCAGATCATCGACAAGGCGCACCAGATGGGTCATCTGACGATCCATCATGTCGCGCACCTGCGCCGCCATCGGGCTGTCCGGGGCCATGCGTAAAATCTGGAGCCCGTTGCGGATAGGGGCCATCGGATTGCGCAGTTCGTGGGCCAAGGTGGCGAGGAAGACATCCTTGCGGTGGTCGGCGTCACGCAGCGCCTCCGAGGTGCGGCGGATTTCATCCGTCTGCGCCAGAAGGGCGTCGCGCTGCTGGGCGATCTGACGACGCTGGGCGTAGAGTTCGACGAAGACCTCGACCTTGGATTTGAGGATGTCGCCTTCGATGGGCTTTTGCAGGAAATCGACGGCCCCGGCCTCATAGCCGCGGAAACGGCGTTCGCGGTCGGTGGTCCCGGCGGTCAGAAAGATGATAGGGATGCGCCGCGTGCGTTCGGCACCGCGCAGGGTTTCGGCCAGTTCGAAGCCGTCCATTTCAGGCATCTGCACGTCGAGCAGGGCCAGCGCCACCTCCTGCCGCAGCAGGATCTCCAGCGCCTCGACGCCCGACCGCGCCTTGAGGATGGTCAGGCCGTCACGACGCAACAAGGCTTCGAGCGCCAGCAGGTTTTCTTCGAGATCATCGACCAGCAAGATGGGGGCGGGCGTGTTCATTGAAGCGCTTTCCGAAAAGTGGGACGCGCTTTTCGGGCGAAAAAGCGCGTTAAACTAAAAACTTTGAGCGTCATTTCGATCAAACTGAGCGAAACACGCTCTAAGCGGCTTCCGTAATCAGTTCCGCCGCAAGGCGATCCAGAGGGCGTACGAGCGCCTTCGGGCACAGGGACAGGGCCGTTTCCGGCATCAGCCGCGCATAGGCCGTCTCCGGCGACTGGATCAGGCCGCGCCCGCCCTGTGCCATGACCCTGCGCAGACCCGCCGCGCCGTCCTCATTGGCGCCGGTCAGGATCAGGCCTGTCAGGCCCGCTCCGTAGGCATCGGCGGCCGTCTCGAACAATACGTCGATGGACGGGCGCGAAAACCACACCGGCGCTTCGTTCGACAAGGCGACGGTAAAATCGGTTTCGACCATGAGGTGATAATCCGGAGGGGCGAAGTAGATGGTACCTGCCTCGATAGGGGCCTTATCTTCGGCCTCCACCACTCTCATACGACATTTGTCGTGAAACAGATCGGCCAGAACGCTCGATTTCGTCGGCGGCAGGTGAATAACCACCAGCACCGGGCAATAGTCGGGGGGCAGGTGCGGCAACAGGCTGGACAGGGCCTCTACGCCGCCTGCCGAGGCCCCGATAACGACGGCTTTGCGAGGGGAGGAGCTCATGCGGCTTCCCGCTTCTGATAGAGACGTTCTTCACGGGCGAATTCGTCGAATTTATCGTGATGATCGGTAAAGCGCAGCGTCTCCTTGGCGCCTAGGCCCAGAAACCCTTTGCGCGACAGGGACTCGGCAAACAGGGCCACGGCGCGGTTTTGCAGGTCGCGGTTGAAATAGATCAGCACATTGCGACACGACACAAACTGCGTTTCGGCAAATACCGCGTCCGTGACCAGCGAATGATCGGAAAAGACCACGTGCTTGCGCAAGGACTTGTCGAAGGTGGCCGCGCCATAGGCGGCGGTGTAGTAGTCGGACAGCGAGGTCTTGCCGCCCGACAGACGGTGATTTTCGGTAAACAAACGCATCCGGTCGAGGTCATAGACCCCGGCTTCGGCCTTGCGCAGCGACTCCTGATTGATGTCTGTGGCGTAGAAGAGGGTGCGTTCTTCCAGTCCTTCTTCGCGGAACAGGATGGCGAAGGCATAAAGCTCCTCGCCGGTCGAACAGCCGGCGATCCACACCTTCAGCGACGGATAGGTCTTAAGGTGCGGCACGACCTTTTCGCGGATGGCGCGGAAATAGGCCGGGTCACGAAACAGTTCGGAGACCTGCACCGTCAGGTAGCTCATCAGCGCGGCCAGCATGTCTTCATCGTGCAACACCATGTCCTGAAGCATCGAAATCGAGCGGCAGCCGAACTGATCGCGGGCCTGCAACAGGCGGCGTTTGATCGAGGCCATGGCGTAGCCTCTGAAATCATAGTGATATTTGAGATATATCGCCTCAAGGAAAAGGCGAATTTCTATATCCTCGATCTTGTTATGCACAACCCGTCACGCACGCCAGCCGCTAAAAGGAAAGCCACTGTAGGACCATCACGCATAAAAATAAAATCAGTAACTGATACCAAGGGTCATTGGAAATGACACTCGGTATGCCTTTCGAGACGGTCTCATGTGTCTGACACATGTGAGACAGCCTCGAGTCTTCAACGGCCGGATGCGGTTTAAGTTACCTCGGCACCCAGACGCGCACCAGCGATACCAGCTTTTCGACATCCAGCGGCTTGGCCATATAGTCATTGGCACCGGCTTCGAGGCAGCGTTCCTGATCGTCCTTCATCGCCTTGGCGGTCAGCATGATGACCGGCAGCTTCTTCCATTCCGCACGCTTGCGGATTTCGCGCGTGGCGGTGAGGCCGTCCATTTCCGGCATCATGACGTCCATCAGTACCAGGTCGATGGCGGTTTCGGGTGAGGTCTGCGCCACTTCCAGAGCCTCAAGGGCTTCGCGACCATTGCGGGCGATCTGCACAATGGCCCCCAGAGGCTCGAAGATGTTGGTGACGGCATAGACGTTGCGCACATCGTCTTCGACCACCAGCAGACGCCGCCCTTCCAGCATGTTGTCGCGGCCCTTGGCCCGGTGCAGCATCTTCTGCTGTTCGGGCGACAGGTCCGACACCATCTGGTGCAGGAACAGGGTGACTTCGTCGAGCAGGCGTTCCGGCGACTTGGCGCCCTTGATGATGATGGACTTGGAATAGCGGCGCAGCTTCTGTTCATCCGCTGCGGAGATGTCGCGGCCCGTATAGACGATGACCGGCGGGAAGGCGTAGTCCTGTTCGGTGGACAGCGTTTCCAGCAACGAGTAGCCGCTGGCGTCGGGCAGGCTCAGGTCCAGCACCATGCAGTCATAGGTGTGTGACTTCAGTTCCGTCAGGCACTCCGCCGCCGTGCCGACGGCTACGGTTTCGACGTCCTGCGTCTTCAACAGCGCCATCACCGAGTCACGCTGCACGGCGTCGTCTTCGACGATCAGTACGCGGCGCATCCGCTTTTCAAGACGCGTCTCAAGCTGAGTGAAGGCCTCGACCAGTTCGTCGCGTTTGACGGGTTTCAGCATGTAGCCGATGGCCCCCATCGACAGGGCGGCGTGCATGTAATCATTGGCCGACACGACGTGCACGGGGATGTGCCGCGTCTTGGGGTCGCGCTTGAGGCGGTCGAGCACCGACAGGCCGGAATGATCGGGCAGGCCGAGGTCGAGTACCACGGCCGACGGCACGTACTGACGCACCATCAGCATGGCGTCTTCGGCCGTGCTGGCGATCAGGCACTGAAAGCCCAGATCCTGCGCCAGTTCGTAAAGAATGCGGGCAAAGGACGGATCGTCTTCCACGGCCAGCAGCAGGCGCTTGTCGCCGCTGAGCCGGTCGCGATCATCCGGAATACGGGTACGGGTCGGCAGGATCGGGGCCGCCGGTGCCTCGGCAAAGGTTTCGATAATCTGCGGTTCAGGGGCGCTGCGCGGCGTTTCGCGCGGGGCCACCTGCTGCGGGTCGTAGATCAGCGGCAGGATAAGGGTGAAGGTCGAGCCTTCGCCCGGTTCGCTTTTCAGCTCGATATGGCCGCCCAGCAGGCGCGACAGTTCGCGCGAAATCGACAGGCCCAGACCCGTGCCGCCGTACTTGCGCGAAATGGTCGAATCCGCCTGACGGAAGGCTTCGAAAATGCTGTTCTGCTGTTCGGTGGAGATGCCGATACCCGTATCGCTGACGGCAAAGCGCACCTTGTTGTCGGCTGCCGACATGCGCAGGATGACCGACCCGCTTTCGGTGAATTTCAGGGCGTTGGACAACAGGTTTTTCAGCACCTGCTCCAGACGCTGGCGGTCGGAATCGAACAGGTCGGGCAGGTTTTCATCGGCTTCGACACGGAAGGTCAGGCCCTTTTCATTGGCCAGCGGCTCGAACATCCGCGTCATGTCGCTGACCAGGCGGCGGAACGAGACCGGCTCCGCATTGATGTCCATCTGACCGGCCTCGATCTTCGACAGGTCGAGAATGTCGTTGATCAGCGCCAGAAGATCGTTGCCCGACGACTGGATGGTGCGGGCGAATTTAACCTGTTCCTCGCTCAGATTGCCGTCGCGGTTGTCGGCCAGCAGCTTGGCCAGAATGAGCGACGAGTTGAGCGGCGTGCGCAGTTCGTGGCTCATATTGGCGAGGAAATCCGACTTATAACGGCTGGCCTGTTCCAGTTCCTGCGCCTTGAGCGCGATGTCGGCGGCGCTGCGGTTCAGGTCGTCCTTCTGCTGTTCCAGTATGCGCGCCTGCTCGGACAGTTGCACATTGGTCTGTTCCAGTTCGGCCTGCTGCTGTTCAAGGCGCAGATGCGATTCCTTGAGCGCGCGGCTCTGTTCCTCAAGCTCCTCATTATTGACCCGCAGTTCCTCGGCCTGGGTTTGAAGCTCTTCGGATTGCCGCTGGGTTTCCTCCAGCAGGTTCTGCTGCATGGCCCGGTAATTGGCCGAGCGCACGGCGACGCTGATAATATCGGACGAACGCTCAAGCAGGGTGACGGTGGCCGGATCGACGCCGGCCATGAAGCCCAGTTCAACCACCGCATCGACCTGCGTTTCGGTGGCGGCAGGGGCTATGACCACGTGGCGCGGCTGCCATTGCCCCAGCGACGTCCCGACACTCAGCAGCGGATCGGGCAGGTCGGAGAGGACCGCGATCTTGCCCTCCGCTGCCGCCTGACCCAGCAGGCCTTCGTGCATCTTGATCGTCAGCGGCAGGCCCGTTTCGCCGGGGACGCCATAGGTGGCGGCCTGCTTCAATATGCCCCCGTCGCGCGCGTAGAAGGCAGCACTTTGCGCCCCCAGATAGTCGCACAGGAAGGCCAGGGTCCGTTGCCCCACCTCATCCAGGCTGGGGTCTCCGGCGAGGGCGGCCCCAAGCCCGACCTCACCATTGGACAGCCAGTTTTGCAGGGCCTGTCTTTCGGTCGAGCGGCGCACAATCATGGCGATGATCAGGGTCAGGATCACGCCCAGAATGGCGGTCGCGGTGGTGGACAGGATGGCCGTGTTAAAGGCTTCGGCGCGCTGGCGGATACCCGCCTGACGCCGGGCATTTTCCGCCGCCTCGATCTCTTTGATTTCGCGCCGGATGATGTCCATGTGGTTCTTGCCAAGGTGGCGGCTGACCTCAATCGCGGCGGCCTGCATCCCCTGCGTGCGACGGATATCTATGGTGCGGTGCAGTTCCGCCATTTTGAGATTGATGCGTTCTTCGATCGCATCGACCTGCGGTTTCAGCTCGGGCGACTGGGCCAGCAGCGTTTGCAGGACCTTCGCGCGCTCCTTGAGGACGAAGGTGGCGTTCTCATAGGGCACCAGATAGGCCTCGTCGCCCGTGATGATATAGCCGCGCTGCCCCGTTTCGGCGTCGGTCAGGGTGGCAATCAGTTCGCTCAGGCCCAGTATGGTCTTGTGCGTCTGGGTGACTTCCTCGCTGTTTTTACGCAGCGTGACAATGTTGGTGTAGGAGATAAAACCGCTGATCAGGAAAAAGGCGGCTACAAAAATGAGGGACAGGAGGACGCCCAGACTGCTGCTGGCGGCGTGGCTTTTTCCGGGAAACAGGAAGGCCTTCAAAGCGTGAAGCGGACCATTCGGAGTCATAAGCAGGCGGCCTCGGGACAAATGTGGAGATCAGACGCGCATGTCCGCCGCAATGGCGTTCAGCACGGATTCGAGGGTCTGAAGATCGACGGGCTTGGTCAGGTGGTGCGCAAAACCGGCCTCGGCGGACTGTTCGCGGTGCTCGCGTTCATCCCAGCCGGTCTGAGCAACGAAAACGGCCCCCGCATGAACAGGCTTCTGACGCATTTCGCGGCACAGATCATAGCCGGTCATGCCGGGCAGTCCGATATCCATCATCACCACGTCCGGGACATAGGCTTCACCATCCGTCAGCGCCGCCTGCGGCGTCAGGCTGATGCGATAATCATAGCCCAGCATTTCGATAATCCAGCCCGTGGTCTGGGCCAAAGCTTCATTGTCCTCGACAATCAGAATCTTCATACGTGTCCCTGAGATTACGCGATGCGTGTGCGGCCCGCCCGCAGAGAGCCGGGAAGGCGAATGTCGATATGGAAACAGCACGCAAAAAACCGTACGCCGCCCTTCACGACGCCCGCGAAAACAATAGGGCCTTTTTTATGGCAAGGCAACCGTCGCGCGCGATCTTTTGAAATATAGAGGCGCCGGAAAGGCGAGTGAATGCTTTATTAAAGCGCTTATGGATTATTTATATTTTTATTATCAGTTAAATTTCAGTATATATAAAACAAGATCGGAGAAATAGTATTTCAGTTTTTAATTTTTGACAGATTTTTTGCGATTAATAGGACGTGGTTCGGGGTGGGGTAAAGGGAATTTTGGCTATATATACTATTATTGTTCTGTCATTAAGTGCGCCTGCCGCTCAGTAGGTGCTGGGCGGGTCTGAGGCCGGAAAGGTATCTTCGACCATGGTGTCCACCTGATCTTCGGCGAGGTTGTCGCGCACCGCGCGATCTTCGCGATGGCAATGGCTCAGCGAGCGTTTGGGGTGAAGGAAGCCGTCACAGAAGGCCCTGACGATGCGTATGGTCTGGATCATGGGGTTCGTCTCCATTGAACCCCAAGCCTAACGCCGTAAAGGTAAGGGCGAGAGAGGCAAGCGCAAGCATGGCGCAAAGAGGGGATAAGCGTGATCCTTGATATTGGGGCGCGTTTGCCATAGATGCAGGCCCCTATACCAAGGGTCATTGAAAATGACGCTTGGTATTCCATTCGAGACGGTCTCATGTCGCTGATACATATGAGACCGTCTCGTGTCTACAACGGCCGGGTGCGGTCAGCACCTTCGGACGTTGGTATTATTCAGTACAAGGGATTCCCCATGAACGCGCTCGCTGAGGTCAATTCGTCACGCCTGTCGGAGGTCAACGCCTTTGTCGCGCGTTACCGCCGTGAGCGCGCGGCCGCGGCTTCGGTGGCTTTTGACGCCTATCCCCTGCCGCAACTGGAAAAGCGCATCACCGACGCCCTGTCGGCGAAGGTGGGGTATGCGCTCGATATCAAGTTCGACCTGATCGACCGCACCAAGATGGGCGGCGATGTCGCCCTGCGTTTTCCGCAACTGCTGAAAGATGGCGGGCCCAAGGGCTTTATGGCCAACCACCTGCCGTGGATCGTGGACATCCTCACCGGGCCGGACTTTGCCGACGCCATTGCCAAGCTCGAAACCAAGGGCATGTATATCAACCTGACCCTGTCCGATGGCTGGATGCTCAGCGGGGCGCAGGCCGTGACCGAAATCGGCGCGCATTTCGGCGATTCCGACGCGCTCAGGGGGCGTTCGGCGGTGGTCGATTACTCCTCGCCCAATGTCGCCAAGACGCTGCACGCCGGGCATATTCGCTCGACCATTGTGGGCCACGTCCTGTCGAACCTGTGGGAGCGGTCGGGGGCGGATACCTTTCGCGTCAACCATATCAATGACTTTGGCGGTTTCGGCTTCATGCTGGAAGGCTATCGCCGGTTTGGTGACGTTTTCCCGGCGGATTCCGGCGATAACGACAAGCTGCTGGAAATCTACAAGATCCGCCGCTCGGTCGAGCGTATTCTCGAAGGCGGCAAGGCCCCGGCCGAATGGGACGCCGAAGACGCCGCCATTGCCGGGCGCTATTTCCCGGATGCCACAAGTCTGGATCGGTTGACGTCTGCCTTCGCCGATTATGTGGCGGCATCGGATGCTCGCTTCCGGGCGCTTGAGCAGGGCGACGCCGATGAGGTCGCCCTGTGGATCGACATGGTCAAGTGGAGCCTTCAGTCGTTCGAAGGCTTCTATGATGCGCTGAATATCCACTTCGACCTCGTCCTGGGCGAGAGCTTCTACTATCAGGCGGGCGACGCCGTGGTCGAAGCGGCGCTGGCGTCGGGCAAGGCTGTGGTGTTCAGCGAAGCCGATGCCGAAGCGGCGGCCGCAATTGAAGAGGCGCGTTTTGCCGCCGGGGAGATCGGCGAGATCGAACGCGACACCCTGATAAAGTCAATCCGCAAGGATATCGGTGCAGCGGTGGTGCGGCTCGACAATAATGAGCGTTTCGTGGTGCGCCGTGCCGACGGTCAGAGCATCTATTCGACGCGCGATATGGGCGCCATCCAACTGCGCGCGCAGATGTTCGACCCCACCGACGTCTTTTACGTTGTGGGTCAGGAGCAGCAGGTGCACTTCAACCGCCTGTTCCGCTCAGCCTATGCGACGGGGATTGCCGATGCCGCAAAGACCGCGTTTCAGCACGTCTATTTCGGCTTCTACGTCGATGCGAAGACCGGCAAAAAGCTGTCGTCGCGTCAGTCGGTATCAAACGTCATCGGCCTGTTGTCGGCGGCGCAGGTCTATTTCCGCAACCGCCTGTCCGACCGGGTGGACTCCGATGAGGCCGAACTGAGCCGCGCGGCACAGGAACTGGCCATCGGCTCTATCGTGTTTAATGACCTCAAGCAGGACCTGAAAGGCGCGGTGGAAATCGACGCCTCGGACATGGATGCCACCATTGCCGGGTTTGAACGCTCAGGCGGGGCCTATGTCGTTTATGCGGCGTGTCGGGCGCGCAGCATTTTGCGCAAAAACGGCGGCGGCACGGCGAATATCGACGGGTTGACCTATGAGATCGACGCTCAGGAAGCCGATCTGCTCCTGAAGGTGCAGCAAATTCCGCAGAAGGTGGTGGCCGCCGCCAGGGCCGCCAATCCGTCGCTGCTGGTGCGTCACCTGATGGACGTCGCGGCGATCTATAATTCCTATTACACCCGCGTGCCGGTGATCAGCGACGGTGTGGCCAACCCCGCGCGCCTGATGATCACGCAAGCGGTGCAGGTGGCCCTGACCCGGGCCCTGTCGATCTGCCATATCGAGTGCCCGGAAGCGATCTGATAAGAGAGGCGATCTGAAAAAAAAAGCCGCCGGGGTAAATCCGGCGGCTTTTTACTGTGCGGGTGGTGGGCTCTAGGCGGCGATAACGTCCGCCGGGGCCGTGCTGCGGATCAGGTGATCAAAGGCCGACAGCGAGGCCTTGGAGCCTTCGCCCATGGCGATGATGATCTGCTTGTACGGCACGGTGGTGCAGTCGCCCGCCGCGAAGACGCCCGGCAGTGAGGTTTCGCCCTTGGCATTGACCTCGACCTCGCCATGCTTCGACAGGGCCAGCGTGCCTTTCAGCCATTCGGTGTTGGGTACCAGACCGATCTGCACAAAGATGCCTTCCAGCGCGATATCGTGCGTCACGTCGTGCAGGCGGTCCTTATAGCTCAGGCCCGTTACCTTGCTGCCGTCGCCCTTGACCTCGGTTGTCTGGGCATTGGTCAGCACCTTGACGTTCGGCAGGCTGTAGAGTTTGCGTTGCAGAACCGCGTCGGCGCGCAGTTCGGCGGCAAATTCCAGCAGGGTCACCTCGGCAACGATCCCGGCCAGATCAATGGCCGCTTCGACGCCCGAATTGCCGCCGCCGATAACCGCCACGCGCTTGCCCTTGAACAGCGGACCGTCGCAGTGCGGGCAGTAGGCCACGCCCTTGTTCTTGTATTCGGCTTCGCCAGGCACATTCATATTGCGCCAGCGGGCCCCGGTCGAAAGGATGACGGTGCGCGACTTCACCGAAGCCCCACTTTGCAGCCTGACCTCGATTAGGCCGCCGGGCGTGGTCGCCGGGATCAGTTGCGTCGCTGTCTGGAGGTTCATGATATCGACCTCATAGTCCTTGACGTGCTGCTCCAGCGCGGTAGCGAGCTTCGGGCCTTCAGTGTGCGGCACCGAGATGAAGTTCTCGATGTCCATGGTGTCGAGCACCTGACCGCCGAAGCGTTCGGCCACGACGCCGGTGCGGATGCCTTTGCGCGCCGCATAGATGGCGGCCGAAGCCCCGGCGGGGCCACCGCCGACGACCAGCACGTCGAATTCCGACTTGGCGCTGATCTTTTCGGCTTCACGCGATTGGGCACCGGTGTCGAGCTTGGCCAGAATCTGCTCCAGACCCATGCGGCCCTGACCGAAGGGCTGACCGTTGAGCAGGATGGTCGGCACGGCCATGACCTGACGCTGCTCGACCTCGTCCTTGAACAGGGCACCGTCAATGGCGACGTGCTTTATCTTGGGGTTCAGCACACTCATCAGGCTCAGCGCCTGCACCACGTCGGGGCAGTTCTGGCACGACAGCGAGAAGTAGGTTTCAAAGCGCAGTTCACCGTCGATGTCGAGCGCCTTGACCTGTTCGATCACTTCGGCCTCGACCTTGGGCGGGTGGCCACCGACCCACAGGAGCGCCAGCACCAGCGAGGTGAACTCATGGCCCATGGGCAAGCCGGCAAAGGTCACGGCGACCTCCGGGCTGCCGCTGCGCACGATGTCGAAGGACGGCACACGCTCACCGCCGGACGAGACGGTCAGGGTCACCTTGGGCGAGGCGGCCACGATGTCTTCGAGCAGATCGACCAGTTCACGCGACTTGGGCTGATCATCGGTGTGCGCCACCAGTTCGATCGGCGTGCGCAGGTTTTCGAGATAGGCCTTCAGTTGGGCCTTCATGCCGTCGTCAAGCATGGCGTACTCCGTAAATTGTCGTGAAAATCATTGTCTATATGCGGGCTCCGCAAAGCCCGGATAAAGAAAATGACGTGGGTGCGGGGGGACATGGGGGGAGGCGGGCCTCCCCCCATGCGCGCCTTAGAGCCTTCGTCGGCTAAGATGAGCCGCCGAATGGCTCCAAGTTTTTGTTTGGTCGCGCAATTTTTCCGAAAAGTGGTGTCCACTTTATCGGATTGCGCTCTAGATCTTCCCAACGAGGTCCAGCGACGGGGCCAGGGTCTTTTCACCCTCTTCCCACTTGGCCGGGCAGACTTCGCCGGGGTGCGAAGCGACGTATTGAGCCGCCTTCACCTTGCGGAACAGTTCGGTGGCGTTGCGGCCCACGCCTTCCGAGGTGATTTCCATGAACTGGATGATGCCTTCCGGATCGACGAGGAAGGTGGCGCGGTCGGCTAGGCCGACGCCTGGACGCATCACGTCGAAATTGTTGGTGAGGGTGCCCGACTGATCGCCGACCATGTAGTAGTTGATCTTGCCGATGGCGGGCGAGGTGTCGTGCCAGGCCTTGTGCGAGAAGTGGGTGTCGGTCGAGACCGAATAGACTTCGACGTTCAGCTTTTGCAGCTCCGGATAGATACCGGCCAGGTCTTCCAGCTCGGTCGGGCAGACGAAGGTGAAGTCAGCGGGATAGAAGAAGAAGATCGACCACTTGCCCTTGGTATCGGCATCGGAAATATCGACGAACTTGCCTTCCTTGTACGCGGTGGCTTTGAAGGGCTTGATCGGGGTATTGATGAGGGCCATTGGGGAAATCCTTTCGTGAATGGACGATGCTGTATTCCCCATTTCGATGCAAAAGACAAATCTATAATTTTTATATTATGGATAAGTTTTTTTTATAAGGGGGGCTGGTGGGCACGCCGAGGGGTACGCAGGGTTAACTCGCGGTTGTGACATTAAGGCAACGAGGAAAAACGATGATGAAAAATTCAAAATAAGCAGTAGAAAGGACAGCGTTGTCATGTTAGCGCTACCTCCCACAATAAGCGACTCAAGTCGCAGAGGGAAGAGCGCGCAGGGTTTTCCGACTTTGCCGAGAAACTGAGCCGCTGCCATTCAGCATGGATGGCGGGCCGCTATGTGTCAATCAGTAACGTGGTTTTTCCGTTAAGAGTAAAACCGACGGCGAAATCACGTATCCAAAAAGCGTTTTCATTAGTAAAAATATCCAACTTCTGGGAGGAAATCATGACTTCACCGAATTTCGGTGCGTCTTCTCGCGGCGCGCGTCGCGTGATTCGTAATGTGGTCTTGTGCAGCGCGTCCGGTATGGCGATGCTGGCCGGAGCCGCCTTTGCGCAGGAAGCGCCTGCGTCTAGCGACAATATCGAAACCGTGGTGGTTACGGGTGTGCGCGGCTCGCTGCAACGCTCGATGAACGTCAAGCGCAACGCTACGGGCGTGGTGGACGCCATTACGTCGGAAGACATCGGTAAGTATCCGGACACCAACCTGGCCGAATCGGTTCAGCGCATTCCGGGCGTGTCGATTGACCGCACCAATGGCGAAGGTTCGACCGTTACCGTGCGCGGCTTCGGTCCGGGCTTCAACCTCGTGACCCTGAACGGGCGCGTGATGCCGGCAGCGCAGATCAACGCCGTGGGTTCGGGTAACGGCACTGCGGGCGGCGGTTCGCGTAACTTCGACTTCTCAAGCATCGCCTCTGACGGCGTGTCGGGCTTCGAAGTGTACAAGACCGGTAAGGCCAATATTGCCTCAGGCGGTATCGGTGCCACGCTGAACATCAAGACCCTGCGTCCGATCGGCAAGGCCGGGGCCTCGGGCTCGATCTCGGCCAAGGCTGTGCACGGCGAAAACCTGATCGACGGCAAGGACTGGACGCCGGAAATCGCCGGTACCTATAAGTGGACGAACGAAGATAACACCTTCGGCGTGGCCCTGTTCGGTCAGTTCGCCGAGAAGGACGTCGCGACCCGTCAGGCCACCCAGAACAGCTGGAACCTTGATCCCCGCGATCAATTCTACAGCGCCTCCAGCGGCCGTCTTCGTTACGCCTCCAACCAGACGACACTGCTGACGCAGATCACCAACCCGCCGCCCGCCGGTGCGCTGGTCGCCTATCCGAACGACAGCCGTTACGCCCTGTCTGAAACGCATAATGAGCGCAGCAACCTCGTGGCGACAGCGCAATGGCGTCCGGTCGAAAACTGGCTGTTCACCGCCGATGCCCTCTACGTGCAGAACGAAGCGACCGAACGGCGTGCGGAACAAACCAACTGGTTCAACCGTCCGTTCGACCAGATCGTCTTCGAGAAGGGCGATTCGGGCATCTACAACGCGCTGTTCCTTCAGGAAAACCTGTCGGGCGTGAAGGATATCGGCTTCGAACAGCAACTGGTCAGCCTGAAGAGCACCCTGAAGTCGCTGGGCTTCAACGCCAAGTGGGACATCAACGACAAGATGAGCCTGACCTTCGACGCCCATTCGTCGGAAGGCAAGGTGCTGCCGAACAACCCGGACGGTTCGACCACTGTCGCCATCTCCATTGGCGCCCCGGTCATTGCCTCGCACTCGGTTGACTTCCGCGGTGAAATCCCGATCCAGAAGTACACCATCAATGATGCGTTGCGTGGCAACAATAACGGTCGTCTCGACGCGGGCGATCTGGGGTCTCAGGTTGGTCGTACCTGGACCAACAGCCAGACTAACAAGATCGACGAATTCAAGGTCGATTTCGCCTATGACTTCGACGGTGAAAGCCGCTTTGACGGCGGTGTTGACCTGCTGAAGTCGACCATGACGACCACGACGGGTTCGACCTATCAGGCGCTGGGTGACTGGGGCATTTCGCGTCCCGGTGACGTGGCGCAGTATGCGCCCGGCATGATCACGACCTATGATCTGGGTGGCCTGTTCCAGGACTTCACGCCGGGTCAGTCGAACGTGGCCTTCCGTGGCAATGCCCTCGACATCTACCGCGCTCTGGCCAAGGGCTATAATCAGTCGCTGCCGACCACCTCTTTGACGGCCAACACCATCGAAGAAGAGATCAAGGCGATCTATGGTCAGTTGACCCTTAAGGGCGACTTCCTCGGTAAGCCGGTCGGAGTGGTCGCCGGTCTGCGTTATGAAAAAACCAATGTGACGGCTTCGGCTCTGCAAAGCGTTCCGACCGCCATCCGCTGGACCGCCGATAACGACTTTGCCGTCGACTTCGGCACGGGCGTGTCGACCCTCAGCAGCCAGGCGGATTACGACAACTGGCTGCCGAACCTCGATATCACGTGGAATGTGCGTGCTGACGTGACCCTGCGGGCCTCGTACTCCAAGACCATCGCGCGTGCGGCCTATGGCAACATGTACGCTACGACGACGGTCAACACGCCGCCGCGTCCGACCGCCAACGGGACCAACCCGACGGCCTCTTCGGGTAACCCGGCCCTGCTGCCGCTGGAATCGTCGAACATCGACTTCTCGGCGGAATGGTACTACGGCCCAGCCAACTATGTGTCGCTCGGCTTCTATAACAAGGACGTGGCGAACTTCATCGGTACCGGCCGCGTGACGCAGAACCTGTTCAGCCTGCGTGACCCGACCGCTGCTACGGCTGGCTCGCGCTCCGGCACGGCCAAGACTGCGCTCAGCGAACTGGGTCAATCGCCGACCGACGTCAACCTGTTCACCATGACCGCTCTGGTTATCAAGAACAACGGCAACACGACGGCCGCCAAGAACGAGTACACCGCCAACTCTACCGGCGGTAACCTCAATCAGGCCTTCGTGGATCAGATCCTCGCCGCCTACGACATTACCGCCAATGCCAACGATCCGCTGTTCAACTTCGACACCGCTATCCCGGTCAATAACAAGACCGCGAATATCCACGGCTTCGAACTGGCCTTCCAGCACTTCTTCGGCAACACCGGCTGGGGCGTTTCGGGCAGCCTGACGACGGTCGATGGCGACATCGGCTTCGACAATTCGGCGGCACCGGGCACGCTTCAGTTCCCGCTTCTGGGTCTGTCGGACACGTACAACGTCACCCTGATCTACGATAAGGGGCCGCTGTCGGGTCGTCTGGCCTATAACTGGCGCGACAAGTACATCGCCAACACCAATGTTGGCGCGCAGGGTGACCCGCAGTACTTCGAGGCCTTCGGCGTTCTGGACGCTTCGGTCAACTACTCTGTGACGCCGAACATTCAGATCACCTTTGAAGGTCTGAATCTGACCAAGGAACACATCCGTCAGTACGGACGTGATACCACCAACCTCTACTTCGCTCAGGAACTGGACACCCGTTATCAGATCGGCGTCCGCTACAAGTTCTGATAAGAGCTTTACGTGCGTAAACGGCAAAGGCCGCGGGGAACCGCGGCCTTTGCTGCCTTCCGCCCTGTCGCCTGGCATCTTGCTGTTTGAGACGGGCGGGGTAAGTTCTATGTATTTGTGAAAGTACTTCCATGCCCAACGCCGTCCTTCTCGACAATGTCCAGCATCACGACCTGAGGGTCATCGCCGGCCACGGCTCGCATTTTGGCGACGCGTTAAATGAAATCCCCGTCTTTGCGACCGAATTTGCCGAGCTTCAGCGCGACTATCCGCTCTATTTCCGGGAGACGGAAAACGGCGGCTTTCAGACCTATGCCCTGCTGGGCCTCGATAAGGACGAAAACCTGTTTTTGGCCGACGGTCAGTGGCAGGCACGCCACGTTCCGGCCATGAGCAATCGTGGTCCCTTCCTGATTGGCATGAACGACGACCAGCCCATGCTGATGGTCGATCTCGACCACCCGCGCCTCAGCCGCAGCGAGGGCGAACCCGTATTCCTCCCGCACGGCGGTAACGCGCCCGCTCTGGAACGCCATATGCGGGCGCTGCGCACTATCCATCAGGGCGTCGAACTCAATACGCCGATGTTCGCGGCGTTTCAGGCCGAGGGCCTGATCGCGCCGGTCGAAATCGCCATCCGCCTCGACGACACCACCGAATACAAGATGCCGGGGCTGTTCTCCATCAGTCAGGAGGCCCTGTCGCAGCTCAGCGGAGAGGCGCTGGAACGCCTGAACCGCGCCGGTTTCCTGGCGCTGGCCTTTCAGATCGTGGGCTCGATGGGCAATATGGCCCGCATTATTGAGCTGAAGAACCGCAAGCGGGCCGCGCTCTGATGGCTGAGATTACCCGCCGTACCGAGGTCGTGACCGGTATTGCGCCGGACGCCATTGCGTTTGATGAACTTATGGCCGCGCAAAAGCCGGTCATCCTCAAGGGTGTGGCGCGCGACTGGCCTTTGGTGCGTGAGGGGGTAAAGAGCGCGGCGGCGGCGATGGACCTTTTGCGCCGCTTTTATCAGGGGCGGCCGGTGACCGCCTATACGGGCGCGCAGAAGATTGGCGGCCGCTTCTTCTACCGCGACGATATGGCGGGGCTCAATTTCACCGCCGCGCGCACCGACCTCAGCGCGTTTCTCGAAGAGGTGGCGGCGCATCTCGACGACCCTGCGCCGCCGTCCTTCTATATCGGCTCGACCGATCTGGGTCTGTACCTGCCGGGCCTGCGTGAGGCGGGCAACGACCTGAGCCTGAACCATCCCATGTTCGTGGCTAATCCGCCTTTGGCCAGTATCTGGATCGGCAACCGCACCACGGCGACCTGCCATTTCGACATGTCGCACAATATCGCGGTTTGCGTCGCCGGGCAGCGGCGCTTTACCCTGTTCCCGCCGGATCAGGTCGCCAACCTCTATCCCGGCCCGCTGGAGCCGACGCCCGGCGGTCAGGTGGTCAGTCTGGTCGATTTCCGTGATCCCGACTATGACCGCTTCCCGAGCTTCCGCGACGCCGAAGCCGCCGGTCAGGTGGCTGATATGGAACCGGGCGATGTCCTCTTCTATCCGGCCCTGTGGTGGCACCACGTTGAGGCGCTGGCACCGTTCAACATTCTGGTGAACTACTGGTGGAACACCTCTCCGGCCTTCATGGACACGCCGATGAACACCCTGCTGCACGGCCTATTGAGCCTGCGCGATCGGCCCCAGCCGGAAAAGGACGCCTGGAAGGCGCTGTTCGACTATTACATCTTCGGCCCGGCCGAGCAGGCGGGCGCGCATATCCCCGAAGCGGCGCGCGGCGCACTGGGGACGCTGAACGACATGACGGCCAGACGCCTGAGGGCGCAACTTCTGCAAAAATTAAATCGCTGAGGGAAGAGACATGCAACCGGTCAAAAAGGTAGTCATTGCCGGCGGCGGCACGGCCGGATGGTGCGCGGCGGCGGCCCTGTCGAAGCTTTTGGGGACGCTGATCGATATTACCCTGATCGAGTCGGAAGAGATCGGTATTGTCGGGGTGGGGGAGGCGACCATCCCCACGGCCCGCACCTTCCATCACTTTCTGGGCATAGATGAACGCGCCTTCCTCAAGGCGACCAATGCCACCTATAAGCTGGGCATCGCCTTTGAAAACTGGGCGCGCGACGGCGACCGCTACATCCACTCCTTCGGTGAGATCGGCAAATCCAACTGGATGGCCCCGTTTCACCATGTGTGGATGGCGGCGCGTGATAAAGGCTTTGGCGGCGATCTCGGCGACTATTGTTTTGAGCTGCGGGCGGCGGAAGAGGGCAAGTTCTTCACCTCGGATACGGCGCGCATCAACTACGCCTATCATTTCGACGCTGTGCTGTATGGGCGGTTCCTGAGGCAATTCAGCGAAGCGCACGGGGCCAGGCGCATCGAAGGCCGCATCCGTGAGGTGCGTCAGGACGCCGATACCGGGTTTATCACGGCGCTGGCGCTGGAGTCGGGTGAGGTCATCGACGGAGACCTGTTTATCGACTGCACGGGCTTTAAGGGGCTTCTGATCGAAGAGACGCTGAAGACCGGTTTTGAGGACTGGAGCCACTGGCTGCCCACCGATCGGGCGCTGGCCGTGCAGACCGCGCCATCCGGGCGGCTCGATCCCTATACGCGCGCCATTGCGCACGGCGAAGGCTGGCGCTGGCGCATCCCGCTACAGAACCGTGTGGGCAACGGGCTGGTCTATGCCAGCGGGCACCTATCGGATGAGGCGGCGCGCGAACGCCTGCTGTCACTGGTCGATGGGGAGCCCCTGACCGAGCCGCGCCTGATCCGCTACCGCACCGGGCGGCGCAACAAGATATGGAACAAGAACTGCCTGACGGTCGGCCTGTCGAGCGGCTTTATCGAGCCGCTGGAATCGACCAGCATCCACCTGTTCCAGATCGCCGTGACGCGCCTGATCCAGATGTTCCCCTTCGGCGGCATCACCGAGGCGGTCAGCGACCATTATAACGAGATTGCGCGTCGTGAAATCGAGAAGGTGCGCGACTTCGTGATCCTGCACTACAAGCTGACCCAGCGCGACGACACGGCCTTCTGGCGCGAACGGCGCGAGATGAGCGTGCCCGACAGCCTGACCGAGCGGCTGGAGATGTTCCGCGAACACGGTCACGCCTGGCAGGCGGCCGATGATCTGTTCCGCGTCGATTCGTGGGTGCAGGTGCTGCTGGGCCAAAGGCTTGAGCCGCAATCGCACCACGCCATTGGCCAACTGATGAGCGAGGCGCAACTGCGTCAGGCGCTGGACGGCCTGAAAACCAACATCGCCCGCACGGTCGATGCCATGCCGACGCACGACGCCTTCCTCAAAAGCTATCTGGCGGCGTGAGTTTGAGAGGCGGCGAATAAACCGACGCCCGCCGGCGGGAAGCGCGGCGGGCGTGAGGTCGAGCAAGAAATGGTGGAGCTAAGCGGATTCGAACCGCTGGCCTCCTCATTGCGAACGAGGCGCTCTACCAACTGAGCTATAGCCCCATTCCTTGTGGAAGGCGTCTTTTAATCGAACGCCGGAGACTGTCAAGTCGGGTTTGACTTGTTATAGCTGTCGGCACCGCTATATTCACAAAAAGCCGGACATGCCGGGTGCCAAGGGTTTTTCATGATCGATTTCGTCTTCTTCGTCCTCAACGGTATTTTGTCTTTCGCGGTGTGGGTCATCATCATCAGCGCGATCCTGAGCTGGCTGGTGGCGTTCAACGTCATCAATACCCGTAATCCCGGCGTGTACCGCTTCATGGAAATGCTTGATCGCCTGACCTATCCGATCCTCGAGCCTTTCCGTCGTGTCATCCCCAATCTGGGAGGCATCGACATCAGTCCGATTATCGCCATCCTGATCATTCAGGGGATGCAGCGCTTCCTGCTTCCGATGGCGCGCGCCAGCCTCTATGGCCTGACGGGTATGTAATTGGCCCGGCTGGTCGTGCGGCTGACGCCCAAGGCGGCGGCGGATCGCGTCGATGGCTGGGAGGCGGATGAGCAGGGGCGGCCCTATCTCAAGGTGCGCGTCACCGCGCCGCCGATAGAGGGTCGCGCCAATGACGCCCTGATCGCCTTTCTGGCCAAGCGGTTGAAGCTGCCCAAATCGCGCCTGTCGCTGCTGGCCGGAGATACGTCGCGCCTCAAGCAGATCGAGGTCGAGGGTCTGGACGAGGCGGCGTTACGGGAGGCCCTGACATAACAAAACCCCGCCGGAATGCTCCGGCGGGGTTTTGTATTTGCAATTGTGCGAAGCGCTTACGCTGCGACCTTGGCCGCGTGGATTTGCGCCACGATCGCTTTGGTGACTTCCGAACCGGCTAGCGTACCGCCCAGATCGCGGGTCAGTTGCCCGGCCTTGATCACCGCTTCGATGGCGGCGTCCAGCGCGTCGGCTTCAGCGCTCAGATTGAGCGAGAAGCGCAGCATCATGGCCACGGACTTCAGCGTGCCTATGGGGTTGGCGAGGTCCTTGCCCGCAATGTCCGGGGCCGAGCCGTGGATCGGCTCGTAGAGGCCTTTACCGGAGCCCAGCGAGGCCGAGCCCAGCAGACCGATCGAACCCGGCAGCACCGAGGCGAGGTCGGACAGGATGTCGCCGAACATGTTTTCGGTGACGATCACGTCAAACGCCTTCGGACGGGTGACGAGGTGCATGGCCATCGAATCGACCAGAGCGTGCTCCAGCTCGACATCCGCATATTCCGCCTTGTGCAGCTTGATGACCGTTTCGCGCCACAGACGCGAGGTCTCAATGACATTGGCCTTATCGACCGAGGTGACCTTGTTGCGACGCTTGCGGGCGGCTTCAAAGGCGACGCGGGCGACGCGCTCGATTTCCTCGACCGTATAGACACATTCATCGACGGCGCGGTCTTCGGTGCGGGTCTGCTTGCCGAAATAGAGGCCACCGGTCAGTTCGCGCACGATCAGCATGTCGGCCCCCGACACGATCTCTTCTTTCAGCGGCGAGCGGAAGGCTTGCGAGGCGGGGACGTCCATCGGGCGCAGATTGGCGAACAGGCCCATCGACTTGCGCACGGCCAGAAGGCCCTGCTCCGGGCGCTTGGGTTGCAGGTCCCACTTCGGGCCACCCACAGCCCCCAGCAGCACCGCATCGGCGGCCTGACAGGCGGCGTCGGTGTCGGCGGGGTAGGGGTCGTTGCGCTCATCAATGGCGATGCCGCCGATCAGCTTTTCTTCGAAGTTGAAGGTGTGGCCATAGACCTCACCGATGGCCTTCAGCGCGGACACGCCCGCGGCGGCGACTTCGGGACCGATGCCGTCACCCGGCAGCACGACGATGTTGAAGGTGGACATAATAATTTTCCAGTATGTGACGCAGTAAGAGCTCAGGCAGCTTTATTGTTTGTTTGTTCGTAGGCTTCGATTTCCGGCAGGCGCTTCAACAGCCAGCCCATGGCATCGACGCCTTCCAGCAGGCATTGGCGCGCGAAGGCTTCGACCTGGAAGGTGACGGTGGTGCCGTCTTCCAGCGTCAGGGTGCAGGATTCGAGGTCGATGGTGACGCGCTGCTGCGGGTTTTGCGTCAGCTTGTCGTGGATTTCGGGCGATACCACGACCGGCAACAGGCCGTTCTTCAGGCTGTTCGACTTGAAGATGTCGGCGATTTCGGTCGAGATGACGGCCTTGAAACCATAGTCCATCAGCGCCCACGGGGCGTGTTCGCGCGACGAGCCGCAGCCGAGATTGTTACCGGCGACCAGCACGCGGTGCTCGGTCGGGTCGATCTCATTGAGGATGTGCGGCTTGTTCGATCCGTCGGCATTGTAGCGCCAGTCGTTGAAGGCGACCTTGCCCAGACCGGCCTTTGTGGTCGTGGTCAGAAAGCGCGCGGGTATGATCTGGTCGGTGTCGATATTGGCTTCCGGAAGGACGACGATGCGTGACGAGAAGCTGTTGACGGGTTCTTGGTTGGACATTGGGTTCTCTTTTTTCCCGTCCTCCCCCGCTGTGCAGGGGAGGCGAAAAGTTAGGCGCTTTCAAGCTGCATGAATTGACGGGGGTCGGCCACATGACCGGCAATGGCCGAGGCCGCGGCGGTGGCCGGTGAGGCCAGAACCGTGCGCGAGCCGGGGCCCTGACGGCCTTCGAAATTGCGGTTCGAGGTCGAAACGGCCAGTTGCCCCGGCAGCACGAAGTCGCCGTTCATGGCAATACACATCGAGCAGCCCGGCAGACGCCATTCCGCACCGGCTTCGAGGAAGATCTGATGCAGGCCTTCCTTTTCGGCTTCGACGCGCACCCATTCCGAACCCGGCACGATCAGGGCGCGCACGCCCGGCGCGACCTTGCGACCCTTCATGATGGCAGCGGCGGCGCGCAGATCGGCCATGCGGCCATTGGTGCACGAACCGATGAAGACCACATCGACCTTCTCCACCTCGCGGGCCTCGCCGCCGGTGAAGCCCATGTATTTCAGCGCGCGTTCTTCGTCTTCGTTGGCGGCCACGGGCACGCCCTTGACGATGGGCGCACCCTGATCGGGCGAGGTGCCCCAGGTGGCCATCGGCTCAATCGCTGAACCGTCGATGGTGATTTCCTTATCAAACACCGCGCCATCGTCGGACTTCAGCGTCAGCCACTGAGCGGCGGCTTCGTCAAAGGCCGCGCCTTGCGGCACGTATTCGCGGCCGCGCAGCCATTCGACCGTCTTCTGGTCAGGGGCGATCATGCCGCAGCGCGCACCGGCTTCGATCGACAGGTTACAGACCGTCATGCGGCCTTCCATATCGAGCGCTTCGATAACCGGCCCGGCATATTCGAGCGCAAAGCCCGTGCCGCCGGAGAAGCCCAGCGTGTTGATGACGGTCAGCGCCACGTCCTTGCCCGTTACGCCCGGTTGCAGCGCGCCGGTGATGTTGATGCGCATGGTCTTGGGCTTACGCTGAGCGAGGCACTGGGTGGCCAGAACGTGGCCGACTTCCGAGGTGCCGATGCCGAAGGCGATGCAGCCAAAAGCACCGTGGGTCGAGGTGTGCGAGTCGCCGCAAACGACTGTGAAACCCGGCTGGGTCAGGCCCATTTCCGGCCCGATGACGTGGACGACGCCGCGGTTTTCGGCGTCATATCCGAACAGCCGCAGACCGTTTTTGGCGGCATTGGCCTCAAGCGTTTCGACCTGCTTCTTGGCCTGCGCTGTCACATAGGGGCGGTTGCCGTCGGCATCGGGGGCCAGAGTCGGGATCGAGTGATCGAGCGTGGCAAAGGTGCGATCGGGACGACGAACCTTCAGGCCGCGCGCATCCAGCTCGGAAAACGCCTGAGGACTGGTCACCTCATGAACCAGATGCAGGTCGATGTAGAGGACGGCGGGCTTGTCCGCGCCTTCTTCCTCAACGATGTGGCGTTCCCACACCTTCTCGAACAATGATTTGGGTTTTGACATGATGGTCGTCCGTGCACTTCATAAAAGAGCCTCCCCTGGTCTCAGGCGAGGGGGACCGCGCGGCTAAAAAAACCGCGCGGTGGTTGGAATGGCACCATCGGGGTCACCCCCGCGGCGGTTTAATTCACGTAGTCGAGCCAGCCCCACTTGTCTTCGGTCTGGCCGTTAAAGAGGCCGTGGAAACGGGCCTGCAGCAGCTTGGTGATCGGGCCGGGGCCGTTTTCACGCGTCGGAATGTCATCGATCGTGCGGATCGGCGTGATTTCCGCCGCCGTACCGGTCATGAACACTTCGTCGGCGAGGTAGAGCATTTCGCGCGGCAGGTCCTGCTCGATGATCTCGATGCCCTCTTCGCGGGCGAGCGTCAGCACGGTGTTGCGCGTGATGCCGCCCAGGATCGAGGCCGAGACCGGCGGGGTGTAGATCTTGCCGCCCATCATCAGGAAGAGGTTTTCACCGGCCCCTTCCGACAGACGCCCATCGACGCCGAGGCCCAGACCTTCGACATACCCCTTCGAGCGCGCTTCGCGGCCGATCAGGTAGGACGACAGGTAGTTGCCGCCGGCCTTGGCCATGACGGGGATGGTGTTCGGCGCGGCGCGGTTCCACGAGGAGACGATGACATCGACGCCCTTGGTCAGGCCTTCGTCACCCAGATAGGCGCCCCACGGGAAGGCGGCGATGGCGACATCGACGCGGACGTTTTCCGGCTTCGGCGTAACGCCCATGCCGCATTCGCCCAGGAATGCAATCGGGCGCAGATAGGCGGATTTCAGGCCGTTGACGCGCAGGGTTTCCTTACAGGCGTCATTGATCTGTTGCAGCGTGTAGGGGACCGGCATGTGATAGATGCGGGCTGAATCGAGCAGGCGCTGGGTGTGTTCGGTCAGGCGGAACACCGCCGGGCCCTTCGGTGTGTCGTAGGCGCGAACGCCCTCAAACACCGAGGTGCCATAGTGCAGGGCGTGGGTCATGACGTGGACCTTGGTGTCCTCCCACGCCTTGAGTTCACCGTTGAACCAGATTTTTTCAGCGAGCGGTTTCATGTTGTTTCTCAGAATTCAGGTTTGAGGCATGAGTCTTCCGGTCGTGCAGGAAGACGTATTTTTCAAAAGCGTCGCACATGGCGCGAAGCCCGGCCCATACAGGGTCGGGGCCGCGACCACGGCCCCGGTATGCCTCACCCTTAATCTGTAAACTGATTTCTGCAAAGGCCCCGCCGTCGAAGGTGAACCCCGACTGGATGATTTCGCAGTCATTGACGCGCGCCTCGATCTGATAGGCGTCCACCAATGCACGGAACCCGGCCTCAAAGGCATTGAGCCCCGTGGCCGTCACCTTCAACGGTTCGCCGTTGTCGCGGAACAGGTCGAGCGTGATCGTGACGAAGTCCTTGGTGACTTCGCTCGATACCTTAAACAGGCGCGCATCGTCCTTGTCGGCATTGTCGCGCGTGAGCAGCGACATCAGCTCGAACTCGTCGATTTCGCCGATCTCATCGGCGCGGCGCTTGAAGGCGGCAAACAGGTCGCCCAGCGACAGCTCGTCAAGGTCGAAGCCCAGCGCCGCCGCCTGCTTGGCGATGGCGTGGCGGCCCGAATGTTTGCCCAGCACCAGATTGGACTTTTCCGCCCCGACGTCTTCCGGGCGCATGATCTCATAGGTGCGTGCATCGGTCAGCATACCGTGCTGATGGATGCCCGATTCGTGGGCGAAGGCGTTGCGGCCGACGACCGCCTTGTTGCGCATGACGATGGTGCCGGTCGCGCGCGACAGGAGGTGGCTGGCCTTGCTCAGCAGCGGCGTGTGGATGCCGGTGTGCAGCTTGAACAGCTCAGGCCGCGTGCGCAGCGCCATAACGACTTCTTCCAGCGCCGCATTACCCGCACGCTCGCCGATGCCGTTGATGGTCACTTCGATCTGACGCGCCCCGGCTTCTAGGGCGGCCAGTGTGTTGGCGACGCCCAGACCCAGATCGTCGTGATTGTGCGCGGACAGGATGACCTGCGGATGGTCCTTCAGGGCGGCCTTCAGGTCGCTGAAAATCTGATAGATTTCCTTCGGCGTGGTGTAGCCGACCGTGTCCGGAATATTCAGCGTACGCGCCCCGGCCTCGGCCGCGGCGATACAGACCTCGTGCAGGAAGTCCTGTTCGGTACGGATGGCGTCTTCGGGCGAGAACTCGACCTCATCGAAAATCGTCGAGGCGTAGCTGACGGCCTTGTGGGCGATTTCAACCACCTGCTCGCGCGTCTTCTTCAGCTTGGCCGCGCGATGGATGGGCGAGGTGGCGAGGAAGATGTGGCAGCGCTTGCGCTTGGCGGGCAGCAGTGCACGGGCGGCGGCGTCGATGTCGGATTCCAGCGCGCGCGACAGTGAGCAGAAGGTGGGGCCGACCACTTCGCGGGCAATGGTGCGGATGGCTTCCTCATCGCCGGGCGATGAGGCGGCAAAACCGGCTTCGATGACGTCCACGCCCAGATCCTTGAGCGTGTGGGCCAGCATCAGCTTATCCTTGACGCCTAATGAAAAGCCGGGGGCCTGTTCGCCGTCACGCAGGGTGGTGTCAAAGACGATGACGCGGTTGGGGTCGTTGGGGACAATGGCATTCATGATGGAACTCAGGCGCTCAGTTTTTCGGCGTTAGGGCGGACAGTTTGCGCCCGTTCCGGCGCCTGCTCAAGCCGCTTGATGCCATAGAGGCGGTCGATTTGCAGCCCCAGAATGTCGATATTGCGGCCCGCATCGCGCGGACGCACGCTGACGCTGAGGCCGCGCGTGTCGGGACCCAGATCGTACAGGTCGATCTCATCAATGTGGAAGCCGCGACGCTCGATCAGGCCCAGCACCCGCAGGAGCGTGCCTTCCAGACGGTCGATCTCAATATGAATCGATTGGCTCATCCCAGCGCTCCTCCATCATTTCCGCGTTCGACGCGCCCGGCGGCACCAGCGGCCAGACGTTTTCGCGCGGGTCGATCAACACATGCAGCAGGGTCGGGGCGTCGGCGGCCAGAAGCCGGTCAATGGCACCTTCGACCTCATGGCGCTGGGTGATGCGGAACGCACTCAGGCCAAACGCCTTGGCGACCTCGACAAAGTCCGGATTGTCGGACAGGTCGATTTCGCTGTAATTTTCTTCGTAGAACAGTTCCTGCCACTGACGCACCAGCCCCAGCGACGAGTTATCGAGCAGGACGATCTTCAGATTGATGCCGTAGCGCCGCAGCGTCGCCATCTCCTGAATATTCATCATGAAGCTGCCGTCGCCGGAGACGGTGACGACGTGGTGGTCGGGCAGGCCCAGCTTGGCCCCCATACCGGCGGGCAGGCCATAGCCCATCGCGCCGGAGCCGCCGGAGGTCAGGTGGGCGCGGTTCTGCTCAAACTCGCAATGTTGCGCCACCCACATCTGGTGCTGACCCACATCGCAGGCGACGATGAACTTCTTGCCCGCCTTTTCCGACAGGGATTTGAGCAGGGCCGGGGCATAGACGCCCTTGCCCGGCGCATCGTACTTGAAGCGGTGCTGCCACTTGTTGGCCTTGTTGAGCTTCACCCAGTCCGAAATGTCGGGCATGGTCGGGCGGAGCGCCGGCAGGGCCTGTTTCAGGTCGCCCAGAATGGCGACATCGGCGCGGCGGTTCTTGTGGAACTCGGCCGGGTCGATGTCGAAGTGGATGACCTTGGCGTGCGGGGCAAAGGCCGACAGCTTGCCCGTGGCGCGGTCATCGAAACGCGCGCCGACGGCGATCAGCAGGTCGGTTTCTTGCACGGCCATATTCCCGGCGCGGGTCCCGTGCATCCCCAGCATCCCCAGATGCAGGTCGTGATAGGTTGAAACCGTCCCCAGCCCCTTCAGGGTCGAAACGAACGGTATGCCGGTGCGCTCGACAAAGTCGCGCATCTCGGCATCCGCATCGGCCATGTGCACGCCACCGCCGATGTACAGCAGCGGCTTTTTCGCCTGTTCGATCAGGGCTTTCGCGGCCTCAATGGCGTCGGCCTTGGGCGCGGCCGGCGTCCAGGCGGGCAGTTCCCCCATTTCGGAGGCTTCGACAAAGCTGGCGGCGACGTCCTTCGGAATATCGACCAGCACCGGGCCAGGGCGGCCTTCCTTGGCGATGGCAAAGGCGCGGGCGAGGATGGCCGGGATTTGCGCGGCGTCGCGCACCAGCCACGAGTGTTTGACGACCGGCAGGGTCAGGCCCAGAAAGTCCACTTCCTGAAAGCCATCGGTGCCCATAAGGTGCGTGGCGACCTGACCGGTGATGAAGACGACGGGGACCGAGTCCATATAGGCATTGGCGATGCCGGTGATCAGATTGGTCGCGCCGGGCCCGGAGGTGGCCATGCACACGCCGACGCGGCCCGTGGCGCGCGCATAGGCGTCGGCGGCGAACGATGCCCCCTGTTCGTGGCGCACCAGAATGTGACGCAGGCCCGATCCGGCTAGCGCGTCATAGATCGGCATGATGGCGCCGCCCGGATAACCGAACAGCACGTCTACGCCCAGCGCCTTCAGCGTTGAGATGACGAGTTGCGCGCCGGTCGGTTTATTGGTGGGCATATCGTTGTCCTCATATGAATTTCGCAAGCGAAATCCACATGTCTTCTCGGTGTGGAGAAAAATCACCTTGGGCCATGAAAGTTATAAGGCCTTCGGATATTTTTCGCTTTTTTGATTGGCTCAATTTCGGCGAAGCCGGAACGGAGCCTTAGAACGCCAAGGAAGGGCGAAGGACCGCTTCGAGCCCTTCCTTGACCGTTCAGGTATTCACCTCTTTTCCCGGCTTGCCGGGAAAAGAGGTGAGGCGATTAGCCGTTACCCTTTTGGTTCAGCCACGACATGCGCGAACGCAGGTCACGACCGACGGTTTCGATCGGATGCTCAAGGTCCTGACGCATCAGGGCGTTGTAGCGCGGACGACCGGCCATGTTTTCCAGGATCCAGTCGCGCGCGAAGTCACCCGACTGAATGTCGTTGAGCACTTCTTCCATGCGCTCACGGGTTTCTTCGTTGATGATGCGCGGACCCGAGACGAGGTCGCCGTACTTGCAGGTTTCCGACACGAAGGAGTGCATCTTTTCGAGGCCGCCTTCATACAGCAGATCGACGATCAGCTTCAGTTCGTGCAGCACTTCGAAATAGGCGATTTCCGGACGGTAGCCGGCATTGGTCAGGGTCTCAAAGCCCATCAGGATCAGTTCCGACGTACCGCCGCACAGAACGGCCTGTTCGCCGAACAGGTCGGTTTCGGTTTCTTCGCGGAACGAGGTTTCGATCACGCCGCCGACGGTGCCGCCAATGCCACGGGCATAGCCCAGCGCCTTGCGCGCCGCCTGACCGGTGACGTCACGATCCACGGCGAACAGCGACGGCACGCCGCGGCCGCGTTGATATTCACGACGCACCAGATCGCCCGGACCCTTCGGCGCGACGAGGATGACGTCGAGGTCTTCACGGGCGGTGACGCGGCCATAGAGAACCGAGAAGCCGTGGGCGAAGAGGAGCGCCGCACCCTTGGGGGCGTAGGGCTCGATGTCGTTCTTGTAGATGTCGGCATGCGACATGTCGGGCGTCAGAAGCGCGATGATGGTGGCGTCCTTAACCGCGTCCTTGATTTCCGCCGTGGCGAGGCCATCGGCCGTCGCCTTGGTGTGACCCGCACCGCCAGCGCGCACGCCGACGATCACATCAGCGCCCGACTCTTTCAGGTTCTGGGCGTGGGCGCGGCCTTGCGAACCGTAGCCGATAATGGCGATGCGTTCGCCCTTCAGGCTGTCCGGCGAAACGTCGTCATTGGTATAGATTTTCACTTGGGAGGCTCCATTGAGTGCCGGCTTTGCCGGTCGCTTTGAAAGGAAAAAGGAAAGGGTGATCAGGCCTGAGCGGCGTCGGCCTCGGCCAACATTTTAAGTGGGTCTGGCCTCGGCATCTGCCTCGGCCATCAGGGCAGCGTACTTGCCCATCGGGGCAAAGCCGTTCTTGACCTTTGCGCCGCGCGGCCCATCCGCCCGGCGCGCCACCATGTCGGCGTCGATGTCGAGGCGGCGGTTTTTGATGTCGATGGTGATGGTGTCGAAATTCTGGACGTAGCGGATCGCCTTGCCGACGTGGCCGATGACGATACCTTCCGAAGCCGCCGCAAAACGCCCGTTGGAGATCAGGCTGATGTCGCGCAGACCGGCCTCGGCGATGGCCCCGAAGATGGCCGTCATTTCCGCTTCGTCCGCCGCGGCGATGACGATGGCCTCACCGTGAGCGACGCGGCCCTGCTGAATGGCGGCGATGGCGTCGGATTCCATGGCAAAGACGCGGGTGCGGGCTTCGTGCGGGTCGCGCTCAAAACCGCCACCGGTCATCACGCAGCCTTCCGGCGACAGCGAGCCGTGCAGAATCACGAAGTTCGAGGCGGGTAAGGCGGCCGGGTCGATGATGCGAGCGTGAGCGTTCATGGCGAAATCTCGGTTTTCAGGGTTTTACGCGGGATACTGAGGTTGGTCAGGCAGCAGGCATGTACAAAAAAGCCCGCTCTGGTCAGGGAGCGGGAGGATGGTTATTCCTCGTCAGGCGGGTTTCAGACCTGCGCTACCACTCCGTAATCATAGGACGTGCAAGTACGCCTACGATGAGTAGGTTAATCAGGACTACGATAATGGCGGACGCAGCAGCGGACAAGTTCAGGGCAGCGCCTTGAACGTCCATGCGGGCAGCGATGGCAATAGCCTTGCGCACCTTAAGCGTCTCCATTCGGCGGGCCACCATGGCCGCGTCGTGAGATCATATAGACTGAAACCTTTACCGATTGCAAAGGCAAAATTGAAAAAAAATTTCTTCAAGGGGCGAATGGTGGAATTTATCAGGTGAAACTTAATAAAAAAGCGCCATATTTTAAAAATATTTTTTTGGTATACGGATTCTCTGAAAAAATTACCCCACAACCGCCGGGCTTTGCGCAACAGTTTCGCAGGAGCAAAAAAAAGTCCGATGCGTCTGCGAAGGTTTGCGGGCGGCTGAGGTGCTGTTGCAATTCGCCTTGTTCGTTTTATATGGCCGCACGTCACAGTCTATCCTGTGGCCATTCTCCCCAGCCTTCCCCCTGAGGTTCCCATGCCCGCCTATCGCTCACGCACCACGACTTTCGGCCGAAATATGGCGGGCGCGCGTGCCCTATGGCGGGCGACCGGCATGACCGATGCCGACTTCTCCAAGCCGATCATCGCCGTGGTCAATTCCTTCACGCAGTTCGTGCCCGGCCACGTCCACCTGAAGGACCTGGGCCAGATGGTGGCGCGCGAAATCGAAAAGGCCGGGGGCGTCGCCAAGGAGTTCAACACCATCGCCGTTGATGACGGCATCGCCATGGGCCACGGCGGGATGCTCTATTCGCTGCCGTCGCGCGACCTGATCGCCGACAGCGTCGAATATATGGTCAATGCCCACTGCGCCGATGCCATGGTCTGCATCAGTAACTGCGATAAGATCACGCCGGGGATGCTGATGGCCGCCATGCGCCTCAACATTCCCTGCATCTTCGTGTCCGGCGGGCCGATGGAAGCCGGTAAGGTGGTGTGGCCGGACAAGGACGGCGTGCAGCGCACCCACGCGCTCGATCTGGTCGATGCCATGGTGCAGGCCGCCGACGATTCGATCTCCGATGCGCAGGTCAAGGCCGTCGAAGAGGCCGCCTGCCCGACTTGCGGCTCCTGTTCCGGCATGTTCACCGCCAATTCGATGAATTGCCTGACCGAGGCGCTGGGGCTGTCTTTGCCGGGGAACGGCACGACCTTGGCCACCCATGCGGATCGCAAGGCCCTGTTCTGTGAAGCCGGGCGTCTGATCGTCGAGAATACCCGCCGTTATTACGAAAAGGACGACGCCTCGGTCCTGCCGCGCTCGATCGCGACTTTTGAGGCCTTTGAAAACGCCATTCGCCTCGACATCGCCATGGGCGGTTCGACCAATACCGTGCTGCACCTGCTGGCAGCGGCGCAGGAGGCGGGCGTCAACTTTACCATGCAGGATATCGACCGCCTGTCGCGCACCACGCCGTGTCTGTGCAAGGTGGCTCCGGCGACCTCCAGCGTGCATATCGAAGACGTGCACCGCGCCGGAGGCATTGTCGGCATTCTGGGCGAACTGCACCGCGGCGGCATGTTGCACGGCGAAGTGCCGACCGTGCACGCCCCGACCCTCGCTTCGGCGATCGCCCACTGGGACATCAAGCAATCGAACGATGAGCGCGTGGCCACCTTCTTCAAGGCGGCTCCGGGCGGCGTGCGCACGACGGTCGCCTTCTCTCAGGCGCGCCGCTGGGACGAGCTGGACTCAAACCGTCAGACGGGTGTCATCCGCTCGATCGAGCACGCCTTTACCAAGGATGGCGGTCTGGCCGTGCTGTACGGCAATATCGCCGAAAACGGCTGCATCGTGAAGACGGCCGGTGTTGATGAGGAAATCTGGCGCTTTACGGGCAAGGCCCGTGTGTTTGAATCGCAGGAAGACGCCACGCACGGCATCCTCAACAATCAGGTGCAGCCCGGCGAAGTGGTCATCATCCGCTACGAAGGGCCGCGCGGCGGGCCGGGGATGCAGGAAATGCTCTACCCCACATCCTACCTGAAATCGAAGGGGCTGGGCAAAAAGTGCGCGCTCTTGACCGATGGGCGTTTCTCCGGCGGTACGTCGGGCCTGTCGATTGGCCACGCCTCGCCCGAAGCGGCGCAGGGCGGTCTGATCGCGCTGGTCGAAGACGGCGACTCTATCGAAATCAACATCCCGGAACGCACGATTAAGCTGGCGGTTTCCGATGCCGTCATCGCCGAACGCCGCGCCAAGGAAGAGGCGCGTGGCGCCGACGCCTATACGCCGAAAAACCGCGAGCGCTACGTCTCTGCGGCGCTTCAGGCCTATGCCGCCATGGTCACCAGCGCCGATACTGGCGCGGTGCGCGATGTGAGTTTGCTGCGGAAGTAGCTTTTTCATTCCCAATTCATCTGCGCCATCGTATCGTTAATCGAAGCCATGGGGAGCACGCGGATGGACCGGCGTTTTGTGATAGCGGCACTGATTTCGGCAGGGTGGACCACGCACGCTGCCGCCGAAAGCGACCTGTCGAAGGTGATCAAGGCCGTAAAGGCATCCAAAGGCGGGCTCACCTCGTCGCAGGCCGACAGTGGCCTGCGCGAGGCCCTGTCGCTGGGGGCTGCCGCCGCAGTGACGCGGGTGGCGAGGACCGACGGCTACTGGGGCGACAGCCTGATCCGCATCCCGCTTCCCGACACCCTGTTGAAGGTGCAAAGGACGCTGAAACCGCTGGGCCTGTCCGGGGCGCTCGACGATGTGCACCTGAAGATGAACCGTGCCGCCGAAGCCGCCGCTCCGGTCGCTAAGGCGCTGTTTATCGACGCCATCAAGGCCCTGACCATTCAGGACGCCATCGGTATCGTGAAGGGCGGGCCGACCTCCGGCACGCAGTACCTGCAAAAGGCGACGACGCCGCGCCTGACCAACCTGTTCACACCACCGATTGAAATCGCCTTGCAGGAGACGGGGGCGGTGCAGGCGCTGGATCGCGCCATCAAGCGCAACGGGCTTAACGGCTACATCAGGAAAGAGCCCAAGGTTTACCTCAGTGAATTTGCGGTGGGTAAGGCTCTGGGAGGCCTGTTCCACTATGTCGGGACCGAAGAGACAGCGATCCGCACCGATCCGGCCAAACGCACCAGCGTCCTTCTGAGGACTGTGTTCGGTTAGGCGCGGGCGTCCCCTTTCTCTGCCATTTACGATTGAACTTGACGTAATCTGCGCGAAGTTCATTATTGCGCGCAGGATTTGCGCGGCTGTGCCGTATCAATCATCACGATCAAAGGCCGCAAAGGCCGGTAACAGGGAAAGAGGGGGGAAGACGATGCGTCAGGGCATTGCGAAATTTCACGCCGGTATGTGCGCGCTTGTGATCGTAGCGACCCCTCTCAGCGTCTGGGCGCAAACGACACCCAAGCCCGCCGAACCGAAGGCTGCGGCCCCCGCTTCCCCTGCCCCGGCGGATGAGGTGACCGACGTCACCGTCTTTCTCAAAAGAAAGAGCAGTATTCCTGAGCAGAATATGCGCATTGATACGCGCACGGCCTCTTCGTGCGGCTTTATCGGCAGCGACGGCAGTTCGGACTATATTGCCGACTATATTCGTGAAACGACCGGTACCTATGATCTGAACGACCCTAATAATTTCAGCGAGAACAGCCCTCTGGGCGATGCGTCGCGCGAAGGGGGCGGAACGGATTTCTTTGATCGTCAGGATCGCAGTACGGATGAGACGGGTTCTGGTGCCAGCGATGGCTGTACCGATACCGACCGCCGCTTTGCTGCCGGCCGCGCCACCATTCTGCGCCGTGACAAGACCATCTATCAGGCCTTCGACTTCTTCGATCAGAAGAAGTACCCCGAGGCGCTGGCCATGTTCAAAACCGCCTATAATAAGATCGGTTACGAGGAAGCGGCCTTCTATATCGCCCGGATGTACCTCGAAGGGCTAGGCACGCCCAAAAGCCCCAAGGACGCCATTTTCTGGTTACGCAAGGTCGCCGAACAGCCGGTAAACATGCGCAGGCCGCATCCGTTTGACCCCAAAAATCCGGATTATATGGAGACGCGGGCCGAAGCGACCTTGACGCTGGCCAAGATTTACCTGACCGGCTTCGGCGTGCCGCGCGATCCGAAAGAGGCGCTGAAATGGTTCGAAAAGGCCGCCTCTATCGGCTTCGTCCCGGCCTCAAAGATCGTCGGCGACATCTTTTATTACGGCAATGGCGTGCCGAAGGACCTGAACAAGGCCTATAAGAACTATAGCGAAGCCGCCAAATACGGCTATGCCCCGGCGCAATACGCCGTGGGGCAGATTCTCGAATACGGCGAAGGCAGTATCAAGGCCGATCCCAATACGGCGCTGGGCTGGTTCCGCGAAGCGGCCAAGGCCAAGCATCCGGGCGCTATGTACAAGATCGCCGTCGCTTACGACAGCGGCGAAGGCGTCGCGGCAGACCCGCAAAAGGCGCTGATCTTCTATAAGGAGGCGGCGATCGGCGGCAATGCGGATGCGCAGAACGCCATCGGCACATACTTCTATCAGGGCGGCCTCTTGCCCAAGGACGATGTGGCGGCGCGTCAGTGGTTCGAAGTCGCTGCGCGTAATGGACAGGCGGACGCGGCCTTTAATCTGGCCGTGATGTACACCAAGGGGGAGGGCGGTCCGAAGGATCTGGTCAAGGCCTATGTGTGGTTTATGGCCGCGCGCGTGCATGGGCATGAAAACGCCACAACGGCGCTCAAGTCGATCCAGTCTCAGATGACCGATGCCGAGAAGGCCGAGGTGGCAAAGCTGTTTGCACCCAAGAGCTAGTTTTTGCCGTCGGCGGCTGATAGAGACAGGGACATGCGCGCCATGTCCCTTTTTCTGTGCCTGCCGCTGGTGCTGACCTCTGCGTCGGCGCGGGAAGCCCCCTTGCCACCGGACAAGGCCTTTGCTCTGACCTGGCAACGGCAGGGCGATCAGGTGCGGCTGAACTGGCGGATGCCGAAGGGTTATTATCTCTACCGCGCCCATATCGAAGCGAAGGACGCCAGCGGGCGTCCGCTGAGCGTCAAGACCCCGGCAGGTCAGATCAAGCCTGACCCCACCTTCGGGCCGACCGAGGTCTATTACGGTACGGCGCGCGCCTCGCTCCGCCATGCCGGGCCGGTTCGGCTCACCTATCGCGGCTGTCAGGAAGACGGCCTGTGCTATATTCCTGTCACTGTACTTATTCCCGCTGCTCCGGAGCGTCCGCGCCCATGATCTCCCGCCGTCATCTTCTTGCCGCCGTTCCGGCGCTTGTGGCCGCGCCTGCTCTGGCGCAAGAGACTCCGCCCGCACCCAAACTGCCTGAGGTGCATTATGATCCGCTGGCCCCGGTGCTGGGCAATCCGCAGGGCGATGTGACCATCGTCGAATATTTCGATTATCAGTGCGGCGTGTGCAAGCGGATGCACCCCTTGCTGCTCGACGTGGTGGCCAGAGACGGCCAGATCCGTCTGGTCATGCGCGACTGGATCATCTTCGGCGAAGGCTCGCATTATGCGGCGCAGGTGGCGCTGGGGGCGCAGGCGCTGGGGCGGTATCTCGACGTGCATCTGGCCCTCATGGCGACCGGCAGTCAGTTGACCAAGGGCGACGTCTTTGCCGCCTTGTCTGCGACCGGCCTGACGCCGGCCGCGGCGCTGGCGGCTTATCGCCAAAAGGCGGAGGCCTATGAGGCGCTTTTGCTACGCAATGATGCGCAGGCCATGGGCTTTGGCTTCAACGGGACGCCGTCCTTTGTCGTCGGCAATGCCGTCTATCCGGGGGCGTTTCAGAGCCGCGAGGACATCCTTCAGGCGGTAGCCGAAGCCCGTGCCCGTCAGACGCCAAACGCGGTATAAAGAAAAGGCCGCTCCGGGGTGGGAGCGGCCAGTCTGTGCGCAAACGCTTACTCGAACATTGGTTTAATGATCCACCGCTCCCGAAGCCCCAAGCCCCGTCTGTGAGCGGACAAACTGGGCAAAGAACTTCTCGCGCTCGGCCCTGGCCTTGGCTGAGGTGTCCGTCACCGAGAACAGCCAGATACCCACAAAGGCGGCGATCATGGCGAACAGGGCCGGATACTTATACGGGAATATGGCGGCCGGATGGTGCAGCACATCGACCCACACGGTGGGGCTCAGGACAGTGAGGGTAAGGGCCGTGATCAGACCCATGGCCCCGCCGATGACCGCGCCGCGCGTGGTCAGCTTCGACCAGTACATGCTGAGGAACAGGATGGGGAAGTTGGTCGCCGCCGCCACCGAGAAGGCCAGCCCCACCATGAAGGCGATATTCTGCTTTTCGAACACGATGCCGAGCACGATGGCCACGATACCGAGCGCAATGACCGCGCCTTTCGAGACCGCCATCTGCGCCTTTTCATTGACGTTGCCGCCGCGCAGGACGTGGGTATAGAGGTCGAGCGCCACGGCGGAGGCCCCGGCCAGAGCCAGACCGGCCACGACGGCCAGAATGGTGGCAAAGGCGACGGCTGAGATAAAGCCGAGGAAGAAGTCGCCGCCCACGGCCTTGGCGAGGTGCACCGCCGCCATGTTCGACCCGCCCAGAAGCTCACCCGCCGCGTCCTTGAAGGCCGGGTTGGTGCCGACCAGCAGGATGGCCCCGAAACCGATGACGAAGGTCAGGATGTAGAAATAGCCGATGAAACCGGTGGCGTAGAAGACCGACTTGCGCGCCTCCTTGGCGTCACCGACGGTGAAGAAGCGCATCAGGATGTGCGGCAGACCGGCGGTCCCGAACATCAGGGCCAGACCCAGAGAAATGGCGGAGATCGGATCGCTGATCAGTACGCCGGGGGCCATGATGGCATCGCCCTTCGGGTGCACCTCGACGGCCTTTTCAAACAGGGCAGAGAAGTCGAAATTGACCGATTTCAGCACCATCACGGCCATGAAGGTGGCGCCGGACAACAGAAGGACGGCCTTGATGATCTGCACCCAGGTGGTGGCCAGCATCCCGCCGAACAGCACATAGAGCACCATCAGCACGCCCACCAGCACCACGGCGATCAGGTAGTCGAGCCCGAACAGAAGCTGGATCAGCTTACCCGCGCCGACCATCTGCGCGATCAGGTAGAAGGCCACGACCGTCAGCGAGGACAGGGCCGACAGGAAGCGGATCGGCTTTTGCCCCAGACGGTAGGAGGCCACGTCCGAGAAGGTAAACTTGCCCAGATTGCGCAGCCGTTCGGCCATCAGGAACAGGATGATGGGCCAGCCGACAAGGAAGCCGATCGAATAGATCAGGCCGTCAAAGCCGGAGGTAAAGACCTGCGCCGAAATGCCCAGAAACGAAGCGGCGGACATATAGTCACCCGCAATGGCCAGACCGTTCTGAAATCCGGTGATCTTGCCGCCGGCGGTGTAATAATCCTTGGTCGAGGCCGAGCGCGCCGAAGCCCATTTGGTGATGCCCAGCGTCAGGATGATGAAGGCCAGGAACATGCCGATGGCGATATAGTTGGTGGGCTGCTTGTGCACCTCGCCATTGACGGAGTCGGCCAGAACCATGGCCGGGACCGCGCTGATCAGGGCCGCTCCGAACAGGGCGCGCCAGCTGAATGAAAAGCCCTTCATTGCCCCGCCTCCTCAAGAATCTGGCGCACTTCGCGGTCGAATTCGCCATTGGCGCGCTGCACATAGATGCCGGTGAGGATGAAGCACAGCAGGATCAGGCCGATGCCGCCCGGAATGCCCCAGGTGAGGACCGCGTCGGGCTGGATGCGTGTGCCCAACAGCTTCGGGTCAAAGGCGATCAGGCAGACAAAGCCGTAATAGGCCAGCAGCATGATGGCCGACAGCGTCCAGGCAAAGCGCCCGCGCTTTTTGACCAGAGCCTGAAATCTGGGGTTGTCGTAGATACGACGATAGACCTCGTCGGAACTCATTTCGGGTTGTCCTTCCTGTTGTTTTGGCCTGTTTTTTTGGGCCTGTTTTTGACCTTCAGCCGCTTGTTCGTCTTCCTTATGGCGCGGAAGATCATAGGGGGAGGGTAAAACAGCCCCGCCCCGGCGGCTATTCGACTTTAGTCGTCGCAAAATGCAACAGCCAATCGCGTGATTTTTCCACTTGCGGTCAGCCGGGGGCCGGATAAGGTTTCTGCTGTTATTAGAGCGGGATGATTTTGAATGGAAGCATCATCCCGCTCTAAATTTTTGTTTTGCCGCGATATTTTTGTCGAAAACCGCTCACACTTTTCGATATATCGCTCTAAAGGGGACGCACGCATGACCATTCGCACACTGAGCCTGGCCGTTTTTCTGGCTGTCGTCGCCACGCAAGCGTCAGCGCAGGACAAGCCCGTCACGCCGTCCTCGGTGCTGGAGGCTGCGCCTGCGACCGCGTGGAAGGACATTGCGGCGGAGGACCTGATGGTCATGACTCTGGCCGACGGATCGAAGGTGGTGGTGCAACTGGCCTCGACCTTTTCGCCGCAGCACGTGGCCAATGTCCGTGCCTTTGCCCGCGCCCGGTGGTGGGACGGATCGGCCATTATCCGCTCGCAGGACAATTATGTGACGCAATGGGGCTGGCCCGATGAGCCGGAGCCGAAATACCCGGACGCGGTGAAGGCCGAGCCACCTGCCGAATATGAACAGCCCCTGTCAAAGGCCTTCCGTCCGCTGCCGTATCGTGACGCCTATGCGGTTCAGGTCGGGCATGTGGACGGCTGGCCTGTGGCGACGGATGGTCAGGCGCAGTGGTTGCCGCATTGCAACGGCATGGTCGGTGTGGCGCGTGGCCTCAATCCGGATACGGGCTCCTCATCGCAGCTTTACGCGATTATCGGTCACGCACCGCGCCATCTTGATCGCAATCTGGCCATGGCCGGGCGTGTGGTGTCGGGCATGGACGCCCTGAGCGCCCGTCCGCGCGGGACCGAGGCCCTGGGTTTCTACAAGACCGAGGCGGAGCGCACAAAGATCGTGTCCGTGCGCATCGCCGCTGATCTTCCGCCCACGGAGCGTCCGGCTTTTCAGTATCTCGATACGCAAAGCCCGACCTTTGCCGCCTGGATAAATGCCCGCGCCAACCGCAAGGATGATTTTTTCGCCGTTTCGGCCGGAGCGGTGGATATTTGCAACGCTTTGCCGCCCATCCGCCAAAAACCGTAAAAAAGGACTTTTGCGAAGGCCCCTCCCGTGCCAACACTAAAAAGGTTAACGGGTGGGTAGATGGGACTTTTCCGGAAAATCATCGGCGCGGTGCTGAGTCTGATTCTGCTGGTCAGTCAGCTCTATGTGCTGGGCGGGACGCTGGACCAGCGTGACCGCGCCGAGCGCCTGTCGCGTGAACTGGCGCGACTGGAGCCGGAGGTGGGGCAGTCCAAGGATTTTGTGGCCCTGATGCAGACCCGTGACACGCCCGCCGTGCGCGCCCAGATCAACAGCGACTATATCGACGCCAATTTCGACCTGATCATGGAGCGTGTCTATCTGTACCTGCCGCAGGAAGCGCCGCGCAATATCCAGCCCGTCGGCTATATGGTGCGTGAAATGAGCGGCAAGCGCTTCGTCTTCGTCGCCCTGGAATACGAGTTTTCCGACCGCTGGATCATCGCCACCATCACCGTCGAACCCGCATCGGGCAAGGCCGCGGTGGCCGGGTTCAATATCAACACCTACCGCGCGTCACTGTTTGAGCGCACGCAGTTTCGCCTGAGCGGGCAGAGTATCGAACACTATGTCCTTCTGGGGCTGGCCGTGATCAATCTCATCTTCTGTGCGGTGACGCTGTTTATCTGTATCGCCGCCCCGCGCGTGCGCTGGCGTTTCGCGTGGATCGTCCTGATCCTTCTGGGGGTCGGGCTGATGAGTTTCAACTGGCTGGAAGGGCGTATGGCGCTGGACCTGTTCCAGGCCAACCTGCCGCCGTCGCGTTTCAGTCTGGGCCTCTATCAGCCACTGATCATCCTTTTGTCCATCCCGCTGGGAGCCATCCTGTTCTGGATGAATTTCCGCAAGCTGACGCGGGCCTGACCCGGACTCCCGGTGTTTTTGGGGCCGCCGCCGCAAAGGTGGCCTGAGCGCGGCTCAGAGGGTGAGTTGCTGCTCGCTGAACAACCGCGTCTGACACTCCAACTCGCTGGCCAGCAAGCGGCCTTCCTCGTGACTTTCGCAGCGAATCTGGCAATCCAGAAGCACGGTTATGGCCGCCACATGCGCTTCGAGCAGGGGCATCGCCTCGGCGAGGTTGCTCTCCTCTCTCAGCAGGGCGCAGGCCGAACTGGCCACGCGGCTGATCAGCGGATAGCCGCAGGTCGTCCCCATCCCTTTCAGGTCGCCGCAGCTTTTGAGAAGTGTGCGCCGGCTGTCCGAGCCGGGGGTTTGCCGCGCCGCCCTGACGGCCCTTTGCAGTCGCGTCACCTCATCGGCCAGCCACAGGGGAAATTCGCCGGACAAGGTTTGCAGGGCGTCTTCCATCTTTTGCAGCAGCGCGCCGTCCAGAGGCGTATCCCCCAGCTTGGCCTGCAAATCATTGGGTATCTGTAGGATATGTGCGGGTTTCAACGCGAGATTCCTTCCGGCTTTTGAGGGGGCGTATTTACGTCAATGAAAACGGACCTCAGACTGTCCTCGAAATCCATCAGGACTTCGGCGAAATCGAGGAGCGACATCCGCCGACCGCCCAGCGTGCCGAAGTGGTAGGCCCAGAACGAGTTGATATGGCTGAGGACGCCCACGCGCTCGCCCAGCTCATAAAACATCTGCGGTCCTTTCAGCAGGAAGGTGCGGAACGGATTGGGGTCGCGGCGTTCGGTCAGGGCCGCGAAGGCCTCGTCATAGCGCGACAGCATCAGACCAACGGCTTCGAATACGGCCGATACGTCATGGGCGACGCGCGGCCGGGCCTTTTCGATATATTCCAGCATCGCCGGGTCACGAAAGCCAATGGTGCGGTAGGTCAGCATTTCGTTCAGCACCTTTTTCAGGTCGTCGCGCAGCCGAAGATATTGCCATTTGAAGTACAGAAAGCCGCGCCACGAAAAGAGACCTTCGGCAAAATCCTTGGCGTTCAGACGCAAGGTAGTGCGAAACGGGTCCAGTTCGGAATCCACCTTGTCCGACAGGATTTTGGTGACAAATCGTGACGATGCCGCCGCCTGATTTTCGTCGAGCGCAATGCGCACCAGCTTTGAAAACTCATCGCTGGCGAAGGCGGTCATCGAGGCAATGTCGCTGGTCGAAATGCGGAAATAGGCGCTCGACGGATGAATGCCGTTGCGCGCCAGACATTCGCGCAGGATGAAGGGGTCGAGAGAGGGCAGGGTGTCGATAAGCTGAAGGATGTTGAGGTCGTCCGCATACTGATGACGCGCCTCCTTACCCAGAACGTCCTCCATGGCCTGTTTATAGCCGTACTCGTTGATGAAGATGGCCCCGCCTCCCAGTCGCAGATCGCGCGAGTCGAACGGCAGGATGATCTTGGTGGCGACGCTGGCGGGCTTGAGGAACAGTTCGCGCTCATTGGGTCGTAAGGCGTGCTTGATGATGATGGACTTGTTGAGTTCGGCGCTTTTGAAAAAGGGCTGGGTCGTCTTCGCCTCTTCGGCGGAGGCGTTCAGCTTCACATGGCACAGGTTGAGGATGCGACTGGTCGAACCCGTGTCGCTTATATTGGCCAGACTGCGAAATTCGCGGTTTTTGACCTTGGGACGGCTCATTCCTTTATCCCGTCGATGATGGCCAGACTGTCTTCGAAGTCCATCAGCACTTCGGCATAGTCCATCGCGTCCATACGACCCTGTCCGGGGCTCAGGCGATAGGCCCAGAAGGAACCGATATGGCCGATGACGCCGCAACATTCGCCCAGTTCGTAGAACAGTCGGGGGCCATTGAGCAGGAAGTCGCGGAACAGGGCCGGTTCGCCGCGTTCCACCAGCCCCCTATAGGCGCGGTCATAGACGGACAGGGCGCGCCCGATGGCGGTCATGACGCTGGTAATCTTGCGCACCAGTGCCGGGCGCACCGACTTAAGATAGGCCGCCGTATCCGGGTCGATCAGTCGGCGCGGCTGATAGCTGGACAGGCCCTCAAACACGCCCTGCATTTCGGCCTTCATCTGGAGATAGCGCCATTTGAAATAGAGGAAGCCGCGCCACGAAAAAATGCCTTCGGAAAACTCATGATCCGACAGCATGAGCGTCTGCTGCAGGTCGGAAAGTTCGGTATCCAGCGCGTTCGACAGGATACGCGTCGTCAGCTTCAAGGAGGCTGCCGAATTGGCGCTGCCGAAGGCCATCGAGACCAGCCGTTCGATCTCGCTATTGGCGAAGCCCAGCATTTTCTGAACGTCCGCCGGTGAGATGCGCAGATAGCAGGCGGCCGGGCGGTAGCCGTGTCGCGACAGCAATTCCCGCAGCAGGAACGGATCGAGCGTCGGAATGGTGTCCAGCAGCATCAGCAGTTCGATATCCGGATGGGCGTCGGCCAGCGAACAGCCCTGCAGGAAATCTTTACAGAAGGCCTCAAACCCCATCTCACCCACAAAGATGGAACTGCCCCCCAGCTTCAGATTGCTGCCGTCGAAAGGCAGGACCAGCTTTGTGGCGGTCCGGCGCGGCTGCTGAAAATGACCCAGCTCGTGATTGCGCAGGGTGTGTTTGATCAGGATGCACTTGTTGAGCCGCGGGTCGCGGAAAAAGGGGAGGGTGGCGTAGTCCGGATCGTCGCGCGAGGTCCGGGCTATCTCCGACAGGTTGAGAACGCGGCTGGTCGTGGCGGTGTCGCCCAGACTGGCGAGACTGCGCAGATCGCGCCCCGCCTTGGCCGGGGGGCGTTTGGGCTCCATAAGCTGAGATGGCGGCATGTCGTGTCCTTGTGGCGGTCCGTCGCTGGGCGGACGCAACGTCCCCCAGCCTCAGATGTGTGTCGTGAGGTAGCGCGATATTGAGAGGGCGGCCGTTGATGGTGGGCCGCGTGGGATGCGTTACTCAGAAAAGGTACGGATCGGGGCGTTTCAGCGCGTTTCAGAACGCGCTGCCCCTGTTGTGCTCAAGCCGCCGTTGACGCGGTGGCCAGGGTGGCTCAGCCAGCCTCCGGCAAGAGCCATACTTAAGGCATTAGACGGCAGCAGAGGCCGCTGTCGCATCGCCCTGCGATTGCCGGAGCTGTCGTGTGGCTTCTTCGGACAGGACAATGGTGTCGGTGGTGAGCGGTGTCGCCGGACGCGTTTCGGCCAGAGCGTTTGTGAATTGCAGCAGACTAAGCGCGCTCAGGGCCTTGGCCTTGGTATCCACCGATACCGTTCCCGTGGCATCGCTGACCAGGGAGGTCAGTACCTGACGGCGATCTTTCAGGTCTGCCGGACTGACCGTCTGTGCGTAGGGGCTGGCAGGAATCGTGCCCATACCCGCAGGAATAGCAAACATTGGTTCGCTCCTCGCAGTTTCATGATATTTTTGAGCACAACCTATATGTGCAGGGGAATGGTTAAGTTCGGCTTAACATCATCTCCATCGTGGGGGCATCTGTTGAAACCGAAGGGTTTTGCACAGTCGGTTATGGCTTGTGGGCGCGCAGTGTTTCTCTGGGGGTTTCTCCAAATCGCGCCGTATAGTCTTTGAGAAACCGGTGTCGGCTGGAATATCCACATTCCGCCGCCAGGGCCGATATGGTGCCGCGAAAGCCGCCGGAGGTGAGGACCGCGCGGATGGCTTCGAGGCGGACCTTTTTGACGAAGGCAGAGGGGGTGGTCTTCAGGCTCTGGTCAAAACCGCGCTCCAGCTTGCGCAGGCTGACGGCGCAGTGTTCGGCCAGTTGGCGGATCGTGATGGCGTCGCGGTAATGATGCAGAACGTAATCGCAGGCCTTGCGGACATAGGGCGGGACGCCATCGGCCTCCGACAGGCGGACGTGGCGGCGCGTGACATTGGGCACAAGGTCGAACACCAGTTCGCCCATGGCCGTGATCAGGGCGTGCCGCGTTTCTTCGGACAGGACGGAAAACACTGCGTCCGAATCCAGCCCGGACAGCGTGGTGGCCAGAGCCGGTATCAGAGCGAATCCCGGCAGGCTCTGTTCGAAAACCTGACGGAAATCGGTGCGCAGGCGGTCGAAGCGCCCGGTGCGGCGCGCAATAATGCGACGCACGCACTTATGGCTGAGGCGCAGCGAGACGGAACGGGCCACGCCGTCACCCGCGATGAAGCTCTGACGAATCTGCTCGCGCTGCTGATACATGATGGCCTGACCTTGGCCAATTTCGACCGTCTGGTCGGCAAAGGTGTGGCTCTGACGCCCCTCCAGCGGAAAGCTCATCACGATGTCGTCGCTGGGTGTCGCTGAGGTGTAGGACCAGTCCGCCGAACACTCCACCATCCACAACTTTAAATAGATGTGATCTTTAAGGTGGCGAGACTCAACACAGGAGAGATTCAGTCCCCAGTTTACTGGTTGGGTAGTGTCGCGTTGTTGCGCCGATATAGCGCAATGACGCTGCATAAGTTGCGCGAGATCATCAAACCCGTCCCCTGTAATTCTCCACTCCCCTTGCGGTAAAGCGCTAGTATTTGACATCAGCCCACTCCTAAGCGACGGTTAATCGCATTTTCATTTTATCGTAAGAGGCGAATTTGCCGCGGAGGCGTCAATCGCCCTTCATTTGTTCCAATTGCGACATTCGCGTTTTTGATCGGCGTCCCCGTGGTCTGGCTTTGGGCTTCACTAGCGGTAACTTCTGCACGGCTTCGGCACAAAAATCGCCCATTTTCCCATATCAAACAATGTTATCGCCAGAATTGTGCGCAGCACAAAGAATCAGCGAGTGGTCAGGTATTCATCCGCAAGCCTGACGAGCGGCACGGGGTTTGGCGTCGTGTGAGGCGGCAGGAAGCGATCAACCGGCAGGCGAAAGCGGCAAACTGAACCGAGCTTGGTACATTTGCGTCATTTCCGGATTTGCGGAGGTGACAATCCGCCGCGCCGCGCTATGTCTGAGGACGGTTCCTCAACGATAGAGCGTAATATCTGCCGTTGAGAGGGCGAAGTGACGGCGTTTGAGCACACGGCCACTTCGCCTTTTCCGCTTCTTCACCTTCAGGCGACCTCATCAGACGAAGCTGAAGTAGTCCTGATAGTTGAAGCTGCCATCGGTCAGGTCGGCATAGATGGCTTCGCCGTGCTGGATTTGAATCTCCCACTGACCGCCTGCGGCTGCACCGTTATTGTCGCCCTTGATCGAAAGCCTGTCGCCGACACCGTCATTATTGGTGTCGATCAGGGCGGCGTGGTCCTTGAACCAGGTGCTGACGAACTGCTGGCGAAGCTGGGCGTTCTGCAGGTTCCATTCGGGGATGAAGTCGGCAAAACGGATCATGTCCTGCCCCTTGGTGAAGTCGGTGATCACCTTGGTGCCTTCGTCCACATTGAAAGCGGCTGTGCCCTTGGTCCAGTCCACCGTCACCTTGCCGCCCATGACGAAGACGTCCTTGCCGTCGCCGCCGCTGAGCGTGTCGTTGCCGACCCCGGCATAGAGGTAGTCATTGCCCGCGCCGCCACTGAGCGTGTCGTTGCCGTTACCGCCCCAGAGCTGATCATTGCCTTCGCCGCCATTGAGGATGTCATTGCCGTTTTCGCCGTAAAGGTAGTCATTGCCTTTACCGCCGTTCAGCGTGTCATGCCCTTCGCCGCCGAAGAGGTTATCGCTCATCTTGGTGCCTTCGAGCGTGTCATTGCCGCCGAAGCCGTAGAGCTTCACGCCCTTGTCGCCAAAGTCGTAACCGCTCATCACATTGTCGGCGGCATCGCCGTGCACGACCTTAAGGCTTTCACGCAGGAAGTCGCTGGCCTTCAGATCGGACAGGTTGTCGAGCTTGATTTCCATGCCCGTATCCGCCGCATTGCTCAGGTTCTGCACCTTGATGATCACCTGACCGGCCCTGTTGATCGTGGACACACTGAGGTCGAACTTCAGCGCATCCCCGCCCAGCGAGGTGAATCCACCCGTCAGGGCCGAACCGTTGCTGGCCTTGATCTCAAAGCCCGGCAGGTTCATCTCATAGAGATATTTGCCGTTATCCCCGACCAGCGCGTCCGCCGCCGTCAGTACCTTGGACACGTCCGCATCGGACAGGCGCTCGAACAGGGTGCGCAGGTCCAGCTTGTCCGTGCCGCTGGTGAAGTCGGTAATCACGTCCTTGCCGAACTCGGCCCCCAGATTGAGCGACTTGTTGGCGTTGTTGAGCCAGTATTCGAAGCGGTCGCTGCCTGCACCGCCGGTCAATATGTCATTGCCCGACCCGCCACTCAGCATATCGGCCCCGGCACCCCCATCCAGACGGTCATTGCCGGTACCGCCCCACAGGAGGTCATTACCCGCGCCGCCGTCCAGCACGTCATTACCGCTGTCGCCGTAGAGGTAATCATTGCCCTCTCCGCCGAACAGCCAGTCCTGATCATTGCCGCCATAAAGGATATCATTGCCTTCGCCGCCGACCAGGATGTCATCGCCATTCTCACCATAGAGAATGTCGTCGCCAGCCCCGCCATTGACAAGGTCATTGCCGTTGCCGGCCCAGACCCGGTCGTTACCCGCTCCGGCATCAATCGTATCGGCCCCGGCGCTGCCGCGGATGAAATCATCATTCGTGGCGTCCGGTGCACTGCCCACCAGTGTCACGGTCGAGCCGGACACGGTAGATACATTTACATTAAGCTGTATGGACATTGTGAAACTCCATTTCAATGGATTCACGCCAGTATTGGCGCGCCTGATTTTGTGCAAATTGCGCGCCTTACCTGTAAATTGGTGTAATCGTGATATTTATTCACCGTTTTGTTGATTTTATATAATTAACAAAATGATAAATTTCTCCATTTTGAATTTGCACTCAAAATAATTAGCGTGAAATTCAAATTTTTTGTTTAAATCAAAAATTATATTTGCGTTATATTAAAATTGTTATTTGCGAAATTTTGAAAATAAATCTCTATTTGAAACAAAATTACAATTATACATAACCCAAATTTAGAAATTATTATTTTATTAGTATTTATAATTATTTTAAATTAACATATAATAAATTGTTAAAATTCACAACTATATGAATTTAGGTAATATTTTTTCTATTGCATCAGGCAGCTTATCGGCGAAATTTACTAAAGGCAGCGCGCTGATTTACGCATGAATATTGCTGGGGTGTCCGGGAATCTTCTTTGGAGCCCCGGATGATCGACCCTGTAACACCCCGTCCTGCATCCGACGCCCTGTCGCGCCCGTCGGAAGACGCGCAAAGCCTGTCTCTGAAGGTCGCAACGCAACGGCTCCGGCGGCCGTTGATACTGGCAGGTCTGTTCAGCGGCCTCCTCAGTCTTCTGATGTTTTCCGGCGCGCTTTTTATGATTCAGGTTTATGACCGCGTCCTGCCCGCGCACAGCCTGCCGACGCTTCAGGCCCTGATGGTCATGATGGGGCTGGTGTACGGTCTGATGGCGCTGCTCGATGCGGTGCGCTCGCGCCTGTTCCTCCATATGGGGCAGTATCTGTACAACCGGCTGGCAGACGCGGTGTTCCGGGCGCATATCGGTGCGGCTCTTGACGGGAGACCGCAGGTCGGGGCTCAGCTTCTGCGCGATCTGGAGCAACTGCGGAGCTTTTTCAGCGGATCGGGTCGGGTCGTTGGTCTGGACCTGCCGTGGGCGCCCCTGTTTCTGATCCTCCTGTTTGTCCTTCACCCGCTGCTGGGAGTGGTCTGCGCGGCCGGTATGGTCCTGCTGGTCAGCCTGACATTGCTGGCCAACCGGGCCACCGCCGCGCATCAGCGCGAAATCACGCGTTTCGCGGCCCAGGCCCAAAGCCTGAGCGATGCCTGCCGCCACAGCGCAGGCACTCTTGTGCCGCTGGGCATGGTGCCCCAGCTTCAGCGCCACTGGCGCACACTTGGCGGCTTTGCGGGCGATCATCTGTTTCAGCAGGGGGCCACCGCCGGTCTGTATGCGGCCCTGTCACGGGCCTGCCGGCTGGGCCTGCAATCCGTCGTTCTGGCCGCCGGTGCCTATCTGGTCATCACGGACAAGGCCAGCGGCGGGGTCATGATGGCCGCCTCTATTCTTCTCGGTCGCGCCCTCAGTCCTATCGAACAGGCTATCGGCCTGTGGAAGCCGGCCGTGGCCACGCGCGAAGCCTGCCAGCGTCTGCAAGAGGCCCTGAGCGAGGTCAGCGACACGCCGGGCGTGCGCTTGCCCCTGCCCAGCCGTCATCTGCGGGTTGAGAAGGTGCAGGCCGTCACGCCGGAGGGGCGGCCCTTTCTCGACCTCAGCGGTTTCAGTCTTGAGGCGGGCGAGATGCTGGCGGTGGTCGGCCCCAGCGGTGCCGGTAAGTCGAGCCTGATGAAGGCGCTCGTGGGGGCCTTGCCCGGCAGTACCGGCGAGGTGCGGTTTGACGATTCCACCCTGTCGCAATGGTCGCCCGCCGATCGCGCCCGCATCATCGGCTACCTGCCGCAGGAGGTCGAGCTGCTGCCCGGCAGCCTCGCCGAAAACATTGCGCGCTTCAATCCGGACGCAACGTCCGACGCCATTCTAAAGGCCGCCGAAGCCGCCGGACTGGGGCCGTGGATACGCGGCCTGCCTCAGGGTTTCGATACCCGACTCGGCCCCGGTGAAACCGTCCTCTCCGGCGGTCAGAAGCAGCGTATCGCCCTGGCCTGGGCCCTCTATGGCGACCCCTTCGTCCTTATCCTCGATGAGCCGAATGCCGCACTGGATGCGCATGGCGAAGGAGCCCTGCTGACGGCGCTTAAACGCCACTGTGCGCGTGGCGGCATCGCCATCGTCTCCGTCCACCGTCAGGCCCTGATCCAGTGCGCGCACAAGATACTGGTCCTCACCGCCGGTAAGGTGGCCCGACTGGGCGCGCCCGCCGATATTTTCCGACCACACGGCCTTGTGGCCGTCAATCAGGGCTGAGCCGCCATGACTGCGCATAATGATTTCGACAAAATGGTCCGGCTGTCGTCCATCGGCTGCGGCCTGATCGTGATGGGCCTGTTGTCTTTGCTGATCTGGGCCTGCCTCTTCTGCATCGTCGGGGCGGTGATCGCACCGGGTCGCGTCTCGGTCACCGGCAGCGTCAAGCCCATTCAGCACAAGGAAGGCGGGGTCATCCAGTCCGTCCTTGTCCGCGAAGGCGACTATGTGCGCAAGGACGCCGTGCTGATCCGCATGGACGAAACGCAAAGCGCCTCTCAGGATGCCATCCTCGCCGATCAGTGGGCGCGGCTTCAATTGCGCAAGTCGCGGCTTGAAGCCGAAATCGCCGGTCGCGGCTGGCCCGACGCCTCGGTCACGGCTCCGCAGACGCCGGAGGCCGCCCAGCGTCTGAGTGTGGAAAAGGCCCTCTATCAGGCACGTCTGCGTCTGCGCGCCGAGAAGCGTCAGGAAATTCTGGCCCAGATCCGGCAAAGCGGTGAGGCGGTGGAAGGTCTCGATGCGCAGGGGGAGGCCTATGGCCGCCAGTATGCGCTGATCGTTTCGGAAGGCGCGGCCATGGAAGACCTCTACAGTAAGGGCTATGCCCCCATCACGCGCGTCAATCAGTATAAACGACAGGCCGAAGACCTGCGCGCTCAGCAGGCCAATGTCAGCAGCCGCCGCGCCCAGTACCGCACCCAGGCGTCGGCTTTGCGGATGCAGATACTGCAACTGCAATCCCAGACGCAGACCGAAGCCGCGGACGAACTGAAAGATGTGGAGGCGCGTCTGGCTCAGATCGGGCAGGAGCGGCGGGTGACGGTCGATGCTCGCCAGCGCACCGAACTGCGCGCCCCTACCGCCGGGCGCGTCATGGGCCTGCACGTCCATTCGGCCGGCGATGTGGCCGGGGCGGGCGAGGTGCTGATGTCGCTGGTGCCCGAAGGCGATCCCCTGACGATCGAAGCGCGGGTCGATCCCCGTCATATTGATCAGGTGCGCGCCAGGGCGTCTGCCCACGTCCGCTTTACGGCCTTTTCCGCGACCACCACGCCGCAGGCGGATGCCGGCATCGACTCCGTGTCGGCGGACGCCCTGAGCGATCCCAAGACAGGCGAAGCCTATTATCTCGTCCGCCTCAACCTCTCTGCGGCCGGTGTGCCGAAGGCGCTTCGACAAAAGCTGGTGGCGGGGATGCCCGTCGAGGTAATGATCGAAACCGAACGCCGCAGCGTCATGAGCTATTTCCTCAAGCCTCTCTACGACCAGTTCAGCCGCGCCTTCCGCGAGGAATGACTCCCTCTGTGCGATAAAGGTCACGACCGGCGGGAAAAGCGCCGGATTCGCTTTTGAGGCGTGCTGACGGCTCTGGCCTTATACGGCTCCGTATGTAAATTTCCCCGCCAGATGGATGGGGCTTTTTCCAGAACAGGGGCAGATTATGGAAAAAGAGTGGCTGGAGATTTCACAAAAGTTTCAAAATTTGCGCGCGCATTTTTTGCATGTCTGTATTTTTGCGCTAATATTCGAAATTCTATATTTGTGGGGCTATTTTGCTTCGGCGCGACTAAATTTGATATCGTTTCTGTCTGCTTATGATATCGGCCTCTACTATATCTATTTTCTGTTTCTGACGACGCTTCTGACCGTGCTGGGGCATATCTTTTTGCCCTCAAGCGGGAGCCCTGCGGCCGAAGAGGGCCCGCGAAAGCGCAAAACCGGTGCGCACCTTTACGTCTATGCCTTCCTGATCATGGTGATCGTGGCGGGGGTCTCTGCCCTCGAATGGCTGGCCATGCGGCAGGGCGTGTCGATTGACCGCGTGACCGCTGACCTCCTGTCGAAATATGTGATGCGACTGGAAGCCCCGATCATCATGGCGGTGGTGTTCTCACTGGGCTTTATCCTGCTGCTGATCTGGCTGATCGAGTCGCGCAAGATATTCAACGGCACCTACCGCCATGTCCTGTCAGGCTTTATTGTCTTTCTGCTGATCGTGACGCCGCTGGCCGGGGTGTCCTATGGCTTTTCAAAGCGCGTCTGGTGGCTGATGTCGGCGGATCAGACCGCCGCCATGCCTTACTGGGCGGGCTCGCAGCACGTGGTCCTGTATCGTAACGGCGACCTGTACCTGACACCCAAGCTGTGACTGCGGCTCTGTCGCGAGCGTATGGTCATGTGGCCCGAAGCTGTTGCCCAAGACGCAATTCCTGCGCAGTTCAGTAGGCTTTTGAATTTTTGGAAAAGAGTGGTGCCGCTTAGGTGACTCGAATTCTAGAAATAACCGTTTGAATTCAATTTTCTTTGAAATTCTTGAAAATTAAGAGGCCCCCAAAATGGCCCCCAATTCTGTTGTGTTGTTTGTGTTACGGTCCTCAAAAATATAAAGATACCGCACGAACATTCTTCGTCGGGCGCAATAGCACTTAACTGGGGTGCTGTGTAGGGCCTTTGTAATGGGGACCGGTTTTAGGCGCAAGAGCGTGTAGATGCCGCGTCATAGAGCCGCTGAAATAGGCCGACAAGTCGGACCAACAACTCCTCAGATGGTACTTTCGATCTCTTCTAATTTTAGCCGTTCGGTACTCTGGACCCGGCATAAGCCGTCCAACGTCGGCTCGCGTCTGCGGAGGTATGCATGGCTTTTGAAAGTCCCGGAGGAGGCTCAGACGGGATAGGTGTGCCCCGCCGCTGGAATGCTGCGGCTATGGCTTGATCCAGTTCGGCGGCGCTGATCTCGGGGCTTCGTGGGATGGCTCACAGATCTTAGTAGTCTTTCATCCGCCCGTGTGTGAGACCGAGCGCAGCGATCGCCTAGACCGCGCAATAGTTGCAGTCCCCCGGACTAATCCGCGTCATTCAGTAGGTCATCGGTTCTTCGAGCTACAATTTCCTGTATTTTTGATTTCAGATCTCTTATCTGCGCGGGATAGTCCAAGTCAGGCAATTCCAAAATCCTGGCGGTGTCGATAACGGCCTGGATAAGAGTGGTCATTATTGAAACAGCGTCGATAACGGTTATACCTAGGGTCTGGGCTAATTGAACGAAGTCACGACGCTTCAGGCGGTCGTCCTTTCCATTGACCTTCAACGCCATGCGGTCGTGTCCGAGGCCTGGAAATACCCTCGTGGTAACGGCGTCGTAGAGTGGCGCGAAGCGGACACTCTTGAAGTACCGCTCGTTTTCATATGTGGTCTTCAGTAATGCCAGGTTCTTCAAGTGCATGTCGCCATCGGCAATCAGCCAGGCGAAGAGGGCACGCATGAAAAGCGTCTTCATATCGTCGTTTGGCTGCGTGGAGAGGGGCCGAAGGCCCCGACCTATCTTTTCGATTGTTCCGTCATATTTGGTGGAGGCGGGCTGATCCAGGACTGAGCAAAAATCCTCCATTGCCAGCCAGCGGCGGTCATCATTTGAACTGCGGATATCAAAGCGTTCAACCAGCAGAGCAGGTGGCATACCTTCGGGCATAGCAATGAGGGCTGCGTTGGGCGTTTCGAACCCGGCCCCTCGTCCCAATTCCAGGCAGAGCCATTCGACGACGGGCAGTCCCTCGAAGCCGGAGGTGCCCGCTGGCTTCATAATGTGAGTGAATGGCAAGTCGATGGCGGGCTTGAGTTCGCCTTCCGAGGTCAGGCACATCGGCGCCTTGATTTGAACGCCTGAAAGCCTTGGGGTCTGGGCATGGATGAACACTCTCGCCAGATTTTGTTCAAATGTGCTTTCGATATCGTCCCTGGCAGGGCCTTTGTAAGTGCCGGTGAAACGCCCATGGTCCGAATGGGCTGCAAGGGGAGACTGTAAGACGTCTTCGGGCAGCGCGTTCAGGTCAGCCGATGACGGGACGATGTCGATGTTCGACATGTAGCGTCTGCCGGAGCGCAAGAAGTCGCGGTCATCGCGGGCCTCCAGGATTTGTGCCAGCCAGCCCTCCGGTAGTAGCGATTCTACCAGAGATGGCAACTTCCCCGGGTGTGTATCTCTAATCAGCGGGGGCGCCTTCGCGGGCGAGGGCTTCCAGCGCCATTCGGCACCATCGTGGATAAGCGTGCCGACCGGCTTCTTGTTCCAAGCAACTATCAGGTTGATCGTGGACTTGTTTTTGACGGGGCGGTGGCCTTCGTCTATTCCCTTTAGGTAGCGCTGGGCACCTTCCAGTTCCTTGAGCCAGCCGTTTTCCCTGGCCAAAGGCCACAGCGCATCGACGATCGCGTCGGGGCTACCGAATTCGTCTCTCAATCGCCGGGCGGTCGCGGCACGTATGTCCTCCGTGATGGCGCTGGCATGTTCACTTCTCAGGCGGAAGGCCTCGAGGAAGCGTTGGCGCGGCGATGAAGCCTTGGCATGCATCTCACCCATGTCGTCACCGACGATGACGTCGATCAGTGACGGACTGGGAGGGGCCTCGTTCTGGATGATCTCGAGCGTTCTGAGTCTGGTACGCTGGTTCCGGCGTCCGCTTAAGAATAGGCGCCCATCCGACGTGGGGGTCAGGTTTAACGACGATACAGATGCCAGGTACGCGGTAGGGTAAAGGTAGTGGGCAATCCTGACCGCATGGGAGCGGATGACCTGGTTCACGTCAGATACCGCAGAGGCATAGACACCGCGGACGATTTGGATAAGTTCGCCCTTGTTGGCCTGAAGGTGCGCCTGCTTAGGTGTAATGGTCTCGCCGACGAGGTGCAGCATGGAATTATCTCGCATCTGACGTGCGGCATAATTCCTATGTCGTTGCGGGTTTGTCAAGAATTATCTCGCATGTCAGATGCGAGATAATTCCGCGATCAAGGTGAAGTCGTTTACCTTTACGCTCATCCATTACGGCGCCTTGGCCTTAACACCACTCGTCGGTCAACCTCTAGGCATCGCCATAAGGCCCTCTCACTGTGCGATTGTAGTTTTGGATCTTCGATGTCTGCGTGAATAGTCCATGGCGGCCGCTGGGTCGGCCTCGGTAATTACGCGATCTGTGCAATCTGTTTCAAACGCACCGTTGTTACGTACAACATGGTCTTCAAAGTCCCAAACTTTAGAACGGGATAGGAACAGCCTGAGGGGGCGAGTTTGACGCGAAACTCGGCCTCTAGATGGCCAGAGTTGCGGGCGAATTTACAATCGTGCGAAGCCGCACACTGGGGCATTCGGCTCCTCGGAGCTTTCGCCTACCAAGCCGAAATGCCCTTCATCAGGATGTCGAGGATCTTCTTAGTTGTGGTTTCCAGAATGTTAATTTTCGCCGAGAATTGACACGGTGGACCTACGTATTTACGGGAGCCGCTGTCTTGACCTTCACGATCTATCGGGCTTAGGTGACTCGAATTGTCGAAATAAGCCTTTGAATTCAATTTTCTTTGAAAATATTGAAAAACAAAAGGCCCCCAAAATGGCCTCCAATACTGTTGTGTTGTTTGGGTTGCGGTCCTCAAAAATATAAGGATACCGCACGAACATTCGTCGTCGGACGCAATACCCCTTAACTGGTGTGCTGTGTAGGGCCATTTTTAATCGTGACCGTTCCTATGCGCAAGAACGGGTATCCGCAAGATCGGCAAGTACGCGCTCGAAGACCACGGTCGGAAAGCCATGCCCCCGCCCATGGACATCGCCGACGCGTTCGCCCAGTTCACTGCGGCGCAGGTCAAGACCAATGAGATGCTCGCAGACATCCTGACGCAGCTCAAAGCTGGCGGGACAGAATCCAAGAAGGGCGGGGAGGGCAAAGAGTTGGCCCTAAGCGGGCTTTAGGCCTACGGAAAGTAATCGCTTGCGGCCTGACTTCTATTTCACATGGTGACTTACGGGTCGATCCAACCTATGGTTACCTTCGGTGAGTCAGGGGGGAAACATGAAGAACCTGAATGGCTGGTACAGGATTGGTGTGATCCTTAGCGTAATTTGGGCGGCACTCGTCGTCTTCACCGGGGCTCGAACAATTCTGTGGCCGAAGCTTGAGACAGCAAGCGTTATTCAAGCGTTATGTCAGTCGACTCATGAGCGCCAACATAAGCCCGTTTCAAGTTGCGATGCAGAGGCGGCTGTAGCCGTGAGGGCGGCGTTCGCCGAGGCATATCCCATCCCTCTTTACGCTGTCGGAGGACTGCTACTGGGCTGGGGAGGGACGCTTACTGTTGCCCAAGCGGTCCGCTGGGTACGTGTAGGGTTCACTAAGGTCTGATCTAATTGTTGGGGAGGGAGAGTTCTCCTCACCCTCGCTCACCGTCCGTTCCCCTGTGGCTAGCTTGAAGATCACCGAAGGGTGGATTGCCCGCGCTCTAGGGAGCCATTCCGCCCCATCTTCACCTTCCAGCCCACGTATAACGACGCGCCGGTCACCATTCGGTCCACCATGATCGACGGAGAGCCGTGGTTCGTTGCGCCGGATGTAGGCCGCTGGGTAATGCTTGACGACAAAGGAGGTAGAGCTCGGCATCTACGCCGCTTGAGCCAAACCGTCTCTGAGTTTCAAAAGCTTATCGCCCACATAAAAACGGCCGGCGATACTCTGGAGCGCGTCGCACCGAACGAGGTGCGCGTCTGAGCCATCCGCAGCGGATTGCATCGCCATTGAAAACTACGCGGAGAGTGAGAGCACCTATGGGCAAACCATAAAGGAGGCGATGGACTAAGGATTGCCTTCGCCGCGGCTTGCCCGGAGGCTTCGCTCTTGCGCCATATAATGGCGTCCCTCAAACCCGCGCCCGCATGAACGACGGGGCTATGCCCCCGAAACCGCCGCCATCACCATCAACCCCATCGGAGAAAAATCAAACCCAGCGCGTGGCGGAAAACACGACGCCAACAATCGCGTCCGCGAAAAAGCCGACCTAACTGAAAACCCGAACAACGTTACGATGAATGATCCGGGCTAGACCGTTATTGAAATCCTCAACGGCAGTTAACACGGGGTCTGAGTAAATGTCGGATAGTTCGTCGTCGGAGAGTGACAACGGGTAGGCAGCTGAGAACGATGAGGTTGGAATGGTAACGGCTCGCAATACGGGGATTAGACTGTCCAACTCCGCACGCGATGCCTCCTGGATTTTGCAGTACTTTTCGCCGCAGACGATGTGCTCACGCAGAGCATTTAAAATCGAAGCCGATTTTGCGGCGTCTATTGCCCTGTCATTGATCTTAGAAAGCGTTTTCTCCCAACCCATTCCAGGTAAGATGTCGAGACCGCTCAGCACTTTGTGCGCAACGCCCCATGGCATTCGCGCTTTCATGCTCCGTTTGGCGTCTAGCATTGCCCCTCCTGAAATCGACTCATCGGGGAATTATAGAGCATCATAATTTGGGGTTGTATATGGAAATGGCGTGCCCCATCTGTGCCCCATGAACGCAAGGCGGCGCGTGTTTGTTTCGCGTAGTTGTGTCAAGATATTGATCTTAATGGGGAAAAATGGTGCCGCTTAGGTGACTCGAACACCTGACCCCCTCATTACGAATGAGGTGCTCTACCGGCTGAGCTAAAGCGGCACTTAGATGCAGGCGCATAATCGCCCGCCCCGGTTCGGAGAGCGCTGTTTACAGGCTCCCATAGCGGTTTGGCAAGGCCCCAAAGCGCCCGCGACGGCAATTATTTTGTGGGTTTTGTCTTGCGGGCGCGGGGTTTGGGGGCAGGCGGGGCGACTTCGGCCTCATCGAGGTCGTGTCCGGCAATGGCCGCGTCGTATCCATCCGGGCTGAGGGCCAGATTGTCGGGCAGGGGGGCGGGGCCCGACTTTTTCTGCGCCGCCTTGACGAAGGGCATGGACGGCACGTAGCGCGTCGGCATGTCGGGCACGTCGGGCAGACCCTTTTCGGCGCGTTCATGGCGCGGGTGCGCCAAAGCCCCCGTTTCGGCATAGGTCAGGACCAGCGTCGTCCAGTCGGACGCCGTATAGGCAAAGGCCTTCCCCTCTGGGTCAAGGTCGGACCAGTCGGGCTCGGCCCTGGCCAGAGAGGCCTTGGCCACCCAGCCGCGCGCCCCGTCCACGTCCTGCACGGCCAGAGCCGCCTTGGCCATCAGACCGCACAGGCGGCGCGTCAGGCGCTCCTCGGTCAGCTCATCCTCAAGGGCTGCCGTGGCGCGGTCGATATCCGCGCGCACACCGCTCAAGACGGCGCGTTCGACCTCCAGCAGGCGGCTTTCGCGATGCTGCGGGTTGCGGTCGATCAGACCTTGCAGGCGGCGGGCGCGGTCCTTCGGCGTTTCATCGTTGACGAGGTCGCGATAGGCCAGCCAGATGGCCGGGTGCGGCTGAGCGGCATAGGCGGCTTCCAGCACGTCTTCGGCGCGGCCGAGCTTGTTATGGGCGGCCAGCAGGCGCGCGGCAATGACCGCACCGGGCGCGAACATGGGCTGGAGCTTGGCGGCGCGCACGGCGTAATCAAGCGCCTGTTCGCGGATCTGTGCCTCAGGGGCAGTTTCCAGATGCGCAGCGGAGGCGGCCATCAGGGCGGCGCGCGCGCGTTCGGCAAACAGCGGCGAGACCAGCTTGCGGTTCAGCGCCCCTTCGACCAGATCGAGCGCTTCGGCCCATTCGCCGGCGGTCGAGCGCGCTTCGAACAAGGTTTTGAAGGCCCACATGGCGGGCTTGGGCTGGTTGTAGCCTTCGGCGGCGAGACGGATGGCCTCGGCGCGGTCGCCTTCGGAAATGGCGAGGGTCATCAGGCCGCGCAGGCCGGCGAGTTTCAACTCCGGCACACTGAGCATGGCCGTCCAAGCGGCGCGGGTGGCGACCGGGTCTTGGGCGGTTTCGGCGGCCAAGGCGTTGAGGATGCGCACCAGCGCCACATTGTCGTGCACATCCACGGCCTTGATCGCCTGACGGCGGGCTTCGGCCCCATCGCCGGACACAACGGCGACGAAGCCACGTGTGAGGGTCTCTTCGCCCTGCCGACGGCGGGCGGCGGCGCGCTGGCGTTCGGCGCGCTGCGGGGCGCGCGACATCCACAGGACGAGGTTCCAGAAGCACACGGCCGCGAAGGCCAGCAGACCGATGGCAATGACGGCCGCGGCCGCCGGGGTGTCGATGCGGTAGCCGAGCCAGATCAATGTCGCCGTGCCGGGGTCACCGGCGGCGGCAAAGGCGACGGCAATCAGGGTAAGGATGCTGAGCAGAATCAGAAGCGTGCGGATCACAGGCCGTGCTCCGGCTGAAGCGTGATGCCGTCCTTGGCGGGGCCGCTGGCGTCGGCGCTGACGTCTGCGCCGTTGGCCGTGCTGTAATTGGCCTGACTGAGGCGGCTTAAGGCCTCGACCGTGATGCGGCGCGTGGTGGTATCGACCAGCACGCGGTTGCGCGCCTCGGTCATCCACGGCTTGAGCGCGGCTTGCGAGGTCGGGGGCAGGGTGGATAGGACGGTCAGCGCGCCGTTAAGATCGCCCTGATCCAGACGGCCCTGCGCCTGAAGCAGCAGCGCATCCGGGCCTCGTGCCGCGCCGTCGATGCGGCGTATGCTGATCATGCCGCTGAGCGCATTGGTCAGGCGCGTCAGGAAGCTGTCGTCGGTCTTGGCGCTGGCGGCGGTGCGGGCCTTGGCGGCATAGGCCGGAAAGCTGAGGGCTAGCGCGATTTCGCTGGGCACGCCCTTTTGCGCCAGAGGCCGAAGCGGCGCGACCATCACCGTGTCAGTCAGGCTCTTTTCAACGTCGGCCAGTTCGGAAAGGAACGGCTGAGAGCCCTTGGCCGCCTGTTGCAGGCCCGACGCGGAAGTGGCGGCAGCGGCGGCCTGAATCAGCAGACGCTGATTGGCCTCAAGGCGATCGAGGCGCTCGGACAGGCGGTTTAGGGCCGTTGGGTCGGCATAGGTGGGGGCTTGCGGGGTTTCGACGGCGGCCTGCGCCTGACGCACGCGCAGGGCGTTCAGTTCGGCGGTCAGGCGGGCGATTTCGGAGTCTTTTTCGCTGTCCTTGGCCACCGCTGCGGGGTCGAAAGAGCCGGCCACGGTCTTTTGCGGGGCGCTCAGGTGCTCCTTATAGACCGCAAAGCCCAGCACCCCCAGCGCCAGCAGCACAAAGACGATGGGAAAGGCAAAGGCGATGATCAGCGGGCCGCGCCCCCAACGGGTCTTTTCCGGCTCCGCCGCAGCGGGGATCGGGTTCGGGGCGAAGTCGTCGGTCATGGCGGTCCGTGGGTTTTAGAGCCTGGCGAACAGGGCCTCTTCATCCGGAGAGGCCGCTACCTCTATGTTTAGGCCCGCAGAGGGTAAATTTCCAGTGAAATTGAGGTGTTCGCGCAAGCGTTGGGCGGTGGCCTCTGAGATGCAGAGGACCCGCGCCGTCGCACCGCTCAGATAGGGGGCGCAGGCCTGCGCCCCGCGCGGTGAATAGAGCAGGATATGGGTGATCGCCGCCATTTGCGCTCTGGCGTCAGGGGCGTCGCGCACCACGGTGCGATAGAAGAGGACCGGGTGCAGGTCGAACCCGGACAGGGCCGCAGTCAGGTCACGCGTCGGGGTTTCGGGTTGCGGGTAGAGGAGGGGGCCTTGCGGGGCCTCAGCTTTCAGCAGGCGGATCAGGTCTTCGACATCGCCACGGGCGCTATGCACGGTATGGAAGCCAGCCTCACGCGCTTCGCGGGCGGTGGCGTCGCCGACGGCCCACACCGTCTGATGCCGCGTCGCGTATTGGCGCGTAAAGGCTTTCAGGCCATTGATCGAGGTGGCGACAATATGGGCGAAGCGCGCCACGTCGATGTCGGGGTTTAAGGATTCGACCTCAAGCAGCGGGTCATTGATCACCTCAAAGCCGCGCGCCCGCAGCGCCCGCGTCGTGACGCTGGCCTGCGGCTCCGTTCGGGTAATCCATATTAATTCGCTCACGGCTACCTCACTGCGTTCGGGCCCGACATCTAAAATAATTGGGGGGCGGCGCAGGGGCGCCGACGCCCGGTCGGGCGCTTTTTATGGCCGTGCCTTTTTACTAAACGCAGAATGCTAAAAAATCAGCCTGTGTATTGGATCAGCCGGTCGCCGGCCTCATCGCGGATAGACTGCCCCAGACGCAGGCCCAGAGCGTGCGCCGATTCCACCGTTGGCGCGCTGATCGTTTCGCGCCTTTGCCAGCGCGTGCGGCCATCGGCCGTCAGGGCCTCAACAAACAGGGTGAGCCCGTCGCTTTCGATCTTCGCATAGGCCCCGACAGCCGTGCGGCACGAGGCTTCGAGCGCCACCAGCGCGCCGCGTTCGGCCGAAATCTGCAGGTGCGTTTCGACGTGGTGCAGGCGCTTGATCCATTCCTGATCCAGGTCGGCGGTGCGGCATTGTACGGCCAGCGCGCCTTGGCCGGGGGCACAGGGGAACAGGTCGGGGTCGATATAGGACTTGATATGCGCTTCAAGCCCCATGCGTTTCAGGCCCGCCGCCGCCAGCAGGATGGCGTCGCAATGCCCGGCCTCCAGCTTCGACAGGCGCGTATCGACATTGCCGCGCAGCATGACGACCTCAAGGTCCGGCCGCACGGCCAGGGCCTGCGCCTGCCGCCGCAGTGAGGCGGTGCCGAGCTTTGCGCCTTGCGGCAGGTCTTCGAGGCGGCGGTAGTTGATCGACACAAAGGCGTCGCGCGGGTCTTCGCGCACCGGAAAGGCGCACAGGCTGAGGCCGGGAATATCCTCGGCGGGCATGTCCTTCAGCGAATGGACGGCGACATCGACGTCGCCATTCAGAAGCGCGTCCTCAATCTCCTTGGTGAACAACTGCTTGCCGCCGGCTTCGATCAGGCGGCGGTCCTGAATGCGGTCGCCCTGCGTGGTGATGATGACCAGCGGCGCAACCTCATGCGACAGGGCCGGGTCGTGACCCAGCGCGGTGACGATCTGACGCTGAACCCAGCCGCATTGGGTGGTGGCCAGCCGCGAACCGCGCGTACCGATTTTCAGAAGTGGGGTCATAACTTAGCCTTCGGGTTGCTATGTCTCTTCCCTAAAATTTCGCCCTGCGGCTTGCAAGCCCCTTGACCTGCGGCCATTTGGCCTTTTCAGGTAACCCCTCTCTCCGCAAGGCAGCGAGAGATAAGGATATGTAATGTCTCTTTGCGTTTTGGGTGTCGAATCGAGCTGCGACGAAACCGCGGTCGCCGTGGTGCGGCGGGGCGATGACGGCGCGGTCGAAGTCCTGTCTTCGGTCATCCACTCTCAGGTGGTCAAGCACGCCGTCTATGGTGGCGTCGTGCCGGAAATCGCGGCGCGTAGCCACGTCGAAACCATCGACGATCTGGCGCGCCTGGCGCTCGCTGAGGCCGCTGAAAAGGGCGTCGGGGTGGACGCGATTGACGCGGTGGCGGCCACGGCGGGGCCGGGGCTGATCGGCGGGGTGATGGTGGGGTTGAGCTTTGCCAAGGGCTTTGCCCTGTCGCGCGGTTTGCCGCTGATCGGGGTCAATCACCTCGAAGGTCATGCCCTGTCCGTACGTCTGACGCACGATGTGCCGTTTCCCTTCCTGCTGCTGCTGGTCTCCGGTGGCCATTGTCAGTTGCTCCACGTGCGCGGCGTCGGCGATTATGAGCGTCTGGGGACCACGATCGACGATGCGGCGGGCGAGGCCTTCGACAAGATCGCCAAGACTCTGGGGCTGGGCTATCCCGGCGGCCCTGCGCTGGAGGCCGAGGCGGCGAAGGGCGATGCCGCGCGCTTTACCCTGCCGCGCGCGCTTTTGGGACGCAAGGACTGCGATTTTTCCTATTCGGGGTTGAAAACCGCCGCCGCCAAGATCGCTATGGAGCAGGTAAAGACGCCGCAGGATCGCGCCGATCTGTGCGCCTCGGTGCAGGCGGCGATTGCGCGGCAACTGGTCGAACGTTCCGCCCGCGCCATGCGCGCCTTCAAGGCTGAACATGGGGGGGATAGCCCGGCCTTTGTCGTCGCGGGCGGCGTGGCGGCCAACAAAACGGTGCGGTCTGAGCTGTCGGCACTGGCGCAAAAGGAGGGGTTTGAATTCGTGGCCCCGCCGCTTGCCTACTGCACCGACAATGCGGCCATGATCGCGCTGGCCGGGCTGGAACGCTTTGCGCTGATGCGGGCGGCGGCCGATTATGATGGGGACAAACAGGTGCATGATGGACTGTCGGCGCTGGCGCGGCCACGCTGGCCCCTTGACGAGCGCCGTGCGCTCAGTGCACCCATACATAAGTTTTCGGGACGCAAGGGAGCCAAGGCTTGACCCAATTCGTGCACGCCAAAGCCTTTGACAAGGTTGGAATCATCGGGGCAGGGGCATGGGGTACGGCGCTGGCGCAGGTCGCCGCGCGGGCCGGGCGCGAGGTCTTGATCCAGTGCCGTGAGCCGGAAGTCGCCGAGTCGATCAATGCTCAGCACCTCAATCACCTCTATCTGCCGGGCCGGGAGCTGCTGCCGCAGGTAAAGGCGACCGCCGATCTGGCCGATCTGGGCGACTGCGATTTGATTCTGGCCGTGCCGCCGGCGCAGCATATGCGCGCCTCGCTGAAGGCCTTTGCGCCGCATGTGCGCGACGGCCTGCCCATCGTCCTGTGCGCCAAGGGGGTTGAGCGCGGCACGGACTGCCTGATGAACGAGGTGCTGGCCGCCACCCTGCCGCAGGCGCGCGCGGCTGTGTTGTCCGGGCCGTCCTTCGCCGCCGAAGTGGCGCGCGGCCTGCCCACGGCGGTGACGCTGGCCTGCAAGGATGCCGAGCTGGGGGCGCAGATTTCGACGACTTTGGCGACGCAGACCTTCCGCCCCTATCTGATCGACGACATGATCGGCGCTGAGGCGGGGGGGGCGCTGAAAAACGTTCTGGCCATTGCCTGTGGTATTTCCGAAGGTAAGGGACTGGGGCGTTCGGCGCACGCCGCCCTGATTACGCGCGGTTTTGCCGAAATGACCCGTCTGGCCGTGGCGCTGGGGGCGAAGGCCGAGACGCTGAGCGGTCTGTGCGGCATGGGTGATCTGGTCCTGTCGTGCTCGTCGCCGCAATCGCGCAATATGAGCGTCGGTCTGGCCCTCGGTGGCGGGCAGACTCTGGCTCAGGCGCTGGAAGGCAAGATTTCGGTCGCCGAAGGAGTGGAATCGGCCCCGGCGGTCAAGCATCTGGGCGAAAAGCTGGGTGTCGATCTGCCGATCTGCAACATGGTGGCGACCATCCTGTCGGGCGAAGCCAGTGTCGATAAGGCCATCGGCGATCTGATGTCGCGTCCCCTGAAGACCGAACGGTGAGACCGCCTCCCGGCACCGTTATCTGCACCTGGGCTGAGCTTCAGGTAACCGGCACCGTCCTCTATCGTCAGGACGGATTTGAGGGGTTTGTCATCCTCGATGACTATTTGCCGCGCGGCTATGTCGATGCGTGCCCGCACAACGGGATGCTGCTGGGGGGCGATCAGGAAGAAAGCGATTATCAGACGCGCGAGCAGGACGTGATCCTCTGCCGCTGGCACGGCGCGTCGTTTCTGAAAGACAGCGGCCTTTGCATCGGCGGCCCCTGCGCCGGTGAGCACCTCACTCCGTGGCCGGTCGAACGCCGCGACGATGAGGTGGTGACGGTTTAGTCGCGCTGTGCTAATATTTAGCACAGAAGGAGCCTGACCATGGCACGCACAACCTCCATATCTCTGGGTGACCATTTCACCGGCTTTATTGCAACGCAGCTTGAAGAAGGCCGCTATGGGTCTGCTACCGAAGTGGTGCGTGCCGGACTGAGGCTGCTTGAGGAACATGAGGCCAAGGTCAAGGCGCTGCAACAGGCTCTGATTGAGGGCGAACAATCCGGTCCCCCTGAAGCCTTCGATAGTGACGCTTTCCTGAAGCAAATGCGCGCCGAACATGGCTGAGGCGTACAGCCTTCGGCCGGCCGCACAAGCCGACCTGCGCGACATCTGGCTATACAGCCGCCGTCAATGGTCGGCGGATCAGGCGGATCGTTATACACTCTTAATCGCCGCCGCCTTCGATGATCTGGCGGCAGGCCGCCGTAAGGGCAAACCCGTGAATGTGCGGACAGGCTATCTCAAATATGCCTGTGGGTCGCACATCATCTATTTTCGCCTGAACGATGGGCTCGACATTGTTCGCATCCTGCATCAACGCATGGATGTCGAAACGCATCTGTAGTCAGGGCCGTTCCTCAGCCTCAAACTTGGCAATATCTTTCAGCAGGGCCGGAACCGCCGCTTCCAGAATCTGCTGCCCCAGCGCCTGCGTGGCCAGTGATGAGTCTGCGCCGATGCGGCCGTCAGTGAAGCGCGCGCGATAATCAAGTGCGTCGCGGATCGGGCCGGTGGGCGCAATCGGCGGGTCCATCGTCAGGTCGCGCACGGCCTGCGGATAGGCGGCCCAGGTCAGGGCGATTTCCGACGGCGTGGCGTGGCTGCCGTGCCCGGTGGGGAAGAGGCGGGCGCACAGAGGCGAAATGCCCGGCAAATCCCACCAGTTCGACAGTTTCAGCGCGAAGGGGCAGCGCACGCCCTGCCATGACCACTGGCTATAGATTTCCGAAAAGGCCGCTTCGATCGAGGCGACATTGCCGCCGTGGCCATTGAGGAAATAGATGCGCTCAAAGCCATGCCGCCCCAGCGACTTCACCCAGTCTTCGATGGCCGCCATAAAGGTCGAAGGGCGCAAGGAAATGGTACCCGCAAAGCCCAGATGGTGCTGCGCCATGCCGATATTGAAGGTCGGCGCGACCAGAATATCGCCTTGCTTCTCCGCCGCATGGGCGATGATTTCCGGGCACAGCCAGTCGGTCCCCAAAAGCCCCATCGGGCCGTGCTGTTCGTTGGAACCGATGGGAATGATCACCGTCTTCGAGGTCTTCAGACGGGCTTCGATTTCCGGCCATGTGGAAAAGGCGAGATGCACAGCTAGTCCTTCAAAATGGTCACAAAAATGATCCACATTGCATAACCAATATACGACCTATTGCCAAGTTTCCCTGCCGCGCAAATTGTGGTTGGCTGGCTCGACAGGGCCGTGGATCAGTCTTATCTCTACGGCAAGATAAGCAAGAAGATGTGTGAGGACGCCATGACGGTTGATACGCTGAACAATACGACTCTCTTTCCCGTGCCGGCGACCTATCCGCGCGCAAACAGCGTGACGGCGGCGGCGCTTCAGGCGCAGCGCGATCTGGTCAAGTCCGACCCGTGGGCTCACTGGCGGCAACTGGGCGAAGCGCTCGACTGGATCAAGCCCTTCACGCAGGTCAAGGACGTGTCCTTCAACCGCGAAGACTTCCGCATCCGCTGGTATCACGACGGGCAACTGAACGTCGCGGCCAACTGCATCGACCGCCATCTGCCGCACAAGGCCGATACGGTGGCCTTTATTTTCGAAGGCGATGAGCCTAACGAGTCCTACACCGTCACCTATGGCCAACTGGCCGAGGCGGTAGGCAAGCGCGCCAACCTTTTGAAAAAATACGGTGTCAAAAAGGGCGACCGCGTCACCATCTATATGCCCATGGTGCCGGAAGCGGCCTATTTCATGCTGGCCTGCGCGCGTATCGGGGCGGTGCATTCGGTGGTGTTTGGCGGCTTTTCGCCCGACAGCCTGGCCGGGCGTATCAATGACTGTCAGTCGGAATACGTGGTCACCACCATCGAAGGCCGTCGCGGCGGCAAGTCGGTGCCGCTCAAGGCCAATACCGACCTCGCCCTGCTGCAATGCCCCGGCGTGAAGCACGTCTTCGTCACCGGCAATGGCTGCTCGCTGAGCCATGACGGGCGCGACCTGTGCGTCGATCCGGAGCTGGAAGGTGTAAGCGCCGACTGCCCGGCCGAGCCGATGAATGCCGAAGACCCTCTGTTTATCCTCTATACGTCGGGTTCGACGGGCAAGCCGAAGGGTGTGCTGCACACCACGGGCGGCTACCTCGCCTGGGCAGCCTATACGTTCAAAACCGTGTTCGACTGGCATGAAGGCGATGTCTATTGGTGCACCGCCGATGTCGGTTGGGTGACGGGCCATTCCTACGTCGTCTATGGCCCGCTGGCCAATGCGGCCACCTCGCTGATCTTCGAAGGCGTGCCCAACTACCCCACCGTGTCGCGCTTCTGGGAAGTGATCGACAAGCATCAGGTGACGACCTTCTACACCGCGCCGACGGCCATCCGCGCCCTGATGCGCGAAGGCGATGCGCCGGTGCTTAAGACCTCGCGCAAGTCGCTGCGCCTGCTGGGTTCGGTGGGTGAGCCGATCAACCCCGAAGCCTGGCTGTGGTATCATCGCGTGGTCGGCAACGAAAACTGCCCTATCGTCGATACCTGGTGGCAGACCGAAACCGGCGGTCACCTGATCACCCCGGTACCGGGGGCGACGGCCTTGAAGCCCGGTTCGGCCACCCGCCCCCTGCCGGGGATTGAGGCCTGTCTGGTCGATAATGAAGGTAAGGAACTGAGCGGGGCGACCGAAGGCAATCTGTGTATCTGCGATTCGTGGCCGGGTCAGATGCGCTCGGTCTTTGGCGATCATCAGCGCTTTATCGAAACCTATTTCTCGACCTATCCCGGCAAGTATTTCACCGGCGATGGCGCGCGTCGCGATGAAGACGGCTATTACTGGATCACCGGCCGCGTCGATGACGTACTGAACGTTTCCGGCCACCGTCTGGGCACGGCCGAGGTCGAAAGCGCGCTGGTGGCGCACCACAGCGTCGCCGAAGCCGCTGTGGTCGGCTTCCCGCACGACATTAAGGGGCAAGGCATCTATTGCTATGTCACCCTGACCAAGGGCGTGGAGCCCACCGAAGCCCTGAAGACTGAACTGCGCAACTGGGTGCGTCGCGAAATCGGCCCCATCGCCTCACCGGACGTCATCCAGTGGGCGCCGGGCCTGCCCAAGACGCGCTCCGGCAAGATTATGCGCCGCATCCTGCGCAAGATCGCCGAACGCGACGTGTCGAACCTCGGCGATATTTCGACGCTCGCCGATCCGTCGGTGGTGGCCGATCTCGTCAAGGGCGCGGGGCTTTAAAACAGAGCGCAAAGAAATGGCCTCCCCTGAGAACGGGGAGGCCATTTTGAAAGATGGTGTTGGGATTAAGCCTTACGCCCCGGCCATCATGTCCTTTTTCAGCGCATCCATTTCCTTGGCCAGCTTGCGGGCCTGATCGGCGCTGAGATAGGTCTTGGCCTTTTCGAAGATTTCGCCCTCTTCCTCTTCGACGTGGTGCATGACGGCGTGCTTCAGTTCGCCGAAATGCAGCAGCCACTGATCGCTGTCGGCCGACAGGCCGGACACCTTCTGCAGGAAGGCTTCGATTTCGTCATGCTCTTCATTGGCATGGTCCATCTTGTGCTCGACGGTTTTTGAGCGCGTGGCGTCCAGAATGGCCTTGTAGAAGGTCTCTTCCTCGCTCTTGGCGTGGAGCGTCAGCTCGTTTTTGATCTCATTGAACACACGCAGGCGCGTCGCGCCATCAGCGGCATTGACCACCTGCTCCATCAGGTCCTCGACCTTGCGGTGGTCTTTTTTGATGTAATTATAGATATCCATGCCTCGGCTCCAGTCTCATTATAGGTTGAGCGCTGAGCCTAGACCCGCCTTGCGTAAGAGCGATATGGCGCAGCTACAGCCGGGTGTAAGCCGCGGGTAAGGACCTTCAGAGCGCTTTGCTCGCCTCCCCCCGCTTGACCGCGCCGTACCAGCCCCACAGGGCGTGCGACACCACCGAGCGGTAGGGCGACCAGCGCACGGCACGCTCGCGACAATAGGCTTCGTCCGGGCGGGCATCAAGGCCGTCGAGCCAGCCGACGGCTTCGCGCAAGGCGATGTCACCGGTCGGGAAGATGTCGAGGCGGCCTTCGCAGAACATCAGATAGACCTCCGCCGTCCAGCGCCCTATGCCTTTCAGCGCCGTCAGGTGGCCGATGGCGGCTTCGGCCTCCAGGCCCCTCACATGCGCGAAATCGAGCGACCGGTCATGGACGGCTTTGGCAAGAATGCGCGCATATCTGGCCTTGGGACGCGACAGGCCATGCCCGCGCAGGGTCTCATCGGACAGGGCCAGCAGATGGGCCGGGCTCATTTCGGCCAGGCCGCCGCGCACCTTCTGCCAGATGGCGTCGGCGGCCTTAACCGATAATTGCTGCTCGACGATCAGGCGCAGCAGGCCTTCGAAGCCGTCGGCCCGGTGACGGAAGTTGAGGTCGCCCACGGTGGCAAACAGTGGCGCCAGCGCCGGGTCGGCTTCGGCCAGAGCGGTCATGTGGGCGCGTTCAAGGGGGACGAGGTCACCGGGGATCATGCGTGCAGACTTACACGGATGACCGCGCGCGTCACGTCCCGAATATTGCGGTTAAAATCGTAATTTGTCTCAGAGGAGGTAAAGCCCCACCGCCACGCCTTTCAGGCGCAGTCCCCATCCCCAGCACGCTGGTGAGGTATAAGGTCGTCAGCTTTGAATACAGCCGACCTGTGCGACGCGATAATCGCGACGCAGCGTATCGGAGACGATGCCGTAATTGCGGCGCGTCAGCAGGTCTTCATGCTCGAAATCATAGGTACGCGACGGCGTATTGCCGATCTTGGCCAGAGTAGCCGGTGTCGAGGAATAGAGACGCCCGCGGCGCGGCTTGGTTTTCAGGGTGATGCCGATAACCTGAGACTGGGCGTTGAGGGTCGGGCCGCCCAGCAGCTTGTTCAGGCTGCCTGAGACATCCTCGGTATGTCCGGCCTCGGCCCAGGCCAGAACGGGCTCTGCCGCCTCAAAGCGTTTGCCGGTCTTGAGCCGGGTTTCCCCGATCAGGCGGCCGGTGGCTTCGCCGACCTGATCCTGCGGAAAACCCGGCATGAAGCCGCGCATGCCCGGCTTGATCGTCTTCGGATCGGCGAAGGGCAGGGGACGCGCGCCGCTTTCGGTGACGGCCAGCACATAGTTGTCGAGGCTGCGCTTATACTGCACCCGGATACGCACCCCCAGATGGCCACCCAGATTAAGGAAAGGATAGCGGCAGTTGCGGATGCTTTCGCGGGCCAGCACCCACTCACCGGACTTGGAAACCGAAAAGGCCGTGCCGCGATAATCAATATCGTTCATCATCGGCAGGCTGATGATCTCGTTATGCGAGAAGGGCGAATAGGTGGCGAAGAGGGCCGCTTCGCCGGGCGCGGGCGGTGGCGGGGCGGGCGGCGACATGGATTTGTCGGCCCAACGACCGGGCACGATCACCATCAGCGCCACTGCCGAACCGTAGAGCAGCCAGTCGGGGATCAGGCCCATCCTAAAACCCCTTTGCGGTTAACCGGCGACGGCGGCGGCGAGGATCAGGGCGACGGCCAGCTTACCCGCCACCAGCAACACGGCGGCGGAAACCTCGCCTTCGTCGATGCGCTGCGGCAGGCCCGCCAGCAGAAAGTCCACCAGACGGAAGACGAACAGTTGCAAAAGGACGGTGGCACCCCCCCAGATCAGAATTTCACGCACCGAGGTCGAAGCGGCCATCGACGCTGCCAGTGGTACGGCCAGACCGATGATCACGCCGCCATAGGCCACCGCCGCGGCCGAGTTACCGTCGCGGATCTGCTGGATTTCTTTATAGGGCGTCAGGATCGAATAGATGAAGGCCCCGATGAACAGCATCAGCAGGGTCGCCCCGGCGTGCAGTAGGGTAATGGGGAAGCCGGAGGCAAAGGCCTGCACCTCCGGACGCAAAACGTCCGGCACCAGAAAATCGAGATTGAGGAAATCCGGTATCATGCCAATCAAAGCCCCGATTACACCCGCCGTCCCAAGCGGACGAGGAGTATTGTATCGGGGTTGTTGCAAGATCAAGGCCGAAAATGTGACCGTTTTTTATAGCCACACAGGCCCAAAACTACATGCCGGAGGCCAGATGGCCGTAAGGCAGCTCCGTTTCGATCGCGTCTGTCTCATTATGGGGCGTTTCGTCTTCGACCTGGGCCAGACCTTCGACCTGCGCCTTGCGCAGCGCGCTGGCGCGGACCTTCTCGCTCTCGGACTTCAACTGACCGCAGGCAGCCAGAATGTCGCGCCCGCGCGGCGTGCGGATGGGCGAGGCGTAGCCGGCCTTGTTAAGGATGGCCGCAAAGGCTTCGATGGTCCGCCAGTCCGAACATTGATAGTCGGTGCCCGGCCAGGGGTTGAACGGGATCAGGTTGATCTTCGCCGGAATGCCCTTGATCAGATTAATGAGGGCGCGCGCTTCGGCGGGTGAGTCGTTAACGCCTTTCAGCATCACATATTCAAAGGTGACGCGCCGCGCGTTCGACAGGTCCGGATAGGCGCGGATGGCGGCCATCAGGTCTTTCAGCGGGTACTTCTTGTTGACTGGCACCAGTACGTCGCGCAACTCATCATGGGTGGCGTGCAGCGAAATGGCCAGCATGGCCGCCGTACGCTTGCCCAGCGTGTCGAGTTCCGGCACCACACCGGAGGTCGAAACCGTGATGCGGCGGCGCGAAATGGCGATGCCTTCATTGTCCGAAATGATGTCGATGGCATCGGCGACATTGTCGAGATTGTACAGCGGCTCGCCCATGCCCATGAAGACGATATTGGACAGGCGGCGGTCTTCCTTGGGCGACGGCCATTCCCCCAGATCATCGCGCGCTACCTGTACCTGCGCCACGATTTCGGCGGCGGTCAGGTTACGCACCAGACGCTGCGTGCCCGTATGGCAGAAGGAGCAGTTGAGCGTGCAGCCGACCTGAGACGAGACGCACAGGGCGCCTGAGCGACCTACATCCGGGATATAGACGGTTTCGACCTCGATACCCGGCGCCATGCGGATCAGCCACTTGCGCGTGCCGTCTTTCGACACCTGACGCTCGACCACTTCCGGGCGGGCAAGGGTGAATTTTTCGGCCAGCGGCCCGCGCTGATCCTTGCCGATATCGGTCATCTTGTCGAAATCGGTGAAGCCGTAATGGTGCACCCAGCGCCAGATCTGCTGGGCGCGCATCTTCGCCTTGCGCTCCTCGACCACACCGGACTCTTTCAGCGCCGCGATCAGGCCATCGCGCGTCAGGCCGGTGATATTCACCTTGGCGCTTGCGGCGGGTTTGGCGGACAGGTCGAGCGTATAGGCCACGGGGGGACTCTCAGAAAAGGCACAGATGCGGGGAGCGAGTGGGGGCCTATACAGGAAAACGTGCGGAATGTCTAATTGGGAAGTATCCCAATGGGCTTGACATCCTCCCCTGTAGCGAAGCGTACGGGGGAGGGCGACCCCGAAGGGGTGGAGGGGGCTCTACTGGGCCTTGAGATACGCGATGATCGCCGCGCGGTTTTCGGGTTTGGACACCGATTGCGGCATGTAGGTGCCGGGATAGAGCTTTGACGGATCGCTGAGGAACCGGTCGAGATGCGCGGTGTCCCAGCGCAGGCCCTTCGCGCCGGCGGCCTTTAGGGCCGGCGAATAGGCAAAGCCCGCCACGCTGGCCACCTTGCGGCCGACCACGCCCTTGAGTGACGGCCCCTGACCATTGGCCGCCGTCACTTCGTGACAACTGGCGCAATAGCGCTCAAACAGGTCTTCGCCGGATACGGTTTGCGCCTGTGCACCGGAGGCGGCCAACAGGCCCGCCAGAATAAGCGCGGCTTTCATAAAAACACCCCCTGCGCCACGCGCCCCATCAGGATGACCACGGCGACAAAGTTGATCAGGAAGACCAGGCCGCGCAATGGCACGTTCGTCGTCAGGGTCTGAACGCCCGTATGGATGAGCCGCCCGATCAGAAACAGCCAGGCGGCGGCAATGTCGATCGCTTCGATGCGGCCCGACTGATAGATGACAGCGGCGGCAAACAGGGCAAAGACCGGCAGTTCAAACTGATTGGACAGGTTGCGCGCCACGCGCTTTGAGCGCTCGGGGTCGGCATTGGCGTTGACGAAGGCGGCAGGCTTGATCTCCCCCTTGCGAAGCGCCGTCTGGCGCTCCCAGGTCAGCCAGATATAGAGCCCGGCCACCAGCGCGAAATGCCCCAGAAACGGCAACAGAAACTGCTGGTCGGTAGTCAATTCAAACATGGCCCCCTCCACAGACCGGGCAATCCGGCTCCGGCGGCAGGGCAATGACGCGCGAGGTCATCGACAGCCCGTCGAAGATCAGCAGATTGCCGATCAGCGGATCGCCCGCGCCGGTGATCAGCTTGATCACCTCCAGCGCGCTCATCGAACCAATAATCCCGGCCAGAGCGCCGACAATGCCGACGCGCTCACAGGTTTCGGCGTCCGGCGGTATCTCCGGCACGAGGCACTGATAGCAGGGCGTCCCTTTGAACACCGCCACCTGACCGCTGAACCGCCCCAGCGCGCCGGACACCAGCGTCTTGCCCAATGCCATACAGGTGCGGTTGACCAGATGCCGCGTCTCGAAATTGTCGCAACCATCCAGCACGATGTCATAGCCGCTGATGATCTCCGCCGCAGTGTCGGGCGTCAGCCGTACCGGATGCCGGCTCAGCGCGGCGTGCGGATTCAGCGCCGACAGGCGCGCCTGCGCCACCTCGGATTTAAGCGCCCCCACATCATTGGTGGCGTACAGGACCTGTCTTTGCAGGTTGGACAGACTGACCGTGTCGTCATCGAGCAGGCCCAGCGTACCGATACCCGCCGCGGCCAGATAAAGCGCCGCCGGGGCCCCTATGCCCCCCAGCCCGACGATCAGCACCTTGGCGCCTTTCAGACGGCGTTGTCCCATGCCGCCTACCTCTTTCAGCACAATGTGCCGGGCATAGCGGTCAATATCGTCGTCACTGAGTTCGGGGGGCACATGGGGCAGGGACATGACCTCAGATATAAAGGGCGTCGTGCCGCCCCGCCAGCCCTCATCTGTTCGTTTACCGTTAACGGGCGGCGGCCTATAATCCCTTAAGGATATAAGGGATATTGGATGCGGCGGACCCTCAGACAGATCAGCGGCAAACGGCGCTCGGAAACGGGCGATGCGCGGCTGGGGGTGACGCTGGCCTTTGTCGCCGGGGCGGTCAATGCCGGGGGCTTTCTGGCCGTCGGCGTCTATACGTCGCACATGTCGGGCATGGTGGCCTCCTTTGCCGACGATATGGTGCTGGGGAAGTTTGGCCCGGCGGTTCTGGCGCTCACCTATGTGCTGTGTTTCTTTCTGGGGGCGGTGACCTCAAGCCTGCTGGTCAACTGGGCGCGGCTGAAGCGGCTGCATTCGGAATTTGCTTTGACGCTGGGGCTGGAGGCGGTGTTGCTGCTGCTGTTCGGTCTGCTGGCTGCGGGTCTGATCGGGGATATTAACCTCAGTCTGCCCCTGACCATCGGGCTTTTGTGCTACCTGATGGGCTTGCAGAACAGCCTGATGACCAAGCTGTCGCACGCCGAAATCCGCACCACCCACATGACGGGGATCATCACTGACCTCGGCATAGAGGCCGGTCGCTTCCTATTCGGGCACGCCACCCACGCCGGGGCGCGCTTTCATCCGAAGAAGGCGCGGTTACTTGTGTCGCTTCTGGGGGCCTTTGCGGCAGGCGGGCTTACGGGGGCGTTTGGCTTCAGCCATATGGGCTTTGTGACGGTGTTGCCTCTGTCGCTGGGACTCGGTCTGATTGCCCTTGTGCCCATGCTGGACGACTTGTCCCGGCAAAAACGCCGCGGGGGCTTGAAAGGCCCCACAGAAACCGCCAATTAGACGGTCATGACGGATAAAAACTTCCCCAACTGGCACGGGACGACCATCGTCGCCGTGCGCAAAAATGGCAAGACGGTCATCGCCGGTGACGGTCAGGTCTCGATGGGCCCCACCATCGTTAAGGGCGGCGCGAAGAAGGTCAGGACTCTGGCCGGCGGCAAGGTGATCGTCGGCTTTGCCGGGGCGACCGCCGATGCCTTCACCCTGCTGGAGCGGCTGGAGGCCAAGCTGGAACTCTATCCGGATCAGCTGGCTCGGGCCTGCGTCGATCTGGCCAAGGACTGGCGCACCGATCGCTATCTGCGCCGCCTTGAGGCCATGCTGCTGGTGGGCGACAGGAACCACATCCTGACCATTACCGGGGTCGGTGATGTGCTGGAACCCGAAGACGGGGTGGCGGCCATCGGATCGGGCGGCACCTATGCCCTGTCGGCGGCGCGTGCCCTGCTCGACTATGAGCCTGATGCCGAGGTGATCGCGCGCAAGGCCATGCAGATCGCCGGAGATATCTGCGTCTATACCAATCACAGCGTCACTCTGGAAAAGCTGGAATCGTGAGAAAGTTGGCCACTGCTGACGACGGCTGGTCTGAACTGCATTACGATGACGTCACGGGGCGTTACTTTGAAAAAACCTACCCGGAAAGTGATCAGCATGGCGGTGGTCAGCCTCGTTTTGATGAGGTTTCCGAAACCTTCGCGCGTCAGAAGTATCAATTTTGAATTTTAGGACCGTATGATCGCCTTTCGCCCCCTGACCGATAACGATGCCGGGCTTCTGCTGTTGTGGATGTCCTCGCCGCACGTGCGCCAGTGGTGGGTCAATGACGGCCAGACCGCTGAGGACGCCGTCGAAGACGCCCTGGCCTATATCGGCGCGGCCAATGCCACGGCGTGGATCTTTAGCTGGAACGGGCGCCCGGCGGGCTATACCCAGTGCTATGAATGCCACCCCGATCATGAACCGGGCACGCCCTGCCATGCGAAGTCGCCGAAGGGCACCTTTCTGATCGACCTGTTTATCGGCGATGCCGCCCTGCTGGGGGAGGGGATCGGCACGCAGGTCCTGACCCAACTCAGCAACGGCATGTTCAAGAAGGGCGCGCTGTGCGTGCGTGTGGCCCCCCAAACGACCAACGCCGCCGCGCGTCGCGCCAGCGAAAAGGCGGGCTTCGTCCCTGTCGGCCCGACGCCCTGCGGCCGCATGGTCCTGATGCAGCGCACACCGGAACTGAACGCCTGATGTACGGGTTTCGCCGACCGACTGAGGCCGACATCGCTCTGGTCAATGACTGGATCGCCCGCCCCCATGTGGCACAATGGTGGATCGACGGTACAGGCGGGCCGTCGGAGCCTATTGACGCCGACATACTGCAGGAACCGGACTTCAACACGTGGATTGTGAGCCTGCATGACCGGCCTTTTGCCTATATGCAGGACTATAATCCCCATCTCTATACCGATCATCACTTCTTCGATCGCCCCTTGGGGACGCGCGGCATCGACCAGATTATCGGCGAGGCGGACATGGTCGGTATCGGCCACGGCACGGCCTTCATCCGTCAGCGCGTCGCCCAACTGTTTGCCGAAGGGGCTCCCTGCGTCGTTACAGATCCGCACCCGGACAATGCCCGCGCCATCCGGGCCTACCAAAAGGCAGGTTTCGTCCCATATGGGGAAGTGATCAGCCCGGAATGGGGGCCCAGCCTGCTAATGGAATGCAAAGCCAAATGACCACCTTTTCACCGCGTGAGATCGTCTCCGAACTCGACCGTCATATTATCGGCCATGCCGATGCCAAAAAGGCCGTGGCCGTGGCGCTGCGTAACCGCTGGCGGCGCAAGCAGACCGACGCGGCCATCCGCGACGAGATCACGCCGAAGAATATCCTGATGATTGGGCCGACGGGCGTCGGCAAGACCGAGATCGCGCGCCGTCTGGCCAAACTGGCTCAGGCCCCGTTCATCAAGGTTGAGGCGACCAAGTTTACTGAAGTCGGCTATGTCGGCCGCGACGTCGATCAGATCGTGCGTGATCTGGTCGAAGCGGCCATCCTGATGGTCAAGGACAAGAGCCGTCAGGGTGTGCGTGCCAAGGCCGAGGCGCAGGCCGAAGAACGCCTGCTGGACGCGCTGGTCGGACCGGCCGCGCAGCCCGCCACGCGCGACAGCTTCCGCAAGCGTCTGCGCAATAACGAGCTTGACGACAAGGAGGTCGAGCTGACCGTCGCCGACACGGGGGGCGCGATCGGGGCCTTCGAGATTCCGGGGCAGCCGGGCAATCAGATCAATCTGGGCGAGATGCTGCAAAAGGCCATGGGCGGGCGGCAAAAGACCGTGCGCCTGACGGTCGCGGCGGCCCAGCCGATCCTGCTGTCCGAAGAGTCGGACAAATTGCTCGATCAGGAGGCGGTGTCGCGTGAAGCGCTGTCGCTGGCTGAACATGAAGGCATCGTCTTCCTCGATGAGATCGACAAGGTGGCGTCGCGTCAGGAGCGCGGCGGGGCCGATGTGTCGCGCGAAGGCGTGCAGCGCGACTTACTTCCGCTGATCGAAGGGACGACGGTCTCGACCAAGTATGGACCGGTGAAGACCGACCACATCCTGTTCATTGCGTCGGGCGCCTTCCATGTGGCCAAGCCGTCGGATTTGCTGCCGGAGCTTCAGGGGCGTCTGCCTATCCGGGTCGAGCTGAAGGCCCTGACACAGGACGATTTTCGACGTATTTTATCTGAACCCGAAGCCAATCTGATCAAACAAAATCAGGCCCTGATGGCCACCGAAGGGGTGACGCTGGCCTTCGAAGACGGGGCGATTGCCGAAATGGCCGCGGCGGCTGCGCAGGTCAATGCCAAGGTGGAAAACATCGGCGCGCGCCGCCTGCACACCATTATCGAGCGGGTGATGGAGGAGCTGAGCTTCACCGCCGCCGATCAGACGGGCCAGACCGTGACTATCACGGCGGATTATGTGCGCGAACGTCTGGGCGAGGTGGCGGGCGACGCCGACCTCAGCCGCTATATTCTGTAAACAAAAGGCCCCGGATCGCTCCGGGGCTTTTTGCTATTTCAGATAGGTTTCGTAATTGTCGCCAAAGTCATCATAGTGGCTGAGCAACAGTTCGCGGAACTGCGTCGTCAACTGCTCGACATTGAGTTTGCGCGCGGCCAGAAACTGCGTCTTGTCGGCGCTTTGAGCGGCGCAGGTAAAGGCCGTGTAGCGTGTGGCGGCCTGAAGCAGGGCCCCGCCGGCTTCACCGATCGAGCTGTTGTGCGCGTGGCTATTGGTCAGGTCGATATGGTCGGCGGCCATCTGACGAAAGACCTCATTGGAAACGGGAGACGTCACGGTCGCTTAGCCCTTGTTCGCGGGACGGGTATAGACATCGTAATTGGCCGCATAGTCGGCGAACTGCTCTTCGAGATACTGCTTATACAGACGCACATAATGCTCGATATGGGCGTCCTTGTTTTGCAGCATGATCCGCCCACTGACGAACTGCCGCGAAGAGACAAAGGCATTAAAGCGCGCCGCCGCCTGCATCAGGGCGGCACCGGCCACGCCGGGTTCGCTTTCAGGCAGATGGCGGTTGGCTACCTCGATCTGTTCGACGACCATTTCGCTGAAACGTTCATTGCTGACTTCGGCCACACGCGGCTCCTTTAGATGTGAGAGTGCCGTATGTGGCTTTAGGCGGGACGCTTTGTCAACGTGCGCAGCAGTGCCGCCGAGGCCTCATCGCACAGGCGATAGACGGCTTCGAAATCGCGAGTGTCGCCGTAATAGGGGTCGGGCACATCCTTCGTCAGGCCCAGCGCTACTTCAAGATAAAGACCGATGGTCGCGGTCGTATCGGCGGGAGCGATTTTGCGGATATTTCGCACATTATCGCGGTCAAGACCAAGGATCAGGTCAAAGCGGTAAAAGTCGTCGCCATGAAGCTGACGCGCGCACTGGGCGGAAATATCGACACCATAACGCGCCGCCACGACGACGGAGCGGCGGTCCGGCCCTTCGCCCGCGTGCCAGCCGCCGGTACCGGCGGAGTCGATGACAAAGCGGTCGCTTAAGCCCGCCTGTTCGACGTGATGACGCAACAGGCCCTCGGCCAGCGGCGAACGGCAGATATTACCCAGACAGACAAACAGAACGCAGATCATGGAAAAGGCTTAGCCCGCCGGATGCTTCCCTCGCAAGGCGTGTCTTGCGGGGGCGCTGAAATCATTTCACAATACCGCCATGACCGCGCCCCTTCCCGAACTTGAGCCCTTTATCGACCGCCTTCAGGCCATTTCCGACCGCTATGAGCGCGTCTATGACATCGACCGGAGCGGCGACTGGCACCTGCTGAAAATGCAGGAGGAGATGGGCGAACTTACCCAGGCCTATCTGGCCATGACCGGGCGTTCGCGGCGCGACGCCACAGCGGCCAGGCACGAGGTAGCGATGGAGATGGCCGATCTGATCTGCATGACGCTGCTGATGGCGCGCGCAGAAGGTATCGACCTCAATGCCGCCATCGCCGAGAAATGGCTGAAGTGGGAGGATGTGATGGCGGCGGAAGCGACACATGCGTAGTGCGGCCGCCGTCAAAAAGCTGTTCGAGCGCTTTGAGGCCGATCAACCGGACCCCAGGACCGAACTGAACTTCTCCAATCCCTTTACGCTGGTGGTGGCTGTCGCCCTGTCGGCCCAGACGACCGATGTGGCGGTCAACAAGGCGACCGGGCCGCTGTTTGCGCTGGCCGACACGCCGCAGGCCATGCTCGATCTGGGCGAAGAACGGCTGATGCAGATGATCTCCTCCATCGGGCTTTATCGCAACAAGGCCAAAAATGTGATGGAGATGTGCCGTATCCTGATCAACCGTTTCGACGGTCAGGTACCGCTCAATCGCTCGGACCTGCTCAGCCTGCCGGGCGTGGGCAATAAAACAGCCTCGGTGGTGCTCAATGAGCTGCATATCGAGCCGGCCATTGCGGTCGATACGCACGTCTATCGCGTCTCGCACCGGCTGGGGCTGGTCGATGACAGCGCCACCACGCCGGACAAGGTCGAGGCGCAACTGATGGCCTCGATCCCGCGCAAATGGCTGACGCGGGCGCACCACTGGCTGATCCTGCACGGGCGCTATACCTGCACGGCGCGCGGCCCCAAGTGCATGGCCTGTCTGGTCGAAGACCTATGCCCCAAGCGAGGGGTGGGTTAGTGACTGTGCCCGCATAGCCCCAGTGCGTGCTCGACCGCGTGGCTGAGGCGGGCCGGTGCGGTGTCTTCGTATTTGAGATAGAGGTCGGGTTCGATCAGCTCCAGCTCCATCAGGCAGAAGTCACCGGCGGCATTGCGCACCATATCGACGCGCGCATAGAGCAGGGTCTGACCCACATATTCCAGCGCCTGATAGGCCAGTTCGACGGCGGCGACCGGCGGCGTCTGCACCCGCAGATGGGCGTCATAGTCGGGTTGCGAGCGGAAATCGCCCGGCTTGGGCGTTTTGAGCACCGCATGGCTGAAATCGCCGCCGAAGAAGATCAGCGACCATTCGCCTTCGGACTGGATGGCGGGCATAAAAGGCTGCAGCATGACGTCCGTTTCAGGTGCCCATTCGGGGACGTCGGCCCCTTCCCAGACGAGGGTTTTCTTGGCCCCGGCGGAGATGCGCGGCTTGAGCACCAGCGCGTCCTGTCCGAAATCGGCACGGGCGCGGGTGAGGGTTTCCGGCGTGAGGGTGTCGGCAAACAGGGTCGGCACGATGCGGATGCCACCTTCGGCCAGATCGCGCAGATAGGCCTTATCGACGTTCCAACTGACGATTTCGGCGGGGTTGTGCATCCGGTAGCCCTTGGCCTTGATCTGGGCCAGAGCGCGGCGGAAGTCATCGGGCGCATTATGATAGCCCCAGGCGACCAGCGGCAGCACCAGATCATAGGGTCGCGTCAGAGGCTCCGACCATGGCTGCGCCTCGACCTCAAATGCTGCAAAGGCGGCGCGATAGGCCTCCAGCACGGCGGGCCAGCGTCCATGATGCGATGGGTGCGCCGGGTTGGGGGTCAGGATGAGAAGTGACTTCATCAGAAGGGACTTTTTCATTTTCGCTTGCTCCGTGCGCGGTTTTTGCGCAAAGACACGCCCAATAGCAACCGGATTATCGCGCATGTCTTCTGAGTACGACGTCACCGCCGTTGGCAATGCCATTGTGGACGTGCTGGCCCCGGCCAGCGAAGCGTTTATCGTGTCAGAAGGCCTGCCCAAGGGCGGCATGACGCTGATTGATCAGCACCGCGCGCTGAACCTCTATGGCAAGATGGTGGCGCGCTCGGAAGCCAATAACGAAGACCTGACACAGGAATCCGGCGGTTCGGCGGGCAATACCATCGCCGGCGTCGCCTCGTTTGGCGGCAAGGCGGCCTATATTGGCAAGGTAGCGCACGATGAACTGGGCGAAGTGTTCAGCCGCGACCTGAAAAAGAGCGGCGTGCATTTCGACGTGCCCTTCCTGCACGACGACCCGACCCACACGGGCCGTTGCCTGATCAATGTCACCGAAGACGGTCAGCGCACCATGGCGACGTTTCTGGGGGCTGCCGCTCTGGTGCAGCCCGAAGACGTCGATCCGCAGCTGATCAGGGCGTCGCAAATCACCTACCTCGAAGGCTATCTGTTCGACACGCCGTCCGGCCGCGCCGCCTTTGCCAAGGCCTGTGAAATCGCAAGGTCGGCGGGCCGCAAGACGGCCATGACCCTGTCTGACAGCTTCGTGGTCGATCGCTGGCGCACTGACCTGCTGGCCTTTATCGACCAGCATATCGATCTTGTCTTTGCGAATGAGTCCGAGCTTCTGTCGCTGTTCCAGACTGAGGATTTCGACAAGGCGGCGCGCTATCTGAAATCCAAGGCCGATCTGGCCTTCGTCACCCGTTCCGAGCGCGGCTCGGTAGCACTGAAGGCCGATCTGTCGCATGACATCCCCGTCTATCCGGTGACCGAGGTCGTCGATACCACCGGGGCCGGTGATCAGTACGCGGCAGGGGTGATGTATGGCCTGACGCAGGGCCTGCATCTGGAAACCTGCGGCCGTCTGGGGGCGCTCGCTGCCGCCGAGGTGATCAGCCACTACGGCCCGCGTCCGCAGGTCTCTTACGCCGAACTGGCGAAGCAGAACGGGCTGATCTGATTGACTTCGGCTTGACTATGTCACCTTCCTGGCTTTGGATGGGGTCATAAGGGTATTACGCTCTCGGAGGGGGAAGTGCGTAAGTTTCTGGCCGCTACATTCTGTCTGTCTGTTTTCGCTCTCTTCGTGGCGGGCCTCCTCTTTTGGCCAAGCGTGCACAGACCAGATCATCCTTTGTTTTACGTGGTAGAACGAACAGCTCCGCCAGCCGCCGTGCGTGAGGCCATTGCCTATCAAAAACGGGTCAAAGCCCAGGACTGGGAAAGTCTAAGTCAGCGTAGTTTGCCGGCCATGATGACCGCAGAGTATCGCAAAACCATACCGATTTTTGCGAAATATATTCCGGCGAAGCCGGATCTGATTCGTGTGGCGCAATGGCAAACGACCTACACCACAGGTCAGCCGGAAATCACGACAATTACACTCTTAAATAAACAGGGTGATAGTGTTTTAATAAGCACGGTACAGTTCGTAAAGCAAGTATCGAGCTACAAGGCCAATAATTTTAAAATAAATTACTTAAATAGCAATGATTTGAAGTCTGTCGATTTTTCATTTGCACGTCTGAATTCAGAGCGAATTCTATTTTTGTTCATTTCCTCCGGTGTTTTGCTATTTAGTCTGTACACCCTCTATGTGTGTTTGAGCGTCAAAGGCATACCGTTGGGCTGGCTGTGGGCCATTTCCGTTGCCATAGGCTTCACCCGGCTTTCCTATTTCTGGATAAACAACATGATCAGTTGGCAGCCCCTCTTTTTGGGCTTTCCCGTTTCGGGATATGCGCAAGGGCTGGCCAGTTCGTTTGAGTTTTATGTGACGCTTCCCTTGGGTGCCATTCTGTTCTGGGCGTCAGGTGTCAAACATAAACGAAAAAGTGCTAAGTTGCCGCAACCCCCATTTGCACCGAAACGGTCGGAAGACGAGTCGGGCGTCGTCGTTCAGCCCTGACGTCGCTTCAACGCCACATAGAGCGCACCGGAGCCGCCGTGGCGGGCGTGGGCCTGTGAAATCCCGGCCACTATGTGCGCCAGCGCCGGATCGGACAGCCAATCCGGTGCGTTGCGTTTCAATATCCCGTTTTCGGCCATGCCCTTGCCCGTAATGACCAGAACGGCGCGATAGTCATTGGCCCAGGCCTGCTGCACAAAGGCTTTGAGGCGCTGTTCGGCCTGAATCTGGTTCAGGCCGTGCAGGTCGAGGCGCGCTTCGATGGGGTCGCGTTCGCGGCTGATGCGGCGCTTGCGTTTGGGCTCGATCGGGTCGGGCGCGAAAGAGGTCGCTTCGCTCAGGCGAAAGCCGCTCTGTGGGCGCACGGCCTCACCGATTTTGAACGGCACCAACGGCAGGGGGCGCTCGATACGCGGGGCGGAGAGGGTGTTCTGCCCTTCGGGCAGGCCCTTGATGGTAACCGTCTCGATCTCAGGCTGGGCGAAGGGTGGCTTGACCGGTGCGGGCTTCTTTTTGCTGAGCGCGTGCGGACGCACCGTGGCCGTCACCAGATGCCACAGTTTCAGATCCTCGTCCTTTAGGCCAAAGCGCTTCATAGGGCTTAAATGGCATGGAGTGGGGCAGGGGGAAAGAGGGTTTCCACCCCGTCCCCGCTCGTTTCACTCCCGGCGTTTGGCGCGCGGGTTTTGTTTCGGCAGGTGCTGCACCGGGCGCAGCTTGCTCTCGACATGGCGGATGATCAGGTCGGCCACATCGACACCGGAGGCCTTTTCGATCCCCTGAAGGCCGGGCGAGGAATTGACTTCCAGCACCTTCGGCCCCGAATGCGAACGCAGAATATCCACGCCTGCCACCTGAAGGCCCAAGGCGCGGGCGGCCTTCACCGCGATGTCGGCTTCTTCCGGCGTGATTTCGACCGACAGGGCCTTGCCGCCCTGATGCAGGTTGGCGCGGAAATCGCCGATCTTGGCCTTGCGCTTCATGGCCGCGACGACCTTTGAACCGATGACGAGGCAGCGCAGGTCTTCGCCGTCGGCCTCGCGTATAAATTCCTGCGTCAGCAGTTCGGCATCGAGGTCGCGGAAGGCCGAAATGACCGAGGCAGCGGCCAGATGCGTGTCGGCCAGCACCACGCCGCGCCCCTGCGCCCCCTTGGTCAGCTTGATGACCAGCGGCGCGCCGCCGACCAGTTGCACCACAAAGTCGGTGTCCTTGGGCGATTTGGCAAAGGCCGTCACCGGCATGGGGATGCCCTTGCGCGCCAGCACCTGAAGCGCGTGCAGCTTGTCGCGTGAGGCGGAGATTGCCGAAGACCGGTTGAGGCAATAGGCGCCCGTCGTCTCAAACTGCCGCACCACAGCCAGGCCATAGCTGGTCATCGGCACACCGATGCGCGGGATGATGGCGTCGAACTGCGGCAGCGGCTTGCCGTCATAATGCACTTCGGGGCGCGTCACATTGATGTTCATATAACAGCGCGAGGTTTCGATGGCCTCGATGACGTGATCGCGGTTCTGCGCCGCCTTGATCAGGGCGCGGATCGAATAGTTGCCGGCATCCTGCGTCAGCACGGCCAGACGCAGGGGGCGTTTCACGGCCTTGGGCGCATCGGCGCGGCTGTAGACGTCGTAGGACAGAACCGGCAGGCGTTGCCCCGCCGTCGGATCGACCAGGGCGCCGAGGCTTTCCAGCGCCTGACGCCCGATCAGCATACGGTAGGCCATATTGGCGCGGTTGGTCAGCGACACCTCTATCGGGTGATTGACCCCGTTGATCGAAATAAGCGTTTCGATGACGTAGCGCCACTCCGTCTCCCCATTGGAGGAGGTGATTTCGCGCTGATCCTTGAGGTCGGCGGAACAGGCGACCTCGATGTCATAGCGGCCGGGCACGGGATTGACGACGAAGCGCACGCGCGGGCGTTCCGGCGTGCCGAACACCTCGATATCCACCGCATGCAGGGCCGAGGTGCGCGCCCCGGTATCGACCTTGGCCTTGATGGCGGGCAGGGCCAGGTCGGGCAGGCCGACCCATTCTTCCCAGCCAAAGGTAAGCGGCGCGCTGTCGGTCATGAACGATCCTGCGTAACGGTTGAGACCTCCGCCCATAGGCCGTTTTTGCGACGGTTTTATAGCAGCCGCGCCGGCTTACGCCTTCTCTTTGGCGTCGGTGGTAAAGGCCAGCAATTGCCGCGTCAGGCGCTCGCCGCGCTTGCCCGCCGCCAGGGCGGCTTCTGACAGGCGGCGCAGGTCCGGGCTGTCGGCCTGACGCCCGATCATGTCGAGCGCGGCGTTCATGACGTTCAGCATTTGTGAGAAGTCGGCGGCCACATCGCCCGCCAGACGCCCGACCGTTTCATAGCGTTGCGACAGGATCAGTGCCGTATCGAGGCGTTCGGCCTGACGCTCCAGTTCCAGCTTGGCGAGCTGTAACTGAGCGATCTCCAGTTCAAGCTGTCCGGTGCGGGCTTTCAGCGTCAGATATTCCAGACGGTCCGGTCCGGCCTCGGTTTCCGGTGGCGGCGGCGGTGGCAGGTGCGCTGACAGGTCGAACGCCACCCCCAGCAGCCCTTCGAACTGTCCGTCCGCCATGACCGGGCTCAGTCGTTCCAGCACCGGAGCAAAACCGGCGGGCGTTTTGACGCGATAGGACAGTTCACCCGCCGTCTTTTGCGCCAGATGCATGGCCAGCTCGGCATGGATGCGATCCTGATCGTCCGGGTGCAGGCTGTCGAGCCAGCCTTCGCCAAAGAATTCAGGCGCGCCGCAACCGGTCAGGGCCTGCCAGCCGGTCGAAAGCCGCGTGAGGGTGCCGTCGCTCTTCCACTGACGGTGCAGCGGGCTGAGGTCTCCGGCGATGTCGCTCAGTTGGCGTTCCGGCTTGGCTTCTGGAGCGGGCGCGGCCTGAAGCGCGGCAAATTCGGCCTCCAGTTCGGCCTTTTCGTCTTTCAGCGCGCTCAGTTCGCCTTCCAGAGCCTTGAGGCCTTGCAACTCGGCGACCTCGGCCTTCAGGGCCTCGATTTCAGCATCGCGTGTATCTGACTGAGCTTCGGCGGCGCTTTGGGCCAGGGTTGCATAATCCTGCCGCAGGGTTTCCAGTTCGTTTTCCAGCGCCGTCAGCTCACTGGCGCGTGCCTTGAGCGTTTCGATTTCCGCCAGAGAGGCTTCGAGGGCCGCGCTCAGCGGGCTCTCTTCGGGTTCCGACTTGGGTTCGGCTTTCAGCGCTTCCAGCTCGGCGCGCAGGGCTTCCAGTTCCGGATTTTCGCCGGGTTCCGCGGTTTCGGCCTTGGAAGCTGCGTCTTTCAGGGCTTCCAGTTCATCGCGCAGGGCATCGCGTTCGGCCTCGGCGTCACTGCGGGCGGTGTCAAGCGCCGCCAGATCGGCCTGAAGCGCTTCGATCTTCGCCGTGTCTTCGATAATCACCGGCTCTGGCACGGGCACGGCAACCGTCGCGGCGGCTTTCGCGTGGGTGACGTCAAGCGCAACGCCGAACAGCTCGCGGCGACCATCGACCATCTGCGCCTGCCCCTTGAGCGAGACGTGGCGAACCGAACCGTCCGGCTGCGGAATGGTCAGGTCGAGATCAAGCGTATCGCTCTGCCCCGACATAAGCTGACCGAACACCTCATTGGCGCGCAACTGGTCTTCGGCCGTGATGCGCGTCGGGCCACCGTCAAATTCGCGACCGATCAGACGGCGCATCCCTTCGTCCTCGACGATCGAATCCGATGCCGGGTCGTAGGACCACACGCCGACACCGAGGGCGGCGCGCGCCAGTTCGGCCTTTTGCAGGTCTTCGAGCGCCTGCTGCGCATCGTCGGACAGGGCCGGGGCCGCAGGCGCGGTCAGGGCGGGGGCTTCGCTGAGCGCAAGGGTCTGCGTGGTCGGGATGGCGGCCACCGTAATGCCCTGCGCTTCGCCGTCCTGCGTATGGACGATCCAGGCGGTGAGGATGACCGGGTGCGTCTGACCGCGCACGTCCTTCAGCGACAGGTTGATGGAAGAGGGGCGACCATTGCCCTGACCTTCGGGCGGCAGGTCGGCGAGGAAATCGACGGCCTTCTGGAAGTCGGCATCGGCCACGAAGACTTTGGCCCAATTGGCGTTCATCGCCTGATCGCGCGGTGTATCGAGCAGGCTGCCGACGCGCGGATTGAGGTCGAGCACCGTCCCGTTCTGATCCAGACCCCAGAAGGGGACCGGTGCCGCCGTGAACCAGTGACCGCGCCACACGCCGGAGATGTCGCCCACGCCTTCGCCGGTCTGAGTTTCGATCTCGACCAGTGCCGTGGTTGAGCCAATCACTTCGCCATTGGTGTTCATGATCGGCATGGAGGTGACGGAGACCAGCACCTTGGTGCGGCTGCCGTGATTGACGATCAGGTGCTGAAAGCCCTTCACCGTCTGACCGCGCAGGGTGCGTGCAATGGGCAGGAGATCGGGCGGAATGACGCGGCCGTCGGGATAGGTGATGCCCCAGGTGGCCGAATGGAAACGCAAACCGATCAGCTCATTGTCCTTACGGCCCAGAAGCTGGTGCGCGGTCTTGTTGGCGAAGATGAACTTGCCCGAGGCATCGGTTTCGACCAGCGCCACCGGCACGGCGTTGAGCACATTGAACATGCGCCGCTCAAGCTGATCTATCTTGCGCTCGGCCTTGAATAGAAGGTCCTGAAACTGACGGACCTGTGAGGTTTTGATGATGGCGATAATGCCGGCGACGATCGCAACGCCCAGCAGCAGCGCCGCCAGAATGCCCAGAACCACAACCAAATCGGCTTCGCTTTCCAGAAGCATCGCGCGCACAAACTCCCACCTGACCCGTTTCGGCACACAATGCGCCCAAGACGGTCTTTACCGGACTTAGCGGCTGCAACAAACGTACCCGTTTTGAGGGGGGGCGCAAGCGGTGTTTAAGCGGTTTCGTTGCGCGATCTAGCAAAAAGCCCGGCAAGGCCAAGCCACCAGCCGAGGACAAAGCTGAGGCCGTACCCGGCCAGCGGCACGGGATAGGCTCCGTAAAGCCATGCCACAGCGCTCAGGGCAAAATAGAGGCTTAGCGCCAGGGCCTGCGGGCGACGGCTTTCGTTGGGCCACAGCCACAGAGGGCTCAAGGCGGTGAGGGCCAGAGCGGCCATAAGGGCGGCGGCCAGCAGCGGCGACTGCGCGGCGGCCATGTGGATCACGCCTTCGACGTGTGCGACCGGCAGGAGCGGATCGGGCCGCCACAGGCACAGACCAAGGGCCAGTGCGGCAACCGGCGCCGCCCACAGCAGGGCACGCGGGCCATAAACCTGCGCGATCAGGACCAGCGCAGCGACGCCAAAGGCCAGCAGTTGCGAACGGTCGGGCTGCCACGCCAGACAGGCGCCGATCAGGCCCAGACCGATCAACCACTGCGGCGACGGTCTGTCCGGTGGGGTGGCGGTCAGCACCAGCGGCAGGATCAGGGCGGCGGCATTGAGCTGAACGGGACCGAAGGAAAGCCAGCGGTGAACGCCGTCTTGCCCCGGAAAGACAAAACAGAGACCCAGAAGGATAAGGGCGGGCCAGAGAAGCGCCACGGACGGGCGTACAACGCGGCTCAGGCCGAGGAACAGACCCCCGCCAATTAGCCACGCCACCGGGTTACGCAGCCACAGCCCGGCGCTCAGCCCCGCCTGTTGCATTGTCAGCGCCCCCAGCGCCACGGTTATAAAAGACAAGACACTAAACGCGATAGCGAACGGAAGCTGACGTGTGTTCGGCGATGTCATGAAAGGCCCCCTTTTCTGCCCGCCAACCTCCTGCGAATGACAGACACTGTCAATCCGGCGACTGGGGATAAGCGGTAAAGGGTTGGGGGTATCAAAGCACAAAAGGCCGGATCAGCGATCCGGCCTTTTGTGCTTTGTAAACAGATTGGAGCGGGTGAAGAGGATCGAACTCTCGACATCCACCTTGGCAAGGTGGCGCTCTACCGCTGAGCTACACCCGCTCGTTTCTGTTATCCACCGGCGTGTCCGCCGAAGAGGTGCGCCTTATAGACAAAAGCCCGCGGCCTTTGCAAGGGGCATTTTTCGGAAAGCTGTGAAAAACTTTTTTCGACGCATTTTCAGGGGACTTGCCATTTCATGCCCCTCAGCCCGGCCCTCTCCCCGTGCACGGGGAGAGAGGATAAAAAGCGAAAAAGACCCGACGGGCCGCCCCGAGGGTCTTTTTCTCATACTCGACCCATGAAAAACGTATTTGGCCGCAGGCCAAAACGTTTTCATGAGTAACTATAGCATCGCCGGGATGACGCGATCGGGTGGGCGGTGGCCGTCCTGAAGCGTCTTGATATTGAGGATCACCCGGTCGCCCATATCGGTGCGCGCTTCGATGGTCGAAGACGCCATATGCGGCAGCAGTACCGCATTGGGCAGGCCGAACAGTTCCGGATTGATGCCGGGCAAGCGCTCATAGACGTCAAGGCCGACGCCGGCGATCTTATTGCCGCGCAAGAGGTGCGCCAGCGCCTCTTCATCGACGATCTGCCCGCGCGCCGTGTTGACGAGGATGGCGTGCGGCTGAAGTTTCGACAGGCGCTCGGCATCGAGAAGGTGAAAGGTGTTGGGACCGCCGGGCGCATTGATGGACACCACGTCCATGCGCGACAGCATCTGGTCCAGATCGTCCCAGTAGGTGGCCTCAAGCTCGTCCGAAATGCGCTGCGACACCGGTTTGCGGTTATGATAGTGCACCTGCATCCCGAAGGCGCGGGCCCGCCGCGCCAGAGCCTGACCGATGCGGCCCATGCCGACGATACCCAGCCGTTTGCCATAGATGCGGCGACCCATCATGAATGTCGGCGACCAGGCGGAAAATTCACCGCGTTGCACGGTTTCAGCGCCTTCGACGAAACGGCGGGCTACGGCGATGATCAGGCCCATGGTCATTTCGGCCGTGTCTTCGGTCAGCACGCCCGGCGTATTGGTGACGATGATGCCCTTTTCGACCGCTCTGGCGACGTCGATATGGTCATAGCCGACGCCGAAATTGGCGATCATCTTGAGCTGCTCGCCGCAGGCGTCGATAAAGTCCGCGTCGATGCGGTCGTTGATCGAAGAGACGAGGACTTCGGCGGTTTGCGCCGCCTCGATCATCTTGTCGCGCGGCATCGGGTCCTTATTGAGCCAGAGCGTGGTGTTGAACAGTTCGCGAAACCGCGTTTCCACCCCGTCGGGCAGTTTCACGGTCATGACGACCTTCAGTTTCTTGTTCATAATATGCGTTTACCCTCTGGCGGCATTTCTGTCTGTGGGGCTGATTTTCAGGGCGTGGTTAACCAAATCTGAAGCATTGCGACGCAACTGTCTGAGACCTTTCCACGCCTCCTTCAATCGTCCGCTTTTGCCGATGCCGACCCTGTTCAGTCCATTTTTTGCAGTAAAATCACCACACCATAGGCCGTGCCCCCGCGTCAAGTCGGGGTGGCTGAGGGCGGTTGTTTTGGCGGCAGGCCTTGTCGGGACGGGGACGGGGCTGGCGCAGGCGGGCAGCGCTGACGAAGAGGCCTTCGACACGCCGTCGAAGCAGCCGGTGCCGCGCTGGGCGTCGCTGCGGTCCAACGAAGTCTATGCGCGCTCCGGCCCGACCAAGGAAAACAAGGTCCTGTGGACCTATCGTCAGAAAAATCTGCCGGTGCAGATAATTTCCGAAACCCGCGAATGGCGCATGATCTGCGATCCGGACGGCGGCATTGCCTGGGTGAACCGCTCGATGCTGAAGTCGCAGCGCAGCGTGGTGTCGATGGGTACGCAGAAGATCGACCTGCTGAGCGGGGCCAAGTCCACGGCCAAGGTCAAGGCGCGGCTTAATCCACGCTCTCTGGCGACGCTCGACAAGTGCAAGAAGGGTTATTGCAAGGTGTCGGTCGGCAATGTCGATGGCTGGGCACCGCAGGATCGCCTGTGGGGGGCGCAAGAGGGCGCGGCGTGCAAACGCCCGGACCCCTTCACGCGGCTGGGTGCCTCGCAAGGCGTGCGTTAAACGCCAAATGCCCGTAAAATTTCACAAGAAAAGCCATTGAGCCGCGGCCTCTATGCGTGTAACGCATCTTTACAGCCTGTTACGAACGCGCCATTAAGCGCCGCATAACAGCTATATGTGTGTGAGATTCTATCCGGAGCCCCAATGAGCGACCGTCCTTCGTCTTTCGATTATGAAGCCCTTCTGGCCTGTTCGCGCGGGGAAATGTACGGTCCGGGCAATGCCCAGTTGCCGGCACCGCCGATGCTGATGATGGATCGTATCACGCAGATCACGCAGGATGGCGGGGCCTTCAACAAGGGCTATATCGAAGCCGAACTCGACATCAACCCCGACCTGTGGTTCTTCGCCTGCCACTTTATCGGCGATCCGGTCATGCCGGGCTGCCTGGGCCTTGACGCCATGTGGCAACTGGTCGGCTTCTTCCTCGGCTGGTCGGGCAATCCGGGCCGCGGTCGCGCACTGGGCGTAGGCGACGTCAAATTTACCGGTCAGGTCACGCCGTCGGTCAAAAAGGTGACCTATAAGATAGATATGAAGCGGGTCATGACGGGCAAGCTGATCATGGGCATCGGCGAAGGCGTGGTGCTGGCTGACGACAAGCCGATCTATTCGGCGTCGGGCCTGCGCGTCGGCCTGTTCGACGCCAAGGATCTGGTCTGATCAAAAGCACCCCTCTGACTACAGGGAAGCGAACTATGCGTAGAGTTGTTATCACCGGTCTTGGTATCGTCTCATCCATCGGCACGGGCGCAGATGAGGTTGCGGCCTCGCTGCGTGACGCCAGATCGGGCATCGTTGCCGCGCCGGAATATGCCGAGCTGGGTTTCAAGTGTCAGGTGCACGCCAAACCGACCATCGGCGACTGGACGCCTCTGGTTGATCGCCGTGCGGCGCGCTTCCTGTCGGACGGTCTGGCCTACGGGCACGTGTCGCTGGAGCAGGCGATAAAGTCAGCCGGTCTGGAAGAGAGCGATATTTCCAACGAGCGCACGGGCATCATCTTCGGCGCGGGCGGCCCTTCGACCCGCACCATCGTCGAAGCCGCCGATACGACGCGCGAAAAGAAGTCGCCCAAGCGCATCGGGCCATTCGCGGTGCCCAAGGCCATGTCGTCGGGCCCTTCGGCGGTGCTGGCCACCTGGTTCAAGATTCGCGGCATCAACTATTCGATCTCTTCGGCCTGCGCCACCTCGGTGCATTGCATCGGGGCGGCGGCCGAGCAGATCATGCTGGGCCGTCAGGACGTGATGTTCGCTGGCGGCACCGAAGAACTGGACTGGACCCTGTCCAATCTGTTCGACGCCATGGGCGCCATGTCCTCGAACTTCAACGACACGCCGTCAGTCGCATCGCGCGCCTATGACAAGAACCGCGACGGCTTCGTCATCGCCGGGGGTGCGGGCGCGGTTGTGCTGGAAGACTATGAGCGGGCCAAGGCACGCGGGGCCAATATTCTGGCCGAAATCGTCGGTTACTGTGCCAATTCGGACGGCTACGACATGGTGGCGCCGTCGGGCGAAGGGGCGGAGCGCTGTATGCGTGAGGCCCTGCGTCAGGCCGGTGGCCGTAAGATCGACTACCTCAACCCGCACGGCACCTCGACCCCGGTGGGCGATGAGCGCGAAATGGGGGCAGTGCGCAACGTCTTTGGCGAAGCGTCTCCGCTGATCTCCTCGACCAAGTCGCTGACCGGCCACTCGCTGGGCGCGGCAGGCGCACAGGAAGTGATCTACTGCCTGCTGATGATGCAGCACGGTTTCGCGGCCAAGAGCGCGCATATCGAGGAACTCGACCCGGCCTTTGACGGTATGCCGATCCTGAGGGAGCGCCGCGACGGCGCGCTGGAGACCGTGATGTCGAACTCGTTCGGCTTTGGCGGCACCAACGGTTCGATTATCCTGTCGCAGGCGGATTTGTAATTCACATCCCTCCCTGCGCAGCGGGGTGGGTGTATTCATAGGATTAGACATATGGCTGAAGACGGCTGGAAATTCCCCAAGGGCGAGCTGATGAAGGGCAAGAAGGGCCTCGTCATGGGCGTTGCCAATGACAAGTCCATTGCCTGGGGCATCGCCTCGCAACTGGCGGCGCAGGGCGCGGACATGGCCTTCTCCTATATGGGCGAAAGCCTGCTGCGCCGCGTCGGGCCGCTGGCCGAATCCATCGGCGTCAAGCACCTGATCGAATGCGACGTCACCGACGACGCGTCGATGGATGCGGCCTTTGCCAAGCTGAAAGAAATTTACGGCGAAATCGACTTCGTGATCCATTCGGTGGCCTTCGCCAACAAGAACGAACTGCAAGGCTCGTTCGTCGAAAACACCACCCGCGAAGGCTTCCTGCTGGCTATGAATGTGTCGGCCTTCTCCTTCGTCGATGTGTCGCGCCGCGCCGCTGAGCTGATGCCGAACGGCGGCTCGCTGGTGACGCTGAGCTATCTGGGCTCTGAGCGCGTCATTCCGAACTACAACACCATGGGCGTGGCCAAGGCGGCGCTTGAGGCCTCGACGCGCTATATCGCCCGCGACCTCGGCCCCAAGAAGATCCGCGTCAACGCCATTTCGGCGGGCGCCATGCGTACCCTCAGCCTGGCCGGTATCTCCGGTGGGCGTTCGCTGCACGCCAAGTCGGGGCAGTTCTCGCTGCTGAAAGAAGAAACCTCTATGGAAGGCGTCGCCGGGGCGGCCCTGTGGCTGGCATCGGACCTCGGCCTGTCCACCACCGGCGAAGTGGTGCACGTCGACGCGGGCTTCCATGTGGTGGGGTTGCCTGAGGATATTGACGCCTAAGCGCTGCCTGAACAGTCTCACCTTGAACGCCGTCAGGACGACTTGTCCCGGCGGCGTTTGCGTTTTAGGCGTTGCCTATGCCCAGATGTCTGATCATTGCCGGACCGAATGGCGCAGGGAAAACCACATTTGCGTTGAAGTACCTGCCTGCGGTGGGTGTGGCACATTCCATCAATGCCGGCCTCATCGCGTCGGGTCTGTCGCCCTTTCATCCGGAGCAGCAGACCGCAGCAGCGGCACGGCTGTTCCTGATAGAAATGGAGGCGCGGATTGCCGTGCGTGAGGATTTTGCATTTGAGACGACGCTGTCCGGCAAAACCTATCTGAGGCTGATCGAACAGTTAAGGGCCAAAGGCTGGACGGTTGAGCTTCATTATTTAGCGTTGCCTGACGTTTCGGTTTCTAAACGGCGCGTGGCTGAGCGTGTTGCGCATGGCGGACATGATATACCTCAGACCGATATAGAACGGCTTTTCCCGCGTAGTTTGCGCAATCTGCTGATTGATTATAGAATGAAGGCTGACGTCTGCGTGTGCTACATGAACGATGATGGCCGCGCAGAGGTGATCTTTCATCAATCCGGTGAGGATTGCCAGGTGGCGAGCCCGTCTCTTTTCGATGGGTTGAAGCGTTTCTCAGGGCAGGTGAAATGAACCGCGAAGATATGTCGGCTTACGCAAATCATGCCCTGACGGTGCTGCGTGAAGCCGTGTCCGAAGCCATTGAGCGGAAACGGCGGCTGGGGCAGTACTGGGTGGTGTGGGACGGCGAAAAGCCGGTCGAGGTTTATCCCGAAAACGCTGTCGATCGTCCGGCCGCCGAATGAACCAGACCGCGTTTGGACCGCCGCCGTCGCTGGACGACATCGAGGCCTTGGCCAGAGATACGCTGAGCAAACTGCCGGAGCCCTTTGCCGGGTATCTGCGCGACGTGGTGCTGATCGTCGAGGACTTCCCCGCCGAAGACCTGCTGGCCGATCTGGGCATCGAAGACCCGTTTGAACTGACCGGCCTCTATACTGGCCGACCGGCGGAAACCGAGACGTTCACAGGCGACCTGCCGCCGATGATCCACCTTTTCCGCCGCCCGATCCTCGATGAATGGGCCGAAACCGGCGTGCCGCTGGTTGATCTGGTCGCCCATATCCTGATCCACGAGGCCGGGCATCATTTCGGCCTCAGCGACGAGGATATGGAGTGGCTGGAAGACGAGCTGAAAAAGAGTTCTACCGCGTCCGTTCACTGACCCAGTCGGTCACTATTTTCAAAGCCGAGGGCGCGAACGTTTCCTCTATATCGCCATATTCGGACGGCGCACCGGTCCCGGCCGTCTGGAACAGGTGGTTGAGGCCCGGCAATTCGCGGAGGGTGGCATCTGGGTTGCCCGCCAATGCGGCTTTCATGACGGGTAGATTGTCACGGGCGGCGACCTGAAGGTCCTTTTCGCCCGTGAGTGCCAGTACGGGTATCTTCAGCATTTTCAGTTCGACTTGCGGGTCATAGCGCAGGAACCAGCTCATCCACGGCGAGGTAACCGGCTTGACGATAGCGTCGATCACCGCCGGGTCGGCCGGCGTTCCCGCGGGCCATTCGGCGGCGACTATGGCGCGTAGCGTGGTTTCGGCGTGCGCCGGGTCGGCGATAATCGCGTCGTAGATTTTGCGGTTGGTGGCCTGCGCCCGGCTCAAAGCCGCTTCGTCCATACCATTGGCACGTCCGATCAGGACCTGCTGGCTGAGCAGCAGATGATCGCCGCGCACCGCGCTACCGGCCAGAAGCCCGACAAACTGCACCTGCGGCGTGCGGTTGGCAACGAGGGGGGCGATGATCCCGCCTTCGGAATGACCGATCAGGCCGATCGTCTTCACGTCCTTACGCGCGCCCAGCCAGTGAGCCGCGGCCTGAGCGTCATCGGCAAAGTCGGCGGTGGTGGCCTGTGCATAGGCACCGGTCGAGCCGCCGATGCCGCGCTTATCGTAGCGCAGCACGGCGATCCCTGCACGGTTGAGGGCGTCGGCCAGCACCAGAAAAACCTTGTGACCGGCCACGGTTTCGTCGCGCGTATTCGGCCCCGAACCGGCGATCAGGACCACGGCGGGGAAGGGGCCATTGCCCTTTGGTGCGCTATAGGTGCCGGCCAGGGTGACGCCGGGCGTCGGGGTGGCGATCTGCACGCTTTCGACGTGATATTGCGCCAGCGCCGCCTCGGCCGCGTCCACCTGCGGACGGTGACTGACGCTCAAATCGCTTTCGTTGATGCGGCTGAGGCTAAGCGGCAGGGATTGCCCCTGCGACCAGGTGCCGACCCAGGCCTTCTGTGCGTCATCCCAATGGCCCTCATAGTGGCCATTGATGCGTTTGAGATCAAAACTGAGGGTATCGGCGGTGGCGCTGATTGTATCCAGCGGCAGCAGGGCCTTCGACTGATCCGGGCTTTGCAGCGTGCCCTTATAGCCCTGACCCTCCTTTTCAATGCGCACGATGATCGTCAGTTGCCCCATCAGCTTGCCGCGCCATATCCCGGCGGCTTCCTCGGCATGGGTCGTCGTGGCCAGCAGCACGCCTGCCGCGAAAAATCCCCAGATGCGGTGCATAGCGCCATCCCTTCTCTATTTCGGTATTTTGCTATATAACAAAATAGACTTCGGAGTCAATCCCGACCGGGTGATCGGTATAGCGATGTCTCAACCTTTCCGCGCATTAATCGCACATTAAGAGAACGTCATTATTCTGGATTATACGGTATGCTAAGTATGGCGTACCTGTTTGCAACCCCGTGCAAGGCGTAATCAGTATGCGTACCCCCGACCCGTCTGCCGCTCCATTGCCGCGGCCTGATCTGTCCGCGCCGGGCGCCCGGCCTGCGCCTTCAGCGCGCGCAGCTACTCCCTCTGAAATCTATCTCCCTCCCCAGACTTCCGGTCTGATCGGTTTCCTCGAAACCGTGATCCGCATTACGCGCCGTTTTTGCTGCGGCGTGTAACGGCAGGTTTCCTGCCGTGGCGGGAGGTCCGGATAGCCTCCCGCCAAACTCTTTTTAAACCGCGCGATAGTCGGCCAGCACGACGCCGACCTCGGCCACCTCGGCCTCGTGCTCCGGTTCGCGCGCCGTTTCGGCCAACGCCGCTGCGTACCAGTCCTGCATGGAGGGCAGGGCCAGCAGGCGCTCGATGTAGGCCTGCGCGGGAGGGCTCAGCGTCAGGCCATAGGTCTGCACGCGGAAGGCCACGGGGCAGTAAAACGCATCCACCGCGGTGAAGGTGTCTCCCGCCAGAAACGGCCCGCCAAAGCGGCTCAGCCCTTCGCTGAACAGCGCATCCAGGCGGTCGATATTGCGCTGAAGCGCCGGGCTGATCGTGTGCAGTTTCACCCGCAGTCCGCAGGTCATGGTGCAGATGGTGCGCAAAACGGAAAAGCCGGAATGCATCTCTGCCGCGGCTGAACGGGCAAAGGCGCGCGCCTCACGATCCGCAGGCCACACTGCGGGATGCGCCTCATAAACATACTCCGCTATGGCCAGCGAGTCCCAGATAGTCAGGCCCTGATCATGCAGAGCGGGCACCAGAGATGAAGGTGAAAAAGCCTTAAACTGCACATTCTCGCCGATGGGGGTCGAGAAATAGTGCAGGTGTTCCGTAAACGGAATCCCCAGCGTTTTCAGCAGCACCCAAGGGCGCAGCGACCACGAGGAATAGTTCTTATTGGCGATATAAAGATCGTACATGCGACACCTCCGTTCATACACGGATTATGGCCGCCCATACGCAAACCCGGAAGTGGCGAAACTGACGCTCATCGTATAAAAGCTGCCAAGCTAGAGCGCAATCCGACAAAGTGCCATAAAAGCGTCTTGGCACTTTTCGGAAAAATTGCGCGACCAAACAAAAACTTAGAGCATTCGGCGGCTCAACTTAGCCGACGAATGCTCTAGCCGAACTGAAAGCCGCTGACCGCTGTGTTCATGGGGCGCAGCGTCTCGTCATAGGTCCGCACCGCCTTCGCGTCGCTGGCGGCACCGGCGGCCACGAAGAGCGGCACCAGATGGTCCTCGTGCGGGTGGGCGATACGCGCGCCTGCGCCCTTTGACCAGTCGCGCAATAAGGCTTCGCGCGCCTCACCCGTGTGGGCCGTCAGCGTGTCGTTCAGCCAGTCATTAAAATGGTGGGAGCCATTGACCGGCTCATGGGCCAGACTCAGGCGGATCAACGCCTTGAGGTCGTGGAAGCTCATGCCTGAGGCGACGATCAGCACGCCTTCGTCGCGCAGCGGGGCCAGCGCCTTGCCTAGCGCGATATGGTCCTGCGGGTCCCAGTTGCTTTTGATCGAAAGCTGCACCACCGGAATGTCGGCGTCGGGGTACATCAGCAGGAAGGGCACGAACACGCCGTGGTCGTAGTCGCGGGTGGCGTCACGATCGACCGGGATATCCGCCTCTGCCGCCAGCGCAATGACGCGCTCGGCCAGTTCAGGCGAGCCGGGGGCGGGATAGCTCAGCCGATAGGTATGGTCCGGAAAGCCGTAATAGTCGAACAACATCCCCGGCTTCGCCTTGGTCTGCACCGTGAAGCGTTCGGTCATCCAGTGCGCCGAGATGACCAGTATGGCCTTCGGGCGCTGCCCCACCTGATGAGGGATGTCGCGCAGATAGTCGCCCATGCGGTCCCACAGGTGCGGCGGGTTCCACTCCATAAAGAAGCACGGGCCGCCGCCATGCGGAATATAGAGGGTCGGCAGAGGATGTTGCGACGTCATGGGACACCTGAATAAAACAAAGGGGCGCGGCCGTGACCGCACCCCCTGAAAAAACGTACCGTAAACCGGTCTTACTTCTTGTTGGCTTCGGCCGTGATGACGAGGGTGATTTCGTCGCTCACCGCCGGGACATAGGCGCCCATGCCGAAGTCCGAACGCTTGATCTGGCCCGTGGCGCTAAAGCCGGCGGTCTTCACGCCCTTCATATTGGCACCGATCTTGTTCAGCTTGACGGCCAGGGTGACGGGCTTGGTGACGCCGTGGATGGTCAGGTTGCCGGTGACATTGGCCGTGTCCTTGCCCGTCACATCGACCTTGGTCGATTTGAAGGTCGCGGTCGGGTAGGTGGCGGCGTCAAAGAAGTCCTTCGACTTCAGGTGACCGTCCAGCGCGGCGACGCCGGTGTTCAGGCCGTCGATGGCGAAGCTGACTTCGACCGACGAGGCGGCCGGAGCGGCTTCGTCCAGCACCAGCGTGCCGACGGCGTTCATGAACTTGGCGGTGGGCTTGGAGAAGCCAAAGTGCGTCCACGAGAAGACGACTTCGGTGTGGGTCGCTTCGAGCGCATAGGTTTCCGGGGCAGCGAAGGCCGGGGTCAGCGAGCCGGCGAGCAGGGCAGCGGCGAGCAGGGTGGACTTAAAGACGTGACGCATGGCGGGCTCCTTTGAGAGAAAGATTTGCGATAAGCGTAACTATAAGAGTTACGGTTTCCACTGGCAAGAGGGGAATGCGAAAAAATAACGAGACTATCTAGTACGACTCGGCGAGGCCGGGGTTCACACTTGCCACAGCAATTGTCGCTTTTGCGTGACAGGCCGCAGCAATCTGCAAGAAGGGGGCGTAATTGTGACGGCTGCAACCTCACTGTCATAAGCGTTCGATAAAGCGGTCTTCACATTGTCGTTTCGACCTGACGAAGGAAGCTGTCCATGTCTGCTCTGCGCCTTGCCTCTGTTTCTTTTTTGGCCCTGATGCTGGCCGCGCCTGCCGTGGCCCAAACCCGGACGAGCGCGGGTGCCGAGGAAGGCAGCGTGCCGGAAATCGTGGTGACGCTGCAAAAGCGCGAGCAGAAACTGCTCAACGTGCCGGCGGCGGTGACGGGTCTTAACGCGTCTTTCCTGACCGATGTCGGCGTCACGGATTTTGCCGAGCTGTCTCTGTTCGTGCCGGGCTTTGAGGTGCAGGATCAGTCGCCGAACAATCCCGGCTTCGTGATGCGCGGCATCACCTCCGATTCGGGCGCAGCGACCGGCGAAGCGCGCGTTTCGGTGTTTCAGGACGGCGTGTCGATCTCGCGCTCGCGCGGAGCATATGTCGAGCTGTTCGACCTCGACCGCGTCGAAGTGGCCAAGGGCCCGCAATCGACCCTGTTCGGGCGCGGTGCTCTGATCGGGGCCGTCAATATCATTCAGGCCAAGGCCAAGCCGGTGCTGGATGGTAAGGCGGCGATCAGCGTGGGCGACTATAATTATCGTATGGTTGATGCCATGGTTAATGTGCCGCTGAACGACCAACTGGCCGTGCGCCTATCCGGCCGCGCCAAGCACCGCGACGGTTATACCGAAAACCTGCTGGGCGGTGATGACTTCAACGGTCTGGGCAGCGATGCCCTGCGCTTTACCGCCGCCTGGCGTCCGACCGAGGCTCTGCGTTTCGACCTGATCACCAACTATCAGAAGGATTCGGCGCCGGGAACAGGCTTTAAGTCGGGCACCTTTGCCCCGACCGATCCGACCACGGGGGCCATTATCGGCGACCTGTCGCCGACCTCCGGCGCGGCCCTGGCCAATGGCGCCGGGTTCAAGAACCGCAATCTGGGTCTGGAGCGCACGGTGAGCGGTACGACGCTTCTGGGCGAATGGCGTCTGTCGGACGCCTATCGCCTGTCGTCGATCAGCGCCTATCGCCGCTTCTCGGCCTCCGAAGTGTTTGATCCGGACGGCATGTCCTTGCCCATTCTGGCGGTCGCCGAAGACGCAAAGGGCAAGCAATGGTCGCAGGAACTGCGCCTCAACTATGATGCGGGCGGGGCCGTTTCGTGGTTTGCGGGCCTGAGCTATTTCAAGGAAGAGGCCTCGACGGCCGTGCCGATGCAGTTTGATGAGCGCGTCGCGGGCCTGTTCCTGACCAACAACCTGCCGCGTCCGAACGCCCTGCCGCTGCCGGTGGTTGCGGCGGTGGCTCCGACCGCCTTCGGTCCGCTGGCCCCCTATATCGACCCGGCGCACCGCGAATCCTCGACCAACTTCGGCAAGACCGAGTCCATTGACGCCTATGCCGACCTCACCTGGCGCGTGACGCCGAAGCTCGAACTGAGTGCCGGTCTGCGCTACACCAAGGACGACAAGGTGTCGGGCTATGCGGCCTCGGTCGAAACCCCTTCTGTGCTGGCGGCGTCCTCGGCCGTTACGCCGGTGATCACGGCCAATGTGCAAACGCAGGTGACGCAACTGGTCACCCAGTACGTGCAGGCTACGGGCACCGCGCCGTCGGCGGCGCAGATCAACGCCTGGACCGCGCAGGTGACGCCGCTTGTGGTGCGGGCCGTGGTCGCGGGCCTGCCGCCGGTCGGTATCTTCAAGCAGTCGACGCCGGGCAATGGCACCCGCGTCGATCAGAGCTTTTCGGACGACGGCATCACCTACCGCCTCGTCGCCCGCTATGCCTTCAGCGATACGTTCAATGCCTACGTCTCGGCGGCGCGCGGCCGTCAGCCCAAGGTGCTCAGCGGCGATTCGGGCAGCACGCCGCTGGCCGCGCCGAAGTTTACTTATGCCGATGCCGAAACCGTCGATAGCCTTGAACTGGGCCTGAAGACGCGCCTGCTGGACGGTCGTCTGAGCTGGGACACGGCGGTCTATGGCTATAAGTACGAGAACTTCCAGACGCAGGTGGCAACGCAAAGCGGCGGGCTGATCACGGTCAGCGCCGGCAAGGCCGATGCCTATGGCCTTGAGACCCAGGCCTATTATCGCCTGACGCCGGGGGCGGATCTGTTTGTCACCTATGCCTACAGCCACGCCCGCTTCGGCAACGGCCTCTATGAAGGCAACCACTTCCGCCTGAACCCGGATCACAGCCTGTCGCTGGGCGGGCGCTTCAAGTTCAACACGCAAAACGCCCGCTTCTGGTTCACCCCGACCTATACGTGGCAGTCGGAAATCGTCTTTGACGACAATAACGACCTGCCGAAGTATCAGCCGGCGGTGCCGGGCCTGCGTCCGGTGGCCGACACGAAGCAGGACGAGAAACAGGACGCCTATGGCCTCCTGAACCTGCGTCTGGGCTACGCGCCGCTGAACGCGCCGTGGTCGGTCGAAGTCTTCGCCGATAATGTCACCGACGAAGCCTATATCAAGGATGCGGGCAATACGGGCGACAACCTCGGTATCGCAACCTTTATCGCCGGTGAACCGCGCATGGTCGGCGTGACGCTGCGCATCAATTACTAGCCCCCCTTATACCTCCCCAGTTTACTGGGGAGGGGGACCGCACGACGCCGCGTTTACGCGGCTAGATGCGGTGGTGGGGGTCTGCCAGCACAGCCTGTGCGCGGCTCGTGGCTCCCACGTCTGTGCGTTTCACTCGCACCGACGGCCCGCACCTGCCAGTCGGGGGCGTACCCATTCAGAGGCATCTGCCCTGTGTATAAGTCTGTGAACAAAACTGTCACGCAGGCGCAATAACCCTGTCACCGAAGCGGCTTATGGGCGGTCCTGTACTCATGGCAGGGGACGGCACAGATGAGCGCGACATATAAGGTAAGCCGCCGTAAGGCGCTGATGGCTTTCGGTCTGATGGGGGCGGCTCCGGCCGTATCCGGTTCCGGTCTGGCCCCGATCAAGGGCGCGCATTTTGCGCACGGCGTGGCGGCGGGCGACCCCTTGAGCGACCGCCTGATCCTGTGGACGCGCGTGTCGGGCCTTGAGGCCGCTACCGAAGTCGTATGGCAGATGTCCGAGCACGACGATTTCCGCAAGCTGACCGGCACCGGTCGTCTGGTCACTGATGCCGGCCGTGACTATACAGTCAAGCTCGATGCGACCGGTCTTAAGCCCGCCCGGACCTATTATTACCGCTTTGTCTGTCAGGGCGTGACCTCGCCTGTCGGTCAGGCCAGGACCCTGCCGATGCAGACCGATCGCGTCGTGCTGGCGGTTGCGTCGTGCTCGCTGTTCTCCAACGGCTATTTCAACGCCTATCGCGCCATCGCCGATCTGAAAGAGGTCGATGCCGTCCTGCACCTGGGCGACTACATCTACGAATACGGCGCGGGCCTGAACGACTACGGCATGGGCAATGGTCGTCTGCTGGGCCGTATCCCTGAGCCGCCGCACGAGATCGTCACTCTGGCCGACTATCGCACGCGCCACGCCCAGTACAAGGCCGACGCCGACCTTCAGGCGGCGCACGCCCGCGCCGCGTGGATCTGCGTCTTTGACGACCACGAAATGTGCAACGATCCGTGGATGCATGGGGCCGAAAACCATCAGCCGGATACCGAAGGCGACTTCGATGTGCGTAAGGCCGCCGCGCTGAAGGCCTACCGCGAATGGATGCCCATTCGTGACCCGCAGCCGGGTATGCTGTCTGAGGCTATCTACCGCTCGTTCCGCTTCGGGCAACTGGCCGAACTGTTCATGATCGAGACGCGCTTTCTGGCGCGTTCCAAGCAGCTCGATTACCAGACCGATCTCAAGCGCGATGCGGCGGGCAAGGCCGATTACGCCGCCTTCCGCGCCGAACTGAATGCGCCGTCGCGCGAACTGCTGGGGGCCACGCAGCGTCAGTGGCTTCAGACGGGCCTGAAAGCCTCGGTGGCCGATGGCGTGCGCTGGCAGGTGTTCGGCAATCAGGTGGTGATGGCCAAGGTCAAGGGCCCGGACCTCAAGGCGCTCTATGGCGAAGAGCGCATCGCGGCCATGCTGAAGATGTTGCCGGCCAATGTCGCGGGTGTGATCGGACCGATGATCGACCTGTTCAGCCAGACGGAAGACCCGCTGCCGCTAAATCTCGACGCCTGGGACGGCTATCCGGCGGAGCGCGAGCGCCTCTATGGCCTGATCCGCGACGCCAGGGCGCGCGCCGTGGTGCTGTCGGGCGACAGCCATCAGGCCTGGGCCAATGAACTGCATGACGCCAAAGGCGAGCGCGTGGCGGTCGAGCTGGGCGTTACAGCGATTTCGAGCCCGACCGTATGGTTCGATCATCTGCTGCCCAATTTCAGCCTCGCCAAGGTGCTGGCGGATCAGAACGACGAAGTGCTGGCCGCCTCGACCGACCGCAACGGCTTTGTGCGCCTGACTCTAACACCGGAAGCGGCGACGGGCGAGTGGGTGTCGGTTTCGACCATCACCGCGCGGGAGTACAAGGTCACGGTCGATGGCACCTTCGCCGCTCAGGCTGAGGCCGATCGCGTCGGGCCGCTGAAGGTGATTTCTGTCGTCTGATTAGATTAGAGCGGAATGATCGCTCTGATCATTCCCCTCAAGCCGCCATTGAGGCGGCGGCCAAGGTGGCGGAGCCACCGCCCGGCGAGGGACTAAACAAAATCTGGATCATTATGTTTCCACCGGAAAGCATAATGATCTAGAGGCCTTGATTGTAATCGGTCCCTGCCCATCTGGGGTGAAGTGCCGCACCGGGCACCCCTAAGAGACTGTCCATGACCCAGATACCGCCTGTTTCCATCTATTCGATGACCGTGCCCGTTCTTATCAACGCGATGAAGAACCTGACCCATATCCTCAGCAAGGCCGAGGCGTTTGCCGAAGCGAAAAAGATCGACCCGTCGGTCGTCATCGAGGCGCGTCTGGCGCTCGACATGCACCCTCTGCGCCGTCAGATCCAGTCGGTGTCGGATACGGCCAAGGGGGCTGTGGCGCGCCTGACCGGCACGGAGATTCCGTCCATGGCTGATACGGAAACGAGCTTTGCCGAGTTGAAAGACCGTCTGGCCAAAACCATTGCCTATATCGAATCCGTCGATCCGGCCCTGTTTGACGGCGCCGAAAGCCGCGACGTGGTGCTGAAACTGCCGAACCGCGAAATCCCTTTTACGGGCTACAGCTATGTGGTCGGGTTTGTCCTTCCCAACCTGTTATTCCACGTGACGACCGCCTACGCCATCCTGCGTCACTACGGCGTCGAACTGGGTAAGACGGACTATCTGCGCGGCGGGTTGTAAGTACACTTGCCACCCTTCCGGGATGAGTTTAGCCTCCTGTTTTAACAAACGGGGGGCTTTTCTATGAAATTGGCTATCACTTCCTGGGCGGTTATCGGCCTCTGTCTGACTACGGCCACGGTGCGCGCAGAAGAGACGCCGCAGTCTGATTTTCTAAATATCGCGCCCTGTCAGACACACAACGAAAAGGCGGAAGCACGGGCGGCGAAAGTAGCCGAAAAACTTCAAAAGGCTTTCGTTAAGGCCGATGTCTCGGCGCTCAGGGCTTTGGCTCCGGAAATGGAAACGGCCATCGGCGAAGCACCGCTTCCGCCGTATTATGCGGAAAAATGCGATACACGCCTTTTTATTTACAGCGATAATCTTCCTTCGCAACTCGTATTAGGCGTGTTGCTTGAAACTGCGGCTAAAAAGAACGCAAACCCTGATGGCAAGAAGTTAGAGATTGTCGCAAAACCCGCGTCGCCCTTTGCCCTTATTTCTTACGGATTGGCTTGGGTTTATGCGGACCGCAAGGACTACACTCGCTGTGTGACGATTCTGGTTGATGGTCGCCAGCGTGATCCATGGAACGAAGCTATTCTGAGCGAATATCTCTTTTGTTTGGCACAGAGTGGCCGAAATGCGGAAAGTCTGGCAGAGGCCGAAAAGGCGCTTGAGAATCCTTTCTTTAATCTGACGGATTACACACGGGCGAAGGTTTTGCGACACAAGGGCTATGCCCTCGTTGAGCTTCAAAAATGGGATGAAGCCGAGTTTGCCTATAAGGACTCTTTGAAGTTTGATGGAAGCAGTCAACTGGCCAAGAACGAACTCCTGTATATCCAGCAGATGCGGGCTCAGAAATCTAAGCCGTGACAATATCAAATGGTTCCAGCGCCGCCAGATAGTCGGAGAGGCTAATCTGACCAAGGCTGGAGCGCGCGCCGGGGGCGGGGCCGCTCCCTTTGGCCAGACGTTCGGCCAGCAGGATGGCCGGGACCGAGGGGATGTGCGGCCCGTCGCCATTGCGCGCAATGATGTGCCAGTCGAGGCGGAGCGGCTGCCCGTCCAGCCCTGTACCCGACACGACCATAAACATGCCGCCATCGTCGGAGCCCAGCGGATCGAACAGGTCGGCGGCCTTCAGCAGGGGCCTTGCCAGCTTCGGCAGCGGGAATGGCAGCAGCTTCCAGCGCACGCCCCAAGACAGGGCCCACAGGCCGAGGTGTATGAAACCCAGTTCCAGCCCGGCGCCGAAACGGATCGAGCGTAGGCCATAGGCGGCGGGCAGCAGGTCGAGATCGGGAATATCGCAATCGCCCATCAGGCGCGGCCCCAGATCAGGGAAGACGTGCCGCCGCAAGCCTTGCCAGCCATAGGCCTTCGGATGCCCCGCAAAGGGTTTCAGCGGCTGACCCACATAGGACAGGATGGCCGCCGTGGTCGCCAGCCCGCGCTCGGCCCCCTGACCGGGGCAGATGCCGAAATCGAGCGCCTCAAGTGTCGCAAAGCGGTCGCGGAAATGGTTCAGTACGGCCGAGGACAGGCACGGAACGGTCGAAGCGCCGCTGATGGCCACCACGCCCGCCGCCTTGGCTGCGGCGTCCAGCCGGTTAAAGCCCACCACGAAATCCCGCGCGTCCGACAGATCGACATAGTGTACCCCCGCCGCGATGCAGACTTCGGCTACGCCGTAGTCGGCGTTCTGATACGGCCCGGCGGTGTGCACCACGACGCTGGTCTTATGCGTGCGCAGGGCTTCGGACAAACCTCTATTGAGGTCGAAGGCCGCCCATTGCGCCCCCATCGACCGGGCGCAGGCTTCGGCCTTATTGGCATCGCGCCCGGCGATGATCACCGGCACGTCGCGGCGGATCAGGCCCGCAGCGATGCGCTTGCCGAAATTGCCATAGCCGCCTAGGATCAGCACCTTACCCGTCAAGACGCATCTCCGTCACGCGAAAGGCCCCGCCATAGCTGTAGAGCTTACCGAGCCACGGGTGGCGCAGCTCCATATGCATGCGGAAACGCTCGTCGCCTGTGGCCTCTTCCCACGCATCGCCGCGTCCGGCCAGACCGCTGATCGGCAGGGGAATGTCGAGGCCGAACAAGCGCCAGACATAGCCGGCGTGTCGCAACCGCACGCGCCCCTCGTGATAATCGTAATGGGCCTGCCAGCCTATGCCGGTGGCCATGTATTCCGTCACGTGGTGCGGGCGTTTCGACATCATGCGCGAGCGGAAGGTCACGGGATCGCGCCCCGCGAAACGGAAGATGCGCTCAAACACAAAGGCATCGCTGTCGGGTTCGGAGCGGAAATGCACTTTTACCGGTACGGCCTTGCCCTCATAGGGCGTCAACATGCCCGTCGCCTTGATCAGCCAGGAAAACCGCCGCAGCAACGGGTGCATTTCAATATCCAGCGTCCCTTCGACGATCACGTGGTCGCCCGTAAACGGGCGGTTGGCGTAGTGGGCCTTGAGCGCCGGGGGCAGGGCCTCCCACTGCTCGGCAAAGATGGCGGCGAAGGTGGGCCTCATATCTGCGTCTTTCCGGCCAGTCTGAGGCTGAGATTGCGCCCTGCCCGCAGCAGCGGATAGAGCCAGCGCGTGCGGCGCGGCGAACGGAACATCCAGGCAATGAAACGGTTGAGACCATCGCTGTTCGACCCCAGAAGCGCCAGCCGGTTAAGCGCCTCGGCCCCGTGGTGCCACTGATGGCCATAGATCACGACGATGCCCTGATTGAGGTCAAGCTGACGGGCGCGAATCTCTTTCAGGATAGGGTGGTCGGGGTCGCCGCGCGCATCGAGCGTCTTCAGCCGCCCCACGGCCCGGTTGACGCGATAACCAAGCGCACCGGAGCGGCACAGCACGCAGTCGCCATCATAGACCAGCCACAGGGTATGAGCGTCCTCCCTGATCTCAGGGGAGGAGCGCGGTGTTTTCGCTGACTTGTCCATTCGATCCCCTGCCTCTATGACAGGGAGTCTAGGCGCGAAGACGAGGGGGATCAATGCTATATCTGTGGGTAAAGTGGGTGCATGTGGTCTCCTCGACCATCCTGTTCGGCACCGGCATAGGCACGGCTTTTTTCATGTTCATGGCCAATCGCCGCAAAGAGGTGCCGGGCATCGCTTTTGCCTCGCGGCATGTGGTCATAGCCGACTGGCTGTTCACCACGCCCGCCGTCATCGTGCAGCTTTTGAGCGGTCTGTGGCTGGTGCATCTGGGAGGGCTGGAGCTGTTTGGTGGCTGGGTGCTGGGGGGATTGATGCTATATCTCTTTGCCGGGGCGTGCTGGTTGCCGGTGGTGTGGATACAGATACGGATGCGCGATCTGGCGAACGTCGCCTATGCGTCGGGTGAGCCCCTGCCGCCGCTCTACTGGACCTATGAGCGGTGGTGGGTGAGCCTTGGGGCGCTGGCCTTTCCGGCGATTGTGGTGGTTTTCTATCTGATGGTCGTCAAACCGTAACCTTGACGTTTGCGGTTTCATGACCATGTCTTCGGCATATTAGAGCGTATTTCGTTCAGACTGAATCGAAATAGCGCTCTAAATTTTTGTTTGAACGCGCTTTTTTATCCGAAAAGTGCGTCCCACTTTTCGGAAAGCGCTTTAGACCTACTGAGGGAAAAGACCATGATCGTTCTGCACACCTGGACCACGCCCAACGGCTTCAAGGCCTCCATCGCCCTCGAAGAAATGGGCCTGCCGTATAAGGTGAGGCCGGTCAATATCGGCGCGGATGAGCAGTTCCATCCGGACTTTCTGAAAATCTCCCCCAACAACAAGATCCCGGCCATTGTCGATGAAGAGACGGGCATCAGTGTCTTTGAAACCGGCGCGATCCTCGTCTATCTGGCCGAAAAGACGGGGAAATTCCTGCCGGCGTCGGGCGAAGGCCGTTATAAGGTGCTGGAGTGGCTGAACTGGCAGATGGGCGGGCTGGGGCCGATGTTCGGTCAGCTGGGGCATTTTGCGGTTTTTGCGCCGGAGAAAGTGCCCTATGCGCTGAACCGCTATACCAACGAAGCCAAACGCCTGCTGGGTGTGCTGGAAACGCAGTTGTCGAAACATGCCTATGTGGCGGGTGATGACTTCACCATCGCCGATATGGCCATCTATCCGTGGATCAATACGCTGCGCACCTTCTATCAGCAGGAGGCCCTGCTCACCGACACGCCGCATATCCGGGCGTGGTTCGATAAGGTCGGCACACGCCCGGCAGTGCAAAAGGGCATGACGGTCGGCAAGACGGCGACGTGATTGCCGCCTCGCGCGCAGGCCAGTCTGTTTATCCAAGCAGCGCCTTCAGCTCGCGGATTTGTCGCTCATATTCCGCCGGATTGAGGGTTTTCAGCCGTGCCAGATCGTCCTTCCAGCGGTCTAGCCGTTGGGAGGCGCTCTCGGCCTTCAACTTGTCGATGCGATCTACCAAGGCCCGCAGTTCCGTATAGGCCTCCTTATCGCGCTGATCGGCGGGCAGGTCGTCGATCAGACACCGCACTGCCGCGCTTAGCTTACCGATCTGGCGGCCATAGCTTTCCTGTTCGACAATACGTCTTTCGGTGTCGGGCGCTGACGAATTGTTCTCAGTAATGCTGATCAGCGACCAGCCGCGCAATATGTCCTGCGTCAGGCTGTGCGGCGCAAATCGCCACAATCCGAAGGGATCGAAGAAGGGGTTACCATCCGCCATATGTGCCTCCTGATAGACCACAGGGACACTATCACGGGTTGTGTTATTCCGCCATCACATCCACATATCCGGCATTAAGGACATGCGCGGCGTCGTCGGGTGCAATCGAGAGCAGCAGACCGCGCTGACCGGCATTGATATAGATGCGGTCATAAAGCTGCGCCGTCTCGTCTATGGCGGTCGGGTGGGTCTTGCGCTGGCCGAAAGGGGAGATGCCGCCGACCTTGAAGCCCGTCACCTTTTCGGCATCGGGCACCTTCATCATCTGCGCCGACTTGCCCTTGAAATGCGCCGCCAGCTTCTTCATCGACACTTCGCCATCTGAGGGCACGACGACGCAGACGCCCTTGCCATCGACCTCGGCCATCAGGGTCTTGAAGGTCTGCGACGGATCGACGCCCAGTGCTTCGGCGGCCTGCAGGCCGACGCGCGGCGCGTCCGGGTCATAGGCATAGGGGTGGAGATCGAAGGCGATCCCGGCCTTTTGCAGGGCGGCGGTTGCGGCGGTGGTTTTGGACATGATAAGGTCTCAGCGGCCGGGGAGGTGCGTCTGGCAATCCGTCAGAAACGCCGTGACCTCGTCCTCCGTCGTGGCGAAGCTGCAAACCAGCCGATAGACATGTTCCCCCGCCAGAGACCACGGATAGAAGCGGTGTCCGGCGGCCTGCAAGGTCTCCGCCAGAGCCGGGGGCAGGGTGACAAACAGGGCATTGGCCGCCTGTGGATAGACCAGTGATACCCCCGCAAGCTGGCTCAGACCTTCGGCCAGACGCTGCGCCATGCCATTGGCGTGCCTTGCCAGTGTCAGCCACAGATCGTCTTCGAGCAGGGCCAGCAACTGCGCCGACACGAAACGCATCTTGGACGGCAACTGCCCCATGCGCTTGTGCCAGTATTCAAAGTCGCGGATCAGGGCAGGGTTCAAAATCACCACCGCTTCGGCCAGGGCTGCGCCCGCCTTGGTGCCGCCAAACGACAGAATATCCACGCCGGTCACGGCTTTGGCCGGCGATACGCCCAGCGCCGCCACGCCGTTGGCCAGCCGCGCTCCGTCCATATGGATCAGCAAGCCGTGCCGGTCGGCCACAGCCCGCAGCGCGCGCAACTCTTCGACGCTATAGACCGTGCCGATCTCCGTCGATTGGGTCAGGCTGATCACCTTCGGGCGCGCGGCGTGCGGCGCGTGATCCTGCGACAGGGCGACGATGGCCTCGATCCCTTCGCTCGTCAGCTTGCCCAGCACGTCCGGCGCAATCAGAATCTTGGCCCCGGTGAAAAACTCCGGCAGGCCGCATTCGTCGTTCTGGATATGGGCGTCGCGGGTGGCAATCGTCGCCTCGAACGGCCGCATGATCGAGGCCAGCGCCACGCCATTTGTCGCCGAGCCATTGAAGGTCGGGAAGGCTCTCAGGTGCGGATTGCCAAACACCTCGCGCAGGCGGGCATTGAGGCGCGCCGTGATGTCATCCGCGCCGTAGGAGGCCGCGTGGCCTTCGTTGGCGGCGCCGAGGGCAGCCAGAACGGCGGGGTGCATGGGGGCGGTATTGTCGCTGGCGAACCAGACCATTCGTCACTCGTGCGGCTATTTCGGAGGCTTTTTCCTCACATACAGCGTCTTGTGCACGCGCGCCACCACCACGCCGGCGTCGTCCACCACATCAACCTCAAATTCCGGCTCCAGCTTGGGCTGGCTGTCGGCATCGGCGCGGATTCGCGCGATTTCTTCCAGGGCAATGCGGAAAATGGCCGTGACCCGCCCGCGGCCGGGCTTGAGGAAGTCGATGCGCGCTGCCTTGTCCCAGACGATATAGCCGCGCCCCAGATGCGTCATTAGAATGGCCATAAAGAACGGGTCGCACATCATATAAAGCGAGCCGCCGAACTGCGTGCCGACCACATTGCGGTTCCACCAGCGCAGCTTCATCTGCACCTCGATCTCGGTGAAATCAGAATTGGTGCGCACGACGCGGATGCCCGCCCCGATAAACGGCGGATAATAGTTGATCAGCTTGAAACGTTTGGCAAAGTCGGTCATCACACACCCCGCAGAAGAAGTTTACGTTATCGTCAAATTGTCAGCGACGATAGCGTCACGCTGGGGAAGGATATTCAAAAAATGGCGAACATTGTCATCATCGGGCCCGGCGCGGTCGGTCTGAGCGTCGGGGCGGCCCTGATCGACGCCGGTCATCAGGTGGTGTTTGCCGCCCGGCAGGCCTTCGCGCCGCTTAAGGTCGCCAAAGCCGGTGAGATGGCGCCGCGCCGCCGGGCAACCGTGGTGACGGCGCCAGAGGCGCTTACGCCCCCCGATTGGGTGCTGTTGTGCGTCAAGGCGCATCAGGTCGAAGGGGCAAAGGCGTGGCTCGACGCCACGGTCGGGCCGCACACCCGCGTCGCCATCCTGCAAAACGGCGTCGAGCACCGTGAGCGGGTAACGCCGGTGGTTCCCGTAGGGACTGTGCTGGTGCCGGTGGTGGTGGATATTCCGGCAGGACGCTCGGCACCGGGTGTGGCCGAGTGGCGGGGGCGGGCGGGCTTGCTGACCGCCGATACGCCGGAAGGGCAGGCCTTCTGCGGCCTGTTTACGGGCAGCTTTGTCACGGCGTGCCCGACGCCTGACTATGTGAGCGAAAACTGGAAGAAACTGTGCGTCAACGCGCCGGGCGGGGCCATACTGGCCTTGACCGGACAAACCATGCAGGTCTTCCATCAGCCGGGTATTGCCGAAATCGCGCGCGCCATCCTGTCCGAATGTGTGGCCGTGGGGCGGGCCGAAGGGGCGGACCTGCCCGACGATCTGATTGAGGCCCAAATGGCACGGTTTATGGCCGCTGCGCCCGACGACACCAATTCAATGTACGACGATCGCGCCGCCGGACGCGAAACCGAATGGGACGCGCGCAACGCCGTCATCGCGCGCAAAGGGCGTGCGCACGGCATCCCGACACCGGTCAGCGACCTGATCGTGCCGCTGCTGGCGGCGCAAAAGGTGGGCGTGCCGGCTTGATTATCGGCCCAAAGACGCCGACAAGGGGGCATGACCGATGCTCCTGCTTTTACGCTCCGTAACCTGATCAAGACCTTCGATCCCTACATCCTGGCCCTGCTGGGCATGGTGGGGCTGGCCTCCGTCCTGCCGGTGCGGGGCGACAGCGCTGTGGTCGCTGGCTGGGTCAAGGACGCGGCCATTGTGCTGCTGTTCTTCCTGCACGGGGCCAAGCTGTCGCGCGAAGCCATCTTCGCCGGGCTGATGGCGTGGAAGGTGCATCTGGTGGTGTTTCTGACCACCTTTGCCGTGTTTCCGCTGCTGGGGCTGGGGGTGCAGGTGGCGCTGAAACCGGTGATGGACCCGATGATCCTGTCGGGCGTGCTGTTCCTCTGCCTGCTGCCTTCGACCGTGCAGTCGTCCATCGCCTTCACGGCCATAGCGGGTGGCAATGTCGCCGCGGCGGTGTGCAGCGCCTCCCTGTCCAATATTCTGGGGATTGTGATTACGCCGCTGCTGGTCGCGCTGCTGATGAATGCGACGGGAGGGGGCGTGTCGTTTGACTCGATCTTGGATATCGCCCTGCAACTGCTGCTGCCCTTTGTAGTCGGGCACCTGATGCGGCCGTGGCTGAAAGGCTATCTCGACCGGCACAAGATGCTTGTAGGGCGGGTCGATCGCGGGTCGATCCTGCTGGTCGTCTATACGGCCTTTTCCGCATCGGTGGTCGAAGGCCTGTGGTCGAAGGTGGGACTCGGCGATCTGGGCCTGATCTTCGTCATCGGGGCCGGGCTTCTGGCCATTGTCATGGGCGGCACCTGGTGGGTTTCCGGGCGCATGGGCCTGTCGCACGAAGACCGCGTGGTGGTGCTGTTCTGCGGATCGAAGAAGTCGCTGGCCTCAGGCGTGCCGATGGCCGGGACCCTGTTCCCCCCTGCCGTACTGGGGCCGATCCTGTTGCCGATCATGCTATTCCATCAGTTGCAACTGATAGTCTGCGCCTTTCTGGCTCCGCGGCTTAAGATCAAAAATCCCTAAATCGCCGTTTTGTCCGAACCTTAGCTCAGTCCATAGCCGCCACGGCGAGACCTTATGCGGTCACGCCTATCCTCTGGGTTCAACGCCAAAGGAGAGGACCATGCTGATCAAGGACGTCATGTGCCGGGACATCAAGATTATCCGCCCGGATACCCCGCTGGCCGTCGCGGCGCGACTGATGCGCGATTGCGACTGCGGCTACCTGCCCGTGGGCGAAGACGACCGGCTGAAAGGGGCCGTCACCGACCGCGACATCGTGGTGCGCGGTCTGGCCGAAGGGCTGAACCCCGACGCGCCGGTGTCCGAAGTGATGACCGATCGGATCGTCTATTGCATGGACAGCGACCATGTCGAAGTCGCCGCGCGCCACATGAAGGCCGAGCAGATCCGCCGCCTCGCCGTGCTCGACACCAACCGTCGTATCGTCGGCGTCGTGTCCATAGGCGATATTGCTCGTGTCACCGAAGACCGCGACCTGACCGGCAGCATCGAAAACGCCGTCGCCGAAGATACGGTGGCCGCCTGATGCCCATTCGTGACGATCTCATCCGCGACGATACCTCGACTGCCCCGACGCGCGACAATATTCTGGCCCTGCTCGACGACCTGATCGACACGGTGAACAATACTCTGCGCGTCGTCACCTACGAGCAGCTCAAACCGGCGTTGCTGGGCTATCTGGAGGCCCACCCGGCAGGGGGTGAGCGCAACAGGCAGCACGCGGCCGACATTCGACGCCTGATCGACGAGATCGGCGACACCTCGATTCACTCCGAACGCTGGACGGCGCACGCCGGGGAATTGCGCTACGCGGTCAATGAGTATCTGCGCGAAGAAGACCGAGCTTAACCCCCCAATCTACCCCCACAGCGCCGGTTCGGGCGGTTCTAGCATCGAACCGGTGATCTTCAGGCCGTGCTCGCGGTCTTTGGCCAGCAACAGCGGCCCGTCGAGATCGACAAAGTCGGCTCCCTGCGCCACGATCATGGCCGGAGCCATGCTGAGCGAGGTGGCGACCATGCAGCCGACCATGATCCTCAGCCCCTTATCCTTGGCCGCCCGTTTCAGCGCCAGAGCCTCGGTCAGGCCGCCCGTCTTGTCGAGCTTGATATTCACCGCATCATAGAGGCGCGCGCAGCGATCCAGTTCGGCGCGCGTATGCAGACTTTCGTCGGCGCACAGCGGGACAGGGCATTTATAGCCTTCCAGTGCGTCGTCCTCGCCCGCCTTCAAAGGCTGTTCGATCAGCACGACGCCGAGGCGTTTCAGTTCGGGGGCCAGCGCCTTGAGGCTATCCCGCGTCAGGCCTTCATTGGCATCGACGATCAGGCGCGTTTTGGGGGCATTGCGCCGCACGGCCTCTACGCGCGCCAGATCATCCGGTCCGCCGATCTTGAGTTTCAGCAGCGGGCGGCGGGCATTGGCGGCGGCCTGCGCCCCCATGGCTTCGGGCGTATCGAGGCTCAGCGTATAGGCGGTCTTCAGCGGGCTGAAACTACGCAAACCCGCCGCCTTCCAGGCGGGAACCCCCGACGCCTTAGCGCGCAAATCCCACAGGGCGCAATCGAGCGCATTGGCTGCAGCCCCCGTCAAGGCGGGTGTTTGCCCGGCTTCGATGGCGGGGCGCGCGGCGTCAAGCGCGGCCAGCGCACCTTCGACCGTTTCGCCATAGCGGGCATAGGGCACCGCCTCGCCGTGGCCCCTGTACGCGCCATCCGTCACCTCGACATAGATGATGTGCGCTTCGGTCTTGGAGCCGCGGGCTATGGTGAAGCGCCCGGCTATGGGCCAGGCTTCGGAGCGACAGGTCAGAAGCATCAGATAAGGTCGCTGATGGCGGCGTCGAACAGAAGATAGGTGCGCCCCGTCGGCGTGGCCAGTATCTCTGTCAGGGCGCTGCGCGGATCACGGGTGAGCAGGGCGATATTGATTTGGCGGTCGTAAAAGGTAACGAAATCCTGCGCCTGATCGCGCAGGGTCGCGTCAGTCGTCAGGCGACGGCTGAGGCGGCGGATGGCCGCCGGGGCAATACGGCGCAACACCAGACGCGCGCCTTCGTTATCGTCGGCGACGATGGCGGCGATGATTTCTTCGAGGCGCGAGCGGTTGAGCAGGGCCTGCGCATCGACGCCCATCGAGGCGACTTCGGCAATCATCAGATCGTCGAGATTGTCCGGCGCATTGTCGGTCACCACGGGATTCGGTGCGGGCTCAGGCTTGGGGGCGGCGGGCGCGGGACGCGGCGCAGGTTCACGGCCTTCCATGCCGTTGAGGAGGTCGCGCCACGACAGGCCGCTCCCGGGGCGTTGTGCGGTGCGCGTCGAGGCCGCGGGCGTGAGGGGGCGCGGTGCATCCAGAGGCGCTTCCAGCGGGTCGAGACCGCGTTGCGCACGCTCAGGCCGTTCGGTGCGGGCGGGCGTCGGGCGGGGTTCGGCGGCGCGGGGGCTCAGGCTATCGCGCGGGCGCTCGAAGCGTTCGACATAGGGGTTGGGGGCGGGCGGTGGCGTGGGCAGGGGCTGAGACGAAATGACGCCCATCAGGCGCACCGCTTCCGTCAGCATGTCGTAATTGCGCTTGACCCGCTCCTGAAACGCCTGATCGACGCTTTCGGTTTCCAGCGCCGCCTTGCGCGCCGCTTCGGTCATGGCCAGCAGGCCGTCTTCGACCGCACGGCGGATTTCCTCCAGACGCGACTTGGCCTGGAGCGGCAATTCATCAGCGCGCGCCGACATGTCGCTCAGGGCCATTTCGACCTGCTTAATGCCGTCCCGCGCATGACCGAAGGCAGTGTCGAGACGTTCGGCCGCGGTCAGGCCGGCTTCGTCGATCAGGGCCGCGGAATCCTCGATCAGGCGGCGGGCCGAATTGAAGCGCGCATCGAAGGCTTCGTCGGCCTTCTTGCCCGCCTCAAACAGGGATTCGTTGAGGCGATCGACGCGGACCTGCGCCGTCTGGGCGGCATCGGCGGCGGCGCGGCGCGCGTCTTCGGCGGCGATATTGAGCTGTTCCAGCGCACGACGCGTCTCGTTGATCAACTCATCGCGCGCATCGGCGGCCATGACCGAGATGTTGGACAGGGTCGAATGGATGCGCGTTTCAAACGCCGTGCGCTCGTTTTCGGCGCCATTGAGCACCTGTCGGAACTGCTCTTGGGCGTGTAGCACCAGATCGCGCAGGATATCGACGCCGCGTGACGAGCTTTCGCCCAGCTCGATCGTGGCGGTGCGCGTCACACTGAGCGCTTCGGACAACTGAGCGCGCTGGTTTTCCAGATGGACGGCGAAATCTTCCTGATCGGCGCGCAGTGACAGGGCGGCGGAGACGAGGCCGGCCCGCTGCTGACCCAGACCTTCTTCGACGCTGCGGATTTGATCGGCGACGCCGGCCCCGGCGGTTTCCAGACGCAGGGTCTGACGATCAAGGTCTTCGGCGACGGTACGCGCCGTATTCTGCGTATCGGCGGCCACGGCGGCGAGGTCGGCGGCGCGTGCCGCCAGTGCGGCCTCGGCTTCGCGCAACTGCGTCTGTGCCAGATCGGAGGCATCGGCGACCATACGCGCCTGACGGTCCACGGCATCAATCACGCCGCGCGCCTGCACATCCAGTTGCGCCCCCATATCCATTGCCGCCTGACGTTCAATGGACAGGGCTCCGGTGATGGTCTGGGTCGATTGGCGCGCCTGCTCAGCGGCCGCAAGCATGGACTCCGTTTCGCCTTTCAGGCGCAGGCTGAGGTCATTGAGGTCGTTATGGGCGACGCGCACGGCGCGCACCGCCTGTTCGACCTGCTGACGCAGTGACTCGACCAGCGCCGTCGTCTGGGTGGCGGCAATGGCCGCCGGGGCGACCATGGCATCGGCCAGCGCGGCGGTGCGGCGGGCTTCGCGCGATAGGGCGGCCGCGTGGCGCAAGGCAAAGGCCGTGGCGACGATCAGGCCGATGGGGAACAGGGCCAGCGCGCCCAGAATAACGATGCGGAAGGGCTGAAGCGTGAAGGCGGAAATCTGGGTTTCGGCCCCCAGCACGAAGGCCGTCAGGCACAGGGCCCAGCCGAGGCTGATCACCGTCACGCCGCCCCAGAAGGGCACGGGCGATCCGCCCGACAGTTTCATAATGCCGTCGGACTGGACCTCGACCGGGCTGACCGGTGCGGTGGCTGGCGCCGTCTTGCGCGGCGAGGTCAGGGCTGAAGGGGTCTCGTTGCGCGAGGGCGGTGGCAAGGAGGCAGCCGGGGCGTCCGCGATTTCCGCCGCCAGTGCCTGCGGTGCCTGTGCCTCCGGTGCCGGAGGGGTGTCGGCGTGGTCGAGCGGCATGTCCAATATGTCCGCTACCGGCAGGGCGTCCGGTTCAAACAAGGCGGTGTCGTCCGCTTCGGCGTCACTCATGGCCGTCGCCTCTGCCGCAGTTGAGGCCGGAATGTCGAGATCATCTGCACCGTCTGCCTCCGGGGCCGTCTCTTCGTCGAATAACGGGCGCAGTCTGGATTTGCGGCCGCGCGTCTCGGAAGACGAGAGGTTTAGAGGGGGACGAATGCGAGATTTCATAGAATACTGTCCTGCGCCAGGGTCTTTACCACCGGAAAGCCGGGTTCTCCCGTAAGGGGAAACGCTAGCCGCAGATCATTGATAAGGCAAATGGTTTAGAGTCTGTTCCGAAAAAGGGGGAACTGCTTATGGGGCTGAACAGGCGACAAATCCGTGGCGCCGCTTCCGGAAAAGCGGAAATCTGTACTTCGCGGTCAAATGACGAGCCGTCAGACGCAAGTGTGAGTCAGCACGGCGTTTCACCGACCGGATGCAGTCAGGATCTGTGGCCCCTGTATTATTGCGCGACGATGGTGCGCAGGCGCGTGGGTGAGGGTACGCCATGGCTATCGGGGCAGGGCCCGCTGAGTTTCGCCTCACTGGCCTTGCGTGCCGCCTTGACGGCTTTAACAGCTTTGGCGGTGTCGATGACCACACTGACATCGTCGGCGCGAACCGCCACTTCAAAGGCACCGGCGTGTTCGGCCGCGCGAAGGCCGCTTTCGACTTCGCTGGCGATACGCGCCTGATCCTCCGCACTCATTTGCGCGATATGCAGTCGGATGGCAGGCACAAGCGGCAGGGGCGGCAGCGCCAGCGAAGGCGGTGCGGCAGGTGCTACGGGCGCAACCGGCGACAGAGCGACCTGGGGTTCGGAATGGGTGGCGCGGACCTGCACGACCTGAGCCGTAACCGCCGGTTCGCCCGTTTTGGGCGTGGCTTTGACCGCAACCACGGCCGGGGCCGCCTTGGCCGAAGAGACCTTCTCATCCGTAGAGGCCGCGTCGGCGACCGGTTGCGTCATCGGAGCGGCTTGAGTCGTCGGAGAAGGAGACGGGTTGGAGGTGGGCGCGGCCTGGGGTTGGCTGACGGGGCCAGGCTTGGGCTGTTCCGGCGCGGCCCCGGCACCAAAATGCAGGAAGGCGGCGGAAACAAGGGCCGTGATAAAGCCGATGATGATGTCAAACAGCGCCGACATGATGGATGCGCGTCCAGAATTTCCCCGCCGGTCTGCCCCGGCCAGCCTTACGCTTTACAAAAATCAGCACCCTATGTGCGGTTCATTCCGACCCTGGCAGGGTTGACGGACGCCATAAGCGCCCCGCACGCACAGCAGAACTGTGACAACCATTGCCGCAAATCGGTCGCGATTGCAACCAGTACCTTGTTAAACAGGGTATGGGGCGCCCCTTTTATACGTAACTGTGGCCCCTTATCCTCATGCCGAGCCATTATGGCAATACTGGGTCAGGATCGAGCCGCGCGATTGCGGGCTGTTGAAATGCCCCTTGAAGTGGCATTTTCGTCACTCGGCACCTCAGTCGCCCCCGCCGCCATCTCCACCGCCATCCCCTGAATCGGCGCTGCTGTGGGCATCAGAACCAGACGAGTCGCTGGTGTGACCGCTTTTGTGCGACGGTGAGGTCGCCAGAAAGGGGCTCACGCCCGAATCAACCTCACCGTAACCCGTCGCGTGACGCGGCTTTGCGGTCTTATCGCCCGACCCTGAGGGTAACAGTCCCAGAAGTATCAGGCCCCCGAATACGATGCCATTGGCCCCGATCAGGGCTAGCGTGCTGAGTTGGCTCGGTATGGGCAACAGGCCCGCCACCGGTGAGGCGAACAGGGCATAGATGGGGGTGACGATCAGCAGGGCCTGCCACAGCCAGCCTTCGGGCTTACCCGCATCGCACAAGCGCGCGCGGGCGGCCAAGATCACGCCCGCCGCCATCAGCGCCACCTGAAGCCAGCCCAGCCATGGCGCGTCAATGTCCATAAAACGGCGCGCGATATCCGGCGCACACAAAAGCGCGGCAAGGGCAAGCAGGATAAGGGCAAAGGCAGGGCGACGCATGTGCAGGCTCGGATCGGCGTTATCCTACCCGTTCTAACACCAAGCGAGCACTTGTCGAATCCGAAAACGCGGAAAGGACTTACCGCCCTGCGTGGCGCTCACGCAGGATGTCCAGCACGGCCTCCAGCGTTGTTTCGCGCGCCATCAGCAGCACCGACAGATGATAGAGCAGGTCGGCGGCTTCGTTATGCAGTTCGTCGAGGTCACCGCAGCGCCCGGCCAGAGCGGTTTCAAGCCCTTCTTCGCCCACCTTCTGGGCGATCTTGGCGACACCCTTCTGCATCAGGCGGGCGGTGTAGCTGTCGGCCGGCGGGGCCTTGGCGCGGTCCTTCACGACGGCGGCCAAATGGCCCATAAAACCGATACCGGGCGCCGTCTCATGCCCGAAGCACGAGGTGGTCTTGGTGTGGCAGGTCGGACCGACGGGACGGGCCAGCACCAGCAGCGCGTCCTCGTCGCAATCGGTGGTCACGTTGACCAGATTAAGGAAGTCGCCCGACGTCTCACCCTTGCGCCAGCGGCCATTTTTGGAGCGCGAGAAGAAGGTCACCTGACGATCGGTCAAGGTCTCGCTCAGGGCGGCGCGGTCCATATAGCCCAGCATCAGCACCTGAAGCGTGTCGGCGTCCTGCACAATGGCGGGGATCAGGCCGTCGCCCTTGGTGAAATCGAGAGCGTCGATATCGGCCAGCGTCAGGGGATTGGGCAGTGTGTGAGCTTCGGGCATAAAATTTCCTCGTGAACAATGTCTCTCGGCTATGCCTCGATACGTTTTCACGTTTTATCAGATTGAGAAGAAATCTCTCGGGGCGGCCCTGCGAGATTTTTTCGCTTTATTTCCGCCCAATCTGCGATTGGACGGGCGCGAACTATATCCTAACCGCGATTCCCGCCTTTTGCAGATCGCGTTTGAGGTCGGGAATATGGATGATCTTCTTGTGGAAGACGCTGGCCGCCAGAGCGCCCGAGACGTCGGCCTGATCGAAAACCTCGGTAAAGTGTTCCGGTGCACCGGCCCCGCCAGAGGCCACCAGCGGAATGTCGATCAGGTCGCGCACCAGTCGCAACTGCCGAATGTCGTACCCCTTGCGCACGCCGTCCTGATTCATGCAGTTGAGCACGATTTCACCGGCCCCGCGCTCGGCCGCTTCGACTACCCAGTCGAGCGTGCGACGCCCGGCGGCGCGGATTTTATCCGGATCACCGGAATACTGATGGACGTAATAGTCGCTATTCAAAGCGGGCTGCCCCTCTGTATCCGAAAACCGGTTCCCACTTTTCGGGAGGGGCAGTTCACGACTATCCACCCCCACCACCACGCACTGCGACCCGGCCATTTCGGCCAGTTCGTTGATCAGGTCCGGGCGTTCCAGTGCGGGTGAATTGATCGATACCTTGTCGGCCCCGGAATTGAGGCACTTCACGGCTTGCTCCGCCGAACGGATGCCGCCAGCTACGCAGAAGGGGATATCGAGCGCGCGGGCAATGTCGCGCACCCAGTTGTAATCCACCGTGCGCCCTTCGGAAGAGGCGGTGATGTCGTACAGCACCAGCTCATCGGCGCCTTCGTCGCGGTAGCGCAGCGCCATATCGACGGCGTCGCCCAGCACTTCGTGGCCAACAAACTGCACGCCCTTGACGACCTTGCCGTCCTTGACGTCGAGACAGGGGATGATGCGTCTGGCTAACATATGAGGGCTTTCCCAAAAGTGTGAAGCGGTTTTGGGCTAAAAGCCCGACTAAAAAGCTATCCCACGTTCAGCGCGGCTTTGAGATCGATCAGGCCCTCATAGATGGCCTTACCCACAATGGCGCCGTGTACGCCGAGCGCCTTGAGATCATAAAGGTCTTCGACCGAGCGCACGCCGCCCGACGCCTGAATGTCGAGGTCCGGGCGTTTCTGTCTCAGGGCGCGCATCAGGTCCATGTTCGGGCCCATCAACATGCCGTCGCGCGACACGTCGGTGACGAGGATGCGCTGCGCCACGCCGACCGGATATTCATCGAGCACCTTCCACAGCGAGATCCCCGACCCTTCGGTCCAGCCGTGCAGGGCGGCGTCGAAGTCACCGTCCTTGGTGGGTAGAACGTCCAGAGCCAGCGTGATACGCTCCTTGCCGAAGTCGCGCAGCCAGCCGCGCACCTCCTTGGGGTCTTTCACAGCGGCAGAGCCGACCACGACGGCGGAGACGCCCTGATCGAGCAGGGTCTGCACATGGGCACGCGACCGCACCCCGCCGCCGGTCTGGATCTTGGCGCGCGAGGCCTGCGCGAGCCGCCCGATCAGTTCGTGCTGCTGCGGTGAGCCAGCGCGCGCCCCGTCGAGATCGACAATATGCACCCATTCCGCGAACTCTTCATTGAACAGTGCGAGACGCTTGAACGGGTCGGAGTCGTACCTGGTGACGGCATCAAACCGGCCCTGCGCGAGGCGGACACATTCACCGTTGATAAGGTCGATAGCGGGGTAGAGGATCATGCCGTAACTCCGGCGCAGCGTAAAAGGGAAGAACTGCCACCACCGCATCTCAGGTCTGCGCCCTTCGTGCGGCGTTTTTTACCTCCCCACCCTGGGGTGGAGAGGGGGACCATTTGCGCAGCAAATGGGGGTCGGGGCGGGGTGAGTGTTGCAGGTATCAAAGTGTCAGAAAGTTTTCGAGTATCTTCGCGCCGGCGGTCGAGGAGCGTTCGGGGTGGAACTGACAGCCCCAGACATTCCCCTTGCGCACCATGGCCGCGAACGGCGCACCATAGGTCGATTGCGCCAGTGTATGGTCGGTGACCGGGCAGACGAAACTATGTACGAAATAGGCGTAGTCACCCGCGTTCAAACCCGCCGTTAGCGGGTCTTCACGCACGGCCTGAAGCTGGTTCCAACCCATGTGCGGCACGACCAGAGGTTTAGGGGCTTCCATCTTCACGACTCGGCCCGGAATGAGGCCGAGGCACTCGACATTGCCCTCTTCGGAGCTGTCGAACAGCAGTTGCTGCCCCAGACAGACTCCCATCAGCGGCTGGGTCAGGCCCCGGATCGTGTCATAAAGGCCAAGCTCATGGATGCGGCTCATGACGAAGCCTGCCGCGCCTACGCCGGGCAGCACCACGCGCGGGGCGGCCCTGATTTCGGACGCGTCCGACGACAGCACGGCCTCAGCGCCCAGACGCTCCAGCGCGAACAGCACCGAGGCGGTATTGGCGCAGCCTAATTCAATGACAACGACTTTAGCGGTAGAGGGATCAGTCATAACGCGTTCCAAAACTTACGGGTCCAGGGTCTGTGACCCTGGTCATGCCAACATGCCTTTTGTTGACGGCAGGGCGTCGCCTTCGATGCGGGTCGCCATGCGCAGGGCACGTCCCAGCGCCTTGAAGCAGGCTTCGACCTTGTGGTGGTCGTTTTCGCCCTCGACCTCGACATGGATAGAGGCCCCCAGGGCTTCGGACAGCGAACGGAAGGCGTGGCCGGTCATTTCGGTCGGATAGTCGCCGATGTGAGTGGCTTCGAACTCGCCTTTGAACACGCAGAAGGCGCGGCCGGAAATGTCGATCGACACCTTCGCTTCGGTTTCATCCATGGGCAGGACAAAGCCGAAGCGCGCCATGCCGACGCGGTCGCCCAGCGCCTGTTTCAAAGCCTGACCAAAGGCCAGCATACAGTCTTCGATGGTGTGGTGGCCGTCGATTTCCAGATCACCCTGACACGACAGTTGCAGCGAGAAGCCGCCATGCGTTGCCACCTGATCCAGCATGTGATCGAAGAAGCCGATGCCGGTGTGAATCTTGACCGGCTTGGGCGTATCGAGATCGACCAGCGCCGAAATCTTCGTTTCCTTGGTATCACGCAGCACCTCACCGCGCCGCGCCGGGCGTCCGGCTTCGATAGTGACACCGAGCGCCGCCAGAATGCGGTCATTGTGCGCCTTGTCGCCCAGCGCCATGATCAGGCCCTCATAGGCGTTCTTGGCCGTAACGCCAAATTTCTTCAGGTGGGTCTGGGTGCGGATCAAGTCCTTCGGCTTGATAAACACAAAGGGGCCGTCATTGACGTGAAACTGCACCACAGCGGATGCCTGTTCCAGCGCGTCGCGCATCCGGGCCTGTTCGCCACGAATCAGGTCGATGCGGGCCTGCACGCTTAAGGCGCGCGACGGGGCCAGAGCGGCTTCGGCGGCGCGGATCGACGGCGTGGGCAGCGGCACCGGTTCACAGAAGCGCATCAGACCGTTCAGTGTCTTGGCTGAGGAGATCAGCGCGCCGACACGTGCGCCCGACAGCCCATACAGGAAGGACAGGCTTTTCAGAACGACCACGTTCGATTCCGATTTGGTCAGCTCAATCAGGCTCTGGGCGTCGCAGACGTCGAAATAGCTCTCATCAATAACCAGCAGGGCGGGGAAGATTTCAACCGCCAGGGTGCGCGCCGCGATCAGATCCCACGCCTTGCCGTCCGGCATGGCGGGGTTGTCGATGACGTACATACCCGCGCCCTTCAGCGTCATCAGCGGCTTGGTCGCCTGTTTCAGCGTCAGGCCATAGGCGTCGGCCAGGCTTTGCAGGTGGTACTGCCGCTCCGAATAACAGGGCTCGGTGAAGACTGCCTCATAGCCATTGACCTTCAGCCGGCGCATCAGGATTTCGGTGGCGTGCGACGCGCCGCGCGTGACCATGAGCTGATAGGGCTCGACGCCATAAAGCTCGGCCATGCGCTCACGCAGCGGCTCCAGCGAGGGCGGCGAGGCTTCGAGGCCGGAGCCTTGGGCATTGAGGGCGGTGAAGGGAGACGCGAACATGGGTTAAACCTCCAGCCGAAAATCTGCCGCCAGCGCGTGTGCTTCGAGGCCTTCCAGACGCGCCAGACGCGCGGCGGCGGGCGCAATGGTCGCCGCGCCCTGTTTGGTGGCGCGCTGCACCACAAAGCTGGTCAGGAAGGAGCGGATGGTGATACCGTCCCACGCCCGTGCTGCGCCATCGGTCGGCAGGACGTGGCTGGGACCCGCCGCATAGTCGCCAAAGGTTTCGGCGGCATAGGTCCCGGCGAACACGGTGCCGGCGGCGGTCAGTTGCGGGATCAGGGCGTCGAGATCGGCCACCTGAAGCGCCAGGTGTTCCGGGCCGTAAAGATTGGCGACTTCGGCTGCGGCCTCAAGGCTATCGACGACAAACAGGCGCGCCTGCTCCAGCGAGGCGCGGGCAATGGCGGCGCGCGGCAGGGTCGCCAGTTGCGCCTCAAGCTCTGCGGCGACGTCAGCGATCAGATTAGCCTCCAGCGTCACCAGCACCACCTGCGCATCGGCGTCGTGTTCGGCCTGCGACAAAAGGTCGGCGGCGATCAGCTTCGCATTGGCCGAGGCGTCGGCAATGACCATCAGCTCCGAAGGCCCGGCAGGCATGTCGATGGCGATGCCGGAGATGCGCTCGGTGGCGTAACGTTTAGCCTCTGCGACGTACTTGTTGCCCGGCCCGAACAGCTTGTCCGCCGCCGGGACGTCGCGCAGCGCGCCCAAAGCCATGGCGGCGATGGCGTGCGCCCCGCCGACGCGCCACACGGCCTCAAGACCAGCAGCGGCCCCGGCGGCGATCATCATGGGGTGCAGCGAGCCGTCCTTGGCCGGTGGCGTAACACAGACTCTGTTGGGCACACCGGCGACCAGAGCGGGCACGGCGGTCATGATCAGGGTCGAAAACAGCGGCGCGGTGCCACCCGGCACATAGAGGCCTGCGGTCGAGATGGGGCGATAGACGCGCTGAAGCGACAGGCCTTGCGATGGCGCGATGACCGGCCCGGCGGACGGCAGCTCAGCGGCGTGGAAGGCGCGCACATGTTCGACCGCCAGCTCCATGGCTTCGATGTCTTCGGCACTCAGATTGGCGCGCGCCTCATCGACCAGACCGCGCGTCAGCTCAACGCGCACGGGGGAGTGACCGTCGAGCCGCGTCGCCCAGTCCGTGACGGCGGCAAACCCACGCGCTTCGACGTCGTCGAAAATGGTCTTCACCGTTTCGAGCACGCGGGCGTCCCGCCGGTTTTCCGGACGGGACAACGCCGTCCTGCGCTCAGAAGCACTGAGATCGTTCCAGATAAAGGTCTTCATGGTGCATACCCGCCTGCGGTGCCGCAGGCCTAACTAAAAGGGTGTCCGCGACACCTACTTCATCATTTTTTCGATCGGCAGGACGAGGATCGCCGAGGCGCCCGCCGCCTTGAGCTTGTCCAGCGTGTCCCAGAAGACATTTTCCTGACACACAGCGTGGACCGCCACCGTGTCTTCGCGTCCGGCCAAAGGCATGATGGTCGGGGCGTCGGCACCGGGGATCAGCTCGATAATCTCGTTCAGGTGTTCACGTGGCGCGTTGAGCATCACATATTTGGCCCCGTTCGACGCCGTGACGCCATCGAAACGGCGCAGCAGCATGTCATAGACGTGCGCCAGATCAACGGGCGGCGCGTGCGGTGCCTTGATCAGCACGGCTTCGGAGGCCAGCACCAGATCGACGGCCTTCATGCCATTGGCTTCCAGCGTCGCGCCGGTGGAAACAAGGTCGCAGATGGCGTGGGCGATCTTCATACGCGGGGCCACCTCGACCGCGCCGCGCATTTCAACGATGGTGGCGCTGACGCCCCGGTCCTTCAGCCATTTGCCCAGAATATTCGGGTAGGAGGTGGCGATGCGCTTGCCTTCGAGGCTTTGGGGGCCCTCATAGGTGACGCTGTCCGGCACGGCGATCTTCAGCGTGCACTTGCCGAAGCCGAGGCGCATGACGATGCGCTCCTCGAGGTCATCTTCCGGAAAGTGCTCGGCCAGCACGTTGTAACCGACAATCCCCAGTTCGGCGACGCCATCGGCGACAAAGGTCGGGATGTCGTCGTCGCGCACGCGCAGGAGGTCGATGGGCTGGTTCTCGATGCGATACAGGAGCTCATTGGCGCCCTTCATGACGCGCAGGCCCGCGCCGGAAATCAGCTCCAGCGAACGGTCGGCCAGACGGCCGGATTTCTGAACGGCGATACGCAGTCTGAGGGTTTCGGAAGGCATAGGACTTTAGTGACTTTCTTGTTTCAATCGGTCGATCACCAGCCGGTAGCCCTTGTGCGGCATATCGCGCAGGAAGCGCGCCACACGGGTGACGGTGGTGGTCGATGCCCCGGTCCGTTCCGAGATGTCCCGGTAGGAGAGGGCGTTTTCATCCAGCAGACGCGCGACCTTAAAGCGTTCGGCAAAGGCCCGGATCTCTGACGGTGTACACAGGTCGTCGAGAAAGGCGCGCACCTCTTCGGGCGTTTTGAGCGTCAGAAGGGCGCGGACCAGCTCCGCCTCATCAGCGGCGAAGGATTGCGGGGTCTTGGCGGGCTTGTCAGTCATGTGTGTTACTGTGTTAGCGCGTTAATACAGAAGCCGGGGGAGGATGGCAAGGCCTCAAACCCTGAAACCTGAAATTTATGGCCGTGACTCAATGCCGTATCGGAGAAGGTCTGTAAAGCAGCGCACCGGAACGGGTTTTGGCTCTATTCACGCGCATTGACAGAGGATCGTGCTTAGTTAAACTCCACTCATGGCTGAATTTTCGAAATCCAAACCCTTGTAGGATCAGGAGCGTCCAACGCCTAAAATTCGAGGGGCATGATTTCTGTTCAAGTGGGGACCGTTTGGCTTCTGGTGGCCGATCACTTGGCAGGGTTATCTGCTGACTCTGGGGAAAGTACTTTGCATCGGTGGCGGTGTCGGCACAGGTGTCGCATTGATCGAACGCGGCTTCGAATGGGGCAAATACATCGCCTCAGGCAGTGTGATTGTGTTCTTGATACTCTTTGTCTTTAGTATCCGCAAAACTCCCATGGCCTGAACAGGCTGCGCAATTTAAGCTTCAATCACGTTGTAAAGGCCACCCTTGCCGCCAGACCCAGACCCGACGCCACCGTTGAAAAGCGGTCCCCGTAATTGATGTTGGCAGCCGGGAAGGCAGCCTGCATAGCGGCCTCAAAGCCCGGCATGGCGGTCGAACCGCCGGTCATGAACAGGGTATGGATGGCGTCCGGCTTAAGGTCCGCCTTTTCCACACACAGCAAGGCGGTGGCCACCACCTTGGCCACTTCGCGCGCCGTGGCCGTGATCAGCGTCTCGCGCGTCACGTCTGACACCCAGCCGGCTTCGATATCGTCATAGTCGATGTGCGTGACCTCATCGGCCGACAAAGCGATCTTGGCCGCTTCGATGCGGCTGGCGATGGCGTGGCCCATGCGGTCTTCCAGCACCTTGATCAGGCGCTGCGTCAGGTCGCGGCGTTCGGCCAGATGGTGCAGTTCGCGCACACTGTGCATGACCTTTTGCGTGTAGAGAAAGTTGATGAGGTGCCAAGTCGAAAGCTGATGATAGGTCAGGCCCGGCATGTCGAGCCCGCTTTTCAGCTTCGACTTCCAGCCCATATCGACCATGGCCGTATCCATGCTGAGCAGGCGGTCAAAGTCGGTGCCGCCGATATGCACGCCCGTATTGGCCAGAATATCCGAATGGTCGGGCGACAGGCTGAGGACCGAAAAGTCCGACGTGCCGCCGCCGATATCGACCACCAGCACGGTTTCGCGCGCGCTGAGGCGGCTGGCGTAATCGCGGGCGGCGGCCAGAGGTTCGTATTCGAAGCGGATGGTCCTGAAGCCTTGCGCCTCGGCAATGCCGCGCAGCTCGTTTTCGGCGCGCTGATCGGCCTCCGCATCGTCATCGACAAAGTGCACGGGACGGCCCAGCACCACGTCTTCGATGCGCTCACCGGCGTGGCGTTCGGCGGCCTGTTTCACGTGCGCGATGTAGAGGCCAATGATCTCACGGAAGTTTTTGCGCTTGGTGCCGACCTGAGTGGTCTCAGTGATCAGATGGCTGCCTAGCACGGATTTCAGGGCGCGCATCAGGCGGCCTTCATAGCCATCGAGATATTCGGCAATCGCCTTGCGCCCAAAGCTGAGGTGGTCTTCTTCGGTATTGAAGAAGAGGGCCGAGGGCAGGGTGACGGCATCGCCTTCAACGGGGACAAGCTGCACCTGATCGCCGCGCCCGACGCTGACCGCCGAATTGGAGGTGCCGAAGTCTATACCGCAATAGGGACGCAAAGACATGGGAGGTTCCGCCAGAGACACACAAAAGGGCGGCGGTGTGTACACGGGATCAGTGAGGAAGGCCAGTCGCATATTCGCCTCTTCACTCCTCCCTTATGCCAAAGGCATGGGGAGGTGGCGACAAACGAAGTGAGTTGACGGAGGGGATGGCTCGAACGATCGGCGACTGAGCTTTGGCTTGCCTGTGGCGCCGTCCCCCTCCGTCAGCCCGGCGGGCTGCCACCTCCCCATTGTTTCGCAACAGGGAGGAGAGAGAGCGACGATGTGAAAATCGCTTTGCTGGGTTTCGGAAACAGGATTACCTTTTCAGTCCGAAGGGGGATTAATCATGCAAGAGCCAGCACCTTTGTGGGAGCGCCGTGAGCAAACGCATGATGACTCATGGTTTCATTCGGTCAAATATCCCTTAGCGGGGGTGTTGTATCCGGTTCGATTGCAAGGCTTGCTCCTGTTAGTCCTCGAGGGTTTGCTGCTTTTCTTTGTGTTTGGCGATCCAGCGAATCTTCAGGCGAAGCTGGAGTAGCCGTGGCGTGACTGGCTCGTGTGGTCGGAGGTGGCACTAATCGTGATAGGATTTGCTGTCGCCATAGTGAAAACACGCTGGCGCTGGGGTTAAATCTCGATCAGCACGTCTGGAGATTCGTTAGTGTTCTCAGCACCCGGCGGGAAGTGCGTGCTCAGCACCACGCCGCAACGTTCGACGGCGGCCTCAAACCCGGTCGTCAAGTCGCCCTTTTTGATATGGCTGACCAGAGCGGCGACCGTGGCGTTCCATTCGCTCTTGTCCACGCGCGAATAGATGCCCTCATCTGCAATCACATCGACAAAGCGTTCCTCAAGCGCGCAGAAGATCATCACGCCGGTATGGGCTTTGGTCAGGTGCAGGCCGCGCGCCAGAAACTGCTCCAGCGCCTTTTTATGGGCGCGGCGGCGGGTGATAAAGCGCGGCGTCAGCCACAGCGTCACCTTCGGCACGCTGACCAGCAGATAGACGGCGGCAAACAGGATAAGCTGCGTCAGGGCGTAGAAGATGATGGCTTCGGCGGCCAGCAATTCGCCCGTGACATTTGGCGCATTCCACCCGGCAAGGGCGCTTAAGACCGGCCCCAGCCAGTCGTGCGGCCAAATGCCTAAGCCCAAAAAGATCAGCGGGAGGATAAAGGCCGAAGCCGCCGCCCACATCAGCGGCGTTTCCGGATAGTCGAGCGCCGTTTTCTTGATGACGCAGGTGATTTCACCGGCCGTCTGCGTTTCGGTGCGGGCTATGGCGGCATTGATGCGGGCGTGGTCGATGTTCAAAGGCATGTCCGTCTTTCCCTCTACCAGCTACCCGACGAACCACCGCCGCCGAAGCTGCCGCCGCCCCCGCTGAAGCCACCACCCCCGCCGCCGCCGCTCCAGCCGCCGCCACCGCCGCCGCGCAGCAGGGCCTCAAGGATGAAGAAGGGCAGCCAGCCGCGCCCGAAGATCAGCAGGAACAGCACCACAACGATGATGATCCACACCGGGAAGCGTTCGCCCTTGTGGACCGGCTGATGCTCGATCTGACGCGCCTTTTCGATGGCGGTGCCGCGATCGGCCGAAAGCTGGGCGATGATCTCGTCCGTGCCCTTGACGATACCGGTCGGGTAATCGCCGTCGCGGAAGGCCGGCAGGATAGCATTCTGAATGATCAGCGATGAGTAGGCGTCGGTAATGACCGGTTCGAGGCCGTAACCGACCTCGATACGAACCTTGCGCTCATTAGGCGCAACGATCAGCAGGACGCCGTTGTTCTTGAACTGGCCGCCCGCTTCGGACTCGGCGCCCGGTGTGGCGCGGGCCTCTTTCTGACCGATGCCCCAGGCGCGGCCCAACTGATAGCCGTAATCGGCGATGTCATAGCCCTGAAGGCTGCTGACCGTGACGACGACCACCTGATCCGTGGTGGCGTTTTCGAGGCCCGCCAGCTTGGCGGTCAGGTCTGCCTCGACTTCGGGGGTCAGAAGCTCAGCCTGATCGACGACGCGCCCGGTCAGCTTGGGGAAGTCCGGCGCAGCGAAGGCCGCGGAGGCCCACAGGGCCAGACAGACAAGTATAAAGGCCGTCCATGCGGTCCTGATCCGCAGGGCGGAGGCGGGGAGAGACATGGGACGGCCTTCCGTTCAGGCGTTTACTTGGAGGCTTCGGCGTTATTTAGCCCCGAAAAGTCCACCTTCGGGGCCTTGTCGGCACCCGGCGCGGCCTTGAAATACTCCATCGGCTTGGAGCCGGAATGGATGGTCGAGGCCAGGATATTCTGCGGGAAGGAGCGCAGGGTGGTGTTGTAGGTCTGGGCCGCGGCATTGAAATCGCGGCGCGCGATAGAGATGCGGTTTTCCGCGCCTTCAAGCTGCGACATCAGGGTCGTGAAGTTCTGCTGGCTCTTGAGGTCCGGATAACGTTCCACCACGACCATCAGACGGCCGAGCGCAGAAGACATGCCGTCTTGCGCCTGCTGGAACTGCTGGAACTTGGCCGGGTCGGTTAGGGTCGAGGCATCGACAGTAACGCTGGTGGCCTTCGCGCGCGCCTCAACCACTTCGGTCAGGGTGCCGCGTTCGGCAATAGCCGCGCCCTGCACGGTCGAGACGAGGTTCGGCACCAGATCATTGCGGCGCTGATAGGCGTCCTGCACGTCGGAGAAGGCACGTTTGGCGTTTTCTTCCTGGGTGGGGATGCGGTTTACGTCGCAGGCCGTCAGGCTTACGGCGGCGGCCGCGACGGCAAACAGACCCAGAATACGCTTCAGCTTGATCACGAGGGTAGCTCCCTTAAAGCCCGGTGTGTAGGCTCTACACATAGGCGAAATTGGGCGCTTGCAAAAGGGGGACAAGGTTACCTTTTGTTAAGCTGAGACCCTAATCGGATCGGACTGGATTTTCCGGCGCAGGTTTGGCACAAGGGAGAGGTGTTATCGTTCCGGGGGGAGCCTCCTATGTCTCTGAAAATCTTCTGTTCCGCGCTGTTGATTGCGGGTGGCCTGTTCGTGGGCGATGCGGCGCTGGCCGCTCAGGCCTTTGATAAGCCCGCGCCGACAGCCTTCTCCGATAAGCCGTTTGAGACCGTAAAGGACGCCGCCGAAAAGGGTGACCCGGTGGCGATGTACGCGCTGGGCCTGCTCTATTTCACGGGCAAGGGGGTGGAGCGCAACTGGACCGAGGCCTTCACATGGGCGCAAAAAGCCGCTGAGGCCGGGATGGCCGAAGCGCAGTTCCGCACCGCCTTCTACTACGACGGCGGCTATGGCGTCGCCGAAGACAATGCCAAGGCCATCGAATGGTATAAAAAGGCCGCCGCGCAGGGTCATGCCGGGGCGCACGCGCAACTGGGCAATATTGCGGTGCTGGGCCTGCATGGTGAAAAGGTCGATTTCGCGGCCGCCTATGAGCATTATCGCACGGCGGCGGACAAGGGTGACGCCGACGCCATGTACGATCTGGGGATCATGTACGAATATGGCGAAGGCCGCGACAAGAGCGATGCCGAGGCGCTGAAATGGTATCAGCAGGCGGCCGCCAAGGATCAGGCCGGCGCGGCCTATAAGGTTTTTGTCTTTTACGATGAGGGACGCGGAGGCCTGAGCAAGCACGCGGCCAAAAGCCGGGAATGGCTGATCAAGGCAGCGAAATTGGGCGATGACAACGCGCAGTACGAACTGGGTGACGTCTATTATTACGGTAAGGACGTCGAACCGGACCTGGCCGAGGCCTTCAAATGGTTCGGCCTCTCGGCCATGCAGGACAATGCGCAGGCGCAATACAGCCTTGGTTACATGTACTTTGCCGGCGAGTTCCTCGAAGCCGATAATGATCAGGCCTATAAGTGGTTCCGCAAGGCGGCGGATCAGGACGATAGCAATGCGCAGTACTATGTCGGCTACATGTTCCTCAAAGGGTTGTCGGTAAAGACCTCTTATTCGGATGCCAAAAGCTGGTTTGAAAAGGCGGCGTTGAAGGGGCATGGATCGGCCATGCTGCAACTGGGGATTATGGCAGAAAACGCCATGGGTATGGCGCAGGATCGCGGCAGCGCCTTCGCGTGGTACAGCCTGTCGGCCGAGAAAAAGAATGAAGAGGCGAAAGAGAAGCTCAAGGCACTGGAGGGGCAGATGACCGGGGCCGATAAGAGCAAGGGCAAGGCGCTACTGGCCGTGCACAAGGCGGCGCAGGAGGCCGAGGCGAACAAATGACGCCTTTGCGCCTGATCCGCGAGCGGGTAACGGGCGCCGGGCGCAGCCTGATCGTCTGGCCGTCGCCGAAGGACTGGGCGTGGTGCGCGGGGGTGTCGGCGGCGGTGACGCTGACCGTGGCGGTGATCGGCTTCGGCAGCGGTATATTACGGGTCGCGTCGCCTCAGGCGGGTTTACTGGGGTTGTGGTTCAGTGTGATGCTGGTTCCGGCATTCAGCGAAGAACTGGCTTTTCGCGGTCTGATGATCCCGGCGCAGGCGGAGACGAGGCGGCCCGTCCTGTGGATCGGCATGGCCACGCTGATCTTCGTACTGTGGCACGTGTTTGAGGCGTTGGTGTTGTTGCCGGGCGCGGGCTTCTTTTTGCAGCCGGCCTTTTTGCTCAATGCCTGGCTGATCGGGCTGGGGTGCGCGCTGATGCGCTGGCGTACCGGGTCGTTATGGCCGGCGGTGCTGCTGCACGGGGCGCTGGTCTTCGTTTGGAAGGCTTGGCTGGGCGGGCCGTCGCTGGAGGCGCTGACGCGGGCGGGCTCTTAGCGCTATTTTTTTGGGAACTGCTGGCATTATTGAAGGAAGACACCCTACCACCCCGCCCTGCCGGCACGGTCCCCCTCCCCGCCAAAGGCAGGGAAGTATAAAGGGGGCGTTGCGGGGTTTGGGGCCAGTTGGCCCCAGAACCTGAACCCCGGAATCTGAAATCCAGAATTCTGACCCTACGATGTTACCGCGGTATCAAGGCTTTTGCGCATGACGTAGTTGGTCAGGTCATAGCCGCCGACGCGGGTGGGTTCTTCGTGATCGAAGGTGAAGCCGGACTTCAGCGAAAAGCCGATACCGTGGTCGTGGTCCTTGGGGACGATCAGTGACAGGGTGCGGGTGTCTTCGAAATGGCCGAGGGCGGCCTGCATCAGGGCCTTACCGATGCCGCAGCCGCGGTAGTCCTCGAGGACATAGACCTTATGGACGCTGACGTGATCGGCTTCGGCAGCGGCGGACAGGAAACCCACGGGCTTGCCGTTGACTTCGGCGACCCAATAGATATGGCCGCGGTCGTCCATATCTTCTTCCAGCGTGTCTAGATCGAAAAGAGCGCTGATAATGGCGTCCATCTGCACGGGTGAGACGACGTTGCGGTAGAGGCGCGGCCAGATCAGCATGGCCAGATCGCGCACGATAAACAGCTCGTCCGTGCGAATGCGGCGGATTTTCGGGGGGTTCGGCATCTGTGACCTCCGTTTCCTGGGCAGCGGCTCGCGTCGTACCACCCGAACAGGGCGCCTTTAGGTCTTCCCTGTGTCCATTCCTCCATGCTGGCGATGTACGCCTGTGGACAAGGTGCCATGAAATTCACGGCATGTGAAATATTATTTCAGGGCGTGTTCGGATCGGATCAGAGCGCCTTGCGCATAACATGGTCCGTGAAGTCGAACGGCCCCATGCGCACGGGGACCGTGGCCTCTATCTCAAAGCCCTGCGCCTGGTAGAAGGCGATGGCCGGCGCATTACCGTCATTGACATAGAGGGCCAGTTCACGGGCGTCGGGAAAAGCCTTCAGGACGGTCGCGATCAGCGCCTTACCCGTGCCTTCGCCGCGGCAGGTGTGGCGCAGATAAAGCTTCTTCAGCCACAGGCGCGCACCCTCCTGATAGGCGGAGACGTAGCCGGCGTCGTGCCCATCGACCTGCGCCAGCCAGTAGCGATGGCCGCGTACCTGCATGTCGTCGCGCAGGGTGTCCAGCGCGTAGATGGCCTCGACCATCGGGCCGATGCGGTCGGGCGGCAGGATGCCCGCAAAACATTCCGGCCAGATGTCGCGCGCCAGCGCCTGTACGCGCGGCAGATCGTCGAGCGTGGCCGCAAAAATATCGGTCATTATCTGTCCTCCCTGTGTGAGCCTGTGACAAGGATAAGACCACAAAGCAAGCTTTACAGACGATTTATAATGGGGTTATCATCTTAAGGTTGCATTTATCAAGCGGGGGATGTCATGGCCGATTCCACAGTCGCTACTCAGCTTATCGAGCATGTCGGAGCCGTGATCCTGGCCACCGGCGCGGTCGGCACGGCCGCCTCGGCGCTGGTCGATGCGTCGCGCGGTCTGTTGCCCAATGGAGGCGTGTCGGCCTGCGGCTACAGGCATATCCGGGCGGTTTATGAGGCGCTGGAGCCGGCGCTGCGCGTGGCGCTGGGGCCGCAATGGGAGCCGGTGCTGCGGGGTTACTGGCTCAACGGGACGCCGCGTGATCAGCAGATTAATACGGTCATCGCCATGGTGCGTCTGGGACTGAACGACGACAACCCGCAGGCGCTTCTGGATCGTCTGCTGAATGCGGGGGCGACCCTGGCCAGAGGCGAAGGGGCCGTCGATGTCAGCAGCCTGAAAGACGCCGTCACGCTGATCCGCAATCCGCCACCGCCCCCCTCTCCGGCGGGTGGTGTAGAGGCAGCGGTGCCGCCTGTTCTCTTTGATCCGGTGAAAACGCAACAGGCCTTCGATGCACTGGGGCGGTTTGATGCGCTGGTGCGGGCGCGGCTGGAGGCGGCGTTTGAGCTGGCCGACCATGACTATCGCGCCAAGGCCCGGTTATCGGCGGCGGGGGTGTCGATCCTGCTGGCGCTGGTTTGTGGCGCAGCCTTTGCTTATGCGGACGCCACGGTGCCGGACGGCGTGGTGTGGGCGGGCGCGACCCTTCTCGGCCTGCTGGCTGTGCCTCTGGCCCCGATTGCCAAGGACCTGACCTCGGCCCTGCGGGCAGCCAGCGATGCCCTGAAAACCGTAACGAACAAGGGTTAGGCCGTGTGGTTTTTCGATGTGCGCGGCGGCCCCGATCCGGGAACAACGACGGTGGCTGATCTGAAAAGCGCCCGGCTGCATTACGTCAGCAAACCGGATGGGAAGGTGATCGAGCCCTTCGCCGCCGGGGTGCAGACCTATCCAGATGTGGCCCTTCTGTCGGCCCATGTGGCCAACCGGCGGCTGGTCTTTGTGACACACGGCTACAATGTGCGATTCCGGGATAGTTTCAACGCTCTGGCCGGGGTGCGGCAGTTCCTCAGCCTCAATGAAAGCTATCTGGTGATCGGCGTACTGTGGCCCGGCGAGTCGGCCACGCCCATCAACTATATGTGGGAGCACAAGGATGCCAGGGCGGCGGGCACGCGGCTGGCTGAATTTGTCGATACCCATTGCGGTGCGGCGGCGGAGGTGAACTTCATCTCACACAGTCTGGGGGCGCGTGTGGGACTGGAGTGCCTCAAGGCGGTCAAGCGCCCCTTCCGCGAAGTGTGTCTGACGGCCCCGGCGGTCAATGCCGACGCCTTTGCCAAGCGCTATAAGGGCGTGGAGGTTAAGGCCGAACGGATCTCCGTACTGGCCTCACGCGCGGACAAGGTGCTGATGCTGGCCTATCCGCCCGGTAATTTCGCGGCAACGGCCTTTGGGGAGATCGACGCACCGCTCACGGCCGCGTTGGGGCGAACAGGGGCCAGCCCGCGCCCGGCCAATGTCGCCAATTATCAGATCCCCTCGACCTTTCTGTGGCTCGATCCGGCGGTGGACCGTGATTTCGATCACATGGACTATTATCCGGGGCAGACGATGAAGACCTCGCCCGCCGTGGTCTTGCCCGAACCGACGGACCGCAACAATGCGCGTCCGGCACAGGCGGCGCGTTATAACCTTTGGCACCTGATGACCCATGCTCTGCCGCCCTGGCCGCGGTAGGCGAAGACAAGGCAAAAAATAAGGCGCTTGAGACCAGGGGGGAAGTCTCAAGCGCCATCTTCAGCCGGACAGTTCAGGGGGGGGGGACGTCTGACCGACTGGTAAGCTGTAGATAGGGTGCGCGGGCCGGATTGCCAGACTTTGCGGGTGAAAAAAGCCGCCCGAAGGTGCGGCAGGACGCCGCACCCTGTCATGCCAACGGCCGAAGATGCTGACCGCATCCGTCCGTTGAAAAACCGAGACTGTCTCATATGTATCAAAGACATGAGACAGGCTTGAAAGGCATACCCAGGGTCATTTCCAATGACCCTGGGTATCAGGCAACAAACGGCAGGCTGAGCGCCTCGGCCACGGCGGCGTGGCGGATATGCCCGCCCGCGACATTGAGCCCGGCCTTCAGGTGCGCATCGGCGCTCAGCGCTTCGGCGACGCCCAGCTTTGCCATCTTGATCACGAAGGGCAGGGTGGCGTTATTGAGCGCCAGAGTCGAGGTGCGCGCCACCGCCCCCGGCATGTTGGCGACGCAATAGTGCACAATACCATCGACGAGGAAGATCGGATCCTGATGCGTGGTCGGGTGGGAGGTTTCAAAGCAGCCGCCCTGATCAATGGCGATATCGACCATCACCGCGCCGGGCTTCATGGTCTTGAGCATGTCGCGCGTCACCAGCTTGGGGGCGGCCGCGCCGGGGATCAGCACCGCGCCGATGACCAGATCGGCCTCGGCCACGGCCGCGGCCAGAGCGGCGCGTGCCGAATAGGCGGTCTTGACGCGGCCGTGGAACAGGCGGTCGATCTCGATCAGCTTGTGCGCCGAGACGTCAAATACGGTCACGTCTGCCTGAAGCCCGGCGGCCATCTGCGCCGCGTTGATACCCGCAACGCCCGCGCCGATGATGACGACCTTCGCCGGTTCGACGCCCGGCACGCCGCCTATCAGCACGCCGCGCCCGCCATAGGCCTTGTGCAGATAGCTGGCCCCGACATGCACCGAAATACGCCCCGCCACTTCCGACATGGGGCGCAGCAACGGCAGGCCGCCCTGCGTCTCGGTCACCGTCTCGTAGGCGATGCAGGTGGCGCCTGACGCCATCAGCGCCTCGGCCTGCGGTTTGTCGGCGGCGAGGTGCAGATAGGTGAACAGAGTCTGATGCGGTTTCAGCCAGGCGCATTCGTGCAGTTGCGGTTCCTTGACCTTGACGATCAGGTCACCCGCCGCAAACGTCGCTTCGGCGGTATCCACGATCGTGGCTCCGGCGGCCTGATAGTCGGCATCACTGAAACCGATGCCGGCCCCAGCCTGCGTTTCGACAAACACCTGATGCCCGTGGTGGGTGAGTTCGGCCACGCTCCCCGGCGTCAGCCCGACGCGGTATTCGTGGTTCTTGATTTCCTTCGGCACGCTGATTTTCATGGGATTCCTCCGTCACTTTTGTGATCACGTTTTAGTTCGGCGCGCACGAAACCCCGAAAACCGGGATCCACTTTTCGGCGTGCGCTTATGTGGTAGATAATGATACGAATTTCGATGGATTTTCTTGCAATTATGTGGCTTGTGCTGCCGATTTGCGGGATATATTCTCAATTCCATGGCGAACGCTGATAAATTTTCCGATCTCGATTCTTTTGACCGCGAGCTGATCAAGGTTTTGCGCAATGACGCGCGGGCCACGGCGGCGGAACTGGGGGAAAAGGTGGGTCTAAGCCCGTCGGCAGCGCACCGTCGCGTCAAGCTGCTGGAACAGCGCGGCATCATCACCGGCTACCGCGCGGTCATCGCCGAAAGCGTGCATGGCAAGCAGGGCATGGTCTTCGTGCACGTAACACTTCAGGACCAGCGCCGCGAAACCTTCGAAAAGTTTGAAAAGGCGGTGGTGCAGATCGCTGCCGTCGAAGAATGCCACCTGATGTCGGGTGAGGCGGACTACCTGCTGAAAATCGTGTTGCGCGAAAGCCTGTCCTATGAGGACGTGCACCGCGACGTGCTTTCGACCATGCCGGGCGTGTCCAAGCTGGTGTCGCAGTTCTCGATCCGCACGGTAAAGGCGGTCTAACCGTTCTTCGTCACCCAGTTTTCGAACATCAGGCTGGCCACGGCGCTCAGTTCTTCGCGGCTGAGGGTGCCGTCACGGTTCGTATCGACCAGATCGAAATAGGCGGCATTTTTGGGGCTGACCGCTGTCAGTTCGGCGCGCGAAATCTTGCCGTCCCTGTTGCTGTCGGTCTTGCGGAACTGCCTATCGACTTCGGCCTCAAGCCGGCTGCGCAGGGCCTGTTTTTCGGCGGCGGTCTTAGGCGGCGCAACGGTTTCGGCCGCAGCGGGCAGGGCCGACAGGCTCAGGGCGGGGATCAGCCAGATCAGGGTCTTACGCATGAGGTCACCTCCGGTTCAAGGTGACATCCTAACGCCAATAAGCGGCAGAATTATAGCGCGGCTCAGATACCGACAATAAAGGCCAGTTCGTCGAGATCGGCCTCATGAGCGGCGGGCGGGTTCAGGCTGACCGACACGCCAACGCCGATGACGACACAGGCGGCCAGAGCGGCGGCCTTATAGACCAGACCATAGCGCCATTCGGTCAGGCTGCGCTGCGCCACTTCGCGCCAGGCAAAGCCCTGCGGCTGGCGCATGGCCTCACGCGCGATGCGGTCGGACAATCCCGTCGCCGGTTGCGGGGTCTTCCACTGCTGCAATGTGCGCTCGAACTCAGTCATCCTTTACTCCTAACACACTCTTCAACTGCCGTCTTGCCCGCACGAGCAGCGATTCCACCGCCTTGACGCTCATATTGAGGCTCTGGGCGGCCTCGGCATTGCTGAAGCCTTCGAAATAGCACAGCGCCACGGCCATACGCTGATTGAGCGGCAGTTGCGCCACGGCGGCGCGCACGGCCCCGGCGGCCTGCTGTTGCGACAGTTGCGTCTCGGCGTCCGGGTCGCCATCGCTCAGCGCCTCGGCCCAGTCGTCGATAGACTGGGTTTTGGGCTTGAAACGCCGCGCCCGATCGAGGCAGGCGCGGGTCACAATTGTGTACAGCCAGGTCGAAAAGGCCGAGCGCTCCGGCTCATAACGCCCGGCATGGGCCCACACCTTGGTGAAGGCCGCCTGCACGGCGTCTTCGGCGTCCTCCCGGTTGAGCAGGACGCGATAGGCCACGGCGTGCGCACGCGGCAGGTGACGCGCCACGAGCTGACGGAAGGCGGCGGCATCGCCTTCCGCCGTCAGCCGCATAAGCTGCGCATCACCGACCGTATCGCGCATCACTTGTCCTTGGGCTCCGGCGGGCGCTTGGGGCCTTTTAGTTCGGCGCGGACTTCTTCGCGCGACAGCTTGCCGTCCTTATTGACGTCGAGGCGGTCAAAACGCTCATTGGCCTGTTTCAGGAACTCTTCGCGTGAGATGAAGTTGTCCTGATTGCTGTCGGCGCGTTTGAACAGACGCTCCTCGAACTTCTCACGCATTTCGTCGGCGCGCTTGCGGTGTTCCTGCATGCGTTCCTGCCACAGGGTGGCCTGAGCGAATACCGGAGTGGCTGCCATCATCAGGCCGGCGGCCATCAGGCTGAGGGCTATGGGGCGCATGGGCTCAGTTCCCTCCCGGTGCGGACGAAGACGCGGTGGCCTCCTTACGCGGCCCCTTTTCCATCCGGGCCTTCATGAAGGCAACCATTTCGTCCTTGGTCAGCTTACCGTCCTTGTTGGCGTCCATCATGTCGAACATTTCGGGGCGGCGACCCTTGAACTCGTCGCGGGTGATAAAGCCGTCCTTATTGACGTCCATTTTGGCGAAGCGCTCATCGGGGGTCATGCGCGGGCCGGGGCCGCCATTGCCCCAGCCGCCCGGCGGTGGGGTTTGGCCGTCGGTCTGAGCCAGAGCGGTCATGGGCAGAGCGAACAGGGCGCAGGCGATCAGAAGCGGGGTCTTTGTCATTGGGAGTAACCGTCCGTTAGAGGAAAGATATCCCTTATACGGAGCCCTTCGCCAATCCCCTTCGCAGAGGATCTAGGCTCTTAGAGTCATTCGGCGGCTCAGTTGAGCCGCCGAATGACTCTAAGTTTTTCTAACGCCTCATGTGGATCCGAAAGGTGGCGTCCACTTTTCGGCATGAGGCTCTAGATTTTCATATCCAGCAAACGGCCGGTCATCTGTTCGGCGGTCTTCATCACGGCCAGATTGGCTGAAAAGGCGGTGCGGGCCTGAGACTGATCGACCACGGCCCCGATCAGGTCGGTGGTGTCATTCCCGGCGGACTGAGCCACCTTCGTCGCGGCGCGGTCAAACATCCGCGTTGCATTCAGGGCCCCCGCCGCTGCGGTATTAAAAGCGATCATCTTACGCCACCTGTCACCGGCGCGTTCGATACCCGGCCTGTGGATAATGTGCCTGATCGCTTAAGAAGGAACTTAGAAACGGGGTTAATGGACGGGAGTGCAGCCTGCGCGGCGCCAAGGCGCTTTGCGCCTGAGCGCGAACTAAAAACCATTATTTCATTAAATAATGGTGCCCCTGGTCAGACTCGAACTGACACACCTCTCGGTACCGGATTTTGAATCCGGCGCGTCTACCATTTCACCACAGGGGCACGCTTTGCGACGGATCGCGGCGGGGTGAGGGACGCGTAGTTATCGGCTTTTGCCGGGACTGGCAAGCCCCTCAGGCCTGCGTTTCCACCGTCAGGTGCTGTATCTCGTGCACAGGGGTCAGGCGGGTGCGGATGGTGGCGCTGTCGGCGGGACCCTCTGTGCTGACGATAGCCGCCCACGCGGCGGGGCCGATGCGCCAGACGTGCAGGTCGGCAAGGGTCGTACCGTCGGTTTCGACACACTCACGGATTTCGGCCTCAAGCTGCGCGTCGCTGCGATCGAGCAGGACGCCCGACGTGTCCTTGACAAGGCTCCACGCCCAGCGCGCGATGACGACCGCGCCGACCACCCCCATCAGCGGATCAAGCCACCACCACCCGACAAAGCGCCCGGCCAGCAGAGCAGCTATGGCCAGAATGGAGGTCAGGGCATCGGCCAGCACGTGCACATACGCGGCGCGCAGATTGTTGTCGGCAGAGCCGTGCGCGTGCTCATGCTCATGTTCATGTTTATGATGATGGTGGTGAGCGTGCCCGTGGTGATGGCTATGGTCATGCCCGTGTCCGTGATCATGTCCGTGCCCCAGCAGCAGGGCGCTGAGCAGGTTGATGATCAGGCCGATCACCGCCACGAGGGTGGCTTCGGTAAAGGCCACGGCTTGCGGCTGAAACAGGCGCAGGATCGACTCAAACGCGATACCCAGCGACACCATGCCGAGCACCAGTGCCGAGGCAAACCCGGCAAGATCGCCCACCTTGCCCGTCCCGAAGCTGTAGCGGCGGTCATGGGCGTGCTTGCGCGCATAGAGATAGGCCAGCGCCGCCACGGTCAGCGCGCCGGCGTGGGTCGCCATGTGAAAGCCGTCGGCCAGCAGGGCCATCGACCCGGTCAGATAACCGGCTACGATTTCGCCCACCATGGTCACGGCGGTCAGGCCGACGACCCACAGGGTGCGGCGGGTATTGGCGTCGTGGGCGGCGCTCAGATAGACGTGATCGTGCGGGGTGTGCGTCATTTGGCGTACCGGCGGATAACGGCCAGCAGCTCCTCGGTGCCGCTGGCGCGGGCTTCGGGGCTCAGGTCCGGGCGCGCGACGTGTTCGCGCAGATGCTCTTCGATCAGCTGGTCCATCAGCCCGTTGACAGCGCCGCGCACGGCGGCCGCCTGCTGCAGCACACTGGCGCACGGCGCGCCGGCGTCGATGGCTTTTTCAATGGCCGTCAGTTGCCCGGCGATGCGGCGCACGCGGGCGGTGAGGTTGTCCTTATTGGCGTGCAAATGTCCCATACTATACCCCCCTATAGTATGTTAAGTGTCAGGTCAATCTGCGGGAAGGGGTGAGGGGAAGCCTCAGTCGTCGTCGCGTTCGGCGGCGCGGCGACGCATGTCTTCGCCCCAGGCCGAGATCAGCTCGGACACGATGGCCAGCAGCGACGGGAAGCGCGAGGCCAGAAGCCCGGCGACCACAGCGGCGGCGCTGGCCAGTACGGGCGAGCGGCCTTTGAGGGCATCTAGGATGCGCTGGATATGCACGATGGATGACTGCGCGTGGGCCGCCTGAGTCTGGGCCCGGAGCAGGGCCTGCTGTTCCTCGCGGCGGCGCTTGCCGGCCTGCTTGACCAGTACATACAAGATCAGCGGCAGGATCATCGCGCCGCCCAGCGCCACCGGCCCCCAGATCGGCCCCAGCCAGATTTGCAGGGCGTTGAACAGGCCGATACTGGCCCAGGCGAGACCGATAATGGCTGCGGCGACCATCAGGACGACGACGATCAGGGTGGTCCGCAGCTCAGATAGCTGTTCCGACAGATTAAACATGACGCGCCCCTTGAAATTGAACAGATCGATTGTGCGGCACACTATGGCCGTTTGACAGGCTAGAGCGCATTCCGAAAAGTGTGAAACGGTTTTCGGAATCAAATGCGCGCGAATACAAAATTTCAGGCAAGGATATCCGCGCGATTCCGTAAGAATTCCGTAAAAGCAGAGGCTCATTGATGAAAACACTGATCGCCGCCCTGTGGCACATGACGGGTGTCATCTGCGCACCGCTTTACTGGTTGCTGTCGGTCCTGTTTCTGTGGGGCGGGATGATCCTCAATGGTGAGGGTAAGCCGGAGGGTCTGTGGGCCATCTGGCTGGTGCTGATCCTGCTGGTCGCGCGCTTTGCGCCAACCGTGCGCAGGCTGGGTGGGCGATGGGTCAATGTGCTGGGCTGCGCGATCTTTAGTCTGTTCGCGCTGATCGTGTCGGTGATTTAGAGAAGTATTATTTTAGGTAAAAACAACACCTCGCTATAGCACCTCCCCTGATTTCAGGGGAGGTGGATTTGACGCCGCCTAGGCGTCAAAGACGGTGGGGTTAACGCCGCTGCTTTAACCCCACCCGGCGCTACGCGCCACCCTCCCCTGAAATCAGGGGAGGTGCTCGCATGTAAATCACGAGGCTCTAAGCCGTCTGATCCAGCACGCGGCGCAGGGTTTCGACGATGCAGTCGATGTGCGCCTTTTCGATGATCAGCGGCGGTGACATGGCGATGATGTCGCCGGTGACGCGGATCAGCAGACCCGCCTCGAAACAGCGGTCGAAGACCTCCAGCGCGCGGGCCGTGGGGGCCCCTTCGCGCGGCGTCAGCTCGATCCCGGCGATCAGGCCCAGATTACGGATGTCGATGACGTGCTTCGCGTCGCGCAACGAATGGACGGCGTCCTGCCAATAGGGGGATATTTCGGCGGCGCGTGCGAACAGGCCTTCCTCTTCATAGGTTTCCAGCGTGGCAATCCCGGCGGCGCAGGCCAGCGGGTGACCGGAATAGGTATAGCCGTGGAACAGCTCGATCGGGGTTTCCGAGGCCTGCATGAAGGTGTCGTAGATGCGGTTCGACACGCCGACGGCCCCCATCGGCACGGTGGCATTGGTGATGCCCTTGGCCATGCAGATCAGGTCCGGGCGCACGTCGAAATAGTCCGCCGCAAACGGCGTCCCCAGCCGCCCGAAACCGGTAATCACCTCGTCAAAGATCAGCAAAATATCGTGCTTGTCGCAAATCTCGCGCAGCCGTTTCAGATAGCCCTTCGGCGGGATCAGCACGCCGGTCGAACCGGCCACCGGCTCAACAATCACGGCGGCGATGGTCGAGGCGTCGTGCAGCGTCACCAGCCGTTCCAGCGCGTCAGCCAGATCGGCCCCATGTTCCGGCTCGCCTTTGGAAAAAACATTCTGCGGCAAGTGGGTGTGCGGCAGATGATCGACCCCGGTCAGCAGCGTGCCGAAGTGCATGCGGTTCTTGACGATGCCGCCGACGCTGATGCCGCCAAAACCCGTGCCGTGATAGGCGCGCTCACGCCCGATCAGGCGCGTCTTGGCACCATTGCCGCGCATCCGATGATAGGCGAGGGCGATCTTCAGCGCCGTATCGGCGGCCTCCGAACCGGAATTGGTCAGAAAGACCTTTTTCAGGTCGTAGGGCAGGATGTGGCTGAGTTTGTGGGTAAATTCAAACGCCAGCGGATGAGCGATGTTGAAGGTCGGTGCGAAGTCCAGCACCGCCGCCTGCTTTTGAATGGCCGCCGTGATTTTGGGACGATTATGCCCGGCATTAGAGCACCAAAGGCCTGCCGTGGAGTCCAGAATCTCGCGGCCGTCGTGGCTGCGGTAATACATGCCGTCGGCTTCGACCAGCAGTTTGTGCCGCCCGGATTTGAAGGCCCGGTTGGGCGTGAAGGGCATCCAGAACGAACTTAGCGCGTCGGGTGAGGGGAAATGATCAGACGAGTCCATGGCCGGGTCTCCCTTAAACAACAGGCATTTCAATTGTCCGTCCACAGCTTACAGGCTATACACAGCTCTGCCAGTCCTTTTGTGCGCTCGTCCGCTGTTTTGTGATCACATTTTCGAGGCCGTCTCTATGACCTTTCCGGCGCTGAACGTCTTTACGCCCAACGCCCTAAGCGGTGGGTTCGATGGGCGTGACGAGGACGCCTCTGTCCATGATCAGGTCTATGAGGCGCTGGCCACCCTGCTGATTCAGGGGCAGATTCCGCCGGGGAAGTCGGTCAGTTTGCGCACCCTGGCCAGCGGGCTGGGCGTTAGCCCCATGCCGGTGCGTGAGGCGGTGCGCCGCCTGATCGCGCAGAAGGCGCTTGAGCTTCAGCCATCGAATAAGCGCCTGCGTGTGCCCTCCCTATCCGAAGACCGCCTGAAACAGTTGATGATGGCGCGCCAGTGGGTTGAGCCGGAACTGGCCTTCCGCGCCGTGGCGGCGATGACGAGGGACACGATTGCCGAGCTGAAAGCCGACGATCAGCGCCTGATGGCGGCGCTGACCAAGGGCGATGTCGATGGCTATATGCAGGCCAACCACGCCTTTCATTTCCGCATCTACAGGCTGGCGCAGGCGGATCTGTTTCTCGATATGGCCAAGACGCTGTGGCTGCAATCGGGGCCGTTCATGCGTGTGGTCTTCGGGCGGCTAGGGACCGTGCAACTGCCGCAGGACCACCATCAGGAACTGATCCGCGCCTTTGAATCCGGCGATGCCGCGGCCGTGCGTCAGCATATGTCGGACGACGTGCACGAGGGCATGGAGCTGATGCTGGAGGCGTTGAAGAGGTAAACCTTTTCTTCTCCCTGTGCCGACGGCATGGGGGCAAGACCAGCGAAGGTGACAAGGGACGCGGCTGTTGACGTCTCCGAGTCACCGGCTCCCAACATCCGCTGTCCCTGCGCTTCGCGGATGGTCCCCCTCCCACGGCTGCGCCGCAGGCGGGAGATTAAGGCTTGACGACTGCGTTTGCGCCATGTTCCATTTGTGATCACAAATTGCCGGAGGTTTTGCCATGCTGCCCGCGCCGATTGCCACGTCTGCTGCCGACCTGTCCGGGGTGCTTGAAGCCCTGAAAGTCGTGTACAAGCCCGACAAGGCCTTTCTCGACGGGCAATGGACGGCGGCGGCGTCCGGTCGCACCTTCGATAATCATACTCCGCGCGACCATAGCCTTATCAACCGGCTGCCCGCCTGTGACGCCGCCGATGTTGATGCGGCGGTGCGCGCGGCGCGTCAGGCCTTTGAAGACGGGCGCTGGCACCACCTTGCCCCAAAGGCCAAGAAAAAGGTGCTGCACGCCCTGGCCGATCTGATGACGGCGCACGCGGAGACTCTGGCCCTGCTCGAATGTCTTGATACGGGCAAGCCGATCCGCGATGCGCGCGCCGTCGATATCCCTCTGGCCATCAACAGCGTGCGTTACTACGCCGAGGCGCTCGACAAGATCTATGGCGAGGTGGCACCCGCCCCGCAGGGCCGTTTCTCCTATGCCGAACACGAGCCGCTGGGGGTGATCGGGGCCATTGTGCCGTGGAACTTCCCGCTGCACATGGCCATGTGGAAGGTCGCCCCGGCGCTGGCCATGGGCAATTCGGTGGTGCTCAAACCCGCCGAGCTGTCGTCCCTGACGGCGCTCTATGTGGCGGCGCTGGCCATCGAGGCCGGACTGCCCGCCGGGGTGTTCAATGTGGTAACCGGCTTCGGCCATGAGGCCGGGGACGCGCTGGCCCGCCATATGGAGGTCGATATGATCGCCTTTACCGGGTCGGGCCCGGTGGGGCGGCAACTGATGAAGGCGTCGGCCGAGTCGAACCTAAAGCGCGTCTCGCTGGAATTAGGGGGTAAGTCGCCTCAGATCGTCTTTGCCGACTGCCCCGACCTTGAAGCGGCAGCCCAGAACGCCGCCTGGGGCGTCTTCTACAATCAGGGTCAGGTGTGCACGGCGGCCTCGCGTCTATTCGTCGAAGCCTCTATCAAGGACGCCTTCCTTGAAAAGGTGATCGCGGTGGCCAAGACCATCACGGTCGGCGATCCTTTCGATCCGCAAACCGCCTTCGGGGCGATGATTTCCGAGCGTCAGATGAACACGGCGCTCGACTATATCGCCAAGGGGCAGGCGGGGGGCGGCACGCTGCGGCTGGGTGGCGGCCGGGTCAGGCGCGACACCGGCGGCTTCTATGTCGAGCCGACGCTGATTGACGGCATCACGCCGGACAATGTGCTGGCCCGCGAAGAGGTGTTCGGGCCGGTCCTGTCGGTCCTGACCTTTGAGGGCGAAGCCGAGGCCTTGCGACTGGCCAACGATACCGTCTATGGGCTGGCCGCCGGGGTGTGGACGGCGGATGTCGGGCGCGCCATGCGGGCGGCGAAACAGCTCAAGGCCGGGCTGGTCTGGGTCAATGGCTGGGACGCCTGCGACATTACGCTGCCCTTCGGCGGCTTTAAACAGTCGGGCTTTGGTCGCGATCGCAGCCTGCACGCCCTATATAAGTATGCCGATCTGAAGTCCGTCTCGATCAGCTATACGGTATAAAGCCATGAAACTCACCCCCGCCATTCTCGACATCCTCGGCGACGCCATCAGCCAGACGCCGCCCGCCTATAAGGCGTTTGCCTCCTACAACCCTTCGACCGGCGAGGTGCTGGCCTATGTGCGCGATATGGGGGCGAAAGAGACCGAGGCCGCCATCGCCGCCGCTCAGGCCGCCATGTCCGAATGGGCCGCCAAGACCGCCAAGGAACGTGCCAAGATTCTGGAAAAATGGCACGATCTGCTGATGCAGAATCAGGAGGCGCTGGGCCTTCTGGTGTCGCTGGAACAGGGTCGGGCGATCAAAGAAGCGCGCGGCGAAGTGGCCTATGCGGCGGCCTTCATCGAATGGTTCGCCGAAGAGGGCAAGCGCGCCTATGGCCGCACCATCCCGGCCCCGGTGACGGGCAAACAATTGCTGACGATCCGGCAGCCGGTTGGCGTGGTCGGCGCCGTGACCCCGTGGAACTTCCCCCTGTCGATGATTACGCGCAAGCTGGGGCCGGCGCTGGCCGCCGGGTGCGCCGCGGTGCTGAAACCCGCCGAAGACACGCCGCTGAGCGCGCTGGCGCTGAAGCAACTGGCCGACAGGGCCGGGGTGCCCGAAGGCCTGATCCACATTGTGACGGCGGCTAGCGGCGCCGAGGTGGGGCAGGTCCTGACCACCGATCCGCGCATCAAAAAGTTCTCCTTCACGGGGTCCACGCCGGTCGGCAAGAAGCTCTATGAACAGTGCGCCTCTACCATCAAGAAGATCTCGCTGGAGCTGGGCGGCAATGCGCCGGTGGTGGTGTTTGACGACGCCGACCTCGATATCGCGGTCCCGGCGACGGCCCTGTCGAAGTTCCGCAATTCGGGGCAAACCTGCGTCTGCGCCAACCGCATCTTCGTGCAGCGCGGCATCTATGACGCCTTTGTCGAACGTCTGACCGCCGAAGCCAAACGTCTGCAACTCGGGCCGGGCTGGGAAGAGGGCACAGGCCTTGGGCCGCTGATCAATCAGAAGGCGGCGACCAAGGTGACGCAACTGGTTGACGACGCGGTGGCGAAGGGCGCTAAGGTCGTGCTGGGCGGTAAGGTCGATGAGACTCAGGGGCCGTTGTACTTCCCGGCGACCATCCTGACCCACGTGCCGCGTGAGGCCCGCATGTTCGATGAGGAAATCTTCGGCCCGGTGGCGGCGCTCTATCCGTTCGACACCGAAGACGAAGGCATCGCTCTGGCCAACGACACGCCGTTCGGTCTGGCGGCCTATGCTTTCACGACGGACATCAAGCGCGGCTGGCGCGTCACGCGGGCCATTGAGGCGGGCATGGTCGGCCTCAATGACGGAGTCATGTCCACCGAGGTCGCGCCCTTTGGCGGGGTCAAGGAATCGGGTCTGGGCCGTGAAGGCGCGGTCGAAGGCCTTGAGGAATTTCTGGAGACCAAGTTCATCAGCTTCGGGGGGCTGGGTTGACGTCTCTGTCTGACTGCCTCGCCGAACAAAAGCGCCTGTTCACCGCGACCCATCCGAAAACGGTCGCTCTGGCCGAAGCGGCCAAGGGCGTGTGGCGCGGCGGCGTGCCGATGCACTGGATGCACGACTGGGCCTCGCCCGTGCCGCTCTATGCTGAGCGGGCAAAGGACGCCACCCTGTGGGACGTCGACGGCCACGCCTATGACGACTTCTGTCTGGGCGACACCCCGTCCATGTTCGGCCATGGGCGCGAGGAACTGCAACGCGCCATCGCCGCGCAGGCCGGGCAGGGGGTGGGCTTCATGCTGCCGACCCGCTCCAGCCTTGAGGTGGGGCAGCTTCTGAAAGATCGTTTCGGCCTGCCGGTGTGGCAGTGCGCGACGACAGCATCGGACGCAAATCGCGCCGTCATCCGCTGGGCGCGGGCCATCACTCGTCGCGCCAAAATCCTGTTTATCGACGGGGCCTATCACGGCATGGTCGATGACGCCTTTGTGGTGCTGAAGGACGGGCAGGTTGTTCATAAAACCGGTCTGATCGGGCAGGTCGCCGACCTGACGCAGCACAGCGTCGTCGTGCCGTTTAACGACCTGGCGGCGCTGGAAGCGGCGTTGCGCACCGGTGAGATCGCCGCCGTCATGCTCGAACCCGTCATGACCAATTGCGGCATGATCCTGCCGATTGAGGGCTATCATGAGCGCCTGCGCACCCTGTGTGACGAGACGGGCACGCTGCTGGTTTACGATGAGACGCATACCCTGTCGTCGGGCTTTGGCGGCTATGTGCGCGAACACGGTCTGCGCGCCGACGTCCTGACCGTAGGCAAGGCCATTGCCGGAGGCGTGCCGGCCGCCGTGTGGGGCGTGACGGCCGAGGTCGCCGCGCGCATGGACGCCGCTCAGGCCGCCATCGGGCCGGGTTCGTCCGGCATAGGCACCACCTTGTCCGGCAACGCGCTGGCTATCGCGGGCATGAAGGCCATGCTGAGCGAGGTCATGACCCCGGACGCCTATGCCTGGATGCAGGCCGGGGCCGAAAGCCTTGTGGCCAAACTGCGGGCTGTGATTGCGCAGCATCAGGTGCCGTGGTCGGTGGTGCATGTGGGCGCGCGGGCCGAGCTGGTCTTTGCCGCGCCTGAACCGCAAAACGCTGCCGAAATGCGCCGCGCTCTGGACCCGCACCTGCTGGAGGCCCTGCACCTCTATCTGATCAATCGCGGGGTGCTGATCGCGCCCTTCCATAATATGATGCTGATTTCGCCCAAAACCCCACCGGAGGCCATTGACCGCCTCGTGGCGGCGGTGGAAGGGTTTATCACTGAGTACACGCGTTTTTAAACCGACCTCCCCAGCTTGCTGGGACCGCACGAGATTGCCGCAGGCAAGCCAGATGTGGAGGTGAGGGGGCTTCTGACCCGTATGTCAAGCCAGTAGCCCCCCTCCGTCATTTGCTGCGCAAATGCCACCTCCTCCAGCCCGCTGGGGGAGCACGAAGGATCGAACATGTCTTTACCGCCACACCCCATGGTCGCCACCGTTGATGAAGCTAAGGCCTTTCTGGAGGCCCACCCGCATATCAACTACTTCGAGATCCTGTTCACCTCGATGACCGGGGTGCCGCGCGGCAAGCGTCTGCGCCGTCATGAGTTGTTGCCCATCTACGAATACGGCCGCTTCCTGCCAGGTTCGATTCTGGTGGTCGATACGCTGGGGGCAGATTGCGAAGAGACGGGTCTCGTCTGGGAAGACGGCGACGCCGATCGCGTGGCGCGACCGGTGCCGGGCACGCTGACGCCCGCGCCGTGGCTGGGGGACGATGTGGGGCAGGTGATGCTCTCGCTCTATGAACTGGATGGCACGCCCAACGACCTCGATCCGCGCCATGTCCTGCAACGGGTACTTGACCGCTATAAGGCAGATGGCCTGACGCCGGTGGTGGCCTGCGAGCTGGAATATTACCTCGTCGATATCGAGCGGGGACACAACGGCGAGTTGGTGCCTGCCGCCGGCTTCAATACGGGCCAGACGCCCAAGGGGATTCAGGTCTATGGCCTGCCCGAAGTCGAAGCGCACGGTGAATTCTTCCGCACCCTGTGGGAGACAGCGGATGTGATGAACATTCCGCTGGAAGGGGCGATTTCCGAATTTGCCCCCGGTCAGGTCGAACTGACCCTGAAGCACAAGCCGGACGCGCTGCGCGCCGCCGACGATGCCGTGCTCTATAAGCGCATGGCCAAGGGTGTGGCGCTCAGCCTCGGCATCGAAGCGACCTTTATGGCCAAGCCGTGGGCCGATCGCGCAGGCTCCGGCTTCCACGTCCACGTCTCGGTGGCGGATAAGGACGGCAAAAACCTCTGTGCCGACGCCCATCCGGAAGGCTCGCCCCTGCTCAAGCACATGATCGGCGGCATGAAGGATCATCTGGCCGACTGCATGGGTATCCTTGCGCCGGGGGCCAACAGCTATAAGCGCTTCAAGGCCAATTCCTACGCCCCGGTAGGGCTGACCTGGGGTGTCAATAACCGCACCGTGTCTTTGCGCGTCACCGCTGGTCCCGCACATACGCGCCACGTCGAACACCGCGTCGCCGGGGCCGATGGCAACCCCTATCTGGTGCTGGCAGCCATCCTGGCCTGCGCCCACCACGGCCTGACGCAGAAGATCGACCCCGGCCCCGCCGTGGTCGGCAATGGCTATGCGGTGGCCGCCGAAACCGGCGCGACGCTGCCTACCAACTGGTTTGCCGCGGTCGATTATCTCGACCGGTCTCAGGTGCTGCGCGACTATCTGGGGGAACGTTTCATCGACATGTATGTGAAGGTCAAAAAGACCGAACAGGCGCGTTTCTTCGAGGAAATCACCGAACTGGACTACGACTGGTACTTAAGAAACGCCTGAGACGTGCGGGCGGCAAGAAATATGACGCATTTGCGAACGTGATCACAGTTGCCGGTTGACAGAAACCCAATCCCGTATTCTGTTAACTTATCTTCATATTCAGGCGGGGCTGGATAGGTCTTCGCACTGAGGTTTACGCACCCCGCCCCGTCCTGCACCGACGGGCCGAAACCGAAGGAGACCGGACATGAGTTCATCGCGCCATATGAAAAGTTTTGGGGCATCGCGTCGTTCCTTGCTGCAAGGTCTTGGGGCCGCGGCGGTGGGCATCAGTTTCGGCGGCCTGTCGGCCTGTTCGCAGGGGGCCAGCACCTCTGGCGGCGAAGGCAACAAGCTGAACTTCTACAACTGGGACACCTATATCGGCACCCATACGCTGGCCGACTTCAAGAAGGCCGCCGGTATCGACGTCAACATGTCGATCTTTGCCACCAATGACGAGTTGTTTGCCAAGATGAAGACCGGTAATTCCGGCTTCGATGTTATCGTCCCGTCCAACGACTTCGTGGAGCGTCTGTCGCAGGCCGATCTGCTGCTGCCGCTCGATCACACCAAGCTGCCCAACCTAAAGAATATCGACCCGGCCTTCATGGATGTGCCCTATGATCCGGGCCGCAAATGGTCGGCCCCCTATACCTGGCTGGTGCTGGGTATCGGCTATCGCAAGTCGAAAATGCCGGCGGGCTTCAAGCCGGATTCGTGGAAGTATCTGTTCGATTCCGACCAGTTCAAGGGCAAGATCGCCGTATTGTCTGAGGCGGGCGATATGATCCGCCTGGGAGCCAAATATCTCGGCCACTCGGTCAACGGCCTCGATCAGGCGACCATCGACAAGGTCACCGCCATGCTGATCAAGCAGAAGCCCAATATCAAGGCCTTCCACGAAGACAATGGTCAGGACATGCTGTTGTCGAAGGAGGTCGATCTGGTCCTCGAATACAATGGCGACATCGCTCAGGTGAAGACCGAGGACGACGATATCGACTTCATCATCCCCAAGGAAGGCTCGCAGCTCAATTCGGACAACTGGTGCATCCCCAAGGATTCGGCGCGTCCGGACAATGCGCACAAGTTCATCAACTACATGATGGATGCGCAGGCCTCGAAGCACATTTTTGAGACCATCCTCTATCCGACGACCAATGCCGCCGCCAAGGCGCTGATGCCGGACAGCTACAAGAACAACCCCATCATCTTCCCGACAGCCGAAGAACTGGCGCGCTGCGAATACGCGGCCTTCGACGCGTCCAAGGCGCAAGTTTATGAAGACGCCATGACCAAGATCAAGGCCGCCTGATACCCATAACCGCCGCAGGTGCCCGCATCTGCGGCGGTTCGGCTTTTGTGTGTGCAAAGGGGACTGCCTATGGAACAGAGCTGGCGTCAGGCCAAGGGACTTTTTGCCGCCCTGATGAGCGCACCGCTCATCTGGCTGGTCTTCTTCTTCTTCGTGCCGCTGGGGATCGTCTGGCTCTACAGCTTCGGTGAAAACCGCGGCCTGATCGACATTGCCTTCACGGGGACGTGGAGCAACTACGCCAAGGCGTTGGAGCCGCTCTACCTCGGCATCTTCGTCAAGTCCCTGTGGGTGGCGGCCCTGACCACCTTCCTCTGTGTGGTGATCGGCTTTCCGGTGGCGCTGGCCATCACCTTTTCGCCCGACAAGTGGAAGCCGTGGCTTTTACTGCTGGTCATGCTGCCCTTCTGGACCAATCTGCTGATCCGCACCTACGCCCTGATCGCGGTCCTGCGCAGCGAGGGCTATGTCAATCAGACCTATCGGTTTCTGTGGGAGAATGCGTCGGGCCTGATGACCCTGATCGGGCTTCAGCCGCTGGGCACGTTTCAGCCGCTGGAGTTGCTCTATAATAACTTCGCCGTGGTGCTGGGTCTGGTCTATGTGCATCTGCCGTTCATGATCCTGCCGCTCTACTCGACGCTCGACCGGCTGGACCGTTCACTGCTGGAAGCCTCGCTTGATCTGGGGGCCGGTCATATCCGCACCATGTTCTCCATCGTCATCCCGCTGGCCGGGGCGGGGATAGCGTCGGGCGTGCTAATCACCTTTATCCCGGCGCTGGGAGCCTATCTGACGCCCGACCTTCTGGGCGGCACGGACTCGCAGATGATCGCCAACGTGATCGAAAGCCAGTTCAAGCGCGCCAATAACTGGCCGTTTGGCGCGGCCCTGTGCTTCATTCTGGTCTATCTGACCTTTATCGGTATCGCCATTCAGGGCCTGCTCGACAGCTCGGCGAAGAAGCGGGGGATGGCATGAGCGACTCAGCTTCCGTCAGGGCCACGCCGGTGGAAAAAGAGCGTCCTGTGAAGGAGCGTCCCGGTCCCCTGGACTATATGCGCCGCTGGCCCATTCAGGCCTGGCTGATCGCGGTGACCGTCTTCCTGTACGCGCCGCTGATCTCGCTGATGGTGTTCTCTTTCAATGACTCAAAGCGTAACGTCGTATGGCAAGGCTTCACGCTGAACTACTATGCCAAGGCTCTGACCAATTCGAGTTTGATCGAGGCCTTTACCAACTCCATCGTCATCGCGCTGTTCTCGACCGTTATTTCGGTGATCGTGGGGGCCATGGCGGCGATTGCCCTGTGGCGGTTCCGTTTTGCCGGCCGCACGGCCTTCGACGCGGGCATGGCCATCCCCATCGTGGTGCCGGAAATCTGCATGGGCGTCGGTATGCTGGTCTTCTTCGCCAAAATCTTCCCCTGGCCGCAGGGTTTGCCGTGGCCGCTCAATCTGGGGGCCATCATCATCGCCCACGTCTCGTTCAGCTTCCCCTTCGTGGCGGTGGTGGTGCGCGCACGTCTCGCCTCGTTCAACCGTGAGCTTGAGGAGGCCGCCAAGGATCTGGGGGCCAGCGAATGGCGCACCCTGATGGACGTGCTGGTGCCGCATATCCAGCCGTCGCTGATCGCCGGCGCCCTTCTGGCCTTCACCCTGTCGCTTGATGATTTCGTCATCACCTTCTTCACCTCCGGACCCGACACTGTGACCTTCCCGGTGAAGATCTATTCGATGGTGCGCTTCTCGGTGACGCCTGAGGTCAACGCCGCCTCAACCATACTGATCGTGGTGACGGTCCTGCTCACCTTCCTCGCCTTGAAATTCCAGGGGACCAGCGCCCTGACCGCCGGCCACGGCCCCGAAAAGAAGTGACGGAGACATACTGATGTCCGAAGAGAAGACCATCATCAGCTTCGAGAACGTCTCCAAGCGCTTTGGCAAGAATACCGCCGTGGACAATGTGTCGCTTGACATCAAGGAGGGCGAATTTTTCTCCCTGCTCGGTCCGTCGGGCTGCGGCAAGACCACGCTGTTGCGTATGCTGGCCGGGTTTGAGATGCCGTCTGAGGGCCGTATCCTGATCGACGGCAAGGACGTTTCGACCACACCGCCGAACAAGCGCCCGGTGAACATGGTGTTTCAGTCCTACGCCGTCTTCCCGCACATGAGCGTGCTCGATAACGTCGCCTATGGCCTGAAGATGGACGGCGTACCGCTCGCTGAGCGCCGTCAGCGTGCCGAGGAAGCGCTGGAGCTGGTCAAGCTCGGTGGCTTCGGCGAGCGTAAGCCCGACCAGATGTCGGGCGGTCAGCGGCAGCGCGTGGCGCTGGCCCGCGCGCTGGTCAAAAAGCCCCGCGTTCTGCTGCTCGATGAGCCCCTGTCGGCGCTCGATGCCAAGCTGCGCGACGCCATGCGCACCGAACTGGCGCTTTTGCAAGAGAAGGTCGGCATCACCTTCATCATGGTCACCCACGATCAGGACGAGGCGCTGGCCATGGCCACGCGCTGCGCCGTGATGAACCGCGGCCTGCTGCAACAGGTGGCCACGCCCTTTGACCTCTATGAGTTCCCCAATTCGCGCTTTGTCGCCGACTTTATCGGCAGCGTGAACCTGTTTGAAGGCACGCTCGACGTCGATGAGCCGGACCACGCCATCATCAACAGCCGTGACATCGGCCCCATCTATCTCGACCACGGGGTGACCGGCGCGACCGGGGCAACCGTGTGGGCGGCGCTGCGTCCGGAAAAGATCGAGATTGAGAAGTTCGATCACAAGCCGACCAAGATGGAAGACGCCCCGGAAGGCTATAACATCGTCGCCGGGACTATCCGCCTGATGACCTATCTGGGGTCGGAAACGGTCTATGAGGTCGAGCTGGAAAGCGGCCGCATGGTCAAGGTCTTGCGCTCCAACCTGACGCGCTGGGATCAGGAAGACTTCACCTGGGACGAAAAGGTGTGGCTGTCATTCAACGCCTGCGCCCCGGCGGCCTTGCTGAGCTAAACGTTCTTATACCTCCTTGGCTATGCCGGGGAGGTATAGGTTCAGGCAAGCCGCACAAAAAACAGCACCCACATCGTCAGAAGCACCGTCACCGACCCCGCAAAGGCCAGCAAGCGGAAGAGGATGTGGTTGATCGTAACATGGATCAGGCTGTGGAGGATACGTAAGCCCACATAGGCCCAGGCCAGTATCAGTTGCACATCGCTGACCGTTTTCGTGACAAACAGCAACACGCAAATCACATAGAACAGCACCGGCAGTTCAAACAGGCTCGAATAGTTGCGGCTGATCAGGCGGCTCTGCTTCGGCACCCGCTCGCTTTCGCCAAAGGCAAAGTCGCGCGGCGTCACCTGTCCGGCCTTTGCTGCGGCAATCCGCGTGATCAGGATACCGCTCAGCATGACAAAGGTGAGGGCGGCCAGTGCGCCCATCGGCCACAGGATCAGAAGCGTATTGGGCATGGAACCTCCGTTTTCATCTTTTTGAGCATGACACGATCCGCCGCTTTCGGCTACTGACGCCTCCTGACCGGCGCGGCTGCCATGCGTGCGGCCCCATCCGAAAGCTGTGCCATGCTGACCGCCCTGTTTCGCCGTTTTGAGCGCCTGATCGACCCGTTCCGGCCCTATCCGGAAACGACGCCGCCGGCGTCGATCGTGCCCTATTTCCTCGTCTATCTGCGTCAGACCTGGCCCGCCTTTGCCGGCGTGCTGGCGGCGGGCCTCTTGGTCACCCTGACCGAGGTGATGATCTTCCGCTTCATCGCCGACATAGTGGATATTCTCAACACCACAAAGCCGTCGCAGCTTTGGGCGCAGCACGGGCACTATTTTATCGCCATGCTGCTGTTGTTAGGTCTTGGCTGGCCGCTGCTGGTGCTAATCCAGTCGCTGCTGCTGCAACAGGGGGTGACGACCAACTTCCCGGCCCTGATCCGCTGGCAGTCGCACCGTCACGTGGTACGTCAGTCGATGAGCTTTTTCTCCAACGACTTTGCCGGTCGCGTGGCGTCCAAGGTCGTCGATAGCGCGTCGAGCGTGCGCAACACCTTGATTACCCTGTGCGATACCTTCCTCTACGTGCTGGTCTATTTCTCCAGTGCCCTCTACATGTTCTTTCAGGCCGATATCCGCCTGATCGTGCCGCTGAGCCTGTGGCTGATCGTCTATGGCCTGATCTGCTGGCGCTTTGTGCCCAAGCTGTCGAGCGCCTCTGAGCAGGCCTCCGAGGCCCGTTCGGCGCTGGTCGGTCGCGTGGTCGATAGCTACACCAATATCCAGACTGTCAAGCTGTTCGCCGACCCGTCGCGCGAAGACGCCTATGTTCGTGAGGCGCTGGAAGACAATACGGCCAAATGGCAGCAGCAACAGCGCCTGATCACGCGGCTGGATATCCTTGTGGCCTGTCTCAATGCCGCCCTTCTGCTTTCGACCGGCGTGCTGGCCGTGTGGCTGTGGGGGCAGGGGCTGATCACCGTCGGGGCCATCGCCCTGGTCGGCGCCTTGACGCAGCGCGTGCTCAACATGTCCGGCTGGGTGATGTTTCAGGTCACCAGCCTGTTTGAAAACATCGGCACGGTGCAGAACGGCATCGAGACCATCGCCAGAGCCCACAGCGTCAGCGACGCCCCGGACGCCAAAGCGCTGAGCGTCACGACGGGAGAGGTGCAATTTGACCGCATCCGCTTCAATTACGCCGAAGGCAAACCGGCGCTGAATGGCATCGACCTGACCATCGCGCCGGGCGAAAAGATCGGGCTGGTCGGGCCGTCCGGCGCGGGCAAATCGACGCTGGTCAATGTCTTCCTGCGCCTCTACGACCTCAGCGAAGGCCACATCCGGATCGACGGGCAGGACATTGCGCACGTCATGCAGGACTCCCTTCGCGCCCATATCGGCATGGTGACGCAGGATACGTCTTTGCTGCACCGCTCGATCCGCGCCAATATTGCCTATGGCCGGCCAGGGGCCTCTGATGAAGAGATCATCGAAGCCGCCCGCCGCGCCCACGCCTGGGACTTCATCCCCGACCTGCGCGACAATAAGGGTCGCTCCGGCCTTGATGCCCATGTGGGCGAGCGCGGCGTCAAGCTGTCCGGGGGGCAGAGACAGCGCATCGCCATCGCCCGCGTCCTGCTCAAAAACGCCCCCATCCTGATCATGGACGAAGCCACGGCGGCGCTCGATTCCGAGGTCGAAGCCGCCATTCAGGACAGCCTGATCGAACTTATGGCCGACAAGACGGTCATCGCCATCGCGCACAGGCTTTCCACTATCGCTCGGATGGACCGGCTGGTGGTGTTGGAAGAGGGGCGGATTATTGAAACCGGCACCCATGCGGAGCTTCTGGCGGCGCAGGGCCTCTATGCCCGCCTGTGGGCCCGCCAGACCGGTGGCTTTATCGCGGAGTAATTCGCGCTCGCGGCAGCGTTTGTCTGCTCCCGGTGCCGAAGGCTGGGTGAGGAGAGGTGCGCGTTGTCTCCTCCCTACGGCAAGCCGTGGGGAGGAGGGAGGGCCGGTGATCAACGCCAGCGCCAAACACCGCGAATATGGCTTGAACCGCGACGGCTTTCGCGTCCATAAGCGGGCCAGAACAAGGAACACGACTCATGATGAAACACCTGATCGTCATGCGCCACGGCAAGGCCGAAAAGGACAGCGCCTCGGGCGAGGATTTCGAGCGCAATCTGATGCAGCGCGGCTTGCGCGAGGCCGCCGCCGTCGCCGAAGCGCTGAAAGCGCGCGGCGTCAAACCTGACTACGCGCTGGTCTCCGCCGCCCACCGCACGCACCAGACCTTTGAGGCGGTCAAAGGCGTGCTGGGTGACATCGCCGGTGAGGTGCGTGACGACATGTTCAATATGGGCGCGTCCGACCTGCGCCGTCTGGTCGAAGCGCACGAAGGGGCGGGCGATTGCCTGCTGATCATCGGGCACAATCCGGGTATCCAGTATTTAGTGCTCGACTACATGACCGAAGGGGCGGCGTCACAGGTCGATATCGACCGGGCGCGCGGCTCATATCCGACGGCCGCCGCAACGGTGTTTACGGTCGATGTGGCCGGTCGCCCGATCTTCGATGACCTGCTAAAGCCCAAAGACCTGATCGGGGGCGAGTGATGGACCTCTACCGGCTGGCGCTGAAACCGCTGCATCTTCTGGAGGCCGAAGACGCCCATGCGGCGACGATTCTGGCGCTGAAATCGGGCCAGATACTTAATTTAGGGCCGCGCTCCAGCTATGATCCGCCGGAGCTGCGCACGGACATCGCTTTTAAGGGCGGGACGCTGGCCGTGCGCAACTGCGTTGGCCTGGCCGCCGGGTTTGACAAGAATGCCGATGTGCCGCTGGCCATGAGCCGCGCCGGGTTTGGCTTTGTCGAATGTGGTACGGTGACGCCCCTGCCGCAGGCCGGGAATCCGCGCCCGCGTCTGTTCCGCCTCAGTGAAGACGAGGCGGTAATCAACCGTATGGGCTTCAACAACAAGGGGCTTGAAGTCTTTGCCAGCCATCTGGAGCGCTATCAGGGCCGCGCCTCGGCGCCGGTGCTGGGGGCCAATATCGGGGCCAATAAGGACGCCACGGATCGCATGGCGGACTACGTCACGGGACTGAAACGCCTGTGGGGCCTGTCGTCCTATTTTACCGCCAACATCTCCTCGCCCAACACGCCGGGCCTGCGCGCCTTGCAGGGGCGGGCGCACCTCGATGAGCTGCTGGGGCAGATTGCGACGACGCGCGCCGATCTGGTGCGGGTGACGGGCAACAACTATCCGATTTTCCTCAAGATCGCGCCTGACCTCAGCGAGGAAGAAATCGCCGATGCGGTCGAAGCGACTATTGCGCACGGGCTCGATGCGCTGATCGTCTCCAACACCACGATCGAGCGGCCGGTGTCTCTGCGCTCTGACCTTGCGACGGAAACGGGCGGGCTGTCGGGTGCGCCGCTGTTCGGTCTTTCGACCTCGGCCTTACGTAGCGCCTATAAGGTGGCGGCGGGGCGGCTGACCCTGATCGGGGCGGGCGGCATTGCCTCAGGCGCTGATGCTTACGCCAAGATCCGCGCCGGGGCATCGCTGGTGCAGCTCTATTCGGCGCTGGTCTATAAGGGGCCGGGGCTGATTGATGAGATCAAGCGCGATCTGGTGCAGCGCCTGCACGCCGATGGCCTGACGCATATTTCGCAGGCGGTGGGTTCGGCGGCTTAAGTTTTGGCCCCCACCCCCATCGGCGCTTCGCTTGATGGTCCCAACGCTGACGAAAGCTATACTTTCGCTGTCGCTATACCCCAGCAAGCTGGGGAGGTGTGATCAAGGTTCCATCCGGTTAGCCGTGAGTCGGGCCATGGCGCAGATAAACAGTACAAAGATCAGGTTGTTCTGCCCCAGGATGAAGCTTTCGGACAGGATCAGGAAGCTGAAGATGCACAGGCTCAGCACTGAGAAATAACCGTCGCGGACCCGCGCGAAGCGGAACACGCCGCAGAAAAAGGTCGCCGCCAGACAGGCCGCGAACAGGATCACCCCCACCCAGCCCAGTTGCACCAGCAGGTCCAGCCAGCCATTGTGCGCCGACGGCACGTCCCAGTGCGTCTCCTTCTTGACGATCTGGTTGGGGATGGAGTCCGGGCCCCAGAAGGCCTTATAGCCATAGCCGAGCCACGGCCGCTGATCCGAGAGCCGTAATAAGGAGTCCCAGATGGCCGTGCGCCCAGTCAGCGTCGGGTCCTTGCCCAGTGCCTTGAACACCGCTTCCGGCATCACAAAAAAGACCGCGCCGCCGATCAGCGCACAGGTGGCCGCGCCCCAGACAAATAGTACGCCGCGTACCCCGCCGCTGCGTAATGCCGAAAGGACCGGCATTGCCGCCAGCGCCAGCAAACAGGCCAGCAGCGAAGTCTTTGAGCGCGACATGATAATCAGGAAGAAGATCAGGGCCGCCGCCCCGATCCACAGGCCGCGCCGCTGCGGCAGGGTGAAGGCGCTGGCGCAGCAGGCCACAAAGCCGAAGGTCATCAGGGCCGCCATCTGGTTCTTTTCGTGCCACAGGCCGCGCCATGCCCCGGCATTGATGTCGTGATGCACGCCCATGGCGGGGTAGAAGAGGGCGGCCAGAATACTGCCGACGGCCAGTACGGAGAAGGTGCCGCCGACGATTTGCGTCAGGTCGCTGCCCTTGAAACGCGCCCCCAAATAGAGGCCGAAGAGAATGGTGAAGGCCAGCGCCAGTGAGCGGCGGCTCGTCACCTCCGGATTTATCGACCACCAGCCGGAGGCATAGCACAGGGCCACCAGCGCCGCACCCATACCCAGAGCGGGCAGAATGCGCAGGAAACGGTGGGCGCGGATCAGGCTGAGCAGCAGGGTCAGTCCATAGACGGGCAACCACAAAAGGCGCATCCACGACACTTCGCCACCGTTTTCCTGATTGGGGGCAAATAGCGGCGCCCACAGGGCTTCGGAAAACATGAAGACGCAGAAGGCCGCCAGCAGAGCTTCGAGGCGAAAAATGACCAGGGCCGGGCCGCTCAGCGGCGGTTCCGGCGTTTCGTTTGCGCCTCCCGGCCCCTTGGCGGGGGACGGGCGCACATAGTCGTCGCGTTCGTAGGCGGGGATGGCGGGCATGGGCGTCCAGTAGCGAGCCCCTGACCCTAACACCGAAATGTCAAAATGCGCTTAAATTCGCCGTCCGGCCAAGCCCGTCACCTCCGCGCCGCCACTATAGTCAGAGGCGGCGCTGTAGCGGCATGTCGGCGCATCCCAATTAAAACGGTGAAAACTTTTCCATCAGGTTTTGCGTCGCCGGTGCGGCCATCATGCGGCTGACGTCGCCGCGCCCGCCATAGGAGATGCGCGCTTCGGCCAGTTGCGTATGCTTGATGATATTGGCCGAGGAGATGTCCTGCGGATTGACGATGCCGGAGACGATCAGTTCGCGCACCTCGCGGTCGGTGCGCACCTCCTGAGAGCCCTGAATGATCAGATTGCCGTTGGGCAGCACGCCGGTGACGATGGCGGCGACGGTGAGCGAGATCTTTTCCGAGCGGTTGACGCTGCCGCTGCCGGAAAATTCGGTGGAGGAGTTGTTCGACAGGCCAGACGAAGGATTGTACTCACTGGGCAGAATTTTCCCAAGAGACGATTCCAGACCGAACACCTTGGGGATGGCCCCGCTGTATTTGCCGTCACGCTTGCGTGAGGTGGTGTTCTGGGTCTGCGCCTTGTCGTCGATGTCGATGGTTACGGTCAGGATGTCGCCGACGTGGCGGGCGCGCTGGTCCTTGAAGAAGGCCTTGGCCCCCGTGCGCCACAGCGAATTGGCCGAGGCCGAGGTCGATTCCGGCGTGGCATAGATCTGCTGCTGCGGCACCAGTTGTGCCGGATAGCCCATAGGTTGCAGGGACGGGCCGTTGACGGCTTCGTTGACGCTGGCGCAACCCGACAGGGCGGCGGCAGACAGGGCAGCAACGGTGACAAGAACGGGGAAACGCATGGGTCTGCCTTAACGGGAGGAATAGAGGGCGCGGGCGCGCAGGTTTTGGGCCGTGTCGCCGGCGGCGGCGCTGCCCGGACCGGTGACGACGGCCTCGATGAGCTTTTTCGACTGCGGGTTCTGCACAAGGATCAGGTCGCCGATCGCGCCGTCCTTCTGGGCCGGGCCGGTCATGGACAGGCTGATGCCGTTGAGCTGCCAGTTGACCTTGACCATTTCGGTGCGCTTCACCACCACCGGGGCGGTCAGGTCGCCGGGGCGCACGACGCCCCCTTCGCGCACGGGTGTACGCACCGTCTTGCCGATGGCGGTTTCGGGATCGCTGATCAGGCTGCCGCCGGTCAGATGCGCCTGCACCGGCTGCCAGGCGATGTCGGTCGGCGCCACGATCTCCCCGGCGCTGAGGGCGCGGGTGAAGACCAGAACCTCCTTGGTGCGCCCGGCCTCGGCGCGGATCTGCGTCGCAGACTCCCCATCGGCCCCGGCGCTGACGATAATGCGGCGCAGCCCCTGCGGATTGGGCCAGGACTGACCGGCCTGACGCGCCCGGGCCTGCACCTCACCGGCATCGAGGACAGCGCTGGGCCCGACGCGTGTGCCCACCACCACATCGGCAGCGGGGCCCGCATTGTCGAACAGGTCGCCCAGCGTGATCCGACCGTCGCCATCGGTCACCTGCGCCTTCAGAACCAGTGTGTCCTGCGCCTGAACGGGGGCGGCGGTAAGTCCGAGCAGGCTGAGGGCCGCGGCCCCGGTCAGCATCAGCATATAGACCGAACGGTGCATGGGTGGCCCCTATCAGCTGCGGAGGTTGCTGGTCACCGACAGCATGTCGTCGGCGGTCTTGATGACCTTCGAATTCATTTCGTAGGCGCGCTGCGCGACGATCAGGGAGGTGATTTCCGACACCGCATCGACGTTGGAGGCTTCGGTATAGCCCTGCATCAGGGTGCCGAAGCCGACACTGCCCGGCGTGCCGATATTGGCCGCACCCGACGCACCGGACTCCAGAAACAGGTTGTCGCCGATGGCATCGAGGCCTGCTTCGTTGAAGAAACTGGCGATCTGAAGCTGACCGACCACAGTGGGGGCCGTGACCCCGTCCTGCGTGACCGAGACCTGACCGGTCTTGGAAATGGTCACTTCCTTGCTGTCCTGCGGCAGGGTGATCTGCGGCTGAACCAGGTAACCGTCATCGGTGACCAGTTGCCCCTGATCGTTGACGGCAAAGTTCCCGGCACGGGTATAGGCGGTTTCGCCCGACGGCATCAGCACCTGAAAATAGCCGCGGCCATCGACCATGATGTCGTAAGGATTGTCGGTACGGGTGGGTGAGCCCTGCGTCAGGATGCGATAGACGCTGCCGGTCTTCACACCCCCGCCGACCTGAATACCGGTGGGCACGACCGTGCCGGCCTCTGACGACTGCGCGCCCATGCGCTCGACATTCTGATACAGCAGGTCCTGAAACTCGGCCCGCTGCTTCTTGAAGCCGACCGTGTTCATGTTGGCGATGTTGTGCGAGATGGTATCGACATTGAGCTGCTGAGCCGACATGCCGGTGGTGGCGGTTCTCAAAGCACGCATGGGTTATACTCCTTAAGCCGCCTTACCCAAGCGCTCGACGGCGCTGCGGTTCAGTTCGGCCTGTTGTTCGATGATCTTGCTGACCGAGGCATAGGCGCGGTTGATTTCGACCAGTCGGGTGACTTCGCTCAGGGCGTTGACGTTTGAATTTTCGATCATCCCCTGCCGCAGGCGCACATCGGTGGCCGGGTCGGGCGGGGTGTTGGTGGTGGCGCGGAAACGATTATCGCCTTGTTTTTGCAGGGCCGACAGGCTGGCGAATCGCACCACATTGATCTTGCCAATGCGGATCGAGCCGTCGGTGCTGCGTTGCGAGACCACGCCGTCAGCGGAGATGGAGGGGGCACCGAATTCGGGGTTGAGGCGGATTTCGCCGCCGTCGCCCTGCACGGGCAGGCCGTCACCGGTGACCAGCACGCCCTGCGGCGACACGGTAAAGGCACCGTCGCGGGTATAGAGCGGGCCATTGGCGCCGTTAATGACGAAAAACGCCCCTTCGCCTTCGATGGCCACGTCGTAATCCCCGCCCGTCGGGGTCAGGGCCCCTTGCGAAAAGTCGCGCCCGACGCCCTTGTCATAGGCAAAATTGGCCGGGGCCTTGATCGGCAGGTTGTAGGCGGGGCGGCCCTCTTCGGGTTCGATCAGCAACTGCTCGAACTTGTAGCCATTGGTGTTCATGTTGGCCAGATTGTTGGCCGTTACGTCCAGTTCGCGGCGCAGAACCAACTGACGCGACAGGGCGACATAGCTCACATTATCCATTGTCGGCCTCCTTCAGCGACGGCGGGCATTAACCATGTTTTTGAAGAAGCAAGAGCCATGCCAGTCGGGTGAAAAATTCAATATACTGAATTTGTTGGGTAAAAACGGAAGATGGGCGTGGCTGGGCGGTGCAGGCGGCAAAAAGTGCCTTAAGCGCTGCGCGCCGCGATGTATCCGCCCGGTGCTTTCGCTTTCGTTACGTGGAATTAATTGGACGTGGAGGATGAAACTAACGATGTTAGGACGAAGAGGGCGGGGCACGTCCGGCACGGGTGCCGGAAGGGCGGTCGTTTCTCATCTGATTTAGGCGCGCAAGGGGCCGGAGATATCCGCTCGCCGCCCGTCGCCTGGGGAAACTTTTATATGTCTTTGGCTCTATCTACGCTTATCTATGAATGGCGGCGCTACATGGCCGCAGTCATAGCGCTGGCTGTGGCGGGTCTGCTAGTGCTGTCGCTGGTCGGCATGTTCATGGGGATCGGTAAGAACTTTACCGCGACCATCGACCGTTCGCCCGCCGACCTCATGGTGCTGCCGCCCGACTCGCAGGGTTTTGGCTCAAGCCAGCCGCGCCGCAATATCCCGACCCTTTATCAGCACCCCGAAGTAGTGGAGGTCATGCCCTATACCCAGCGCTGGGCAATGTGGGCGAACTTCCCCTCGCCGGGGCAGTCGGCCAAGCGCGACGGCGTACAGGTCATTATTGTAGACCCCATTGCGGGCGCGGTGACCCTGCCGAACGATTTCCCCGAAGACGTCATTCTGGCGCTTCAGGAACCTTATTCGGTCGTCGTCGATGCCACCTCTCTGGCCAAGCTGGGGGTCAAGGTTGGCGATAAGGCGCAGATGAACGGCCGCACGGTCAATGTGCGCGCTACCATCACCAACTATCCCAGCCTGTTCAACTCGATGGTCTTCATGTCGCGTCAGACGGCCAAGCTCCTCAATCTTTATGACGAAGGGCCGCGCGTCGGTTCGCTTCTGGTCAAGCTGCGCGATCCTGCGCGGGCGGCGATCGTGGCCAAGGAGTTGAACGACATGGGTAACAAGCAGTTCCGCGCCTGGACCCGAGAAGATCTGGCCCGCGAAAATCAGGCCGAGATGTTCAAGGAATCCTTTATCGTCATCATGCTGGGCTTTATGCTGATCGTCGGTGTTTTCATCGGGGTTGTCATCACCTGGCAGACGCTACAGGGGGCTATTCTGGCCAATATCAAAGAGTTCGCGTCGCTGCGGGCACTGGGAGTGTCGATGGGCAACCTTAACCTGATTATCATGGAGCTGAGCTTCTGGGTCGGGGTCGCGGGCCTGCTGATGACGGGTATCTTGCTGGTGGGCGTGACCGCGCTGGCCAATGCGGTGGGCCTGACCATGTTCTATCCCCTGTGGTCGATCATCACCATCGCCATCATGTTGCTGACGATCGCCGTCATTTCCGGCCTTCTGTCGCTTGGCGTGCTCAAGAAGAGCCAACCTGCGGATCTGCTGCGATGACCGGAAAACTTGCTATCGAAGCCAAAGGGCTGACCAAGAGCTACAAGATCGGCAAGATCAAGCAGCCGGTGCTCAAGGAAGTGAATTTCACCGCTTATCATGGTCAGGTAACCATGGTCATGGGGCCGTCGGGATCGGGTAAATCGACCCTGATTGCTGCCCTGTCGGGCCTGATGAAGCCTGACGAAGGCGAAGTGATCGCGTTGGGTGAAAGCCTGTGGAAGAAGAAAAAGGCCAAGATCGACCAGTTTCGTCTCGATCACTGCGGCTTCATCTTTCAGGGCTTCAACCTCTTCCCCGCGCTCAATGCCACCCAGCAGGTCGAGCAGGTGCTCAAATACTGCAAGGTGAAAAAGGGCGAGGCGAAAAAGCGCGCGGTTCAGGCCCTGACCGAGGTGGGTCTCGACAAGCGTCTGAAGCAGACGCCTTCGGCCCTGTCCGGCGGCGAAAAGCAGCGCGTCGCCATCGCCCGCGCGCTTTCCAAGAACCCGCAGTTGCTGTTTGCCGACGAACCGACCTCGGCTCTGGACTCCGTGTCCGGGCAGGTGGTCATCAAGCTCTTGCACCGGGCAGCCAAGGAGCACGGCGCCGCGGTCATTGTGGTGACCCACGACCCGCGACTCGAAGCCTATGCCGACCGTGTTATTCATATGGAAGACGGCCAGATCCTCAGCGACACCTTTGTCAACAGGCCTGAAGACGTTCCGCCTTCCGCCCCCCACGCCTGATCAGAGAACGATATACCATGCGCACCTCTCCTTCCTCCCTCCCGACCCGCAAACGCCCGTCAAAGGCACTGCTCCTCCTTCTGGCGGCCCCGGCCATCCTCAGCCTGGCGGCTTGTAACCCTCCGGCCCCCGGTGGCAAGGACGCCAAAAAGGGCGAAGCGGCGGCGGCCAAGCCCATCGTCTCGCCCTATGCGGCCATCGCCAACGGTAAGGCCGACGTCGAAGGCGGCGTCATCGAAGTCGCCGCCCGCCGCGCCGGCGTCGTGCACGAGGTGCTGGTCCAGGAAGGCGACGACGTGAAAAAGGGGCAGGTTCTGGCCCGTCAGGAAGCCGACACGGCGCAACTGGCCGTGCAGCGCGCCCGCGCCAATGTCGTTGAGGCACAGGCCGCCATGCGCCTGACCGAGGTCAATATCGACACCGCCAAGCGGGAATATGCCCGCTATCAGAAGCTGGCCGCGACCAATTTCGTCGCCGGTCAGAAGCTCGACGCGCAGGCCGACCTGATCCGTGAGGCCGAGGCGCGTCTGGCGGCGCAACAGGCGTCGGTGCAATCGGCGCAGGCCGCCCTGGCGCAGGCCAATTTCGATCTGGAACAGACCTATGTGCGCGCCCCGATGGATGGCCGCATCATCCGTCGTTTCGCCAACCCCGGTTCGGGGACGTCGACCCTGAACGTTTCGACCATGTTCCAGCTGGTCCCGGCCAATGCCGAACGCATCGTGCGTTCGGAAATCGTCGAAAGCTCCATCCCCGACGTCAAGCCGGGGCAAGAGGTCGAGATCGTGCCGGAAACCGATCAGACCAAGGTCTATGTCGGCTCGGTGAAGCGCATGGCCGCGACCTTCGGCTCGCGCAAGCTGTTGTCCGACAGCGGCAACGAAGCCTCGGATGAACGCGTCGTCGAAGTCGTGGTCACCGCCGATGCCGCGCCGCTGCTGATCGGTCAGCGCGTTCTGGTCAAGTTTATGAAGCCGGGCGAAAAGGCGGGCATCAAGCGCACGCCGCCGGCACCGACGACGCCTGAGAAGAAGTAAGACTGGCACTTAGCGGCCCCTGGCGGCCGGATTGCCAATGCGATGCGAAAACAACCCCGGCGCGGTTCGTGCCGGGGTTGTCTGTTATGGCGCGCACCGTCGCTCCCGATCACATACAGCCTTAGTCCATTTTAACCATATCTTTCAGACTGCGCTGCTTATCCTGACGGGACCAGAGGATGAGCCCCACAGGATGAGCGTTAGCGTTACCCCCACCGCCCCCCTGCCCAGAGCCGGCGGGGCCAGTCTGGATGTTCTGCGCTTTCTGGCGGCGGGCTTTATCCTACTGTTTCACTTCGGCGAATCGGCTCCCCGCCCCCTGGGTGAACTGGCCCCGGTCATGACTCAGGGCTGGCTGGCCACCGATTTCTTCCTCATGCTGTCCGGCTTCATCCTTATGCGCGCCTATGGGCCGCGCCTGGCGGAACAGCGCGTCAGCCCGGTGAACTTCGTCAGCCGCCGGGTCCTGCGCCTGTGGCCGTCGCACATCGTGGCGCTCCTGCTGATGCTGCTGGTCGTGGGGGTAGCGACCATGCAGGGCCATCCGCCCGGCCATGCCGAAAAATACACGGTCTGGGCCTTCTGCGAGCAACTGATCCTGATTCATGGCTGGGGCCTCAGCGACACACCGGGGTGGAACGTGCCGACCTGGACCCTGTCGGCTTTGGTCGTTTGCTACAGCGTCTTCAGCCTGTGCGCCGGTTCGGTCTTCCGCTGGCGGCGCATGGCGTTGATCACCGGGCTGCTCGCCGCGCTGTCTCTGGCGCTGGCTCTCGCGGCCCTGATCGGCCACTCCTTTGTCGATTTGCCATTTCGTTACGGGCTTGTGCGTGCCCTGCCGTTGTTTTTTATTGGCGCGCTGATGGAGCGACTGACCGCCGGGGTCGCCGTATCGCCCCGCATCTATGCGGCCGGCATGGCCCTCAGCGGTCTGATCGTCGTCGGTCTGGCCAGCCTGCCGCGCCATACCCTGTCGGATTTCACTATTCTGGGGGCGCTTGCGGCGGTTCTGGTGCTGTCGGCGGGGGTAAGTCTGCCCGAAACCCCTCTGACCAAGCGAATGGGGCGCGCCGCCTACGCCCTGTTCCTCATCCACTCGGTCGTCGGCGCCATCGCGCTGGGGATGGACGGGATGCTGGTCCACCGTTTTGACCTGCCGGAGCCGCTGCACTGGCTGAGCTGGGGCCTGTGTGTGGTGGCGGCGATCGCCGCAGCGTTCGTGTTCGAGGCAGGGGTCGATCGCCCGCTGAGCCAGTGGGTCTCGGCGCGTCTAAACCGTGGGGTCAAGGCTGAGGCTTAGAGCTGGTTTCGTTCAAAAACTGTGTTTTAAACCGCATCAAGCCCGATATCGAAGACCGGGGCCGAGTGGGTGAGGGCACCCACGCTGATCACATCCACCCCGGTTTCCGCAATGGCGCGCACCGTATCAAGATTGACGCCGCCAGATGCTTCTAGAATGGTCTCGCCCTTGACCAGCGCAACCGCTTCGCGCAATTGCTCCAGCGTAAAGTTGTCGAGCATTACTACGTCCGGCCGGAACGGCAGGGCCTGTTTAAGCTGGGCCAGCGAATCGACCTCGACCTCGATCTTCATGGTATGACCGGCGGAGGCCTTGGCCAGTTCCAGCGCCTTTTCGACCCCGCCGCAGATGGCGATATGGTTGTCCTTGATCAGGATGGCGTCGTCCAGCCCGTAGCGGTGGTTGTGCCCCCCCCCGCACTTGACGGCGTGTTTCTGAAGGCCACGCAGCAGCGGCAGGGTCTTGCGCGTGCAGGCGATGCGCGTCGGCAGGTCGGCGACAAGACGTACATAGGTGCGCGTCAGGGTCGCTACGCCCGACAGATGAGACAGCAGGTTCAGCGCCACGCGCTCGGCCGCCAGAATGGCACGCGCATTGCCTTCGACGCGGGCGATGACGTCGCCGGCCACCACCTCAGCGGCGTCGGGCTTGACGATCTCAAAACGGATATGCGGGTCCATCAGGTTCATGGCCAGACGGGCGCAGTCGATGCCAGAGAGGATACCGGCTTCGCGGGCCTTGAACTCCGCCTTGAAGCGTGCGCGCGGCAGTATGACGGCGTCGGCGGTGACGTCACCGGCCAGCCCCAGATCCTCGCGCAGGGCGTCGCGGACCACGGGTTCGATGAGCAGATCAGGCAGTCCGGTAATGTACATCTCAGGCCACTTCCTTCTGGGGTTCCATCTGTATAAGGCCACCCTCTGTCAAACGGATGAAGGTGCGCTGCCCCTCTGCGGCCGTTTCGGGATAGTCCTGACGATAATGAGAACCGCGACTCTCACGCCTTTGCAAGGCGCATTGCGCTATCAGGCGCGCCGCGACCAGAGGTAACGCACCTTTGAACGCGGCCTCCAGCCCCGTGAGCGTTTCCAGCAGGGTTTTGAGGCCCGTTTCGTCACGGATGACGGCGGCGTGCGCCTGCATGGCGGTACGCAGGGTTTTGAGCGCCTGGGGCGTCAGGCGTGGTGGCGTCAGGGGGCGCTGCGCCTGTGCCGTATCGGGCGCGAATGTGGTGCGCGCCGCGACCTCAGCAACCTTGCGACCGACGCGCTCCCCAAAGGCAGCGGCCTCCAGAAGGCTGTTCGACGCCAGACGGTTGGCCCCGTGCACACCGGTGGAGGCACATTCACCAACGGCAAACAGGTTTGTCAGGCTGGTCTGGCCGTCGATATCGGTGCGGATGCCGCCCATGTGATAGTGCGCCGCCGGGGCGACCGGGATGGGCGTCGTGCGCGGGTCAATTCCCGCCGCCATACACGAGGCGAAGACGGTCGGAAATTCTTGCGGGAAGTGCTCGCCTATTGCTTCGCGGCAATCGAGGAAGGCCCCCCCTAGAGTCGTATTGGCGCGGTGCACGGCGCGAGCCACAATGTCACGCGGGGCCAGCTCGCCGTCCGGGTGATCGTCAAAGGCAAAACGATAGCCGTCCTTGGTGATCAGGGTCGCGCCTTCGCCGCGCAGGGCTTCGGTCGCCAGAGGGGCGGGGTCGGCCCCTATATTGATGGCCGTCGGGTGGAACTGAACGAATTCCGGATCGGCGATTTCGGCTCCGGCCAGAGCGGCCATGGCCATGCCTTCGCCGCGCAGATTGGCCGGGTTGGTGGTCACAGCAAATAACCCGCCCGATCCGCCTGACGCCAGCACCACGACGGGGGCAAAGACCTCAATCGGGCGACCGCCGCGTTCGACCACGGCCCCGATGACCGTCTGGGCGTCGGATCGGATCAGGCCGGTGGCGACCGCCCCTTCCCAGATGTCGATATGCGGCGCGGCCTTCGCGGCGACGACTACGGCCTCCAAAATCTTCTTGCCGGCCAGATCGCCGCCGACGCGCGCTACGCGGGCAAGGCCGTGCGCGGCTTCGCGGTTGAGCACGAACGAACCGTCTGCATGGTGGTCGAAGGGCGCGCCGATGGCGTTGAGGCGACGCACCACGTCCGGCCCCATGCCAGTCAGGGCGTGGGTGGCGGCAAGGTCATTGATGCCCGCCCCGGCGATCAGCGTGTCCTGCGCGTGCGCTTCGGGGGAATCCTGCGGCGACAGGGCCGCCGCGATACCGCCCTGCGCCCAGGCCGAAGAACAGGCGGCACCCAGCTCGACCGGGGCCAGCACCAGAGTCGGCTGCGGCGCGGCATTAAGCGCGACCGAAAGCCCGGCCAGCCCTGCACCGATGATCAGCGGACCGTTATGGATGTAAACTTCAGGCATTTTCAGCGCCTTTTCAAACCCCTCTCCCCGTGTACGGGGCGAGGGTTGGGGTGAGGGGGCCATACCTGTGCCCCTGACTCCCCCTCATCCGGCTTCTGCTTCGCGTCAGCCACCTTCTCCCCACAGGGGAGACGAGAGGGAGATTTAACTTATCAACTCGACATCGACATGGTGGCGGGCCTTGATCATATCGTAGCGGGCCGGGGTGATGGTAGGCGGCATGTCGATCATGCGCTGCACCGACAAGCGCGCCTTGTCGATAATGGCGGCGTCCACCGTCACTTCGTGCGTCATAGTCAGCAGCGAGGCATAGATGCCCTCCAGCGTGATGCGCTTCATATGCGGGCACAGATTGCACGGCCGCAAGAACTCAACGCCTTCGCCCGCATCAGCCGTGACATTATCGGCCATGGAACATTCGGTGATCAGCACCACCTGTTTCGGCTTGTTCTGCGTCACATAGTCGGCCATGGCCGTGGTCGAGCCGGTGAAGTCACAGGCCGCAATCACGTCCGGCGGGCATTCCGGGTGGCCCAGCACCACCGCATCGGGGTGGGCGGCGCGCACATCGGCAATGTCCTGCGCATTGAAGCGTTCGTGCACTTCGCACGCGCCTTTATAAGCGATGATGCCGATGTTTGTCTGACGCGCCACATTGCGCGCCAGGAACTCATCGGGGACCAGAATGACGCGGTCCACGCCCCATTCCTTCGCCGCCCATTCGACCACCTGCACGGCATTGGCCGAGGTGCAGCAGATGTCGGTTTCCGCCTTCACATCGGCGGTGGTGTTGACGTAGGAGACGACCGGCAGGCCGGGGTAGCGCTGCTTGATCAGGCGCAACTGTTCGCCCGTCAGGCTGGAGGCCAGCGAACAGCCGGCGCGCAGGTCGGGGATCAGCACGGTCTTTTCCGGGGCCAGAATCTTCGAGGTTTCGGCCATGAAGTGCACGCCGCCCTGCACGATGATCTTCGCGTCCGACTTTGCGGCTTCGCGCGCCAGACCGAGCGAGTCGCCCACATAGTCGCCGACGCCGTGGAAGATGTCGGGCGTCATATAGTTGTGCGCCAGAACGACGGCGTTTGTCTCACGCTTGAGACGGTTGATGGCCGCGATCAGCGGGGCCTGAATCTGCCATTCAATGGGCGACACCTTGCCCTTGAGGCGCGCGTAAATCTCTGCGGTTTCCGCCTCGATGTCGGGCGTAAAGGCCAGCGCGCCAAGGGCTTCGTCCACGATCGGGTTTTTGCTGTGCAGCATTTTATTCGTCTCCTCGCGCCGCCGGACCGCTCCGGTGACCCTTATGCTCAATTTCAGCATAAGTGGCATTAAAATACGCCTTTGGCCGGTCATTGCAAGGCCACCCCGTAAAAAAACCATCACATATTGTATCGCTTTGGGGATGTGTCTCGCCGGGGTTTCACAAAATCCGTGAAAACCGGAATTGTCGGTTATGGGTCATTGAAACTTTATAACGAGGTGCGCATATCGCTGAGAATGTATTTTTATAAGGGTAACCATTATGCCGAAAGCCGCCGAAACGCCTGACACCCCCGTCTGCCTCGAACTGTCGAAGGTGCTGGCCGACAGCTATAACCTCTATCTGAAGACGCACGGCTATCACTGGAATGTGCGCGGGCCGCAGTTCAACAGCCTGCACGCCATGTTCATGGCCCAGTACACCGAGATGTGGACGGCGCTGGACGAAATCGCCGAGCGCATCCGCGCCCTGGGCGAACTGGCCCCCATGTCGGGCGCGGCCTTTGGTAACCTGTCTTCGATCAAGGAAGGCGATGCCACCAAATCGGCCAATGAGATGCTGAAGGAGCTGGCCGAAGGACACAAGACCCTGATCGCCACGCTGAAAAACGCGCTGAAAGTCGCCGAAGAGGCCAGCGACGACCCCACGGTGGACCTCCTGACCGTGCGCCTCGGCAGCCACGAAAAGCACCTGTGGATGATCTCGGCCTCGCTGGAGGATTGAGCCTCATGCCGAAAAGTGGTCTCACTTTTCGGATGCACATGAGGTGTTAAAAAATGCAGGGGCACGGCCCCTGCACCCGTAACTGGGAGCGGGTGGGCCGTCCGCGCCAAACAAAATCAGGATGCGCTCGATTTGGCAGGTTCAGATCGGGCGCATTTTTGTTATGCAAGCGCATCCCGAAAAGTGTGCAGCGGTTTTCGGGTCCAGATGCGCGTCAAAAAGAAAAGTCATGATCTTCATTACGCCCAAAATCTCTGTCGATGAGGCCGAACTGAGCGAGAGCTTTGTGCGCGCATCCGGTGCGGGCGGGCAGAATGTCAACAAGGTCTCGACCGCCGTTGAGCTGCGCTTTTCGATATGGGAAAACCAGACGATCCCCTATGAGGTCAAGCAGCGCCTGATCGCGCTGGGCGGGCGGCGCGTGACGCAGGACGGCGTGCTGGTCCTGTTCGTACAGACCCACCGCACGCAGGATATGAACCGCAAGGCGGCGCGCGAACGCTTTGTTGAACTGCTGCAACGCGCGGCCGCCCCGCCACCGCCGCCGCGCATCAAGACCAAACCGACGCAAGGGGCGGTGCGCCGGCGTCTGGTGGCCAAATCCATCCGGTCGGGCATCAAATCCGGCCGCCAGAAACCTTTGGGCGAAGATGAAGACTGAGATCCGACCGGCCACCGCCGCCGATGCCGACGCCATTCTGACGCTGTATCGCGACGTTGCGCGCCTCAGCGGCGGGTTGGCGCGTACCGAAGCCGAGATTACGGCGGACTATATTACCGGCAACCTGACGGCGGCCCTGACGCGCGGGGTGTGTCTGATCGCCGAAAGTGACGGGCGCTGCGTCGGGGAAATCCACGCCATCGCGCCGATGCCGAAGCAATTTGCCCACGTCCTCAGCGACCTGACCGTGGCCGTGTCGCCCTCGGCGCAGGGGCAGGGGATCGGGCGTCGCCTGTTTGAGGCGTTGATTGCCCATAGCCGCCAGAAAACGCACATCCGGCGCATCGAGCTTCTGTGTCGCGAAGGCAATGCGCGCGGCATCGCCCTCTATGAACGTCTGGGCTTTGTGCGGGAGGGGCGGCTGAAAGGGCGCGTCCACCTGCCCGACGGCACGGTCGAAGACGATCTGTTTTTTGGGCTTATATTGAACTCCAAACCTTGATGCGCCTTACGCATCAAGGTTTGGCAAGGGCGACCACCCGCCGCCGCTTATGCGGCGAGCCATGCGGCGTCTGAGCTGCAAAAAACGCTCACGCTGTGAGCGTTTTGCGTACTCTGAACCAGCCATAGCACAGGGCGGCGACCACAAGGCACAGGGCGGCAAAGCGCAGTTCGACGCCGGTGGTTATGCCGATCAGGCGGGCCCCTGTGCCAATGGCGCACGACACGGCGCACAGTCCCCAGACTTTCAGCGCCAGACGCCCATGATCCGGGTCGCGGTGGATCAGCCACTGCTGATAGAGGTGGTCCTTGTGCGCCTCAAACAGGTTGCGTTTACGCCGCGCGCGCCAGATCAGGGTGAGCAGCACATCGACCAGCAGCGGGGCCAGCAGGAAGCCGCCCAGCCAGATCGAGGCGATCTGATGCGTGCTGAGGACCAGCGCCCCGCCGGTCACCAGCGCCCCGCCGAACAGCGACCCGGCATCGCCCTGAAACACGCGGTTGAGCGGCAGGTTGAACGGCAATAGCCCGCCAAAGGCCCCGCCGGTGGCTAAAAACACCAGCAGCACACCGCCCAGCATCGACACGGGCTGCGACCCGAAGGCCAGCACAAACCCGGCATAGATCAGCAGGCACACGGCCTGCGTACCGATAGCCAGACCGTTCGACCCGTCCATGAAATTGATGGCATTCAGCCCCAGCACCAGCCACGCGGTTGCGGCCAGCACCCCCAGCGGAAACGGCACGGCCAGAGTCAGGCCGGGGGCCAGGATCAGCTCATGCACCGGATAGAGGCTGGCAAAACCCGCACACAGGATGATCTGAAACAGCAGACGCGCCTTGGCAGGCAGATCCAGCACGTCGTCAATCGCCCCCGACAACCCAGCCAGAGCGGCAAAGCCAAACAGCCACAGGCCGGTCTGCGGCACATGAACGGAAAGTTCTAAAACGCCAAAAGCGATGGCCAGTCCGCTGGCGGCCATGACGGCCAGCCCGCCGCTGGTCGGGGTCGGAGCCTTGTGCGCCCCGCGCTCACGCGGAATATCGACCGGCCCGCCGCGGATGGCCAGTTGTGCCAGCAGCGCCGCCAGGCCCGCCGCGATGGCGACAATGCTCAGACAGGCGAGGGGAGAGAGAAGCCACTGCGTCACAGGCGCACCTCAACGCATCCTCGCCCCGGCAGGAGGAGGATGGCCTCCGCTCCGTAAGGCGCTGAGGCCGGGTGAAGGGATAGGGTCGAATGGCTGCGCAGACGCGGTGCCCGTACCGGCTTACTTCAGCGAGGCGCAGAAGCGCTGGATACGCTCGCAGGCCTCGGTGAGCACCGCTTCCGACGTCGCGTAGGAGATACGGAAGAAGGGCGACAGGCCGAAGGCCGCGCCGTGCACCACGGCCACGGTTTCCTGTTGCAGCAGTTCCGAAGCGAAGTCCTCGTCGGTCTGGATGACCTTGCCCGACGGGGCGGTCTTGCCGATCAGGCCTTCGATCGACGGATAGACATAGAAGGCGCCTTCCGGCGTCGGGCAGTGTATGCCTTCGCAGGCGTTCAGCCCGGCGACGACTAGATCGCGGCGCTTCTGGAACACGGCGGCGCGCTCCGAGATAAAGTCTTGCGGCCCGTTGAGCGCTTCGACGGCGGCCCACTGCGCGATCGAGCAGGGGTTGGAGGTCGATTGCGAGATAATCTTTGACATCGCCTTGATCAGCGGCTCAGGCCCGGCCGCATAGCCGATGCGCCAGCCGGTCATCGAATAGGCCTTCGACACGCCGTTCATGGTCAGGGTGCGGTCATAAAGCTCCGGGCAGACCTGAGCGATGGTGGTGTATTTGAAGCCATCAAAGGTCAGGTGCTCATACATGTCGTCGGTCAGGATCCACACCTGCGGATGACGCTTCAGCACTTCACCCAGCGCTTTCAACTCGGCCTCGGTATAGGCGGCGCCCGACGGGTTGGACGGCGAGTTGAGGATCAGCCACTTGGTCTTGGGCGTGATGGCGGCTTCCAGCGTTTCCGGCTTCAGCTTGAAGCCCGTGGACATTTCACCGACGGCGAACACCGGCGTACCGCCGGCCAGCAGCACCATGTCCGGATAGGACACCCAGTATGGGGCCGGGATGATCACTTCGTCGCCGACATTCACCGAGGCCATCAGGGCGTTATAGATGACCGGCTTGCCGCCCGGCGACACCGACACCTGCGTCGTCTTGTACTCCAGGCCATTTTCGCGTTTGAACTTCTCGACGATGGCCGCCTTCAGTTCCGGGATGCCATCGACGTCGGTATAGCGGGTTTCGCCGCGCTTGATCGCCTTGATGGCGGCATCGCAGATATTTTCCGGCGTGTCGAAATCCGGTTCACCCGCACCCAGCGAAATGACCTTCTTGCCCTGACGGGCCAGTTCGCGCGCCTTGGCGGTCACGGCGAGGGTGGGGGAGGGCTTAACGCGCTTCAGCGTATCGGATTCGACGAAGGTCATGGGTGTCGCCTCTTAAATATCTGGCTTTATGGGCGGTGGAGGTTCGCCCCTCTTTTGCGCGAAGGGCGGCGTTTGTCCAGCACTGTTGCAGGATTGTGCGACATTTTCGCAAAGGCGTGGCCCTGCGGTCGTACAGATGGTTTCGTCCGGAACGAATCGTGGCGCGGCACATGGGTGACAGGGGGCGAGGGAAGGGGTAGGATGAAGCCTGCTGGCGACGACGAATGCGCCATCACGCATCGCAACGGGGGATGTATGCGTCGCGAGGTTCTGGCCGTTTCCTTAATGCTGTGTATCGCGCTGTCCGGATGCGCCTCTGTGCCCGTGGCCAGTCATTCGGGCGGGCGCTCGCTGCTGCGCGATGCGCTGAGTGTGCCGGTGGCTGAACTGGAAACCAGGGCCGCCAGCGGCGACGCCCGCGCGCAGTTTTCGACCTCGCTGGTCTATCAGTACGGGCTACAGGGCACGCCCGCCGACCCGGTAAAGGCCACGACCTACCGCCAACAGGCCCTGAGCGCCAAAGGTTACATGCCCATCACGCAATATATAGCCGGGCTCAATGGCAATCCGGGGCGCACAGCCATTATCAATGTGCCGCGTTATGAGGTGACCGCCGGCGAGGCCAGGGCCGCCTATGTCTGCGCGCAGGCGGTGGCGCGCCGCGTTGCACCGGAGGTTGGCGCGACCGCTTGCGGAACGCCCGACGTCTACGCCGAGATGGTATCCTTCTGATCCGGCGAGGAGAGCAGATGGCCCGTCATTTTGAGTTGAGCTGGGCCGATGGTTTCAGCCGCAATACGCGCTTTACGGTCGGGCTGGGGCTGAGTGCGGGGCTGTTGATCGGCCTGATTTCGCTGTGGCCGCATTGGCCCGGCGATATGATCGTACCCTTCCGGTTGCAGCTTGTGGTGCTGGCCGTGGCGGGGCTGCTCATCAGCCTGTGTCTGGCGCGTCGGGCCTTGATGGGTTTTGCCGCTGTCGTGCTGATGCTGCACGCGACCCCTGTGGCCCTGCGGCTGATGCAACGGCCGGTCCTGCCCGCGACGAGCGATGCCGGGCGGCCGCTCAGCCTCGTTTTCAGCAATGTACTGGCCGATAATCGCGACTATGGCACGGTGATTGCGCTGGCCGAAGGTGAAAATGCCGACCTGTTTGCCGCCGCTGAAACCTCTCCGGCGTGGATAGAGCGGCTGAAGGAACTGCGCGCGACCTATCCTTACAGCTATGCCCCGGAGGCGGGCGTTTTCGGCGTGGCGCTTTATGCCAAGCGCCCCTTCACGCCGACCCTTTATCGCATCGGGCGCTACAATTTGACTCTGATGCGCGCCGATTTTGCCGACTATGTGGTTTACGTTGCCCACCCCATGCCACCCGCCAATGCCAGCCTGAGCGAAGATAACCGGCTGTATATTGCGGATCTGGCCCGGCGGGTGGCCTCAGAAACAAAACCGGTTATCGTCACGGGCGATCTCAACGCCACCCTGTGGTCCGGCAGCATGGGACCGCTGATGCGCGCCAGACTGAGCTGGCCAGCGGGATCGGGCCTGCGCCACACCTGGCCGACCGGCCGCGCCCTTCTGGGCATACAGATCGACCATGTGCTGACGAAGGGTCTGCGGGCCGGCCGACTGACGGTTTTGCGCGATGTCGGCTCGGATCATCTGCCGGTGAGGGCGGACCTTGCCTTGCCCGAAAGTCGTGCGAAGTTGACATTTTCAAATAACGCGGTCATTCAAAAAGAATAGCGTCGTTTGAAATCTTTGTTCTCATCTGACCCAGAAGGCAGTGGGTGCAGATATCACTTGCGGATCAAGCAGATGGAGCGGGAAGACTTTTACAACGGTTGCGAATAACGTGCGTTTTTGAGTTGTGCAGCTTGACGGCAAGCCTCAAAAAAGGCTCATTGGATACTTTTCCAAGGGACGTTACGGAGTTTCCCATGACTGGCCTTCCCTTCGCCCGCCGTCGCGCCGGTGCGTTATTCGCCTTTGCGGCAAGTCTGGCGGTTGCCGCTGTCGTTACCCCAGTGATGGCTGCGCCGGTACCTATCGAATCCTTCGCGAAGTTCGAGGCGATCAACAATGTCACCATTTCGCCCGACGGGAAGCACGTCGCGGCGATCGTGTCAGCGCCGAACCAGAAGTGGCCGGTCATTTCGGTGTGGGATGCATCTGATCTGGCCAAAACGCCGGTGTGGATCCCGTCGGCCACCAATCGCATCACCGGTGTCGGCTTTTTCGGCAATGACAAGATTTTGTTCCGCGCCGAACAGGAGATCACGCGTGGTGATGGCCGTCTGAGCTTTACCGTCAAAACCTATATGGCCGACATCGACGGCAAGAACATCATCGAGCCGTTCAAGACAGGCGGTCGCAGCGAGGCCAATGCGGTCGGTGATGCCGCCTCGGTCTGGCTCAGCAACCTCTATGACGAGGACAAGGTCATTATCCGCAAGCCCGGTGAAGGGGCGTGGGAATATTACGAGCTGAGCCGCAAGACAGGGGCTACGCGCCTTGTCGCCAAGGACAGCGAGAAGTGGGAATTTGTTGCGGCCGGTGTCAACCTCACCACGGCTGAGCCCCTGATCCGTCAGGCGGTCGATGTTCGGGAAGGGGGTAAGTTCTACCTCATCACCCAGATCAAGAATCCGGCCACCGGAGAGTGGGTCGATCACCCGCAACTGGGTTATGTCCTCGAAGAACGGGTCGATCTTGCCATACTGGGTTACGATACGGACACCAACAAGCTGTTTGTGCGCACCAATCGCGGCCGCGACAAGAGCGCTATCTACAGCTACGACATCAAGGCCAAGACCTTCTCTGAAGAGCCGCTCTTTGCCAATGACAAGTACAATATCATGGCCATCGGCCTGAAGCAGAACTATGCGGAGAAGAAGCTCGACTCCGTGTCCGCGATCTATCTGGGTGGCCCGGCGGAAATTCAGGTGTTTCTGGATGAAAAATGGGCTGCCGTGCAAAAGCAGGTCAAGGCGGCCTTCCCAGGCAAAAACGTCACGTTCCGCGTGAATCGCGGCGACGATAAGGCTGTCGTTGCCGTTGATGCGGTCGATTATCCGACCGACTACTATATCTATCAGAACGGTGCCCTGACCAAGATGGGTAACGAGCGGCCCTGGATCGACCCCAAATCCTTGGGTAAGGGGGAGTTCGTTACCTATAAGGCGAGAGACGGACTGGATATTCCGGCGATTGTCACCTATCCGCCGGAATGGACGCCCGCCAAGGGACCGGTGCCGCTCGTGGTTCTGCCGCATGGTGGCCCGTGGGCGCGCGATGAAATGACCTGGGATGGTTCGGGCTGGCCGCAATTCCTGGCGACCCGCGGTATCGCGGTGATTCAGCCGCAGTACCGGGGCTCCGAAGGCTGGGGTGACAAGCTGTGGAAGGCAGGTGACCGCGAGTGGGGTCAGAAAATGTCCGATGACAATGACGACGCGGCCGCCTTTATGGTGACCAAGGGCGTTGCCGATCCCAAGCGGATGGCGATCTTCGGCTATTCCTATGGGGGCTTCGCAGCGATAGCGGCCAGCGTGCGTCCCAACAGCCCATATCGTTGCGCCATTGCCGGCGCCGGGGTTTCCAGTCTGGAGCGGCTCGGCAGTTTCTGGGGCGGCAACCACATACAGCGCGACGTTCAGGGGCATACGGTCAAAGGCATGGACCCGCTGAAAAACGTCGCCAATGCCAATATCCCTATATTGCTCTATCACGGTGATCGTGACCGTCAGGCCGATACGGATCACTCACGCATGTTCTTCAAGGCCATGAAGGCCGCCGGAAAGGATGTCCAATATGTCGAAATCAAGGACATGTGGCACACTCTGCCGTGGCGTCCGGAGTGGCATACCCAAAGCCTGACCCTGATCGAAAACTACCTCAAGTCCGATAAGTGCGGTTTGCTGTGAATCGGTTCTGAGAAAGGGCTTTAGCTTAACCCCGCCACTCTTGGCGGGGTTTTTTGTGTTCGCCCACGGCATAATGTTTCGCTTTAAAGTTTTGCTTTGTTGCGCCTTCTCATAAAAAAACAGCGTTCATTTAAGTGGTCATCTCTACAGGAAACGTTTTTTGATTTTCGGAATATTAAATAAGTTTAATGTATAACATCGGTATTTCTGGGAAGTGCTCCCAGTTATGCCAAGTATTTGAGGCAAACTTACCACAGGAACCGGGTTTGTTACGTCACAAACGATTTTTGCATTGCGTCTCAAATGTGACGAGTTAGTGTCGGATTGTTGAAAATAAGCCTTCCGTTATGCGCGCAAGGCATCCCCGTAATAAAAATCCCGGAGGCGGCATTGACCAAACCCTCTCACCTGACTCGTAAATGGCTTCTGGCTGGTACGGTTTTAACCGGCGTCCTCTTCGGCGTGGCGGCTGCCAACGCGCAAGACGCTCAGCCTGCAAAGACCGAAGAGCCTGCGGCCGATGAAACGACCGAAGTCGTGATCACCGGATCGCGCATCAAAGGTAAGGAATACACTTCGGCGTCGCCGGTAACGGTGATCACGGCGGAACGTTCCTCGGCCGCCGGCCTGATCTCAGCGACCGAAATTCTGCAAAGCTCGACCACGGCGGCTTCGTCGGGTCAGATCAACAACACCTTTACGGGTTATATCGTCGGTGGCGGCGATGGTATCAACACCATCTCCCTGCGCGGTCTGGGTGCCCAGCGCTCGCTGGTTCTGATCAACGGTCGTCGTATGCCCCCCGCCGGTGTCGGCGGTACGGTCGGTCCGGTCGATCTCAACACCATCCCTTCGGCCTTCGTTTCGCGCTATGAAATCCTGAAGGACGGGGCCTCCTCGATCTACGGTTCTGACGCGGTTGCGGGCGTGGTCAACGTCATCACGCGCTCGAACTTTGAAGGCCTGACCCTTGAGGCCCAGACGAACCGCACGCAGGACGGCGGTGGCGGTACTGCCAACCTCAGCGCCATCTGGGGCAAGTCGTTCGATAAGGGGCACCTGGCCCTGTCGCTCGAAGGTTTCAAGCAGGATGCGCTGACGGTCGGTGATCGTGACGCCTTCCTCTGCCCGCAGGACAACTATTACAAGGCCGACGGTTCGCGCGCCGACCTGATCGACCCGACGACGGGCAATATCAAGTGCTATACCCACGGCATCGAAGGCTATGTCGGCGTTTACGCGCCCTTCGACGCCTTTGGTCTGAGCAGCTATTGGGGCAGCCGCAAGATCTCGCCGGGCAGCACGCCTACGGAAGGCGTCCCCGGCTGGGCCTTTATCCCCTACGCCGAGCGCAGCTTCAACGATCCGAAGTCGCACGACGCCACGATCATATCGCCGGTTAAGCGCCTGTCCTTTTTCATGCAGGGCGAGTATCGTCCGGACTGGCTGGGCGGCGGTGAACTGTATAGCGAACTCATGTTCACCCTGCGTAATTCCGAGCAGGTGGCCTACGCCCAATTCTTCCCTTATGTGCACGAAAAGTCCACCATCAACCCGTTCCGTACCGGTACGGTGCCTATCCGCTCCATCATTCCCAACTATCCGGTCAATGCGACTCTCGCGCAACTCGGCTATCCGGGCATGGGCGCCAACCCGATCAGCCTGTACCGCCAATCTTCCGAGCAGGAAGTACGCACCCTGCGTGCACTGGGCGGGGCCCGCGGTGAATGGAACAGCTGGGCGTGGGACGTTTATCTGTCGCACTCTGTCAGCAACGGCACCTATTCCAACGACGCAATCATTCTGGATCGCCTGAACTGGGGTACCGGTACCGATCAGGACACGCTTGAACTGATGCCGGGCAATGTCTGTGGCACGGGCGCGCCGGCGGGTTGTATCCCGTTCACCGAACTCTTCTCGAAAGCCGGTCTTGAGGACGGTAACTATTCGAAGGCGGTTCGTGACTGGTACTTTACGCGCGACAACGGCTCCACCAAGTATACCCAGACGATCCTCGAAGGCTCTGTCACGGGCGATCTGTTCACACTTCCGGCCGGCCCGGTCGGCAGCGCCTTCGGTGTCAGCTTCCGTCGTGATAAGATCGACGATCAGCCGGGTGAACTGTCGCTGACGAAGAATATCTGGGGCCGCACCACGGCCGGGGTTACCAAGGGCTCTGACACGCTTTCGGAAGTCTATGCCGAATTCGAAGTGCCTCTGGTCAACAATGTCTTCCTCGTGAAGGACCTCAAGCTGAACGCCTCGGGTCGCTACTCGAACTATGACAGCGTCGGTGACGATACGACCTATAAGCTGGGGCTGAACTGGGCTCTGAACGATGTCCTGCGCCTGCGGGCAACCCATGGCACCTCGTTCCGCGCACCGGCGCTTTACGAGCTTTACCTGAAGGACCAGACCGGCTTCCTGCAACAGGCTTCGGTTGATCCGTGTATCAACTACGGTCGGGTCGGTGAAGACGGCGGCTTCGTGCGTAATGACCGCGTCCGCGCCAACTGCGCTGCGGCAGGCCTTCCGGCGGATTTCGCCGGTGGGGGGTCGTCGGCGATCGTGAAGACCGGTGGCGGGCTTGATCTGAAGCCTGAAACCTCGACGGCGACGACCTACGGCATCGTGCTGACGCCGCCGGAAACCGGCTTCCGTCTGGCGGTCGATTTCTGGAAAATCGAAGTTCGCGATCAGATCTCTTCGACGGGTGCGGGTGTTGTCGGGGCGTGCTACAACGCCGTGGACTTCGCGACCAACAAGTTCTGTACGCTGTTCAGCCGCCGCGCCACCGACAAGGGCATCGATGTCATCGACGCCAGCTATCGCAACATCCCGACGGAAACGACCAAGGGTGTGGATATCGTCGCCAGCTATGAAAAGGACTTCAACTTCGGCAACCTGCTGATTGATCTGCAGGCGACCCACACCGAAGAGTATCTCTCGCAGCTCTTCCCCGGCGATGTCGTCTATGACTATCAGGGCATTGCGGGTCAGCCGGCCTGGGTGGGTAACATCCAGACCTCGTTCAAGAAGGACGACTGGCGCGTTGTGTGGACCCTCAACTACACGGGAGACACCGAAAACCTCGGCCGCTTTGGTGAAGAGGGTAAGACGAGCCCCACTTCGATCATCCCGAACGCCAAATATCGCACGGACGTCGAAGCCTTTATCACGCATGATCTGAGCGTGCAGTATCGTGGCAAGGACTGGTACGTGACCGCAGCGGTTTCGAACCTGACCGACGAAAAGCCCACGGTCCTCGGCAATGGCAGCACGATCACCCGTCTGGGTAACTACCCCCTGTCCAGCCAGTATTTCGAAGGCTATCTGGGGCGTCAGTTCTATCTCAAGCTCTCCAAGAGCTTCTGATCCCACCGGGACTAATAAGAGAGAGCGGCAGGCAACTGCCGCTCTTTTTTTGTGAAAAATAGGGGAGGGTAGTGTCTCGCTTCCGCAGTGCCAATGCCTATTTACTTCCGGAATCAGCAGACATTCACGCCCTCTGATGAAAGACGTCTCTAAGTCTAAAAAGGATCGGAGTCTAAAAGGACCATTTTCTAAACCTAGGCATAGAGATCATCAGGCTTGTGCAGATCAGATAATCTCTGTAGCTGTTGTATATGAAGAATAAAGTTGCTGCGTTGTCAAAACGAACGGTCCTGTGCGGCGCGGTCTCTGCACTGGCGCAGGCCTCTCTGGCGAAAGCCGGATCGGGCGTCACTTTACCGGATATGACCCAGACCTTACGCGAACACCGCGTGGAGAGTGCATCGGTCGCGCTGATCCGGAACGGTCGCATGGTCGCGGCAGAGGCTTGGGGTATGGCGGGACCTGACCGCGCGGCGACCGTTGCCACACGCTACAATCTGGCTTCGCTGACCAAGCCCTTGACCGCAGAGATCATCCTGCGACTCGTATCGGCGGGCAAACTCTCGCTGGATGAACCGATGGATGCGTACTGGAGCGATCCCGATTTGGCGAGTGACCCCCGAAGGAAGAGCCTTACGGTTCGCATGGCGTTGAGTCATCGCACCGGATTACCGAACTGGCGCGATGCCAGGGGCCTTGCCTTTGATCACGACCCGGGGACGACGACCGGTTATTCGGGCGAAGGTTACCAGTATGCGGCACGCTATGCTGAGCATCGCACAGGGCAGTCATTCGAAGCTCTGGCCAAGCGCTGGCTGTTTGTACCTGCCAATATGCGTGCGTCGGGGTATGTATCCACCCAGGGGGTGTCAGGGCTGTTCGCCACGCCTTATGATGACACGGGCAAGACCCTACCGGTTGAACCCGTTACCCATTACAATGCCGCTGATCTGGCCCACGCCACGGCCAGCGACTATGCGCGCTTTCTTATCGCGGTATGGCAAGACAAGGGCCTATCCTCGGGGGTCGCGGCTGAACGCAGCCGGTCTCAGGCGGATCTGTATCCCCAGACGTGTGGTGGCGCGAAAGCGGCCACCTGTCCGCCGTGGATCGGCTTCGGGCTGGGGTGGCAACTCCTCGGGTTTCCCGGCGGTACGACCCTGTTGCATACGGGTAAGGATGCGGGCGCATTCACCTTCGCCGCGATTGATCGTGCCCATGGGGATGGCATAGTCATCCTCACCAACAGCGATAACGGGTGGCGCATTATTCTGCCGCTTCTTGAGCGCACACGCAGCAATCCTGAACTGATCGACTTTCTGCGCGGTCAAATGGACGGATAGACCGTTGGAGATGCCGCATCGTAAGGTCGAAATACGCCTGTTTCAGCACCGGCTGCTGATGGTCAAAACACCACCTTCCGGCTTCCCCGCAGTCGGATTGGGTGGTATTTCTGCACCGATCGGGCGCCCACAGGATGCTCACATGGGAAGTTTCGGCTGAATTATGATGAGTTTGGAAAATACCCCCATCATAGGCATCGACTGGAAGTTCGTTGGCCGGGACTATCTGGGTTTTTTCCCGGAGCATTACCCCGACCTGGCCTTTTTCAAGTCCGATGCCTTTGAGCATCTTCGCGATGAGCTGACCAATGAACTGCCGGAAACCTGCTTCGAGCGGCTGTCGGTGTTTCTGGCCGAGTATGGCTATGAGCTTTGGAATATTGATACCCTAGGCGACGAATACAGGCTTCTGGTCGCGCCCTCCGGGCAGGGAGAGACTGTTTGCCGGGCCGCTCTCAACGGTATAGCGGCCGAATGGGATGACGCGGAGGACATACCAGATTTTGGTTTTGAACGTCTGGCACCCCTCGCCAAATCGATGAAACCCGGACGCAAACAGGCGGTGAAGGCCAAATTGCCGCCCATCGCCACACAAGACGACTGGCATCGAAGCTATGGGGGTGTCTGGAGGCCGGATGTGCGTCAGGTCTTTCTGGATTTCGAAAACGAGGCGGGCGAAGACGTATCGGGGCTGGTCGATTTGCATACCTTCCCCCTGACAGAGGTCGATGCCACGGGCTTTTATGACCTGCAGGCGGCCGGCCATAGTTTTATGCCCCTCTACGGCATCGAAGGTGGTCAGTATTGGGAATGGCAAAAGCCGCAGAAACGTCAGAAGATTTATGACGATTACCGCAGTTGCGTGGCCCTGATCAGCGATTACAACACGCCGATCGTCACCGAAATTCCCGGCAGCGAACGCCGTCACGGCGATAATCTGGGCTTTACCGGCTTCGGTCAGGTATTGTTTCAGAAGGTGCGCGCGGATGAGGCGGCGACGTGGCACAATGCGTCCGCCCTGCGGATCGGCCGCCAGCCCGTAACACCGGAGGCACGGGCGTCCCTGTTACGCTTTGACGGCGCGCAATTCCAACACATTGCCGAGCTCCACGCGCAGGCCCACCTTTTACCGCTCGACGCAGATAAGATCGCCGTTTTCGGCGCGGCCAATCCCGATGAAAGCGGGCACACGGCAGCAGTCAGTTATCATCTTATTGACAGCCGGACGGGGGTGGTAATGGGCAAGGGGCAATTGCCGTTTGCCCAACCAACGACTCTGGAGGGTCTGTTCGTGCTTGGGGGTGACGACATCGTCTATGTCCGCACGACTCAGGCGGCGCATCCCACCCATGCCGCCTTAACTGAGGCCACGGGGTGGCTGGTGCGTTTCAATCTGCGTTCAGGTGCGTGGCAACAGGCGAAACTGGAGGGGTTGCACGACGACTATACGGTCAATATGGCCCTGCTTCGCCATCAGCCGCCCGACAAGCACCGTATCCGCAGTTTTCAGGGAGGGCTGTCCATCGAACGCGGGCATGACGACTGGTGCATCCTCAACTATATCACCTCCTATGCCGGGCGGCACGATCTGGCCTGGTTATGGAACACGGTGGACGATGAGATTGTGCGCTTGCTGCCCGAAGATTTTCCGCGACGTGAGCCGTCTGTTCATTGGAACCCTGCGCTTGGACGCTATGTGGCTGATGAATCCTGCCGCCTGTCTCTGTTGCCGCCTTTCGAGGAACTGCGCCAGCGGCGTGCTTCACACCGATTGGTATGGGGCAATATCGAAGCTCCCAAAACCGTCACCGGCTGGCTGGCCGCCGGTATTCGTAAACTTACAGGTCGTCGTGCGTGACAGGCAGGCCTCAGCCCTTACCTCCGCACAAACGGTCAACCTGACGAAGTGGGTCGAGAGGCTGGGTCGTTTTGATGAGGTGTGTTGCGTAAACAACGCGCTGCCGCTCAATGCGTCCAGCGGCATTCCTCTGAATCCGCCCCAACCAGCGCGGTAAATACCGGTCTTGATCAGAAGGGTGGGCTGCAGAAATAATAAATTCGGGTTTGTAAGTTTTGATGGCGGAGAGGGTGTCCTTTTGAAGTTCGTCCAGCGTCGTCTAAGGTCGTATGAGAGTACGTTGATTTATTTGTAAAAAGTGATTCAATTCGTCCGAAACCATCCACCTTGGTTCCCGGCTGATTTCGGCTCCTGCTGGGGTCAATGCTGGGGTCAGATTAGGGGAACGACGAATGGCTGCCTTTACGACGAAGCGGATTGAGGCCCTCAATGCGCCGGGCCGGTACTCAGACGGAAACAATCTGTACCTTCAGGTCACGAAGACAGGGGGTAAATCGTGGCTATTCATCTACCGCTGGAATGGCTCACAGAAAGAAATGGGGTTGGGGCCGTTCCCTGTCATAGGGCTTGCCAATGCGAGAGAGGCCGCAAGGGAGGCTCTGAGGCTCCTTAAGGATCGAACTAACCCGCAAGACCCCTTAGCCGTCCGACGGGCGGAAGAGGAAGCCAAACGTGAAAAGCCTGCCTTCGGCGTATTTGCTGAGCAAATGCTGTCAGACATCGAACTGCAATGGCGAAACGAGAAACACCGGGCGCAATGGCGGTACACACTACGTGAATACTGCAAGTCCCTTTGGGATAAGCCGGTCAGTGACATCGACACGCAAGATGTTCTCAAGGTCCTCAAGCCGATCTGGCAAACCATACCAGAGACGGCATCGCGTTTGAGAGGCCGGGTTGAGAGGGTGCTTGACGCCGCCGCCGCAAAAGGGCTGCGTTCAGGGGCCAATCCGGCCCGCTGGAAAGGCCACCTTGATCACCTGCTGCCGAAACGACATAGGCTCACGCGCGGCCACCATGCGGCGATGCCTTATTCGGAGGTGCCCGCATTTGTTCAGGACCTGCGCAAACGAGACAACATGTCCGCCCTTGCCCTGGAATTTCTCATCCTGTGTGCGGCGCGATCCGGCGAAGTCTTGGGGATGATGTGGGAAGAGGTGGACCTTGACGCAAAGGTCTGGACGGTCCCAGCCACACGGATGAAGGCCGGACGGGAACACAGGGTCCCCCTGACCGAACGAGCCGTTGCAATATTGAACTCTGTTCGGGTCCTATCGCTTGTGGCATCCGATAGTGAACAGCCGAGAGCCATAGGCTTTGTCTATCGGGGGACGCAAGGCGGGCAGTTGTCGGTAATGTCCCTGACCATGCAGTTGCGCCGGATGGAAAAGGGCCACTACACGCCCCACGGCTTCCGGTCAGGCTTCCGTGACTGGTGTGGCGAGGAAACGGACTTCGCGCGGGAAATTGCCGAGGCGGCTTTAGCTCACACCGTCGGCGACATGACCGAGCGCGCCTACCGCCGTGGGGACGCGCTCGAAAAGCGGAGGAAGCTGATGGATGCGTGGGCGGATTTTCTTGCGTAGAAAAAAAGATACTCCGGGCGGGTCGAATTGGCTTAGTAGCCCACGCTTACAAGTGGCGACGCGTGGATAGATTCTAGGGTAGCGAAGTCACCGGCAACCCATGCTCCCATGGTCAAAAGCGGAGATTTTCACTGGGACAGAACGTTGCGTCTGTAAAGGGGCGTATCAGGTAGCAATCTCAGAGAGACGCGTAAAGCGCCCTGACACAGGACCGGGCGCAGAATGGTTTATCCGCCAGAACTGCACGATATCGTTGACAGATAATGCCCTAAGGGCAGGTGCAGATCGAATTCCATGTTCGCTTCTTAAAGCCAGTCGATGCGACTCAGAGCAAGCGCCGAAATAGTGAGCAATTGGATTTGTGGCGGCGACTTCCCGCGAAATTCCGACTAGACGCATAGCTCGAAAGAGAAGCTTCTTTCGCACACTTAGATTGGACGCGTAATCCGCAAACTCTCTCGACTGCACTCCATTGTCCGATTTCAACAATGCGAACGCCGTTTCGAACACATTTCTATAGTAAAGGTGGATTGGAAAATTCACCGATCTATGAGTACCGCGCATCTTCACAAATAGGTTCTGTTGCAGTGAGCAACCAACGCGTGGGGCGGCTAATTTAATTCGCTCGTACTGGCCCGCGCTCCCGCCCCATCCACCAGTTGTTGTTAGGCCTAACACCGGAGAACTATACTTGGTTTCGAGATACGAAATCACGGGCTCTGATAGACAAAGGGCTGCCAGCAGCTTGCCTGTTTTCAACTGGTCAAAGGGATGTATAGGCATGCAAACGGCGATATTGTAAATTGAGGTGAGAGCGACATTGCGAAGATCGACGGCCTCTTGGTTTTTTCCCCAGACTCCGTCCTGCCATTGGTGCAAATCAGGCCATCCTAGGTGTCGATCACGGGCGCCATCAAAATACATCGGTGACTTGACACAGATCGCCCCTAACAATCGACGGGGCGGATTTCCTGTATCGAATACGAGAAATTTCCCAATCCGCATCTTTCTAGTCTCTGCCGGTAGAGATTGTCCCGAGACAACGTAATGAAAAAGCTCTTCGTTGGCAGTTGCAGGTAGGCAGGCAACAATTTCTGGAACAATGGTGCTAGGATCGACAGTGAATTCTTCAAACAGTGTCAGAGGCAGACTACGCTCAATTCTGAGGAATTCCGCTTTTTTGCCCTTAAGCCTATGTCGCAAGGCCAAGTCGCGTAAGTGCGGTGAGGCTACGCCGTTGTAACTCTTTTGCCAAATAAAAGTGGCACGACAGCCAATCCGGACAAGTTGCAAATCATCTCGTCCAAATTCAGAAAGATTGCGGTGGAGTGCCGCTAGAAAAGCTGAAGCTGGCGTATTGTCCTTGACGGTGACGCTTCTGAACACTCAACCACCCCCGGTTTCGTGAGATCAACAAAAGTGATCGCGCCCGACGGATGGCGGTAAGGTATCGGAATACGATACAGCCTCGGCTCAGTCACAACCCAAGCGTAAGTCTTGGATCGAATTCCATCTTTTTGCAAGTACGGCACTTGGTGGTCGGCTTTAAGCTCAAGCCGTTCCTCAGTCGATAAGAATGGGGACGCAAATAGCTGGCTAAACTCCAGAGGTCCAATGCAGTCTTCAACAATACACTCTCCTAGGATCGTGCCTGATCCGGATGCAATAAGGCCGATCCGCCCCCGGACGTGAGTCGCGGTGCCTCTAAGTTCCCATTTCTTGCGTCCCGTCAAAATGTACGTCACGTATGGCTGACGAATCATCAACGCGCGTTCGGGAAGGTCGCTTAGGTTGCAATCATGCATTGGCGAATCCTACATTCGAGGGATATCATACGGTGGAAGTGCGCATTTTAGAACCACTTTGCCATACGTTACCGGCGAATTGCACGCTCTTTGGTTTTACCTCTGTGATCCGGAGCTGATTACCTGCTTTGGCTACGTTCTGGCGTTATGGTGCGCGGGATGTGCTGCTATTTTCTGGGGGAGAAGTTCATGTCGATTCAAGATTTGATCATATTTGATACGTCAACGCTTCCCGAATATTACAATGACGTACATAAAATACTAGCTTTGCCAAAGGGGCATGTCGTTACCTACGATTACAGCGCGCGGCACATTTCTGAGGCGGCGCAGCAGATTCTAAGAGCGCTTGTAGACCCTAAATACAAGGTGCGCGCGGTATTGGCATATATCCAGCCCGACGCTTATCAAAAAGGAGAAGAAGTAATAAGTGACGAAACTTTGGTGTCTCCCACTTTTCAAACACTTACACGTTTAGCCAATGTTATTGCTGTTCGTCAAGTTAATCACAACGGAAAGCCGAGATACTACATCGATTTAGAGTTATTCGGTTATCCCTACGATCCCGAGCGCACCACGGCAGGGAATGTGGTTGAAGCGCTTCGGAAGCTCGACGCTCTTCCGCGGAAAACCTACATTAGTGTGTATCCAGACACGTCAATAAATGCATTGTTCGAGACTAAGGCTGACGACACAGCTTTTTCTCAAGTGGTAGATGCGTTGTCTAAAGATTCCAGTCAATTTAATAAAGATACATTTTGGAGAATATATTCAATTACAGCTCGCACGAAGTCTGCCTGGCCCATGATCACGGTGAAAGCGAAGCCATTGGTTGCGAACGTGGGAGATTTGGGTAACCGTAAGTATAGTTACCTAAATGTCTTGGACCAATCCCAAATTTCATTCCACATACAATTTTGCCGAGGCAAGCAGGAACAGGGAAAAGATTATAGAATACGGAAAATTACCGTAGATAGCACTCCAAAAGTAACTTCGGATTTATTGACAAGTTCCTTCTGGTCGAGGTCTTTCGGCGAAGAAACGGTCTCCATCACTATTCCGGCCACCTCGAGCCTGTCTTACCAAGAGGCCGTCTTTAAAATTGAAACCGGTTCTCATGAGAAAGACGAGCGAAAAGACTACCCATACGGCCCATTAATTTCGGTCGCGGTTAGGTATCGAAAGTCTATAAGGCGAAGCCTGCTAGCGATTGTATCTGTCGCGCTGTCTAGTGGCTTGTTTGCCTGGGCCGCCTTTTCGACTAGCACACTGACGTCTGATTTGATCGCTGGCTATATTGTACCCCTTGAATATCGTGCCAGTGCCGTCGTGATTGGGGTTCTATTGAGTCTGTACGCATTCTACCTTTGGTCAGATGATATTGCCTTGGATAAAGTTCGAAGAGGCTAAATAATGGAAATACGAGTCAATTACTCCCGCATTGCATTTGTCTGACATTGTCGATATAATGCTGATTACTGATGAAGCATTATGGCATGCTCTCATCAATGCTGACGACCTCAAGCCTGTCGGAATTGAGGGGGCGGCCAGCAATCCATCCTGTGCGTGTAGACTCAATCTCGGACACCCTATATCCATTTCAGCATGAGTCTCATTAAGTCAAAAAAGCGAGTTGCAGATCACGGTGAGGTCTTTACCCCGCCTTGGCTGGTCGAACAGATGCTGGACCTAGTTAAGGGAGAGAGCGAGCGCATTGACTCGCGCTTCTTGGAACCGGCTTGTGGTAGCGGCAATTTCTTAGTGCCAATTCTGAAACGCAAACTGGCCGCCGTCGAAGCCAAGTTCAGTAAGTCAGAATTTGAGAAACAACATTATGCCCTTCTGGGCCTGATGTGCACCTATGGCATTGAGCTTCTGGCTGACAATATCGCGGAATGCCGCGCCAATATGCTTGCGGTGTTCGCAGACTATTTGAACCTCGATGAAGGCGACGATTTTTATCGCGCCGCCTCTTTTGTCTTGTCTCAAAACCTCATTCACGGGGACGCCATGACGATGAAGGATATGGACGCAAAGCCCATATTGGTCGTCGAATGGGGGTATCTGGGGAAGGGCAAGTTTCAGCGGCGCGATTTCCGTTTGGATGTGTTGACTGGGATGGCCAGTTTCAGCGCCGAAGGCTCGCTGTTCGCCCATCTTGGGAAGCATGAAATCTTCAAGCCTGCCACCGCCTATCCGCCGATGACAGTGCGAGAATTGGCCGGTGCGGGCGATGCGTCTGGGGAGGCCGCATGACCGATCAGGCCAGTTTCGCCTTGAGGGGCCGCAATCCCGATGTGCTGACCTGTATTGCCAATTTGTCGAACGATGAGGTGTTTACACCGCCGGACTTCGCCAGGCGGATGCTCGACACGCTGGGCGAAGCATGGGCGGCGCAAAACGGTGGCCAAAGCCTGTGGGCCAACAGTTCCGTGCGCTTTCTCGACCCGTGCACCAAGTCAGGCGTGTTCCTGCGCGAAATCGCTAGTCGCCTGATCAAGGGGCTGGAGGCCGAAATTCCCGACCTGCAAACCCGAGTCGATCATATCCTGACGAAGCAACTGTTCGGTATCGGCATCACCCGTTTGACCAGCCTGCTGGCGCGGCGAAGCCTCTATTGTTCCAAGTTTGCCACCGGCGAACATTCCGTCGCCAGGAGCTTTGCCAGCGATGACGGCAATATCTGGTTTGAGCGCACGGAACATAATTGGGAAGATGGCAAATGCCGATTTTGTAGTGCGAGCCAACGAACCCTTGATCGAGGTGAAAAGCTCGAAACCCACGCTTATGCGTTCATTCATACCGATGACATCAAATCCCGTATCTCCGGGATGTTTGGAGACAAAATGCAATTCGACGTGATCATCGGCAATCCGCCTTATCAGTTAGACGACGGTGGTTACGGCACCAGCGCGGCGCCGATTTATCATCTGTTTGTTGAGCAGGCGAAGAAGTTAGAGCCGCGCTACTTAACAATGGTCATTCCATCGAGGTGGTTCGCAGGCGGCAAAGGCCTCGATGAGTTTCGCGAGTCCATGCTGAGCGACAGCCAGTTGCGTTCAATTGACGATTATCTCAGCGCAGCAGACGTGTTTCCTGGAGTTGGCCTCAAAGGAGGTGTTTGCTATTTCCTCTGGGAAAGTGGCAATAGCGGTCCATGCCGAGTCTCGACTCACTTTAAAGATTGGCCGGTTTCGGTCGCAACGCGTCCCTTGCAGCAAGACGGTGCTGACATATTCATTCGCTTTAATGAAGGCGTATCAATTCTTCGCAAAGTTATTGCTCGTGAAACAGGTCAAGATCGATCTCTATCGCTTTCCGAGGGCGGTCGTTTTGATCGATTAGTGAGTTCTCTAAGGCCATTTGGGATACGCACTTACTTTAGAGGGCGGAACACTGAAGTCGAGGGCGATCTTCTAGTGTATCAAAATGGCGGAACTGGTTATATCGCAAGAGATGAGATTAGCACCGGTCGAGAGTTAATTGATTGCTGGAAAATTTACATCGGTCGGGCGGCGCCCGGTACGGGAAATAGAGACACCTATCCTCACAGAATTATAAGTACGCCTTTTGTAGGCGGTCCCGGAACAATATCTTCTGAAACATATTTGTGTATTGGCCCCTTTGCCACACAGGAAGAGGCCGAGAGCGCTCTGTCGTATTTGCACTGTCGCCTTACCCGACTTTTGATCCTGTTACATAAACCGTCCCAAGACACTACGCGCAAAGTTTATACGTTTGTCCCAACCCAAGACTGGACACGGACATGGACCGATGCAGACCTGTATGAACGTTATGGCTTGTCGGATGAAGAGATTGCGTTTGTAGAAAAGATCGTCCGTCCCATGGGATCGGGAGACGATGCACTGGTTGTTACATCGTTGGAAGAAAGCGACGATGATTAAGCCTACCATCGAAGAGATTCTGGCGCCCAAACCCGAGGTCAATCCGCGTCTCTATGCCTATGCCATTTCTGCGGAAAGCCATAAGGGCCTGCTGAAGATCGGCCAGACCACACGCGCTGTGCAAAAACGCATCGCCGAACAGGTCAGGACCGCCGGGATTATCCCTCTTATTGAGCTGGACGAACCCGCCGCCCGCGATGACGGCACGATCATCACCGACCATGAAATGCGCGCGGCTCTGGTCCGCAAGGGTTTTGACAATCCGCAAGGGGAATGGATTCGCTGCACGGTTGACGATGTTCGGGCGGTGTTGACCGAACTACGTACGGGCCAAACCTTTGACCGCCCGCGCACGGAAACCTTTCCGCCGCGCCGCGAACAGGCCGAAGCGGTGGACAAGACCGCCGAGTATTTCCAATCCATCTGGGCTGAAAATCCGCAAGCCGTGCCACGCTTCCTGTGGAACGCCAAGATGCGCTTTGGCAAGACCTTTACCAGCTACCAACTGGCCAAAAAGCTGAAGGCAAAGCGGGTTCTGGTCGTCACCTTCAAGCCCGCCGTCGAAGATGCGTGGCAAACCGACCTTGAAAACCATGTCGATTTCGATGGCTGGCAGTATCTGTCACGTAAGTCCGAACGCGACCCCAGCCAGATCGAAGCCGACCGTCCAGTGGTCTATTTTGGCTCTTTTCAGGACCTGCTGGGGCGCGACAAGACGACCGGCACCATCAAGGTGCGTAATGCCTGGCTTCATGCTGTCAATTGGGATTTGGTGGTATTTGATGAGTACCACTTCGGAGCTTGGCGCGATACGGCCAAGGAACTGTTTGAAGGCGAAGACGATGCCCGACGCGACCTGAAACAGGAATATGATGCCGGTCTCGAAGAGGTGAACGACGACCTGGGCTATATCTCCGTCAACGAAGATATGTTCCTGCCTATCACCACCAAGGCCTATCTCTATTTGTCGGGCACGCCGTTCAAGGCCTTGGCGACCGGTGAGTTTATCGAAGAACAAATCTTCAACTGGACCTATACCGACGAACAACGCGCCAAGGCGGAATTTGCCATTCAGAACCCCGGCGAGCGGAACCCGTATGCGTCGCTGCCCCAGATGCGGTTGCTGACCTATCAGATGCCGCCCGAACTGACCGTCATAGCCAGTTCAGGCGAGTTTGATGAGTTTGACCTGAACGCCTTTTTTGCCGCTACAGGGGTGTGGGAGGCAGCCACCTTTACCCACAAAAGCGATGTGCAGAAGTGGCTAGACATCATCCGTGGGGCCTACCTCCCCCAGACGACGGATGCCTTAAGGCAAGGCGGGCGGCCACCTTTCCCGTATTCCGACGACCGGCTGTTGCCCTACATGCAACATTCGTTCTGGTTTTTGCCCAATGTCGCGGCCTGCCAGGCTATGGCCAATTTGCTGGCCGAACGGCATAACACCTTCTGGCATGGCTATGACGTGATCATGGCCGCCGGTGCCGACGCCGGTATTGGCCTGGATGCCGTGCCGCCGGTGCGCAAAGCCATTGGCAGTGGCTTTGAGACCAAGACCATCACTCTGTCGTGCGGTAAGTTGACCACCGGAGTCACCATTGCGCAATGGTCGTCTATCCTGATGCTGCGTAATCTGAAATCGCCAGAGACCTATTTCCAGGCTGCGTTCCGGGTCCAGTCGCCTTGGTCGATTAAAAACCCGCATGGCGACAATCCCAACGAAGACGAGATCGTCAAACCCGTCTGTTTCGTCTTTGACTTCGCCCCAACACGGGCGCTGCGGCAACTGTCGGACTATGGCATCGGTCTGTCGCCGGGTGAACCGAACCCGGAGAATGCCGTCCGCGAACTGGTGTCGTTCCTGCCCGTTTTAGCCTATGATGGGGCAAGAATGATGCAGATCGACGCCGGGGGGATACTCGATATCGCTATGGCGGGAACGTCCGGTACGTTGTTGGCGCGCAAATGGGAATCGGCACTTTTGGTGAATGTCGATAACGACACCCTGCGGCGCATTATGGATAACCCAGATGCCATGGCTGCCGTGGAACGGATCGAGGGCTGGCGCGCACTGGGTGACAACATCATCGAAACCATCATCAACAAAAACGAAAAGGTCAAAGACCTCAAAAACAAGGCCAAGACGGGCGGCCTTTCCGAGAAGGAGAAGAAGGAACTGACCGAAGAGGAAAAGGAATACAAGTCCAAGCGGAAGCAGGTTCAGGAAAAGCTGATCAAGTTTGCTACGCGCATTCCCGCCTTCATGTATTTGACCGATTTCCGCGAAAATACCCTTCAGGACGTCATCACCAAGCTAGAACCCGAGCTTTTTCTGACCGTCACCGGTTTGACGGTCGAAGATTTTCATCTGCTGGTGCGCCTGAAGGTGTTCAATACCGAAAAAATGAACCAGGCCGTGTTTGCTTTCCGACGCTATGAAGACGCCTCTTTACGCTACACCGGAATTGAAACTCATAAGGGGCTTAGACAGATCGGCCTCTACGATACAGTCGTGACACCGGATTGATCGGGGAACGGGATGATCCAAATTTCAAATTTGAACTGGGATAACGATAGATGACGGTCTGGCTTGTGCGATCTGGAAAATATGGTGAGCGAGAGACACTGGCCCTCGAGAGCGGTTTGGCAGTTATCGGCTGGGATGACATGCCCGATCTCTCAAAATTGCGGACACGGGATGACCTAAATACTGCCCTTGCCTCCACCTATCCGGATGAAAAAGGGAAAACGCTTTCGAACTGGGAAAGCCAGTTATGGCCATTCGCCCACATGATGGCAAAAGACGACATTATTGTAATGCCGTTGAAGTCGCGTGCGGCAATCGCCTTAGGGCGTGTGACCGGTCCTTACCATTACCGAACGGACCTTAATGACGCGCACCATACTAGACTGGTTGAATGGGCCAAAGAGGTTCCACGTAGCGCCTTCGCTCAGGACCTCCTTTATTCTTTTGGAGCATTTCTGACCGTTTGCCGTATTCATCGCAATGATGCCGAAACGAGGATCGCTGCGGTCCTCAATGGAAAGATTGACCCAGCGATCTCCAGTAGAAATGTCGCAAGTGTCGGCGAAGGCAAGGGTGTGAAAGATGCGAAAGAGGGTGTGATTACAGCAGATGATACGTCCGCCGCTGTCGATTTGATGGAAGTGGCCGATGACGCTATCCGGATGAAAATCGCCACGGTTTTTAAAGGTCATAGACTTTCGACCTTAGTGGGGGCGGTTCTTGAAACTCAGGGCTATAAAGTGGTGGTTTCGCCACCTGGCGCCGACGGTGGCGTTGATATTGTCGCCGGGAAAGGCCCACTAGGTTTTGACGAACCAAGACTGGTGGTCCAGGTGAAATCCCAGGATGCTGCTGTCGATGTCTCTGTTCTAAGGGAACTCCAAGGCGTAATGAGGCAATTTTCAGCCGAGCAAGGCCTTCTGGTGGCTTGGGGCGGCGTGACGAAAGCGCTCGCCAAGGAAGCGCAACGATTGTTTTTCGAGATCAGAATTTGGGATGCAGGCGAAATCGTCAAGGCGGTGCAGCAAAGCTACGAGCACTTGTCGGAAGAGGTTCAGGCTGATTTGCCGCTAAAGCGAATATGGGTCTTGGCTGATCATGAGTAATTGTGATTCAAATTCTTTCGGCGCTATGTTCCTAAGAAAGTCTAACTGTTACATTCCATCATCGAAACGCCCGGTAGTTTGGCGTTCGCACCCATAAGACTTAGCTGAAGCCCCACGGATAGGCGTCGATATAGAAAGCGTACGGGATGTCAGAGAGCCTTGTAGGCTCTTAAACTATGCTCACATAACGCGTAAACAGTTTTGGCGAGGTGTTCGACGCGAGATGTCAGCCATGTCAGCTCGTCGGGGGTGATTTCGTAACCGGCAGAATATCGTGCCTCTACATAGGCGCGTTGTAGCTTGGCAAAGCTGCGACGGGCGAACTTGTCATCAGGCCAGACGGTCCGGAGGCTCACATCCAGCCCTTCGGCTTGGGACCGCAGAAATGTCAGCCGGTGAGATTTTGGACTATACAGTGTGAGGGTTAGTAAAGCGCAGTGGTATAAAGCTTCTGCCGACTGGTGAAGGTTGAACGCCGCAAGCTTGGCGTCAGGCATATCGAGGTAGAATTGCGCGCCAGCCTGAAACTTAACAGCCCTATCCATCCACTGCTCGTAATACGCCTTTGCCTCAGCTTTGATCTCCTCCGGCGTCAGCGCCTTGGGCTTGGCCAGCGGATGGCCCTCAGCCTCGTAAAGCATAAGGCCATCCTTGACGATGTCCGAGAAGAACGGGCGGCCACGGGCGAGCTGATCGTTCACGTCGGCAAGGCTGTGCACGATGAAACTCACGGGCGTCTTCAAGTCATGCGTAAGGGTGTATTCCCGCACAAACCGATCGTCCGCCGCGCTCCAGTATTCCTGCAGGTCGGTAAATTCCTGGCTGTTGACGACCACCAGAAGATCGTAGTCGGAGCGATAGCCGGACAGATGATCTTCCACCCAGTCCCCCCGCGCATACGAGCCGAACAGGATGATTTTGAGGATGCGTCCGCCCTTGCGCTTTTCCGACAGTTTCGTCTGTGTCGCGGCCTCGAAGTTGTCGAACAGCACCTTCACCACGTGCTCAAGCTCGCGGCGTTTGGTGTCCGGCAGATGATCAAGGGCGTCAGGCAGCATGTCGGGTTCCGGTAGCGTCTCTCTATCTATAAGTGTCGCTGACTCGCCCTGCAATGCCATGTCCACGGATCAATTACGGATAGTTTTCGGCTTTTGGCAGCATCGACTCCCTGTCCGCAGTCGTCCGCATTTGACGAATAAGGCGCTTTCTGGTGTTTCGGCCCCCCTCGTTAACCGTGCCTAAAAAGCGTTTGTTAGACGTATGGTTGTATTTTCGCCGCATGGCAGGTTATCGAAACTATCCCAAATATCGTGGCAACCAAAGTTACCGTCCCCGTCGTCGGGCGCGACGGTTTTGGGATTCTGATGAGCCTGCCCATCTTTGATGGCACTGGTGTTCTTGGGTTTCCTCGCCTACCTGAACTATCCACGGCTTGTCCGTCTCGTTGAGAACAAGCCGGTCTATTACGCGGACTGTTCCCATGCACGCGCGGCTGGTGCAGCTACGCAATCTACAGATGGGAACCCGGATACCGTCCGGAAATGGATGGTGACGATGATGGGGCGGCCTGTGAGCCTTGGCATTAGGCAGTGTCAGCCGAGTTTGCCCTCGCGTCTGGGTGCCCTCTTTCTCTTCGTCAGAAATCGTCTGTTTTCGTGCACTTTTTTGAGGGTTTGGGGTTGAGAGCAAGATCAAAGAAGTAGAGCCTTATGCGCCTCATGGGCGGCATAAGTCTCTGTCTGCACATCTGTTTTCGTGAGGCGCAGGTAGCGCCATTTTGCATTTCGTAGCGCCATTGTGGCGCTCTTGAATCCGCCGGGACAAATCCAATCCTTTGAGAGGGAAACGGGGTTTACCGGAGGCGGATTATGGACCGCGACGACAGGTTTGAACTGAGACCGGGCCGCATAGGCCGCGACGGCAAGGCCATGTCTCTGGGCAGGGACTTTCGTAACCGGGTGGTCAAGGCCGCCAACCTCGCGCGCGGCGGTCGTGCGGTGTCCGGGAAGGCCTCCGGCTTCACCGGCGAGCGTATCGGACGCGGCAGCGGAGCCGGGGCGGTTCTGGCCTCGCGTGCCGGTGCGGGGGTGGGTGTGAAGGATTGTGGCTTTGGCCGCCGCCGCGTCATGGTCAAGGCGCGGATCGTCAAGCTGGCCGGTAAGGGACGGGGCGCGGCCATAGCCCATATGCGCTATGTCCAGCGCGACGGCGTGACCCGTTCGGGGGAGCGCGGCGAGTTGTATGACGGACGTTCCGATGTGGCCGACGGCAAGGCCTTTCTGGAGCGCTCAGAGGGTGACCGGCATCAGTTCCGCTTTATAGTCTCTCCCGAAGACGGACAGCAATACGAAGACCTGCGCAACGTCACGCGCCGACTGATGACGCAGATGAAAACCGATCTGGGCACGCAACTGGATTGGGTCGCCGTGGATCACTTCAACACCGGCCACCCCCACACCCACATCCTGATCAGGGGGAAGGACGATCAAGGCAAGGACCTGATCATCGCGCGGAACTACATCACCGAAGGCGTTAGAGAACGCGCCGCCGAGATTGTAGGTTTTGACCTTGGACCGAGAACCGCTCTGGAGGTGTCGCTGTCCCTCCAGCACGAGATGACCGCCAGCCGCTACACCACGATAGACAGATGGATTGAGGAAGGCCGGGACGCCGAGGGCCGTGTGCGGGCCATAGACCCAAGCCCTGAACGCCAGTCGCTGATCACGGGCCGTCTGAGGCATCTGGAGACGCTGGAACTGGCTTCGCCCGAGAAGGGCGGCCTGTGGCAGGTCAGCGAGGACTTTGAGGCGGCCTTGCGCCAGCTCGGGCGGCGCGGCGACATCATCAACAGCCTGCGTCATAACCTGGCCCTCGGTGCGGACGGTCGTATGGTCGAGACGCTGCGCATCCACGACGCCGGCTACGGCATGGGGCAGGATGCCGAGGCCCATCGTGCGGCGTCTCTTTCCCATACCGAGCCTATGCCGCCGATCATCGGGCGGGTAGCCCACCGTGGCCTGTACGACGAACTGGAAGACCGCCACCTGCTGGTCATCGACGGCGTGGACGGTCACACCCATGTGGTCGAGATCGGCAAGGGCGAGACGGCCCCGCAGGTGCCGACGGACGCCATTGTGCGCCTGACCCCCAAGGTCGCCCAGTTGCGTGCGGTGGATCACACCATAGCCGAGGTCGCCGCCAAAGACGGCTACTATTCCGTAGAGCGTCATCTCAGGCACGACCGCAACTCCACCCAACGCTTTGCCGAAACCCATGTGCGCCGCATCGAAGCCGTGCGCCGCGCTATGGGTGGCATTACATGGGAGGACGACTACAGTTTCAGGGTCGGTCAGACCTACCGGGACACGGCATTGGCCTATGAACAGCAGAAGGTCAGCCAGAACCCGGTCAATATAGAGGTCCTGTCCCCCGAACCCCTGCGCAGCCTTGAGCGGCGGGACGCATGGACATGGCTGGATAAGGAACTCACCGCACCGGAACCGACGCCGCTGGCGGACACCGGGTTTGGGAAACAGGTCACGGGCGCAATCTACCGCAGGGTACTGTGGATGAGCGAACAGGGGCTGATCAGGTACGAGGATGGCAAGGCCTATTATCCGCGCAATCTCGAACAGCAGATGGCGGCGCGCGAGCTGAAGGCCGAGGGTCAGCGACTATCGCAGGCAATTGGCAAGACCTATGTGCAGATGCGCCCGTGGGTGGAATACAGCGGCACCCTGAAAGACAAGGTCACGCTGAACGGCGGCCAGTACGCGGTTGTCGAACGCGTGAAGGACTTCGCCCTTGTCCCATGGCGTGACGTGCTGGAGCGGCAACGCGGCAAAGAGATCACTGGCATGATGCACGAGAACCGCAGCATCGAATGGTCATTCGGTAGGGACAGGGGGATCAGCATAGGCTTCTAACCCGTCAGAAGGTCCACTTTTTCTAGACTATTTCAACGGTAACATTTTCAGGCCGCTGAGGCCGTGATATACCTATGGCTGTCACATCGTGACAATAACCATTTGGTTGTTTTTGCTGGAAAGGGCGGGTGCCGGAATCATCCGCTCTTTTTCCTTAGGAGCCCAGTCAGGGCTGCCCGACAAAGGGCACACCCAGCGCCATCACAATCGGCATCCGTAACGTGTGAAATTCCGACCCCGCTGATAAGTGGCCTTTCGTTATGGCGAGCGGCACTTAAGGGGATAGCGTGAGATATTTAACCCCTTCCGTCGTCTGCTTAGCCTGCCTACAAGCGGAACCCTGCCTAGGAACATTGATTAACAAGCAGGACTCAAGCCGATAGATCGTTTGATAAGCGATAAAGCGAAATGAAAAGATTCATGCCCAATAAAGAATTTTATTATCTGTTGACATCAGTTGAAAAATGGCGTAAGGTTATTTCATCAGATTTTTTAGCTAGAGGTTGATACATGATGGATGACGGCATAAACACGAGTTTGGCAAGCGATCTTAAGTCCTTGTACAAGACTGATGACGCATTTAAACGCATTGTCGCGTGGTTTGATGATCGAAAGAAAGATTCATGGGAAATGCCGGTGCGCATCGCCGCGATGCGCACCGACTTGGACGAACGAGAAGTCAGACGAGTGTTTAAGCATCTCGCCGAATTGAATTGCGGGCGCTTTATCAAAGGCCGTGGCGAAAGCGCCGAAAGCAGAATGCAATGGAAGCTGAGCATTCGAGGAATCGCGGCGGCGGCAAAAGGCGAAATTTCCAATATTGAGGAGGTTCAAGCCGCTCCCGAAGATACACTTGAGGCCGAAGAAAAGCTCAAGCTGCCGGATGTAGACGGCGTCACTCACACCTTTAAACTCAGAGCTGATTTCGACGTAGTGATAAACCTGCCCTCTGATTTCACTGATGGCGAGGCGGAACGCTTGAGCCGCTTCTTAAAGGCTGTGCCGTTAATATAGCATCCCGCGCACACCTTGAGCTAAGTCTTGATTAGGCCGAAGAATTGAAGGCGTTCTAATCGGTGCCCCCCGACATAGCTAGGCAAGCTAGTGTTGAAACGCCACGATGCGCGCCCTGGCCACTGATTAAACCTTTAGGGACGTTGCCAGTTCCGGATCACGGTGGAAGGGGCAGCCAACCGTCCGCTGGTGCGCAGGATGCGGCAAAACGGCGTCTGCGGACGGCATTGGAGCTATGAGGCCTGCACCTCAGCGATGGCATCATGGCGCTTACTCTGTGGAGGAGACGCGCCCTGATGCCCGGCACCGCAAGCCCGCCGGTCGTCCACGCCGATCCTCCTGAACACCAGCGGACGGACAGGCCCATGAAACCCCGGCACCACCTTTACCTAGACGACGAACTGACAAACGAACTTGAGGCTCTGGCCAGCAAGCCCGGCGCGTCGAAGTCGTCCATCGTAGCCAATGCGCTGCGTTCTTATTTTCGCCATCGCGCCGGTAACGCAGAGGCAAAGGCCCTGAGCCAGCGGCTTGATCGGATAGCGCAGAAGCAGGACAGCCACGCTCGCGACATCGAGGTTGTGCTGGAAGCCATTGCGCAGTTTGCGAACTTCTATTTTGCCTTCACCGGCAGCGTGCCGAACCCTGACGAGGCCTCTGTCAAACGCGGCAAGAATCGTTTCGAGTACTATACCAAACATGTCGGCAAGGTTCTGGCCGTAGGCACATCGTTCGGATTGCAGGTGGAAGATATCGTGGAGACCCACCAGAGCGATACTGCCACGTCAGACGGGAAGGATCGCTGATATGACCAGCCCCGCGCAAAATGAATCAGAGAAACTCGCCTACCGCATTGACGAAGCCGTCAAGGCTAGCGGACTGGGGCGGTCATTCCTGTACGAGCGCATGGCCGATGGGTCGCTCAAGTCCGTCAAGATCGGCGGGCGCAGGCTGATCATGCGCGATGATCTTTTGCGGTTTCTCTGCGGAGACATCGGCGTCGCGGCTGAGGTCGAGGCCCTCGGAGTAAAGCCAAAGCCTGAGCCAAAACCAAAATCAGCGAGCCGGGCGGGCGTCATCCCGTTCGGCCAACTTGAACTCCCGTGGCGGCGATAAAGCTTAAGTTGAGGCACCACTCGCAACCGTGCGAAAGAATCACGAATGCTCTCGAATAGGGCGTCATCCGCAATGCCCTTCAGCAAGGCCCGGGTTGTTGCCATGATCGTTTCCGCTACTCGGTGATGAAGCAGGTTAATCGCGTTAGGAACCATTCTCGTGGTTAACCTTAGACCGGACGCCGTACGATAGTGCGGCCAAGTCGTGGCTGTTTTTTTTATGCGAGATTATTGAGAATTAAGCTTTTTATGCTATTATTTGTTTTGAGAGTGTTCAGACTGGTTGAACCAGGACTTGGAGTTCTCGCGCATACCGTGATGCTTGTTCCCGGTGGCCTCTATTGTCTCACAATCGTTCTGGCCGTTCTAATCGGCCTCGACTTTTTCGCCGAAAAACTGTCGGCGCCCAGCAATAAGGAGCCTCCCATGGATACTAACACTCACAACACGCCGTCTAAACTGACCCCCCTGCTTAAGTCTACGCTTAAAACGTTCGGGGCCATCGGGGCGAGCATATGGGCGGCTACAGTTCTTCCAATCTAAACACTCTCCGCATCCCGTACCTGCCCATCCTGATCAAGGATTCAGGGGAGGGGTAAGCCCAGGGTTATCAGGAAATCTTTTAGGCCGTCATGGCGCTCGCTTGCTCGCTTCAGGTGGTCTTCAAAGAGCTTGCGGCCATACTGCTTTCCGGTCGAACCTTTTTCATAATTGGGCCAAACTTTCCGAATTGCCCGCATCGATTCCGCCTTGTTGCGGGGGTGGCGCTTTTCTTCATGGTTAAAATGAAGCAGCAAAAGGCCTTCATGGTCAGGCTCCTGCCAGACTAAACGAATACCGAGCCGGGCAGCCAGGTCTTCGGCCTGCCGACCCCTCGCAGGATCGAGGTCGCGCTGGTCGGTATCCAGAAATGCGAACTGATGGGCGTATGGACCGCGTTTTCTGACCTGATCCTTTATCCGGGCCTCAGCCCACCGAATCCGTGACAGCGGATCGCCCTTGTCCATGATGTGAGGGTCGAGTGTTACCGGAAGGTCCCGATCTCGGGTAAGGCTCGTCAGACATGCCACGTAGCCACTTTCGGATTCACCTTCACATCCGATGAAGACGCGGGCGCGTTCTAAGCGAATAAGGCGGCTCATCCGATCACCGGTATCCCACCATAAGCGCCGCCAAGGTACTTTTTGTAGAGATTGTCGTCCCGGCGTAGGGCTTTAAAGTCCATTAGGCTATAGATTCGCGTACGCCCCGCGCTGTCCTTTTCCGCAATTACAACCTCCTCCTTTACTAGATCCTCCAGCATGGTGGCAGAATGACAGGTCAGCCACATCTGGGCATCAAGCGGGTTGCGCGTCTCGTTATCGTAGAACCAGCGCAAGATTTCCGGCAAGACCAAGGGGTGGATAAGCGTGTCGAACTCGTCGACAAGCGCCACACCGCCCTTATCGAAGACAAAGGCTAGTTGCGGAAACAACCTTACGAACGCTTGCGTGCCACGGCTTTCCAATTCCCAGGGCATTTCCTCGTGAAGGCCGGAATGTAGAAAGCGACCTTGAGGGCCGAGGTGCGGAATGTGTTCGATGCGCAGTTCTTCAATTCCAACATCAATGCGGCTCAAGTCCCGGTTCAGGCGTTTTAGCAGCTCCGGCTGCTGGCCGATAAAGCCCAGCAAGGCATTGTCACCTGAAATGAAGTCCCATCTCCGGTCGACATTTGAAGACACACGGCTGGCGGTTTCGCGATAGAAGCCGGCAGTCGGATGATTAAAGTAGGCGTAGGTAGAGATCAGCGATGCGTCGGGTCTAAGTGTCTTCAGAAGGTGCTTCAGTCCGACCATTGGGAATACATCGGAGTCTTTCACAGATATTGTGTCGCCTTCAGCCGTCCGTTCAAACACCCGTTGCCACCTGCCCGTACCATTCGGTCGTTGGCGCATGGCTTCCCAAAGGACACGCTCTATCTTGCCGTCCTTGGCCCTCAGTACGAGTTCATAGCGAAGGGTGCCGAACTCGGGCTTGAAGTCGTCGACTTCATCCCTCTGAGGATTGGTTATGCCTCCAAGTTCGATGGCCAGCCTAATGGGCTTTCCGCGCGATTCCTCATCATTGAAGGTGTAAACAGGCTGGCGAAAATCTGTACTCTCGACATTCACGCTCGAAATAAAGCTCGACAGGAAATGGAGCGCACGCAGAATTGTCGTTTTTCCAGAGGCGTTCGCCCCGTAGATTGCAACGACCTTTGGTGTCCGAATGGTTGAACCCGGAAAAATTGCTGCAAAGCGGCCGCGCGTGTCCTCTAAAGACGGTGACACCGAAAGATCGAGGACCTGGGCTTCCCGAATGGAGTAGAAATTCTCGAGTTCGATCTTATAGAGCATAGAGTGCACAATTCCGATTATGAGCGACCATATTTAACGAAAAAATGTTAAAATGGCAATCTCATAATATATTATTGGCTTGTGAAAGAGCACTGGATAAGTTGAGGGCGTCGGCGCTCGTCTTTGCGATGGGGCTCTTGTTGGCTTCCAGCCTCCGTCCATAGTCCCTGTCGCTCAGGCATCATCGCCAAAATGAGCGGCTTTTCATTATTTCGCGTATTTTCGCTGATATGACCAGCCCAGCGCAAAATGAGCCGCAGAAACTCGCCTACCGCATTGACGAAGCCGTAAAGGCCTCTGGACTGGGGCGGTCATTCCTTTACGAGCGCGTGGCCGATGGTTCTCTCAAGTCCGTCAAGATCGGCGGGCGTAGGCTGATCATGCGCGATGATCTTTTGCGGTTTCTCTGCGGAGACATCGCGGTCGCAAGTGAGGTCGAGGCCCCCAGAGCAAAACCAAAGCCCAAATCAGCGAGCCGCGCGGGCGTCATCCCGTTTGGCCAGCTTGAACTCCCGTGGCGTCGGTAAGATATAAGTAGAGGCATCACCTGCACACCGAAGTGCGAGAATCACTAACGCGACGCAGTACCAGAGGCCACCGCCAAACTTGACTTGTAGTGCGGTGCAGGGGAGGAGGCGCGGTGACGTTGATACTTAACGTGTTACCGAAAAATCACACCACCACTCAAATGCGTCCGACGACATCCACACATATCCGCACAAACCGCTGGGGTGAATGCTGGGGTTGGAGCGCCAAGTAAATGGGAAGAGCAAGTAAATTCAGGGACTTAATTGGGTGAATGGCGGAGAGGGTGGGATTCGAACCCACGGTAGGCTTGCACCTACGCCGCATTTCGAGTGCGGTACATTCGACCACTCTGCCACCTCTCCGTATATCAAGGTGTATATTTCGTCCGTGGACGTCGCCCTGTGGTCGCGGGCAGGGCCGTTCTCCTACTCACAAGCCGTCCGCAACGCAAGCCCCTTTCCACAGTTCTGCACATTTAATTATTGAAAACTTACGGCCCGAAAGCGACGACGTAGGGCAACTGCGTTCGAAAAATGGCACGACTTCCTGTAGTGTCTTTCGGGTGTCAGTCGTCGTTAAAGACGTATTAATGGGCACATTTTCAACCAAAATGGCATTTTAGGTGCTAGGCAAGATATGTTCCCGCAGTTATGTAGGCGTTTGTAATTACGGTTAGACCGTCGTGCGTACATTCGGCGGCCTCATCGATGGCCAAGAGAGGGCATTACACATGAAACTCAACTTGCTGGCGGGCGCTGCGCTCGTCGCACTGGCGATGGCGTCTGGCGCCGCCGCTCAGGAAGCCGAAGGCTGGTACGGCGCTGTCGACCTCGGCTACAACACGAAATCCGAATATGGCGCGCGTTCGGCCAACAACATGCCGGACGGTTCGCCGTTCGTCTATGATGTTTCGACGAAGGACGACTGGGCGGGCTTTGCGCGCCTCGGTTACCGCTATAACCCGAACTGGCGCGTGGAATTCGAAGGCGGCTACCGTCCGGGTGACGTCGATGCCGCTCGCGGTTTCGCACGCGTCTATCCGGCGTCTTACGGTGCCGGTTCGGCTCCGGCCGCTACCGCGCTCTGCACGCCGGGCGTGACCCGCACGGCTTCGACCCCCTGTGGCAGCCCGGTGGGTTCGTTTGATCAGACGACCTTCATGGCGAACTTGATCTACGATTTCATTCCGGAATCGAAGTTCCATCCGTTCGTCGGTCTGGGCGTCGGTCTGGACCGCGTGAAGGCTGACTTCACGGGTCAGTATTCGGTCAACCCGACCGGTACCGGTCAGAACCTGACCATCTCGGGTGAAGACACCGTCGCCGCCTATCAGGCGCTGGCCGGTTTTGCCTGGGCTCTGTCGGATCGTCTGAACCTTGACCTTACCTACCGTTACCTGACGACGGAAGATGTCAACTTCGACTCGACCTCGACCACCACGGCGCTGAACCCCGGTTCGTTCTCAGGCAAGTTCAACGACCAAACCGTGACCGTTGGTCTGCGCTGGACGTTCGGTGCGCCTCCGCCCCCGCCGCCCCCGCCGCCTCCGCCTCCCCCCCCGCCGCCTCCGCCTCCCCCGCCTCCGCCGCCGCCTCCGCCGCCGGTTGAAGAAGCGGTGAAGTACGAAGCGCGCGAATTCATCGTGTACTTCGAATTCGATCAGTCCACCCTGACCGCCGACGCGCAAGCGATCGTGCAACAGGCCGCTGATTACGCGAAGGCCGGTAACGCGACCCGCGTGGTTGTCGTTGGTCACGCCGATACCTCGGGTTCGGCTGCCTACAACATCCGCCTGTCGGAACGTCGCGCCAAGACCGTGGCTGACGCTCTGGCCGGTCTCGGCGTGTCGGGTTCGATCCTGGCCGTTGACTGGAAGGGTGAATCGGCTCCGGCAGTCGCCACCGGCGACGGCGTGAAGGAACCGCTGAACCGTCGTTCGACCATCGACATCGCGTTCTAATCGAACGCTGTCGGTATCGACAGACAACAAGAAACCCGGCCTGTTCGCAGGCCGGGTTTTTTTGTGCCTGCGCTGCTGGGATCTGGCGTTTATAGAGGAAGATTGTGAACCGGCGGGCCCATCCCCCTGCTGGATGGGGATGGGGATGGGGTGCAGGGACCTGAGGCCCCTGCGTCTTAATGTCTTGGGATTTAGGCTTCCAAAAACCGGCCTATTGATCGTCGTCAGGTGTATCCAGCGCCGAGCCTATCGGATGACCCGTGACCGGATCACGCGGGGCGCGCTGGAAGCCGTACCCTCGGAACAGGGTGAAATCGCGGGTGCGTTTGTGATCCAGCGCAATTTTGAGAGATTCGCCCGGACCGGTGGCCGCGAAGTCCCGGCGAATATCCGGGATAAAGCCATCGACATAGGAGACGATCAGCACATTTTGGCCGGCTTCGGTCGTCAGAGGCGCTTCGGTTTCCGCCTGTGATTTGGGATGGGCCTCGCGCACCCAGGCCTTAAGCGGCACATCGGGGTTGGCCGCGAACCAGTCCCGACCATAATAGGCCATGGCATTATAGACATTGCGGTTATCGACGGCGATGGCCGTAGGGCGCGCGTCCGTCTGGGCCTTGGCAATAATGGCCTGGGTGAGCGTGTCCCAACCGCGGGCGCGTTTCACCGTATTGCTCAGGCCCAGAGCCTGCGTCAGTTCCGGTGACGCGACTCCCAGCATGAAGACGGCCATAATCGCGACCTGAATCACCACGCCCGCCGCCAGTGCCGGCCGCCACAATGTGTGTGACCGGATAGACACGCTTAAACCGCAGGTCACAAAGGCCGCGACCAGTACGCTGGCCGGCACGTAGGCGGCGGCGGCCCAGTTGGCATTGGCGCGCGACAGCAAGGCCTGAACGCTGACAAAGATCAGAGGGGGCAGGGTGAGGCACGCCAACCCGATCAGATGGTCGCCCTTACTCCCGCTGTTATCGCGCTGCAACAGGCCCGCGCGGGGGCGCACAAGACCGGCGAGGCCAAGCAGCATCAGGACAACCGGCACGGGACCGAAGACGCCCAGTTGATCGCGCCAGAAGGTCAGCAAAGAACCGGGGTTGAACAGCTTGCCCCAGTGCCAGTTGGCATTGTCCGCCGTATGGGACACGGTCTGAAACCCATGCGTGGCGTTCCAGTACAGGTTGGGCGACATCAGCACGATGAAGGCCCCGACAAACAGCGCCAGACTGCGTAGGCTCCAGCTCTTGCGGACCGAGGGCACCCACAGGGCATGACCGGCGGCACCGATCAGGAAGTAGAGGCAGGCATATTTGCTGAGGAAGGCGGCTCCGAAGGCCAGTCCCATGCCCAGTGCGGTCTTCAGACGCGTGTTCTCACCGGAAGTCGTCAGGAAAAGGCTGTAAAAATAGAGAGTTGCCGACAGAAAGAACATCAGCGGGGCATCGGTCGAGATGATGGCCGACGACAGAACCACGCCCGGCATCAGGCTGTATATAATAGCGGCTGTCAGGCCTGTGGCTTCATTAAACAGCCGTTTCCCGGTGCCCCACAGGCACAGGGCGGCCCCTAAATGCAGCAGGGGCGCAAACAACCGCACGAAGGGTTCGGCGCTGGAGGTCAGTGTGGACAGATGGATGAGCCAGGCGATCATCGGGGGCTTGGAATAGTAGCCGAAGTCTAGTTTCCGCGACCACAGCCAGTATTGCGCCTCGTCAGGGTAGAGATTGGTATAGGTGGTAAACAGCAGCCCGACGCGCAGCAGAAACAACAGTCCCAGCCCCCACAGGACGTAGCGCGCAGGGGCGGACAGGGGAGCAGGGGCGGCGGGCTGAGACATGGTGAAACGATCGCTTGCGGGAAGGAGCCTTGTGCGGTGCGCCATGGTTTGAGGTCGTCCTCAAGTCGGGCAGGCAGACGCATCTTCGCTGAATGACACGCCTCCGCGCGACGCGCAAACACGAATGATTACGGACTGTGTCGTAAAAGCGCTTTTCGCTGACATAAACTGTGGCAATTTCAGCGCAGATCGTTCCGCCTGTCACAATTGTCATCAAACCTTCGCACTTTTGGCTCAGAAAGCGGCACAAAAGCGGCTAAAGGTGGAAACCGACCTAAACGTTTAAGTGATGGTGCTTGAAAACGGGCAATGGCGTGATCCGCGCCACGGCGCTGCTTTTCTCTTTTGTAAACCTGGAGAGGGGATACTCCGATATGAAAATGAACAAGTGGATTCTGGCCGGTACGGCCCTGACGGGCGTCTTCGCCGCCCATGGCGCTCTGGCCCAATCGACGGCGACGCAGGAAGTCGAAACCGTCAAGGAAATCGTCGTTAAGGGCTCCAAGCGCGGCGCTGGCCCAATCGACAAGGAAACCGGCACGAAGTCGAAATCGACTATCGGTCAGGACTTCATCTCCACTCAGTCGGCTGGTCAGACGATCGCCGAAACCCTGAACGTCCTGCCGGGCGTCAACTTCACATCTAACGACCCCTATGGTTCGTCGGGTGGCGATATCTTCGTGCGCGGCCTTGACAATTCGCGCGTGTCGCTGACCTTTGACGGTGTTCAACTGAACGACGCCGGTAACTACGCCATCTACACCAATCAGCAGATGGACCCGGAACTGATTTCGTCGGCTTCGGTTCTAACCATGGCGACCGACATCGACTCCATGTCGGCCTCGGCGACCGGTGGTACCGTCAACTACACCACCCGCAAGGCGGCCGATGAGTTCGGCGTCCTGACCAACCTGTCAGTCGGTGACTTCAACTACAAGCGCATCTTCGCTCTGCTGGACACCGGCAAGGTGGGGCCGTGGGGCACCAAGGCTTTCCTTGCCGCTTCCTACCAGAAGTATGACACCTTCACGGATGAGCCGGCCAACCTAGGCGATCCGACGCTGGAAAAGAAGCAGGTCAATTTCAGCATCTATCAGCCGGTTCTCGACAACGGCAGCTATATGAGCCTGTCGGGTCACTACAACGAGAACCGCAACCGCTTCATCTTCAGCCAGAACGAAGCCACGCTGAACGCCAACGGCTTCTACTACAACAGCGCGGGCCCGGCCAACGTCAACCCGTCCAACACGGGTAACCTGCGCTTCAAGTCGAAGTGGAACCTCACCGATAAGCTGACCTTTACGGCGGATGCCAACTATCAGTACGTACTGGCCAACGGTGGCGGTACCTCGACCTTGACGGAAACGACGGGCCGTATTGGTTCGTGGACCAACGCCAACTTCAAGAACTTTGACGCCAATAAAGACGGCGTGATTTCTTCGACGGCGCTCACCATCTACAACCCGAATACGACCCACACCGATCGTATCGGCTTCCAGTCGTCGGCCATCTATCGCTTCAACGATCAGCATACTCTGCGTGTCAACTACTCGGCTGATCGCGGCCGCACGACGCAAACGGGTGAAGGCACCTTCGTCAACGCCGATGGTTCGCCGAAGGATGTGTTTGGTGCCAAAGACGATGCCTCGATCGGTCTCTACGGCCGCGACGGGTCGATGTATCAGCGCCGCGACCGATATTCGAAAGCGAACGTTGACGTTCTGTCGTTCGAATATCGTGGCTCGTTCTTCGACGACAAGCTGTTCGTTACCATCGGTGCTCGCGATCAGCAGATGGTGCGCCACCTGCACCAGAAGTGCTACTCGTCGGTCACGGGTACGGGCTCTTCCTCGCCGTTCTGCACCACCCAAGCGCCTGCCGCGGTTAATGCGGATGGCAGCGTGACCTTCACCGACGTGTCGGGTGCCTTTATCCGTCCGTACAACACCAAGGTGAAGTTTGCCAAGACCCTGCCCAGCTTCGGCGCGACCTACAAGGTCTCCGATCATGGTCAGGTGTTCGTGAGCTACACCGAGAACCTGTCCTCGCCCAAGACCGACCAGTACTATGCGATCACGCTCCTGAACGGCAAGACGCAAGTCGCTAACCCGTTGCCGGAAACCACCAAGGGCATTGAAGGCGGTTACCGCTATAACGCTTCGAACCTGACCGCCAGCTTCGCTGTGTGGACCAAGGACTATAACAACCGCATCGTGTCGTCCTACGACACGGCGACCGACACCTATTTCGACCGCAACGTCGGCAAGGTGAAGATGAACGGTTGGGAAGGCTCGTTTGCTTTCAAGCCGGTCGAAAACCTGTCGCTGCTCGGTGGTGTAACCTATACTGATTCCGAAGTGCAGTCGGACCTGCCGCAAGCCAAGGTCACCGTTGCCAAGGGAACCGATAATGTGGGTGATACCCTCTACATCCCGACCAAGGGCAAGAAGCTGGTTGAAGTGCCGGAATGGATGTTCAACTACGGCGGCACCTACGACATCTCGAAGGAGCTGTCGCTTACCCTGATCGGCAAGTATGTCGGCGAGCGTTTTGTATCTGACGTAAACGACGCCAAGTCGCCGCGCTACACGGTGTGGAATGGTTCGCTGCGCTATTACGTGCCGTTCTTCAAGCAAGGTTCCTTCCTGCAGTTGAACGCCATCAACATGTTTGATGAAAAGTACTACGGTAACCTGACGACCGTCAGCAATACCAAGTTGCTGGCGACTCCGAGCGGCACCACCATCCGCACGGCGCAAACCCCGTCGTACAACGTGGGTGCACCACGCACGGTCATGCTGACCCTCAGCACCAAGTTCTAAGACCGGACACGGTTTGATGAACATGAGCGGCTCTCCGGAAACGGAGGGCCGCTTTTTTTGTGGTGCATTCTGCGACCTGTCGTCGCGGAAAGGCATGGCCAAACGGGTTGACGCTGTGTAAAAGACCCCCATTCAAAGCCTTACGTTTGTCCTCCTGCATTTTACCGGGGTCTGGCATGAGCCAAAATCCGAACCTTTCCCGTATCGTTCCGGCTGAATGGGAGCCGCACAAGGCCATGTGGGTCGGGTTTCCCAGCCATGAAAACCTGTGGCAGGAAGACCTGATCGAGGCGCAGGCCGAGGTCGCGGCGCTGGTGCGCGTGCTGGCCGAAGCCGGCGACGAGCACGTCAAGCTGATGGTCATGGGCGACGCAGCGCGCAAGGCGGCGCAATCGCTGCTGTCCGACGTGAAAAAGGTCGAGATCGTAGATGGGCGTTTCGGCGACATCTGGTTTCGCGACACCGGTCCCATCTATGTCAATGCCGAAGACGCGCAGGACCGCCATCTGCCTCTGCCGGTCGCCTTCCTGAACAATGGCTGGGGCGGCAAGTATCATCTGAAATACGACGATCAGGTCGCGTCTCAGGTCGCTGACCACGACGGCTTCGTGCCGGAAACGCAGGACTTTGTGCTCGAAGGCGGTTCGCTGGAACACGATGGGTTCGGTACGGTTCTCACCACGCGCCAGTGCCTGCTGAACCCGAATCGCAATCCCGACTGGACGCAGTCCACGGCTGAGCGCGCGCTGCAAACCGCGCTGGGGGCGCGCAAGATCATCTGGCTGGATGACGGCCTTCTCAACGACCATACCGATGGCCATATCGACAATCTGGCGCGCTTTGTGGCGCCCGGTGTGGTGGTCTGCCCCGTGGCCTTTGGCGCGGATGATCCCAATGCCGACCTTTACAATGCGGTGGCGAAAACCCTCAGTCAGCAGACCGACGCGCGCGGCGTCAAGCTTCAGGTGGTGCGCATCCCGTCGCCGGGCCGCACGCTGGACGAGGACGGCGAAATCATCCCGGCCTCGCACATGAATTTCCTGATCGCCAATGATTGCGTCATCGTGCCGGTCTATAATGAGCGGCCGGGCGAAATGGCGGTTGAGGCGCTGCAAACCCTGTTTGCCGAACGTCAGGTGTTCGGCCTGCCGTCCAACGCCATCCTGACCGGTGGCGGCTCCTTCCATTGCATCAGCCAGCAAGTGCCGCTGATCAAGGCCTGAAAATAATTCATACCGTCCCACTTGTGGGGCGGGGGACCGCGGCCATTTATGGCCGGGGTGGCGGGGGCTTTTCCCCCTTCACACTCGCGGAGTATCCAGCATGACCCAAACCGTATCCGTTGCCGCGCTGCAAACCGCCTATGGCCCCGATATGGCCGCGAACATCGCCAAAACCGAGGCGTTGGTGCGCGAAGCGGCGGCCAAGGGCGCGCAGATCATCCTGCCGTCGGAGCTGTTTCAGGGCGAATATTTCTGCGTCAGTCAGGAGGAGCGCTGGTTTGCTACCGCCTTCCCGTGGCGCACCCATCCGTGCGTCCTCGCCATGCAAAAGCTGGCGGTCGAGCTGAATGTCGTCATCCCAACCTCGATCTACGAGAAGGAAGGCCCGCACTATTTCAATTCGCTGGTCATGATCGACGCGGGCGGGGAGCTTTTGGGTGTCTATCGCAAGAGCCATATCCCTGACGGCCCCGGCTATCAGGAAAAATACTATTTCCGTCCGGGAGATACGGGTTTCAAGGTGTGGGATACACAGTTCGCCCGTATTGGCGTCGGCATCTGCTGGGATCAGTGGTATCCGGAAGCGGCGCGCGCCATGGCGCTGCTGGGGGCGGAGCTTCTGTTCTACCCCACCGCCATCGGCTCCGAGCCGCACGATGCGGAACTGGATACCGCCGCCCCGTGGCAGCGCGTCATGCAGGGCCACGCCGTCGCCAATGTTATCCCGGTGGTGGCCTCCAACCGTATTGGAACTGAAAGCCTGATTTCGCCGCAAAACGGCTGCGGTCAGACCTTCTACGGGCACAGCTTCATCGCCAACCATCGCGGCGACAAGGTGGCGGAATACGGTAAAGGTGAAGAGGGCGTTCTGGTGGCCGAATTCGACCTCGACTACCTGAATACGCACCGCGCCGCCTGGGGCTTTTTCCGCGACCGGCGCACCGATCTTTACGGGGCGCTGGCCGGCCCGCGTCCGGTGGCTTAGAACATACCCACCAGTAACTCATAGACGTACAGGCTGAACCCGACCAGACCGAGCACCGCCAGCACCAGTCCGCTCCATTCGGCGGCGTTACGCGCCGTGCGGAGGGGTTGACCCGGCGCGGTGTGGTCGCGGCGATAGGGGGTATGAGACGTATCGTCCATGGCAGGGCTCCTTTTTGCCGGAGCCTGCCGCCTTCTGTATAAGGCCGAAACACGGCTGTGAACGGCCTCCGTAAGCGCGCAATAAACCCTTACATTCCCTGTCGCCTTGTGCCTATTCTACCCGAATAGCGTTAAGGGGCTGGATATGAAGATGCATAAGGTGGGTGTGGCGTGGGCGGCCCTGATGATGATGGCGGGGGCGGCGCAGGCCGATACGGTGGCGGTCAGAGCCGAGCGACTGATTGAAGTCGAAACCGGCAAGACCATCGAGCAGCCCCTGATTATCGTCACCGATGGGCGCATCACGGCGGTCGGCAGCGCCCTGACGATGAAGCCGCCCGCCGGTGCAGACCATGTCGATTTGCCCGGTGTGACGCTGGTGCCCGGCCTGATCGACATGCATGTGCACCTCGACAACAGCCCGGAATACGGCGGCTACAGCGGCCTGTCGCACACGGATCGCTTCTGGGCCTTTGTGGCGGCGGCCAATGCCGAAAAGACGCTGAAGGCCGGCTTCACCACCGTGCGCAATGTCGGGGCCGGGGATTATAACGACATCGGCCTGCGCGAAGCGATCGACGAAGGCGTGCTGCCGGGGCCGCGGATTGTGGCGGCGGGGATGAGCTTCGGCGCTACCGGCGGACACTGCGACTCCACCTGGCTGCCGCCGTCGTTCGATGCCAGAAACCCGCTCAATGCCGACAGCCCGTGGGAAGCGCGCAAATCGGTGCGCACCCTGAAAAAATATGGCGCCGACGTCATCAAGATCTGCGCCACCTCCGGCGTCTTTTCGCGCGGGGCCAGCGTCGGGGCGCGGCAACTGACCTATGAGGAAATGGCCGCAGTGGCTGACGAAGCGCACATGGCCGGCATGAAGGTGGCCGCCCACGCGCATGGCGCCGATGGCATTAAGGTGGCGCTGCGGGCCGGGGTCGATACGATCGAACACGCCAGCCTTGTCGATGACGAAGGTATCCGCCTGGCGAAAGAGAAGGGGGCCTACTTCTCGATGGACATCTATAATACCGACTATACGCAGTCGGAAGGGCAGCGCAACGGCGTGGCCGAAGAGAGCCTGCGCAAGGATCGTGAAATCGCCGAGGTGCAGCGTCAGAACTACGGCAAGGCCCTCAGGGCCGGGGTAAAGATGGTCTATGGAACCGATGCCGGTATCTATCCGCATGGCGACAATGCCCGGCAATTTGCTATCATGGTGCGCTATGGGGCGACGCCGCTTCAGGCGCTTCAGTCGGCCACGGTGATCGCCGCAGAGGCTTTGGGGCGCAGCGAGGATGTCGGCAGTCTGCATCCCGGTCATTATGGCGACATGGTGGGGGTCACGGGCAATCCGCTCAGCGACGTGACGGTGCTCGAACGCCCGATCTTCGTCATGAAGGGCGGGGCCGTGATCACAAAGCCGTGATAACGCGGGTATGTTTTCTACACGATTGAATTGGTAGTCCCTTTTTATTATGTCGAAAAAGTGAACGGCGTTACGTTAAATGAACGTTAAGGCTGTTGCTGCAACCTTGACGCGGGGTCTTAACGGGCCCGATTATCAGCGTTGGGGAAGGCCGGAATGCAGCTACGTACAAAATTTATCGGTCTGGGGGTTATCTGCGCGGTTCTGGTCTTCGGCATGGTGGCGGCCAATAGCGTCGCGTCGCGCTACGCGCAGGCGCACGCGCACCAGTCGTCTTTGATCAGCCAGATTACGCAGCGGCACATGACCGCCGATATGATGCACGACGCCATGCGCGCCGACGTGTTGGAAGCGCTTCTGGCGCACCAGATGGGCGATGTGGCGGGTGCGGCGGCTGTGGCCGACGGTTTTAAGGACCACGCCGATACGTTCGAAAAAAATCTGCGGGCCAATCAGGCCGAAGACGTGCCGGACAATCTCAAAAAGCGGTTTGCGGAAACGCTGACGGCGCTTCAGGCCTACCGCGCCGCCGGGCAGGCCGTGCTGACCGCGACGCCCGAAACCGAACCCGCACTGCGGGACGCCTTTGATGCGCAGTTCAAGGCGATGGAAGGCAGCAATGAGAGCCTGTCCGGCGATCTTGAAGCGTGGATGAAGGGCGAAGTGGCGCGCGGCGCCAAGACCGATGCGCAACTGGGCCTTTTCGTACAGGTCTTGTCATTGTTCGCCATTCTGGGCGTTCTCGGCATGATCGGCCTGATGTGGCGCGACCTGCTCAAGCCCCTGGGTCTGCTGTCGCAGACGATCGGACGCATTGCCGAAGGTGACACCGATGTCGAAGTCGCCTTCACGGCTCGCAAGGACGAGATGGGCGTTCTGGCCCGCGCCACGCAGTCCCTGTGCGAGACGGCGCGCAAGGCCCTGATGGTGGACCGCATGGTGCAGGCCATGCCGACTCCGGTCATGGCGGTCGATGTGCGCGACGATTTCCGCATCACCTACATCAATGCGGCGACCGAAAAGCTGATGGATGCGGTCAAGGCGCATCTGCCCAACTATCGTGGCACCCTGATCGGGGAATCTATCGACATCTTCCACAAACACCCGGAGCATCAGCGTCGGCTGCTGTCTGACCCGAAAAACCTGCCGCACCGGGCGCGTATCCGTGTAGGTGACGAAAGCATCGACCTTCAGATTTCGGCGGTGCGCGATCACCGCGATCAATATGCCGGTGCCATGCTGGTGTGGGAACTGGTCACCGATCAGGCGCAACTGAGCCGCGATTTCGAAGTGCGGGTGCAGGATGTAGTGAAGGGGCTGGCGGCGTCGGCAGAGGAACTGTCGCAGGTGGCCGAAACCGTGACGGGGGATCTGCGCAACGGGGCCGGTCTGGCTGTATCGGCGGCCTCTTCGGCGACCCAGACGACGGCCAGCGTGCAAACCGTGGCAGCGGCGGCCGAAGAACTGGCGGCATCGGTACGCGAAATTTCCGATCAGGTGCAGACGACCAACCGTCTGGTGGCCGACTCCTTCCATAAGGTGCAGGACGCCGATCTGGTGGCGCAGAAGCTGTCTTCGGCTTCGGATCGCGTCAGCGAGGTGACGACCGTCATCGCCAATATTTCCAGTCAGATCAATCTCTTGGCGCTCAACGCCACGATCGAGTCGGCGCGCGCCGGTGAGGCGGGCCGTGGCTTTGCGGTGGTGGCGGGGGAGGTCAAGAACCTCGCCAACCAGACCAGCCGCTCCATTGGTGAAATCAACAGCGTCATCGACGAAATGCGTCAGGCGTCGCGCGAAATCGTGGGGGTCCTGAGCGATATTCGCGGGGCGGTGGATGCCATCACCCAGGCCACGACTTCGGTGGCCGCCGCGGTCGAGGAACAGTCGGCGACCACCGAGGACATCGCCCGCAACATGGCCTTCGCCGCCGAAGGGACGCGGGTGATCAGTGAAAATCTCGATCAGGTTTCGGGCATTACGGCACGTAGCGGCGACGCGTCGGCACACCTGTTCGACTCGTCTCAGGCCCTGTCGGATCAGGCGGCGGCTCTGCGCGGTCGCGTGGCGGAGTTCCTCAGCCGCATCAACCGGGCCTCGTAAGCGTGTATCGGGGAGCAGGGGACGTGTCCCCTGCCTCTTTTCAGGCTTTCACGGCACAGGCGCGCAGGCTCTGACTGCGCAGCAGGGCCTGCTTTTCGCGGACCGAGCCGTGGCGATAGGCGGCGGTCTGCATGACGGCGGCGAGGGCTTCGGCGCGGCAGGCGGCCGGGGCGGCGGTCGCCGGAACAGCGTCGATCAGGGGCAGGGACAGGGCCATCAGGCACAGAAGCGGTTTCATACTGGGACACCTTTCAACAGTCGGAAACCACAGAGCAATCGCCGGGCCGTTCCGGTCATGTCCGGTTAACCCTGTCTGTAAACTATAACCCAACGGATTTGAAGTAACATGGATATTGTCGGGCGATGTGCCCGATGTGTTCAAGGTTTTTCCATGCGTCTGTCTGTTCTCGCTTGTGCGCTACTGTCTTTGGGTTACGGCACCTCTCTGGCCGGTGTGGCTTCGGCCGGCGTCGAATACGATGCCGTCCTGACCGCTGACCTGCTGCGCAATCATTCGGGAGGGTTGCGCGAAGGCAACCGGGTTATGAGCAATCTCGACCTTTCGGCGGCCTGGCAGGGCGAAGGCGAGGCCTTTAAAAACTGGGACGGTTTCGCCTATGTGCTGGCCGATGCTGGGGGCGGTTTTTCCGAGTTCTACTCTGGCGATGCGCAGGTCGTGTCCAATATCGACGCGCCCAAGGGCGTGCGCCTGTTCGAGGCGTGGTTGCGCCGCACGAGCGACGATGAACGCTGGTCTGTGACCGGCGGCCTGATCAATCTCAATGGTATTTTCGATGTGCAGGAGGCGGGGACGCTGTTCCTCAACGCTTCGCACGGCATTGGTCCGGACTATTCGCAGACCGGCCCGTCGATCTTTCCGTTTTCGACTCTGGGGCTGGTCGGCGAATGGCAGGCCAGCGAGACTTTGCGCCTGCGCGCCGGGGTGTTTGACGGCGTGGCCGGCGACCCGGCACATCAGAGCAGCTTTATTGGCGTCAAGCTGGGTGACGGCGACGGCGCGCACTGGGTGGCCGAAGCGCAGCAGGATTTTGCGCGCGGCTATGTCAAGCTGGGGGCGTGGACCTATACGGCCAAGGCCGAGCGCCTCGACGGCACGGGCCTGTCCGATGGCAACAGCGGCTATTACGCGCAACTGAAGTACGATTTTTATAAACCCGAAGCCGACAGCGACCGCGGCGTGTCGGGCTGGGTGCGGCTGGGTAAGGCCAATAAGGACCTTCAGGCCATCGAAACCTATGCGGGCGGCGGTCTGGTGTGGACCGGGCCGCTCACAGGGCGTGAGTCGGACGCCGTAGGCTTTGCCATCGCCCACGCCGATTTCGGTCAGCCCTATGCCGAGGCGGCGGGCATGAACTTAAATCCGGAAACCATTTACGAACTCAGCTATCGTTACGCCATCAAGGACGGCCTCAGCCTTCAGCCGGACGTGCAGTATATCCGCCACCCGGCTGGTGATCCGCAAACGGATGATGCCCTAGTGCTGGGGGTGCGTCTGCGGGTGGGGCTCGCGGCGTTTAAATAAGCGCTTGCAATCGCAAAAGGGAATCCGCATATAGCGAGCGAGATCGCGCGGGCGAAGGCCTCGCCAACCTGGTCAGGGCCGGAAGGCAGCAGCCACAACGAATTCACCTTCGGGTCGCGCGGTCTCACCTTTCCCCTATATTCTAAGCCGTCAACAAAGCGCTGCCTGACTGCGCGGAACCCACGTGCTTTCCGACTCGCAAACCCTGCGTTTGGCGCTATAAGTCGGGTATGTCCGACCATCCCGAATCTCCAGACCTTGGCGATCCCTTTGCCACCGAACGCGATGAGAACACCGACGATATGTTCGGTGGTCCGGCGGTGCCCGCACCTGCGAAAAAGGACGCGGCCTATACGGTGCTGGCGCGCAAATACCGCCCCCGCACCTTTGAGGATCTGATCGGGCAGGAGGCGATGGTGCGCACCCTGTCCAACGCCTTCGCCACGGGGCGTATCGCCCACGCCTTCATGCTGACCGGCGTGCGCGGGGTGGGCAAGACGACGACGGCCCGCCTGCTGGCGCGCGCGCTGAACTACGAATCCGATACGATGAAGGGGCCCAGCGTCGATCTTTCGACCTTTGGCTACCACTGTCAGGCCATTATCGAAGGCCGGCATATCGACGTGCTGGAGCTGGACGCCGCATCGCGCACGGGTGTCGATTCGATGCGCGAATTGCTGGAAAGCGTGCGCTATGCACCGGTCGAGGCGCGCTACAAGGTCTATGTGATCGACGAAGTGCACATGCTGTCAACCGGGGCCTTTAACGCGCTTCTGAAGACGCTGGAAGAACCGCCGCCGCACGCCAAATTCATCTTCGCCACCACCGAAATCCGCAAGGTGCCGGTGACCATCCTGTCGCGGTGTCAGCGCTTCGACCTGCGCCGTGTCGAGCCCGAAACCCTGACGCCGCATCTCGAAAAAATCTGCCGTCTCGAAGGGGCGCAGATCGAGCCGGACGCCTTGGCCCTGATCGCCCGTGCCGCCGAAGGTTCGGTGCGCGACTCCCTGTCGCTGCTCGATCAGGCGCTGGTGCAGGCGGAAGAGGGGCAAAGCGTGTCCGCCGAGGTGGTGCGCGACATGCTGGGGCTGGCCGACCGGTCGGCAACGCTCAGCCTGTTTGAAAATATCATTTCCGGTCAGATGCCGGAGGCGCTTCTGGCCTTCCGCACCCTGTACGGCTTCGGGGCCGACCCGTCGCAGGTAATGGGCGACCTGCTGGAATACTGCCACGCCACCTCTGTGGCCAAGGTGCTGGGGGCCGAGGCCACGCGCCTGCCCAAGGAACCGGCGCAGCGTGTGGCGGCGCTGGGGGCGCAGTTGTCGGCAGGCACCTTGTCGCGCCTGTGGACCCTGATGCTCAAGGCGTTTGAGGAAATCCGCCGTGCCCCCGATCCGGCGGCGGCGACCGAAATGGCGCTGGTGCGCTTCTGCTATGCGTCCGACCTGCCGGGGCCGGAGACCCTGCTCAAACGACTGCAAAACGGCGAAAACCTGCTGGATGGTGGCCCGTCGGGCGGCGGCATGGGCAGCGGTTCCGGCGGCGGCGTCAGCGCGCAAGGTGCGGTTATGCGCCCGCAGGCCTATGCCAATGCCCAGCCGCAGATTCAGCTCAATACGTTTGACGACGTGCTGGCCCTGATCGCCGAAAAGCGCGATATCGGCCTGCGCGTCGATGTCGAGCGCTACGTCAAGCTAATCTCCTTCCGGCAGGGAGCGATCACGTTTGAGCCTGCCCCGCACACGCCGATTGATCTGGTGCGCAAGCTGTCGGCGCGGCTGAAGGAATGGACGGGGCAGCGCTGGCTGATCGCCACCGAAGGCGGCGGCGGGGCCGAAACCTATCGTGAGCGCGAAATCCGCGAAAAGGCGGAAGCCTTGCAAAAGCTGCGCAATGACCCATTTATCTCCGGTCTGATGACGGCCTTTCCGGGCGTGGAAATCCTCAGCTTCCGGCCGAAGCCGAAGCCGGTGGCCGCCACCACGCCCGACATGCCGATGACCGAAAACCGCGACGAATTCAGCGAAAAGGACGACGACTGATGGACTTGAACGCCCTGATGAAGCAGGCCCAGGCCGTGCAGCAAAAGTTCACCGAAGCGCAGGAAAAGATGAATCAGGTGGTCGTCACCGGTCAGGCCGGTGCCGGTCTGGTCTCGGTCGATCTGCAAGGGGGGGGCGTGCTGACGCGCCTGCACATCGACCCCAGCCTGATCAATGCGGACGAGGCCGAGGTGCTGGCCGACCTGATTATCGCCGCCCACGCCGATGCGCGCAAAAAGCTCGATGAAGAATCCGCGCGCCTGATGAAGGAAGCGGCGGGTCCGTTCGGCAATATGCCGATGCCGAAGCTGTTCTAACCCCTTCGCCCTATGGGGAGAAGGTGGCGCGAAGCGCCGGATGTGGGGGCATCCCCGCCGCACCGTTTTCCCCCTCACCCCAACCCTCTCCCCACAGGGGAGAGGGGGTTTTAGAGTAATCGTATGGCCTCTGGTGCCGGACCTGAAATCGAACGCCTGATGGCGCTATTGTCCAAGCTGCCGGGTCTGGGGCCCCGCTCGGCGCGCCGCGCCGCGCTGGCCTTGCTGAAAAAGCGCGAGCAGTTGCTGATACCGCTGACCGCCGCCATGCAGGACGCGGCCGAGCGCGTCACCTCCTGCCATATTTGCGGCGCGCTTTCGACCCGCGATCCGTGTGCCACCTGCGCCGACCCGGCCCGCGACGCGGCGATGATCTGCGTGGTCGAAGAAGACTCTGCCCTGTGGGCCATGGAGCGCGTTGGGGCCTTTTCCGGGCGTTATCACGTGCTGGGCGGGCTCCTGTCGGCGCTCGACGGAGTGCGGCCCGAAGACCTGCGCCTGTCGGGCCTGATGCAGCGCGTCAGTGCGGGCGGCGTCGAAGAACTGGTCATGGCCCTGCCGGCGACCGTCGAAGGCCAGACCACGGCGCACTATATCGCCGACCGCGTGAAGCAACTGGCCCCGGAGGTCACCATCACCCATCTGGCGCGCGGCGTGCCCGTCGGCGGCGAACTCGACTGGCTGGATGATGGTACGATTGCCCATGCTTTCAAAAGCCGACGCTAAAAGCCTTGAATTGGGCGATGGGGGTGCGTCGGCGTCACTTGCCCGTATTCATATACGGGCTGCGCCATAGCCTCATGCCGAAAAGTGAACGCCACTTTTCGGATACACATGAGGCGTCATATAAAATCAGAGCCATGAGGCGGCTCAATTGAGCCGTCGAATGCTCTGATCGCCTGCCATCTCATCCAAATTGAAGGCTTTTAAATTCGTAAATCAGTCGATTGGCAGGGATTCGGCGCGCTCCGCCTTCTCCCGGTGACGCATGACCAGAAACACCGCAAACACTCCGGCCAGCTTGCTCAGCACCGAAGTCACCACCGACCAGATGTTGAAAATCCCCGGGATCGTTGTCGAGGCGATGGCATAGAAGACCGCTGAGTCGATCGGTGCGCTGACGGCGGTCGAGATCACCACCCGCTCAGACAGGGGCCGCTTGATAAAGGTGAAGATGGACCAGTCGATCAATTCCGACACCACAAAGGCCGCGCTTGAGGCGATCACCACGGCGGGATCAGAGGTCAGCAGCGATAGGCCCAGACCGATGATAAGGGTCAGCAGGATCCAGTGACCGATTTCGCGCTGGGCAAAGTCACGCACCACCAGCACCAGCCCGGTCACCACCGACATCGGCGTCCACGAGCCATGATCGGGCAGGGGGATTTGCGGCACGGCGGCGAAGCACCAGTTGATAAACGGGATCAGCGCCAGATAGAGGTACGTCCACGGCGTGCGCCCCGTGACCGCCTTGCGTACAAATGCGCCGAATACCATCTGCCCCTCCCGAAAGTGCCTGATACGTCCTTGCCAGCCCCGCAGATGACCGCGAGAGAGTATTTGGTCCGACAGGAATCGTGTCAGGAAAAAGCTTGTCAGCTTTTATTCCGTATGGCAAGAACATTTCATGAACTTTGAATCCGTCGCCCTTATTGCCTCTGTCTTCGCCTCGCTGGTGCTGGGGGGCGGCTATTATCTGGCCTTTCAGGAGACGCGCCGCCTGCGCGAGCGCAATGAAGACCTGAGCGATCAGTTGCGTGACGCCGCCGCTGAGGTGTCGCAACTGAAGGAGCGCACGCGCAATCTCGAAGACGCGCGCGCCGCCATGAGCGAGCATTTCCGCGCGGCGTCTCAGCAGGCGCTGAGCCAATCGACCGAGGCACTGCTGAAACGCGCTGAGGAGAATTTTGCGGCGCGTGAAAAGCTGGCGCTGGAACGCATGGGGCATACGCTGAAACCCGTTGCCGAGACGCTGGGCCGGTTCGAGGCGCAGGTGAAGGAGATGGAGGAGTCGCGCGCCAAGGACACCGGCGGGCTGAAAGAGCAGATCACCCACCTGATGCAGGCGTCGGTGGCGACGCGCGAGGTGACGCAGAAGCTGGCCAACGCCTTGCGTCGCGGGGCCGGGGTGCAGGGCCGCTGGGGCGAAGAGACGCTGCGCAATGTGCTGGAAAGTGCCGGACTGTCCAAACATTTTGACTTCGTTGAGCAGCAGAACCTTGACACCGATATGGGACGTCGCCGCCCGGACGTGACGGTGAAACTGCCCGGCGGCGTCTTCGTTATTGATGCCAAGGCCAATCTGACCGCCTATCTGGAGGCCATTGAGGCCACCGACGAGGGCATCCGCGAAGAGGCGCTGCAACGCCATGCGCGCGCCTTACAACAGCACGTGCGTGATCTGTCGGCCAAGGCCTACTGGGATCAGTTCCGCGAACAGTCGCCGGATTTTGTGGCCATGTTTGTGCCGGGCGACGGCATATTGTCGATGGCGCTGGAGCGGATGCCGCACCTGATGACCGAGGCGATGGACCGCAAGGTGATCATCGTCACCCCGACCACGCTGTTTGCCCTGTGCAAGGCCGTAGCCTATGGCTGGCGCGCTGAGGAGCAGATTCACAATGCCCATGAGGTCGCGGCGGTGGGGCGCGAACTGTACAGCCGTCTGTCGGTGATGGGCGGGCACGTGGCGGCGCTCGGCAAAAATCTCGGCAGCGCGGTCGATAAGTACAATGCCTTTGTCGGTTCGCTGGAATCGCAGGTGCTCACTCAGGCGCGCCGTTTTGAGGACCTGAAGGTCAGTCATGAGGGCAAGGAGATTGTTGAGGCCGCGCCGCTCGATGTGCAGACGCGGCCCCTGAGCAAGCTGACCGTAGTGCAGTCGGGGGCGGGAGAGTAGGTGGCTTGAAAGAGCCCCCACCCCCACGCCCTTCGGGCGCTGTCCCCCTCCCCAACACGTTGGGGAGGTATATTCAAGAGAACGTCCCGTGGAAGCCAAGTGGTGTGGCGTGTGCCGAACGCCATGAGCCCACCGGTCCGGCGCTGAGGTTTTTCGCCTCGAACACGTGCAGTTCGGTGGCCTTGGCCTTCAGATTAAGCACCGTGCCGACCATCCAGCCGTCCATCTCCTGACCCGTGCCGCCGTGGCTGGCCGGACGCGGGACGAACAGAGCCTCTTCGACAATGGCGTCCCGGCCGAAATCGTGGGTCTGCGCCTTGCCGGTCTTCCAGTCGAAGGCCGACAGGGCGTGTGCCCCTAGACGCCCCTCGATATACCCCCCGACGTGCACGACGCGGTCCCGGCGCAGACCCTGAAAGCGGTGATCGGTCTGCGGAAACTCCGATGAGACGCCTGTCGCCTGCATGTCGGCGCGACCGTCCGGGCGCAGGGTGATCAGGGCCAGATGCGCCTCCTCATCATTGCCGGCATTGTAAACCCCCTTCACCAGATCACGCGCCCCGTTCAGGCCGAATTTCGGCGAACTGGCCAGACAGACATCGAAGCGGATGGTGCCGTCGGTGTCTTCCCAGGCATCGCCCGTATGGAAGTAGGTGGCGGCGGGCAGTTCATACAGACGCCGCTTCGACAGATCGGCTTTTTCGACGACCAGAATGCGGATCGGCTGATCGGGGTGCCAGACCAGCGTATCGACAAAGGGCGGGGTTTGACGTTCGGCGATAAGCGGCTGCATGGGCAGGATCAGGTGGCGTTCGCTGACGACCCAGTCGTGGGCATACCCCGCAGCGGGAAGCTGGATCAGTTCCCCGCGCTCCATCTCGCCCGCCGGACTGAGTTGCCAGATCCACGCCTTGTCGCCCATGAACCCGGCACTCCAGATGCGGCCCGACGGTTCGACCTTGGGGTGGGCCAGAAAGGCCAGCCCTTTCAGGTCGTCACGGAAGGTCTTCGGCCCTTTGGTGAGCAGGGTCTGGGCATCAAGACGGTAGGGCGAGCCGCCTTCCCACAGGGCCCACAGCTCGTCCCCGGCGCGCAGGACCGAGGTATTGGCGGCGTTGACGTCGTCATTGCTGGTCACAGGGGCATCGGCGCGGCCCTTGGTGCCGAAGCCCGGCATGACGATGGCTTGTTTTTGCTGCTCGACGCGGCGTTTGACCGTATCGACGAAGCGGCCGGTGTGGCGCACGCCGTCGGCGCTGAGATCGTATTTTTGGATCATGCCGTCGCCGTCGAACCAGTGGCCGGTGGTGTCGTCGCCATAACGGAACCACGCGGGGCCGTTGCGGTAGAGCGTGCCGCTCAGGCCCGCCGGCATCTTGCCGCTCAGGCGGGTGAGGGCGGAGGGAGCATAGCCTTCGGCGGGGGCGTTGGCGACGGCCAGACGCCAGCCTTCCGAAAAGGTGGCGGTCGCGGCCGCGGCGGCCCAAGATGTGGGCGCGGCGGCCATCAGGCCCGCGCCACCCAGCGCGGTCAGGAAGGAACGGCGGGACAGGTCGGTCATGTCGATCCCTCCTTAAAACGCGATGTCTTGCGTGGTGTTGCCCTTGACCTCAAAGGCCGCGTCGGCCCAGGCCGCCGGGCCCATGCGGCCCTTGGCATTGTTGGAAAAGGCGAAGGGCTCGACCGGCATACCAAACGGGTTTTTGTCCATTTGACCATTGCCGTTGACGTCGTGGAATATCTTCAGCCCGTACTGACCCGGTTCGACCTCAAAGGTGGCGGTGGCCGTGTCGCTGCTGACGGCGACCTGCTGACCGGCGACCGGCTTGCCGCTTGTATAGGCCTCTTCGCCCTTATAAAGCGCGACCATCAGTGTGCCCTTGGGCGTCAGTTTGGAAAACTGCACCGTCAGGGTTTCAGCGCTGGCGGGCAGGGCGATAAGACCCATCAGGGCGGCGATAAGAGCGGATTTGAGCATGAAGGCCTCCATATGGCGTTAGCGCATTTGGGTCCCAAAACCGTTTCACTTGTTTTGGAATGCGCTGGGTTGCATTGCGATGACCCCGGTGTAGGTCGGCCCGGCGGTGATGGGGCAAAAGATGCGCGAAAGGGGCCTGTACATACGTCAACGGACGGTCTGCCACTGGCGCTTCGTGAGTGGCATCGGCCAAGGCACTGATTTATAAGTAATCGTCAGTGGCGAAGCGCGAATGCCTTGACCCGCCGGGGGCGGGTTCTTATTTTAGCGCCATGGCCATTAGAGACATTATCACCGTACCCAATCCGCTGCTCAAGCAGGTGTCCAAACCCGTCGAAGGGGGCGTGACCGACGAACTGCGCGCCCTGATGGACGACATGCTGGAGACCATGTACGACGCGCCCGGCATCGGGCTGGCGGCGATCCAGATCGGTGAGCCGATCCGCGTCATCGTCATGGACCTTCAGGAACGCCCCGACGACCTTCCCGAAGATGCCCCGGCGCCGAAGCAGCCGCGCTACTTTGTCAATCCGGAAATCCTGTGGGCGTCGGACGAACTGTCCACCTATGATGAGGGCTGCTTGTCGGTGCCCGAAGTCTATGACGAGGTGAAGCGCCCGGCGCGCGTGCGGCTCAAATACCTGAACTATCAGGGCGAAGAGGTGATCGAAGAGTGCGATGGCCTCTATGCCACCTGCATCCAGCACGAGATGGACCACCTGAACGGCGTGTTGTTCATCGACCACCTGTCGAAGCTGAAACGCGACCGGGCGGTGACGAAGGTCAGGAAGCTCAAAAAAGTCGCCTAACTTGCATAGCCCTTTGAATTGAGCCAAAAGCGCGTCCACCGGATGCGCTTTTGTTTTTTGCGGAGTTACTCCATGCGTTTGGCCTTTATGGGCACCCCCGAATTTGCTGTGAAGGCTCTGGCCGAACTGGTCGCCGCCGGTCATGAGATCGTCTGCGTCTATTCGCAGCCGCCGGCACCCAAGGGCCGGGGGCAGGTGTTGACCCCGTCGCCGGTGCACGCCTTTGCCGATAGTCTGGGCCTGCCGGTCCGCACCCCGAAGTCGATGAAGTCGGATGACGCGATTGCCGAATTTCAGGCGCTGGACATCGACGCCGCCATCGTTGTCGCCTATGGCCAGATTTTAAAGCGCGAGGTGCTGGAACATCCGCCGCTCGGCTGTTTCAACCTCCATGCCTCGCTGTTGCCGCGCTGGCGCGGGGCGGCGCCGATCCAACGCGCGATCATGGCCGGTGATACCCATACGGGCGTGCAGGTGATGCGCATGTCCGAGGGGCTGGACGAAGGGCCGGTCATCCTGTCCGGCCGCGTCGAAATCACAGCGCAGGACACGGCCCAGACCCTGCACGACAAGCTGGCCGGGCTGGGGGCGTCGCTGCTGCCCGTCGCCTTGGCCGCTATTGAGCGCAGTCAGCCGGAAGGCGAACCGCAGGTCGGTGAGGTCACCTACGCCAAAAAGATCACCTCGGAAGAGGCGCGCATCGACTGGAGCCGGCCGGCGCGTGAACTCGACTGGCACATTCGGGGTTTGTCGCCGTTTCCGGGCGCATGGACGATGCTGAAGACGCCCAAGGGCGAGCAGCGCCTCAAGGTGCTGATGTCGCGCGTCGATGAGGCCATGACCGACGCCGCACCGGGTACGCTGATCGGGCCAGGCCTGCGCCTTGCCACCGGCGACGGCGTGATCGAACTCCTGCGCGTGCAGCGCGAAGGCAAGGGCGCGCAGGACGCCACCGAGTTCCTCAACGGCGCGGGCCTGAGCGTCGGGGATCGTCTGGGATGAGAGGTTTTCAATCATACTCCCCCAGCTTGCTGGGGGAGGTGGATGCGAAACCCACGGTTTCGCAGACGGTGGGGGGGCCGCCTCTCACGACAGCGGGTGCATGGCGTCAAATGGAAAGAGCCCCCACCACCGCATCTCACCGTCTGAGGCGGCTCGTGCGGTCCCCCTCCCCGGGAAACCGGGGAGGTATAGAGGTTTAGCATGCCCCGCTATTCCTGCCTCGTTGAATATGATGGCCGCCCGTACAAGGGGTTTCAGGCGCAGGACAACCTGCCGACCGTGCAGGGGTCGCTGGAGCGCGCCATTCTGGGCTTTTCCGGCGAACCCCTGCGCATTACGGCGGCGGGGCGGACCGATACGGGCGTCCATGCGTCGGGTCAGGTGATCACGTTTGATCTGCCCAAGACCTACCGACCCGATGTGGTGCGCGACGCCATGAACGCCTATCTGGTCCCCGAACCGATCGCCGTGCGCGAAGCGGCGATTGTCGATGACGAGTTTTCGGCGCGCTTTTCGGCGACGGGGCGCATGTACCTCTATCGCATCCTCAACCGCCGGGCCCCGCCGGCGCTGGAGCAGGGGCGGGTGTGGCACGTCAAGAAGCCGCTGGATGCCGAGGTGATGGCCGAGGCCGCGCAGCACCTGATCGGGCGGCATGATTTCACCACCTTCCGTGACACGGAGTGTCAGGCGGCATCTCCCGTCAAGACGCTGGATATCGCGCGGGTGAAGCGGGTGGGGGAGGAGATACACCTCGTCTTCGCCTCGCGCTCCTTCCTGCATCGTCAGGTGCGCTCAATGACCGGCACGCTGGTCGAGGCCGGGATCGGTCGCTGGACGGTGGCCGATGTCAAGGCGGCGCTGGAGGCGCGCGACCGCCGTGCCTGCGGGCAGGTGGCCCCGCCGGAGGGCTTGTGCCTGACGCACGTCACCTTTGAACCGGAACCGGATTTCGCAAGCCGCAGTTCGATATAGTCCTCCTCCCCATCGCTGCGCGACAGGGAGGAGGTGTTAGGCGAACACCTTGAAATATTTGGCGATCAGCGCCGCATAGGCGTCGGTCAGGTCATAGAGGTCCTGTACCGGGGTCGCTTCATTGACCTGGTGCATGGTCTGGCCCACCAGACCGAATTCCACCACCGGGCACAGGGCGCGGATAAAGCGCGCGTCCGACGTGCCACCGGTGGTTGACGGGTCGGCCTCTACCTTCAGCACGTCGCGGATGGCGTCCTGAATGACATCGACGAACGGCCCGGCCTCGGTCAGAAAGGCCTCGCCCGATATAGCGGCTTTCACCTCGATCGCGGCGCCGCTGCGTTCCGCCTGACGGGCGCAGACCTCTTCGATCCACGCCTGCAAGGACGCACCCGAATGGGTCGGGTTGAAGCGGATATTGATGCGCCCTGTCGCCGTTTGCGGGATCAGGTTGGTGGTCTTGTTCGCCACATCAAAGGTGGTGATTTCGAGATTCGACGGCAAGAAGCGTTCATAGCCCTCATCCAGCACGCGCCCGTCCAGTTCAGCCATGATGGCGACCAGCACGGGGATCGGATTGAGCGCGCGCTGCGGGTAGGCGACGTGGCCCTGCTTGCCCGTCACCGTGATCGTGGCGTTGATCGAACCGCGACGGCCGACCTTGATCATGTCCCCCAGCACCGCCGAAGAGGTGGGCTCGCCGACGATGCAGTGGTCGATGACCTCACCCGTCTGCCTCAGGTGTTCAACGACCTTCTTGGTACCGTCCAGCGCTTCGCCTTCTTCGTCGCCGGTGATCAGGAAGGACAGCGAACCGGGCACCTGTTCAAAGCGCGACACGGCGGCGATCCACGCCGCAATACCGCCCTTCATATCGACGGCTCCGCGCCCGGTCAGCACACCGTTTTCGATGGTCGCGGCAAACGGGTCCGAGCGCCAGCCATCAAGCGCGCCTTCGGGCACCACGTCCGTATGACCAGCAAAGCACAGGTTGGGCGAAGCCGTCCCGCGCCGCGCATAGAGGTTTTCGATCTCACCGAACTTCAGCCGCTCACAGGCAAAGCCGAGCGATTCCAGCGTCTGCTGCACGCGGTCCATCGCCCCGGCGTCCACCGGAGTCACGGACGGATGGTTGATCAGGGCCTTGGTCAATTCGACCGGATCGAGCGTGTTTTCGGGTATATTCGTCATGGCGCGTGGTGTAAGACGACTTTGCTGCGAACGAAAGTGAAATCATTCGCGGACCTATTTACCGGATATCGCCGTGACCCCTCCCGTTTCGCCTGAAATCGTTTCCGAGCCGCCTTCGCCGCCGGAATCGCAAAACCCGTTCCGCATACCCGCCTACCGCAACTTCTGGATCGCCCGCCTGTGCTCGGTGCTGGGCTTTTCGTCGCAAAGCGCGGTCATCGCCTGGCAGATCTATGAGACGGCGCGCAAGGATTCCGGCATCGGCGAGGCGGCGCTGTATATCGGTCTGATGGGGCTGACGCAGTTTATCGCCATGTTCGCCTTTACGCTGCCGGCGGGCATCGTGGCCGACCGTTATGACCGTAAAAAGATCATGGGCTATACGATCGCGGCGCAGGCCGTGATTGCGCTGGGCTATATGGGGCTGTCGGCGCTGGATCATCCGCCGATTGCCGGACTGATTGCCCTGTCCTTCTTTCTGGGGGCGTCGCGCGCCTTTATCGCCCCGGCCTCATCGGCCATCGGCCCGATGCTGGTGCCCAAGGCGATTTTGCCGCGCGCCATCGCCTCCAATGCCCTGGCGTTTCAGATCGGCGGTATCTCCGGGGCAGCGGTCAGCGGCCTGTTGCTCAGTGTTTCTGCCATGTTCGCTTACGGCTTTTCGGCGGCGCTGTTTGTCATCGGCGGCGTGCTGATCGCCACGCTGAAGGCCGATACGCATCCCGTCAATGCGCCCACTGGCTCCAAGATGGAGATGGTGCGCGAAGGCCTGATCTATATCTGGACCAACAAGATCGTTTTTGGCGCCCTGTCGCTCGATCTGGCGGCGGTGCTGCTGGGTGGGGCGACGGCGCTGCTGCCCATCTTTGCGCGCGACATCCTGCACGCTGGGGAAATCGGTTATGGCGCGCTCAGGGCCGCCCCGGCGGTGGGGGCCATGATGACGGCCCTGTGGCTGGCGCGGCGGCCTCTGAAATACAAGGCCGGCAAATGGATGTATGGCGGCGTGGCGGTGTTTGGCCTGATGACCATTATTTTCGGGCTTTCGACCAACATCTTCGTGTCGGTGGCAGCACTCGCCGTGCTGGGCGCGGCGGATATGGTCAGCGTCTTTGTGCGCGGGACGCTGGTGCAGATCGTGACGCCTGACCCCATGCGCGGACGGGTGGCCTCGGTGTCCTACCTGTTTATTGGGGCGTCGAACGAGCTGGGTGAATTCGAAAGTGGCGTAGCGACGCGCCTTCTGGGGCCCATTGGCGCGGCCCTGTTCGGCGGCATTGGCGCGATACTGGTGACGGGCGCGTGGATCAAGCTGTTTCCGGCGCTGTATCGTGTGGACAGGTTGGAATAGCGAATAGTATTGAAACGGGCGATCCGTGGCGTCGGCTTCGTACTATACAGTCAGTCCTCGCCTTGGCGAAAAAAAGCCCGGCAAAACCGGGATTTTTTGTCTGTTACTGACTACCGCGGCTGGTGGACAGGGCCGGGCGCAGCGGGATGTTCTTGCGTTCTGTCTTGGCGACCAGCTTGTTGGCCGCGCCGGAGTCTTCGTACTTGTACGGTGTGGTCTTCATGGCCAGCGCCTGAGACGGCTGATTGTCCTGCGTGCGCTTGAGGTCGGCCATGGCGATCATGGTGTCCAGTTCGTGCTTACGGGCTTTGAACGCCACCAGGTCCTGACCGGCCAGAATGGTGCCTTGCGGCACCTTGGCGTCCTTCGGATTGATCGGATGGTTCTTGTACCACACTTCGAAGTGCAGGTGCGGGCCGGTCGAATTGCCGGTCGAACCGACATAGCCGATCAGTTCGCCCTGCTTGACGCGCTGACCGGGGCGAACCTTGATCTGCGACATGTGGGCATAGCCGGTCGCCCAGTCGCTATTGTGCGACACGCGCACCCATCGGCCATAGCCGCCCCACCATTTGGCATCGGCCACGACGCCGTCACCGGCGGCGTAGATGGGGGTGCCCGTACCGGCGGCAAAGTCGATGCCGGTATGCATCTTCATAAAGCCCTGAATGGGGTGGCGACGCATGCCGAAACCGGAGGAGGTGCGGGCTGCGGCGACCGGCGTCGCCAGCAGGAAGCCTTTGATATTCTTGCCCGTATCGTCGAAGAACTGCGCGTCCTTGTCGCCCTTGCGCTTATAGGAGTAGAAGCGCGTAATGTGGCCCTTGGCGCTGATTTCGGCATAGAGCAGATTGCCGGATTCCACGACGCGGCCGCTCTCGGTCACCTTGCGATCAAATACCAGCTTGAAGGTGTCGCCCGGCTGGATATCGCGTTCAAAGTCGATCTTGTGCGCGAACAGTTTGAGCACCTGACCGGTAACATTCGGCGTGGCCCCCAGCGCCGTGGCCGAGGTGATCAGCGAGCCGTCGATAGTGCCGATGGCGACGCGGCGCTCATCACGCACGGATTCTTCGAGCGCGCGCAGGCGCATCGACCCGTCATGGCTGGTGGTCAGTGTCAGTTGCTTGGCCGGGCCGGTACGCACGGTCAGACCCAGAAGCTGCGCCGGGGCGTTGCCGGCTTCCGGGCGGGCGATGGCGGCCTGAAGGCTTAACCCCTTGCCGACATTGACGACGTCAAAGGCCTGGGACAGGAGGGTGACGGCGGCATTGGCCTCGGTCGAAGAGACGCCCGAACGGGTCAGGGCCTGGGTCAGGCTTTCGCCCGCACGCACCATGATCTGAACATTTACGGGTTGGGTGAAGCCCGGACGCGCTGCCGCTTCGGCCAAGGCACGGGTTTCCAGCGCCAGGGTCGCACTGGGGTCGAGGGTCGGCAGTTCGCTCGGCAGCGGCTGATAAACGCGCCAGACCAGAGTGGCCACCGTCAGGGCGGTCGCGGAGACCAGCACCATCGGGGTCAGGCGCACAGGTTGGCGGCGAGGGTCGAGTTGAGCCATTACGATCCAAAAACGGTATACGAGGTTTACACAACGCGGGCTCTACTCAAAACGGAGCCGTTTTCTCCGCCGCCCAGTTAGCCTGTATTTCCCTGTTTCAGGGAATGCGCGATCCGACGAGTTGCCGCAGACGCGAATTTGAAAGTGTTAACGCCCCTGCATACGCCGGAATAAGGCCAAAATGAGGCGCGCTCCGCCATCTATATCGCCGTTTTTCTGAGATTGGGCGACGAAACGGTCTGTCCCGATTAGAAGCAGAAGGTTAATATCCGGCTTAGACGGGCCGCAGGCCGGTGCATTTACGGGTTTTTTACGGCGGAGGGCGCGGGCGGACGGTCTTGGTCTGGGTGCGGATCACTTTGCGTAACGACGACCCAAAAAAATGCACGCGCCGGCGGATAAAGAAGCCGTAATGGTCCGGATACGGTAAGAAAAAGAATCGGTTATGCGCCGTTTTTTTAAGAGTTGTGTGCCATATTGCTGCCCTGAACCTTTGTCCAACCTTTTGATCCCGTGAGAGATTGATCCGTTGCGCACCCACATTCTGACCGATGCGCCTGAGGATGGAGGTGAGCTGTTGTTTCCTGTGCGGCTGCCGCCCCAGTCGAGTTTTACCCGTGCAGTCGGCAACGGGGGAGAGGCTGCGCCGTCACGTCCGAAGGGCGGCGGTGGTAAGGGTGGGGGGCCGACGTCCAGCGGTAAGGGCGGACCGGGTGGACCCGGACGACGCAAACGCTATCTGAAGGCGGGCGGCTGGCTGCTGCTGACCCTGTGGGGGGCGGCGGCGGTAGGCGTCATCGCCTATGCGGCGCGCAAGGACATAGCGCGCGAAGTGGCGCAGGGCTGGCTGCGTTCGAACGATATCCCGTCTGAGCTGCGCATCGACACCCTGAGTTTGAATCATGTGTCCGGCCGCATCGTGCTGGGTGAGGCCGGGCGGCCCGACCTGAAGATCGAACGCTTCGACATTGATTATGAGCTCAACCTGTTCCGGCTGGGCCAGCCGCTGACGCGCCTTAAGCGCATCCACCTCGTCAAACCCGAACTGAGCTTTTCCTATGATAAAATGGGCTTGGGTTTCGGGCGTCTGGACCGCCTGCTGAAAGGCGGCAGCGGGGGCGGCGGGCCTCTGCCCGACGAGATTCTGGTCGAGGATGCGCGCATCAGGGTGCGCACCGACTATGGCACAGTCGCGGCTACCGGCGGGCTCAGTCTGAAACAGGGGCGCTTGCGGGCGCTGAACGCCACCCTGATCCCCGGAGCCCTGAACGGGCCGCAATTGCAGGGGCAACTGTCCGACGGCCATATCCGTATTCAGGCCGAACCCGATGTCGATGCGGGTGAGGCGCTGCGCATCGACGCCAACCTGTCGGCGTCCGAACTGCTGTTCCCGGCCGCTCAGGCCCCGGAGGCCGAACTGGGTGATCCGCTGCCGCGCCTGAGCGGGGTCCATGCGGATCTTGATCTTCGACTGCCCTATCGTCGCCTGTCGGACGAAGCCTCGCGCAAATCGCCCCTGTCGGCCTTTGACGGTATGCTGAGCGGCGTGCTGGCCTTGCGTGCCGACGCCGCAGACGGGGCCGGGGCGTCCTCCGTTCGGGGGCTGGACAGCACGCTGAGCCTCAATGGCCGGGCCGATTTTGAAAACACGCGGGTGGCCTTTTCGGGGACTTCGCAGGTGATGGCGACGCTGGACAGTTTCCGAAACGGTGCCATGCAGGGCCGCACCGTGCGGGTGGCCGCGCACGACCTGACGCTGCGCAGCGATCTGGCGCTGGATGCCGCTTCGGCCGTGACGCTCGATGGCCCCTTGAGCCTCAAGGCCGGGGTTTTTACGCAGGACACCTTGTCGCTCAATGAGGCGGCGCTGGACCTCTCCGGTTTCTCGCTGGCGCACGGCTCCGAAGGCACCGATCTCAGTTTCGAAGGCCGCGCCGTGGCCGCCCGCGCCGCGCAGGGCGATCTGAGTCTTTCCGGTGTGACCGCCCGGCTCGACGGCACGGGGCGCTTAGGGCCGGACGCCTATGAGATCGCCCTGACCACCGATGTTAACGGCCGTCAGGGCCGCTATCGCGGCATGGGCGCGCTGGCCGCAGATCGTGCCAGGGCTCTGGCCGAAAGCCGGGTGGCCTTTGACGCGGCCAATGCCCGTTTGCCCGCCGGGACGCCGCCCGTGCCCGCGCCGCCGCCGGGACCGGATCTGATGGTGTCTCTGCTGCGCGCCGCCGACCGCTTCAGCCTGAAGGCCGAGGCGGTGCGCGTCTCGCTGAGCGGTCAGGGCAACCGCCACCGCTTCGCCGTCAGTCCGGGTAAGCCGGTGCTGATCCGCCCGTTCGATGGTGGCGATATACGCCTGACGACCGATGCGCGCTCGGCCCTGATCGCCAGCGATACGCGCACCGCGTTCACGGTGGTGACAAGCGGCGACAATCTGCCTGCGCTCAAGGCCAGAGTGTCGGATTTCGGCTTTGGGGCGCAGGGGGCGCTCGATGGCCGGCTGACGCTTGAAGCCGGCTTCAACCTGGCCCCCGTCTATGGGGCGCAGGCCACCGCCAATGCCCGCTTTGTCTACAGTTCATCGGGCCTGTTGCAGGTGCGGCTTGACGATTGCCTGCCGTTTACCGCCGAGCGCGCCGATATCGGCGGTCGTCTGACCGCCTTTACCACCCGTCTGTGCCCGACAGCCGCCCCGGTCCTGACGATGAACAGCGGTCAGTGGCGCAGCGAAGGCCGCTTTGACGGCATGGCCGCTGCCGCCCCCGACTATCAGGTGGCATTGTCAGGCGGCGAGGGGGCCTTTACCGCCAGCAGCTTCCCCGATGCGGACGGTCTGGGCTTCACGGTGGCGCTGAAAACCCTGAAGGCCACGGACGCGATGGACGCGCCGCGCTTCCATCCGGTGCTGATCGCCGGTGACATGGTGCAGGGCCGCAAGACGCTGGACGGCAAGCTGGCCGTGACCTCCGCCGATGCGGCGGTGCAGGCGCGGGCCGATGGGCCTCTGGCGGAGATTGTCCTGCGTTCTGACCTCGCCAGCGGCAAGGGCCGCGCCGATCTTACCGCGACCCATCTCAGCTTTGCGCCACAAAAGCTGCAACCGCTCGACCTGACGCCGATGGTGGCGGGGGTGCTTCAGCGTGACACGACCGGTCGCGTCGATTTCAAGGGCTATTTCGGCTGGTCGCCGGACGGTTCGACCTCAGGCGGCGCGCTGACGCTGAATGAGATGGGCTTTACCAGCCCGGCGGGTTTGGTCGAAGGTCTGAACGGGCGGATTGACTTTACCTCTCTGGCCCCGCTGCAATCGGCGCCGGGTCAGACCTTGACGGCGCGTCGCGTCACCAGCGTGGTGCCGGTGAAGGACGTGCGCGCAGTGATGCAGTTCGCCGGGGATTATCTGAGGCTAGAAAGCGCGCGCGTCACCAGCGAAGGTGGCGACTTTGCGCTGGCCCCGATGGACGTGCCGTTCGATACGACCAAACCGCTCAGGGGTGAACTGAGCTTTGACAAGGTCGATTTCGGCAAGGTGGTGGCCTCAAGCCCGTTCGCCAAGGACGCCGAATTTAACGGGTTTGTGTCGGGCAAGCTGCCGTTCGAACTGAACGGCGGCAAGCTCAGCGTGCGCAAGGGCTATCTGCTGGGCGAGGGGCCGGGCCGCGTCTCGATCCGCCGCAACGCGGTGACCACGGTTGCGGCGCAGGGCGGCGCGGTCGCCAATGCCGACGCGGCAGCGGCACCGGCGGCATCGCCTTCCAACATCGTCGAAGGGCTGGCCTATCAGGCGATGGAGCATCTGGCCTATGACGAACTGTCGGCGGCGGTCAATTCGGACGATAAGGGCGTGCTGAACTTCAACTTCCGTATTGTCGGGCGCTATGATCCGCCTGAGCGTAAGGAGGCGAAGATCGGCCTGATCGACTATCTGCGCGGCACCTGGACGCAAAAGCCCATTGACCTGCCCTCTGATACCAGGGTCAATCTGAACCTCGACGTCAGCTATAATCTCGATGAGTTTCTGAAGGACTATATAGAGGTGCAGAAGCGCGGCGGTTTCGACTGGTCCAAGATCAAATAAAGCCCGATACGCAGGGTGCTCTTGCTGACACAATTATGCTCAATAGCCAGGGGTAGAATGTCTCTGTCATTCAGGCCCGGTTCAGCTTATAGCTGTTACCCATAAGTCATGATCTCTTGCTGTGGAGCCCTTCATGTTGAAATCCCCTGTCGCCCGCGCGGGCACAGCCGTCCTGTGTCTGGCGGGTGCGGCACTGACGGCGGCCTGCACGCCAACGGTTCGCCTCAAGGTCGATCCCATCACCATCTATGCCAAACTCGACGCCAATGTGCGGGTGTCGCTGGATGAGGACGTGAAGGCCCTCGTCAAACAAAATCCGGACCTGTTCTGAGGAATTCCGCTATGAAAAAGACCCTGTTTTCTATCCTCAGCGCCGTCGTCGTCTCCTCGGCGGTCCTGAGCGCCGGCGTCGCCCTCACCCCCCCGGCCTACGCCCAGTCGGCCGCCAAGGCCACCGTCGATGCCGCCAAGGCCGCCGGTACGGTTGGCGAGCAATCCGACGGCTATCTGGGCCTCGTTAAGGGCTCGGCCGATGCCGCCACCAAGGCCGCGGTTGAAGAAATCAATACCGGCCGCGCCCGCGTCTATGCCGAAGCCGCTGCCAAAAACGGCGTGTCGCCGGCCGCTGCCGGGGCCTCGGCCTACACCAACCTGATCTTCCCCAAGGTCAAGGCCGGCGAATATTACAAGGACGATTCGGGTAGCTGGAAGCGCAAATAGCGTCACCCCTAGCGCCTGTACGGTGTGCCCTGTGGCCCTGGTGGTCACAGGGCTTTTTCGTGTCTGAAAAGGCCGTTGCGTCCGATCGGCAGGATGCCTGGACTCATAAAAAATGAGCCTTGGTATGCTTTTCGAGACTTTCTGATGCCTTTGACGCATATGAGAAATTCTCGAGTTTTTTAAACGGTCGGATGCGGTCAGCGTCTTCGATCGTTGGTATAAAATGTGCAGAGCTTGCGCAAAGTGATTCAAAATATGGCCAGGATTCGCCTGACTGGCTTATTTCAGGACACCCCGCACAGGAACCCGCCTATGACGCCTGACCTTCGCGCCGCCGTTTCGGCCGCCCCCGCCGACACGATACGGCCTTTGACTTCGCTGCGCTTTTTCGCAGCGGTCTGGGTCATTCTTTATAGCTACTGGTCTGCGCTGGACGGCGCCGTCCCCATAGGCCTTATCGAAAAAGGCTATCTGGGGGTCGATCTCTTCTTCATCCTGTCCGGCTTTATCCTGAGCCACGTCTATATGGCGTCTCTGGCTGAGGGGCGTTTTCGGTACGATGCCTTCCTCGTCAATCGATGGGCGCGCGTCTATCCGCTGCATCTGGCCACCCTGTGTTTTGCCATCCTGTTGTGGGGGGCAGCGACGCTCAAGGGGATGACTGTGGACCGCAATCTGGTCAATTGGCCGTCCTTGCCCGCCCATCTCTTCCTTGTACAGGCGTGGGGTCTGGCACCGGAAGCGGCCTTCAACCATCCCTCGTGGTCTATATCGGCGGAATGGTTCGCCTATCTGCTGTTCCCAGTCTTTGGTGCGGTCGCCTGGTCGCTGCGGGCGCGCCCGTGGGTGGCCGTCGGTCTGTCGGTGACCTTCCTCATCAGCCTCTATATGATTTTTGAGACCATTATGGGCTTTGCGCTGACCTCGGCCACCGTCTTCTGGGGCGCGCTGCGGATCGTACCCACCTTTATGCTGGGGTGTGCGCTCTATCTGGTCTGGCGGGCCGACCGGCTGGCGCCACGCCTGGCGGTTATCGGCGCAGCGATTTTCAGCCTGATGGTCATCGTGGTGGCCTCCTGGGGGCGGATCGACGCCCTGATTGTGCCGCTGCTGGGGCTGATGCTGCTGTGCGTGTCGCGGTTTGCCAATGACGGCCCGTTGGGCAACCGCGTGCTGGTCTATCTCGGCGAAGTGTCCTTTGCCATGTATATGGTCTATGTGCCTTGGAAGTGGGTCTATCTCAATGCCATGGGGATGGTGCTGGGCACTGGCGACGCGCCACTGCCGCTGCTGTGGTGGGCCATCGGCCTGATCGCCATCGTGCCCATAGCCATGCTCGCGCACCACATTATCGAACTGCCCCTGCGCCGCGTCGTCCGCGATCTGGGTGACCGCCTTCGTTACCGACTCGCCTATCAACTGGCGCGTTAGATCCGTTTGCCCCAGGGACAGGCTGCGCCACCTGGGCCGCCGCCTTAATTGCGGCTTGAGCGGAATGATTCCAAGAGACATCATTCCGCTCTGATCTGTGAGCGGACGAAGGACTTAAAAATCGGGCGTTTTTTCCCGTGTGCGGCGAAAAGACGCCAATTTTTTTCGCGCACACCCTGAATTTATAGTTAACTGATGTTTAACGGCTTTTTTGCAACAATTGTCCGGCGAGCCCGTCCTGATGTGGGAAATTTACCACGTTGTGGAAAATAAAGGCTTTGTAAATGCCTATGAGTTATGTATCAAACCACTACCAGTAAATGTTGCGGGCGTTTTAGCTGATCTTTTTTCACCCGCAGCCACCCCCTGTAAGACCCCTAAGAGGACCGCCGGGTAGGCCCCTCGATCAGGCCCCAAATGGAGTGCTCGCGTGCTGAAAAGACTAAGCGTATTGGCGTTGTCCGCGGCTCTGGCCTTTAGTGCCGTGGGCGCGCAGGCTGCCGAAAAACAATCCCCGTACTGGCAATGCGTCACCTTCGCCCGCTCGATTACGGGCATGAACATTTTTGGTGATGCCTGGACCTGGTGGGAGGGTGCGACCGGCAAGTACGACAAAGGTCAGGCTCCCAAGGCCGGTGCGGTTCTGGTCTTCCGTCCTCAGGGCAAGATGCGACTGGGCCATGTGGCCGTTGTTTCTCAGGTGATTACCGACCGCGTTATTCAGATCACCCACGCCAACTGGTCGCCGATCGGCGGTCGTCGCGGGCAGGTCGAAAAAGACGTCACCGTCGTCGATGTCTCGGACAAGGGCGACTGGACCAAGGTCAAGGTGTGGTACGGCCCGATCGCCGATGTCGGCACCACCGTTTATCCGACCTATGGCTTCATCTATCAGGCGGCCCAAAAGGGGCAGCAAATGGGTGAAAGCCTCGTCACCCAGGTTCTGGACAAGCCGACCGTCAAAAAGCCTTCGGCTTTTGACAAGGTGGCCCAGAAGACCTCTTCGAAGACCAGCAGCAAGGCTCTGGTCAATGCGCTGGCCACCGATGCGGAAGCGCCGCGCAATCAGGCCCTCGCTTCGGCCAGCTCTGACGATGCCTCTGCCGCGAAGGCCGATGCGAAGGCAACCGATATTAAGGCTGACGCCAAAACCGCCGATAAGGGCGCAGATAAGAAGGCCGTTAAGGCAAAGACCGCTGTGGCCGATAAGGACTCCGACGCCAAGGAGACGTCGAAGGCCAAGGCCAAGACGACCAAGGGCGAAAAATCCGCCCGGCTGGCCGACAAGGACTCGGACAACGCCAAGGGCACGGCCAAGGCGGCCAAGATCACCGGCAAATCCGGCAAGACGGCGATCGCTGACTCGGACGACAAGTCAGATAGCAAGGCGGAAAAGCCGGTAAAGACCACCAAGGCGACGGGCAAGTCCGGCAAGACGGCTATGGCCGAAGCCGAAGACAAGGCCGACACAAAGGCGGGCGCCAAGGCAGAAAAGTCGACCAGGTCCGTCAAGGGTGAAAAGACCCCGGCCAGAAAGGTCGCCGAGGCTGAGGTCAAAAAATCCGAAAAGAAGAGCGAAAAGACCAAGGCCTGAATGGCGCCTGTCTGCTGTAGCTTTTTCACGCCGCTGGTGCCTGCCAGCGGCGTTTGACTTGTCAGAGAGGCGCAAAGCGGCCTATGCAGGGGCAGTCTGTGAAAGAGCCCCCATGCTGAACATCTATAGCCGAGAGGCGGCCCCGGAAGGGGCTTTTACCGTGGTGCCGCCCGAAGGGGCCGGGGACGAGGCCGGCTGGTGCGAGATTACACCGGACGGGGTATGGATCGACCTCTACAATCCCGACCGCGAGGAAGAACGCTATGTCGAAGGCGTCGTCGGGTTGAACCTGCCGACGCGCGAAGACATGCAGGAGATTGAGTTTTCGTCGCGCCTCTATCTCGAAGACGGGGCGGCTTTCATGACAGCGCAGGTGGCCTTTTATGGCGGCTTCGACCACCTGCAATCGGGGCCGGTGACCTTCGTCCTGCACCGGCAGCACCTGATCACCATTCGCTATATCGACCCCAAGTCGTTCAGCATTTTTGCCGACCGCACGGTGCGTCATCCGGAATCCTGTGGGCAGGCGCACGAGGCGCTGGCCAATCTGCTGGAGGTGCTGATCGACCGCACGGCCGACCTGCTGGAAAAGGCGTCAGGGACGGTGGATGAGATTTCCGGACGTATCTTCGCACCCAAACGCGGGCGCAATCTGGAAAAGGTTTTGCGTGAGCTGGGCCGCTGTCAGTCGGACACGGCGCGCATCCGCGACAGTCTGGTTTCCTTTGGCCGGTTGCTGCTGTTTGCGCGGGCGCTGGACCGTGAACTGGTCGGGACGGACGAGGCAGGCTTCAACGCCTTCCATGACAAGCTGCGCACGCTGGAAAAGGACGTGGCTTCGCTGAACGACCATTCGGCCTTCGTCTCGGGCAATATCGCTTATCTGCACGACGCGGCGCTGGGGGTGATCAATCTGGAGCAGAATACGACCATCAAGATCGTCTCGGTGGCCTCGGTCGCCTTTCTGCCGCCGACCCTGATCGCCTCGCTCTATGGGATGAATTTCGAATTTATGCCCGAACTGCACGTACCGTGGGCCTATCCGATCGTGGTACTTGCCATGATCGCCTCAGCGGTCGGACCGCTGGTATGGTTCCGCCTCAAGGGGTGGTTATAGGGTTATATTATACCAACGGCCAAGAATGCTGACTGCATCCGGCCGTTGAAGAAACGAGAATGTCTCATTTGTGTCAGTGACATGAGGCAGTCTCGAATAGAATGCCAAGGGTCATTTTCAATGACCCTTGGTATTAGCGACAGGCCTTGCACAGACCGCGCGCTTCCAGCGTCACCCGGCGGGTTTCAAAACCACTGGCGGCGGCCTGTTGGTCGATTTCGGGAAGGCTGACGGCCACTTCCTCGCTGCTGCCGCAGCAATCACAGAGCAGGAAGGCGGCGGCGTGCGGCTGCACCACCTGGCCGTCCGCATGGCCCTGACAGGCGACAAAGGCGTTCAGGCTTTCGATGCGGTGGATCAGCCCCATCTGCTCCAGAAAAGCCAGGGCACGATAGACCGTCGGCGGCTTGGCGGCCCCGTCCGGATGGAAGCGGTCGATGACGTCATAGGCCTTCACTGGGGCGTTTTCCCCCAATATTAGCTCTAGGGTCCGCAGGCGGGGCGCCGTCATGCGTTCGCCCTGCGCCTCACACAGACGCTGCGCCTCGCTGAGGCGCGCGGCGATGCGCCCGCTGTCGAGGTGATGGGCGTGGTCGTGATCGTGGTCGCAGGCGTGTGACATAGACATAACTTAGGCAGACTCGCGGCGTTTCGCAATTGCTGCGCAAAATGACGGCTTGACAGCAATTATGTTATTACATAACACATTGCCGTCCGGTATGGCCTTTGTGTGTGCCATCCGTCTTTTTCCGGGAGCCTTCCCCATGCAAACCCGTATGGTTCTCACCCTGACCGTGAGCCTTGGCGCGCTTGTCGCCGTCACCCCCGCCCTGGCCGATGCCGCGCCGCCGAAGGCCGATGACATCACCGAAGTCGTCATCACCGGCACCGGCTATAAGGTGTCGAAGGACGCGCTCATGTCGCACGTCGATATTCTGACGCGCACGCAGATCGACGAAAAACCGGCGGCGGGTCTGGGCGATCTTCTGGCCTATATGCCGGGTATCCGCTCCTCCAGCTTCGCTCCGGGGGCCAGCCGCCCGATGATCCGCGGCCTCGACGGTTTCCGTGTGCTGGTGCTGAATAACGGTATGGGCGTGGTCGATGTCTCGGCCCTGTCGCCCGATCACGCCATCCCGACCAGCCCGACCGAGGCGCGCCGCATCGAAGTCCTGCGCGGTCCGTCGGCGCTCGCCTACGGCGGCAACGCCATCGGCGGTATCGTCAACCTGATCGACGACCGCATCCCGTCACAGGGCGTCACGTCTGATAAAGGTTACGAAGGCACGGCCACACTTCAGGCCTCTTCCGCCGACAAGGGCGTGCAGGGCGCCGTCAACCTCAAGACCGGGCAGGGGCCCTGGGTCTTCACGCTGGATGCTTTCCGCCTGAAGTCCAGCAATTACAAGATCCCGGTGCCGGCCAAGCTGCCCTTCGTTACCGCCGCTGCCGGGGAAGACCCGGACACCTCGACCCGTCAGCAGAATTCGGCGCAGGATATGAAAAATATCGGCGCGGGCGTCTCCTATGTCGGCGATAAGGGCTTTATCGGCCTGAGCTACAAGAAGACGGATTATCTCTATGGCACGGCGGTCGATTCCGACGTGAAGATCGACCTCAGCCAGAAGCACTGGGATCTGCGCGGTACGCTGAACCTCGACTGGGCCGGCTTTACACGTCTGGACGGCTCGGCGGGCTATTCCGACTATCACCACGCCGAAATCGAAGGCGGCGAGTTGGGTACGCAATTCCTGTCGAAGGGCAGCGAGTTCCGCAGCGCCCTTGTCCGCGAAGGGGTCGGCAAGGTCAGTGGGACGGTGGGCGTCAGCCTGTCGAAGCGCGACTTCGAGGCCATCGGCGAAGAGGCCTTTGTGCCTTCGACCACCACCAAACAGGCCGGTGTCTTCACTCAGTACCGTTACGATAACGGCGCTTGGGGTCTCGAAGGCGGCGCGCGCGTCGATCAGACGCAACTGAAGTCGGCGACGGCGGCCTATGCGCACGATTTTAACACCGTGTCTGCCTCGCTGGGCAGCTTCTACCGCCCAACCGATCATAATTTCGTAGGCCTGAGCGTCACCCGCTCGGAACGCGCGCCGTCCGATGTCGAACTGCTGGCCGACGGACCGCACGGCGGTACGGGCCAGTACATCATCGGCGACCCCCGTTTCCGTACCGAGGTCGGGACCTCGCTGGAGCTGACCGGGCATATGATAGTGGACGGGCATAACCCCCTGTCGCTCGATGCGCACGTCTATACCAGCCATTTCGACAACTTCATCGACCTTCGCCCCACCGGTCAGGTGCAGGACGACCTGCCGGTCTTCCAGTATGTGCAGACCGATGCCGACCTTTACGGCCTCGAAATCGAAGCCAGTGCCCACCTGTTCAGCTATGCCGACCAGGCCGTCAGTCTGCACGCCGCCTATGACTATACGCACGGCAAGACCGCCATCGGCCCGGTGGTGCGTATCCCGCCGCAGGCCCTAACGCTTAAGCTGCAAAGCGTCAGCCCGCGCTGGGACTCCTATGTTGAGCTACGCGGCGTCGACAGTCGCAACGACCGACTGGCGGCCTTTGAGACGCCGACCGACGGCTATGTAACGGTCAACCTCTTCACCTCGTACAAGCTGCCCCAGCATCCGGGCACCAGCCTGTTCGCCGAGGTGCGCAATGTCGGCGATGTCGAAATGCGCGAAGCGACCTCCAGCACCAAAGACTCCGTCGTCGGTGCCGGTCGCAGCCTGCGTCTGGGCGTGGTCAGTAATTTCTGATCCTTCGCGGGTCGGGGCCTGCGCCGGAAACGCCCCCCGTTTCGGTGCCGGCCTGATCGGTGATCGCCGGAGCGCCGCGAAAACAGGTTCCTCCCTTTTGCGTCACGCTCTGGACCCTCAGACACGGCGGAAGCCCGTACTTCCGGGGTTCCTGCATTGCCGAAGTCAGCGCAGGCCGGCTTTTTTGAAACCACAGATTACACTGATTTCACAGATGGCGGTTCGTGCCGCTCTATTGGACAAGCGACCGATAGCTGTTAGACGCATCGAGGACATTCGTCGGCTCCACTCAGCCGCATCATGGCTCAAATCTGTGAAATCTGTGGTTTCTCTGCGCATAGGGTGTTTTTTGCGCGAATTGCGGCCTTTGCACTCGCCTGCCTGAACGTGCCGCTTGCGCTTTCCCGCTGGCATGGGCTAGAAGCGAAACTCCTCAGTTTTTACCACTACAAAGAGCGATCATGGAACAGGCTCAAGACCAACAAAGCGCGCTGACAGGGAACGTGCTGTTTTACAAGACCCCGGAACCCCTGAGCGTTGAAGCCCACAGCAATCTTGGCATCAGCGCTTCGGCCACGCCGCACGCCTTTGTCGCCGAAACCAATGTGGTGCCGCTGACCGTGGCGGAATTCCCGGCGGCCTCGCTGAGCTACCCCATCGTCTTTATCGGCGAAGCCCGCATGCCGGTCGCGGCCATGGGTCTGGCCGCCGGTCAGAACATGTTCGTGTCCCCCGAAGGCGTCTTCCGCCCGGACGCCTACCTGCCGGCCTTTGCCCGCCGCTATCCGTTCGTCTTCGCCAATGACGAGCAGGAACAGCGCATGATTCTCTGCGTGGACACCTCCTCGCCGGTGGTGACCGCCAACAATCCGGACGTGCCTTTCTTCGAAGGCGGCAAGCCGTCGGCCTTCGTTGAAAACGCCATGCAGTTCTGCTCGGACTTCGAAAACGAGCGCCTGCGCACCGAATCCTTCGTCAACCTGCTGAAGGATCTGGACCTTCTGGCGCCGCGCGAAACCATCTACCGCCCGGCTAATCCGGACGGTTCGCAGGGCGAGCCGCAAAAGATCGCCGAGTATTTCGCGGTCGATGAAGAAAAGCTGGCCAAGCTGCCGGCCGACAAGCTGGTTGAGCTGCGCGACAACGGTGCCCTGATGCACATCTACGCGCACCTGATCTCGCTGCTGGCCTGGGACAAGCTGATTGCCCTGACCATTGAGCGTAACCAGGGCGCTCCGGCGGTCAACTAAGCGTTCGCCGCTTTTACAATAGAAAAACCCCGGGGGCTCTGGCTGCCGGGGTTTCTTAATTTTACACGAAAAGGCACGAAACGCCAGACCATACGGCAAACTGCAACACTGAAAAAGGCCCCTCGGGCCGTATGGGTTCAGTCGGCTTTTTGTGTTTTTCGTGGCTAAATCCTTACCCGACAGGCGGCGGATTGCGCTGAAACACCGAGCGCGTCAGGCACGAAAAGACCAGACGCCCCGCCTCATCCAGAAGATCGTGCTGGGCGATGACAACGCCCTTGGTGTCACCCACCGCGTCCTTACCCATGATAGTCAGGCGACCGCGCAGCAGTTCGCCCGGCGGCGGGTTGCGCGACCAGCGCAGGGCATCAACCGCCAGCCGCTTGGTCTGCGGCCAGCCAGCGGCGGCTTCCTGCTCCAGCTTCGACCACAGGGCGAAGATCAGCGCATCAGGCAGGCCGTCCTGCGTGTTCCATGAGGGCGCGTAGGTGGCGCAAAACTGCTCCAGATCGCTTTGGGAAACGACGCCCGCGCCGATCGAGGCGACCTGACCAATCCACAAATCGTCAAAGGCGGCAGGCATGAGGAACTCCGTTCGAACAGGGAAGCCTCGTCTTCTAAGCTGTGTCGGACCGTTCGGCAACGCTTTTGCACAGGCGGTCACAAAAGGCAGAAAGCCTTATGGTCAAAAGCCTTACGTATTGATTTGGGACGGGCGGTGTGGTTTGGTTTTTCCTAACGCTGGGGGCCCTGAAGACGGTTTCGACGCAGCGGGATCCGGTTTCGTACCGGAGACCGCCGGGCGTCATCCGGGACAGCGTGCAGAGTTTGCCAAAGTACCATGAGTGCACAGGACAATATTACGGTTCTTGAGGACGAGGCCTATACCGGCCTGTTCCTGACGGCTGAGCGCGACGCAGCGGTGCGCGCGCAGGGTCAGGTGCTGGCCGGAGGGCGGGTTCAGGATCAGGCACAACCCCTGGCCAGCGATCCCGAAACCCTCGGCACGATCCTGCGCAGCACGCGCGAGGCGCAGGGTTTTTCGCTCGAATACATGGCCGATATGACCCGCGTGAAGCGCGGCTATCTGGAGGCGCTTGAAGATGCCGCCTATGATCGCCTGCCGTCGCGGGCCTTTTCCATCGGTTTCGTCAAGGCCTATGCCAAGGCGCTGGGGCTGGACGAAGAGAGTCTGGCCGACCTCTTCAAGCGCTCCTTTGCCGACCCGGCACAGTCGGACAAGCTGCGCGCCCCTGTGGGGGCCGCCTTCGAGGATTTGCGCCCCAGCTATCGTCTCTATGGCGGCATAGCGGCAGCGCTGGTGCTGTCGGTGGTGGCATGGAACCTGTTTCAGCGCACACCCGGCTGGGGCGGTCACCACGCCCAATCGACGGACCTGATGCCGCAGAAATGGTCGCCAGGCGTGCCGCTGGTGCGTGAAAAGCTGCTGTTGACGCAGTCGGCCCCCGCGCCAAAGGATCAGGACCTGCCGGTCCCCTATTACACGCCGGGGCTGGAGGAGGGATTTGCCGCCATTGACGCCGAGCGCGCTGAGCAAAATCCCGCGGCAGCCGTGGGTGTGCCGCTACAGATGCGAAAGGCCTTCAACCCGCGCGGCGCGGTCTTCGGGGCGACGCCCGCGGACTCCATGGTGACGATTCAAGCGCAACGAAGCGTCAATCTGGTCATCAGCGGTACGGACAAACGCGTCTATTTTGCGCGGCAGCTGGGGCCGGGGGAAGCCTATCGTCTGCCGCAGGTGAGCCCGATCAGCCTGCTGATCGACGTGGGCGACCCCAAGGCCTTCGAAATCTATTATAACGGAGAATTTGCCGGGGTGATGGAGGAGCGCTCGACCTCGGTGTCCAAGCTCAATGCCCGCGCGGGGGCGCTGGCCAAGCTGATGGATGCCCAGATGGAAGCCCTGCGCCCGGCAGGCCGCGGCCCGGCGGCGGGCGAAACATTGGCGGCCACGGCTCCGGCGCGGGTGGTTCCGGCGGAGGTGCCGGTGCGTGAGGGGCCCATCCCCTACGTGCCGCCCGCTTCCCCGTCTGCCGAGCCGGCGACTGACCCTGCGCCGCCCCAGCCCTGATTATACCAACGGCCGAAAAAGCCGATCACATCCGGCCATTGAATGATCGGGAATTTTTCATATGTATTAAAGACATGAAAAGTTCTCGAAAGGCATGCCCAGAGTCATTTTCAATGACCCTTGGTATTATTCCGGCTGGTAAAGGCGGAGATGAAGGCTTACATAGGGCGCGTAAAGCCCCGTATCCCAGAGTGCATGATGACTGACCATACGCATGTCCGCCCATGGCGCATGATCGAGCGCCGCAAAAGCCGCAAGATCCGTGTCGGCAAGGTCGAGGTCGGTGGTGACGCCCCGATCAGCGTTCAGTCCATGACCAATACGCGCACCCACGATGTCGATGCCACCGTGCGTCAGATTCACGCGCTGGAAGAGGCGGGGGCCGATATTGTGCGCGTCTCCTGTCCCGACGTGGACTCGACGGTGGCGCTGAAAGAGATCGTGCGTCAGGTCAATGTGCCGATCGTCGCCGACATCCATTTCCACTATAAGCGCGGTATCGAAGCCGCCATGGCCGGCGCGGCGTGCCTGCGCATCAATCCCGGCAATATCGGCTCACCCGAGCGCGTGCGTGAGGTGATCAAGGCGGCCAAGGACTATGGCTGCTCGATGCGCATCGGCGTCAATGCCGGGTCGCTGGAGAAGGAACTGCTGGAAAAATATGGCGAGCCGTGTCCGGACGCCATGGTCGAAAGCGCTTTGTTCCACGCCAATATCCTGCGCGATAACGACTTCCACGAATTCAAGATTTCGGTAAAGGCGTCGGACGTCTTCCTGACCGTAGCCGCCTATCAGGCCTTGGCCGATGCCATTGACTGCCCGCTGCATATCGGTGTGACCGAGGCCGGACCGTTGCGCACCGGCACCATTAAGTCGGCCATTGGGCTGGGCAATCTGTTGTGGGCCGGGATCGGTGACACCATCCGCGTGTCGCTGGCAGCCGATCCGGTCGAAGAGATCAAGGTGGGCTTCGATATTCTCAAATCGCTGGGCCTGCGTCACCGCGGCGTCAACATCATCGCCTGCCCATCCTGCGCCCGTCAGGGCTTCAACGTCATCGAGACGGTGGCGAAGCTCGAGGAACGTCTGGCCCATATCGCCACGCCTATGTCGCTGTCGATCATCGGCTGCGTCGTCAACGGGCCGGGCGAGGCGCTGTACACGGATGTTGGCTTCACCGGCGGCGGGGCCGGGGCGGGTATGGTCTATATGGCGGGCAAGCCGGACCATAAGGTCTCCAATGACGACATGATCGAGCACATTGTCGGTCTGGTCGAAGCCCATGCCGCCAAGCAGAGTGAGATTGAGACGACGCCGGAAGCGGTCTGAGACGGCGCTTATCATGATGCAAAAGCCCCGTCAGGTTTGGCCTGACGGGGCTTTTTTGTTGTACTGTAAGTGCTTAACGCACGCCGGCGATGTAGCGGCCATTAGTGATGTGCGTCACCTGGTTGGCGGCCTGCCCCTCCATCATCACGTCGATTTCGTTGCGATCGACGGGCTTGGAGAAGAGGTAGCCCTGAATGATGGCGCAGCCGGCCTGACGCAGGATGTGGCTCTGGGCCTGGGTTTCCACACCCTCGGCAAGGATGCTGAGGTGCAGGGCCTTGGCCAGCTTGATGATGGCACGGATCAGGGCTTCGGCGTCCGGATCGACCCCCAGATTGGAGACGAAGGAGCGGTCGATCTTGATCTTGTCCACCGGGTAGCGGCTCAGATAGCTGAGCGATGAATAGCCGGTGCCGAAGTCGTCGAGCGCGATGGAGAAGCCCATCTGACGCAACGCATTGAGCGTGTTCTGCGTCGGCTGGTCGTCGTTAAGCAGCATCCCTTCGGTGATCTCGATTTCGATGGAACGCGGCTCAACGCCGGTTTCGCGCAGCATGTCCTTCAGTTCCGGCAGGAAGCGCGAGGAGCGCAACTGCGTCGCCGACACGTTGATCGCCACCTTCAGACCCGGCCAGCGCCTGGAGTCGATCAGGGCGCGCCGCATGATCAGGCTGCCGAGATCCATCATCAGGCCACATTCTTCGGCCAGCGGCACGAAATAGGCCGGGCTGATCGGGCCGCGCTGCGGATGGCTCCAGCGGGCCAGCGCTTCGACACCGACGATACGACCGTTATGATCGACCTGCGGCTGATAAACGACGTCGATGGCTTCGACATGGATGGCCTCGCGAAGGCCGGTTTCCAGCAGCTTGCGCAGCTTGATCGTCGCATCCATCTCCACTTCGAAGAAGGCGTATTGCGAACGGCCCTGTTCCTTGGCGCGATAAAGGGCAAGGTCGGCCTGCCGCAGGGCTTCGGCGGCTTCGATATCGGCCTCCTGCAACAGGGTGACGCCGATGGAGCAGGACGAATAGACGGGGCCGCTTTCCAGAGTGACCTGCCCCTTGAGGCCTTCCAGCACACGCTTGGCTAGCGCCGCCGTCGAATGGGCGTCGGTGTCAGTCTGGATGATCACGAAGACGTCGCCGCCCAGACGCGCCAGCGTATCGCCCGCGCGGATCATGCCGCTGATCTTCTGCGCCGAATGACGGATCAGTTCGTCGCCGGCGGAATGGCCCAGCGTATCGTTGACGTCCTTGAAGCGATCTAGGCCCACACACATAACGGCGACCGCTCCTCCCTGACGACGCAGACGTTCCGTTGCCTGATTGAGGCGGTCGGTAAACAGGGTGCGGTTGGGCAGGCCGGTCAGGCCGTCGTGCAAAGCCATGTGCTTGGCGCGCGCTTCCGAGGCGATCAGGCTGCGGGCCGTCTTCTGGCTGCGATGCAGCAGAGCCAGCGCCACGCCGCCCAGACCGGCCGAAACCAGCAGTGACGGGATGAGGGCGCGCATAAACAGGTCGAGGCCCGGCCGCGACGGCCGCCACGTCAGTTCGGCCTTTTCCTGACCGGTGGAGTCGGTGAAGACGGCGCGGGCCTGATCCGGAGATACGGTCTGACCGTTGCGCAGTTCGGTGATATCGCTCAGCAGATTACCCTTGGACAGGGCCGCCAGTTCGCCGTTGCTCAGCCGGTGCGCCCCTGCGACCAGATAGGGCGCGTAGTGCGTCAGATCGTGGCGCGTGCTGTCAGGCAGGATCAGGCTGGCTCCCAGAAGATAGACGTGACCGTCCAGCACCGTCAGTCGGGCTATGGCGTTGGTCTTCGACGTGAAGCCGATTCCTGAAGCAGTATAGATATAGTGGCGCTCGCGCAGGTCTTTCGACAGACGCTTGATTTCGCCGCTCAGCCGGTCATAGGCCGACAGGGAGGTTTCCTGCTTGCCTTCCCAGGCCAGCACCGGGCGGTTCAGGCCGTCCAGCACGAAGGTCTGTTCGTAATTCAGATATTCGGAAAAATAGCTGCCGTAATTGTCGGCGACGAACTGATGGTCAAAAGTCACGGCGGTTCTTTTGACCGCTTCGTTCCAGATGGTCATGGGCGCCATCAGGCGCGCCTGCGTCTCGGCCAGATGCATGAGGCCGGTGCGCACATAGTTTTCTTCGCGATCACGGTTGGCCTTGTCGATTTCCGCGGCCCAGATCCACAAGGACCCGATCAGCGCGCATACCGCGCCGACCACGACAATGGTCATGGGGGCCAAAAGTCTTAATTCACTCCGGTCTCGATTCACGAGGCGTACTCATTCTGAGGGCGATTACCAGTCCACCCACCATAGGCGAAAAGCCTTAAATTAAGGCAAATGGAAAACTCTTTTGTAATGAAGGGGTTGCGCGGCCATCAGGGCAAGTGTGCAAGGGTTTTCCCCTTGACCGTCAACAGGTTGAGCCGCATGTATGCAAGACTGTAATGGAGGATGTTATGCGGTTGTTTATCAATTCCGGTTCGCCTTTTGCGAGAAAATGTAGAATTCTGGTGCGGGAGATGGGGCTGACCGACCGGGTGGAGGACGTGCCAACCGTGACGCTGGACAGTGCGCCGGAGCATGTGGCCGTTAACCCTTTCGCGCAGATTCCGGCGCTGGTCACCGATCATGGAGCGCTGATCGACTCGACGCTGATCTGCGAATGGCTGGCCGCGCACTATGGGCCCTATCCCCTCTATCCCGAAGGCGAGGCGCAGTGGGCGGCGCGTCAGGCCGAGGCTCTGGCCGACGGGATTCTCGAAACCGCCGTGAAGATGGTGATCGAACACCGTCGTCCCGAACACGAACGCTCGGCCACCTGGCTCAAGCGCTGGGAAGAGGGGCTGCGCCGGGCCCTGAAGGCCGTGGATGGGCTGGGCGTACTGTCCGACGCGCCGCCGGGGCTGGCTGAAATCACCCTGGCTTCGGCGGCGACCTATATTGATTTCCGTTTCCCCCAACTCGACTGGCACGCCGAGGCCCCGCGCCTTGTGGCCCTGCGCGATCAACTGGAAAAACGCCAATCCTTTATCGACACCTATCCCGCTTAAAGGTAAGAAGCGCGTTTTCCCCCTCCCGGCATTGCGGGGAGGGGGCCACGAAGTCTTTTGAGGTCGTTCCTTTGATACGTCTGCCGCAGGCCAAGCTCGATCAGGTCGTCGATCGTTTCCGCATGATCGAGGCGCGCATGGAAAGCGCCACCGATGGCACAGAGATCGTCAAGCTGTCGAAGGAGCACGCTGAGCTGAAACCCGTGGTCGATGCGGTCACGGCGCTGCTCAAGGCGCGCGCCTCTGGGCCGGAGTTGGAAGAACTGATCGCGCTCAATGATCCCGAACTGTCGCCGCTGGCGCAGGAGGAGTTTCAGGAGCTGAAAGAGCGCCTGCCGGAGCTGGAACGCGGTGTGGCGCTGCTGCTGGCGCCCAAGGACAAGGACGAGAACGCCTCGGCCATCCTGGAAGTGCGCGCCGGCACCGGTGGGGACGAGGCGGCGCTGTTCGCCGGCGACCTGTTCCGCATGTATTCGCGCTATGCGGCGTCGCAGGGCTGGCGCGTGGAAATCGACTCGATCAGCGAAGGCGACGCGGGCGGCTATAAGGAAATCATCGCCTCGGTGACGGGCGACGGCGTGTTCGGCAAGCTGAAGTTCGAATCGGGCGTGCACCGCGTGCAGCGCGTCCCGGCCACCGAAGCGGGCGGTCGCATCCACACCTCGGCGGCCACCGTCGCCGTGCTGCCCGAAGCCGAGGATGTCGAAATCGACATTCAGGACAAGGATATCCGCATCGACACCTACCGTGCGTCGGGCTCCGGCGGTCAGCACGTCAACAAGACCGACTCGGCGGTGCGCATTACCCATCTGCCGACAGGGATCGTGGCGACCTCATCGGAAAAGTCGCAGCACATGAACCGGCAAATCGCCATGCGCAACCTCAAGGCGCGCCTGTACGACATCCAGCGTCAGGCGCTCGATGCCGCGCGCTCCGATGCCCGCAAATCGCAGGTCGGCTCCGGCGACCGCTCGGAACGCATCCGCACCTATAACTACCCGCAGGGCCGGGTGTCCGATCACCGCATCAACCTGACCCTCTATAATCTGGCGCAATTTATGGAAGGCGAGATGGATCAGATGATTAACGCCCTGATCGCCGACGATCAGGCCGCGCGTCTGGCCATGCTTGAGGAAGAACTGGGATAGGAGTAGGCTCTCACTGCAGTCTGAGGGGGGACAGGATGGCGACGCGAGAGAAAAGGAAATTCATTTGGATTTTACCTCCCGTCTGTGTTTTGGGGGGAATATGCTTAGCCCTTTTTCTTTTTCCGGACATGAGGCAAGATATTGATCCCATTAAGATTTTTACATCTTTATGGGTATTTTTGTTTTTATCCACCCAGTGTTTAATTCGACATTTCTGGCCTAGCAATTACCGGCTGGATTTCGGTTTGGGGGCCTTCCTTTGTGGTCTGGCGGTCTGGGCATACGCGCAGGAGGGTGCGTTTTCCGATGTTTCGCATATACCTTTCCTGGGTTGGACGGCCTGTCTTCTGTTTGCGGCCAATCTGCTTCTGTTCGTGGCCGATGTATCAAAGCCGTTATGGAAAGAGTCATCGCTGAGTTAGAGGCTGGCCCGAAGGGCAGGGTGGGGTTAAAGCGGTGGCATTAACCCCACCGTCTTTGACGCCTCTGTGGCGTCAAATACACCTCCCCTGAAATCAGGAGAGGCGCTTGAATCACGTTTCAATCAAAAGTCATACTGATTTAGGGAAGGGTATATTTAAACCCCGCGCTGCGCTAAGAGCGGTTCATGCACCCGACCAATGGTAAAATCGACTCCCTGTGGCGGCACCCGGTCAAGGGCTTTACGCCCGAACCCGTAGCCGAGACGTGCCTGACGGTCGATGGTTTCTTCCCATTTGATCGCCTGTTTGCGCTGGAGGTCGGGCCATCGGGCTATGATCGCGACGATCCGCAATTCCTGTCCAAGATGAAATACGCCGTGCTGGCGCGCTTTCCGGCCGTGGCGAGGCTGCGCACCCGTTATGATGAGATCACTGAGCGTCTGTTCGTCGATGATCGTCCCTTCGATATCGCGCAACCCGCCGGGCGTCACGCGCTGGAGCGGCATATCGAAACCGTGCTGGCGGCGCATGAGGATTACGACCCGGTGGCGCAGCCGCTGCGTTTTCTCGATATCCGCGAAGGCGCAGTCGATCATTACCGCTTCACCGACTCGTCGAAAGGCTTTGTGTCGATTCTTAATCTGAACAGCGTGCGCGACCTGTCCGAGCGTATGGGCATCGACCTCGATCCGTTGCGGCTGCGTGCCAATATCTGGGTCGAAGGGTGGTCAGCGTTCGAAGATCACGCCTTTGTGGGCAAGCCGCTGCGCATCGGCGAAGACGGGCCGCTGCTGGAAGTGCTGAAACCCATTGTGCGCTGTGTGGCGACGCACGTGAACCCGCAGACGGCGCAGCGCGATGCGGAGATGGTGCAGGCACTGTGGACCCACTATGGTCACCGCGACTGCGGCCTTTATTGCCGCGTCGTGTCGCCGGGTCTGATCCGTGCCGGTGATGCGGTTGACCCGCAGGTGGCCTGATCCTATAGCAGAGACATTCTTTATGTCTTTAAAGGTGTCCGGATGCCCAAACTCATTCTCCTCCGTCACGGCCAGAGCCAGTGGAACCTCGAAAACCGCTTCACCGGCTGGGTGGACGTCAATTTGACGGCCGAAGGCGAGGCGCAGGCGGTTAAGGGCGGTGAGCTGATCAGGGCCGAGGGGATCGAGATCGACCGCGCCTTTACCTCGGTGCTGACGCGCGCCATCCGCACCTGCAACCTGGCGCTGGACGCGGCTGGTCAATCCTACGTGCCGGTGATCAAGGACTGGCACCTCAATGAGCGCCACTATGGCGGGCTGACGGGGCTGGACAAGGCCGAAACCGCCGCCCTGCATGGCGACGAACAGGTGAAGATCTGGCGCCGCTCCTACGACGTGCCGCCGCCCGAACTGTCGGCCGACAGCGCCTACGACTTCTCGAAGGATCGCCGCTACGCCGGTTCGGTCCTGCCCCTGACCGAGAGCCTGAAGACGACGCTCGACCGCGTGCTGCCCTTCTGGGACGGGTCGATTGTGCCGGCGCTGAAGGCCGGGGACACGGTGCTGGTGGCGGCGCATGGCAATTCGATCCGCGCGATTATCAAGCTGCTGTTCAACCTCGGTGAGGCCGAGATTCTGGAGGTCGAAGTGCCAACCTCTAACCCGCTGGTCATCGACCTCGATGCGGCACTGAAGCCCGTTTCGGCTAAATATCTCGACGCTGAGCGTGCCAACCCTGTGCCCGTGTTGCATGGCTAGCGGACGGGCGGGGCGATGAGCGACTCCCGCCATATGGCCCGTGCCATCGCGCTGGCCACCGCACAGCAGGGGCGCACCGTGCCTAATCCACCGGTCGGCTGCGTGATCGTCAGTGACGGCATGGTTATCGCTGAGGCGGCCACCGGCGACGGCGGTCGGCCACATGCCGAAGAGGCGGCGCTGGCCCAGCTCGACAACCGCGCCGAAGGGACCACGGCCTATGTAACGCTGGAGCCCTGTGGGGAGAGGTCGCACGGTGGCCTCTCCTGTTCACAGCGTCTGGTCGAAGCGGGGGTCAGTCGCGTCGTCTTCGCCTGTCATGACCCGTCGCCCTATGCCTCACACCTCGGTATTACGCGTATGACCGAGGCCGGACTTGCGGTTGAAACCGGGCTGATGGCGGCCGAAGCCTCGGTCCTGATCAAAGACTTTGTGCGAAATCTGCCGGTTAAGCCCTGATTTAGGCTTTTCCGGTAAGGTTAATGCTCACCCCTTTCCAGGGGCGTCGAGTCCCATGCGCGTCTTCTCAGCTTTTTATCGAAAGGTTTGTCCCCGCGCATGAGCGCCACCACCGGACAGTCACGCTATACCCGCCTCACCCAGGCTGAGGTGGATGCGATCTGCCTGAAGCACGCTCGCCTGAAGGCTATGAAGCCGGGAGGCGCGCGGGCGGTGTTTGCGTGGATGGACGTATCGGGGCTTGATTTCAGCGGTCGCGACCTGCGCGATGCCGATTTTACCGCCGCTATCATGGTAGGTGCCGACCTGTCCGGCACGCTGCTCGATCAGTCGAACCTCTACTGCGTCGATATGCAGATGGCCAATCTGTGCCGCGCCTCTTTGCGGCGGACCGATTTGCGCGGGGCGTGCCTGCGCGGTGCCAATCTGGCCGATGTGGACCTGTTCGAAGCCGATCTGCGCGAAGGGGCGCTGGCCCTGCCGGACAAGGCGTCGGGTCTGGCCTATGTGGAGGTGTCCACGCGCGTATCGGACGCCGGCTTTACCAATCTGCGCGGGGCCAATCTGGAGCGCTCCAAGCTTTCGGGGATTCAGGCCATGAAGGCCGATTTCACCGATGCCATCCTCAAATCGTGCAAGCTGGTGCGCGCCAACCTCAAACAGGCGATTATGGACAATTGCGACCTGTCCGGGGCCGACATGTCAGGGTGCGACGTCAGTGGGGCGTCGCTGAAAGACGCGGTAATGATCGGCACCAAGACCGAGAGCTGGAATGCGTCGCAGGCCAATCTGAGCGGCGTACTGACCGAGAAAGCTGCCGGGACGGATATCAGCCGTCTGCCCTATGATGAGATGATCCGCGCCCACGCCGAATGGGTCGATAGTGTGGGGCAGGCGGGCAAGCCGTCGCTGTTCGACAAGGCCGATCTGCGCGGGCTCAAATCTATCAAGGGGCTTAATCTCGCCGCGCTGTCGGCCAAGGGGGCGGTCTTCTACGGCCTTGATATGCGGGGCATCCAGTTACAGGGCGCGCACCTCGAAGGGGCGGACCTGCGCAATTGCGACCTGCGGGGGGCCGATCTGCGCGGGGCGCAGATGGTGGGCGTGCGCATGGACGGGGCCAATCTGGAAGGGGCCAATATCGGTCCGCTGAAACTGGCCGGAGACCGCTTGTTTCCGGCGGACCTGCGTCAGGCGCGCATCCGCGGGGCCAATCTGCAACGCGCCGATCTGCGTCAGGCGCGCCTCGACGGGGCAGATCTGTCGCGCTCCGACCTCGACAAGGCGCTGATGACGCTGGAAAGCCTTGCGCACGTGATTTGCGTTGGGCTTAAAGGCAAGATCGCGGCTTAAAACGCCTCGCTGACAATATCGCCATCGCCACTGAAGTAAGCTCGCTTCATGCCCGCCGAGCGGAAGGGCGCGTGCACCTCGCCGGAACGGGTGACGACGATCAGCCCGCCTTCGCCGCCCAGACGCGCGATCTGCTCCAGCACCTGACCGGCGCTTTCAAACGCGCCCTGACCGGCCCCGATACGGAAGGCCACTTGTGCGGCGGCCTGAACGCGCAGGAAATATTCACCCTGACCGGTGCAGGAAATGGCGGCCTGGTCGTCGGCCCAGGTGCCCGCGCCGATGATTGGCGTGTCGCCGACGCGGCCCGGCAGCTTGCCGAACACGCCGGCCGTCGAGGTCGCCGCCGCCAGATCGCCATAGGAATCGAGACACACGCACCCGACCGTCCCGTGCGCCAGCGTCCCCGGCGGATAGTTGGACTCAAAAGCCCCGGCGCGGGTGAAATAGTCGTCAGCCACCGTCTCAAAGCCTTGCGCTTCGGCAAATTGCCGTGCGCCGTCGCCCGCCAGCAGAACGTGCGGTGTCTTTTCCATCACGGCGCGGGCGATAGCGACGGGGTTCTTGTAGCCGGCCAGCGCCGCCACGGCCCCGGCGCGGCGATCGGTTCCGTTCATCAGGCTGGCGTCCAGTTCAAACACACCCGCGGCATTGGGCGATGCGCCCTTACCGGCCACATAGAGGCCGGAGTCTTCGAGCGAGCGCACGGTTTCGGTGACCACATCGAGCGCGCGGGCGCCGTTATGGAGGTTGTGCCGCGCGATCTTGGCCAGCCCCTTCATGTGGGTGATTTCGCGGCCATAGTCGCGGCCGGCCTTGGCCCCGGCGCCGCCATGCAGGGCGAATGCGATCATCAGACGTGTCCTTCGGGTCGTTTGGCCGGGTTTTAGGCGAAGAGACGGGCGAAAGCTACCCCTGTACCACTCCGACGTATCGGGGGCGTAGGGAGGTAGGGTCAATGGCGAGGTCCTGATCGCACAGCCGTCGCGGGCCCGGACGGTGGCTGACGAGGATCAGGCCCTGACCCGAGCGCTTAAGATGCGCCTCTACCGCCTCGGTGACGGCGTCTTCGGTGGCGGCGTCCAGCCCCTCTGTCGGCTCATCCAGCACCAGCACATCGGCCTGACGCAGCAGGGCGCGGGCGAGGCTGAGACGTTTGCGCTCCCCACCGGAGAGGGTAACGCCGCCGTCGCCGATCCATTGGTGCAGGCCCTTGGGCATGGCGGCGACGCGGGGCTTCAACTGCGCCGCCTCCAGCGCGGCCCATACCCGCGCCGTCAGGGTCTCAGGCTTTTCCGCCGCGATCTCTTCCGGCGATAGGGCCATCAGCAGAGTGTCACCAATCGTGCCATTGAGCACCGGTGCGTCCTGCGGCGACAGGCTGAACCGCAGGTCGGGCAGGGCGGTGAGCCCAGGCACCTCGTCTATCGGGCACAAACCGATCAGGGCTTCGATCAGCCGCGTCTTGCCCGATCCCGACGCGCCGTGGATCAGCAGGCGTGTCTGTGGGCCGAGGCCGTAAGCGTGCGCGCCAAAGCGCAGAACCGACCCAGCACGCGGCGCGGGTTGTGTGGCTTCTGCGTCGCCCAGTTCCGCCACCCGCGCCTCGGCCTCGGCAAATAGGCGTTTTTGCGCAATGGCTTTCAAGAGGGGGCCGGTCGCTTCGAAGGCCACAGTCGTCACCAGAAGACCCAGCGCCAGCACCGGCATGGGGGCGTGCGCATGGGTGAGGACGATCAGGCTCAGGGTCGCCGCCAGCACGCTGAGGTTCAGCAGGATCGGCAGGCTTTCGCTGCGCGCCTGCGCCTCGCGGGCGGTGCGCAGGGCGGCCTCCTGCTCTGATAATCGCGCCATAAACCGCTCCGACAACCGATAGGCGGCGATGTCGGGCAGGAAGGGCAGGGTTTCGTGCACGCTGTTTTTCAACGCCCCCAGTTCGGGCAGGCCGGTCGTTGATGTGGGTGCGATGCGTCGCGACAGGCCGATCAGCGCGCCGATGCCCGCCGCCGCGATCAGGGTGGCCACGGGCGATAGTAACAGAGTCAGGATCAGGGCGGCGATCAGCCCGCCCAGCGCAGAGGCCCAGTGGCTTTGTGCCACCAGCGCGTTTTCCAGTTGCGCGACATCCTGCACCAGCCGAGCCGAGGTCTCACCGCGGCTGAGGCGCAACGGTGCATGGCTCACCCGCTCAAACAGCCACGGGCGCAGTTCCGCCAGAGTGCGCAAGGCCGCCGTATGGCCGCTCAGGCGCTCGAAATAACGCATGACGGTGCGCGCAATGGCCAGCCCGCGAATGGCCGCCGACGGCAGCAGATAGTTGAAGGCCATCATCACCGCGCCGCCCGCCGCCCCGGCTAGGGCAGCTCCGGCCAGAAACCAGCCGGACAAGCCGAGCAGCGCGGTGGCCGCGATCGACACGCCTGCCGCGCAGCCCGATGCGACGATCAGGGATGTACGCTGACGGCGTTTCAGGTCGGCAAAATAGGCTTTGAACGCACTCACAGCCGCACCTCCTGCGTGGCGATGGCGGCCAGCGCCTCGGAATGCGTGGCCATGATCACTGTGCGGCCTGTAGCGTTGCTGCGGATGGCTGCGATCAGGGCGGCCTCGGCCTCCGGGTCGAGATCGGCGGTCGGCTCATCGAGCAACAGAAGCGGCGCGGGTTTGAGCAGGGCGCGCGCCAGACCGATGCGCCGCCGCTCGCCGCCCGACAGGCCGGAGCCGCGTTCATCCAGCAGCGTCTCAAGCCCGCGTGCCGCCACCAGCGCCTTCAGCCCGGTCAGGCGGATCACCCGCTGCACGTCGGCGTCGCTGGCCTGCGGGTTCGACAGGCGCAGATTGTCGGCCAGGGTGCCGGGCAGGATCGGCGTGTGCTGCGACATCCAAGACAGGGCAGGAGACAGGTCGTGCGCGGGCGTCAGCGGCTGACCGTCGATTTCGATCAGGCCGCGCGCTTCCACGTCGCCACCGCGCCCAAGCAGCAGGCGCAGCAGGGTGGACTTGCCTGAACCCGTTTCGCCTCGCAGGGCGATGATGGCTCCGCCGCCGGCGCTGAAACTGACCGGGGCGAAGACCGGCGCCGGATCGTCGGCAAAGACGGCGCTGACGCCCTCAAAGCGCAGTGTGGGGGCGGTGGTGAGCGTCAGTGGCACCGAGTCGGGCGTCTCCAGTCGTGCCTCCAGCGCCATCAGGGCTACGGCGGCGGCGTGCGCCTGCTGCTCCTCATGATAGGCGGCGCTCAGACGGCGCAGCGGGAAATAGACTTCGGGAGCCAGAGCTAGAGCGAAGAAGGCCGGGGCAAAGGAATCGCCACCAAACAGGCCTCTGTTGAAATCCAGAAAGGCCGGCACGGGGAAGGGCAGCAGGCCCAGCAGGGCAAACCCGCAATAGACGGCGATCAGAGCGACCGACAGTGCGGCGAAAAACTCCAGTATGGCCGAGCCGGTAAAAGCCATGCGCAGGACCGACAGGGTCCGCTCCGACACATCGCGGGCGGCACGCCGCACCTTTTCGACCTGCGCGGCTTCGTTATCAAAGGCGTGGATCAGGGGCAGGTGGCGCAGGCGATCGGCGAACAGGCCCGACAGCCGCGTCAGGGCCGCAAGCTGACGTCTTGATTCGGCGGCGGTGGCCATGCCGGACAGGGCCATCAGTGTGACAAAGGGACACAGGGTGAAGAGGATGATGGCGGCCGCCAGAGGCGAGGCCACAGCGATAGCCAGCGTCACCAGAAGCGGCGTCACGGCGGTTGCCTGCCGCGCCGGAACGAAGCGCGCATAATAGCCTTCGAGGGCCTCAGTATGCTCAAACAGCGCCGTCATGCGCCCCATCTGCGAGGCCCCGACGCCGCGTCCGGACAGGGCCTTGCGCATCAGCGACAGGCGCAGATTCTCGATAATCAGGCGCGCTGCTTTCAGGCTAACAACCTGATTATAGTAGGAAAGAGTGCCCCTGAGACACAGGCTGAGGAACAATAGGGCCAGACCCGTCAAGGGAAACTGACCGGCGCGCACCGTCTGAAGGATGAGGGCCAGCCCGGCGGCAAAGCCCGTGGCGCACAGGACCGACCAGACTTCAAGCTGTCGCACATGTGTGACTTGTCTTTTCGCCGCATCGGCCCATAGTTTCAGTGCCTGACGCACAGCTTTGGCGCGACCCTTGTCAGTGTCGCCGGTGGCATCCTTAAAGGTCTCAGGGGTACGGGGACGTGGGTGCGACATTTGGTGCGATAGGGCGTTTCAGGGGCGGGGCATATACTCAGGCCCAGCTTAGTTGTTATGGCAAGTAAGCCGGAATGGGTTTTCTCCTAGCCCATTTCGGACATCAAGGGGCAAATTTCCACACCGCTGCTGCACCTTGCCGCAGGGTTGTGCGATCTAAAAACCCCAATAACCCGAGGGATATATCTCAATGGATATGATGACCGTCGATCTATCAAGGCTGCAGTTCGCCTTGACGGCGCTGTATCACTTTCTGTTCGTCCCGCTGACGCTTGGCCTTTCCTTTATGCTGGTCATCATGGAAAGCGTCTATGTCCTGACGCGGCGCGAAATCTGGCGCACCATTACCCGTTTCTGGGGCACGCTTTTCGGCATCAATTTCGTGCTGGGCGTAGCCACGGGTCTGACCATGGAATTCCAGTTCGGAACCAACTGGTCCTATTATTCACACTTTGTCGGCGACATCTTCGGCGCGCCTCTGGCGATTGAAGGCCTGATGGCCTTCTTCCTCGAAGCGACCTTTGTCGGGCTGATGTTCTTCGGCTGGGACCGCCTGTCGCGGGTCGGGCACCTGATCGTTACGTTTATGGTGGCGCTGGGTACAAACCTGTCGGCCCTGTGGATCCTGATCGCCAACGGCTGGATGCAAAATCCGGTCGGTGCGGACTTCAACCCGGCCACCATGCGCATGGAAGTTTCCGACTTCACGGCCGTGCTGTTCAATCCGGTGGCGCAGGCCAAGTTTGTGCACACCGTCTCGGCGGGCTATGTGATCGCGGCCGTCTTCGTCCTCGGCGTATCGGCCATCTATCTCCTCAAGGGCAAATGGGTGTCGGTCGCCAAGCGTTCGATGGCGGTGGCGGCAGCCTTCGGTCTGGCTTCCTCGCTGTCGGTCGTCGTTCTGGGCGACGAGTCGGGCTATGCCCTGACCGATAACCAGAAGATGAAGCTGGCGGCCCTTGAGGCCATGTGGCACACCGAGCCGGCCCCGGCGGGCCTGACCCTGTTCGGTATTCCGAACCTGAAGACCCATCACACCGATATGGAAGTCAAGGTCCCCTATGTTTTGGGCCTGATCTCCACGCGCTCGCTGGATCGTCCGGTCATCGGTATTCTCGACCTCGTGGAAACGGCGGAACACCGCATCCAGTCGGGTGTGGCCGCCTATGACGCCGTGGAAAAGCTGAAAGCCAACCCTCAGGACCTCGCCGCTCGCGCGCAGTTCGAAGCGCACAAACGCGACATCGGCTACGGCTATCTGCTGAAAAAGTACGTCGCTGACCCTCGTACCGCAGACGCCGCCCTCATCCAGAAGGCTGCTCTCGACACCATCCCCAATGTGCCGGTGATGTTCTGGGTCTTCCGCCTTATGGCCGCCATCGGCTTTGCCATGATCGCTCTGTTCGCTCTGGCCTTTGTGCTGGTTAGCTTGCGCAAGGCCGAGCACACCCGCTGGTTCCTGCGCCTCTGCGTGCTGGCAATCCCGCTGCCGTGGCTTGCGGCGGAAGCCGGGTGGGTGCTGGCTGAGCTGGGGCGTCAGCCCTGGGCCGTCGAAGGCGTCCTGCCCACCTTTATGGGCGCGTCCAGCCTCACCGTCGGGCAAATCTGGGTGACCATAGTGGGCTTCACCCTGCTGTACGGCACGCTGGCCGTCATCGAGGTCGGCCTGCTGGTCAAGACGATCAAGACCGGTCCCTATGCGTCGAAATTCGGTCGTATGCACGACGCCGAAGAAGCCAGCCCGCTGCAAAGCGGTGGCCTCGCCGGCCCGGCTGAATAACGCGCAGACAAAGGAGTAACCCTTATGGAACTACCTATCGACTACATGACCTTGCGGGTCATCTGGTGGCTGCTCATGGGCGTGCTGCTGATCGGCTTCGCCATTATGGATGGCTACGCACTGGGCACGCTGGCAACCCTGCCGTTCGTCGCCAAAACCGACGAAGAACGCCGGGCTGTGATCAATACCGTCTCGGCCACCTGGGAAGGCAATCAGGTGTGGCTCATCCTGGGGGGCGGCGCCATCTTCGCCGCCTGGCCCTTCGTCTATGCGGTGAGCTTCTCCGGCTTCTATCTGGCCATGTTCCTTGTGCTGTCCGCACTGATCCTGCGTCCGGTCGGCTTCAAGTACCGCTCCAAGCGGCCGGGCAAGGCGTGGCGCAACAACTGGGACTGGGCGCTGTTCGTCGGCGGTTTTGTCCCGGCTCTGGTCTTCGGTGTGGCCGTCGGCAATGTGCTTCAGGGCGCGCCGTTCAGCCTCGATAGCGACCTGCGCATCACCTATCACGATCAGTTTCTGGGCGGTCTGCTCGGCCTGTTCAGCCCCTTCACCGTCCTGTGCGGCCTGACCTCCGTGGCCATGCTGCTGCTGCAAGGGGCGACCTGGGTGTCGCTGAAGATCGAAAAAGGGGCCCTGCGTGACCGCGCCATCACCTACGGCGTTTATGCCGCTCTGGCCGTGATCGTTCTCTTTGCGCTGGGTGGCGTCTATCTCGCCTATGGCGGTCTGGGCTTCAAGGTCGTGGGCGACATTGCCGCCGATGGCCCGTCCAATCCCCGCAATGCCGAGGTCGTCAAAGAGGCCGGGGCCTGGCTCCTTAACTACGGCAAATATCCGTGGATGATAGCCGCACCGGTACTGGGTTTCGTAGGCGCGCTGCTGGCGCTTCTGGGGCTGAAGATCAAGGCAGATCCTTGGGCCTTCATCGGTTCCTCCATCGGCGTGCTGGGTATTATCGGCAGCGTGGGCGTTTCGATGTTCCCCATCATCCTGCCTTCGACGGTCGATGCCCGCTCCAGCCTGCTGGTGTGGACGGCCTCCAGCTCGCACACCACCCTGTTCATCATGCTGGGTGTGACGCTGGTCTTCCTGCCCATCGTCCTGCTCTACACGGCGTGGGTCTATAAGGTGCTGTTCGGCCGCATCGAAGTGAAGGCGTTGAAGACGAATCCGGACCTCTATTGAAAGCATGGGGGAAACCCTGTTTCCCCCATGTGCCCCCTTCTCAGGATGGCGAAAAATTTTCTTGGGGCGGCCCTTCGAAAATTTTTCACATCTTTCTTGAGCCTGACGTCGTCAGGCAAGGAGTTGCAAAATGTGGTATTTTACCTGGGTGCTGGGCCTCGGTCTGGCGGTGACCTTCGGGATTTTGAACGGGATCTGGTTCGAATTCCTCACCACGGATGATCCCGATGCCGAAGACCCGCATAAAGACTGAGCAATACTAGACCAAAAACCCCCGCTGTCACCAGCGGGGGTTTTTTGAACTTCACCTTAAACTTTTTCCGGCTGAGGCGCAGGCGGCGGTGGTGAATAGTCGCGCAGTGTTTTCACAAAGTGGAAGACCTGCGCCTTGACGATTTCGTCCTCGCCGCGTTCGGCCAGCGTAAACAACTCGCTCATCAGGTGCGGCGGCAGGTGCAGGTCCATCGCCTGATTGACCACCTTGAAGATACCGGGGCGTAAGGGTTCGCGGATTTCATTGTCATCGAGAAGCGCCTCGGTGATCTTTTCGCCGTCGCGCAGGCCGGTCAGAACGATCTGGATGTCCTTATCGACCTTGAGGCCATACATTTCGATCATGCGCCGGGCCAGATCGTAGATACGAATGGGCTCACCCATTTCGAGAATGTAGAGGCTCGATTTTTCCGACAGGTTCGTAGCGTTGTGCATGGCCGCTGTCATGACCAGTTGCACCGCCTCGAAGATGGTCATGAAAAAGCGTTCGACCTTGGGGTCGGTCAGCGTAATCGGCCCGCCGCGCTCAATCTGGGCGCGGAACAGCGGCACTACAGAGCCCGTCGAGCCCAGCACATTGCCGAAGCGCACGACGCAGGCCTGATTGAGGTGGCCCATCTGCGACGAAATCAGGTGTTCGGCCAGACGCTTCGTCGCCCCCATCATCGAGGCCGGGGCGACCGCCTTATCCGACGAGATGAGGACCAGCTGTTTCACATTGGCGGCTTGCGCTGCGTCGATGACATACTGCGTGCCCATGACATTGGTCAGCACCCCTTCCGACGGATTGATCTCAACCATCGGGACGTGTTTGAGCGCCGCCGCGTGGAAGATAACGTCCGGCTTCTGCGCTACGAAAATAGCTTCAAGGCGGGCTTTGCGCCGGATGGAGCACAGGATCAGGCTGACCGGAGGCTTGCCGAACTCCAGATTTAGCGACTGCTCGACATCGTAAAGCGCCAGTTCGGTGTGGTCGATCAAAGTGACGTGTGCCGCCCCCAGTCGCAGGGCCTGACGCGCGATTTCCGAGCCGATCGAGCCGCCGCCCCCGGTGATAAGGATACGTTTGCCGGCGTAGAAGGCGCTTAGCGCCTCGTGGTCCAGATGGACCTGTGGCCTTTGCAGCAGCGACTTGTACGAAATCTGGTCATTGGGATCGGCCAGCGATAACCGGACGTTCCGTTGCCCCAGTAAACCGGACTTGGCCAAAAGCCGTAAAATACGATTGTTAAGTATGGCCATTCGAACCTAGTACCGGCCCTGAAAGGGAATAAAACATACAGGCATTGACACCCCCCGCGTCCTGCGTGCATGGCGATCGTAAAACGTCCGCCGCCGCGCAACTTACAGCTTTTCATGAAAAAAGAATAAGGTAATTTTGTGAGTGGATGATTTTACTCAACAGATTTTCCCTCGGAGCGTGATGCAGATCACAGTTCTCTTTTTTGGCAAGGTGGCCGACACACTGGGTGAACGGCAGCGCGTACTGGATTTCGCTGATACGGACATGAGCCTGTTCACCCTGCGCCAGAGCGTGTTGGGCACTGCCTTTGCGTCGGGCGCATTGTCGCGTGAGCGGGTGCTAATGAGCGTCAATCAGGGGTTAACCCAGGAGGATCGCTCCTTGCAGGCCGGCGATGAGGTCGCCTTCTTTCCTGTCTTTTCCGGAGGCTGAGGCGTGGCAACGGTCGAAACCCTGCTTTTGCCCCAGGCCCTCGACGGTCAAACGCTGTATCGCCGTTTCGTGGAGGCGAATCGCGGAGCCGGAGCCATTGTCACCTTTTCCGGCCGGGTGCGGGGGGAGACGGCCGACGGCGCGGTGTCGCATCTGTGGCTCGACTGGTATCCCGGCATGACCGAGCAGAGCCTGACGGATATCGCAGAGGCCGCCGCCGCGCGCTTCGACGTGCTGGCGCTGCTGGTGGCGCATCGATGCGGCGAGGTTCAGGCCGAGGACGAGATTGTGTTTGTGGCGGCGGCCTCGTCGCATCGGCGGGCGGCCTTTGAGGCGGCCGACTATCTAATGGACCGGCTGAAGTCCGAGGCGGCTTTGTGGAAGCGTGAGATCGGCGAGGGCTTTGCGCGTTGGGTTGAGCCTACGGCCAAAGACGCTGACGATCTGAAACGGTGGACATGATGAGTGAAAACAGCCTGTCACACATAGGTAAGGATGGCCGCGCCCATATGGTCGATGTCGGGGCGAAGGCCGTGACGGCGCGCAAAGCCCGCGCTGAGGGGCGGCTGATCTGCGCCCCTGAGACGCTGGCGATGGTACGCGAGGGCACGGCGCCCAAGGGGGCGGTGATCGCCACGGCTGAAATCGCCGGCACTATGGCGGCCAAGAAAACGGCCGACCTGATCCCCCTGTGCCACCCGTTGAGCCTGACGAAGGTCGGGCTTGAGATTGCGATGGATGACACCTTGCCAGGCTTTCGCCTGAGCGCGGAGGTGAAGACGTCAGGGCAGACGGGCGTCGAGATGGAGGCCCTGACCGCTGTGTCGGTGGCGGCGCTGACCCTCTATGACATGCTGAAAGCGGTCGACAAGAGCATGCGTATCGACGGCATAGAGGTGGTAGCCAAGGCTGGCGGCAAGGCCGATTACGGGTACTAAATACCCTTAACCACCCCGCTGCATCACAAGCGTGCACCAGGCGTCGCGGTGGATTCGGCGCACGACACGGAAGCCCTTGGACAGATAGGCGGCCTTGACGAAGCGCTCCTGCGTGCGCAACAGGCCCGACAGGATGACCGTGCCGCCCGGCCTGAGCGCCAACTTTATCGACTGCGACAGACCGACCAGCGGACGCGCCAGAATGTTGGCAAAGACCAGATCGTAGGGGGCGTCCTTGCGTACGTCCTTGTGGTTCAGGCCATTGGCCCAAACAAAACGAGCACCAGCCGAATTGAGCTTAGCGTTTTCGTTGGAGATGCGCACGCTGATGGCGTCGATATCGGTGCCGACGGCGTATTTCGTGCCAGTCTTGGCGGCGGCGATGGCCAGCACGCCCGTGCCCGCGCCGACATCCAGCACGCGCTCATAATGGTGTTTTTTTAACAGATCGTTATAGGCCCACAAGCAGCCGACCGTCGTCCCGTGGTGCCCCGTACCGAAGGCAGCCCCGGCTTCGATACGCAGATTAACCGCATTGAGCGGCTTTTTGCCGCGATCGTGAATACCGTACACGAAGAATCGTCCGGCGCGCACGGGCGGCAGACCCGACAGGGCCATGGCCAGCCAGTCGGCATCGGCCAGTTGATCTGCGGTGACGATCAGCTCCGGATACTCTGCCAGAAGCTCTTGTAAACGCTGATCTTCCTCCTCGGTCGTGGGGAAGGCGTCGATGCGCCAGATATTGCGGTCCTCATCCTCTTCGAGGATGGAATAGGTCGCGCCTTCGAGCCAGGCATCGTTGTCGATGGCCTCTGCGGCGGTTTCCGCCACCTGACGGGGGCCTTTTGCGATGATTTGTTGTGGATTATAAGTCATTGTAGGCTTTGCAGATCGTCCGATTCGATGTGACGGAAGCGTTTCAACGGTCTTTTATGCGTAAGGGGGCCCTTACGCCAATGGGAAAGTAGGCAATGGCGACGGAAAAAAAGACGAAGACGGTAAAGGCGGCGGAGATTCCGGCGGATGCCGGAGTGAAAAAGACGATCGCCCGCAAGGCGCCCGCACCCAAGGCGGCGGCAGAAACTGCCGTAAAGGCCGCGACCGAAAAGACCGTCAAGGCTGCCGATGCCACCGCCAAGAAGGCAGCCAAAACGGCCGCCGCTGTGACCAAGAAGGCGGAAACCGCGACCAAGGCGGCGACCGCCCAGATCGAAAAAGCGGCCAAGACCGCCAAGGCCAAGGTCGAGAAGGCTGAAAAGGTCGTCGAAGCCGAGGTCAAGAAGGTCACCCGCACGACGACCCGTGCAGCCAAGAGCGTGGCTGCGGTCGAGCCGAAGGTTGCCAAGGCGCGCACCCGTGCCACCAAGGCTGTCGAGGCCGCTCAGGGCGAGATCGATAAGGCCGTCAAGCGCGCCAAGCCGGCACTCGACAAGGCCGCAAAGACCGCCAGCGCGGCTGCCGCCGTCGCCAAGGAAAAGCTGGAAGACGCGGCTGAGGCTGCCAAGCCCGTCGTCGAACAGGCGAAGGCTAGGCTCGACGATGTCGTCGAAGCCGCCAAGCCGAAGATCGAGGAAGCGGTGCACAAGGCCGAAGAGGTTGCCGCCTCTGCCAAAGAAAAGCTGGATGAGGCTGTTGAAAAGGCCAAGCCGGTGTTGAACGAGGCCAAGGAGGCTGTCGAAGAGGCCGTGGCCAAGGCGCAAACCGAGGCCCATAAGGTGCAGGAAGAGGTCAAGAAGGCGCAGGCGCAGGTCAAGAAGCGCGGCTTCTTCGACTGGCTGTTCGGCCGCAAATAAGCCGTGACACGGAGCGGCGGATGCACGAAGCCCTGCCGGTCATCGGCATCAGTTGCTGCCATCGTGACTTTGGCGTCGAGATGGCGCAGGCGGTGATGGACCGTTACGTCCGCGCCGCAACGACCTACGCCGAATGCTCCGCGCTTCTCATCCCGGCCATTACCGGTTTCTTTGACGCCCGTTCCGTTGCTTCGCGACTGGACGGGCTTTTGCTGACCGGATCGCCCTCCAACATTGAAGCGCGCCGCTATGGCCAGGCGGGCGGAGAGGGGCCGTTCGACACCGAGCGCGATGAGGTGTCGTTTTCTCTGATCGAAAGTCTGACCCTGATGGGCAAGCCGGTCTTCGGAATTTGCCGGGGTTTTCAGGAGATCAATGTGGCGCTGGGCGGTACGCTGCGCGGGGATCTGGGGACGGCACCTGAGGGCTCCGGGCGTCTTGATCATCATGCACCCGCAGAAGCCCGTTTCGCCGATATGTTCGAGCACCGACACCCAGTGACCCTTACCCCCGCTGGCGTGCTGGCGCGCGCGGTCGCGCGCGAGGCGCTGACGGTCAATTCGGTGCATTTTCAGGGGGTGGACCGGCTGGCGGAGGGGTTAAGCGTCGAAGCCGTGGCCCCGGATGGGGTTGTCGAGGCCTTCAGCGCCAATATCGGCGGCGCTCAGGTGCTGGGGGTGCAGTGGCACCCGGAATGGCAACCGGAGCTTTATCCTGACCGTCAGGCCTTTTTCCGCTTGCTCGGCGCAGCGGTGCGCGGAAACGCGATCTAATTTGCCTCGCCTGATAAACCTTGCAGCGTTCAGTTTGGAGGTGGTGCCAGTAAGGTTAGAACCACAGATTACACAGATGGGCGCTGCGCACCAGTGCGGGGCCCTCGGGACACCTATCTTTCTGTGAAATCTGTGCAATCCCTCGTTCCTATCATTTCCATCACAGTCATTCCGTAAATTGTGATCACAATTTCGCGCGGCCCGTGATTTGGCCATTCCGCTTTTGCCGGGGCGGGGCTATAGTCACATGAGACCCTTTCCGTTATGGAGCGCCCGTTATGAATATTCCGCTCAAAAACAACGACTCCGCCGAACTGAAGGCGCTCGATCTGGCGCACCACCTGCCGGCGCAGGCCGACTATGCCCTGCTGGAACAACTGGGTGGCAGCCGTATTATCACCCATGCCGAAGGCTGTGTGATCACGGATATCGACGGCAAATCGCTGCTGGATGGCATGGCCGGGCTGTGGTGCGTCAATGTCGGCTACGGGCGCAGCGAACTGGCCGAAGCGGCCTATAAGCAGATGCTGGAACTGCCCTATTACAACACCTTCTTCAAGACGGCGACCGCCCCGGCGGTGCGGCTGGCGGCCAAGATCGCCGAGAAGATGGTTCTGGGCAATCCGGACCTCAAGCACGTCTTCTTCAACTCGTCGGGGTCTGAGGCCAATGACACGGTCTTCCGTCTGGTTCGTCACTACTGGACGCTGGAGGGCGAACCGGAGCGTCAGGTCTTCATCTCGCGTCGCAATGCCTATCACGGTTCAACCGTCGCCGGTGCGTCGCTGGGCGGCATGACCTTCATGCACGCGCAGGGGGGGCTGCCCATTCCCGGCATCGAGCACGTGCGTCAGCCCTACCTGTTCGGCGAAGGCTTCGGTCAGGACCCGGACGCCTTTGCTGATGCCTGCGTTCAGGACATCGAAGACCGTATCCTCAGCGTCGGGCCGGACAAGGTCGCGGCCTTCATCGGTGAGCCGGTACAGGGCGCCGGCGGTGTCGTCATCCCGCCTGAAAGCTACTGGCCCAAGGTCGAGGCCCTGTGCCGCAAGTACGGTATCCTCCTGATCTGCGACGAAGTGATCTGCGGCTTTGGGCGTCTGGGTCAGTGGTTCGGCCATCAGCATTACGGCGTCAAGCCGGATGTTATCGCCATGGCCAAGGGGTTGTCGTCGGGCTATCTGCCGATTTCGGCGGTTGGCGTGTCGTCACAGATCGTCGAGGTTCTGAAAACTGGCGGCGACTTCGTGCACGGCTATACCTATTCGGGTCACCCGGCGGCGTGTGCCGTGGCGCTTGCCAATATCGGCATTATCGAGCGCGAGGGCTTGATCGAGCGCACGCGCGAGGTAACCGGTCCCTATCTGGCGCAGGCCCTGAAGCGCCTCGACGGCCATCCGCTGGTCGGCGAAGCGCGCTCTATCGGTCTGCTCGGCGCAGTGGAAATCGTCGCCGAAATGGGCACCAATACACGCTTCAAGGGGGCCGAAGGCCACGCCGGTCCGGTGGTGCGTGACATCTGTATCAAGAACGGTCTGATGGTGCGCGGCATCCGTGACACCATCGTCATGTGCCCGCCGCTGATCATCACCGAGGGCGAGATCGACCGCATTGTCGAGATTCTGGAGGCTTCGCTGACCGAGGCCGAGCCGGTATTGCGCGCACTCTGATCGCTTTCTTATGAAGCGGTAATGCCTCGCCTCGCGTCTTTTAATGTCTGGCGGCCTACCCTGTCACGGCATGAAACGAGCAACCCTGTCCTACACACGTCGCTTTTGACAGCGCGTGCAACATAATCGGCCCGGTCTGAGTGTCCCCGGCTCAGGCCGGGCTTTTTTGTCTCAATCGTAAGCAAGGAGAAGTCTATGACCGCCCCACATAAGACTGACGATCCGCAAAAGGCCGAAACCGCCGATGTGCGGGAACATTTTTCACGCGACAAACCCTCAAACGGCGAAGCGGGCGAATCCTATGCCGACGAAAAAGACAGCAAGGACGAGCGGATGCAGCCCAAGACGCCGAACGGCAGGGGTCTGGCCAATGAGCACTATGTCAAAAGCGACTCTGATCAGCCGCGCGTTGCTGAAGAACCAGGCTCCTTAAGCGGTCGCAGCTAACCCCGCATACGTATTCATCCGCCGGATGTCTGTTCGCAAATGAGCGCCTGTGTTTTCCTGCGGCAAAAGACAGGGAGACAGAGCATGGCAATTAAACCGCTGATAGGCGTGGCGCTGGCGTGTGCGCTGATGGCCACGGGCGCTCACGCGCAGACGGCTAGAGCGGAGTTCGTTCAGACGGAATCGAAATCTCGCTCCAGCGGTTCGTTTTGTCGCGCATTTAATTTCGAAAACCGCTGCACACTTTTCGGAATGCGCTCTAAGATCGACGTATCCAAGGTCATCGCCGAGCCACGCGACAATGGCTTGCCCGCTCACTGGAACCGCAGCGCCACCTTTATGGAAATCTTTGTCCGCTCCTATCAGGACTCTGACGGCGACGGCATCGGTGATTTCAACGGACTGACCTCGCGGCTCGACTATCTGAAAAGCCTGGGGGTCACCGGCATTTGGCTCATGCCTATGCACCCGTCGGCAGACAAGGACCATGGCTACGCCGTCAGCGACTATCGCGCCGTCAATCCGGCCTATGGGACGATGGCGGATTTCGAGCGCTTCGTGGCCGAGGCGCACAAGCGCGGTATCGGCGTCATCATCGACTATGTGATGAACCATTCGGCCAGTGACAACCCGATCTTCATCAGCGCCGCGAAATCGAAAACCTCGCCTTATCGCGACTGGTACATCTTCGCCGACAAGAACCCGAATTGGGCGGGCTTTTCCTGGGGGCCGTGGCGCCAAAACAAGGTCGGCAAAGGTTATTTCTATGGCCTGTTCGACGATCAGATGCCGGACTTCAACCTGAAAAATCAGCGGGTGATTGACTATCACGCCGACAATTTCCGCTTTTGGCTGAACAAGGGCGTTGATGGCTTCCGTATCGACGCCGTGACCATGCTGGTCGAAAATGGCCCCACCGCCTATATGGATCAGCCGGAAAACCTTGAGGTCCTTAAACAGGTCAATGCGGTCGTCAAAGCCTATCCCAACCGCTACCTGATCTGCGAAGCTTCCGAACAGCCCGCCCTCTATGCGGGTGAGGCCTGTACGAACTCCTTCGCCTTCGGCACGCAAAAGGAAATCAAGTCCAGCGCGCGCGAGGGCAAGCTGTCATCAAAGCTGGCGACGCAACTGGCGTCGGACAAGCGCTCCCTGATGCCGCTGGTCCTGCAAAGCCACGATTCCTATGTCGGCGACCGCCTGATCCACGATCTCGATGCCGGCAGTTACCGTGTAGCGGCGGCTGTCTCGGTGCTGGCGTCTGATACGCCGTTTTCCTACTACGGCGAAGAGATCGGACTGGCCAATAATGGCAAGTATGACGATCCCGGACTGCGCGCCCCGATGAGCTGGGACGGCTCGGCCGGGCACGGCTTCACCAAGGCGGCCAGGCCCTATCGCGCCTATGCGACCAATGCGGCTACCCATAATGTAAAGGCCCAGTCCGGCGAAGGGGGCAGTCTATTGGAGTATTACCGCGCCCTCTATCTGGCGCGGCAGGCGCATCCGGTACTAGCAGATGGAACGCTTACGCTTCTGTCGAAGGCCGGGGAGGAGGCGCTCGTCTTTGCGCGTCAGAGGGAGGGGCAAAAGGCGCTGGTATTCATCAACCTGTCTGCCACTGCGCAGACCTTTCAGACGAAGGGCGACGGGGTGTGGACCTCGGCCTTGGACCTCGGCGCACCGGCGCAGCTAACGGCAGAGGAAGGTAATCTGCGCCTTATCCTGCCGCCCAAGGGCGTAGCCGCCTACGTCGCGAAAGGCGAGAAGTAGGTCAAAGGCGGCGCGCAGTGTGACCCTTTGTCGCTGTTTGGGCGGGTCTGAAGCTTCAGGCTTCATTAACCGCTTTACGTGCAGTCTTCGGCGCGCGACTACCGGACGTTAGTCCTTTTTCCTGGTGTCGCGTGTAGGGAGTAGCGTAATGACCGATCTTCAGCCCGGTATTGAAACCCGTTTTCAGTCTAATCTTCAGATTGACCTGAATCAAAGGCTTGAATTTGCTCAGATTACGCCTGCGGACCGCGCCGCCCTTCGCGCCCTTTGGCCGTTGATTGCCCCGCAACTGCCGGACATATTACGCCGCTTCTACGCCCATCTGTTCCAATATCCGCACCTGAAGGCCATGGCCGGCGATCGTCAGGCGGCGCTGGAAGGCGCGCAATTCCGCCACTGGGAACGTATCTTCTCCGGCGCCTTCGATGAGGCCTATCTGTGCGAAACCCAGAAGATCGGCCGGGCCCATGAGCGGATCGGGCTGGAACCGCGCTGGTATATCGGGGCCTATCGCTTTGTCCTCAATGAATTGACGGGCCTCATTCTGGTGCGCAGCCGCTTTGCACCGAAAAAGGCGCAGGCGCAGATCGAGGCGGTCAACAAGGCCATACTGCTTGATCTGGACCTGGCTATCTCCACCTATCAGACAGTCCTGCTGGAAGAGCGCCGCCGTCAGGCCGAGCAGACAGAAACCGCCATCGGTACGTTTCAGTCGGCGGCCTTTGGTATTCTCAATAAGCTGCGTCAGTCCGGCAGCGGACTCAGCGACGCCGCCGAAGACATGGCGTCGGTCGTGACCGGCGCCTCCGACCACGCGCGCGGTATCGCTACCGCTTCGCGCGACACCGCCGACAGCGTGTCCTCTGTGGCCGCGGCGGCGGAAGAATTGTCGAAATCTATCAATGAGGTCTCGTCGCAGATCGCCAATGCGGCGGCTTCGATCTCAGATACGGTGCGCCTGATGGATGCCTCACGCAGCGATATCAACAACCTGCTCGATTCGGCGCGTCAGGTCGGTGAGGTGGTCAACCTGATCCAGACTATCGCGTCTCAGACCAATCTGCTGGCGCTCAATGCCACGATCGAGGCGGCCCGGGCAGGGGAGGCCGGACGCGGTTTCGCCGTGGTGGCCACCGAGGTCAAGCAACTGGCCACCCAGACCTCACGCGCCACCGATAACATCACGCGCCAGATCAATGAGATACAGGGGGCCACCCGCAACGCTGTGTCGGCCATCGAACGTATTTCCGCTTCTATGAGCGAGGTGGAACAGATTGCCACCGCCATCGCTGCCACGGCTGAACAGCAGGGGGCGGCAACGCAGGAAATCGCCCGAAGCGTCATGCGCACCTCAAGCGGGGCGCAGGCCCTGTCGGAAAATGTCGCGCGTGTCACCCAGGCCATCGACCATACGGCGGGGACCTCAACTGTTGTCGGCAGCGCGGCGGCGTCACTCAACAGCGACGCGGCGCAGCTGAGCCAGCAGGTGCAGACCTTCTTTGACACATTGCGCCAGCACGCCGTGACTACGCGCAAGAGCGCCTGAGCGAATCCTGCTTGACCCGCAGGGGGGGCTCCTGTATAGCCCCGCAATCTTTTTTGAGGCGGGACCTGCAAGGGTCCGTTTTCAGAGCGATTGAGACAAGGGCCTGCGTGCCCGCCGTAACCCCCAAAGCGCGGGTTGCGGCTTTTGTGTTTGTCGTTTCCGATGCTTCTGAAGGCTACATCCCAACCGAGGTCGCCCGGCCAAACGGCACAGGCCTCCCCATCTAAGGCAAGAGATTAAATGCCCACGATTAACCAGCTTATCCGCAAGCCGCGCAAGCCGAACCCGAAGCGCAACAAGGTGCCGGCCCTGAAGGGCTCGCCCCAGCGTCGCGGCGTGTGTACGCGCGTTTACACTACGACCCCGAAGAAGCCGAACTCGGCTCTGCGTAAGGTTGCCAAGGTCCGTCTGACCTCCGGCATCGAATCGGTGTGCTACATCCCCGGCGTCGGCCACAACCTTCAGGAACACTCCGTGGTTCTGATCCGCGGCGGCCGCGTGAAGGACCTTCCGGGTGTCCGTTACCACATCCTGCGCGGCGTGCTCGACACGCAAGGCGTCAAGAACCGTAAGCAGCGCCGTTCGCACTACGGTGCGAAGCGTCCGAAGTAAGGATAGACTCATATGTCCCGTCGTCACCGCGCAGAGAAGCGTGAAGTTCTGCCCGATCCCAAGTTCGGGGATCTCGTTGTCACCAAGTTCATGAACTACGTCATGTACGAAGGTAAGAAGGCCGTCGCCGAAAACATCGTTTACGGTGCCTTCGACATCCTCGAAGCCAAGAAGAAGGACGCGACCGCGGTCGAGACCTTCCATGCGGCCCTCGACAACGTCGCCCCGTCCATCGAAGTGCGTTCCCGCCGCGTCGGCGGTGCCACCTATCAGGTGCCCGTCGAAGTCCGTCCGGACCGCCGCCGGGCCCTCGCCATCCGCTGGCTGGTCAACGCCGCGCGCAAGCGTGGTGAAAACACCATGACCGAAAAGCTGGCCGGCGAGCTGCTCGACGCTTCCAACAACCGCGGCACCGCGGTGAAGAAGCGCGAAGACACGCACAAGATGGCCGAAGCCAACCGCGCGTTCGCGCACTACCGCTGGTAACGGCTTGCGGGACAGGGCTGTCATGGTCCTGTCAAAAAAGCTCTATAAGGCGCGGGCGACTTCCTTCGGCAAGTCTCCCGCGTCTGCGCATAGTTCCTACGAACTTTTTTTAATTCCCCTTTTTGTCTGAGGCCCGTACATGCCCCGCAGTCACAAAATCGAGGACTACCGTAACTTTGGTATCATGGCGCACATCGACGCCGGCAAGACCACGACTACGGAACGTATCCTCTACTACACCGGCAAGAGCCACAAGATCGGCGAAGTCCACGATGGCGCTGCCACCATGGACTGGATGGAGCAGGAGCAGGAGCGCGGCATCACCATCACGTCCGCCGCGACGACAGCCTTCTGGCAAGGCAAGCGCCTGAACATCATCGACACGCCGGGCCACGTGGACTTCACCATCGAAGTCGAGCGTTCGCTCCGCGTCCTCGACGGCGCTGTGGCCGTGCTCGACGGTAACGCCGGTGTTGAGCCGCAAACCGAAACCGTCTGGCGTCAGGCCGACAAGTACAACGTGCCGCGTATCGTCTTCGTCAACAAGATGGACAAGATCGGCGCCGACTTCGACAAGTCGGTCGAGTCGATCCGCGACCGTCTGGGTGCCAAGGCTGTGCCGATCCAGTTCCCGATCGGTGCCGAATCCTCGCTGAAGGGCCTTGTGGACGTCGTCCGCATGAAGGCCGTGGTGTGGGACAATGACGGTCTGGGCGCGTCGTACCACGACGAAGAGATCCCGGCTGATCTGGTCGAAAAGGCCAACGAAGCCCGTCAGTACCTCATCGACAACGCCGTCGAACTCGACGACGAGGCGATGGAAGCCTATCTCGAAGGCAACGAGCCGTCGGAAGAGACCCTGAAGAAGTGCATCCGTAAGGCGGTTCTGACCTCGGCCTTCTTCCCGATCCTCTGCGGTTCGGCGTTCAAGAACAAGGGCGTTCAGACGCTCCTCGACGCCGTTGTGGATTACCTGCCGTCGCCGGTCGATATTCCCGCGACCAAGGGCATCGACTACAAGACCGAAGAAGAAGTCACCCGCAAGGCCTCGGACGATGAACCCCTGTCGGTTCTGGCGTTCAAGATCATGGACGACCCCTTCGTCGGCTCGCTGACCTTCTGCCGTATCTATTCGGGCAAGCTCGAAGCCGGTATGGGCCTGCTGAACTCGACGCGCGACAAGCGTGAACGCGTTGGCCGCATGTTGCTCATGCACTCCAACAACCGTGAAGACATCAAGGAAGCCTTCGCTGGCGACATCGTCGCTCTGGCGGGCCTCAAGGACACCCGCACGGGCGACACGCTCTGCGATCCGCTGAAGTCGCCGGTCATCCTGGAGCGCATGGAGTTCCCGGCCCCGGTTATCGAAATCGCCGTCGAGCCCAAGTCGAAGGCCGACCAGGAAAAGCTGGGCGTCGCCCTGTCGAAGCTGGCCGCCGAAGACCCGTCCTTCACCGTTTCGACCGACCACGAGTCGGGTCAGACGATCCTGAAGGGCATGGGCGAACTGCACCTCGACATCAAAATCGACATCCTGAAGCGCACCTATAAGGTCGAAGCCAATATCGGCGCGCCGCAGGTGGCCTACCGCGAATCGATCACCCGCAAGGCGGAAATCGACTACACGCACAAAAAGCAAACCGGTGGTACCGGCCAGTTCGCCCGCGTCAAGCTGGTGTTCGAACCGGGCGAGCCGGGCACGGGCTTCGTGTTCGAGTCGGCCATCGTCGGCGGCGCGGTGCCGAAGGAATATATTCCGGGCGTCACCAAGGGCCTCGAATCGGCCAAGGAAAACGGTCTTCTGGCCGGCTTCCCGCTGATCGACTTCAAGGCGACTTTGATCGACGGCGCTTTCCACGACGTTGACTCGTCGGTCCTGGCCTTCGAAATCGCCTCTCGCGCCGCCTTTAAGGAACTGCGCGAAAAGGGCGGCCCGAAGCTGCTTGAGCCGATCATGAAGGTCGAAGTCGTGACTCCGGAAGAGTATCTGGGTTCGGTCATCGGCGACCTCAACGGTCGTCGCGGCATGATCCAGGGTCAGGACATGCGCGGTAACGCCATCGTCGTTGACGCCTTCGTTCCGCTGGCGAACATGTTCGGTTACGTGAATACCCTGCGCGGTATGTCGCAAGGCCGTGCGCAGTTCACCATGGTGTACGACCACTACGAGCCCGTGCCGCAGCACGTGGCCGACGAAGTGATCAAGAAGTACGCCTAAAAACCATTTGGCCCGTAGCAAAGACTATGCTACGGGCCATCCCCACTGCGCCCCGAACCGGAAATCCGCAAGGATGACGACACGGATTTCCGGGGCGGAGTGCCCCCAGTTTCCAACCCCTAACCGAGTGAAGGCCCGCATATTTGCGGGGATTTGAAATGGCCAAGGAAAAATTTAACCGTACAAAGCCGCACTGCAACATCGGCACCATTGGTCACGTTGACCACGGCAAGACCACCCTGACCGCCGCGATCACGATGACGCTGGCCAAGTCGGGCGGCGCTACCGCCAAGAAGTACGAAGATATCGACGCCGCTCCGGAAGAAAAGGCCCGCGGCATCACCATCAACACCGCCCACGTTGAGTATGAGACGGAAAACCGTCACTACGCTCACGTTGACTGCCCGGGTCACGCCGACTACGTGAAGAACATGATCACCGGTGCCGCTCAGATGGACGGCGCTATCCTGGTCGTGTCGGCTGCTGACGGCCCGATGCCGCAAACCCGTGAACACATCCTGCTCGCCCGTCAGGTTGGCGTGCCGGCTCTGGTCGTGTTCATGAACAAGGTTGACCTGGTCGACGACGAAGAGCTGCTCGAGCTCGTCGAAATGGAAGTTCGTGAACTTCTGTCGTCCTACCAGTTCCCGGGCGACGATATCCCCATCACCAAGGGCTCGGCCAAGGCCGCTACCGATGGCGTGAACCCGGAAATCGGCGAAACCCAGATCCTCGCTCTGATGAAGACCGTGGACGAGTACATCCCGCAGCCGGCTCGCCCGGTCGACCAGCCCTTCTTGATGCCGGTCGAAGACGTGTTCTCGATCTCGGGCCGTGGTACGGTTGTGACCGGCCGCGTCGAGCGCGGTATCGTGAAGGTCGGTGAAGAAGTCGAAATCGTCGGCATCCGTCCGGTTCAGAAGACGACCTGCACGGGCGTCGAAATGTTCCGCAAGCTGCTCGACCAGGGTGAAGCCGGTGACAACGTAGGCGTTCTGCTGCGCGGCACGAAGCGTGAAGACGTTGAGCGCGGTCAGGTTCTCTGCAAGCCGGGCTCGATCACCCCGCACACCAAGTTCGTTGCCGAAGCCTACATCCTGACGAAGGAAGAAGGCGGCCGTCACACGCCGTTCTTCACCAACTATCGTCCGCAGTTCTACTTCCGCACGACCGACGTGACCGGCATCGTGACGCTGAAGGAAGGCGTTGAGATGATCATGCCGGGCGACAACGCCGAGCTGAACGTCGAACTGATCACCCCGATCGCCATGGAAGAGAAGCTCCGCTTCGCTATCCGTGAAGGTGGCCGCACCGTCGGCGCCGGCGTTGTGGCGAAGATCCTTGCTTAATTGCAAAGGTCTCGGTTTCTGCTCCTAAGCGGGCCGTCCACACCGATCAGACTAAAGAAACCCCCTGAGCTTGTCTCAGGGGGTTTTTTGTGTGCCTTCCGGGCCGTCTTGATCTCCATTGAAAAAGCCTCCCCTTATCGACAGCGACACGAAAAGTGTGCATTCTCCTGTGGGTTGAAACGGGGAGGGTGCGATGTTTCACGGCAATGTCAGTCTGGAGATTGCAGAAGGGCTGAAGACCCTGCGCAAGCGGATCGAAGCGGCGAAGATTCCGCCGTCGAAACTGGATGAAACGCTCAACATCGCTACCTGGAACATACGGGAATTCGGCAAGAAACGCCGGACCCAGGCGGCCATACATTATATTGCCGAGATACTGGGGCAGTTTGATCTGATCGGTGTGGTCGAACTGCGCGACAATCTGTCCGACCTGCAACGGGTCCTGCCCATATTGGGACCCTATTGGGATGTGGTCTATTCCGACGCGGTGCGTGATCAGGGCGGCAATTACGAACGCATCTGTTACCTGTTCGATACACGCGCGGTCGTGTTCAACGGTCTGGCCGCCGAGCCATCTCCCCCGCGCAGTAAGCGCGGCAGCGAATATCTGACGGATCAAAGCTGGTGGCGGTCGCCGTATCTGGCCTCGTTCAAATCCGGTAATTTCGACTTTCTCGCCTTCACCACCCACGTGCGCTGGGGCGATACAGAAGCCGCGCGCCTGAAGGAGATCGAAAGTCTGGCGGCGTGGATCGGCGCTAAGACGAAGGAAAAGACCGCAGAAGACAAGGACATCATCGTCATGGGGGACTTCAACATTCCGACCCGCGACAGCCCGATGCTCAAGGCCCTGCTCGAATGCGGCCTGAAGATACCGACAGCTCTGGCCAAGGATGAGTTCGGCTCCAATCTGGCCCGCGACAAACGTTACGACCAGATGCTGCACTTCACCCAGTTCACCGAAAGCTTCACCAATGCCGGTGGCGTGCTGGACTTCTATGCCGGCGATCATCGCCCGCTGTTCCCGGCGGACACCTATCCGGACATGGACAAGGACGCCTTCACCTATCAGTTGTCCGACCACCTGCCGTTGTGGATGCAGATCAATACCGATATAGACGGGCAGGTGCTGGACGCCCTGATCCAGCGCAAGAGACAAGGATGAGGGGGAGAGGCTTCCCCTGATGGCTGTGTGTTGGTCCTTGATGGTCGCCCCGGCTTCGGCGCAACAGGCGGATTGATCCCGTTAATCTAGAGCGAGAGGCGAAGGGCTGTGCGCCGCTGGTGCCCAATCACCGTCTGGACACCGCTGCAGACGATCAGGCACATTCTATGGCCGAACGCAATTTCTTCAACCATGTGCACCCGACAAAGCCAATCCTGCGCAACGTGTAAGTCAAACCGGCTATCGCTGGACCCTCGTGGCGGAAAATCTGCCTGTCGACTATCCGGATGCGGAAGCGGTCATGTGCGCTTGGATGCGTAGCGCTGCGCGCAGAGACAATCTGTTGAACTGCGATCTGACGGAATCCGGACTGGCCATGGTCTATCACCACCTGACGATGCCCCCTGCCGGGGGCAAGACACAGCCTATCCGTATTACTGAGTGCAGCTTCTTGCCTGCCCGGCCATCACGCCAGACAGGTCGCGTTAACCGTTCGACTTAGGGCAATATAAACCTTGCCACTGTACATCTGGTTGCAAAGTTACGCAGGAGAGCCGGATGGCCAGACTGACTCGCATCGAAAGCGTCGCGCCCGAGGCGCTGACCGCCGAAGATATTGCAGCCTGGGAAGGGTTTATATCGCGGCGCCCCGATCTGATCGGGCCCTATTTCGATGTGCGCTATGTCATGGACATCGGGCAGAGCGTGCCGGACGCTCATATTGCGCGGCTTTATGACGAACACGCCAACATCGCTGGTTTCCTGCCCTTTCAGTTGCGTGGCCGCACCATTCAGCCGCTAGGCGCGCCGCTGACCGACTATCACGGTGTCATTGCAGATGCGTCCTTCGTCATGGACTATCCGCTGCTGCTGCGCAGCCTCAAGGCCCACCGCCTCGAATTCATGGGCTGGGTAGGGGATATGTCCGCCGGCAATGCCCGCGCCCGCACCATCGAAGCGGTGACGCAGATTGCCGATCTGAGCGGCGGCTATGAGGCCTACCTGGCGCGACAAAAGGCGCAGCATCACAAATTCTATAAGAATGTCGGCCGCTGTCAGCGCAATGTCGAAAAGGACTTTGGTGGTTTCGCCTTTACGTTTGAGCGCGTCACGCCCGACCTGCTGCAATGGGTGATCGACCAGAAGCGTGAGCAGTACAGCCGTTCGGGGATGCACGATGTCTTCGGCTGTGGCTGGACACTCAACCTGCTGAGTGAGTTGGCCAAGCGTCAGGACGAGGGCTTCGGTCTGAGGGTAGGGGTCTTCCGTGACACGCGTGGTCCGGAGCCGGTGCTGGTGGCGGCGGAAATTTGCCTGATCCGCAACACCTATATGCATTTCTGGTTTCCGGCCTATGCCGAAGCCTATCACCGCTATAGCCCCGGTATTCTTCTGTCGTTGCGCATCATGCAGCACGTGGCCGAACGAGGCATCACCCAGGTGGACTTCGGGGCGGGCGGAGAGTGTTACAAGCACACCATGACCAGCCCGGCGCGCGTCTGCCTTGAAGGGACGGTCGAGGCGCGAGCCAGCCTGATGACGGTCGTGTTTGATGCGGTGGTTGCCCTGTCTCCGGTGGCGCAGGAGAAGCTGCGGGGTATAAGACTGAGCCTGCAACGGCGTCTGCGCACCATCCGGGCCTGCGAAACCTGCCCGAAAGGCAAACGCGACGCGTTTCAGGCCCTGTTCCGGCGGGGGATCAGCCGCCTGCGGGCCAATGCGCCGTCCCAGGCGCCGACCCCTAACGATATAGCCGCTTAAACTTCCAAAGAATTATGAGGGCAGGGGTTGACGCGGGCCGACTCCTTCGGCATATACGCGACCTCTGTTGGATCGGCCGTGAGGTTCAGGCTTCATACGCGGTCCGCATATTACGAAATTAAGTCGGCGGCCTCGTCTTTATATATAAGGTGACGCTTCCAGACTTTCCGAATGGCCACGCAGCTCACGCTGCGCGGCTTTGTTTTTGCGGATAACGCGTCGGTCTCCGTTTTGAGATCGAAGCTGGTCTTTGAAATGGTTCAACGGACGCGGGATACGCAACCCCTTAACTTGGAATAAGAGCGATATGGATCGTCAGAATATCCGCATCAGGCTCAAGGCCTTCGATCACCGCGTGCTGGACCATTCCACACGTGAAATCGTGAACACGGCCAAGCGCACCGGTGCTACCGTCCGGGGGCCGATCCCCCTGCCGACGCTGATTGAGCGCTTCACCGTGAACCGTTCGCCGCACGTCGATAAGAAGTCCCGTGAACAGTTCGAAATCCGCACGCACAAGCGCGTGCTGGACATCGTCGATCCCACCCCGCAGACCGTCGACGCGCTGATGAAGCTCGACCTGTCCGCTGGTGTGGACGTCGAGATCAAGATTTAAGGGGCCCGGTCATGAGAACAGGTCTCCTCGCAAAAAAGCTCGGCATGACGCGTTATTTCGACGCGCAAGGCCAGCACGTCCCCGTCACCGTCCTCTCGCTCGAAGGCTGCCAGGTTGTGGCTCAGCGTACCAAGGACAAGGACGGCTACACCGCCCTGCAACTGGGTGCCGGTACCCGCAAGGCCAAGAACGTCTCCAAGCCTGAGCGTGAACGCTTCGCCAAGGCTCAGGTTGAGCCCAAGGCCATCCTGTCCGAGTTCCGCGTCTCCGAAGACGCCCTCGTAGAAGTTGGCGCCGAATTTTCGGCCGATCACTTCGTCGAAGGTCAGCGCGTTGACATTCAGGGCACGACCATCGGTAAGGGTTTTGCCGGTGCCATGAAGCGCTGGAACTTCGGCGGTATGCGCGCCACCCACGGCGTGTCGGTCTCGCACCGCGCCCACGGTTCGACGGGTAACCGTCAGGATCCGGGCCGCACCTTCCCCGGCAAGAAGATGGCCGGTCACTATGGTGTGGAAACCGTCACAACGCTCAACCTCGAAGTCGTTCGCATCGACGCCGAGCGCGGCCTGATCTTCATCCGTGGCGCTGTGCCCGGTGCGGAAGGCTCGTTCGTCAAGATCCGCGACGCCGTGAAGAAGTCGGCCCCGCAGGCCCTGCCGTTCCCGGCCGGCCTCAAGAAGGCTGCTGCCGCTCCGGCTCAAGCTGAGGAAGCGCCCGCTCAAGAAGAGGGTGCTGAATAATCATGAAACTCGACGTTATCACTCTCGACAACGGCAAGGCCGGTTCGGTTGACGTCTCTGACGCCGTTTTCGGCCTCGAAGAGATCCGCAACGACATCCTGGCCCGCGTCGTCAACTGGCAACTGGCCAAGCGCCGCGCCGGTACGCACAAGGTTCAGACCCGCAACGAGAATTCTCGCACGGGTAAGAAGATGTACAAGCAAAAGGGCTCCGGCGGCGCCCGTCACGGTTCTCGCCGTGCACCGCAATTCGTCGGCGGTTCGCGCGCCTTCGGTCCGGTCGTTCGCTCGCACGCCTTCGACCTGCAAAAGAAGGTCCGCGCCCTGGGTCTGCGTCACGCCCTGTCCTCGAAGGCAAAGGCCGGTGCGCTGATCGTCCTCGATCAGGCCACGCTCGACTCGGCCAAGACCGCCGCGCTTCGTGCTAAGTTCGAAACGCTGGGCCTGAAGAACGCTCTCATCATCGCGGGCCCGGAAGTTGACACCAACTTCGCGCTTGCTTCGCGCAACATCCCGAATATCGACGTCCTGCCGTCGGCCGGTCTGAACGTTTATGACGTTCTGCGCCGCCAGACGCTGGTTCTGACGAAGTCGGCGGTGGAAGCGATCGAAGCCCGCTTCAAAGTGGAGGCCTAAGTTATGGCTGCTACTATCCGCAATTACGACGTCATCCTGGCGCCGCACATCACCGAAAAGGCGACCGTTCTGTCTGAACAGAACAAGGTGGTCTTCAAGGTGTCGCTCGACTCCTCGAAGGACGAGATCGCCTCGGCCGTTGAAGCTCTGTTCAACGTCAAGGTTGTCAAGGTGAACACGGTTGTCACGAAGGGCAAGACCAAGCGCTTCAAGGGCATCATGGGCCGTCGCAACGATGTCAAGAAGGCGATTGTCACCCTCGAAGAGGGCCAATCCATCGACATCACCACCGGTCTGTAAGGAGAGGATTGAACAATGGCTTTGAAGCAATTCAACCCCACCTCGCCCGGTCGTCGCGAACTGGTTCTCGTTGACCGTTCCGAGCTGCACAAGGGCCGTCCTGAGAAGGCTCTGGTCGAAGGTCTCACCAAGTCCGGCGGCCGTGGTGCCGGCGGTCGTGTGGCCGTCCGCTTCCGTGGCGGCGGCGCCAAGAAGCTCTATCGCATCATCGACTTCAAGCGTCGCAAGTTCGACGTGGCCGGTACGGTGGAGCGTCTGGAGTATGACCCGAACCGCACCGCCTTCATCGCGCTGATCAACTATGCCGACGGCGAAAAGGCCTACATCCTGGCTCCGCAACGCCTCAAGGCCGGTGACACCATCATCGCCTCGGAAAAGGTGGACGTGAAGCCGGGTAACGCCGCGCCGCTGCGTTCGCTGCCGGTCGGTACGATCATCCACAATGTCGAGCTGAAGCCCATGAAGGGTGGTCAGCTGGCCCGTTCGGCTGGGGCCTATGCTCAGCTCGTTGGCCGCGACGCCGGTTACGCCCAGATCCGTCTGGGTTCGGGTGAACTGCGCATGGTGCTCGACACCTGCATGGCCACCGTCGGTGCCGTGTCCAACCCGGACCACATGAACGAAAGCCTGGGTAAGGCTGGTCGCGCCCGTCACAAGGGCTGGCGTCCGCACGTTCGTGGTGTGGCCATGAACCCGATCGACCACCCGCACGGTGGTGGTGAAGGCCGCACATCGGGCGGTCGTAACCCGGTCACCCCGTGGGGCAAGCCCACCAAGGGCCGCAAGACCCGTACCAACAAAGCGACGGATAAGTTCATCATCCGCTCGCGTCACCTCAAGAAGGCTCGCTAATCCATGGCTCGCTCCGTATGGAAAGGTCCCTTTGTCGATGGCCACCTTCTTAAGAAGGCGGAAGCGGCTCAGGCCGGCGGTCGCAAGGACGTCATCAAGACGTGGTCGCGCCGCTCTGTCATCATGCCCCAGTTTGTGGGGCTCACCTTTGGTGTTTATAACGGTCAGAAGCACGTGCCGGTGCTGGTGTCGGAAGACATGGTCGGCATGAAGCTCGGTGAATTTTCGCCCACGCGGAACTTCCCGGGTCACGCCGCTGACAAGAAGGCGAAGAGGAAGTAAGCCATGTCGCAAACGTCCAATCCTCGCCGCGTAAAGCCGACCGAAGCCCGCGCCAAGCTGGTCTCCATCCGCATCAGCCCTTACAAGCTGAACCTGGTGGCCCAGTCGATCCGCGGCCTGAAGGTCCAGCGCGCGCTCAACGAGCTTGAGTTCTCGCACAAGCGCATCGCCGGCGACGTTCGCAAGGCCCTGTATTCGGCGATCTCCAACGCCGAAAACAACCACAACCTCGACATCGACAACCTGTTTGTCGCCGAGGCATATGTGGGCAAGAACATCGTCATGAAGCGCTTTGCGTCCCGCGCCCGCGGTCGCTCGTCGCGTATCCTGAAGCCCTTCTCGGAACTGACCATCGTCGTCCGTGAACTTGGTCAAGAGGCTGCCTAATGGGTCAGAAAGTCAATCCGATCGGTCTGCGCCTCGGCGTCAACCGTACCTGGGACTCGCGCTGGTTCGCCGCCCGTCAGGAATACGCGAAGCTGCTGCACCAGGACCTGAAGATCCGTAAGGAACTGAAGGAAAAGCTGAACGCCGCCGGCGTGTCGCGCATCATCATCGAGCGTCCGCACAAGAAGTGCCGCATCACCATCTATGCCGCCCGGCCGGGCGTGGTGATCGGCAAGAAGGGTGCTGACATCGACAAGCTGCGTAAGGACATTTCTGCCCTCACCGAGGGCGAAGTGTTCCTGAACCTGGTCGAAGTCCGCAAGCCGGAAGTCGATTCGCAACTGGTCGCCGAATCCATCGCTCAGCAGCTGGAACGCCGCGTGGCTTTCCGCCGCGCCATGAAGCGTTCGATCCAGTCGGCCATGCGTCTGGGCGCCAAGGGCATCCGTATGAACCTGTCGGGTCGTCTCGGCGGTGCGGAAATCGCCCGTATGGAATGGTACCGTGAAGGTCGCGTGCCGCTGCACACCCTGCGTGCGGACATCGACTTCGGCTTTGCCGAAGCCCTGACCACCTACGGCATCATCGGCGTCAAGGTGTGGATCTTCAAGGGCGAAGTCCTTGAGCACGATCCGATGGCCCAGGACAAGCGCTGGTCGCAGGAAGCTTCGGGCCCGTCGTCGAACGAGCGTCCGGAGCGCGGCGAGCGTAACAACCGTGGCCCGCGCCGCGATCGCAACAATAAGGAGGCCTGATCGCTATGCTGCTTCCTAAGCGCACAAAATACCGTAAGGCCTTCAAGGGCCGCATCCACGGTAATGCCAAGGGCGGCTACACGCTGAACTTTGGTTCCTATGGTCTGAAGACGGTCGAGCCTGAGCGCTTGACCGCCCGTCAGATCGAAGCCGCCCGTCGGGCCATCACGCGTCAAATGAAGCGTCAGGGCCGCGTCTGGATCCGTATCTTCCCGGACCTGCCCGTCACGGGCAAGCCCGCCGAAGTCCGGATGGGTTCCGGTAAGGGTTCCGTGGATTACTGGGCGGCCCGCGTGGCCCCCGGCCGTATCCTGTTTGAAATCGACGGCGTCGCGGACGACATCGCCCGTGAAGCTCTGCGCCTCGGCGCGGCCAAGCTGCCGGTTCGTACCCGCGTCGTGACCCGTCTCGACGCCGGCATTGCGGCGGAGTAAGGACCATGACTAAGATTGCCGACCTGCGGGGCAAGACCCCCGATCAGCTTCAGGAAGAACTGCTGAACCTCAAGAAGGAACAGTTCAACCTTCGTTTCCAGAAGGCCACCGGCCAACTGGAGAAGACCCACCGTGTGAACGAAGTCCGCAAGGACATCGCGCGCATCAAGTCGCTTCTGACCACTCAGAAGTCTGCCTAAAGGAATAGACCATGCCCAAGCGCATTCTTGAAGGTCTGGTTGTTTCTGACAAGGGCAACAAGACCATCGTCGTGAAGGTCGAGCGTACCGTTCTGCACCCGGTTCTGAAGAAGCCGGTGCGCGTTTCAAAGCGCTACCACGCTCACGATGAAAACAACACCTACAAGGCCGGCGAAGTCGCTCGTATCATCGAGTGCGCGCCGAAGTCCAAGCTGAAGACCTGGGAAGTGCTTCCCAAGGACGCAGCCTAAGACATCAGAGGCCCGGAAGGCTATTTCAGCCTTCCGGGTTTCGGTCTTTTGACATTTGCGATCCGGTTCCGCCTGCCTTCGGGATTTCGCGGAAAACCCTTCGCAGACGTTGAACCGGAGAGATGCTCACGGAACCTCCACCCCAAACGGGCGGAACGGCTTCGTTGAGCATTTTTCCGTTTGCTTATTCGGAGGAAATAGGGTTTAAGGCCCGCTTCCTCGGAATCCTCAGTCGTCTTCGCGGAAGTCTGCGCCCGAAAGGGTGGGGGCCTTTTGCGAGATTTTGGAAAGTTTGAATTATGATTCAGATGCAAACTAATCTGGACGTTGCCGATAATTCGGGCGCGCGCCGGGTCATGTGCATCAAGGTGTTGGGCGGCTCCAAGCGCCGTTACGCCTCGGTGGGTGACCTGATCGTCGTCTCGGTTAAGGAAGCGATCCCCCGTGGCCGCGTGAAGAAGGGTGACGTTCTGCGCGCCATCGTCGTGCGCACCTCGAAAGACATCCAGCGCAAGGACGGTTCGGTGATCCGTTTCGACACCAACGCCGCTGTGATCGTGAACAAGTCGGGTGAGCCCATCGGCACCCGTATCTTCGGGCCGGTTCCGCGCGAGCTGCGCGCCAAGAACCACATGAAGATCATCTCGCTGGCGCCGGAGGTCCTCTAATGGCTGCGAAGGTTAAGAAGGGCGACAAAGTCGTCGTCCTGACGGGTAAGGACAAAGGCCGCACCGGCACCGTCCTGAAGGTTCTCCCGACCGAGAACCGCGTCGTTGTTCAGGGTATCAATATCGTTCAGCGCCACACGCGCGCTTCGCAAACGAACCCGCAAGGCGGTATCATCAACAAGGAAGCCTCGCTTCACCTTTCGAACGTCGCCGTGGCTGATGCCAACGGCAAGCCGACCCGCGTCGGTTTCCGCGTCGAAGGCGACAAGAAGGTGCGCTTCGCCAAGAGCACCGGTGAGGTCATCAATGGCTGATCAAGCTTATACCCCGCGCCTCAAGGCCGTCTATCAGGACAAGATCCGCGCGGCGCTGAAGGAAGAGTTCGGCTACACCAACGAAATGCAGGTCCCCAAGCTCGACAAGATCGTCGTGAACATGGGTATCGGCGAAGCCGTTGCCGACTCCAAGAAGGTCAAGGCCGCGATTGCGGACCTGGCCGCTATCACCGGTCAGAAGCCGGCTGAAACCAAGGCCCGTAAGTCTATCGCCGGCTTCAAGCTGCGCGAAGGCATGGTGATCGGCGCCAAGGTGACGCTGCGCAAGCACCGTATGTATGAATTCCTGGACCGCCTGATCACGATTGCGCTGCCGCGCGTGAAAGACTTCCGCGGCCTGAACGGTAACTCCTTCGACGGTCGTGGCAACTACGCCATGGGCCTGAAGGAACACATCGTGTTCCCGGAAATCAACTACGATCAGATCGACCAGATGTGGGGCATGGACATTGTTGTCTGCACCACGGCGAAGAGCGACAAGGAAGCCAAGGCTCTCCTGAAGCACTTCCAGTTCCCGTTCGTTTCGTAAGGGGAAAGGTACAGAACAATGGCTAAGAAATCGGCTGTAAACCGTAACGAGATGGTCAAGAAGCTCGTTGACAAATATGCTGCCAAGCGCGCTGCGCTGAAGGCGGCGGCTGTTGACGAATCCCTTCCCCTGGAAGAGCGCTTCGAAGCCCGCCTCGCCCTCGCCAAGCTGCCCCGCAACTCGGCGCCCACCCGCATCCGCAACCGCTGCGAAGTCACCGGACGTCCGCGCGCCTTCTATCGCAAGCTCAAGATGAGCCGCGTCAGCCTGCGCAAGCTGGCCAATGAAGGCCAGATCCCCGGCATGACCAAGGCCAGCTGGTAAGGGAAGATCACACAACATGTTCATCTCTGATCCCCTGAGCGATATGATCGCCCGCATCAAGAACGCCGCCCAGCGCCAGCGTTCTAAGGTGCTCACCCCCGCGTCCAAGCTGCGCGCCCGCGTGCTCGACGTCCTCAAGGACGAAGGCTACATCCGCGGTTACGAACTGCTTGAAGTGCCGGGAGAATTCCCGCAGTTCGAAATCGAACTGAAGTACTTCGACGGTCAGCCGGTCATCGCGGAAATTGCCCGCGTGTCCAAGCCCGGCCGTCGCGTCTATTCGTCGATCAAAGATCTGAAGCCGATCAAAAACGGCCTCGGTATCGCGATCCTGTCCACGCCCAAGGGCGTCCTGTCTGACACCGCTGCCCGCGAACTGAACGTTGGTGGCGAAGTCCTCTGCCGCGTCTACTAAGACCGGCGGGACTTGCTTAAGACCATAGGAACACACAATGTCTCGTATTGGGAAAAAGGCCATTGCAGTACCGAAGGGCGTGACCATCACGCTCGACGGTCAGGCCATCACGGTTAAGGGGCCCAAGGGCCAGCTCAACTGGACCGTGGTTGAAGAAATTGAAGTCACGCACGAAGCCGACAACCTGTCGGTTGCGCCGCGTGGTGAAACCGCTCGCCACCGTGCGATGTGGGGTCTGTCGCGCACGCTCATCGCCAACATGGTGAAGGGCGTTACCGAGGGCTTCGAGTCGAACCTCGAACTGGTCGGCGTCGGTTACCGCGCTGCCATGAAGGGCAACAACCTCGAACTGTCGCTCGGTTTCTCGCACCCGGTCGAAGTAGCTCCGCCTGCCGGCGTCACCTTCGTCGTGCCGAAGCAGACCGAAATCAAGATCCAGGGCATCGACAAGCAGGTCGTCGGCGAACTCGCCGCCAAGATCCGCAAGATCCGTCCGCCTGAGCCGTACAAGGCCAAGGGTGTCCGTTACGCCGGCGAGAAGGTTCGCCGCAAGGAAGGGAAGAAGAAGTAAGCCATGGCTCTCTCTCCTCGTGAACAAATGGCTCGTCGGGCGCAGCGCAACCGCACCCGCCTCAAGAGCCTCTCCAACGGCCGCCCGCGTCTGTCGGTCTTCCGTTCGGACAAGAACATCTACGCTCAGGTCATCGACGATTCGAAGGGCGTTACGGTTGCTGCCGCTTCGTCGCTCGAAACTGCTGCCAAGCGTGGATCGAACGCCGCTTCCGCCACCGAAGTGGGCAAGCTGGTCGCCCAGCGCGCCATCGAAGCCGGTATCAAGGACGTTGTCTTTGACCGTGGCGGTTACATCTATCACGGCCGGGTGAAGGCGTTGGCAGATGCCGCGCGTGAAGCCGGTCTCAACTTCTAAGGGGTACGTTCAATGGCTCGTCCCAGCGAAAACCGCAACGATCGTCGCGAACGCACCGAAGAACCTTCGGAGTTTGTCGAAAAGCTCGTTCACATCAACCGCGTCGCCGCCACCGTGAAGGGTGGCCGTCGCTTCAGCTTCGCTGCTCTGATGGTCGTTGGTGACCAGAAGGGCCGCGTCGGCTTCGGTCATGGCAAGGCGCGCGAAGTGCCGGAAGCCATCCGCAAGGCGACCGAAGAAGCCAAGAAGTCGATGGTTCGCATCCCGCTGCGTGAATCCCGCACCCTGCACCACGACGGTTACGGCCGTTGGGGCGCCGGCAAGATCCAGCTCCGCGCGGCCCCTCCGGGCACCGGCGTGATCGCGGGTGGTCCGATGCGTGCCGTGCTCGAAACCCTGGGCGTTTCTGACGTCGTGGGCAAGTCGCTCGGTTCGTCGAACCCTTACAACATGGTGCGCGCCACCTTTGAAGCTCTGAAGGTGCAGTCTTCGCCCCGTCAGATCGCCGCCAAGCGCGGTAAGAAGGTTGGCGACATCCTGACGCGTCGCAACGATGGCGCTTCGTCGCCTGAATCGATCGAGGGCTAATCATCATGGCTCAAGTCACTGTCAAGCAAACCGGCAGCCCCATCCGCCGCACCAAGGACCAGCGTGCTACGCTCGCCGGTCTGGGTCTCAACAAGATGGGCCGTGTCTCGACTCTGGAGGATACCCCTTCGGTCCGCGGCATGATCGCCAAGGTCGCTCACCTTATCGAAATCGTTGAGTAAGCGGCTCCGCCGAGATTAAAACAAAGACGCCCCGGCCTCCGTGTCGGGGCGTTTTGCTATTTATGAGAGCCGTGTTTCTTAACGGTTTCCGTTTTTCCAGCCGAGTTGGCCTTAGCGCCAGCGCATCTTATCAAGAAAGGCATCCCAGATGACCAAGCTGAATGAAATCCGTGACAATGAAGGCGCCACCAAGGGCCGTATGCGCGTTGGCCGTGGTCCCGGTTCGGGCAAGGGCAAGACGTCGGGTCGTGGTGTAAAGGGTCAGAAGTCGCGTACCGGCGTATCGCTGCTGGGCTTCGAAGGCGGCCAAATGCCGCTGTACATGCGTATGCCGAAGCGTGGCTTCAACAAGCACAACCGCGCTGAATACGCCGAAGTCAACCTGTGGCGTCTGCAACAGGCCGTTGACGCGGGCAAGCTCGACGCCACCGCCACCATCGACGCCGCCGCTCTGAAGGCCGCCGGTGTGATCCGTCGTGAACTCGACGGCGTGCGCCTCCTAGGCGAAGGCGAACTGAAGGCCAAGCTGACCCTGTCGGTCTATTCGGCCACCGCTTCGGCGGTCAAGGCGGTCGAAGCCGCGGGTGGTTCGGTCGCTCAGGCCCGTCCCGCCAAGACCGAAGCCTAAGTCAAAAATGTCACGCACCCTGATCTTTAAGGATCAGGGTGCGGCATTTTCGTTTTCGCTTCCCCATATGCGACCAAAGCCGGGCGTCACTCGCTTTGACAACGGCTTACGGGGCCCGTAAGGGTGGTATAGACAGGACGGAATCATGCGTTTCGTCCGCGACTTGAGGTTTTCATGGCATCTGCGGCTGAACAATTAGCGGCCAATCTGAACTTCAGCGCCTTTGCCAAGGCGACGGAGCTTCATAAGCGTCTTCTTTTCACTCTGGGCGCGCTGATCGTCTATCGTCTGGGGACCTATATCCCCATTCCTGGCATTGATCTGGCGGCTTTCGAGCGGGCCTTCTCCGGCCAGTCTCAGGGCATTCTGGGCATGTTCAACATGTTCTCCGGCGGTGCCGTTGAACGTATGGCCATCTTCGCCCTGAACATCATGCCTTATATCTCGGCGTCGATCATCGTTCAGCTTATGGGGTCGGTCTATGCGCCGTGGGAAAAGCTGCGCAAGGAAGGCGGCGAAGCGGGGCGCAAGCAGCTCAATCAATATACCCGCTATCTGGCTCTTATTCTGGCACTTGTGCAGTCCTTCTCCATCGCGGCTGGTATGCAGGCGTCGGGTCTGGCGCTCGATCCCGGGCCGATGTTCCTGATTTCCTCAGTTGTTACCCTGACGGGCGGCACCATGTTCCTGATGTGGCTGGGTGAGCAGATCACGGCGCGCGGCGTCGGTAACGGCACCTCACTGATTATTTTCGCCGGTATCGTCGCGGTCCTGCCGCGCACCATCGGCAACCTGCTGGCGCTCGCCAAGGAAGGGCAGATCAATGCTGGCGTCCTGCTGCTGATCGTGCTGGTGCTGGTCGCGGCTATCGTCTTCATCGTGTTCATGGAGCGCTCGCAGCGTCGTCTGCTCGTGCAGTATCCGAAGCGTCAGGTGGGCAACCGCGTCATGGGCGGCGAATCGTCCTTCATGCCGCTCAAGGTCAACACCGCGGGTGTCATTCCGCCGATCTTCGCCTCGTCACTTCTGCTGATGCCGACGACGGCCGCCGCCTTCCTGGCGCGTGACCCGTCTAAGGTGCCGGAATGGCTGTCGTGGCTGCCGGGCGTGACGGCGCAACTGACTCACGGTCAGCCGGTCTTTATGGCGCTCTATGCGGCCATGATCATCTTCTTCTGCTTCCTCTACACCTCTCTGGTCTTCAATCCCGACGAAACGGCCGAAAACCTGCGCAAGTATGGCGGCTTCCTGCCGGGCATCCGTCCGGGCAAGCGCACGGCGGAGTATCTTGACTTCGTGCTGACCCGCATCACGGTTATCGGCGCGGCCTATATCACCATCGTCTGTCTGCTGCCGGAATTCCTTATCTCGAACCTGGGCAACAGCTTCTATTTCGGCGGCACCTCGATCCTGATCGTCGTGACCGTCACCATGGATACGGTGGCTCAGATTCAATCGCATCTGCTGGCGCACCAGTATGATGGCCTGATCAAGAAATCAAAAATGCGGGGAGCGCGCGGCAGATGAACCTGATTCTTTTCGGACCTCCGGCAGCGGGAAAAGGCACGCAGGCCAAGCGTCTGGTCGTGGCGCACAATATGGTGCAGCTTTCGACCGGTGATATGCTGCGCGCCGCCATCGCATCGGGTTCCGAGCTGGGCCAGAAGGTCAAGTCGATTATCGACACGGGCGGGCTGGTGTCCGATGACATTGTGATCGACCTGATCAAGACCAATCTGCCGGCAGCCGAAGCCGCGGGCGGCGCCATTTTTGACGGCTTCCCGCGTACCGTGGCTCAGGCCGAGGCGCTCGACGCCATGCTGGCCGAACGCGATGCGACTATCGACATCGTCGTCCGCCTCAAGGTTGATGACAATGCGCTGGTCGAACGCATCGAAAAGCGTTTTGCCGAGCAGGGGCGTTCGGACGATAATCCGGAAAGCTATAAGGTCCGCCTGGCGGCCTATAATGCCCAGACCGCACCGCTGCTGCCCTACTACGCGACGCAGGGCAAGCTGGTCGAGGTCGATGGCATGGGTTCGGTCGAAGAGGTTTCGGCCCGTATCGAAGCCGCGCTTTCGGAACACGTAAATTAATTGAGATTCGGAAACCTTGGTTTCCAATGCCTTCACCCCAAAACAGGGGCGGGGGCACCCCTCCGGCTCAGGCCGGAACCCAACCCTACCGTCTTTTTGGGGCTTGCAACGGCTTTCACCTCCCGTTAACGGCTTCGGACAACGGAACTCACCGGGACATTGTCAGATTCAGTTTGAATCTTGACAATATCTCAATCCTACCCATTGACGGGAGCCAAACCCTCTGTATAAGGGGCAGCTTCCGCGAAAGGCGCTTGTGCCCGCTCACCCGCCATCCCTGAGGGATGGGGTGGCAGGCGCGTCCCTTTCGCCTTTTAACGTGTCAACGCACGTTCAGGAGATTCAGACGTGGCCCGTATCGCAGGCGTCAACATACCGACCAACAAGCGCGTTGTGATCGCGCTCCAGTATATCCACGGCATTGGTCAGCAAAAGGCCAAGGAAATCGTGGAAAAGGTGGGCATCGAAGACGCCCGCCGTGTCAACCAGCTTTCGGACGCCGAGGTGCTGCAGATCCGCGAAACCATCGACCGTGACTATCTGGTCGAAGGCGATCTGCGTCGCGAAACGTCCATGAACATCAAGCGCCTGATGGACCTGGCCTGCTACCGCGGCCTGCGTCACCGTAAGGGCCTGCCGGTCCGTGGTCAGCGCACTCACACTAACGCCCGCACCCGCAAGGGTCCGGCGAAGCCCATCGCCGGCAAGAAGAAGTAATCGGGATCTGATTTATGGCCAAAGAACCTTCCCGCGTTAAAAAGCGCGAGCGTAAAAACATCACTTCGGGCGTGGCGCACGTCAACGCCTCGTTCAACAACACCATGATCACCATCACGGATGCGCAGGGTAATGCGATTTCGTGGTCGTCGGCTGGTCACATGGGCTTCAAGGGTTCGCGTAAATCGACCCCTTACGCGGCTCAGGTTGCCGCTGAAGACGCCGGCAAGAAGGCGATCGAGCACGGTGTGAAGACGCTGGAAGTCAGCGTTGCCGGTCCTGGTTCGGGCCGTGAGTCGGCTCTGCGCGCACTGCAAGCCGTCGGCTTCACGATCACCACCATCCGTGACGTGACCCCGATCCCGCACAACGGTTGCCGTCCGCCGAAGCGTCGTCGCGTTTAATACCGATTTCTACCCCTTTTCCGTTGCCCTCGGCGTGAAGCTGAGGGCAACCTTTCTCGTCTGAGGGACGCAATGATCGAAAGAAACTGGCAGCAGCTTATTCGTCCCGAGAAGCCCCAAATCGAGTCCGGTCAGGATTCCCAGCGCAAGATGCGTCTTGTTGCGGAACCCCTGGAACGCGGCTTTGGCGTGACGCTCGGCAATGCTCTGCGCCGCGTGCTCCTGTCCTCCCTGCAAGGGGCGGCGGTGACGGCGGTACAAATCGACGGCGTTGTTCACGAATTTTCCTCCATCGAGGGTGTTCGTGAGGACGTGGTCGATATCATCCTCAATATCAAACAACTGGCGCTGCGTATGCACGCCGAAGGCCCAAAGCGCATGGTTCTGCGCGCATCGTCGGCTGGACCGGTGACCGCGGGCATGATCGACGTCCCGTCGGACATCGAAGTGCTGAACCCCGACCACGTCATTTGTACGCTGGACGAAGGCGCTTCGGTGCGTATGGAGTTCACGGTTCAGACCGGCAAGGGCTACGTCCCCGCCGACCGTCTGCGTCCGGAAGACGCGCCGATCGGCCTGATCGCCGTCGATGCGCTCTATTCGCCGGTCAAGAAAGTGGCTTATCGCGTCGAGCCGACCCGTCAGGGTCAGTCGCTCGACTATGATAAGCTGGTGCTCGACGTTGAAACCAATGCGGCGGTGACGCCGGTGGACGCCGTGGCCTATGCCGCGCGCATCCTGCAGGATCAGCTTCAGATCTTCATCACCTTCGAAGAGCCGAAGCCGGCCATCGTCGAAGAAGGCAAGCCTGAGCTGCCGTTCAACCCGGCCCTCCTCAAGAAGGTCGATGAACTGGAACTCAGCGTCCGTTCGGCGAACTGCCTGAAGAACGACAACATTGTCTATATCGGCGACCTGATCCAGAAGACGGAATCGGAAATGCTCCGTACCCCGAACTTCGGCCGCAAGTCGCTGAACGAAATCAAGGAAGTTCTGCAATCGATGGGTCTGTCGCTCGGCATGGATGTGCCGAATTGGCCGCCGGAGAATGTCGAGGACCTCGCCAAGAAGTTTGAAGACCAGATCTAACTTTCTCACATCTCGATCTCGGTATGCGATATCGAGATGTGGTAATCAAGATGGCGAAAGCCAGGCTCGGGTCGGCATAGTTCGTACTTGGGGCCTGGCTTTCACTTTTTATAGAAGGTGAATTTTACGAAATTCATTTTCGACTTACCGGGAAAGACCAAAACCTTGTCCCGGTAATTTCCAAAGGACATGTCGTCCGGCGGACGTTCGGAGCGGGCAGGGGTCACGAAGGCCCTTCGACCTTGAGCTTTGGGCCTGTTTTTGGGGCCACGCACAGCCAGAGTGCGGCGTGGTCTTATGGAGAACTATTATGCGTCACGGTTCCGGTTACCGTAAACTCGGTCGTACCACCTCGCACCGCATCGCCATGTTTGCCAACATGTCGGCCTCGCTCATCAAGCACGAGCAGATCGTCACCACCCTGCCGAAGGCCAAGGAACTGCGTCCTTTCGTCGAAAAGCTGGTCACGCTCGCCAAGTCGGGCACACTGCACGACCGTCGTATCGCCATCTCGCGCGTCCGTGACGTGACCCAGGTCGGCAAGCTGTTCGACGTGCTGGCCAAGCGCTATGCCGATCGCAACGGCGGCTATATCCGCATCATGAAGGCCGGCTTCCGCCACGGCGACAACGCCGCCATGGCCGTCATCGAATTCGTCGATCGTGACGAGTCGGCCAAGGGTCAGGATTCGGGCCCGGTCTTCACCGCTGACGCTGGCGAAGAATAAGTCAGGGCCCATAGCCCTTTGAGAAAAGGCCTCCGGAGCGATCCGGAGGCCTTTTTCATACTTCATCAACCTCTGTTAACGCGCCTGTGAACAATTGGGGCAGAACTGTGACTGTCTTAGCGGGGCTTTATTCCCTATCGTTCAGATGCAGATTTCGTCAGAGTGCGTCTGAAACGTCTAGGCTGACCTTTCAAGGCCAACGCCCTCCCCGTGATGAAATTGGCAGCGTTCCCCAAAAGCCAACAGGAGGTTTACATGCTGAGTGATACCCGGACCATTGATGTCGGCGGCGTGCTCGCCCTGTCCGAAGCGATGACGGAATATGCCTATACCGATCACAGCGAAACGGTCGATGCACCGGAAGTGTTCGACCAACCGCTGCTGGACGCGGTGCGCGCCTGCGATTGACACCTGTATAATCCTGAACACAGGCCTCCGGTTTCGCCGGGGGCCTTTTTGGTGTTGATACAGCCCTTGTCATCGACCTGTCATGCCCGCTAGTTACGACGGAAAGGGATTTTTGTAGAAGGCGTTGCGTATGCGGACTTTGTGGCGGTTGTGGTTTTGCGGTTTGGCCGCGCTTATCCTGTCGGCCTGCGCCAGCCTGCCGTCGGAGACTTCGTCCCCGCGCCACACCCTGATCCTTATCTCGATTGATGGCTGGCGCGCCGACTATCAGACGCGCGGTCTGACGCCCAATCTCAGTTATCTGGCCGAAAACGGGGCGACCGGCCCGATGCGCCCCAGCTTTCCGTCCCTGACCTTCCCCAACCACTATACGCTGGTGACGGGCAAGCGTCCGGACCACCACGGTATTGTCGGCAACACCATGCGCGACCCGCAGCGCCCCGGCGTAACCTTCAGGCTGTCGGACCGCGAACAGGTGACCGACGGCTTTTGGTGGAACGATGCCGAGCCCTTCTGGGTGACGGCCCAGGCTAAGGGCGTGAAGGTGGCCACCATGTTCTGGCCCGGTTCCGAAGCCGAGATCCACGGCGCACGCCCCTATAAATACGCGACCTTTGAAGACCATGTGCCGCCCGCTACGGTGGTTGAGCGCGGTCTGGCCTGGTTCGATGTACCTGAGGCCGAACGCCCGCAGGCCCTGACCCTCTATTTCAGCGACGTCGATCATGCCGGGCACGACTTCGGTCCTGACAGCCCGGAGGTGGCGGCCTCTTTGCAAGCCGTGGACGAGGGGATAGGTCACCTGATCGCGGGCCTTAAGGCGCGGCGTCTTTGGGGCAAGGTCAATATCGTCATTATCGGCGACCACGGCATGACGCGGCACAAGCCCGAAACCTTTATCAAGGTGGCGGACCTACTGCCCCCCGACAGCGCGACGGTCTATGGCGGTCAGGCGGCGGGCTTTATACCCAATCCGGGCAGGGAAAAGCAGGTTGAGGCCGCCCTGCTGAAACCGCACGCCCATATGCAATGCTGGCGCAAACAGGACATACCGGCGCGCTTTCACTACGGCACACACCGCCGCGTGCCGCCGATCGTCTGTCTGGCCAATCCGGGCAGCTACATCGTGGCCCCCTCGCGCGACGACTGGATGCCGAAGCCACAGGGCGGGAGTCACGGCTATGATCCCTATAATCCGGAGATGTTTACGCGCCTCATCGTCTTTGGCCCCGATATCCGGCCGGGCGTCACGCTGAAGACGTTTGACAATGTCGATGTCTATCCGCTGATCATGCACCTGATGCATGTCAAGGCGCAGCCATCGGACGGTCGTCTGCGCGATCTGGCCCCTGCTCTCAGATAGGTCTGGGATGGCACACAATGGATTTCACGAAATAAACGTAGAAAAAACAGTTTGTTGCTCCGATAAATTGCCGTGCCGAAATCGCAGGGCGGACTAGCCAAGTCCGACGAATTAACCTATGTAGGTCCGCTGTTTTATTTCGTCTGCAAGGCTGGAACGTGAGCGGAACACCCGAACTGTCGCGCCCTCATAAGGCGGCGGTCCCGTTTATCTTTGTCACCATCTGCCTCGATATCGTGGCGCTGGGCCTGATCATTCCGGTGACGCCCGCCCTGATCGCGGACTTTGTCGGTGATGTGTCGGCGGCGGGCTACTGGGTGGGCCTGTTTGGTTCGCTGTGGGGCGTGATGCAGTTTATTTCCTCGCCGGTCGTGGGGGCCCTGTCGGACCGCTTCGGTCGCCGGCCCATCGTGCTGCTCTCCAATTTCGGCCTGGGTATGGACTATCTGCTGATGGCCATGGCGCCGGGGCTCGGCTGGCTGCTGCTGGGGCGTCTGATCAACGGCATCACCTCGGCCAGTATTTCGACGGCCTATGCCTATATTTCCGATGTGACCCAGCCGGAAAACCGTGCCAAATATTTCGGCATGATGGGGGCCGCGTTCGGTCTGGGCTTCGTTCTGGGGCCGCTCTTGGGTGGGGTGCTGGGCGATATTGAGCCGCGTCTGCCGTTTTATGTGGCAGCGGGGTTGAGCCTGCTGAACTTCTGCTATGGCCTGTTTGTCCTGCCCGAATCCCTGCCCTTGCAAAACCGCAAGCCCTTCTCGCTGCGCACCGCCAATCCGCTGGGGGCTCTAACCTTCCTCAGCCGCAATGGCGACCTGATGCGCCTGTCTCTTGTCAATCTGACGGTCAATTTCGCCCATCAGGTTCTGCCGACCACCTTTGTCCTCTATGCCGCTCTGCGCTTCGGCTGGGGCCCCAAGGAGGTGGGCTGGACGCTGGCGGCGGTCGGCGTGTGCAGCGCCATCGTGCAGGCGGGTCTGACCGGGCGTGTGGTCAAGGCCATCGGCGAAAAGAAGGCCATGCTGTTGGGCCTGAGCTTCGGTGTTATCGGCTTCCTCGGCTACGGACTGGCGCCCACCTGGCAGGCCTATGTCCTCTTTATCCCGTTGATGAGCCTGTGGGGCCTGACGGGTCCGGCGGCGCAGGCCCTGATGACCTCAAAGGTCGCCCCGCAGGAACAGGGCACCTTGCAGGGGGCCAATATGAGCCTGATGTCGGCGGCGGGCATCTTCGCGCCCCTGACCTTCGGGGCGGTGTTTGCCGTGGCCTCGACCCACGGGCCGGTGACCGCCGGTGCGCCCTTTGTGCTGGCGGCCGCCATTCTGGGTCTGGCCCTGCTGATCGCCGCCGGCGTCAAGGCCGCCATACGCCACAGCGGCAACGGCGCGCCGCCGTCCGGCCCCGTACACTGACCGAGGCGACATGGGGGGCGTGAAAGCACATCTCAAACCGGGGGTGATGTTCATCTTCATCACCGTCTGTCTCGACATGATGGCGCTGGGGCTCGCCATACCGGTCCTGCCGCGCCTGATCGAAACCTTTGTCGGCTCGGTGACGGCGGCCAGCTGGTGGAGCGGGGTGTTCAACTCGCTGTGGGGCTTCACGCAGTTCGTCTGCTCCCCCATATTGGGGTCGCTGTCCGACCGCTTCGGCCGCCGCCCCATCATCCTGATGTCCAATCTGGGGCTGGCGCTCGACTATCTGATCATGGCGCTGAGCGGCAATCTGATGTGGCTTCTGATCGGGCGACTGCTCAACGGCGTGACCTCGTCCTCGATCACCACGGCCTATGCCTATATCAGCGACATTTCCGAGCCAGACGAACGCGCGCAGATGTACGGCTATATCGGTGCGGCCTTCGGTGTCGGTTTCGTCATGGGCCCGGCGCTGGGCGGGCTGCTGGGCCATATCGATCTGAGATTGCCCTTCTGGGTGGCGGGCGGCTTGAGCGTGCTGAACGCGCTCTATGGGGCGCTGGTCCTGCCGGAATCGCTCGATAAGGCGCACCGCAAACCCTTCAGCCTGAAAAACGCCAATCCGATCGGCTCAATCCTCTTCCTGTGGCAGGCCAAAAGCGTCATGCGTCTGGCCCTGATCAGCACGGTGTCGAACTTCGCCCACCACGTCATCCCGGCGACTTTTGTGCTGTATGCCAGCTACCGGCTGGGCTGGGGCGGGCGCGAGGTCGGTCTGGCCATGGCCTATTACGCCGTGTGGGCGGTGATCGTGCAGGGCGGGCTGACCGGTATAGTCGTTAAGCGGATCGGCGAGAAGGCGACTCTGGTCATTGGCCTTTTGTGCGGCGTCGTGGGCTTTATGAGCTATGGCTACAATACCGACTGGCGCGTGTTTCTGATCACCATTCCGGTCATGAGTTGCTGGGGCATGACCAATGCCGCCCTGCAATCTCTGATGACGACGCGCGTCGGCACCGGCGATCAGGGCCTGCTACAAGGGGCGGTCAACAGCCTGATGTCGCTGTCGGGCATCGTCGCGCCGTTTGTTTTCGGCTACATTCTGTCGGTGATGACGCGACCGGGCGTGGATAAGGTGTGGTCGGGGGCGGCCTTCTTCTCGGCGGCTGTGGTGCTGCTGCTGGCGTTTCTGATGGCGCTGGGCGTGCGCGACCGTTCAAAGGACGAACCGGTGCCGGAGGTGCCCAAGCCCGTGCACCACGACCACGAACCGCTGTTCTGATTTCGTGGCCAAACCCTGCGGCCTTGAAGTCGCCATTTTGGTTTTTACATTAGTCCCTATGACGATAAGAGCCAAAGAGATCACCATGACCTTGAAATCCGTCCTGCTGGTGTCCGTTTGCGCCGTAATGGCCGCCTGTTCACCGGGCGAGGGCAAGTCGCAAGACTATCAGGGCTTTAATCAGGCCCCGGCCCCGGCGACGCGCAAGGTGCCGGGCGATGCCGGTGCCATGAAGTCGTCCTTCTCGCCCGTGGTCAAGCAGACGGCGCCCGCCGTGGTCAACGTCTATGCGCGGCGCGTGACCCGTCAGCAGGTCGATCCCTTCTGGCAGTTGTTCGGTGGCGGCGTGCCGCAGGCCCGCGTCGAGCAGTCGCTGGGTTCCGGCGTCATCGTGCGCGCCGACGGCATTGTGGTCACCAACAACCACGTGGTGCAGGGCGGTCAGGAATTCATGGTGGTGCTCAATGATCGCCGCGAATTTCCGGCCAAGGTGCTGCTGGCCGATGAACGCAGCGATCTCGCCATCCTCAAGCTCGACACCACCGGTCAGAAGTTCCCGACCATCAATCTTCAGGAAGGCCACGATCTTGAGGTCGGTGATCTGGTGCTGGCCATCGGCAACCCGTTCGGCGTGGGGCAGACCGTCACCAACGGCATCATCTCGGCCTTGGACCGCACCGATGTGGGGCAGGGCGAGGGGGCTTTTATTCAGACCGACGCGGCCATCAATCCCGGCAATTCGGGCGGGGCGCTGGTCGATATGGACGGTCGCCTGATCGGTATTAACTCGTTCATCCTGTCGCGCTCAGGCTCGTCAGCCGGCGTCGGCTTCGCTATCCCTGCGGCCATGGTGCGCCGCGCGGTCGATACGGCTCTGGGCGGTAAATCGACGCTGGTGCGGCCGTGGCTGGGGGCCAAAGGCGACGGCATGACCACCGAAATCGCCCGCTCTCTGGGCCTGTCGCGTCCGGACGGTATTCTGGTCTCCGACGTCTACCCCGGCGGTCCGGCGGACAAGGCGGGCCTGAAGACCGGCGACGTCATCCTGGGCATCAATGGCGAGGCCGTTAACGACCCCAAGGCGCTGAACTATCGCGTCGGCCTGCTCAATCCCAATGACGCGGCGGCGCTGAAGGTGTTGCGCGCGGGCAAGGAATTAAGCCTGACGGCCCGCGTCTCTCCGCCTAGCGGCGCACCCAAGGACCAGCGCGCCCTCAACGGCAACTTCCCGCTGAATGGGGCCACCGTCGTCAACCTGTCGCCGGCTGTCGCCGATGAGATCGGGCTTGATCCGTTTGCCGCATCGAAGGGCGTGATGATTTATTCGCTGTCCGGGCGTTCCTACGCGGCGGCAGCCGGCTTCCGACCGGGTGACATCGTCAAGGACGTCAATGGACAGGCCATCACCTCGACGGCGCAACTGGAGTCGGTAATGAAGTCGGAGCGCCGCTTCACCATTACCATCAGCCGTGGCGGTCAGAACATCACGGCGCAATTTTGATGAACCGCCTCCCTTGCAATAGCGAGGGCGGCGATCAGTCCCGTTTCGCCAGTTCGGCCCGCAGCGCGCGGTTATCCTCGATCAGCGCTTCGACCAGCCCAATCAGCCGCGCCACGTCCTGTTCGCGCAGCAGGTCCATCTTTTCGTGCAGGCCGCAGATATCTTCTTCGGCCTTGATATTAACGTGGTAATCGGCCTCTGCCTTCTGACGATCCACTTCGGCCTGCCGGTTTTGCGACATCATGATGATGGGCGCGGTGAAGGCCGCCTGAAACGACAGGACCAGATTGAGGAGGATGAACGGGTAGGGGTCCCAGCCGCGAATCCACGCCACGCTGTTGACCGCGATCCAGCCGAACAGCAGGATCGACTGAATGATGATAAAGCGCCACGACCCGACGATGGCGGCGATACCGTCGGCTGCCTTGGCCCCCAGATTGCGCAGGTCTTCGGCGCGGTGCGGCGGCAGCGGGACGGGGCTCATATCTTCTCGCTGATCTTGATGGCCAGCTTGCAGCCGCCTTTGATTACCGCCGACAGCAACGGATAGAAGGGGGCCTCGTGCGCCCCTTCTTCGATGGCGTGATCGTGGTGGCGCAATTCATCGTCGCGAAACTGCTTAAGCTCGGCCGCCAGTTCCGGGTCGCGCGCCTGCGTCTCGGCAATCTGACCTTGGTAATGTTCGGAGATAACGCTTTCGACCGCTTCGGTGCAGGCGTGAGCGGCCTTTTCGCCCAGAAGCGCCGTCGCCGCACCCAGACCCAGCGCCGCCATACGCCACACCGGCGTCATCACGGTCGGTCGGACCTGATGGTCGCGCATCAGGGTTTCGAAGCGGTCCAGATGCACCTGCTCCTCGCCCTCCATGCGTTTGAGGTCATCGCTCAGGGTGGCGTGCGGCGTCGCGGCAAACACAGCCGCTTGCGCGCGATAGATATGCACAGCCGCCAGTTCGCCGGCGTGATCGACGCGCAGGATTTCGTGCAGGCGGCGCTGACGCTCGCCCGCACCGGGCTTGGGAGGCGTTAATCGCAGGGCGGCTTCCGTCATGTTCAGGCCTCTCAGGCGTGACGTGCCTGCCGCTGGGACAGGCGGTAATAGAGTTGAAGGCGCAGGGAGGCGATCAGGCTTAGGATTGCCAGTGCGCCGGAGATGATGGCGTTCCAGCCTGCCATACTCAGGCCCAGAAAGCGCCACGCCACAATGTCGCACTGCGGGGCCTTGAACTTGCCGCCGGACAGCATGGCGGCAATCGAATCAATCGACACCTCGTCCGACACCCCGGTGCAGGTGGCGGGCAGCGCCCACCACTTTTCTTCGCCGCCCATGTGGAAGATGGCAATGGCGCAGCCCGTAGCGAAGATGGCAAACAGGACGAAGGAAAAGACACGCGGCGGGCCCTTGGCCCCGGTAAATAGCGCCCAGACCGTTCCCGCCAGCGAAACCCCGACCGCAATCCAGTAGATGTCGCGCTGTTTCAAGCACAGATGGCAGGGATTGAGATGCGCAAAGGTCTGAAGGGCGTGTGCCGCCCCCAAAAGACTCAGGGCGCTGATCAGGGCAATGACCGACCACCAGCGACTAAAGAACAGCACAGCTTTCATCACAATCGGTCGTCCCTGTTTACGCAAAGCCACATCAGTTTAGAGACTTCTCGCCACAGGGGCAATCGGCTGTGTGAGGGGTTCAAAGTGTGTTTCGTTCAAATTCGATCGAAACTTACTCTTGAAACCTCGCCTGGTCGCCTATTTGGGTTCGAAAACCGCTCCGCACGTTTCGGAACGCGCTTCAGTGCATGAATTTTACGGCCACGATGCCCAGAACGATCACAGCGACGCCGGCGATGGCCACCAGATTGATGCGCTTTTCGATCAGTTCGCGTGCCTGCGGGCCGAAGCGCTTGAGCAGGAAGGCCGTCAGATAGAAGCGCGCGCCACGGGTGATCACGCAGCAGATAAAGAAGATAGCCAGATTGAGCTGGCCCATGCCTGAGGCAATGGTCACCAGCTTGAACGGAATCGGCGTCAGACCCTTGATCAGGATAGCCCAGGCGCCCCATTCCTGAATGATGGCGTGGAAGCTGTCGAGATTGCCCGAATACCCGAACAGGCCGAGGATTTTCAGACCGATATCGGCCAGATAATAACCGATCGCGTAGCCAAACAGGCCGCCGATGACCGAGGCCACCGTGCAGATGAAGGCCAGTCGATAGGCCTTTTCCGGTTTGGCCAGCGCCATGGGGGCCAGCATCACGTCCGGCGGAATCGGAAAGAACGAGCTTTCGGCGAAAGAAATGGCTGCCAGAACTTTTTCAGCATTGGGACGGGCCGCCTGTTTCAGGGTCCAGTCATATAAGGGGCGCAGCAAGGTATAAATCCATGACTTAAAGATATTTCTTTCGCCATAACAGCTTGAGGGACGCTTGTCGCCTCACACCCTGTTGCGGTGCGAAATAAATGACGAGGTGTGGTACCTGCGCCGCCAGCGTGTCGAAATCAAGGCAAGGGCGCATTAGTCCGGGTTTATGACGAATTAAAAAAATCTCATTTGTATTTATGACATTATGGCGGCAATAGCAGAGTTACCTTTTGTGAGGACACCCTATGCCCTATAGCAAGCTGTCGCTGGACAATTACCTGCCCTATCGTCTGTCTGTTGCCTCGAACGCGGTTTCCGGGCTCATTTCGACGGCCTATGACAGCCTTTATGGTCTGAAGATCCCGGAATGGCGATTGATCTGGGTGCTGAACGAAGACGGCCCTTCGACCCAGCAGGCCCTCGTCAAGCGGACCGGCATGGACAAGGTGACGATTTCGCGCGCCGCTCAGGCACTGGCCAAGCGTCGCCTGATCACCCGCGCCCCGCATGAGCACGATGGCCGTTCCCACCACCTCATCCTGACCCCGGAAGGTCAGCGCCTGTTCAACGATGTCGCCCCGTCGGCGGTCGAGTTCGAAAAGGAAGTGCTGGCCAATCTTAGCGCCGAGGAGATCGAACTGATGAAGGACCTGCTGCGCCGCATCGAAGACGCCGCTTTGAAGACACAGGGTCGCAGCGGCTCGCGCTGATAACTGCCACAGCGTGCATACCAAAGGCTCATCCGTCAGGGTGGGCCTTTTTGTTGCGCCCTTTTTGCAGCGACCGCCTGAATTCGATCTACCCCGCTGGTGCAAAGCGTGGCAATCTGTTAACCCTTTGGCAGGTTAACCACTTTGGGGGAGGTTTTCAGGGTTCATGCGCTACACCGGGGACGATTATACCACGCCGCCGGACGGCTTTTATGACCCCAGCCTGTGGGACACGCTGGTCCGTCTGTGGTACAGCGGCGGTCTCTTGTGGATGGTCGGTATCGCCTTTTGCATACTGATGGTTATTGCCGGGCTGATCGTCGGGGCAAGGCGGCGCAGCGGCGTCCCGGGCGTACTCAATCGCAATGTCGATGCCCTGGGTGCGGTGATCGGTGACGCCGTGCGCGGCTCTGCGGCCGATGTGCGCGACAAATCCCAGGCGGCGATTGACGCCAATCAGGAAGTTTTCGGCCATACGACCGAGTTGATGTCTCTGGTCGGCAAACACCACGCCGCGCTGAATAAGGCCAACAGCGCCGTTAAGGAGGTCGAACCGGAAAAGAAGCCGGAAGGGGCCAAGGGATTGAACGGCATGTCCGGTGGGACGGTCATCAATATCGCCGTCAATAATGGTCAGCCGGGTCTGGCGGAGCCGGGGGCGGCACCGGGCGCGGTGGCGGCTGTCGGTGGCGAGGTGGTGGGCCTGCCCAAGGGCGAGGACAAGAAGGGCGGCAAGCCGGGCTTTGACACCACCACCAAGGTGTGGCTGGCCCTGCAAAAACTGGCCGCCCCGTGGCGTGATCTGGGGCTGATGCGCGAACACTATGTAGCGGTCTTCCGGCAGTTGACGACGGCGGAATGGCGCGATCCGCGCACGCTTTATGGGGCTGGGGAACCCGGTGCCGAAACGGCGCGTCCGAGGTGGCGGCGATGAGATACGCAGACGCACCCGAAGATTTCGGCGATCCGTTCGGGGAGGGGCCGCGTGCCGTGGCGACCATCGTTCTGGATGGTCATACGCTGATCCTGATACTGGGTTTTCTGATTGCCGGTGTCCTACTGTTTGCCCTGACCGTGTGGCTGTCGGCCCAGTTGTCGAAGGCCGGGCAACTGGCGCGGCACCGCGCGTCGGCCCGCGCCATTTATGACAGCATCCGTTTCAGCCTGCATCAGGCGGTCAGCACATCCGGTGCTTTGCAGCTTGAGCGAGCGCGCGAATTGTCGGCGGTGATCGAGGCGAAGCTGGGAACGTTGCTGGCGCTCAAAGACAAGACGGGAAAGCCGTTCGACGACCTCAAAAAAGCCCTGTCTGAGCCGGAGCCCGATCCGGAAAATCCCAAAAAAGACCCGCCGGCCAAGATCAAGGTCGATATGACCACGGACGAGCATCGGGTGGCCGTGTGGCGCGCCTTGCAGGACTTTCACGAGGCGTGGAAGGATGAGGCGCATATCCTCAACCTGCTCGAAGGGGCGCAGGATGAGTTGAGTCGCCGGGGCGTCACCTCAGCCTTCTTCTTCAGCCGTGGTCTGATCGACCCGCGCCATCCGTGGGGTGGCGCGCCCGCACCTGCGCCAAAAACGCCCAAGCCGGAAAAGATAAAGGCCAAGACGCGCCAGTCTGACGAACTGGTTGTGCTCACAGTGGCGGAAACGACACCCATAGGCCCGGACGACCTGCCGCCGCCCGCACCGCGCCCAAAGGGTAAGCTGGCCAAGCACAAGCGCAATATGCTGGCATAGACGCCTTGGCGAAAAAGCCTATCCCCCTGCCTGTGGCGGGGGGAAACCGGTCTGCCGAAGGCAGAGCCGGATGGGGGGGCTGCGAACTTTCAAAGACCACAGGGCTTTGTGAGCTAAGTTGTAAGCCCCCACCACCGCATCTCGCCCTTTCATGGCTCGTGCGGTACCCCTCCCCAGCAAGCTGGGGAGGTATAAGAGAGAGACAGCCCGAACGCTGGCGAAGCTATACTTTCGCTCTGCTATGCCCCAGCAAGCCGGGACGATATGTAAAAGCAAAACCGCCGGAGCGTGAAACTCCGGCGGTTTAATCTGTTCCAACGAACGGGTGTCGGGCCTGTGGCCCTACCGCGCGAACTTCTGGAACTTGATGCGCTTGGGGATCAGGCTGTCGGTGCCCAGGCGGCGCTTCTTGTCTTCTTCGTACATTTCGAAGTTGCCTTCGAACCATTCCACGTGGCTGTCGCCTTCGAAGGCGAGGATGTGGGTGGCCAGGCGGTCGAGGAACCAGCGGTCGTGGCTGATGACCACGGCGCAGCCCGCGAAGTCTTCGAGGGCTTCTTCGAGGGCTTGAAGCGTTTCGATGTCGAGATCGTTGGTCGGTTCGTCGAGCAGGATGACGTTACCGCCGGACGCCAGCGTCTTGGCGAGGTGGACGCGGTTGCGCTCACCACCGGACAGCAGGCCGACCTTCTTTTGCTGATCGCCGCCCTTGAAGTTGAAGCCGCCGACATAGGCGCGCGAATTGATTTCGCGCTTGCCGACGATCATCACGTCGGTGCCGCCGGAAATGGCCTGCCAGACATTGTGATCGGGGTCGAGGTCGTCGCGCGACTGATCGACATAGGCCAGCTTGACGGTTTCACCCAGCTTGATCGTGCCGGCGTCGGGCTTTTCCTGACCGGTGATCAGCTTGAACAGGGTGGACTTACCGGCACCGTTCGGGCCGATAACGCCGACAATGCCGTTGGGCGGCAGTTTGAACGACAAATCCTTGAACAGCACCTTGTCGCCAAATTCCTTTTCGAGGCCGTTGACCTCGATGACGACGTTGCCGAGGCGCGGGCCGGGCGGGATCTGGATGGTGGCGTAGGTCTGGGCCTTGGTGGCGTGTTCCTGTTCCTCGACCATGCGCTCATAGGCGGCGAGGCGGGCTTTCGACTTGGCCTGACGGGCCTTGGCACCGGAACGCACCCATTCCAGTTCGCGGGTGAGCGCGCGCTGACGGGCTTCGGATTCGGACTGCTCCTGCACGACACGCTTTTGCTTCTGCTCCAGCCAGCCGGAGTAGTTGCCTTCATAGGGCACGCCCTTGCCGCGGTCGAGTTCCAGCGTCCACTTGGTCACCTGATCGAGGAAGTAACGGTCGTGGGTGACGAGGATGACGCAGCCGGGGAAGTTTTCGAGGTGGTGCTGAAGCCAAGCGACCGATTCCGCATCAAGGTGGTTAGTCGGTTCGTCGAGCAGCAGCATGTCGGGCTTGGACAGCAGCAGGCGGGCCAGCGCCACGCGGCGCTTTTCACCCCCCGACAGCTTGGTCACACCGGACTCGTTTGGCGGGCAGCGCAAGGCGTCCATGGCCATTTCGATGCGGCTGTCGATATCCCACAAATCACCGGCGTCGATTTTCTCCTGAAGGGCGTTCATCTCCTCCATCAGTTCGTCGCTATATTCTTCGCCCATCAGGGCCGCGACTTCGTTGAAGCGATCGACGATCTTCTTTTCTTCGCACCAGTCGATGACGTTTTCCCAGACGGTCTTCGTCTCGTCCAGCTTGGGCTCCTGCTCCAGATAGCCCATCTTGGTGCCTTCGGCGGCGCGCGCCTCGCCCGAAAATTCCTTGTCGATGCCGGCCATGATCTTCAGCAGGGTGGACTTACCCGAACCGTTGACGCCGACGACGCCGATTTTGGCGTCCGAATAGAAAGAGAGCCAGATGTTTTCAAAGACCTTCTTACCGCCGGGGTAATGCTTGGTCAGGCCCTGCATCTGGAAAATATATTGCTGCGCCATGCGAGGAGGCACCCTTGTGTCACTTGTATGGAATGGTGCGGGGGGGTTTAGCCGAGGGGGGGCAAAATCACAACCTGAAAATCGGGCAGAAGGGTCCGCGTGCCCCGCTTCAGAGATAGGTTGAAGAGAAAAAGAATAGGGCGGCGACCCGACTTGCGCCTGGCCCCGCCCGCCTTCGAAATATGAGTCTGCTACGCCCGTCTCGGGCGCGATAAAAAGGATTTAAGCCAGCCTACGCCAGCGCGCTTTATAAAGAACAGCGTGCGGCGTGTGACAAGAGGTGTGCCATCTTTTGAGACGCATGGTCATAAATGAGAGACATGAGGGTGATAGGCCTGCCTGACTTTACTGACGCCAAGTCAGTGAGTTATATCCTGCCTCCGAGTGTTGCCGATACCTAGCCATGACCGAACCTGTCTCAGTTACCTATTACGAAGCCGGGACCCATCTGATCCCCGGCGACGACGGACTTAAGGCCTATGCCGAGGCGATCGACCCTATTTTCGACGTAGGCGTTACCCAGGCGGGCGAGGGGACTCAGGGCTGGATCAAGACCTACCAGATCGGCAGCCTGCTGGTGGGACAGGCCTTTATGACCGGAGGCCATTTCGTCTATAGCCGCGATCAGCGCAAGGTGGCGGCGCTGGGGCTTGATGTCATTCTGGTGCAGGTAATTGAAAAGGGCGGAGACCTGCGCTTTGCCGGGGCCGAAGGGGTGCCCGGGCGGCCGGGAGATGTGTGTGTCGTCGATATGATGCGGACCTTCCGTTCGGAGACCTCGGACTGCACCAATCTCAACCTCGCCCTGCCGCGCAACCTGCTGCCGCTGTCGGCGCAGGAACTGGACGGGCTGCATGGTGTCGTGCTTCCCGGCCACACCGTCGCCGGGCAGATGATGGCGCAGCACATCCGACTGTTGTGGGGGCTGGCGTCGGGCTTGTCTGCTGACGAAATTCCGGTCGTGACGCGCGCGACCCTTGAGCTTCTGACCGCTCTCAGTGCGCCCTATCGCGGTTCCGGCGGCCCGGACGGCCACCTGCACAGTGTCCAGCTTATGCGGGTGCGTCGTCATATCGAGGCGCGTCTGGGGGATAGCGGCCTGGGGCCGGCGCGCCTGTGCCGCGATTTCGGCTTGTCGCGCGCTTCGCTCTATCGCCTGTTTACCCCTCTGGGCGGGGTCAGCGACTATATCCGCGAACGGCGGTTGCAGCAGGCCTTCACGCAACTGGCCGATCCGGCGCTGCGCCACAAGACGATGGGGCAGGTGGCACAGGATAACGGCTTTACCGGCTGGGCAGTGTTTGCCCGCGCGTTCCGCAGCCGGTTTCAGATGACGCCGGGCGAGGTGCGCGAACTGGGGCCCGAAGCGGTGACGCGGCGGGTGCAGACCGGCGCCCCTCAGTTGCCGGACTGGCTGAGGCAGATGGACCGGTTCTAAAGCGTAATCCGATAAGGTGGATACTGCTTTTGGCTTTGCCGAGCTTCGTTTCGGAAAATTGCACGACCCAACAAAACCCGGAGCCATTCCGAAACAAGGCTCATGGGTTCAACTTGGCCGATGAAGGCTCTGGCGTGGTCCCTTAAACCGCGAATACGGCGGCCATCAGGTCTTCGAGCTGTTCGCGGTCGGTGTCGTCGAAGGCCCCATAGCTTTCCGAATCGACATCGAACACCGCCAGCAGCGCGCCCGACGCGTCGAAGACCGGTACGACGATCTCGGAATTGGAGCGGGAGTCGCAGGCGATGTGCCCCGGAAAGGCGTGCACGTCGGCCACCACCTGCGTGGTCCGTTCGCGCGCCGCCGCGCCGCAGACTCCGCGTTTGAAATCAATGCGCAGACAGCCGAGTGTGCCCTGATAAGGGCCCACCACCAGCTCATCTATGCCTTGCGCCTTCTTCGTTTCATCCACGACATAGAAGCCGGTCCAGAACCAGGTGTCGAAGGCCTGAGCGCCCAGACAGGCGACGGTTGCCATGCGCGCCACCCGATTGGGCTCATTGTCGAGCACCGACAGGATTTCTTTTTTAAGGGACTGATAGATCTCTTTTTTCTGTGACGCGGTAAGCATGGACGACCTGTGAGCGACTGAATCTCGCCTCAGGGGCGAAATCGTAAAGGGCTGATGCGGAATTTGTCTCCGGGGCAGGGAAAAGTGTCCCGGAATGGGCGGCTCTTAGCACTTTTCTCTGGCCAAGGCGTAGAAATTAACGCTATCATCGTGGCGTTATACGGGGGTTGACGTACCACTCAGTCGTTGGGTTTTCCATCTGGGTATCGTCAGGGTCCGCGACAATCCGGCAACGCTTTGCCGGCATCGCACATGGACCGGATGGGGGCGCTTGACAGGTCGCACGATCCCTAACACAAGATTTGTTAACCATAATTTTGCCGGCATTTATGTCGGGGCGATGCGTGATGTCGATTAGCGAAGACATGAGGTGCAACGGCGCCGGTGAACATACCGCCCGTCGTACCGGCCGGAAGCTGATGAACCGCGTGCCGTTTCGTGCAGCGGCAGCAGTGATGCTGACGGCGGCGCTGAGCCTGCCGCTGAGCGCCTGCGATGTCTCCGTGGACTGGCTGGGCGGTGGTGGCGAAGGGCCGCGCGGTATCAGCGGCTGCCCGCGTCCGCCCATGGCCGACAATGGCGGGGCCGGTTTCAATGAGCAGGAACGCGCGGTCCGCTATTTCCGCAAGCACGCCTTTGCCAATGACTTCTTCTCGCAGCTTGAACTCTCCAGCCGCTACATGGCGGAGCGGGCCACAGATAAGAATCTCGAAGACCCGATCGAAGCCTCCGTGTGGCTGGTCATGGCCCTGACCAATCCCGAAGGCTTCGCGCCGATCAACCGCACACTCAAAAACGGTCAGATGGCCTCGCGCTTTGATAAGTGCCGGGCGGTGGAACGGTCGGTCGCCTATCGCAAGCTGGAAACCCTGTTGGCGCGCATGGACAATTCCGAGCGCGACAAGGTGCGCGACCGCGTCATCTATATACAGGCGCAACTCGGGGCTGATGGCTTCCGCACGCTGGGTCGTCTTTATGACGATCAGTACGGCCCCATGGGCGAGCCCGTTGACAACCGCGAAGCCGTCCGCGCCATGATGCACAATCCGGTGGATGGCCGTCCGAATGTCATCAGCCTGTTCCCGCGCAACGATGTCGATGCCTATCTTTATAATTATAAAGCGGCAGAAACCGGTGATGTCGGGGCCTATGTGATGCTTAAGGACTTCGAGAAGTCCGCGCCCGAACGCAGCCGCTATGGGGCCTTTGTCGAGGCCAAGGCCAAGCGCTGGGTGTCGCCGTTCGAATTCTATCCGCCCGAAGCGCCCGCCGGGGGGGTGCCGCACTCCGACGAGAGCCGTCCGCGCACCGATACCTATGAATACGCCCTGTCGCGCATGGATGAACTGCCCTTCATCCACGTCTGGCGCGCGCTGGTCTATCTCGATCTGGCGCAGGGATCGGCCCCGGTTCAGCGCGTCGCGGCCGGGCCGGACAGTGACGGCAATCCGGGTCAGGAACGCTATCCGGTCGGCCCCAACGATGCCGATATCGCTCAGGTTTCGGGTGCCTCACGTCCGACCGAAGCGGTCTATTCGGCGGGTCGCGTGCCGACGCAGACCCTGTCGGCTCTGCGGGCCATTCTGGGCCGCCCCGACGGGTCGCGTATGACCAATCTGGATAAGGTGCGCGCCATCCAACTGGCGGCGACCAATGGCTCATCGCAGGCGCAACTGGTGCTGGCGGTCATGTATTCCGAAGGGGTGGGGGTGCCGACGGATTACGCCCGCGCCTACTACTGGTATCAGCAGGCTGAAAAGCAGGGCTCGGCCGAGGCGCGTTTTGCCATGTCCACCTATTTCGCCCTGGGCCTGAGCGGCGTTGCCGATCAGGACAAGGCGCAGGCCGTTGTGCTGCGCCTCGACTCGGCGCTTGCCGGGTTCCGTCCGTCCGCCTCGCGTCTGCAGGCCGTTCTCAACCAGATTTCGACCAATCCGGGCCGGTGAGGGAAATGACCATGCGCTCTCTTGTCACCTTTACCGCGCAGATCGTCTTCCTTCTGGCGACCCTGCTTGGTGGCGCGTCCGCCGCATCGGCGCAGACGGCGACCAGCTATGGGGCAAGCTACGGTCCGGGCTATAATGCCGCGCGTACCGAGGCCCTGACCCGGCCCTGTTTCGGCGTGCTGCTGGATGCGCAGCTCAAGACCTGCCACGGCAAGTATTATAAGCCGTACAACCGGTACGGCTATTACGGCTCGAAATGGAGCGCGACCATCAATTGCGATACGGCCCGTCAGGCCTATGTCGAAGATACGGTACGCCGGATGCGTCCGGGCGGTGTGCTGAAGCTTGTGGCGCGTAACCGCTCCTGCGTCGCCAGCCTGATGATCAATCAGTCGCTGACGATTATCGGCGAAAGCGCCGACTCGCGTATGCCGGTGCTGGTGGCCCCGGATGGCGAATCCTGTCTGCGCATTAACCCGCAGGCCAGCAAGGTCGTGCTGAAAAACATGCTGATCGCCTCGCGCCGCGGGGGCCAGTCGGCCTGTATTTACAGCTCCGGATCGGAAGTGACCCTGCAAAACACCACGGTGCGTTACGAAGGCGATTCGGCGGCGGTGCATATCTCTGGCGGGCGTCTCAATCTCTTGTCGGCCTTTGTGGTGGCCAAGACGCGCACGGTCGCCGTGGCGGTCAATTCGGCGCAGCTCTATGCCGAACAGGCGGGGATTACCTCGACGGCGGGTGGCGTCTATGCGGTGCTCAGCGGCGACTCGCAGATGTCGGGCGTGACGGTACAGCAACTGGCGGATTGGCGCGGGTTCGAGCGCGGCGAAGGCGCGGTGGGCATGGAGGTCAAGCTCGACTCCGGTGACTCCATCCTGTCCATGGATGATATGCGGATCGAATTCTTTGCGTCGGCCCTGAACCTGTCGGGCGGTGGTGAGGCCCTGCTGTCGCGGTCACTGATCGACTATTCGGAACACGGGGTGACGTCCAGCCTTAATCGCCTGCGTGTCATCGACAACAAGATCCTGTCGAACGAAATCGCCATCAATATCCAAGACGGCACGGGCTTTGTCGGCGGCAACCAGATCGCCAAGATTCGCACAGCCGGCATACTAGCCTCGTCGCGCGGTGAAATCCGTGCGGTTGACAATCTGATCGATCCGTCCACCGAGCCGTGCCCGAAGCTGCAATGGGGCAATCTCGACCCGGCGCAACGCACCTGCACGCCTTGGTACAAGGGGTCTGAGTTCGACATTCCGGCCGATGCGACCCGCCAGTACATGTTCGCTGACTACTGGCCGCGACTGCTGGTCGCCTCGAAATAGGCCTCACCGGAATATTACCGATTTTTAACCTGGACTCCGGCGGGCGGACTCGACAGGTCAGCGAAAGCGCGGTCTAACAACGCTTCCTTTCTGTTGTAACCAACGGGTTTCCTATGAAGTCTCGTCTTCTCGCCACGGCTGGTCTGGCCGCCGCGCTTCTTTTCCCTGCTCTTTCGGCTCAGGCGCAGGACAAGCAACCTTTCACCTATGACGACCTTGTGGCTATGCAGCGCCTGTCAGGGTTGACGGTGAATAAGGCGGAAACCCACGCGGCCTTTCAGGTGCGCACGCTGAACGCCGAAAAGACCAAGGGGGTCAATTCCCTGTGGCTGAGCGACCTCAAGACCGGCACCTCAAAGGCACTGACCACCGCGTCGAAGGGCGGGGCCTTGTCGCCGCAATGGGGCGCCGATGGCGCGCTCTATTTCCTGTCGGCGCGTTCGGGCTCGATGCAGGTGTGGAAGACCGACCTCAACGACGCCGAAGCAGTGCAGGTGACCAAGCTGCCGCTCGATGTCGGGTCGTATAAGCTGTCACCGGACGGTAAGGGGCTGGTCCTGTCGCTGGCCATCGAGGAGGCGTGCAAGACCGAAGAGATCGACTGCACGCTGAAGGGGCAGGCCGAAAAGAAGGCCGACAAATCCACCGGCGTCATTTATGACCGCCTGTTCGTGCGCCATTGGGACACCTGGGCCGACGGCACGCGCAACCACCTGTTTTACGTGCCGCTGGGCGGCGGGGCTGTTGTATCGCTGACCGCCGGCGTTGATGGTGACGTGCCATCCAAGCCGTTCGGTGACGAGGCGGAATATAGTTTCTCTCCCGATGGGAAGACCGTCTATTATTCGGTGCGTATTGCCGGCAAGGACGAGCCGCGTTCGACCAATTTCGACATCTATAAGGTCGATATCGCCACCCCTTCCACACAAACCAACCTGACCGAGGCCAATAAGGCCTGGGATACGGGGGCCGAGGTGTCGCCTGACGGCAAGTGGCTGGCCTATCGCGCCATGAAGCGTCCGGGCTTTGAGGCCGATCAGTTCGAAATTTTCCTGCGCAATTTGGCGACCGGCGAAACGAAACAGATCGCCGCCGACTGGGACCGCTCGGCCGACAGCCTGAAATGGGCGACCGATGGCAAGAGCCTCTACGTCGTCGCCGGCGATGTCGGTAAGACGCCGCTGTTCCGCGTCGAAATCGCTTCGGGCAAGGTGACGCCCTTGTCGAAGGGCGGTCATATGGACGCCTTCGCGCCGCTGAAGGACCGCTTTGTGTTTATCAAAAGCGGCATGGATTATCCGTCGCAACTATTTGTCTCCAAACCAAGGGCCAAACTGATTGATGACGGGGCCACCCCGCTGACCACCCTCAATGACCCTGTGCTGCAAAACCGCGCCTTCGGGGCATTTGAACAGTTCGCGTTCAAAGGGTGGAATGACGAAACCGTGCATGGGTACGTCCTGAAACCGGCCAACTATGTCGAAGGCAAAAAGTACCCGGTGGCCTTTCTGATCCACGGCGGGCCGCAAGGCTCGTTCGGCGAAAGCTGGTCCTATCGCTGGAACCCGCAGGCCTATGCCGGGGCGGGCTATGCGGTCATCATGATCGACTTCCACGGCTCGACCGGCTACGGTCAGGCCTTTACCGATGCCATCAGCCAGCACTGGGGCGACCGCCCGCTGGAAGACCTGCAAAAGGGCTATGCCTACGCCCTGTCGAAATACAGCTTCCTCGATCAGGATCGCGCCTGTGCGCTGGGGGCCTCCTATGGCGGCTTCATGATCAACTGGATCGCCTCGCAGTGGAAGGCCCCGTGGAGGTGCCTCGTCAATCACGACGGCCTGTTTGACAACCGCTCGATGGGCTACGCCACTGAGGAACTGTGGTTCTCGGAGTGGGAAAACGGCGGCAATGTTTACGATCACCCAGAAAACTACGACAAGTTCAACCCGGCTTTGCACGCCAAGGACTGGTCGGTGCCGATGCTGGTCATCCACTCCGATCAGGACTTCCGCGTCATCCCGGAACAGGGGATCGGTGCCTTCACGGCGCTTCAGATGAATGGCGTGAAGTCAAAGTTCCTGCGCTTCCCGGATGAAAACCACTGGGTGCTGAAGCCGCAGAACTCCCTGAAGTGGCACAGGACGGTGTTTGACTGGCTGGATGAACATACGAAGGCCGGTCAATAGGCTTCATTGGCCCCTCTCGTATGACCGAGAGGGGCTAACCTTTAGGGAGGGGAAGGGCTGTGCGTGATCGGCGAAAGCTTCTGGCAGGATTAGCCGGTGTTGGCAGTATCGGCGTTGCGGCAAGCGCGGGGTTCACCTTTTTCGGTGGCGTAAGTTTTCCCTCCGAAGGGTGCGCGTGTCTCAAAACATTGGATGAATGGTGTGCAGAGTTAGAGGCCCGGACGAAACAGCGCATTGGCGTTTACCAACTCAACCGAGATACCGCTGAAAATGAAAGAGGGTACAGGTGGGATGAGCACTTTGCCATGTGCTCGACCTTTAAGTGGGTGTTGGCGGCGGCCATTCTGAAAGCCGTGGACGGTGGGTTCCATCGACTTGACGAGTTGGTAAAATTCACAAAAAAGGATGTGCTGGAATATGCGCCCGTGGTTCAGGCCCATCTCGCGCAGGGGCAACTGACCCTCTCAGAGCTTTGCGTCGCTGCTGTGTCTGTCTCTGACAACTCAGCGGCGAATTTGCTCCTTCCCCTGATCGGCGGGCCAAAAGGGTTGACGGATTTTGTCCGTACTTTGGGGGACACGGAGACGCTCTTTGATCGCTACGAGCCATGGTTGAATAGCAATGAAAAGGATGATTTGCGCGACACCACCACCCCCAAGGCGATGGCTCTGCTGCTTCAAAAGGTTTTTTTTGAGAAGGTGTTGTCAGGGCCGTCCGTTTCGCTTCTCAAGCATTGGATGGTTGAGGCTTCCACCGGACGTGATCTCATTCGGGCCGGGGTGCCCGAAAATCGCAAAGCCGTCGTAGCCGACAAAACAGGACGTGGAGCGAATGGGGCCCTCAACGATGTGGCCGTTATCTGGTCAGAGAACGAGCCTCCTGAGATTGTCTGTATCTATACAAGTGGCGGGCGCTTATCGGACGCCGAGAGGCGCGAAGTGATGCGTCGCGTCGCGGACTATGTGTTTACGGGCGGCTAACCTACGACTCGCCATAAGTTGAGCTTATGAAACACGAACTGTCCCTGCCCGAAGTCCTGTCGCAGATCGAAAAGACGGTGAAGCCGCAATTCGGCAAGGGGCAGGTGGCCGACTATATCCCCGAACTGGCAAGCGTCGATCCGAAGAAGTTCGGCATGGCGGTGCGCACTGTAAATGGCCAGGAATACGTCGTCGGCGACGGCGATGAACCCTTTTCGGCGCAGTCGATCACCAAGCTGTTTGCGCTGGGGATTGCGCTCAATCGCATAGGCGATGAGGTGTGGACGCGGGTGGGCAAGGAGCCGTCGGGGACGCCCTTCAACTACCTGTCGCAGCTTGAGCACGAGGCGGGGTTTCCGCGCAATCCGTTTATCAATGCCGGGGCGCTGGCGGTGGTCGATATGCTGCTCAAAGGGACGCGGCGGCCGGACCTGACGGTGCGCGACTATATGGGCTTCCTGTGCCAGAGCGCCCTGACCATAGATGAGGCCGTGGCGCGTTCGGAAATCGACACCGCGCACAAGAACCGCGCCATTGCCAACCTGATGAAGGGGGCGGGCACGCTGCATCATGAGGTCGAAGCCGTCATCGCGGCCTATTGCCGCCAATGCGCCATTACCCTGTCGTGCCGCGATCTGGCACGCGCGGCCCTGCCGCTGGCGGCGGGCGGGTTTTCGCCGGTCATCGAAGAGACGGTGTTCCCGACGCGGCAGGCGCGGCGACTTAATGCCCTGCTGCTGACCTGCGGCGTGTACGATTCGGTGGGGTCGTTTGCCTATCGCGTCGGCTTGCCGGCCAAAAGCGGCGTCGGCGGCGGCATCGTCGCCATCGTGCCGGGACAGGCCGCCATTGCCGTGTGGTCGCCGGAACTGGATCGTCACGGCACGTCGGTGGTGGGCTTTGCCGCGCTGGAGGCCTTCAGCCAGATCACCAATTGTTCGGTGCTGTGAGTGGTGGTATAAATTACTACTCGTTCGTACCGGAGGTGCCTCATGGCCGATGATAAGCCGCGTGTGGAAAAGGTTAGTATTGCCCTGACTGCCGATATGGCGGCCATGGTGCGCGACGCCGTCGAGAGCGGCGAATACGCCTCGGCCAGTGAGGTGGTGCGCGACGCCCTGCGCGATTGGAAGTACAAGCAGCAGGCCCGCGAACGCCAGATCGCCGAGTTGAAAGCGCTGATCGACGAGGGCCGCAACAGCGGGTATGTGGACGCCGAAGAGGCGTTTGAAAGATTGATCACCAAGTATCAGGCGATGATTCCGGCTGATGCCAACATATGAAAGTCCGCTTTTCAGAGCAGGCATTGCGCGATCTCGAAGGCATTGCCGATTTCATCGCGCAGGATAACCCGCGACGGGCCGTCAGCTTTGTCACCGAGATTCATCGGGCCTGTTTGCGTCTTGTCGATGCGCCGCGTGGTCACCCTTTGATCGAACACCCTGGCGGTGATATCCGGAGGGCTGTTTATAAACCCTATTCGATATTTTACATGCTGGACGGTGAGGATGTACTGATTGACCGCATACTTCACGGGGCCCGCGATATCGGACCGGATCTATTCGGCGTTTAACCCCAACCCCTCGCGATAACGCTCGATTTCCGCCAGCTTTTCATACAACAGCGACCAGTCGTCGTCTTCCACTATGGGTTTCCACAAGGCTTCGATCTCATCGTAAAGCAGGGTTGCCGGGGTGGCTTGGGCGAACAGCGGATGTGAGAGCTTTGCCGCATCGGCGGGCGTATAGCTGCCGATCAGCCTCCTGAAGTCGGCGGCGTCGGGGTGCGTATAGACCTCCGCGCGCGGACCATTGAGGGCGCGGGCTTCGCTGAGCGAGCCGCCGAACCAGTCGAAGAAGAACCCTTCAAAACTGCCCGGCGTTTTTGCGGCGCTCAACATGCGGAAGGCCGCCTGCATCAGAGGCGTCTCCGTTTCCATGCCTTGCGGGGCGATATTCAGTCGGCGGCAGAACTGCGTGGCCATGACCGTCTGATAGCGCTCGGAAAAGGCGTTGAGGCTGTCGATCAGCGGTTGGCTGTCGCCGATCAGGCTGAGGCAGCGCGCCAGTTGCGTCAGGTTCCAGAACACCGCATCGGGTTGCCGCGCATAGGCATAGAGCCCGCCTTCGTCGAAATAGGCGGCCACCAGCCCCGGCTCATAGTGCGGCAGGAAGCGATAGGGGCCGTAGTCGAAACTCTCTCCCGTGATGTTCATATTGTCGGTATTGAGCACGCCGTGCACAAAGCCCGCGCACATCCACTGGGTCGTCAGGTGCGCGGTCTTCGTCACCACGGCATCGAACAGGGCGTGCGTCAGGTCCTGCCCCTGATGATCGCCGAGGTCCGAGTAATAGACGTCGGCCACATAGCGCACCAAGGCCGTCATGGCCTCGGTTTCATTGAGATAGGCCAAGCGCTCGAATGTGCCGAAGCGGATATGCGAATGCGACAGGCGCACCAGAACCGCCGCCCGTGTCGGAGACGGTTCATCATAACGGCGCAGGGATTCGCCCGTTTCTATCAGCGAAAAACTCTTCGACGTGTTGACCCCCAGCGCTTCCAGAAGCGCGGTGGCCAGCACTTCGCGCACGCCGCCTTTCAGAGTCAGGCGGCCGTCGCCACCGCGCGACCACGGCGTCGTACCGGAGCCCTTGGTGCCAAGATCGAGCAGGCGGTCGCGCGCATCGCGCATCTGGGCAAACAGGAAGCCGCGCCCGTCACCGAGGTCGGGATTGTAGTGGCGGAACTGATGACCGTGATAGCGCAGGGCCAGCGGTTCGGCCTGATTGTCGGGCAGGGACGTGAAACGCCCGAAGTGCGCGATCCATTCGTCGTCGCTCAAACCCTCAAGGCAGACCGAGGCCGCCGCGCGGTCATTGCGGTATCTTAAAACCGTCCGCGGAAAGTCGGCGGCGCGCACCGCATCGACCAGCGGCAGGCCAGAGGCCGCGAGGCGCGGATCGGGGCGATATCGGGCGGAAATCGGCATGAGACAGACCGGTTTTGCTTGGGACAGGGCGTCCGGTTTGCTACGGTTTTTCGCAATAGTCGATTCAATTTTACCCGTCCGGACCGGACTTAACCCTCGCATGGCCTTTGACCATGCCCGCGGAAAAGGAGACCGCCGATGAAGTTCACCCTCGAATTTCTCAAAACCGAAGCCGGTGCTGGCTTTATTCTGGGGCTGTCGGCCCTGATCGCCGTCATCTGGGCCAATTCGCCGTGGGCGGCGGTCTATTTCGACTTCATCAACGCCCATATTCCGGTGCAGATCGGCACATTTGTCGAAGACAAGTCGGTGCTCAAATGGACCAAGGAAGGCCTGATGGCCATCTTCTTTTTCGTGGTCGGGCTGGAGATCAAGTACGAGATTTTCCGTGGCGAACTGTCGAACCCGAAGAAGCTGGCCCTGCCGGTATTGGGGGCGATCGGCGGTATGGCGGCCCCGGCCCTGGTCTATGTGGCGCTGAATGCGGGCCTGCCCGGCGGCGATCTGCGCGGCTGGTCCGTGCCGATGGCGACCGACATCGCCTTCGCGCTGGCCGTGTTCGCGGTGGTGGGGCGGGGCTTGCCGGACAGCCTGCGCGTCTTCCTGCTGACGCTCGCCATCGTCGATGATCTGGGGGCGGTGCTGGTCATCGGCCTTTTCTATTCATCGGGCATCGACCTGCTGCTGTGCCTGTGGATCGCTGGTCTGTTGGTGATCATGGGGCTGGCCAAATACGCCCTGCGGAATCAGGCGCGCGGTCTGAAAGCCGTCTATCTGGTGTTGTTTATCGCGACCTGGGCGTTCAGCCTGAAGGCGGGTCTGGCCACATCTCTGACGGCGGTGGCGGCGGCCTTCATGGTGACGCTGGACGCTCCGGCGCGCGGCGAAGAAAGCCTCTTGAAGACCCTCATGCACGACCTGCATACGCCGGTTTCCTACGGTATCGTGCCCTTCTTTGCCTTCGTGGCGTCGGGCTTTTCGTTCGCGGGGATGAGCTTCGCCTCGCTGGGTGACCCGCGGATGCTGGGGGTGGCGCTCGGTCTGTTTGTCGGCAAACAGGTCGGTGTCTTCGGTCTGGCCTGGCTGGCGATCCGCCTGAAAATCGCCCGTGCGCCGGAAAACAGCGGCTGGGGCGCGCTCTATGGCGTCAGCCTTTTGTGCGGAATCGGCTTCACCATGAGCCTGTTTCTGGGGGCTCTTGCCTTTGCTGACCATGCGGAAAGTGCCCAAAATGCCATAAAGCTCGGCGTAATTACGGGATCGTTACTTTCGGCCTGTGCAGGCGCAATAGTTTTGTCACGCAGGCGTGTGGCAAGTTGACGTTTGCGTAACCGTCAATATTTACAGGCCTTTTTGCCGCCTGTGGTGCTAGTGCTAACGCCGCGTAAGCCTTGTATGGCAAGGCTTACGCGGTTTTTTCATGTGCGGTTGCGAGATGAAATTGAAATTGTCTTTGTTGACACTTGTGTCATATCATTACGGGCAGCAGTGCGTGCGAAGTAAACCTTCGGGCGAGTCTGCGTAAAACAACGTCAAAAACAAAACCGGCAAATACAGGGACCGCCGTTTACCTTGCGATAACCTTCCTTAAGGGAAGGGGCGGCCTGATTGACCTAGGGGAAACACATGCGCGTAAAGGCACACACTCACAATCGCTTCTCCCTCAACCGCACACTGATGGTAACCTGTTCCGGTATGGTCATGGCGTTAGGTGCGGCTGCGGCCCTGACCCCGGCGGCGCAGGCCCAGAACGCTCAGGCCCAGACCGAGGAAGAGCCGCAGGTCATCACCGTCACCGCGCAGAAGCGCGAACAGTCGCTGCAGGACGTGCCGATCGTCGTCACCACCCTGTCGGCCAAACTGTTGCAGGATGCGGGCGTGAAGGACATCAAGGACATGCAGGTCCTGACGCCCGGGCTGACCGTCACCTCGACCCAGAACGAAAGCCTGACCACCGCCCGTATCCGCGGCGTCGGTACGGTGGGTGACAACCCCGGCATGGAATCTTCGGTCGGCGTGGTGATCGACGGTGTCTATCGCCCGCGTAACGGCGTCGGCTTCGGCGATCTGGGTGAAATCGGCCGTATCGAAGTGCTGAAGGGGCCGCAGGGCACCCTGTTTGGCAAGAACACCTCCGCCGGGGTCATCAACATCATCACCAAGGAACCGGCCTTCGTATTCGGCATGGATGGCGAAGCCACGGTGTCGAACTATGACGGTAAGGGCGTGTCGGCCTCGATCACCGGCCCGCTGTCCGAAGACCTTGTCGCCGGTCGTCTGTTCGTGGCCAAGCGCGAGCGCGGTGGTTTCTACGACGTCAATACCGGCATCGGGCCGCGCACCCTGAAGGAAGACGCCGATCAGAACTTCTACACAGTTCGGGGGCAGTTGCTGTTCACGCCGGGCGCCCACAAGATCCGCGTGATCGCCGACTATTCGAAGCGCGACGAAAACTGCTGCGCCACGGTGCAGACCCGCACCGGTCCGACCGGTGCCGCCCTCAACACGCTGGCCGCCGGTAACGGCGTGGCGGCGACCGCCAATCCTGAGGCGCGTCTGGCCTATTCCAACCGCCCGACGACGCAGCAGATCACCGATGGCGGTGTCTCGGTTGAAGCCAATATCAAGCTGGCCTGGCTTGACTCGACCCTGACCTCAGTCACGGGCGTGCGCAAGTGGAAGAACACCAATGGTCAGGACATCGACTATTCGGGTGCCGACATCCTCTATCGCCGCGACAATGGCGACTTCAAAGCCAATTTCGACACCTTCTCGCAGGAACTGCGTCTGGCGGGGGCGACGGACAAGCTGAACTGGCTGGTCGGGGCCTTCTATGCCGATGAAGACCTGAAGCGTACCGACTCCTACGTCTATGGCACGCAGTACGAAACCTATCTGTCGATCCTGCTGGCTCAGGCGCTGGGCCTGCCCACCACGACGCCGACCGTCTCGGTCCTGACGGGCCGTGCGCCGGGCACCTCCTACACGCCGGGTCAGGGCGCGCTCGACTACTATACGCAGGAGTCGAAGTCGCTCGCCCTGTTCACCAACAATGGTTACAAGTTTACGGATCAGTTTGAAGTCACTCTGGGCCTGCGCTACACGCAGGAAACCAAGAAGATGACGGCGATCTACACCAATTCCGATGGCGGCGTCGGCTGTGCGTCGGCTCTGGGCCGCTCGGGCCTGCTGGGGAATGCCCCGGTCGGGGCCTGGGCAACCATCCCGGCGGCCGCCCGTCCGACCGTGGTCGGCAATATGTGTACCTTCTGGGGCAATGCGGCCTTTAATAACCGTCGCGTCTCCAACGAAGTGACCGAGAAGGAGTGGTCGGGCACGCTGAAGGGCGCCTATCGCTTCAACGAAAATGTCATGGCCTACGCCTCTTATGCGCGTGGCTATAAGGGCGGCGGCTACAACCTCGACCGCGCCCAGACCGGTATCACGCCGGATTCCACGCTCTACTTCAAGCCGGAGACGGTGGATTCCTACGAACTGGGTCTGAAGACCTCGATGATGAACAACAAGCTGCTGTTCAACATCACCGCCTTTGACCAAACCTATCAGGACTTCCAGCTCAACACCTTCCTCGGTACGGCCTTCGTGGTCGAGTCGATCCCGGAACTGAAGTCGAAGGGCGTCGATGCCGACATCTACTGGTCCACGCCGATCCGTGGCCTGTCGGTGCAGGGCGGTATCGCCTATGCCGACACCAAGTACGGCAGCTTCAAGGCGTCCGATCTGTCCAACCCGGCGCGCTTCCCGCAACTGTCGCTTCTGCCGGGGGCGCGTATGTCCTTCGCCCCGGAATTGACGGGCTCGCTGGCCGTCACCTGGTCGGGCAATATCGCCGAAAACCTGCGAGCTTCGGGTAATATCGCCGCCAAATATTCCTCGGAATACAATACTGGCTCTGACCTGATCCCGTACAAGATGCAGGACGGCTATACACTGCTCAATGCCCGCTTCGGCATCGGGGCACCGGATCAGGCCTGGACGCTGGAATTCTGGGCGCAGAACCTGACCGACGAAACCTATAAGCAGGTCGTCATCAACGCCCCGCTGCAAGGCAACGGCTTCCAGTCCACGGTGCAGCCCAACGGCACCTATTATAACCAGGCGCTGGACTCCAACACCTACGACGCCTTTATGGGCCAGCCGCGTACCTACGGCGTGACTCTGCGCGTCAAATACTGATCTCCATTTACAGATCAGAAAAGACTAAGGTCCCGGGGCAAACCGGGGCCTTATTTTTTGCCGAAGCCTGATCTTGGTTGCCGTATTTTCACCCTCTTGTGGGATGCAATATTTCGACGGAAAGCCTATATCTATAGTCCAGCCACAGGAGACCGCTCATGGCCGACAAAGCCCCTGCAGAAGCCCTTGCCGAAAAGACCACGCGCTCGATCACCGACGCGCTGGAATATCTCGAAGACAAGCTGAAGGTGTCACAGGACACCCGCGACAAGATCAATGGCAGCATCGACCGCCTTCAGGTTATTTTGGAAGAGGCGCGTGATGAGGCGGAGGACAAGACCAAGGTTGTGCGGCGTCAGATCCGCCGTCATCCCGGTACCTCGGTGGCCATTGCCGCCGCCGCCGGTGTGGTCATCGGGCTTCTGTTGTCGCGCCGCGACTGAACCACGCCATAGACAAAAATAAACCGCGCCACTTCAAGCGAAGCGGCGCGGTTTTGCGTGCAAGTGGGGGCGACGCCCTAGGGGGGCAACCATCCGCATCAGCCTCACCGTTTTGTAAACACCAGACGACGCAGCCTAGACCCAGGTTTGACGATGCGCACCACCACGCTGTTGGACCCGGCCTTCAGTGGCACAGTGGCCGGGGCCTTAACCGCCGGGCCGCCATTGACCGAAAAGTCAAAGACACCGCCTTCGGCGTCAAGGCTAAGGGTATAACGCCCGCTCTGCTGGGCCACGAAGCTGTATTTCAGCCACTCGCCCGCGACCATCTGCGTGACATAGAGCCCGGTCTTGTCCTGCCCCAGTTGCACGCCGTCATTGCGATAGGCCTGTAGCGGGTTCCAAGTTACGCCTTTTCCACCCGTTGAGACGTACAGGTTGGCGGCGGTGGTGTCCCAATAAGCGATGCCGTTGCGGCCCATATCGAAATCTGCCGCGGGGAGGCTGCCGCCTTTTGCGAGCAGGTAATGCGATCGGAACGGCACGCTTTCGTCTGAATGTGCGGCACGGAACAGGGCGTCGACAACGTCCGGACGGTGCAGGTTATGGGCGTAGGCCACATCCTGTGTCGCCAGTTGCATCAGCGCGGCCTCCGCCTCTGCGGCGGAAGGCTTTGACCCCTTACCCGCCCAGTAGTCGAGCAACTTGAGATAGCCGGCGTTCGGTTTGATTTGCAGGGGGTTGTTGTAGCCGATCTTTTTCAGCGGCCACCACGCCCAGCCTATCCCTTCGCTTTCAACCAGCCGGATGGTTTCGGAAAACCAGGTGTTGGCGTTTTCACCGGACTCTCCCAGCCACACGGGCACTTGATACCTGTCGCGCAGGGTCAGAATAGTCGTCAGGGTATCGCGCGTCGTAAAGTTCCAGTATTTGTGGAAGCTCAGCACCATGTTGGGATCCCACAGGCCGCCATCGAGCACGCCCGCATAATTGTTGCCCCAGCAATTGCCTTCGATAATGATGATGTGCCGCTGATCGACCTCGCGGATGGCCTTTGTCGTGCGCACCATCAGCTCACGCAAAGGCGCGTTGCCCTTTTCCTGACAGCCATTCCGGTCCGACGCGTCTGCAAAGCCCCAGTTGGGCTCATTCAGAATGTCGTATCCGGCAATATATGGCTCATCCTTATAACGATCGGCCAGCTTCCGCCAAAGGGAGACCATCTTGGCCTGATGCGCCGGGTCCTGCCACAGTGACGGTTTGGTCGGGTCACGGTCGGAAATGTTGATGTCGTTACCCTGACCGCCCGGCGCGGCGTGCAGATCGAGTATCAGATAGAGGTCATTTGCCTTCGCCCAGTCGAGCAGGGCGTCCGTGCGGCGAAAGCCGTCCTCCAACCAGGTGTCCTGACCCGGCACCGGCTCCTTGTCCACGGGAAGGGTGAACAGGGCGAAGTGCATGGGCAAACGAACCGAGTTGAAGCCCCAACGCTTCATGGCGTCGATATCGGCCCGGGTGGTGTGAGTATCGAGCCAGGCTGTGTAGAAGGCTTGCGTCTTGTCCGGCCCGATCAGCGCTTCTATTTCGGCCCGGATGCGGCTCTGGGTGCCGAACTGCGGCAATTCCAGCATATAGCCCTCTTGCAGCATCCAGCCGCCCAGCCCCATACCGCGCAGAATTACCGGTTGGCCTTTCGCATCCACGATGCGTGTACCCTCGGTCCTGAGGAACCCTTCCGCCTGTGCGGGCATGGCGAGCGCGCACAGACACGCGCATAGCCAGATCAGCGTCTTCATAGCCAGTCCCTGTCCCTGTGGTATACCTGCGACGCGGTCTGCGCTGCGATACGCACGCATGGTCTCGTTTGGGACGCGTCTCAGGCCCCGGTCTTGTGTTTGCCGGGAGGCTAGACTTGATCCGGCGGGAGATCAAGGTCAGCCACACGGACATCTACATCCGGTACTGGCCGCTGTTAATCAGGTTCAGGCACTCTGCCGTCATCGGCTTATAGCCGCTGTCGTCGGTCTTCATCACATAAAGCGGGTCGCTTACCTTACCCGGATCGAAGCCGGCAACCACAAGGTCCATCTTCTTGTATTTGAAGGTGCCGGTGGTTTCGGCATTTTGCAGCAGGCGCACGAAGCGCGGCCGGGCATAGACGGGCAGGTGGCTGTTCACATGCTGCGCAAAGGCCTCGATCGAGAAGCCCTCGCCGGTGATCAGCGACACCATTCCGGCCTTGCCGTCATAGTGCGGGACGGGCACGCCATAGACGATGGCCTCATCGACGCCTTCGGCCCGGGCGCAACATTCGCTGACCTCTGAGGTCGAGACGTTCTCGCCTTTGAAGCGGAAGGTGTCGCCGATGCGGTCCACGAAGTAGATATAGCCGTCCTTGTCCATCTTCATCAGGTCGCCGGAACGGAACCAGGCGTCGCCCGTTTTGAAAACGTCGCGCATGACCTTTTTTTCCGACGCCGCCTTGTCGGCATAGCCGGTGTAGAAGTGGCGGGCATCGGTGCCGATGGCGCCGATGGCTTCGCCGACCTCGCCGGGCTTGCACTCGATGCACAGACCGTTCGCCCCGCGCACCGGCGTTTCGCTTTCGACATCGAACTGCACCAGACGGATATTGAAGGCGTTGCGCAAGTAGGCCGGCGCCCGGCCGATGGCGCCGGGCTGACCGTCAAAATTGAACAGCGACACATTGCCTTCGGTCGAACCGTAGAACTCTATGATCACCGGCACCTTGAAGCGCGACTTGAACTCGGTCCACACCTCCGGCCGCATGCCGTTGCCGAAGGCGACCTTCAGCCGGTGTTTGGTCTCATCGTCCGGATTGGCCGCCACCGGCGCGTTGACGAGGTAGCGGCACAGTTCCCCAATATAAACGATGTGGGTGCAGTTGAGGCTGCGCACATCAGGCCAGAAGGCCGAGGCCGAAAATTTGCGCTTGATGACCATCGAGCCGCCGTTGAGCAGAGCCGCGCCCACCCCGCACAGGCCGCCGGTCGAATGGTATAGCGGCAGGGCGTTATACAGGCGGTCTTCCTCGCTCATATGCGACACGCCGCGGAAGGCCTTCATATAGAGCTGGGCGCGGGCATGGGTGATCTTGGCCGCCTTGGGCAGGCCGGTCGTGCCCGAGGTATAGATGTACAGTGCCGCGTCGTGGGCCACCATGCCCTGCCGGATCTTGCGGTCCGGACGCACCGTGCTGACGCCTTTCAGCGCCTGCGTAAGGGAGTGGTGGTAATCGGTCTCGTCGCTCTGCGCCAGATCGAGCACAAAGACCTCCTGACGGCGGGTCAGGCTGGCCTCAATCTCCGCGAAGGCGGGCAGGGTGGCCGGATCGACAATGCTCAGGCTGGCCGTTGAGATATTGATGCAGTGGGCCAGCCCTTGTCCGGTCAGGGCATTATTGATCAGCGCGGCAATGACGCCGATCTTGCTCAACCCGTACCAGATGGGGATGTATTCCATCCGGTTGGGCAGGAAGACGGCCACCGTATCGCCGGGCTTCAGACCGCGCGATAACCCCCAGTTGGCCACGCGGTTGGCCATCACGTCCATTTCGGAATACGTGAGGGTCTTGCCCTCGAACATCAGGGCGATGCGCGCGGCGTGGCGATCCACCGAGGCTTCGAGATCGTCGCAAACCAGCACAGGGGACTTGGAGTCCACCTCACGGATGTTTTGCAGCAACCGCAACAGCCGCTTCAGAAAAATGAATTCGCGCCTGGCCCTGTCGATCAGGTTCATGGAACGTCTCCGGATACCCTGTTCCTTATGACGTCTATGGTGACGCCTTAAGATTCAGCATATCCCGGAATATACGTTTCGCCAGCATAAAATTGACGTGAACGGAAAGTATTTTCCCTTACCGCAAGGGAAGGCGTTGTTATGTCAGTTCAGGTTTCAAGCGTGTCAATACGTTGATAAGCCAAGATTTTGACCCCGGATAAACACGGATGCGGCCTGCAAAACGGGCCGCGACACGAATGGTCTTCAAAAAATCATGGGCCTAAGCCAAGTTCATTTGTGCGACCGACGAAGACGGTCATCCGTGTCTATCCGGCGGTAATTCTGAACTTCAGCGGCCTGTCGTCATCGTTTCAGTACCATCACGGTCACATCGGCCGTCTTGTTGTCGATAAGCCGCACCTCATAGGTGCCCGGCTGAAGGTCAAAATCGACAATCTTACGGATGCCGGAACAATCCGGTCCGTGCCCGTGCTTGCTCGATTTCAGCGCTTTGCCGTCATTTACCACGTCGATCCACAGGCCAGCCCCGGCGGCAATGCCATAGGTGCCGGCCTCGGTTACGCTGAGGCTCAGTGTGCCGCTGAAAGTCGGGCCGGTCGGCGGCGTGGCACGGGCGCGTTTGTAGGTGACGCGGGTCGCCTCAAGCAGGGTTACCTTGACCGGCTTGCCTACGCTCAAAACCGGGGCATCGCTGGCCTCTGCCGTGGCCCTGACCGGGGTGGCGTGCCTCCAGTGGGTGAAAGGCCCGGTCAGTACCGGCTCCGACGGGCAGGCCGGTTGGGCTTCTTCGGCCCATACCGGAGCGGCGGTCAGCAGCAGGGCAGCGGAGACGAGCAGGGCGCGCATGGGATACCTTTAACAAAGCCATATTGCCGCTGAGTTTAATCCCGGAATTGCGGCGCAGGGAAGACGGGCGGAACTGATTTTAGGCAAGGCTAAGATTCCGGGGTCAGTTGACCCCGGACCCGGATGTGAGGCGGGGGAGGTTTTTGCCACCAAAAACACAAAAATCACGAACGGGAGCCTGTGGCAGGTCCGCGCCTGACCTATCAAATGCAGCGCAGTGCTACGCGAGATTTTTTAGAAACCACAGATCTCACAGATTATCCGTGTCTGCGTCGCGCAGGGGCGCGCAGTGCCAATCTGTGCCACCTGTGAAATCTGTGGTTCAAAGCCCTTCGGCGCACATCACCCATCATCCGTGATCCCCAGCAAGCTGGGGAGGCAGGATAGAGGTTTCGCGCTCCCTAAATCGGGTACAGGGGCTGTGCCCCTGTCCGCCGGAGGCTATTGGTGCAGTTGCCATGGGAAAGCCATATTAGCCACGAGGTTTGGAAACGGAATGTGGGGGGGCAAAAATACGCGGTGTCGAAGCTGGATGCGGAACTGGTGCGGCGCTTTAACGGGGGTATGGGTTAGCGTCCTGTCGGACTTTTGATAAGCCGGGCGGCATGGCGCGGCGAAACCTTAGATACGCCTTCGTAAACTCCGGACTTCAACGAAAGGAGTTACGACATGAACCGCAATCGTATCGAAGGTAGCTGGGAGCAGCTCAAGGGTCACGTTCAGAAAGCCTGGGGCAAGCTGACCAATGACGATCTCGATCAGATCGAAGGCGACCGCAAACTTCTGGCCGGTAAAATTCAGGAACGCTATGGCGTCGCTCAGGACGAGGCGGAGCTTCAGATCCGCCGCTGGAACGACGAAGACGACACGGTGGACTCGGTCATCCCCGAGCGTCGCTAGATCATTATGATCATAATGATCTAGCTTTTGTTTAGCCCCTCGCCGGGCGGTGGCTTGCGCCACCTTGGCCGCCGTCTCAATGGCGGCTTGAGAGGAATGATTGTATAAATCATTCCGCTGCTTTAGTTGAAAAGCCCTCCGAAGCGACTTCGGAGGGTTTTTTTCAGGCCACGCGGGCGAAGGTCAGGCAGGTCTTCAGGCCGCGGTCGCTGGTAAAGGCAACATCGCCTTTCAGCGTCCGGGCAAAGCTGTGCAATATCCGCATTCCTAAACTTTTGGAGGCCGACAGGTCGAAACCGCTGGGCAGGCCCGGACCGTCATCGCGGATCGACAACACAAAGACGTCGGGTTTCGTGTCATCAAGCCGGATGGTTACCGCACCGTGACCGCCGCTGAAGGCATGTTTCAGCGAATTGGTCAGCACCTCCACCACAAACAGCGACAGGGTCATCACCTGTTCGGCGGGCAGGGTGATGTCGGGGACCTCGACCTCCAGCCGGATGCGCCCGTCGCGGGTATGCAGCACGTCCTCGGCAATATCGCGCAGCAGGGTGCGCAGCGGCACATTGACATTATCGGGATCATACAGCTTGCGATGAATCCGCGACAGGGTTTCCAGACGCAGCCGGGCATCGATCAGGGCGTCGGTGGCTTCGCGGTTGGCTTCCAGTTTCTTGGATTGCAGGGTCAGCATACTAGCCACGAAGGCCAGATTATTGGCAATGCGGTGCTGAAGTTCGGCATAGAGCGTCTTCTGATGCACCAGCAAGGCGGCATTGGTGTTGCGCTCGTCCGATAGCCTGTCCTGAGCCCGCCGCATTCCGTGGATCACGGCAATATCGACGCCGGAGACGACGATAAAGAAGGCCAGTGCGACCAGTACCGGCGGGCTGAGATCGAAGCTGAAGGCCGGAGGAATAAAAAAGAACCAGGCGGCCAGAGTGCTCAGCAGCGCGCACAGGATGCCGGGCCACAGGCCGACCAGCCACGCGGTCAGCATGACCGCCGGGAAAAAGGTCAGGAAAGGAAAGCCGGGGGGCAGGGCCTGGTCGCTTATAAAGCGCAGGCCCAGAGCCACCGAAAAGAAGGCCACAGCTACGCCATAGCGAAACAGCGTCTGGTCCTCCCGTTGGCGGAACCAGCGTGTTGTCTTTTGGAAGAAGCCCTCGACCCTGTGCATGAGACCGTTATTCCGGCGGTTGTCGAAGGCGTCAAGCCACTTGTGAACGGTAGGCTCAGGCCCTCATGCGATTTTTATGTGTGTCAGGGGGCGTTTCAGACTCGATGGGTTAACTGGCCGCGACGGCTGAACTCAGCGGCGGTCATCAGGCCTAGCGCGGCCACAGAACCTATGGCCACCGCCGGGCCGAGCGCCGCCCAGCCCCAGTGCCCGGCAATAGCTGCGAGTAACGGCGGGCCGATCAGCGAACCGCCCGCCCCGAACTGCGTCAGCACGCCATTGGCGGCGGCAGCGTTCAAGCCGGGGCTCATATTCGGCAGGCGGGCGAAGACGAGGCTGGAACCTATGCCAGATACAGCGTTGAGTGCGATAATCAGCCCCGCCAGCCACAGCGCATGACCGCCGATAAAGATCAGGCAGGCCAGAGCGGCGGGCACCAGGAGACCTGCGCATAAGGCGATCCAGCGCGCCCGCTCCCCGCGGTGCAGGGCCTGCGCGGCGCCCCACGCGCCGCCTAAGGTGGCGGCGGAGGCGAGGCCGGTAACGGTGGCCGCGACCGATGGCGACTGCCCCTGTTCGGTAAGGAACAGCGGGAACATGGCGATCAGGCCGACAAAGAGGGTGGTGTAGAAGCCAAACCCGGCGCACATCAGCCAGACGGGCAGGGGGGGCCATACGAGCCGGGTGTCGCTTTTCGTCTCGACCACCGGGGTGCGGGCAGCGGCGAACAGGGCGGCCCCGGCCAGCAGCGCCCATACGACCAGCACGGCGCGCCAGCCGGTAAACAGCAGCAGAACGCCGCTGAGGCCCATGCCGATGGCAAAACCGGCCGGAACAAAGGTGCTCCACAGGGTGAGCGCCGCCCCCTGATCCTGCGGCCGCGCGACGGTGGCGATCAAGGACGGTGCGGCAATGACCACCATAAGATAGCCGGCGCTTTCGATCAGGCGGGCGGCAAACGGCGTCCACAGGCCGGGGATCAGCGCGCCGATTAGACCACCGGCGGTCAGTAACCCCATGCCGTACAACAGCGCCTTGCGACTGCCTAATCGCGCAATCAGCAAACCGGCGATGATGCCGAGGCTGGCCCCGCCGGTCTCGATCAGCGACACCAGCCAGCCGGCTTCGACGCGCGACAGCTTAAGGTCGGCGGAGATCACCGGGCTCAGGGAGGCAAACTTGCCCAGCGCGGCGGCGGCCAGCACGCCGGTAAACCACAGGAGCAGGATGGGACGCCAATGCGAGTCGATGCGGATCATGCCTGTGTCGATACGGGCGTGAACGTGAACGATCAACGCATATTTTATGCGGTCTTTTTCAGCTCAGACGCCGGCAGAAAGTGAAGATGGGGCTCCTCGCAAACTCGGGCGGCCGGTCGGCCTTGCCAAGTCTCTTTTGAGACTTGGAGCTATAGCGTCGTCACCAGCCGCGTCGCGCGTCCGTCCGACAGCAAAAGCCGTTCCCAGATCAGGCGGCTTTGGACGATGGGGATGATGGGGTGGTGATTGGGGCCGGTAGCGACCTCGATGCGGCTAAGGTGACCGTCGCGCCAGCCCAAGTCCTCCAGAGACGCTTCGGCGGCCAGAATCTCCGCCGAGGCATAGCGGATCAGGGACTTGCCCAGAAACGCCCCCGGCTCAGCGCGCCACAGGCCTTCGCGCGACGGTGAAACCGCCAGCAGATCGTGCGTGCGGTCGTCGATCAGATGCACGCTGAGCTGCGACGTTTCCACCAGCCGCTTGAGGATGGCGTCCTGCGCCGAGTCGGCTAGAAGCCGCTGCGCCCGCTGCCACTGATCATCCGGCAGGGCCAGAGCCCCGCTTTCCCAGCGCGACACCGTCGTCTGCGTTACGCCCATCAGCTCGGCCAGATGGCTTTGCTTGAGGCCTTTCAGCAGCCGCAGACGGCGAAGCGGGGAATGGGGGCGGGACATGGCCCGACTGTGGCAGGGGCGGGGGGCAATATCAATAGCCGCCGATGACGGGCAGGACTTCGCCCGTAATGTAGCTGGAGCAGTGGTTCGACGCCAGAAACACATAGGCGGGGGCCAGTTCCTCCGGCTGGGCCGGGCGCTTCATCGGGGTTTGCGCGCCGAACTGTTCGACCTCTTTCGACGGCTTTTCCGCCGGGTTCAGCGGCGTCCACACGGGGCCGGGGGCCACAGCGTTGACGCGGATGCTTTTGGCGAGCAACTGCCCCGACAAGGCGCGCGTAAAGGCGTGGATGCCGCCCTTGCTCATCGAATAATCGACGATGGATTTTGAACCCTCTATGCCAGTGATCGAGCCGGAATTGACGATGGCCGCCCCGGCCTGCATGTGGCGCAGCGCCGCTTGGGTCATATAGACATAGCCGTAGAGATTGGTCTTCAGCGTGGTGTCGAGGTGTTGGGGGCTGAGCTTTTCAAATTGCATCTCGTGCATCTGAAACGCCGCATTATTGACCAGCACGTCCAGTTGGCCAAACGCTTCGACGGTGGCGTCCACCGCGGCGAAACAGAAGTCGCGATTGGTGACATCACCGCAAAACAGCAAGGCCTTGCGCCCTTCGGCCTCGATCAACGCCTTGGTTTTTTCCGCATCCTCGTGCTCATTAAGATAGACGATAGCGACGTCCGCCCCTTCGCGGGCAAACAGCACGGCTACGGCGCGCCCGATACCGGAATCGCCGCCGGTGATGATCGCCACCTTGTCCTTCAGCTTGTCCGAGCCCTTGTAATAGGGGGCGTCATACATCGGTTGCAGCTCAAGATCGGCTTCCTGACCCGGCTTGTCGAGAGTCTGATCGGGTAGGGGCGGCACGGGATAGGGCCGCGCCCCGGTCTGCGGCACGGCGTCTTCGTCCGGTGCGGTCTGTTCCTGACCCACGGCGTGCTGAAGGGCGCGGTGACGTTCGGCGGTCTTTTCGGCTTCGGCGGCGAAGTGCGTAAAGCGGTCATCGAGGGTCATGCGGTGCTCTTTCTTAAAGGCTGACCCCGCCCGCCCTTCCTATGCCCCGTCAGGGCGTCAAAAAGCGATGGCGCTTCGGTCAGCGAAGAGTCTGAAGCCGTAAAATCCGTCCCTGATGCTCCTTCCGCTGCGAGCCCCCCACCGTCCCGGCACCTGTCGGTGCCGGTCCACCTCCCCCAATAAACTGGGGGAGTAGGTTTAAGGCAAGTCCTTCCTCATACCTACTCCCCCGGCGTGTCTGATGCAGGTAACCCTCCCACAGCTACGACGCCTTCGGTACACCTACTCCCCCGGCGTGCCGGGGGAGGTGGCATCTGAGCGCAAGCGAAGATGACGGAGGGGGGCTCGGGCCGTATAAGAAAAGGGCGCAGATGCTGCCACCTGCGCCCGGTTATGGGGTTTGGGGCCAACCGGCCCCAAGACCTTTTTCTTTTCGTTGTTCGGATCACTCCGCCGGTTCGGCCGGGATATAGACCTCTGAGCCCATATCCTTGAACTTCTGAGACATTTCCGCCATGCCCGTCGCAGCTTCGAGGTCTGCCTTTTCGTTGTCGGTCATGTTGGCGGCGTAGTCGCGGACCTCCTGCGTGATCTTCATCGAGCAGAATTTCGGCCCGCACATCGAGCAGAAGTGCGCCGTCTTGTGCGCCTCTTTCGGCAGGGTCTCATCGTGAAAGGCGCGGGCCGTATCCGGATCGAGGCCCAGATTGAACTGATCCTCCCAGCGGAAGTCGAAACGCGCGCGGCTCAGCGCATCGTCCCAGGCGCGGGCGGCGGGGTGGCCCTTGGCGAGGTCGGCGGCGTGGGCGGCGATCTTATAGGTGATGACACCCGTTTTCACGTCGTTGCGGTCGGGCAGGCCCAGATGCTCCTTCGGTGTGACGTAGCACAGCATGGCCGTGCCGAACCAGCCGATCATGGCCGCCCCGATGCCGGAGGTGATGTGATCGTAACCCGGCGCGATGTCGGTGGTTAGTGGCCCAAGCGTATAGAAGGGCGCTTCGCCGCAGGTGGCCAGCTGCTTGTCCATATTGGCCTTGATCTTGTGCATCGGCACGTGGCCGGGGCCTTCGATCATCACCTGACAGCCCTTGGCCCACGCCACCTTGGTCAGTTCGCCCAACGTCTCCAGCTCGGCGAACTGTGCGCGGTCATTGGCGTCGGCGATCGAGCCGGGACGCAAGCCGTCACCCAGTGAGAAGGTGACATCGTACTCGCGCATGATGTCACAGATTTCCTCAAAGTGGGTGTAGAGGAAGTTTTCCTTATGGTGGGCCAGACACCACTTGGCCATGATCGAGCCGCCGCGCGACACGATGCCGGTGACGCGATTGGCCGTCAGGTGGACATAGGCAAGGCGCACGCCCGCATGGATGGTGAAATAGTCCACGCCCTGCTGCGCCTGCTCGATCAGGGTGTCGCGATAGACTTCCCAGGTCAGGTCTTCGGCGACACCGTTGACCTTTTCCAGCGCCTGATAGATGGGCACGGTGCCGATAGGGTTGGGCGAATTGCGCAGGATCCATTCGCGGATATTGTGGATGTTGCGGCCGGTCGAAAGGTCCATGACGTTGTCGGCGCCCCAGCGGATCGCCCACACCATCTTGTCCACCTCTTCCTCCATCGAGGAGGTGACGGCGGAATTGCCGATATTGGCGTTGATCTTCACCAGAAAGTTGCGGCCAATGATCATCGGCTCGACTTCGGCGTGGTTGATATTGGCCGGGATGACGGCGCGGCCGCGGGCCACTTCGTCACGGACAAATTCCGGCGTGATGAAGTCGGGGATGGAGGCCCCGAAGTCTTCGCCATCGCGGATGACTTCGGCGTCCTGCTTGCGGCGGATGTTTTCGCGGATAGCGATATATTCCATCTCGGCGGTGATGATGCCGGCGCGGGCGTATTCGAGCTGCGTCACCTTATGGCCGGGCTTGCCGCGCATCACCTTGGGCAGGTTGGGGAATTCCGGCGCCAGACGCTCGGCCGAGACATTGCCATTGTCTTCCGGCTTGACCTTGCGGCCCTCGATAAATTCGACGTCGCCGCGATCGAGTACCAGCTTTTCGCGCACGCGCGGCAGGCCCTTGTCGATCTGAGGCACAAAGCCTTCCTCGGTGTAGGGACCTGTCGAATCGTACAGGCTGACCGGCGGCTCATTGGCCTCTTTTTGCAGGGCGACTTCGCGGAACGGCACGCGCAGGTCGGGGAAGAGAACGCCGGGTTCATAGACCTTTTTCGAGCCGGGGAAGGGCGAGGCTTCGACCTTGATCGGCTGTAAGTCCTTGATAGGCTTGTTCATTTGATAATCCCTTTCTGAGCCTGTGGTGTGCAGGCGTGTCAATAAAGGGATCATGCGCGTCAGGTGTCTGGCCAGATGGCGGGTTGTCAGCGGAACGCGGACGCCAGAGGCTTACTCACTCCCTTCGCCGGCATGACCCGGATCAGGTTCGGCGGGTTTACGGACGCTGGTCCGATTCTCAGCCCGCTTGCGCGCGGACACCCCGGTGAACGATGCCCGGAATTTAGAGGAACGGGCGCAGGGGAGCAAGGGGGAATGTCACATAGCTGAGAGCCTTACCCTCTTTACCCATTGGTAAACTTCCGGGCGCAAACTTATCCACAGGGGCAGCTTAACGCCCGGAGGAAATGACGATGCCCGCAGGTGAACCTCTGCGTACCGTATCGGAGCAGGAACTGCATATGAAGGTCGGCGCCTATGACGAATTGCGCCACCCCCACGGATATGTTTATGCCAAGGAACGCCATCATTGGTACTGGTTCGCCGGTATAGCGGCGTCGCTGGCTCTGGTGGGGGCCGTCTTCTGGGGCTATGCGCTGTACGAGCGCGGGGCGGCCCCGGTCTGTAGCTCCAGCTTTGTGGACCGGACCATCTCCCCCAGCGGTGGTCGTGTGGCCGAGGTGCGGCAGGTGTCCTGCCTTGGCGGTCAGCCCGATCTGCGTCTGGTGGTGCATAATTCGGGCGATAGCGCCGAAGCGCCCGCCGTGTCGGCCTTTGAAGCCGGGACCGAAGTGAAGCTGCGCTGGACGTCGGACGGCGAACTGGCTGTCGTCAAGCAGGGCGGGCGGGTGTGGTTCTTCAAAACCCACTGGAAAGACGTGCGCGTACATCTGGCGCAGTAGGTGTGGAATCGGTTGCGTTGGGGATGCGGCGCTACCTGTCCGATTTTTAACGAAAACCGGTCTTCCTTTTGCGCCCGCGCACGCTACATCTTCTGGGTCAGTCACAGGAGATACCCATGTTCGGCAATGCGTCCGTTCCCACCACCCACCATCGTCAGGCCGGGGTGGCCGACGACATCGACTTCGAGATCAAGGGCGAAGAATTGCAATTCGTCGAGATCGAACTCGATCCCGGCGAAAGCGCTATCGCTGAAGCCGGCGGCATGGTGTGGAAGGATGCCAGCGTCGGCATGACCACGGTGTTTGGCGACGGATCGGGTCAGCAGAAGGGCTTTATGGGCGCGCTGCTGGGTGCGGGCAAGCGCCTGATTTCCGGTGAAAGCCTGTTCACCACCGTCTTCACCCACAATGGCCACGGCAAGGCGCGGGTGGCGTTTTCCGCCCCGGTGCCTGGCTCTATCATCCCTATCAAGTTGTCGGACGTCGGCGGTCGCCTGATCTGTCAGAAGGACTCGTTTCTGGCGGCGGCCAAGGGCGTGTCACTGGGCATCGCTTTTCAGCGCAAGGTGATGACCGGCCTGTTTGGTGGCGAAGGCTTCATCATGCAGAAGCTGGAAGGCGATGGCTGGGTCTTTGTGCAGTTTGGCGGCGCGGTCATTGAACGCACGCTGGCCCCCGGTGAGCAGCTTCATATCGACACGGGCTGCGTGGCGGCCTTTACCGATACGGTCGATTTCGACCTGGTGCAGGCGGGCGGCGTCAAGTCGATGCTGTTCGGCGGCGAAGGCGTCTTCTTTGCGCAACTGACCGGGCCGGGCAAGGTGTGGATACAGTCGCTGCCCTTCTCACGTTTGGCCGGTCGCGTGCTGGCGGCCGCGCAGGGCGGTGGTCAGAACCGCGGTGAAGGCTCGGTACTGGGCGGCCTTGGCGACCTGATCGGTGGCAATAACTAGCCTGGTGATGATTTAAGATTTAACGCGGCTTCTCCTCCCTACGAAGTGGGGAGGTGGCAGCGAGCGAAGCGAAGCTGACGGAGGGGGATAAACCCGTGTAAAGATACCCCTCCGCCTCGTAAACTCGGCACCTCGCCATAAAATGGGGAGGAGGAAGAACGCTCAGGTTAATTCCTCATCACAGCCTAATCCTTCTGAGCCTCCGGCGTCGTGCCGGGGGCTTTTTCAGGCGTCTTCTGCGGGCGCGTGGCCGGAACATACAGGCCGGTCACACGGTCGATAATAAAGCCCGTTTCGTTGATCCGCCCGCCATAGGCCGCGCAAGGGTCGGTTGCCGACGTATAGCTGCGGCTGGGCGGCAAGGGCTCCGGCGACATGACGCGCGCCGCATCGTCACCGAACGGTTCGGCAAATTGCAGCGCGTCACCCAGCCGCGACAGGGACGGGGAGTCGGTGCCCAGAGCCTGCGCCTGACGCGCCCAGACGATAGCGGCGACCTGACGGTCCTTGACCGTCATTTCCGCCTCGGCCCCCAGACCACCCAGTGTCCCCGGCAGGCGAACGCCCAAGGGGCCCGGAATGAAGAAGTTGGCGACAGCGGCCGCACCTGAGCCGGCGGTGCCGGTCGGCTCAAACCACGTCACCGCCGAATGGACCTCGGCATCGCTTTGTGCGCGGTCACTGACCATCTCATAACGCTCGGCCAGTTCGAAACAGAGCTGCGCTTCGACCTCGGTCAGCACCAGCGTCTTTTCATTGTCTTTCAGCGTGTAGCGCGTGGTTTTGCCGGTCGCCAAGCGGGTGGGGTGCAGATAGACGCGCTTCACCTGATTGAGCGCCGCCGTATCGCGGTATTCGCGCGTTGTGGTCCGCCCGCTCTTGCCCGGCGTCAGTTGTTCGGTCGAAGACAGGCTGGAGACATGGCCATCCGGCGCGCTGGCGCAGGCGGTCAGGCTGAGGGCGAGGGCCGTAAAGGTGAGGGCGAGCCGCATGTCTTTTTCCTGTGTTTTCAACTTGGTTTATACGCGCACGGATCGCCCCCGGATTGCAATGGGAATCCGCTGACGTGTGCCCGTCGTCCGCAGCCAATTGCGCTGAAACGATGTGTCTGCCATTAAGCCACCATGGAACTTGAAAATCGCACGGCCACACCGCTCAACTTTATCGTCTTACTGGCCCTTTTTGCCGCCAGCGGGCTGGTCCTGTGGATGCGGCCGGAGGTCGCGGGACTGGCCACCTTCGGCTTTGTGCTGCTGGGCTGGATCATCGGTCTGTGCCTGCATGAGTTCGGCCACGCCGCGACGGCTGCGGCCTTTGGCGACTATTCGGTTAAGGCACGCGGCTATCTGACGCTTGATCCGCTGGTCTATATCAACGGCCCCAACAGTATCGTCCTGCCGGTACTGATCCTGGTGCTGGGCGGTATTGCCCTGCCGGGGGCGGCGGTGCTGACCCGGCCCGACCTGATCCGGCACCGCTGGCAGTCGTCTCTGATCTCGCTGGCCGGTCCGTTGATGAGCCTGATCTGCGCCCTCATCAGCTACGGCGCGGCGCAGGTGGCCTTCGCGCAGGCGGCACCGGAGGTCTTCGCACAGGCCCTGATCCTGCTGACCTTTTTCAACCTGATGGCCTTCGTGCTCAACCTGCTGCCCGTTCCGGGCTTTGACGGTTTTGGTGTGATCACGCCGCTGCTGCCCCAGCCGCTGCGTGACATGGCCGAGCGACTGGAGCGCCTGCCGTGGATCAGCCTGCTGGCCGTGCTGGCGATCTTCTTCTTCGGCTTTCCGTTGATCCACGCCCTCATGGCCGTAGTGGCCGGGACGCTGGGGCTCGATCTGAGCGCAGTGTCGCCCGCCTTTGCGCGTTTCCGCTTCTGGAGCTGAGCGCGACCTAAGCCTCCTGAATAATCACTCCGTACCAGCCCAGCCCGGCATAGGTTTCGTAACCGGGCGTGCGGTGAAAAGCCACCAGTCGCTCGCTAGAGTCCAGGGCGTGGCCGGAGGCGCGGCCTTGTGTATCGAGCCTGACCCGTTCGCTTAGTGTGCCCCGGCCATCCGAAGCGGCGATGATCAGACCCTGCGCATCCGTCAGCAGGACGCGTGTGCGGCGTTTCTCCGCCTCGCTCAGGCGCACGCCCTTGACGATGGTTTCCGCCTGTGGCTGCCAGTCGAAATGCACGCCTAGAATGCCGATCAGTTCGCCGTCTGCCTGACCACCCACGCGCACGCCGGTGGCGTAAGACGCGACCTGCGCCCCCTTCAGCAAGGGTTCGGTCGTGATGTCGGCGACGGCGAAATCATTACCGCTGTGCAGGCTCAGCGCTTTCTGGAACCAGTCGCGCGAGGCAACGTTCTGACCCGCCGCATGGAAACGGTCCGGGCGACCATTGGCCAGAATGTTACCCTTCAGATCGCACAGCCACAGGTCGATATAGACGGTGTAGGCGTCAAGAATGACCCCCAGACGCGACGAAGCGTAATGACAGCTATCCTTTGTCGGGTTGGAGGCCGCCTCCCACACGGCGGAGTCGGTGGCCCACCAGCGCACATCGCAGGTGCGCTCATAGAGGTTGCGGTCGATCAGCTCGATGGCATTGAGCGCCAGATCGGTCAGGCGCGCCCCCTGCGCCTGCCGCGCCATATCACGTGTCAGCTTTTCCAGCGCCTCGATCTCACCGCCCAGTTCGGAGGCCAGTGACGAAGACAGGCCCTCGACCTGGGTGGAGATGTTGCGTACCTCATCGGCGACGACGCCGAAACCCGCGCCCATCTCACCGGCACGGCGCGCCTCGATGAGGGCATTGAGCGCCAGAATCCGCAGGGTGTTGGTCACCTGACGAATGTCGCGCACCTTATGCTGGGTCAGGTCGCGCGCCCGCGCCGTGCGTTCGATAATGTCATTGACCGAAACCGCTTCGCCCGCGTCGTGCGCAGGGGCGGACGTGCTGGCGGTTGAAAATGCGTCCACGAATCACCCTTGTCTCCAGTGCGGACAAAAGAAAACAAGGGTTTGGGAATGGTTTCAAGGTCAACCATCGCAAATTGTATATAATCTACGGCCAAAAATGATATTTTGGGCAGGGGTACGTCCTTACAGCCTGTCCCTTAAGGCGTACCAGCTTAAGCCTGCAATCATGGCGGGCGTGCGCAGGCACTTTCCGCCGGGAAAGGGCGGCGTGCGCAACTGCATCAAAAGCTCCGCCTCACGCGCGTCACCCGTCACGGCGCGCGCCAGCAGCGTCCCGAAGTAGGGGGCCAGAACCACCCCCTGACCGCTGTAACCCGCGCTGACCCAGACGTGGGGTGACAACTGGCGCACATAGGGGGAGCGGCTCAGCGTGATAGCGAGAGTGCCGCCCCAGCCGTGGGTGATCTCGATGTCCGCCAGTTGCGGATAGACCTTCAGCATGTTGCGGCGGACAAAGGCGCGGATATCCTTGGGGAACCACGGCGTATAGTTTTCGCCGCCACCAAACAGCAGGCGGTTGTCCGGCGTCTTGCGCCAGTAATTGACTACGAAACGCGAATCCGCCGCGGCGTAGTTGCTGCGCAGGATCAGATCGTCGGGCAGGGGGGCGGTGGTCAGGATGAAATTATTGATGGGCAGCACGTGCGCGTCGATATCGGCATCGAGCCCCGGCATATAGCCATTGCCGCAGATAAGCAGCTTGCGCGCCCGCAGCCGTCCGTTGTTGAGGGTCAGCGTCACGCCGTCCGCCGTCGTCTCATAGCGTTTGACGCGGCTGTGCTCATAAAGGCGGGCCCCCGCCGACATGGCAGCTTTCGCCAGCCCCTGCGCCAGTTTCAGCGGGTGCAGATGCCCGCCGCCCGCGTCAAACGTGCCGCCATGATAGACCTCGGTGCCCAGTTCGGCGGCGACCTCAACCTTATCCATGAACCGTACCTGATCATAGCCGTAGCGGCGCGACACGAAGTCGGCATAGGCGCGGTCTTCGTCGGCAAAGCGCGGGCGGTGCCAGGCGTGTATCAGGCCGGGGCGCAGGTCGCAGTCGATCGCGTGCGTGGCAATCAACTCTTTCAGGTGCGCCTTGGCGGTTTCGGCCATGTCCCACAGTTCGCGCGCCGCATCGGCCCCCAGTTGGCTTTCGAGCGTTTGCGGATCGACGCGCTGACCGGTGTGCAGTTGCCCGCCATTGCGTCCGGACGCGCCTGAGCCGATCTCCGCGGCTTCCAGCAGGGTCACGGAGACGCCTTTGCGGGCCAGTTCCAGCGCCGCGCCTGAGCCCGTATAGCCGCCGCCGATAATCGCCACATCCGTATCGGCCTCACCGGCAAAGGCAGGCCGGTTCAGCCGGCCCGCCGTATCGGCGTACCAGCAGCCTTCGGGGTGTCCGGTGTTGCGAGCGGTTGCCATCACACATTCAGCAGCAGGAACTCACGCTCCCACGGGCTGATGGTGCGCATGAAGGTCTCATATTCATGGTGCTTGACGCGGGCATAGGCGGTCACAAAGGCCGGGCCCAAAATGGCGTTCAGCGCCTCCGAGCGCTCCAGCTTGATCACCGACTGAATCAGCGAATAGGGCAGTTCGGCCGACGGGTCGTTCGACACGTCTGTATCGACCGGCGCGGAGGGTTTCAGGCCTTCGACCATGCCCAGATAGCCGCAGGCCAGCACCGCCGCTATGGCCAGATAAGGGTTGGCATCCGACGAGGGCAGGCGGTTTTCCAGACGGCGATTGTCGGCGTCCGACGGCGGCACGCGCAGGCCGGCCGTGCGGTTATCGAAGCCCCAGTGCGTATTGACCGGGGCGCCGGAGCCCTTGGACAGGCGGCGGTAGGAGTTGACATAGGGCGCCAGCAGCGACACGGCGGCGGGCATATAGGTCTGCTGACCGGCGATGAAGCTGAAGAAAAGGTCGGTCGGCTCACCGGTTTTGGGGTCAGAAAACAGGTTGCGCCCGCTGCCGTCCACGATCGACTGGTGGATGTGCATGGCCGAGCCCGGCTCCATGGCCATCGGCTTGGCCATGAAGGTGGCGTAGATGTCGTGCTCCAGCGCTGTTTCCTTGATGGTGCGCTTGAACATAAAGACCTGATCGGCCAGCTCCAGCGGATCGCCGTGGCGCAGGTTGATCTCCATTTGCGCCACGCCCGATTCGTGGATCAGGGTGTCGATCTCTAACCCTTGCGCCTCGGAATATTCGTACATGTCCTCGAACAGGCCGTCGAATTCATTGACCGCCGAGATGGAATAGCCCTGACGCCCGGTTTCCGGGCGGCCTGAGCGGCCCACCGGCGGTTTCAGCGCATAGTCCGGGTCAATATTCTTTTCGACGAGGTAGAATTCCAGTTCCGGCGCGATGACCGGCTTCCAGCCCTTTTCGTGATAGAGGCTAATGACGCGACGCAGCACCTGACGCGGGCTTTCCTCGACCGGTCGGCCATCAGGATGGAAGGCGTCGTGGATGATCTGCGCCGTCGGATCGGTCGCCCACGGCACCGCGGCCAGGGTGCGAAAATCCGGGCGCAGGAAGATGTCGGTATCCGACTGCACCGTGCCGACAATGCCCTCCAGATCGGGGAAGTCACCGGTAATGGTCTGATAGAAGATCGACAGGGGCAGGTTCATCGCCGCCGTGGTCAGGAATTTGCGCACCGGCATGATCTTGCCGCGCGCCACCCCGGCCAGGTCGGGGACCATGCACTCGATCTCTTCGATATTCTGCTCGGCCAGCCAGCCGGCGGCTTCGGAGACGTCGGCGGCCCCGCGCTTGGAAAAGCCGGTTTGCGGACGTTTGGACTTCGATTTCATGGGTCACCTGTGGAATGAGGCCCTGACGGCAGAGACTGGCGAATGGATTTTTGATCCGGGCCCCGGTTGGGTGCGATCATGATGGCGCGGGTCGCGCGGTTTTGGCAACCCTCCATCCGGTCGTGCCCAAATTGTGATCACAATTTCGGGCGTTTGTCGAGCCTCAGAGGATGACCCTATGCGCTTTGATATCCGGGAAGCCTTCACGGGCCTGCCCATATGGGTCGGGGTGGTCAGTGTGGCGCTTGCCGCCTGTGTCGCGGCGCTGGCCGTTGCCTTCGTGATCATGGGGGTGGCGCGCTGGCGGGCCAGACGGCATCTGAAGGCGCTCTATCGCTTTGACGTCAACCGGCTGAAAAAGCCGCTCTACACGGTGTGGCCTTTGCTGGCGGCGGCGATTTCCGTGCGCGTGGTCTGGCCGGACGTGGTGCACGTTGAAGCCTTTGTAACGCTCACCAAATTCCTGACCATCCTGCTCATCTACTGGCTGGCCCTGTGCGGCATCGACATCGTCACGGCCAGCGTGTCGCGGCGCTACGACATCACGGTGAAGGACAATCTCAAGGCGCGGCGCGTCCATACGCAGATCACTCTGGCGCGGCGGCTGGCGACCTTTCTGCTGGTCCTGCTGACGCTGGCGGCCATCTTCCTGCTGTTCGATGAGTTGCGTGGTCTGGGTGTCAGTCTTCTCGCCTCGGCCGGGGTGGCGGGTATCGTCATCGGCTTTGCGGCGCAGAAGACACTGGGCAATCTGCTGGCTGGCATCCAGATCGCCCTGACCCAGCCCATCCGGCTGGAAGACGCTGTGGTGGTCGAAAACGAGTGGGGCTGGATCGAGGAAATCACCCTGACCTATGTGGTGGTGCGCCTGTGGGACCTGCGGCGGCTGGTCCTGCCCATCAGCTATTTCATCGAAAAACCGTTTCAGAACTGGACGCGCACCTCGGCCAGCCTGATCGGCACGGTGGAGCTTTATACCGACTACAGCGTGCCGGTGGAGGCCTTGCGCGCTCACCTTACGGACCTTCTGGCGCGCACCGACCTGTGGGACGGGCAGGTGCAGGTGGTGCAACTGACCGAGGCCCATCCGCAGGTGGTCAAGATCCGCATTCTGGTCAGCGCGGCCGATTCTCCGACCGCCTTCGACCTGCGCTGCTATGTGCGCGAAAACATGATCGCCTTCCTCAACACCCACTACCCCGAAGCCCTGCCCAAAACGCGGGCGCGGATCGAAGAGGGTGGCGCGACGCCGGATAAGGTCTTAAAGCCCGATATCCGCCATCCCGCCGACTCTGCCGCGCCTGTGACCCATGCTGTTTGAGATAACCGACCCCGACGACCCCCGCCTTGAGCTGTATCGTGATGTGAAGGACCGTGATCTGACGGGTCGGCAGGGCCTGTTTATGGCCGAGGGCAAGGTGGTGTTGGAGCGTCTGTTCACCTCGCCGGTGGCCGAAACGGTCAGTGTCCTGACGACGCCGGAGCGACTGGGTGGTCTGGCGTCCTTGCCCGACGCGCCGGTCTATATGGTGCCGCAAGGGGTAATGGATCAGGTGGCGGGCTTTCCCATCCATCGCGGCTATCTGGCGCTGGGGCGCTATGCCCCGAAACAATCGCTCGCCGAGCGGGTCAGTGGCACTACGGCGCGCGTTCTGGCCCTGCACGGCATCGCCAATACCGACAATATGGGCGGGCTGATGCGCAACGCGGCGGCCTTTGGCGTCGATGGGGTGCTGCTCGATACCACCTGCTGCGATCCCCTGTACCGCAAGGCGATCCGCGTCAGCGTCGGCGGCGCGCTGGAGGTGCCGCATTATCGCACGGACGATATGGTGGGCACGCTGACGGGGCTGGGCCTGACGGCCTATGCCCTAAGCCCGTCCGGGGCCGTGACTTTGGAAGAGGTTACGCCCGCGCCGCGTACCGCCGTGCTGTTCGGGGCCGAAGGGCCGGGCCTGCCGGCGGCGCTTATGGCGGCGTGTCAGACCGTGCGCATCGACATGCACGGCGGCTTCGACAGCCTCAATGTGGCGACCACCAGCGGCATCGTCCTGTATCGTTTTCGCCTGTGATTTGGTATTGTCACACAAAAGCGCTTGATTAAATAAAATTGATATATTTAATGGTCAAAAACAATAGAGGGAGCTGAAAATGAAAACGACCGCCTGGTTGCTGGCCGCTGGCCTGAGTGTGGGGCTGTGTATGGGGGGCGGTGTGGTCACCGCACAGGCGCACGAGACTCTGAAGCTGGAGGCCCCCAAGCCCAATCTGCTGCCCGCCCCGCCGATGGGGTGGAATTCCTGGAACAAATACGCCTGCAATATCACTGAGGACGTCGTGCGCAAGCAGGCCGATGCCATGGCGGCGTCGGGCCTCAAGGACGCGGGCTATCAGTATATCGTCATCGACGATTGCTGGCAGAAAAGCCGCGATGCCGACGGCAATATTCAGGTCGATCTGGAGCGCTTTCCGTCTGGCATGAAGGCCCTGATCGACTATGTCCATAGCAAGGGGCTGAAGTTCGGCCTCTATTCCGACGCGGGTTCGCTGACCTGCGGCGGCCGTCCGGGTAGTGCCGGGCATGAGTTTCAGGACGCCCGCCAATACGCCCGATGGGGCGTCGATTATCTGAAATACGACTGGTGCTACACGGGCACGCGCGATGCCGAAGCGGCCTATACGATCATGGCCAAGGCGCTGCGTGAATCCGGGCGCGATATCGTCCTGTCGATCTGCGAGTGGGGCGACAACTATCCGCAGCGCTGGGCCGCGCCCATCGGCCATCTGTGGCGCACCACCGGCGACATCTATGACGCCTGGGAGGGGAAGAAGGGCTATTCGATCGGCATGGTCAACATCCTCGACAAGCAGCTGGACCTGTGGCGCTATTCCGGCCCGAACCGCTGGAACGATCCCGACATGCTCGAAGTCGGCAATGGCGGCATGACGAGTACCGAATACGAATCGCATTTCTCGCTGTGGGCCATGCTGGCCGCGCCGCTGATCGCCGGTAACGACCTGTCCGCTATGGACGCCGACACTCTGCGCATCCTGACCAATAAAGACGTCATCGCTATCGATCAGGACCCGCTGGGGCAGCAGGCCAATCGCATCTGGAAAGAGGGCGACCTCGAAATCTGGGCGCGTCCGCTGAAAGGCGGCGATCAGGCGGTGGTGCTGTTTAACCGCGGGGCCGCGCCAGCGGAGATGAGCGTCACCTGGGAACAGCTCAACCTGCCGGCCGGTCTGAAGGTTCAGGTCAAGGACCTGTGGTCCAAAAAGGTCACGAAGAACGTCAAGGCACGCTTTGGCGGCACCGTGGCGTCGCACGGCGTGATCATGGTGCGGCTGACACCGATGGTTTGATCACGCGTTTGTGAATAACGGGTTCAGGCGGTTTCGCCCTCGGTTTCATCGGACATGCTGCCAAAACCTGTCACCATGTTGCGATTGGACTGTTCCGGCATCATCACCTCGCCCTCGCGCAGCGTGTCGCGCCACGCCTTAAGCAACGCGGCGCGGCGGCGCGGGAAGGGGATGTCGAGCGGCTTCCAGCTCAGTATGCGTTCGGTGCGGAAGTGCCGAAAGGCCTGCTTCAGTTCGCACCACACCACCAGTATGCGCAGGTGGTCGAAGAAGCCGAGCGCTATGGGCCAGACGGTGCGTTCGCTGACCGTGCCCTTCAGGTCAATATAGCTCATATACACACAGCGTTCCGAACGGATGGCCGTTCGGATCAGGGCCGGGTCGATATGGGCTTCGGGCACGGCCAGACCGCGCCCGACCAGCAGGCCGCGCTGCGTAAGGTCGTCACGCATGGCGGCGGGCAGGTGCGAGCTTAAGGCCTGAATCAGGCTTTGCGCCGCTTCGCCGAGACGCGGTTCGGCGCGATCGGCGACCCACAAGGCCCCGGTGATCAGGGCTTCGATCTCTTCCGGCGACAGCATCAGCGGCGGCAGGCGATAGGCCGGTTTCAGTACATAGCCGATGCCCGGCGCGCCTTCGATAGGAGCCCCTTGTGCCTGCAAGGCGGTGATGTCGCGGTACAGCGTGCGTAGCGACGTCCCCAGCCGAGCGGACAGGGCGCGTCCGCTGATGGGGGCGCTGTGTTCGCGCAAGGCTTCGAGCAGGGCGGCGTGACGATCGGCGGTCTTCATGCGGCGAGTCTAACATACTGCCAAAAAATTGCAGCATGTATCGGTGAACGGGTGATGTTTCAGTCCCGAAAACGTGTCCGGCGCCTGCATTGACTCCCGTTGCGGCAAGGGTTTACGCCTTGTTGCATCAGCATCCGACGCAGAAGCGGTTGCGACCTAAAAAGGGAGCCCACACCATGCACGCAGCGGCCATTGTCGGCTGGGGTCATACGCCGTTCGGACGGCTGGACCTGTCGCTCGAAGCGCTCATTCAGACGGCGGCGCGTGAGGCGCTCAGTGACGCCGGGATCAGCGGGGCCGACGTCGATGCGGTGTTTCTGGGCCTCTACAATGCCGGTCTGACGCCCGACGGTTTTTGCGCCTCCATGGTGCTGGGGGCCGATGAGGGCCTGCGCTATACACCCGCCACGCGGCTGGAAAATGCCTGCGCGTCGGGATCGGCAGCGCTCTATGCGGCGATGGACGCCATTGCCTCGGGGCGTATAAACACGGCGCTGGTCGTCGGGGCCGAAAAAATGACGGCGCTCGACGGGGCGGGCGTCACCCGCGCTCTAGGGGCCGCCAGCTATCAGGCCGAAGAGGCCGGCCTTTCCTTTCCCGACATCTTTGCCCGCTTTGCCCGCGCCTATGGCGAACGCTACGGCGATCCGACCCTGGCCATGGCGCATATCGCCGCCAAGAACCACGCCGCCGCGATGAATAACCCGCTGGCGCAGCTCAAAAAGCCGCTGTCGGTCGAGTTCTGCGCCACGGTGTCCGAAAAGAACCCGCTGATTTCCGACCCGCTGAAAATGACCGATTGTTCGCTGGTGTCGGACGGGGCGGCGGCCATCGTCCTGACCCGCGCCGACCGGGCCAGTGATTTCCGCCGCGCCGTCGGGTTCCGCGCGTCGGTTCAGGTCAATGACCTGCTGCCCTTGTCGGCCAAGGACATGACCGACTTTACCGGCCCGCGTCTGGCCTTTGAGCGCGCCTATGCGCAGGCCGGCGTCTCGGTGTCTGACCTCAGCTTTGCCGAGGTCCACGACTGTTTCACCATCGCCGAGCTTCTGGTCGCCGAGGCCATGGGGCTGGCCCCCAAAGGGCAGGGGGCAGACTTTATCATCGCCGGAGGCACCGGTCGTCAGGGGCGGTGCCCCACCAACATGTCCGGCGGTCTGAAGGCCAAGGGCCATCCGGTCGGGGCGACGGGCGTTTCCATGCACGTCATGGCCGCGCGGCAACTGTGTGGTGAGGCGGGTGAGATGCAACTGCCTGACCCAAAGCTGGGTCTGGCCTTCAATATGGGCGGCGGTGCGGTCGCCAACTATGTGAGTATTCTGGAGAGACTGACATGACCTCACCCGGTGCCCGATTTCGTGCGGCGCTCAAGGCCGAAAGCCCGTTGCAGGTCATCGGCGCGATCAATGCCAACCACGCGCTTTTGGCCAGACGCGCCGGTTACCGCGCCCTCTATCTGAGCGGCGGGGGCGTGGCAGCGGGGTCTCTGGGGGTGCCCGATCTGGGGATCAGCGGCCTTGAGGATGTGCTGATCGACGTGCGGCGCATCACCGATGTGTGCGACCTGCCGCTGATGGTCGATATCGACACGGGCTTTGGCCCCTCGGCCTTCAATATTGAGCGCACGGTCAAGGCCCTGATCAAGGCGGGGGCCGCCGCCTGCCATATCGAGGATCAGGTAGGGGCGAAGCGTTGCGGCCACCGGCCGGGCAAGGAGATCGTGTCGGTCGCGGAAATGGTTGATCGCGTCAGGGCCGCCGCCAGTGCCAAAACCGATCCGGACTTCTTCCTGATTGCCCGCACCGATGCCATTGCCGTGGACGGGGTCGATGCGGCGATTGAGCGGGCGCTGGCCTGCGTCGAAGCCGGGGCGGACGGGATTTTTGCCGAAGCCGCCTATGACCTCGACACCTATCGCCGCTTTACCGCCGCCGTAAAGGTGCCGGTGCTGGCCAATATCACCGAGTTTGGCAAGACTCCGCTGTTTACGCGCGAGGAACTGGCCTCTGCCGGGGTGGCCATTCAGCTCTATCCGCTGTCGGCCTTCCGCGCCATGAACAAGGCCGCCGAGACCGTCTATGAGGCCATCCGCCGCGACGGCCATCAGAAGACTGTGCTCGACCTGATGCAGACGCGCGACGAGCTGTATCAGCGCATCGACTATTACGAATACGAACACCGCCTCGATGCGATGTTCAATAAAAACAAATAACCGGAGGGAACACCCATGAATGCCGTAACGGACCTGCCCAGGGGTGAGGCGACGACCGCCTTCAAACCCAAAAAGTCGGTCGCCCTGTCGGGTATGGCGGCCGGCAATACCGCCCTGTGCACAGTGGGGCGCACGGGGAATGATCTGGCCTATCGCGGCTACGATATTCTCGACCTGGCCCAGACGTGCGAGTTCGAGGAGGTGGCGTACCTGCTGGTGCACGGCAGCCTGCCGACCGTTTCGGAGTTGGCGGCCTATAAGAGCAAGCTGCGCGCCTTGCGCGGTCTGCCGGTCAGCCTGAAGTCGGTGCTGGAGCAGATACCGCCTTCTGCGCACCCGATGGATGTGATGCGCACCGGCGTGTCGCTGCTGGGTTGCCTCGCTCCGGAAAAGGACGACCACAATGCGCCTTCGGCCCGGGACATCGCCGACAAGCTGATGGCGTCTCTGGGGTCGATGCTGCTCTACTGGTTTCACTACAGCCACAATGGCAAGCGGATTGAGGTCGAGACGGACGACGACTCCATTGGCGGGCACTTCCTACACCTGCTACACGGTGAAAAGCCGCGCGAGAGCTGGGTGAAGGCGATGCATATTTCGCTGATCCTCTATGCCGAGCACGAATTTAACGCTTCGACCTTTGCCGGGCGCGTGATCGCCGGGACGGGTTCGGACATGTATTCGTGCATTGCCGGGGCCATTGGCGCGCTGCGCGGGCCCAAGCACGGCGGGGCCAATGAGGTGGCCTTTGAAATCCAGAAGCGCTACGCCACCCCGGACGAGGCCGAGGCCGACATCCGCGCCCGCGTCGAACGTAAAGAGGTGGTGATCGGCTTTGGCCACCCGGTCTATACGGTCTCCGACCCGCGCAATGTGGTGATCAAACAGGTCGCCCACGACCTTAGCGTCGAGCAGGGTTCGTTGAAAATGTACGCCATCGCCGAGCGGCTGGAGCGCGTGATGTGGGAGGTCAAAAAGATGTTCCCCAATCTCGACTGGTTCTCCGCCGTCTCCTACCACCGCATGGGGGTGCCGACGGCCATGTTCACGCCGCTGTTTGCCATTGCGCGCACCGCCGGCTGGTCGGCGCACGTGATTGAGCAGCGCATTGACGGCAAGATCATCCGCCCCAGCGCCAACTACACCGGCCCCGAAGACCGCGCCTTCGCGAAGATCGAAGACCGGCAATAACCTCCTCCCTGTCGCGTAGCGATGGGGAGGTGACTGCGAACGAAGTGAGCAGACGGAGGGGGATAACACCCCAAAATCCAGCGCACTCGATCTTCCCAGTCAGCCCCCGTCACCGCTTCGTAGTCTGGCACTGGCCACCCGGCCCTCCCCATCGCGGCGCGACAAGGGAGAAGAAAGAAGAAACCATGTCCACACATATCCCCAATATCCGCCCTGAGCCCGACAGCGTGTTTGTCGATATCGCCGACTACGTGCTGAACTACAAAATCCACTCCGACCTCGCCTATGAGACGGCGCGCAACTGCCTGATCGACACGCTGGGCTGCGGGCTGGAGGCGCTGGACTATCCCGCCTGCACCAAGCTTTTGGGGCCCATCGTGCCGGGCACCACCGTGCCTAATGGCGCCAGGGTGCCGGGCACACAGTTTCAGCTCGATCCCGTACAGGCGGCCTTCAATATCGGCGCGATGATCCGCTGGCTCGATTTCAACGACACCTGGCTGGCAGCGGAATGGGGGCACCCGTCCGACAATCTGGGCGGCATCCTTGCCGTTGCCGACTGGATATCGCGCAATCGCGTGGCGGCGGGCAAGGCACCGCTGACCATGCACGACGTCCTGACCGCCATGATCAAGGCGCACGAGATTCAGGGCGTGCTGGCGCTGGACAACAGCTTCAATAGCGTCGGCCTCGACCACGTCATCCTCGTCAAGGTCGCCTCGACGGCGGTGGTGGCCGGGATGCTCGGCCTGACGCGCGATGAGATCATCGACGCCGTGTCGCTGGCCTTTGTCGATGGGCAGAGCTTGCGCACCTATCGCCACGCCCCCAATACCGGCTCGCGCAAATCGTGGGCGGCGGGCGACGCCACCAGCCGCGCCGTGCGGCTGGCTTTGATGGTGCAGAAGGGTGAGATGGGCTACCCCTCGGCCCTGACCGCGCCGGTGTGGGGCTTCTACGACGTCTCCTTCAAGGGCAAGCCGTTCAGCTTCCAGCGCCCCTACGGCAGCTATGTGATGGAGCACGTGCTGTTCAAGATCAGCTACCCGGCGGAGTTCCATTCGCAGACCGCGGTCGAAGCCGCCATGCGCGTGCATCAGGAACTGCGGGCCAAGGGCGTGTCGCCAGACGACATCGCGCGCATCGACGTGCGCACCCATGAGGCCTGCGTGCGCATCATCGACAAGAAGGGGCCGCTGCATAACCCGGCTGACCGCGACCACTGCATCCAGTACATGATGGCCGTGCCCATCCTGTTCGGGCGTCTGACGGCGGCGGATTATGAGGACGAGGTGGCGCAGGATGCGCGCATCGACGCCCTGCGCGACAAGATTATCTGCACCGAAGACCCGCAGTTCACCAAAGACTATCACGACCCGGAGAAGCGCTCGATCGCCAATGCGGTGACCGTCACGCTTAACGACGGCACGGTGTGGGAAGAGATCGTGGTCGAATACCCGATCGGTCACAAACGCCGTCGCAAGGAAGGCATCCCGTTGCTGGAGGCCAAGTTCCGCACCAATCTCAACCGCCGCTTCCCCAAAAAGCAGCAGAAGGCCATTTTCGACCTCAGCCTCGATCAGCAGGCGCTGGAAGCCACGCCGGTGCATGAGTACGTCGATATGTATGTGATCTGACGCGGGAATTGTATCTTTATGCCTCTGGGCCCAGCCTGTCCGTCTTTGTTTTTATCGCGCATTTGTTCCCGAAACGGAGTTCGGCGAAGCCAAAACCGCTGCACACTTTTCGGAATGCGCTTTCAAAGAGCTGGTAAGGCTATGTCACAAGACGCTGAAAACGCCCATAAAAAGGGCTGGTTCGTCTGCTTCGCGCAAAACGCAGCGGTGGCGACGGGCAGCCCCTGGGCTTTCGGACTGGCGGTTGCGGTGGTGGGGCTGTGGATCGTCACCGGCCCGCTGTTCAAATTCTCCGACACCTGGCAACTGGTCATCAATACGGGCACGACCATCATCACTTTTCTGATGGTGTTTCTGATCCAGAACACGCAGAACCGCGACGCCCGCATCATGCAACTCAAGCTGGACGAACTGATCCGCGCGGCGTCGAAGGCCAATACCGCCTACATCGACATGGAAAACATGAGCGAAAAGGAACTGGCCGAGCTTCAGAAGCATTATGAAGCTCTGGCCAAAAAGGCGCGCGATAAGGGCGATCACAAAGCCGCCGAAGCTCACTCGGAAGCGGGCGCCAAGGCCGCGCAGGTGCTGGGCTGAGGGGCTGCCCTTTGCGGTTTAAATAATACCAACGGCCGAAGATGCTGACCGCATCCGGCCGTTGAAGAAACGAGGCTATCTCATATGTGTCAGTGACACGAGACATTCTCGAATGGAATACCAAGAGTCATTTTCAATGACCCTTGGTATAAAACGCCGCCCCGTGAGGGGCGGCGTTCTTCATTGCCGGTGAAAGTCCGATCAATACTTTTCGTCGAGCTTTTCGATATCCGCCTTATGCATCTTGAGCGTCGGCAGGGTCTTGGCGGCAAAGTCCTTGACCGGGCCGGCCTGACCGTCCTTCGCTTCCTTTTCGAACAGGTCGATTGTCTTGTCGTGCGCCTTTTGCTGGGCGTCGATATATTTGGCGTCGAAGTCCTCAGCCGAGGCGTTCTTCAGATCGTTCAGCATGTCTTGGTGCTCGGAATCGAGCCCTTCGGCAGGCGGCGTCAGACCGGCGGCGGTGATGGCGGCCTTCAGTTCGGTGGCGGCCTTGGTATGGTCGGTCACCATCTTCTGCGCAAAGGCCTTCAGATCGGCCTTCTTGGTACGCTCGATCGCCAACTTGCTCGACTCGATCTCAAACACACCGGCGACGGTGGCGCGACCGGCAAAGTCGATATTTTCCGAAGCGCTGGATGAGGCGCTTTCAAAGACACTCGACGAGCTTTCCGAAGCGTTTTCGGCGCGCTCTTCGGCGGCGTTTTCCTGCGGTGAACCACAGGCGGCCAGCGGCAGGACAAGCACGCCGGCAAGCGTGGCGGCGGCAAAGGCTTTCTTAGAAAACATCAGTCTCTCCAATATGATAACAGAACCGTGATAGGTCAGGACGGTATCAGCGCGGATGTAAGAAGGATGCGCCGCTTTTACGACAACACATGAAAAAGCCATAAAGCGCGTATGGTCCCAAGATCGTATTGTCCGGTTATCGGCTTTATGGTTAGCATCGCCGCGATAGCAGATTCCCGCAGCACAGGCGCTCAATGGACACTGGCGGCCTAACCCCCGGAGGCCCGGTTTTGCCGGACGACTCCCTCTCCGAGGCGCAGCACAAAAGCGCGCTTCTGGCGGCGATTGTCGCCTCGTCGGACGATGCCATCGTCTCCAAGACGCTGGACGGCATTATCACCACCTGGAATGCCGGGGCCGAGCGGATATTTGGCTACACAGCGGCCGAGGCGGTGGGGCAGCACATTACCCTCATCATCCCGCCGGACATGCACGACGAGGAATACGTCATCATCGGCAAGGTGCGCAGCGGTCAGCGCGTCGAACATTTTGAAACCGTGCGCCGCACCAAGTCCGGGGAGATGATCAACATTTCTCTAACCGTGTCGCCGGTGCGCGACGAAAGCGGGCGCATCATCGGCGCGTCGAAGATCGCCCGCGACATTACACGCCAGAAGGCCATCGAAGCTCAACTGGCCGAAGCCAACCGCCGCCGCGACGAATTCATGGCCAATATGAGCCACGAACTGCGCACCCCGATGAACGCGGTCATCGGGCTGGCCCATATCCTTAGCCTGTCCCCCAACCTGTCGGCGCGCGAGCAGCACTATGTCGGCGTCCTGAGACAAAGTGGGGAAAACCTGCTGCATCTGATCAACAATCTGCTGGATGTCTCCAAGATTGAAGCCGGGGCCATAGAGCTGGAGATGCGCGACTTCAGCCTGCCCGAACTGATCGAACAGACGGTAGCTGCGCCGCGCGCCCGTGCCGAAGACAAGGGCGTGGCGTTCGGGGTCATTTTCGGGCCGGACCTGCGCGAATATTATTGCGGAGATGCCCTGCGGGTGCAGCAGATACTGGCCAATCTGCTGGCCAATGCCGTCAAATTTACCGATACGGGACGCATAGACCTGAGGGTGTCGGCTGCTGAGGTGGATGAGGCCGAGGCGCGCCTGCGGTTCGAAGTGATGGATACCGGTATCGGGGTTACGCCGGACAAGCTGGAGACGATCTTCGAGAAGTTTACCCAGGGCGATGCCTCCATGACGCGGCGCTATGGCGGTACGGGGCTGGGCCTGTCGATCGGACGCGCGCTGGCCGAGCGCATGGGGGGCACACTCACCGCCACCAGCACGCCGGGGCAGGGGGCAATCTTTACGGCCGAATTGCCGCTGAGGTACGATCCCGCGCGTCCGCAGGGTCTGGCGGTTGCCGAACAGCACGCCGCCGAACGGCGTCAGGTGCTGATCGTCGAAGACTACGAACCCAATATCGTGGTGGTGTCCACGCTGCTGGAGCAGATGGGGTTGAACTACGACGTGGCGCGCACCGGCGCCGAAGCCCTGCGCCGCGCCGAAATGAGCGCCTATGACCTGATCCTGATGGACATTCAGATGCCCGGCATGGACGGCTTTGAAAGCACACGTCGCATCCGGCAGATGGAAACGCAGCGCGACCTGCCCGCCACGCCGGTGGTGGCCATGACCGCGCATGTGCTCGATTCCGACCGCCGCCGCTGCTTCGAAGCGGGCATGACGGGCTTCATCCCCAAACCCTTCGAACCGCAGACCTTTATGCAGGTGGTGGGCGACGCCATCGCCGCCGCCTGACCTATGCTGTGAGGAGGCGGTTTCGACCGTCCACAGGCTTTCTGCGCAAAAAGCAAAATTAGCGCTTGCAAGGGCGGAAAAAATTCGTATGTTCCGCCCCTCACCGTCGGGGCTCTCCAACAGCCTCACCTTGAAAGCGGTGTGAAGTGGGTGTGTAGCTCAGTTGGTAGAGCAGCTGACTCTTAATCAGCGGGTCCACGGTTCGAGTCCGTGCTCACCCACCATTCCTCCTTCCGCCAGCGTCCGGCGAAGTTGAAAAAATCCTTAAAATATGGTATGTTATCGGTGTGCTCATCCGAGATCATCCGCTTGTGTCCGCCGTTATCCGGGCAAATTGGGGGTATTTCTGGGGGTACGCGGTAAACTCCAATTTTGCGATACCCCCCAAATGGCGCTCACAGACTCCGCGATCCGTTCGGCGAGGCCAAAGGCCAAGCCCTACAAGCTCTCAGACGGCGAGGGCATGTTTCTGCTGGTGACGACCTCCGGCGGAAAGCTGTGGCGATTGAAATATCGCTTCTCCGGGCAAGAGCGGTTGCTGGCTAATCGGGCAGTATCCTATCGTCGGTCTTAAAGACGCGCGGAAACGACGAGACGAGGGGACCCCTTAGCTGAAGGCATTGACCCTTACTTGAGCAAAAAGCGCAAGGCTGTCGCCGCCGCCATTCAGGCCAGTAATACGTTCAAATTTGTCGCGCTGGAGCTTTGTGACAAGCTCAAGCGCAAGGGTGTGATCTAGGCGATGAAGGTGAGAAACGACCGATGCATAAAGCATTTAGAGCCTGATCTGGGTAATCACCCTGTTTCGGAGATTGAACCCTATGAAGTCCTCAATACCCTGAAGAAGTTCGAGCGCAGGGGCATTTACGAGACCGTAAACCGGCTCAAGGCATTTGCGGCGCGCGTCTTTCGGTATGCTATCGTGACTGGGCGCGCGAAGGTAAACCCCGCAGCCGACATTAGCGAGGGGCTGGTAAAGCCTAAAACCAAACATATGGTGGCGATCATCGATCCCAAGCGCTCGGAGAGTGAGCGAGGTTTGGCGATTACGAGTGTGAATTGGTCTGATATGTCGTTGACATGTCAGATATCTATTAATATCAGTGTCAGTCATCTACGGTGAGGCAAGATATGAGCGCACATCGGGCGGGCCCCCTGATTTTACTGCACGCTTCTGACAATGTAGCGGTGTGCCGCGCGGCGATAGCGGCGGGCAGCGTGGTGACGGTAGGTGCTGAGGCTTTGTCGATTACCGAGGCCATTGAGGTGGGTCACAAGGTCGCCGTGCGCGATCTGAAGGCCGGGGACAAGATCTTCAAATACGGCGCGCCCATCGGCTCGATGACCAAAGACACGCCCAAGGGTGGCCACGTCCACATGCACAATATGAAAAGCGACTATATCTCGTCCCACACCCGCGAAGCCTCCGGAGGTGCACATGCTTAAGGGCT
>NZ_JAQQKW010000002.1 GCF_028550395.1 Asticcacaulis currens | reverse complement strand
GCCACCAAGGCGGCGGTGATCGGCCTGACCAAGTCGGTGGCGGCGGACTTCGTGGCGCAGGGCATCCGCTGCAACGCCATCTGCCCCGGCACGGTGGAGACGCCGTCGCTGCTGCAACGGCTGCACGACACGGGCGATTTTGAGCAGGCCTATAAGGACTTCACCGCGCGTCAGGCCATGGGCCGCTTCGGCAAGCCGGAAGAACTGGCGGCGCTGGCCGTCTATCTGGGCTCGGACGAATCCAAATTCACCACTGGCCGCGCCCACATCATCGACGGCGGTTGGGTGATGTAAGCCTCATAGCAAGCTATGGTTCAGAACACTTTTGGGTCGAGACGAAGTGTTTTTTCGTGTTTTTCGTGGCTGAGTCCTCTTATGACCTGTCGTCCGGATATCTCACAACGCTTGGCAGCCAGAAGCCGTTTAAAGCGCGAAAATTGTTCCGATTTGTAAACCACTTGTGGAACTTGGTCTGGTAAATTCGCCTACAGTGAGATATGTAAGACAAATTGTCAGACAGGCAGGTGACTCGTGGCTCCCATCAAACAAAAGCTTTATCAACAAGTGGCAGCCCAGATTGCCGCAGACATTAAAGCCGGGGTCTATCAGCCGGGGCAGAAGCTGCCGCCTGAACGCGACATAGCGGCCAAGTACAATATCAGCCGCCCAACCATGCGGGAGGCCCTGACGGCCCTCGAAGTGATCAAACTGGTACAGGTGCGCAAAGGGTCAGGTATCTTCGTAACCGAGGATGTCCCCGAAAGCACGCCGTCAACCGACCTGAAGACCAGCGCTTTTGAGCTGATCGAGGCGCGCATCCTGTTTGAAGGCGAGGCGGCGGCGGTGGCGGCTGTGACGGTGACTCCGGAAGATATCGTTGAGCTGGAAGCCATCCTGCAGGAGATGGAACGCGAAATAAAGGCCGGGCCCGCGCGCGGTCCTGCCGACCGGCAATTCCACATGAAAATTGCCGAAGCCACCCAGAACGCCACCATTGTGCATGTGGTGTCCATGCTGTGGGACATTGGTCAGGAGTCGATCATCTACAAGCATTTTCAGATGGCCGCCGCGCAGGCGGGATTCCGTGTCAGGCTGGATGAACACGAGGCCATTCTGAATGCGCTGAAGCAAAAGGATGCACAGGCCGCGCGTCTGGCCATGCGCGAACACCTGACGCGCGTGATGAACAACATGCTTCAGGCGACCGAGAGTGAAGAGATCGAGCGTGCGCGGCGTGAGATTGCGGAAAAGCGCGAAAACGTTCGCAAGCGGATAGCTATGTAAGGCTAACCGTCGTCTAAGCCCTATACCCTCAAGGTTCTGCGCTCTCCCGCTTTCAAATTAAGTTTGCGCAGGTCCTGAACATAGCCTTCGCCTAAGGGCCGCCCCGGATCACGGTCAATCATCAGGCTAACCCCCGCATTGCAGGCCGTGGGGTTGTAAAGGGTGAGTTCGATATGCGACGGCCTGAACTGCGCAGAGGCCTCGATATTGTCGAAAGCGACACACAGATTCTCTGCCGGGTTGAGATAGAGGCCGGGCAGGTCTGTTGTCGTCATCATCAGCGCGGTTTCGGCCCAGGTCGAAAGCGGCAACACGTAGCCGATCGTGTCCGGCCCCTCCCAGTCGGTCAGATTGACCCGTTCGCTGACATAGCCATGCGGCTGGCCGGGTATGTCGTTTTTCGGATGGGAGAGATATTGCGGGATATTGTGCGCCATCTCATGCAGCAGACGCAGCACGTAGGTATCCTTGGTGTATCGGTAGAGTTTCAGAAGCTCGTGGCCAGAGGCGGTGCAGATGCCCGGTGCGCTGTGCTTGTTTTGCGCGTTGGCATAGACGCCGCCGGTCGTGGCTATGCCCAGCTTGGCGTAGGCCGAGATGGCCGGAAATTTGAAATCATAGTCCACGACCCAGCTACCGAACTGTCGCGCCGCCTGTAGGGCACGGCTTAGCCACAGGGCGTCGCCACTCATCTCATAGAGCGCCGTATAGGACTGAACAAGCCCGTAGGCCGACTCCGAATCCGGGCATTGCAGCGCGTCTCCGGGCCCGCCATAGGTCAGTCCGGTCGCCGTGAAGCGCTCATAAAAGTAGGCACCGATTTCCAACGCCGCCTGTTTGTATTCAGGCACATCGAAAAAGCTACCCGCCAGAGCCAGACCGGCGGGGGCTGCTGCTCCGCTGCACGACCCTCCGACGCGTATGTCACCGGTGAGGGAATCGACGAATTGGCCCAATTGCCCGTGGGTTTGCCACAGCTTGACGAAGGCCGAGCAGGCCCGTTTCTGGCCCTCGACCCAGTGCGGTTTGAGTGCGATGCCGCGTTTGGCCATCAGAGCGAACTGCCGCTGAATCAGATAGATGGCGTCGGCGCTTTTGCGGATCAGATGCCAGTTTTTGGTGTGCGGCTTACGGATATCGCCGCCGTACCACTGCGTGCCCTTGGCTCCGCTGTCCCAGTAAAAGCCTGAGGGGCTGAGACCGTTGGGGAACAGCCAGTCAAACATATTCAGCACGCGCGCCTGTGTTTGCGGCGAGCCGGCCGCCAGCAGGGGCAGCGTGCTCATCATGCCGCCTGTCCAGCCTATCTGCCAGTCTTGCAGGACGTTTTCACGCAGCCCCACCGAATAATAGCCCGGTTCGGCGTAGTTGAGGCGGTTGAACTTGTCTTCCAGTGTCCGCATGGCTTCGGAATAGGGCAGGGTGTTACGCAAAACCGGTGCGGAGGATGCCTGCCTGTGGTCGGCCAGACGGTCGAACAGGCCCTGAACCGTCTCGCAGGCAAAGCGTGACAGGGTGAAGGGCAGGGTAAAGGCATCCCCCGGTTTGGCCGAGAGCGGGGTGTCCCAACTGGCCTGACGGTTATCCATGAAGCGGTAAAGCGTCTCTTCGCGTAAAACCGGGCAGGTAATCGACAGGATGGCTTTGCGGCGGTCGCGGCTTTCGCGGATAGTCAGACCCAGATCACCGGCCTCATTGGCCTGTTGGGTGCGCAGCCACAGCCCCTGATGCGCCGTCGGGTCAAAGACGCCAATCGCCGGGGTGGACAGGGCACCCGATCGTTCTTGAAGAATGGAGGGCTGATCGCCCAGAGACAGGCGCGGGACGTCGGTAATCAGCGGTGGCTTGTCCGGTCCGATGTCCTGCACTTCGTAGAGTTTGGGTGAATATTGCAGGCGGCGGAAGTCGAAGCGGTTGCCGTTATAGACGGCGCCCGGCATCAGCACATAGTTCTCAGCCGACCACGGCGCGCAGTCCATATCGACGGCGAGGCACAAATTCAGGCCCGTCCCCGACAGAAGACGAAAAGAGACCCGGACGTCGCGCCCACCCGCCCCCGTGTCGGTGATCTCGACCTCTATGGCCCAGCGTCCGGCCGCAAACTCTATGTCCTGACGGCCGGGCTTAAGGGGGAGCCGCACCTCGGAAACGCGACGGTTGTTATAGTCCGGATCGTGCTGTGACAGACGCACATATAGCCCCATGCCCTGCCAGTCGGAGGTGGTGACCTTTTCTGTCGGCTTGTCCTTCGCGTGTCCCCGTTCGGGGCTCAGTCCGGGCACGGCCAGAACAGCGCCCCCCAAAATCCCGGCTAAATCCCGACGATTCAGACCGGAGGTCGCGTGCGAACGTTTCATGACGTTAACGGGTCCATCGGGTGCTGCGGTTGAGTGGACCACGTCCCCACAGGGCGCTGAACGTCCACCCGGTCAGGCGTTCAACCGTCTGCTTGTCGCTCTCGGAAAACTCGGACTCACCGGCCTTCAGACGGCTGACCACCGAGGACAGTACCGCATGGGTCTTATTGTTGAGGCTGAGGCCCGTGGAGACGGCAAAGCCGGTGACCATCAGGGTCAGTGTGCCCCCGATAAGGACGCAGACGATTACGAAATTGGTGGCCTGCGACTGCGTGGCCGCCTTGGCGGCGAAACCACTCCATTCCAGCACGGCCCCGACCGACATGACGGCCAGCGCCTGCGCGGCCTTTCTGACGAAGGTCATAACGCCGGCAATGGTGCCATCGCGGCGCTTGCCTGTAATCACCTCATCAATGTCGCCCATGTAGTTGTAGAGGTTCCACGGAATATAGGCCAGACCGCCGCGACCGAGGCCTGCCAGCGCAATGGCCCCATAAAGCCACCAGTTCAGGTCAGAAGGTTTGACGAGATATATGGCGAGCAGGCTGGTGATCCCGGCCCCGCACAGCACAATCGCTAACCGATAGGTGGGGGCGGGTTGCAGGGTCAGGCACAGGCTTATGGCGGCCATAACCCCAAAAAACTGCCCGAAGGCCACGGTCCCCAGCAGGTTAGAGGCCAGAACCATACTGCTGCCCAGAGCAAAGACCACGAAATAGGCAAAGACCGCGTTGAACACATCCATCGCAATATAGCCACTGAGGTACATGCCCAGATGGATGCGGAACGTGCGTATCTTGAGCGTGGACCACAGGTCGCCATAGAGGTTGAGGATGGGATTGCCGCGTCGCGGCGCTTCGGGTGGCTCTCCGGTCCGGTCGCGCTCCCACGACTGCGACCAGGTCAGCAGAACCGCGATCATGAACAGACCGCTGAAGATCAGGCCCAGATAGAGGAAGGTATTGGCGTCGTCCTTGCCCATAAAATCGACGATGCGGCCAGGCAGAACGCCCGCCAGCAGAGAAGCCGCCTGACCGAACAGCAGGCGCGCTCCGGCAAACTTGGCTTTTTGCTTGTAATCGCTCGTCATTTCCGAAGCCAGAGTCTCATAAGGAATGAGGACAGCGGCATAGACAAAGTCAAAGAAGATGTAGGTGAGCAGATAATACCAGAAGGATTGTCCGCTGACCCACATCAGGGCGAAGCAGGGCAAGAGGAAGACCGAAATCAGCAGGAAGGACCGTCGCCGTCCGAAGCGACGGCCAATAGCCGTGCCGCCAAAATTGTCGGAAATAAAGCCGATCAGGGGGCTGGCTATTGCATCGACCACACGCGCCACAGCGAAAATCGTGGCCGCCTCAATGGCCGTTAAACCGCAGAATGTGGTGTAAAAGTAAAGGAGCCAGGCTCCGGTTACACCCACGGCTCCGGCCCCCAATATATCGGTGGCACCATAGGAAACGTAGGTGAAGGGGGTGATGCGGCGGGCTTTCATGAGGACTGGCCCTTACAAGGTGCGTTGCAGAAATTCAGTCAGTGCCAGCATGGACAAGGACTGTCCGTATGGCATGGGTGTCAGGGGGATGTCCCTATAGAACTGAAGGTCAGACCCCATGCCGGTACCAAATGACGTGTTTTCCAACTCCCCGCGCGCATTGATGTTGCTCAGAACCCCTTTGAGCGCCCGCACCCCCGTCTGCTCAAAGGCCGCCGGCAGATATTGCTTGCGCACCGCTTTGAGGATACCGGCGGCGAAACCGGCTGTGGCCGAGGCTTCAAGATAGGAGCTTTCGTCGGTCATCAGGGTGTGCCACAGGCCGCTTTCGTCCTGAAGCCGCGCGGCGGCCGACACCTGAGCGTGCAGGGTGTCAAGCAGGTAACGCCGCAGGAAGTCGTCTTCCTTGAGGTCCAGCATCTCGATAAATTCCGGAATAGCGATGGTCACCCAGCAGTTGCCACGCGCCCATAGGGCATTGGCGAAGTTATGGCGGCCCTCAAAGGTCCAGCCGTGGAACCACAGACCGGACCGGGAGTCATAAAGATACTTGATATGGGTCAGGAATTGTTGCTTGGCCTCATCAACATATTTGGGGCGATCCAGCAGCAAGCCGATCTTGGTCAGGGGCAGGACCGACATAAAGAGTGTATCGTCCCACAGTTGCTGGCGGTTTTCCCCATTGAAAACGATGTGCTGAAACCCGCCTTCTTCGGTGCGCGGCAGATCGTGCATCAGGTACTCCCCCCAGCGATCCAGATAGGCGCGATACTTGCGGTCGCCATAGGCTTCGTAAAGGTGCGCGAGGGTCAGCATGGGCGCGGCGCTATTGATGTTCTTGGTCGGGGTACCGCGCGCAAAATGATCTTCGAACCATGCCACGATGACGTCCAGCGCTTTCTTGTCGCCGGTCAGCTCATGGTATTTCCACAGACCAAACAGGGCGACGCCGTGCGTCCAGTCCCAGCCGTTCCAGCCCTTGGTGTCGATGACGCGGCCATCGTCAAGTACTTGGAGGAACTCACCGGTCGTGTCTTCAATCTCCGTCAGGGCGACGATGAGATTTCCGATCTTGTGTTTGACCTCTGATGCCTCGATGCCAAAAACCGAGTTGGGCATGGTTTCCTCCTGAATCAATAGGTTGTGACGAGCCCGTAGCGCGCTTTCAGCGCGTCGATGCCGGACTGCATCCCGTAAAGGTCGTGAAAGGTGGGGGGCGTGTTGACGAAGCGAAAGGGCTGACACAGGGTCGGGCACAAGGGCGCTTCCGTCAGTTGGCGATAATCCGCCCAAGCCTGATCGTAGTCAGTCAGAGCCGCGTTTATGATCGCTTCGGCACCCGGCGTGCCGTCCATGAGGAAGGCTGTCCAGGCCGCGTTGATGAGGCGCTGAAGGTGAAAGGCATAGAGAGTGCTGAGACGGATAAACGCAGTTGTTTGCGGGTTCTTACAGGTCAGGTCACGGCTAAGGCTGACGGCCTGCTGCCACAGATCGAGCGCCGCGGCCTTTTCGTCCAACACCGCTTCCGCCAGCCCTTGCTGGCGGATGGCGGCAAAACTGTTGTTCAGAATACCCCATTTTTCCGGATGCGCCTCAGCATTGACGGCGTCGGGTACGATGCCGCCCAGAAATTCGTCGCGCCACCAGTAGGGATTGATGGCCGCGACCTGACTGAGCTTGCCCTTTACAACAGCAGCTTCGGAAATCAGGCACAGCTCACGCAGGCGTTGCGCATTGGTGTTATCAAAGCCGAAATCAGAGGTGGCGACTTCAAAAAAGGCCTTCTCTTCGCCACCTTGCGGGTCTGCCGCCCAAGCCGCCAGTACGGACGCATTCAGGGCGGGCCAGAAGTCGTGCGCGATGTGCGGCCCCCGCCATCCGCCGCCCCTTGACCATACCCAGATACCAGAAAAGTTTGGATGTGCCATGAGGTCGCTCAGGCTGCCGGGGTATTGGCCTTTTGTTTCCTCAAAGCCGTCTATGACGCCACGCGCGATATAGTTTGGAATGGCCCCCTTGCCCTCATATTCACGCTGGCATTGCACCTCGACGATCTGGCGGTGATGCGACTGGCCAAGGGTTGGATTGAAGGGCAAGCCGCGATGAAAGTCGCCGGCCGTATGCTTGCTGGAAAAGATCAGCTTGTCGTGCGGCGGGACGGCGTCGGCAATCGTCCTGTAGATATCTGGCGAGGTGTGGATCCCGCCGAAGGCCCAGGTACGATAGACGACAAGGCGGTCGTGACCTTCGCACGCCACAGTGCGCAGCCAACTGATCAGGTCGATATGCGCCAGAACCGCCTCGGCAGGGGACAAGGCGTCAAAGGCCGCGCGGCCAAAGTGGTGCGGCAGGTCGTGGTCGTAGGCTTCACCGGTACGCACCACTATGCCGTCGAGTTGCGGAAAGCGCTGAAAAACCGCGTCAAATACCGCCTTGTGCCACTGACGACCCGCGTCGCTCCACAGGCTGTAGTCGTCGATCTCCGCCTTGGCTGTTACGGGCAAGGTCATCAGGTCTGTGGACACCAGGGCCTGAAGACCAGCGGTTTTGCGCGCCGTGATAAAGACGTCGATTTCCGCTGCCCGGGCCTCAATCCACGCCAGTATCTGTGCGGTCAACTGATGATAACCGTAGGCGACGGCCGTCTGAAGTCCCTTATGGTCGTGCAGAACGTCGGCGGTGAAGTGATGGGTGCTCAGAAAGGCGGGATCACGAAAGGCGCTCTGTACGGGTGCTTCGCCGGGATTGTCGTGAATCGAATGAAGACACAGGAGTCGCGCAGGCTGAGACGTCACGCCTGCGCGTGCGTCCTTATCCGGCACCGTGTCTCCCAAGGGGTTCCTCATCTTATCCTGATCACTTTTGACGTGGCCTTTAAATTGGACATGTAGCTTTTAGATTTTTATGTCAAGACATTTAGGTAAGTTATCTGAAGGTTGAAGCCATTGCCTCCATGGTCTTCATCTTTACCAGCCGCACGGCAGGCACGACCCGTCTTGCATGACCCCTTGTATCCCTTTGAAAAAAGAGACCGGAAATACGCCTTCCGTAAGATTTGACCGTTAAAGTCGAACAGACAAAACCTGTCTGTCCAAATGGCTATATAGGCTGCAATCGGTGGGCGTGAGGCTGGCGACCCGCCTCAGCGACGCGGACCATCCACGCCCGCGCCAACTGTGGCCACTGAGCCACTGACCCTTTCAGATCGCGGAAGGCAAAGCCGTGTTCCGCATCGGCAAAGACGTGTGCTTCGACGTTCAGGCCGCTGCTGGCGGCGGTAGAGACCAGATTGACCAGGTGATCTATGGGCACGATCTCATCCCTCAGCGCATAGGCCAGAAAGATGGGGAGTCTGGGTATGGCGTGGGTTTCCTGCTGAATCCCGACCGGCCAGGCGTTGTAAAAGGCCTGCTTTTCCCGCGGTGGATAGTCCGGCTTGCCCTTCGGGGCCTTATAGGCCTTATGATTGGCATTGAGAGGCGCGTAGGCGATCACCGCCCCGGCCCAGTGGGCACAGGCGTCCTGACACGACAGGACGCCCGCCAGATGACCGCCAGAGGACAGGCCCACAAGGTAGCGGGTGTCGAACGCCTGAGCATTCAGATAGGCCACAGCCTGCAAGCCATCGGTCAGGGCGATGTCGGGGGGATGGACGCCGTGGTCGGCCTCAGCCCCCGGCAGCCGGTGGACAAGTACATAGGCCTCGATCCCCATGCCATTAAGCCATAAGGCTGTTTCGATCCCCTCCTTGTCATAGCCCAGCGCCAGATAGCCGCCGCCCATCAGGACCAGCGCCGCGTGCTTGGCGCCTTTGACAGCGAAGCGGTGCAATTCGCACTGCGCAACACGGGTGTAGAAGCGATCGGGCACCGTGCCGGTCAGTTCATTCAGGCCTGTACCGCTCAAAGGGATGATCTCATCCGGTTCCCGCGGATGTGGCAAGGCCACCGACGTCACGAAGCGGCCTCAAGGATGATGAGTTCCCCTGTATCACTCCCCGCACGACCGAACTGAATACGCGAAACCCCGGAAGCGGTCGTGACGCGCAGGACGTCACCCTGCCATTCGGTTTTGGGCAGGGCATCGCCGTGGCTATAGGGCAGGAGCATGACGCGATAGTCGGCGCGCTTGGTCCGCACAGGCAGACACAGTCGCTTACCCAAACCGAAAGAGCGCCCGGCGAACTGGTGTGTGTCATCGGTTTTCACGTAGTGCAGAGTTTCCAGTACCGGGTTGAGCGCCTCATCCGGCACCTCGGCCTCGGTCATGGATAGGATGCGCACCAGCAACATGGGCGCGCCCTTGGTAGCGACGGGCATACCAGAGTCTTTGAAACCGCCATCCGGTCGTCTGCGCTCCACACGGTTGCCGGTCACCGGCCCCAGAATAATGTCCTGACCGGACATCTGATACAGTTCGACATCGCTCGGCACGACCATGTGCCACTCATAGAGGCGTTCCTGTTCGTCCTTCTCGATCGTATCGGAAATCAGCACAAAGGGCTGTTTGGCCCGGACCATGGCGAAGCGCCGAATGGCGGTTTTAACCGGGTTATAGGGCGTGCGCAGCACCCACGCATCCTCATCCCCCCACATGCGCGGGTCACCGGCCAGATTGGGTTCGTAATATTTGCGGATCATCGGCAGCGGGTCGCGCTGCCAGGCCGCAGCCGGGTAGCGGCTGGCGAGACGGTCGCGTGCACCGCGGAACACGTCCAGCCACGGTTCGGCCTTTAATTGCTCATCGGTGGCGAGGAAGGACGACTTCATCCAGCGCCAGTTATAGGCGTAGGACTGGTCGATGGTAGCGGTGGCCCCCTGCGGCGAGAGGGTGTGACTGGTCCATGTCGCCGGCGTCGGGAAGTAGCCTTGCCCTTTTCCGTCGATCAGGATGACGGAGTGATACTGGCTCTGGGTTTCTCTCAAAGACGGAATGGCCCAGGTGCGGCCATGCGAGGAGAGGTAGAAGCCGCCTCGATCTGCGTGGTCGTGCGACGCATTGAGGGTGTCGTTACGCGCCACGATCTGGAGTGAGAGGTCGCTCGTCCCCCAGCCGCTACGGGCAAACATGACCCCGCGTTCTGCGTCGAACAGCGATAGCGGCCAGCCCTCCGTGCAGCCAGTGGCACCCGGTTTGGCGGCCGGAGAGCTGAGGTCCGAGGGGTAGAGCAGGGCGACCAGCATGTCTTCGGTCCAGCCATCCAGCTTGTTGGCATTGGGCGTCTGGGCCGCCACCTGTTCGATGCAGGGGTCTTTGGGATAGAGACTGCGCGCCAGTCCCATCAAGGCGGCCGCGGGCGGGTAGGTGCCGAGATCGCCCTCGCTGGCCCACGCGCCGCCATAGGGTTGCATGGCCCACACCATCCAGCGGTCAAACATGCGCCGCCAGCGCACCAGCCCGAACAGATTGCGCCCACGATTGGCCATAGCCAGCTTGAACGAGGCCGCGTGTAACATACCAAGCGTATGATAGCCCATGGCTTCGCGGCCGATACCGTTTTCGGAATTGCCATAGAGGATGTAGTCTCTGGCCACCTCGAAACCGCGTTCGACGATGCGCGGCTCGTAGCCGGGCTCCCCCTCGATGGCCAGTTGCATCAGCGGGAACATGGCGGCCATGCCGATGAAGTTCCAGTTGCGCCAGTGCGGCGGCAGGTCCATGCCGAGGCCGTAGCGACGGCTGGTCGCCTCCACAATCAGACTGCGGACATTTTCGACCTGTTCGCGCGACATGTAAGGCTGGCTGAAATCGTACAGGAAGGCCACGGTCGCTGAATCGCCCATAACCGGGCGCGTCGAGTTCCAGTAGTTTTCCGTATTGGCGCTGGCCAGAGCCGCCCTGACCTGCGGGCGCAGGAAGCGGGCATAGGTATCGACGGCCTGCGCGGTTTCGCGGCCGACTGTGGCATCGTCTTCCAGCAAGGCCTTCAGCGCGCGAGCCCAAAGTAAAATTTGTAAGGTGTTGCGCGTGCTGCCGGGAGGTCCCTTGGCATTGGGGCTGGCCGGATCGCTCTGAAGCGCCACCACGGCCGTCAGGTCGCCCTGCGCGAGGGCCCGATAGACGCGCGAGGCCCAGTCGTTCGGGGCGGTTTCAACGCCTGCGGCCAGACGCAGCAGGTCTGACCACAGAGCCTTGGCACGCGGCGAAGCTGTAAGTTGCGCGCGGATGCGCGGTATGTCCCGGCGCGAGAACAGGAGGCGCGGATGTTCCCCCGGTTTGGGCACCGAATAGAGCTGCGTCTTGTCAAAACCCGACAGGTCCATCACCGGTTCGACCCGATCGGAGCGATCAAAGCGGCGGCCTTTGATGGTGCCGTTGAGGATATCCTGAAGCGGCGGTTTCGGGCTGTCGATATGCGCCAGTGGTGATCTGGCGAGCAAATCCTGGGCGAAGGCCGGGCGTGTCCCGAAAAGCGGCAGGACCGCAGCAGAAACAAGAAGTTGGCGACGGTTCATGATTGACCTTGGCGGAGCTATGGCGGCGTGGAAATGCCCGCCCGGCCCAAGGCCGCACAGGCGCACATCTTTAAGGGCGTCAGCCGCAATCAAACAGGCAGGTGACCGGTGAAGAAGGGCAGGGCACCGGAAACGCCCTGCCCTTGCCACCTAGTACCGATAACGCAGGCTCAGCGTATAGACCTTCTCCGAGGCGAAACGGTCCATGACCGCACTTTCGCTGAAGGAGTAGTCGTAGCGGTCCTGATCGGTCAGGTTGGTGGCGTTCAGACGCACCTGAAGGTTTGGCGTCGGCTTATAGGTGATGGACAGGTCCAGCTTCTTCTGAGGCGCGGTAAAGCGCGTCAGGTTCGACTGACTGCCCGTACCCGCCAGGGCACGGATATAGGCCGAGCGGTAGTTATAGGCCAGACGCACGTCGAACAGCTTGTCACCGTAATAGAGAACGGCATTAACATTGTCCTTTGAAGAGCCGGGGAAGCCGAAGCCGTAATTGCCGACGTCCTTGTCGAACTTGCTGTCCACATAGGTGTAGTTGAAATTGATTCCCATGCCGTCGAACGGGCGCGGCAGGAAGGTGAAGGGCTGGTTCACGTTGAACTCGTAACCATAGACCTCGGCATCAGAGTAATTGATGTATTTACGCACGCGGAACGGGATGGGCTTACCCGTAAGCGCCGTCGTGTTAGCGTCTATGGTCGAGTCGAAATTATAACCATCGACGAAGACAACATCGTCCATAAGCGCCTGAATAATAAAGTCCTTAACATCCTTGTAGAAGGCGGAGACCACGATCGAGCCATCGTTGGGCGTATAATATTCAAAGGTCAGATCGTAGTTTTTAGCCCGGAACGGTTTGATCTCCGGATTGCCCGCCGTGATGATATTGGCCGTAGAGGTGGCCAGAGCGGTTTTCACGGCGGTGCTTTGTACAGCTTGTTCGTAAGGCACGCCGCCGGCCATGGCCGCCACGATCGAGCTGGCGATGCTTTGTTCGTAGGCATCGTTGTCGGTCAGGCTGACCGAGGCCACCGGCGAAATCTGGAACGGGTCGGGGCGCGACACGACGTAGCCTATGCCGAGACGCAGACGCATGTTCTCAGTCAGGCTGAAGTTCAGGTTGAACGACGGCAGGGCATCGACATAGTTGCCTTCGACGCTGATCGTATTGGGGTTGCGCAGCGAGCCCGGAACTGTGGCGAAGTAGATCTCGTCGAGGTAGGTGTCGCCTTCCGAGGTCAGGCCGCGAGTCAGCGGCGCGGTCGCGGTTGCCGGGAAGGAACCGTTGGCAGCCATCACGCCCGTATTGGTGTTCACACGCGTCGAGCCCGTAACGATGGAAATGGTCGGGCAGGCCCCGGCCACCAGCGACAACTGAGCGGAGTTTTTACACTGAGCAACGGTCGGGCCGCCCCCGGTCGTCGGGATGACGATATTATAGTTGGCCACCTGACCGGCGGTGGATTCCCACCGGGTAGAGGCCAGACGCACGCCGATGGAGCCACGGAAAGGCGCCCCCATGAAGCGCGATTTGAAGTTCAGGCCGACATAGGGCGCAACGATGCGTTCCTTGTAGGTGAAGGAGGAGTTGGGACGTGCGATCAGACCGCCATTGGCCAGCGTATCCGTGCAAAATCCCGGATTGGCGGCACAGGCGCCATCGGCATTGATCTTCAGTATGTTGATCTGAGCGGGAGTGCCGGGTGCCAGGGTGACGGTATCAACACCGCCCGACGCATTCTGGGTGATGGCCTTGACGAAGGCTGACTGTGCCGCGCTGATGCAGGCAATGCCATCCGTCGCCGTGCAGTTGGCCCCCAGTGCGGTGCTGCGCATATTCCCTGCGTAACGGCGCACGACCGAGGTCACAGAGTCGATTTCGGACTCAGAGAAGCGCAGTCCGAAAATGACCGACTGGAAGAAGCCGTCGTCAAAGTCGTATTTGAAATCCGTGCGAATACCGTAGTTGGTACCGTCAAATTGCGTCTCACGGCGACGCACCTGCGAGCCCAGCGAGAACAGGCCGTTATAGGCGTTACGGTACTGGTCGGCGGCTGTCGCCCCCAGGCCCAGCGAACCCGTCTGATTATACTCGACGCAGATACGCGTGGCACAACTGGCGGAGTTGAACACATCCGTCGTCACCGGCACGGCCGCGATATTCAGCTTGTCCAGGTTGGTGACGACCGGATAGCCGTCGATGATGTTGAAACCGATATCGCCGAGACGGAAGGCGTTTCGGTAGCGCTGACGCAGTTCGATGACGGTGAAGGACTGATTGTATTTGTTGCGCGAGGCCGAAATGTCCGTGGTGTTCGACCACTTGTCGCCGGTGAACTTGAAGTTCAGGCCGGCCATGTCGGTTACGGTCTTGTTGGAGAAGTTTCCGGTCGAAGTGGTGACCTGAAGCACGTCACGGAAGTTGGTGTTGGTCGCTGTCGCCAGATCCGACGTCCCGCTACCTTCGCTGCCCAGATAGCCGATCAGCCCTGCACCGTTCCAGCCACGGATGTAGGGGTTGGCGGTCGGGCCGCCCGTCGTGTCGATAATGATCGAATTGGGCGCGAAAAACGCCGTCGCATTGTTGATCGGTACCGCACCGCCCGTACCGCTGCCGCTGTTCAGGCTGGTGTTAAGCGTATAGCGCTGGTTCTGGTTATCATTTTCGGAATGCTGATAATCGAACGTGATATCAACGCCTTGCTTCGGTCGCCACTGAAGCGCAAGACCAACAGCGTCGCGGGTTTGCTGCTTCGTCAGGAGTGTGCTCGACAGGATTCCGTTGAAAATATCGAACTGCGTATTGTCGCAGGCCACTGCATTGTTCGCATTGGGGCCTGTTGTGACAACAGCCACGCCCGCAATGGCCGGCGCGGTCGTGCAGGACGACACGCCGTTGGTGTAGAAGGTGTCGCCATTATTATAGATACCGTCACCATTGGTATCGACCCGGAAGGTGGCGCGATTCGCTGTACCGCCGGGCGTATAGCCGTCACGGTTTTGCACCTGATAGGTCGGGGCATCCTGCTCGGAATGCAGACCGGACAGATACCAGCCAAACGTCTTGTCCTTATTTCGCCCGCCCACAACAAAGCTCAGTCTGGGCTTGGTGGTCTTGGCCAGATCGGAATAGGTCGCACGGGCTTCCACCGAGGCAAACATATTCTTCTTTTTGGCAAAACGGGCATCAAGCGGCTTCAGAATATTGATATCGACCGAACCGGCCAGGCCCTGTTCGATGAAATCCGCAGTCGGCGTCTTGGCAACGATCAGCCCGTTGATCAGTTCCTGCGGCACAGTATCGAAGTTGAACGAGCGGATATTGCGCTGGCCTTCGCTGCCCGAGGACATAGGCGTGCGGCCCATAAAAGAGGTCTGCACGAAATTGGGTCCAAGGCCGCGGATGGAAATACGGTCGCCATCGGTCGCCGCGTCATCGCGCTCGATCTGCACCCCAGGAACCCGCTGAAGAACATCGGCCACCGAGTTGTCGTCGAACTGGCCCAGGTCGTTGGGGGTTACGGCTTCGATGACGTTAACCGCATCGCGCTTGACGTCCTGTGCGCGCTTCAGGCTGGCGCGTACACCGCTAACCACAATCGTTTCGATATCCTGCTGGGGGGCGGCTGACGTATTTGACGCCGTTTGCGCGACCGCTTCGCCGCCTAACAGAGCCACCGAAAGGGCGGCGAGGCTGGCGGTAGACAAGCAGAATGCGCGTGAGACCGGTCTGAGCATTTCCATTTCCCGTATATATGTTATCGCCTTTTGGTCAGGCCTATTTCACGAGATATCTGACATAAAAATATTTGTCCATAAAATTCAGTTTTTATGGACGATTTGTGTCAGAAAAGAGGGGGGTGATGCCAAAATGCAATAATTGGCGGTCAGACGGTTTGTCAGTCAATGCCTCAGAGGGCAACGCGCCTGTTGAGCTTATCTTTCTGATTTGTATTGAATTTTATGGTCTCTGAAATCAGTTCGTCTTCAGTCGAGTCCAGCATCATCTCAACGACGCGGTGAAGGTGATCGCGCATGGCGGTTCTTGCCCTAGCGGCATCATGTGACTTGATCGCCTCCAGGATTTGCTCGTGTTCATTCAGGGCGGGGGTGTAACCCTTTCGCCTTACCTGTGCATCGGCGAACATAGGAAGCATGTTTGTGCGGCGAAGATCCCAGAGATACCTAACTACGCCGATCATGGCTGCATTATGTGTGGCTTCGGCAATGCCGATATGGAAGTCTTTGTCAGACTCCTCAATGCCGGGGCCATTCGCCGCTTCGATACGCATATCCTGCAAAAACTGCTCCAGCCTGGCAATGTCTTCGGGTGTGGCCGACAAGGCGGCCAGCGCTGCTGTCTCGCCCTCGTAGAAGAGGCGGGCTTCCGCCAGTTCAAAGGCGCCGACCTTCAGGTCAAAGCCGTCAAAGCGCGCCGGTTGGGCATTGGCAATGAACACGCCTGAGCCTTTACGCGTCTTGACGATCCCCATGACCTCAAGGGCGATCATGGCTTCGCGGATCGTTGGCCGGCTGACATTAAATTCCAGTGACAGCTCTCGTTCGGGCGGCAGTTTATCCGATATCCGGTATTTGCCGTGGCGGATCTGTTCAATGATCACATTGACGACGGTCTCGTAGAGCTTGCCAAACGGGGTTTCTGTCATGAATGTGCACTCGATGTGAAAATAATGTGTAGTCAGGCTAAAAATTAATCTAAATAGGAATTGACTACAAGGTCTGGCAACTAAGGGTCTTGCGGATCGGGTATGGCCGGTTGTCAATAATGTAAGGAGAGGGTGGATGCTGCGGATGTATCGGCTTGCGGGGCTTTTGAGTTTTGCCTTCCTGTGCACAAGTCCCAGCTTTGGAGGCGCTGCGGTACTGGCGCAGACACGGTACGAAAACCCGATCATTCCGCAGGACTATTCCGATCCCGATGTGACGGCCTTTGGGACCAGCTATGTGATGACGGCCTCGTCCTTTGCCAATGTGCCGGGTTTGCCCATCCTTGTGTCCGATGATCTGGTGCACTGGCGACTGGTCGGGCATGCGCTCGATAAGCTGGTACCGGAGGCGCACTTTGCTACCCCACGACGCGGTGGCGGCGTCTGGGCCCCGTCTATTCGGTATCATCAGGGCTATCTGACCATCTATTATCCCGATCCGGATTTCGGAATTTACATGACGCGCGCGCCAAAGCCGGAGGGGCCGTGGTCAAAACCTGAACTGATCCTGCCCGGTAAGGGATTTATTGATCCAACGCCTTTCTGGGATGATGACGGCCAGGGCTGGCTGGTCATCGGCCTCGCCAAAAGCCGCGCAGGCATGAATAACCGCTTGCTGGCCTATCCGTTGTCCGGGGATGGCACTCGCGTTCAGACGCAGGCAGAGCCTGTTGTCCTTGTGGCCGGCTTTACCCTGCCGCCCGTCAAGACCGCCGTGGGCGTTTTACCGTGGACGACCATTGAGGGGCCCAAGGTCTATAAGCGTGACGGCTGGTATTACATTTTTGCCCCGGCGGGGGGCGTCAAACAGGGCTGGCAGGGCGTGTTCCGTTCGCGCCATTTCGCCGGCCCTTATGAGGCGCGCAATGTACTCGATCAGGGGACGACCGACGTCAATGGCCCGCATCAGGGGGCGCTGGTGTCGCTTAAGGGGGCTGACGGGTTCATCCATTTTCAGGATGCGGATTCCTTTGGCCGGGTGGTCTGGCTGGAGCCTGTCGCCTGGAAGGATGGTTGGCCCATCATCGGCGAAGACCCGGATGGTGATGGGACGGGGCAACCGGTTAAACACGGCACCGTCCCTACAGCCTCGTCCCGCGCCTCCCAAGACCAGCCTCTGCACTTAAGCGGTAGCGATAGGTTTGAGGGCAGGCTGTCCCTGCACTGGCAATGGAATGCCAATCCGGCGGATAACTGGATCGACCTGACGGCGCGTCCGGGCTTTGCGCGGCTGAACGCGGTGCCTATGCCAGCCAGTCTGTATGAAGCCGGAAATGTGCTCAGCCAGAAACTGCCGGGTGAGCGTTTTGCGGCGGAAACCTGCCTCGATTTCGCGCCCGTCAGCACCGGTGAGCGCGCCGGTCTGGTGGTCTTGGGGCGCCGCTACGCCTGGATCGGCGTAGAGAAACGCGCGGACGGACTCTATCTCGTGCAAGTGGAGAATTCGGAGGCCGAAGCGGGCGGGTCGGAGAAGATCGTGGCCGCTCTGAAGGTTGAGCCGGGCCCGCTTTGCCTGAAAGCAGAGGCGAAGGCCGAGTGGCAAAGTGTCCCCCTGCCAGAGGGGCAAGGGCCGTGGCTGTCGCTGACGCGCGAAAAACACGCCCGCCTGACCTTTGCCTATCGTCAATCAGGTCAGGCCTATACGCCTTTCGGCGTCACGTTTTTGACCCGTCCCGGTAAGTGGGTTGGGGCGCAGATCGGCATATTCGCCAGCGCTCCTACCGGTACGCCCGCCTTCACGGCGACGCGCAATGGCTCGGCCGATTTCGACTATTTCCGCGTTGAGTCCCTTCCCTGAGTGGGTGGATTAGAAGAATTGGTATTTAGATATCTAAATTCTATTGCCAGACCAATTTTTGAACGATATGTATAATCCGGCGGATCAGCCCTCCCTGATTGCGTTTCGCCAAGCCTCAGCGCCGACCGTCAAGGCGGCGCTTTTTTTTGAGATTGTGTCTGCGCATCTCTTCCGGGAGCCTGACTGGGGAAGCTGACGAATATAAAGTCTCAAGATAACAATATCATAAATCTACAGGGTCCGTTCAATGCCACAACATCTGTCCCGCCGTGCACTCCTGATCTCCGGTGTGGCCGCCAGCGCCGCGGCAACGTCGGCCTTTGGTCAGACAGGTTTTGCGCCAACTGTACGGCTGCCCGGCGAGCTGAGTGCGGAGGCGGTGCTGAACGGGGTCTATCCGTATCCACCGTCTCCGGCTTTTGATGTTAAGGCTGACCGTCGCGGTTTCCGCGCCGACCGCGTGACGGCCGTGCCGAAGGCCGGGGTACATCCGCGCATCCTGTTCTCGCCCTCCGATGTGCCCGTTATTCGCAAACGCGCCGAGACAACCGAAGCGGGGCGTCAACTGCTGGCCAATCTGCGGCGCAAGACCGACCGCTTTCTGCGTGCCGAGGGGCAGTGGACCACGCTGTTTTACACCCATCTGAGCCGTGGCGATCTGGCGGCTGCCAGATCACTGGCCGCCGCCAAGGGGCCCTTGCCGCAGGTCGGTCACTATAAGCCGTGGCTCTATGCCGTCGTACTGGAACTGTTTGACGCCCTGATCTTTAACGACACTGACAAGGGCCAGAAGGCGGCTTCGGCACTCGCCACCTATGTCGAGATGGTGCGGCCCGATCTGGAAACGGCCCTGTCCGGCGACATGAATGATGATGTCTGGCGGGCCAAGACCTCCGGCCCGATCACCGGCTCGCCGAAGAGCAATCAGGGGCTGCGCGATGGTCTGGCCTATCATCTGGTCGGCTATGGGTATGATTTTGGTCACGCCTTCATGACTCCGCAGCAGCGCGACACAGTGCGTCGCACGATTTCGCTGGCCACCAAGGGCCGCCTGTTTATGGGGGCGCGCCTGCCGCACCATTTCCGTAACTGGAACTGGATCATGGTCGCCATGCAGCAGCCCCTGCTGGCGCTGGCCATCGAAGGGGAAGAAGGTTACGATCCGCGCGTCGTCAAACTGGGTTTTGAGATTGCCCGCGACTATCTGACCTATGGTATTTCCCCGAGCGGCATGATGACCGAGGCCATCGGCTATTCGCAGTTCGGCTTTGTGTGGGGCGCGCCCCTGTTCGTGGCCGCCACGCGCCGGGGCGAAAATCTGCTCACCCACGGCCACCATCGCGCAACGCTCGACTGGTATCTTCAGGCCCTGACGCCGGCGCAGACGAACTGGATCAGCCATGGTGACGGCGGCGATACGGGCCCGTCTCTGTGGACCGTGTCCATGTGGCATCATCACTTCCCCGATGATCCGCGCGTGTCGGTTTTGTGGTCGCTTTTGATGCGCAGCGCGTCCGGCGGCGAAGGCGCAGCCCCGTCGGCCGCCGGTAATATTCTGGCCGGGGATGTACACCTGATCGAGCCGCTGATCTGGGCGCAGGATGTCGCGCCGGTTATGCCCACCGAAGTGGCCGACCTCAAACTGCCCCTGTCGCTGCACGATCCGCTCAGAGGCTCGCTGATGAGCCGCTCCGGCTGGACGCGCGACGCCGCGCAGGTGCAGTTTGAATGCCGCATCGACTCGGTGGGGGCCAGCCACGAACACGCCGATCGCGGTCATTTCACCTTTTCGGCCTTGGGGCGCGATTGGGGCAAAGACAATTTCCGCTCCGTCGAGTCTCGCCACCATTCGACCATTCTGATTGACGGGGTGGGGCAGGGCTACTGGCCGGGGCCGGGCGAATGGCTCGATTTTCAGGAGACGCCGGACTATGTGCGCGCCGCGTGCGACTGCAAGCCGGCCTACGACTGGTTCTGGCCGAAGCAGATCCTGACCGAAGACCCTGACCGCTTCGAACGTTTCAAATATGCCCGCTGGGCGGACTACAAGACCGAAGCGCAGAAGTTCCAGCGCGACTATGCGGGCGTGCCGCGTGAGCGCGACACCCGTCCGTCCGTGGTCGCCTTCTGGAAAGGCTTTGAGCAAGGCGATCCGCGCCTGTGGGACGAAGACGGCTGGCCCGTGCGCCTGCCGCATAACCAGGTGCAGAAGGCATTTCGTTCGATCCTGTTCGCGCGCAAACTCCGGCCTTGGTTGCTGGTCAGCGATGACATTGCCAAGGATGATGAGAGCCATCTGTACGAATGGATGATGCAGACGGGGCCGGATACCGAAATCTGCGCTCAGACCAACAGCGACATCATCCTGTGTGACGCTTCGGTCAAACGCAGCGCGGACGGTCTGCCAAAGCCCGTCACCGGGGATCGCCTGCTGCTGGTGCGTATCCTCAATCTGGGTGAGCCCGACAAGGCCCGCGACTATCAAAGCCGTCCGTCCTCGCGTCTGGAGACGTTTGAACGCCGGGACACGCTGGTAGCGGAGGCGACCAATGGCGCCTTGTCCGGGTCGCGCTCGTTCGGCCTCGATAAGCGTCTGGTGATCGCCAGCCGCAGCCGCGAGCCCGCCTTCCGCATCCTGCTCTATCCGCATCGCTCCGGCGAAGCCTTGCCGCAAACCCAATGGTCAGCCGATCGCACCACCCTGACCCTCAGACACGCCGGGGGTGTGGAGACCGTCAGGTACGCCAAAGGTCGGGCAGGGCAATGGCAGGCCGAAGTGATCTGACGGCAATACAGAACAGGCGAGGCGGCGATGAGCGAACACCACAGGCGTGATCTGTTGAAGGGCGTCGCGGCCCTTCCCCTGCTGTGGACAGGTGCCGCAGCGACGGCAGCGGAACGGGTACCTGCGCATCTGAAAGGCGAACTCGACGCCGAGCGCGTGCTCAATGGCGACTACCCCTATCCCCCGTCACCCAAGGTCGCGGCGGGGCAGGATCGCCGTGGCCAGCGGGCTGACCGCCTTGTGCCGCCTCCCGCGGCAGGTCAACACCCGCGCCTGTTGTTCACTCAGGCCGAAATCCCCGAAATCCGTCGGCGCTGGCAGGGCACGGAAACGGGTCGCCACCTGCTCAACGCCGCCCGGCAGAAGGTCGAGACGGCTCTGGCCAAACCCGACAGTTTGGGTAAGGCCTTTTACGACGCTTTGTCTGCCGGTGACCTCACTGCCGCTCAGGCGCTGGTGAAAAGCCGTGGTTTCCCTCCACCGGTGGGCCATTACAAGCCGTGGATATACGGGGTTGTGCTTCAGGCCCTGATCGCCTGCATCGAAGGGGATACGACAACGGGTACGCGCGCGGCGACGGCGCTGGCCACCTATGCCGGGCTGATTGCGCCGGACATTGAACAGGCGCTGTCCGAGCCGATGAATGACGACGTCTGGCGCGTCAAGCTGTCAGGCTCGCTGACCGGCGCGAGCCGCAGCGGGCAGGGTATGCGCGACGTTCTGGCCTATCAGCTTCTGGGCTATGGCTATGATTTTGCGCATGGCTTTATGACGGAGGCCCAGCGGGAGATTTTGCGGGCACTGATTGCGCGCGTCACCTATGGGCGTCTGTGGGAGGGGGCGCGCCTGCCGCACCATTTCCGCAACTGGAACCATGTCATGGTGGCCCTCCAGCAGCCCCTGCTGGCCCTGGCTATCGAGGGGGAGGCGGGCTATGACCCGCGCGTCTATCGGCTGGGGGTGCAGATCGCCAGAGACTATCTGGACTACGCCTTTACCGAAAACGGCGTCTCTACCGAGGCTATCGGCTATATACAGTTTGGTTTTGTGTGGGGGATGCCGTTCATGGTGGCGGCTGACCGGCGGGGTGAGGGCCTTTTGAGTCACGCCCACCATCGCGCCGCGCTGGACTGGTATCTGCATTGCGAAACGCCCGGTGCCGACGCCTATATCAGCCGCGGTGACGGCGGCGATACGGGACCCGCCCTGTGGACCCTCGCTGCCTGGCTCTATCATTTTCCAGATGATCCGCGCGTGCAGGCCCTGTGGGCGCATCAATATGGCCTGTCCGGCGTTGATAATCAGACCAAGACCAAGCGTCTCAATGCCTTTTACGGTGACGTGCACCTGATCGAAGCCCTGATCTGGGCAGAGGAGATCGGCACGCCGGTGCCACTGGACCCGGCCCGGCCCGTCACCCTGTATGACAGGACGCGCGGGTCTTTGAACACCCGCACCGACTGGTCGGATACGGCGGCCTTTCTGACCTTTGAAAACCGTCTGGATTCGGTGGGCTCCAGTCATGAACACGCCGATCGCGGGGCCTTTACCTTCGCCGCTTTGGGCAAGGTGTGGGCGAAGGACAATTTCCGGTCCCCGGAAACCCGCCACCACAACAGCGTACTGATCGACGGCAAGGGACAAGGCTACTGGCCCGGTCCGGGTGAATGGCTGCGCGTCACCGAAACGCCTGACGCCATTACCGCCCTGTGCAGCCATAAGGCCGCCTATGACTGGGCGTGGCCAAAGCAGATCCTGACCGAACCGGCACACTCCGAACTGTTCCGTTATGAGCGCTGGCAGGACTATGCCGCGCAAGCGGCACGCTTTCGCGAACAGTATCGTGGCATTCCGTTACAGCGCGATACCCGGCCCAGTGTCACAGCCTTCTGGAGCGGCTTTGAGCGCGGTGATCCGCGCCAGTGGGACGAGGATGGCTGGCCGGTACGCTATGCCTTCAATCCGGTTCAGAAGGCATTTCGTTCTCTCTATTTCCGCAAAGGGCCGTCGCCCTGGCTGATCATAGCCGATGAGATTCAGAAGGATAACAGCGAACGCCTTTATGAATGGCTGATGCAGACGGGGCCAGAGGTCGATCTGATCGAACTGGCGGGCAATGACATGGTGCTGATCGACACCTCCGGGCAACGCGCTAAAGGCAGCGCGCCGCGCCTTCTGGTGCGGGTGCTGGCCATGAATGAACCGCAACGCGCCATCGACTATACGACCCGACCGTCCTTCCGCCTTGAAACCTTTGAGCGGCGCGACACGCTGGAAGCGCAATCGGAGGTCAATGCCTTGGCCGGATCGCGCAGCTTCGGCCTCGACAAGCGGCTGGTGATCGCCAGCCGCAGCCGCGCCCCCGGTTTTCGTGTCCTGTTGTTTCCGCTGGCCCCCGGTCAGGCCAAACCCAAAACCGTCTGGGAAGACCGGGACCGCCTGCGGCTGGAGGCCTCCGGGGCTGAGCCAGTGCGTCTGGCATTCGATACGTCGGCCTCCTTTTGCGATATCCGGCAGATAGGGGGGGATGGCCGATGAAGACCCGCCGCTTCGTCACCAAGGCTCTGGGGATCATCGGGGCGGGTTTGGTCCTGCCGGGTGGGGTCGGGGCCGCCACGGGTCTGGACCTGCATGTAGCCCCTGACGGCGATGATGCCGCCGATGGCAGCGCTGCCCGTCCGCTGCGCACGCTCACCGGGGCCCGCGACCGCCTGCGCACCCTGCGTCGGGGCGGGGTGTCTGCTCCTTGTTGTGTCTCGCTGCACAGCGGCACCTATTTCATCAACGAGCCCTTTCAACTGACGGCCGAAGATAGCGGTACGGCGCAGGCCCCGGTGACCTATCGCGCGCTGCCGGGGGCTGAGGTGCGTCTGTTCGGAGGGGTCAGACTCTCGGCCCAAAGCGCTCGCCGCATCGACGATATCAACCTGCTCGCCCGCGTGCGTCCGCAGGTCCGGGGCAATCTTGTCGCGTTCGATTTCGCGGCGGCGGGGGTAAACCTGCCGCCCGCCTTGCCGCCGGTGTTCGAGGACAATGGGGGGCTGTTCAGCGTCATCCACAAAGGTGAAAAACTGCCTCAGTCTCGCTGGCCCAAGGGCGGTTATACGACCATAGCCGAGGTGCTCGATAGTGGGATTGCCCCGCCGCGTGGTGGCACCTTTCGCTATCGCGGTGACCACCCGGCGACCTGGGCGGCAGCGGTAAAAAAGGGGGAGCTGTGGCTCACCGGCTTCTGGCGCGTGCCCTTCAGCGTGCAGTCGGTCAAGGTGGCCTCTCTGGATACGGCTGCGCGTACAATTACGCTCGCTGCGCCGGTCAGTCTGGGCATAGGGTCGAAGTACACCCCCCTGATCAATGGCACGCGCAAGGGCGACGGCAAGGAGCCCTATTACGCCTTCAACCTACCCGAGGAGATAGAGGCGCCGGGGGAGTGGTGCTACGACTATGCCGGGCGGCGTCTGTTGATCTGGCTTCCGGAGCCCTCTGCCTCTCTTGAGGTTACGACGCTCAATACGCCGATGATCCACCTTTCAGGCGTCAGCCATGTGCGGTTCAGCGGCTTTGAGATTGCCGGCGGTCGCGCCGGGGCCATGCGCATCGACGGCGGATGGGAGATTGCGCTTGAGGCCCTGCGCCTTCGCAATATCGGCGGCGGTGCCATCGACATGGTGGGCGGCTTCGGGCACAGCGTGCGCGGCTGCGACCTTGAACATATTGGCCGGTTTGCCGTGCGCGTCACCTGCGGGGATCGCAAGACCCTGACCCCCGGCGATGTGGTGATAGAAAACAACCATATCCGAAACTTTGGCGAAGAGGCCCGCATTTCTCCAGCCATCGCCCTCAATGGCGTCGGCAACCGGGTGCGCAACAATCTGATCCACGATGGCCCCAATGCCGGTATCGTCTATCAGGGCAATGATCTTCTCATCGAGCGAAACGAGATCCATCATATCGGGCTCGACAGCGGTGATCTGGGTGGCATCTATACCAATGGCGACTGGGCCGGACTTGGCAATATCGTGCGCCATAACTTCATCCATAGCTCAGCCGGCGCTAATGGCGTCTATATTGACGATGGCGCGTCAGGGCACCGCGTCGAAGGCAATATCTGTTTCCGGCTGGCCAGCGGCCCGTTTATCGGTGGAGGTCATGGCAATCAGATTATTGGCAATCTGGTGATGGCGTGTCGTCTGGGGCTGCATCTGGACGATCGCGGCGTGAGCCGGAATTACGGCCTCCATTCGTCGCACCTGGGCCGTCTTTTCAATCAGCTCAATACGGCAGAGCCGCCGTGGTCCAGCCGCTATGGCGAGGTGCTAAATACGCTGAAAATGAGCCCGCAATTGCCGACCGGCAATGTGCTGGAAAAGAACATACTGATCAACACGCAAAAGCCCTTTGATCTCGCCAGAAGCGTGACCATCGACACGGCGAGCAATGCGGTTTTTGACCGCGATCCCGGTTTGACCAACCCGGCGGATTTCGATTTGTCGCCGGCGGTAAAGACAAGGGCTGTGGCAGGGCTTTCGCCTCTGGCGGCCATCCCGTTTGACCGTATTGGCCTGTATGTCGATGCGCTGCGCAAAGCCCTGCCACCGGATTTACAGCAAAGTCGTCACGCCCTGCGTCAGGGTCGAATTCTGTTCGACTCGCAGACCGATATTGAGGCATCTAACCGCTAAAAATTGGCTTAAAACTCAATGTGGCCGGTGAAGATAGAAGACCCGCGATACGGGCGTGGCGGTCTTGACGGCAGGGCCTGTGGCGCGGCCCCATTGTGTGGCCACCACCTCGATACGAAGCGGGAAGCGGGCGTGGGCGGGCACGTCCGCAAATCGCAGATAGTGGGCGTCTTCGATAAGGACCGGTCCTGACCGCACGAAAAACGACACCGGCAACCCCACCGAAGACCGAGCATTCAGGCGTATCCGGCCGTGCGGGCTTGCGACATCCGGCAGGGCGTCAAAGCTAAGCGTCTGCTCCAGTCCCTCGTCATGGGTGAGCGGGATGCGGATAAGCACGGGCTGCACCACGGGCCGGTGCGTGCGGTCGCCCGGATATTCCGCCAGTATCAGTATCTTGTCGATATTATCCTCGGCACGGTTGAACTGCACGCGGAAGGTGGCCGGGCCCGTCCGGACACAGCTCCAGCCCCAGCCGACGACCCGGAAATGCAGCCCACCCCGCGGGGCTGAGCCGCCCGTATCGCTGTCGTCCCTTTGCAGACGTGCCGAGACGCTAAAGCTCAACCCATCGGCTTCCGGTGTGAAGTCGAGCGTCTGCAAGCCCTGTCCATTGGCAGACGGTGTCTGGTGATCAAAGCTGATCCAGACGGGCCGTTTGTTATGGCCGGCATAGAAAGCGCTCAGTGCCTTGGCCAGATGCCCGTTGAACACGCGCATCGCCGTCTCCCGTGGTCCCTGATAAAGCGGTGCGGGGGCTGCCGCAAACCGGGGCGGCACAGCGCTGTCCACCAGCCACAGCTCGCGTTCCGGTGTCTCATTGAAGCGAAAATCACGAGTCAGGGCTTCCGGCAGGCGGGCTTTGGCAGCCGCCGAGATGAACGCGGCGACATAACGGCCCAGATCGGGCGACCATTCAAAATGCCCGCTGCCAGTCTGGGTCAGACCCATCGATACGGTGTCGGGATGGGTTCGGGCGTGTTCGGCCATCTGCCGCGCCGTGGTGTCGATCGGACTTAGGCGGCGCGCGGGCCCCAGTTCAAACAGTTCAGCCCCGATCTGAAGCACCGGGGTGTGGCGCAGGCTCGCCGTCTTGTCCCACTCTGGCGGCCTGCCCAAACCGGCCTTGGCGCTGATGATGCACAGCACCCGATCCGGGTTCTGATAGGCGGGATTAAAGGCGAAGGCCTGCGAGGCGGAATGACCAATCGTCACCCACGGCACCCAGGTCAGTTCTTCGAAACCGCTCAGCGCGGCCAGGGCATCCAGCGCCCCTTGCACGACCCGGTCATCGCGGCGCGGCTCGCTATAGACGTAGCGATTGCCCCAGTTGCGGTTAAACCAGATGAGACCGAAATCTTCCCGTGCCGCCATAGCGCGGATCGCCGGGTCTTCCAGCAGGGCCTTTTCGATGACGATGGTCTGCCCCATGATCAGGCCGCGCAGGCGTTTCGAACGGGGCGGCGTCCACAGATAGGCGTGCGAACGCTGAGCCGACATATCGACATGGTACTGCCACACGGCCTGATCGGCGTCAGGGCGTAAAGGGGAGCCGACGGCGGCTGCGCCGGCCAGACACAGACCGCTACCGACCGAACCGGTCAAAAACCGGCGACGGTCCGTGGTCATTTGGCCGGGCTGCTTTTCAGGTCCCACTGGAACGGCGTCACAGGCAGACCATTGGCGCTGTAGAGGTTGACGACCGGCGTATCGGCCCAGGCGTAGCGAAGCAGGGTCGGGGTCAATCCCGCGGGCACGCTGAGGCGCACCGTATCGGCCGCCACGCGACCGGCAACGTAGCGGCAGGTCTTCTGGCTGTCGCACAGTTCAAAACCGATGGCCTGATCAGCGCTGTAGGTCACCAGTCGCGAACCATAGGCGTCAAACTGAAGCACCAGATCATCGCCTTCGCGCGTAACACCCTCAATGTCCGGAGCATTGGCGATCAGGTCCTTACCGTAGCTGTATTTCCTAATCAGCAGGCCCATGCGGCTGGCCACATCACGTTTGTTGACCGGGTGAACATCATTGACGTCGCCCAGATCAATCGTGGTCGCCAGATAGGCTTTTTTGTCTGCTTTGACGGTGGCGCGCTGGGCCTCTCTCAGCCCGGCCCAATTCGACTCCGCCGGTACATCGGTGCGGGAGCGCCAGTTGGGAAGCTGAACAATATAGAAGGGCAGGTCGCTTTTGAAGCTCCTACGCCAGTCGGCCAGCAGGGCTGGGAGGAGTAGGCGGTAATCATTATAGGCCGAGGCATTCTGTTCGCCCTGATACCACATCACCCCTTTCAGGCCATATGGCAGGAGCGGGGCAATCATGCCATTATAGAGGTTGGTGTAGCCGCGACCCGCGGCCCACGGGGCGCGCGGCGGCGTGCCTGAGAGCGTGGCCGGAGCGGCGATGCGATAGAGCCACTGATCGGACAGGGGGAGGCTGTCATTGCCGATAAGCAGGGCGCGGCTGTTGGGAGGGCCCTTGACGCCGCCATTGCCGTAGGTGCCGTTCAGCCGGATAGCGATCACATTGTCTCCGGCGCGCAGCAGCCCCTTGGCAACAGGATAAACCCGTTCGGCATCGCCATCTTCGGCCCCGACGCGCACCCCGTTGACAAAGGTCGCATCGAGATCATTCAGAATGCCCAGACGCAACTGCCCGGCACTGGCCGCCTGCGCTGCGGTCAGGGTGATGTGCTGCCTTAGCCAGATCGTGCCGTTAAAGCCTTTTAGTTCGACCTGATCGGCCTCCTGCCAGCGTTTGGTCAGGGTGAGTTTCTGCCAGCCGCTGTCATCATAGCCCGCTTCGCGCCATGTCGGTTCTTCGGCGGTTTTACGCCCTGCCCACCAGGCTTCAGTGCGGTCGCCGAACTCTTTGCGTCCCTCATCCACGCTGGCCGCATAGGCATCGTGCAAGGCGACGTTCGACAGGCCGATGCGGGTTGCTTTCAGGGCGTCGCGGCTCATCCAGTCTTCGATAGGCGACCCACCGACGGCGGCGGAGATGAGGCCGATCGTCACCGGCGTGTCCTGCCGCAATTCGCGCGCGGTCAGAAGGCAGACGGCCGAAAAGCCCGGCGCGGTGTCCGGGCCGGAATAGGTCCAGCGCGCCGTGACGGGCAAGCCACTGGCGGGACGGATGGCCCCTGTTTTTTCTATATTCAGGAGACGGATGGTCGGATCGACGGGCTTGGCGCCTTCGGCCTTGCCATTGATACTGGCGCTGAGCGGGAAGGCCATGTTCGACTGACCGGCGCACAGGAATACATCTCCGATAGCGACGTCTTTCAGGGTTGTGGTTTCCTCCGCCGCATTGCTCACGCTCAGGTCAAAGGGGCCGCCTTCGGCCTGTGGCGGCAGGGTGAGGCGCCAGCTTCCGTCCGCCCCAGCCTTGGTGGACGCCTTTACGGCCCCCAGTCTGACAGTGAGTGTATCACCCGGCCTGGCGGTACCCCACACCCTCGTCTCCATATGGCGCTGGACGACGGCGTGGTCCTGAAATACGTCGGCGAATTTGGCGGGCTCTGCAAAGGCGGGGGTGGTCAAAAGCGCCGCCGCGAGAGCGGTCCCGGCAAGGAAACAGGCTTTCATTGTATTCCCCGTAGATATTTTCGTTAGTCGTAGTGATATAGCCGTCGGAAAATATGTCTAGCCAAATTTTATATCTATCTATATATCTTTCACGGCCTGCGCAGGGGTGGTGAACAGATGCCCCGAACGCGGCACGCAATCAGAACAAAGGTGGAAACATGCACAAGGTTGTAAATGTCGGTATCGTTGTTGTGTCTCTGGTGGCGGCCTCAGCCGCCTCGGCTCAGGACATTCCGCAAGCCTATACCTACCTTGACCGCAACAAGGACGGGCAGATCACGCAGGCTGAGTTTACGCTCAACAAACCCGCTACCTTCAAGGCGATGGACGCCAACAAAGACGGTCAGGTGACCAGAGAAGAGGCGACGGCCAACTATTCCAAATCGGCCGCACCGAACGATCCGATGATTGAAAAGCGCGTGGGCTGGGTCATGAAGTGCGACACCAACGGGGACGGCTTCGTGACGCTGGAAGAGTGGGTCAATGACAGCATTGCCGACTTCAAAAAGAAGGACAAAAACGCCGATGGCGTCATAACCGGCGCGGATTTCAGCTAATGTCCGGATCGATTAGTCGGCAAAGAGGTCTGATCTGTGGCGTTAAGCAGGATTACGCAGATCACACTGCCTAGGGCGGGCAACAGAAAAGTGAAAGCGAACAAGGTCTGCCGGGCCGCATCATTCACAACGTCGGCCTGATAACCCGAATAGCTTAAGCCCAGCCCGAACAGACCGGCACCTACGCCCATGGCGGCTTTTTGCAGAAATATGGCCCAGGCGAAGAGTTGCCCGCCCACCGCCGCCTGTGTCCTTTGTTCTAGCGCATGGGCGGCGTCAGACAGCAGGGCCCAGATCAGGGCATAGACGCCGCTGAGGCCCATCCCCGCCACAAAAGCGCAGGCCATAAGCAGCGGCAAGGCAGCGTGCAGGACGGCGAAGCTCAGGGCCGCCAGAAGGAAGCCCGCGGCGCTCAGGGCGTGCGCCACTTGCATGATGCGCGTCTTGGGCCAGCGCGGCGACAGGTAAAGCCATAGCGGCAGCCCGGCCACCTGACCGGCGACCAGAGCCCCCAGAAGCCATGAGGTTAGAGCGGCATTGCCGATCCAGTGGGCGGTGAAAAAGACGCAGGCCTTGTTGAACAGGGGCAAAAACAGCGAGGCCGTCGCGCCCACCGCAAGGATGCGCAAGGTGTTCCGATCGCGTAGTAGCATGGTGACTCCGCCCGCGTGACGGGCGAGCGGCGCGCCTGTGTCCCACTCCCGGACAGCGACCCAGGCCACCAGAATGGCGACACCGGCGACCAGCGGCAGAAGGACCGCTACCCAAACGAAGCCGGCCGCCGGGTCCTCCGGCCGGATCAGGCGTGGCAGGGCTAATGCCAGCAGCAGGGTAGCCAGAGAGGAGAACAGAAAGCGCGCCAGAGCGATGCGGCCATTGTCCTGCACCGCCGCTGAAATCGGGGCCAGCAGCGCATTGTGCGACAGGTCGAGGGCGACATAGCCGATGCGCAACAGAGCCAGTGTACCCGCAATAAGCCATAGCGAGGCCTCCATGCGGATCAGCAGAAACAGCAGGATAAAGGCGGCTACGGCCACCGGGGTGCCCAGGACGATCAGCGGCCCATAGCGGCCCAGTGGTGTCCGCAGACGATCCGCCAAATGGCCGGCCCACGGATAAAGCAGGGCGTCCAGCACCAGAGAGGTGAAGATCAGTGCCCCGGTACATCCGGCCTCCAGCCCCAGATAATCGGTCAGGAGGAACATCAGGGTCGTGTCCACCGTGCCCCACAACAGGGTCTTGCCGAAATTGCCGGAGGCGTAGGTCAGAAGACGCCGATGGGACAAGGGCTGCGCAGAAGGGGGCATGTGGATAATTTAGGGGGCGATAGTGACAATAACATAAATCGTCGCAATTATGTCGCATTAAATATCTAAACGGTATTAAATTTGACTAACGGCACAGGTGGCGGCGTATGGCGTGGCGATATTCAGCAGCAGTGACGGTGGCTCTTTGGGGCGCTATGGGTGCATGGGCCGGGGCTGAGCCCGCGTCAAAGTCCACGGCCGTGCGCCTGAACCAGCTTCAGTTTGTTGGCACGCATAATTCTTACCATGTGGCACCGGATACCGCCCTGTTCCGGCTTATGGACGAAACCGGCTATGCCGAGAGCGCGGAGTGGCCAGCCAGGCGTCTGGTTCCGGCGCTGGATTACACCCACGCGCCCCTGCAAACCCAGCTTGAGAGAGGGTTGCGGGTCTTTGAGCTGGATGTGCACGATGATCCGCAAGGCGGGCGTTTTGCCGATCCGGGGTTTCTCAAGGCCCTGTCGCCGGAGGTCGCGGCCACTGTAGCCCCGGTCGATCCTGAAGGCGAGTTGCGCAAACCCGGTCTGAAAGTGTTTCACGCCGCCGATACAGATGTGCGCAGCCGCTGCCTGCGCTTTACGCGCTGTCTGGAAATCATCCGCGACTGGTCGCAGGCGCATCCGGGGCATCTGCCCCTCTTTGTGCAGATCGAGGCCAAGGAAGGACGCAAACCGCCGGTGGCCAATGCCTACGTGCCCGCTGCGGCGGCGCCGTTCGGGCGGGAGGCCTGGGCGCGGCTGCACGCCGAGATCGAGGCGGTCTTCCCCCCGGCGCAGATCGTGCGTCCGGCTGAGGTGCAGGGCGCCTATGCCAGCGTCAATGCCGCCGTGCGCGCCGAAGGCTGGCCGGCGCTGGACGCCTTGCGCGGTCGGGTTATTTTTCTGCTGCTCGATGATCCGCAAAAACAGGACGCCTATGCCGACTTTACCTCCGGCGTGGTGGCCCCGCTTCTGTTCGTGGCGCGCACACCCGATGATCCGCGCACGGCGTGGCTGATGCGACCCAAGCCCAAGGCGAGACAGATCGAAGCGCTGGTGAGGCAGGGCTTTCTTGTCTATACGCGCGCCGATGCGGGCGGCGAGGACAGCGATCTCAGCAAGGAAACGCGGCGTCGCGAAGCCTTCACCAGCGGGGCGCAGCTCATCGCGACCGACTATCCGTGGCCAGACCGGCGCTTTGGACCCTATGAGGTTCGTTTTCCATCGGGCTATGCGCGCTGCAATCCGGTCCTGAAAAGCGGCTGTGATACCGAAAATGTTCAGGAATCGCCAAAGAAACGCGAATAGAAGGGCAGGGCGGCAGCCCCGATCAGGCCCGCCTGTGACCCTAGGGACGAGGCGATGACGCGCGGTCGCGGCAGCATGACGCCTTCGTTGCAGAACTGCTCATCGTCGATGCGCACCACGATCTCCTGCAGGATATGGTGCGGCAGGCGGCCCCCGATGATCACGGCGCGCGGGTCGATCAGTCGGGCGGTGATCCACAGGCCTTCGCGCAACTGCGCCGCCGCGCGGTTGATCCAGGTGCGTAGCGGGGCGCAGGTCTGCGGGCGCAGCTCCTCCAGATCGGAAAAGTCCTTCACGGCGACACCCCCGGCGCGCAGGCTTTCGAGCAGGTCCTGACCCGACGGGCGCGGCCGGTCATTGGCAAATTGCACACCGATCAGCCCCGCATTGCCGTTGACGCCGCGATAGAGCCGCCCGCCGAGGATCAGACCGCCGCCGATGCCGTGCCCGATATGGGCAAAGAAGAAATCGTCTATGGTCTGGCCTATACCCATCAGCCGCTCCCCCAGGGCGGCGCTGGCGGCGTCATTTTCGATAAACACGGGGCAGGGCAGGTGGGCCTGAAGCTCGGCCCCAATGTCTTCGCCGCGGAAGCCCGGAAACAGGGCGTGGGCGTTGAGGCTGCGGCGGTCGCGGATAAAGTCGCCGGGCAGGGCGAAGCCCATGCCGGTGAGGCGGGCGGGTTCAACGCCCTGTTCGGCGCATAGCCGCTCGACATGGGTGAGCGCCAGCCGCGCCACATCGGCGGGGGTGGCGATATCGGTACGCACCTGGGTTTCGCCCAGCAGTACCCCGGCCAGATTGATCAGTCCCACCTGTACCAATCCCGTCGAGAAATAAACCCCGGCGGCGTAGGCGGCATCGGCGCGCACCATCAGCGGTCGTGCCGGTTGCCCCCGCCCGCCGGCGCGCCGCACATCCTCGGTCAGCAGGCCTTGTTCGGTCAGTTCGCGGGTGATGCGCGTCACCGACATGGTCGAAAGACGGGTCAGGGGCGTGATGTCCACCCGCGCGATCGGCCCCAGCCGCCAGATGACGTCGAGCACCTGACGGTCGCTGTCGCTTAATATGTAGGAATCGTCCATACCGCCTGTTTATTCCTAACGCGATGATTTGCAAGGCGCCATATTAAATATCATTTAGATATTAAATATGTCACAAAAGCGTGTTAGTTGAAGCGGGGGCGGCGCTGAGCCGTGAGCATGACAAGGACGGGACAATGGTTAGCAAGGTCACAGCCACCAGCGCATCGGCGCTGGCTATCGCGCTTCTGACGACGGGGGCGCAGGCGCAGGTTCAGTCTTCGGACGCGCAGGCAAGGCCGGCCCCTGAGGCGGTCAAAGAGGCGGTCACGGAGGTGGTGGTGCGCGGAACGCGCCTGTCGAACCAGCGCGCTGCCGACGCCAAGCGCAAGGCCGCTCAGGTCAGCGACGTGGTCGCTTCGGACGATCTTAACAAGCTGCCGGATCAGAATCTGGCCGAAGCAGCCAGTCGCGTGGCCGGGGTCTCTACGTTTCAGGACGAAGGCGCCGGCCTCTATATCGGCGTGCGCGGCCTCAGTCAGGAATTCGTCAATGTGACGCTCGACGGGCAGGAGGCCTCGGTGGCCCCGCGTCCGTTCGACAGCAATCTGCGCGGTGCCAATCTTGAAGCCATCCCCTCGACCTTTGTGAAGCAGGTCGAGGTCATCAAGTCAGCGACGCCGGACCTCGATGGCGACGCCATTGCCGGGACGGTCAATCTGGTGACGCGCAGCGCCTTTGATGCGCGAAAGCCGTGGCTGTCGGTCGGGGTGTCTGGCGGTCGCTACGAAGAAAACGTCGCACCGGACGACATGAAGGGCTCGGTGAAGGGCAAGCTGTCGGCGGGAACGACCTTTGGCGACGGCAAATACGGCGTGGTCTTCGACGCCAATGGCCGCTCTGTACATCGTGACAATCTGAAGCCCGGTGCCTGGTTCGGGCCGGTCGGCGATGGTCGTGCGCTGCCCGAAGAGGTCGGTGGCTATTTCTATCAACGTCAGGAAGACAGTTCCGGGGCGACCGCCAAGTTCGAGTTCCGCCCGGTCTCCGCCCTTCAGGCCTATGTCTCGCTGAGCTATTTCGACTCCGACATCGTCATCGACAAGAACAAGCACGCGCTTTACGCCGCCGTGTCCAATCTCACGACCGGCACCTTTAGCAAGGCGACGGCGACGGGCCGCACGGACAAGGTGCGCTACGGTGTTGATGGCTCCCTGACCGTGGCGGGCGGTCTCGACTATGCGCTGACGGGGCGTGACACGCTGAGCCTGAAAGGCTCGTCTTCGTCCAGCATCTCCTATCAGGACGATCCGCGCGTTGATCTCTACTATGCCGGGCCGTTGAGTGGCACCTATAGCTCTGACGGCACCACCTACGCCTATCAGTTCGATGCCGCCAGCGCGCCGAAGTTCGTCAACCCGGCCAACTACGCCTTCAATGGCTATCGTCGCTACAAGGAAGAACTGGCCAAGGACGTCGATACGGTGCGCGCCGACTGGACGCGCCGCCCGGCCGCCGGTCAGGGTCTGGGCTTCAAGGCCGGGCTGAAATGGCGTGAAACCCGCATCGACTATACGGCCAGCAATCTGCGCTGGCGCAACCCGGTCGCTTCGGCCGACTTCCGCCCGTTTATCAAGGCCACCGACTACCGCTTCCCCGGCACGCCGAACGACAAGGTGGTCTATGCCGATATTGACGCTCTGTCGGCCTATGCCGAAGGGCTGGGGGCGACGAGCTTCAGCCGTCGCGAAGGTTATGTTAACGGCATGGACTACCGCGTCAGCGAAGCGGTGACGGCAGGTTACGCCTTGGCCGACTACACGTCGGCGCGCTGGCGTGTTATTGGCGGTCTGCGCTATGAAAAGACGGCGACCGAGGCGCTCAACCGCTTCAACCGTGCCGAAAACGCGGCCTTTGTCACCACACAGGCCGACTATAGCGACCTGCTTCCGTCGGTGGCCGCCACATACTTCATCAGCGATCAGTGGCTGCTGCGTCTGGGGGCCAGCCGCACCATCGGGCGTCCGGACATCCGTGATTTGGCGCGCGGCGAAACCCCGCCCAATGACAATGGCATCTACAGTCGGGGTAATCCGGACCTCAAGCCGCGCCGTTCGACCAATCTCGATGCCTCGCTGGAATACTATTTCGACGGCGGACGTAGCCTGATCTCGGCGGCGGTGTTCCGCAAAGACATTCAGGACGAAATCTTCGACCTGCAAACGCCGTACAAATATACTGACGCCACCAACCGAGTCATCGACTCCTACTATGTGCAGCCGGACAATGGCGGCGATGCGCAAATCAGCGGCGTCGAACTCAGCCTCGTCAAGGATCGCCTGAGCTTCCTGCCGGGACCGCTGGCGGGTCTGGGTTTCAGCGCCAACCTCACCCTCAATGACGGGTCGCTAGACCTGATCGGAGCCAACCGGCAGGTCGTGCGCTCCGTGGCTCCGGAAGGCTTGTCGAAAAAGCTGGCCAATGCGGCGCTGTTCTATGAGGGCGAACACTTGTCAGGCCGCATCGCCTGGCGCTACGCCAGTGCGCAAACCCAGCAACTCAGCGTCGATGGTTCAGGCGATCTGAAACTGGCCGCCTATGGGCAGACGGATATGCAACTGGGCTATCGCCTGAACCGACATTTCGATCTGTCGATGGAGGTGTGGAACCTGTTCGAAGACGAACAGCGCTTCACCAATGCCAATGCGGTGAAGGGCGTGCCCAACTGGTACGAAGGGCAAAGATATGGTCGCGCCGTCTGGTTCGGCGTCAACTACAAATACTGACCGTGTGAGGCCGCCGTCCATACCGGCGGCCTTGTTATACGAACGGCCGAAGATGCTGACCGCATTCGGCCGTTGAAAGGTCGAGAATGTTTCATATGTATCAAAGGCATGAAAAAATTCTCGAAAGGCATACCATGAGTCATTTTCAATGACCCTTGGTATCAGGGATTTCATCCTTTTGCCTCAGTTGTTTGACCAAAATAAAAGATAACAGGCAGGCCGAAATCGGCATTATGATCGTGGTGATAATTAGAGCTGACGTTTGGGTGCAGCCCATCGCCACACCCAGATTTATCCCGCTGGTGAATATCTCACTCCCGACGCCATTGGCCGCTTTGAGGAGGGCGAGGAAGACGCCGAAGGGCAGGGCCAGCGACAGGCCGTCGCGGACCGCAGCGGCATGGACGAAGGTCGAAAGCATGGCCCACAGGCACATGCCGATCCCGGCTTCGGCTCCGCCGATCAGCAACAGGAGCGGCGGCAGGGCCGGTGACAATCCGCTCATCGTGACCGCGATAAGCACCAAGGCCAGGCCAAGAGCCGCATATGAAAGTCGGAACACTGCGTGCAGCGAGGGCAGTCGGGAGACTGCGAACTGCACGCCGACCAGCACGGCGACCTTGCCGATCGTTATATAGATCAGAGCGTCCCCCGACCATGAGGCATTGAGGAGCACGGTCTTGCCTAGAAAGGGCAAGCCTTTGTAAAACAGGGTGATGATGCCGGCGTGCAGCGAGGCAAGCACACAGAGTGTCTGAAAGGTCTTATCGCGAAAGAGCCGGCGAATGGTCGAGAGAAGGCCGATCGTCACCCCGGTGTCGCTCAACCTGATCCGGCTTTGGGGCAGGAGCGCGGATTGGCTTACCATAACCAGATAAAGGCTTGCCCCTAAGGCCGCGACGTTCACAAAGGCCGCAAGTTGCTGTTCGGGTGGGCTGGCGAGGGCGTATTTGAATCCCAACCCGACACCGATACTGCCGGTGGCGCTGAAGATCAGCCGCAGAGCCGAAACGGATGATGCGCCCTGTGAGGTGGTGGACATGTTGGCCAGCATGGAATTGTGCGCCACATCGCACAGCGTATAGCCGGTGCGGCAGAGGAGGCACAGCATCCCGACCCACAAGGCCTGAGGCGGGACCTGCGGGTTGCTGCCGTAAAAGATCAAAAAAAACGACGCCGCACAGAGGGGGGCGCCAGACAGAAGAAAGTAACGGAAGACGTGCCGGTTGTTCACCCGGTCTGCCCCGTAGCTAAGGAGAAGGTTGGACGCCCCGTCCCAGAGCAGGGACAGCATGAGGATATGACCCGCGACCGAGAGCGGCAGCCCCAGAACCGTGCTGAGATAGTAGAGCAGTACGCTGTCGAAGGTGGCCCACACCCAGCTCTTGCCCATATTGCCGGACGCATAGATGAACCGCTCGCGAAAGGGTGGCGAAGAAGCGGGCGAGAAAGTCGGCATAGACGCAGCCTTGTCAGCAGACGAAACAGGACATACACAGATAATTATTTTCGGTTTAGGAATTAAGTCACGCCCATGCAAGCGCCACGCATCCGACCGATAATTCTGTCTGAGCTGCAAAAGCGCATCATCTGGCATATTCGCATCTACGGCCCCACATCGCGCTCGCAGCTGTCGGCTGCACTGGGGCAAAGCCACGCGGCGACCACGCGTCTGTCAAAAGAATTGATTTCTCTGGGTCTAATCGAGGAGGCCAGTAGCGAACCGCTGGCGTCGAGAGGGCGTCCGATGGTGCCCCTGCGCATTTCCGGGCAGGGGGCCTATGCGGCGGGAGCGACCTGCCACCCAGGATGGGTCGAGGTGGTTCTGGTCGATTTCGCCGGTCAGCTCCTGGCCCGACTAGATCAGCCGTTTGACAGCAAGGATCCGGTCGAGTTTGCCCGTGTGGTCGAAACCTGTCTTTCGAAACTCGCAGCAAAGATCGGCTTGACCCAAAGGCGCTTCCTCGGTCTGGGTATTGCCGTGCCGGGTCCTATTGTCGGACCGATGGAACGTCGCGCGGTCGTGCAGTGGCTGGAGGGCTGGCGCGATATTTCTTTGGAAGAGGTGTTTAATTATAGTCTCAGTGTGCCGGTGTGGATCGAAAACGATGCGACGGCGGCCGCCTTGGCCGAATATTATCAGGAAAATATCGTTCAGCGCTTCAGTTCCGCACTGGTTTTCTTTCTGGGACATGGGATTGGGGGAGGGATCATCGCTGAGCGCGAGCTTTATCGGGGCGAATACGGTAATGCCGGGGAGGTGGGACGCCTGTTTCCCGGTATGTTGGAAGAGCGTCCATCCGGTATCGACCTGATCCGCTTTCTCAACCGTAAGGGCATCCCCATCAATGACCTGCGCGCCATAGACAGCCTTATGGACGCCCATCGCCCCCTGTTCGAGACGTGGATGGACCGTGTGGCCGAGCAGTTGAAACTTGCTGTGGCCTGCGGCACGGCCTGGATGGACCCCGGGGCGATCGTCATTTCCGGGGCCCTGCCTGAGGCCATCCTTTCAGGCTTGGCTAAGCGACTGGTTAATTGGGAGGATAATCATTATCCCGGTCAAATGCCTCGGATATTTGCCTCCTCAATCGGCAGTCTGGCTGTCTGTATCGGGGCGGGGCTGGTCCCCATCCACGCGGTGAGTAGCCATAAATGGCTGTGAATCCCTAGTCGATTTATTTTCAAAAAAATAAATAAATGTGTCGCGCACCCTCTTCATAAGCGCTCTCAGGTTCCCGGATTGCCGGGAAAAGCAACCATCTGAGGGGTTATCAAGATGAAGACCAGTCTATTGACACGGCCGGGGCTCATGGCGCTCGTATGGGCCACCAGCGCTTTCGCGGCCCAGGCGCAGACGTCGGCCGAAACCGGAGCGGACAAGGCCAAGGACGATGTGGCTGAAGTCGTCGTTACCGGTATCAAGCGCTCGAACCTGAAGGCCATCAATTCCAAGCTCGGCTATCGCGGAGTCTCCGACGTGGTCAGCGCCAATGAGGTACAGGCCCTGCCGGACCTGACCATCGTCGAAGCGCTGCGCCGCGTGCCGGGTCTGGCCGCCCTGCCGACCACGGACAACGAGCATCCGCGCGACGAAGCGGCCACGCCGGTGATCCGCGGTCTGGGGGCCGCTTACAACAATGTGACCGTCGATGGTATGCCGCTCGCGTCGCCCGGTACGCCGAACGCCAATCTCGGCTCGAACGGCCGCGGCGTTCGTCTCGATCTCCTGCCCTCTTCGATGATCAGCGAAATGCGCGTCATCAAGACCTTTGGCGCCGATCTCGACCCCAATGCCATCGGCGGAGCCGTCGATCTGCGTACGCGGTCGGCCTTTGAGCGCGGCGGCAAGCCCTTCCTGACTACCGAAGCCTCGCTGGGCGGCGCCAATGATGTGGGCAAGCCCAATGATCAGGAGCGTATTGGCGCGCGTCTGGTTTCGACCGGCAGCCTGACCTTCGGTTCGGCCAAACAGTTTGGTGTGGTGGTTTCCGCCAACTATCAAAAGCTTGAAACCTTCACCAACACCCACATGACCACCGATACGGTGCATTATGGATTTTATAATTCAGCGGGCGTTTTACAATCAGGCATTAATCTGGGTAGCGGCATCGCTGTGCCGCAGCAGGACAAATACTGGTACGTTCAAAACAGCCGCGAACGCGCGGGTCTGACCACCAAGCTGGAAGGGCGCTTCAGCGACACCTTCTATGCTTTCGCGACCCTGGGCTATTACCGCTTCCGCGACACCATGGCGCGCAACGAACTGCTTATCGACCCGCGCAACCGCGGCACGGTCCAGAATCTGACGCCGACCTCCGGCCGCTATCCCGCGGCCACCATCGAAGTCGGCTATTCGGTCCAGAAAATGACCAATGCCACGGCGCTGGCGCAGGGTGGCTTTGACTGGACGCTGCCCGACGATCAGCTTCTGAGCGGGCGTGTGTCCCTTTCGCGCGCCACCTATCGCGAGCCGATCAGCATGGTGAAGTTCATCACCGGCCTGACCTATAATGCGCCGGGCGCGGGGACGACCATCACGCCCATGCCGTCCCTTGGCTTCAACTATGATACCTCCGGCCTAAATGCCAGTTTCGACGTCGATCCGACGGTTTTTTATAACCTGAACAACTATCAGGGTTTCTATTACCGTCCGAACTACAAGCGCTCGGCCAGCAATAACGTCAACAGCGTGAAGCTGGACTACACCCGCCATCTGGGACGTGACGATCAGGGTTTCGGCTTTGGCGCAGGGGTGACCTATACCGAGAGCCAGGTCGAGTATAACGTCTATCGCGACGAATATACGCCCAATAATACGCTGACCAGCCCGCTTACCCTGGCGAGCGTCACCGGGCACAATGGCGCGCCGCTGATGTATAGCAATGGCAAGCTGAACCTGCTGACCATTGATCCGCAACGCGCCTGGGCCGCCTTCTACAGCCATGCCGCCAGCGAATTCACCCGCACCAATCAGGACGCCTTCAGCAATCAGGATAATTTCGATCTGACCGAAAAGAATGCGGGCCTTTATGGCCTCGTTGCTTACAATGCCGACCGTCTGCGCACGCAGTTCGGCCTGCGTTACGACAGCGTCGATCTGGACAGTGCCGGGCGTCAGCGTATCAACGGCGTGTGGAAGGACCGCAAGGCCAATTCCAGCTACGACTTCGTGCTGCCGTCGGCCTTGATCAGCTATGATCTCACCGATCGCATCGACGTGCGCTTCGGTGCCAGCCAGACGATTGGCCGCCCCAGCTACGACGCCTATGCCGCCCGCAGTGCCATCAACTTCGTGGCCTCCACGGATCAGGGCAATCCCAATGCGCTGGGAGTCACGGTTACTATCGGCAATCCGGATATCAAGCCGCGCCTGTCGAACAATGTGGATCTGGCCTTTAACTGGAAGCTCAATAACCGCGACGGCGGTCTCGTCTCTCTGGCTCTGTTCAACAAGGATATCCAGGACGAAATTTTCAGCGCTACGACCTTCGGCTATACCTATGAAGGCGTGACCTACGTCAATGCGGCGGTTAGCCGTCCGATCAATGCCACCTCGGCTTCGGTGCACGGCGTCGAGTTGGCGGCGACCATGAACTCGCTGGAACAATTGCACCCGGTCCTGCGCCCGGTGGGCTTCAGCGCCAACTGGTCGGTGATGGAAGGGTCGATGGACGTCCTGCAGGCGAGTGGCACCCAGCGCCGCCTGAAGGGGCTGGTCGGTCAGTCCAACTCGATCGTCAATGCCTCGGTTTTCTACAGCCACGACGGTCTGGAACTGCGCGCGGCCTATAACAAACAGGGCAAGGCCTTGCGCTCCATCGTGCCGGACATTTTCTGGCAGGACATGTACTGGGCCCCGCGTGAACAGGTCGATCTGCAAGCCAGCTACAAGGTCCGCAATGGCGTCACCGTCTTCGCTCAAGCCTCCAATGTCGGCCATGAGCGCATGACCAGCCTGACAGGGCCGGGAAAGAACCTGCTGAAAGACACCTATTCCGTGCCGACCATCTACTGGATCGGTCTCCGCTTCACCCCATCCTTCTAAAGTTCGAACCTGTATCCCCAAAAGGTTCGTCATCAGAGCGGAATGACCGGAAGTTTCGCGTCATTCCGCTCTGACATTTTCATTTATTGCGTTGTTATCCGGAAGGTATCCTTATGTATCGTACCCAGACCCTTGTCTATGCTCTTAGTGCGGCTTTGGCCTTTCCGGCCTTGGCCGCGACCCCGGTCGAGCTGATCCGTCAGAAGCTGGACAATCCGGATGCCGGGGTTTTTGTGGTCGCCCATCGCGCCTGTCACAACGCGGTCCCTTCTGCCGGTCTCGACGAAGCGCCGGAAAATTCGCGACTGGCGCTGGAACACTGCGTAAGGTTGGGGGTTGATATGGCCGAGGTCGATGTCCGGCGGACAAAGGACGGCCAACTGGTCATCCTGCACGATGCGACTCTGGACCGTACCACCAATGGCTCGGGCAAGCTGGCCGACAAGACCCTGTCGGAGGTGCTCAGCCTGCGCTTGCGCCAGAACTTTGGCGGCGAGATATCGCCGACCCTGACCGATGAGCGTGTCCTGACACTGGCCGAGGTACTGGCGGCGGCCCGGGGGCGCATCATGCTCAATCTCGACATCAAGGAAGACATCTACCCGCAGGTCATCGCCGAGGTCGAAGCCGCTGGTATGTCGGATCAGGTGCTCGTCAAGAAGCTGGCCAAGACTTTGGGGACGCCGCTGGTCGAAGATCCGTTGTATGCGAAGACGCCCTTCATGCCCATCGTCGGGCACTGGCGCTCCGATCCCGGTGGCGATGCCATCGAAGCGGTGGCGCGTCAGCAGCTGAGCGGTCCCAAAAAGCCGGTCGGCATCGAGCTGGTCTTCACCACTCAGGCCGAGTTCGAGGCCATTGCGGCCGAAACCAAAGCGCACAAGGTCAGGCTTTGGGCCAACACGCTGACCTCGGTCGGCGTGATCAGCGTAATCGGTCACGGCGGCGACCTTGACGCCCTGCGCGACGGCGGTCGCACCTGGAAAGCTATGATCACAAAAGGTGTTAATACGATCCAGACCGACGAACCTGGCCCTCTTATTGAGATGCTTGGCGGTCAATGAGTCGATCATAAATCATTTGTCGAATAGATTGGAGGGACCACTTCTGCTGCCCGAAGTTTCTACCGTCCGCTAGAGCGATGTGCGGAAAAGTGTGAGCGGTTTTCCGCAAAAACATCGCGACAAAACAAAAATTTAGAGCAAAATGGCGATTCAGCTTAAAGTCATTTCGCTCTAATTGGTAGGGTTTTAGAGCCCGCAACGTCTTCTTCGGGCACATTTCGGCCCGCCACGCTTGAGCCAAATAGGTTTGAGGGGCTATGCAATCGAAGGACGTTTCCTTCTATGTGCAGACTGAGTTTATACCAAGGGTTATTAAAAATGACGGTTGGTATGCCCTTCTAGACTGTCTCATCTCTCTGATGCATATGAGACAGTCTCGGTATTATAAGGCCACCATCCATACTGCGGCCTTGTTATTCAAGATAAAACTGCCGTTCAAAGGCGAACATGTCCTTGAAAACGCAGAATTCCGGCGCGCCCAGCGCGATGACGGGGGCGGCTTTTGACAAGGTGGTGCGCCATTGCCGGTGGGCGCGGTCAAATGCCTTAGCCTGTTCAGGCGTAAGGGGCTTGATCCAGTAGGCCAGCGAGATGTGAAAGCCATAGGTGTCCGGATCACTGATACGGATGCCGGTGGCCTCGGACAGGCGGCGGCGCAGGTCGCGCAGCTGTTGCGACTGGGCGGCATCGACCGGCAGCAAGGGCAGGGTTATGGCCCCGCCTTCGGGGGCCGGTGCTTCCAGATCGACCTTCATACGGATAGGCAGGTTCAGACCAGAGCGAAAACCTTTGAGGCGTTCGGCCATCAGGCGATGACAGGCCTCAAGCGGCAGGTCGCTGGGCACGCCCTGCGGCCATTGGCCGGGCTTGCCGCGGCCCTGATCATTCGCCCCGCCAAAGATCGTCATATGATAGCTGGACGGCGGCAACAGGGTGGCGTTTGCCAGGAAGGGGTAATCCGACGCATTGCGATAGATGTCGAGCAGGGCGTTAAACGCCGCACTGTCGGCGCCCTGCTGCGGCAAATGGCAGATGAGGGTATTGCCGGCAAAGCCGCGGACGCGGCCATCTGCCATGAATTTGCGCCCCCCGTCCACAGCCGGCGCAACCGCGGCAGCCGCTTTCAGAAATGAGGCGGAAGCGGCCGCCGTGACACCGAAGAGGACACCGCGGCGCGACTGACCTGATAAGCCGGTGGTGGGGCTGTATCCATTGGTCATGATCAGAAATCCTTGTGCAGGTTGATGCCGATATAACGCTGGTCGTCGCGCGGTACAAATCGCGTCACCCCCTGACCGAACTGTTGCAGATAGGGGGAGTAGGACGTATCGCCGAGATTTTTGCCGATCAGATTGATTTCAAACCCGCCAGCGGTGCGGTAGCTGAGGCTGGCATTCCACAGGGTGTAGGCAGGCGAGACCGTATCCGGGGTCTGGTTGATGCTGTACTGGGTGCGGCTGCGGTAGGTAACGTCGGCATTGATCAGGACATCAGTCGTGCCAAGAGACAGCAGACGGTAACTGGCACGGGCGACGCCCTTCCATTTCGGGGCAAAAGTCAGCACGCCGCCATCGACGAAGCACGATGAAGCCGCGCCGGGCGGGCAGAGGAAGTGCTCGATCTTGGCATCCGTATAGGCAAAAGACCCCGACAGGCTGAGTGCGTCGCTGGCGCGGGCGCTGACATCGCCTTCGACGCCGCGCGTGGACACCTTGCCCGCATTGATCAGGCGGGTAACCGATGAGCCATTATAGGTGTCGAAGAAGGGCACCTGATAATTGTCCACCTTCTGTTCAAAGACGGCGAAATTGGCCATTACGCGGCGGTCAAACAGGCGCGACTTCAGCCCCAGTTCCACCGCATCGGACAGTTCCGGTTTCAGAGCGATGGTGTCCTGCGGCAGGGTGCTGAAGGCGAGGCTGTAGGCCGGTCCCTTATAGCCGCGCGAATAGGTGACATAGAACATAGCCGAGGCGGACAGGTCGTACTGAAGCCCGGCGCGACTGGACATTTCGGTGGCGTCGGTCTGGCCTTCGCTGGCGTAGGGGGCCTGAATACCGGTCACCGCCACCGGTGAGGTGGAGATGCGGTTGAAGCGGTAGCTGACCTCATCATGAGTCAGGCGCAGCCCCAGAACCGCCCTCAGGGCAGGCGAAAAATGGTAGTTGCCCTCGGCGAAGAGGGCGGCACTGTCATTGGTGACGCCAAAGCGCGAGGTGCCCGAATGGATGGTCGTCGAGGTGGCGCTGAGTATAGTCACAGTGCGCGTATAGACTTCGCTGTCTGTGCCACGGAACAGATAGACACCGGCCACATAGTCAAAGCGTCCCCCCTTGGGCGAGGCCAGCCGCAGTTCCTGCGACATTTGGTCGTAATGCAGATCGCCGCGGTCGTGCTGCTGAGGCAGGCCGATCACCGCGCCGGGCAGCTTGTCCTGATCCTGAAACTGCGTGTTTTTCCAGAAACGGTAGGCGGTGATCGAAGTCAGTGTAAAATCACCCAGACGCTTGTCGGCCTGAAGCGCGACGCCCCAGGTATCGTCCAGCGCATAGGTTGGGTAATTGATATTGACGTTGCGCGTCGTGTCGCTGACCTCGGCAGGGGCCACGGCTGTGGCAAAGGCGGGCGACGAGGTTACCGCATTGGTCGGATAAGCCAGCTTCACGGTGCGCGCGACAAGACCATTGGGGGCGGTCGTCTTGTTGTGCGAGAAATCCGCCGTCAGGGTGGTGGTCAGGCTGTCTGAGACGGTGAACAGCCATTTGGTACGCGCGCCGTAATTATCGTAGCCGTTGACCTTTTGGCCATTAAACACATTGCGCGCATTACCATCGAAGTGTGAGGCCGTGACATTCAGGCTGGCCGCCCACTTGCCGGGCATGATCGCGCCAGAAACGCCGCCGCGCACGCGCCATTCATTCCCTTCATAGAGGCCGAGATCTGTGTAGGCGCGGAACGCTTCGCGCGGCGTGCGCGTGACGATATTCAGAACGCCAGCCGAGGCGTTCTTACCGAACAGCGTCCCTTGCGGGCCGCGCAGCACTTCGATGCGTTCGACATCCAGCAGGTCCAGCGACGCCTGCCCCTGACGGCCCAGCACTACGCCGTCGATGACGGTGGAGACGGTGGGTTCAACGCCCGGCGAGGTCGAAGAGGTGCCCAGCCCGCGCAGAAACAGCGCCTGATCCTTATAGGAAGCCGCCTGACGGAAGTTGAATGACGGCACCTGAGACGAGATTTCGCGCAGCCCGTTCAGATTGGCGCGAGCGAGATCGTCGCCTTTCAGCACCGAGACCGCGACAGGTACTTTTTGCATCGACTCGGCCCGGCGCGTCGCCGTGACGATCACCTCGGTAGCGTCAGCCGGGTCCGTCTTATCCGGCGCGGTTTGCGCCATGGCCGATGCGGCACTGAGGCCGGCCAGGGCGGCGCTGAGGAAAAGGCGGTTACGCCAGTGAGAGCGGTGGTTGGTCATAACGGTCCCCTTGGAGCCACGCTCAAAATACACACAATGTGTAGAGTGAAGCGGGAAATTTTCGTGTCAGGCGCCAATTAACACACTTTAAGTGTATTTAATGTGACAAGGCACAAATAAAGTGTGTCTTTATATAAAATGGGGTATGAGGCCCTCATGCAGATCGATATCCCTTTGATTCCCGAGCTTGGCCGCAATGATCGGCGCGTTCTGGGCCTGTTGTTTCGCCATCGCGCCCTGACCCAGTCCGGGCTTGTCGAACAGACCCAACTGACGCAGCAGTCCGTTTCGCGCATTCTGGCGCGCTTAGGTGAGACAGGGTTGGTGGGCACGGGCGGGCGGGTCAGTGCCGAGGGCCGTCGGGGCTATCCCAGCACGGCATTGTCGCTGCGGCCTGAACACGGTTTCAGCCTCGGTATTGCCGTTCTGGCCGGTCGTGTATCCTTGGTCATTAGTGATTTTTCAGGCGCGACCCGTGCCCAGAAAGGGCTGTCGCTCAATCCGGTGGGGGTGTCGCGCACGCTGGACGCGGTGGATGAAGCGCTCGATGAACTCTGCGGTTCGGTCGGCTACGCGCGTTCGCAGCTAACCGGTATAGGAATCGCCGTTTCGGGCTCCTTCATCGCGGGCGGCGGGTTCAACACGCCCACCTATCTCGAGGAATGGGCCGGGATAGATGTCGAGCGGCTGTTCGCTGACCGCTTTGGTGTGATCGCCCTTGCTGATAATGACGGCAATGCCGCTGCCGTGGCCGAAAGCCAGTTTGGCGTCGGGCGCTGGGCCGACAGCTTTGCCTATCTGTATATTTCAGCAGGCGTCGGGGGCGGGGTCATCCTTGACGGCGAGCCGTGGCGGGGGCGGCACGGCAATGCCGGTGAATTTGCCGGCGGCCTGCCGCCACACATCTTTCCATTTCCTAATCTGGAGCTGTTGCGGCAACTGGTGGTGCGTGAGGGAGAGGCCTTCGACACGGTCGATGCGATGGTGCAGGGATTTAACGCCGACTGGCCCGCAATTGAAGAATGGATCGCGCGCGTGAAGGATTCTCTGTCCATTATCGCTTCGAACGCCACGGCCATACTGGATGTGGACGCTATCGTTCTGGGCGGGCAGATGCCTACAGAGCTGGCGCATCGCGTCATTCCGCACATCGAGCTGTTCGATCAGAAACGCCGCAGCGTGCCGCGACCGGTGGCGCGCATCGTTCCGGCCGAAGCCTCCGGGGAGGTCGCGGCTATCGGCGCCAGCCTTCTGCCGCTGAAGCGATTGTTTTTTGGAGCGGAATGAAATCAGCGTGTCGGCAGCCTGCTCGGGGCCCCTACGTAGATGGGGTTTGCAGCGACAGCCTGCGCAGACGTAAGGAAATGAGCGCAACGGCCAAAGCCCCGGCGAGCGAGGGCAGCACCATCAGGGCGACGATAGCGTCGCCGCCCTGACCAGCGGCGCGATAAGGAATGCGTTCCAGTCCCATCCCCACCGCGTAGACGGCGGCGGCCTGTGCCAGCTTGGCCCCAAAGGTGAACAGGCCAAACCATTTGGTGGCCTGAGCCGCGTCGGACGCCACGGCCTTGGCGAACAGCCCCCAGGTGTACATGGAGACACCCCCGCCAGCGGCCCCATAGAGGAGGCCAATGCTCAGGGTGAGGGGCGGGGTCAGACGGCTCAGGGTAAAAAAGGCCACGCAGGCGGCGGCCAGAAACAGGGCGGTAAGGGTATATAGGGTTTCCGGTGTCTGACGACGGGTCAGCCACGCCCACAGCGGCTGACTGAGCAGCTTGCCCAGCGCCACAAAGGTCATGAAGCCCAACGCTGACACGGCGTCCGGCGCTGCATAGGCGGTGAAATAGGGTTCCAGCTTGTCGAAAAAAGGGCCGGTGGCCGAAACGCACACCATGGCCGCGATAAGATAAAGATAGGCCGGGCTGGGCCCTGCACCTGCCGTGAGAGCCAAGCGGGCGGGCGGGACCGGTGTGTGTGGTGAGACCATGACTTCGCCGGCGTGGTGCCGCGACAGCAGGAAGGCAAAACCGCAAGACAGGGTCACGAGGGCCAGAGAGATCAGAAAGAAGTCCGGGCCTGACACCACGCTGATCTTCCCCATATGGTGAAGGCCTGTGTGCCGCACCCACGAGGCTGTGACGCCGGTCAGAAACAGGGTCGCCGCGCCGCTGGCGATATAGCGGATGGAGGCCAGACCGAAACGGTCCGAGTCCGAAGACGAAGCTAGGGCGAAATAGGTGTTATGCGGCACGTCGTAGAGGGCATAGGCGATGCGAAACGCCATCAGGGCGGCGATGGTGTAGATAAGGCGCGCCTCCTGCGGCATGCGACCAGCATAGGTGAAGAGGACGAAGCACAGCCCGGCCAGCAGGCTGCCGTAGAATTGAGCCCGCGCCGCTGCGGCGGCGTGGGAGACAAAGCGCGTCATCAGACGACCGATCACCAGGTCCGCTATGGCATTGAGCACAAGTGAAGCGCCGATAATGCTACCGGCGACATCCGCAGCGAGGCCCACGGCTTCGGTCAGGAAAAAGATGAACAACAGGCTGGAGGCGTTCCACAACAAGGCCTTGCCAAAGCTGGCCAGACCATAGGCAAGCTTCAGACGCGACGGCGAGGGCATGTTGGCAAGTTTCACAGGCTAAGCATAGAGGCCGTTGCGCACACCGATATGACAGGGCTTAAAACAGTTCGGTTTTGAACACCCGCAGCTTGAGCGGTACGGCGGCGGCCCCTAAAGCGGTGGCGTCGCCGGTGACTTCTGAGGGAACGACGCGCGGCTGAGGCCGGTCAAAACCGCGCCGCGGCGCATGGCGCAAATCCACGCGCTCGATCATGCGTTCGGCCAGGGCGCGTGGCACGCGGCCCCCGATGACGATGGCCTGCGGATCAACGATAGCGGCGCAGGCCGAACAGGCCAGAGACAGGGAGTCGCTGATACGATTTAGCCAGTCATTGACCGCAGGCGAGTGGATATTCAGCGCGTTAAGCATGTCGCCTATGGTGTCGTATTCCTCGTCCCGGCGCGCGAAGCAGTGGCGCAGCAGTTCCAGTGTGGGGGGCGTGTAAACAAATTTGGGCAGGGAGCCGGCAAATTCTCCGGCATTGCCATGCACACCGCGCATCAGTTGCCCGTTAATCACCAGCCCGCCTCCAAAGCCGGTGGCGATATACATATAGGCAAAGGTGCGCGCCCAGCGGCCAATGCCAACCAGACTTTCGCCAGCGGCAGCGACATTGCCGTCATTATCGGCCCAGGCGGGCAGACCAAAGGTCTCTTCGAAGATTTCGGCCACATCGACACCGGCCCACTCATCAAGGCTGCGTGGACCATTGAAGCGTCGCCCGTCCTCCAGCGCAAACCCGGTAATGCCGATGCCGATGCCGATGACCCGTCGGGGGCTGATGGCTGCGTCAGCGCAGAGATCGGCAAAGGCCTGCTGCACGCCGTCCAGTACGCCTTCGCGCGACATGACCGGCGGGGTGAAGCGCCGATAGCCGCGATCCTGCCCGGCAAGGTCCATCAGCAGGACAGAGACGGCGTCGGCCATGATGGACACGCCCAGCGTAAAAAGGTGATCGGGATTCAGCGACAGGGCCGTACCCGGCGGTCCCCGGCGTCCCGAAGCCACGCGGTCCCCGGCGAGCAGGAAGCCCTGTTCGATCAGGTCGCCTACCGTACGCGACACGGTCTGCTGTTTGAGGCCGGTGTGCGCCACGATGTCGGCCTGCGTGGTGGCCTGACGGCTCTGGACCAGACTGAGTATGCGGCGTTCAGTGGCGGAGGTCGGCAGCAACGGATCGGTCAGGGCAAGCATTAAGAGTCCAGTCAAACGGCGGTCGGGTCATAGGGCAATCTCACAGCCAGATAGCTTGGCGTTGCGGAGGCTGCAAGATAAATGCGGCGTCGCATTTATAACACACGATGCGTCAATATAAAGCAAAACCCTTCTTTAAATTACGCATAATGGGTTTAAATTCCGCTATAAATGCCCGAAATCGGGAATCATATCCGGAAATTCCAGTTCAAATGTCATAAATAATACGCATAATGGGTTTAATTGCCCCGTCATCGCAATTCGGGTGCTGGAGGCTGATTATGTGTAAATCCCAACTAGGTCTGGGCGTTTCGACCCTGACCCTGGCTATGATGGCTACGGGCCTTGTGTCCGCTCACGCGCAGGAAGCGCCTGCGGCTGAGCCGGTGCAGGAAGTGGTTGTGACGGGCTTTCGCCTGCAAAACCGTCAGCTCATGATCCTGAAGGACGCCGATGAGCGCATCGCCGAGTTCATGACCGGCGACGAACTGGGGCAGCAGCCCGATTACAATATCTCGGATTCTTTCCGCCGCATGCCGGGCGTGCAGACCGAGTTCGATGAGGACGAAGGCCGCTTTGTCGGCATTCGCGGCCTTGACCCCAACTTCACCGTCGGTTCGTTCGATGGTTCGACCATCGCCACTTCCGAACGCGGCAACCGTCAGCTCAATCTGGAGTCCGTGCCGACCTCGGCGGTGAAGCGCCTGGAGGTGTTCAAGTCGCGCACGCCGGACATGGAAGGCAATGCCATTGGCGGTACGCTCAATCTGATCACCCGTTCAGCCTTTGACCGCAAGGGGCTCTATTGGGTCGGCAGCGCCTTTGTCGGCACCAGCGACAGCCAGAAGGTGCCCGGCAAGGGCTATGGCCGCAGCAGCGACGACGGGGCCAATTTCCGTTTCGACGGCACGGTTTCGACGACCTTCGGCAGCCAAGATCAGTTCGGCGTCCTGTTCACCGGGGCCTTCTCGCGCAAGCGCCGCGATCAGGAGCGCTTCGTCCCCGGCAGCTACAGTCTGACCAACGGCGTCCCGGTGCAGTCGGCGCATCTGTGGTCGAGCTACCCCAACTCGGTCGATCGCTACGGCGGCACGCTGAAACTGGAATGGCGTCCCTCTGAGACGCTGAAGACCGCCCTGACCACGACCTACTATATTCAGGCCGATAACGAACTGCGCCATTCGCATCAGTTGACGCGCGGGACGGTTTCGACCGACACGGCCCTGACCTCCGGCAACAAGGCGCGCGTGACGACCGCCGGCGGCTTCGTCCGGTTCAACGACTTCCCCATCGACAAGCCGCTGACCATTGTGCAGGCCAGCGCCGACTGGACTCCGGACGATCGTAACATTGTCAAGTTCCGCGCCGCCTATTCGGAAGCCTCCTTCGTCGAAGCCTCCAACCAGTTGCAGTACAATCTCGCCACCTCGGCGGCTAATGCCTATAATTACGCGATCAATGACGGCATCCCGACGGCGGTGCTGGATAACCCGACGACCTTCCTCACCCCGTTCAATTACAAGTTCAACAGCTACACCCCCTACGAGGACGACAGCGACGAATATATCACCGAGGCTTCGCTCGACTGGCGCTTCAATATGGAGCGTGGGGATCACGGCTGGGGCTTCGGGGCCGGGGCCAAGACGCGCGATCTGACGCGCGATTTTGACCGCTATCAGGACGTTTACGCCCTGGCGGCGGGCCAGACCTCGACGCTGGAGGATGTTCTGATGCCGGCCGACTACACCTCGGTCAATGCCACGACGCGCCAGTTGTTTATTGATTTCGACAAGTTTCAGGCGGATCGCCGCGCCAATCCGACGAAGTTTGTCCTCAACACCGCCACCACGGCGCTCAACCGCATCAGCAACGACTATGTGGTGACCGAAGGCGTCGATGCGCTTTACGTGCAACTGCGCCACGCCGGTGAACGCCACAGCCTGATCTTTGGCGGCCGCTACGAGGATACGGCGACCGAAGTGAATGGTTATCGCGTCAATGGCAACACGGTCACGCCGCTGACTCGCAAGGGCACGTACGACAACTTCCTGCCCTCGGTGGTCTTTAGCTATACCATCCTCCCGAACCTTAAGTTCCGCACGGCCTATTTCGAGGCCATCGGTCGCGCCAACCCTTCCGATCTTGGCACCAATGAAAGTCTCAATGCGAGCAGTCTCACGCTGACACGCGGCAATCCCGACCTGAAGCCGCGCAAGGCCAAAAACTACGATGCAGCTCTGGAAATCTACTTCCCCAACAAGGCGGGCATGATTTCGGTCGCGGCCTTTGCCAAAGACCTGAAGGATGAAATCTATTCGATAACGCTGGGCAAGACGATCATTGACGGGGCCGAATATACGGTGACCCAGCCTCAGAACGTGGCCAATTCCACCATTTCCGGTCTGGAATTCAGCGTGATCAAGAACAATTTCGATGTCCTGCCGGGTCTGTTGAGGAACTTCGGGGCATCGGCCAACTATACCCGCCTGCATGGCCGTGCCGATCTTCCCAATGGCGTGCGTACCGACCGTCTCAACCGTCAGCCGGCGCATCAGGCCAATGTCGCGGTCTTCTACGAAGACGGCCCGCTGAAGGCGCGCGTCTCCTATGCCTATACAGGGGAGCGCTACACCTCCTTCTCAACGACGGACCCTTCGACCAACCGTTATGACAAGGCGTGGAAGCAGGTCGATTTTACCGCCCGCTATTCTCTGGGCCGCTATCAGATCATCGGCGAAATCCGTAACCTGACGGACCAGCATCGCGAAAACTACGATCAGTACGGTGTGCGTGACCTCAACTATTTCGGTCGCCAGTTCTGGCTGGGCGTCGCCTTCAAGCAATAGGCAGGCTGTGGACAGGCTTCGGCCTGTCCGTTTCTTTTTGTGAGTTCAACACATGAAATCTGTTCTTGCGGCGCTTCTGCTGCTGTCTATCCCTGCGGCGCTTCAGGCCGAACCCCTGCCGCCGCTCAGCCTCGAAGCCCCCGCCACGCCGCTGTTCGACGGCGTCCGTTATGAGAAGCGGGTGAGGGGCGGCGATGAGCCCATGGTGGCGCATATCGTGACGCTGAACCTGACGCGGGCGGGTTTGCACTTTGAGGTGACGCCGGGCGACCGCTCGAAAGGCATGGAACACGTCGCGCTGACGGCCAGCGAATATCAGCGCCGCTCCGGGGCGCAAATCGTGATCAATGCCAGCTACTTCCTGCCCTTTGCGGGTGGTAGCAAGGGGGCGGACGACTATTACCCCAAGAGCGGCGACCCGGTTAACGTCTCCGGTGCCGCCCTGTCGCATGGGCAGAGGGTCTCGCCGGTCGAGACCGACCTCGATATCCGCGTCAACTCTATCGTCTGTTTCAAGGCGGCGCAGGTGCTGATCCGCGAGGGTCAGGTCTGCCCGGCGGGGCAAACCGACGCCGTCGCTGCGGGGCCGCGCCTCCTCAGCGATCGGCACGTGCAGAGCTTTCTGGCCTTCGATAACAATTACGCCATGACCCGCGCCCCGCGCACCGCCATCGGTGTGTCGGCAGATGGCCACACCGCCTGGCTGGTGGTCGTCGATGGTCGCCAGAAGGGCTATAGCGAAGGGGCGACCCTCACAGAACTGACGGACCTGTTTGTGGCGCTCGGCGCGGCGGATGCTATCAATCTGGATGGCGGCGGTTCCTCGACCCTTGTCAGGGAGGGGGCCAACCACAAGCCGGATGTGCTGAACCGCCCCATCCATACGGGCATACCGGGGCGCGAGCGTCCGGTCGCCAATCACATTGCTGTCTATGCCCTGCCGTTGAAATGAGGCCTGATATGCGCGCTCTCGCCCTTGCCGCCCTGCTGACCTTGACGGTATCGCCCGTGGCCGCTCAATCGAGCGGCTTCCCGAAGCTGGAAGAGTGGACGCCGCCGGTGGTGCAGACCGGGACGGCCAAGTTGATCCGCGAATATCCTGCCCCGGAAGCCCGTCAGGGCGTGGCGGTCGATGGCCGCTACGTCTATGCGGTGGTCAATTCGATCATCGGCAAGTACGACAAGCAGAGCGGGGCGCTGATCGCCCGCTGGACCAGCCCGCGCAACGGGCCGATCCGCCACATCAATTCGTGCTATGCGGCCCATAACGAACTGTGGTGCGCCAATTCCAACTTCCCCGAAGTGCCTATGGGGTCTTCGGTCGAGGTGTTCGATGCCCGCACCATGACCCATAAACGCAGCCACGGTCTGGGGTTGCTGGACGAAGGCTCTCTGACCTTTTTCGAGCCCTATCGGGGCGGCTATATGGCGGGCTTTGCCCATTATGACGACAAGGGCGGCACGGGGTTCAAGAGCAGCCGCTACAGCGCCATCGTCACCTATGACGCGCAGTGGCGACGCACCGGCGGCTGGCTGATCCCTGACGCGGTTCAGGCGCGCATGGCCCCTAATGCGGCCTCCGGTGGCGGCATCGGCCCGGACGGCCTGCTCTATCTGCTGGGGCACGACCGCACCGAGCTTTATGTGCTGGCCAAGCCGCGTCTGGGGCCGGTTCTGATCCATCTGGCAACCATTGACATCGCCGCCGAGGGGCAGGCCTTCGTCTGGGACAAGACGGTCAAGGGCCGCCGGTTATATGCGATCAGCCGCCCCAAGGGCGTCATTCGGGCCTTTGATATTCCCGAGGTTCGCCTGGATCATCCGGACGCCCGAAGGTTTTAGGGTCTGCTACGAGAGGGCAATCCGATAGAGCGGTTTCCACTTTATCGAATTGCGCTCTAACGCGTTCGGCTATTTAAGGAGGCGCGTCTTCAGAGTGGTCACATCGGCGGCGCTGAGGCCCAGATCTTCGCGCACATAGCGGTCCCAGCCGCCTTCACGGGCTTCAATGGCGGCAAACGCGGCGTCGAGATAGCGCGCATCGACCCCCATCAGGGCCTGAACCACGTCCGGGGGCAGGCGACGGAAGGCGGCCATCATCGGGTCTTCCTTTTCACCCGCCTTGGGCATGTCCGGGGTGTAGTAGCGGTTGGACAGCAGATAGTCTTCGGTCACAGTGGCGCGCGGCACGCCCAGGATCGTCAGGATGAGCGCCGTGGCGACACCGGTGCGGTCCTTCCCCGCCGAGCAGTTATAGACCAGCGGGGTTTCACCGTCGATAATCAGGCGCATCAGGCGCTTGTACTGATCGGCAAACTTGAAAGGCGCATCGGCGTAGAAGCCCGCCATCATCGCGCGGGTGTCATCGGCGGTCACTGTGCCCTTCTGGAAAAAGGCCATGAACGGTGTCATGTCCATGTCGTAGTCCTGCGAATAGACCGCGACCTTCATGTCGGCGGGCCACACAGCCGGGGCGCTGGCGCGTTCCTGCGTGGCGCGGAAATCGACATTGGTCTTGATGCCCAGCGCCTTCAACTGCCCAAAGCCGGCTGGGGTGATGCGGTTCATGGCGGCCGAACGATAGAGGATGCCCCACTTCACTTCACGGCCATCGGCGGTTTTGTAGCCGCCAATGTCGCGGAAATTGTTGCTTCCTTCAATGGCGATCAAACGAGAGCGGGCTTCGACCGCAACCGGTGTGGAGGCTTGGGCCACGGCCTGCGGGGCCACAGCGGCGAAGAGGAGCGCGGCGCACAGACCTAAGGCGCGGACGGGTTTGGACATGGTTAGCTTTCGCAGATAGGTTTTGCAGGGAAAGGTGAACCGGGGCACGCAGGTGGCGCCCCGGCTGGATAGGGTTTAGAAGCTGATATTGGCTTCGATGCCGTAGGTGCGCGGCTCGTTATAGATGCCGTAGGTGCCCAGGGCGGCGTTGAAGTTACGCATGAAAACGTGCTTTTCGTTCGTCAGGTTGCGCGACCACAGTGACAGTTGCAGCGCGGTGTTCTGACCCGGCAGGGCGATATTGGCTAGAGCCAGACGGCCGTTGACGATCAGCGAATTGTCGCTGCGGGTCGGATCGGCGGAGCTGGTGTTCTGACCGCTGGCGCCATTGGCGTCGAGATGCGCCTTGAACAGGGCACTGCCAACGGGGCGGCTATAGTCCACCGTGACGCTATAGGCGTTTTTCGGCGCATACAGCGGATAGACCGCGACCAGCGGGTTGCCGGTGACGAAGGGGTTCGGAGCCTTGGGCAGGTGGGTCGAGTTGGTGGCGTAGGTGGCCCCCAGGATCAGGCCGCGCAACGGACGATAGGTGATATCGGCTTCGACGCCCTTCAGCTTGGCTGTACCCGCCGCATTGGTGGTTTCCAGCGTGCCGCGCGTATTGCCCGGAATGACGGCGTTGAAGTCGATCTGCGTGTCCTTATAGTCGCTGTCATAGGCAGCGAGGTTGAAGCGCAGGCTGCGGTCAAACCATTCCGACTTCAGGCCGATTTCGCGCGCCTCGACGCTTTCCGGACCGAAGGCGCGATAGGTCAGCGAGCGCGAATTGGCCCCGCCAGCCTTATAGCCCGTGCTCCATTTGGCGTAGAGATTGATATCGTCGGTCACGTCGTAGGCCAAGGTCACCATCGGATCGATACGGTCCCATTTGGCGTCCAGATGCTGGATGGCGGCCACGCCATTGACCACCGGTATGGCCCCGTTGACCTTGAGCAGTTCGCCCTGCTTTTTGTCCTCGGTATAGCGGGCCCCGATGGTGAGATGGGCCTTGCCGTCAAAGGCGTCGGGGGTCCAGGTCAGTTGCCCGAACAGACCAGCGCTGTCGGTTTTCGCCGTCGAGGCGCGATCAGGGAAGGGGGTGGCGTTCACCGGAGCCGGCAGGATGGTATAGCCCGTACCGGTGGCGTTCCATTGCAGCGTGTTGGGGGCCCAGGCGTCGTCGGCGACCGATTCATGGTAAAAGAAGGCGCCACCGACATAGTGGAATTGCGAGTTGTCGCCGATCAGCTGGATTTCCTGACTGTACTGACTCTGGTCGAAATTGGCGAGGCTGTAGCGGCTGAAATTGCCGTTGGGCGCGAAGACCGACAGGGCGGTTGAGCCGTTGTCGAACTGCGACTGCGTCAGCTTGCGATACGAACTGATGGATTTCAGCTTCAGGCCGTCCGACAGCTTCCAGTCAATGACCAGTGTATGGCCGCTGGTATTGCCGACGCTGTGCTGCAGTGGCACGCCGATCAGAGCGCTTTTGGCGCGGTCGGGCTGGGTCGGGGTCAACGGTGCCAGCGGCAGGCTGCCCTTGCTCAGGAGTTGCACATAATAGGGTGTGCTGGCATCGCGAGAGGTGTCGAAAGCATAATCCACACTGACGCTGTCGCTGGCCCGCCACAGGGCCTCAAGGCGCACGCCGCCCTTGTCATAGGCGTTGAAATCCGGCGCGCCGTCCAGCGGGTTCTTCACCGTGCCATCGCGCTTGGACAGGACCAGATCGGCCTTTACGCTGACATTGTCCATTTCCGGCAGGTTGAGGTGCGATTCGAGCTTGTAGCCATTGAAGTTCGACAGGCCGAACGTGGTGTTCATGCCATAGACGCCGGTGGGCTTTTTGGTCACGATGCTGATGGCGCCGCCTTCGGTATTGCGCCCGAACAGGGTGCCCTGCGGCCCTTTCAGCACTTCGACGCGCTCGATGTCGAGCAGCGCCATGCCGAGGCCCTGCGCACGGCCCATATAGACGCCATCGACATAGACGCCGACGCCCTGATCGCGGCTGGGCTGGTTGGCATCGCCCATGCTGCCGACGCCACGCATGCCGATGGTCAGGGCCGAGCTACGCGAGAAGAAAGGTGCGACGCGCAACGATGGAATGGCCCCATCGCCGAGATCTGCCAGAGACTGCACATGGCGGTTGCTGAAATCGTCCTTGTTCATCACCGAAATCGAAATCGGTGTCTTTTGCAGCCGGGTTTCGCGCTTTTGCGCCGTCACGACGATTTCCGGCAGGGCATCGGCAGGCGCTTCGGCGGCGGACGCTGCGGCCTCCGCATGGGACGCAGTAGCGTTCAGGCTCAGAAGGGCTAGGCTGCCCATGAGCGCGGTCTGTGCGGCAAGTCGCACGCGGTTAAAGGTAAAGACGGTCATGACTATCCCCAGCCAGAATGATTAATCTGACCGGTTGTTAGAACGTTTGTATGTAAAAATTTGAACGGTTATATAAAGGATTTGCAACGGCAGTACCCTGCGTGCGTTTCGCAAAACGTTGTGGCTTTTTGGCTGCAAACCGGTCTATAGACGGCGCATATAGGCGTAGGGTTGGCGTTGGAATGGCTATACGGGTTTTGGGTCAGGCTTTGCAGGGCCAAGAAGGCGGGGCGGGCGATTCCCCTAAGGGATCGGCTGCGGAGCGTATGCTGCGGGCTGTAGGCGGGATGTGGCGCAGCCACGGTCGCGCACAGATGAGTGCGCGCCTCGTCGGGCAGAAGGCGGGCGTGCAAGCCTCTCAGATCAATTACTATTTTGGCGGGTTTGAACAGATGTTATGTTCGGCCCAGGCGCAAGCCATCGAAGCCGCCAGCCAGTGGTGCGAGGCGCGTCTGATGGATTTAACGCCACTGGACCTGTCCGCCGCGCAGGGAGAGTCCTTCGGACACATCCTGGCCGGACTGATCGAGGCGTGGTGCACGGAGGCGGCGGATCTGGCCTTTGCGTGGACCGAATGCCTGCTGCTGGCCGGGCGGAACCCTGGTTATGCCGATGCTGCGCGGCAGTGGCAGGCGCTGTGGACCCGTTTCTTTGATGCGTTGTGCGCCCGCGCCGGCCTTTCGGTTCACAGCGCGCTGATGCGGCACTTTTTTTACGGCGAGGCCTTCATGCACCGCCTGATCTGGCGACCGGCGCTGGATCGGGCCGTACTCGCGGAAAGCTGCGTGAGCTGGCTGCGCCTGTTGCTGAGCGGGGAGGCCGGGACCACGCCTCTGCGCGCCTGTGTACAGACCGAAGTTCATCGGTATACGCCGGGCGTTCTGGTGGCGGGGTCTGTGCAGGCCCAGATTGCCGAAGCGGCGGCCGATCTGGTCGAGCGCGACGGCGCGGCGGCGGTCACGCACCGGGCAGCGGCGGCGGCGGCGGGTCTGACCTTGGGGGCGACGACCTATCATTTCTCTTCCAGCGATGCGCTTCTGGGGGCGGCATGGGCGGCCATCTATGCCCGCCTGACCCGTCCGGATGCCAACGATACGGCGCCAACCTACGCAGAAGAAACGGTAAGTCGCGCCGAGTTCATGGCGGGGATGACGCATTTCTTCGATAATCCGCAGCAGCAGAACCACATGCGCGGTATGGAGGAACTGGTATCGCAGGCGGCGCGCGACCCGAGCCTGTCCGGCGTAGGGGCGATGATCCGCTATACGCGCGGTCAGACCACCTATCTGACACTCAGGCGTCTTCCGCGTGAGGGTGCGGCGGCAGACAGGCAGACGGCCGCGCTGGTTTCGACCTGGTTGCAGGGTCTGGGGCGCGATTTGCGTGGCATGACCTCTGCTGAGCGCACACAGGCGGTTCACCAGCACCTATCTCGGATACTGCATATACTGAAAGTGCCCGCATAAGTGCCACAGAGCCCCTACGCCTTAACGGGCTTGGCATTCGTCATAGCGAAAAAGACGCCCATTTCCGGATTGCTGGTCAGTTTGAACTGCCCCTCAATGGTCAGGGGCTTGTCGTTCCAGGCTACGGCCTTGAGGCTGCGCACCTCGATCACCTCATTGGGCTCGCCCGGAGGATGGAACAGGCACACCGGCGTGTTGATGCCGATTAGAAAATGCTTCGTCAGGTCCAGTCCATCGAGCGGAATGATGAAGCCTCGGACCTTCAGGGTTTGCCCGATCAGAGCCTTGACCTCGTCCGTCGGGGTCAGGCTGTAGAGGGCGGTTTTGGCGTTATAGCTGACCTTGCACTGGCGCAGCTTCACCCACAAAGGGTCGGATGACCGCGGCAGGGTGCGCTGAAAGGCACGCTCGCCGCTCAGTTCGCCATCGGTGGTCGAAGCCTTTTGTTCGCGCCAGGCCGCAAGGCTTAGGGCGGCAGGCAGGAAAAACATCAGGTCGCGGCGTCTCATGCGCGGAATCCTTCATCATCACGGGTCAGGGCAAGGCGCAGGGCGGGCACAAGCGCGCTCAGGCACGCGGTCAGCAGGGCCGCCCCATAGAGCCAGGGCCATTGATCAACGGGCAGGCCGGGGTGAGGAGACAGGCCATAGGCGCTCAGGACGTGGGTGAGAGCGGACTGTCCCAACAGGCTGAGCCCCACGCCCAGCACCAACGCCGCGTGGACGATCAGCAGCGCTTCGGCCAGACAGATCAGGCTAAGATCAAGAGAGGTCGCCCCCATAAACCGCAGCAGAGTGAGGTCACGCGCCCGGCGGTTCAGCGCCTGTACCAGCGACAGAGTCAGGACCAGCGCGCCAAAAGCGCCGATGGCTACAAACAGCCCTGTCGCGAAGTAGATGACCGGGTGCACGAGGCTGAGCAGCCGCGCCAGTTCCAGTTGCGGGCTGGCGGCCGACAGGGTGTCGCTCTGATTGATCAGGGCAGGGGCCGCGGCCAGTGCCACGGGAGAGGTGAAGCTGACCAGAACGGCATTGACATGATGACCGTCTGTGGCTTCGGCGTGGTCGTGATCGTCTGCGTCCGGGCCGTGCGCGTGGACCCACGCGATAGACCCCAGATCGGACAGCAGAAGGTGGTCGATAACGCCGCCCGTCGGGGCCAGGATGCCGGTGACGGTGTAGCGTGCGGCGTGCGCTTCGCCTTCACCGGCCAGTCCGTGACTGGAGCCCAGTGTCTGACCGAGGCGCAGATTCAGCGTCTTTGCGGCCTGCGCGCCGGCGACCATCTGCATCGGCTGCGCCCACAGATGCCCCTGTGCCAGTCGGGCGTGATAGAAGCCGACGATGTCTGGTCGCGTCCAGACGATGCGGATGCCTTCGACGCTGTCCCCCAGCGCGATAGGTACACTGGCGCGGATATAGGGTTTGAGATCAGGCTCGGACAGGCGGGCTTCGATAGAATTCAGGGACACCAGACCGGGGGCGGGCGTCTGATGCAGGGCGCAGCACAGGCTGAGGTCGAGACCGGAGGCCTTGGGCCCGACCACCATGTCGGTTTCGGAAATGCGCGCCTTCACCGCTTCGGGCAGGGCGGTCTGGGCCCACAGGATCAGGATAAGCCCGGCCAGCCCGCAGGCCCCGATCAGCAGGGTCAGGGCGGTGGACCCCCAGCGGCGCCACAGGCCCGCCAGTACGAAACGCGCGAACATCATGTCAGCGCCCCCGTTACGACTTCGGCGACAGCGCCCAGACGCGCCTTCACCCGCGCATCGTGGGTGGCGACGATCAGCGCCGTGCCTTCGTCCTGCGCCAGATCGAGCAGCAGCGACAACATCGCTGCGGCATTGGTCTCATCCAGAGCCGCCGTCGGTTCATCAGCCAGTATCAGGGCCGGGGCATTCATCACCGCACGCGCCAGAGCCACGCGCTGGGCCTGACCCTGACTGAGGCGATCCGCGCGCCGGTGTGTCAGGGCCGATATGCCCAGCCGGTCGAGCAGGTGATGGGCACGCGCGACATCCAGCGGCAGGTGGGCGCTGGCGCGGGCCATCTGAAGATTGTCCATAACGCTAAGGGAGTCGATCAGGCGGTAGTCGGCGAAGACAAAGCCGATGCGCCGCCCGCGCAAACGCGCGCGATCTATGGCCTTGCTGGGCCAGAGGGGCTTGTCTTCCAACTGCACCGTACCGTTTACGGGCGCGATCAGTCCCGCCAGACAGAGGAGCAGCGAGGTCTTGCCTGCCCCGGACGGGCCGGTCAGGGCCAGGGTCTGACCGGCGCTCAAGTGCAGATCAGGGAGCCCGATAAGGGCGTCCCCACGTCGCACGGCCAGATTTTCTGCGCACAGGGGCATGTCACGCGGGCTCGCTCTGGCGTCCCCAGACGGGGAAGGGGTCAGGCAGTTTTGCCCAGCTTTTGGGGCCGCGTTGCCACTCGGCCGGGGTCAGCAGCGCCGCATCGAACATGGCGCTCAGGGCCGCCTGATCCATGCCCTTGCCGATCAGCACAATTTCCTGCCGCCGGTCGCCATGGGGGGCGCGCCACACCTGATCCAGAAAGGCGCGCGACTCCGGGTCGTTCGGGCGGCGGTTCGGCGGGATGGCCGCCCACCAGTGGCCGCCCCACTCATGAGTGGCCGCGGCCCCGGCCTGCGACCACGACCCCACATAGTCCATGCGCGAAGCCAGCCAGAAAAAGCCCTTTGAGCGCCACACACCCGGCCATTCTCGGTCGAGAACCGCCTTCAGCCGCGCCGGATGAAACGGACGGCGGGCGCGGTACACAAAGCTCGATATGCCGTATTCTTCGGTTTCGGGGACGGTGTTGAACTCCAGCGCCTGTCGCCAGCCGGCGGCCGACTGGGCGCGCTCCATATTGAACAGACCCGTGTTGAGTATGTCGCTTAGCGGCACCACGCCCTTTTCGGCATAGACGATGCGCGCCAGCGGATTGAACTGACGGCAGATGCCTTCGACGTCACGCCGCTGGTCGTCGGTGACGAGGTCGAGCTTGTTGAGCACAATAACATCCGCAAACTCTATCTGTTCGACCAGCAGATTGACCACGGTGCGGGTATCGTCTTCGCCGAGACTTTCGCCACGATCGGCCAGAAAATCGGAGGAGCCGTAATCGCGGTGGAAGTTGAATGTATCGACGACCGTGACCATGGTATCCACGCGGGCCAGATCGGCCAGAGACACGCCGCTTTCTTCAACGAAATCGAAGGTCGCCGCCACCGGCATGGGCTCGGCTATGCCCGTGCCTTCGATCAGCAGATAATCAAAGCGTCCGGATTGCGCCAGCACGCGCACCTCTTCCAGCAGGTCTTCGCGCAGGGTGCAGCAGATGCAGCCATTGGACATTTCGACCAGCTTTTCCTGCGTGCGTGACAGGTTGGCGTCACCGCCCCTGACCAGAGCGGCGTCTATATTGACCTCGCTCATATCATTGACGATCACCGCCACCCGCAGGCCTTCGCGATTGCGCAGGACGTGATTGAGGAGGGTCGTCTTACCGGCCCCCAGAAAACCAGACAGAACAGTCACGGGAAGTTTGGTCACGGGCGCCTCATGCGTGCTTGAATTTTGATATGTTATAATATAACGCAATCGGACCGCAACTGAAAAGGAGGCCTCATGTCGGCCGCGCGTAAAGTTTCCAAAAGCCGGACCCTTGATGCGCTGGCTATGGGACTGTCGAGTTTATGTGTGGCGCATTGCCTCGTGATGCCGCTGGTGTTTGCGGCCCTGCCGTTTCTGGGGGTGTTCAGTGACAACCCGCTCGTCCATCAGGTGCTGGTGGGGCTGGCCGCCCCGGTGAGCCTGTTTGCCCTGATCCGCTCCGGCGGCTGGCGACGGGCAGGGCTGAGCGCGATGGCCTTTGCGGGGTTGGGGCTGCTCAGCGTGGCGGCATTTTATGCGCCGGCCGAAGCCTGGGAAACGCCCCTGAGCGTCACGGGGGCGGCGCTGTTAGCGACCATGCACCTCTTCAATGCCCGCCTGCCGCATCGACACTAAACCGTTTCCGTCCTGAGGTTCGACACATGATCACCACCGAAATGACCCATGGCGACCCCATGCCACAGTTTCGCTCTGGCAGGCTTTGTGGTGGAAACCGGCAAGCCGATGATTTGGGAATTAAATCTTTAGAGCGGAATGCGGTTTACAGGCATTGACATTCCGCTCCAGATTCTTTGGTTGCAGCGTTTTCGGAAAAGCATCCTCATTTTGGATCTCGCCTGACGGCCTTTCCGCGTATCTTTCTAAGGATTGACAAACTCGCCCGTTTTGCCGTTCTTTGCCGCTTCTTCGGTCAGAACCACATCCTTGTGATCCACCACCCCGTCCTTATTGCGGTCGTGCAGGTCGAACATACGCAGACCCGAAGCGAGGTGTTCCGCCTGACTGATGGCGCCGTTCTTGTCGCTGTCGAGGACGCCGAATCGGACCTTGGCCTGACGCATCTGGCGTTGCTGTTCCTCCAGACGCTTTTCCGGGTCGCCGATGCGGCTGAGTCTGGCCATCAGGCGGCCTTCGTATTCACCGATGTATTCGGCCTCGCTCAAGCTGCCGTCTTCGTTGAAGTCGGCCTTGCGAAATTCGATGGCGCGACCGGCCTTGAATTCCTCAAGCGACACCTTGCCGTCGCCATTGAGGTCCTGTTCCTCGATAAAGGTCGAGGTGGAGTGTGAGGCGGCCAGCGCCGGGGCCGAGGCCGCGATGAGGGCGGTTATGAGAAGAGACGTTTTCATCTGGGTTATCCTTACAGAACAGGTTATTGGGGCAGGACTTCAAGGGTGAGGGTGGCGGTGTGGCTCAGCCACAGGTTCGCCTGACCTTCAGCGGGGCGACGCACGCGCACCTGAAGGAGGTAGAGACCGGCGGTCTTCGGCGTGAAGGTAACCTCGCCCGCGTCATTGGTGCGCAACGTCTGTTCGCCAACCCTGGGCGTGGCATAGGTCTGGCCATCGGTGATGATGGTGACGCCTTGACCCGACAGACCCTGGCCATTTTCACGCACGCGTACGGTGAAGGGTTCACCCGCATAGGCGTCATAGGGCGCGGTAACGGGGAAGAGTTCGACGCCGTCGCTGCGAAAATCGGGACGACTGGGGCGACCATGTGTCACATAAACATCGGCGCGCGTAAGGCTCTGCACGTCGATCACGGTTTCGCCGGATCGGGCGGCATTGGGGCCTTCGAGAAAGTGCACCTCACCGTCGCGAAGGACGCCCTTGGCCACGCGGCCCTTACGCACGCCGGACGAGATCAGATAGGTGCCTTCGGCCTTTAGCGGCGCTTCGAGAAATACCGCGTCCTTCAGCGTCGCTGCCGGGGGCAGGGGGGTGTCGGTCCCGTCCGGCGCGATCATATGGAAGGCGTCCGACTTCATGGCCACGTCAGGACGCAGATCGCCGTCCGAGAAGGCCGCTTCGATCGTTACGTGGTCGCGTGGTGCCGGGACCGTAAAGGCCGCGGGCTTGAGATAGGGCGAATGCGCCAGGGCGGGCGCCGTCAATAAACCAAAGAAAAGCAACGGGGTAATGCCGATAAAGCGATAGGCGGTCATGTCGTGTGATCCCTGAAAGAGCCCTGTGGCCCGAAAGACATGAATCCAATAATGAGAATCATTATTATTTGCAAGTGGCTTGACGTCGCATCGCCTCAGGGTGTAGTCGGCGAGTAAATGAGAATTATTCGCAATTATGGACGTGGGGTCCATGGCGAATCTCAGCCGATTTTTTCTGAAAGGAAGTATGGGGATGTCACTCAAATCATACCGTCTGCCGGCCGTCAGTACTCTGGCGCTTAACGCCCTGATCCTGTCTGCCGCGCCGGTGCTGGCGCAGGAAGCGGACAAGACAGCCGACGCCACCACCCAGTTGTCGCTGGGGCGCATCGTCGTCTCGGCGGGCAAGGAAAAGGTCGCCACCGATACGCCGCAGTCGGTGACGGTGCTCGATCAGGAGGACCTCGAAAACGCGCAGGCCGGTACGGTGGGCGAACTTTTGGAAGGCGTAGCCGGGGTCGATGCGGCCGGAGGCGTCTCATCTCTGGGGCAGGGGCTGAACATCCGCGGCATGGGCACCGCCCTGTCAGAATCGGACAGCCGCGTGGTCTTCACGGTCGATGGCGTCACCAAGTTTTTTGAGGGCTACCGCATGGGCAGCCTGTTCACCGATACCGAACTGTACAAGCGCGTTGAGGTGCTGCGCGGGCCGTCCTCATCGACCGTCTATGGCTCCGGCGCGCTGGCCGGGACGGTCAACTTCACCACCAAGGACGCTTCGGACTTCCTGAGAGGCGATGATCGCTTCGCGGTGCGTCTGAAAGGCGGCTACGACAGCAACAGCGAGGGGACGCTGCTGTCGGCGACTCTGGCGGCCAAGCCGATGCCAAACCTCGACGTGCTGCTGGTCGCCAATAAGCGGGACTTCGGCAACTACACCGATGGCAATGGCAAGATCGTCAACCCGTCGCAAGCGGCAGGCGAGTCGGTGCTGCTCAAGGGCCGCTACTATATCGGCGGCGACCGCAAGCACAGCGTCTGGGCCTCAGCGCAGAAATGGAGCGACGATTCCTGGCAGATATATGATCAGCAGGCGGCCTTTACGACCAGTCAGGTACGCCGCAAGACCGACGACACCAACTATGTCATCGGTTACGACAACGCCTTTGAGGGCAATGACTGGCTGGACCTCAAGGCGCAGATCGCCTTCGACGAATCGAAAACGGATCAGCGCGACAACCAGTTTTCGCCTGCCGCGCTCGGCTATACCTCGCAGTACAGCTACAAGACCGTGCAGGCGAAGGTGGAGAACGTCTCGACCTTCACCACCGGTCCCGTCGAGCACTTCCTGACCGTCGGCGTGCAGACCTATCATCAGGAGCGCCGCAACCCGCGTTACAGCGCGACGGGCAGCCTGACCAATGGCGCGACCACCCACCCCGAAGGCGATATGAACCGCGTCAGCCTGTATGTGCAGGATGAAATCCTGATCGGGGATAAGCTGACGCTCATACCCGGTATCCGCTACGATAAGTCGAAGCTGAAACCGGGGGCGGGTACCTATGTGGTGGGCACGACCGGCGTGCCTTCCTCCGTCGAACTGGACGCTACCTCGCCCAAGCTGGCGGTGCTCTATACGCTGACGGATCAGGTCAAACTATTCGGTTCGCTGTCGCATACCGAGCGTCTGCCCGTGCTGGATGAGATCTACACGCGCGGTGCGGCCCAGACCATCAGCCTCAATCTCAAGCCGGAAGAGTCGGAAAACCGCGAGGTGGGCGCCAGCTATTCGAAGCGCGGTCTGTTCTCTAAAGGCGACGGTCTGAACCTCAAGCTGACCGTGTTCCAGAACGATATCAAAAACCTGGTGACGCGCACCTCGACCACGGCCTCGGCCTACACCAATGTCGGTGAGGCGCGCTACGAAGGGGCCGAGTTGGAGGCCGAATACGCCTCACGCCATGTCTTCGGGCGCGCGGCATGGTCCACGGTCAATGGCTATAACAAGCTGACGAATATCGCGTTTAACACCCTCCCGGCAGAGCAACTGAACCTCACGGCGGGCTGGGTGTTCCCTGAAACGGGGGTCACGCTCGGCTGGAAAGGCGATATCGCCGACAAACAGTATAGCTACAACGCCACCACCGGCGTCGTTTCGGCCACCAGCAAGTCCTACACGGTGCATAACCTGTTTGCCAACTATCGCCCGGTGTCCGGCCCGCTCGCCGGGATCGAGGCGCGTCTGAACTGGGACAATATTTTCGACACCTATTATCAGCCGCACCTCAGCTATCTGCCGGCCGCGGGTCAGACGGTCCGCCTGAGCCTCGCCAAAACGTTCTGAAACCAGCGGTGACGAGCAAGGGTCAAAAAAGCCTGGCTGTGGGGGCCTCCGTTCTGGTGAACGGGGGCTTCCTGCTGGCCGTCGCGGGGCTGGCGCCTCAGCCGACACCCCCGCCGGTTGAAAGCCCGGTGTTCGAGGTGGCAATGGAGGTGCGCCCAGCCGTGGCGAAGACGGCCCCGCCAGCGGCAGAGATACAGACACCCCCCTCTGCGGATATCAAACCCTCTGAAAACCCTGTGAAGACAGCGGTTTCGACGTCACAGCCGTCGTCTTCGTCGGCACTCGCCGCAGCCATGCCCTCCGCGCAAGCGGTTCCGGCCTCCGCTCGGACCGAGCCCGCCGCGGCCCCTCCGTCGGCGGGTGCGCCTGCGGCCGCGGCCTCCACTTCCCCGCTCGCCGCAGCCGGTGCGTCGCGTCCGAGCGAGGTTCAAGCCCCGCCCCCAGCGGCCTATGCCGCGCGTCTTCGCCACCATATTGAACAGTTCAAAATATATCCGCCGCAGGCCAAACGCCGTCGCGTCGAAGGCGAGGTCGTCCTCAGCTTTCAGATGGGTCGCCAGGGGCGCGTCCTGACGTCGCGCATCGAGCGTGGATCGGGCTCGGCGGATATTGATCGTGCGGCACTTGCCATGCTGAATGAGGCGCAACCCCTACCTCGCCCACCGGATAGTCTGACGGGCGAGGTTCTGTCCCTGAACGTCACCACTCGCTTCAGCTTGAAAGATTGAGCCAAGCGTTGGCGATACGATCGTAACGGTGCGGGTGCTTGCGATGCCGCCGAGGCGGGATAACGGGTTCAGCGCCTTATTCGAGAATGAGATTGTGCAGGCCTGTTCGTCGCCGTACACGCCATGGATGAGTGCGTGTGTACAAAGCGATGAAATTCAAAAAGGCACAGAATGCCCACGGGTGTATTTCGCCGTCAAAAGACGCTCGCGCTTGAAGCGGTCCCGACGCCGTGAGGGGACGCCTTTTTCCGGTTCAGGAAGTCGAGGGAGTCGGGATGCTGCCGCCAGCGTCCGGCGAAGTTGAAAAAATCCTCAAATTATGATGGGTTATCGGTGTGATCCTCCGGTCATGTCCGATGGCGGATCGTCTGTTTTCATGAGCTTTAGGGGGCCACGCGCGTCCAGACCTGTCGTCCGACCTCGGCCTTAAGAACCCCCAGCGGCTTTGAAATGATCAGACGGTCCTTGCCCTCCAGACGTAAGGTGAGTCCCGTATGGGTGCGGCCGTCTTCCGGGTCGTAGATTTTACCGTCGGTCCAGCCCTGTGCCGTCGGTTTGAAGTCGCTGAGAATTTGCAGGCCGGTCACCGGCTGATGGCGGCGCGACGGATCGGGATTGTGTTCGTCCTTCGCACTGGCCTCGGCGGGATCGAGGAGGCGTTCGACTCGCCCGCACAGCACGGCGGTCTGACCAGGGCAGGGGGCGATGCGGACCCAGGCGTCGCGGTCCTGCGTCACCCACACACCCGCGGGCGTGGTTGCCCCTATCCCCAGTAGCGCCACAATCCCTATCCACATTTCGCCCTCCTTGGTCAGACATACACAACACCACAAATCCGGCAAAAAACAGGGCCGAATACCAAGGGTCATTGAAAATGACCCTTGGTATTCCATTCGAGAATGTCTCATGTCACTGACACATATGAGACATTCTCGTTTCTTCGACGGCCGGATGCGGTCAGCATCTTCGGCCGTTGGTAGAAAAATCGGGCCTGCCTTGATATCGCCATCCCTTTAGGTCACACAGGGCCTCGTGAGAATGTGACGGCCTTTGTTGGACTGCGTGCGCGGCTGTGACGCGGCGTGTCCGGGAGCATTGACCGTGTCTATTGATCAGACCCCCTCGACCGTTCTCTATCAGGTCGTCGCCAAGGAAATGAATACGACCGAAGCGGCCGTTCGTCAGGCTACGAGCCTCGAAGAACTGGGTATAGATTCCCTCGAAATGATCGAAATCGTCATGGCGGTGGAAGACCGTCTGGGCATATCCATCAATGACCGTGAACTCCATGCGGTCGGCTCCATGCCCGAATTGCTGGCCCTGATCGAGCGATCGCCGAAAAAGGCGGCGGCCTGACATGGCGCGGCCGGCGGTTGTCATCACCGGGTTCGGCCTGCGCCTGCCCGGTGCCAATTCGATGGCGGAGCTCCTCCGACTGTACCGTTCCGGTAAGGCCGCGACGCGGCCGCTTGGCGGTGAGTTGACGGGCTTTGCCGGCGGGCGGGTCGGGGATCCGGGGCTGGATGCCCTCCGCACCAAACAGATGGACGCCTGTGCCGTCCTGGCTCTGGCCGCGGTCACAGATGCCCTCGCCATGGCAGGTTTGGGAAAGGGCCCCGGCCTTGACGAGGCCGGTGTCTATGTTGGCTGCGGCGGGGGCGGGCTGGAGTCGATCGAACAGAGCGTGCTCGACTGGCACCAGCGGCAGGACGTCAAAAGCCAGACCCTGATGCGCTGCATGGCCAACGCACCTGCGGCCCAGATATCCATCACATGGGGCTGCAAGGGGCCGAGCCTGAGCTATGCCATGGCCTGTTCATCGGCCTCCCATGCGATCGGCGAAGCGGTGACGCGCCTTCAGTCTGGTCGTTGCCAGCGGGTTATTGCCGGTGGCACCGAAGCCCCGCTGACCCAGACCATGCTGCGGATATGGACGGCCATGCGCCTGCTGGGGCAAGGGCCGGAAGCGGTTGTGCGCCCCTTTTGCTATGAGCGGGGCGGGCTTCTGCTGGGGGAAGGGGCCGTCTTTTTCATATTGGAAACCCTTGAGGCGGCACGCGCGCGAGGGGCTGAGCCGCTGGCGCAGCTTTCGGGCTACGGGGCTTGGTCCGATGCGACGCATATGACCGCCCCCAATAGCGACGGTCAGGCGCGAACAATGACTCTGGCCCTGACGGATGCCGGTCTTTCTCCGGAGGCGCTGGGCCACGTCAGCGCCCATGGGACGGCGACGCTGGCGGGGGATATATCGGAGACCAAGGCCGTCAAGGCGGTGTTTGGTGCGCACGCCGCCCGTCTGTCGGTATCGGCGACCAAGAGCTTTCACGGGCATTTGCTGGGGGCGGCGGGTGGAGTCAGCCTGCTGGCCAGTCTTTTGGCCGTGCGCGAAGGCTTCGTTGTCCCGACTGTCAATTTCGGTACGCCTGACCCGGAGCTTGACCTCGATTACGTACCCAATGCGGCGCGCGAAGGTGTGGACATCCGCCACAGCCTGTGTAACGCCTTTGGCTTCGGCGGCAGCAATGCCTCACTCATTGTGTCGCGCGTGGAGTAGATGGCGGCCTTATGCAGGTTCTGCTGATAGAGGATGATCGGGGTCTGGGGGCCGGGCTGAAGGCGGCGCTCGAACAACTGGGCTATGGCGTGGACTGGGTGCTGACGCTTGATGAGGCGCTTCAGGCCCTCGACTATGGCGACTTCGCCGCGGCCCTTCTCGATCTTGGCCTGCCCGATGGCGACGGTCTGAGCCTGCTGCGCCGCCTGCGCAAGCGCGGCCATGGCCTGCCCATACTGGTGATCACCGCCCGCAGCCAGCGCGATACCCGTCTTCAGGCGCTCAATGACGGGGCCGATGACTATGTGACCAAGCCCTATGATCTCGATGAACTGCTGGCCCGCCTGAGGGCCGTGATCCGTCGCACGCGCGGCGAAATCAACGGGGCTGTGCGCTTTGGGGTCTATGAACTCGATATAGAAGGCCGGATCGTGCGTCAGGAGGGCCGCCCCATCAAGCTGACAGCGCGCGAATTTCGCGTCCTGTCGCTGCTGGTGACGCGCGCCGGGCGCTGGGTGTCGAAAACCGATATCGAAAACGGCATATATGACGACGCCACGGACGTCGAAAGCAATACGGTCGAGTCGGCAGTGTACGGTCTGCGCAAGAAGCTGGGTATGGAGACCATCGTCAGTGCGCGGGGGCTGGGCTATATGGTGATACGCTGATGCGCATACCCGATCTTCTTCAGTTGCTTCTGACGCCGCGATCCCTGTCGCGGGGGTTGTTTGCCCGTATGACTCTGGTCACGCTCGTGGGGGCCCTGACCATTGTCGGGGTGGCCGCGACCGCCGTCAGGTCCGAGGTGGATGAGATATTCGATCAGCAACTGGTATTGGGGGCCAATCTGCTGGTCAATCTTATGCGCGACGAACTGAGCGATCTGCGCAAGACCACAGGCTCGGTGGTGGCGGTTGATGACATGCCGCTCTTGTCAGCCGAAGACCGTGAGGCCTTTGACGCCTATGCCGACTGGCGGATGTTCCGTATCTGGTATCAGGACCGCTTGCAGTTCAGGTCGGATACCGGCCCGGACGTCAAAGCGCCGCAGGACAGCGAAAACTCGACCTTTCATAATGTGCGCTCCGGCGGCAAGGTCTGGCGTATCTACACGCTTGCAGCACCTGGCGGCTATCCGATCGTTCAGGTGGGGGAGCGTCTGGGGGTGCGCAAGCAACTGGTGCACAATATTGCGCTGCAACTGGCGGCTCCGTTTGTCGGCATTGCCCTGTTGCTGCTTGTCATCATCTGGATCAGCCTGAGAAGCGGGTTGCGCGATCTGGATGGTTATAGTGCGCGACTGGCGCAGCAGCAGGGCAGCCCGCCCTTTATACCCGTGCGTTCCGAAGACTGGCCCGCCGAACTGGGCGAACTGACCGCTGTGATCAACGGCCTGTTTCGCCGCATAGAGGACGGCCTGCTGCACGAGCGGACCTTTATCGAAATGGCCGCCCATCAGTTACGCACGCCCCTGGCCGCGCTTAGTCTCGAAGCGCAGCTATGTGCCCGTATCGACGATCCTGCCGAATTGAAGCCGCGTCTGATGGCCCTGAATGCCGCCACCGACCGCATCGCCCGGCTGGCCGATCAGTTGCTGGTTCTGGCCCGCCTTGGGGCGGCCGGAGAGAGTGACGCCCTGATCCCCAGCGTGCGCGAGGTTGTGGGGCAGTTGCTGGCCGACGCTGCGCCGGTCATTGCCGAGCGCCGCATCGATGTCGCTCTGGAGGGGGGCGACTTTGCCTTCCGCGGCTCGGATACGGCTTTGCGGCTGGCGCTGGCCAATCTGATCGAAAATGCCATGGGCCATACGCCGCCGGGCTCAGAGCTGGTGATCGACATCGAGCGGGCGGTCAATCTGCCGTCGGGCTATATCGAAATCCGCGACCGTGGCCCCGGCATGAGCGACGAAGACAAGGAAAAGGCGTTTGACCGCTTCTGGCGGGCGCCGACCAATACGCGCAACGGTACGGGGCTGGGGCTGGCGATTGCGCGCGATGCGGCCGATCTGCTGGGGGGGCGTATCCGGCTTGTGGACCGTAGCGACGGTCTGTCCGGTCTGGTTGCGCGCCTGATGCTACCCAAAATAGATGCCTAATACCAAGCGGCATTGGAAATGACCCCTGGTAGAGGCGGTGCCAGAGAAAAATGTGGCAAGTCTATGACTAAATTCAATAATATATAATTCGCGGGGAGGCGATTTCGTCGTCGTCTCGTCAGTTTCGCGTCAGTCAGCCCGTTTAGCTTCGCCCTCAGCAAGGTCAACAGGACGACGACATGCGCGTATTTTGCGATTTTGACGGGACGATTACCGTTCTCGACACGACCGATCAGGTGCTGACGCATCGCGCAGACCCCCATTGGCAGGCGCTGGAAGAGGCCTGGATCGCCGGGCGGATCAGTGCGGCGGAGTGTATGCGGGGACAGATTGCGCTGATCGACACGGATGAGGACGCGCTCGATGCCGTGCTGGATCGCTGTCAATTGCGCGAAGGCTTTGTCGCTTTTGCCGGCTGGTGCCGCCGGGCGGGCATCTCGCTCACCATCGTCAGTGACGGCGTGGATCGTTTTATCCGGCGTATCCTGTCGCGGCACGGGCTGGAGGGCCTGCCGGTTGTGTCCAACCGGCTGATCCTCGAAGGCGAAGCCTACCGTCTGGATCAGCCGCACGCCGTTCCGGGCTGTGCCGCCGGCTCAGGGGTCTGCAAATGCGCAGTGGTTCGCGAACTGACGGATAAACGCCCGGTGGTCTTTATCGGTGATGGCCGCTCCGACTTCTGCGTCAGCCAGCGCGCCGACATCCTGTTCGCCCGCGACCGACTGGCCACCTACGCCGCTGAACGCAACCGGACCTTCATTCCGTTCGAGACCTTCGACGATATCCGTATCGCTCTCGTCGGGGATGGTACCCGTAACCTGATGGCCTGAGCCCCCTAATATTTTGGTTTAAATCGCTTTTTGTTTGAAGAGCGCTCTAAGGATCAAACCTATGTACGATTCACAGGACCTGTCGGAATCCGACCTGCTGGCGCTTGAGGCCAGATACTGCTCCCATGGCGATACCGTCCACTATATGGACACGCCGCGCGTCTTTACGGGCTGCGACGGTTCCTACATGATGGATGCCAAGGGGCAGCGCTATCTCGACCTTCAGATGTGGTATTCCGCCGTCAATTTCGGCTACCGCAATGCGCGCCTCAACGCCGCCGCCCACCGGCAGCTCGACACACTGCCGCAGGTGGCCTCGCAATATCTGCACCGCGAGAAGATCGAGCTGGCGACGCTTATCGCCCGCGATATGGAGACCAAGTTCGGCGAAAAGGGCCGCGTCCATTTCAATGTCGGCGGGGCTCAGGCGGTCGAAGATTCGCTGAAACTGGTGCGCAATGCCTGCGGCGGCAAAAGCCTGATGTTTGCGTTTGAGGGCGGCTATCATGGCCGCACGCTGGGTGCCTCGGCCATCACCTCGTCCTACCGCTATCGCCGTCGGTTCGGCCATTTCGGCGATCGCGCGCAGTTTATCGAATTTCCGTACCATTTCCGCGGCCCGAAGGGCATGACCAAGGAAGAGTACGGTCACCACTGTGTGCAGAAGTTCAAGCGCCTCTTTGAGACCGAATATAATGGCGTGCTGGACGTCAAGACCGGTCAGTGCGAGTACGCCGCCTTCTATGTCGAGCCCATTCAGGGGACGGGCGGCTACGTCGTGCCGCCGATGAACTTCTTCAGCGAACTGAAGGCGGTCCTTGATCAGTACGGTATCCTGCTGGTCGTCGATGAAATCCAGATGGGCGTTTATCGTACGGGCAAGCTGTGGGCCATAGAACATTTCGGCGTGACGCCGGACGTTCTGGTCTTCGGCAAGGCGATCACCAACGGGCTCAATCCCCTGTCGGGCCTGTGGGCCAAGGAGGCCCTGATCAATCCCGGCATCTTCCCGCCCGGATCGACCCATTCCACCTTCAACGCCAATCCGATGGGCACGTCGGTGGCCTTGGAAACCCTGCGCATGGTCTCCGAAGAGGACTATGGCGCCAAGGTCATGCGCAAAGGCGCCTATTTCCTTGAGGCGCTGAAAGATCTGCAAAAGCGCTGGCCGCAGATCGGCGATGTCGATGGTCTGGGCCTCGCCCTGCGCTGCGAAATCTGCAAGGAAGACGGCTTCACGCCCGATAAGGCCCTGCTGGACGCCATGGAGGCGGAAGGGCTGCGCGGCGGGATCGAGATCGACGGCGAAAAATACGGCCTCATTCTCGATGTCGGCGGTTACCACAAGAATGTCATCACCTTAGCCCCCTCGCTCGAAATCACTGAGGGCGAGATCGACTTGGCTATCCGCCTGCTCGACAGCCTGTTGCGGCGGTGTGTTGGACAATAAAGTGACGGCGCGACTTCTTGATCTGGACGGTGCTTTCGACCTTCAGCCGGACCTTGTAGCGGAATCGGGTCGCATCGACGCGCGCGATCTGGGCCCGGCACTCAGGCTGTGGTCGCGTCCGGCGGCACTGCAAGCGCTGGATCTGAGGGTACGTGAGGCCCTGAACGGGTCGGGCCCGGCGCTGGTCTTTGCCGGTTCGGGGGATTTTCACCATGTGTCCGCCCTGCTGATCCGTCGGGCGGCCGACACGGCCCCCGAACGGCGGATGACGGTGCTGCATTTCGATAACCACCCGGATTGGGTCAGGTTTTCGCCCGGTATGCACTGCGGAAGCTGGGCGGCGAAGGTCGCGCGCTTCAGCGGTGTGCGTCAGGTCATTTCGGTAGCCATGTGCAGTCCGGATATGGAGGGCAGCGCCCGTAAGGGGGCCGACCTCAGTGTTGTGCGCGAGGGGCTTCTCACCCCGTTTCCCCTCCGCGCAGGTGCCAGGGAAGAGTGCGTCGTGGCTGGCCGTCGCATTCTCACAATTGAGACGTTAGGCGACGCCCTCTTCCTTGAGCACGTAGATCGCATGATCGGTTCGGACGATGTCTATATCACCATAGACAAGGATGTCCTGTCGCCGCTGGACGCCGTAACCAACTGGGATCAGGGCGATCTGCGCCTCAGCCGCCTGATCGGCTGGATGACGCATCTGCTGGACGGACGCCGCCTGCGTGGGGCGGATATCGTCGGGGACGCCAGCCTGCCCGTCTATGGGCCGGGATTGTTTGCCTCGGTTCTGAAGCGGGTAGAGGCGGCCATGGACCAGCCGTGGCAGGTGCAACTCGATACGGAGAGCGTGCGCATCAACGCCGCAGCCAATCGTCAGTTGCGCGACTGCCTGCTGCCGCACATCCGGAGGGCGTCATGATTGCCCTTCTGCTTCTGGGGCTGTGCATCGTCGCGGAGACGGCGCTGGAACTGTGCTACAAGCGCGCCGCCGATGCCACGGACGGCGTGGTGGCTGCGCTGCTCCATCCCCTGACGTGGCTGGGCCTTGGCCTGTGGGCTGTGCAGGCCATTGCGTGGATTCTGGTGCTGAGGGGCCTGCCTCTGGCCGTGGCCTATCCGGTCAACTGCCTGACCTATGTCACCGTGCCTCTGGCCAGCCTTGTGGTTCTGAAAGAAAAACTGACCGCCCGGCAGGTCGGGGCCTGCGTCCTGATCGCGTCCGGCGTGGCGCTGGTGGCGGGGAGGGGCGCATGAATATGATGACGGGCGACCTGTCGCATGAGAAGACCGGACGCGATCTGGTTATTCTGGTGCACGGCCTGACCGGGATGCCGGCGGAAATGCGCTATGTGGCCAGAAAGATGGCGCAGCACGGGCTTGCCGTGGAAACCCCACTCCTGGCCGGGCATGGTCACGATTATGCGGCCCTGATCGCAACCGACTGGCGCGACTGGCTCGACAGCCTGATCCGCCTCTATGACGAAAAAGCCACGGCCTATGAGCGGGTGCATGTGGCCGGTATCTGCGTCGGTGGTCTTCTGGGCTTTATGCTGGCCCAGAAGCGTGCGATCGCCAGTTGCACCGTCTATTCGCCCTTGTTCGCCTTCGACGGCTGGGCGATGAAGGCCCATTATGCGATCATCCCGCTGGCCTGGCCGCTCATGTACCTGCCGGGGCTGCGCGCGCATGTCGTAGAGGAAAGCCATCCTTTCGGTCTCAAGGACGAACGCCTGCGCGAACTGGCGGCGACGTCTCAGGAGGCGCTGATCCCCGGCGCGCTTGAGGGTATGCCCTACAAGAGTCTGGCCGGCTCGTGGCGACTGGGTCAGGCCGTGCTGCGCGCCGCGCCGGATAACCGCACCCCGCTGACCCTCGTTCATGCCCGCGAAGATGATATCGGCAGCCTGTCCAACGCCCATCGCCTTCGGGAGGCCTCCGGTGTTTCGGCGCGCCTCGTCGTGCTGGAGAACAGCTACCACATGGTCCACGTCGATCAGGAGCGCGGTAAGGTCGTCGCGGCCACGCTTGAAGCCATTCATGCGGTTATGCCGGGGTTTGCGGAGCCGGCGTCGGATGCTTGAGGTCCGCGTTCACGACTCGCTGGCCGGGATCGCCGCCGATGACTGGGATGGCTGTTTCGACGGAGCGCTTGAGGATCATGCCTACCATCTGGCGGTTGAACGGTCCGGCCTTGCGGGGTTTCGCTTCTTCTACGTCAGTGTACTGGACGGGAAGCGGGTGGTGGGTGCCGCCCCGGCCTTCCTGACGTCCTATGACCTCGAAACGACGCTGGATCCCCCCGAACTGCGCCGCGCCCTCACGCAGATCAAGACAGTGGCCCCGTGGGTTCTGCGGGCCTCTCTGGCGGCGCTGGGCTCGCCCTGTAGCGAAAGGGCCATGCTGGGGATTGCCGATGCCTCACGGGCGCCAGAGATTGCGTGCGGCCTGCGCGACGGGTTTTTGCAGGCCGCGCGTGAGCGCGGGGGCGCGCTGATGGCGGTGAAAGATCTGGTGGAAACGGATCGTGCCCTGTGGTCGCCGGTGCTGGCCGAACGTGGCTTTGGCGTGGTCTCCGGCCTGCCGATCGCCTGCCTGCCGATCGACTTTCCTGACATGGACGCCTATCTGGCGCGCCTGTCGCACGCCACGCGCAAGGACATGCGGCGCAAGCTGCGCGGCCGTGAGGGCGTGGAGGTCCGTCGTGTCACCCGCCTTGACGGTTTTGAAGAGGCGTTGATGGCTCTTTATCGCGCCACCCGCGAACGGGCCGAGATGGTGCTGGAGGAACTGACCCCCGACTATTTCCGTCGGGTGCTGAGCGCGAAGCCGGGCCGGGCCTTTTGCACGCTTTATCTAAAGGGCGATGAGCTTCTGGCCGCCAACCTGCTGCTGCACGACGACACCACCCTGATCGACAAGTTTTTCGTAATGGGCGAGGCCGGCCGCGCGCATAATCTCTACTTCGTGTCGTGGTTCGACAATATCGAGTGGTGTCTGGACAACGGCATCCGCGTTTTTCAGGCCGGGCAGGCGGCCTATGCCAACAAGCTGCGGCTGGGCTGCCAGCTTGTGCGCACCGATATGGCCTTTACCCATCGCAATGCCCTTGTGTCGCGCGTGCTGAAGCGCCTGTCGCCCCTGTTTGCCGCCGACCCGGTCGGGGATGCGGCATGACGCCCTCCCGGTCAAAATGGGCGCTTGTGCCGCTAATGATCACCCAGCCCCTGTGCGTGGCCGCCTATCAGTATCTGGCCAAGGCACTCGGTAACGGGCTGGGTCAGGGCGATGCCCTGACTCTGGCCCTGCATCTGGCGACTTCGCCGCTGTTCTGGACGCTGATCGGCGTGGAGATTATCGGGCTTCTGGCCTGGCTGGCCATACTGAACCGTCTGGACCTGGCGCGCGCCTTCCCGTTGACGGCCATTAGCTACTGTCTGGTCATCGCTATCGGCATTTTCGGTTTCCATGAACGGGTCGATCTGGCGACGGTCGGCGGCTCCGTTCTCATTCTCGCCGGTATCGGTCTTCTGGCGCGGGGTGAAAGGGGCGAGGCGTGATCGCGGCACCGGCGATGGTGACCGCGTCTTCCGTGCCGGTGGCCTGCGTGGTCGCCACCCCCGACACGGCCGGGGCCTCTCAGCGGTCATCCATGTCGTTTGAGCGCCCTGAGGCGGTCGTGCCCAAAGGACTTAGCACGCTTTTCGGAATGCGCGCCAGTGGCGATGTGGGGGTTATCTGGCGTCGCCGTCCCGCCCATATCGGAGCGGTTGAGGCGGTCAGCGACCTTTATCCCATTGTCGAACTCAGGGTCGGGGATCGCTGGCAGGTCAGTCTGGATGAGGGTGTCAGGTGGACCGCCGCCGAAAGGGGCCGCTGGCGCGTGGGGCCGGTTCTGGAATATCGGCAAGCCTATCGTGATAAGCTGCCGCGCGGCGCGCGCCCCTTGCCTGACGCGGTTGAATTTGGCGGCTTTTCCCAGTGGCAGACGGGTTTCGGCGATGTCGAACTGCGCCTGCGCCGCGCCCTGAACAGTTATCAGGGCTGGTCCGGCGACCTGTCCTATGACGCCGGAGCGCGGCTGTCGTCGCGGACCGCCATCGGCGTGGAGTTGCGCGGGGCATGGGCCGACTCCCGCTTTTCAGGCCCTTTCCTTGGCCTTCCGCCCACGCGCCGCGCCAGTTACTTTACACTGGGCAGTGAAGTCACGCTGGGGCACAGGCTCGATGAGCGGACCACGGCCTTTGTTCAGGGCAGCGCCGACCGTCTCTATGGGGACGACTGGCGCAGACCCGCGCTGAGATCGCGCCATGTGTTTACCCTGAGCCTCGGTTTCACCCGTCATTTCGGGGCGCGCGAGGCCGATAGTCTGCTGTGAACGGACGGTTTCCTTTCGGCATATCGAATGTTTATGCGCAAACCTCTATGCTTCACGCGCCGCAAAAGGTCGTTGATCCAGATCCACCTGCAACGGTCAAGCTGCGGCCCGAAGGCCCTGGTCTCTCTACGGGGCCTTCGTGCTTTTCGGGGCTTCCCCCTATCGTCCCTTTATCAGGTTCGGACTATTCTGGATTTATCGCATCGGGCTGAGGGCTTTCTCCACCTGGCCATGGACCGTCGCGAGTTTTCAACGGACGAATGCGCTCAGTCGCTTCGGCCGTTGGTATAAAGGCCCCGGGTAGAGAGACCGGGGCCTTTTTATGTTCACACGTGAGGTTTGCACGCATCGCGATTGCACGGGTATGCGAAAAAGAGTAATGACATCTGTAACAGTTTGACGCGGGGCTTCCGGCCGACACGTCACAAAAAGCTTGTCACAGAAAGTAAGCGTAAGACGATGAGCGGATATCGCCACCATGCGGCCCTTGAGGAACTGATCCGTTTTAACGACCGCCTGCGGGCCGAGGTCTGTCCCCTTAATCAGGACATCACGCCCGAAGCCTGTACGCAGGCATGGCAGCGGGCCTTGCTGGACCATGCCCAGATGGCCCGCCATCTCATTTCCGAATGTCGCATGGCCAATGTGCGGTCGGTGTTTCTGGACGGCATGGAAGCCTCCTTGCAGCGGGTTCAACCGGGGCTGAACTGAGCGCTTGTCATGCGCCGCGAAGCGCCGCACTGTGACAGGGTCATAGCAACAGAGGGGTTATCATGGCGTTTCGCGATCTGTCCGGCGCGGTCGATTTCGCACACCTTGAGGCCTATACGCTGAACGATACGACGGTTATCGAAGAGGTGCTGAACCTCTTTCGGCAGCAGGCCGAACTGTGGGCGCCGCTGCTCGATACGGGCCATCCCGGCTGGCGCGACGCGGCCCACACGCTAAAAGGGGCTGCAGCCGGGATCGGGGCCAATGCGCTTTCGTCGGCGGCCGAGGCGGCCGAACGTGGCGATGAGGCCGGGGCGGCAGGGCGTCTGGATAAGGTCAGGACGGCCCTTGATGCGGCCCTGATGGATGTCGCGGCCTATCTGCATGGACTTGAGCTAAACCGTTTAAAGAGCTGAAATCGCTTGTCGGCACCGGTCGTGGCCGCTAGAGCGCTTTTCGAAACGTGTGATGCACGTTTCGGACGAAAAGCGCGTCAAACCCCATGCGCCACCAAACCCTGATAAGGCACCCTCATGAGCGACGAACTCCATATCCTGTGCACCGACCGCGAGGGCGTGCAGCACACCCTGCCGGCCATCGAAGGCTGGCGCATCATGGAGATCATCCGCGACAACGGCCTGCCGATCAAGGCGGAATGCGGGGGTGCGCTGGAATGTGCCACCTGCCACGTCTATGTCGGCGCGGACTGGCTGCCCAAACTGATCGAAAAGTCTGACGAGGAAGAGGAAAAGCTGGACGAAGCCTTCCTTGTGAAGCGCAATTCGCGCCTGTCGTGTCAGATTTTGATGCGCGACGATCTCAATGGCCTTGAGGTCACTCTGGCACCTGAGGGATAACGCGGGTTGCCCAAGCCGCACTGGCGTTGCCGGGGTAAATCGGCTATTCGAGAGGGGAAATGACCCTTTCTCAAAGGTTTCCCCGCATGAAGACCCTTCGTTCTCTGCTGCTCACCGCTGCGGCCCTGCTTTCGGCGGGCTCGGCCTTCGCCTGGGGCCCGACCGGCCACCGCATCGTCGGCGAAGAGGCGGCACGCGCCCTGCCGACCTATATGCCGGAGTTTCTGCGCAGCACCCAAGGCATTGGCGATATCGGCTTCTATTCCAATGAGCCCGACGCCTGGAAAGGGGCGGGCAAGGTGCACGATTTCGAACGGGATTCGGCACACTTTATCGACCTCGACGACGAGGGCAAGACCCTCGCCGGTGTGCGTCTTCAGGACGTACCGGCCTCGCGCTCGGACTTTGACGCCCTTCTGCGCTCAAAGAACGTCATGCCGTGGAAGTCGGGCTATCTCAACTATGCGCTGGTCGATGCGTGGCAGCAGGTGGTCAAGGATTTCGCCTACTGGCGCGGCATGACCTACATGGAAGCGCATGAAACCGACCCCAAGCGCAAGGCGTGGCTGAAAGAGGCGATCCGCCGTCGTGAAGCCCTGACGCTGCGCGATATTGGTATCCTGTCGCACTATGTGGGCGACGCGTCTCAGCCCCTGCACCTGTCGATCCACTATAATGGCTGGGGCAAGGAGTATCCGAACCCGCAGAACTTCACTCTGGAGCCGATCCACGGGCCGCTGGAAAGCGCCTTCGTCAGCGCCAACATCAATAATGAGGACGTGCGCGCCGCCATGTCGGCCAGCGAAGCCTGCACCGATACGGCGGAACGCTGCTTCAGCGCGCGTCTGGATCGCAACTGGAAATATGTCACGCCGCTCTATGAACTGTACAAGGCGGGCGGCTTCAATGACGGCGACACGCGCGGCAAGGGCTTTATGGTCGGGCGGCTGGGGCAGGGGGCTTCGGACCTGCGCGACGCTCTGCTCGACGCCTGGCGCGAATCGAAGGCGATGGGCTTCGGCTATCCGGCCGTGACCTATGAGGACGTGGTGGCCGGGCGCGGCGATGCGTGGAAGGCCCTGCGCGGCGAAGACGACAAGTAATGCCGCTGCCCGCGCTCAATGCTTATGGCATAAAGGTGCCCGGCCTGACCTATCTGGCCCGCAGCGCGGCCTATGCGCTCATTATGCGGGATGGGCGTCTGGCCCTGATGCGGCAGGACGGTAAGCTGGACCTGCCCGGCGGCGGCATCGAGGGTGACGAAACCCCCGAAGACGCCGTGATCCGCGAATGCCGCGAAGAGGGCGGGTTCGAGGTGTCAGTGGGGGCCTTTGCGGGCGAGGTGTTGCAGTACTTTATCAATACAGACGGCAAGCCCTACGCCAACCACGCCCGCATCTATCTGGCGGACATTGTGGCAGAGCGGCCTGAAACCAAGATCGAAATGGACCACGAAACCGAGTGGCTGAGCCCGGCCGATGCCCTTTTGGCGCTGGAAAAGGACGGCTATGCGGCGGTCCTGCTTCAGGCGCTGCGCCACGGTCTTATCGACGCAGAATGAACTCCAGATCGGTGCTGCCGCCGACCTTGAAACCATAGTCTCCGACGCGCGTGAAGCCATAGCTGTCATAGAGTTTCTGGGCGCGGTAGTTTTCGCTCCACACGCCGATCCACTGCGGCGCATTGCCATAACGCGCCTTAAGAAAGGCGAGCCCCATTTCCAGCAACTGCTTGCCAAGACCCAATCCCTGCGCGTCATTGCGCACGTAGAGGCGCTTGATTTCGCCCTGGGTTTGCGGGTCGGCTTCGGGGTGCGGCAGGCCAACGGGGCCGGCCTGGATATAGGCGATGGCGCGGCCCATATCGTCGCGCACGAGGCGCCAGAACTGATCGACGCCCTCAATCTCTTCGGCCAGCACCTGCGGCGCATAGGTCGCGTCCAGATAGGTCGTCAGATCCTCCGGCGGATAAAGATGGCCGAAGGTATCGGTGAAGGTGTCGCGGCCCAGTCGGGACAGGTCGTTCAGGTCTTCGCTGTGCACAGGATGAATCAACATGCACGTCTGTATAGACCGGACGGGCGGCGGAGGCTACTCCGCCGCCCGACTTGAGATTACGCTTTCAGAAGCGCCGTCAGCACCTCATGCACCGTCTTCGGGGCCTGACCGGTCAGGGTCTTTACCGTATCCGTGACACCGTCGAGCTGCCCGGCGCGGATGGCGGCTTCGGCCGAGGTCAGCATGTCGGCCACGAAGTCGGGCAGGCCCGCCGCCTTCAGACCGCCGCCGAACTGTTCATCGGTGAGGGGGATCAGGCTGATCGGCTTGCCGGTAAGCTCGTTGGCGATCGCCACGACGTCGCCATAGGTGAGGGCTTCAGGGCCGGTGACGGTAACGGTGCCGCCGGGGGCGTCACTGAGGGCCGCCGCCGCCGCGCGGGCGGCGTCTTCGCGCGCTACATAGGCCACGCGGCCTTCGGGCGCAGAGGTATAGAACTGACCGGTTTCCAGCGCGTGCGGCAGGCTCATCATCAGGTTTTCGATGTACCAGTTATTGCGCAGGATCGTATGGGCGATCCCGGACGCCTTGATCGCCTGTTCGGTGCCGTAGTGATCCGGGGCGAAGGTGATCTTGTTACCCGGCTCGGCATTGGGCAGGGAGGTATAGACGATGTGCTGCACGCCCGCCGCCCTGGCGGCGTCGATGGCGGCGGTGTGTTGTTTCAGGCGCTGACCCGGCACAGCGAGGGCGTCGGTCGAGATGATCAGCACGCGGTCCACGCCTGTGAAGGCCGCAACGAGGGTGTCGGGCTGGTCAAAATCGGCGGTGCGGGTGGCAAAAGGCGTGTTCAGCTTCGACGGGTCGCGCGAGGCGGCGATGACGGTGTGCGGGCTGTCTTCGAGCGCCTTCAGGACAAGCTGGCCCAGTTGGCCCGAAGCGCCGGTCACGAGGATGGTGGACATGGAGTGGTCCTTTCTCTATATATTTCGCATTAGTCTCAAAACGAGATCATGTGCAAAATAGGAAGTTTTGTGTACCTGTAAAGACGGCACTATTTCGGGAGATAGGGATGAAAAGGGAACCATTGGCGCGCAGCCCAAAACGTGGGAACCGGTTTCTGGACTCGGCTGCGCAACCCCTCAGAATCGTGAGCGCGGAAGAACCGACGATTGCCGAGGCTGTGCTGAATGCCGGGTTCGATATATCAACATGCCCGGTACGTGATGTGATGGACCATATTGGCGGCAAGTGGTCGAGCCTGCTGCTGCTGGTGCTTTCGACCAAACCGCACCGTTTCGGGGAACTGAAGCGCGCCGTGCCGGATATTTCACAAAGGATGCTGACCCAGACCCTGCGCGATCTGCAACGCGACGGCTATATCAGCCGCCATGTCTTCGCCACCGTGCCGCCCAGCGTCGAATATCGCCTGACGCCGCTGGGGGAGTCGCTGATGCCCGCCCTGACAGCACTGGTGGCTTGGGCAGTGGATAATCACCCGCGCATCGCCGAAGCGCGTCAGACCTTCGACGCCGCATGAAAAACCCCTCTCCTTTAAAAAGGAGAGGGGTTTGTGGCTTAGGCCTTTAAGGCGTTCCAGGCGTCCACAAAGGCGGTGGCCTTGGCGTGGACGATTTCCGGCGTGTCGCCGGGCTTATAGACGCTGGAGCCGATGCCGAAGCCGGCGGCACCGGCGGCCACAAACTCCTTCATATTGCCGGGCTCGACGCCGCCGACCGGGAAGACCGGCAGGCTGCGCGGCAGCACGGCCTTGACGGCCTTCAGGCCCTTGGGGCCGGCCAGTTCGGCGGGGAACAGCTTAAGCGCGTCAGCACCCGCGTCGATGGCCGCAAAGGCTTCGGTCGGGGTGAAAAAGGCCGGGAAGGAGATCAGGCCCAGCGCCTTGGCAAAGCGGATGATTTCAGGATTGGTGTTCGGCGAAATGCAGATCTGCCCGCCCACATCGTGCAGCTTTTGCACGTCGTCCAGCTTCAACACCGTGCCCGCGCCAACAATGGCCTTGTCGCCCAGATGCGCGGCCAGCTTTTCGATGGAGACAAAGGGCTGCGGCGAGTTGAGCGGCACCTCAACCACCTTGAAGCCGGCGCTGATCAGGGCGTCACCGACGTCCAGCGCTTCATCGGGACCGAGGCCGCGCAGGATGGCGACCAGCGGCAGGGTAGCCAGCGTGTCCTGCCAGCGTTGGGTAAGGGTCATTTGGAACTCCGGAGCTTGTGAATCGCCCAAAGGCCTGATTCAGAGGCGGCATTGCCGTCGAAGCGGGTCACGTCGGTGAAGCCGGCGAAGGCCAGCGCCTTTTCGTAGAGATCGACCAGCGCGCCGTCACCGACCAGTCGCACCGGGCTCTTGCCGTGGCGCTCCAGTTCAGCGACGATTTCCGCGCCGATCAGTATGCCCGACAGATAGGTCGCCAGATGCTCCGGCGCGATGTGATTGAACAGGGCCTCGGTGCGCACCGAGAAGATGACCGACAGGAAAGCGCGGTTATACATGCCGCGCTCAACGCCTTTCAGGAACACCTCTTCGTTGTCGGTGCTGTTTTCCATCAAAAGGCCAAGGATGGAGTGGGCCTTGAGCACCTGGAACATTTCACCGGTCATGTGGGTCGAGAAGGATTCGACCTTGCCGCCGCGCACCAGCGCCCACTTGGAATGGGTGCCGGGCAGGACGAAGAAGCCGTCAGACGGATCGGACTGAAGAATGCCGAAAATCTGGGTTTCCTCGCCGCGCATGACGTTGAGCAGGCCCGTGCCGGGGCTTTCGGCGAACAGGCCGGGGACGATGGCGACGTCCAGCTCGGACGGGGCCTTGACGAGGCCGTCGGCGAGGGTTTGCAGGCTGGCCGGGCAGGCGGCGTAGGGGGCTTCGACCCAGCCCTGACGCGAGCCCACCATGCCGGACAGCAGAAAGGGCAGGTGCTCCAGACCGGCGAAATCGCCTTTCAGCACGCTGAGGAGCGCCTGTTCAAAGCTCAGGACGCCGAGGTTTTTCAGGCCGATATTGGCGGCGTGACGGGCGATGACCTGACCGGCCTCATCATAGAGGAACAGGCGGAAATTGGTGGTGCCCCAGTCGGCGGCGATCAGCGAAGGTGTGGTCATGGCTTTTCCTGAAATCTCCTCCCCTGCGTGGCGAAGAGAGGTGGCGGCTGGGTGTTCCTACCCCTTGAACTTTTGCGGTTCAAGGCCGGTATGGCCCCGCAACAGTTCACTTGGGATTTCAAACAAAGTCCCCGCTTCACGATCATCGGGCTGATCGACGGCAGCGGAGGTGACGAAGGCGCGGTCCAGTGCGTCACCGGCGAAGCAGATATTGGTGATCTGTTTGGCAGGCAGGGCGATCGAAAAATCGAGCGCGCCGTCCGGCGTAAAGCGGCTGACCTTCCCACCGCCCCAGTGCGCGATCCAGATGCCGCCCTGCGCGTCGGTGGTCATGCCGTCGGGCGACCCCCAGTCGTCGGGGAAGTGCACAAACAGCCGCTTGTTGACCGCTTCACCGTCTATGATGTCGAAGACGAAGACGTCGTTTTCGCCTGAGTCGGTGTGATAGATTTTGGTATGATCGGGCGAGAAGGTCGGGCCATTGGCCACCTGATACGGGCCATCCACCTCGATGTGGCTGAGATCGGTATTCAGGCGGTACAGGGCCCCGGACTTTTTTTCCTGCGGCTTGTGCATCGAGCCGGCCCAGATGCGGCCCTGATCGTCGGCCTTGGCGTCGTTCAGACGATTACCCGGCTCGTGCGGGAAGGGATTGAGAAGGTGCTTGAGGATGAAGGGCTCAAGGCTCAGTTCGTGAAAGCCGCTCATCAGGCCCGCGATAAAACCGCCCTTTTCGCGCTCAATCACCCAGCCGATATGATCGGGAAAGTACCAGGTCTTTTCCGACCCGTCGGCCAGATAAAAGGCGTGCAGACGATTGCCCAGAATGTCCACCCAATAGACGCACGCGTCGCGGCGCGACCACAACAGGCCTTCACCCAGAGCGGCCCCCGGTTTGGAGCGGCGAAGAATAGCATCGGTCATGGGGTTCCTCCGGTTTTTATGTGGCCTCACCTTTCAGGGACTATAGAAATCCGGGCCGGGCGTCAACTTTGTATGACAAATAAGCCTCTCTGGTGAAGAGTCACAAGGCCTTCGTCATCAAGGAATAATGCTGTGTCAAATCAGCGCGCTACGAAAAAGTCTCGCGAATGTTACCTTACGTCTATCTTGACGTTTGCGTAAAGCGGGCGCAAGTAAGCAACACCATGCGCGCATCCCCCCGAACGTGTGAAGCGGTATTCAGGATGCGCGATCAAAAACAAAACTCAGGAGGATGGCAATGGCCAGCTTAAGCCCAGGCGCCTATATTTACGACGCGGTGCGCACGCCGCGCGGCAAAGGCAAGAAGGACGGCAGCCTGCACGAAATCACGGCGCTGGACCTGTCGCGGCAGGTGCTCAAGGGGCTGAAGGACCGCAACGGTCTCGATACGGCACTAGTCGATGATGTGGCCTTTGGCTGCGTGACCCCGGTGGGCGAGCAGGGCGGTGATATCGCCCGTGCGGCGGTGCTGGCGGCGGGCTATGCGGAAACGACCGGCGGCATTCAGGTCAACCGCTTCTGCGCCTCGGGCCTTGAGGCCATCAATATCGCGGCCGGTAAGGTCATTTCGGGCGAGGCCACCATGGCTATTGGCGGCGGCGTCGAAGCCATGAGTCGCGTCCCGATGGGCTCAGACGGCGGGGCGTGGGCCATCGACGTCAATGCCGCCTTCCCGACCTATTTCGTGCCGCAGGGCGTGTCCGCCGACATGATCGCCACCAAGTGGGGCTTTTCGCGCAACGACGTCGATGCCTACGCCGTCGAATCGCATAAGCGTTCGGCGCAGTCCTGGGCCGAAGGGCGCTTTAAAAAGTCGATCCTGCCGGTGAAGGATCAGATGGGCGTCACCCGTCTCGATCACGACGAAACCATCCGCCCCAATACGGATATGCAAACGCTGGGCGGCCTCAACCCGTCCTTCGCCATGATGGGCGAAATGGCCTTCGATGCGGTGATCAATCAGCGCTATCCCGAAATCGAGCGCGTCAATCACGTGCATACACCGGGCAATTCGTCGGCCATCGTCGATGGCGCCGCGGCTGTCCTGATCGGCTCGGCCGAAGCCGCTGCCCTTTCGGGGCTCAAGCCGCGCGCCCGCATCAAGGGCATGGCCTCCATCGGCTCTGAGCCGTCGATCATGCTGACCGGGCCATCCTTTGCCACGGAAAAGGTGCTGAAAAAGCTCGGCATGAGCGTGTCGGATATCGACCTTTACGAACTGAACGAAGCCTTTGCCTCGGTGGTGCTGCGCTACATGCAGGCGCTCGATATTCCGCATGACAAGATCAATGTCTGCGGCGGCGCTATCGCCATGGGGCACCCGCTGGGGGCCACGGGTGCCATGATCTTCGGCACCGTGCTCGATGAGCTGGAGCGCACGGGCAAGGAAACGGCACTGGTCACGCTGTGCGTCGGCGGTGGCATGGCTACGGCCACGGTCATCGAGCGGATTTAAGAACAGTCGAGGGAGAAAACACAATGGAATGCTTCAAAACCGAACTCGACGCCGATGGCATCCTGCTCTGCACCTTCGACGTGCCGGGCAAGACCATGAACACCTTTACCAAGCAGGCCTTGGCCGACCTGCTGGCTATTGCTGAGCGCGCCAAAACCGACGCCGAGGTCAAGGGCATGGTGATCACGTCGGGCAAGACGACCGGCTTCTGCGCCGGGGCTGACCTCGAAGAAATGCTGGGCGGGGCGTGGGAAGCCAAATCCGATCCTAGCGATCCCGAAGGCGCGCTGAAGGCCGGTTTCGCCGCCGCCTTTGAGATGAACCGCGTCTATCGCCAGCTTGAAACCTGCGGCAAGCCGGTGGCGGTGGCGCTTAACGGGCTGGCGCTGGGCGGCGGTCTGGAACTGGCGCTCGCCTGTCATTATCGCGTGCTGAATGACGGCCCCAAGACGCAGGTGGGCCTGCCGGAAATCAAGATCGGTCTTTTCCCCGGCGGCGGCGGCTCGCAACGCCTGACGCGCCTGATCGGGGCGCAGGCGGCGCTGATGGCCATGTCGGAAGGCAAGAGCTTCAAGCCGAAGGACGCCCTGTCTGCCGGTATCGTGCACGAGGTGGTGCCGGTCGGTCAGGAGGTCGAGGCGGCCAAAACCTGGATCAGGACCAAAGGCGATCCGGTCGCCCTGTGGGACAAGAAGGATTACAAGATTCCCGGCGGCGGCCCCTACCATCCGGCGGGTGCGCAAATCTTCATCATGGCCAATGCCCTGCTGCGCAAGCAGTCCTATGGCAACTATCCCGCCGTGGTGAACCTGATGCGCGCCGTTTACGAAGGCCTGCAACTGCCGTTCGACAGCGCCATCAAGGTCGAAAGCCGCTACTTCGTCAACACCCTGCAAACCCCGCAGGCCAAGGCGATGATCCGCACCTTCTTCTTCTCCATGCAGCAACTGGGCAAGGGCTCCGGCCGCCCGGCGGGCGTGGAAAAGACCGACCCGAAACAGGTCGCCGTTCTCGGCGCCGGCATGATGGGGGCGGGGATTGCCTATGTGTCGGCGCAGGCCGGTATCCGCGTCATCCTGATCGACCGTGACGACGCAGCCGCGTCGAAGGGAAAATCTCACTGCGAGTCCCTTGTCAAAAAGGCCGTATCGCGCGGCAAGATGACTCAGGAAAAGGCGCAGGCCCTGCTCGACCTGATCGTGCCGACCTCAGACTATACGCAGATTGCCGGTTCCGATCTGGTGGTCGAAGCGGTGTTTGAAAACACCGAACTGAAAGAAAAGGTCACCAAGGACGCCGAGGCCCAGCTCTATACGGGCGATAAGGCCGAAACGGCGATCTTTGGCACCAATACCTCGACCATCCCCATTTCGCTGCTGGCCAAGGCTTCGGTCGATGCCTCTAAATTCATCGGCATTCACTTCTTCTCGCCGGTGGACAAGATGATGCTGGTCGAAATTATCCGCGGCAAGGAAACCTCGGACGAGACTCTGGCCAAGGCCATCGACTACGTGCTGAAGATCCGCAAGACGCCGATCGTCGTCAATGACGCGCGCTTCTTCTACGCCAACCGCTGCTTCATCCCGTTCACCGCCGAAGGCCTGCACCTGTGGGCCGAAGGCTATGCCCCGGCCCTGATCGACAATGTCGGCCGCGCCACGGGGATGCCGCGCGGGCCTCTGGAGATGATGGACGATGTGGCGCTCGACCTGCTGGTCAAGATCACCTCCGAAACCGCCAAGGCTATGGGCGATGCCTATGTGCCCATCCCCGGCGAAAAAGAGGTGGCGCAGATGGTCGCCGACGGGCGTCTGGGGCGCAAGAATGGCAAGGGCTTCTACGACTATCCGGAAGCGGGCGGTAACAAGAGCCTGTGGCCGGGCCTGTCGGACAAGTTCGCGCCCACCATCACCGACTCGACGCCGGAACTGGCTGAAGATATCCGCAAGCGCCTGCTGTATATTCAGGCGGTGACGGCGGCGCGCTGCTTCGAAGAGGGCGTCATCAGCGATCCGCGCGAAGCCGATGTCGGCTCGATCCTCGGCTGGGGCTTTGCGCCGTGGTCGGGCGGGATCGTCTCTCTGATCGACGCCATCGGGACGGCGAAGTTTGTCGAGGAACTGGACGAACTGACGGCCAAATACGGTGACCGCTTTGCCCCGCCGCAATTGCTGCGCGACATGGCGGCGAAGGGCGAAACCTTCTATGGCCGGTTTGGGAAGACAGATGCGGCGAAGGCGGCGTAAGCGTCTGTCGCCCTTCGCATTCTGGTTGCGCTATCGCTTCGCTATTTGAGCGCGGGGCGAAACCTTCTATGGCCGGTTTTGAAAGACAGATGCGGCGAAGGCGGCGTAAGCGGTCTCAAAAAAGTTGGTTGAAAGAGGGGGCCATTCAGGCTCCCTCTTTTGCTTTGGGAGAGGCGTGTTGAAACATCTGGTGATCTTTTTGCACGGCGTCGGTTCGTGCGGTGCGGACATGATCGGCCTGGGGCGGCACTGGGCTGAGGCCCTGCCGGACACAGGGTTTGCGGCGCCTGACGGCCCTGATCCGTTCGATATGTATGCGCAGGCCAGCGGGCGGCAGTGGTTTTCGGTCAAGGGCGTGACGGAGGACAACCGCGCGCAACGCCTTGTCGAGGCGCGTGAGGCCTTTGATGCGACCCTGCACGCCGTCATGGCCGAACGCGGCATAGACGATCCGGCGCAGGTGGTGCTGGTTGGCTTTTCGCAAGGGTCGATCATGGCGCTTGATGCCGTGGTCAGCGGACGTTGGCCCGTGGCGGCGGTGGTCGCCTATTCCGGTCGCCTGTCGTCACCTGTGCCGTGGACGCCTGCGCCCACGCCGATCCGGCTGGTGCACGGCGATCAGGACGAGGTGATCCCTTTTGCCGAAACCCTTGAGGCGGCTGAGCGCCTGACCGCTGCGGGCGTAAGCGCTGACGCTCACATTCTCAAAGGACTAGGCCACAGTATCAATGCGCCGGGTTCGCGTCTGGGGCGCGATTTTCTGAGATTGTCACTCTTAAGTTAATCGCCCGATCTGTATTTGCTTTGCAATAAACCTGCGTTAACCTTCTTCTTACGGATCGTTGGCCAGGGGGGTATGATGAGGCGCAAGCAGACAAAGACCGACAGTACCAAGGTGCCACCCAAGGTTAAGACGCCGAAGCCTGCGCGTAAGACCGACCGGCGCAAGTCGTGGTCGGCCTATATTGATGATGCCGATCGCTATGGCTTCTTCAAGCTGAAAAACACCACGTTGCGCACCATGGAAGAGGGGCAGTACGAGCAGATCATCGAGGACGATACGCGCTGGCAAAGCCTGCGCGAACGTATGGACGCGGATTTTACCCATTCGCTGGAAATGTTTCCGTTTTCTGAACGTCTCGACGACAAGAGCCAGAATATCCAGAACTGGATTGAGCGCTATACGGCTCATATTAGCAATCTGCTGATGTGGTGCCTGCGTGCCTTCCGGCTGACCGCAATTTCCTTGCCGCAACGCTACTATGCCATTACGCGCCTGAATATCGAGGATCGCTTCCCCGGTGGGCGTGCCAGCGGCGACCCCGGCGATGGTGATATCCGCGACATGCTGGCGGCCTTTCGCCAGAGCTTTCGTGAGAATCTCGCCTTCTATATTCTCAAAAAGCGGCAATATCAGTTCGCCGTCACGGTTTGTTTTGCGCTTGCTTCAGCCTCTTTGCTGTTTTTCTTCAGCAACATCAACGCGCTACTTACTCAACTCGTGACGGTTCCGTTTCAAAACCAGCTACCCCAGGGCCATGTGATCGACATGTCGCCGGTAACGCCGCTGCTTGTAGCAGCCCTGATAATCGGATTTTACCGTTTCGGGCGCTGGTTTTATATCCGGGAGTCGCGCAACCTGTTCGACTTCTATAATAACTCCCAAACGGAGTCGTGTAAGACGCTCGACAAACAGGCGGCGCTCCGCACCAAGAATTTGAAAAATCTGATCACCACCATGGCCGCACGTCTGGGCAAGGACTCGACCTCGGTGCTCAAGGGCGGCGCGGCGCGGTCGGAAGAAACCAATTCCCGCTGGCCGGAATTGGCATACCGCTGGACGTTGCTGATCTACTGGCTGGGGCGGCGGATGGAGAATGTTGAACGCTACACCCAGCTTCAAATCTGGCTGGTGCGCCGCACCCATTACTTTTACCGCATCGTGGCGACGACCAGCAATCATCTGGTCACCGGTCTGGTCATGGGCGTCATCGCCCTGTGCGGGGCGGCCGTGGCGGGACGCCTCGTCTTTTCGCGCGTAGACGTGCAGGGCGTGATAGATACGATTGTCGCCCCGGCCTGGGCGTGGGTGGCCGCTATAGTGGCGGATATCGCGCAGAGGTTGGGGCTGGGGCACTGGCGAATGCCGGAACTATCCCTGCATGTTGCGTCTACCTCGGCTAAGACATCGGTCCTGCCGGATATCCATAGCGTCTTGGCCTATCTGAGCGAGCAAGGCATCTATGACAATACCATGCTGGGCCTTTACCTGCTGTGCTGCCTGTTTGCGCTGGTGCTGGCGGTGCGCTTCAATCTGAAGGTCAGCCGCCTGTCTACCGACGAATGGAACACCTCTCTGGAACTGATCCAGCAAAATCTGGACGTCGCCAACTGGGACCGCTTCCACAGCGTCAACCTGCATCACCTGCTGGCCGATCAGGTGCGCAACGACAAGAAGGTCATCCTGCGCCGGGAGGACTGGGTACAGCGCTAAGCCTCTTCCGGCGTCAGGGTCTGCATCGACAGGGCGTGGACGGGGCCGCTCAGTTCCTCACGCAGGGCCGCATTGACGGCGCGTTGACGGGCGACGCGGCTCTGCCCGCGAAACGCCTCGGAGACGATCAGGACGGAAAAGTGACTTTCGCCCCCTTCACGCGCGCCCGAATGCCCTTTATGCTTGTCGCTATCGTCCGTCACCTCCAGACGAAGCGGGGCGAAGGCCGCCGTCAGTTTGGTCTCGATGGTCTCGCGTGTTTTACCCATAATTTAACCTCATAAGGGCTTTATAGAGGCCCGACTCCGACCTATATGGTCGGTTTGCGTAAAGTTCAAAGGGTCGCGTTCGAAATCATGAGCGAAGGGTTCAAGTACAAGCCGAAGTTTGGTCTGGACATGCGTATTCGCCCGCCCAAGGAGGGCGAGGTGAATGGCAAGCGTCCGGAAGACGATGTGCTGTCGCTGAAGCCGGGGCAGGTGCGCTGCGAATGGCCGGAATGCCATCGTGCGGCCACGGCCAAGGCCCCAAAGTCGCGCGAAATGATGAACGAATACTATAACTTCTGTCAGGCGCACGCGGGCGAGTACAACAAGAACTGGAACTTCTTTGCCGGCATGTCCGAAGGCGAGGCCAAGGCGCACCGCGAAGCGACCATGACCGGTGGCCGCCCCACCTGGGCCTTCCGTGCTTCGGCCGCGTCGCGCGAAGCGGCGGCCTTCAGCGCCGGACGCACCAAGGGCGCGGGCATGTATGACCCGCATTCGGTCTTTGGCGCCGGTGCCGCCCCGCGCAAGCCCGGCGAAGACGCACCGATCCAGCGCCAATTTGGCAAGATCGAACGCGGGGCCTATGCCGACCTCGACCTTGAGGTCGGGGCCGAGCCGGAAAAGGTGCGCGCCGCCTATACCGAACTGCTCAAGCGCTGCCACCCGGACAATAATGGCGGCGACCGCTCGGCCGAGGACAAGCTCCAGCGCGTGATCAAGGCCTATAAAGTTCTCAAAAAAATGGGCCTGGCTTAAAAGCCTTGAATTTGGCGATCTGGTTCGTCGGCGTCACTTGCCCGTATTCATATACGGGCTGCGTTAGCCTCCTGCCATCTCATCCAAATTGAAGGCTTTTTGGGTTATGCAAGGCTAAATCCCTCGCCCCTGAGGGAAGAGGGTTAGGGAGGGGATTATGGTCGAGGTCAGAACCGGTGGGTGTCAGTGCGGGGCCGTGCGTTTCCGCGTTGAAGGCGAGCTGGGCCATGCCTCCATCTGTCATTGCCGCATGTGCCAAAAGGCCTATGGCAATGTTTTCGCGCCGCTGGTCAGCGTGCGGGAGGCGACGCTCACATGGAGCAAGGCCGAGCCCAAACGCTTCCAAAGTTCAAACCTCGTTCAGCGCGGTTTTTGCCCCGACTGCGGGACGCCCCTGACCTACGAAGCGCCGGACGGTGTGGCGCTGTCTATCGCCGCCTTTGATGATCCCGCTGACATCGCTCCGGTCATTCAGTTCGGCACCGAAGGCCGTCTGCCGTGGGTAAATGGCCTGCACGCCCTGCCGGAGCGCACCACGCTGGAAGACATCGAGGCCGCGCCGTTTCTCGATAAGCTCATCAGCTATCAGCACCCGGACCGGGATTAGATAGCGATCACACAGACATCGCCAATGCAGTCCGCTTTTGTAAGGTCTATGGTCAGAACAGCCAGAAGCATTATCAATGGGATACATAACCAAAGGCGTTTGGGCCGTGTCGCCGCAATGCCCAGTATAAGACTGAACAGAACAATATCGAACATCCAGATTGCGTGTTTGGTTTCAGGAGGGAGGGTAAGCCAGCCCAAGCGGCTACCGTAAATGTAAAGGAAGACCGCGGAACAGATATAACCACAGGCCAGCAAGCCCCAGGCTGCAAAATCTGCGAACTGATCTCTCGTCATGGCCCTCTCCCTCTGTGACAGAGTATGACTTTTCAGCGAATATGACCATAGGAGAGCAGGCCTCAAAAAAATCCGTCTCCGGCGTGTTTTAGGGTTGAGTCTTGAGGGCATAGGTCTTAGCTGAAAAACGCATCCGTTCGTCCGTCCGAAAGCGTTTTTGCCATGCCCGTACTCACCTCCGATACCCTGTCCGATCCGCTTCTGGGCCTTGTGCCGGACAAGAAGGTATCGATGCGTGAGGTGTTCGGCGTCGATTCCGACATGCTGGTCCCTGCCTTTTCGACGCGTGATGAGCATGTGCCGGAAATCGACCCGTCCTATCGCTTCGACCCGCAGACAACCATCGCCATCTGCGCCGGCTTTGCCTATGACCGCCGCGTCATGGTGCAGGGCTTCCACGGCACGGGTAAGTCCACCCATATCGAGCAGATCGCCGCGCGGCTGAACTGGCCGCTGGTGCGCGTCAATCTCGACAGCCATGTGTCGCGGATCGACCTGATCGGTAAGGACGCCATCGTGCTCAAGGATGGCCAGCAAGTCACCGAGTTCAAGGAAGGCATCCTGCCGTGGTCGCTGCAACGGCCCGTGGCGCTGGTCTTCGACGAATACGACGCCGGGCGTCCGGATGTGATGTTCGTCATCCAGCGCGTGCTGGAGGCGCAGGGCCGCCTGACGCTGCTGGATCAGAACAAGGTCATCCGCCCCAACAGCTTCTTCCGCCTGTTTGCCACCACCAACACCATCGGTCTGGGTGACACCACCGGGCTTTATCACGGCACGCAGCAGATCAATCAGGGTCAGATGGACCGCTGGTCGATCGTCACCACGCTCAACTATCTCAGCCACGAGGCCGAGGTGGAGATCGTGCTGGCCAAGCTGCCGGAGTTCGATACGCCGGAGCGCAAGAGCCTGATCGACGCTATGGTGCGCGTCGCCGACCTGACGCGCTCGGCCTTTGCCAATGGCGATATCTCGACCGTCATGTCGCCGCGGACCGTCATCACCTGGGCACAGAATACGCTGATCTTCGGCAATGACCCGGAGGTGGCTTTCCGCCTGACCTTCCTCAACAAGTGCGATGAGCTGGAGCGCCCGACTCTGGCGGAATTCTATCAGCGCAGCTTTGGCGCGGATGTGAAGGAATCGGCGCTTAAGGTGAAGGTGATCTAGGTGCATCCCTCCCTGCTTGCGGGGAGAGGGGACCACGAAGTGGTGGGTGGGGCAAGCCACGCAAAGACTGCCCCCTCCGGCGAGACAAGCTCGCCACCTCCCCGTTTCAAAGGGGAGGATAAGAGGAAACCAATGGCCAAGCCCGTTACCGTTCTGTCCGATCCGTTTCGCAAGGCGCTGATCCATTCGACGCGCGCCCTGGCGGAAGATCCCGAACTCGAAGTCGTCTTCGGGCCGGACGGGCCGCGTCTGGATGGCCGCAAGCTGGTCCTGCCCAATCCGCCGCGCGATTTGAATGCCCGCCTGTCGGCTACGGTGCGCGGGCAAGCCGACCGTCTGGCGCTAAAGGTCGCGCACCACGATGCCGCTATCCATGTCCGCGCCCGGCCTGTCGATACGGCGGGGGCCGAAGCCTTTGACGTGCTGGAAGAGGCACGGCTTGAAGCCATCGGGGCCAATGCTATGGGCGGGGTGCGCAAAAACCTGCGCGCGGCGCTTCAGTCCGATCTGGATCGCAGCGGTTTGGGGCGTAAGGAGGAAAAGTCCGAACTCAATCTGGCCGACATTCTGGGTCTGATCGCGCGTGAAATCCTCACCGGCGATCCTGTGCCGAACGAGGCGCAGCGGGTGGTCAATCTTCTGCGGGACGAGATCGAACAAAAGACGGGGCAGGGTCTGAACGAACTGGCGGACCTGATCGCTGATCAGAAGGCCTTTACGCAAAAGGCGCGTGAAGTGTTGCGGGCGCTGGACCTCACCGACGATTCGCAAGACGCCAAGGAAGAAGAAAAAAACGACGAGGGCGAGGACGAACAATCCGAAGGCAATGACCCGTCGGCTGAGGCCGAAGAGGATGCCGAGGATCAGGACGATTCGCAGCCGCAACAGGAAGAGGAACCCAACGGCGGCGACGATCAGTCCCAGACCGGTGATGAGGACTTCACCCAGATGTCGGGCGATCCTCAGTCTCTGGCTGAGGGTTCGGCCGATGAGGTGGTCGATGGCGAGGCCGCCGAGGCCAGCCAAATGCAGACCCCCAATGCGGGCGGTGAGCGCAAGGACTATGACGTCTTCACCAAGGCCTATGATGAGGTCATCAACGCCGAAGACCTGTGCGATCCCGAAGAACTGGAGAGGCTGCGCGGCTTCCTCAATCAGCAACTGGCCAATCTGTCGAACGTTGTGGCCCGTCTGGCTAACCGGCTGCAACGCCGCCTGATGGCGCAGCAGAGCCGCTCGTGGAATTTCGACCTCGAAGAGGGCGTGCTGGATGCCGCCAAGCTGACGCGGGTGATCATCGACCCCAGCGCGCCCTTGTCGTTCAAGCAGGAAAAGGACACCGAGTTCCGCGACACGGTGGTGACGCTGCTGCTAGACAATTCCGGCTCGATGCGCGGGCGGCCGATCATGGTCGCGGCCATCTGCGCCGACGTGCTGGCGCGCACGCTGGAACGCTGCGGCGTGAAGGTCGAGATTCTGGGCTTCACCACCAAGGCGTGGAAGGGCGGGCAGTCGCGCGAACAGTGGGTGCGCGAAGGTAAGCCGGCAGCGCCGGGTCGCCTCAACGACCTCAGACACATCATCTATAAGGCGGCGGATAATCCCTGGCGGCGGGCCAACAAGAATCTCGGCCTGATGATGCGCGAGGGCCTGTTGAAAGAGAATATCGACGGGGAGGCCCTGCAATGGGCCTATACGCGCCTCCTGGGGCGGCCGGAGTCGCGCCGTATTCTGATGGTTATATCCGACGGCGCGCCGGTCGATGATTCGACCCTCAGCGTCAACTCGGGCCACTATCTCGAAAACCACCTGCGCAAGGTCATTGCCGACATCGAAGGAGCCGGGCGCGTCGAGCTCGCGGCCATCGGCATTGGCCACGACGTGACGCGCTATTACCGTCGGGCCATGACGCTGATTGACGTCGAGCAACTGGGCGGGGCGTTGATCGAAAAGCTGGCCGAACTGTTCGATGAAAAAACCGCCGCACGGCGGTGATGCGTCCACCCCTGCTTTGGTGGAGAGGTGGTCAAACGGAGTTCTCATGCGATTAGCCTTGTTATTCTCCGCCCTGCTGACCACCACGGCTGTGGCGGGTCCCGTCCCCTATCAGGGCGGCACGCGAGTCACTTTTACTCCCTTGCCTGCGGTCAGCGGCCCGCCTGCGCAAAAGGCCCGCTACATCGGCGGCTATGTCGTGAAAGGGGAAGGCACTGCCTGGCTGACCGGCCTGTCCGATCTGGTCGTCACGCCGGGTAAGGACGGGGTGATGATCGACACCATCGGGGATTATGGGACCCGCGCGCGCTTCACCCTGCCGGTGCGCGGCACCGAGGGCCCGCTGAGCCTCGACTGGCTGCGCGGGGCCGACGGCAAGCCCTTTGGCAACAAGTCGCTGTCGGACTCTGAGGACATGGCGGTCGATCCGCGCGACGGCACGGTCTATGTCTCGTTTGAAGGCGATGCGCGCGTGATGCGCTATGGCCCCGATCTGGGCGGGCCGGGGGAGCGTCTGCCGCTGACCGGCCTGCCCGCCCTACCGTCGAATGAAGGGCTTGAGGCGGTTACGTTTCACCTGTCATCAAAGGGCGAGGCGTCGCTGATTTTGGGGGCTGAGGTGGGGGGCTTCTGGAAGTGCGCACTCGATACCTACCGATGCGAGACGCTGGCCGGGCCGACCACGCCGGGTTTCGGTTACAAGCTGGTGTCTCTGGCCCCGCTCGATCCGGCCAAACCCGATGAGATGCTGGCGCTTTATCGCTTCTATCTGCCCATGGTGGGGGCGCGCAGTGTGCTGCGGGTCGTGCGGCTTGAGGGCAAGCGCCTGAGGCTGGTTGATACGATCCTGCGAATCGAGCCGCCGCTGCCTATCGACAATTATGAGGGCGTGTCGGCAGTGAAAACGCGCGACGGCTACCGGCTTTATCTGATCAGCGATCCTATCGGGGACAATGACCCGACTCACCTGCTGATGTTCGATTACCAGCCCTGAACGGTCGATATAAACAAAAAACCCCGAAGCCGGAGCCTCGGGGTCTTTCGCGTGTTCGGTTTATGCCTCAAAGATTAGGCCGCAGCCTTCTCAGCCAGCTTCGCCTTGATCTGCTTCTTCAGGCGACGGGCGCGCAGAGACAGTTCGGTATCGTCAGCCTTGACGAGGAAGGCGTCCAGGCCGCCCTTGAAGTCCAGCGTGCGCAGGGCGGCGTTGGAGATCTTCAGACGGAAGGATTGACCCAGAGCTTCGGATTGAAGCGCGGTTTCACGAAGCGAGGGCAGGAAGCGACGCTTCGTCTTGATGTTTGAGTGGCTCACGGAGTGGCCGACCATCGGGCCGACACCGGTGAGTTCGCAACGACGCGACATGATATCCACCTTCGTTAGAAACAATAGACAGGGCGCGGCCTTTGAACGGCAGCGCAAGAGGCGCGTTCTATAGGCAAAGCCAGCGACAGCGTCAAGCGGAAAAACCCCGTGTTCAGGCGAAAGCCTTCGGCAGGTCTGACATCGGCTTGACGACGATCTGCTGGGAATCGCGCCAGATGATTTCCTTGGCGATGCGCGCCTTGATGTCACGCACCGGCAGGCCACCTTCGCCAATAAGCCAGGCGCAGTAGCGCGCCCGCTCAATGGCTTCAAGCGCCTTCGGATCGAACCAGCAGATGCCCCAGATTGACCGCCGCCGCTTGAAGTGACGGCCGATTCGGTCGGGCACTGCCAGATAGCGGTTGTACCAGTCGAACTGCTCAGACAGTTCGTCGGTAATCCAGCGCGGGGCGCCGTTGCGATACAGATACCACGACGCCTGAAAGAAACCGCTTTCGACGCCGCTCCACGGATGGATCAGCGGCGTCACAAAGCGCACATATTGAGACGAGGACATGACCTTACACGCCCGCGCAGGTTCATGCGCGGGGTCCTTCTGTAGGCTGAGAACGGGAAAGCGAAAACGGCCCTTCGGGCCTATTTCAGGCCCGAAGGGAGATTGCGTTCGGATGGCCGGTTAATCTGGCGCATGCGGAAATCTCCGGTGTGAGGTCAAAGAGGCGCCCTGATACCTGCCTCGCGGTGATCAGGCAAGATGGTTAAAAATGAAATCATCTGCTGTGGAAAACCGGCCACAGGTGAATCCGCAGTGACTCTTTATGGCATCAGGCCGAAATGTCCTTCTGGCGGCGGGTCATACCTATCACGAGGATAAAATGGACGACACCGCGAAGTTCGATACCGTCGCCGGTCAGGGCGGAGAAACCCATCAGCAGGTCCATCATTCTGGTCCGCACACGCCGCAAGGGCATCTGACCACCAATCAGGGGATTCGCGTCTCCGACAACCAGAACAGCCTGAAGTCCGGAACGCGGGGCCCGACCCTGATCGAAGACTTTGTCCTGCGCGAAAAAATCTTCCACTTCGACCATGAGCGCATCCCCGAACGCATCGTCCATGCTCGCGGTTCGGCGGCGCATGGCTATTTCGAACTGACGCAGTCCCTGTCCGACATCACCACGGCCGATCTGTTCCAGCGAGTGGGCGAGCGCGTGCCGGTCTTTGTGCGCTTTTCGACCGTCGCCGGCGGAGCGGGCAGCGTCGATACCCCGCGCGATGTGCGCGGCTTCGCGGTGAAATTCTATACGCAGGAAGGCAACTGGGATCTTGTGGGCAATAACATCCCGGTCTTCTTCATACAGGACGCCATAAAGTTTCCCGACCTTGTGCACGCGGTGAAGATGGAGGCCGACCGGGGCTATCCTCAGGCGGCTTCGGCGCACGACACCTTCTGGGACTTCGTGTCCCTGATGCCGGAATCGACCCACATGCTGATGTGGGCTATGTCCGATCGCACCCTGCCGCGCGCCTTTCGCACGATGGAGGGGTTCGGCGTCCACACCTTCCGCTTCGTCAATGCCGAGGGGAAGTCCACCTTCGTCAAGTTTCACTGGAAGCCGAAGCTGGGGCTGCAATCGCTGGTGTGGGACGAATCGCTGAAGATTCAGGCCGCCGATAACGACTTCCACCGCCGCGACCTGTTTGAGGCCATCGACAGCGGGGCGTTCCCTGAATGGGAGCTGGGGGTGCAACTGTTCGATCAGGCGCTGGCCGACAGCCTGCCCTATGATGTGCTCGACGCTACCAAGATCATCCCGGAAGAGGTGGTGCCGGTGACTATAGTCGGGCGCATGGTGCTCGACCGCAACCCGGACAACTTCTTTGCCGAGGTGGAGCAGGTGGCCTATTGCCCGGCCAACATCGTCCCCGGCATCGACTTCAGCAATGACCCGCTGTTGCAGGGGCGGCTGTTCTCCTATCTCGATACGCAGCTCAAGCGGCTGGGCAGCACCAACTTTCATCAGTTGCCGATCAACGCGCCGAAGTGTCCCTTCCAGAACTTCCAGCGCGATGGCCACATGCAGATGCAGGTGCCCAAGGGGCGCGCCAACTATGAGCCCAACAGTCTGGGGGCGCACGGCGAAGACGGCGGGCCGCGCGAATGCTCGGTGACGGGGTTCACCACCGTTGCGGCTCAGGACGGCGCGGACGAGCAGGGTGACAAGCTGCGCGTGCGGCCGGAGCTGTTTGCCGATCACTATTCGCAGGCGCGCCTGTTCTGGAAATCGCAGACAGAGTCCGAGCGGGCGCATATCGCCTCGGCCTTTGTGTTTGAACTGTCGAAGGTCAATTTGCGGGGGGTGGCGCCGCGCATGGTGGCCAATCTGCGCAATGTCGATGACGAGTTGGCGGCGCGCGTGGCGACGGGGCTGGGGATCGACCTGCCCGAGGCAGCGCAGGTGGCGCGCGAACCCATCGACCTGGCACCGTCCGACGCTCTGTCGATCCAGAAGAACCTGAAGCCGACCCTGCAAGGGCGTAAGGTGGGTATCCTGATTTGCAAGGATAGCGACGCGGCGATTTTAAGCCAGCTCAAGGCCGATATCACGGCGGCGGGCGCTACGCCCTTCGTGGTCGGGGTGCAGATCCACGGCATACCGCTATCGGACGGCAGTCTGGCCGATGCTGACGGGCAATTGCTGGGCGCGCCATCGCAACTGTTCGATGCGGTGTTTGTCCTGCTGTCGGAGGCGGGGACGCAGCGCCACCTCAAAGAAGCGGCCTCAGTCGAATGGGTGATGAACGCCTTTGGTCACTTGAAGGCCATCGGCCACACGCCGGAATCTCAGCCCCTGCTCGATAAGGCGGGCGTGGTGCCGGACGCGGGCGTGGTGGAGGCCGACGGCTTTATCGCCGCAGCGGCACAGCGCTACTTTGACCGCGAGCCGGGCCTGCGCACGCTGGCATAGATCGACTCAAAAGTAGAAGCCGGTGCCGTCTGGATCGAGGACGGCACCGGCTTCGTATGGGGCTGGATCTGATGTAATAATCAGCTGATGACCGCCTTCGAAACTCAGTGACATCAACAGTCCCGAAGTCGTCACGCCTAGCAGAGGCTTTTCCAATAGGTTGTGAAAACGAACGGGTTGTTCGTCGCGCCATGGTTTGTTGTGGACTGTGTGGCTGCCATCTGCGGCCACGTAGATAAGTGTTTGAGCCGACTCAATGCGGCAACCATTTGCCATTCTAAACGTAAGGGTATGCGCATTCAGGATTATCTGGGTAATCCAAGCATCACCTTGAAGCAAAAAGGTTAGTTTGTCGCTTGTCGGGAAGGGTGTCACTATAGTTTCCAAGATAAAAGGCGCTTTGGTTTCCCAAAGCGCCTTTTGCAGTACCGAAGTCAGGCTGAGCTTAGGCCGCCTTGATCAGAGATTTGTTCAGCAGGGCCACGGCGGCGTCGCGGTCGATCTTTTCGATGGCGGCGACTTCGCGGGCCATGCGGTCCAGAGCCGATTCGTAAAGCTGACGCTCGGAGTAGGACTGCTCCGGCTGGTTTTCGGCGCGGTGCAGGTCGCGCACCACCTCGGCGATAGAAACGAGATCGCCCGAATTGATCTTGGCTTCGTATTCCTGCGCGCGACGCGACCACATGGTGCGCTTCACGCGGGCACGGCCTTTCAGCGTGACCAGCGCCTGCGACATGACGGCGGCGGGGGCGAGGTGGCGCAGACCGGCCGTCTTAGCCTTCTTAGTCGGGACGCGCAGGGTCATCTTCTCGTGGTCGAAGGTGACGACATAGACTTCGAGCTGATAGCCGGCCACTTCCTGGCTCTCAACGGCGGCCACGGTGCCGACGCCATGCGCCGGATACACCACCTTGTCGCCCGTCTTGAATTCGAGTTCTGCTGCAACAGTCGTCATTGCGGTCCTCTTTCTTTGTAAGTGAGGGCGAAGGCAAGGCGCTGAGATAGTCCCTTCAGGCGACGCATACGGCTGACCGGCGATCAGGGAGGAGGCCGGGAGGCGCGGACGCAAAAAAACAACGACGTCCCTCAATCTGGTTCGGGGCATCGCTGCTGTGTATGAATGGACTAAGACAAGCCTGTCATCCGACCTTTGTCGAAGATGCCGGATGTGCGGGGCGCGCAGGCGGCATTTTAGGTGAAGATTAGGAGATGCCGACGAAACGCTTCGCGTCCCTTTGCATCAGTGGAACCGTTTCTATCACAAAATTACATAAAAATAAAGTCCGGCTGTCGCTAAGGCGTCGGATTGTGTCGGCGTTTATATTCGTCACGCCGACGCAAATGCATTTAAGTTTCATATCTGTACTATTAAAGTAAATCAGAGGTAATGGGCCGTAGGTGCGTCTCTGAATTACAAACAGCTTTGTCGCTTTCAATCGAGATGGGGATTAAATTAGTGATAGTCAGCCGGTGCGCCCATTTTCTCATATGTTTTCGGACCTGTGAATGAGGGCGCGCTGAGGGGCAGGTACATAAAGCTTGTGGATGAAAGTATAGGGGCTTAAGCGAGCGATCTGAGACGCCGGGTCGCAGATGGCAACAATTATGAAGATTTGTTGCTGTGGTCGTGATTGCGCGGGCCGAAAGCGGGCAGGGCCAGCGACCAGTGAATCGCCGCCCCGCGCAGCGCCAGAGCGGCGGCGAATCCGCAGAGGCCTGCGGGCCAGAAGGACAGGCCGAAGAGGCTGAGGGTAACGAAGACCGACGCCCCCAAAAGCGCGGCGGTGATATAGATTTCCCGGCGCAGCAACAGGTTGGGCTCTCCGGCCAGCACATCGCGGATGATCCCGCCGAAGGTCGCCGTCAGCACGCCCATCACCACGGCCGAGACAGGGGCCACACCGAGGTTCAGCGCCTTGGCCGCGCCCACGACCGCATAGGCCGCCAGGCCCATGGCGTCCAGCCACAGCATGGCCAGCATCCGTTTGCCGGGCTTGCCGTCCGGACGCGGTGAGGCATTGCGCGGGGCCAGCACCCACACGGCCAGCCCGGCCAGCGCGCAGATCAGGATGTAGTCTGGTCTCTGCACCCAGAAGACCGGGGCGCCGATCAGCACGTCCCGAAGCGTCCCGCCGCCGACGCCGGTAATGGCGGCGAAAAAGGTGAAGGTGATGATGTCCTGACGCCCGCGCGCCGCCGCTATGGCGCCGGAGGCCCCGAACAGGGCCACGGCGGCGTAGTCCAGCCAGAAGAGGGCGGTGCTCAGGGCGCTGACGGCGTGATCGGGTACGGTCATTGGCCCTGCATATCTGAATTTACCCGCCGATGCGATTCCCGTTGGCGTCGATCATCAATTCTCCGTCCTCCTTGCGAAAGGGACCGGAGGGCCAGCGTTCTAGCAGATCGAGCACCTTTTCCGAGGGGCGGCACAACCGCGTCCCTTTGGCGGTGACCACAAAGGGTCGGTTGACCAGTATGGGGTGAGCCAGCATAGCCTCGATCAGGTCTTCATCGCTGACGCCGGGGTCGAGCAGGCCCAGCTCGGTGGCCGGCGACTTGCTTTCGCGCAGGGCCTGACGCGGCGTCAGACCGGCATCGGCAAACAGGGTCAGCAAGTGGTCGCGCTGCCACCCGACGCTGAGATAGGGAATGACGTGGGGTGTATAGCCCGCCGCTTCGATGACGGCGAGCACGTTGCGCGACGTGCCGCAGTCGGGATTGTGATAGATGGTGATCGTCATGAGGCCATCCTCTCCGGGGTGGTTTTGCTTTCTGGGGACGTCTGGGGCGGGGGCGAGTTTAGCAACCAGCCAAAAACGAGAAAAGCCATAACCGCACCGGTAGTCTGAGCGGCGATAAAGGCGGGCGCGGAGGCGAGGGCAATGCCCGCGAAGCTGTCGGTCAGGCTGCGGGCCAAAGTGAGGGCGGGGTTGGCAAAGGCGGTGGAGCTTGTGAACCAGTAGGCTGAGGTGATGTAAAGGCCTACGGCGGTGGGCGTAAAATCGGGTTTAAAGCGTTGGCAGCCGAAAATTGTACCCATCAGGCCAAAAGTGGCTACGGCTTCGGACAGCATAAGGCCGGAACCGTCCCGCAGTCTTGTGGCCGACTGCATCAGGGCCTCGCCGAACATGGCGTGGGCGATCCCGACGCCGATGACCGCCCCGACGAACTGCGCGACCATATAGGCCGCCGCCAGAGCCGGTTTGATGTCGCCGCGCATCATAAAGGTCAGCGTCACCAGCGGGTTGAAGTGCGCGCCAGACAGAGGCCCGAACAGGGTGATCAGCACGATCAGGCCTGTCCCCGTTGCCACGGCATTCGCCATAAGCGCCAGAGCGCTGTTGCCGCCTGACAGGGCCTGCCCCATGATGCCAGACCCGATCACAATCGCCAGTAGCCAGGCGGTGCCCAGTGCCTCGGCGGCTAATTTGCGTAAAGCCATCTCCATGCCCCGCTTCTCAACACGCACAGGTGAGTTTGGCGATCACGGGCTGACACAGTTCGGGCGCGCCGCCGCAGCAGTTTTCCATCAGAAATCCCAGAAGCCCGCTGACGCCATCCATATTGGCGAAGTAGCGGATGCTGCGCCCCTCGCGCACGCTGTGGATCAGGCCGGCCTGAGTCAATATGGCCAGATTGGCGGACATGGTGTTCTGACGCACCCCCAGACGTTCACCGATTTCACCCGCGGGCAGGCCCTGACGCCCCACCTGCACCAGCAGACGGAAGACATCGAGGCGCGTTTCCTGACTGAGCGCAGCGAGGGCATCGAGGCTTTGCTTTTTATCCATATATCATGATTAATTGATATATTTGGCGGAGTCAAGAGAGACGGTGGTACGGGTTCAGATACAAAAAGAGCGCCCGATGCGGCGCTCTTTGTCTTTATTTACCGTCGCCGGGCTTTTCGGAGAAGTACTTTTCGAACTTGCCGGTTTCGCGTTCAAAGTCCTCTCGGTCGGCGGGTGGCGTACCCTTGACCGAGATGTTCGGCCAGACGCGGGCGTATTTGGAATTGACCTCCAGCCACTTGCCGTCCGGTTCGTCCTCGGTGTCCGGCTTGATGGCGTCCACCGGGCATTCCGGCTCGCAGACGCCGCAGTCGATGCACTCATCCGGATTGATGACCAGGAAGTTTTCACCCTCGTAGAAGCAGTCCACCGGACAGACTTCGACGCAGTCCATAAACTTGCACTTAACGCAGGGGTCGGTGACGATATAGGTCATTGAACTCAGGTGCCTTCAGTGGGGACATACACCAGACAGGTGCCCTAAAACGGGTCTGTAAACGGTTTGCGGGTCATGACTTTTGCGGCGCGCACTGTCAAGGCTTTAGCCGCCGCTCACCCGCGATTTTTACTAAACCGCCCAAGGGCTTTGGCTTAAGCCTGAACGCTTGCCCTGACAGTGACACCTATTCGCAGATTTCGTACAGCCCCTGGGCTTCGCTAGCCGGGCCGCGCCGTTCGCCCATGCCCAGAACGCGGACGTCGATCAGGCGAGCCCCGATAGCGAAGGTCAGCCGGTCGCCGATGCGCACTGTGTGACCGGCCTTCTGGATACGAGCGGTCTGGCTAAAGCGTTCCAGACGCAAGAGGCCGCTTTCGGCAAATTTCGCCGACAGGGCGCGGGTCTTGAAAAACCGGGCGCGCCACAGCCAGACATCAATGCGGCAGGTGTCAGAGGCAGAATCCATCCCTCATTCTAGAGCGGATTTCGTTCAGATTGCAGCGAAATTCCGCTCTAACATTTTGTCTGTCGCGCATTTCATTCCGAAACGGCGTTCGGTGAAAACCAAAACCGCTGCACACTTTTCGGAATGCGCTTTAACCCTGAGATTGCAAAAAGCATTGCATATTTTGCGCTTATGCCGCAGTCGGACAAACGATTGTGTCCATGCTGCCGAAGGGGGATTCGTCATGACAGGCCTGTTGAAGTCAGAGGGTAATCTGCTGATCGCGCTGATCGTAGCCGCGATTGCCATTCCACTGGAACACAGCCTCGCCGGGTCAGGGCAGACCGTTGCCCTGATCGCCTCTGTCGCCCTGATCGGGGTGATCGTTCTGGTGTCGCTGCGCGTGGCGCACCATGCCGAGGTGCTGGCCGAAAAGGTCGGTGAACCCTATGGCACCATGATCCTCACCCTGTCGGCCGTGCTGGTCGAGGTGGTTATCTTGGCGATCATGCTGGGCCATTCGCACAACCCTACCTTAGCGCGCGACACCATCTATTCGGCGGTGATGCTCGACATCAACGGCATTATCGGCGTGGCAGCGATTCTGGGCGGCCTGAAACACGGTGAGCAGCCCTATAACGATGCCTCGGGCAAGACCTATATCGTCATGATCATGACCGGTATGGGCGTCTCCATGCTGGTCCCCGAATTTATCCCGGTGGCGCACTGGAAGGCCTATTCGCTGTTCTCCATCGGCATCATGGTCTTCCTCTACGCCATGTTCCTGCGTCTTCAGACGACGAAACACAGCTATTTCTTCAGCTATACCTATGCCGGGACGGGTGACGAAAACCATACGCACGGAGGCAAGACCGCGTATTCGGCGGCCATCCTCATCGCCGGTCTGGTGCTGATTGGCGTGTTGGCCGAGGTCATGTCGAAGACGCTAGGCACCGGCCTCGAAGGCACGGGCATCCCGCCGGTCTTTCCGGCGCTGGTGGTGGCGGCCATTTCGGCCAGTCCTGAGATCCTGACGGCCCTGCGCGCCGCGCTGGCCAACCGCATGCAGCCGGTCATCAATATCGCGCTGGGGGCTTCGCTCTCGACCGTGGTCCTGACCGTGCCGGTGATCGAACTGATCTCACTGTTCAACGATCAGAAGATCCACATGGCCCTGACCCCGACCCAGAGCATCATGACCGCCCTGACTCTGCTGGTGGCCGCGATCAACCTCAATGACGGTCAGACCAACGCGATTGAGGGCACCACACATTTTGTGCTGTTCTGCGCCTTTATCATGCTATCGTTTCTGGGGCTGTGATCAGAGGTCGAATTCGTTCCAGTCTTCCGAAGCGTGCCGGACACGCACGATAAGCAGCCCCTGTGCCTCGACCTGATAGAAGATGATATGCGACCTGAAGGGATGCGTGTGCATCGGTGGGTTCAGCTCTTTTCTCAAGCGTCCCATGGCCGGGTATTCCGCCAGCAAGCCGAAGGCGCGATTTAGGTCGTCATAATAGGCTTCCGCCTGTTGAAAGCCGAACCGCTCACGACCGAATAGATAAAGCTGGATCAGGTCCGTTTCGGCGGCGGACGTCAGCCGGAATGTCACGGCTTGTCGAACCCAAGGTCCGCCGCCTTTTTGCGGGCCATATCGAGAATATCGTCAACAGTGCGGGGGCTGATACCGCTGGAAAGACCTTCGTCTATCTTCACCTGCAAGGCGGCTATTTTCTCTTCCCGTTCCTGATCGCGGCGAATGAGGTCGCGAACATAGTCGCTGGTGTTGGCATAACGACCGGTTTCTGCCTGCGACTCCGCCCAGGATTTCATCTGTTCGGGCAGGGATATGTTCATGGTCGCCATGGCCGCACTCCTTGGGCAGGAGGGTGCGGCCTATGGCAAGGTTTGTCAACCACCGCGCAGCACCGCAAAGGGGGAGTAGGGATTGACGAAGAGGGGCGGCACTTTGGCCTTTTTCGGGGCAGTCGTTTTGCTGCGCCAGCCCTGATACTCGGCGGCGGCATCCCCTTCGCCAAAGTGGTGCGTCCCGGCCTTGGCATAGCCCAGCGCGGCCATCAGCTTGTCGCTGACGCCCTCAGTCGCCCCGGGCTTGAGATAGATGGCACCCTTGTGCCACACACCTTCGTTCAGGGCCGCATCCAGCGCATCGAGCGTCTTCAGCCGGACGGGTTTGTGCCCGGCAATGGCCACCAGCCCTTTGAGGCTTAAGGCACGCTGCGGATGGTCCTTCGCTCCGCCAAAGGCCTGCATCAAAGGTGGTGATAACTTCGGTAAACGCCAGACGAAGCGATTGCCGTGGATGCCCAGCCCTTTAAGCAACTTGCGCTCATCCGCCGTCAGCTTGTCTTCGCCACGCAAGGTCACGCCGCCGTTTTCATAGATCTGCCACGCCACAGCGCGCACCGCCGCAGGGGTCGTCTCATCGTGTGCGGCCTCATAGACCCGGTGCAGGGGCTTCAACTGGTGCAGGGCCTGCTGCCGCACAAAATCGGTCAGCCGTTTACGCGCACGGTCTTCCAGCGCGGCCTGATCGGACTGACATTCCAGACGGATGACGGGGTTGAAATAGTCTGACGGTGCGATGTGGCCGACCGTTTCGCCCTGCCACAGAACGTGCTTGCCTTTCAGGCGCAGGGTTTTGGACGGTGCCTGCGCCAGGGCGTGCAGCCGCTCACGGATCAGGGGCGTCACGGCGCGATGCGCCGCCTGACGGATCGTCTTGTCCTCGATCAGGCTTTCACCGGCCGCCTGGATGAAGTTCAGCCCCTTGAGCTGCCCCACACGCTGGCCTTCAAGGAAAACGTCGCCATTTTCCATAATCTCCGGCTTCGGCGTCTCAAAGGCGTTGAGCGCCTTCAACAGGGCGCTGGTGCGCTGATCGACGAAGCGCTGCATCAGGGCCTCGTGCAGCCGGTCGGACAGACGCGCCTCCAGATCGCGCGTCGCTTCGCGCCAGTGTTCCGCCGCCTTCAGCCAGCCGGTGCGATTGGCGATGTAGGAGAGGGTGCGCACGCCCGACAACCGCCCCGACAGGGTGTCGATATCGCCGTCCATGCGGTCGAGGTGGGTCAACTGCTCATCGAACCAGTCGTGCGGCACAAACCCGTCCGGGCGGTGGCGCGACCAGAAGAGGAAACCGACCGTTTTCAGATGCTCGTCCAGCGACACCTTGCGGAAATCAGGGAGCTGGCACACCTCCCACAGGATGCGGAGACTAACCGGATTGCGCACCTTCAGCGCGATGTCGTCTTCGGCGCTCAGATGGCGCAGGACCTTCTCATCCAGCGCTTCGCGAGCCAGTTGCAATGCCGGGGCGGGCGAAGGCCGCGTCAGGCTGCGCAGCAGGTTGTCGAGCGACGAAAAATCCAGTTCATGATTGCGCCATTGCGCCGCCGTCAGGCTGAGGAAGCGGTGGTTTTCAATGGCCGCGATCAGGTCGTCATCCATCTCATCGGCATCGCCGGTGACCCCAAACGTACCTTCCCTGCGGTTGCGTCCGGCGCGCCCGGCGATCTGTGCGGCCTCCTGTGCTGTGAGCGCCCGCGTGCGGCGGCCGTCGAATTTCGACAGGCCGGCAAAGGCCACATGGTCGATATCCATGTTGAGCCCCATGCCGATGGCGTCGGTGGCGACCAGAAAATCGACTTCGCCGCGCTGGAACAGATCGACCTGAGCGTTGCGCGTCTTGGGGCTGAGCGAGCCCATCACCACAGCCGCTCCACCGCGCTGGCGCCGGATCAGTTCGGCAATGGCATAGACCTGCTCCGTCGAAAAGGCGACGATGGCCGTGCGCTTGGGCAGGCGGGTGAGCTTCTTCGACCCGGCATAGCTCAGTTGCGACAGGCGCTCACGGAACTGCACCTCGGCATAGGGAAACAGCGAGCGGAACAGGGGCGCAAAGGTCGCGGCCCCCATAAACAGCGTCTCATAGCGACCGCGCGCGTGCAAAAGCCGGTCGGTGAAGACGTGGCCGCGCTCCGTATCCGCGCACAGTTGAATCTCATCGACGGCTAGGAAATCGACGCGCCGCTCCAGTGGCATCGCCTCGACCGTGCAGATGAAATAGGAGGGAAGACGCGGGATGATCTTCTCTTCGCCGGTGATCAGAGCGACGGCATTGATTCCCTTTTCCTTCACCATACGGTCATAGACCTCGCGCGCCAGAAGCCGCAGGGGCAGGCCGATCATTCCGGTAGCATGGGCCATCATCCGCTCCAGCGCATAATGGGTCTTGCCGGTATTGGTCGGCCCCAGGACGGCCACCAGCCGCGAGTCCGGGCTTGGGGCGGCGAAGGCGGCAACGGGATGCGAATGATCTGGCACGTGGCTGTTTTAGCCGCTTAAAGCGGCATTGAAAAGGTAGAAGACGGTGTCAAAAGCGCGCAAATGCAGAGGTTAACGGCTTGCGTCAAACGCCGTGAACGCCATGAAAACGAATCATGACCGAATCAGTGACATCGCCCGATGCCTGATTTGTTCTATACCAGATATAGTAGCGCGATAACGTATTAACCATACTCGTATAGCTCAATGGGCCGAGTCGCGCTTTGAGTCGAGTCGGCTCTGTTCTCACACAGGTTTTTAGACCAAACCGAGCTTGAAACGGCTTCTCAAAGGCGCGAACGGCGTGCTAAACCCGAGACGCGTGGCCCCTTAGCTCAGCCGGATAGAGCAAGGCTTTCCTAAAGCAGAGGTCGCAGGTTCGAGTCCTGCAGGGGTCACCATTTTCCAAATCTCTATACACAAAATATACGCCCCACGGCGTGATCTCTACACGCCCTATATGCGTCGGGGTTTAGGAGACGATCCAGCTTCCTGACTGGAATTGGAGCCTCTTATGACCTTTGTGTATCTGATGGCCGGGTGCGGTTTTTTCGCCCTGTGCCTGGGGTTTGTCCATGGCGCAGACCGCCTGCGGGAGGATCGGCCATGACCGTCCTCTATGTCGCCGCCGCTGTCCTTGTGCTGGTATTGGCGGCCTATCTGGTGGTCGCGCTGATCAAACCGGAAATTTTCCCGTAATCTTATCTGGAGAACCGGCATGTGGCTCGGTATCACCGCAAGCGCCTGGGTGCAGCTTGCGCTTTATATGTGCGTGCTTACGGCTCTGGCCGTCCCGCTGGGCGGGTATATGGCGCGCGTCTTCTCGGGTGAGCGTACCGTCCTGACCGCGATCTTTGGGCCGGTGGAGCGCCTGATTCATCGTCTGTGCGGCGTCAACTCCGTCGAAGAGATGACGTGGAAGACCTATGCGGTCGCCGTTATCCTGTTTTCGCTGACGGGGTTTGTGCTTCTCTTCGGGCTGCTGGTGGGGCAGGGCGTGCTGCCGCTCAATCCACAGCACCTGCCCGGACTGACACCCGATCTGGCCTTTAACACAGCCGTCAGCTTTATCACCAATACCAACTGGCAATCCTATGGCGGCGAAACGACGCTAAGCTATTTCAGCCAGATGGTCGGCCTGACCGTACAGAATTTCGTGTCTGCGGCCGTCGGCATGGCGGTGCTGGTGGCACTGATCCGCGGTCTGACGCGCCATTCAACCGACCGCCTGGGAAATTTCTGGACCGATCTCGTGCGGGCCAATCTCTACATCCTGCTGCCTCTGTCGCTGATCGTGGCCGTGGCGCTGGGCGGGCTGGGCGTCATCCAGACCTTCGACAGCTATGCCACAGCCAGAACGCTGGAGGGCCGCGATCAGGTCATCGCGCTGGGGCCCGTCGCCTCACAGGAAGCGATCAAGATGCTGGGCACCAATGGGGGCGGCTTCTTCAATACCAACTCGGCGCATCCGTTTGAAAACCCTACTCCGTTTTCGAACCTGATCGAGATGGTGTCGATCCTGCTGATCCCGGCGGCCCTGTGCTTCACCTTCGGAAAGATGGTGGGCGACCGGCGGCAGGGCGTGGCGATCTTTGCGGCCATGACCCTGGTCTTCGTGCCGTTCGCCGCCGCAGCCATCGGCTTTGAACAGGCCGGCAATCCGCATCTGGTGGCAGCGGGGGCTGACCCGACGACCGCGCAAGCCGGTGGCAATATGGCCCCCGCCACCGCGCAAGCCGGTGGCAATATGGAAGGCAAAGAAACGCGCTTCGGTATCGTCAATTCCGCTATCTGGGCAGCGGCCACGACGGCGGCGTCGAACGGCTCGGTCAATGCCATGCACGACAGTTTTACCCCGCTGGGCGGCCTTGTGCCCATGCTGCTGATGAAGTTCGGCGAAGTCATCTATGGCGGTGCCGGGTCCGGTCTTTACGGAATGCTGGTCTTCGTCATCCTGACCGTCTTCATTGCCGGGCTGATGGTCGGGCGCACGCCGGAATATCTGGGCAAGAAGATTGGCGGCTATGAGATCAAGATGGCCTCGATCGCTGTGCTTTTGCCCTGTGCGCTGGTGCTGGGGGCCACCGCCCTGGCCGTGGTGACGCCTCTGGGCAAGGCGGGGATATTCAACCCCGGTGCGCAGGGCTTTTCGGAGGTGCTCTATGCCTTCACCTCGGCGGCCAATAATAACGGATCGGCCTTTGCGGGCCTGAGCGCCAATACGCCTTTTTACAACACACTGTTGGCACTGTGTATGTTGTTCGGGCGCTTCTTCGTTCTGCTGCCCGTGCTGGCCATAGCCGGATCGCTGGCCGCCAAAAAAGCGGTTCCGGTGTCTGCCGGTACGCTGCCAACCCATACTCCTTTGTTCGTGGCCATACTGATCGGCGTCATTCTGCTGATCGGCGTCCTGACCTATGCGCCGGCTCTGGCGCTTGGACCGGTAATCGAACACCTCAATATGATCAAGGGCTAATCAACATGTCCTCCTTAACTGTGACCTACAAAACCGACATCGGTGCCGCGGCACTTCAGGCCCTGCGCCGCCTCGACCCGCGCTATCAGATCCGCAATCCGGTCATGTTCCTCGTCTGGGTAGGCTCGGTCGTGACCACCCTTGTTCTGGGAGTCATGCTCACAGGCACGGGCGCCCGCCTGCCCGAATTCCATCAGCCCATCTGGTTTGTCGGTCTGATCTGTTTCTGGCTGTGGTTCACCGTCCTGTTTGCCAACTTCGCTGAGACCGTGGCGGAGGGGCGTGGCAAGGCGCAGGCTGACAGCCTGAAAAAGACCCGCCGCGACGTCTCGGCCAAAAAGCTCGACAAATCAAAGAAGCAGACGGTCGTCGCCGCCAACAGCCTGCGCAAGGGCGATGTGATCCGCATTGATGCCGGGGACGTGGTGCCCGCCGATGGTCAGGTCATTGAAGGCATTGCCAGTGTCGATGAAAGCGCCATAACCGGTGAGTCCGCCCCGGTGATCCGCGAATCCGGCGGCGACCGCGACGCCGTGACCGGCGGGACGCGCGTCCTGTCGGACTGGCTGATCGTCAGGGTGACGGCCGATCCGGGCGAGAGCTTTCTGGATCGCATGATCGGCCTTGTCGAGTCGGCCAAGCGTCAGAAGACCCCGAACGAGATTGCCCTGTCGATCCTGCTGGCGGCGCTGAGCCTCGTCTTCCTGATGGCCTGTGCGACGCTCTTGCCCTTCTCGCTGTTCAGCGTCGCGCGTGCCGGGTCGGGTACGGTGATTTCAATCGTCGTGCTGATCGCCCTGCTGGTCTGTCTGATCCCGACGACGATCGGCGGGCTGTTGTCGGCCATCGGCATTTCCGGGATGCAGCGCCTGATCAAGGCCAATGTCATCGCCACGTCGGGGCGGGCGGTCGAGGCGGCGGGCGATGTCAATGTGCTGCTGCTGGACAAGACCGGCACCATCACCTTTGGCAACCGTCAGGCGGTCGAATTCATCCCTTCCAGCCAGGTTTCGGCGCAGCAACTGGCCGAGGCGGCAGAGCTATCGTCGCTGGCCGATGAAACCCCGGAGGGCCGCTCGATTGTGGCTCTGGCGCGTGGCCAGTTTGGTCTGGCTGAGCGCAAGGCCAGCGATATCGAGGCGGAATTCATCCCCTTTTCGGCGGAACAGCGCGTGTCCGGCGTGGTGATCAACGAACGCCATATCTTCAAGGGGGCGGGCGACGCCATTGGCAAGCTGGTGGCCAAGCGGGGCGGGGCCATGCCGGCCGAAGTGGCCGCTGCCGTGGAAGACATTGCCCGCAAGGGCGGCACACCGCTGATCGTGGCCGAAGGTCCGAAAGTTCTGGGGGTGATCTACCTCAAGGACATCGTCAAGCCCGATATCAAGGTGCGTCTGGGCGAATTGCGCAAGATGGGCATCAAGTCGGTGATGATCACCGGAGACAACCCGCTGACCGCGGCGGCTATCGCGTCAGAGGCCGGCGTCGATGACTTTGTGGCCGAGGCAACGCCCGAGACGAAGCTCAAATATATCCGCAAGATGCAGGAAGGCGGTGAGATGGTGGCCATGGTTGGTGATGGCACCAATGACGCTCCGGCGCTGGCGCAATCGGACGTGGCGGTGGCCATGAATTCCGGCACGCAGGCGGCCAAGGAGGCCGGAAACATGGTCGATCTCGATTCCGATCCGACCAAGCTGATCGAAATTGTCGAAATCGGCAAACAGCTTCTGATGACGCGCGGGGCTCTGACCACCTTCAGTATCGCCAACGATCTGGCCAAGTATTTTGCCATTATCCCGGCCGCCTTTGCCACCACCTATCCGGCGCTGGGGCTCCTCAACATCATGGGCCTGTCCTCGCCGCAAAGCGCCATCCTGTCGGCGGTCATCTTCAACGCCCTGATCATTATCGCTCTGATCCCGCTGGCGCTGAAAGGCGTCAAATATCGCGCGGAATCGGCCTCGGCCATGCTGTCGCGCCACGCCTTCCTCTACGGTCTGGGCGGGATCGTCACCCCGTTCATCGGTATCAAACTCATCGACCTCGGCCTGACCGCCGTGGGTCTGGTTTAAGCACGTCAGGCTTGCGAGGTACTACTATGTTACTCATCACACACCTTCGTCCCGCTCTGGTTTCCATGGGCCTGTTTACTCTGCTGTGCGGTGGCCTCTACCCACTGGCCACGACGGGTATCGTTCAGGGCCTGTTTGCCGACAAGGCCAAGGGTTCGCTGATCCGTGACGGTCAGACCGTGATCGGATCGCGCCTGATTGGTCAGAACTTCACCCAGCCCGGCTATTTGTGGGGGCGTCTCTCGGCCACCGGCCCCGCCCCTTATAATGCCGGTGCGTCGTCGGGCTCTAACTATGGGGTCAACAACCCGGCGCTTGTTACCGCGGCGCAAGGCCGTATTGAAGCCCTGGGCGTCACGGGCCCGGTGCCTGTCGATCTGATCACTGCCTCAGGCTCAGGCCTCGACCCGCACATCAGCCCGGCGGCGGCGGAGATTCAGGTGCCGCGTATTGCCTCCGCGCGTGGGGTGACGCCAGAGCAGGTGCGCGCCGCTATTCACGCCGCCACTGAGGGCCGCAGCTTCGGAATCCTCGGCGAACCGCGCGTGAACGTGCTAGAGGTCAATCTGAGGCTGGATGGCAAGATCAAGTGACCGCGGACCAAAGACCCGACCCTGATAAACTGCTCGCCCTTGTCAGCAAGGACAGAGGCGACGGCGCGCCGGATACCCCCCGTCGCGGGCGGCTGAAAATCTTTTTTGGTGCCAATGCCGGCGTGGGCAAGACCTACGCCATGCTCAGCGAGGCGCGCCGTCTGTTTGCCGAAGGGCGGGACGTGGTGATCGGGGTGGTCGAACATCATGGTCGTCCCGAGACCCTGGCCCTGATCGACGGTCTGCCGCTGCTGCCGTTGCGCGAGGTCAGCCATCGCGACATTCGCCTGACCGAGTTTGACATCGACTTGGCGCTTGAGCGGCGTCCCCACCTGATCCTGATCGACGAATACGCCCATACCAATGCGCCCGGGTCGCGTCATCCCAAACGCTGGCAGGATGTGGAGGAACTGCTGGCGGCGGGCATAGACGTCTATACGACGCTCAATGTGCAGCATCTCGAAAGCCTGAACGATGTGGTGGCGCGCCTGACCGGCGTGTGGGTGCGTGAAACGGTGCCCGATGCCGCTTTCGATGCGGCGGACGAGATTGCGCTTATCGACCTGTCGCCGGACGAGCTTCTGAAACGGCTGGCCGAAGGCAAGGTCTATGTGGCCGAAGGGGCGCAGACCCGTGCCGCCGACAACTTCTTTAAAAAAGCCAATCTGGGGCGTCTGCGAGAAATCGCCCTGCGACGCACGGCCGAGCGCATCGACGCCCAGAATGACGCCCTGAGTGCCGCCATGGGGCAGGCCGAATCGGCGACAGGCGACAAGATTCTGGTGCTGGTCGGGCCGGACGCCCTGTCGGCACGCCTGATCCGCCATACCAAGCGCATGGCTGACCGGGCCCGCGCCGCCTGGTTTGCCCTCTACCTGCATACCGACCGCCACGAAGCCCTGCCGGACAAGGCGCGCCGCCGCGTCGAGCACAATCTGCGGCTGGCCGAAAAGCTGGGGGCGCGGGTGGTGCGCCTCAATGCCGGGCGCGCCGCCTCGGCGGTCCTCACCTATGCGCGTCAGAACGGCTTTACGCGCCTTGTGCTGGGCCACAGCCCGCAGCCGTGGTGGCGCGCGCTGATGGGCGGACGCAGCCTGTCGCAAAAGCTGATCAGTCAGGGTGCCGGTCTTGAAATCACCACGCTAAGCGCCGACAGCGCCGAAGATAAGGCAGAGGCGGACGGTCGCACGGTGGCTCAGGCCCTGAGGCCGCTTCCCTATCTGATGGCGGTTGCTGCTACGGCGCTGGTGACCGCGCTGGGCCTGCCTTTCCGGGACGTGGTCGATCCCGACAGCTTTATCATGCTTTATATGACCGCCGTGGTGGCGGTGGCGGCACGCTATGGGATCGGTCCGGCGGTCTTTACCTCGGTCCTGTCGGTCCTGACCTTCAACTGGTTCTATGTCGAACCCTATTACAGCCTGACCTTCGACCGGGTAGGCTATGCCGTCACCTTTGTGGTCATGCTGATCACCTCACTGATCGTCGGTTCGCTGACGGCGCGCCTGTCTCTCCATGCGCGACTGGCGCGCAAGGGGGAGGTGGAAACGCGGCTCCTCTACGATATTTCGCGGCAACTGGGGGGGGCGCGTGACGCCGCCGACATCGGGCAGGTGATCGAGCGCCACCTTCAAACGGTATTCGAGGTCGAACTGGGGCTGTGGTACGAAGGCCAGCAGGTTGCCGGGAAGGCGGAGCACGACCCCAAGGAGCTGGCAGCGGTGCAGTGGGTGGCTCAGAACCGTCAGATGGCTGGCCGCGATACCGATACCCTGCCCACAGCGCAGGGGCTTTACCTGCCCGTGAGCGCCGAACAAAGTGTCATCGGCGTCATGTGCCTGACGCCGACCGAAACGACGCGGCAGTTCAGCGGGGCGGAGCTTCTGGTGTTCGAGACCGTGGCCACCCTGATCGCCGGCGCGTTGCAACGGACCCGCCAGACGGCTTTGGCCGAGGCCACCCGCGTTGAAAGCGAGAATGAAAAGCTGCGCAATGTCCTGCTGGCCTCCCTGTCGCACGACCTGAAGACGCCGCTGACCGTCATGAACGGGGCCGTGGGCTCGCTCCTGAAAATGCGCAAAAAGCTGCCCCGGGAAGCGGTGGATGAACTGACGGCCCTGTGGAGCCATCTGGCGCGCCTGCAAAAATTTGTCGGCAATCTGCTGCGCATGGCCGCTATCACGTCCGGACAACTGCACCTCAGCTTTGAGCCCTATCTGATACAGGAAGTGGCCGGAGCGGCGCTCAATCGTATCGAGGCCATGCGTGGAGACCGTCAGATCCGGACCCTGATCAGCGGCACCTTGCCTATGGTGCGCATCGACGGAGCCCTGATCGAGCAGGTGCTGATCAACCTGCTGGAAAACGCCATCGCTCATACGGCGGAGGACGGGCAGATCACCCTGTCGTTCGAAACCGACGCCGATCGTGTGCGTGTGCGCGTCAGCGACAACGGGCCAGGACTGAGGCCGGGGGAGGAGGATCGCATTTTCGATAAGTTCTATACCTACGGCCAGCAGATTTCGGATCGTCAGACCGAAAGCAGCGGTCTTGGCCTCGCCATCTGCAAGGCTATTGTCGAAGCGCATGGCGGCCTGATCTACGCCAAGACCAATCCGTTAAAAGACGGCGTCGGTGGCGGGGCCAGCTTTATCTTTACCCTGCCTGTGGTTACAAGCGGCGCATGACCCGCATACTGATCATCGAAGACGAGGCCGATATACGCCGCTACCTGCGCGCCACACTGACGGCACAGGATTACGAGGTGCTGGAAGCGGCCACGGCGAAGGAGGGGATGCAGAAGCTGACGCTCAACCGGCCTGATCTCGTTCTGCTCGATCTCGGCCTGCCGGATCAGGATGGCCAGGACCTGATCCGCAGCCTCCGCGAATGGTCCCAGACGCCCGTGATCGTGCTGTCGGCGCGCGAGCAGGAAACGGATAAGGTCGAGGCCCTTGAAAACGGTGCCGACGACTACCTGACCAAGCCCTTTGCGCCGGGCGAACTGCTGGCACGCATCAAGGTCGCCCTGCGCCATGCGGCACAGGCCGGCACCGAAGCGCCGAAAGTTTTCGAGCGTGACGGCCTCTGTGTCGATCAGGCGGCGCGCCGCGTGACGCTTCAGGGCGAAGACCTGCGTCTGACTCCTATTGAATACAAGCTGCTGACGACCCTGACCGATCATGCGGGCAAGGTTCTGACTCATCTTCAGCTTCTCAAAGCCGTCTGGGGGCGGCACACGACGGAACAGAGCCATTATCTGCGCATCCACGTTCAGCACCTGCGCGAAAAACTGAACGATGACCCGTTAAGTCCGCGTTTTATCTTCACTGAACCGGGGATCGGCTATCGGTTTCGCCCCTAGAGCGGCTATTATCCGCCACCACGCCACCTCCCAGGCTTGGGTTACGCCTTGTTGAAGCGTATCCAAAGGGTCACGCAGTGGGAAATTTACGCTTTGTCCAGTAAATCTGTTTAGGATTTACGGTACGCAGCCTGTAAATCCCGGTAATCACCTTACCCGTTATCTCCATGATTACCTCCGACTCTTTGCCTCTTCACTATGGACTTCCGTATCTCACCGTTTGCGGTGCGGCGGTGATCGTCTTCATTCTGGGGGCTGTCGATAAGGTGATGCGTCTGCGCAAGGCGACCCGAGGCAAGACGGATTTTTTCGCCCGCTACGAGCGTCTGGGGCTGGGCATGGCCCTGCTGACCGAAGGACTGGCAGTGACGGCGATTGTCACCGGCTTGGCCCTGTTGCCTGCGGCTATGGGTCTGGCTGGATACATTGTCGTTGTGGCCGCCTATAGCCTGAACGGCGAGGGCGAAGAAAGGGTGTCCCTGTTTTCGGTAGAAACCCTGCGTATGGACCTGGCGCTGGTGGGGCTGCTCGTCGTTCTTCTGACCATTGCCTATTCCCTGCGACTGGCGAACTGAGGCGAAACACAGACAATGCCCGTTCCCAATTATCAGGCCGTTATCCTTCTTCACCGTTTGCGTATCCGGGCGCGTCGGCTCCGGGACGTCAATCAGACGGCCGGAAATGCGTCGATTGCGGACATTTACGCCCGGATCGACGTCTGGCTGGAAGGCCAGATGGCGCATGCCATTGCGGCGAAGCGATAGGCCATACGCCGCACGCTGGGGCCTGATCGGCGCTTTTTTGGCAAAATCAGGGGATAATGCACTTTTGTCGCTTCACAAAACCGCTAAGGCTTGCTAAGTGGCGCGCCTCCTGATGTGTGCGGTCGTGGCGGAATTGGTAGACGCGCAGCGTTGAGGTCGCTGTGCCGCAAGGCGTGGAAGTTCGAGTCTTCTCGACCGCACCATCCGGGTCAAAAAAGGTTTTGAGGCGCAAACCTCAGAACCTTTTTTTGTGTCCGCAGTCTGGCGAAACCGGTTGCAATCCCTAGGGATTCGGCCCAGTGTCTGGCTCCGGCAAAAGACGTATGCCACAGGGGAAGTCGCCATGGACAGGGAGGGGGAGAGTTGTCACAAAAGCCCGAACCTGAACTCGATACCCTGGCCACACCGCCCGATGAACTGCGCGGCTCGCTGAAGGCTCTGGCCGATGCCGTGGCGCGTGAGACCGCCGAGGCCGACGATCGCCCCGAACTGATCACCCCGGAACAGATCGAAGACTTCGCGCTTCAGGACGACTACGCCCTTAATCCGGAATATATTCAGCTCGTTATCGACGCTGCGGATCGCAATGACGGCCTGCGTCTGCGTGATCTTCTGGACGCCCTGCACCCGGCCGATGTCGCCGACCTGCTGGGCTTCCTGTCCGAAGATTACCGCGAACAGGTCATTCCCTGGATCCCCGCCGATGCCCTGCCGGACGTGCTGCCGGAGCTCGATGACGGCATCCGTGAGGAGATCGTTGAGAACCTGCGCCCGGTCGATCTGGCCGAAGTGCTTCAGGAACTCGATTCCGACGATGCGGCGGCCGTCTTCGAGGACATGGAGGCCGAGCAGCAGCAGGCGGTTCTGGCGGCCATGGACCCCGAAGACCGCGAGGCCATGGTCACCTCTCTGGCCTTTGAGGAAGAAACCGCCGGGCGCCTGATGCAGCGCGAAGTGGTCGCGGCGCCCGATTTCTGGAATGTCGGCGACGCCATCGACCATATGCGGGCGCACGGGGCCGACCTGCCGGAACTGTTCTTCGACGTCTATGTGATTTCCCCGACGCATAAGCCGATCGGCGCGCTGCCCGTTTCGCTTCTGATGCGCACGCCGCGCGAAGTCCGCCTGTCGGCCATTATGGAACCGATCACCGAGATCGAGGTCCATATGGATCAGGAAGAGGTGGCCTATATCTTTGAAAAATACCACCTGATCTCGGCCCCGGTCGTCGATCAGGGCGGGCGGCTGGTCGGTCAGATCACGGTCGATGACATCGTTAACATCATTCAGGAAGAAAACCGCGAGGATATTCTGGCCCTCGCCGGTGTGTCGGATGAGGAGGGGCGTGACTCCACGGTGTTTGAGGTGGTGCGCTCGCGCCTGCCTTGGCTGTGCGTCAACCTGCTGACAGCCTTTGTGGCTTCGTCGCTGATCGGCATGTTCCAGAGCGAAATCGAAAAGCTGGTGGCGCTGGCCGTGCTGATGCCGATGGTCGCCTCCATCGGCGGCAATTCCGGCACTCAGGCCCTGACCGTGTCGGTGCGTGCCCTGTCGGCGCGCGAACTGACCACGGCCAATGCCTTGCGCACCGTCTGGCGTGAGGTGCGGGTGGGGTGGTTTAATGGTGCGGTGATCGCCTGCATACTGGGCTGCGTCGCGGGCACGGTTTGGCAGAACCCCATGCTGGGGGTCACGATTGCTTTGGCGGTACTGATCAATCTGACGGCGGCGGCTCTGGCCGGGACGCTGGTGCCGCTCACCCTGTCGAAGCTCGACCGCGATCCGGCGGTGGCGTCGCCCATTTTCGTCACCATGGTGACCGACTGCATCGGATTTTTTAGTTTCCTCGGGCTGGCGGCGATAATTCTGTTGTAAAAACGTTAGAGCCTATGGATAGCTAATCAGGCGGTATTAATCTTTTTTCTTAATCTTGTCGGCGGCGGAAGTTGTCGAATCGTATTGAAAAAGCGGGTGGGGGTGTCCGTAGCGGCGCGATGCTTGCTGGGCCTTCTACCTATCTCCGTAAGTGTACCGTTTTGGTTCAGGAAAAGTGATGAGAGCGCGTCATAAGATCTCCCGCGCCGGAGTCGAGCTGATCAAGAGTTTCGAAGGCTTGCGCCAGCAGGCTTCGCAGTTGCCCGACGGGCGCTGGATGATCGGCTATGGCCATACCTTTTCCGCCCGCGAAGGGGCGCGCGTCACGGCAGAGGATGCCGATGCGCTTCTGCGCTTTGACCTTCTGCCCATTGTCGAGGCGGTCAATAATCTTGTCCACACGCCGCTGACGCAAAACCAGTTCGATGCTCTGGTGTCGTTCTGCTTCAATGTCGGCATCGAGGCCTTCGGTCAGTCGGACGTACTGCGCCGTGTCAATGAAGGCCGCGTCACCGAAGCGGCGCAGGCCATGGACAACTGGACCAGCGCAGAGTTCAACGGCCAAACCTATGTACTGGCCCCGCTGATCCGCCGCCGCGCCTCGGAAAAGAGCCTGTTCCTGACCCCCGATATGGAGGGGATGGAGCTTGATCCGCAACTGCTGACCCCCGGCATGGTCATCCGTCCTGCCGAAACTCCGGTGGCGCAACCCACCCCGGTCGCGCCTGCGGCCCCCAAGCCCGTCATTACCCGCGTCGCCGATGTCGCTGAGACCCCGACACCCGCCACTCCGTCCATGGATGTACAGGCGGCTCTGCTCAAGGCGGAGCAGGAGGCGCGTATTCAGGCCGAGTTCCGACGTCTGGAGCAGGTTCGTCTCGAAGAAACCCAGCGCCGTGATGCCGAACGGGCCGCCGCCGAAGAGGCCCGCAAGCGCGAAGCCGAACGCGCTGAGGAGGCCCGGCGTGCCGAAGCCGCACGTCAGGCTGAAGCGCGGCGGCTGGCCGACGAAGCGCGTGCGCGTGAGGATGAACGTCTCCGCGAAGAGGCCCGCCGTCTGGAAGCCATCCGTCTGGCTGAGGAAACGCGGGTGCGTGAGGAAGCCCGTCTCCGCGAAGAGGCGCGGTTGCGCGAAGAAGCCCGCCTGCGCGAGGAACTGAGGCAGCGCGAGGAAGCGCGTCTGCGTGAAGAAGCCAAGCTGCGTGAGGAAATCCGCCTGCGTGAAGAGGCGCGTATTCGCGAGGATGCTCTGCGTCAGGAGGCGATGCGCCAGGCGCAGGCTCTGGCGGCGGCGCGTGTGGCTGAGGAGGCGCGGCTCAGCGAATTGCGTCGTCTGGAAGATGCGCGTCTGGAACAGCAGCGCCTTGAGCGGCAGCGGCTTGAGGATGAGGCGCGGGTCCGCGAAGAGGCGGCGCGTCTGGAGCAGATGCGTCAGGAGCAGGCCCGACTTGAACAGGCTCGGTTGGAACAGGCCAGGCTTGAGCAAGAGCGTCTGGAGCGTGAACGCCTCGAGCGCGAACGGATTGAGCGCGAAGAGGCGGCGCGTCAGGAGCAGGTTAGACTGGAGCAAGAGCGCCAGGAACGTGAACGCCAAGAACGTGAGCGTCTGGAACGTGAGCGTCAGGAGCAGGGGCGACTTGAGCGCGAAAGGCTGGAAGCTGAGCGACAAGCCCGCGAACAGGCCGAGGCTGCGGCCCGTGCCGAGCAGGCGCGCACGGCTCAGCCGCCGCTGACGCCGGAGCCATCGGCACCGAAGCCCGTAGATAGCGATGCCGAGGCAGCGCGCAAGGCCGAAGCCGCCGCCGCCCTGATGCGGCTCTACTCGCCCTATGCGACCATGGCCGGGCCTCTGGTCAAGCCAAAGCCGGCGACAACGCCAGCCCCCGCACCGGCCCCTGCGCCGGTTCAGGCGTCCCCGCATAACCCGCCTCCGCTGGCGGCGGTCGCTAATCCGACGCCGACGCCGACGGCAGCACCGTTCGACCTGTCGTCCCGACCTGACCCGGAACCGCCTGTGGTCGCTGAGACCGATGCCGAGGACGAGGACGACGCGCCGCTGGTCATGCGGCTGCATAGTAAGGTCGAGCCGGGGGTACGCCCTAATCCGTCGCTGGTCGCGCCCCCGACGGTGGTGGCCTCTCCGGTCAGTATAAAGACGGACACCGCAGCGGCTGTGGCCGCGGCGCCGGCACCCCTTGCGTCGCAGCCGCAACCTGTGCCCGAACCGGCCAGAGACGTTCCCAGAGAGGCTTCCAGAGAAGCCCCCCTGCACTGGCGCGAGCAGTTGCAGCATCCCGCGTCCGGTCTGACCGGGATGGCTGCGGCCGCTGCCGTCCACACCGATGCCCTTAGCCTCAATGCTCAGGCTGCGCCTCAGACCTATGTCCATACCGAAGAGGTCGTCGAAGATGATGAGTGGCTGGCCGAGGATGGCCGCATCGCGGTTTCGACCGAAGAGGCCGAAGCCAATGAGCGCAGCCTGTGGCAGATGATCGCCTCAACCCTGCAATGGATATTCATTTCGGTGATCGGTCTGGCGGCGCTGGGCGGGGCGGCCGGGGCCTATCAGAAGGCCATCAATCTCGAAATGACCGAGCCCGGCAATGCCGATGTCTTCACCACCATGTCGATTACGCTGGCCGTGGTGGGCATAGTCTGCGTCTGCGTCTCGGTGTGGCTGATCTTCCGCCGTCTGGGTGGGTTGAAGGACTGAAGCCGCATACGGCCTGATAGAGTTGATCCAACGGAAACAGAAAAGGCCCTGCCGAAACCGGCAGGGCCATTATTTTTGCGCGATCGCCGTGTCTTACGACAGGCGGGTCGCCACCTGCGTGATGGCCTGATCGACCAGCGGATCGCTCTTCAGACCGTCGGCGCGGCTGATGAGGATGTTTTCCGCAATCTGCGTTGCCAGATCGGCGGCTGCGGCCTTGACCTCAGACGCGGCCTTGGCCTCGGCCTGAGCGATCTTGGCTTCGGCCTGCGCCTGACGGCGCTTGATCGACTCGTCGAGTTTCGCCTTGGCCTCGGCGGCGAGGCGTTGCGCCTCTTCCTCGGCAAAGGCGATCAGTTCCTTGGCCTTTTGCTCGGCCTCAAGGCGCTCGGCCTTGATCTGGTTGAGCAGGGCCTGCGCTTCCTGACGGATGCGCACGGCCTCATCCAGTTCGGCGCGCACGGCATTGCCAGTGTCGGCCAGAGAGGCCCACAGCTTTTGCGGCACCTTCATGACGATTAAAAGCAGGAAGAAGCAACCCAGACCGATACGGACCCAGGTTTCCGGATTGGCCCAGAAGGACGGTTCAGCGTGTTCCATCGGGTGCTCCTCAGCTCTTCTTAAGGGCGGCCGTCAGGGCCGTCTTGGTCGGGGCCTTGCCCGTCAGCTTTTCGACCAGCGCCGACGCGGTGTCGGTGGCGATCTCGGTGACGTGGGCCAGGGCTTCGTCGCGCTTGGCGCGGATCGAGGCTTCGGCCTCGGCCAGAATACCGTTCAGACGGGCGTCTTCCTTGGCCTGAGCGGCGGCCATTTCAGCCGTTGCCTTCGACTTGGCATCAGCCGCCAGCTTGCGGGCCGCCGCATGGGCCGCTGCGGTTTCGGCGGCCGCGTCCTTGGCCTGAGCTTCGGCCTCGTCGCGGATAGCGCGGGCATTGGCGAGATCTTCGGCGATCGTCGCGCCGCGCGTGTCGATGACGTTGCGCAGGCGAGGGGCGAACACCTTGGCGATCAGGATGAACAGGACGGTGAAGATAACGACCAGCCACACCATCTGACCCGCCCAGTGTTCCGTCTGGAACTGCGGCAGGCCGCCGGAAGCGTGGTCTTCGCCGTGGCCGGTAGAGGTGGTGTGCGCGTCGCCGTGGGCCGCTTCGGCAGAAGCGGGGGCTTCGGCGATGGGCTCAAGCGTGGCCACCGTGGTCACGGGTGCCTCGGCACTCGTCTCGCTGGCCGCGGGGCTTGCGGTTACGCTCATGATTTGATCCTTTTGATCCGGGCCGGAGCCACGGACTATGGGTCTGTTTTGACGGGCGCGCAGCGTTTGAGGATGCGCGTAAAAACGAACGGATCAGACTGTGACGCCAGCCTGATCCGTCGAAAGTCCGGTCTTCGTCGGGCGAACGCCTGCGGCGATACAGCCCGCGAAAGCAGGATTAGCCGTTCAGGATCATGATGGCGATAACGAACGCCAGAATGCCGAGGGCTTCGGTCAGGGCCATACCGATGAAGAGGTTGGTCTGTTGCGACTTGGCCGCCGACGGGTTGCGCAGCGCGCCCTGGAAGAAGTTGCCGAACAGCAGGCCGAGACCGATACCGGCACCGATCATACCCAGCATGGCCAGACCCGCGCCGAGGAACTTGTAAGCAGAAGCGTCCATAGACTTTAACTCCGTAGGAAGAAGAGGATAAACGTAAGATAAGGTGATGACTTAGTGGTGATGCAGGTTCACCACGTCATTGAGGTACACGCAGGCCAGCACCGCGAAGACGAAGGCTTGCAGATAGGCCACCAGGAATTCCAGCGCCGTCAGGGCCACGACCGCCGTCAGCGACACAAAGCCGCCGAGATAGCCGAGCACACCCGCCGAAGCCAGAGCCACGATGAAGCCCGCGAACACCTTCATCACGATGTGACCGCCGACCATGTTGCCGAACAGACGCAGCGTCAGGGTGATGGGGCGCATCAGGAAGGAGATGATTTCGATAGGGATGAGGATCGGCAGGATCAGCAGCGGCACGCCCGAGGGCATGAACAACTTGAAGAAGCCGAGGCCATTGCGGACGAAGCCGACGACGATCACCGTACCGATGGTCAGGATGGCCAGCATGGCGGTGACCGCCAGTTGCGACGTCGCCGTGAAATAGGTGGTCATCCCCACAAGGTTACAGCTCAGGATAAACAGGAAGAGCGTGAACACAAACGGGAAGAAGGCGCGCCCATCATGGCCGATGATGGATTCCGACAGGTCGTCGATCAGGCCGAACAGGCCCTCAGCCATCACCTGAAAACGACCGGGAATGATCGAGGCGCGTGCGGTCGTCAAAGCGAAGAACAGGACCACGCAGCCCACGCCGATCAGCATGGCCAGAACGGAATTGGTGATCGACAGGTCAACGGGGACACCAGCGACGTCGATGGTCGGCAGTTCGACGACCTTCTGGATCTGAAACTGGTGCAACGGATCGGCCATAAGCCCTACCTCATCAATTCAAATAGCGATGGACCGAAGGGCCCTGAAAATCTCAACGACGTCCGCTGCGGGCGACGGCATAGACCCCGGCGACCAGACCGACAATCGCGCCGACAATAATGCCGAACGGGCGCGTATGCAGGTATTCGTCACTCAGCCAGCCAGCCCCCAGTCCGATGAAAATGCCGCCGAGAAGTTCGCCCAGAGCCTGATAGCCCTTTCCGGCGCCCGCTTCGGTTTCGGCGTGATCGCTCTCTTTGCGGCGCTTCTTCTGCTCAATGGCATCAAGCCGCCGTTCGAGGTCGTCCAGCTTCGACGAAGTCTCATGATCGGGGTCATTATTCATATTCGGACCTTTCGGAAGGACATTCGCACACTGACAAATATCCCCCTTCGGACGGCGCGGAACCTAATCGGACAGACCGCAAAGGTCAAGCAAGCCGATGACATAAAGTTGATCTAATTGCCTCGTGCAAACGCCGCCCGGTATCACTATTTGCGAAAATTCGTTTCCTGCGCGGGCCCTTATCGCGGCAAACCCTTGTAACAATGGTTTGCAGAGAGGGTATTTGCGTCCCTTAAGACTTTGGTCGGTTGCCTTAGGCGACCAGCGCTTCGGCGGCCTTCAGATCGACGCTGACCAGTTGCGAGACGCCGCGTTCGGCCATGGTCACGCCAAACAGGCGGTCCATGCGCGCCATGGTCACCGGATTGTGGGTGATGGCGATAAAGCGCGTCTGGGTGCGGGTGCGCATTTCATCGAGCAGGCGGCAATAGCGATCGACATTGGCGTCATCGAGCGGCGCATCGACTTCGTCCAGCACACAGACCGGGGCCGGATTGGCCAGAAAGACGCCGAAGATCAGCGCGGTGGCCGTCAGGGCCTGTTCGCCGCCGGACATCAGGCTCATGGTCGAGAGCCGCTTGCCCGGCGGGCAGGCATAGATTTCCAACCCGGCCTCAAGAGGGTCGTCTGATTCGACCAGTCGCAACTCCGCCGAACCCCCGCCGAACAAGGCGACAAACAGCGTCTTGAAGTGTTCATTGATCACGTCAAACGCCGCCAGCAGGCGTTCACGGCCTTCGGCGTTCAGTTCGTCGATCCCGTCGCGCAGCTTGCCAATGGCCGTGGTGAGGTCAAGCCGTTCACGGCTGATGCCTTCCAGCCGTTCCTGATACTCGCTCGCCTCTTCTTCGGCGCGCAGATTGACCGCGCCCAGCAGATCACGCTCCTTCTCAAGCCCCGACAAAAGGGCTTCAGCCCCGGCCGCGTCGGACGGTGTCGCGATGGCCTCTTCTTTCAGGCGTTGCCCCAGAGCCTCCGGCGTATCCTGCGTCTGGTCGAGGATCTGTGCTTCGATCTCCGCCTTGCGCTCGGTTGTGGCTTCCAGCCGGGCCAGCGCTCCGGCGCGTCTTTCCCGTGCCTGCGCCGCCGCCTGTTCGCGTGCCTTTTCCTCGGCATCGGCCTCGCGCTTGGCGGTTTCGGCCAAGGCCAGCGCATCGCGCGCCTCGGACAGCCGCTTTTCGGCGGCGGCGAGCGAATCGAGCAGGCTCAGGCGGCGGGTTTCAAACGTTGCGGGCGCGGCCTCGGCGGTGGCCAAAGCCGCCAGCGTGGATTCCTGCTCGCGCGTCAGCTTTTCGACGCGGCCGCCTGATTCGCCGTGGCGGCGCGTCCAGTCGATGAGGTCGCGGCTCAGATTGCGTTCGCGCGATTCGCGTTGCTGCCGGTTGCGCGCGTCTTCGTCCAGCGCCGACCGTGCCGCCAGCACGGCCTGACGCCGATCATTGGCAAGATTGCGCGCCTCAACCAGGGCGTCGTTCAGCGCTTCGAGCGTTTCCGGCGTCGATTGCGCATCAGCCAGCGCCTCATAGGCAATCTTGGCCTCGCCGAGATCGTTGCGCAGACGTTTGATCGTGCCGTCCAGCGCCTCCATTCGCGTTTCGTACTGCGTCTGGCGACGGCCTAACTCATCGGCCTGCGCTGTCTTGTGGCGCAGGTCGCGCTCCAGTTCCGGCAGACGGGTGCGCGCCTGACGCAGCCGCTCCTCAAAGCCGCGTTGGATGTCTGTGGCGGTTTTCAGCGCGGTTTGCGCGGCCTCAAGCTCCGGCTTCAGCGCGTCGATTTCGGCCTCAAGCTCGTCAAAGCGGGTGCGTTGGGCCAGACGCACGGCGGCGGGCTTGGGGGCCTTGGCGCGCACGATCAGCCCATCCCAACGCCACAGATCGCCCTCTTTCGACACCAGCCGCGCGCCCACGGGCAGGTGTGCCTGAAGCCGGTCGCCCTCGGCCTGATCGACCACGCCAATGGTTGACAGGCGCAAGGACAGGGCGGGCGGAGCACTGACATATTGCGTCAGCGGCGTGACCCCGAGCGCCGACAGATCGCTCAGCACGGCCTGCGAATCGAAATCCTCAGCCCAGAAGGCCAGCGCATCGAGCGCTCCGCGCTTCGACAGGCCGAGATTGAGATCGTCGCCCAGGGCCGCCGCCAAGGCCAGTTCATAGCCTTTTTCGGCGCGCACGGCGTCGAGAACCGGGCTTTTGCCCTTGGCGGTATTGGCGTTCAGTATCTGCGCCAGACCGCGCGATTCGGCCGTCAGACGCCCCAGCCGGTCTTCGAGGTCGCGGGCACTCTTGCGCGCCTGTGCCTCGGCATTGACCACCGCCATCCGCTCGCCTTCCAGCGCCTCAGCCTCGGCACGCGCAGCGTCCAGCGTCTGTTGCGCGGTGTCGGCCGCCAGACGCGCGGTCTCCAGCGCCGCATGATCAAACACACCCAGCGCCTGCTTTTCGCGCTCCGCCTGATTGGTCTGGGCCAGCAGGCGTTCAAAGCGGGTCTGCGCCTCTTTCAGGCGCGTGGCCTCCAGCCTTTGCCGCTCGCTCAGGGCGGCCAGTTCGGCGGCCAGTTCTTCGATACGCTGATCGGCTTCGACGCGCTCGCCCTCTGCCATCAGCACGGCGGCCTTCAGTTCTGGTTCGCGCGACGGGGCCTCTTTGATCTCTTCGCGCACACGCGCCAGCATTTCGGTAAGGCGTTCGATCTGCGCCTGACCGTCGCGCGCCAGCTCCAGCTCGCGCGCATGGTCGGCCTGCTGACGGCGCAGGTCGGTTTTCAGGCGCTCGATCTCGGCCTGCGCCTGCTGGGCTTCGAGGTCGAGGCGTTCTTTCTCGATGCTAAGACGGTGGTTGACCGTCGCTGCGATGGCTTCCTCTTCGCGCAGTGGCGGGATGGCCTCGGCGGCTTTCAGGGCCTGAACCTGTGCGGCGGCGGCTTCGCGCGTCGTTTCTTCGACCGCCTGCGACAGGGTCTGCATATCGGAGGTGGCGGACTGGAATAGGGTCAGCGCTTCCAGCCATCGGGCATGGAGGATCGCCTTTTGCAGGGCACGGATTTCGGCGGAAATCTTCTTGTACTTGTCGGCCTGACGCGCCTCACGTTTCAGGCGCGACAGGGCGCTGTCCAACTCGCGTGAAATATCGTCCAGCCGCGCCAGATTGGCTTCGGCGGCACGCAGGCGCAGTTCGGCCTCATGACGGCGGGTGTGCAGGCCTGACACGCCCCCGGCTTCTTCGAGTACGCGGCGGCGGTTTTGCGGCTTGGCGGCGATCAGCTCGGAAATTTGCCCCTGACGCACCAGGGCGGGGGAGTTGGCCCCGGTCGAAGCATCGGCAAACAGAAGCTGCACGTCGCGGGCGCGGACCTCCTTGCCATTGACCTTATAGGTCGAACCCTGACCGCGATCTATGCGCCGGGCAATGTCGAGTACGGGCTGATCGGTGAAGGGCTGAGGGGCGAGGCGGGCCGAATTGTCGATGGTGAGCGTGACTTCGGCCCAGTTGCGCGCCGGGCGTTTGTCCGATCCGGCAAAGATCACGTCTTCCATGCCGGCGCCGCGCATGGCCTTGGCCGAGGTCGCCCCCATCACCCAGCGCAGCGCCTCCAGCAGGTTCGACTTGCCGCAGCCATTGGGGCCGACAATACCCGTCAGTCCGGGTTCGATGCGAAATTCGGACGCATCGACGAAGGACTTGAAGCCGGAAAGTTTCAGCCGTTGGAATTGCAAGTAGGGACCGAAGAAAGAACGAATCAGATAAGATGCAAAGGTTAACGGGCTTTAACGCTTTTGCCTAATCCGCTTACTTCACGGCCTTGATGGCGGCTTCGATGGCGGCGTAGTCGCTTTCGACGCGCTTGCCATTGACGAAGAAGGTCGGGGTGCCCTCGACGCCGTCCTTGGCCATATTGGTCTCCATGCGGGCGGAAATCGCCTTGAACAGGTCCTCGTTTTTCAGGCAGTTGTCGGCTTCGCTCTGGTTGAGGCCTGCCTTGGCCGCCAGAGAGCGGAAGACCGGTTCGGCTTCACCCGTCTCGTAGATTTTCGACTGAGCGGCGAAGAAGCCGTCGATGACGGTGAAATAGGCCTTTGTGCCGCCCTTCTGGCCCAGCCAGTTGGACTTATTCGCCGCGCAATGGCCCAGCATATAGACGCCAAAGGCCATCTGAGCCGGATTGGTGGCGACTTCGCGATAGACGTACTTCACCTTGCCGGTCTTGATATAGTCGCGCTCGAACTTGGGCCAGTTGGTGGTGTACCAGTGGGCGCAGTGGGTGCAGGTGACCGAGCCATATTCGATCACGGTCACACGGGCATTGGGCGCGCCCTTGGTCATCTCTTTCAGAGGGGCGACCTTGGCTTTTCCCGTGCCCTGAGCGTCGGCGGCCACGCTGAACAGGGCGGTTGTGAGAACGGCCAGCAGAAAGACCACCACGGCCTGCTGCCAGAAGGGCGCGCGGCGGGCACGATCATAAAGGCGACGAACAGTGGTGGTCATGGCGATACTCTGGGCGTCTATTCTGAAAAACTTACTTCTTGGCGGCAGGCGCTTTGTCGAGGGCGGCCGTGAAGGCTTCGACACTGGTGTAGTCGCCTTCGAACTTCTGACCATTGATGATCAGGGTCGGGGTGCCGGTGATATTGTCAGCCTTGGCGTATTTTTCCATATTGGTCTGGATGCGCTCCAGACCCTTCGGATCGTTGACGCACTTGGCAAAGGCGTCGTCGGACAGGCCGGCCGAATTGGCCACGCGCTTGAGGATACCCTTGGCGTCGCCCGTGGTGAACAGTTCCTGCTGCGAGCGCATGATGGCGTCGATCACCTCAAAATACTTGTCCTTGCCGGCGCAGCGCGCCACCAGAACGCCCGCCGCCGAAACGTCCGCCGGGGGGGTGAGGAATTCGCGGTAGATGTAGCGCACCTTGCCGGTGTCGATATATTTGGCCTTCACCGTCGGGAAGACCTTTTCGTTGAAGGCGGCGCAGTGCACGCATGTCACCGAGGCATATTCGACGAGGGTGATGGGGGCATCGGCCTTACCCAGAACCATGTCATCGGCCCCGGCTTCCGTCTTGTTGCCGCCGCAGGCAGCGAGGGCGAGCGTACCGAAGGCAGCGGCAGCCACAAGCGCGCCGCGAACGAGGGTGTGACGGGTCAGGTGCATGGATCGGGCCCTTATCTGAGAATCTGTGTCAGGCGGTGTTTACGCCCTGTGTGGCCTTCCTACGGCGAGAGCGAGGCCTTTGGCAAGTTACTTCCGTCGAACGCGATCCTTGAGGAGCACAGAACGGCCCAGCCGCAGCAGTTCACGCCTCAGCTTTTCATCCGCTACGGCCTTCACGCTTTCCTGTAACGCCAGTTCCTCGGCGGCGCTAAGGGGCTTGGGGGCGGGTGGCGGCACCGGACGCGCGGTCTTCTGCACCGGCCCCTGAATGAGGCGCAGGCGCTCGACCGTGCCCGCCCCCAGGAACAGATTGACGCGATCGAGAATAACGCGGCTCTGATGCTGGATGACCGAAGCAAACGACCCTTCGACGCGCAGATCGAGCGTGCCACCCGCCCTGGCGCCGGGACGGGCGCGGATCACCTTCACCGGCTCTGTGACGCGCGCCACTGTATCGCCGACAATCTCCGGCCAACGGCTTTTGAGACGGCCCGCCCCGGTGTCATAGGCCTCAAATCGTTCATTGAGTGCCTTCATCATCGGCGCTATCTGTCGGTTGACGGGCGGCGTCGGCTGCGGCGCGCGGCGCGTTCGTGTGGTCCGCAGGATGCGCACGGCTTCTTCATAGGACGGCAGGTCACGTTTCATGGTGTTGAGTATAAAGCGCATCCCAGAAAGAGTGCAGCGGTTTTTGGAATCAGATGCGCGACAGGAAGAGCGTACTGAGGCCGATGTCTCGCCTGCGCGTCAGAGATTGCTGGACTGGTACGACCGCAATGCGCGCGTCCTGCCGTGGCGCGAGGGGCCGGGGGCTGCGCTTAAGGCCGATCCGTACCGGGTGTGGATGTCGGAGGTGATGCTTCAGCAGACCACAGTGTCGCACGCCACGCCCTATTTTGAAAAATTCACTGCCCTGTGGCCAAACGTAAGCGCGCTGGCCGCCGCACCCGATGAGCGGGTGATGGCCGAATGGGCGGGGCTGGGCTATTATTCGCGGGCGCGCAACCTGCTCAAATGCGCGCGGGCCGTGGTCAGCGAACATGGCGGCGTCTTTCCGGCGGATGAGGCGGCCTTGTTGAAACTGCCGGGTTTTGGGCCCTATACGGCGGCGGCGGTGATGGCCTTTGCGTTCGGAAAGGCCGCCAATGTGGTCGATGGCAATATCGAACGGGTGATGAGCCGCCTCTATGCCGTCAAAACACCCGTGCCGCAGGCGCGGCCTCTGTTGCGCGAACTGGCGGCGCGTTGGGTACGCGAAGACCGCGCGCGCGACTGGCCACAGGCGCTGATGGACCTGTCGGCCAGTGTCTGTCGCCCCAAATCGCCGTCCTGCCTGATATGCCCGTTACGTGAGGATTGCGACGCCTTTGCCGAAGGCCAGCCGGAGGCCTATCCGCTGAAGGCCGCCAAGGCCCCGAAGCCTGTGCGGCACGGTGTGGCCTTTCTGATCACGTCAGAAGACGGGTTTGTGGTCGAACGTCGCCCGGACAAGGGCCTGCTGGGCGGGATGCTGGGCCTGCCGCATCTGGAGTGGCGTTCAGAGGTGTGGAGCGAGGGGGAAATCGTCTTCCCATCCGTCCACCACGGAAATGCGGCGTGGGAAAAACTCGGCACCTATGCGCACGTGTTTACGCACTTTGCCTTGAACCAACAGGTCTGGCGGATCAAACTGACCCCGGACGAAATGGCGGCCTTTCTGCGCCAGCACAATGCCTGGCAGCGCTTGAGTTGGGCTGAGGCGAAATCGCTGCCCACTGTTTTTGGCAAGGCGTTGAAGCTCAGATAAAAAATGCCCCGCCGGTGAAGGCGGGGCAAGGGGAGGGTTCACGAGGTACGCTTACTGAAACCGGAGTGGTTATCCCGCGGTGTTGCTGCCATTGCCGGCGATCGTGCACTTTTCAGGCACGCCGGGATTGGTGGCGGCGACATGGCAGGGCACGGCGGGATTGAGGGCCGTGCGGGCCTTGTTGAGGACGGCAATGTAGCCGCGCTTGTTGGTACAGGCGATTTCCAGCACCACCTGCCCGTTGTTTTCAAAGGCGTAGCGGGCCTCGCCGATCACGCAGTCGGCCTTGATCGACTTGTGATTGGCGCTGAGGGTTTGCAGGTGTGCCTTGAGTTGATCACGGCTCATATAGGCGCAGTCGGTCTTTTGTACGGCGGCCCCGAAGCAGTCGAAGGTTTCAAGCTTGCCCTCCTTGCCCGCATCGGGGATCAGGGCGATCAGGCCGGTCTTGGCTTCCGGGCATTTGAATTCGGCCAAGTCACGGTTGGTGGTGGTGTCGCGGCCGATGCGGCGGAAATCTTCGATGGTGCAGGCAATGCCGGCTGTGCTCAGGGCCTGCGCATAGGCGTCCTTATATTTGGCCTTGGCCTCGTCCTGTTTGGCCTTGCCCGCAGCAGCCAGAGCGGCGGCGTCGGTGAATTTGCAGCCGCCGATATTGACCGCCTTGTCGCAGCCAACCTTGCCGTTGAACTGGGTGTCGAGATCGGTGACCAGCACGAAGCCCGGCTTACCTTCGCAACCCACCTCGTAGTATTCGGCGTCCTTGGTGGCACCGATAAACCGCGCATTGTTCAACGTGCAGTCCGGGGCATTCTTGCGCACCAGCGCGCCGACGGTTTGCGGCAACAGCTCCGGCGTTGTCAGTTCGCATTTCAGCGCCGTGTCGGCAGTTTTCAGGCAGTTGAGGAAACCCACGGTCTTGTCGGCAGCCTTCCAGGTCGGCACCGTAAAGATGCCACCCGCCGTATTTTTACAGCCAATTTCATAGATTTCGTTGTTTTTCGCGGCGTCGGCGCGGATAAAGCGCGCGCCCGCGATCTGGCAGGCCGGGATCTTCGACTTGGCAGTGTCGGTCAGCCAGTAGTGCGCCGCGCGGTTGCCTTTAAGCTTGCACACCGGACTGCCGGGTGCGGCCTTGGCTATGGCGGCCGCCTGAAGACAGCCCATCGGATCGCCAAACGGCGCGTTTTTGGCCATGTAAAGAAGGTAGCCGCGCTGGTCCTTGCACACCACTTCGAAGCTGTCGATAGCGACCTCTTTGCCATCGACGGTGGCTTCGGCGGCAACGGGGACTGAGGCCTCGGTTACGTCGCAGGGCAGGCCAAAGGTCTGCACCAGCTTGCTGACCGTCTTGACGTTTTCGGCGGCGGCTTCGGCGGCCAGCATTTCCTTACGGCTTTGCTGCGCATTGGCCGATGAGGTAATCAGCCCCAGACCGGCGCAGACAGTCAAGGCCACCGCCCAACGGCGAAGAGTGTGCGTAATCATCCTGACGTTCCCGTGGTTACGGCTTTGCGCCGTTTATTTGTCAGATGATTAAACGCGCAGATTGTTTCAAAATCAAGCGAAAACGATCAATATTGCGACTTTAGTCGTAAATACGCAAAACCCGGCCTTTCGACCGGGTTCTGCTGGTGATTGTAAAGGACGATCCCGCCTGCCGCGGTACGTTCCGGGTGCAGGGTCAATGACCCTGCTGCCGGATGCGGGCGCGCAGATCGTCGATGGGCTTGAACCCGGCATCGGTCTTGAAGCGCCAGTAGGTCCAGCCGTTGCAGGAAGGCGCTTGCTCAAGCATGGCTCCGACCTTGTGGATCGAGCCGGTCAGTTCGCCGTGCACCAGCGAGCCGTCGGCCCGGACGCGGGCGGTGCGTTGCCCCTTGGGACAATAGAGAGTGTCGCCGGGTTGCAGCAGGCCGGCTTCGACCAGCGCGCCGAAGGGGACACGCGGTTCGGCTTTTTTGGAGCCCATGGTGGCAAGGTCGGACTCATTGGCGCGTTGCACGCGGGCAATGCGCTCACGCGCGTGCTTCGCATAGGTTTCGTCGCGCTCGATGCCGATGAAATGGCGGCCCAGACGCTTGGCTGCGGCGCCGGTGGTGCCTGTGCCAAAAAACGGATCAAGCACGACGTGGCCGGGCTTGGAGCAGGCCAGCAGGACGCGATAGAGCAGGCTTTCCGGCTTCTGGGTCGGATGGACCTTGTTGCCGTCTGCGTCTTTCAGGCGTTCTTCACCGGTGCACAGCGGGATGGCCCAGTCGGAGCGCATCTGCGTGTCTTCGTTGAAGGCCTTGAGGGCGTCGTAGTTAAACGTATAGCGCTTCTGGCTCTTGGCCTTGGTGGCCCAGATCAGGGTTTCGTGGGCATTAGTAAAGCGGGTACCCTTGAAATTGGGCATGGGATTGGCCTTGCGCCAGATGACGTCGTTCATCACCCAGAAGCCCAGGTCCTGAAGCGCGACGCCGAGACGAAAGACGTTGTGATAGGAGCCGATGACCCAGATGGCCCCGTCGTCCTTAAGCACGCGCTGACATTCGCGCATCCATTCGCGCGTAAAGCGGTCATAGGCTTCGAAGCTGGCGAACTGATCCCACTCGTCGTCCACCGCATCGACCTTGGAATTGTCCGGACGGTGCAGGTCCCCGCCCAGTTGCAGGTTATAGGGCGGGTCGGCGAAGACCAGATCGACCGACTTGTCCGGCAGGGATTTGAGGATGTCCACGCACTCACCGACATGGATGGTGTCCAGCTCCAGCGCGGTGCGCTGCATGATGGCTTTTTGCGGCATGTGGCGTGTCATGTCTTAACCCCGGATCGTGGCGGCCCGCTTCTGTGGGCCGGTAAGAAAAGACAGGTTAGAATCCTGTGGGGTTAATAAAAAGTTACAACTTGACTCGCGGCGAATCGGGCGATTCAATTTTCTGGGGGTGAGTCTTTTGAGACTCAGTTTTGGATTCGTTTTGTTCTCTCAGGCGTCCACAACGGCCGTTTCAGTGGCAAGAGAGAGGACCGAGCGCACCGTCGCCCAACTCATCCGATGGATGGGCGAGGGGCCGTGCAGGCGGATGGCGGTGATATGGGCTTCCGCCTGATAGCCCTTGTGCGATTTGAAGCCATAGACGGGATAGAGGGCATCCATCTCGATCATGATGCGGTCGCGCGCCGTCTTGGCGAGGATCGAAGCGGCGGCGATGGACAGGGATTTGTCGTCGCCCTTGACCACCGCCGTGGCGGGGATGGCCAGTGGCGGGCAGCGATTGCCGTCGATCAGGGCGTGGATCGGCTGCGGGCTGAGGGCTTCGACGGCCTGCGTCATACCCATCATCGTCGCCTTAAGGATGTTGTGGCAGTCGATATCGGCGGCGGAAATTTCGATCACTGACCACGCCAGAGCGGCCGCCTTGATGTCGGGCTCCAGCGCGAAGCGCTGCTTTTCGCTGAGCTTTTTGGAGTCGGCTATGCCGGGTGGAATGCGCGCCGGATCAAGGATGACGGCGGCCACGCACAGGGGCCCGGCGCAGGGGCCGCGTCCGGCCTCATCGACACCGCAGACCAGACCATCAAACTGAAACTCAAAGGCGAAATCGGGCATGGATGGCTATTAGCCGATTCCCCGACCTTTATCGACGTCCAAAGGATTTTCGGGGGGCGTTAGCTGATGGAGCCGGTTGAGCCCATCCCGCAGGGCTTGACGAAGATGCCGGAGACGCCCCGCCTTGCGTTTCGCGGCCATAGGGTGTGATCATCGGCCCGTTTGAGCGGGGGTCGAAGTCAAATACGGGGACATGCGACTGGCGCGTCTGTCCGGGCGCGCTTTTGGCACGCGCGATGGCGTCGTCAATGCGGGCATTGCGGCGTTCGTCATCGAAGACGCTGATGTCCGGCTCTGAGTGTTTCGGATCGGGGCCGAAGCGATTGCTACCCGTCTGCCCCGGCAGGACCATGAAGAGGAGCATGACCAGGTTGCAGGCCGCAGAGGTCAGGCTGAAAAGCATACTGTTAGCCGCCGCGGCTTCAAGACCCCCGGCGGACAAGCCGTTTTTACCGGCAAGCGCTGAGGTGACGGCGATTGGCCACAAGCTCATATGGGCCAGCAGGCCCGGCGCATACAGCAAGATCCACCAGCCGGACTTTCCGGAATCGTGCAGTCGCCGAACCGTTACGGCCAGATTGGGTATAAAGCACCCCAAGGCGACCACGACCGCCAGAAGCAGAACCACCGTCAGGCCGCCGGTCGCCGCCAGCGGCTTACCTGAGGCGACTGCCCCTATGACCATCGCCACCAGCAGCACATAGACGATCAGTTGCGCAAAGGTAAACTGCCAGTATTCGGCTCTGTGGGCGCGGCCCTGAAAATCGGCGTAACGAAGCAGAGGGCGCAACATCAGCATGACGGCATCCGTGTCCTTGGGTGTCGTCAGGAAGCGTAACGCACAACACTAAAATTCCGCCTAACCGAGACGGTTAATACTCCCCAAGGTTGTGTCCGACTTATCCGAGTCTAAAAAAGGCTATCAGCCAAAGGTGGCCGATACCGGCCCAGCTTCGCCACGGCCCTTGGGATCAGGGCCGAAGCGGTTGAAACATCAGATCGAAACTGAATATGCGTGTCCCTTTGGCTATGGTGGGTGCCTGACGATAGCGCCTGTCCTTTTGGCTGGCAAATGAAACCCCCGTCAGGTTTCCGCCGGTTTGAGGTGCGGGGCAAGCCAGTCGGGCGCGGCGAGGGTGACCGGACGACCGTCACAGGTCAGTTCACCGTCCAGCCGGTCGAGCCGCATCAGGGCCAGCGACTTGCCATTGGCTGACGCGAGAATTTCACCGGCGCGACGGTCGCCTTGCAGGACTTCGGCCCCAAAGGCGAGGTGCCCGGCATGGGTCAGGGGACTGAGGCGGTTCTTGATCGTGCCGCGCCGCTTCATGCGTGACGTGGTTTCCTGCCCGACAAAGCAGCCTTTTTTGAAGTCGATGGCGTCCATCAGGTCCATATTGATGTCAATGGGGTAGAGATAGTCTTTGGGGAAGTCGAGCCCCGGTTCCGCCAGCCCCTGCGTCAGGCGAAAATCACTATAGTCAGCGATATTGCCCTGGGCCTCATAGGTCCCGTAGACGCGAAAAAGGCCGGGCGCGCGCGGGTCGGGCAACCCATCCGAGAGAGAGGCATAGACCTGCGCGGGCGGTTTGGACAAGGTCACCTTCGCCCGTAGTTTGAACAGGTTCAGACGGGTGAAGAGGTCATCCCTGATCGTTGCGTCCACATCTATCCACACGGTATCCGAATCCCGTGGACAGACGAAGACATCGGCGCTCAGCTTACCTTGCGGGGTGAGGAAGGCACCATAATATAAGGGACTATGCCCGCCATGCGCGACGGCATCGAAGATGGTTTCCACGTCGATGGTCGTCTGGCCATTCAGGAATTTTCCCCAGTCAGGCCCGCTCAGGGCAATCAGGGCGCGGTGCGGAAGGGCAATGAGGTCGGTCATGTTTGCTGTGAGCCATAGATTCGGGATAGGGTGTTTAGCATGAGCCGTCCGTTTCCGATCCTTGTTCTGGCGCTGGATGAACCGAAAAGGGCGCTGGCTCTAGGTGGGGTTCTGGCGCGCCTGCTGCAAGAAGTGCCCAATGCGGCTGTGACTTTGGTGACCCGCAGCGACAGCGCTGCCCTGTTTGCCGACTTCAGTCACATCGAGACGATCATTCCCTTTGACAGCGCGGTCGTGTCGGTGGCCGGTCTGAAACTGTGGTGGCGTTTGCGGCAGCGTGAATGGGGTCTGCTCCTCGATACCGGGCCAACCCTGTGGTCGCGCTTTCTCAGTGCCAAGACCCGTGCCATTGCGCCGGGGCATCACGCCGATGAACACCCGGTGGTGACCGCTTCGCACCTGCTGAAGCTCGACGCCCCGGAACTGCCGTGGCTGCATGTGGCCGAGGCCCGCGCCGTGGGGGCGGCCTCGTTCCTGGAAGATACGGCGGGAGAAGAAGGGCCGCTGCTGGCTATCGCTCCCGGTGCGCGCTGGCAGGGGGCGCAATGGCCCGCCGAACGTTTCTCGGTACTGGCGACGCGGCTGATGAATGAGGACGGGCCGCTGAAAGGGGCGCGTCTGCTGATACTCGGAAACGAAGGCGATCGTGAAGCGGCGACGGCGTTGCGCATGGCCGCGCCCAAGGCGCGCGTGATCGAACTGACCGGCAAGCTCGATCCGCTGACGGCCTATGCCTGCCTGCGTCAGGCCGATGTGTTTATCGGCAATGACGATATCTGGCTGCATCTGGCGGCCGCAGCCAATGTGCTGAGTTTCGGCCTGTATGGCCCTTCGGATGATCGGGTTGAAGCGCCGTTGGGCAACAATGTGCATATTCTGCGCACGCCCCGCCATTTTGAGGAAATCCGCGCTCAGGACCCGAATCTTGATCAGGCACTGTGTCACATGCTCGACCTGAGCCTGAACCGGGTGTATGAGGCCGTCCAGACGACTCTAACCACCTGAGCAGCTCCCCCTGATGACTGGGGAGGCGGACCGCGTAGCGGTGGTGGGGTTAAAGCCGCCGCTTAACCCCCCTCCGGCTCAACCCGGTTTCTTTCCTGAAACGCCCGTTCGGCGTAGCGAAATCAGGGCAGAATCGGTTTCACGCGTTCCTCGCTTTTTGAAAGGACGCCTATGCCCACCTATGATCTCATCATCCGCAATGCTGACATTATCAACCACGCCGGTCGGGGGCAGGGCGATATCGGCATCACTGCCGGCAAATTCGTGGCCTTTGGCGACCTGTCTCAGGCTTCGGCGGGCGAAGTGTTCGACGCCACCGGGCTTCTGGCCATGCCGGGTGTCATCGACACCCAGGTCCACTTCCGCGAGCCGGGACTGGAGTGGAAGGAAGACCTCGAAACCGGTTCGCAGGCCGCCGTCATGGGCGGGGTCGTGGCCGTGTTCGAAATGCCGAACACCAATCCCAACACCACCGATCCGGTAACCTTTGAAGACAAGCTGAAGCGCGCGCATCACCGTATGCATTGCGACCACGCCTTCTATGTGGGCGGCACGCACGAAAACGCCGCCCATCTGGGCGAGCTTGAGCGCATGAAGGGCTGCTGCGGCGTCAAGGTCTTCATGGGGGCTTCGACCGGCACCCTGCTGATCGCCGATGACGAAGGCGTGGCCAAGGTGCTGGCCAGCGTCAACCGCCGCGCCACCTTCCATTCCGAGGACGAATACCGGCTGGCCGAGCGCCGCGCCCTGGCCCGTGAAGGCGACTGGACCAGCCACGACTTCGTGCGCGATGCCCAGTCGGCTATCCAGTCCACGCATCGTCTGGTGCGTCTGGCACGTGAGGCGGGCAAGCGTATCCACGTCCTGCACGTCACCACCGCTGAGGAAATCGAATTCCTGTCGCACAACAAGGACATAGCGACCGTCGAGATTACGCCACAGCACCTGACACTGGTGGCCCCGGAAGCCTATCAGCGCCTGAAGGGCTATGCCCAGATGAACCCGCCGATACGCGATCAGTACCATGTCGATGGTCTGTGGCGCGGCATCAGCGACGGCGTGGCCGATGTGCTGGGCTCCGATCACGCTCCGCACACCATCGAAGAGAAGCAAAAGCCCTATCCGGCCTCGCCATCGGGCATGCCGGGCGTGCAGACCCTGCTGCCGGTCATGCTGACCCACGTGGCCCAAGGCAAGCTGTCGCTGGAGCGGCTGGTGGACCTGACCTCTGCCGGGGCGCAGCGCGTGTTCGGCGTGGCAGGCAAGGGGCGGATGGCCGAAGGCTATGATGCCGACGTGACGCTGGTCGATCTGAACCACAAGCGGATCATTACTCACGATCAGATGCGGTCGCGCTGTGGCTGGACGCCGTTTGACGGCTTCGAAGCCCACGGCTGGCCCAAGGCCACCATCATCCGCGGCAAGGTGGTCATGCGCGATGACGAAATCGTCCTGCCGTCGCAGGGAGAAGCCTGCCGCTTCATGGAAATATTGTAAATCGCCATCCTTGGCCGACTAATACGCAGTCTGCGCTTGCAGCTACTTTTGTAGCTGCGGCGCTTGCCGGCTATTATTCGACTCAAGGCTGACGATTTACGCAGGGACGTCTATTGAATGCAAAAAAGCCCCGCCGAACACTCGGCGGGGCTTTTTGTCTGGCTTAGCGTCCAATCAGTCGTTGGAACCACCCGCCGGGGGCACGTAGGTGCCGTTGCCGGGGATTTCACACTGGATCGGATACTTGCGGCTCTTGGCGATGCTGCACGACACGACTTCTTCGAAGCCGGTGCGGGCCTTGGCCACCGCGCCGACATAGCCGCGCTTGTTGGTGCAGGCGATTTCCACCAGCGCCGTATCGTCGTCGCCACGGCCCAGATAGGTCACTTCCTGAATTTCGCAGTCCTTCTTGGCCGCCTTGATCAGGGTGTTCAGATGCTGGTCCAGCGTGGCACGCGGCACGAAGCCGCATTCCTTGCGGCGCGAGATCATGGTGAAGCAGTCCATAGCCTCGAACTTGGCCGTCGAACCGGTGTTCGGAATGAAGGCGGCCAGGCCGAGCTTCTGTTCCGGGCACTTGAATTCGACCAGATCGCGCTTGGTCGCGGTTTCCGTACCAATGAGGTTATATTCGGTCACGGTGCAGGTGATGCCCGCCGCCTTGAGCTTCTGGCTGTATTCGGCGCGCGCTTCGGCGCTCAGGCTGGCCGCGTCGGTGTACTGACAGGGGCCGAGCGTACCGGCCTTGTCACAGCCGAAGTTCGCCACATATTTCAGGGCCGTCGTGGTTTGCAGGATGAAGCCGGGCCTTCCGGCGCAGCCGATTTCGAAAAAGTCATGGCCATCGCTGGTGACGCGACCGATCCAGCGCGCCTTTTCGACGGTGCACGCGGCCTGCGCCTGCTTGGCAGGTGCTTGAAGCGACTGAACCGCCTGTTCCTGAGTGGTGTACTGACAGGCCGAATTTCCCTTCACCGCGAGGCAGTTGGAGAAGGTCAGCTTGGTGGCCGAGTCGGCATAGGGGACGTCCAGCACGACGCCGGCGCGGCCTTCGCAGGCGGCTTCATAGCGGTCGAACTTCTGCTCGGTCACCGTGCCCATCCAGCGGGCATTGCTGACGGTGCAGGCGGCATCATACTGCTGAACGAGCGGGGTCAGCCAAGTGTAGTGCTTTTCATTGGCGGGCAGGTTGCACTTGATCTGCTTGTTATTGGCCGCGTTTTGCGAAAAGGCCTGCGTACAGTTGAACTTTTCCACCGCATTGGTGACGGTGTTCTTGTTCAGGATGTAACCGATGCCAGCCTTACAGGCCACTTCGGTGACCTGAAACTTGACGGTCTTACCGTCAGCGCCTTTTTGTGTCGATTCACCGACATAGTAGGCATCAGCGGGTTCGCAGGGTACGCCCGCGGTCATGAGCAGGGCCGGGGCTTCGGCGATGCCTTTGGCGCGCTGCTTGTCATTCAGCTTGACCGCCTCGGCCGCCGAGGCCGCGCTGCACCCCAGCGCAAGGGCGGCCACGGCCAGAGCCGCGCCTCTGAAAAAGGTGGAAAGAGACATCGGTTGCGTTTTCCTTGAATGCGAACCTGTGAAGACGAGAACGGCCGGATTTTAGCGGCTCTTTATAACAGGATTGTCTCTACAGGATGTGGCGGCTTGAAGGCAATGGGACCTGTGCGGTGCAGACCCCTGCGCGTGTAAAAAAACGGTTTGATTTTGAGGCTTGCCTGCCCCAGCGGCACAGGTGTCATATAGGCGGGAGCGTATTCCGAAGTGGGTATAACGGTTTTAGCTAAGCCGAACGCCGTTTCGGAGCCAATTGCGCGACCAGACAAAACGTTAGAGCGGAATTTCGATTAAGTGAACGAGTCCCGCTCTAACCCTCAGGACACAGGGCAGGAACGGAACGGCATGTCGGTAAAGGTGACGGATACGGAAGGCCTCAGGCGCATCAGGCTGGATCGGGCGGCCAAGAAAAATGCGCTCGATCATCACATGTACACGACCCTGTCCGAGGCCATAGAGACTTCGCCGGGGGTGATCCTGCTGGAGGCCGATGGCGGTGATTTTTGCGCCGGTAACGATATTGTCGATTTCGTTTCTCTGGCCTCGCATGAGGGGGCTGTCGAAGATTTGCCGGTCTTTCGTTTCCTGAAGGCCCTGACCTACGCACAGATGCCCATTGTGGCCGCCGTTCAGGGGCAGGCCGTGGGGGTAGGCACCACGCTTCTGCTGCATTGCGATCAGGTTCTGATGTCGGAGGAGGCGCGCCTCAGCCTGCCCTTCCTCAAACTCGGCCTGACGCCGGAGGGCGGATCGAGTCTTTTGCTGACACAGCGTATCGGCCATGCGCGGGCCTTTGAATGGCTGACGTCCGGACGCGCCATACCCGCCAGTGAGGCTCTGAGCACGGGTATCGCCAATCGGATTGTGGCGCGCGAGGCGCTCGAAGCCGAGGCTCTGCGCGTGGCCTCGCAACTGGTGGCCCTGCCGCTTTCGGCCCTGATTGAGGCCAAGGCCCTGATGCGTCAACCCAATCTCGTCTGGGCGCAGATTGTGCGCGAAGGCGAAATCTTCCTGGCGCGGCTGAAAAGTCCGGAGGCGGCGGCGGCCTTTGCGGCGTTTTTGAAAAAGGCCTGACCTGTTACACTCATCTGACTTGTTTATTTGACGGGGCGGGGCTTTGCGACTAAAGGATGCGCCCGTTTTGGCCGGTTTCCGGCATATGGTGCCCGTTAGTTGTCAGGTCTGGCCGTGGATAGCTATGCCTTTGATCGTCTGATCACCGTCGAAGCGCCGGTTGAGCGTGAAGCCGCCGATGCGCTGGTCAACCGTGTGTTTGGACCGGGCCGCTATGCCAAGACGGCGGAACGGCTGCGCGAAGGCAACCAGCCTATCCCCAATCTGTCTTTTGTCATGCACCGGCTGGGGCAGGGCGATGAGACCGACAGGAGCATCATAGGGTCGGTGCGCCTGTGGCCGGTCAAGATACGTGACGCGCACAATGTCCGCGGCGAAATGGCCTTTCTGGGGCCCATTGCCGTCGATGAAGCGCATCAGAGCCTGGGTATCGGGCGTGCCTTGATCCGACTGGCGCTCAAGGCGGCCTTCGACTCCGGCATCACCGCCGTCCTGCTGGTCGGTACCCCAGCTTATTTTCAGAGCTTTGGCTTTACACGGGCCGAGGGGCTGACCCTTCCGGGACCGGTGGATTACAAGCGCCTGATGGTCCTTTATAACCCGGCCTATAGGGGTGAGGCCCTTACGGGGGCGGTGGACAAATGAACGGCTGGCTGAACGAAGCCGCGCGTTTTCCGGATAAAGACTACCCTGTTGAGTCATGGCAGCCGTCCCTGTGCGGGGCCATCGACATCCTTATCCGCCGTGACGGGGTATGGCTGCACGAAGGTCGGCCCATTACGCGTCCAGCGCTTGTCCGGCTATTTTCGAAGCTGCTGCGCCGCGATGCTGAGGGCTATGTGCTCGTCACCCCGGCAGAAAAGCTGACCCTCCGTGTCGAGGATCTGCCGTTTCGCATCGTCGATTTCGAGGGCAGCGTTTTCCGCAGCGATCAGGACGATCCTCTGCCTTTGTCGGCAGATCATCCGCTGGTCATTGATGTGCAGGGCGAGGCCTGGTTGCCCCGGTTGCGGGTTCGCGGTGATTTATGGGGACGCCTGACGCGCGCCTGCACTGCCCGCCTGTTCGAGACGGCAGAAATGGATGGCGGCGCGGTACGGGTCGAACTTGGCGGGCAGCGGTTTGAAATTCCGGTGGTTTCGGCATAGGCTTTGATCCGTCCAACACAGGTAAGGCCGTCCGGGTGCATATCGCGCTTCCTCCCCAAATGACCGGTGCCGCCGTGGCACGCGTATTTGCTGCGCTCGAATCCGCAGGTGGTGCGGGATGTGTGCGCTTTGTCGGGGGCTGCGTGCGTGACGTGGTCATGGGCCGCGCGCCGTGCGATCTCGACCTTTCGACGCAACTGACACCCGACGCCACCGAAGCGGCCCTGTCGGCGGCGGGTATCCACCACGTCCCGACCGGCAAGGCCTTTGGCACCATTACCGCGGTGATTGAGGGGCAGCCGTTCGAAGTCACCTCGCTGCGCGAAGACGTCGAAACCGATGGCCGTCGGGCAGTGGTCAGCTATACGAGCGACTGGCGTTGTGATGCGCAGCGCCGCGATTTTTACCTCAATGCCCTCTATGCCGACATCCGGGGAGATGTGTTTGACCCCACCGGGAAGGGGCTTGACGATGCGCGCGCCGGGCGGGTCCGCCTTATCGGAGACGCTGCGACAAGACTTCGTGAAGACTATCTGAGAATATTGCGTTTTTTCCGCTTTAGCGCCAGTCACGGACACGGCCTGGACGAGGCGTCCTTAAACGCCTGCGTGGCCTTGCGGGAAGGGATAGACAGCCTGTCGGGTGAGCGTATCCAGCAGGAATTGTTCAAGCTGCTCGCTATTGCCGACCCAGTAAACGTCGTACAGCGCATGATCGAAACCGGGGTCATGGCGCACGTTGTGCCGGGTGCCCCCGTGAATGCCGAACGCGTGGCGGCAGGTTTCCCGCTGACGGCAGATGAAATTCAACGGTTGATTATATTGATCGGTGGCCGTGGATGGGATGATGTACTGTCTCGGCTCACGCAACGTCTACGCCTTTCGAACCGGGTGGCCGACCGTCTGACCGAGGCGGCCGTCGCCTACCCCGAAGCGGACATTACGGCGTCACCGGCGGACCTGCGCCGTCACCTTTATTGCTATGGCCGTCAGGCGACGCGCGATGCCCTTGTGCTGCGTGCGGCTGAGGCGGGCCTGAGGGCACCGGCGTGGCAGGTGCTTGATGAGGCGCTGAGCCACATGGATGTGCCGGTTTTTCCGCTGAAATCGGCGCGATTGATCGCGGCGGGCCTGAGGCCCGGCCCGGAACTGGGGCAGACCCTGCGTCGCGTAGAAACGGAATGGATCGCACACGATTTCTCATCAATCGTGATAGAGGCGGCCATTGACGCAGTGCTCAAACAGACCAACATGAGACGCGAGTAAAACCCGCCCTTGTTTCTGCCCTATGTCCTACATCGCTATCCTCGAAACCGGCGTGCCGCCGGAAGAACTCAGTGAAACCTACGGTACCTATGCCGATATGTTCCGTAGCCATCTGGCGGCACCGGAGCGTCAATTTCGCGTATTCCGCACCATGGAGGGCGAGTTGCCGGGGCCGGACGACACGCTCAGCGGCGTCGTGATTACCGGCTCGCCGGCGGGTGTTTATGAGGATCATGCGTGGATTTCGGAGTTGATTGGCTGGCTGAGGGGGCTGGATGCGCAGGTGCCGGTGGTGGGTATCTGCTTCGGCCACCAGGTGATGGCGCAAGCCTGGGGTGGCCATGTCGAAAAGTCCGACAGGGGCTGGGGCGTCGGCCTTCACGAATACACTATCCATGACAACACCTTATGGCGCGAACTGGCGACTACGGACCTGTCGTCGATCCGCGTCGCGGTCAGCCATCAGGATCAGGTGGTCAGAAAGCCCGACACGGCAGTGGTGCTGGCCGGGTCGGACTTCACGCCCTACGGTGCACTGGCCTACACGGACCGCAAGGCGATTTCATTCCAGTGCCATCCGGAATTCTGCGAAAACTTCGCCGGTGATCTGTGGATGAGCCGCCGCGGCTGGCGCATTTCCGAGCATCTGGTCGATCAGGCGATGGACAGCCTCAAGGCCGGGACGACGCGCGACCATGTGTTGGCGGCGATTTCACGGTTTCTGGCGGCGTGAAGCCATATTTTGAAACCTGTGTAGCTCTGCAAGACATTTATCTGGAAGACAGCTATGTCTTGGGAATTGCTGAGCAGGATCCCGATCTGATCTTCCTGCTGGATGCGGTCCTGACCGAAAGCTATCCCGCTTACGAGCCGCCTCCTTCTGAAAGCTACAATTGCTTCAAGCGTTTGGCGTTGAGGTTTGAAGCTATTGCTGATTTGGACTGGAGAGCCCTGCGCTTAAGAAAGGCCTTCTCTGCGGACGCAGATGGTGAAGTCGATTACGGCAACATCGACACGCTTCTTTTAACAGGCAACAGCGCTCACATTCAAGGCAGTTGGGGTGAGGTGGAACTCACCTTTTCCCGAATTACGGTCGAATATCTGGAGCCTTAAGACTTTTTAGTCCTCTGCCCTTGCACCACTTACGGCCACTTCACCGCTGGTGGCATCGACGACAGGATGGACTCGACATTGCCGCCGGTTTTCAGGCCGAACAGCGTCCCGCGATCATAGAGCAGGTTGAATTCGACATAGCGGCCGCGCTGTATCAACTGTTGATCGCGCTCATCCTCTGTCCAGCTCTGCTCTGAGCGTTCGCTCACAAGTCGCGGATAGATATCGAGAAACGTCTCGCCCACTGCGCGGGTGAAAGCAAAATCCGCTTCATGATCACCGGTGTTGAGATGATCATAGAAGATACCGCCAATGCCGCGCGGTTCGTTGCGGTGAGGCAGGAAGAAGTATTCATCGCACCACTTTTTGAAACGCGCATAATAGTCCGGCGCAAAATGATCGCAGGTCGCTTCGAACGCCGCGTGGAAGGCTTTGGCCTGCGGGGCGTCTTCGCGACGATCGGTGGCCAGAAGCGGCGTCAGGTCGGCCCCGCCACCGAACCAGCTCTGTGTTGTGGTGATAAACCGCGTATTCATGTGCACCGCCGGGACGTGGGGACTCCACATGTGTGCGATCAGGCTTATGCCTGTGGCGAAAAAGCGCGGGTCTTCGGCCGCCCCCGGTATGGTTTTGGCGAAGTCCGGGCTGAAGGTGCCGTGCACGGTCGAGATTTGCACGCCGACTTTTTCAAACAAACGTCCGTGCATCATCGACATTTCACCGCCGCCGCCATCGCCCTGATCTCTGTCGGCGCGCGTCCATGCTTTGCGTGTAAAGCGCCCCGGCGTCGGTCCGTACAACGTCTCAGGGGCCGCGTCCTCAAGCGCTTCAAATGCGGCGCAGATGCGGTCGCGCAAGGCACGGAACCAGACGGCGGCGGCCTGCTGGCGCTTGCTCAGGGTATCGGCGGAAAGCGGGGCGGAGAGGGGGGCGGTGGCGGTCATGATGGTCTTTTAGGCTATTGGCGGGGTTGGGGCAAACCCTTGCGTCTGGCGAAGCGCCTCGCCCAGCGCCATGGCGGCGGCATTGATGACGTTGATCGAGCGCATACCGGGTCGCATGGGGATCAGCAGGCGCGCATCGGCGGCGTTGTGGACTTCATCCGGCACCCCCGCGCTTTCGCGCCCCATCAGCAGGATGTCGTGCGGCCCGAACTGAAAGTTCTGGTAGGGCTCGGCGCCCTTGGTGGTAAAGAGGACAAGACGGGCGGCCTGCGGCCAATCGTCGCGCCCGCTCAGGAAGGCCGCCCACGAATCATGTCGCGTGACGTCAGCCTGTCCACCATAGTCCATGGCCGCGCGACGGATGGCGCGGTCGCTGAGGGGGAAGCCGCAGGGTTCGATGACGTCCAGTGCGACATCAAGACAGGCGCATAAACGTAACGCACTGCCGAGATTCTGTGGAATATCCGGTTGAAAAAGGGCCAGACGCATTTTATGCCATATTTTGGACAGAGGATTTTTTCGGCGCGCAAATGCCGCTATAGACGGAAAGACCTCTGACAGGTAAGAGGAGCTATCTGCGTCTTGTCGGGGAAAACCACCGGCGCATTCGCAGGTCAATAAGAATTATGGCCGTCCTGTGGCGGTAAGCATTGAGGTAAGCGTCCCGCCCGCAAGGTCGGGTCGGCGCATTGAGCGCAAGACGAAGAGGTGTCAAGGTGAGCGAACCTGCTACGGATCATGGCGGTCATGGGGACCCGAACCGCCGCGATTTCATTTACATAGCCGCCGGCGCGGCCGCCGTAGGCGCGGTGGCGATGGTTATTCCGCCGCTGGTCGATCAGATGAATCCGGCCGCCGACACCTTGGCTCTGGCTTCGACCGAATTCGACCTGTCGAAGGTTCAGGAAGGGATGCAGGTGGTGATCAAGTGGCGCGGTAAGCCCTTGTTCGTCCGCTATCGCACACCCAAGGAAATTAAAGAAGCGCAGGACGTCAAGCTGACGGATCTCAAGGACCCGCAGCTCGATTCCGACCGCGTCAAAAAAGGGAAGGAACAGTTTCTGATTCTCGTGGGGTCGTGCACGCACCTGGGGTGTGTGCCGACATTCGGGGCAGGCGATTACGGCGGGTGGTTCTGCCCCTGCCACGGTTCGCACTACGATACCTCCGGGCGCATCCGCAAAGGACCGGCCCCGAAGAATCTGGCCGTGCCGGACTTCCAGTTCCTGTCCGACACCAAAGTGAAGATCGGTTAAGAGGGGCATCATGAGCGACCATCCGTCAACCTATGAGCCGAAGACCGGCGTCGAGAAGTGGCTCGACCAGCGACTGCCGATCGTTCGTCTCGCCTATGATTCGTTTGTCGATTATCCGACACCGCGCAATCTGAACTACTGGTGGACCTTCGGCGGCATCCTGTCCGTCTGCCTGATGATCCAGATTGTGACCGGCATCATTCTGGCGATGCACTACACGCCGCATATTGATCTGGCCTTCAATTCCGTCGAACGCATCATGCGCGACGTCAATTATGGCTGGCTGATCCGTTACGTGCACGCCAACGGCGCGTCGATGTTCTTCTTCGCCGTGTTCATCCATATGTTCCGCGGCCTCTATTACGGGTCCTACAAGGCCCCGCGCGAAGTGCTGTGGATCCTTGGTTGCCTTATCTTCTTCCTGATGATAGCCACGGCCTTCATGGGCTACGTCCTCCCCTGGGGACAGATGTCCTTCCACGGGGCAGTCGTTATCACCAACCTGATCGGCTCGATCCCTGTGATCGGCGGCCCCATCCTCACCTGGCTGCAAGGCGGGTTCGCGGTGGATCAGGCGACGCTTAACCGCTTCTTCTCGCTGCACTATCTGCTGCCTTTCGTGATCGCCGGTGTGGTTATCCTGCACATCTGGGCCCTGCACGTGGTCGGGCAGAACAACCCGGCTGGTGTAGACATTAAATCGAAGGAAGACACCGTACCTTTCACGCCGTATGCGACGGTGAAGGACGGTCTGGGGATGATCTTCTTCCTGATCCTCTTCTCGATCTTCGTCTTCTTCCTGCCAAACGCCCTGGGCCACGCCGACAACTATATCCCGGCCAACCCGCTGGTGACCCCGGCGCACATCGTGCCGGAATGGTACCTGCTGCCCTTCTACGCCATCCTGCGCGCTATTCCGGACAAGTTCGGCGGCGTGATCGCGATGTTCGGGGCCATCGCCGTGCTGTTCGTCCTGCCTTGGCTCGACACCTCGAAGGTGCGCTCCATGCGTTACCGCCCGGTGATGCGCTGGTTCTTCGTTATCTTTGTTGTCGTCTGCCTTGGTCTCGGCTGGTGCGGGGCGCAGCTTCCGGACGCGCCTGTGGTGCCGGGTCTGCCCAGCTTCACTCTGTTCGATGGTGAGTTTAACTCTTACCTGTGGCTGACGCGCGCGCTGACGCTCTACTACTTCGCCTTCTTCCTGCTCATCATGCCGTGGGTCGGCCTGAAGGAAGATCCGTTGCCGGTTCCGGCATCCATCAGCGAGGCCATCCTCGCCGAACACGCGAAGAAGAAGGGGGCTTAAGTCACATGTCCGCTATTATGACAAAAGGCCTTAAGGCTCTGGGACTGGCCGCTATTGCCGCCACCCTCGCTCTGTCGGCACCGGCCTTTGCAGCCGGTGGGGCCAAGCATCCGCACGCGCCCAAGGAAGGCTTCAGCTTCGAAGGGCCGTTCGGTACCTTCGATCAGGGCCAGCTCCAGCGCGGCTACAAGGTGTTCCGCGAAGTCTGCTCCAACTGTCACGCCGCGACGCTGCTGTCGTTCCGTAACCTCGGTCAGAAGGACGGTCCCTTCTACGACGAGAAGTACAAGAACCCGAACGACAACCCGATCGTCAAGCAGATCGCATCGGAGTTCGAAGTGCCGGATATCGACACCGAAACGGGTGACACCATCACCCGTCCGGCGACGCCTTCCGATCACTTCCCCAAGAAGTTCGCCAACTCTTACGCGGCGGCGGCCTCCAACGGTGGGGCCATCCCGCCGGACCTCTCGGTGATCACCAAGGCGCGCCACGGCGGTGCCCGCTACGTCTATTCGCTGCTGACCGGCTACGTTGCCCCGCCCAAGGGCCTCGAAGTCAAGGAAGGCCAGCACTATAACCCCTTCATGGCGGGCTCTCTGGCCACGCAATGGTCGGGCGACCCGCACAAGGTGCCGGTCGGTGGCGTGCTGGCCATGGCCCCGCCGCTGAAGGACGATCTGGTCACCTATGACGACGGCACCAAGGCCACCACGCATCAGATGGCTGCCGACGTCGCGGCCTTCTTGGAGTGGGCCGGTGATCCGCACGCGACGCTTCGCAAGAAGACCGGCGTAGGTGTGCTGATCTATCTGCTGCTGTTCGCCGGCGTGACCTATGCGGCGTACCGCAAGCTCTGGCACGGCAAACACTGACGCGCCGCCCTGACGGTCTGCAAACGACCGTCTTCCTGCGATCCGATGCTCACGTACTGATGTACGCTCCGCTTCGGTTCTCGGAAGCCAGTCATTTTCGACTCGTCATGACGACGCTTGACGACAAAGCCCTCGGTTCGCCGGGGGCTTTTTCTGTTGGGGGATTCAAAAAGTGATCGCTCATCGGGTGTAAAAGGGCACATTCCTTTATGATCGCGTGCTACAGATCAGGCCGAGGCAGGGGACAGTATCGAGTCGTCCATGGATTGTCAGACCCAACCCGTTTCCAAAGGCACCAGCCGGTTTCCTGATGCGCAGGCCCTGCAAAAGATGATGGCCGCGCGTCTGGCACCGTCCTTTGCGCCGCATGAGGCTCTGGCCGAGGCCTTGTTGCCGCACGTTCTGGGCAGCAGTGACGACGGTTCGCACGACGTGTCACACCTCCAGCGCGTGTTCAAGGTCGCCATGACCCTGTGTGCCGCCGAAAACGGTGAGGCCGAAATCGTGGCGGCGGCGGTCCTGCTGCACGACTGCGTTCAGGTCGAGAAAAATTCCCCGCTGCGCGCCGAAGCCTCGCGCCTCTCTGCGGAAAAGGCCGGCGAGATACTGGCAGCTCTGGGCTGGGAACCCGCCCGCAGAGAGGCCGCCACCCACGCCATCCTGACCCATTCATTCAGTGCCAATGTCGCGTCGGAAACGCTGGAAGCCAAAATCGTGCAGGACGCCGACCGTCTGGACGCCATCGGCTTTGTCGGTATTGCACGCTGTTTCTACACGGCCGGGCGCATGAACAGCGCCCTTTACGATCCTTTCGACCCCAAGGCCGAGGAGCGCGAACTGGACGACCTCAGCTTCGCGCTCGACCACTTTGAAACCAAGCTGTTCAAGCTGAAATCCGGGTTTCAGACCGCCGCTGGCCGCGATATGGCCGACCTGCGCCACGCCCGCATGAAGGCGTTTATAGAATATCTTCACGAAGAAATCTAAGACTTGGGGCCGCAGGCCCCAAACCCCGATACCTCACCGAGACGTCTCCATCTACTCCCCGTAACGGGTGCAGGGGCCGTGCCCCTGCTATACGTTAAAGCGGAAGTTCATCACATCGCCATCCTTGACGATGTATTCCTTGCCTTCCTGACGGAACTTGCCGTTTTCCTTGGCGCCGGCTTCGCCGTTGAACTTCACGAAGTCCTCATAGGCGATGGTTTCGGCGCGGATGAAGCCCTTTTCAAAGTCCGTATGGATGACGCCGGCGGCCTGCGGCGCGGTATCGCCGACATGGATGGTCCAGGCGCGCGCTTCCTTGGGGCCGACGGTGAAGTAGGATTGCAGACCCAGCAGCGCATAGGCTTCGCGGATCAGGCGGTTGAGGCCCGGTTCTTCGAGGCCAAGGGTTTCCAGAAACTCCTGACGCTCATCGGCATCGAGCAGCGCGATTTCCGATTCGATCTGCGCCGAAATGACCACCGACTTGGCGTGATCGGCAGCGGCGCGTTTGGAGACGATTTCCGACAGGTCGTTGCCCGTCGAAGCCGAGGCCTCATCGACGTTACAGACGTACAGGGCGGGCTTGGAGGTCAGCAGTTGCAGCATCTCCCACGCCTTGGTGTCTTCCTTGCTGATCTTACCTTTCTCGTAGGCGACGCGGGCCGGGCGGCCATCGCGCAGTTCGGCCAGAGCGGCATGGATCAGCGACACCGTGAGGGCTGCGTCTTTGTCGCCGCCTGACTTGGCGCGCTTTTCAAGCTGTGGCAGGCGCTTTTCCAGGGATTCCAGATCGGCGATCATCAGTTCGGTTTCGATGATTTCCAGATCAGCCAGCGGGTCAATGCGGCCTTCGACATGGGTGATGTCCGTATCGACGAAGCAGCGGGCCACAAAGGCGATGGCGTCGCAGTCGCGGATATTGGCGAGGAACTGGTTGCCGAGGCCTTCGCCCTTCGACGCGCCGCGCACCAAGCCGGCAATATCGACGAAGTTGATGCGTGCTGGGATGATTTCCTTCGAGCCGACGATCTTGGCCAGCACCTCAAGGCGCGGCTCCGGCACGGCCACTTCGCCTGTGTTCGGTTCGATGGTGCAGAAGGGGTAGTTGGCAGCCTGGGCCGAAGCGGTCTGGGTCAGGGCGTTGAACAGGGTGGACTTGCCGACATTGGGCAGACCGACGATTGCGACTTTCAGGGCCATGGGATTCCAAGCGGAAAAGAGAGAAATTGGCCCGCTGCCTAACGCATTTTCCCGGTAATGGCCAGTGGTTTAGAGGCGGATATGCTTGCGTAACCGAAATGACGCGGAGTAGGCTGTCGTATCTATTGCAAGGATATGACCATGCTGCGCACCGACCGCCGTTCGTTCCTCACCCTTAGCGCGGGCCTTGCCGCGGCGACGGCCCTGCCGGCCGTTGCGCAGACCTCCGACACGGCGCAGATCGACGCCATTGTCGAAGCCTTTATGGCGAAGTTTGCCCTGCCGGGCGTGGCCGTCGCCGTCATCCGGCCCGGTCAGCCCGACTATGTTAAGGGCTATGGTGTTCGCACGCTCGGCAAGCCTGACGAGGTCGATGAGCATACACAGTTCGGCATCGCGTCGAATACCAAGGCCTTTACGGCGGCGGCTCTGGCCCTGCTGGTCGAAGAGAAAAAGGTCGAATGGGACGCGCCGGTCGTGCGCTATATCCCCGAATTCAAGATGTACGACCCGGCCCTGACACCGCTGGTGACGGTGCGGGATTTGCTGTCGCACCGGGCCGGACTGGGTCTGGGGCAGGGCGATCTGATGCTGTTCCCGGAGTCGGACCACACGCGAGAGGATCAGCTCAAGGGCGTGTCGTTCCTCAAGCCGCAATACCCGTTCCGTTCGGGCTATGCCTATAACAATGTCATGTTCACCATCGCCGGTCTGGTCATCGAGCGGGTGTCGGGTCAGACCTATGAGCGCTTTGTGACCGAGCGTCTGCTGACGCCCTTGGGCATGGCCGATACGGTGCTGGGCTGGCCCAATGTGACCAGGAACAATGTGGCCGGGCGTCACGCGCGCCTGACCGGCCCGCTGCGCGGCATGGGCGACTATAAGGTGGTGTTACCCGAAGAGACCCTGTCCTTTTCACCGGCGGCGGGGCTGGTCACCAGCGTGGCGGGCATATTGCCGTGGCTGCATACGCAACTGAAAAAGGGCGTGATGCCCAACGGTCAGCGGCTGTTTTCCGAGGCCTCGTCGCGCGAAATGTGGAAGCCCAACACGATGGTCGGGGCCGGAGCGGGGCCGACGCCGGAGATGCCGACCGCAGCTTTGTTTCGTACCTATGGTCTGGGCTGGTTCATTCAGGATTATCGCGGGCTGCGGCTGGTCTCGCACTCCGGCGGGCTGGTCGGGCAGGTAACGCAGCAGGCCTTGCTGCCGGAAAAGGGCATAGCGGTCGCCGTCTATACCAATGTCGAGGATGGGGCGAGCGGGCAGATTCGCAACGCCATTCTCGACCTGCTGATCGGGGCGCCCGCCTACGACTGGCTGAAGGCGGCCGTCGAAGGCACGGCCAAGGCGGCGGATAAGGCGCTGGCCGATGCGCCGAAAGTCCAGCCGGGCGGACCGTCCCTGCCGTTGTCGGCCTATGCCGGCACCTATCGGGATGCCTGGTACGGCGATGTGACGGTGGCGGTGAGCGGCAAGGGCAAGACGGCGCGCCTGATGCTGGATTTCACCCGCACGCCGCGCCTGAAAGGGTCGCTGGAGGTGTTCGGGCCGGACGTCTTCCGCACGCGCTTCCCTGTCGGCTGGGGCGAGGACGCCGTGGTGACGTTCGAGGTAAAGGACGGCAAGGTCGCAGGCATGAAGCTGGTGGCCTATTCGCCGCTGGCCGATTTCAGCTTCGACTATCAGGATCTCGATCTGCGGAAGATATGAGCAGGTGGGTAACAAGTCATTGACTTAAAAACCCCCACCACCGCATCTCAGCTTCGCTTCGTGCGGTCCCCCTCCCCAACAAGTTGGGGAGGTATAATTAAACCGTCACCGACAGGCTTTGCATAAGGCGCTCGGCGGCGCGTTCGGCCCCGTCTTCCTGCGCCACGACGGCGGCCGCAGAGGCGGCCTTGCCGGCGAAGGCGGTGTCCGAGAGCAGGCGATCCAGCAGACGAATGGCCGAGTGCTTATGCCAGCGGTCAAAGGTGATCGACAGGCCAGCCCCCAGACGCTCGATGCGGCGGCCATTGTCAAACTGATCGCCAAAAACCGGCGTGACCAGTTGCGGCCGCCCGGCGCGCAGGGCCTGAGCGGTGGAGCCGATGCCGCCATGATGGATATTGACGCGGGCGCGCGGCATCAGCAGCGAATGCGGCGCATAGGGGACGCAGAGAATATCCGGTCCGAAGTCGTCATTGAGCAGCGGGCTTTGACCGCCGACCAGCAGCACGGCGCGCTGACGCAGCGCCTTTGCCGCCTTGACCGCTGTGCGGTAGAAGTCCTCGCCATCATAGACCGCCGTAGAGCCCAGACTGAAAACCAGTGGTGCCTGACCGGCGGACAGGAAGGCTTCCAACTGCGGCGGCAGTTCGCTACGACGACCGTCTTCCGAGTCGAAGAAGGGGAAGCCGACGATCTCGGTATGCGGCGGGAAGTCCGGCGCCACATCGCCGATGAGGGGCGAATAGAGGCCCAGCGTCATCTGATCCGACTGTACCCCGCCGAGGCCGATCTCCATGTCGATGCCGTATTTGGCGTAGATGGCGCGGATGGGCGCGAGGCAGCCCGCCAGCTTCTTTTCGCCGATCCAGAAGATGGCGCGGTTATATTGCCGCCCCAGTTCGGTACGCGGCGACAGCACCAGAGGCGCGTCCTTCAGCTTGGGCGGATCATAGGCCGACAACATGACAGCCGGTTGCAGGGCGACGGTCGAGAAGGGGCGGCCTTCGAGGCGCGCCGCCAGATGCGCCGTATAGGCATAGGAGGAGGAAACGACCAGATCGGCCTGCCGCACAATGGGCCGCAACTCCGACAGTCCCTGCTCGATATAGGGGGCCACGAGATGCTTCAGCATGAAGCCGTGGTCTTGCGAAAAATGGCGGATGATCTGCGCGGCATCTATGCCCAGATTCTGGCGATAGGTTTCCATGCTGGGGCCGCAGGCAAGGAATTTCAATCCGGCGGCTTCGACCTTGCCTTCATAGTCGGGGTGCGAGGCCAGGACGACAGACACCCCACGGCGTTTCAGCGCAAGGCCCAACGCCATGAAGGGATGCAGATCCCCCAGCGAACCAAAGGTCGTCAGAACGATTTGAGGCGCGGTCGGCATCGTCTAACCTTCTAAGTCCTACTGAACGACTTTTTTAGGATCGAATTTCGGAGCCGGGCTCAAACGCATCACTTCGGTCATGTATTTTTCACTTTCCCCCAAGAGCGCCAGAGGTAGCGCCTTGACGCAGGCGTCACACAAACGCTCAACCCAGTCCTCGGCCTTGTAGAAGTCCGACAAGACCCAGCTATGTACCAGTTCCTTTTGTCCGGGGTGCCCGATTCCCATGCGCCCGCGCACGAAATTCGGCCCCAGATGTCCCATAATGGAACGTAAACCATTATGGCCCGCATGGCCACCGCCCATTTTCAGCCGGAAGCGTCCCGGTGCCAGGTCCAGTTCGTCATGGAATACAAGGATGTGGTCGGGTTTGATCTTATAAAAGGTCGCCGCTTCCAGTACCGCATTACCCGAAAGATTCATGAAGGTTTGCGGTTTCATGGCCAGTATCTTCGCCGGCCCCTTGGGCGTATCGACCGACCCTTCGGCGACTTCGGACTGAAACTTCTTGCGCACCGGACCGAAGTCGGGGCTGTCGATCAGGCGGTCAATAAACATGAAGCCGATATTGTGCCGGTTCTTCGCATATTGCGTGCCTGGATTGCCAAGACCAACGACAAGAAACAAGGCGGGCTCCGATCAGCTCAAATCGATTCCGTACTCAATGAACGGTGATCTAATCAAAAAAATGGCAGAACGAACATGCCGAAATGCACAGACCCGGAGCGGATTCGTCGGGTTGCACACAGAAATAAGCCCTGTCCTTAGGGTAAGGACAGGGCTTTATCCTATTCCGTGTAAAAGCCCTTATCAGGCTTCGGCGGAAGCTTCTTCGCTCTTTTCAGCGGCCGAGGCGGTGATCGAGGCGATCACGACGTCCTTGCCCTGAACGGCGGTGACGTCCGACGGCAGGCTCAGATCGCCGACGTGGACCGAAGCGCCGATGTCGAGACCCGACAGGTCCACGATCACGTCTTCCGGAATGTGACCGGCGGGCACCTGAATTTCCAGCTCGTGGAAAGCCACAGTCAGGGCACCGCCCTTTTTCAGGCCCGGCGAGGCGTCGTGGTTCTTGAAGTGAACCGGCACGTTGATCTTGATGGTCTGGGTTTCATCGACGCGATAGAGGTCGAAGTGAACCGGCACATCGGTGACCGGGTGGAAGTCGATCGCCTTGGCGATGACCTTCTGGGTCTCTTCGCCGTACTTCAGCGTGACGAGGTGACCGGCCAGCTTGCCCGTGTAGAGCGCCTTGCGGAATTCATTGAGCTTCACGGCGATGGCCACCGGAGCCTTGTCACCACCGTACAGGATGCCCGGAACCTTGCCTTCATTGCGGGTGGCGCGGGCGCCGCCGGTGCCGGTGCGCTCACGGATTTCAACGTCTAGTACGATATCGGCCATTAGCCTGTTCCTCAAACAAAATGCGCCGCGTCGGTTTCAATGCCCGCCCTCTGAAACCTCCGTAAGGGAGGCGCGGGCAACACAATGGACACGGCGTGGGGGAGACCCCGAAAATCTCAAGAGGGCGCGTAGATACACGCTAACGTCCCGATACGCAACCGCCGAAAACCATCAAATTTGTGGTTTTGATAGCAAAACGGCGCGTCGCGGCTGCCCGAAAGCCGAAAAATCCCTCAAGGGCTTTCTGTGGTCGCCCTGAGGGATTTTTCCTCGATATATTAAAGACAGCCGCTCATGAGGGAAACGGGTTTCCCTCATGACGCCTAAGACGACTTCTTCTTGGCCGGCGTGGATGCCTTTTTGCCGGAGGTCTTCTTTGAGGCCGTTTTCTTGACTGGCTCCGGCTTCAGATACGGCTTGGCATTGGCGTATTTCAGTTCCTCGGTGCCGTCAGCCTTCAGCGTGACCTCGCGGTCCGGCGACAGGTTGAGGGCATTGGAGGACAGTTCGCCGATGCAGTTGCCGGTGTCCATCATGATGTGCTGACCGACACAGAAGACGTCGTCGAAGTGAAAGCGCGACGCCGCCAGGCACTGGTTGAGGTTCAGCTTTGATTCGCCAAGGCAGCGCGGGGCCTTCTGTTCGTTGAGCAGGGCTATGACGGCCTCTTCATTGGGACCAGTGCCTTCGCCCAGAATGGAGATGGCCGCGATGGCCAGGGCACGGTTGACGCCGTAGGTATAGGGCGTGTTGAACAGGGCCTCGTGATCGAAAGACCCCGCAGCGGTGCCGGTGCTGCTCAGCGGTTGTGCGGCCGAACCGGACGAAGCTGTGGCATTATAGGCGGCCGCATCTGCCGTCGCCCCGCCCGTATTGGCGCGGGTCGTCAGGCCTTCACCCGTCAGGGCGGCCGTCAGCAGCTTCGCACTTTGATCGGAAACGACGCCGCGGCTGGTTGAGGACGACAGCTTGGTGGCGGCCAGACGGCCCGCCGGATCGCTCAGCACGCCCTTGGACCAGGCCTGCTTCTGGATCGCGTAGGCCGCCTGCTTCATCGCCGTGCCCTTGGTGTAGAGCATTTCGCCGTCCGAAGAGAGGGCAAGGATCACGCGTCGCGCGGCAATATTGGCACCGGGTATGCCCGCCGCATAGCCGGGGTTGCTGAACAGCTTGGTCACCAGTTCCTGACGGGCGGTCGCGTCGGCGGCATAGGCGCGCAGTTGTGAGCGGAAGGCCGGTTCCTGCATGGCGACGATGGCGGCATAGGCGATCGCGCCCCGCGCCAGTTGCTTGGGCTCATAGGAGGCACCCTGGCTCAGCTTGGCCTGAACCATGGAGGCGTCGTTGAAATCGGGGCTCATGCCGCGCGCCTGTTCGACATAGGCGACATAGACCGAAGCGGCATCCGAAATGGCCGGGGCCAGCGACACCGGCGGGCCAGCGGATGCGGGCGGTGGCGGGGGAGGCGCGGGAGGCGGTGCATCGGTCTGACAGGCGGCCAGGCTGAGCGCCATAATCGACGCAGTGACGGCCAAGAAGATCGGCCTGCGGCCGGTTCCGGTCGTGAATTTCATACTAAACTCCCCAAAACGGATGCCCGAAGCGGCGGGCGAAATGCGAGACGTCGGTTGTCGGGGCTGGGCCCCCGGGCGCAGAAAAACAGAGGCTGCGCCAAAGCGTCTGCACATCTGTTCTTTATGTCAGGTGCTACGGGTCGGACCATTTGCCCCACCCGGACGGCGAGGGCATGATACCGGCAAAACGGCCGACCACAAGGCTGTCAGGAATAATTCAACTGACAGCAGAAGTCCTCATAAAAGCGCCAAAAATATGGCTTTTTTAACCGTGCACGTCCGTGAGTCGCCGGAAAATGGAAATAACATTTCTGTGAGACGCGCGCTGCGCGACAGGGTTAATATCGCCCTAATTTAAAATAAAAAGGGCGTCTGAAAAGACGCCCTTTTGGCGGTGGGCAATGGACCGTGCGATCAGTCGAAAAGTTTGGAAACGGACTCTTCGTTGGCGATGCGGCGGATCGCTTCGCCGATCAGCGGGGCAACGCCCACAATGCGGACCTTGGGGTGGTTGCGCACATGTTCCGGCGCTTCGATGGAGTCTGTGATGACCAGTTCCTTGAGCACCGAAGTTTCGACGCGCTCCATGGCCTTGCCGGACAGGACGCCATGGCTGATATAGGCGGAAACCGAGGTCGCCCCACGGTCGATCAGCGCCTTGGCCGCATTAACCAGTGTGCCGCCGGAATCGACGATATCGTCGAACAGGATACAGTTGCGGCCGGTCACGTCCCCGATGATGTTCATCACTTCGGATTCGCCGGCGCGCGGACGACGCTTGTCCACGATAGCCAGATCACCGCCCAGACGGTCGGCCAGAGCGCGGGCGCGCACCACGCCGCCGACATCCGGCGATACGACCATGATTTCATGGGCATTGGGATAGTTGGCCTTGATGTCCTTGGCCATGAAGGGAATAGCCACCAGATTATCAGTCGGGATGTCGAAAAACCCCTGAATCTGACCGGCGTGCAGGTCCATGGTCAGGACGCGGTGCGCGCCGGCGCGCACGATCAGATTGGCCACCAGCTTGGCCGAAATGGGGGTGCGGCCGCCGGTCTTGCGGTCCTGACGGGCGTAGCCGAAATAGGGGATGACAGCGGTGATGCGCTTGGCCGAAGCCCGCGTCAGGGCGTCGATGCAGATCAGCAACTCCATCAGGTTGTCATTGGCCGGATAGCTGGTGGACTGAATGACAAACACATCCTCACCGCGCACGTTTTCGTCGATGGTGACGAAGATTTCCTTGTCGGCGAAGCGTTCGATGCGCGCCTTGGTCAGGGGCATGTCGAGATAGTCGCCGATGGCCTGAGCCAGCAGTCGGTTGGAATTGGCCGATAGCAATTTCATGGGGAACCTGTGGGGCGGCAGGGTGGGAAACACGTGCGTGTTTTACATGCGGCGGCTTTTAACAGGTGCGATCCGTGGGGCAAGCCCGATTCGTCGTAAATCCTTAAAATTCTGACTGGATTGAGCGGGGTTGCGGTCCTGCGTCCACAGGGCGACGACGCTTAATCGTTTCACAGGCTCGGGTCATAGTCTCAGGGGCGCAGCATGATGGCGCTGATCAGGCGGCCATAGTCCGGCTCCTGCCGCAGGAAGCCCCGGCGGTTGGAATGGAACAGGGCCTCTTCGGCGCAGGTGTCGTGGCCCGTGGTCGCAACCTGCGTCAGGCCCAGCCGCTTCAGCCGCATCATGCAGAAGCCCGGCAGGTCGAAATAGCGCTTGTCGGCGGTCTTACCCGCAATAAAGAAGGCGGCACTGTCGGCGTCTTGTGCGCAGAAGGTCTCTTCGTAATCGGCCGACACCTCATAGGAGGCCTGCGCGATGCAGGGGCCGATGACGGCGCGCAGGTGCCGGGCTTCGGCCCCTTTTGCCAGAAGTGCTGCGTATTCGGCTTCGATCATGCCGCCCAGCGCGCCCTTCCAGCCCGCGTGGCAGGCTCCGACGACGCCATTGACCGGATCGGCCCACAGGATGGGGGCGCAATCGGCTGACAAAGCCCCCAAAATCAGGCCGGGGGTGGTGGTGACCAGACCATCGGCTTCCGGACGGTCTTCCGTTGGCCACGGGCCATCGACCGTCACGGCGATTTTGGAGTGCACCTGATAACAGTTGAGCAGACGCGCCTCCGGCTGGCCAAAGCTGGCGGCGACGCGACGGCGGTTCTCAAGGATATTGTCGCGAGTGTCCTTGGAGCCTTGCCCGACATTCAGCGACTCGTAGGGGAAGGGTGAAACGCCGCCCAGCCGCGTGAAAAAGCCGTGCTGGATATTCGGCAGGTCAAGGAGCGGGTGCAGGATACGGGGCAGGGTCATTATAGTGCCTGTGAAATTAAGAGCCCCCACCACCGCATCTCCGCTTCGTTTCGTGCGGTCCCCTCCCCAGTAAACTGGGGAGGTATGAAGGCTAAGCTGTACTAGGCCTCGGCGTGAATGGGCGCAAGGCCTGCCAGCGGCAGGTCGCGGGGGTAATGGATGGCCAGCACCTTGAACAGTTCGCCCATCTCCTCCGCCGCGATCAGGCGATGCACCTGCCGCGCCAGCCGGTCGGTGTCTTCCGGGTTTTTTGCGCGCAATTCGTCAAAGCGCTCGATAATGCCGAGGCGTTGCAGGAAAACACCCTGAGGTGTGATCTGGCTGACCCCCAGTCCCATATTCAGCGCCGTCACCGCCAGTGACGGAAAATCCGCCCACTGGGTCAGGTCGTGCGCGCCGGGGTCGGCCAGCGGATCGGTCTTTTGGTGGCGATAGAGGGCCTGAAGCGTGTCGCCGGGTTCGGGGCGGTCGCGGCCGTAGTCGATAAACAGCGCTGCTCCGGTCGCCTCGTGGATCAGCGCGCCCACCGCCTCGATCAGGCGGTTTTGTGCCAGAGAGACTTCGCAGACCTGACCCACTTCGGCGGCGAAGGGGGCGGTGAAATCCTGCGGTGCGGGGACAAGGCCGATGACCAGCTCGCCCTCGTGCAGGCCAACGCAGCGCTCATACCAGCCGTCGGGCGTCAATTGAAATTGCCGCGCCGGCAGGCAGTCGAGCACCTCATTAGCGATGATCAGCAGAGGCGCGTCGGTCGGCACTTGGTCGAGGCTGTCGTAGTGGCGCACCTCACCCAGTCTGGCCGTCTGTACGGCGCGCAGAGGCTGCGAAGGCTCGATCAGACCGATCTCGACGGCCTGCGCAAAGGCGGGCAGGGCGCGAAAAGTCCTCAGCAGGTCGCTCATCAGCGTGCCGTCGCCAGGGCCGATTTCAAGGACGCGAATCTTGGCGGGCGCGCCCATATCCTGCCACGCCTGCATGGCCCACAGGGCGAGGCGTTCACCGAACATCTGCGACACCAGGGGCGCGGTGATAAAGTCGCCCTCTTCACCCAGAGCCGGGCGCGTGGCGTAATAGCCTTCCTGCGGATCGAACAGGCAGGCCCACATATAGTCGGCGATGGTCAGCGGGCCTTCGAGCCTTATCTGCTCGATCAGGCGTGTCTTAAGCGAGGCCATCAGGCGCTTTCGTCTCAAGTGTCGCCGTAAATCCGGCGGGCAGGGTCTTGCCGCGCAGGGCCAGCCAGATGGCGATGCCGCCGCCAATGATCATCAGCAGCGACAAGGTCTGCCCCATGGTGATGACGTGTTTGAAGAAGGGCAGCATCTGGGCGTCGGGTTCGCGCACAAATTCGACGAGCACGCGGGCAAGGCCGTAACCCGCAACGAATACGCCCATGATCAGGCCGGGCTGACGCAGCCTGCGCCAGACGTGCACCAGCAGATAGCCGACGACAAACAGCACGATCCCTTCCAGTACGGCCTCGTATAGCTGGCTGGGGTGGCGCGGCAGATAGCCAGCCGGGCAGACACCGCCATATTGCTGAAGGAGATATTTGTTACAGAAGACCATACCCCATGGGGCGTCTGTGGTACGGCCCCACAGTTCGCCATTGATAAAATTGGCAATGCGGCCAAAGAACAGACCGATGGGCGCGGCGCAGGAGAGAAGATCGCCCAGGGTCCACGGGTTGATGCGGTGACGCCGACTATAAAGCACGCCCGCGATACAGACCCCGATAAAGCCACCGTGGAAGGACATGCCGCCTTCCCATACCTTGAAGAATTGCAGCGGGTTTTTCAGGATGGGCGCCAGATCGTAGAACAGCACATAGCCAATGCGACCGCCCAGAATGATACCGAGCGCCATCCAGATAATCAGGTCTTCGAGGTTTTCGCGCGACAGGGGCGCGGGGTAGGGCGCCCACAAAGACTCCTTGCGGATCAGTTGCGTCAGGTACCACCAGCCCACCGCTATACCCGCAACATAGGCCAGAGCGTACCAGCGCAGGGCCAGCGGCCCTATGTGCAAAAGGACGGGATCAATGTCGGGCAGGGTCATGCTCAGAAACCTGTGAACTGTATTCAATGACCTAAAGGAATCATCGAAGGGGGGCAAGAATCGTGAAAAACTTTCTTTCAGTCGCCATTCGCACTATATGCGCACAGTGTGACAACTCATTTGAGGCTCTTTCCGGGCCTTTATCCGCAAGGATTTTCCCATGCAGTCGAAAAACCCCTTCCTCGACGAATTCGCCAAGCTCTCGACCAGCGCCATGTCTCTGGCTCAGGCCGCCGGTGACGAGGCCAAGGCCGCCTTCCGCGCCCAGGGCGACCGCTTCGTCGCCGATATGGACCTTATCCGCCGCGATGAATTCGAGGCGATGAAGGAGGTCATGCTGGCCGAAATCGCCGCATTGAAGCTGGAAATCCAGAGCCTCAAATCCAAGGCCGAGTAATCCCGCCCTCTGGACCTCTCTCAGGACACCCGTATCTCTCATGGACCTGCCTCAGGCTGATTATACCGACACGACTTCCGACCCGCTCGAACTGGTCGAAGCCATCCTCACCGACGAAGGCCTGACCTTTGAGCGGACGCCCGATGGCGAGGTGCTGTTCTCGCTGGCGGGCTTGTGGAAGTCGCACGACATGTGGTTCTCCTGCCGTCCGGAAGGGGAGTGCCTGCAACTGTGTTCGTCGCTCGACCTGCGCTTCGATCCGGCAAAGGTGGCGCCGATCCATCAGTTGCTGTCGCTGGTTAATCAGCGTGTCTGGTTCGGCCACTTTGAAATCTATGAGGACGAAGAAGGAATGCGCGAAGCGGGGCGTCTGCCCGCCGATATCGTCTTCCGCCATACCCTGTTGTCGAGCCCGATGGAACGCCCCGGTCAGGTGCAGACGGCGCACATGATCAATGTTGCCGCCGAAGCCGTGGATCGCTTTTATCCGGCCTTCGACTTCCTGTTCAAGGGCGCGCCCACGGCCGAAGCGGCGCTGGAAGCCTGCTTGTTTGAGACAATCGGAGAGGCCTAATCGCTCACACAAAAGTTGCCCTTCGGGTACTTTTGTGTGGTCTGTACGGTGAAAAATGCCTCGGGGCGGCCCGTCGGCATTTTTCGCATTTTATTCAAGATTTATTGAGGTCCATCAATGCTGGCGAAACCCATACTTCTAATTGGCGCGGGGGCGCTGGGGTCGGCCATGCTCAAGGGGATGCGTGCGGCCGGGCATATCGCGCCGTCCGACCTGATCATTCTCGACCTCAATCCCGGCGAAGAAGCCCACGCCTATGCGGGTCTGGGGGCGCGGCTTAACCCGTCGCCGGAAGTGTGGCGCGACGCCTTCACCGTCATCATCGCCGTCAAGCCGCAAAGCTGGCGCGGGGCGGCGCAAATTCTTGACGGCAACCTCAACCCGAATGCGACGTTGATTTCGGTGATGGCCGGGGTGCGGACCGAAGACCTCAGCAGCGTGTTTGCGCCGCTGAAAGTCGCGCGCGTTATGCCGACCACCGGTGTCGCGACCGGTAAGGGCGTAGCAAGCCTCTATGCGTCGGAGGGCGTGGCCTTGCAGGCGGCCTCCGATCTCTTCTCACCGATGGCGGCGACGGTGGTGCTGGACAACGAAGACCTGATCGACGCGGCGACCGCCGTTTCCGGTTCGGGGCCGGCCTATGTCTATGCCTTTGTCGCGGCGCTGGAGCAGGCGGCGCTGGAAACCGGTCTGACGGCGGCGGATGCCAAAACACTGGCACGCGCCACCCTGATTTCGGCGGCCAATCTGCTCGATCAGACGGGCGAAGACCCCGAAGACCTGATCCGCAAGGTCGCCTCACCCGGCGGCACCACCGAAGCGGCGCTGAAGGTACTGCGGCGGGAGGGGCAGGGGCTGACCGAACTTGTCACGGCTGCGGTGATGGCGGCACAAAAACGCTCCAAAGAACTCGGATAATACCAAGGGTCATTGAAAATGACTCTTGGTATCGTTCCTTCAACGGCCGGATGCGGTCAGCATCTTCGGCCGTTGGTATAAGAAAAGCCCCGCCGGTTGGCGGGGCTTTGTGTTTTATTTCAGGCCGAGTTTCGCTTCGATCTCTTTCCAGTCCACGATCTTGAAATTCTGACGTGAACGCTGGGTCGAAAGCGCTTCGCCTTCGGTGTCCATGTCGTCCTGCATGACGACGATACCCTTGGCATAGGGACCGACCTGCCCGCCCAAGGCCGCGACGCCATCCGTACCCGTCACGGCGTCGATGCCATTACCGGGGAAGACCGAGAAGCGGCCCTGATAGGCGGGTTCACCCTCTACGCGCCAGACGGCAAAGGCCGAGTCGCCCTGCGACGAAGCGATCAGATAGGTTTTTTGGCCGTCACGCAGCAGGGTCAGGCCTTCGATATCGGCTTTGAGCACGTCCGACGGCAGGCTGATCAGGGCCTTGCGTTGAGCCCCCGTTGCCGGATCGAGGCTGTACATCCAGATGGCCGTGTTTTCTTCGGCGATGTAAAGCGTCTGTGTGGCATCATCGACCACGCAGCCTTCGGATTGCGTGCCGACATTGAAGCGGCGGGTTTCGCTCAGGACCGGCTTGCCCGCAGCGACGCCAACCGTGGCCTGAGCCACGTCGCCGTTCTTGCCCACCATGATGGCGACCAGATCGCCCGCCGTCGTTTTGCCGAGGCAGAAACCATAGGCCTCAGACGTAGCCAGCGGCGCAAAGCCCCAGTCCGTCGTTTTCAGCGTGGCCGGATCGAGCTTGAAGAAACGCACGCCATTGCCGACGCGGTCAGAGGCGGCGACGACAACCGGCAGGCCCAATGCGTTATTACGCAGATCGACATTGTTCATCGGGCCCACGGTCAGGAAGTCGATCACCTTGCCATTCAGGTCGTAGCTATAAAGCCCCGCCTTCTTGTCGGTGCCATAGATCACAACGCGGTTGGAGTCGGACGGATCGACCCAGATTTCGGGATCGTCCGCCGAGTCCAGATTGACGGTGCCGACCGCAGTGGTTTCCGCGGCCGCCAGAACGGGGGTCCCCGTGCCCTGCGTCATCTTGGTGGAGTCGGAGATCAGTTCAGGGTGCAGGCAGGCCGACAACCCGGTGGATAAAAGACAAAGCGTTGAGATTGTCGCAAAAAGTTTAAATTTCCGGGTCGGCAGCATACAGTTATCCCCTTTAACAATTCATGCGCTGCCTTGTAGCCGATTTTTGAAAAAGCGCAGCCCGTTTTTAGGTCTGTTTCAAGAATTAAAACGATTGCATTGAGGGTCGTCAATGCGAGTTCAGATGGGATTGCTCTTTTAAACCCAAAGGGCTGATGTAATACATGCCGTCCTATGGGCTATGCAGGAATGCCACACTTCAGCCACGAATGTGACGGTGTCGCAAAACCTTTGCAAAACTGTATCTCATTCGTCATCCCCGGCGCCTACTGGCTGCGTCACGGGCGCGATACATCTATGTCGTGCGGACAATCTGGGGATAGATTATGAAATTGGAAAAGTTTCTCGCGCTGACGGCTGCCATGGCGCCGATCGCCGCTGTGGCCGTTCCGGTCGTCGTGCAGGCCGCTGAAGCTGAAGAGGTCACCGAAGTCGTCGTTAAGGCCCGCAAGCCGCTGGCGGAATCCGATGCGGCCGCTTTGAAGGCGCAGCGTCAGTCGGACTCGCTGGTCAGCGTTCTGTCGGCGGACGATGCCGGTAACCTGCCGGATCAGAATATTGCTTTCGCCATCGGCCGTCTGCCGGGCGTCGGTCTGGAGCGCGATCAGGGTCAGGCCCGTTACGTCAACCTGCGCGGCATGCCGCGCCGCTGGGCGACCATCTCTTTCGACGGTCTGTCGGTTGTGTCCGCCGAAGGCCGCGACTCGCGTTTCGATAACATCCCGTCGGCTATCGCCTCTCAGGTAACGATCCAGAAGGCCATCGTGCCGTCCATGCCGGGCGATACCGTCGCCGGCAATATCGACATCCGCACGCGCCGCGCCTTCGACTATAAGGGTCAGAAGATCACCGGAAAGCTGGGGCTCGGCCATGTGACGCTGGGCGGGGGGGAAGAGATCGACTCCAACCTCGTCTATTCCAACATCTTCCTGGGCGGCAAGCTGGGCATCGTGGCTCAGGGGTCCTACTATCGCCGCAACATGGCGACGGAAAACTGGGAAACCGATCCCTACCTGCCGGCGGTGGTTGCGGATCAGGGCCGCCGTTTCGCGCGTGAGTTCGAATACAAGAACTATCGCCTGACCCGCTACAACTCGTCCTTCTCGACCCGCGCCGACTACAGGTTCGACGACAAGAACACCATCTTCGCCTCGCTGATCGCCACTGTGTTCAAGGATGACGAACTGCGCGACAACTGGATCGTGCGTCTCGATCAGGGCACCAATGCTGCCGGCGTGCGTTACGACACGGCCGCGGTTCAGAACGCGTCCGATCCCAAGTCGGGCATCTCCTACGGCGCGCGTCTGAACTCACGTATCGACTATCGTGACTCCGAAGAAATCCTGGCTACCTCGACCATCGGCGGCGAGCACCGCGACTGGTACGGCTTCGACGTGTCGTGGCGCCTGAACTACACGCTGGGCAAGAACGGTGGCGACACCCCGGTGTCGGCGGCCTATCAGAGCCCCTCGACCTTCACCGATCGTCCGACCGCCGTTTATGACTTCCGCAACGGTGATCAGAACATGGTGCGCCTGTTCCGCACCACGGGCACGACCTCCGCTCGCACCCAGGGCGAGCGCATTCTTAGCGCTGAACAGTTTCCCATGCTGCTTCAGCAGTTCCGTCGCGACACCGGCGGCGAGGATACGCAGGCCCTGACCGCCAAGATCGACTTTGATCGTCAAACGGATGTCTTCGGTCACAGCACCAAGCTGGAGTTCGGTGCCCTGACGACGTCGCGCACCAAGAAGAACAATGTCGAGCGCTACGAAATCGTGTCGGGCCTCAACTCTTCGGGCGTCTGCCCGGCCTCGGGTGCCCCCGCCAACTCCTTCTGCGCCAACGGCATCGCCATCCCGTCGTGGGGGGATCTGGCCATCGACGATCCCTATAAGGGCCGTCAGCCGCTGGGCTATACCTTCCGCTACACCAACCAGCCGTACACCAACGCGCTGATGGACAGCTATATCAACAAAGGTGCGGCCACCCGTCAGGCTGGTTACTCGGCGGATAACTACTGGATGGTCAAGGAGTTCCTGACCGCCGGTTACATCATGGCCACCACCCAGTTCGACTGGGGTAATATCGTCTATGGTACCCGCGTCGAGTCCATTGAGAACAAGGGCCAGGCCTATTCCAGCGCCCTGTCGAAGTTTGTGAATACGTCGAGCGATAACACGCTTGTCTATCCGAGCGTGCACCTGAACTGGAACGTCACTGACCGTCTGAAGGCGCGCTTCTCGCTGAACCGCACCGCCTCTCGTCCGGACTATGACGATCTGCGTCCGAGCTTTACCTATAAGGATGGCGATCAGACGATCTCGGGCGGTAACCCGAACGCCAAACCGGAAAAGCAGACCGGCTTTGACGCCTATCTCGAATATTACGGCGAGACGGGTTTCCTGTCGGCGGGCTTCTTCCACAAGGATCTGGAAGACGTGCTGTTCAACCAATCGGGCACTTTCGGCTCTGACATCCTGAACTCCGGCAACACGGATCGTTCATCCTACATTCTCACCACCCTGCGTAACGGCGGTAAGGGCAAGCTGTCGGGCGTTGAACTGTTCGCGTCGCAAAGCGCCGAAAAGCTGGTCGAAGGTCTGGGCTGGCCGGAATGGATGGGCGGTTTCGGTGTGAAGGCCTCGGCCACGCTGGCGGACTCCGAAATCACCATCCCGGCCTACAATATCGGCACCAAGGCAGTTCCGGTGATCGTGCCTGAGCGCAAGGCCGACCTGCCGGGCACCTCGGACGGCGTTTACAACCTGCAACTGATCTATGAAAAGTACGGTCTGACCGTGCGTCTGGCCTATCAGTACCGCACGGCCTGGATTCAGGACATCGGCAGCAGCACAATTGTCAACGGTGTGGCCATGCCGGCCGACAACGGCGACATCTACTGGGATGAAGACGAAGAAGTCGATCTGTCGGTGCGTTATCAGATCAACAACAATCTCGAATGGTTCTTCGACGGTTCGAACCTGCGCAATCAGGGGGCCCGTCGTTACGGTGGCACGTCCATCTATCCTATCGAGTTCGAAAAGTTCGGCCCGCGCTACGTCGCCGGTCTGCGCTTCAACTTCTAATCGGGGGGAGGGGAGGCTGCGGGTGGCCGCAGTCTCGATCCCGGAAAGAAAGGCACCGCATCGGTTTCGATGCGGTGCTTTTTTTCAAAATCAGATCTGTTCGGGGCGCGTGGGTTTCGCCGCTTTACGGTCGCGCCGCATCCACCAGATGACCGGCGCGGCGATAAGCCCTAGAGGCAGCAGGTAACCCGCCACGGCGACCATCACGGTCAGCACCGAGATCATGTTAGGCCCCACATCCGACAGCGCGGATTTCAGAGGCGCCCAAGTGCCATCGACGGCCACCGCCGAGGCCGGGCGATAGGTCAGGGTCAGCTTTGACATGGCCACGCGCTTTTTCATTGTAGCCACGGCGGTTTGCGCGCTGTCGATATCCGACTGAATCGTGGCCAGTTGCTGCTTTAACTCGATGACTTCGCTCATCTTTCCCTTATGGCTGCGCAGCGTCGCTTGAAGATTGTCGCGTAAGGCCATCTGGTTTTTGATATGGGCCTCAGCGTCAATGAGGCTCAGGCTGACGTCTTCGGTGGCAATGCTCTGGCTCTCGATTTTCGCGCCGGTGGCCTTCAGTTCGTTGTTGAGATTTTTGCGGAAGAGGCCGATCCATTGCGGCGTGGCGCGCAGGGTCAGCGTGTGAAGCTGCCCCTCCTTACCCGTATTCTGACTGCTCAGTGAGAGAAGCTGACAGGTGGTAAGGCCGGCCACGGCGCAGGCCTCACGATGGCCCTCCATCATGCCGCTGACCGTTTTGTCGGGCGCGCTGAGATCAAAGCGATAATCATAGGCCAGTTGCGGAACAGAGGCCGGATCGACGCGCGTTGATTTGGCTATATCGCCACCGGCGTCAGCGGGGGCGGCTTCTTCGGTAAGAGCGGCTTCCTCTGCGGGTTTGGAACAGGCCGACAGAGTGAGCAGTGACGCAAACAGCAAAACGACGGCCAGACGGCCGGAACAACGCGGTGACATGAGGGGCTCCCCAAACGAAGGTTGACGCCGCAGTCGAGTGCGGCGGCCTTCATGTCGCGCTGAAATCACGTCATTTTCACGGCGTAATCACGGTTCCGTGATAGTTGCGTGATTAGACCGTGATTACATTGATCTGTTTCGGGTTTGTCGAAAAGGGAGGCTTGCCCACAGGTCGCATTGTGTCGCCAATGCGGCCAAATCTCCGTCAGGCGGCGCGCAGGGTCTGGCCCAAGGCCTTAACCTGATCACGCAGGGCGATCAGGTGCGGCAGGTCCATATTGCCCATGGCGCACAGCATGGCCTGCGGAATGGATTGCCCTTGTTTAGCCAGTGCCTTGCCCTTATCCGTCAGGGTGATGCGGGTGACGCGCTCATCCTTTGGGTCGCGGGTGCGGTCGATTAGCCCTTGCGTCTGAAGGCGTTTCAGCAGCGGCGTCAGCGTGCCGGAATCCAGAAACAGCGGCGTCCCCAGTTCACTCACCGACCGGTCGTCCTTCTCCCACAGCAGCAGCATGACCAGATACTGCGGATAGGTCAGGCCCAAGGGTTCCAGCAGGGGCTTATAGGCCTGTGCAAAGGCGTGGGCGGCGCTGTGGACGGCAAAGCAGATTTGATTTTCAAGCCGCATTTCCGCAGGGATGAGAGGCGAGGACATGATTTTCTCCTGACTTGGCAAAGGGATAACACAATAATCGCTTAAAATCAATTAAATTGCGCGCAATGCAATTGGCAAAAGATTGTGCGCAATCTATCTAGGTTTCAGACACGCCGCTGGCTGTTCTTCATCGACCTCAACCGCAAAGGAAACCTGACCATGACCACCTCGATCACCGCGCTCTACACCGCTCACGCTACGGCCACCGGCGGCCGCGAAGGTACCGCCTCCACCAACGATGGCCGTCTGTCGGTCAAGCTTTCGACGCCGAAGGAATTGGGCGGTGGCGGCGGGGAAGGCACCAATCCGGAGCAACTGTTTGCCTCTGGCTACGCCGCCTGCTTTATCGGTGCCCTGAAATTTGTCGGCGGTCAGAAGAAGGTCGCCGTTCCCGCCGACGCCTCGATCGACGCATCGGTCGGTATCGGGCAGATCCCTAACGGTTTCGGCCTCGAAGTGACGCTGAAGGTCAACCTGCCGGGCGTCCCGGACGAAGCGGCGCGCGACCTGATCGAAGCCGCACACGTCGTCTGCCCCTATTCGAACGCAACGCGCGGCAATATCAACGTCACCCTGATCCACAAGGCCACTTCGGGCGAAGTCATCGTCGCGCAATAGATTTTTGTGCCTAACCGATTGAAAACAAGGGAGCGCCGGAACGAATCTCCGGCGCTTTTTTTCAGGCTCTGAAATGCGGATTGTCGATCAGATCCTGACCCGTGGACTTCGGCGGAGCCGTGAAAATGCCGGGCAGGGCGTCGCGCGTCAGTTGGTCCAACCGCACCAGTTCGTCATCACTGAAAGCGAGGTTGTCCAGCGCGCCAAGGCTGTCGGTCAGTTGCTCGACAGTACGTGCCCCGATCAGGGTCGAGGTGACGCGCTCATCCTTCAGCGTCCAGGCCAGAGCCAGGCGCGCTAGAGATTGCCCGCGCGCCTTTGCCAGCTCATTGAGCTGACGGATCAGGGCCAGCTTGGCGTCGGTCAGTCCGGCGCGCACCCAGTCGAGGCGGGCGGCGCGCGAGTCTTCGGGCAGACCGCTCAGGTATTTGTCGCTCAGAAAACCCTGCGCCAGAGGTGAAAAGACGATGGTGCCGACACCGTTGCGCGCGTTAGTCTCCAGCAGTGCCGGTTCGATCCAGCGATCCAGCAGGCTGTAGTTCGGCTGGCTGATCAGCAGGGGCACCCCCAGTGATTTGAGAATATCGGCGGCCTTTTGCGTCAGGTCCGGGCCGTAGTTGGAAATACCGACATAGAGCGCCTTGCCCTGCTGGACCAGCGTCGCCAGCGCGCCCATGGTTTCTTCCAGCGGCGTATGCGGGTCCGGGCGGTGCGAATAGAAAATATCGACATAGTCGAGACCCATGCGCTTCAGGCTCTGGTCGCAGGACGCGATCAGGTGCTTGCGCGTACCGGTCATGGAGCCGTAGGGGCCGTCCCACATCTGCCAGCCGGCCTTTGATGAAATGATCAGCTCATCACGATAAGCCTTGAAATCTTCGGCGAAAATGCGCCCGAAGTTTACCTCGGCTGAGCCCGGTGGCGGACCGTAATTATTGGCCAGGTCGAAATGGGTGACGCCGCGATCAAAAGCCGCGCGCAGCAGGGCGCGTTGCGTTGCCAGAGCGTCAATATCTCCGAAATTATGCCACAGGCCCAGCGAAATCGCCGGCAGTTTCAGGCCCGAAGCCCCGCAGCGGCGATAGGGCATGGCGTCGTAACGCTTAGTGGCGGCAGAATAGGTCATGAAACGCTCCCGGTTTTCGTTGTCGATATGGCTAAAATGATTTAGGCGGCAAGGGAAGTAGGGATAAGCCATGAGTCTTGAAAACTGGACGCCGCGTCCCCGACCGGCGGCGAAGACGATTGTGGGCCGGTATGGCCGTCTGGAACCGCTCGAATGGGCGCGTCATCGGGCGGGGCTCTATGCGGTCGCCGGTGGTGAGGGGAATGGCGATTTGTGGCGCTATATGCCGCTCGGTCCCTATATGGGCGAAGCGGCCTTTGAGCGCGACTTCGAAGCCAAGCGCGCGCAGGAAGGCTGGGAAACACAGGTTATCCTCAATGCCCACGGGGTGGTCATGGGCATGGCCTCTTTCATGCGTATCCGCGAGGCGCAGGGAAGCGCTGAAATCGGCGCCGTGCTGTTTGGGCGCGCGTTGCAACGCACGGCACTGGCCACCGAAGCTGTGTTTCTGATGGGGTGCTATCTGTTTGACGAACTGGGCTATCGCCGTTTTGAATGGAAGTGCAACGCGGCCAATCTGGCCTCGGTGCGGGCGGCGGAACGCTTCGGTTTTACTTACGAGGGCACCTTTCGCCAGGACATGGTGATGAAGGGCGAAAACCGCGACACGGCATGGTTTTCAATAGTTGATTCTGAGTGGCCGCGCATCCGCTCCGCCTATGAGGCTTGGCTCGACCCGGCTAATTTCGATGGCACGGGCCGTCAGATTTTCCGCCTGAAGACCAGATAATTTCGGCGTCCTGTCACAACCGCTTCGGCTGGCTCGTCTTGCCTTCAAGGCCGCACCCAAGCGGCGGTGAAAAGGAGACGTGTTATGTCGCAACGGATCAATGGCTATGCCGTCGCCCCCGAAGCCTATAAGGCCAAAGCGGCGCTCGAAGACTATTTCAAAACTACCGCTATCGAGCCGTCGCTGATGCACCTGATCAAGGTGCGGGTGTCGCAAATCAATCATTGCGCCTACTGTCTGCACATGCACCGCGAAGAGGCGCTCAAGGATGGCGATACGGAAAAGCGGCTCCTGCTGCTCGATGCGTGGCGCGAGTCGGGCCTGTTCACCCCCCGTGAACGCGCCGCCCTGGCCTGGGCTGAGAGCGTGACCTTGATCTCGACCACCGAAGCGCCGGACGCCGATTATGAGGCCATGCGGTTTGAATTTAACGAAAAGGACGCGGTTGACCTGACCTTTCTGATCGCGCAGATCAATGGCTGGAACCGCATCGCTGTGCCATTGCGGCAGGTCCATCCGCAGGACCGGGCCAGATAGGAGCGCGGGATGATCGCCGATTTCGAGAGTCATCGCCGCTATCTGATCGGCGTCGCCTACCGCATGTTGGGCACCGTCGCTGAGGCTGAGGACGTGGTGCAGGAGGCCTATATCCGTACCCGCGATACCGAAACCGTCGTACATCCACGGGCCTTCCTGACGCGGGTGGTGACGCGGCTCAGCCTCGATGTCCTCAAATCGGCGCATCGTCAGCGCGTGACCTATGTCGGACCGTGGCTCCCCGAGCCTCTGCACGATATCAGCGATTTCACGGGCGCAAGGGCCGTAGAGGGACTGTCGGACGACCTGTCAATCGGGCTGCTTTACGCGCTGGAAAGGCTTAGCCCCCTGGAGCGTGCGGCCTTCCTACTGCACGACGTGTTCGGCGTGGGGTTTGCCGACATAGCGGCCACTTTGGAGCGCTCCGACGCCGCCTGTCGGCAATTGGCGGCAAGGGCGCGCAAGGCGGTGCGGCGCGACAAAACACCTGCCGCACGGTTTGCGGTTACGCCCGATGATGAACGCGCCTTCCTTGAGGCCTTTCTGGAGGCGTCGCAGTCCGGAGACGTAAGCGCTCTGGAAGCCCTGCTGACGCGCGACGTGACGCTCCATTCCGATGGCGGTGGCAAGGTGTCGGCCGCCCTCAATGTGCTGGAAGGCCGCGACCGGGTGCTGAAATTCATGGTCGGTATCTACCAGAAATTCCGCCAACACACGGTGGTGCGGGTCGAGTATGTACAGGCCAATGGGGCCCTTTCGGTGCTCAGTCACCACACCGATGGCACCCGCGATCTGCTCACTATCGAAACTCACGACGGGCGCGCCAGGGCCATCTATTTCGTGCGCAACCCGGACAAGCTGAAGCGGTTTCAGGGTCTGGGTCGCTGAAGGGTCAGGCCACCTGCAAGGCCCGGTCGAGCGCAGCGATCAGGTCCGTCGGGTCTTCGAGGCCAATCGACAAACGCAGCAGGCCCTCGGTAATCCCCGCCGTAGCCTGCGCTTCCGGCGACATGGCCGCATGGGTCATCGACCCCGGATGCACGATCAGGCTTTCGACCCCGCCCAGACTTTCGGCTAGGCTGAACAGGTCAACGACTTCGAGCACGCGCTTGACGGCCTCAAGTCCGCCCGACAGTTCGAAACTCATCATGGCTCCGAACCCCTTTTGCTGACGTTTCGCCAGTGCGTGCTGCGGGTGTGACGGCAGGCCGGGATAGAAGACGCGCGATACGGCTGGGTGAGCGTCGAGGAATTCGGCAATGGCCTGCGCTGACTCCTGCTGCTGCTTTACCCGCACCAGAAGCGTGCGCACGCCGCGCAGCGTCATATAGGAGTCAAACGCGCCCGGTGTCGAACCGAGGCAATTGGCCCACCAGCGATAGGTGGTGACGTCCTCTGCCGTGGTGCAGACCAGCGCCCCGCCTATAACGTCCGAATGGCCATTGATATATTTGGTCGTCGAATGGATGACGAAATCGGCCCCGAACGCGATGGGGTTTTGCAGGGCAGGTGACAGGAAGGTATTATCCACGGCGACCTTCGCCCCGGCCGCGTGGCCGAGCGCGATCAGCTTTTCGAGGTCGATAACGCGCATCAGCGGGTTGGACGGCGTCTCCAGCAGCAACAGACCCGCCGGCTGCGACAGAGCAGACTCCATAGCCGCATCGTCGCCCTGATCGACATAGACGACTTCGATCAATCCTTGACGACGGCGTGCGTTGAGCAGTCGTTGCGTACCACCATAACAGTCGTGGGGGACGATAACACGTTTGTTGGGCAGGTCCTGCCACAGAAGGTCCAGCGCCGCGAGGCCGGACGCGGTCATCACCGCACCTGCGCCACCTTCCAGGTCGGCGATCACATCGGCGATGATGTCACGCGTCGGATTGCCGGAACGGGCGTAGTCATAACCGCGCTTTTGCCCGAAACCGGCGAAGGAATAGTTGGACGACAGGTAGATCGGCGGCATGACCGCCCCATGCGCGCGGTCCGTGTCGATGCCGATATTGATGACCTTGGTGCCGGGTTTGGCGTCTTTGAGATAGTCTTTTCTGGACATGTTCATTCCTGCCCGTTCTCCCTAAAGGGAGACGGGCTAATCGTTGAGGGATGTGCGAACAATATCGGACACCAGACGGATTTCTTTGAGGAAAGCGTCGTGTCCGTAAAGTGAGGGGAAGTCGATAAAGACGCTGTCTCTCAGCGTCTCATGTAGGGTCTGCATGTCGGAATAGGGCACCAGCCGGTCGGTCGGGACGGCGGCCAGAAACACCTTCGCTTTGATCTTTGCCGGGTCAACGCGGTGACGATCCAGCGAGTCCGACATGGATATCCAGCGATTGGCGTTCGACGCATAGGCATCGCCGCGCGCCCGCAGATAGCCGCAAACCGTGTAGTTTTCGCCGGCCCAGTCGGGGGCCGGGCCATCAAAACGCTCGGAAAATTCGGCTTCGGAACGATAGGTGGTCATGGCCAGTTGCCGCGCCAGTGAAATCCCTTCCTGCTCACGGCCTGTATCGAGACCGAACTTCAGCAGGCGGCGTTGCAGGCCGCGCATCGCTGTGGCCATCGGGTGCGCCCTGTGCGCCGCCGAAATGCAGCAGACGCGGTCGATATAGTCGGGATAAAGCTCGGCAAAGGCCAGCCCGATCATCGCCCCGTAAGACGCGCCGATAAAGGCAAAAACATGAGCGACCTCAAGGTGATCGAGGATCAGCTTCACCAAACGTGCCTGATCGTGCGTGGTGATGGTATAGACCTGAGAGGCGGGCAGGCGCGGGGCAAATTCAATAGACAGGACGCGAAACCTGTTGAGATCCAGCGCCTCACCGGGGCCCGCCACGCCCTCCCACCAGCCGGGGGCAGTGTCGGTGGAATCTTCCTTGGCAAACAGGATACGCCCGGCCGAAATGCCGCCGGCAGCCACCACGACGCGGCCATCGGCGGGGCCATAAAGACGTGCGACCACGTCGGTCTGTTCGAGTTTCTGTCCGCTTTGCAAACGGAATTCGTCCGGAATATCGACGCGGATATCGGTACCGGTCAGATCGGGCATGGACAAGGGTTGGAGAAAGCTCATATCGGTAAAAGCTCAGTGGTCCGGTGCGAAACAGGGGCTCAACGGACCAGTCGGGAGAAGGCACGGCCACACAGCCGCTGTCGCTTCTCTCATCTGTCGGAAGCGCACTTCCGCAGGAGTTGGCACCATTCCGAAGATTCGGCGGTTGCCCCAGCGTCGTCGGGCCTGTCCCTCGGCTGGTCTCGATGAGTTACGTGCGCTTATGCGCCCAAGCCGGCTTTGTCGTCAAGAGGGGGATAGAGATGACGCGTATCGCATAAGACGCGCATAAACAGGTCATCCGGCTGCGACCTTGGTGCGTAATGACGTTATGACCCAAATCAAACGTCGCGCCGTTCTGGCCTCTCTGGGTGCTCTGCCCCTCTCGATTACTTCCTTTGCCGTGTATGCCGAGGTTCCAGCAGGCGTGCCTGACGGCAAGCTGGTCGGTAAGGGCCGCTACAGTGTGCTGGGCCTGTCGATTTTTGACGCCAGCCTCTACGCGCCCAATGGCCGCTATGACCCGCAAAAGCCGTTTGCCCTGCGGCTGGACTACCTCCGAAACATCACCGCGAAGCATATCGTCGATCATTCGGTGGCCGAAATCCGCAAACAGGGCTTTTCGGACAGGGCCAGGCTGGAAGAGTGGCGGCAGCAAATGAGCGCTATCTTTCCGGACATCCTTTCGGGGGCCTATATTGCGGGTGTGCGCAACGCCGATGGTTACGCCCAGTTCATTCACAATGGCCGTTCCATCGGCACTATCCGCGATAAGCAATTTACGCGCCTGTTCTTCGATATCTGGCTGGGCAGCCGGACCTCCTCGAAAGCACTGCGCGCCAAACTCCTGGGGGAAGCATGAGCCCGCGAAAGACACCCAAACGTACCTGGATCATCGGGGCCTCGAGCGGCATTGGTGAGGCACTGGCCGAACGGCTGGCGGCGCGGGGTGAGGAAATCATCCTGTCGGCGCGCAATACCGAGGCGCTGGACACGATCTGCAAACGTCTGAAGGGCCGCGGGCATCGCGTCCTGCCGCTGGATGTATCGGACGGTCCGGCGGTGGCGCGCTCAGCCATATGGTTGAGGGACACGGTGGGGCCGCTTGATCGTGTGCTGTTTTTTGCCGGGGCCTACACGCCGATGAAGCTGGGGCAGATCGACCTCGGTGACATGGGCCGCATTATAGATACCAACCTCAAAGGGGCCTTCTATGTCGTGGAGGCCGCCCTGCCGGTCATGGCGGAAAAGGGGCAGATCGCCCTTTGCGCGTCTGTGGCGGGTTATCGCGGCCTGCCGAATGGTCAGCCCTATGCGGCCACCAAGGCGGGGGTGATTTCTCTGGCGACCTCTTTGCGCGCCGAACATGGCGACCGCCTGGATATAAAGGTCATCAATCCGGGCTTTGTCAAAACGCGCCTGACGGACAAGAACGGTTTTGAGATGCCGATGATGATTACGCCGGAAAAGGCCGCCCGCGCCATTGCCCGCGAACTGGACAGCAAACGCTTCGAAATCCACTTTCCCAAGGGCTTTACGCGGATGGTCAAACTTCTGGCCTTGCTGCCCGACGGACTTTATTTCAACGCCGTCAAAGGGATGCGTTAGGTAGGTTGTGAGGCTTTAGGCCGGCCCCATTCGGCCAGCACGATACCGGCAATGACCAGAGCCAGTGCCCAGAAGTGAAACCCGTGCAAAGGCTCGCGCAGGATCAGCACCGACAGGATCACCCCGAACAGCGGGATGGTGTTGATGAACAGGCCGGCCCGGTTGGCCCCGATCAGCTCGACGCCCCACACATAGCAGACCTGTGCCACCAATGATGGCAGAAGGCCGGTATAGAGCACGATCTGCCAGCCGGTGGTATCGGGCCAGACGATACCGGTATCGCGCGACATCCACAGCAGATAGGGCAGGGCGGCCCCTATGGCCCCAATGGTCGGAATGGCCATCAGGCTTTGCCAGTGGATCGCCGGCTTATAGCGCAGGGCGATCGTATAGGCCCCGTAATTGATGACGGCCAGCAGCATCAGAGCATCGCCGAGATTGAGGTCCAGCCGCACAATATTGCGCAGATCGCCATGCGTGGCCGTCAGCATGACGCCGATGGCGGTAACGCCAAAGCCCGCGACCTGCGCCCACGACGCTGTGATGCGATAAAGCGCGTAGTTCAGCCCCATAATCACCAGAGGAATACCGGCGTCTTCGATCACCACATTGATGGCGCTGGTGTGCTCAAGCGCGGTGTAGAGCAGGATATTGAACGACGCGAAACCGAAGAAGCCATAGGCCAGAAGGAGCGGCAGGTGCTGACGGATGACGGGCCAGTCGCGGCGCAAAGGCTTGACAGAGAGGGCAAAGATCACCAGCGCCGCCAGTATCCAGCGTGCGGCCGACAGCATGGCCGGGCTGATGTGCCCCACGGCCAGCTTGCCCGACACCATATTGCCCGCCCACAGTATCGAGGCGATCAGCAGGCAGGCATAGGCCTTCAGGCTCACGGATGATTTTAGATACTGTTGCAACGACTTCTCTCCGTCGTCGCGCGCTTAACACGAAAAACGGAGCGCGCCTTATCTTTTTTCTTTGAATTCGTTGAAAAGACTTATAACGCCATGCTTACCCGCCTGCCGTAAGGGCGATCGGAATAAGGATCTGAAAAACATGTCTACCCTTGTCGTGAAATTCGGTGGTTCGGTTCTGACCTCCGAAGCGGCCCTGCACCGCGCCGTGTCCGAGGTTTATCGCTATGTGCGCGACGCGCACAAGGTGATTGCCGTTATTTCGGCCTTCAAGGGTGAGACAGACCAGCTTATGCGTCTGGCCGTTGGCTATACGCAGGCCTCGGCCTCTTCGGCGACGCCGCACCTGCTGGCGACCGGTGAAATGAAGGCCTCGACCCTGTTCGCCATGGCCTGCGAGCGGTCGGGGATCGTGACGCGCTTTCGTTCGGTGGCCGAAATCGGTCTGACCGCTGAAGGGGATCATTTCAATGCTCAGCCGGTCAGCCTGAAGACCGAAGTGCTGATCAACGACCTGAAAGCCTCCGATCTGGTGGTGGTGCCGGGGTATGTGGCTGAAAACGCCGCCGGTGAGCCTGTGCTTCTGGGGCGGGGCGGCTCGGACCTGACCGCCGTCTTTATCGGCAAGGCCCTGCGCGTGGCCGGTGTCGAGGCGCGCGTGCGTCTCAATAAGGACGTCGATGCGGTCTATGATATCGACCCCAATACCTATCCCGATACAGCCAAGCCCTACGCCGCCCTGTCGTGGGAGGAGGCCGAAAAGATCGCCTTCCCCGTCGTGCAGGCCAAGGCCATGAAATACGCCCACGAGCACGGGCTGGAGGTCGAGGTCGCGGGCATGGCGCGCGGGTATGAGACCGTGCTGGGGGCCAAGACGGCGGAACGCAGGACGCCGGGCTTTGCGCGCAAGATCCGTGTAGCGGTGATGGGGGCGGGGGGCGTCGGCTCGATGTTCCTGCAACGCTGCCTTGAATGGTCGGACCTGATCGAGGTCGATCGCGTACTGGTGCGTGATCCGTCGAAGCGCCGCGACCATCCGCTGGCGGGTAAGTTTACCTCGGATGCACGTAACTTTGCCCGCGCTGATGTCGATGTGTTCGTCGATATCGGCACCGGCGTGTCGCCCTCGGCGGAACTGCTGGAGCAGTTTCTCAAACTGGGCGTCGGCGTCACCTCTGCCAATAAGCAGGCGGTGGCCGCTGTTCAGGGCAAGCTGAAGGACGCGGCGAAAGCGTCGGGCGCGGCGCTGACCTATTCGGCTTCGGTCGGAGGCGGGGCCCCGGTCATCGAAGCCCTGCTGCGCGCCGTCAAGTCGCACAAGATCAAGAGCATTGCCGGGGTGGTCAACGGCACCTCCAACTTCGTGATTGACCAGGTCGAAGCGGGTAAGACCTTCGATGCGGCCATGGATGAGGCGCGCCGTCTGGGCTTTGCCGAGCCAGATTCTACGGCCGATCTTGATGGCACGGATGTGGGGGCCAAGCTGCGCCTGCTGCGCGAAATCGCCTTCCCCGGCGTGACGCCCGTGCACGTTGAGGTCGGGGCCATCACGGCGGAATCGCTGGTCATCCCCAAGGGCAAGGGCTTGCGCTACGTGGCGCGCGCCATGATGACGTCTAAGGGTCTTGAGGTGTCGATGAAGCTGGAGGAGCTTCCCGCCGATCACTATCTGGTGGGGGCCAAGGGCGAGCAGAACCGCGCCATTATCGAGCTGGAAAACGGAGACTTCTGGTATGTGACGGGCAAGGGGGCCGGGGCCTGGCCGACGTCGGAATCGCTGCTGGCCGACACGCTGGAGATCGCCCGCGGTCTGAAGGGGTGACATCTCAGGTGCCTCCCCCCATTTACGGGTAGGTGCTATAGGTAACGCCATGACCCTCGACGACCTCAATGCCTTCTGCCGGTCGCTCCCCGCCACCACCCATGTGGTGCAGTGGGGGCAGTCCGATGTGTGGAAGGTCGGTGGTAAGGTCTTCGTCGTTGCGGGCACGCAACCCGACGGGCACCTGTCGTTCAGCGTCAAGGTGACACCCATGACCTTTGAAATCCTGCGCGATCATCCCGATTGCCGCCCGGCCCCCTATCTGGCCTCACGCGGCATGAGCTGGATACAGTATTATACCGGCCACCAGATGTCCGACGACGAACTGCGTGGCTTGATTGCTGACTCGCATCGTCTGGTCGCGGATGGCCTGTCGAAAAAGAAACAGAAGGAATTAGGGCTTTGAACTATCGCCACGGCTTCCACGCCGGGAACTTCGCCGACCTGTTCAAGCACGCGGTCCTGCTGAACTTTCTGCGCGCCCTGCGCGAGACGGGGCAACCGCTTCAGGTGGTGGACAGCCACGCCGGAGCCGGTCAATACGACCTGTCCGATCCGACCTTTTCGCGCTCCAAGGAGGCCGAGGCCGGGATCGGCTATCTGCTGGGGCGTGACGTGCCGCCAAGTCTAATCCCCTTGTCGGACTATGTGTGGGCCAAGAACCGCGCGGCCGGGTTCAAAACGCGCATCGGCCTCTATCCCGGCTCGCCGCTTCTGGTACTTGACCATCTGACGGCGGAAGGCCGCTATATGGGCTGCGAGTTGCGCAAGGACGATTACGAGCGCTTGAGGGAGACGGTGACGCCGCGCGGCAAGGCCCGCCATACGGATGGCTATGAGGCGGCGGTCGAAATGGCCGAACCGGACAAGGATTTCTTTCTGCTGATCGACCCGCCGTTCGAGCAGTTCGAGGATTATGAACGCATCAATCTGTGCCTGCGTGACGTGCTGAAAAAACAGCCCGCCGCCAAGGCGCTGGTGTGGTTGCCGCTGAAAGACCTTGAAACCTTCGATCGCTTCCTGCGCCATATGGAATGCGAGCTTCTGGAGGACCAGACGGGCGAGGGCGGGCCGGACATTGCCGTGGCCGAACTGCGCCTGCGCCCGCTGACCCATCCGTTGAAGATGAACGGCTGCGCGCTGGTGACGGTCAATGCGCCGGCGTCGGTGGTCGGGGCCATGCGCGACATTGCCGGCGATCTGGCTCAGGTCTTTGCCGAGCCGGGGGGTAAGGCCTCGGTGTGGAGGTTGGATTAATCGCCGATCACGCGAATTTGCCTGCTTAGGGCGATGGGTCGCATAGGCGGCTGTGGATTTCTGTGTTAGATTTTGTGCGCTGCAATATTTTTCGAGCGCACGAGGCCCCGAGATGTTGACCATGACGCAATCCGATCTGCCCCCCTTTTCGCTGCCCACCTCCGAAGAGATGAAGAGCGCGACGGAGCGCCTGACCCATTTCTGGATCGGGGCCTGCTCGCCCATGTGGGTGCCGTTTTTTGCGGCTACCAGCTTTGGTGTCTCCGCCTGGATGTTGTCCGGAGCGACGGCCCGCCGCGCGGGCGGCAGTGACCTCTATAAGGACCTGCCGCACGGCTTTGTCGATATGATGAGCCTGCGACAGAGTTGGTTCAAGGCCAGCGAAGACGCGGCGCATGTGCTGGAAGAGGTCAATGAGGCGGTGCGCGAAGCCGCCGTTGCCCCCGTCATAGCCGCGATCGAGGTTGAAGACGCGGTTGTGGACGCCTTGACGGAGGTATCGGCACCGGTGCACATCGAACCCTTGCCGACATTTGAGGCCCCTACCGTCGAGACCGGGGTCAGTGAAGAGGTAGAGTCAGAGCCGGTGGTCACCCCGGTGTTTGAGCCCCTGTCGGCGGTCAAGGCCGCTCCCAAGCGCCGTCCGGCGCCGCGTAAGTAATTATGGAACGGCCGGATGCGCGAACCGCATCCAGCCGTCATGACTTCGCCGGATAGATGTCGAAAACAATCGGTCGGTGGTCGGAACCGTAATAGGGCCCGGACTTGCGATTGCGCAGGGTCAGGTCCTTACCCGCAAAGCCGTTGTCTATGCCAATGCGCAAAGGCGCGGGCAGCACCGCCGGCCATGTGCCGACCGGGGCCGGGGCAGCGAACAGGTGCAGGTGGCGACTGATATCCATAAGGCCTGAGGCTGAGGGGGTGGTGTTGAAATCCCCGACCAGCACCGTGCGCTCCGGCTGTTCGTCGCGCAGGTCCGCGCCAAGCCGCTCCAGTTGGCGCGGTTGGTCGCCCGGTGCACTGAATGGCCATGGACGCGTCAGATGCGCCACGGCCAGATGAAACGCTCCCGCAGGTGCCGCGACCTCTACGGTTAGCAGGCTGTAACCAATGGGGCGGGCGCGCGGCCGCGTCAGGGGGTAGCGCGAAAAGACGAAAGTGTCATAGCGGCGAGCCACGTGGGGATAGGTCTGGCGTAATTTTGCCGCCAAGGTTGCTTCGGCCAGAGGCCCGGCTTCGACCATGGCCACGACATCGGGGTTTTCTGCTCTGACCCACTCAAGCAGTCGCTCCGGCGTCTCGTTCTTGGCGTACAGGTTGGCGAACATGAGCCGCACCGGGGTCGCCTTCGTTTCCGTTGGCGGGTGGGGCGGGCTGATCTGCGACCAGAAACTCACCCCCAAAAGACCAGCTGCCATAAGGCTCATCAGCGCCGAGGCCCGCTGCCGCAACTGGATCAGCACAAAGCTCGCCGCCACCGCCACAGTGAGGAGGGGGGCCGTGAAGATGTCGATCAGGTACCCACGCGCTTCATGCGGATCGAGCAGGCACACGGCCCCCATGCCCAGCAGCGCCAGGCTGAGCACAAAGCCCAGAAACGAAAACACACGCAGAACCAGCACGGATCAGCGCAGGATGACAGCGGTGCCGGAGCAGGTCACCATCAGCATGGTGCCCTGAGAGACGGTTTCATAATCGAGATCGACGCCGACAATGGCATTGGCGCCGTGTTGCGCGGCTTCTTCCTGCATTTCCTTCAAGGCGGCTTCGCGTGCGGCGCGCAGCACTTTTTCGTAAGAGCCCGAACGGCCGCCGATAATGTCGCGGATACCCGCAAACAGGTCACGGAAGATATTTGCCCCCAGAATAGCCTCACCGGTAACGACGCCGATATAGGTGTCGATGCTGCGGCCTTCGACATTCGGTGTGGTTGTGACGATCATGGTTAATTCCCCTCGCTCATCTGATTGACGCATAACCCCGCTACAGGCAATCTCTGTAGCCATAACGGGCGAAGGGGAGCAAGTGACATGTTCGTCAGATCGGCATACGAGGTTCAGAAGACCTATGACTCCATAGGCACGATTAAACGCCTCTCGGATCGTATCGTCGGTATCGGCCCCATCAATATCATCGGTCTGGACGGATTGTTGTCGTGGGTGCCCGTGCCGGGCGTTGCCGCCGGTTACTCAATCATCGCCAGCCTGTTTATCCTGATTAACGCGGTGCGGGTGCGCATCAGCCCTATCACCTTTGTGCAGACCCTGATCGTTCTTTCGATTGATGCGGGAATTAGCGGTTTTGACGGCATTATCCCCCTTCTGCCGGTATCCGGTCTGGCGGACACACTGTTTCAGGGGCACCTCTACGCCGCGCACATCGTGCAAAAGGAAATCGAAAAAACCCTTTATATCGAAGAGAGTGGCCGTGAGGCCTATGCATCGGGCCGCCATAAAGACCATTTGGCTACCCTGAAGTCTACCAGGGGCAAGAAGCGTCTCGTCTATCTTTTGCCCTGACTTTCGTCCCCGGTCTCTTTTTTGAGCGGACACTGACTGGCGTCAGCCTGATGAGGCCCGAATGTGTCGCTGCAAAACACACCTGCGCTCGGGCTGCCCCTGCTGCAAGCGGGACAGGCACAAAACATATCTCATTGAATTAAAGTCTCTGGCGGCTCGACGCCCTCAGTCAGGCGAAGGGCAAGACCCGTGCGGTCACCGCGCAACCGGCAACCCCACAGCGGGGCGACGCCTACATTATTTTAACGGTAAGGGCGGCCCGGTTCGTAATATCGACACCTCTGAGCAGCTTCTGGCGGCCACCCACGTCGAAGGCGATACGGGGGATAAGTTGAGCGGCGACGGGGTGGATACCATTGCCATCGGTGCCTACGACACGGCGCACATCTGGACCGATATAGTCAGTTTCAACATGCCTTCCGGCAGTATCGGCTATTACACCACGACCACTTCGGCGATCCGGGCGCAAAGGGACATCCGTTCAACGAGAGGACGGGCGGTGCCAGGTACGTTCGGCGCATGGTAGGCTGAAAATGGCGAAGGCCCGGTCGTTTCCGAACCGGGCCTTCATGGTGCCGTATGGCAGGATTGAACTGCCGACCTCAGCCTTACCAAGGATGCGCTCTACCACTGAGCTAATACGGCTGAACCGGTGTTAACACCGGCTGAGGACGGGGCTAATACCCAAACCGGCGCGAAACGCAAAGCGAAAAGTGCATTTTTCGCTCGCTTTTTGTGGATGGAACGCTAAATCACCGCCTTATGAGCGACTCTCCGAATAAAAACCCCAGGGATGAGAAGGCCGAGCGCCTCAATGCCGCCCTGCGCGCCAATCTCCAGCGCCGCAAGGCCGCCGCACGCCGCCCCGAACCGACGCCAGCGCCGCAAGACGAGACGAAAAACTAGCTGTTGCACCTGCGGCCCGGTGATGTAGAACGCCAAATCCATTTTGTTTCATCCGCCGGAGTCGGCGCGCCCGGACCGGGCATGAAACGAAAGCTCAAGAACATCTGGATCAGGCGTACTCAATGGATCGTATTGCGTTGGAAGGCGGCGTGCCGCTCAAGGGGGATATTCCCGTCAGCGGAGCCAAAAATTCCGCGATCAAACTGATGGCGGCGTCCCTGCTGACCTCAGACCCGGTGCGCCTGACCAATATGCCGCGTCTGGCCGATACGCGCCTGCTGGGGCGTCTGCTGCAACGCTTCGGTACGCAGATCACTGAGGCCAACGGACCGGACGGGCATCAGGAAACCCTCCTGCATACGCCGGAAATCACCTCGGCCTTTGCCCCCTATGATCTGGTGCGTCAGATGCGCGCCTCGTTCAACGTGCTGGGGCCGCTTCTGGCGCGCACGGGTCATGCCAAGGTGTCGCTGCCCGGCGGCTGCACCATCGGCGCACGTCCGGTCGATCTGCACCTCAAGGCGCTGGAGGCGCTGGGGGCTCATATTGACATGCACGAAGGCTATGTTTTCGCTCAGGCACCGCGCGGCCTTAAGGGGACGGAGATCGAGTTCCCCTTCGTTTCGGTTGGCGCGACCGAGCACGCCCTGATGGCGGCCGCTCTGGCGCAGGGTACGACGGTGTTCAAAAACGCGGCCTGTGAACCCGAAATCGTCGATCTGGCCGAATGTCTGAACGCCATGGGCGCAAAGATCAGCGGGGCGGGGACGCCGACCATCGTCGTCGATGGCGTCACCTCGTTGAAGGGCACCGACTGGGCGGTGATCTGCGACCGTATCGAAGCCGGCACCTACGCGCTGGCCGGGGCGGCCATGCCGGGCAGCGAGGTGCGCCTCACCAAGGTGCGCCCGGAACTGATCGGTATTCTGCTCGACAAGATGCGTGAGGCGGGTTGCGAGATCGAAACGACCGCCGATACGGTGACCATCCGTCGCGGTCAGGGCCGCCTGAAAGCGGTCGATATCACCACCGAAGTCTATCCGGGCTTTGCCACCGACCTTCAGGCGCAGTTCATGGCGCTGATGACGCTGGCCGAAGGCGAGTCCACGGTGCGCGAGACGATTTTTGAAAATCGCTTTATGCACGTGCCGGAACTGGGGCGTCTGGGGGCCAGTATCTCGGTCCAGCACGGCGGCGAAGCGAAAGTAACGGGCGTTGAGGAACTGCGCGGGGCACAGGTCATGGCCACCGATCTGCGCGCTTCGGCCTGTCTGATCATTGCCGGTCTGGCGGCGCGCGGCGAAACCATCGTCAATCGCGTCTATCATCTGGATCGCGGCTTTGAAAACCTTGAAGGCAAGCTGTCGGCCTGCGGCGCCAATATTCGCCGTATCAAGGGCAATGACCCGATTGAGGAAGAATAAGCCTCATGTTTGGGTGGTTTCAAAATAAGCCGAAACCGCTCCGTCTTCTCGCCCAGAGCGAAGAGGACGTGGTGCCGCTGAGCGCGCTGCTGCAGGATGCGGCCCTGCGCGGCGAAGACGTGCGTTATGATGCCCGTGCCCGTGCCCTGACTCTGCGCTTCAATCGCTTTTGCCATGAACACAAGAGCCGCACGCCGTTGCGCGCCGCCTGTGCCTTGCAGATCGGCTCGATCACCGGCCTTCAGTCGCGTGGCTTCGACGTGCATCGGCCGCCGCAAGGCATGACCATCCTGCATCTGGCCACCGAACCGCTCGAAGCCCCGGCCTGCCACCTCTATCTGCGCTTTGCGGGCAAGGCCGCCGCCGAACTGAAGATCGAGGTTGAGGCCGTCGATCTTCTGCTTATGGACCTCGCCGCGCCGCATCGCGCCCGTTCGACCCCCAGCCACCCGGTGTAATTATGAAACTGGCCCGTATCGACATCGACTCCGACAGCCTGGCTTCGCCGTCGCCGGAGGTGGAGCATGAGCGTCAGGTCGCCATGTTCGACCTGATCGAAAAAAACAGCTTCAAACCCGAAGGCGGCACAGCGGAAAAATACGATCTGCGACTGGCCTATGAAGACGGGCGTCTGGTGTTTGACGTGTCGGGCGACGGCTATGCCAAGAAGTTCATGCTGTCCTTCACACCGCTCAAGCCGATCATGAAGGACTATGCCATGATCTGCGAAAGCTATTACGAGGCGTTGAAAAACGCCACGGTGGGGCAGATCGAGTCCATCGACATGGGGCGTCGCGGTATTCACAATGACGGTGCGGACCTCCTGACCGAGCGTCTGACCGGCAAGATCGAAATTGATCATGAAACGGCGCGGCGTCTGTTCACCCTGATCCACGCCCTGCACCTGCGGGGTTAATTGCTCCGTGTGGGGATAAAATGCAGGTGTGGCGCAAAAGCCGCTTTATGCGTATTTTTCCCGAAATGAATGGTCGTTCATTTTGAGTTCATCAAGATGGCGGTTTTGCCGCAATCTCTACCTAAATTGATGTTTTTCTTGTAAAAACGCCCAGAAATGGCCTTTGAGGCGGCCCATTGCGGCCCCTTTGCAGAGCGATTGTTGTCTGGTCGCTGGGGCATCAGCTCCGGCGAGTAACAATGAGTGCGGTTCACGAAAACCGCACGGCACACGAAGACAATAGGAGTTCACTATGAAGACCATGCTCATGGCTACCGCCGCTCTGGCCGCTGCGGCTTTCGGCGCGTCCACGGCTTCCGCGCAGTCCCTGTCGCAGCCCGAAGTGTATGGCTCGATCGGTGCGACCGCTACGAATAACAACAAGTCTGATTCCAGCCTCAACTCGATGAATGCGCGCCTCGGCGCCAAGCTGACCCCGCACTTCGGTGTCGAAGGTGAACTGGCCGCCGGCACCAATGGCGATACGACCAATAATGGCCGCTATAAGCTGACCAACAAGAAGGCCGCCTATGCTGTGGGCTTCCTGCCGGTGTCGGATCGCGTGGAACTGATCGGCCGCGTGGGTGTCTCGGACACTCAGTTGAAGAATTATAACAACTCGCCGATCGCCGAAGACGGCACGGCGCTGGATGTCGGTGTGGGCGCGCAGATGAAGCTCAATGACGCCTATACCATCCGCGGCGACTATACCCGCTCGGCCTTCAAGGATGACCGGGGTAATGCCGACAACCTGTCGGTCAGCGTGGTACGCAAGTTTTAATCCTTAACTTGCGCTCAGAGGCTTGGCCTCTTAGCGGCGCGCAACCTGCGCTCCCGCTCGGTCGCTAGTCGCTTCGCTCCGGGAGTGTGTACTGGATCGGCGGAGTTCCGAAAGGGGCTCCGCCTTTTCACGCGCGCTTTCCCTCTTTCCTCTGAACCCGTTTGGGTATAAAGGGAGCGCCACTGATTTTCATGGGCGACATCGCATGACGATTCGCCCTTTTCCCTTTCCCTGTGGGGCCGAATGGCAAAAGAAGAACTGTTGGAGTTTGCGGGTACCGTTGTCGAGCTTTTGCCGAACGCGACATTCCGCGTGACGCTCGAAGACTCGGGTCATGAAATCATCGCGCACACCGCGGGCAAGATGCGCAAGAACCGCATCCGCGTGCTGGCCGGTGACCGTATCATGGTCGAAATGACGCCCTATGACCTGACCAAGGGCCGCATCACTTACCGGTTCAAATAAGTGTTGGCCGCTTTACGTAAGGGGCGTGCCTGATGCTGCCCCTTATTCTGGCCAGTGCCAGTCCCCGCCGTGTGGACCTGCTGGCCCAGATCGGTCTGAAACCCGATCGTATCCTCCCCTCCGACATTGATGAAACGCCACTGAAAGGTGAGACGCCGCGCGAATTGGCAGGGCGTTTGTCGCGCGCCAAGGCCGAAGCCGTGGCGGCACTGGTCGAAGACCCTGCCTATATTCTGGCCGCCGATACGGTGGTCGGTGTGGGCAGGCGCATCCTCCCCAAGGCTGAAACGGATGCCGAAGTGCGCGCCTGCCTGGAGCTGATGTCCGGCCGCAGCCACCGCGTCTATACCGGCGTCGCGCTGGTCTCGCCTAAGGGCCTGTCGGCGCGCGTGGTGGAAACGCGCCTGCAATTCAAACGGCTGAGCGCCGAAGAGATTGACGCCTATATGGCTTCCGGCGAAGGTCTGGGCAAGGCCGGTGGCTACGGCATTCAGGGTCGCGCCAGCGCCTTTGTCATCCACCTGATCGGCTCCTTCCCGTCGGTGGTGGGGCTGCCCACCTATGAGACCCTGCAATTGCTGCGCGGCGCGGGTTACGCGGGTTGAAACTGTATAGTGAACAGCGGTTTGGTCTGGTGCGCGCCTGTGTGGCGCGTGAGGGTCAGCCGCTGCTCTATGCCGAAGGCCCGGTGCTCGATCCCTCGCTGACCCTGTGGGGGACGCGCTCGGTGGCGCGACTGACCGCAAAGTCGGGGCGCATCGGCTTTCTCAGGCTGGCCGATGGGCAAGACTCCATGGCCGACCTCAGCGATCCGGATGCGTTGAACGAAGGCACGGCAGTGGAGGTCGAAATCGCCGCCGAAGCCCGTGCCGATAAATTGGCGCGCGCCCGCCTGTTGGGTGTCAGCGAAGGGCCGCCACGTCGCCTGTCGGACACGCTGACGCTCATCGAACGCCTGAAGCAACAGGCGCGGCGTCTGATCAACCCACAGCTCCGGTTTGAGCCTTGCGAAGACCCCGACGCCCTCGATATCGCCGAGGCGCAGGCGACCCAGCCCAGCTTTGACCTGCCCGGCGGTGGCTATCTGTCTATCGAGCCGACCCGTGCCCTGATCGCCTGCGACATCGACATGGGTCGTGCGGGGGAGGGGATGATCCACACGCCGCGTCAGGCCGCCAAGCGCCTCAACGAGGTGGCGGTGGAAGAGGTGGTGCGCCGCCTGCGCCTGTCCAATCTGGCGGGGCTGGTGGTGGTCGATCTGATCGGCAACAAGCACAATGGCGAGAAGCTGACCGGGCTGGTGCAGTCGGCCTTTGCGGCGGAAGGCCGCGCCATTGCCTGCGGGCCGATCACGCGCTTCGGCACGCTGGAATTCAGCCGGCCGTGGGGCGCCCGGCCGCACACCGAAGATACGCCACTGAGGGCGGCCCGGCAACTCCTGTGGCGCGCCGTGGCCGAGGCCCGATCGGATGCGGGGGGGCGGCTGATCCTGCGCGCCCCAGGGCCGGTGGCTGATCAGGTACGGCAGTGCCTGAAAGACAGTCTCGATCCGCTGACACCGCGCCTCAGCGTCGAAACGGCGTCTCTCAGCGAGGTTGTTCCGCTGCGATAGTCGTCCTATATGGGCCCCATGACCGAACGCAAATGCGCCTATTGCCGGCAGCCCTATCAGGTGGCTGACCAAAGCCTTCCCAATGCGGCGAAGGACTATTCTCCCTTTTGTTCCAAACGCTGCGCCGATACCGACCTCATGCACTGGCTGAAAGGCGAATACGTCATCGGCGGCACAGGCGCTCTGGCCGCCGAAGCTCAGGAGGAGGAGGGGATTGCGCCGCCCACGGACTTATCCTCACCTTTTGACGATAAAGACGCGGTTTAGGCGGGTTTTTTGCGAAATTCAGGCTTTGCGCGCTTGCCAAGCCCGAATGGCTCGCTTATTAGAGCGGCCTCCCGGCGCGGCGCACCAAGGTCGTTCCGATGTTATGAGTGCCTGGATAGCTCAGTTGGTAGAGCAGCGGATTGAAAATCCGCGTGTCGCTGGTTCGATTCCGGCTCCAGGCACCATTGCACCTTCCGGCGGCGTACGTCGCATTGAGAAAATCCTTTAAAATTGATAGTTTAGGGCCTCAGTGAGGTCCGCCGAAGTCCGACCAGTTCCGCCCGCATCCGGGCGTTTTGGGGGTCTTTTTTGGGGTCTCGCGACGAACCTCAAAAACGAGACCCCCAAATGTCACTTTCGGACGCCGCAATCCGTTGTGTTAAAAGCAAAAATCAGGAATTCAAACTGTTCGATGAGGGCGGGCTTTACCTGCTGATTAAGCCCTCGGGATCGAAGCTTTGGCGGTTCAAATATCGCATCCACGGCAAGGACCGCGCTTTAGCACTCGGAAGCTATCCTGCAACCAGTCTCAAGGCGGCGCGTAAGGCGCGTGACGAAGCTAAAGAGCTCCTAGAAAAAGGTGGTGACCCTGGCACAGAAAAGAAGCGCCAGGCGGTGGCCGCCTCAATCGCTGCAGCGAGCACGTTCAACATCGTCGCCGAGGAATACATTCAGAAACTGCGGGACGATGGCATGGCTCCCGCAACGGAAAAGAAAACTCTTTGGCTCCTGAAGCAATTCGCTGACAACCTTGGCCCGCGCCCGATCTCCGACATAGAGCCATTCGAAGTTCTGCATGTGCTTAGGAAGGTGGAGAAGAAAGGCAATCTGGAGACCGCCCACAGGCTTCGTTCCTTTGCTGGGCGGGTCTTCAGGTATGCCATCTGGACGAGCCGCGCCAAAACAGATCCGACGGCTATGCTGGCCGGCGCTCTTCGCACCCCGAAGGTGACTAATCACGCCGCGATCGTGGAAGAGAAGCCATTGGGCGGGCTCCTAAGGGCTATCGATGGCTTTGAAGGCTACAAGCCCATCGGATACGCACTCAAGCTCTCACCCCACGTCTTTGTGCGTCCGTCAGAACTGCGCAGAGCGGAATGGACGGAGTTCAATCTGGAGGAGGCCTACTGGCGCATTCCCGCAAATAGAATGAAGATGGGGCGTGAGCACTGGGTGCCGCTATCTCGCCAGTCAGTCACTCTTCTGCGAGAATTGAACGAGATTACCGGCAACCACGCCTATCTCTTCCCTTCGATACGGACATGGCAGCGACCGATGTCCGAGAACGCGGTGAATGTCGCCCTGCGCCGCCTAGGATATGGTTCCGATGAAATGACCGGCCATGGGTTCAGGAGCACGGCAAGCACGCTCCTAAACGAAAGCCGTCTCTGGCAACCAGACGCTATCGAGGTCGCCTTGGCTCACAAGGATAAGAACAAGGTTCGGGGTACATATAACCGTGGGCGATACTGGGATGAACGGGTCGAGATGGCCCAATGGTGGTCCGATTACCTCGACCAGTTGAAGGTATCCAAAGGTGATCGGGAGCGTCGGGTAGCTTGACTGGTCGATCTGTTTCGGCTGTCCGAAAAAAATCATACAAATTTCGGACGTGAAGAATCTGAATTTGAAGCGGACTGTCATAGATGTCGTGAATCAGGCCCCGTTGGGAACGGTATTGACGCCGAGTGATTTTCCGCGCGCGCTCAATCCGGACGCCGTTGATAAAACCTCGCAACGTGTAACGCACTCGCAAGATTTGCGTGGAATTAATCGGGTGCTGTATGACTGGCCCACCATGAGAAGAGAACACCGAAAGCTGTGCAGAAGATAGCGAGGTTGAGAGACCGTCGGCGCAGGACCAAGGGCAGCCATGGGGTCAGTGATATGACGGCACCCATGACCACAAATAGAACAGAATAAACGGACATAGTTTCCCATAGAGGCTTGTCGATTTTGTCGTTGCTGGCGAAACGTTCGCAATGCAGAACGTCTTAAGGTCGACGGCGAGAGGGTAGCTGGGCGACCAGACCCATCTCTTTTGTGTATCCTGAATACCGCACACCTTTCACAATCCTTGCGTTTATTTTTGATCGCGCTTCTCATTTTCAATCAAAGCGCGTACGCTCTCGTTGATACCGCCGGTAGTGCGCCGGGGCGTGGGAGACCGAACAAGCCACTCCGGACAGTTGCGTTGGACATCCAATGGCTACGGAGACGGTCATGCTTTATGCAAACGGTGAGTATTCCCTTGAGCAGTTCATTGAAGACACCAGCCGTGTCAGATCCGTTGAGCGTTTGTTCGAGGTGTTTATCGAGGCTATGGCCAACCTCGGTTTTGACCGGGTGAACTTCTCAGTCATGCGCGACCTCGATCTCGACGCGTCCGCGCAGGGCTTCGGGCTGATCAGCACCTATCCCGCCGTCTGGCAGGACTACTATGCACATAATGGGCTCGCGCGCATCGATCCGGTCGTTAAATGGGCCGTGGGTTCAGTCCGCCCCTTCCGCTGGAATGACATCGAACACCAAACTGAACTCACCCGTCGGCAAAGACATTTCCTGCGCGAGGCCGAAGAGGGCGGATTGTACAATGGGATCGGGGTGCCATTCCCGGGACCGAGGACCCTTCGGGGGGGTATCGCCCTGGCGACGTCCGTCAGGCGGGCGAGACAGATGGAAAACCTCGATGTGCTCGCCGCCTACTGCCATCAGTTTTACGTCGTCTATAAGCGCCTCGTCCCGCCTGGGCTCAGGCTGTCTCCGGCCGCTGCCGCACTGACCCGCACCGAGCAGGACGTACTGATGCGCATCGCCCACGGCCTGTCGAATGAAGTCATCGCTGACCGTCTGGGCATCAAGGCCGGATCGGTCGACTTTCATGTGCAGAACATCTTCCGCAAATTGAGGGTCAACAACCGGACCGCAGCCGCCACGAAGGGGCTGATGGGGGGGTATATCGAGCTTTGATTTTTCTGGGCGGAGAGGGGTGGATTTTCTTCAATTTCGCGAAACCCTAGGAATCCGCCTAGTGGTAACCTGTGGAAGGCTGTGGATAACTGTTAACCATCCGTAGAAGGAGGGTTTGGGGATGCTAAAGCTCATTTCCTATAAAGACATATCCACGCACAGTGACCTGTTTTTCAACCAGTTTCAGCTGCGTCATCGCGAGTTCATCGAGCGTCAGAGCTATGCGGTGAAATCGATCGACGGCATGGAGTTCGATGAATACGACTCTCTGGCAGCCCAGTACCTCGTCTTTACCGAAGACGGACGCACCGTCCTGGGCTGCAGTCGCCTCACGCCCATTGATCTCGGCTGTATGCTCGCCGACCACTTTCCCGATCTTGTCGAGGACAAATCGATCTTCACCGCACCGCGCGTGTGGGAAGGGACGCGCTTTTGCATCGATAGCCGGTTGCCGTCCGAGAGGCGACGGTTGATCTGCCAGTCTCTGGCTGTCGGCTATATCGAGTTTGGGCTCGCGCACGGCGTCGACCAGATCATCGGGCTGATGCCGACCCTGATCCTGCGCTCAGTCTTCGAGCGCGCGGGGCTCACCCTTGACCGACTAGGGTCGCCCCGCGCGATTGGCGCACACGCCCGCATACAGGCCGCCGCCATTCCCATCCGACCGTGGCAGCGTGATCGGGTCTATGAGGCCACAGGCCTGCGCGATCTTCTGACGGCCAACTTTCGGTCCGTGGAAGAGCATGTCGCGTGAGCGGTGGGGTCATGCATGCGCCGATAGACACGATCAGACGATTGCGGATGGCATTGATAGCCTTGACCGCCTTCGCAAAGATATGCGCCGCGCAGGACTGATCGAATGCGCCGAACTGCTCGATGAGGCCTTTGTGACCTGTCTCAAGGCCTATGTCGAACGCTGGGGGCGGGTGCGACCCCATGTTGATGATGAGCCTCAGGGCCAGGCCGAGTAGGGATCTCTGGCCTTTGTCGCTGAAGCCCAACCTGTGTCGCGAGCAGAAGGCTCGCGGGGAGCGTGCCGATGAAAAACGGACATGTGGAAAGCCTCACCCTATCGGATGAGGTCTGGAGAGATACGGCCGCCTATCAGCCGTATCTCTCCTACGACAAACGCCGCTGGGCCTGGCTGTGGCTACAGCGCAAACCGGGGCTGCAGGCCATGGGTTCGTGGGCAACGGGGGATCACTGGGCAACGCAAGGGCAGGGGGCACACACCCTCCTCCGAGGGGAGTTAAATGACCTTTTTCTCATGGGGTATTTGTTCATGCTGAGCCGGCCTCCGACACGCCACAGCACGAATGGCTCTTCTGGGCCCCGGACCTCGACGCCTCCATCGTTCAGGTTCAGGCCGAACGGGTATCCCGCGCCACCGTCGGTGCCTTCGACGTGAATGAGGTGTCCGCAAAGCGCGATCTGCTTCGCGACGCCTTCGGTCATGAATGGCTGATCCTCGCCGATGAGGTCGGTCAGGTGCAGTTGGACATAACCCAGGGCACCCTGACCGAAGGGCCCGTCCTCCTGCACTTCGACCTCACCGGGTTTCGGACCTTTTCAGCCAAGCTGAAAACCTTGGCGCGTCTCGAAGCCCTGCACCGTATCGGCCGCTTCCCGCGCGCCCTGTTTCCACCCGAGACCGGCACTGCCAAATGGGCGCGCGCCCTGCAAGCCTATGACGGCATGTGCGCCGGTGCCAGTCATCGTGAGATCGGTGCCGCGCTCTTTGGTGAAAAGCGCGTGCGCGAAGAATGGAACGGCCGCTCCGACTATCTTCACTCCCAGGTACGCCGGCTCCTCATTTATGCAAGGAAAATGGTCGATGGCGGCTACAAATCCCTCCTGCAATGACACGTCCGACCCGGCCGTCGTCTGGGCCCTGGTGCGCCGTCTTTTTGCGTTGGGTCCCGGCGTGCGTCGTGACCTGCTCTGGGGGCTCTTTTTGGAAGGCGTGGCCGTGGCTCTCGGCGTCATCGGACCCTTCGCCCTCAAATCTCTCATTGATGCCCTGAGCCGTTCCCCCGGCGCCTCGTCTCTGGTGTTGGGCCTCGGTCTGGTCTTTGTGGGCGCCTGGGCGGGTGGGGGTATCCTCTCCACGTGGCGTCTGGTGCCATCGACGCGGGTGATTGACACCCTGAGCGCCGATCTGGCCGCCGCCGCGCTCGCCGGTGAATTGCCGCGCGTTGCGGCCAGCCGCGACGGTGACAGCGGGCGCACCCTTGGCCTGATCGAGCGGTTGCCCTTCAGCCTGCTGATCGTCGTCGATGGTCTGATCTGGCGAAGCCTGCCACTCGCCTTGCAAATCGCCGCCAGTCTGTGGGTGATTGCAGGCGTCATCCCCGCGTCCTACGCCATCGGGCTCTTTCTCACCCTGGCCGGGTATGCCGTCCTGTCCTGGTGGGGCGCGGTGCGTCATCGTCCGCACGCCAGTCTCGCCAATCTGGCCGCCACCGCCGTCTCGCAAGGCTTAGGCGACGTCTTACGCAATGCCCGCCGCATCGTCCTCAATGGCACCCTGAGTGCAGAAGTCGGCGGCATTCGCGCTGGGATCGGCCAGAAAGCCCTCGCCAATCAGAAGATGACCGGGTCGCTTGTTCATACAGCTCTTGCTCAATACGGCTGGCTGGGCATGGGGCTCGTGGGGCTCCTCGTAGCCGGCGCAGGAGATGTATGGGCGGGACGCCTGAGCGTGGGGGATTTCATCATGCTCGAAACCTATGCCCTGCGTCTGGCTCTGCCCTTGAGCGGGATCGGCTTCCTGCTCAGTCAGTCGGCCGGGGCGATCGCCAATATTCGCGATGTGCTGACCTTGCGTCGGAGCGGTGCAGGTACGGTTGAGGCCGGACCCGTTCCGTCGGGCGCGGCCGGGATTGAACTGCGAGACGTGTCTTTCCGTTATGCCGACACGACCGCAGGCGTCGAAGATGTGTCGGTGCGTATCCCCGCCGGGGCCTTCGCCGTGATCGTCGGGCCAAATGGCTCCGGAAAATCGACCCTGGCACAGATCATGGCCGGGGTGTTTGCACCCTCACAAGGCCAGGTGCGTATAGGCGAAGTCGATCTGGCTGAGGTCGATGCCGGCGCCCGCTATCGCCACGTCCTCTACGTCCCTCAATTCATCACCTTCTTAAACCGCACCCTGCGCGACAATGCGCTTTATCCGCCGACCACCACCACCGAAGCCGATCTCGTTGCGCTTCTGGCCCAGTGGTGCTTCTATGAGGCCGGGCGCAAGTTGGATCTCGCCACCCCCGTAGGCGAACTGGGGGAGCGCCTCTCAGGCGGTCAGATCCAGAAGCTGGAACTGGCGCGCGTTGCCGGCATAAAGGTTCCCGTTCTGATCCTCGATGAAAGCACCTCAGCGCTCGATCCAGCGAGTGAAGCGCGCATCCTGTCCGACCTGCGCCAAAGCTTTGAAGGGCGCACAACCCTCGTCATGGTCACCCACCGTCTGCGGTTGGCGCAAACGGCTGACCACGTGCTGTTTATGAAAGGGGGGAGGTTGGAAGCATTCGGACGTCACCTCGATCTCGTGGAGAGCGTACCCGCCTATGCCCAGCTCTGGGCGCAGGGGGCGGAGTGAGGGGCTTGGGTTTGAGGTTAGGGGAAGGGCGTCTTCGCGCGTCCGCGCGAACCGGGCCTGTCGTAAATGGAGCCCCTGCGGGTCTCCAGCCTTTGGCCTAAGTCCCTGACGCGGCCACGATCATTGCGAAGATGCGCAAGAGGTCACTTGCCATTCTCGGTAGCCTGAATACCCGCTATCCGTTGATGAAGCTCCCCCATAAACTCAGTGGGGCTCTTCCCGAGAGCTTCGACCACATAAATGAACTCAATGACATTTAATAAGCGTTCGCCGGCTTCATATTTTGCCACGAATGACTGGGGCTTCCCGAGTTTGCCAGCAAGGCTCTCCTGCGTCAGTTGCGCCGAGTGGCGGGACGCTTTCAGTAATTCTTGAAGCGCCAATTGTTCAGGAGAACGCAGTATCTTCTTCATCGCTCGACTTCGTAAAAGTGAGCAAAAAGAGCTAATCCCAATGCGGGATAATCCCGTATTGGGATGAGCGCTGTCCTTAGAACATTTCTGAGATGATTTTCGAGACTTTCATAGGGTCGCCACCGAGCGTCAACAGGATTTCAATCCACTCAGTCGAGTTTAGAGTCCGTTCTCCTCTTTCATATTTCGAGATAAAGGATTGATGTTCACCCAATTCAGCGGCAAGCGATTTCTGAGTTTGACCTTTCCGAATGCGTGCTCTTTTTAACAACAGCCTCATCTTCTGTTGTGGGGCGGAGTAAAGGTCGTGATCCATAGCTCAAAGCTCTTGCGATTGTGAGCTTTTTGAATTAATCCTGTATTGGGATAATCCCATTTCGGGATATTTGGTCATTTCCAATTCAGAGAGCGCTATGGGTAAAGGTCCTCATAACCCAGAGTTAGTCGAAGTCGTTCCCATAAATGCCGTCGATATGCATGTAGGCGCGCGTTTACGCGCACGCCGCGAACTGGTGCAGATGTCGGAAGACTGGCTGGCCAGCCATCTGGGCATCTCCGCCGCGCAATTGCGGGAGATTGAAGAGGGGCGTGCCCGGATTGGCAATCGCGAACTGCTTCTGTGTGCAGAGGCGCTCGACGTCCCTGAGCGGTACTTTTACATGGGGTTCGGTCAGGGTGGGAACGCGCCCGGCCCAAAGCGACCACCCCGCCGTGAGATGGATAGCTGGTTTTCGGCAAACCTGTTTCCGCATGAGGGCCTGTTCCTTTCCGTCGGGCGGCGCATGACGGGCAACACTGAGACGGCGCGCGAAATCCTCCATGACATCTATGCCGACTTCGTGACGGCTGACAAATGGCGGGCGATCACCCATCCAAAAAGCTACGCCCTGCGCGCCATCCGAAACGTCGCGGCAAGCCTGTTCCAGCGTTCAAAGATCGTGTCGATTGAACTGGTGGCCAACATGGAGACCTTCGACCAGGCCGATTTAGGCCCTGACGCACACGAAATCCTTTCTGCCAAGGAACGCCGACGCATTGTCCTCGAGGCGATCGAGGGGCTGCCGCCCCAATGCCGGAAAGTCATGAAGATGCGGCGCCTGAAAGAAATGTCGCCTCCGGCCATAGCGAAGGAGCTGGGTATCAGTGTGTCCATGGTCGAAAAGCACCTCGCCAAGGGCATGGCGATTGTCGCGGCACGCCTGGCAGATCAGGAGCCCCCGCCGTTGAAAAGCGGTCAGGCGCGGCGGGACGCGGCGGCGAGCGAATAGACGCTGAATGTGTTTTTTCGTAGTGTCTGGCCTCACGTCAGCTGGGCGGAGGGCGCCGTGTCCGTAGATGATCCCGAGGCGACTGATTGGAAGGCCCTGACGGAGGAGGCTGCCCTTTGGCATGCACGATTGGAAGCCGGAACAGCGGACCTCAGCGCCTTTGAAGCCTGGCGAGACGCCAACCCGCATCATGCCGTGGCTTACGCCCGCATTCTTGATACGGCGGACTCGATCGACGCGCTGAAGGACGTTGATCTCAGCCAGGATCCCGATTTGCACCCTCGGCGCACATTGACGCGCCGCCATTGGCTGCAAGCCGGCGCGGGCGCCTTGGTCATCGCAGTGGGAAGCGGCGCGTGGGTCCTAACCCAGAGCCGGGCTGAAGCCTCAACCCGTGTCGGAGAGCGCCGGAGCCTGAAATTGTCGGATGGCGTTCGCCTTGAGCTCAATACAGACACGCGCATTGCCTGGAAGACGGGGCGCAAGGGCAGTGAGGTTTGGTTAGAGCAAGGCGAACTGGGCGTCGTTGTGCCGCCCAACGTAAAGCCATGCAAGGTGAGGGCCGCGGGCCGTGCGATTCTCATGACAGCGGCGGATGTGAATGTCCGTTTGCGCGCATCGGTCCTGGAGATCACCGTCGTCAAAGGCGATTGTACGATCGAAGGGGACTCCGAGGCTCAAAAGGTCGAGGCAGGGCAGGGGGCCCTTGCGAGCGGTGTGGAGACGCGGGTCAGGCCGATCACTCAGAGCGATCTCAATTTTACAACGGCCTGGCGTCAGGACGCCGTGGTGTTCAATGGCCAGACCCTCGGCGTGGCCGTCGAAGAGTACAATCGCTACTTGCCACGCCCCATCGTCATTGTTGATCCGGAACTGGCGGGCTTGAGGATCGGCGGGCGCTTCAGCACGCGCGATCCGGAGGTTTTTTTAGAGAACCTGGAATCGAGCTTCTCTATTCATGTGACTACGGCCAACGATGGATCGAGATTGCTGTCCAAATGACGGTGGAAAAGTACCGAACGGATTGTAGTCTGTTCGAATCTTGGAAAAAGTAGATGTGATTTAATTTCCGGAATAAGGGCCAATTTGTGGTATGGGCGCTTGCAACCAACCCGATAGCGAAGCTAAAATGCTGAACTTTCTGTGACCACCCCCGATTACGGTAGACCTTGCCATGATCGGAGTAAAATGCGAACATTTTGGAATGAAAAGTTCAGCGAAAAACGTCATCCCGTTCATAAAAAATCCGCCATACACTATTGAGTGCTCGGACAACATCGACTTTATGCGCTCTTTAAAAAAAGAGAGCATGAACTTGATTATTACATCCCCACCTTACAACATCGGTAAAGAGTATGAACGCAGGACATCTCTGGACCTTTACATTGAACAACAGGCTTCTACCATAGCGGAAGCAGTTCGATTGCTTCATCCGAACGGTTCAATTTGCTGGCAGGTTGGCAATCACGTAGATGACGGAGAGGTCTTCCCATTAGACGCCATCCTATACGGAATATTCAAACAACACGGTCTGAAACTACGAAATCGAATTGTCTGGACTTTCGGGCACGGACTTCACTGCCAACGTCGGTTTTCTGGCAGGCATGAAACAATCCTTTGGTTCACGAAGTCCGACGATTATGTTTTCAACCTTGATCCGGTTCGGGTTCCCTCCAAATATCCTGATAAGAAGCACTTCAAAGGCCCGAATCGAGGGGAGTTGTCTGGTAATCCGCTCGGCAAGAACCCCTCGGATGTTTGGGATATCCCAAACGTAAAAGCGAATCACGTGGAGAAGACTGACCACCCCTGCCAGTTTCCGGTCGCCCTTGTGGAGCGCCTCGTACTCGCGCTGACCAATCTTGGACAAAGTGTGCTGGATCCATACCTAGGTGTTGGGTCTTCCGCAATCGCCGCACTTAAACACGGTCGGATGGCTTTTGGCTGCGATATCACCCAACAATACATCGACATCGCTTCCGACCGCATAGCCAGATTCTATGCTGGCGAGCTACGAACGCGTCCGTTAAACAAGCCAGTCTACGACCCGAATGGAGGCTAAGAAATGAAGCTTCAGTTCATTTATGATCATCATCATGGTCGAGCCGCTTGGGAAGAACGTGAGCTTTACGACTGGATCACTGACGTCTTCGAAGCACCCGGCATTAAAATGCAGCCTGGGTGCACCAACGATATTCGCAACCACATCTCGAATGAGTTCACCGCCGAAGGCTGGGCTTTGAACGTGAAGATCGACCAAGAGTTGCGTAACACCGTTACCGCCATTAAGGAGGACCTCGCGTTCCAAGTTCAGACCGGGAACATGAGTCGGGCTCCTTATGATCTCCTGAAACTTGAATATCTGGCACAGTCAAAGCGTATAAAGGCGGCCGCTTTCGCCCTTCCAACAAAATTTGCAGCCTCAAAAATTGGAAGCAACATTGCCAACTTCGAGCGTGTTTCTAAAGAGCTTGCGGTCTTTGCACAGGTCATCCACGTGCCTATCCTGCTAATCGCGTTCGAGTGAGGGTGCGATCGATGCCGTACAAAATCCAGATCACTGCCCCAGTCACTCGCGCCGCTACAATCGCCAGCAAGGTTGTCGCTTCAACCGAGAAGCGAGAGTTCTACGGTTTCCGCAATCGCGTCCACCATCTTCCATTTATTCAGGTACCGATTGACCTACCGGTTTATCGAATGGAGAACTTTCGAACGTTCACCGATCAGCGGGACTACATTGCTGAGCATGGCAAGAAGGCAGACTATTTTTTGGCCGGCACTGAGTCCGAGGAAGTGCAGCAGGCCCAGCACCAATTGCTGCACAGACTCGCCTTGAAAGGCAAAGCCGACTCCGTCATTCCAGTTGCAGAGGTGCTTGAGGCGGAAGGACAACGCCAACCGCTACTCATCACGGCAGGCGGTATCGTCGTGAACGGCAACCGACGTCTCGCGGCGCTAAGAGAGTTATACGATCAAGGCAGCAAGTTTGCGCATTTCAGCCACATCGATGTCCTGGTACTGCCGGCCGATGCGACCGCCGAAGACATTGTTGATATCGAGGCAAATCTTCAGGCGGTGCCCGAGACGAAGCTCGACTATGATTGGATCGGCGAGGCGCAGCTGATCAGTCGCCTGGTAAATCTTGGTCGGACGCCCAAGGTTGTTGCTGACCAACTCCGCCGCAAAGAAAAGGACATAAAGTACGCGATCCAGACACTTGCGGAGGCCGACCTTTACCTTAAAGAGGCACCAGGCACTCAGGGAAACTACAGCGAGATACGAGAGGACGCTGAACAATTATTTGGCGACTTACCGAAGCTCTTAGAAGGCAAATCGGAAGCGATGAAGGAAGCCAGCCGAGCGATTGCGTGGTCGCTCTACCAGAACAAGGGGCGGTTGGAAGGTCGGCTGTACGACTATAACGCTGCGATAGGATCACTCGCCGACAACGTATTGGATCGCGTGGCGGACGAACTGGGTATCGTGACCGAGGTAGAGGAGGACGCCGACGGTGACGGAGAAGCAGACGATTTCGCTATCGACATTGGAGACGAGTTGCAGTCCGCGAATTTTGCGGGTGTGATTGCCGCTCTTCGTTCACCGGACAATGAAGCTGCAATAGAAGCGCTCATAGAGGCTGTGCAAACTGAAATCCAGCTGGACAAAGGACAGAAATCTGGCGGCGCTGCGCTAAAAGCTATCCAGCAAGCGCACACCAAGCTCGCTTCGGTTGATATGTCACGAGCGGAGAAATCAACTGTAGGGAAGATTTCCAAGCAACTTGACGCTATAAAGAGAATTGTTGCGGACCTAGAAGACAAGATTCTAAAGCATAAGCGTTAACCGGGAGCGACCGCGCAATGCCCTTTTCAATAGGGATTGATTACGATCCGTCTCGGCTGCGTGGAGCGCTGTCGAAGCTTGGTGACGACGGTAGCTCTCCTATCTGGGAGCGGCTTAGGGCTCGTTTTTCGGTCCAGGCCGATGCAATCCTGAGAGATGACGCAATCGACGTTCCATGGCCTGAAGTGCTCAACGTTATCCGCGAGTTTGGAAGCGCTAGCACTCAGAAGGCTTTGGGATTTAGGTTTTTGCCAAATGAGCGTGCCCGATCGAAGGTCGCAACATTCGTCGCTGAAACGAAGCAAGCGCGGGCGGCAAAAGATGCGCTGGCGCTTCAGATCAGCGAAGCAGACATACAGCCACGACTAAACGCCCTTGGATTCAGTCGTCAACTTAAGCCGTTCCAATGCAGGGATTTGGCACGCTTATTGTCGCTCCCCCACGGTGCGAACTTTTCCGTGCCCGGCGCAGGCAAAACGACTGTAACCTTCGCACTTAGTTTGTTGGCGGCGACGGCGGACTCTCATCTCTTCGTGGTCGCACCGAAAGCAGCCTTTCCGGCGTGGCGAGGTATCGTGGCTGAATGCGTGGATACCGCCGCGCCTTACTGGGTCCGCGAGGAATTCACCGTCCTGTCGGGAAGTGAAGTTGAAAATGAAATGGCACTCCGGAGCGGAGCCCGACGCTTCCTGATGTCTTACGATCTCCTAGTTAGACAGCAGTCGATCATTGCAGCCTATTTTTCGCGGCAAGCTGCCCATCTAGTGCTCGACGAATCGCACCGAATGAAAGCGGGCCTGGCATCGCAACGTGGTGCATTCCTCATCAATATTGCGTCGTCACCGGCACGGCGGGATATCCTCTCTGGCACGCCGATGCCGCAAGACGCCAACGATATGGCGTCACAATTGGGCTTCCTTTGGCCTGGGCAAGGCTACGACCTTCAAATTCAGCGTGGGGTGTCACCTCGGCAAGTTCTCGGCGATCTATATGTCCGCACGACAAAACACGAGTTAGGCTTGACTCCCGCTGTCCGACATTTTCACGATGTGTCGATGGCTGATGGCCAGCTGGCGCTGTACGGCGTCGTGAAGGATGAGCTTTTACGGCAAATCACCAAGGCGATCGCGAGAGCGGGGCAGCCAGATTTCCTATCCGCCCGCAAATCTGTCATGCGCCTCTTGCAACTTTCGACCAATCCCACGTTAGCACTCCAAGCTATGACTCGGGACAAAGGGAACATATCATCGGGTATCGCCGATCAAGTCGTTGAAGAAGGTGCGTCGCTGAAAATGAGGGCAGTTTGCTCGCACGTGCGAGCGCTCGCTAAGGAAGGTAAGAAGACAGTCATCTGGACCATCTTCACACAGTCTATATTCGACCTCGAACGCCTCCTGGCCGACTTGAATCCGGTGTCGCTCTTCGGCGGCGTCCCGACTGGTGAAATGTCCGACGGGAACACGCGGGAGGGTCGCCTTTTGAGGTTCCACCAGGACCCATTTTGCAAAGTGATGATTGCGAACCCTGCCGCAGCTGGCGAAGGTATAAGTCTCCATACCGTTTGTCACGACGCGATTTACCTCGACCGAAGCTACGTTTCGACACACTACCTGCAATCTATCGACCGTATCCATCGCCTTGGGTTAGCACCCGGGACTGAAACAAATATCCATATCTATCGCACTAAGGCCCCAGCAGGGTTGGGAAGCGTCGATCTATCTGTAAGTCGGCGACTTGCGCAAAAAATTCACGGTCTAGAACATTTGCTAGACGACTTGGACCTGCGTCAGCTTGCCTTAGATGAAGACGAAGCTGATGATCCTATCGACTACGACGTGGATATGCAGGATCTCGTCGATTTGGTGGAGGAGTTGGAAGGAAGACAGCCGATCGAAGGTCAAGAAGAGGCTTGATCGTGGAGTTTGACCGCCTTTTCACAATTTCGGCTTTTGAAGGTCTCAGGCTCATGCGCTCCGCTATCAGAGCCGTGCCTGAGCTGACGCTCGAGTCTTGCCCAGAAGCGCTGATCGCCCACTCACCGCAGGCTAGATTGTATGACCTTGAGGCAGCGAAAGCACTCCACCCGTTGGTGGTAGTAGATGCTCCGCACGAAACAGTAATGTTTTATCGGGAATGCATTTTAGCTGTCTTAATTTTGAAGATGCCTGCGTTCGCAAAACTGATGACGCTTGGACGCGGGCGTTTTATCAAGCGGATCAAAGGGGCAGACTATAGAGACATTCGAAGCGTGTTTCGCGAAGCGAAGCTGTTGGATGACCCGCCTTCCGGCGATGACATCTCATGGTGGGACCTTGCCCAGGGGCGAGTGCGTCTCAACTTCGACCAGGAAAAGCTGGTCCGTGCAAGACAAGCGGAATCGCTGTCCTTAGCTCACGAACAGGCTGAACTTACTAGGTTGGGGATTGGAAGAAATCCTATATGGATGGCCATAGAGGACAACACAGCAGGATATGATGTGCTGTCGTACCGCCCAACGAAGGTCGGCGAGAGAAACCTGCTGATCGAAGTGAAATCTACGATCGCTTCTCCACTAAGATTCTACATTTCCAGGAACGAGTGGGACAACGCCGACCAAATTGGCGAAGCGTACCTGTTTCACGTTTGGGATATGGACAAAAATCCTCCCATCCTTCACGTACGCACTGTCGAGCAAATTCGCCCGCACATTCCTTCCGATAACCAGAAAGGCAAGTGGACGAACGCGCAAATTCCTATTGGAATTTGAATGTATGGAGATGCGCCGCTTGATCCTTCGGCTCTTGAATTGAGTCAGATATACCTTGAAGTGCTGGAGTCTGGGGATGCCGGTGGATCCGGCTATAGGCGAGTGCCAATCTGTCTCGGAACCGTATGGTTACCTGCGCCATGTCTTCACTGAGATGCCAAAGCGCGACAAGGACGCAGACGTCCAGGACCTCTTGCCCTTCAACTTCGCCAAATCCTAAGCCCAGCTCAACAGCGGTCTACAACCTCGGAAATCGCTACATGCAGCGAAATGAGCGCTTACGAAAAAACGTCTGCGACCCAAGAGCATCTCAGCATGTTGGAGACCGTGCCAAGCGGCAAGATGCGCCCGTTAGTTCCTTAGAGCCCAAGCCTACCACGCCGAAATGCCCTTCATCAAAATATCCAGGATCTTCGTAGTTGTCGTTTCCAGGACGTCATCAGTGAGCGGTATATTGGCCGCTGACAGCCGGCGGTAGCTGCCTGCCGACATGTCGACGAGAGCCCCTGCTACGAAGCTGGCGTCCTTGACACCGATGACCCCTGCCAACTGAACAATATCTGCCGCTATAACATCCACACCTAAGGCCTGAGTTGCGTTCGACAGAGCATTATGGATTTCCGGCATCAGCGCCATTTCAGCGTCGACAATTCGATCGAGGATTCGCATGATCGGATCGTCCATCACGACCAGACCTTTGCGGATGTGAAAGGCGAGGCACGCCCTTAGATCGTCCTTGGGTGAGCTGGTTCGGGAGACCAGCTTGGTGACGCTCTCAACCACGATTTCTGTGAAAAGGGCCTGCTTGGTGGGATAACGGGCATAGATTGTACGTTTGGAGATGCCCGTCTCCTGCGCAATGGCGTCAATGGAGGTTCCTGTAAACCCGTACTGGCTGAAATGCGCTATGGCCGTTTTGACAATGCTTTCATTGATCTTTAAAACCTGCTCGCGCGTGGGGCGGCCCTTGACCTTTTGAAGAGGACGCGGGTCCTCAAGTTCTGACTTGTCCTTAGGGTCGATCTTGGCGTTGATCATTAAAAGCTCCGGTACTGAGTAGATAGGTACAATGGGGAGATGCTCAAGGCCGTATGTCCTGAGCGCCTATTGAGGTTTTGGCGACGAGTTGCGTGTCCGACACGTTGAAACCTACCCTGACCTTGTAGGTGCCCTTGGGGAGCCTCCACTTTTGTTGGGTTTCGTCGAAATTCGCAAGCACCCTCGGATCAGCCGTTACAGTAACAGTCTGGCTCTGACCGGGTGCCAGAGAAACTCGCCCCCATCCGACCAACCGGTCCAGCTTGCGACCCGACTTGTCCGGAACACTGATATAGACCTGAGGTGTATCAATGCCGGCCCGCATGCCCGTATTGGTTACCCTAAAGGAGAGGGTTAGACCGTCACCTTCTGTCACCTTGAGGTCTGAATACTTGAAGGCAGTGTAGGACAGGCCAAACCCGAACGGGAACAGAGGTTTAAGGCGCTGTCTTTGGAACCAGCGGTAACCCACATCAGCCCCCTCGATATCGTAGTCAACGTCAAAGGCCTTGACGCCAGCCGCGAGCCCGTAGGTGATGGCACCTTTTGAATTTTTAAGCTCCGTCATGCCGGGAACCTTTGGCCGCGGGAGTTGCTCAGCCGACGCCGGAAAGGTGACAGGCAGGCGCCCGGCCGCATCGATCTCCCCAAGGAGCACACGCGCGATGGCCTCCCCGCCATTGGAACCCGGATACCAGGCCTGAACCACGGCTCGTACCTTATTCAGCCACGGCATGACGACCGGACCGCCCGTTTCCAGGACCACGAGCGTGTTTTTGTTGGCCTGAGCCACTGCCGCGATCAGAGCGTCCTGGTTATCTGGAAGGTTAAGGTCGGGAACGTCCATGCTTTCTGTCATCCATTGCGTTCCGAAGGCGATCACAAGATCGGCTTTACCCGCCGCCTGCGCTGCCGCAGTGATATTGGTACCATCCACAAAGGTTATTTCGGCATTCGGCAATCTGGCTTTCAATGCTTCGAGGGGAGAAGAGGGGAAGTAGGTAATGCGCGCGAAAGAGGCCGCGGTACCTTTAGGGACGATCTCAAGCGCCGGGCCGCCTACGGGCCGAACCTGTGATGAACCGCCACCCGACAAAACCCCTTTGTCTGCGTGACCGCCTACGACGAGAATGCGCCGCGCAGTTTGCGCTAGTGGAAGCAGGCCTCTTTCGTTCTTCAGGAGTACGATACCCGCTTCGGCGGCTTTCTGGCTGATCTGAGCGTGGGCTGCGTAGTCAATGGGTTGCGGTGTCGCGGGTGCCGGATCGTCCATCACGCCTGTCGCCAGGAGGCTGCGAATGATGCGGAACGTCATGTCGTTGATTCGCGCTTGCGGAACCTCTCCGGCGGCGACCGCGTCTTTCAGGGGCTGCCCGAAGAATGGCTTTTTGTCGAGCATATAGCCCGCCTGGTGGTCGAGGCCGTTCAGCGCGGCCTTACCGGCGCTGTGAACGGCACCCCAGTCGGAGATGACCCAGCCTTTATATCCCCAGTCGTTTTTCAGAACCGTGTTGAGGAGAAAGTCATTTTCGCAGGCATAGTCGCCGTTAACCTTGTTGTAGGCGCACATGACCGCGGCGGGCTGACCAATTTCAATGGCTATCTGAAAAGCGAGAAGATCGGACTCTCTCAGCGCCGCTTCGGATATCTTCGCATTCAGGACATTGCGTCCCGTTTCCTGATCATTGATCGCAAAATGCTTTACGGTTGAAAGGATGCGGTTGCTTTGAACGCCTTTAATCCCATAGCCGCCAATGATGCCTGAGAGGAGGGCGTCCTCACTGACATATTCGAAACTGCGGCCGTTACGCGGGTCTCTGATCAGATTGATGGAGCCGGCGAGAAGGACGTTAAAGCCTTTCGCTCTGGCTTCGGACCCGATCATAGCACCGCCAAGATAGGCAAGGTCCTTGTCCCAGCTGGCACCGAGAGAGAGGGTGGAAGGCAACGATGTCGCCACGTCATCCGTTCTTCGGTTCAGGAGGTTTGCGACGCCGATACCCGCATCGGACATTTTGAGTGAGGGAACCCCTAGTCGCTTGATGCCCGGTACATATCCGGCTGCGATGATCGGATCGCCCGGAATGTTTTTCTGGAAGGTCGGGAAGTAGCCTTTCAGGAGAGAATATCGTTCCTCTTCTGTCAGCTGCGCGTTGATGGCTTGAGCACGGGCATCGACCGAGGCGTCCTGCGCGCGGACGGCACCGCTCAGGAAAACGCCAGTAGCCAAGAGAGCCAGGGTAGTCGTTTGTCTTAAGGAAATGCGCGAGTTGGACATGGGCGGTCTCATTTCTTCGTAATCAAAAAGACAGGCCCTAGAAGGCCGGCGGGTTTGGCAGTCAAATCCCTGAACCCTTGCGCCGCCGGATTTATCATCGCGTTGTTGAGGGTGTTCATGATACGGACCTCCAGCGAATTGCGACCGGTGCGAGCCGCGGCGGTGATGTCGAGAAGTTGTCCTGTGGCGAAGGCATAGCCGACGCGCAGGCCATTCACCGATACCTCGGCCAGGTCGTGGAAGACGCCGAGGTCGATAAATGTCGTCTCGTCCTCGCCCGGTCCTTTTGGCTTAAGATCGAAGGCGGTGACGTACGTCGCTACCCCTGAAAAATCCTGCAGATCGGCGAGGGCGCGCCAGTCCGAAAAGTTGGCACCACGGGTTGCTACTTCGACCTTACGGCCCAGACGGCCGTGCCCTTCAAAGCGTTCCGACCACGTCGAAGCGGGCAATTGGCGGCGATCGATAATCTGGCCAGTATGCTGCGCTTTGAGTTGGGGGTCATTGACCGCGATCCACACAGACTCATCGGGTGCCAAATCGAGCGAAATCGCGCCTTTGCCATCTGTGGGCAGGGTTGAAACGGTTGCTGATAAAGGGTCCCAATGAACCGCCCCGCCCGTGCTCAGCTGAACCTTGACATTCTGGGGCTCAGGCTCAGCATTGTAGAACAGGAAATAGCGCGCCTGTCCGCGCCTGAATTCAGCGAAAGCACAGGCCCCTGAAACAAACCTGACATTTGGTGCGATATTTCTCGCGGCGAGGGTGTCGGAGACGTCGGCAAGGCGGGTTTGGGTGGCGCCCAGCGAAATAGCCCGCCGCACGGCCGCTTGAACCTCCGAATCCCGTCTTGAATGATCGTATACGCCGGTGGTTCGCGACGGCACCCTATCGACAAACACGACGGGCAACCCACTTTTTGCCAATTCCAACGTCTTGAGCGCAACCTCTGTGGGGAGGGCATCCAGCGGCGGAAAGACAAGGGCATCATACGAATGCCCCCCGGGTGTCTTCAGCTTTTTTGAGGCAGGGGTGGATTTTAAAAGTCCGTCCGCATTGATGCGATCCGCGTCATAGCCGCTGGCACTCAGTAGGTCGCATACGCTCGCTTCGTGGCGTCCTTGAGACTCAATACCGTGGTAGTAGCCAATCTCCCCAAGGTACACCGCGATTCTGACGACCTTTGTGCAAGACTGTAGCAAGCCCTGCATGCGTCCGATGTAGCCATTCAACGTCACGATTCCCGGCCAAACAGGGTTCGCCTCGTTATACATGCCGCTGAAGCCCGACAAGAAGGCGCTTGGGGCGAACGGGAACCAACCGGGCCATTTCTCAGGGTGAGATCGGTAGGCATAACCGTGCGCCACGATCTGTGTAACGCCACTGACAAACAGCTTGTTGGTGCGCTGGAGCATTCGGTATGGCGACACGTCGTAAGGTTCGGATTTCCAGACGAAGCTTTCGCAACTGACGATGGGTTTCCCGTAAATATGCGCTGCCGACCGCGCCAGACGCATGAATTCGATATCGCCGCCCGACTCAAGGTCTTCGGTTTCCGGAACGTCCATAAGCCCATAGGCCTTCAGAACGTCGCAGGGGCCGCCATGGGCCTGCCCCTTCGCCTTCAGACCGTTTGCCCTGTTCCACTTAGCAAAAGGGGCCCAGAAGTTTTTGATTAGCAAATCGGAGAGGGTGGTCCGATAGTCATGACGTACCCGCTCACCGAGATCGCCTGCGTCAAAATAGGGCAGGGAATAGCGTTGCCCCCAGGCCTCCATCCATCCGGGCTGCAGAATGAAAGGAAGATAGGGGGTAAGATCGTATCCCCGCTTCGCCCTAAAAGCGTCAAGAAAATGCTCTGTCCAATGCAGATCCTGCATCAGTTCGAGACTATCGACAAAGGTAGAGCGAATGGCCTTTAGGGTCTTTTTCACTGACTGAACGAGCGGCGTACCGACCCGCCCGAGATGGGCCTCCAGCGCCCTTCGGTCAAAATGGTCGAGAACCAACTGGGGGCCCTCGCCCACACCGGCCATTACCCCCGAGTCCACGGCAAATTGCGAAAAGGCAACGATCTGCCAGTTGTCCCTGTCTGGCGGCGTCCAGTCCAGCGTTCCGTCAGGGCGCAGCTTGTCGGTAAGCACGATCCCCGGTGCTGCGACGACCCGTCCGGACTGAGTCACATTTGCCCCGCGATAGGAAGCTCCGTTTTCCAGAACGGGCGCGTCTCCTTTGATCGCCACAATCGCAACCACCTTATGGCGCGCCGCCAGGCGTTCTTTCCACCGCTCCGCTCTCGGGTCCTTGGTCCAGGCACCAAACCCCATATTGCCAAATTTTTTGGTTAGCTTCGGAAGATTTATTCTAACAGGCAATGACAATGAGCCAGAGACGGACGTTATGGCTGGAGTTAATTCCACGAGTGCCAGTTCAGGGGTAATGGCAAAACCCCCGCCGCTCGGCCAAGCTGATCCCAGCGTATAATCGATCAGAAAACCCGCGCGAAGGGCCTCTTCGGTGACCGTCTGCATGTGTGCAAAGAACGCGTCATTGGCGTAGTCGTTAATACGCTTGCGCTCATCGGGCGTCAGATTGGGAATGCCCGGATTAAAGGCCTGGATTTCAGCGCCCGCATACCCGGCGGCCTTCATCTCTCGGATTTCCCGCCTGAGCTCTGCATCTGAGACCACACCGCCTGGCCACCACCAACGTGCCCACGGTCCTGATTTTCTCGAAGTATTATTTATTGAATTCAATGGTTTGGCGTTGGAGGGAAAACCGACTGCTGTGAGGCCGGCCGTGGTGGCACCACCGAGAAAGGTACGCCTGTCAAAATGAAACGGCATGGTTCCCTTACCTGTGAAAAGTGTCGGAATGACGCAATTCCGATCATGATTTTTGATTAAATCAGGTGTACATGACCGGAAAAATGCTGTCAATTTTCAAAAATGATCGTCGATTTTGTCTAATTTTGCGATTATATATACCTTACCGGATACTTAATCCGGGTGGAACGCACGAATCAGGAAGCGATCATGAAAACTCTAAAAATGGCGGCGATGGTTGTGGGGCTTGGGCTTACGGGGTTGGCTACACAGTCAATCGCCGCTGATGCGCCTGCAGCCACGCCGGTTGCTGCGGCCTGCCCCTATTCTGCCGACTCAAGCGTGGGCGACCTTCTCGACAATCCTGAAGCCAAGGCGGTGCTGGTGAAGCATATCCCTGAGCTTAAGGATAATGATCAGATCGAGATGGCTAGGCCCATGGCGTTGAAAGCCTTGCAGGACTTTGCGCCGGAGACGTTCACCGACGAAAAGCTCAAGGCCATCAGCGCCGATCTGGCAAAGGTGCCTTGTAAGGCAGCCAAATAGAAAATATACCTTATGGTTTCAATAATGGTCGCGGGGTGTTCGCTGCGGCCATTTTTTTTCGCCAAAATAGCGAAAAATGCGGCTTTCATGACAGGTTTGCCGTTCAATATGCGCTTTTTTCGTCACGGTCAGCTGATTCTGAGAAATTTAATGAAACGGTAGTTGACACTTAATGAGGCGTGTCGCACAACTCTGCACAGTGGTGATCGTTCGGTGAAGCGAGCGGCGGGAGTTGAGACCAATTCAGGCGAACCAATCAAAACGGATCGCTTTTAATCAATGAAACAGTGGATGGCGGGGTAAACCCGCCTTGGAGAAACGCTATGAGAAATCTGAGGGCGACGATGCTTTCGTCGGCATGTCTGATGGGGTTGGGGTTGTTTGCGCCGGCTATGGCGGAGGACGTCTCCGCCGTTTCCGGCAAGGAGGCTTCAGCAACCGATGTCACCGAAGTGGTCGTTACGGCGACGAAAAAGCGGGAGACCCTGCAGTCGGTGCCGTCGTCGATCGATGCGGTTACCGCTCAGACCATTGAAAAGTTAAACATCCAGAGTTTTCAGGATGTGCAAAAGGTCACAGCTGGCCTTGAATTAAACACGGCGGACGGGCGCGGACAGAACATCTCTCTGCGAGGCGTCTCGTTTGACCCGGATACGGGTGCGAGTCCAACCGTGCAGGTCTATTGGAACGAGACGCCGATCTCGACCGCCACGGCCTTTCGCGGCCTGTTTGACGTCGGTCAGATTGAAGTGCTGAAAGGGCCTCAAGGTACGCTTCGGGGCCAGACGTCTCCGGCCGGTGCCATTACGATTGCGTCGAAGCGTCCCAATCTGAGTTTTCGCGAAGGCACTGTCACCCAGACCATAGGGTCTCTGGATAAAGTCAATACGCAACTCGCTGGCAATCTGCCGCTGATCGAAGGCAAACTGTCACTCCGTGTGGCCGTCCTTTACGATCATAGCCGCGACGGTGTGGAGAATATCATCAACGGCCGCGAAAACAGCAATATGTCGCATGGCGCGCGTGCCTCGCTCCTCTACAAACCGTCGTCCGATTTGGAAATCCTGCTGGTCCATCAGGACGTAAACAACCGCGTCGTAAACTATCGCCCGGCAATCGGTGCGCCCCTCACCAGTGCCGGTCAAGCACCGGGTCGCACACTGACCGTTGCCGATCACGCCGCCATCGCTGAAGGCGACGCCGACTTCTACAACAACTCCAAACTGACATCCCTAAACGTCACCTGGGACGTCATCGGGCACCGCCTGAGTTACATTGGCGGCTACCAGCAAACTCAGGATGCCTCGCGTCGCGATCAGGATTTCACCAACGTTATCTCCGGATACAACAACTACCAGAACACTGATCTGAAGGCGCAGCAGACGACGCACGAACTGCGCTTTGAATCGGTCAATAATCCGCGCTGGAATTACATGGTGGGCGCCTATTATTCGCGCAGCTCATTCGAGTTCCAGCTCGCGCAGACCCTTTCCTATTTTTACATCAGCCCGTACGGGCCAGTGCTGACGACAGAGATGACCGGCTTTAACCGGCCAGGTAACTATGCCAAGGGCTATGCGCTTTTCACCAACCACCGGTTTGCCCTGACGGATAAGGATCAGCTGGAACTCGGATTGCGCTGGCAGAAGAACGAGTCTGACGGCAACTCCTACATCTCTGTTTTCGGCAATGTGATTCCGTCGGTGCCTGAATCTCAATCTTATCGGGAGACCAAGGGTTGGACGGGGTCAGCGAGTTATCGTCACACCTTCTCCAGAGACCTGATGGCCTATGCCAGCTACGGTCGCGGCTTGCGCCCCGGCGGGCTGACCTCGTTTGTCACCGCTCAAGGTCTCAATCCGGCTTATCTGTCATACAAGGATGAAGTCACTGACGCGATCGAAGTCGGGGTCAAATCGAAGTGGTTTGACCGTCGCCTTACCTTCAATGCGTCTCTCTTCAAACAGGACGTAAAGGATTATATCGGTCGGGCCAACAATGTGTATGTCCGGGTGGCAGCGCAGCCGAACGAACCGGCTGGTCCGGGCGTGGGCGGTTCCTATTTTTATGATGCCGCCACCGGCGGGATCAATCTGAACACCAATGGTGATGTGGAAGCGACCGGTATCGAGGCTCTGGTCGCGTGGGCGCCAACGGCGAACTGGTCCACGCAACTGAACCTGAGCTACGTCGATGCTCACTACGTCAACGCCTTGCTTTACTGCAATGACAGCAACAATGACGGCATTCCCGACGAAGCGGCCCCGTTCGTTCAGCGTGGTCGTCAAGTGTCCGTGTGCCCGAGCAATCGAGGGCTGATCAACACGGATCAGAATATCCCCGGCAAGCTAAACGCCTCCTTGCAATCGGAATACAGCTGGAATGTTGGCAATCTCGACCTCTTTGCGCGCGGTCTTGTGCGATATGTCGCGCCAATGGAAAATCAGCGCAACGGCTTCCGGATTTCGGCTTACGCACCCGTCGATCTGTATCTTGGCGTTCGTCAGCCCAATCAGAAATGGGAACTAAGCGCTTGGGCGCAGAACCTGTTCGATGAAGACCGCAACATGGGCGCTTTTGCCCAGTTCCAGGGGGCGGCCGCAGGTGGCTATCTGTCGAGCTACTTCCCGGATCAGCGGAAGTATGGTGTCACTCTGCGGTACAATTTTGGTCAGTAGTCTTCCTCCCCTCTGACCTTAATACTGGCCAGGTCCACGACCTGGCCTCTTTTTCCTCACAGCAGGGCACTCATGAGAAAAAAACGCATGTCGGCTCGACCCCACGCACTGTCGCTTCTGGCTTTCTGCCTTGGCCTGACCTTGAGTGCGCCTGTCCACGCGAAGGACGCTCAATGGATTGCCCACCCGGATCTGCCCGCCGGGGGCGGGGTCCAGAACTTTCAGAAGAGTTTGAGTGTAACGAAGCGCCCCAAGGCCCTGTGGGTAAGGGTGAGTGCGGATAACCGTTTCGTCCTTTATGTCAACGGGCAGCGTGTGGTTTCAGGTCCTGCCACCAGTGATCTCGCCAACTGGAGATATGAGCGCGTCGATATCGCGCCTTATCTGAAACGCGGCGAAAACAGCATTGCCGCCGTTGTTTGGAACGCCTCCGCTGCCGTCAGGCCGCTGGCCCAGATCAGCGCGCGCGGTGGTTTTTATCTGGACGCCGAAAGTACGGAGTTCGAGGCTTTGGATTCGGGCACGAACTGGCGTGTCTCGCTCGACAAGGGGCGAAGCTTTGGTTCGGGATATGCTCAAATAATCAAACAATTCAAAACTCTGTACTATGTCGGAGGTTCGCCGGAGACAATCGATGCGGCTAAAAGCAACTGGGGCTGGGAGCAGGGGGCTGGCACCGGGATACAGTGGACGGACGCCCAAACGATTGTGAAGCCGGGTGAAGTCCCGTCCTGGACCCTGACGCCGAACCCGTTGCCGAAACAGATCTATCGCAAGGTGTCATCGGGTAGGGTCGTAAGGACGGACATTCCCGGAACGGACAGCTTCCCGGATAAGGCGGTAACAATCCCGGCTTACACGAAGGGCAAAATTCTGCTGCGCCGGGACGTGATGGTTTCCGGCTACCCGTCCCTTGAGGTCGCAAAGGGTGCCGACGCCACGATCCGGGCCACCTATTCTGAGGCTCTGTATGACGAAAAGAATATGAAAGGCGATCGCGACGAGGTGGGAACCCGCCTCGCGAAAGGGCTTCAGGATAGCTTTCGTCTCGACGGGGCCGAGCGAACGCTTGCCCCCTTGTTCTGGCGGACGTGGCGCTATCTGGAACTGGACATAGAGACCAAGGATCAGCCGCTGGTCTTAAAGGGTTTCTCCACTTACGAGACGGGCTATCCGTTTCAGCAGATCGGCTCATTTCTCTCCGACGATGTGCAACTCAACAAGATATGGGAAGTGGGCTGGCGCACGGCGCTGATAGATGCCCACGAAACCTACATGGACACCGCCTATTGGGAGCAACTCCAGTATATCGGTGATACCCGCTTACAGGCACTGATCTCCTACGCTGTGTCTGGAGATACGCGTCTGGCGGTAAACGCGATCGATGCCATGGGGCGCTCCAGGACGAAAGAGGGAGTGCTGGAAGGGGCCTATCCCGTTCATCGTGGCAATACCATCTCGACCTTTTCCCTGCTGTGGATCGCCATGCTGAGCGATTACCAGGAGAGAAATGCGGATAATGGCGTCGTTGCGCGCAACCTGCCGCGCGCCCGCGAACTCATGAGTTGGTTCGATCCGTTTGTGAGCGACAGTGGCCTGCTGAGGAAAAATCCGGGCTGGAATTTCGTGGACTGGGTCGGGCAAACCGGGGCGGATCGCAACGCCTTTCCGACCTACGACGAAAACGGTGACTCCTGCCTCATGGCGTTGCACTATCTGGGCGCGCTTCAGCAGATGAGCGCGCTGGAAACCTCGGTTGGTGAAACGGCACGCGCGGCGGCCTTTGATACGCGGGCCGCCCAAATAGCCGAAGGCGTTCGCTCAAAATGCTGGAATGCCGAGCGCGGGCTTTTTGCCGATACACCCGCCCTCAAGGCCTATTCCCAGCATACAAACGCTCTGGCCATCCTTTACGGCGTGGTGCCGAAGGAGACGGCGAAAGCTATCCTCAAGCGCATCACCTCCGGAGACGGGATTGATGCACCGGACGGCATTACACCGGTAAGTTATTACTTTGCCTGGTACCTTGTCGAAGCGTTCGAAAAGGCCGGTGAGGGCGAGGCGTATCACGCCCTCTTAAAGACGTGGCGTGATCTTCTGAAGTTGAACTATACGACATGGCCGGAGGAGCGGGGCAATACGCGGTCTGATACCCACGCGTGGAGCGCGCACCCGACCGCGGACATGCTGGAGATCATTGCCGGCATTAAACCGGCAGCCTCGCACTATGCCGCCGTAAGAATTGAGCCGCACCTCGGTAGCCTCAAAAAGCTGGATGCCACCGCCCAGACCCCGGCGGGACCCGTTTCTGTGCGCTACCGCCGGACGGGCACACAGCTTAGAGCCACTATCGACATCCCGAAAAACCTGTCCGGCGTGTTCGTGTGGAACGACCGCGAGCAGGCGCTCAAGCCGGGTCGCAACACCCTGACCTTCCCTTAGGACCAAGTCATGACACCTAATCCGCTTATAGGCGTTCTTTTTCATTGGCTCGGTGGCTTATCCTCCGCCTCCTTCTACGTGCCGTACAAACGCATTCAGGCGTGGTCGTGGGAAATCTTCTGGCTTACGGGCGGTATCTTCTCGTGGCTGATCGCACCCTGGCTTTTTGCCGCCCTTCAGACCAAAGACTTGCTCGGGGTTTTATCAGCGCAGGCGCCTTCGACGCTGGGGTGGTGTTACGTGTGGGGTGCCCTCTGGGGACTCGGTGGTCTTACCTTCGGACTCACCATGCGCTTTCTCGGCCTGAGCCTTGGCATGGCTGTCGCGTTGGGCCTGACCACGGTCATTGGAACATTGGGTGAGCCCCTGTTTTCAGGCACGCTCGGCGTTCTTGCGGCTACAACATCCGGGAAGATCGTCCTTCTGGGCATTCTGATTGTGATTATCGGCATCGTTACCGTCGCCGCCGCCGGACAAGCGAAGGAAAAGGAAATCGCCGCTGACGCGAATATGGGGGCAGATGCCCACGGGGTCCCTGTAAGCCGGGGGGAATTCAATCTCAAAAAGGGTATCCTGATTGCCGTTTTTTCCGGAGTGATGTCGTCGTGCTTCGCCTTCGGTCTGGCGGCAGGCGCCCCTATCCGCGAAGCATCGGCCGCAGCGGGTACAGGCCCATTGTGGGTCGGTTTGCCGGTCCTTTGCGTGGTTCTGGCAGGTGGACTGACGACGAACGCTCTGTGGTGCGGCTACCTCATCCTGAAAAACCGTACCGCAGGTGAATGGCGTGGGGTTCGAAGTGATGGCCACAACCTGCCTCTGGTTAAAAACTACCTGCTGGCGGCAGTCGGCGGCACGCTTTGGTACTTTCAGTTCTTCTTCTACACCATGGGCGAAAGCCAGATGGGCGAATATGGCTTTTCGTCATGGACGCTGCACATGGCGTCGATCATCCTATTCTCGACCCTATGGGGCTTCTGGCTGAAGGAATGGGCGGGAACCTCAAGGGCAACTCGTTCGCGTGTGTGGTCGGGTATAGCCATCCTCGTTGCCGCGACCATTGTCATCGGGATTGGCAACATGCTGGCGGGGCACTGAGAATGGTTGGTGTATTCTCAATGAGCCCGACGAAAAGCCCCCTCTTGCTGAAGGACAAGGTGGTCCTCGTCACCGGCGGGTCCAAAGGAATTGGCAGGGGCGTTGCCCTGGGGGCGGCACGACAGGGCGCTAACCTCGCGATTAATTATATTGGTGACGACGACAGCGCTATTCAAACGGTCACCGAAATCAAGGCGGCGGGTGGCAAGGCATTTGCTCTGAAAGGGGACGTAGCGAACCCTGCCACAGCGTCTGATTTTGTTCAGGCGGCTGTGGAGGCGTTTGGTCGGATTGACACGCTTGTCAGCAATGCCGGCATTTGTCCCTTCCATGGCTTTCTTGATATGCCGCACGAGGTCTTGCTACAGACCACCCAAGTCAACCTGCTTGGGGCCTATTACATGTGCCAGGCCGCTGCCAAGCAGATGGTAAACCAAGGGCGAAATAAGCAGGGGCATAGTGGTTCTATTATCGCTGTCTCGTCTATTTCCGCCCTGGTGGGAGGGGAGTATCAAACGCATTACACGCCAACAAAGGCAGGTGTTCTGTCCCTGATGCAGTCCACTGCGATCGCTTTGGGAAAACACGGGATCCGTTGCAACGCGGTCTTGCCGGGCACAATCGAGACCGACATCAACAAGGATGATCTCTCCGATCCGGCAAAGCGCGCCTATATGGCGTCGCGTGTACCGCTGGGCCGACTGGGGAAACCCGAAGATCTGGCGGGCCCCGTCATCTTTCTCGCTTCCGATGAACTCGCTGGCTACGTGACAGGCGCGTCACTGCTGGTCGACGGCGGTATGTTTGTTAATCTCCAGTAAAGACAGCTATGAAAATTTCTCCAAAAATCAAGCAGGTGCGCGCATACGTCATTAAAGGTGGCGAGGGCGGCGGCGGCGCCGATTACCACGATCAGGGCGAAGGCCACTGGATCGACAATCACATCGCGACCTCGATGGGGCGCTATCCGGAATATCGTCAGAGCCGCAAGAGCTTCGGCATCAATGTGCTGGGCACGCTGGTCGTTGAAATCGAAGCCGATGACGGGACGGTCGGCTTTGCGGTGACGACCGGCGGTGAGCCCGCCTGCTATATGGTCGAAAAGCACTTTGCGCGCTTCCTCGAAGGCCGCAATCCGTTTGAGTATGAGCGAATCTGGGATCAGATGTATTTTGGTTCGCAATACTATGGCCGTAAGGGGATTGTCGTGAACGCCATTTCCGGCGTCGATCTGGCCTTGTGGGATTTGATGGGCAAGCTGCGTCAGGAGCCGGTCTATCACATGCTGGGCGGCGCGGTGCGCGACGAACTGCAATTCTATGCGACCGGCGCGCGCCCGGACCTCGCCAAGGAGATGGGCTTTATCGGCGGCAAGCTGCCGCTCTATCACGGCCCCATCGAAGGCGACGAAGGCCTTAAAAAGAATATCGAGCTGATCGCCGATATGCGTTCGCGCGTCGGTGAAGACTTCTGGCTGATGTACGATTGCTGGATGGCGCTCGACGTCAACTACGCAACGAAGCTCGCACACAAATGCCATGAGTACGGTCTGAAGTGGATCGAGGAAGCGATCAATCCGGACGACTACTGGGGCTATCAGCAACTGAAGAAGAACGTCCCGGCCGGCATGCTGGTCACCACGGGTGAGCACGAATCGACCCGATGGGGCTTTAAGATGCTTCTGGAAATGGGCTGCTGCGACATCATCCAGCCGGATGTGGGCTGGTGCGGTGGTGTGACCGAGCTTTTAAAGATCTCGGCCCTGGCCGATGCGCACGGCGCGCTGGTCGTGCCCCATGGGTCCTCGGTCTATAGCTATCACTTCGTCATTACGCGTCACAACTCGCCGTTTGCCGAGTTCCTGATGATGGCGCCGAAGGCCGATCACGTGGCCCCCATGTTCCATCCGCAACTGCTCAATGAGCCGATCCCGGAAAAGGGCCGCCTGAAGGTCACGGCGCTTGATAAGCCGGGCTTTGGGGTGGACCTGAACCCCGAAGTGAAGCTCTATCGCCCCTACGAACATTAATGAAACTCACCCCTGAAGGCCTTGCCTTCAGGGGTGGTCCATATCGTCAGATCAAAGCCAGAGACGGCTCGTCGCTTTGATCTGGCTTTATTTTTGAGGAAAGCTTTATGAAACTCGTTCGCTTTGGCCCCAAGGGTCAGGAAAAGCCCGGCGTGATCGACGCTGACGGCAAACTGCGTGATCTGTCATCGGTCGTCGCCGACATCACCCCCGAAGAGGTGCGCCTGTCCAAGCTTTCGGGCCTTAAGGCCACCGACGTCTCGGCCCTGCCCGTCGTCGAAGGCGACGTGCGTTATGGCGTTCCGGTCAACAAGATCGGCAAGATCATTGCGGTGGGCCTTAACTATGCCGACCACGCCGCCGAATCGAACCTGCCCGTGCCGCCGGAGCCCATCTTCTTCACCAAGGCCGTGACCTCGCTCACTGGCCCTAATGACGAGGTGATGAAGCCGCGCGATGCGACCAAGATGGACTGGGAAGTCGAACTCGGCCTGATCATCGGCAAGACCTGCCGCTATGTCGAGGAAGCCGACGCGCTCAGCCACGTCGCCGGTTACGTGCTGGTCAACGACATTTCCGAGCGCGCCTTCCAGAAGGAGCGCGGCACGCAGTGGGTCAAGGGTAAGGGCTGCGACACCTTCTGCCCGACCGGCCCGTGGCTTGTCACGCCGGAAGAGATTGGCGACGTGCATAACCTCGACATGTTCCTCAACGTCAATGGCGAGCGCATGCAGACCGGCAATACGAAGACCCTGATCTTCAACGTCGCCCACTGCATCAGCTACATCTCACGCTTCATCACCCTGCAACCGGGCGATCTGGTCATCACCGGCACGCCGCCGGGCGTCGGCGAAGGCAAGAAGCCAAACCCCATCTACCTCAATGCGGGCGACACCATGCACCTCGGCATCACCGGCCTCGGCGAACAGCGCCAGACCGTTGTGCCCTTCTCGCTCGAACATCAGGAGATCATCGGCTAATGACCTATGCTGGACGTTTTGAAAACCGCTGTGCCGTCATCACCGGTGCCGCCGGGGGCCTCGGTAAGGCCGCCGCTCAACGCATCATCTCTGAGGGCGGCAAGGTCGTCCTGTGGGACCTGAATGCCGAACTGCTGGAAACCACCGCCACGGAAATCGGCGCGGCTGGTTTTGTGGCGCTCGATGTCTCCAAGCTGGAAGAGGTCTCTGCGGCGGCTAAAAAGTCGGCGGAAATCTTAGGCAAGATCGACATTCTGGTCGCCTCGGCGGGCATTACGGGCGCGACCGTGCCGGTGTGGGAATTCCCGGTCGAGTCGTGGCTTAAGGTCATGGACATCAATCTCAACGGCCTGTTCTACTGCAACCGTGAGATCATCCCCTTCATGCTGGAAAACGGCTATGGCCGCATCGTCAATGTCGCCTCGGTCGCCGGTAAGGAAGGCAATCCGAACGCCTCGGCCTACTCGGCCTCCAAGGCGGGCGTGATCGGCTTCACCAAGTCGCTGGGCAAGGAACTGGCCACCAAGGGCGTCATTGTCAACGCCCTGACCCCGGCCACGTTTGAGTCGCCCATTCTGGCGCAACTGCCGCAAAGCCAGGTCGATTATATGCGCTCGAAAATCCCGATGGGGCGTCTGGGCATTGTCGATGAATCGGCGGCCATGGTGTGCTTCATGGCCTCGGAAGAGTGCTCCTTTACCACCGCCTCAGTGTTCGACACGTCGGGCGGCCGGACGACCTTTTAGGGTGAAGCCAGCGGCTCCTAGCGCGGCGGGTTATCGAGTGCCTATGTGCGAACGGGTTTTATCCTCCCTTTGAGCGGTTTTTTGTTCGCCGGGACCACGGTCGAACTTTAGCGCGGAAAAACAAGAAAGTAGTCTGAGAATGGCAATGCGGCAGACGGTGTTTTTAACGGGTGCAACCGGCAATATGGGCCGGGAGGTGCTTAAGCAACTGGCCGATACCGACGACTTTGAAGTTCGGATTCTTGTGCTGCCTAAAGAAAAATCCCATCCCGTTATTAAACGGTTCAGCCGCCACAATAGGGTGAGGGTGGTATGGGGGGATCTGACTCGTTACGAAGACGTGGAAAAGGGTGTGAAAGGCGCAGGCTACGTCCTGCACGTAGGGGGCATGGTGTCGCCGCTTGCGGATCGTTTTCCGGATCTGACGCATAGGGTTAATGTGGGCGGTACCGCCAACATTGTCAGGGCGGTGAAAGCCCAACCCGACCCGGACGCGATTAAGCTGGTCTACATCGGCACGGTGGCTGAAACCGGCAGCCGCAATCCGCCTTTTCACTGGGGCCGGACGGGTGATCCTATCAAAATCAGCCAGTTCGATCATTATGCAGTTTCAAAGGCGCAGGCGGAGGCGATCGTGGCGGAGTCCGGACTTAAACATTGGGTCTCACTGCGTCAGACCGGGATGGCCTATCCTGAGATATGGAAAATGTCGGACCCGATTATGTTCCATAATCCGATAAACGGGGTCTTCGAATGGGTATCCGCCCGCGACTCCGGGCGGCTGCTCACCAATATCTGTGTCTCTGGCGTACCGGATCACTTCTGGAGGCGCTTCTACAATATCGGCGGAGGTGCCAGTTGCCGGGTCGTCAATCATGAGTACATGGAAAAGATGTTTGCGGTGATGGGCATAGCTGACTACCGGAATGTGTTGTCGCCTCACTGGTTCGCGACCCAAAACTTCCACGGTCAGTGGTATTCCGACTCCGATGAGCTTGAACGGCTGGTACCCTTCCGACGTGATACAATCGAGGATATTCTCGCTGCGATCTCGGAAAATGTCCCCGTCGCCGTCAAGCTGGCAAGCCGCCTTTTCCCGAGAGCTATATCCAAGCGTATCGAAGCCATGGCTAAGGCGGAAGGGGGCTCACTCCGGTGGTTTGCTGACAACGATGTGGAGCACATAAACGCCTATTTCGGGTCGCGCGAAGTGTGCGATCGCTTGGCCAGAACCTGGGAAGGCTTTGATTACGTGCAACCTTCAAAAAGCCCGACAACACTTGACCACGGCTATGATGAGAGCAGAACTCCGGTGGACTGGGACTTGGCACTGCTGAAAGACGCCGCCCGGTTCAGAGGCGGTAAATGCCTATCGGACGATCTTCGTGGACCCTACAGCGTAGCGGCGTGGCAATGTTCGCGAGGACATACATTCACTATGACACCTAACCTCTATCTGAAGGGCGGGCATTGGTGCCCAACCTGTATGATAAACACGGACGTCTACCCAGAAGTCGTAGCTTCAAATCCATTTTTTGGCCAGGTCGCCTGCGGTTAGTCGAGTTTCGTGAAGGTGTAGCCGGGCGTTCGCCGCATCGCGGTACGGTGCTCAGCTTGTCGTTGCGATGGAGACAATGAAGTATCTGAGCGGTGTCGTTCGTTCAACCTTCCTATTCAAGGAGGGACTTTAACGTGAAATCGCCGTATGCCTCGACAAAAGCCCTCGGTTACCCTTGGGAATGTCACCTGCCATCTGACGGCGATCTGAAGTAACGTCAAGGAGGCACCCTAAGCCATCGGAGCGCAGTGGGCATGATCTCCAGGTCATGTCGAGCTCCTTTGGAAGCATGCAGTCGTCCGCTTTAGGGCAGGGATGCCGTTGGCAGCAAAAATGTCCGGAGTGGGCGCATACGCGACTGGTTTGTGAGGCCGTCATGCCCAGGTTACGCAAAGGCTGGAAATTAAGTGATTGAAGGTGTGGAGACGGATTTGTGACGGGACGCCATCGCCTGACACGCCGCTTGTGGCGTGGGCTAGGGGAAAAATATGACACCTGTCACGAACCGAAAGTACCATTCGTCAGTCTCTCTGTCAGCTATGGCGTTGGCTGCCGCACTCGTCTGCGCAGCGCCCGCCTATGCGCAGGCACCTAAGTACAAACTCGACATTCCTGCTGAAAGCGCCGCCAAGGCTCTGAACGATTTTGCCGAGCAAGCCGGGCTGCAGATCCTCTTTCCTTATGAGGCCGCCGATGTCGGCCGGGTGCCCGCAATCAAGGGCGAATATACGCGCGAAGACGCCCTGAAACTGATCCTGGCCGGCACAAACCTCGAAGTGGCCCGCCAAGATGAGAAAACCATCTCACTTCGGGTAATTAAGAGCCCCCTGGCAGGGGCGGCTGACGAGGCGGTGGAGGTCATCGTGACGGGCACCCACATCCGTGGGGCCAACCCCACATCGCCCGTTCGGACCTTAACTCGCAAGGACATCGAGAACTCTGGCTACGGGCAGGTCGGAGACCTGATCCGCTCACTGCCAGAGAACTTCTCCGGCGGGCAGAACCCCGGTATCATCGGCACCGGCGCCGGTGGGCCCGATCAGGTGAACCATTCCAACGCCTCGACCGTCAATCTGCGCGGTCTTGGCACCGATGCCTCCCTCGTTCTCGTCAACGGCCACCGTCTGGCCTACGACACCTATTTCCAGGCCTCGGACATCTCCGGTATCCCACTATTGGCAATCCAGCGCGTCGATGTGGTGCCCGATGGCGCCTCCGCCCTTTATGGCTCCGATGCCGTGGCGGGCGTCGTCAACTTCATTCTGCGCAAAAACTATTCCGGCACCACCACAAGCCTGCTTCTCGGCGGGACCACGCAAGGCGGTGGGGCCGAACGGACCTATTCCGTCCTCTCCGGCTGGGCAGGTGACCGGGGCTATCTCCTCGCCAACCTCGAGCATTCCGAACAGGAAGCCATCACCTTTGGTCAGCGAAACCTCGCGGGTACGCCGACAACCACCCTGCAGCGCCCCCAGGATCGTAACTCCCTCTATCTGTCCGGGGGCCTTTTCGCCGGGGCGCGTACCGAAATCACCCTCGATGCACTCGTCAGCGAACGCACCGCCTTTGCGAAACTGTCCCAGTTCGTTGGCTATCCGGCCTATATGTCTCGCGCACACACACCCGCCCATTCCGTCGCGCTGGCGCTTGAGACAGAATTGGGGTCGTCCTGGCAATTGCGCGTAGCGGCCCTTAATGCGTCGAGCCGCTTTATCTCTGACGGCAAATACGAAACGGCGGCGACCTTCTTCCGCACCAACTATCGCTCCCAGAGCGAAGGGCTTGAGGCCACCTTAAACGGACGCGCCTTTACGCTGCCGACTGGCGAAGTCAAGGTGGCCCTGGGCGGTGGCTATCGCAAAGAACGCTTCCGGAATCTCGATCCCAACGATGTGGCCTACTTCAACAAGACGCGTGACGTACGCTTCATATATGGGGAAGCGCTGGTGCCCCTTGTGGCAGCCAACCCTGATCGGCCAGGCCTTCAGGCGCTGGAACTGAACCTCTCGGCACGCAGCGAACACTATAGCGACTTCGGTGGGACCAGCACGCCCAAGATCGGCCTGCGCTATGTGCCCATGGCTGATCTCACCCTGCGTGCCTCCTGGGGCAAGTCCTTCAAAGCCCCGTCCTTTCTGCAGACCTATCAGGCTCGCCAGGTATATTACGTCAATCTACCCTTTGTCGGTGGCACCGGTACCCAACAGGCGTTGGTCTCGCTCGGAGGCAACTACGATCTGACCCCTGAGCGCTCCACCTCGAAAACCGTCGGCATCGATTACCAGACGTCTCGCTTCAGTCGCTTGCGGCTTGGGCTGAATGTCTTCTCGGTCGATTACACCGATCGGGTGGTTTTGCCGATTGCCGTCTATAGCCAGTCTCTGTCGTCGCCGCTTTACGCGCCATTTGTGCAGTATAACCCCACCCTGAGCGAGGTTCAGGCGCTGGTCGGATCGGCGGTTACCTTCCTCAACTATGCCCGCGTGACCTATGACCCGTCGACGGTCCGCGCGATCGTGCGCAATCAATACACAAACGCCACCTCCCAAACGGCCGAGGGCGTTGATGTCTCCTATGGGCAGACTTTCTCGACCGACATCGGAGAGATCGGCACCTTCGCCAACATCTCCCACATTGAGGTACGCCAGCAAACCCTGCCCACTACCCCCGAAACGGTCATTTCGGGGCTGATCTTCCGCGCGCCTGAGCTCAAGGGCAGGGCAGGCCTCACCTGGCAAAGCAATGGATGGTCGGCAAACGCCACCGCCAACTACGTCTCCGGGAGCACCGATGTGGGGGTGACCCCCGCCCAACCCATCGGGTCGTGGACGACGCTTGATGCGCAACTCGCCTACACCTTCCCCTCGCGCTCAGACTATCTGCGCGGCACCCGGATCGCCCTTTCGGCCATCAATCTGCTCGACCGGCGCCCGCCCTATGCGGCCAGCCCCAGTCGGGACTTTCCGGGGGTAGATTTTGACAGCACCAACGCCTCAATCATCGGACGCTCGATCAGCCTGACTCTCGTGAAGGCGTGGTGAGCGATGAGGTCGTCTAAATTCTGGTGTCCCGGCGCGATCAGCGTCGGGGCACTGCTGGCGGCATTGGGTTGCCTCCCGCCCGTCGCGTTCGCGGCGGCGCAGGAGGCGCCCCCTGTCACCGCCGACGTTCTGGTCCGTCTGGTGGACATCGGCACGATGAGCGCCAGTGAAACCACACCGCTCCTCAGCCTCTCGCCGGATGGTCGCTATATCGCGTTTCAGGTCCGGCAAGCCGATCCCGTAACCAACCGCTACACGTTTCGCATGGTCATCAAAGCGATCGACGACGCCGCAGACCCCATCGTCGTCGATGTCGGCGGTGAGTATCTCTTCTGGACGATACCCAGTTGGGGGTATGCCCGAAACGCACCGTCAGGCGCAAACCTCACCATCCAGCCGCGGTGGTCGCCCTCGGGCACGCATCTGGCCTATCTGCGTCAGGACCAGGGGCGCGTGCGTGTCTGGCGCGCAGGCATCAAAAGGGAGGGGGCAACGCCTGTCATTGAGGAGACCTATGACATCGAGGACGTGCAATGGCTGGACGACACTAGGCTCGTCTATGCGGGTCGACCGGGCTTCGCCGAGGCTGAGGCCGACATCGAACGTGAAGGGCGACAGGGCTGGGTGTTTGATGGGCGGTTTCACCCCCTAACGGGGTCGCGGCCGCGTGTCTTGGAGCCGATCCCGGTCGTCTATCAGGTGATGGACCTGCAGGCCGGTACGCGCCGCGCCGCTACCCCTGAAGAGGTGGCCAAGCTTTCCGAGAAGCCAGACCCCCTGCGTGCGGTGGTCGGTCGCACAGCGTTCAGTGTCGGCAGAACCGATCCTGAGAACATCAACGCGCCGACCACGCTGATAGCGCAACGCAGGGATGCTGAGCCCGTGCGTTGCGTCGAAGAGGCCTGCCAGAACATTACCCGGATATGGGGGGATGCGACCGGCAATAGTCTTTATTTTCTCCGTCGCGAAGGCTGGGCCAATAATGAGATGGCACTTTACCGCATGCCCGCTGACGGGCTCAATCCGGTCCGGATTTGGCACTCGACCGGCCTCCTTCAGGGCTGTGAGCGTCAGTCAACGCACCTGATCTGCGCACAGGAGGCCGCCCTTCAGCCCCGCCGTTTGGTAAACCTCGATCTGACCTCCGGCCAGATGTCGCCGCTCTATGACCCCAACCCCGACTGGGCGCGTTATTGCCTGCCAAAGGTCGAACGTCTGACGATCAAAAATCGCAACGGGATTGAGGTGTTCAGTGATCTGGTCCTGCCGCCCGATTATAAGCCCGGCACCCGGTTGCCCCTCGTGATCGTGCAATACAGTTCACGGGGCTTTCTACGTGGCGGGACCGGCGACGAGAATCCGATCCTGCCGCTCGCCACAGCGGGGTTTGCCGTCCTGAGCTTCCATAGTCCTCGCAGCGAGGCCTCGTTTCAGCGATTTACCTCGCCCATCGCTCAGTCCAAGGCTGACTATACCGACTGGCGCAGCCGCTGGAACATCCTGCACACTTTGGAAGACCTGATCGATGTGCTGGATAAGCGTGGCCTGATCGATCCCGCGCGCGTCGGTCTGACCGGCTTGAGTGACGGGGCCACAACCGTGCACTTCGGACTGATCAACAGCGACCGCTTTGCCGCCGCTGTCACCAGTAGCTGTTGCACCGACAGCTTCACGGCTTCGGTCATGAACGGGCCGCGTCTCTCCAAAGCCCTGCAAGCCTACGGTATAGAGACCGATCAGGCCGATGACGAGCCCTTTTGGCGCTCAACGTCCTTTGTCGTCAATGCCGATCGCATCCATACGCCGTTGCTGATCCAGTCCGCGGATGAGGAGTATCTGGGCGCGCTCCCCGGTGTCGCCGCCCTGACCGGGGCCGGGAGACCCGTCGAACTGATCGTTTACCCGAACGAACACCACGTCAAATGGCAGCCGGCGCATCGAAACGCCGTCTACACACGGACCATAGACTGGTTTCGCTTCTGGTTGATGGATCAAACCGATCCGTCACCCGAAAAGGCCGCGCAGTACGCGCGTTGGCGAGACCTGCGCGCCCTTAAAGACAGATCCCCAAGCCCCACTCCGGCGCCTTAGGGCGGGTGGCTAGGGTGGCCCCGCCCGGGAGTCGGGCGGGGTCTCATTTCTGGGGGTGTCCTCCTGGCGCGGGGGCTTTGTCGTATGCCCGACGCTTTGCCAATGGGTGGTCCAAGCCTCAGCTTCGCTCAATCCCAGAAGCAGAATATGATCCGGTGCCGTCATCACGTGCGCCGGTGTAAGCACGCGATCAATCGCCTCCACGTCGATTAGACCGGCCCGCGCCAGATGGCCGTCGCGCAAGAGCGCTCGTAAACGCGCCCGGTTGCGTTCCACAATCTCAAACGCGAACACATTCGGGGTGCCTTTGGAGGTGCGGTGGATGACCGCCTCGGGCAGATCGGCTTCAAAAGCCCGTCGCGCGACCGAGCGATCCCGGCCGCCCTCGCACCACCGCCAGGATGGTATCCCCACACACAACTCGACGAGCGGCTGCGACAAGAGCGGATTAATGTCTGGTGGCCAGTGCCTTGGAAAACCATCGATCGTACCCTGGATGCGGGTGAGGTGCGCGATGTGCGCGGCCTTGCCCGGCAGGGCCTGCGACGGGGCCTCCAGCCACGGGTGATAAAGCGTGTCGCCGATCTCGTCGATTGCCGCCTTCGACAAAAAGCCAGCTACGCCGCGCCAGTCGTACCTCGGTGAGGCCCGCAGCTGGCGTCTCGCCGCGTGGCGCAGGGCCTCGCCATAGCTGCATCCGGTCAGACGGCAGATATCCGTCAAAGTCGCCCACAGATCCGACCAGTGTCCCCGTGCCCGAAAGCGATCGACCAGCGGTGAGGCAGAGCGCAGATGGCAAAACACATTGTCCCCGCCCACGCCCGAAAAATAAGCGTCAACGCCAAACTGTTGCGATGCCGCCCATTTCAGGCGATTGGCGCTCTGTGCGAACGGATACTGGGAAGGCCGGGGCAGATGCGCGGAGGTGGAACGCTCGATATCAATGTCCGCGAAGCTATGGACCTCCTCCTGCAGAGCAAGACCTTGCGAGCTGGCGGCCAGCCTCGCATAGGTGCGTTCATCGCCATCAGGATCAGCCGTCGACAAGGTGACGCAGGTCGTGTGGGTTGGGCTTCGCCCCAAGGCGCAGGCGAGTATCGAGGAGTCCAGACCGCCGGAGAGGGACAGCCAGACGTGCTGAAACCGGCTCGCCCAACCTGACACACAGCCCTCAAGTGTGTGTTTGAGGTCTTCGGCCAGCTGATCTCGCGGCCGGTCATCGACGTGCAGGGCATGCGCCCACGGGGACCAGAGGTCGGTAATCTGACGTTCAGGCAAGCGCAGACACTGACCGGCCAGCAGGTCGCGCACGCCGACCAACGCCGTTCGTGGCGAGCGCAGGTCCGCGGCAAACAGGTGCCTCGCCAGACCCGTGTAATCGATCTGGGGGGCAAGGCCGCTTATAGACACAAGAAGATCAATATCAGATGCCAGCCAGACCGCATGGGGGGTAGCAAAATAAAGGCAGGGGAGGGCGCCTGACGGGTCACGGAGAACCTCAATTCGGGTGTCCCCGCGCAGGCTCAGCAGAGCGATATAGCCACCCCAATAGTCATCAAACAGGTCTCTGCCCGCCGAGGCGAGAATCCGTTCGGAGGAGGACTGGGTGAGGGTCTCCACCACTTGCGCGGGCGTTGCCCGCCCAAAAAGGGTGCCCAATATCACACCCGCCTGGTCTTGGTGCTGAAAGGCAATGGCTGGGGCATTCGCCCAGACGGCCAGTCTGTTTGTGTGGAACTGGAGACTCAGGTCAGGGGCCACAAAGGCTGGTGGATGCTCTGTGAAGGGGTTGGGGTCAGTATAGACAACGGCGATGTACCGGAAGGCCATGTCAGATCACCGCGATGGGCGTGAATGGGCGAACATTGTCAAGCACATCACTGAGAAGCATCTCACCTCGCTGCACCCAGGCATGGGCCGCGAAGGGCCGCAGACGCACGCCGATCACGACATCCGTTTCATAGCCGTGCGAAAGCAAAAAATGGCATAGCGCCAGAGAGGTCGGCAGGCATTTATCACTCATGGAGAGCAGGCGCCGCGTGCCCAGAAAGCCATGGATCAGTGTCGGGGAGGGGGCGCCTTTTGGGGCCAACGTGCGACTTGCGCAGCGCCGCTTGCGACTGGCGAGCCCGGACAGATTCAAGTTAAGCGGCAGAAGTCGAAGGGCCAGGGTCACGGCCATTCGGGTCGAAAACACGCTCAGTCCGCAAGTGACCGCCACCGGTAGGTCGATCGCAGGCACGGTTCGCGTCGGGAGGCTGTAAAGGGTAGGTGGGGGTGTCAGACCCGGTTGAGCCCGGGGCCGTATCACGCAGGCCTCCACGAGCGCCGCGAGTTCCGCCTCATCTGCGGCAGACAGGACGTCGCCAGCCACGAGCCGCGAGAGGGCGTCAGCGCTGGCCGGTGTAGAGGCAAAATAGCGGTTGTGTGTCCGGTCGAAAAAAACGGCGCGACCATCGACAAAGCAATAGCTAAGACCGTTGGCCAGATCGTAGCCCATCTGTCAGTCCAGTTCTCTCTATGGGGGGCGTTCTCGCAGAATCGCTGAGATTTGGGGGGTGCTGCGGTGGAGCAAACGGCTAAGGTCGTTGGGTTCGCTTGCGAGACGGCCTTGTGTGTTTGCGGGTCAGGCATTGGCGCGTGTCGCCGGGACACGCGCCCGAGGGTCAGTCCGCCAAAGGCGCATGCTGATCCCAATACTGGCCGCTAACGCTATCGAGGCCTACCATAGGTGTCGGCCCCTTCGTCTGTGTCGTGGCCCGACCGAGGTCGGCCAGAGACGTGCGTACCGCTCTGCGGCGAAAGACTGTAAGCATACCAAGTCTCCTGAGTTTGAGCCCGAAGGCTCAGCGTGGATGTGAGATCCCATCGCGGCGAAGCCGGGGGTCGGTGACGCTGACAATGGGAAGGAGAAGAGGGCGCGCGCCGTGGGAGCGCGCACCCGAAGCTTAGTCTGCCGACAGACCGAGCTGGTCGCGGAACTGGCCAGACACGCTGTCGAGCGCCTGGATTTGCGTCAGACCCTTGGTCTGGCGGGTAGCCTTGCCGAGATCGATCAGTCCCACGCGGCGGGCGGCAATGGTCGTACGCTTGGTCATCATACACTCCTGTAGGTTTGAGGTTGGAAAGCCATGCGGTGCATGGCCCCGTGAGCCTACGCCCGTGAGGCGAGTGTTCTGGCAGGGATACTTCCGGGATACCCCGAATGTTCAGGGGTGACGGCGGTAGGGGGCTCTGACGTCTACTGGGCGCGGCAGCGATAGGCTTCGGCCACAATGTCCGACAGCCTTGACAAGCGTCGATGGTAGTAGCGTTTCAGCCGACGGCGCAGCGCGTCCGGATTGGGCTCTTTCAGCGCCTCAAGCAGGCTGTTGATTTCTGCCTCGACGTCAAAGGCTTGGAACGGAGAACTGCGGCGGATGGCCCCAAGATGCGCCGACACCTGGGCAAGTGCGGTCCGATACACACTATTGCCGCTGCCCTCAGCGATCAGTCTGAGAACCGCTTCGATGCTGTCTTCGGTTGCGTTATCGAGCGCAAGCTCTGGCGGTGGCGCGGAGGGTATGGCCCCGTCACGTAACGCTAGCAGCACAATGTCCTGCTCCCAGTTATAGAGTTCCCGCAACGACTGAACAGTCACCCTCGGCCGGTAAAACCCGTCATGGGCCTGGGCCGCCAGAAGGCCCTCACCGACGAGTCGGTTCAATATATTGCGGATCGGCGATTTGCTGACATGGTACTGCTCGCATAAGGCCTTGATATTGATCCGCTCGCCCGGCAGGACACGCCCGGACAGAAGCTCTCGCTTCACCTCCAGATAGAGTGTCTCAACAACCGAGTCCTGCGTGGGCATACGCCCGCTCCCTTCATACACTTTGAGCTGAAAAACCTTATACGGATGGCCAGTGCCCGTCCTTAGAGCGTGGCTGAGTTTGGGGCATTTGAATTGTGGTTGCGCGTCAAGGTAGTGGAAATGCGTTCTGTCATCAATATGTCATAGAGCGGCCCCAACGGCCCTTTACCGTTACTGAGGCCGGTTGATCAGTTTCACAAGCTGCGGGACCAGCGCCTTTCGACGGTCAAAATAGACCTGAAGCAGGGTTTGGAGCCGCGTTATGTCCCGATCCGCCCAGGCTTTGGCCAAGGCTTCCAGCTCCTGCGCCCGGTCCGGTATCAGCGCCGCCTCATAGGGCCGGACCTGCCGCATGATCTCGTTCATCCGCGCCATCTGCCCTGACAGCCACGGGTTCTCCATGCCGTTCACCACCTCATTGAACAGCCGCTCGGTCGCCATCGTCACCTTCGCCTCCTCCTGGAGGGAGCCGCGTGGGGGCATGGGCGGGACATCGGTCATGGGCGCACATCTAAGGTGGGATCGGCTTGAGGGTGACACGAACGGGTGAAGCTTTCAACCCAGGGCCGTAAGGTGCTGAGGGCATCTTAGGGTCTGTGGGGGAGGGCTAAGGGCTCCGCCCTCGCGCCGGTCAAGAACCCTTCTGGCGGTCTCCCCGTCTTCCTCCGGTCATCTGAGACTTAGGGACACGCGGTCACGTCCGTGCAGCCGGGGGATACCCCTCCGCCAGAACGGCCTTGACCTCTGCTACCCCGGTCTCGGCGACGGCCAGGGTTTCAGCGCGGCGGTGTGCCCGCTGAAACCCAAGCCTAGAAAGGAACAGACCATGTCTAAACCAGCCCTCAAATCCGCCTCAAGCCTCGCGGCCCAAGGCGTCACCCACACCCTGATCCCCTTGGATCGCCTCCTCAAATCCCCCGACAATGCCCGCAAAACCCCGCACAGCGCTGCCGCACTGGCAGCCCTTCGCGCCAGTGTTGCCGCCAAGGGCCTCTTGCAAAACCTCATCGTCAGGCCAGAGCGCGACGACCACGGCGATGAAACCGGCTTCTATTACGTCACCGCAGGTGAAGGGCGCAGGCTCGCCCAGATCGCCCGCGCCAAAGATGCCGAAATCCCCCGTGACACCCTCATCCCCTGCGTCATCCGTGATACCGACGACGCCCACGAGGTCAGTCTCGACGAAAACGTCACCCGCGAGGCCATGACCCCCGCCGACCAGTACGAAGCCTTCCGCGCCCTGAATATCGACCGGGGCATGGATGCGACCGATATTGCCGCCCGCTTTGGGGTCTCTGAACACGTGGTCAAACAGCGCCTGCGCCTCGGCGCGGTTTCGCCCGTCCTCCTGCAGGCCCTCCGAGATGAAAAACTCACCCTGACGCAACTGATGGCCTATACCGTCAATGCCGACCATGCCCGACAGGAAGCCGTCTTTGACCGCCTCAGGGGCAGTTACGCCGATCCCTACCACATCCGCCGCCTTCTCACCGAAGGACAGGTCCCCTCACAGGATCGCCGCGCCCGCTTTATCGGCGCAGATGCCTATGAAGCCGCAGGCGGCGTCATCGCCCGCGACCTCTTTACCGAAGAAGGCGGCGGCTATTTTACGGATGCAGGCCTGCTCGACCAGCTGGTCCTCGACCGCCTAACGGCATTGGCCACCGAAACCCAGACCGCCGAGGGCTGGAAATGGGCCGCCGCCGCGCTCGACTACCCCTATGCGCACGGTTGGGGGCGCGTCTATCCGCAAACCGTGCCCCTGTCACCGAAGGCCGCAGAGCAGTTGCAAGCCAGGCAACAGGCGCTCGAAGACCTGTTAGCGCCGTTTGAGGGAGCCGACGAACTGCCCGACGAGATCGATCAGGCCGCAGGCGTCCTCGAAACTGAAATCGCCGCCCTTGAGACCCCGCAGGACGTCTATGATCCGCAAGACATCGCCCGTGGCGGTGTCATCGTCACCCTGTTGAGCGACGGCGGCGCGGCCATTCATCGGGGGCTGATCCGCCCTGAGGACGCGCGGCCCGAACCCGAGGCCGCCGAGGCGGAGACCGAAGACTTCGCGGCTCACCCGGACGATGCGCCGGAAGACGGGGAGGGTGAGGATCAGGCCGAAGGGGCTGGCCTGCACACCGAGGACACAGAAGATGCCTCCGATACCGTGCCCCTGTCTGATCTTCTGTTGCGAGACCTGACGACCCACTGGACGCTGGCGCTGCGCTATACACTGGCCGAACAGCCGGAACTCGCCGCCCGCTTTCTCGTCCATAAGCTGGCGCTCGACACCTTCTATAGTCAGCGCAGCGTCACCTGTCTCGATATCACCGCGCGCAGCGCGTCGATTGAAAGCTTCGCCGAAGGCTTAGACGACAGCCCGACCGCCGCCGCGCTCGCCGCCCGACACGAAGCATGGGCGGCGGGTCTGCCCGATAACCCCGCCGATCTGTGGCCCCATCTTCTGACGCTCAACGCTGAAACGCTCGGGTCGCTGATGGCCCATTGTACGGCCCTGACGGTCTTTGCCGTGCGGCAAGCCTATATGCCTGCCGCCCCCTATGTGGCCTCGCTGATGATGGCGCGTGATCTGCGGCTGAACATGACCGACCACTGGACCCCTACGGCGCGCAGCTATTTCAGCCGGGTGACCAAGGGGCAAATCTTAGCGGCGGTGCGCGAAGCGGTAGGGGATGAGACGGCCAGTCGTCTCCACAAGCTGAAAAAGCCGGAAATGGCCGAAGCCGCCGAGCAACTCGTGCAGGGCACGGGCTGGCTGCCTGCCTGCCTGCGCACACCCGCACCACCGGAGGAGACGGCGCATGAGCCACTGGCCTTGCCGCCCTCGGATCAAGTGCCTGATCTGCCGGAAGCGGCGGAGTAGGGGAGACCGGGGCCGCGTTAGCGGTCCCGGTTTTCATTATTGCCCGTCTCTGAGGGGCGCGGGGTGTCCCGTCTGAGGCGGGCCGACGCAAGGGCGGCCGCGACGATGGAGGTCTGAACGCAACCGGACCTTGGGCGCGCAACGGGCTTTGGGGGCTTTTTTCCGCCGCGCTTCGCGCTTTGCATCGCGAGGCAAAAAAGCGCCCCGCCGCCCGTCCTTCGGCCCTGCGGGTGCGCGCGGTCCGGCCCCGTTCGCAGCGACCCCATCGCGGTCGCGATTGGCGCGGCCCCGACCTCAGAAAGGAACACCCCTATGTCCATCATCGGCACGTTTGTAAAATCTGACACCGGCTTTACCGGCACCATCAAGACCGTCTCGCTCAACTTCAAGGCCAGGCTCGTTGAAACCGACGGCGGCTCCGAAAACGCCCCCGACTACCGCGTCTATAGCGGTGCCGCCGAGGTTGGCGCCGGCTGGAAACGCACCGCCGAAAACAGCCGCGCCTACATCTCGATCAAGCTCGATGATCCCTCCTTCCCGCATCCGATCTATGCGAGCCTGTTCGAAGGCGAAGACCCCGACACCTTCAACCTCCTCTGGTCGCGTCGGCGCAGCCAGTAGCTGACCGCAATCGGTCTTTTTCGGCCTCGCCGCACATGCGGCGGGGCCTTTTTTGTGGTCTCAGGAGAGGGAAGAGGGAGCGGCCCCGGTCAAAGGGGCCGCTCGGGTCACCGGAATCGAGGGGGGGGATGGGGCCGGTGACGAGGATGACGCTAAAGGAAGGCGGGCGGTCTGACCACACACAAGGGCGTGAGGGCGCTGTTTAGGAAAAGAGCTAAGGGCTCCGCCCTCGCGCCGGTCAAGGGGGTGTCCCTTCGGTCCCGATGGCAGCGGTCTCCCCAACCTTCCTTGGCTTCGCCTGCGTGCAGGTTGGGTGATCCCCCACCGCCGCCATCGCCCCTGACCGTTGCGACCCCGCTCTCGCCGAGGGGCAGGGTTTCAGCGCGGTAAAGGCGCTGCAACCCAAGCCCAAAGGAGACTTTTCCATGATGAACGATACCCCCACCGAAGCCCCCGTCACCCAAGCCTTCAAGGTCAATCCCTATCGCGGCACCGTCAATAGCCGCGTCTCTGGTCAGTGGTTTTCACGGCCTGACGATCAGCGGTTTCTAAGCCTCGATGACCTCTTTGCCCATACCCGCCAACGCCGCGACACCGCCCATGTGCGCACTGTCGCCTCAGACGCCGTGCGCGTTATCGCCGAGCGCGACGACGTTGAGAGCCTGCGGCTGGTCTGCCCCGGACGCGACACCCCGACGGCCCCCACCCACTGGTCATTTGGTCAGTTGTGCGGGCTGGTTGGCGCACCGTCGGGCTATCTGCGCCAGCTCCCGGCCCCTCTGGCCGCCATTAACCTGCAGCATGGTCTGCTGAACCACCGCGCCGAACTGATCAAAACACTTGAGACCGACACCGGCGGACTTGAATTGCGCGCGGTCACCGGCCCTGACTATGGCCGCATCTGGGATTACGAACTGGTGCAGGCCGTGCAAAAGATCGCCGGAAATGGTCTGGGCGATACGCGCTGGAAGGTCCCCGGGGTGCTGGACTGGGGCACCATGACCCACAATCCCTTTGTCGATGTGACCAAGGAAACCACGACGCTTTATGCCTCAGATCGTGACGTGTTTTTGTTCCTCGTCGACGACACCCACCCCATCGAAGCCGGGCGTCTGCCTAATGGCGAGCCCGATCTATATTTCCGGGGCTTTTATGCGTGGAATTCCGAAGTGGGCTCAAAAACGCTCGGGATTGCCTCGTTTTATCTGCGTGCCGTGTGCCAGAACCGCAATCTCTGGGGCGTCGAAAACTTTCAGGAAATCAGCATCCGCCACAGCAAAAATGCCGCCAGCCGCTTTGCGTGGGAGGCCGCCCCGGCGCTTACAAAGTTTGCCAATTCCTCGCCCGCAGCCTTCATTGAAGGCATCAGGGCCGCGCGCGAAACCGTGGTCGCAAAGACCGATGAAGACCGCGAAGACTTCCTGAAAAAGCGCGGCTTCTCGAAACCCGAAACGGCCAAAATCATCGAAACCGTGCTCAATGAAGAAGGCAAAAAGCCCGAAAGCGTCTTCGATTTTGTGCAAGGCCTGACCGCTCTGCCGCGCTCAAAACCGCATCAGGACGCCCGTCTGGACCTCGAAACCAAGGCCCGAAAACTGATGGCCGCTGCCCTCTGACGCGCCCCCGCCGCGCGGTCACATTGGCTGCGCGGTCCCTCTCTTATTGCCGGGTCCCGCGGGTGTCGAAGGCCGCGGCTCGCCATGCCTGCGGCCTGGCTCGCGGGGTCAAGAGAGAGGCAATGGAGACCGCTGGGCAGAGGGGAGTCTGATCGGCGGGGAGGGGATTTCGACACTCCCGACACCCCTTACGGGGCCGCATCCTTGGGGCGAAACCGCTGTGGTTTTACCGTTCTATCGCAAGGAAACGATCCCATGTCCGATGAAAACGCGCGGGCTGCCAGCGCCAAAAAAGGCAGCCCGTTTCTCAATACCGATCAGGCCGCCCACTATATGGGGCTGTCACGCCGCACCCTCGAAAAGTTTCGCGCCGAAGGGCAGGGGCCCGCCTATCGCCGCCATGGCCGCTATGTCCGCTACCATATCGACGACATCGACGGCTGGTCGCGCGCCTCTGGCCAAACCGACGTGCCTGTTGAGGCGCGGGTGTGATGGCAGCTCCCAAGATTTCGATGAGGTCAAGCCGCAGTCGATGGCGTGTCACGGGTCTGAGCGTCGCGGCTCTGGTCGTTTTGGGGCTCTCTACGCAACGACAGACTCCGCCCTCGCTGATCTACAACGCCAGTCCCAGTGTGCCGATCGGCCTCTATTTCGTCGCACCCGTCCGAGAGCTGGAGACGGGTGATCTGGTGGTCGCGCGCCTGCCTCAGGCCGCCCGTGAACTGGCTGATGTAAGGCGCTATGTGCCTGCAACGGTTCCCGTGCTCAAACACCTGGCGGCGATTGGCGGAGACGCGGTCTGTGCCATGGACGCCGACATTCGGATCAACGGAAAACAGGTGGCGACACGCCGTCTGCGGGATCGCCTGGACCGGCCCTTGCCGTGGTGGCGGGGCTGTCGGCGGTTGCATTCTGATGAGGTGTTTCTTCTCAACCCAGGTGCCCCTGACTCCTTTGACAGCCGCTATTTTGGACCGGTCGGCCTCGACCATGTTATCGGAAAGGCGCGGCCCCTATGATCCGCTGGAAATCGGTCCTCAGCGCGCTGGGCGTCCTTTTGTCGGCGGGAGAGAGCCACGCGCAAACCTCGCCCGCGCTGGTCCGTTGGGCTGAACCCGTGCGTGAGGCCTCTCAGCGCTTCGGCGTGCCCGAGGACTGGATTTATCGCGTCATGCAGGCTGAAAGCGGCGGCCACACACACCTGAACGGACAACCGATCCGCTCGAAAGCCGGCGCGATGGGCCTTATGCAACTGATGCCCGGCACGTGGTCCGATATGCGATTGGCCCACAACCTTGGGGCCGATCCGGATGATCCCCGTGATAACATTCTCGCCGGCACCGCCTATTTGCGCGCCATGTTCGATCAGTTCGGGTATCCCGGCTTGTTTGCCGCCTATAATGCCGGACCCGCGCGCTATGCGGCCAGTCTGAAAGGCGAAACCCTGCCCACTGAAACGCGCGCCTATCTCAAAAAGCTTGTCCCGGAAAACCAGCCATCGGTCGCCGAACGTCCCTCCCTGACCCCGTCCGACAGGGGTCTCTTCGCGATCAAACGCACCGCCGAAGGTGGAAAGGGCTTGGGACCGTGACGGGGCGAGATCGGACGAGGTTCGGCGAGGGACGGGTGGGTTTCGGGCAAGATAAAAGACCGTCTCTTCGTGACGGTAAGTCTTTGTCTGCACATCGGAAATTCGGGAGATAAGGGGGCTAAAGGGAGAGATGGTCGTTGCGCAAGGGATTGATTTCATTGGGTGAGGAGTCTCTCAAACATGACCTCTGAAGAACGGTTTGAACCGAGACTCGGGCGGATGCGGTCCATAACGGCGAAAGCGCCCAAGTCGTTCCGATCCTGCGTCATCGGGGCGGTTCAGCGCGCCGGTGGCTTCAAGCGGGCAGGAAAATCGGCCACAAAATCCAGTGGAACCTATGGCCGTGGCGCCGGCGTCGGGCGGCTCCTGACCGCCAGTGCCACGCGAGGCCGAACGGCCCGGCGTGTGGTGGTCAAGGCACGGTTTGTTCGCCTGGCCGGGAAAGGCCTTCGCGCCGCGGCCGCACACCTCGCCTATCTTCAGCGCGACGGCGTCACCCGCGAGGGTGCGCGCGGCGTCCTCTACGGCCCGCAGGCCGACCGCATAGAGGCCTCTGATTTCATGGGACGCTGCGACGGGGATCGCCATCAGTTTCGCTTCATCGTCGCGCCAGAAGACGCCCACCTCTATGACGACCTCAAACCGCTGACCCGTAAGGTCATGCAACAGATGGAAGCCGATCTGGGAACGAGGCTCGACTGGGCGGCCGTTGATCATTTTAACACCGGCCATCCGCACACCCATATAGTGCTTCGCGGCCGCGATGATCGCGGCAAGGATCTGGTGATCGCCCGCGAATATCTGAGCGAAGGGTTTCGCGAGCGGGTGCAGGCCCAGGTCAGCCTCGATCTGGGACCCCGCTCGGAGCGGGAAATCGCCCTGGCCCTGCAGGCCGAAGTCAGTCAGGAACGCCTGACCTCCATCGATCGTCAGCTTCGCCGCGAGGCCGACGATCAGGGGCATGTTGTGGCCGGTCATAGCGATCCGGCGATGAGCGCTGCCCGCGCGGGACGGCTGGTCAAACTGCAAGCGCTGGGTCTGGCCGAAAAAGCATCCGGCGGGCGATGGCGGCTCGACCCTGAAATGGAGACGACGCTGCGCCAGATGGGAGAGCGGGGAGATATTATCAAAACCCTGCACCGCGCCCTGACAGACCGCGGGTTAGAGGCGACGCTGTCTGAAGCGCAGATGCATCTGCCATCGGCACCCTCACCCGTACCCGTGGGCGCACTGACCGGTCGCCTGATTGAGCGCGGGATCCTCGAGGAGCAAAGCGATCGCCACTACGTCATACTGGAAGGCATGGATGGCCGGACGCATTTCGTCGATATAGGGCAGGGCGCCGCGACAGAGGCACTGCCCAAAGAGGCGGTCCTTCAGGTGACGCCACGCCGGCCGGAAATCCGGGAGGTCGATCGAACGGTGCTCACGGTGGCGCAAGCCAATGGCGGTTACTACACCATTGAGATACACCTGATGTTCGATCCCACCGCCCGTCGTCCTTTCGCCGAAACCCACGCCCGGCGTCTTGAGGCGATCCGCCGCACGACTGGGGCTATCGACCGGTTGCCCGACGGTCGGTTCCGTATAGATCCTGACTACCTCGATAAGGCTCTGGCCTATGAGCGCAAAGACGTAGCGCGCTTGCCGGTTTCGATCACGGTACAGGCGTCGCGTACCCTCGATAAACTGGTCAGCTATAAGGGCGTGACCTGGCTTGACCGTCAGTGGGTTGCCGGCCCGTCTACTGAGTGTGCGCGCACCGGCTTTGGAGAAGCGCTTCGCGTCGCCTTGCAGGCGCGCCGTCAATGGCTGTTGGAGGAGGGGCTCTGGATGCCGGTCACGGGTCCGGGGGCTGAGACCCTGGACCGGTCTGTTCTCAAGACCTTGCATCAGCGGGAAATGACCGAAGTCGCCGTGGGTCTGGAGGCCAACACCGGAAAGAGCTGTCGTACCGTACCGAGAGGCGGCCTGGTGGAGGGACGGCTGCGGGAAATCATCGCGACGGAATCGGAGAAATACGCCGTGGTCGAACGGGCCAAAGACTTCGCCCTTGTGCCGTGGCGGCCCGTTCTCGACAAACACATCGGGCAGGAAGTCTCGGGTCTGATGCGCGAAGGGGGGATTAACTGGACCATCTGCCGGGCGCGGGGCCTCGAAATCGATTAACCCGCTCCTGTGGTGGACGATCCTTGTGGCCGCGCGCTTGCAGCTGTGGCACACTGTAAGCGGAGAGGCAGTGACCCATGACCATGCAGACCCGCGTCAAGGAAGTGACGCTTCAGGCGTTACGCGAAGCGATCGCGTCGGGTGATCCGGGCGATTACAGCTGTCTCTTTGATGGCCGCAGCGATCTTTCGACCTGGAGCCGACAGGCCCGAGAACTCGAGCAGTTCGCGCAAGGCCGGGGCTTTCGGTCACGCGCACACCCGTCCGCCATGAGCGCCAACCTCGTTGATCTGATTGTCGTGCGGATCCAGGTCTAGGATGGCGCGTTTGCCAGAGGACCTGACGCGTCAAACATGACTTTTGACGAAGAGCGGGCTAAAGGATAGAGGTAACTGACCTCTCCTTTAACAGTAATCGTCTTGAAGACGGTATAAGGCAACAGACATTGGAACAAAAAGCAGATACGACCAATCTCGTCGTTGAAATCGTCACGGCCTATGTAAGCAATAATTCTGTGCCTGCGGCCGAGTTGCCGCAGCTGATACACAGCGTCTCGGTCGCTTTAAACGGTCTGGCATCTGCTCCCGTTCCCGAACCTGAAATCAAGGTACCCGCCGTCTCCATAAAAAAGTCGGTTGGTGCGGATTACATTATCTGTCTGGAAGATGGTCGTCGCTTCAAATCCTTGAAGCGCCATCTGGCCTCGAAATACAACCTGACCCCCGACGAATATCGAGCCAAGTGGAACCTTCCCAAAGACTACCCTATGGTCGCTCCGGCCTATGCCGAGGCCCGATCCAATCTGGCCAAGCAGATAGGACTCGGACAAGGGGGACGCAAGTCGGCGTCTCAGGTGGCAGCAAAGCCTGCGCGTCGGGCGAAGGCGTAGGCCTTAGAGCATCGTTTCGAGGGCCCGTCTTGCGGCATCCCTCGTGCCAATGCCTATGAAAAGCCCCGTGAACATCCCGGGGCTTTTGCCGTTTGGAGGTGGGGCTACGCGTTCAGGCGATCCTTGACGGCCTTGCCCGGTTGGAAGACCAGCTTCTTTGAGGCGGCGATCTGGATGGTGGCGCCCGTCGAAGGGTTTCGCCCTTCGCGCACGGGCATGTATGTCTGCCGGATCGCAAATGGTCTTGATGCGGTTCTCAGATGCCGTTGCTGCGATGCAGGGCGTCGTTGGCGTTCCGGTGCATAGGTCTTAGTGAGTTGCACGAATGGCCGTCACTAAAATTCATAAAAAAGGACGCAAGCTAGAAATTGAACTCTCAAACGCGCTGTTAGTTCAGGTCTCCCGAGAGGGAAAAAAGCGTCTCTGGCCACGCGACTTTGGGGTGCAAATCAAGGATAAGGTTTGCGAACTTTCACGCACCATAGTTGATTTTTGACATAACCGTTACATCAGCGGGTCTAAAAGTTTCTTGTGACGTTTAGGACGAATATTTCGATAAAGGTACCGTCGGCCTCGCTATTGATCGCCATTGGAGGATAGCGCCTAAACTAAGCCGATTTGTCGGAATTTGTGCGCCACTGTTGCATCGTCAAAAGGCTTTATTATGTACTCATCCGCGCCTTCGCAAAGGGCGTCGCTTACGTGTACCATGTCCCCTTCCGTCGTACAAAAGACCACGCGTGGTTGTTTGATCGAACCTAGTCCTCTCAACTCCTTCAGAAACGTCAGGCCGTCCATAACAGGCATGTTCCAATCTAGCAGAATGGCGTCGGGCATATTGCGTTCGCACAAAAGTAGAGCATGTGCACCATTGCGCGCCTCGCTCACCTCGAATGCCAGGTGTTCGAGAATTGATCTCGCATATTTTCGAACTGTTCGGCTGTCGTCGACGATCAGACAAGTATGAACGATATCATTTGGCATTTTGTTCTCTCGCTTTCCTTAAGAGCTCACATTCCCTCTGCCTGTAAGCTCGCGTGACTTATTCCCGCGACTTTGGCGACTGCCAGCTGTCGAAGAGACTGAAATCCCTCCACCATACAGGCACCCGCACTGATCCTCGCTGCTGCGCTTAGGAGTGACAACTGGCTCTCAAGTTCAGTGTCGTCGGTTTGACCTGCGTCAATACAGAGGCTTACGCCGCCGAGGCCGCAATCCTTAACGCCCGATATAGATTTGGGATTAGCTTTGACGCTGCCGATGCAGGTCATTGAGAACGGTCGCAGCAAAGCAACAATCTCTGACATCCGACCCGTCGGTACGCCGTCGATGTCTTTAACTTCGAAAATGCATCTAATCCCAAGCTCCTTACAACCGTTGGAAACTTCTGCAATCAACCTGGTGCGTCCACGAGTGCTTGAAAACGTCGAAAAGGAGGCTGGGACAACCATGACCATACGTCGTTGGTCAGGCGCTTTTGCCCGGAGCTGACTTACGCCTAACTGCACGTTCGCGATGTCGATGCGCTCACGTATCGACCAGTCGAGGTTTGCTAACTCCTTTCGGTCAATAGCGCAGTTGCTATCATGGGGTATGACGGTGAGCTTGAGCCTATGACCTATCATCGTCAATTTACGCATCTCGAAAAGAGGCTCAAGTGTGCAAAGTATGCGATAAGGGGTCTCCGCCACTTTCCACAAAGCAGCGTGTTTGTGGGTTCTAACCGCGGTTGAATCTGTAAAATTTTGCGCACCGCCGTGTTGAGAAGTCTCACTGCTGTCGCTGACATCGTAAAATTCAAAGGGCGTCATCGGATGAAGATAGAGACGGTCCGTGTCGGATACCGTCACCGAATACAGCCTGGGGGGCTCATCAACACTGCCCACGAAATGGTCCACAACAGCTTGACGCAGGTCGGCCGTAGCACGGGCTCCGGCATTTTCGCCGAGGGTCGGTATCACGCATAAAAACAAGTGCTCTGATAACGGAAGGCACCAATTTGGTTCGGGATGTTTCTTTTTGAAGGTTGTAATCAGGAGATCAACTACAAAAGGCTGTTTACGATCCCACTTTTCATTCAAAACGTCGCAAAGTGTTGCGAGATCAATGACAAACGCCCGTCGCAGCTCTGCCGCGCGGGTCTCGCGTAACCGTTCAACGATGTAAGCGGAGTCCTCCCTGGGAATATCCAGTATGAGGTCCTCCCCTTTTTCGGCTGTATGTAAGTAGTCTCTGTTTACACCAGGCATCTTTTTGCCCTCACTCACTGAATAACGATGATATGTGAGTCGGCATTTCAATTTTTTTAAAATACTTCGTTAATTAAAAGTTGCGTTGTAAAGCCCAACCCGATTGGCGGGCATTTGAGGACGTCCGGGTATAAATCGCGCAGAATCGATGTGATCACGTTAAATTTACAGGCGAGTGGGTCGATGTATGAGTGCTGTTGAGCGCGTTTTTATTCAAAAAGTCCTATCGTTGTAGGTATTGGCGAATATTCCCATTCTCTTGAGGGTTGTGTCTGAATTAACCCCTTGGAAACGCATCTGCATAACACTGTAATCCTTGATGGTAGAGGTGTGTTATGGTTGCATTCGAATTTTGGCAGATAAAGCATTCAAACGGCCAAGACCCTGAAGGACTATTAAGGGCCATAGAAGCCACCCAAGCCGTTATCGAGTTTGATCTTGATGGTCGTATCTTGGCTGCTAACGCGAACTTCCTGGCTACGGTCGGCTATTCCCTTTCGGAGGTTATTGGAAAACATCACTCGATGTTTTTGACCCCAGACGAGGTCTCCACCCCTGCCTACCTAGCCTTTTGGAAAGACCTCAAGTCTGGTATCCCAAAAAAAGGAGAGTTTCGCCGTAGAGCAAAAGATGGCCGAGACGTATACCTTGAGGCCGTTTACAACCCCGTCCTGGACAAAGCCGGCCGACCTTACAAAGTGATTAAAGTCGCCGCAGATGTGACGCAACGTAAACTCAAAGACCTTGATCTCGAAAGTAAGGTGTCCGCGATTTCGCGATCACAGGCCATGATCGAGTTCGCACTCGATGGAACCATCCTGACGGCGAATGCAAATTTCCTGAGTGTGCTGGGCTACAGCCTCGAAGAGATCGTAGGCCGCCATCATCGTATGTTCGTGGATGAACGTGAACAAAAGTCCCCTGAATATGAAGCTTTCTGGAAACGTCTTCGGTCGGGTGAATACATCTCCACACGGTTTAAACGCATTGCTAAGGGCGGTCGTGAAGTTGTAATTCAGGCATCATACAATCCTGTTTTCGGTGTTGATGGTCGACCAGTTAAGATTGTGAAGTTTGCAACCGATATAACAACTCAGGCCCAGAAAGACGCTGACAATCTTGGGCAACTGGAGGCAATATCCCGGGCGCAAGCGGTTATCGAGTTCGCCCTTGACGGTACTATCCTTAAAGCGAATGACAATTTTCTGAAGACGATGGGGTACCGGCATGATGAAATTTGCGGGAAACATCATCGGATGTTTGTTGATGAGGAATTTGCCCAAAGTGACGACTACCGGCAATTTTGGGAAAAGCTGGCAAGGGGGGAGTTTGTTGCAGGTGAGTTTCATCGCCACGCAAAAGGTGGCCGCACAGTGTATATACAGGCGACATACAATGCTATTCTCGATATTGACGGGCGCCCTTACAAGATCGTGAAATTTGCCACCGACGTGACGGCGAGGCGGATCGCACTCAACCGAACGACTGAGCTGTCTCATTCACTTCAGGACCTTTCTGCGGCCGTTGAGGAAATGGCCGCAACGGGTCGATCCATTGCGGACACAATGACGCAGACTAAGGCGGCAGCGGATCAAGCGAACCAATGCGTGACTGATGCAGACGAAAGTGCGCGTCAGCTGGCGTCAGCGGCAGGGCAGATGGATGGAATTGTCGAACTCATCAGCAATATTACAAGTCAAATCAATCTCTTGGCACTAAACGCCACTATCGAATCCGCTCGTGCAGGTGAGGCAGGGAGAGGATTTGCCGTGGTTGCAACCGAGGTGAAAAACTTGGCGACGCAGGCTCGGAAAGCGACCGAGCAAATCAGTTCCGAAATAAGCGGAGTCCGAGCGAGTTCATCCGCCGTCGTGGAAGCATTGAACATGATCAGACGCACCGTTTCTAACGTTCAGGAGCAGGTATTATTTACCGCAGGTGCAGTCGAGGAACAAAGTGTCACGTCCCAAGACATGGCGAGAAACATGCAAATTGCTTCGTCCGAGGCGGAAAACATCGTAAGGGCAGCCTAAAAAGTCTGCCAGAGTATTGAGACCCACCGAGGAGGGTTCTATGTCACTCAACATAAAAAAAATGCTTCTGGGCTTAGTTGGTCTACTGACCGTGACCCTAATCGGATTAGCTGCTCTCGCGCTAGTGGAGCTTGAGGCAGCAAACCACGACACCCGCGAATTGGCCAATAACTGGCTTCCATCGGTCGACACAATAAATGCGATCAATACAAACGCATCTGATATGCGGATCGCGGAAGGCAGTCATGTCATGTCTGTTACCACACAGGACATGGCGGCGGCCGAAGCGAAATTCGATGCTGTTTTGGTCGAGTTGAAGGGTAACCAGGCTAAGTACGAGAAATTGATTTCGTCTGGAGAAGAAGAGCGCCTCTACAAGGATTTTCGAGCTAAGCTGGCGAAATATTTGTCACTGCACGAGCGGCTTTTCACATTGTCGCGAAACAACCAGAACGCTGAAGCATCTGCTCTTTTCCGGGGGCCTATGAATGCTTCGTTTGACACACTGTCTGCGACTACCCGGAGCCTCGTAAAGATGAACCGTGAGGGGGCTGACAAAAGCAGGTCGGATGCCCAGGAGACAGTAGATCAGGCAAAATCAATCCTCTTCACAGCCGCTGCCTTAGGCGGGCTTCTCTCAGTTGCAGCGATTTGGACCGTGTTGGCCAAGGTGATTTCACCACTTTCTAATGTAACGGAGGCGATGAAAAAGATTTCCGAGGGAAATCTCGAGACTCAAGTTTCACACACGACCGAAAAGAATGAGATTGGGCTTATTGCGTCTACTCTTCTTGTATTTCGCGAAGGTTTAACGGAGGCGAAGCGGCTGCGAGAAGAAACGGAAGCGCTTCGCGTGCAGGCGGAGCTCGTAAGACGCGACGCTATGCTGAAACTCGCCGATGATTTTGAAAAGTCAGTTGGTATCGTGGTCTCCATGGTTTCCTCAGCAGCAACCGAAATGCAGGCCGCGGCTACGCAGTTGACAGCAACGGCCACAGAGACCTCGCATCAGTCCACCGCGGTGTCTGCTGCAGCCGAGGAAGCTGGTACTAATGTGACCTCTGTGGCCTCTGCAGCTGAAGAACTTGGTGCGTCTGTAGGCGAGATCGGGCGGCAGGTCTCCAGCTCGGCTACAATGTCGCAAAAGGCTGTAGCTGAGGCCGACAAAGCCACATCTGTTATTTCGGAACTCAACGCGATGGCCGCGTCTATTGGGGGCGTTGTTGACCTGATCGCCGGGCTGGCCAGTCAAACCAATCTGCTTGCCTTGAACGCCACCATCGAGTCTGCCCGTGCGGGAGAGGCAGGAAAGGGTTTCGCGGTGGTCGCGTCTGAGGTTAAGGCACTGGCTGGGCAGACGACGCGAGCCACCAGCGAAATTTCGGATAAGATTACCAAGATTCAGGAAACCACCGCTCTTGCGAGTGAAAACTTCCAGAACGTATCCGAAACTATTAGGGCATTGAGCTCAACAAATTCGGCGATTGCGGCTGCTGTTGAGCAGCAATCGGCAGCGACAAGTGAGATTGTTAAGGCAGTCGCTCAAGCCTCGCTCGGCGCGCAAGAAGTGACGGCGAACATCGCTGGCGTTGCTCAAGGCACCGAACAAACTGGAGCGGCGGCGTCTCAGGTTCTCGCATCTTCAAGCGAGTTAGCTCAACAGTCGGAGCGGCTCCACCACGAAATGGAAACCTTCCTAGCAAACGTGCGCGCTGCTTGAAACTGAAAGAGGTCGCCGATGAACATCAAGGTGCAAACTACGGGCTCTGTCCACATCCACCCAACATTTTGGAAACGGCCACATATTTCAATTGGGGCCGACGTCTCACAAGAGCTAGAGGCATTGCCTACGGCGTGTATCCACGCCGAACTTAAAAGCAAACTCCGATCCCTTAGACAGGCTTGCGACCAAATAAACACTGAAGCCCTGCGTTTGATAGCTTTAGCACAAAAAGCAAAAGAGCCACATTAGAGTAGCCTCCTCTTTGATGTGGCGAAACTGAAGAGTTATATTGCCGAGATATACCTCGTCGCTTTTGATTTACAGGTAGGAGACGGTGTATCACCTTTTGAAGAGGTGTCGAATTAACTAACTAAGGCCGCGCCTTCATAGTGCTCAAAGTATCAGGAGCAAAAAATCCTTTTTGACGCAGTCGGAAGTGAACTCGCTCCAAGCCCGTGGGTTTAACCGCATTGGGCAGTGCGGAGGCGGAGGCCCGGGGCACCGCTGAAGAAATCAATCTCCACGAAGAATAATTAGCAGGAATTGAGCATCGAGCATATCTATTGAATTGAACTATGGCTTCGTGTCTCTCTAACGTCAGGGGGCATAGCGTTCATAAAGCTCTGCCGTTGAAGGGTGTTCGCGCCTGCGCACGGATCGAGAGTCGGCGTAAGGGTAGGGAGAGCGTACAAGGTGTAGATATGAAATCGCGCCCCCTTCGATGATCTTGTCTCACACGCGCAGCCAGATGCTGAGCGTAGCGAGGCAGATCCGTGACGCCAACAAAATTCCTCATCGGTCAGATAGGTCTTGTCCTCGGGATCGTCATCCTCGGGGTATGGGCATCGACGCAATGGGCGGCGCATCAACTCGCCTATCAGACGCAACTGGGCGCTCCGTGGTTTCGGGTTTCAGCCTGGCCGGTCTATAGGCCCTGGCAGGTGTTTGCCTGGTGGTTCCATTACGAGGCCTATGCACCGGCGGTTTTCCATCGCTGTGGCCTCTTGGCGGCGTCAAGTGGCGCCTTCGGTTGTGTTGCGGCGGTGGCCGGGTCGTTATGGCGCGCTCGTCAGGCGCGCCGCGTCACGACCTATGGCTCGGCGCGATGGGCGTCTTTGAAGGAGATAAGCCGAGCGGGTCTTCTCCGCGAACGCGGTGTTTTTCTGGGTCGGGTCGGCCCGGAATATCTGCGCCATGAGGGCCCGGAACACGTTTTGGCGTTTGCGCCCACGCGGTCAGGCAAGGGCGTGGGACTCGTCGTGCCAACCCTGTTGTCATGGACCGGTTCCGTTATCGTCCATGACATCAAAGGCGAAAACTGGGACCTGACAGCGGGATGGCGCTCGCGGTTCTCCCACGCCGTCCTGTTCAACCCGACCGATCTGCGCTCAGCCCGCTACAACCCCCTTCTGGAAGTGCGCAAAGGCATCAATGAAGTCCGCGATGTTCAGAATATCGCCGACATCCTGGTTGACCCGGAAGGGTCACTCGAGCGGCGCTCGCATTGGGAAAAAACCAGTCATTCCTTACTGGTAGGCGCCATTCTTCATGTGCTTTACGCCGAACCGGAAAAGACGCTGGCCTGCGTGGCCCGTTTCCTCTCTGACCCCGATCGCAGCCTGGTAGACGCGATGAACTGCATGCTCGCCACCAATCATTTAGGTGGCGAGGGCGAACCACCGCGCGTGCATCCGGTCGTGGCGTCAGCCGCCCGAGACATCCTCAACAAAGCCCCTAACGAACGCTCAGGTGTGCTCTCGACCGCCATGTCCTTCCTCGGCCTTTATCAGGATCCGGTTGTCGCCGCGACGACATCCACCTGCGACTGGCGTATCGCGGATCTGGTCAATGCCGCGAGCCCGATGTCGCTCTATCTCGTGATCCCACCGTCAGACATCTCGCGCACAAAGCCTCTGGTCCGCCTGATGCTGAACCAGATCGGTCGGCGGCTCACCGAACGGCTGGAGGGTGATCCCGCCAAGCGTAGCCGCCATCAACTCTTGATGATGCTTGATGAGTTCCCGGCTCTCGGCCGTCTCGACTTCTTTGAAACGGCGCTCGCCTTCCAGGCCGGGTACGGCATCCGGGCCTATCTGATTGCGCAATCCCTGAACCAGATTTCGAAAGCCTATGGAGAGAACAATTCCATCCTCGATAACTGTCATGTCCGGATTGCGTTTTCCTCAAACGACGAGCGCACAGCCAAGCGCATATCCGACGCGCTCGGCACCGCCACCGAACAGCGCGCCCAGCGCAACTATGCGGGCCACCGGCTGGCACCGTGGCTCTCTCACGTCATGGTCTCACGTCAGGAGACGGCACGGCCCCTTCTGACAGCGGGGGAAGTGATGCAACTGCCGCCAAGCGATGAGCTTGTTCTGGTGTCGGGTTTGCCGCCGATCCGGGCCAAAAAGTTGCGCTACTACGAGGACCCGAACTTCCGGTCTCGCTCGGTGCCAGCACCTTTGCTCACCGCGGGCCCTTACCTTGACCTGCCACCACAGCGGCTCAACGACTGGGAAAATCAGATCCGCTTCACCGATGCCCGCCTGATCGCGACACTCTCCGTGGCGAATGAGGATGTCCCTCAGTCGGATACGATCAATGAGGGTGAGACTGAGCCCGCGGGTCATGACGTCAAACCTGAGTCGGCCGAGCCAGAGGTGAAAGCCCCTCACCCTGAAAACGAGGGCAATACCGCTAACGAACCCCGGCACGTTACTGACCCACAGGTGATGGCCGCCATCACCAAGGCGGGGCAGGTCAGAGAGGAGGCCCAGGTGCTGGCCAAAGGAACCAAGGGAGCGCGAGGTAAGACCGCCGCTAAGGAGAACGCGAACCTCGATTTGTTCCTGGATCAGGGAGGTGTCGGATGACCGGTAAAAAGGTTCGATATCAATTGTTCCTGGCTCCAGCGGTCAGCGCGCGCCTCGAGACGCTGGCTGCTAAACCTGGCCTGAATAAATCCGCGATCCTGTCGGATGCCGTAACCGCGTGGCTTGAGCGCCGTGCCTCCAACGAACTGGATGCGCATTTCGGCAAGCGGCTCGACCGGTTGTCGATACAGATGAACCGTATGGAGCGCGATCAGCTTATCCTATTGGAAAGCCTAGCCCTGTTTATTCGGATGACGCTTTTGCGGGACGCACATTTGCCTGAAGCCGACGCGGCCACCCGGGCGCTGGCACGCGCGCGGTATGAGGCCTTTGTTGCTCAGGTCGGCCGTCATATCGCCACCGGTCAGACGTCGCTCAATCCAACCTCTTCCAGGGAGGGGGAGTGATGGACCCATTATCGATATCCCATCAGCGCCTGCGGGCCATGTTGCGGACCGCCATGGGCGAGGGCTTGGCGGCGGCTCTGGCCGATCCCGCCGTCTTTGAAATTCTCGTCAACCCCAATGGCACTGTGCGCTTTGATCGGGCGGCTGAGGGACGTGTCTTAGCCGAGGGTGTGATGCCCCCGGCGGAGGCCGAACGGATTATCCGCCTGGTGGCGAGCTATGTGCGCGCCGAGCTTCATCCGGACTCTCCCATCGTCAGCGCTGAACTGCCCATCGCCGCCGACGGCACGGGCGGCGAACGCTTTGAGGGCCTCCTGCCGCCGGTCTCGCGCGGCCCGTGCTTCTCGATCCGCAAGCCGGCCTACCGCTTGTTTGGCCTGGAGGATTACGTGTCTGCCCGCGTCATGACAAAGGCTCAGGCGGAAGTCCTGCGGCGTGCGGTGTCTTCGCGCCAAAATATCCTGGTGGCCGGCGGCACCAGTTCCGGCAAAACAACCCTGACCAATGCGCTTCTGGCCGAGGTCGCCGCCCTGGGCGAGCGCGTGGTCCTTGTAGAGGACACGCGTGAACTGCGCTGTGCCGCTCAGGACGTGGTCGAGCTACGCACCCGTCCGGGCCACATCACCATGGGCGATCTCCTCCGCTCGACCCTGCGTCTGCGGCCTGACCGCATCATCGTCGGAGAGGTGAGGGGCGCAGAAGCGCTCGACCTCCTCAAAGCCTGGAACACCGGCCATCCCGGCGGCATCGCGACCCTACACGCCAATTCCGCCAAAGGCGCCCTGTTTCGTCTGGAACAACTCGTTCAGGAAGCCGTGACCCATGTCCCGTCCGCTCTGATCGCCGAGGCTGTCGACGTCATCGTGTTTATCCGCGGGGCAGATTCCCAGACCGGTGCCCCCCGGCATGTCGCCGAAATCGTCGGGGTGGACGGCCTCGATGCCCACGGCGGCTACCTCCTTCGCCCGCTGCGACCGCACGGGGAAGACCCTGGTATCGCGCGTTCAACCCTTATGGAGATGTAGATGTACAAAACCCTGTTTCATTCGCCGGTGCCGGGTTGGCGACCGGACACTTTCAACAAACCCGCCGCGCTGGCGCTGCTCGCCCTCTGCATTGGGCTTGCCCCAGCCGCACAGGCGGCGGGCTCTGGCATGCCCTGGGAAGGGCCGCTTCAGCAGATCCTCGACAGTGTGCAAGGCCCGGTCGCCAAGATCATCGCGGTCATGGTGATTATAGTCGCGGGCCTGACCCTCGCCTTTGGCGAGACCTCTGGCGGCTTCCGCAAGCTCGTACAGATCGTCTTTGGCTTGTCGATCGCATTCGCCGCCTCATCCTTCTTCCTCAGCTTCTTCAGCTTCGGTGGGGGGGCCGTCATCTGATGGCCAGCCGCGTCGAGGGCTTCGATGTCCCCCTGCACCAATCCCTCACGCAACCCCTGCTACTGGGCGGTGCGCCACGGACCCTGGCGATTGCCAACGGGACCGTGGCTGCCGCCTTAGGTCTCGGCCTTCAGATGTGGCTGCCCGGTTTCGCTCTCTGGCTCATCGGGCACACTTTGGCGGTCTTTGCCGCCCGTTACGATCCCGATTTCGTACCCGTTCTGCTCCGTCACCTCCGCCAGAAAGGCTATTTCGCATGCTGAACCTGCGCCAATACCGCCAGACGGCTGACCGGCTGTCCGATCATCTGCCCTGGGTCGCACTGGTCGCGCCGGGCGTCATCCTTAATAAGGACGGCAGCTTTCAGCGGACAATCCGCTATCAGGGCCCGGACCTCGAAAGCGCCACCCCCGCCGAGCTGGTCAGTGTCACCGCGCGTGTCAATAATGTCCTGCGCCGCTTCGGTACGGGCTGGGGGCTCTTCTTTGAGGCTTGCCGGGCCCCGGCCATACGCTATCCCGAACCTCGCGCCGAAACCGGGATTGCCCGCCTGATCGATGAGGAGCGCCGTGCGGCCTTCGAAGGGGAGGCGAGCGCACACTTTGAAAGCCACTATTACCTGACCTTCGTCTTCATGCCCCCCGCCGATGCCCTTTCTCGCGCCAGTCGGGCCCTCATAGAGACGCCCGATGCTGAACCGGGAACCGAAGCGCGCCGGGACTGGAAACGCGAACTTCAGATGTTCATCAATCGCACGAACGCCGCCCTCGATCTCTTGGCTGGGATCATGCCGCGCGTCGAACCGTTAGGCGATGCCGATACCCTGACCTACCTGCATAGCACCGTCTCTTCAAAATCCCATCGCGTCTGCGTGCCCGACATCCCCGTCTATCTTGACGCCATCCTCGTCGATACGCCGCTGACCGGTGGTCTGTCGCCCCGGCTGGGCGATCAGCACATTCGCACGATCACGGTCCTGGGCTTCCCAAACCATACCCATCCGGGCCTGCTTGATTCCCTCAACCATCTGGCCTTTGGCTATCGCTGGACGACCCGCTTCATCGCGCTTGACAAGGAGGCCGCGGTCAAGACCCTGACCCGCGTTCGGCGCCAATGGTTCAATAAGCGCAAGTCCGTCACCGCCATGCTGCGCGAGGTGATGTATGCGCAGGCCTCACCTCTGACCGACACCGATGCCGACAACAAGGTGGCTGACGCTGACGCTGCCCTTCAGGCGCTCGGCGGCAATCACGTCAGTTTCGGCTACCTCACCACGACCATCTCGGTCTTCGATACTGACGCTCAGTTGGTCGATGAAAAAGTCAGGGCGGTGGAACAGGCGATCAACAGCTTAGGCTTCACCACCTTTCGTGAAACCCTGAACGCCGTCGAAGCGTGGCTGGGCTCACTGCCCGGGCACCTCTACGCCAATGTGCGTCAGCCGCTGGTTCATTCTCTCAATCTGGTCCATCTGATGCCGCTCTCAGCCGTCTGGGCCGGGCCTGAGCGCAATTGCCATCTCGATGGCCCGCCTCTGCTGCACGCGGTGAGTTCGGGGGCAACCCCGTTTCGTCTATCGACCCACGTCGGTGATGTCGGTCATATGATGGTTGTGGGGCCCACGGGTGCGGGCAAGTCGGTCCTTCTGGCCTTTCTGGCTTTGCAGTTTCAGCGCTACGCGGGCGCGCAAACCTTCATTTTTGACAAGGGGGGCTCCGCCAGAGCCGCGACGCTGGCGATGAACGGCAAGCATCATGCCCTCGGACGAACCTCAGCCCTGTCGTTTCAGCCCCTGGCACGGATCGATGAGACCGATGAGCGTACCTGGGCACTTCATTGGCTGCTAAGCCTGCTCGGCAATGAGACGATCGAGGTGACCCCTGATATCAAGGCAGCGCTGTGGACGGCGCTCAACAATATGGCAGCGGCACCTATTGGCGAGCGCACCCTGACTGGCCTCAGTGTCCTTTTGTCGTCCAATGCGTTGAAGCAGGCTTTGGCCCCCTATACGCTTGAGGGCGCCTACGGCCAGTGCCTCGATGCCGACCGCGAGGGGCTCGATCTGGCCCCCATCCATTGTTTTGAGACTGAAGACCTGATGGGCGATACGGGCCTTGTGGCGCCCGTCCTGACCTATCTCTTCCACCGACTGGAAGCGCGCTTTGATGGTCGGCCAACGCTTCTGATCCTTGATGAGGCCTGGGTGTTTCTCGATAACCCGCAGTTCGCCAGCCGCCTGCGGGAATGGCTGAAGGTCCTGCGCAAGAAGAATGTCAGCGTCGTCTTTGCCACCCAGTCTCTGGCCGATATCGCCGACAGTGCCATTGCGCCGGCCATTATCGAGTCCTGTCCGCAGCGGCTCTTTCTGCCCAATGAGCGGGCGGTCGAGCCGCTAGCTCAGACAGCCTACCAGCGCATGGGGCTCAATACCCGTCAGATTGAACTGATCGCTCAGGCCATACCCAAACGCCAATACTATCTGCAATCTCGCAGGGGAAACCGACTGTTCGATTTGAACCTCGGCCCGCTGGCCCTGTCCGTCTGTGCGGCGGCGTCGCCCGAGGATCAACGCTTGATCGATAGGGTGGTGGAAGCCGAAGGGGCTGAACGCTTCGCCCTCGCGTTTCTGGCAGCGCGGGGCCTATCCTGGGCGGCCGATCTCCTGAAGCCGCCTTAGGCGCTTACCCCTCCCTACCTGATCATTCCGACCCGTTCTCAGGCCTGCCCTTGCAGGTCATGCCCTTCCTTTGCCTAAACTTCGGAGCCTTCCCATGTCCTCCAACGCTTTACGTCGGTTCTCCATCGCCCTGATGGTGAGTGCGTCGCTCGCGGGCCTGTTTGTACCGGCGTCGGCGCAGATCGCCGTCTTTGACCCCACCAACTACACCCAGAATATCCTGCAGGCGACGCGCGCCCTTCAGACGATCAACAATCAGATCCAGTCGCTGCAAAACGAAGCGCAGATGATCCGCGACATGGCGACCCAACTGAAACGTCTGGATGTCTCGGCTTTGCTGAAGCTCAACAAGGATCTCGCCGCCATCAATGACCTCATGAAAGAAGCCAGGGGCATTGCCTTCACCCTGTCGCAGACCCGGGACGCGCTTAAAGCCCAGTATCCGCGAGACTACAATTTATCGATCTCAGGCAAAGGGTTATCGGCGCAGGCTGAAGCACGTTGGCAAAGTGCTATGGACGCTTTCCGCCAGACGCTTCTGGTGCAATCCCAGATCTCGGAAGCCCTGCAGTCGGATGCAGGTACACTGAATGACCTCGTTCGCGCCTCAGAGGCTGCCGATGGCGGGTTGCAGGCCCAGCAGGCGGCCAATCAGCTTTCCGCCCTCGTGGCCAAACAGCAGATGCAGATCACCACCCTGATGACGGCGCAGTACCGGGCCGAAGCGCTCGATGCCGCGAGGAAGGCCGAAGGGGAGGCCGCCGCCAGGGCAGCGACGAAAAAGTTCCTCGGCTCAGGCAAGGCCTATACGGCGCAGTAATTCAGAAAAACCAATCGTGTGGCGGGGTATTCCTCATGACCGATCTCAATATCATCGATTCATTTCTGGCGACCTTCATCGCCTATATCGACTCCGGGTTCGGTCTGCTCCGTGGTGACCTCGTGAGCCTGACGAGCCTTCTGATCGCCATCGACGTGACGCTCGCTGCCCTCTTTTGGGTCTTGGACGAAGAAAGCCAGCTGTTTGGCAAGCTCATCAAGAAGGTTCTCTATGTCGGGGCCTTCGCCTACATCCTGAATAACTTCCAGTCGCTGGCCAATCTGATCCATCAGTCCTTCACCCAATTGGGCCTGAACGCCAGCGGGGGCACGGTGGCGTCTGGCGATCTCCTGAAGCCCGGAAGGCTGGCCGGTATCGGGTTTGAGGCGGCCCATCCGCTGCTGGAACAGGTGGCCGCTCTCATGGGGCTCGACACGGTCCTCGCCAATCTCCTGACCATCGTGGTGCTGCTCATCGCTTGGCTGATCGTGCTGTTGGCCTTTTTCGTTCTGGCCATCCAGCTTTTCATCACGGTGTTGGAATTCAAGCTGACCTGTCTGGCAGGGTTTGTCCTCGTACCCTTCGCCTTCTGGAACAAGACGGCCTTCCTCGCTGAGCGCGTGCTGGGCAACGTCATCACGTCTGGCATAAAAATCATGGTGCTAGCCGTTATTGTCGGCATCGGAACGGGGTTTTTCTCCCGCTTTGTCGGGGCCTTGGATGGAGCGGAACCCGACATCAATCAGACCATGACGCTCGTCCTCGCCGCGCTGACGCTTTTGGGGCTCGGTATCTTTGGCCCCAGTATCGCCTCGGGTCTGGTGTCTGGCGCGCCGCAATTGGGCGCGGGCGCCGCCCTTGGAACTGTAGGCGCCGCTGCGGCGGCCGGAATGCTGGCCGGCGGCGGTGCCATGGCCGCCGCACGACTGGCGGGCGGTGCCGCCGGTGGCACCTCTGCCATGCAGGCGGCCTCTCAGATAGGGGAATCCTCAGGTGGCGCGTCAGGCTCTGGCGGGGCAGGGCCAGCGCCCGTCCCACCGCCACCAACAACTTCCTCATCTGCGCCATCCTCATCAGGTGGCAGCGGTGGACCGGCTGCAGCGGCGAGTTCCGCCAGGGCGTCAGAGCCAGCCCAGCCCGAGTGGGCGAAGAAGATGCAGCGGGAACAGAGGCTGCGCGGTCATCTGCATGCGGCCCAGACGGCCATATCCGCTGGCGATCAACCGGTCGCCTCCGCCAATCCCGACCTCAGCCAGAAGGAGTAAACCATGCGGTTCAAACGCCCCGTCCAGCGCTATGGGGATAGCCCCGAACCCGAACCCCCCTACCAAAAGGCGGCGCAAATCTGGGATGAACGCATGGGCACAAGTCAGGCTCAGGCCGCGAACTGGCGACTGATGGCGCTGGGTGCGTCCATTGTGTCCCTATGTTTGTCAGGCGGCATGATCTGGCTCGCTTCGCAGAGCCGCGTCACGCCCTATGTCGTAGAGGTCGACAGTCAGGGTGGCGTGAGGGCGGTAGCGCCTGCCGTTGAGACCTATCAGCCGAGCGACGCGCAAATCGCGTGGTTCCTGGCGCGATTCATTACCAATGTCCGGTCCTTGCCGATCGATCCGGTGCTGGTGCGTCAGAACTGGCTTGAGGCCTACGCCTTTGCCACGGACCGCGCGGCACAGGCCCTCAACGCCCAAGCTCAGGCCAATGATCCGTTCGCGGGGATCGGTGAGCGCAGCGTGACGGTGTCGATCCTCAGTGTGGTGCGAGCGTCGCCAAAGAGCTTCCAGATCAAATGGAAGGAACAGGCCTATGTGCGGGGATTGCCGGACAAAACAACCTACTGGACGGGAATTCTCAACGTTCAGCAGACCCTCCCCAGGCGCGAAGACGTTCTGCGCAAGAACCCGCTTGGCCTCTACATCACCGACCTCTCCTGGTCACAGGATTACAGCGGGCCGGAAACGAGGCCGCCCGTCGTTGCCCTGAACCCCTCATCCCCAGAAGGAGTGCAGCCATGAAGGCTATCATTGCGACCTGTCTTGCCGGGTCCTGTCTTGCGCTGATCGTGCCTGCGGTGTCTGACGCCAGTCCCGCTCGAAAGGTCTCGCCCACTGCCCGCGCCATTCAGGCCGCCAATGCGGCGGCGACCCAAGGGCCAGAAGCGGGCAGCTATCTCAATGCCGTTCAGGTCTACACGTTCAGCGACGGCACTCTTTATCGGCTGTTCACTGCCCCCGATAAGGTCAGCGACATCGTCCTTCAGCCCGGCGAGAGCCTGATCTCGGTCTCAGCCGGCGACACGGGCCGCTGGGTGATTGGCGATACCACCAGTGGAAGCGGGGAGGGCAAGCAGACGCATATCCTCGTCAAGCCCTATAGCGCGGGGCTTAAAACCAACCTGATCATCACCACGGATCGGCGGACCTATCACCTTCAACTGGAGAGCTCCCGGTTTACGGCCATGGCGGCGGTCACCTGGCGTTACCCCCAGGATCAACTCTTGACGAAAAAGCTGGAGGCACCCGTTGCGGTAACGTCCCCGCCCGTACCTGTTATCATGGGCTTGCCGCTGGAGAGCCTGCGCTTTGCCTACCGCATAACGGGGGCAAAACCGGCGTGGCGGCCCGTTCGCGCGTTCGACGACGGCCAAAGGGTCTATATCGAGTTCCCTGCCGATCTGGCCCTGTCGGAAGCGCCACCCCTGTTTGTAGTGAGGGCAGACGGCAAGCCTGACCTCCTGAACTACCGTGTTCAGGGCCGGTTCTATGTCACAGACGTCCTGTTCAGCGAGGCGGAATTGCGTCTGGGCGCAAAGCGGCAAGCGGTCGTGCGCATCACCCGAGCGGGTGAGGGGACGGCTAACGCACTGGGGGCCCGTCATGACTGACACCGCCCCCCGTCCTAAGGTCGATCCCGAAACTCTGGTTCTGCGCGCCCAACCGCGCCGTATCATTCGCTTCAAACGTCATGTGTTGGTGGCATCTGCCGCCGTGGCCTGCGTGTCCTTGTTCGGGGTAACATGGCTGGCGCTTGGAGCATCGGCGCCCCGGGTGCTCGCTCAGCCGGAAACCTTCAATCCCGACAGGGTCGCGGACACGCAGAAGGCCCAGCCCGACAAACTGAGCCAATTGCCGCAAACCTATGATCAGATTCCGGAGGGCGTGCCTCATCTGGGTCCGCCTTTGCCAGCCTATCCGGGAGATCCATCTCTCCGGGAAACGCAAGTGCCCGCGCAGGAGTGGCGGTCTGGCAATGCCGGAGGCGGTGGCGTGTCCGCGCCCGCGACCGTCAGTGAGGTGTTCTTCCAGATAGCGCCTCGCCTCTCAACGGTCGCGGAAAAGGCCCCACCGTCTGACATCCGACCGCTGGATGTCGTGATGTCGCCGGTGCCGGTCGGCCCGACCGAAGGTGTGTCTCTCGCCAAGCCCGATTTTGTCGACCGCAAAGGCTATGGCGGCATCTACAACGGCCACCAGATGCAGACACCAGTGTCACCCTATCAGGTCATGGCAGGTACAGTCATTTCCGCCAGCCTGGTCACCGGCCTGAAATCCGACCTTCCCGGGTTCGTCATCGCCCAGGTGTCGCAGCCTGTCTTTGACTCCGTTTCCGCCCAACACCTGTTGATCCCGGCAGGCACGCGACTTCTGGGGCAATATGATGATCAGGTCGCCTTCGGCCAATCCCGCGCGCTGGTCGTGTGGAAACGCCTGATCCTCCCCGACGGCTCCTCCCTCGAAATCGACAATCTGCCAGCGACTGACACGGAGGGCTATGCGGGTCTGTCCGACAAGGTGGATTACCATACCTGGAGCCTGCTCAAGGGGGTGGGGCTATCGACCTTGCTGGGTTTGGCTTCGCATAGTGGCCAGTCCGATGATGACAGTGACCTTGTGCGTGCCTTTCGGGACGCAACCCGTGACACCGCCAATCAGGCCGGACAGCGGATCGTCGATAAGGCCCTGAATATCCGGCCCTCTATCACCGTTCGTCCGGGATGGCCGGTGCGGGTCATCGTGCACAAGGATCTCATTCTGAAGCCGTATGCCGGGGGTGCCGGACATGGTTGACCTGAAACTCGCCAAACTCCCGGATCGAACACCGGTCAAACTGACGATCACCTTAGGCGCGGAGTTACATCAGAGCCTCAAAGACTATGCGGGCCTGTACGCAGCCGCTTACGGGGCCACCGAGCCGGTCGTCGATCTCATTCCCTACATGCTGGAGGCGTTCCTCCAGAGTGACAAAGGCTTTAAGCGAGGAGGTAAGAAGTGATGCGCACCAACCCTAATGAAACTCTGGGCGGCAACACGAGTGTGGTAACACCAGAAAAACTTGCATACAGCATTCCAGAAGCAATCCTGGCGACGGGCCTCGGCCGAACATTCCTCTACGACCGAATGATGTCTGGCGAACTCAAATCACGCAAATTGGGTGGGCGGCGAGTTATCCTGAAGAACGATCTGATGGACTACCTGAATTCCAGCCCCCCAGGGCAGGGCCTGAGCCTTTAGTCGTCGACTGCATCCCGATCAGCGTTGGTGGCCTCCGAAGCGACTCGGGGGCCATTTTTCTGCCAATCAACTACCGCTCCAAGGGTAGATCTCCGGCACCTGATCGTCCGTCCACAAACGAAATTATGCCAAAACGTACGTGAACGTTTTTAGGCTCGTTTTTAGGCTCGCCCTTCGACGGGCTCATAAAAACCGCTTAATTTTCAGTTGTTTACGCCGAAGGAAATGGCGGACAGAGAGGGATTCGAAATTTCCTCTGTCGCCCGCTGCCGAATATCGCCGCAAAGTCCGCAATGCTCACTGCACATGCGGCTGATTTCAAGGCATGGTTCGGTGATGGCTCTTCGAGAAATGGAGGCTGGAATGGCCGTTACCGCAAAAGATGAAAACGCCGTGTCGCCAACGCTGCCTGCCAAGAGGATCGTCCGATTGCCTGAGGTGAAGGCGCTTACGGGTCTTAGCCGCTCTACAGTGTATGAGCGCATACGAGAGGGGCAGTTCCCCAAGCCTGTCGGCCTCGGTGGACGCAATGTCGGCTGGGTCGAAGGAGAGGTGACCGCCTGGATCGAGAGGCGGATAGCGATCGCCCGAGGCCACGTTTCCTAACCTTAGCCGATGGGGGTCTCGTTGGGGGTCTTGACAAGCGGGCGGGGCAGGGGCCGGTCATTCGGAACAGGCGCTTAAGCGGCGCGTGCGGGGCCGGTCATCCCGGAATCGGTTTACCGCGATCTCAGCCTCCCAATCTGGCGTCCTTCACTAGACACACTGCAAGGGGGACGCCGGATGCGAACGGGTTGCCTCACTGTTTCAGGAGGGCATTCAGTAACTCATTCAATTCCCGGCAAGCCGTCTCGCAGTTATCAGCGCGTATGTTGGTAATACTTGCAAGAAGGCCGGGCGTCGCGTTGCTTGGCGATGCATACCAAGCTGAAAGCGGCACTGGGGCGATACCTAGCTCGCGCGCACGTAAGGCCAGCCTCTTGTCATCGGCATGATCGAGCAGAGGGATTTTCAGGGCCAGACCTGACGTTTCGATCGTCGCGGGTAGTTCGGTGAGACCTTCTATGGCGATTGAACGCTGGAAAGTATACAGCGCCTTCATCTTACGCAGATGGCGCAAATAGTGGCCACCACTCATAAACTCTGCCAACGCCCTTTGTATTGTCTGACTGGGGGCGGGGCTCAGTGTCGAGGCTACCTCAATAAAGCGGGTGGCAAGTAAGGGTGGGCAGACGACGAAGCCGACGCCTATGACTGGGCTCATGGTTTTGCTGAAGGAGCCAATGTGGATCACTCTGTCGGCGTCTGGACCAGAGGCCAATGCGGGGGCGGCGCGGCCATCGAGTTGCAATTCGCTAAGATAATCATCCTCGATGACCCAGGCATCACGTCCGGCCGCCCAGTCAGTAAGAGCCAATCTGCGAGCAGGCGAAAGGCATACCCCGAGTGGCGCCTGCTGTCCGGGGGTTACGAGCGCTATCTTTGCGTCAGGCGCTTTCCTAATGCCCTCAGCAACGCAAATGCCTTCGGAGTCCACCGGAATTGGTACAACGCAAAGTCCCGCCAATTCCATCGCTCTGCGTCCCAACGGATAGCCGGGGTCCTCTATCCACGCTTCAGCACCTGTAACCTGCAATGCAGTCAACGCCAAGGCGAGGCCTTGCCGGTAGCCGCTCGTTACGACGACTTGATCCGGGTGGCAGCGCAACTGTCGGCTGACCGCCAGGTGGGCGGCGATTTGAACGCGTAACTCCTGTTCACCCTGCGGATCGCCGTAAACCTGAGAAAACGATCGATCGGCTCGCGCCGCGTTCGCCATCAATCGATGCCAGGTTTTCGCCGGAAAATCGGTTTGGGAGGGCACCCCCATTTGAAAGGGCAAAACGCCGCCGGATTGTGGGCGGCCGAAAGGGAGTAGAGGCCGATTTGGGGGAGGCATGGCCGGAGTTGGGATTATTGATGACGTTGGAATTTCCGAACAAACCCGCATTCCCGCCGAGCCGGCCCCGAATATGAGGCTTTCGTCGACGAGCCGGTCATACGCTGCGCGCACTGTGCCTCTGGCCACCCCAAGCTGGACGGCCAAATCGCGACCTGATGGCAGTCGATCCCCAGAGGCCAGAACACCGCTCAGAATGGCGCCCTTCAGGCTCGCAAATATCTGTTCGCCGATAGGCGTTGGGGCCGCCCGATCCAAGTTGATCGCGCATTCAGCGTTTGGGTTTGGGCCAGTCACTTCTTCATTTCCTGGGCCTGTTGCACAATAATGTGGAGTGATAATATCCGTATTATGACAAGCAAACCACCTTCTGTCGACAGTGCGCAATCTCGGGCCTCAGCCGGTCGCCCAAAAGGGCCGTCAGCCTTTTATGGGGCGTCCGTTGAATATGGCTTGCACGCGGTTCTGTGGCTGCTGTCTGAACATCCCAAGCGTGCCAGTAGTCGCGACCTGGCGGATATGCAGGGTCTGCCTGCCGCCATGCTGGCGAAAGTGATGCAGAAGTTGGAGAAGGCCGGTATCGTCAGCTCCAGCGGCGGCATTACCGGTGGCTATGAATTGGCTAGGCTGGCCTCCGATATATCCGTCGGGGATGTGGTCGATGCGATCGAAGGCGACCGCCGATTGTTCGATTGCAAGGAGGTCCGGCGGGGCTGCATCCTGTTCGGTGGCCATCCTCCAGCATGGTCTGTCGACGGCGTCTGTCGCATCCATGCTGTGATGCTTCGCGCTGAAAAAAGGATGCGTGCAGAGCTGGCCAAGACAAGTTTGGCCGATCTGGCGAGGGGCGGCCGGCCGCCCGAATTTGAAGCCCAGGTCGTGGATTGGTTCCGTGATCGAGGCAAGGCGCGGGAAACTGCGCGCATATCAGCCGTGAAAGAAGGCCGACGCTCGCCGCGCTGAGCTGACTGCTGACATTGAAAACCGTCTCCACGCCGGTACGAGCATCCGGTGATGGGAGCCCTGTATCCGCTCGCCAAAGGAATTAAGATTATGACACGCATGAACTGGTCTGAGGTTGCCCCGGAAGGCGCCAAGGCACTCTTCGCCGTCCACCAATATGTGACGAAGGGCACGGGCCTGCCCGAAGAACTCATTCACCTGATTTTTCTCCGTGTCTCCCAGATCAACGGCTGCGCCCATTGCATCGACATGCATAGCCGTGACCTGCGCAAGACCATGTCGGTCGACAAGGTTTTGCTCGTACCGGTCTGGGATGAGGTGCCGCATCTCTTTTCCGAGCAGGAGCGCGCGGCGCTGGCGTGGGCCGAGGAAGTCACGCTGGTAAGCGAGACCCACGCGTCGGACGAAGCCTATGCGGCAGCGTCGGCATTTTTCTCTCCCAAGGAGCTGGTCGACCTCACCATCACAATCGCGGCCATGAACGCCTTTAACCGCTTGGGATCGCCTTTCCGTCTGCCGGTCAAGGCGACCGTCTAAGTCTCGGATAGGAGCGGTCTGACGCTCCTATCCATCCTATACACACGAGGGGCTTCCTATGGTTGGCGTTCTGGAAGACAAGGACCGGATATTCACGAACCTGTACGGCCTCCACGACTGGGGTCTGGAGGGCGGGCTTCGCCGTGGGGCGTGGAATTCAACTCGGGCTATTTTGTCCTGTGGCCCCGACTGGATCATCGCCAATATCAAGGCCTCTGGTCTCCGCGGCCGAGGCGGCGCCGGCTTCTCTACAGGTATGAAGTGGAGTTTCATGCCGAAGGAGGTAAAGGAGCGACCGCATTATCTGATCGTCAATGCCGACGAATCTGAACCGGGGACGTGCAAGGACCGGGAAATCATGCGCCACGACCCGCATCTCCTGATCGAGGGCTGTCTGATCGCGTCATTCGCCACACGTGCCCACGCTTGTTACATCTACATCCGAGGCGAGTATGTTCACGAGCGTGAGCGACTGGAAGCGGCCGTCAGGCAGGCCTATGAGGCAAGGCTGATCGGGAAGGACAATGTCCATGGTTGGGATTTCGATCTCTACGTCCATCACGGTGCAGGGGCTTACATCTGCGGAGAGGAAATGGCGCTGCTGGAATCCCTTGAAGGCAAGAAGGGTCAGCCGCGTCTTAAGCCGCCATTTCCGGCTGGTGCCGGGCTTTATGGCTGTCCGACAACAGTGAACAATGTCGAGTCTATCGCGGTTGTCGGGACCATCCTTCGGCGCGGCGCCGACTGGTTTTCTTCCTTCGGCGCGCCAAACAATGCCGGCACGAAACTGTTCTGCATCTCTGGCCATGTCGAACGCCCCTGCGTGGTCGAAGAGGCGATGTCCATCCCGTTCCGGACACTGATCGACGACCACGCTGGCGGGATACGAGGCGGCTGGGGCAATCTGAAGGCTATCATTCCCGGCGGCGCATCGGTGCCCTTGATACCGGCAAAGCAGTGCCAGGATCTGCTGATGGATTTCGACTCGCTTCGCAAGCTTCAGTCCGGACTAGGTACGGCGGCGGTTATCGTCATGGATAAATCGACCGATGTGATTAGGGCCATTGCCCGGCTGAGCTATTTCTTCAAACACGAAAGCTGCGGACAATGCACGCCCTGCAGAGAGGGCACCGGATGGATGTGGCGTGTCATGGAGCGCATGGTGAAAGGGGACGCCGATCCCTCGGAAATTGACACCTTGCTCGATGTCACGACACAGGTGGAGGGACATACCATCTGTGCCTTTGGTGATGCCGCCGCGTGGCCGATACAAGGCCTGATCCGCCATTTCCGTCACGAGATCGAAGACCGCATCAGCCTCTATCGCAGGTCCAAAGCCAATTACGCTGGCCATTCAATCGCCGCGCAGTAGTCGAAACATAATCCGGAGCCAGATCAATGACGACACCACAATCACCCATCAACTCTGGGTTCGGCCGCGAGACGACGGCAGCCGAAGTGGTCCGGGGGCACGACCTTACAGGTAAGGTGGCGATCGTCACAGGCGGGTATTCTGGCTTGGGTCTTGAAGCGACCCGTGTCCTTAGCCAGGCCGGGGCCACCGTCATTGTGCCCGTGCGCTCCCCAGAGAAAGCAAGCACGAACTTGAAGGGGCTTGATGTCGAAACCCTGCCACTTGAATTGACCGATCCGGCCTCCATCGACGCGTTTGCGGATGCCTTCCTGTCTTCTGGAAGTTCACTGCACTACCTGATTAACAGCGCCGGTATCATGATGGTCCCTACGCTTGAGCGGGACGGCCGTGGCAATGAATTGCAATTTTCCGCCAACCATCTCGGCCACTTTCAGCTCACCCATCGTCTATGGCCAGCTCTTGTTGCATCCGGTGGCGCCCGGGTCGTGTCCGTCTCATCGCGCGGACATCGCTTTGACCATGTGCATTTTGAAGACCCGAACTATGAGAACCGGACCTACGACGAAAACGGGGCATATGGGCAATCGAAGACCGCCAATGCCTTGTTCGCTGTGGGGCTGGATCGGCGCGGCAAGCCACGCAATATTCGCGCATTCTCCGTGCATCCGGGTGCCATTCCGAGCGATCTGTCGCGCCATCTCAGCGATGACGACCTTGCGGCCTCAGGTGTGACCCGCAACGCCGACGGATCGTTTACAATGGAAGACCCGAGCCTGTTCAAAACGGTCGAGACTGGCGCCGGCGCAATCGTCTGGTGCGCCCTGAGTACGCAACTCGACGGGATGGGCGGCGTGTACTGCGAAGACTGCGATATCGCCCGCCCAGCCGTGCCCGACGACCGTACCTTCGGTGTCGCGAACTACGCCTGCGATCCAGAGAATGCCGAGCGCCTTTGGACGCTGAGCGAGCGCCTTACCGGCGTTAGCTTGTGATTTTCAGTCCTTAGAATTCGAAAAGCAGACTCCGGAGTTTTTTGAGGGAGAGGGTGTGGCAAACCGTCGACCGGGCGGCACTGTCGCTGCCCTCCTGATATTGGAGCCATCCTATGACCCAGACTTTCACTCTCGCCGAACGGCCCGAGGACATTGTTCCCAACCTACTCGCGCACCTCAACTCCCTCGACGTCGATACCATGCTGGGCTTCTATGAGCCAGAAGGCCTGATCGTTGATCCTTCGGGTACACCACAGCAAGGCCGCGACGCCATCGGCGCGGAACTCGCCAAATATTTTAGCCTGGGCCTTCAAATGCGGATCACTGAACGCCATCGTTTCGTCGCCGGCGACACCTGCCTCCTCATTCTGGACTGGGATTACATCGGCACAGCGCGCGACGGCACGGAGATCAACATGTCAGCGACGGCGACCGATATTGCCCGACGCGGCCCGGACGGCAAATGGCGCTACCTGATCGACAACCCTTTTGGCGCCGTCGTACGCGAAGCTCAATAGAGGTGGGCGATGCCTGACGATCATTCCAGCTTTTCGAAAGCGCTGTTTGAACAACGCTGGTGCCAGACCTGCAGCCGCGATCGAAAGGCCGATGGCGTCTTTGTGCGCGCCGTTACGACGACGGGTGTTTACTGCCGTCCCTCGTGCGGCGCGCGTCTGCCAAATCGTAGTAACGTGCGATTTTACGACACCCCAGCGATGGCGGAGGCGGCAGGCTATCGAACTTGCCGCCGTTGCAGCGCCGAGGGCGAGACACTGGAAACCGAACACCTGCGGCTTGTGGCCCGCGCCTGCCGGCTAATGGATCGCAGCGAGCAAATTCTTACGGCAGGCCAACTGGCGCAAGCACTCGGCATAAGCCCGAGCCATTTTCACCGGCTGTTCAAGGCGGCGACGGGGCTGACACCGCGAGCCTATAGCCAGGAGCAGAGAGGTGCGCGCGTTCGCCGTAACCTGTCGAGGGAGCAGACCGTGACCGCCACGCTTTATGATGCTGGCTTTGGGTCAAGCGGCCGCTTCTATGAGGCCTCTCTGAAGATATTGGGTATGAAGCCCGATCGCTACCGGAAAGGCGGTATCGGCGAGGTGCTTAGGTTTGCCATAGGCTTATCGTCGCTCGGACACATCCTCGTGGCATCCAGCGACAAGGGGGTGGTCGCCATTCTTCTGGGCGACGATCCTGAAACTCTGCTTGGCAACCTGCAAGACAGATTTCCTTTCGCTGACCTAATCGGTGCTGACCCGCACTACGATGCGATGGTGGCCACCGTCGTCGGTATGGTCGAAAATCCCAGACAAGGTGCGGAACTCCCTTTGGATTTGCGAGGATCGGCGTTTCAGAAGCGTGTCTGGCGGGCACTTCGGGAAATCGCGGTCGGAGAGACGATTTCTTACTCAGAACTGGCGCAACGGGTCGGAGGCAGAAAATCAGTTTTGGCGGTCGCCGCCGCCTGCGCTTCGAATCCGATGGCTGTTGCTATTCCTTGCCACCGAGTAGTGCGGCGAAGTGGTCAAGCTTGGGGGTATGCCTGGGGCCTGGAGCGAAAATTTAGACTGTTGGAGCTGGAAGGATAGCTTGAGGCGATTAAAGCACTTGACCACCCTGAAAGTTCTGTGATCGCTCGGTTTCATTCTACCTTAGTTAAAGCGCCGCGATCTGTGACGGGCAGACAATGTAACGCGAATGTGAGCGAATTTGGCGCTATCAAAGCCCATTTTCACCGTATGTTCCCGCTAAGATGGTACCGTTTATCCGTTTGGGTAATTGAATGAAAATATTGCAATAATTCAGTCGGTTGGCGCGGGTTCGATTCCCTGGGCTTCCCCCTTTTCGCGAAAATTTTGGGGGTCCATTTTGGGGGCTGATCGAATTGTTACAACAAGAAAATGGAGCAAATTCAAATAGTTGGGTGCTTAAAGTGGTTCCGGCTCCACACAGGGACCGCCCGCCTGAGCGGCGAAACCCCTTATGCCGCCATCCGAAGACTCGTCGACGGAAACTTCATGCTCGCATAGCCAGTCTGCCAGGGAGGTGGGCAATTACCTTGGCAGAATGTGATTACTCTGATGGGTGGTTGCGTGAGGCGAACCCAGTTGACCTGCTTTAAGACGTAACTTCAGCTCAAGGCGGGCCAGCTGCCTATTCCATTTATCAACAGGACCTAGCATTGGCGCACCTCACAGCCTCGTTATCACGGACGCGAAAATTTAAGTTGATTTCGTCATGATTGTGTATGCTAACGTGCGGTTAACGCTTGAAAGGTGGGGGGCGCCATGAGCAGCGAGCTTTTGCGATCTGAAGCCGTCGACCATGCGCGACAACGCTGGGGGAGCCCTGCAAGCTATTTCGGTCTCACGAGTTGGATTCTGGTCGGATTCTTCATCGCGGTTTTTGCAAGCGCTGCGACCTTTATTTGCCTGGCCAACTATACGAAGAAGGAAACGGTTCTCGGGTCGGTCGTTCCCGATGACGGGGTTGTCCGCGTCTCGCCTATGCGGTCGGGTTTGGTCAAAGAGGTTTTTGTCAAAAGTGGTCAAGCGGTTCGCAAGGGTGAGGCGCTTTTTTCGATTTCATACGACGTCACTCTGGAGGACGGCGCCAAACTGTCCGAGCGGATCAATGCCACCACAGACGCGCAGAATCGTGCGACCCAAACGCAAGTTCGTCTGCGGAAAGCCCAACTGGCCGAAGATGCGGGCGCTCTACTGGTCCGACGCGATGGGCTGGAAGCGGATGTCGCGGCTTTTCAAAAACAGAAGGCTATTCAGGCCGATCGCGTCATATTGCTGGAAAGCACCGTGAAGTCGTCACGGGAACTCTTTGAACAGCGTTTCGTCTCAGCCGTTCAGTTGCGCCAACGAGAGGACGCATTACTCCTCGCACGCCAAAGTCTGGTGCAGTCAGAACAGTCCATCCAGCAAACTCAGAACCAGATTCAACAGATCGAGCGCCAGATCAGGGGCTTGCGGGCGCAGATAGCGTCTTCTGAGGCCGACCTGGCCCTGTCGCGCGCGCAGATGGAAGAAAAGCGACTGACCGAAGCTTCCGGCCAAGGCGGACATATCGTTGCGGCTCAGAGCGGCAGGATGACGAGTGTTCAGGCCCGCGCGGGTGATATTGTCAATTCGGGTCAGTCACTGGCGATGATTGTCCCGGAAACAGCGCGACGGTCGCAAGTGGTTCAGCTCTGGGCGCCATCGCGTGCGGTGGGATTTGTTCGGAAAGGTGACCGGGTTCGTGTGATGTTTGATGCTTTTCCTTACCAGACCTTTGGCGTTGGCGAGGGGAAGGTGGTCGAGGTGTCGACAGCGCCGGTTATGCCCGCCGATCTGCCTGTACCGATAGAGACGGATGAGCAGATGTACAAAATTGTCGTGGCGCTCGATCGCAACGACCTCACCGCTTACGGACGATCCTGGCCGCTGATGCCGGGCATGCGTCTGACCGCTGATCTGGTTCTGGACGAGCGCTCCTTGCTCGACTGGCTGCTAGATCCTCTTATCGCCGCCCAAAAACGGGCGGCGGGCTAATAGGAGGCAACTTCCACTAAGGAGATATCGTATGAGAGCGTTGAGTGCGATGGAAATGGAATTGGTGGCTGGCGGATATGATACCCGTGACCCGTTCGAACTGCCTCCGGGCAATCCGATCCGGGATTTGATGGATGCGTGGGATCGGCTGTGGGAAAACAAAGGTTACAAGGACACCGATGGTGACGGCGATCGTGACATGACCGACGCCTACAACACCCTGTATCAGGAGGCGGTCGATGAAGGATACTTCGATCCTGGTCGAAGCGAGAACAATAGTCATGAAGACTTCATCGAGAATATTGGTTTGGAGTCCGGTATAATCGACGCGATTCAGGGCGATGATAATCGCCCGGGTGACGATTAATCTTAAAGAGACGCGGGGCGGTCCATGATTAGCAGCATCAGAGCTTTTTGGGCCGGCATTCTGGCGGCCCTACTGAACCATGTCCTCAATTTTGGCCTTGCGATCGCTCTATCGGCGGCCGCCCCGACTCTGCCGTTCCTAAGCGTGCTGGCCACGGTGAGTCTCAACCCGGTCACATCTCCCTTATGTAAGTTCGTGGTATCCGGACTGATTGATCGAAAGTCACTATGGGGTGCTTTCCTGCTCTCCCTTCCATCGACCCTCCTTTTTGCTATTTATTTCGAGAGGGAGGGGTCGCTGAATGGTGAAAAACTGGCGATCATTGCGCTAACTCATTTCAGCACGTCCGCCATTATCGCGGCTTTTCGCGGTGGCCCGGTGCGCCTGTTGTATGCAATCGGGGTTCATTTCGCGATCAGCCTTGCGACCTCCTATCTGGGCCAGATGCCGGGTGTTGCCGTTGCCGTCGCCTGCACGCTTGCCGTTCTCGTCGCGAAGATCAGAACGCCCCGCCTGACCGCGGAACATAGTAGATGGAGGTCATGACATGTTAAATAGACGCGTAATTGTCTTGGGCGGTGTGGCAAGTTTGGCCGCGCCCCCATCTTGGGGTGCAAACACCTTCACAATTCCCTTCGCGGTCGCCAGCGGTCGACTGATCGTCAAACTATCGATCGGCGAAAACCCAGAGGTGCCCTTCGTCCTTGATACAGGAGCCAGCTTTATGGGCATCAAGGAAGACCTCGCGGCGCTCTATAAGCTGCCCGAGGTGCGGCAAATTCAGCTGAAGGGAATTACCGGAGCGTCACAATCGGTCAACGTCTTTCGATGCACAAACGTGAACTTCGACGGCGGTCTGCCTATAAAGCAGGTGGACATGGTTGGTTTGAGGGACGCGATCGCGGCCGGGGCCATTTCAGCCGCACTCCTAACCGCGTCGAAGTGCACATTGAGTTTTGAGGCACAGGCGATCGTTTTGAACGGCGCAGCTGAGCCTGGGCCTGACTACACGAAGATCGCGGCGAAATTCATCAAGGAGTCACCAGCCGCCTCTCGGCGAATTGTTATCCCGGTCAGGGTAGGGCAGGGCTGGCTCAACGCCCTGATCGACACGGGTTCGAAACCGGAGCTGCAGATATCGCAGCAGGCCGCGTCGAGACTGAAACTTTTGGAGGCATACCCAAACTTTAAGACCTTCACCTCGAAGGATACTTTTGGCAACGCCTATACCCGCAAGGTGATCAGGGTGAAAGACGTGTCGTACGGTGCCGCGGCTTTCAAGGAGACCTATGTGAGTGTGCTCGATGAGCAGGCCAGATTGCCTGCCGAATTCGACGCCATCATCGGGTTCAGGCACTTGCACCAGTTCGACTATGGCTTCGATGGCGAGTCGTTCGCTTACCTGAAGAAGAATAAGCACTTTGTCGAGACCACGCCGCTCGACACGACGCTCACGCCTTAAGCAATCATTTCTTCGGGTTCGATCGGAAGGGGGAGCGATGGATGTCATGCAAACGGAGGCGACGGAATGTGGATTGTGCTGTCTCGCGCAGGCTTCCGCACGCCTCGGTGCGCACCATGATATGGCTGAGCTCCGCCGGCGCTTTCCTGTCTCAAGCCGCGGTCTGACACTTCGGCAGCTTTCAGAAATCGCGACCGCGTTGGATATGCATGCTAGGGGCGTGAAGTGTGAAGTGGACGAACTGACCGCCCTTAAATTGCCGGCCATTCTGCACTGGGGGCTGAACCATTTTGTGGTGTTGGAGACAGCGGCTGGCAAGCATGCTGTCATATTCGATCCGGCCCGAGGACGCACGCGTTTGCGTCTGGGCGATGTCGGTAAGCGCTTTACCGGCGTTGCGCTGGAGCTTTCAGCGTCTCCCAGCTTCAGGAAAAGAAGCGAGAAAAGTCCATTGAGCGTCTGGTCATGGATACGCCTGACGCCCGATCTTTACAGCGGCTTAGCTCAGGTCCTCCTTCTGTCTCTCGTCTTGCAGGCCTATATGGTAGCGGCGCCATTTTACATGCAACTCGCCATCGACCAGGCGGCGCTCAAGGGAGACCAGCAACTCCTGATTACCCTGGCCATAGGTTTCGGTCTGTTTGGTTTATTCAACGCCGGGGCGGGACTGCTCCGCAGCTTCGCCATGCAACAGATCGCCGCCGTTCTCAGTTGGGATATGAGCCTGCGCCTGTTCAGGCACCTCGTCCGGCTCCCGCTCGGCTGGTTTCAGCGGCGACGCCTGGCCGATACCATGTCGCGCTTCGACGCGATCAACCCCATTCGGGACCAAGTGTCGGGTGCCCTGATCAGCTCATTGATCGACGGCGCGCTCGCACTTGCCACACTGATCATGATGTTCGTGTTTGCCTGGCCGCTCGGTCTGTGTGTCGTGGCTGCGACATTGATCTACATCGCCGTCAGGCTACTCTCGCTTTCGACCTCCTTGCGCCTTCAGGCGGAAAACCTGACGGCGCGCATTTCGGAGAACGGAAAGCGAATCGAAACCATCAAAGCGATTCAAACGATCAAGGTCATGTCGGCCGAGGGCGAGCAGGAAACCCAATGGTCAAATCGCTATGCCAGTGTCGTCACGAAGACCCTCGTGAGTGCGCGATTCACGCTCGTGATTGGGGGTATTCACCAGGCGGTCGATACAGTCGCCACGACACTCGTTGTTTTCTTGGGCGCACGCGCCATAATTGCCAATGACATGACAGTAGGGGTTCTCTTCGCCTTCATGGCCTACAAGGGCCAGTTCACAAGCGCCATCACCAGTAATGTCGAACAGCTCATCAACTGGAAGCTCAATGACATCTATTCGTATCGCTTGGCCGACATCGTCCTAACGCCAAAAGAGGAGAGTATCGACGTCCTCGACACACAGGATGTCGAGTTCCGGGGTGAGATTGAACTGGAGAATCTCAGCTTTCGTTACGGGCCGCATGATCCGTATGTCTTTCGTCACCTCAACCTGAAAATCAGGGCGGGAGAGATGATTGCCATTGTGGGGCCGTCGGGCGCAGGCAAATCGAGCCTGCTTAAGGTGATCGCGGGTCTTTATCCGTCGACAGGCGGTGAGGTTCGGATCGATGGGCGCCCGTTGGCTGCCTGGAGCCCCAAGACCTTGCGAAGGGCCTTCGGGGTGGTGATGCAGGACGATGAGCTCTTGTCCGGGTCGATTGCTGAGAACGTGGCCTTCTTTGACGAGCGCATCGATATAGACCGTGTTTGGACAGCCCTTGAAATGGCTGGTCTAAAGGATGAGATCATGGCTATGCCCATGAAGCTTGAGTCTTTCGTCGGCGATATGGGCGGCGCGCTTTCAGGTGGCCAGAAACAAAGATTGCTGATCGCCCGGGCCCTCTATCGGCATCCCAAAATTCTGTTTCTTGATGAGGCAACTTCGCATCTCGATGTTCAGAATGAGGCGCGTATCAACGCCAGCCTGAAGCAACTCAAGGTGACGCGGATCATTATTGCTCATCGGCCCGAAACTATTCGAAATGCCGACAAGGTATTCGATATCTGCGCGGGTCAGTTTGTCACGCCCCATGTCGCACGGCCCAGTTCTGGCGCAGGTCTTTCGTCAATTACGCCCGCGGGTACTGAATCGTAGGGGGAAGAATGCGTCGGGTTCTCCGCTATCAGGATGCCTATTTGAGCGTTGAAGCCAGGGCGATGTGGGCCGATACCCTGAAGCTCATGGCGCTTCTACCCGCATTGCCCAAGACGGTAGGCAACGAAGCGGATTGGTACGGGCGCCAGGGAGCCGAGAAAACACGGCAGTTGAAAGCGCTGACTGACGATGAGCTCAGTGCCTACCTTGAGTCGCCGAAGTGGGACCGATCAGCGTTTCTAAGGCGTGCGCCGTCCGAAACCTTCATTTTGGAAACTCTGCCTGAGCTGGCGCAGCCATTGACCGTGGAGCGGCTAGAGAGCTGGAATGGCAAGTGTCTCGGTTTGCCGGCTCAATTCGTGCGGGGCTTTCGCCATTTCACGGCGCCCGATCGCAACGGGAGAAGCCAGGAGTTTGTGGGGCCGCCGGCATTGAGGCCGGCCTTGCAGGAGATTTGCTCGGTCTGGAACGCCTCTCCTGAGGACGCATCCATCCGACCACTCTGGATACTTGTGGCCCTTTTGAATGCTCATCCGTTTAAGGATGGCAACGGCAGACTGGCGCGCGCTCTGTTCAACCTGGACCTGATGAGATCGGGGGTTCTGGTTCATGGGCCTATACCGTTGGGCGCCCTGATCCACGCCACGCAAGGCAATTTCGAATTGGCGATGCGCCGCGCCGAACTCACCAATGCTTGGGAGCCTTTGTGCAGGGCCATACTGCGCCTGGTGGAGTTTTATTCGAGCGATCTGGCAGGGAGCCAACAACAGACAAAGGGCCGAGCGAGCGCCGAAACGGGAAGCACCGATGCCTCATGATTTACCTGCGTTGTTGCGCAAAGGGTTTCCGCCCTACATTGAGGCCGAGCGCGCCAGTTCGCCCATGAATTCGAGCCCCTATCGGATTTCCCGGAGCGACCTCTTCGGGGCTTTTTGTGACGATACGGTCCGTATATTTCTTCTTGAGACCTTTGAGAAGTTCGCCGGGCGTCTTGAGGCGGATGGTTTTGACATTCCTGGCGCGTTGATCGGCGGTGGATTCGTTAGGCGCCTGGGAACGCAGACTCAACCTAAGGACATAGACGCGCTTGTTTTCTATCGCGTTAAGGAAGGGGCGCCAGAAGACGCCATAAACCAGCTGGTCAGCAGAAACCGCGAGGCCAGGGAGCTCAGACTCGATATCCGATTCTGTCCGCTCGATGCGGATCCCTTCACTATGATCAAGTCCGTGTCATTCTTTTCAGTTCTCTATAGCAAGAAGGAAGGCGACCTGACGATACGGAACGGCTTGATATTATATGACCGGCAGCGCGATTAACCTGCACGCGTCGCGGCCATGAAGGGGCTGCCCTAGAAGGGGTGACCCTTCTTCCTTTGAATCACTATTTGTCGCCAGCACGCGCGGGCGACGACATAAAATCATCTAAAATCAATTTTTCATACAAATTCGGTTCGGCTTTTCCGGGGTGAGATGAAGATACGTGTGAAAGTTACCATAGCGACCCCTCTCTGTTAATTTTCGCCGAGAATTGATGGAGTGGATGCCCCCTCCCGACGGCATCGCAATTTGCCAAAGTGATGTTTCCAACAACGTCACTTGAAGGAGACAGCATCCATGAAGAAGGTTAGCATTATCGGTGTAGATTTGGCAAAGCGGGTTTTTTAGCTTCAGGGCGCCAGCTCGGATGGGAGCGCTGTATTCCGTAAGAAGTTATCTCGTTCTCAAATCCTGCCTTTTCTACAGTCTCAACCCTCCTGCATCGTGGCTATGGAGGCCTGCGCCAGGGCCAACCACTGCGGGCGAACGATATCAGCGCTTGGTCACGACGTGCGACTAATTCCGCCGGCTTATGTCAAACCCTTCGTTAAGCGCCTGAAGAATGATGTCGCAGTCGCGGAGGCTATCGCCGAAGAAGCCTCTAGGCCAAGTATGAGGTTTGTTGCAGTAAAGCCCGAACATGCGTGGTTTTCGGGCGAGGATATCGGCTTCCGCGGTCGAAGTGATGAATAACGCCACGCGGCGGTCTGCGGATGGCAATGGCGCGCTGCAGGGCATAGAGGGCGAGGTCCTGCTTCATCCGGCCGCTGACCGACCAGCCGATAATCCGGCGGGAATAAAGATCGAGCACGATGGCCAGTTAAAGCCAGCCCTCCCCCGTCCAGATATAGCTGATATCGACACCCCATTTCTGGTCAGGCGCGGACGCTTCAAAGTCCTGGTTCAGGATATAGGGGGCCACCTTGATGGCTGCCAGTCGTCTTCTTGGAACGCCTTTTCGGCAAAGCCCTCAGACCGTTGTCGCGCATCAGGCGGGCAACGCGACGGCTCCCGACCTCGATGCCGTCTTCCTGCAATTCGACCGTCATACGCGGGCTGTCATAGGTTTCGTGTGACATGACGAACTGCGAGCGGATATGTGCCATCAGCAGCATATCATCCTGCTGACGCTGGCTGGGGGCGCGCCCTTTCCAGGCATAAAAGCCGCTCACGCTGACGCCGAACAGGAACGGCGTCCTATTTTGCGCAAAGGAAAACGGACACACCTGATGATCGCTGAGGACGACCAGACGGCCATTTTGTCGATCTGTACCCCGAACGGTGTCAGACGACCGAAGCCGTTGACCAGAGAGTAAAACTTTTGGCGATTTAAGGCGAAACCGGTTTAAGTTAGCTGGCCATATCGGACCTCATCCGAACCGGTTGGATTGGCTGCAATTAGCAAGCAATAACGTGAATGTGACCGAATATCGGCCTACCAAAGACTATTTTAGCCGCATGTCCCCGCTAATATGATACCATTCGTGCGTGTGGCTAAGGTGTTGGAAATGTTGTGGTAAATCAGACGCTTGGCGCGGCTTCGATTCCCTACGCTGTCCCCATTTTTGCGAAAATTTTGGGGGTCTTTTTTGGGGTTTCCGAGAATTGTTACAATTGAGTTTGTGGGTATTTTCAACAACTTAACGAAAACTCTTCGTTCCGGCTCCAGGCACCATTTCCTTGGTCTCTCACATTCGCTGTGTTGGCAGGTTACGCATTGTCGAGGCTATAGGCCTTGGCGGCCCGGCTACGAATATCCTCGATCAATGCCATGACGTGCGGATCGCTGCTGCGTTCCTTGAGGGCATAAACCCCCATTTGTACCGGGTCTGGCGCTTCGCCGGGCAAGAGTTCCACCTGCCGCAGACCGGATTTCGCGAACTCATCGGCCAGCAGGTCGCCGTGCTGAAGCACCGCGTCGGTGCCCTTGGCATAGTCGATACACGCCTGCAAGGAATTGGAAGTAAAGGCCTTGCCCACCGTGCCGCCGGTAAAGACCGAACTGGACAGGCGTTGCTGATGGCTTTCGCGGGGGAAGGCGATGGTTGAAGGATAGGCCTTGATCTCGGCCTGAGTGCGCGGGCGCGCCAGCAAAGGATGGTCCTCGCGGACAAAAAAACCATCCTGCAGGCGACCGACCGGGGCGAAGGTGGTCCCGAGATTGGGGTCGAGATCCGGCACCTTATAGCCGACGAACATCAATATGTCCCCGGCCAGAAGCTGATCCATCAGGCGCAGCACATTGCTGAGGCTGACATTGATCGATACGTGGGGATGGGTCGCGCGGTAGTCGAAGACGAGGTCGCGCAGAAAGGCTTTCCAGGCGGTGTATCCGGACCCTATGCTGATGCCGTGCTCAAAGTCATTTTTCTGACGCTCGATGGCGGCCATGGCATTGTCGTGCAGCCGCTTCATGATGAGCGCATGTTCATACAGGGTCTGACCATAGGGCGTCAGTCGCATCCCGCGAGAGGTGCGTGAGAACAGACTGACTCCGAGTGTGCGTTCGAGCTTTTTCAGATTGAAGGTGAGGGTGGGCTGGGTGACATGCAGCCGTTCGGCCGCAGTGCTGATCGACCCCGCTTCGGCGACTGACAGAAATTGCAAAAGGACCCGATCCATTACGCGCTCCGATATAGATTTTTTCTATATAACGCGCGAAATTTCGTATTATTCAACGCAAATCTGGCATGTTAAAATTCTGACCTGATTACAGAAAACTGCCCGTATCAAATAGCCGTAAAATAATACAAGCTATAGATCGCGCAAAAGAAAAAAAATTTATAATCTATATTCACTCGACGCGCATACGGCGCAGTCGAGATTTTCCCGTTTCATTTACACATTTTGCTTTTTAAATAGAATTTCTTATTTCGTGGTGCAAATTTGTCTCAATTGTAGATTCATTGCTGTAATTGCACTTGAATGAATAAAAATCATCATATACGATCAAATTCAATCACGATCATTAGTGCGTGATCGAGTCTCGCGCTCGAACCAGAAAAACAAAAGGGAGCATCCTCATGAACAATGTCAGGTGGCGCAGCCATGCGTCCGTCGCCGCGCTCGTTATGGCCATGTGCAGCGCCAGCGGTATCGTGCAGGCGCAAGAGGTCTCGGCGTCCACGGCGGCGGCTGAACCGGAAGTGGTTGTTGTCCGCGGCATCCGCAGTTCGTTACGGTCTTCGATGAATGTCAAACGCGATGCGGTGCAGGTCGTCGATGCCATTACCGCTGAAGATATTGGTCAGTTCCCGGACAAGAATCTGGGGGAAGCCCTGCAACGCGTGACGGGTGTTCAGATCAGCCGTCAGGATGGCGAAGGCCGGGGCGTGTCCATTCGCGGCGGCGATCCCAACCAGACGCGCGTCGAAGTCAATGGCTCGACAGCTATGTCGCTGACCGTCGGCGCAGGCGACCGGGCGGTTGATTTCCGCGATCTGCCTGTCGAATTTATTTCCCGCCTTGAGGTCGTGAAGTCGGCCACTCCGGACATGAGCGAAGGCGGTGTCGGTGGTACGGTCCGGATTGTCACGCGACGCCCGTTCGACAGCCGTAAGCCCTTCTTTGCGGCGTCCGCCCAGGGTGTCTATTCCAACATTGCCGAAAGCTGGGACCCGAAGTTGGCGATCATCGGTTCGCGTCTGTTTGCCGGCGATACGTTGGGTGTGCTGGTAAGCGCCACCTACGAAGACCGCCACCTGTTTTCGAATAATGCGCGCACAACCGGCTGGATTCGCCGCACGGATGCGGCCCGCAGTCGCGCCACTGGAGCCACAGGACGTGACTCTGATCTTAATGGCGATGGCGTCAAAGACTGGATCCCCGAAATTCCGCGCCTGATTATGGATCGGCGCGACACCAAGCGGGCGGCCCTGTCGAGCGTCGTCGAATGGCGTCCGAACGATTACCTCAACCTGTTTGCGGAACTCACCTATGCCCGCGCCAAAGAAGAGGTGTACAGCCAGTTCCTGCAACTGAGCGGTTCGTCTGGCGAAATCGACTACGCCAATTCGCGTGTGGGTGCTGATAACACGGCCTCGCATGTCGAACTGGTTTCGACCTCGGCCTTTCCGATTGATCTGACCTACCGGAATATCCTCGGCAGCCTGACGCGCACCCAGTACACCTCCGCCATTGGCGGTAAGTGGACGGTGGGGGAATGGCTGTTTGACGGCCGCGTATCCTACTCAAAGGGTGACGTTCATAACGATGAAATCAACTCGACCGCCGTCGTGTTCGGCGTACCGCGGGCGGTCATCGACTATACGGGCTCGCAAGGGTCGCCGCAGTTCAGCTTCCCCGGTCTAGATGTAAAAACAGGGCAGGGTGTCAATCAGCTTGATGCCGTCTATAACCCGCGTGACAATGTCGCCGACGAACTGGCGGCGCGTTTTAATGCCACATGGACGCCGTCGGACTCGTTGTGGATCACCAGCGTCAAGTTCGGCGTCTCGCGCACGGAGGTGAGCAATGAAAGCCTCCTGTATCAGCGCACCATCCGTCTGGCCAACCGCACGCCCATGCCCACCAGTTCTGGTGCAGCCGTCGTCTATTCGGTGCCGGCAGCGACCCTGCAATCCATCGTCAACGTCAATTCGCGCGTTAACGACATTCCCTTCTTCAAGACGGGCGACCTCGGCTATTCCGGCGGTGTGCGTCAGTGGGTCGATAACACCTACGCGACCTACTGGGCGACGATTGCCGCCAGCGGCACGACGATGGATGTCCATGCGACGAACCCGAACGCCAACACCATGGGCAGCTATCAGGCCTTTCTTGACACTTGGACCGTCGAGGAAAACACCAACGCCGCCTATGTGCAACTGGGCTTCCGCTTCGACAATGACTTCCCCTTCCCGGTGGACGGGGTCATTGGTGGCCGCCTGATCGACACGGATACCAAATCGAGCGGCTATAACCGCGTGCAGGGGACCGGGGGCGCTGTGACCTTCGTGCCCGGTGTCCGTGAAGGCGGCTATTCAGAGTTCCTGCCATCCTTCAACATGCGCATGAAGTTTGTGCCGAACAAATGGGTTGGCCGCTTTACCGCCAGCAAGGTCATGTCGCGCCCGGCCCCCAGCCAATTGGCGCTACGCCGTTCGACCGATATTGTCGGCCTGACCGGTTCGCGCGGCAATCCGGACCTGCTGCCCTTTTCGGCGGCTCAGTTCGATCTGGGGCTGGAACATTATCTCAATGCCGACAGCTTCTGGTCGGTGACGCTGTTCCGCAAGGACATTTCACGCTTCATCGTTAATCAGTCCTCACCCGAAGTCATTGATGGGACAACCTATAACATCACCCGTCCGGTCAACGACAATTCGCCAGTAAAGATCACAGGTGTCGAGGCGGGCATTCAGTATGCTTTCGACTTCCTGCCAGCACCGTTCAACGGGCTTGGGATACTGGCCAATGTTACCGTTCAGGAGGATAAGGGGTATAAGGGCACCAACGCCATCACCGGCGAGGCCCTGCCTTATCCTGGTCTGTCCAAGACCAGCTATAACGGCTCGCTCTACTACGAAAACGACAAGCTAAGCGCGCGTCTGTCCTACAACTGGCGCGACAAGTGGCTCATCACGCCGACCGGTCGCGGCAATTTGCCCGAATTCAACAAGGCCTATGGCTCGCTCGACGCGGCGTTTAACTACAACGTCACCCCGAACTGGACGGTCTTTGTCGAAGGGGTCAACCTCACTGACGAGGTGCGCGTGGAATATAATGCGGATGCGCGCATCATCGGCAACGAGACCTTCGGAAGCCGCATCTTCATGGGCGTTCGCTTCAAGAACTAGCCAGGTCTGAGATGTCACTTATGGTCCTGCCGTCACCGGCGGGACCATTTTTGCATGTCGGGACGCAAGGGGCGCTAAGGGATCAGAAATTGCGGCCGCGCGATTGACGGCGGTTGAACTGAAGCTTGTCTAGGTCAATGACCAGTTGCACGGAGTCGTAATTGACCTCCGGGCGCACCATGCGGTTTTCGCCCTTGTGCAGGGTGACGAGTCCGTGCTTTTCCATGTTTTGCAGGATTTCAGCCACGGTGCGGATATTACGACCGGTCATTTCCGCCAGTTGCAGAAGGGATTGCGGCTTCGATTCGCGAATGACGTTAAGAACGGCCAGGTTTTGGCCGGCCAGTGTCCGCGCCAGTGCCGGCAGCGAGCGGAACCAGATTTCCGGCGTGCCATCCGTCATCGACTGGATGCTGTCGTCCGAATCGTCATCACCGCAATAGTCCGTGATGCCGACCTTTAAAACCTTGCTCATATTCAACCTGCTGACGCGACAATAGAACCGGCCGGAGGCGAGATGCCCCTCCGAAAATGGCGGCGACCGGCGGCACCCGCAACACAAGACTTGCTCATGGCGCGCCGATGGCCCACATTCCGGAAACTGTTATACTTCTGCGACTTTGCGCGGACCTTGCCCAAAGCTTGCCTGAACCTTGCCGGACCCGTGTATGCGCCTGCTGCTCGTTGAAGACGATATAGAGCTTGCCAACGGGCTTGTGCGGGCGCTGGAACAGTCGAACCTGTCGGCCGACGTGGTGCACAGTTGCGCCATGGCGCAGGCTGCGTGTCAGGCCCACAGTTATCAGGCGATCGTCATGGACCTTGGCCTGCCGGACGGAGATGGCCTGAACCTTCTGCGCCGTCTGCGGCGTGAGGGGATCACCACGCCGGTCCTGATCCTGACGGCCCGCGATGAGCTGATGGACCGTGTGCAGGGACTGGATGCCGGGGGGGATGACTATCTGGTCAAACCCTTCGCGCTGGTGGAGCTTGAGGCACGGGTGCGGGCCCTTCTGCGGCGGGGGCAGTCCATCAGCCCGCAACTGCGCTTCGGCCTTGTCGAGCTGGACATGACCTCCAAGACCGTGACGGTGCAGGGGGCGTTTCTCGACCTGACCGCCAAGGAACTGGCTGTACTCGAATTTCTGATGCAGAGGGCCGGGCGGGTCGTGGCCAAGTTTCAACTGGCTGAGGCCATCTACAACTGGGATCAGGAGGCCAATGCCTCGATGATCGAGGTCTTCATCAGCCGCCTGCGCCGCAAACTGTCGGACGCCGGGGCCGATGTGGCCATTCGCGCGCTGCGTGGTCTGGGCTATCGTCTGGAACGGCTGAAAACACCTGCGGCGGAGACGGGGTCGTGAGCATCGCGCGCGCCTATTCCCTGCGCTGGCGCCTGTTGCAGCGGCTGGGCGTGCCTATTGCCGTCGTTCTGATCTTCAGCGGACTGGGGACTTTGGCGCTGGCCAGCTATATCGGCTCCGAGGTCTATGACAACTGGCTCTACGATTCAGCCATGGCCATGGGCGATCAGGTGGTGAGCCACGAAAACAAGGCGCAGTTGAACCTGCCGACGGCGGCGATCGAAATGTTCGAATGGGACGCTAAGGACCGTATCTTTGGCAATGTCGTTACCGGACATGGTCGGGTCCTGTTCAGCAATGCGGTCTTCCCCGATCCGCCGGTCAACCCGAAGATCGGGGAGCGGTTCTACTATAATGCGAAAATCCGGGGCTATAAGACCCGTATCGTGGCCACGCGCATCGCCTATCCCGGCAATCCGAACAATTCGATCCTGATTCAGGTGGGTGAAACCTTCAACAAGCGCACCGCCATCGTCGCCCGTATCGCTCTGATTGGCCTGCCGTTTCAGGCGTTTATCCTGACGATTATCGGTCTGAGCATCTGGTACGCGGTGGCCACCAGCCTGCGGGCCGTCAACCGCGTCAGTGCGCAACTGGCCGACTATCGCGCTGACGACCTTCAGCCTGTCGCGGATATCGAGCGGATGCCTCTGGAACTGAAGCCCTTGCTGACCTCGCTGAACGGGCTGATCGGGCGGCTTTCGGCCGCGCAGGAAGCGCAGCAAAGGTTCATTTCCAATGCCGCCCATCAGTTACGCACGCCTCTGGCCAGCCTTCAGGTGCAGGCGGAACGGGCCTTGCGTGAAACCGATCCGGCACGTCACAGTGAAGCGTTGTCGCAGGTTTTGACGGCTCTGGCCCGCTCACGCCACATGGTGCACCAGATTTTGACCCTGGCGCGTTCAGAGCCGTCTCAGACCCGCAGCGCCACGACGTCCGTCGATCTGGCGGAACTGGTGCGCGACGAACTGGAAAACTGGATCGACGCAGCGGAAGAAAAGGACATTGATCTGGGCTATGACGGTCTGGATGCCGGAGTCTGCCTGAAGGGAGAGGCGCAGCTTTTGCGCGAACTGATCGGCAATCTGGTGGACAATGCCGTGCGTTACACGCCCGCCGGCGGGCAGGTTACGGTAATGGTGAGCCTCCATCCTGTGCGGCTGTGCGTCGATGATACGGGACCAGGCATTCCTCTGGCAGAGCGTGCGCGCGTTTTTGAACGCTTTTATCGTTTGGGGACGGATCAGACAGGCTGTGGTCTGGGCCTGTCCATCGTGGCCGAAATTGCAGCCCGGCATGGGGCGCAAATCCACGTTCTTGACGGTCCGGACGGGAAGGGGACCCGCATAGAGGTGGTGTTTCCGGCCTGAGCCCGAACCGGATCAGGCATCAAGCAGGAACAGCACGCGGATTTCGTCGAACGCCACGTCCGCCACCACATTGTAGCGCTCCCCCCGCGACAGGCTGAGCAGGCCGTGCTGTTCCAGCAACCTGAGTGTCGAGGAGACGGTGGTGGCATTCTGACCGGCAAGGGTCGCCAGTTGCAGCACTGAGGTGGGATGGTGTTTGCGGATCATCGACAACAGCGTCAGGTTCGGTGTCGACATCAGACGCGCAAAGTCGCTCAGGCTGTCGAACCACAGGGCAGGGGTGTCCGACGCATCCGGGTAGCGCTGTTTATAGGCCGCTTCAGTGCCTATCCCAACAGTCAGGACCACCGGCGGGGGTTTGGACGGGTCAGAGGGCATAGGGGCTCTTACTCTGGAACACACGGATCACAAGCGCTTTTGTGCCCATAAGGCAACCTTTTGTGATGCGAAAATAGCGCACTTAACACAGATAAAGGGTCGCTTCATCCGCGTGAACGCGGTTACGTAACGCTTTATGACGTTTTGGAGTGATTTTAATGTCATTTTTTTTAAAACGCGCATCCACTCGATTTCAATATCAAATATAGCCTTGCTATGCCTGTATAATTAAATAAATAAGACGTTTTAAGACTTAATTTTCGCCTCATTTGATGTAATGTGCCATAAAAGATACTCCATTTGAAATTGAAAATGCTTCAAATGCGCCGTTATAATACTGTCATGAATTGAAATTAATTGCTCGTCGATCCCACTCTGGAGACTCGACGTGAAAAAATATCTGTTCCTCAGCAGCGCCCTTCTGGGTTCGCTTGTTGCTCCTGCCTTCGCTGCCACGCCGGCGACGGATGCCCCGGCCGAAGCTCCGGCGGCTGAAGCCCCCGAAAAGCTGACCGAAGTCGTTGTCTCGGCGACCAAGCGCGCGACCAACCTGCAAAAGACTCCGATCGCCATCTCGGTTCTGAGCGCTCAATCGCTGGCGGATCGCCACGTTGAAAGCCTGCTCGACCTCGCCGATGGCGCTGCGCCTTCGCTGCGCGTTGCCACCTTCGAAGCCCGTCAGTCGGCTCTGACCGTCGGCATCCGCGGCATCGTGCCCTTCGACCAGAACCAGACCGCCCGCGACACGCCGGTCGGCGTCTATATCGACAATATCTATATGGGCCGTTCGCAAGGCCTGAACGCCGCCCTGTTCGACGTTCAGCGCATCGAAATCCTGCGGGGCCCGCAAGGCACCCTGTTCGGTCGTAACACCGAAGGCGGCGCCGTCAGCATCGTGACCAAGGACCCGACGGGCGTCTTCGGCGGTCGCGTGCAGGCCGGTTTCGGCAACTATGGTTCCAAGTCGCTGGAAGCCCACCTGGATCTGCCGGCCTTCGATACCCTGGCCTTCAAGATTGACTCGGTCTATCAGCATCAGGATCCGACCGTTAAGAACATCCTGCCGGGTCAGGCGGGCTGGAACCAGTATGACCGCACCGGCGGTCGTCTGTCGGCCAAGTGGACCCCGAACGACAAGCTGACCGGCGTGTTCTCGATCGACGCTTCGCGCGATGAAAGCACCCCGAACTACAGCCAGCTGATCAACTACAACCCGCTGAACCTGACGGTCGGTACGGCTTCGGGCAATATCGCGCCCCTGCCGTCGAGCGTGGTGGTCAGCGGCGGCAACCGCATGAAGCGCGCCGACATCGGCGTGCCGCAACAGCCGAGCGTGGCCCTCACCGAAGGTGCCGCGGCGACCTTCACCTACCATCTGACCCCCAGCCTCGACCTGAAGTCGATCACCGGCTACCGCCGTGTGACCACCGATCAGTGGGATAACTCGGGTGGTGCGCACCGTACCCCGGCCTTTGCGGCCAATGCAGCCTTCAGCCGTTACAGCCTGTCGTTCCTGCGTCAGCATCAGGTCAGCCAGGAATTCCAGCTGATCGGCAAGACCGACGACATCGACTACGTGGCGGGCATCTACTACTTCAACGAGCACGTGTCGGAATGGGCCGCGACACCGTCCACCAACACCTGGAATGCTGACGGCACCTACACCATCAACAGCCAGAACTATACCGGCCCGGTGACCTCGTCCAAGATGGGCTGGGCCAACAAGAGCCAGATGTTCATCGCGCGTGACAGCGTCGGCGAAGCCACCAGCGAAGCCGCCTTCGGTCAGGCCACCTGGACGCCTTCGACCAACAAGGCTCTGCACCTGACCCTCGGTGGCCGCGTCACCAACGACAAGCGTACCGGCGCGCTCACCATGATCAGCAACGTGGCGACCCCGTACACGCTGAACTTCAAGAAGACCCGCTTCGATCCGCTCGCCATCGCGGCCTATGACGTGACGCCCGACGCCCACGTTTACGTCAAGTATGCGACCGGCTATCGCGCTGGCGGGGCCAACGACCGCTCCACCGACTTCCGCGCCTTTGGCCCGGAATCGGTCAAGTCCTATGAAGTTGGTGCCAAGCTCGACATGTTCGATCACAAGGCGCGTCTGAACCTGGCCGCCTACAAGATGGATCGTGAGAACGCTCAGCTCGACGACTCCAACGTCGATCCGAACCCGACCCTGCCGGGCACGACCACGGTCAACCCGAACTTCAACAAGAACATCGAGTTCACCTACAACGCCCCGACCGTTCAGAAGATCGAAGGTCTGGAAGCCGAACTGCTGGTGAAGCCGACGGACAACCTGACGCTTGGCCTCAACTACGCCTACACCAAGGTTCCGCCGATCAACTCGAAGAACAATGCCGGTGTGGTCACCACCTTCTACACCGTCTTCACGCCGAAGAACGCGGCCTCGGTCAATATCGACTACAAGAAGCCCTTTGGCAGCAACGGCGCGCGCTTCGAGGCCCACCTCGACGGCAACTACGCCGACGCGCAGTACACGTTCCAGAACGAGAGCGTGATGTCTGACAGCAGCTTCATCGTCAACGGCCGTCTGGCCATCGCCGACATCGCCATGCAGGCGACCGGCACGAAGATGACCGTCTCGCTGTGGTCGCGTAACCTGCTGGACGAAACCTACATCTACCGTCGCTCGGCCGCCAACGCCAAGACGCTGGGTGATTACGGCAACTTCAATCCGCCGCGCACGGTCGGCCTCGAAGTCACCGTGGCTTACTAAGCGCAATCCGATAGGTTGCGTCACGCACACGGTTTTTCATGCCCGGCTTCGGCCGGGCGTGAATACCTGCCTGAAAGAAGGGACGCCGGTTTCGATCGGCGTCCCTGTTTTTTTGCCTCAAAGATTTCTGGAACGTCGCGGTTTTTATCCGGCGGCCCCGAACAGGTGGCCGACCAGACCCGTGACGCTGAGGGCGATACCACCCCAGACGACCACGCGCACGACCGCTTTCAGCAGGTTCGACCCGCCCGTCCGGGCACCGACCGCCCCCAGTATCCCCAGCAGCCCGAGAGCCGACAGCGAAACCGCTGGCAGGATCAGGTTTTCCGGACTGAGGGCCAGTACCCCAATGGGCATAATGCCGCCGGCAGTGAAGGTCGCGGCGGAGGTCAGGGCCGCCTGCACCGGTTTGGCCTGCATATGCTCATAGAGTCCCAGCTCGTCGCGGGCATGGGCTTGCAGGGCATTGTGCGTGGTGAGTTGCTGCGCCACGGTGCGGGCCAGGTCTTCGGTTAGCCCGCGCGTCACATAGATGGCCGTGAGTTCCGCCAGCTCCGCCGCCGGGTCCTCGGCCAGTTCGCGCGTTTCGCGCGCCAGATCGGCGCTTTCCGTATCGGCCTGCGAACTGACCGACACATATTCGCCGGCCGCCATGGACAAGGCTCCCGCCGCCAGCGCTGCCAGACCGGTCACCAGCACCGCAGGCTTGTCCGCCTGCGTCGCCGCGACACCGGCAATCAGGCTGGCCACCGAAATGATGCCGTCATTGGCCCCCAGAACGGCGGCTCTCAGCCAACCGACGCGCGAGATATAGTGCCGTTCAATGAGTGTATGCGAAATCGCCATGAGATGTCCCTCCGGAACGTACCTTTTTCCTATACCATGGTACGGAGAACAGGGCTCTGGCTAATCCACCTCTACACCGTCAGGACCATCGCACCTATGCCGGGATCGGTGCGGCTGGGCTTGCCGGTTTCGACGTGCCCGGCGTAACGCCACAGGGTGTCGGCATCGGCCGTATCGCTGAGGCTGAGGTCGTACCACAGGTCGCTGGCGCTCAGGTCGCAGGCGATGTCGCGGTGCTCAGCGGGTTTCAGGGTGACCGTCTGCTGGCGCCGCGTGCCCGGCCCCAAAGGATAGCGGGCATCGACGCTGAGGCTGAGTGTCGCTTCGGCAGCGGTGTCATTATGCAGACGCAGCACCACCTGTGTGTTGGCGGGGTCTTCGTGCAGGCTCACGCGCACATAGCCGGTTCTGGACGGCTTGCCCCGGAAGTGACGATAGAAGCCGTTGGGACCGTGCACGGCCAGATCGTAGGCCTCCTTGTCCTGATGGTTCCATTGGGCCGCCGTATGACGTTCGCCGGCGATCAGGGTGTAGTGCCACGGCGCGCTCAGGCCGTAGGGCGCGTAGTCATGGATGGTGAAGACCGCCGCCTGTGTGCCGCTGTTGTTCAGTTCGATCCGCAGGGTGTCACCCTCCGGTCGCAGGTCAGCCCCCAAGCTATAAGGCAGGGGCCGCGCCAGTCGCTGCACAGCGGGTTGTTGCGCCGGACTCTGAACGGGCGGGATTTTCAACGCCGGCTGCCGCGCCGCGTGGGCCAGTCGATGCGTATAATCGTCGGTCGAGGGCAGGTCGATACCGCGTGTGTCCGCATTGGGCGTTTTGAAGTCGAAGCAGGCTGTCAGGTCGCCGGACACGGCGCGTCGCCATTCGGAAATGTTCGGCTCTTTCACACCAAAGCGCTTTTCGAGGAATTTCAGGGTTGAGGTGTGGTCGAAGACCTGAGAGCAGACATAGCCGCCGCGGCTCCAGGGCGATACGACGATGGCAGGGACGCGGATGCCAAGGCCCAGTGGCTGAAGGCCCTGAATGCCGGGATGCGGGTGTTTGTCGTAATCCTTGAACTCCCCGGCCACGCTCACGCCGCTGTAGCCGCGCGTGGCATCGGCGGCGGGCATGGGCGGCAGCATATGGTCGAACAGGCCGCCGGCTTCGTCATAGTTGAGGATAAAGACGGTCTTTGAAAAGACTTCGGGATGTTCGACCAGCGCCCCGATCAGCTTGGCGGTCAGGTTCTCACCATCCGCCGGCGTCCAGCGCGGGTGTTCGGACAGGGCGGCGGCGGTGACGATCCACGACACCTGCGGCAGGCGACCGGCGGCAATATCGGCGCGGAAGGCTTCGACCAGTTGTTGGCCGTCCGAGCGGGTGCGGTCTTCGCCCGTCTTGTGTTCCGATACCCAGGACCGACCGCGCTTATAGAGGTTCGACTCCTTGTCGCACGGGCGGAAGGGTTTGAATACCGACAGGATATTGTCGCCGAAATTGTCGTATTCCTGATAGACCTTCCAGCTTACCCCGGCCGCTTCCAGTCGCTCGGCATAGGTGGTCCACTCATAGGCCTTGATCGGCTGATCGGTGGCCATGTCGGCCGAAGGGGTTTCGTCTTCGCCGTAATTGCTCATCACCGGGTCGCCGCCCACATGCCCGCCGCCATTGCAGCCGGTCCACAGGTGCAGGCGGTTGGGATAGGTCTGGGTCAGGGTCGAGCAGTGATAGGCGTCAAGAATGGTGAAGGTCGAGGCCAGCGCGTGGTAGAAGGGCAGGTCCGACGCCTTGTAATAGGTCATGCGGTGCTGCAACTGACGTGAGACGCCCCACTGATCGAAACGCCCGCCATTGACGATGATCGTCGCGGCACTGTGCCCCTGATCGGCCCCATCGACCACATAGGCATTGGCGGTTTTGGAGTCGGCCCAGTAGGGCTGCACATAGCCGTCCGTGTGCTGGTCGCTGGGCTGACGCCAGACGGTGTGCCCGTTGCGCAGGCGCAGCGGGCGCGGATCGCCCAGTCCGCGCACGCCGGGAAAGCTGCCGAAATAGTGGTCGAAGGCGCGGTTTTCCTGCATCAGGATCACCACGTGCTCGACATCCATGATCGTACCGGTGCGGTTATGGGCCGGGGTGGCCATGGCCTTTTCCAGCGTCGCCAGCGTGGCAGCGCTCAGGCCCGCGGCGCCCAGCGCCTTCAGAAAATGGCGGCGATCAGCGGCCATGGCTGTGTCCCTTGCTTATAAGGTCAGTTCACTAAAATTAAGGCGATAGGAGATGTCGGTCGCACCGGTCTGGCTGTCGCTGACGCGATAGAGGATGTGCGGCGTGTTGTAGTCGTCCGCCTCCCACTGGATGTCCAGCAGGCACATGGCGTGCAGGGTCGTGGAGACGGGCGAGACGCGATAGAGGTTCTTTTCCGGCTTCTCGATCTGATTGAGGCCGCAGAATTGCAACTCGACCGCGTCATAGCCCAGAGCGCCGCGCGCGCGGGCCACCTCGCCATAGTGCTGATCGCCGGTGATGAAGACCACGCCTTCGCGGCGGTGCTTGCGGATCATCTCAAACAGCCGATCACGGGCGCGCGGATAGTCTTCCCACGTTTCTGAGCCGGTTCCGGCGGTGAGCAGGATCTGCGTCCCGCTAACGATGAGAGTGAGGTCTGCCGCGACGGCCAGCCGTTCGTCCAGCCAGCGCCACTGTGCCTCGCCCAGCATGTCGCCATGGCCGTCCGGCGCGTCGCGGTGCCAGCGCACGTCCAGCATGATGACGTGCAGGCGGCGCGCCCCGAAGGTAAACAGGCGGCTGTTGTACACGCCGTCATCCGGTGCCGAGGTGTCGGTTTCAAGGTTCCAGAAGCGCTGAAACGCCGTCTTGGATACCGCTTTCAGCGGGTAGGTGCTGTCGGCGTCATTGGCGCCGTAATCATGATCGTCCCAAGTCGCCATATGCACGCCCTGCGCCCGCAGTTCGGCAAAGCCGGGCTTGCTGGCCAGTTGGGCATAGGCTTCGGTAAAGGCGGCGGGATCGTCTTTGGTATCGACATAGACCGCATCGCCAATCCACAGGTTCAGATCGGCCTTGGCCGCCGCATAGGCCACCAGCGCCGGGACGGGTTTTTTCTGACGGATGCAGCCCAGAATGGCGATGCGGCGTATGGGGGTGCCCGGTTGCGCCGTGGCGGTGGTGAGCGGAGCGGCCAGGCTGCCCAGACCCATGCCGCTCAGGGCGGCGGTTACGGCGCGGCGGGTCGGCGTCATTTGCGGAAAACCTTCAGAGAGAAGTAGAGGGCCGAGGCGAGGGTGGTGGCCCCGACAATGGCGGCGGCGGCGTAGCAAAGGCCGGTAAAGAAGCCGAGCCAGCTCAGGGACAGGCCGAAATTCTTGAGCAGCATCAGGGCGACGCTGCCGCCATAGCCGGAGGCATCGGCCAGATACATGAAGAAGGCGGCGTTACCGGGCAGGCTCAGGGCTGCCGTCAGACGGTCGGCCAGCACAGCGTTATACGGGATGTAACCGAGATAGACCCCAGCCCCGACGGCGATCATCCACCAAAGTGGACTGAGCAGATGCGCCTGCCACGCCAGGGTCGCGGCGCCAATCAGCACTGCACCGGAGATGATCATGACATGATAGACCAGTACCGCGCGGCGATTGTCACGGATCAGGGATGTCAGGCCGAACAACGGCAGGATGAGGGCTGCGATCGGCAGTTCGGACAGGCTGAAGACCGAGGGTTCATCGCCATAACCCAGCGCATCCCACAGTTCGACGGCGAAATTGTCGCGGAAGTCACGCACGGCGGTCAGGACGATATAGGCGATGATCAGCAGGACCAGACCCAGCCCGGCGCGCGCCCAGAAGGCCTTACGTTCTTCGCGGAACATGGGCTGACGCGCCATGCGCTCGGCCACGTCGCGGGCATCCGGCGGCGGGGTCTGCGACAACATCCACACCGACAGGGCCAGAAGCGGCAGAAACAGCGCCCCGGTCGCCGCCGGCATCCACAGTTCGGGGATGCCATAATCGACGACCAGCGCGCGCCCGACCGATTTCACCACCCCGGAAGAGACGATGAAGCTGATGCACAGGCCGGTGCCCAGCCATTCCGAACTGCGCCGACCCTCCAGATAGCCGAACACCAGCCCCCAGATCATGCCGAGAGGCAGACCGCTGAAAAAGATGGCGATGACCTTCAGCGCTGCTGGCAGGACGGCAAACAGGATCAGGGAGATCCAGGAGGTCAGGACAAAGCCCACGATCAGCAAGGCCCGGCGCTCGGACTTGGCCTCGCTGACCACCTTGATGCCCACCATCTTGGACAGGGCGTAGCCCAGCACCTGAGCAATGACGAGCGTGATCTTGAAGTCGATGGCAAACGGCCAGCCGGATATGTCCGCATAGCTGGCGACCGCAAACGGTTTGCGGAAGGCGTACATGCAGAAATAGGTGGTAAAAGCGGCCATCAGGGCATAGACGGCCACCCATCCCGGACCAGACCGGGCCAGGCTGCGGGTAAGTCTGGAGGTCATGCCATCCTCGATTGCTATAATATTAAGTTAGACCGCTTTTGGTATAATTTAATATTATTATGATCGTGTGACGATCAGGCGAGGGTGGTTTCGATCGTCAGGGCCGCGGCGAGGTGGCGATCAAGGAAGGCGTCGAGGCTGTCGGTGACGGCGTGCTTGTCCTTGGCCAGTTCGTCGATGCGACGCAGCGCTATGGCCTGATCGGCAAAGGGCTCGTGCAGAAACGCCAGTTGTTCGGCACTGTCCATCAGGCCGCCCTGAAGCGCCAGTGAGATGCGTGAGTCCTTCGACAGACCGTCCTCATAACCCGGTTCCACGCTGCACAGATACCGCTTGGCGGCGACGTGCAGGCGGATCGGATCGCTGACGGCCAGCGGGAAGCGCTCGGCCGCCCATTCAGCCCCCAGGGCTTCGTGCAGGTCATCCACGCCGTCTTCGGCCGGGGCTTCGCCCAGATCGTGGATCATGTGGCCGACATCGTGCAGCAGGCACGCGATCACAAGGGCGGATGACAGGGCCTGAGCCTCGGCATGGGCGGCCGATTGCAGGGCGTGCTGAAGCTGATTGATGCCGTAGAGGCCATAGGGACGCTGGGCATTGCCCAGGTAAATATCGCGAATTTCGGCGTGCAACGCTTCCAGAGAGACGAGCTTTGTCATAAAAATATTAAATCCATCTTATGATGATATTTAATATAATTATAAACCATTCCCCCTCAGTCCGGCAAGGCGAATAAAGGCCGAAACCGCCGGAATTTCCATGTTTTCACGCAAGGTGACGATATAGACGCCGCCGGTGCGCGGCATACCCTGAACGGGCAAGGCTTTCAGGCGCGCGTCATGGCCGATTTCGCCATCGAGAATACAGCCGAAACCGATACCGTGAGCGGTCGCCTCCTTCACCGCCTCGCGGCTTTCGACGATAAAGCCGCGTTCCACGCTAGTGGCGCTGCGCCCCAGCGCAATTTCCGTCAGGGCGCGCGTCACGGAGCCTTCCTCGCGCAGGATCAGCGGCAGGCCGCTCAGTTCGCGCGCTTCGATGTGGGAACGCTGGGCAAACGGATGATCGACGGGGACCATCAGGTTGAGCGACTGCTCGAACACCAGATGGCAGGCCAGAACCGGGTCGGGCTCCAGCAGCGAGATAATGGCGACATCCGCGCGACATTCCATCACGTCGAGCGTGAGAGAGCGCGTATTGCCCAGACGGCTGGTGATTTCGATATCGGGATAGGTGCGTATAAACTGGCTGATTAACTGCATCGCCGCCGGCGGCGTGGAAAAGCCGACCGACATGCGCCCGCGCTTCAGGCCGCTGAACAGATTGGCCGTCATTTCGAAGTCATCGACGCGGCTGATGACCAGGCGCGCCCGCGTATAAAGCTCGCGCCCGGCGTCGGTCAGGTTCTGGTTCTGGGTGCGCCGGTTAAGTAGGCGCACGCCGCAAATCTGTTCCAGCGTATTGATCTGGTTGGAGATATTGGGCTGAGACACGCCCAATGCCGCCGCCGCGCGGGAGAAGGAGCCCTGATCGACGACGGTGACAAAGGCCTTGAGGGCCCCAATGGACAGGCTGCCGGTTTCACGGCGGCGGCTACGCTCGGCACTGTCGTCAGGCGAAACGGGCATGATTCTCTCTTCGATAAGCTACAGGACCTCAGCATACAAAGCGGGGCCGGAAACGCAAACAGGCTTTGTTTATTGAAAACAATGATTTGTCTTGTGGGTATAGAAAAACCCTTCCGGCCGGAACCGGAAGGGCAGGTTCAGAGATGAGAGCGGTATCAGTAGGTGTAGGCGAGGCGCAGGATGAAGTTGCGGCCCGGCTCCATATAGTCCTTCTGATAAGTCGGGCTGCGGCCCTTGGTCGTGTAGTAGCGGTGACCGTCCAGAATGTTCTGTACGTCGAAGTCCACTGTCAGGCCCGGACGGAGGGTGTAGCGCGTATGCAGGTCGAGCGACTTGTTCGGCTGCACCCATTTATCGACCGCGTTGTCGCGGGTGTCTTCGACATAGGCCCCTTGGTACTGATAGCTCAGCTTGGCCTCGATGCCGTACTTCTGATAGGTCAGCGAGGTGTTGTAGATCAGGTCCGGCGCTTGCAGGAACGAGATCGGATGACCGCGGCGATAGGCCAGACCGGTTTCCGCCGAAGAGTTCTGCGACGTCACATTGGCCTCGACACCAAAGCCGTCAAACGGGGCCTGAAGCCCTTCAAACGACTTGATGAGGTTCAGTTCCACGCCGGTCAGGGTCGCGTCTTCGCCGTTTTGCGGCTGGGTGATGGTGATGGTGCCTTCCTTGGTGTCGGCATTGACCGAGCGCCCATTGGTGAAGATGAAGTTCTTGATCTTCTTATGGAAGACGCCGACCGACACCACGCTGGAACGGTCTGGATAATATTCGGCTGACAGGTCAAAATTGACCGACTCGCCCGGCTTCAGATCCGGATTGCCGCGGTTGATGGCGATGATTTCCTGAGTCACCTTGTCACGGGTGACGCTCTCGCCGCGCGAGATGTTGGCATATTCCGGACGCGAGAAGCTGGTCCAGACAGCGCCGCGATAGATCAGGTTCTGACCCTGACGATAGACGGCCGTAACGCTGGGCAGGACATTGGTATAGTCCTTTTCGGTCTTGCCGAAGCCCGACTTCGTGCCGTCGTCGATCCAGGCCGTGGTTTCCACCTTGGTGTGCTCGACGCGGGCACCGGCGATCACTTCGAGGTCGCCCGACTGGATGTGGGCCAGAGCGTAACCGGCATAGATGGTTTCCGAGCCCTTCTTGTCGTCGCGGCTGAGTTCAGCCGTCGAATGAGTCACCGGATTGGCGGCACGGGCGGCGTTGACGGCAGCGATGACCTTTTCGCGGCTCAGGATCGAACCATAGTAGTAGCGGTCCTTGAAGAAGCCATCGACCTGACGCTCGACCAGACCTGAGGCACCCAGCGACTTGCCGTTGAGCGGCGTGCCGGACAGATCGCCTTCCCAGATCGGGGTGGAGTCGTATTCGCGCTCCGACTTCAGATATTTGAAGCCGCCTTTCACATAGTCGATCAGGCCGCTCATTTCATAACGGGCATCGAGTTTCAGGGCCGTGCGCGCATCCGACTGCTTATCCTGACTCATGGACGCCCCATCGAACGGCAGCAGATCGTCGCGGCGATCGACATTGGCGGCATAGGCTGGCAGTTGCGCCAGCGGGAAGCGCGGATCGGCCGACGACCACAGGATGCCGGTCGAGGTGAACATCGGGTCGGTCGAGCACTTATCGCAGTTATAACCGATGCTGTAATAGAGCGGCGTGCCCTTTTCACCGTAGGAATAGCTGAGGTCGTAATCGAGCGTCAGGCGCTCATAGCGGCTCTGGCCACCGATATTGATCGTGTAGAGCGACGATTCCTGATCCTGAGACTCATGGGTGCGGGCAAACTGGAAGGCCTTGGGGTTCCAGACGCCCGAACGGCCAAACAGCGACCAGTAGGAGTTGCCCGACTTGCGGTCGGCGTCGGTGATGAGGCCGTCCTTGTCCGCATCGACGATCTGAGCGGTCGTATAGCCGTAGATATTACCCTTCACAGGGTCACGACCCGTGATCATCTGCTCCGGTTGCAGCAGGGTGGTGTCTTCCAGATTGACCTGCGTCAGACGCTTGGTGGAGCGGCTGCGGAAGTCCGTATAGTCATTGGTGCCGGTACGGTTCAGCTTGGCGTACTGACCGCGCACGTAGAGGTCGTGCTGTTCAGAGTGGTAGTCGGCCGAGAAGTTGCCGCCGTAACGCTCCTGCTCACCGCGACGGAAGTCGAGGTCGATACCCGGCAGGTACATGGAGCGGCTGTCGATGGCTTCGACCGAATCCTTGCGCCAGCGATAGGGTTCCCATTCGCCGTCGTTTTCGGTTTCTTCGTTGGTGTAGTGGCTCTTGCCGTAATAGACCGAACCGAACAGACCAAAGCGGCCATCGCCGAACTTGCGCGCGCCGTCGATCTGGATCTGGCCGCTGCCGGCGTCTTCGTCCTGCTTCTGGGCGCGGTCATTGAGACCATAGGAGGCAAAAACGCGCAGGGTGGGCTTGCGGAAGTCGAACGCATTGGGGGTGACGAAGTTGACCGAACCGCCGATGGCGTCGCCATCGAGGTCAGGCGTCAGGGTCTTGTTGACCGAGATCGCTTTCAGGCCGTTGGGCGGCAGCACCGTCATCGACATCTTGCGCGAGCTGGCGTCGGTCAGGGCGACGCGCACGCCATTGATCGAATAGGCGTTATAGGTGCTGGCCAGGCCGCGGATGGAGACGTATTCGCCTTCGCCGGTTTCCTGATTGACGACGACGTTGACGCCGGGGATACGGGCCAGAGCATCGGCCACGTTGGCGTCAGGCAGTTTACCAAGATCGTCGGCGGAAATGACGTTGACGACGCCGGTGGCCTTTTTCTGAGCCAGGATCGAGTTGGCGTTCGACAGGCGCTGACCGGTGACGATCACTTCGGTGATGGGTTCATCAGTGGCCGGTTTGGCCGCCGACTTCTGGGCCTGGGTATTGGCCGTCTGGGCGTGCACGGCCGGAACGAAGGCGAGCGCGAGTACGCTGGTGCCGGTCAGGGCCGCGAGTTTGAGGCGCGATGGCGGGTTGAACATGGGTATCTCCGTTGAATGTGTCCCGACGCCCGCTGGCGGCGCGCGTCGTCCCCTCCCGTCGGCCAATACCGGCGGGCTAAACCGACTGAAGGCCCGGCAGATGGCGCTTCAGCTAAGAACTGTGTGAGGCTGGTTCCCCTTTGCGATGCGCCGTTGGTGAAGCCCCCTTACAAACGGACATATAAAAAATGCAAATGAGATGACGTGATATATACGTTTCACATATGACGCTTTGTTGACGTTGTGCGGATTTGTCGCGCTTGACAGGCAAGTGATGCGCAGGAAGCACAGTATGTAGCCCTGTGCCTTACGGAAAATGTCAGGCAGATTCCGGATCGCATGCCGATTGAATATAATTATTGAAATTTGAATTATATGCGTTTTTGATATGACGGTTCTGCAAACCTGTCGTTGGATGCGAAGGACGGCTGGCAGGGGCGTGGTGCGGTTTGCAAGGCCAGCCGTTCCGGAAACGGAGGGCCGATTTTTTTAAGCCGGAAAGCCGGTCGGCGAGCAGATTCCTTTGCAAATCCTCAACCGCGGCCGGGGCTGGTAATCTTTCATTATCCATAGTTCGGCCATAAAGGAGCGAGATTACCGACGCTCCGGAGAAACTCATGCACGCTTTAAAGCGAATTTCCGTTATCGTCATCCCGGTCCTGACCGCGACGGCCCTTTCGGCGTGTACGGTGATGCCCCAGACGCCGAAATACCCTATCTATATGGAGCAGAAGCCCGTGGCCGCTGCCCCGCAGACGCCGCCGGTTGAAACGCGCCCTGCCGCAGCCGAAGAGTCCACGGGGATTCAGCCGCTCGGGTCGAGAGGAGGGGTGACCACCAGCGACTTGCCGCCACCCCCGCCACCGCCTCCGCCTGCCACTACGGTGGCGACGAAGCCCGCGCCAGCTGCGCCCAAGCCTGCGGCGACTCTGCCGGTACATGATAGCCGCGCCGGTTTTGTCTACACGCTTCAGCCCAAGGACACCCTGTTTGGGGTGTCACGACGTTTCGGCGTGCCGGTGCAGACCCTTTATAAAATGAACGGTCTGGCGTCGGACTCGGTGACCCATATCGGCCAGAAGATATTGCTGCCCGAAGATGCCGGGGACAAGGGGGCAGAAACCTACGCCTCCGGCCTGGCGCCTGAGCGCGTCAAGGCCGTGGTGGCTCAGGCCGATGCGCCGAAGCGCGTGGTGGTGGCGCCCGCCCCTAAGCCCGTGGTCGCCGGCCCTGCCGCCGAAAAACCGGTTGTAACGCCGCCGGCCCCGACGCCCACCCCTGCGAGGCCGGTGGAGCCCCTTAAGGCCCTGCCGTCCGATACTGCGGGCATGGTCAAGCTGGGGAAGGGGCGCTTTGTTTGGCCGTACAAAGGGAATGTGCTGGTCCGCTACGGGCAGCTGGCCCCGAATGTACGCAATGACGGTATCAATATTGCGGGGCCGGCAGGCGCGGAAATTGTCGCCGCCAACGAAGGCACGGTGGTCTATGTGGGCGATCAGGTAAAGGAACTGGGGAACACGGTCTATATCCGCCACGCCGATGGCTTTTACACCGGGTATTCGCACCTCGGTAAGGTTATGGTGAAGTCCGGTCAGAAGGTGACCCAAGGGGAGACGATTGGCACTATGGGCGCGACCGGGGCGGTGGATCGTCCGCAACTGCATTTTGAAGTGCGCTACACGCCGTCTTCAGAAATTGCCAAGCCCTTTGACCCGACGCTGATCCTGCCCTGAGGCCTGTGTGCGCAGGCCTTCAAAGCATTGCACGCATAAGGAAGCCGTAAAAAGCGCATTGACCTTTTAATCTGTGTGCCTATGTATGGCGCAACCTCATTTCCTGCCTGCCGCCTGGCGGGCCAAAACGGAGACCCCGGTCTTGGATACTGCCGCTCTTGTTCAGCTTCTGCCCTTCGTGGCGATCTTCGTCCTGATGTACTTCCTCATCATCCGCCCGCAGCAAAAGCGCGCCAAGGAACATCAGGCCCAGCTCAACGCCGTAAAGCGCAATGACACGGTCGTGCTGTCGAACGGCATGATCGGCAAGATCACCCGCGTTGAAGAGGCCCAGGTTATGGTGGAAATCGCTTCGGGTGTGAATGTGCCGGTTGTCAAGTCGATGATCGCCGAAGTCCGTACCAAGGGCGATCCCGCCCCGGCCAATGACAAAGCCGCGTAAACCCCGTTAGTCCATCAGGGCCTGTCTGATCCGTCAGACAGGCTTTTTGTGTTTTTATTCAACCCATTCCCGTGAACTTTTGATATCGGGAACTCAAGGGTCGTAACGATCATGATGCAATTGTCCCGCTGGAAAATCACCCTGGTGACGCTCGTCACCCTTTTGGGTATCTGGTTTTCCCTGCCCAATCTTCTGCCGAAAACGGTCCTTGACCAGTATGGGTTCCTGCCGAAAAGCGGCCTGAACCTCGGTCTCGACCTGCAAGGGGGCTCGCACCTTTTGCTCGAAGTCGATACGGACGCGCTGGCACAGGACAAGATCAAGAACCTGACCGAAGAGACGCGCGACCGCCTGCGCAGCGCCGGGATTGCCTTCGGCACCCTGACCGCTCAGGGCGACGTGGTCAGCGTCCGCATCAACGAAGCCGGGCGCGTCGATGCCGCCGTCACGGCCCTGACGCCGCTATCCAATCCGCTGGTCAATAACCCGTCGGCGCGCGATGTGGCCATCAGCAAGGAAGGCGATCAGGTCATCCACCTGACCTACACCAAGGAAGGTAAGGCCGCTGCATCATCCGGTGCTGTGGACGCATCCATCGAAACCGTGCGCCGCCGCGTCGATAATCTGGGGACGCGCGAACCCACCATCATTCGTCAGGGTACCAACCGTATCGTGGTTCAGGCCCCCGGTGAGAGCGACCCGGAGCAGCTCAAGCGCGTGATCGGCACCACCGCCAAGCTGACCTTCCAGATGGTGGACGAGTCGGCCTCGCCGTCCGATGTGGCCGCCGGTCGTGTGCCGCCGGGCTCTGAGCTTCTGCCGACCTCCGATCCGACCTTGCCGCCGTCCATGGTGGTCAAGAAGCGGGTCATCGTGTCGGGCGAAAACCTTACCAAGGCCTTTGTTGATAACGATCAGAACGGTCGCCCGGCCATCGGTTTCCGTTTTGACGGCGAAGGTGCACGCAAGTTTGGCGAGGCGACCTCGCAGAATATCGGTCGTCCGTTTGCCATCATTCTGGATGGCAAGGTGGTGTCGGCTCCGCGTATCATCAGCGCCATCACGGGCGGTTCGGGCCAGATCACGGGCAACTTCACGGTTCAGCAAGCCTCGGAGCTGGTCAATGTGCTCAACGGCGGGGCGCTGACTGCGCCTTTGAATATCGAAGAACAGCGCGTGGTGTCGGCCGAATTGGGGGCCGACTCGGTGGCCAAAGGCCAGCTTTCGACCATTATCGCCTTTATATCGGTGCTGATCTTCATGCTGCTGGCCTACGGCTGGCTGTTCGGCGGCATTTCCATCGCCGCCCTGATCGTCAACCTGATCCTGATCATTGCCGGTATGTCGGTAACGCAGGCGACCCTGACCCTGCCTGGTATTGCCGGTCTGATCCTGACTCTGGCCGTGGCCGTCGACGCCAACGTGCTCATCTATGAACGGATGCGCGACGAAATTCGCGCGGGTCGGAACGTGATCGGCGCGCTGGACGCCGGTTTCTCCAAGGCTATGGAAACCATCATCGACGCCAATCTGACCTCACTGGGGGCGGCGGCGATCATGTTCTTCTTCGGGGCCGGTCCTGTGCGCGGCTTCGCCTGGACCCTGTCGCTGGGGGTTATCACCTCGGTCTTCTCGGCCGTCATGGTCACGCAACTGCTGCTCGCCTGGTGGTATCATGCCCGTCGGCCCAAGACCCTGCCGATTCAGGCTCCGGACGGCAAGGGCGTGTGGCCGCTGATCAAGATCCTGCCGCAAAAGACGCATTTCAACTTTGTGCGCTTCTCCAAGCTGGCCGGGATTATCTCCATCGCTCTGGTGGCCGGTTCGCTGTTCTTCACCATCTGGCCGGCGACCCCGCCGTGCGGGGGTCTGAACTGCGGCGTCGATTTCAAGGGCGGTACCATCCTCGAAATGTCGCAGAAATCCACCATTGATCTGGGCAAGCTGCGCAGCACGCTCGATACGCTGGACCTCCACGACGTGCAGGTTCAGGGCGCCGGTCAGGCCGGTCAGGACGCCATGATCCGCTTTGAGTCGCCGACCAAGAACCCGCAGGCGGCTCTGGATCGTGTGCAGACCTCGATCAAGGCGCAATTCCCGGACGCCAGCTTCAAGCCGGCCACCGTGGTCGGCCCGAAGGTGTCGGGTGAGCTGTTCACCGGCGGTATTCTGGCGCTGGTCTTCGCCATCGGCCTGATGATGGTCTATATCTGGTTCCGCTTTGAATGGCAGTTCGGCCTGGGGGCGGTCGTCGGCCTGATGCACGACGTCATCCTGACCTTCGGCCTGTTCGCTGTCTTCCGTCTGGAATTCACCCTGACGGCGGTCGCAGCCATCCTGACCATCATCGGCTATTCGATGAACGACACCGTCGTCGTGTTCGACCGTATCCGTGAAAACCTGCGTAAGTACAAGAAGATGGCCCTGAAGGACGTGATCGACTTGTCGATCAACGAAACCCTGTCGCGCACCATCATCACCGGCGTGACGGCGGTCATGGCGCTGACCGGTCTGGCGGTTCTGGGCGGTGAGGCGCTGTTCTCCTTCTCGGTGGCGCTGATCTTCGGTATCGTTATCGGCACTTACTCGTCCATCTATGTTGCCGCCCCGGTTATCCTGTTGTGGGGCGTCAACCGCAATGCGGCTGAAGCCGAGGTCGTCGATGTCGGCGGTTTCAAGGGCAAGAAGGCCCCGCAGCCTTAAAGCGGGTCTGCCAGACTTACAAATGACCGCCCTGTCCGTTTGGCAGGGCGGTTTTTTGTTGCTTTTGATGTGCGGCAGGGTAAGGGCAGGGCATGTCCGACTCCCCGATCTTGCCCGAAGACGAAACCGTACCGCGCGATGAGGTCGTGCGTCTGGCCGCACAGTTCATCGAGGATGCGCAGACGCGGGCAGACGTGCTGGCCCTGCTGGCCTTTGCTGAACTGCTGCGCGATGTCCCGGCCCGCGTCTCTGAACCGTTGCTGGGCGATATCCGCTATACATGGTGGGTTGAGGCGCTGGAGGAAATTCGCGACGGGCGCAAGGTGCGTTATCATCCGCTGAGCGCGGCGCTGTCGGGCGTGGCCGAACGCCATGCCCTTGATATGCAGGTGCTGATCGACGCCATAGAGCCGCACCGGTTACAACTGGATGGCCGCCTGTCTTTGCGCGACGCTTTGAGCGTGGCCGACAAGGGGCAGGCCGCGGTACTGGCACAGGCGGCCAGGGTGCTGGCCCCGACCGCCGATGCGGCGTGCCTGCTCATCCCGGCGCGCTTTCACACCCTGGCGACGATGAAGGTGGCGGGTCGTTTAAACGCCAACGAAGCCGGTGCAGAAGAGGGGCGTCATCTGTACCGTGAGGCGCGTCAGTCTGTGAAACGCGTGCCGTCGGCCCTGTTGCCCTTGGTGCTGCCGACGGCGGTGGCGGCCGACCTGTGGCAGGGGCGCGTGCGCAGCGCCCTGTCGGTGCGTTTGAAACTGCTCTGGGTGTTTGTGACGGGCCGGATTTAGATTTTACCACGGATACACACCGATAGCCGCCTGCGGCGGCAACACGGATGCCTTAAACTAAAAAAGCCTTTTAACATAAGCTCTTTTATCCGTGTTATGGCCGCAACGCGGCCATATCCGTGTCTATCCGGGGTTTGAATCTAGGATTTACCCAATCCCGAATAGCGGCTTCTTTTTCGGCGGTTGTGTCACGGTCGGCGTCACGGGAGCCGGATATAACGGATAGGCCTTCCAGCCCTTGGCCACCATCTCTTCAAAGCCCTTGCACTGCGGCAGGGTCATGATGATGCCGGTTTTCGGCTTGGCGAACGGGGCCGGGAAGCGCGCCGACGGGAAGGCCGGATTGACGAACACCCAGTCCGAGGCCAGTCCATAACCGCTTTCCCCGCCGGTGCGGACGGCATTATAGGCGATACGCGCCTCGATCTCGCTGACGCCCCATTTGCGCATGGCGCGGTAGAAGATGTCGTCGGCGTCCTGACGCTTACCCGGCTCCCCGATGGCGTAAAGCCAGTCGTGGACGATGGCCGCACGGATGGTCGGCCCGTCCGTATTGACCGCAAACTGTCCGAACCACGGCACCGAGGCGAAGTCGGTGCGGAACCATTTAGGCACCACCACCACCTTGCCCGTCAGCTTGTCGCAATAGGGGAACTCATCATTCAGCGTATAGAGCTTGCGCCCTTCCTTTTGCACATCGAACAGCATGATGGGCTGCGGTTGCAGGGAGGAGGGAATGACGACCGGTGTTGGCACGACCGGCGGCGTCTCGGTCGTGGCGCAGGCACTTAAGCCCAGAACAGACAGAGCGAGGAGAGGGGCGAGAGCTTTCATCACACACACACTTCAGCAGGCATTCAGGCCGGAACGGGTTCTGTTTTTAACCACGTCTCGATATCGCGCAAGGCCCGAACGCTCATTTGGCGTTTCTTGGCGCGGGTGCGATCCTTGACGGGGATCTTCTTGCCGTCTTCGTCGAACTTCGGGGCCTCCATCGGCGGCAGCAGTCCATAGTTGATATTCATGGGTTGAAAGGACGCCTTTTCATCGGCCAGATGCCCGCCGGTGATATGCCCGATCAGGGCCCCCAGTGCCGTGGTCGGCGGCGGCGGCGGCAGGCTTTCGCCTCTCGCTTCGGCGGCGGCAAAGCGTCCGGCAAGCAAGCCCATGGCGGCGCTTTCGACATAGCCTTCGACGCCGGTGATCTGCCCGGCAAAGCGCAGGGACCGCTCACCGATCAGGCGCTTCAGGCGCAGATCGGCCCCCAGCACCTTGGGCGACTGGATGAAGGTGTTGCGGTGCAGTCCGCCCAGACGCGCGAACTGCGCGTTCTGAAGCCCGGGGATCATGCGAAAGACCTCGGCCTGAGCCCCGTGTTTCAGCTTGGTCTGAAAGCCAACCAGATTATACAATGTTCCCAGGGCATTATCCTGCCGAAGCTGAACAATCGCATGAGGTTTGACGGTCGGATTATTGGGATCGGTCAGGCCGACGGGCTTCATCGGGCCATAGCGCAGGGTTTCGCGTCCGCGCTCGGCCATCACCTCAATGGGCAGGCAGCCGTCGAAATAGGGGACGTGCTCCCACTCCTTGAAATCCGCCTTGGGGCCGGTCAGCAGGGCATCGACAAAGGCCTCATACTGGTCCTTTGTCATGGGGCAGTTGATATAGGCCGCCGCGTCGCCGCCGGGCCCTTCCTTGTCGTAGCGGGACTGCCGCCAAGCAATCGACATGTCGATGCTTTCGGAGTGCACGATAGGGGCGATGGCGTCAAAAAAGCTGAGGTGGCCTTCGCCGGTCAGTTCCAGAATGACCTCGGACAGGGATTCCGAGGTCAGCGGCCCGGTGGCACAGATGACGTTTTTCCAGTCCTTGTCTTTCAGGGAGGTGACCTCTTCGCGCAGGAGGGTCACCAGCGGATGCGCCGCCAGAGCGGCGGTGACGGCCTGCGAGAAGCCTTCGCGGTCAACGGCCAGCGCACCGCCGGCCGGCACCTGATGTCTGTCGGCGCAGGCCATGATCAGCGAGTTGCCGCGCCGCATTTCTGCGTGCAGCAGGCCCACGGCATTATATTCCCAGTCGTCCGAGCGGAACGAGTTGGAGCAGACCAGTTCGGCGAGGCCGTCGGTCTGGTGCGCGTCGGTCGGTTTGACGCCGCGCATCTCGTGAATAATGACGGGAACACCGGCCTGAGCCAGTTGCCAGGCGGCTTCGGAACCGGCGAGACCGCCGCCAATGATATGTACGGGTTGGACTGTCATGCGGGTCATATAATGAGATCGTATGACGATGTCACGGTCTCGATGAAAAACATCGGGCCACTTGCCTTTGCCCTTTTAAAGGGAAAGGATTTGTTTAACAGTGGTCCCTGCTTAGGGTTAACGCTGCGGGTTATCGGGCTTTTGGGGATTTCGACAATGAGTTTCGGCACGGCCTTTCATCTGATCGGTGCGCTGAAGACGGCCGGGCAGAGCCTGCCGCTACTGTGGCGCAAGGCGGGCCCGGTTCTGGGTGTTCTGTTTGTCGTCCTGCTGCTGGGGCATCTGCCGCATCTGGATGTGTGGTTGCGGCGGGGTCTGATCGTGGTCGGCGTTATCGTGCACACGGCGGCGGCGGGGGCGCTGTATCGTCTGGCCCTGTTCGGTGAGCGTTTTGCTGCGGCTGAAGGTCTGGGCTTTGGCGGTTTGCAGTTCGGCAAGGGTGAGCGCCGCCTGCTGGGGGCGAGCGCTCTGGTCCTGCTGTTCTGGTCCATCGTGTTTATCGCGGGCGCCGTGGTGCTGGCTCTGTTCATGGGGGCGGCAGGTCTGCCCGAAGACAGCTACCGCACACCGCAGGCCCTGCTGCGCACCCTGATCGAAGGGGCGCAACCGCAAGGGGTCGTCGTCGGCGTTGCCATTATCGCCGTTCTTCTGACGCTCAGCATCCTGACGGTGAAACTGTGGCTGCACCGCGCCGCCACGGTGGCCGAACATCGTCTGGTGTCGCTCAATGCCCTCAGCCTGTCTTCGGGACAGACGGTCAAGCTGTTCCTTGGCTATGTCTATATCCTGCTGCCGTTTATCGTCCTGAGCAACCTGATGCCGCCGCTGATGATCATGGCGGAATTGCCGCTGGGGGGCATTATTAATTTAGCGCTGGGTGTGGGCGTCTTCATGCCGCTGAGCATTGCTTTTTTGGCGTCTGCCTATAGGCAAATCAGCGCACTTCGCGCTAAGGGATAGGAAGTTCTCTTTCCCCGGTTCCGTGCATGGCTTCGTCCGTTGATTTTGCCTTTGAAGGCTTCCGTATCATCCGTGAGCGGCCCATCCTGATTGCCTGGTGGGGGGCGGTTCTGCTGGTAGCGCTTATCCTGTCTACCGCTTTGCTGATGTCGGTGGCTGGTCCGGAATGGAACGCCCTCATTCAGGGGCAGGTGCCCAACGAACCGGAAAAGGCGGCGGAGTTGCTTCTACGTCTGGGGCCGGCCTATGTGCTGGCCTTGATGGTGACTCTGGTTTTTTCGGCCATTATTACCTGCGCGGTGTATCGGGCGGTGCTGGGCGGACATTCGCCTCAGTTCGGGTTTCTGCGTCTGGGGGCCGATGAAATCCGGCAGATGGCGCTTTCCTTCGTGCTCGCTCTGGCCATTATCGTCGTTACCCTGCTGATTACCGTGGTCCTCGCCATACTGGGTGGTCTGCTGTCATTCCTCGTCGGTGCGGTGTCTCAGGCCGTCGTCCCGGTGATCGGAACCTTGACGGCCATGGCGGCCATGATCTTCAACATCTGGCTGATGGTGCGTCTGTCCATGGTCAGCGTACAGAGTTTCGATGAAGGTCATTTCAACCTGACGGGTTCGCTCAAGCTGACTCAGGGGCGGTTCTGGTCGCTTCTGGGCGGATTTGCTGTGGCCTTCCTGATGGCGTTACTGGTCAGTATGCTGGCGCAGACCGTGTATATGGCCTTGGCCGTTCTTATAACGGGCCGTGAAATCACGTCGGTGGACGAGGTGCCTCAGCCCGACGTCTCACAACTGGCCAATCTGTTTGAGCCTTTGACGGGCATCTATCTGGCGGTCAACGGTGTGATTGCGCCCCTGACCACGGCTATCATGATTGGAGCCGTCGCTGCGGCCTATCAAACCCTGAAAAATACGCCAAAAGCCTGATCAGCTTCCGACGAGGTGCAGGATGTCTCGGCCCTGCGGCGACTGTATCGGGCGCGCATTGGGGCCGGTCAGGCGCTGATAGGCGTCCACCTGCTCCGGTGAGATCGACAGCGGCGAGGCATAGACCAGCCATGTGACGTTTTCCGTGCACGGCGGCGTGGTCAGCGAACCGGAATAGGCATAAAACTCTTCGGTGGCGGGCATCAGATCGCGCGCATTGACCAGCAGGTCGGGGATCAGGGCGGCCGGCCCCGGATCGGTCGGCAGCCACGTCCAGATGGGTGCCAGCATGGGGTCGGCCACGCCTACATCCGACAGGACGCCGATAACCAGCAGGTCACCCTTGTCGTTCTTGTGCACAAAGTGGGTTTCGATGGCCGCGCGGTGGCCGTCGATCGTGTGTTCGGACGGGGTATGGAAATGGAACTGCACCAGCTTGTAGCGCACGCCGTCCATCACCACGCCGCCGCCGTCGGTCGGTGAGACCTGAATGGCGTGTCCCATGTTCTGGATCTTGGCCGGGGATGAGGTATAGTCGAGCGTCAGATTAACGGCCTTGGGCGACGCCACGCCGCTGAGATTGATCGGGGACTGACGCGGTCCGGTCTTGCAGGCCTTATTCTCAGTGCTCAGATCCCCCCAGTGCGCCGGGCCGTCATCGCCTTCATAGCTCCAGTGCGCGACATCGTTCTTGGCGGCACCGTGTTCCGCATCGCTCCCCCCATGATCGCCTGCGGCTTCAGCGTGCGGATCGCCAGGCTCGGCCTTCGGCTTGCTGCACCCCGACAGTCCCGCGCTCATCAGACCAAGGGCGGCAACAGTAACGAGCAGGGCCGAGGAGAGGGGGCGGCGGCGCATGACGGGTCTCGAATCGAGGATGACGATGTTCGATTCAATGCCGCAACAGGGTTAACGCAGTGTTCACTTTCGCAACGGATCCGCGTTTGAAGCCTATTTTTTCCGCACCTTGTGCCGGGCCAGAATGTCTTTCAGGTATTTGCCGGTCCACGACTTCGGATTGTCCGCCACCTTTTCCGGCGTGCCGAAGGCCACGATCTCGCCGCCGCCGTCACCACCTTCCGGGCCGAAGTCGAGCAGCCAGTCGGCCGTCTTGATGACGTCCAGATTGTGCTCGATCACCACGGTCGTGTTGCCGTGGTCGGTCAGCTCGTGCAGCACTTCCAGCAGCTTGCGCGTATCCTCAAAATGCAGCCCCGTGGTCGGTTCGTCGAGAATATACAGGGTTTTGCCCGTGGCGCGTTTCGACAGCTCTTTCGACAGCTTGACGCGCTGCGCCTCACCGCCCGAAAGGGTGGTCGCCTGCTGGCCGATCTTGATATAGCCCAGACCGACGCGCTTCAGCGTCTCCAGCTTGTCACGGATCGAAGGCACGGCCTTGAAGGCCTCGGCGCCTTCCTCGACCGTCATGTCCAGCACATCGGCGATGGAATGGCCCTTGAAGACGATCTCCAGCGTCTCGCGGTTATATCGCTTGCCCTTGCACACATCGCAGGTGACATAGACGTCGGGCAGGAAGTGCATCTCGATCTTGATGACGCCGTCGCCCTGACAGGCTTCGCAGCGGCCGCCCTTGACGTTGAAGGAGAAGCGGCCCGGTCCGTAGCCGCGCGCCTTGGATTCCGGCAGGCCGGCGTACCAGTCGCGGATCGGCCCGAAGGCCCCCGTATAGGTGGCTGGGTTGGAACGCGGCGTGCGGCCGATGGGCGACTGGTCGATCTCGACCACCTTGTCGAAAAACTCCAGCCCCTCGATCTTGTCGTGGACGGCGGGATTGGCGGAGGCGTTGTTGAGGCGTCGCGCCGCCGCCTTATGCAGGGTTTCCAGCGTGAAGGTCGATTTGCCGCCACCGGAAACACCGGTGATGCAGGTCATGACGCCCACCGGAATTTCGCCGGTGACGTTTTTCAGATTGTTGCCGCGCGCCCCGATGACCTTGAGCATCTTCTTCTTGTCGATGGGGCGGCGCTCATTGTCCGTATCCTTCGAGAAGTAGAGGGGGATTTCGCGCTTGCCGGTCAGATATTGCCCGGTCAGCGAGTTGGCATTGGCCTTGATGTCATCGGGCGTGCCCTCGGCCACCACCTGACCGCCGTGCACACCGGCCGCCGGGCCCATGTCGATCACATAGTCGGCGGTAAGGATGGCGTCTTCGTCGTGTTCGACCACAAGTACCGAATTGCCCAGATCGCGCAGCCCTTTCAGGCTGTCGAGCAGGCGGTCATTGTCGCGTTGATGCAGACCGATCGAGGGTTCATCCAGCACGTAGAGCACGCCGGTCAGGCCCGAACCGATCTGTGAGGCCAGACGGATACGCTGGCTTTCGCCGCCGGACAGGGTGCCGGAATTGCGCGACAGGTTGAGATAGTCGAGCCCCACCGCATTGAGGAAGTTCAGGCGGTCGAGAATTTCCTTCAGGATGCGCCGCGCAATATCCATCTGCTTTTCGCTCAGATGGTTCTGCAGATCGGCGAACCAGTCGTGTGCCTTCTTGATCGACAGGCCGGAGATTTCGGCGATGTCCTTCGCATTGACCTTGACGGCCAGGGCCTCGGGCTTGAGGCGCTTGCCGCCGCAGGCCTCGCACGGGGTTTCGGCCTGATAACGGCTCAGGTCCTCGCGCACCCAGGACGAGTCGGTTTCGCGGTAGCGGCGCTCCATATTGGGGATGACGCCTTCGAACGGCTTGGTCACGTCGTAGCGCCGCGAGCCGTCCTGATAGACGAACTTGATCTTTTCCGAACCGGACCCCAGCAGGATCACGTCCTGCGCTTCCGGCGTCAGGGCGCGCCATTTGGTGTCCATCTTGAAGCCGTAATGCCCGGACAGGGCTTCAAGCGTTTGTGCGTACAGCGGCGAGGGGCCCTTGGCCCATGGCGCAATGGCCCCGTCCTTGAGGCTCAACGACTCATCCGGCACGATCAGCGAGCGGTCAAAGGTCAGCTTCACCCCCAGCCCGTCGCAGGTCGGGCAGGCGCCGAACGGATTGTTGAACGAGAACAGGCGCGGCTCGATCTCGGCAATGGTAAAGCCAGAGACCGGGCAGGCGAATTTTTCCGAAAAGATCAGGCGCTTCGGCTCGGTTTCGCCTTCAGCCACATCGGCATATTCGGCGATGGCCAAGCCGTCGGCCAGCCGCAGCGCCGTTTCCAGACTGTCGGCCAGACGCTGCATCAGCCCGCCTTTGACGACCACACGATCCACCACGACGTCGATATCGTGCTTGTACTTCTTGTCGAGCTTGGGGGCGTCTTCGATGGCGTAGTACTGACCGTCGATCTTCAGGCGCTGAAAGCCCTGACGCTGAAGGTCGGCGATTTCTTTCTTGTATTCGCCCTTGCGCCCGCGCACGAAGGGGGCCAGCAGCAGCAGGCGCGTCCCTTCGGGCAGGGCCATGATCTTATCGACCATCTGCGAAATGGTCTGGCTTTCGATGGGCAGACCCGTGGCGGGCGAATAGGGCACGCCGGTGCGCGCCCACAGAAGGCGCATATAGTCGTGGATTTCCGTTACCGTACCGACGGTCGAGCGGGGGTTTTTGGAGGTCGTTTTCTGCTCGATGGAAATGGCCGGTGACAGGCCTTCAATCAGGTCCACGTCGGGCTTCGACATCAGCTCAAGGAATTGCCGCGCATAGGCCGACAGCGACTCGACGTAACGCCGCTGCCCCTCGGCATAGATGGTGTCGAAGGCGAGTGACGACTTGCCCGACCCGGAGAGGCCGGTGAGCACCACCAGCTTGCCGCGGGGAATATCGACATCGACCCCCTTGAGGTTATGCTCGCGCGCGCCGCGCACCTTGATGAAGCCCTGCATCAGGTTTGAGCTGCTCATCAGCATATCCTTGTCGTGTCCGCTATCGGCCATTACGCATATCCATTTGGGGAGGCAATTTCCGCCATATAGGTATAATGGCAGCGTCGAGAAAGTGTCAGCAGAGGTTTTTGGGTTCACTGCCCGATTTGCGCTGATGGCGCAAGAACGTTTTGCGAACGCTTTTGTAAAAACTGTGTCCGTGGACCGCCTCTTAAAGGCCGAATTGTTCGTCTCATCTAGCAGAGACAGGGGGCGGTATGGCGCATCAGGTGATTCAATGGCGACAGGTGGGGTTCGCCGCACTTGTAGTGGCGGCGGCGCATATGGCGCTGGCCCTGCTGTTCATGATTTCGCGGCCCCGTGAAACGCCGTCGAAGGACGGGCCGACCCTTAGTGAGGTGTGGTTTGTGCCATCGCGCGGGGTGAGGTCGCCGTCCCGCTCAGCTCAGGGAGGGCGCCACACGGCGTCACCGGCCTATCCTCAACCCTTGCGGTCTCCTGACCCTTCCGGGGCTACGCCTTCGGTAGTCGCCAGTACGGCCGCGCCGTCCGCCACCGAAGATACGGGGCGTGAGACGCTTGGGGCTGCTCTGCGTCACGGGCAGGCCTGTCGCAAGGCGTTAATGAACGGAACCGCCCTGCCGCCCGATTGTCCTGAACGCGGTTATGCCCCTGTGCGGCCTTTGCCGGTCAAGCCGGGGCCTCAACCCTATTGGGAGGCGCAGGTCGCCGCCACCGAAGCCGAGCGCCGCTACAAGAGCGAGCCCGGCAATGTCGATTACTGGAAGCGCGTCAACGGCCCCGACTCGCCGCGCTACACGCCGCCCGACCTGCCAGCGCCGGGCGTCTATTCCACGGAAAAGGGGCAGTTTATGCACGATGTCGATGGGCGCACCGATGCCTATTACAAGGCCAAGCGCGAAACCCTGCCTAAGCCTTGAAGCCGTAGTTCAGGGATTGCGGCGTGCGATCCGTTACCGCCGCGCCGGGGCCGTAGGTCAGGCTGGGCTTGCGGTTCTCATTCAGCGTATCGGCGACCGCCTTCATCAGACCCTCTGAAATCGTCTTGGCGGCTTCGACAGCGCGCGCATGGCGCTCGGATATGGCGACAAACACCTCGGTCGCCCTGCGCAGGCTGTCCTTATGCGCGGGGCTCAACCCTTGCAGACGCGCCGGGTCGGCCTTCAGGCGGGCGCTTTCCTGCCGATAGAGGGCGGACAGGCTGCGTGTTTCTTCGACCGAGTCGCGGATATCGAGCGGGCGATGGGCTTCCAGCGCTTCGGCTTCGCCGGTCAGGCGTTCGGTGAGGCGTTCGGTCAGAACCAGAAGCTGAGCCGCGTAATCATCGGCGTCGCGGGCGGAAATGCTCATGAGTGCGCCTCCTGAAGGGCAAGAAGTTGTTTCTGAACCTGCGCGGAAATGCCGACACCTCCGGATTTTACCACCTGACCAGCCAGGGCGTCGAGATAGACCGACCGAAAGGCTTCCTCACCTTCGCCACCACCGAACAGGCCGTCCGTGGACAGGCCTTCGAACATGGGTTTCAGCATCTGGGAAATGACCATGTTTTCAAAGTCTGTACCCACCTTTTTCCCTGTTGGTGGCGAGGCCTTGGACAGGGTGGGGCTGTGTCCGTTCGTTGAGGTTGCGGTGGTATTGAGCGTGTCCATTACATCACCTCGATATCGGCTTGCAGAGCGCCGGACGCCTTGATGGTCTGCAAGATGGAAATCATGTCGCGCGGGCTGACGCCCAGGGCATTGAGACCATTGACCAGATCGGTAAGCGAGGTGGTCTCCTGAAGCTCATAGAGTTTTTTGCCCTTTTCCTCTTCCACGCTCACCGAACTGTCGGGAACGGCAGTCGTCTGGCCCTGCGAGAAGGGAGCGGGCTGACTGACGAAGGGGCGCTCATCGACACGGATGGTCAGGTTCCCCTGAGCGATGGCAACGCGCGAGACGCGGACGTTTTCACCGATGACAATGACGCCGTTGACCTCATCAATGACCACCTTGGCCGGTGTATCTACGGCGACGGGCAGTTGCTCAATGGCGGTGATGAAGCTCATCATGTTCATTTCCGGCCGGTTGCGCACCGATACCACGGTCGGGTTGTCGGCAAAGGCCGTGCCGGGATAGGCCTTGTTCACCGTGTCCGCGATGCGTTTGGCGGTGGTGAAGTCGGGATTTTTCAGCGTCAGGCGCACGATGGGCATGGCGTTGAAGTCGAAACCCGTTTCGCGTTCGATGATGCCGCCTGAGGCGATACGCCCGGCGGTCGGCACGCCCTTGGTGACGGACGAGCCCGACGCCCCGCCGGCAGATACCGACCCCGTCTGGATAGAACCTTGTGCCGCCGCATAGGCTTCGCCGTCGGCCCCCAGCAGGGGGGTGACCAGCAGCGTGCCGCCCAGCAGGCTCTTGGCGTCGCCCATGGCCGAGACGGTCACGTCGATGCGCGCGCCGGGTGCGGCAAAGGGCGGCAGTTCGGCGGTGACCATGACCACGGCGGCATTCTTGGTATTAAGGGTGGCGTCGCGGATATTGACGTCCAGCCGCCCCATCATGCTTTCCATGGTCTGTTTCAGCATGGGGGCGTTGCGCACCGTGTCGCCCGTGCCATTCAGCCCGACGACGAGGCCGTAACCGACCAACTGGTTCTTACGCACCCCTTCGAAATCGACAATGTCCTTGATGCGGGAGGCGGCGCAGGCATTCGACAGACCGAACACCGGCGCACACAGAGTCATAAAGGCGGCGAGGGCGGCAAGAAGGAGGCGCATACGCATGTCCACACAGAAGGCATTAACCATGTTTTCCTGGCTGCTAATTTCATGCCACACAAAAAGCCTTTAAGAGTCAGGGGCGCGGAGGGGGCGTTGTGCGGGCAGGGGAAAAATCTGCCGGGCCGTTAAGGGCTTGGAAACCACGGACAGGCAAATACTCACCGCCTGTACACTCTCAGAAGAGGGTTTCGCGTCTTTTCGCCAGAACGGCCCCGACATGACCATACCACCGCTGAATGGGGCAAGCATGATCAAGATCAACGGACCGGCCGGACCGACCAATGTGGGCGGCGGCAGCGCACCGCGCCGCACGTCTGGCGCCTTTTCGCTGAGCGGATCATCGGAAACCCGGTCGAGTGCGTCCGCCGCCTCGGTGTCTCAGGCTTTATCGTTGGGCGGCATAGATGCGCTTTTGGCCCTGCAGGCCGAGGACGACGTGCTTCACGGGCGTCGCCGCCGTCAGATCAAACGCTCTCAGGACATTCTGGAAGCGCTTGAAGAGCTCAAGCTGGCTTTGCTGGGCGGCACGCTCGACGACGGCGCGCTTTTAACGCTGCAAAAGATGATCGAACTTCAGCGCGAAGAGGTCGAGGATCAGGGGCTGCAAAACGTGCTCAATGAAATCGAAACCCGCGCTTATGTCGAACTGGCCAAGCGGCGGCTGATGTAAATTCCCTTACGGCGCGAAGTCCGCCCCTTGCCGCTGTGTGCGCTGCACCATCGAAACCCCGTTAATGTAAAGAAAACGTGATTGTTCACGGCTGATTCCACGGGTATAAGCCGCGCCATCGGACCCGTGCCGGTACGTCCATATGGGGCCCTGTTCTTGCAGGGAGGGACGCAGCGGCGGGCGACGTCTCAATTCGGGGCGGCGCCAAGGGTGCCGGTGAACAATGTCATGGGGTGTGGTGCAAAGATGAGCGCTGTCGAGCTTTCCAAATCCGATACCGATGCCTATCGTCCCAAGGACGACGAAGAATATATGAATGAGCGTCAGCTCGCCTATTTCCGCAAAAAGCTGATTTCGTGGAAAACGGAAATCTTGGCCGGTTCGAAAGAAACCGTGTCGGTCATGCAGAAGGAAACGGAAAACCACCCCGATCTGGTGGACCGAGCCTCCTCAGAAGCGGACCGTGCGCTCGAACTGCGTACCCGCGACCGCCAGCGCAAACTGATCTCCAAGATCGACGAAGCGATCGCCCGTATCGACGATGGTTCCTACGGCTTCTGCGAAGAAACCGGCGAACCCATTGGTCTGGGGCGGCTTGAGGCGCGCCCGACGGCGACCCTGTCCATCGAAGCACAGGAACGTCATGAACGCTCCGAGCGCGTCCACCGTGATGACTGAATAAAAAAGGCGCTGAAACAGCGCCTTTTTTATTATCCTGTCTGTGTCGGATCGCCCAGATCCGCTTCACTGCTGACCTCCGTTCTGGCGTCAGGCGGCGTGCCTTTGGTCTTGGGAGCCGGCGGCATCTCATCCATGCCATAGGGGTGATCGCTGGCGGCACCGGTCTTGGGGCCATAATCGTTCAGGCCATTCTTTTTGGGTGGTTCGTTGTGCGGCGGCAGGTCGGGCATAGTCGTCTCCTTTGCCCTGAGATTGCCCGCGGCGGTCTAAAGAAGCGATCCGAGCTTTTAACGGCCGGATGAGGTCAGCATCTTCGGCCGTTAGTGTTAAAGTACGCGACGCGTGTCGATTTCCTCATCATAGGACGCCAGGTCTTCGATAGCCCCCAGCACCTCCTCGACCGTGTCCACACTCTTATAGGTGCGGCGGAAGGCTTCCGGCGTAAAGCCCTTACCCACGGTAAAATCGACCAGATCGAAGAAGGGCTGCCAGAAGCCGCCTGAATTGAGGAAGATGATCGGCTTCTTGTGCAGGTCGAGCCGCCGCCACGACAGTAGCTCTATGACCTCTTCCAGCGTACCGACCCCGCCCGGGAGGACGACAAAGGCATCGGCTTCTTCAAACATCATCATCTTGCGCTCATGCATGGACTGCACGACGATGGTTTCGACCTCGTCCAGCAGGCGCTCCTTGGTGCGTAGGAATTGCGGCATGATGCCCAGCACCTTGCCGCCCGCTTCATAGGCCCCGCGCGCCGCTTCACCCATCAGGCCGACGCCGCCCCCGCCATAGACCAGACGCAGATTCCCCGCCGCCAGTATGCCGCCCAGTTGCCGGGCTTCGTCCTTATAGCGCTGATCCACGGCGTCCGACGATCCGCAATAGATGCACACCGACACTATGGGGCGTTGTGCGGCGGCAGAAACGGAATCGGGCATTGGAAATCCTCGGAACTATGGCGATGGACGGACTTGATTACCGCCCGTGACAAAAGATATGGTCAGTCGCGTAAACAAATGAATGTCGTCGTAAATTAAAGGGCTTTGCCGCGAGCGCGCAACGCTTTTCAGCGACGACATACGTGTTCTGTGTATGGGATTTGTCAGGCCCTGATAAGCCTGTTGAAAGGTTTCGGCGTTCCGATGGGGTTCAGGCTGAGCAATGTGGCACTCTGCGCCGCTTCAGTAGTGGTGCTGACGGGTTGCGGCGAGAAAGCCCCGGAAAAGGTCGAGGTGGCCGACTATGTCGCCACCAATCGTGGGTATGTGAGATCGCCGGAAGTGACCTCGGTGGCCGTTACCGCCGCGGGTGAGTTGCTGGTGACCGGATCGGCCCTGCCCGAGGCGCGTGTCCGCCTGACGGCTCCCGCTGGCCAGGCCTATGGGGTGACCGCAGGCGCTGACGGTCGCTTTCAGGCCAGCCTGCCGCAGATGTCCGGCGGCAGCTTCTATGATCTGGCCATGGAAACCGAGGGGCGACTGATGCGCGCCGAAGGCCGTCTCTTCGTGCCTCCGGCCTCTGATATCGGGGCGCCGCCGCGATCTGTGCTGCTGCGACCGGGTGCCTCGGCCCTGCCTCTGTGGCCGCAGGCGAGCCTGCTGGCGGTGGTCGATTATGACGCCGGTGGGGCGATGGCGGTATCAGGACGTACCGATCCCGGTCTGACGGTCGATGTGGAAATCGACGGTCAGCCCGCCCTTGAGGTGCGCTCGGGCGAAAATGGCGTCTATACGGCGGCCCTTCCGGTCAGAGGCGGTCTGCGCAATGGCACGGTGACCATCGGCGTCCATTCGCGCGACCGCTTCGAAACCCGCCAGATCAGCCTGCGCCACCCGACCTCCGAAGGTGCCGTCCTGACGGGCGGCGCGTGGTATGTGGACTGGGCCATCAGCGGCGGCGGGCTCCAGACCACGGTCGTGTTCTGAGCCTGATCGCAAGCGCCTCACAGCCTTTTGCACTGCATCAATGACGACATATTTGTAACGCAGTTGCGCAAACTGTGATGCGGATAACGCAAATATGTGCGCTGTGGCCTCTTAACAGGATTAAAGTTTGCACTATCTTGAACTCAGGCGAAAACTGTCGGAGCATTCTGTCCGTAGAGTTTTCACCCGGTATGAGTCTCAAAAGACGAGGGGCGGTGCGTCCGTTTTTCGCCAAGTTAAAGAGGACAGGTTTGACGTTTGGTCCCGCCCTGCTGCGCTTTCCGACATCGGCAAATTTGCCGGTTGAGGCGGTGCGCGCCCCGAAGGCCCCGGTCACCGATGTGGACAAGCCGGCTAATGCGCCGTTTGCCGTTATCGACGCCAAGCCCAAGGCGGCGAAACCCTCTCTTTATCGCGTGTTAATTCTCAACGACGACTATACCCCTATGGAATTCGTCGTGTACGTGCTGGAACGATTCTTCAACAAGTCGCGCGAGGACGCCACCCGTATCATGCTGCACGTCCACCAGACGGGCGTCGGCGTTTGCGGGGTCTATACCTATGAGGTCGCGGAAACCAAGGTCGCCCAGGTGGTGGACATGGCCCGTCGGCATCAGCACCCTCTCCAGTGCACCATGGAGAAAGACTGAATCTGATGCCGACACTCTACCCAGAATGCCGACACCAACACCCTCTCCAGTGTACGATAGAGAAGGACTGAGGATCGCTTAAACCCGACTTTCAGCCCCCGTTCATCGAGGAGAGACCAGACTACCCTGTACCCGCTTTTTGCTCCAAGGAGAGGCCGACATGCCATCGTTTTCAAGCGCTCTCGAAGAAACCCTGCATCGCGCGGTGGGTCATGCGAACACCCATCACCATGAGTACGCGACCCTGGAGCACCTTCTGCTGGCCCTCGTCGATGACGTGGATGCCGCAGGCGTCATGACGGCGTGTAATGTCGATCTGACCAAGCTCAGGACCGCATTGACGGCCTATATTGAAACCGACCTAAAATCGCTGGTCGTTCCCCACTCGGAGGAAGCCAAGCCCACAGCCGGCTTCCAGCGCGTCATTCAGCGCGCGGTAATCCATGTGCAGTCTTCGGGCCGGGACGAAGTAACCGGTGCCAATGTGCTGGTGGCTATCTTTTCTGAGCGCGAATCCCATGCCGCCTTCTTCCTGCAGGAGCAGGAGATGACGCGCTATGACGCGGTCAACTATATTGCCCACGGCATCGCCAAGAAGCCGGGTGCGTCCGAGCCGCGGCCGGTGCGCGGTTCCTCAGAAGACGGCACGACCTCTTCCGAAGAAAAGTCGGGCAAGGCCGCTTCCACGGATGCGTTGGCGGCCTATTGTGTTGATCTCAATGAGAAATCGCGCCACGGTAAGGTTGATCCGCTGATCGGGCGTTCGGCCGAGGTCGAGCGCGCCATTCAGATCCTGTGCCGCCGCACCAAGAACAATCCGCTGCTGGTGGGTGATCCGGGCGTCGGCAAGACCGCCATCGCCGAAGGTCTGGCCAAGAAGATCGTCGAAGGCGAGGTGCCGGAAGTGCTCGCCGGGGCGACCATCTATTCGCTCGATATGGGCACGCTTCTGGCCGGGACCCGCTACCGCGGCGATTTTGAAGAGCGCGTCAAGCAGGTGGTCAAGGAACTGGAGGCGCATCCCAATGCCATACTGTTCATCGACGAAATCCACACCGTCATCGGTGCCGGCGCGACGTCGGGCGGGGCCATGGATGCCTCCAACCTCTTGAAGCCAGCGCTGGCGTCGGGTGCCCTGCGCTGCATGGGTTCGACCACCTATAAGGAATATCGTCAGCACTTCGAGAAGGATCGGGCACTGGTCCGTCGCTTCCAGAAGATCGACGTGACCGAGCCGTCGCTTGATGACACGGTGAAGATTCTGAAGGGCCTCAAGCCTTACTACGAGACCTTCCACAATCTGAAATATACCGATGCCGCTATCAAGACGGCGGTGGAACTGTCGGCGCGCTACATCACCGACCGCAAGCTGCCGGATAAGGCGATCGACGTGATCGACGAAGCCGGGGCCTTGCAGGTGATCCTGCCCGAAGGCAAGCGCAAGAAGGTCATCGGGCCGAAGGAGATCGAAACGGTTATCGCCAAGATCGCCCGCATCCCGTCGAAGTCGGTCTCCAAGACCGATACGGAGGCGCTGCGTGACCTGACCAACGATCTGCAAAGGGTCGTCTTCGGTCAGGACGAAGCCATCGAACAGCTTTCGGCGGCAATGAAGCTCGCCCGTGCAGGTCTGCGCGATTCCAACAAGCCCATCGGCTCTTATCTTTTCTCCGGTCCGACCGGCGTCGGCAAGACCGAGGTGGCCAAGCAGTTGTCGCAAACGCTCGGCATCGAGCTGCTGCGCTTCGACATGTCGGAATATATGGAGCGTCACACCGTGTCGCGGCTGATCGGGGCCCCGCCGGGCTATGTCGGCCACGATCAGGGAGGCCTCCTTACTGATGCTGTGGATCAGACGCCGCACGCTATCGTCCTGCTCGACGAAATCGAGAAGGCGCACCCGGATATCTACAACATCCTGCTGCAGGTGATGGATAACGGGACGTTGACCGATGCGGTGGGCAAGAAAGTCGATTTCCGCAATGTGGTGCTGATCATGACCACCAATGCAGGCGCTTCGGACAATCAGAAGAACTCGATTGGCTTTGGACGCGAGAAGGTGTCGGGTGAGGACGAGGTGGCGATCAAGCGCCTGTTCACGCCGGAATTCCGCAACCGTCTGGACGCCATCGTCACCTTCCGTCAGCTTAAGCCGGAGGTCATCGGGCAGGTCGTGCAGAAGTTTATCCTTCAGCTCGAAATGCAGCTGGCCGACCGTAACATCACGATCGAGCTGTCGCCGGATGCCGAAAAATGGTTGGCGGAGAACGGCTATGATGAACTTTATGGCGCGCGTCCGCTGGCGCGGGTCATTCAGGAGAACATCAAGAAGCCGCTGGCGGACGAGATCCTGTTCGGCAAGCTGGTGCGTGGCGGGCATATTCTGGTCAAGCTGGCCGAAGGCAAGATCGCCTTCGACATTACGCCGGCCAAGGACAAGAATGCCTCACGCGCCGAAGCTGTGGACTAAGCCTGTAACTTACGGGGTGTGGGGTCCGTGACCCCACATCACTGAATCCCAAAGAAAAACCCTCCGGATTGATCCGGAGGGTTTTTTATTACAGTGACGAGGTCCGAACTCTACGGTGCGTAGGGTTCCGGGGCCAGAACGCTGGCGCCTTGCTCGCGTAGGCGGGCGTCGCGGGCTTCCTTCATGATCATCTGGGCGCGTGGATCGCTGGCGGCCCAGCCGAGGAAGGACAGCGCTTCGAAGCCCTTGGCGCTTGCCTCGACGCCCTTACCGAACATGGCGAAGGGCGACTTGTTATTGGGGTAGTTGACCAGCTTCACCTTCACGTCGTCACCGATCTTGGCCAGTTGCTTGGCCTTGGCCACGGCGGCGTAGAAGCCGCCGGTTTCATCAACCAGCCCCAGTTGCTTGGCCTGAGCCCCCGTCCACACACGGCCCTTGGCGATTTCACGCACGCGTTCGGGGGCCAGCTTGCGGCCTTCCGCGACGTGACCGATGAAGGCGTTATAGATGGTGTCCATCCAGTTGGAGATGGCCTGGGTTTGCTTTTCGGTGAAGGGCTTGCCGGCCGAATAGGCCCCGGCATAGTCCGACCCCACGCCGATCTGACGGAAATCGACACCGAAGCGCGAAGCCGCTTCGCCAATGGCCATCTTGCCGCCATAGACACCGATCGAGCCGGTGAGGGTGGTCGGGTTGGCGACGATGGCATTGGCCCCCGCCGAGATCCAGTACCCGCCCGAAGCCGCGTAATCCCCCATCGACACCACGACCGGCTTGCCTGACTTTTTGGCGTAGGCCATGGCGCGCGCAATCTGTTCAGAAGCGGTATCCGATCCGCCGGGCGAGGAGACACGGAAGACAATGGCCTTGACCTTGTCATTATCGACGGCGTCGTAGAAGGCCTCAGCCACATCATCGGACAGCATCTGCGCTTCGCTGCCAAAGCCGCTGCCAGACCCCTTACCGGTCATGATCGGGCCTTCGCCATTGATGACGGCGATGGTCTGGCTGCCGGTCGATACGGTCGTGGCCGCATAGGACTCGATGTCCATCAGTTGCGTATCCGCCCCACCCTTGGCCTTTGCGGCTTCTTCGATCTCCTCGACCTGACCCAGATTGGTGATCAGGCCCAGTTCCTTGGCTTTTTCGGCGCTATACGGACCGGCTTCGAGAATGGTCTTCAGCTTGACGGCATCCAGCTTGGCGTCCTTGCGGTCGATCGCGGCATCGCTGATCAGCGAGTCATAGACCGATCCCATCCAAGAAAGGGTGGCTTCGCGGTGCGCCGGCGTGAAGTCGCTTTGCAGGTAGGGGTTGACAGCGTTTTTGTACTCATAGCGCTGCTGGAATTGCGGCGTGATGCCGTACTTATCAAAGGCGCGCTTGAGGAACATTTCCTCGGTGGCAATGCCGGTCACCTGAAAAGACGAGCGGGGCTGCATCCAGAACTCGGTCGCCGCTGTGCCTACCGTGTAGGAGGCCAGCACCATGGTCGAAGGATAAAGACCCTGAGAGTGGGCATAGACCGGCTTGTTCTTGCTGCGCACATAACGCACGGCCGTACGGATTTCCTGCGCGGCAGCGGGCATCAGTCCGCCTTCGGGCAGACGGATCAGCACCGACTTGACCTTGCTGTCGTCGGCCGCGTGATAGAGCGAGGTAACGATGTCCATGGTGGACAGGGGACGCCCCGTAATGAAGGCGAACGGATCGGCTCGCGACTGATCCGTCAGGCCTTCACGCAGATCAACCACCAATGTGATGGCCGACGGTGTGGTGGGCTTGGACGCGGCCGCGATCATGGTGATGAGCAGAAAGGGCACGCCGACGAAGAACAGCACAAAGGCGGCGAATACGGCGGCTACCGTAATGAAAAACTGTTTCATGTGACGAACGTCATCCCCGAATTGGGTGCAGCTATATCAAAAATGCGCCGGAACCACGATGGGCGACGCACGCGCACTCCGGCACGTACCATAGCGCGCCTTACGATAAGGTCAAATGAAGACCGTGTAATAAGACAGGCCGCCGTTAGTCAGAATTTGGTGCGGCCCGCTGCGGGCTCACGGTCATGCTGATATTTCGGGTCGCCGTGGCAATGCGGGCATGAGACACCTGGCGCATATAGCGGACTTTGCTGATCCTCGGCGGTCAGGGCGTGGTCGCAATAAAGGCAGAGCACGGCGGTTTGCGACGGATTCAGGTGATGATCGACGGCGATACGCTCATCGAAAACGAAACATTCGCCGTCCCATAGAGACTCTTCGGCGGGAACGTCTTCGAAATACTGCAAGATGCCACCCTTAAGGTGATACACCTCATCAAAGCCGTTCTCCATCATCCAGGCCGTGTACTTCTCGCAGCGGATGCCACCGGTGCAGAATGTGGCGATCTTTTTGCCTTTAAGCTGATCGGCGTGCTGGCGCGTCCATTCGGGCAGGAATTTGAAGGTCGGGATTTTCGGATCAATGGCCCCCCTGAACGTGCCGAGGTTTACCTCGTAATCATTGCGCGTATCGAGGATCACCACATCGTTGCGGCGGATCAGGTCGTTCCAGTCCTTAGGCTCGACATAGTGGCCGCGGTGGCGGAGGTTGACCGGTTCCCCCAGCGAAATCGTCTCTTTCTTCAGGCGCACGCGCACCTTGCCAAAGGGCTGGGTGTCCGCATAGGACTCCTTCCATATAATCGGCTCGCCGATCAGTTCGCCCTGAAGATAGGTCAGGAAGCGGTCTATGGCTTCGCGCGTGCCGGCCATGGTCGAGTTGACGCCTTCGGAGGTGATCAGCAGTGATCCCTTGATGCCGAGCCCTTTCAACCGGTCGAGCAGCGGGGCCTGATGCGCCTCGAAATCGGGAAAGTCAAAGAAATGATAGAAGGCGGCGATGACGTAGGGTGGCTGTGACATGCGGCGGGAGCTATCACAAAGGTTCCTGCGGCGAAAGGGGGCGGGATGTCGCTATGCAGTCAGGAAACGCCAGCGCCGGATAAAGGCGGCCTGCCCGTGACGGGTGCCGGCCTCATCGACGACATTCCACAGGACGGTATCTTCTATGTAAAAGCGCCGACCGCTGGCGGACACGCGGATGCCGGCATAATGATCGACATAACCCTGCGCCAGCGCGGCTTTGAGCAGGGCATTACGGTCGGACTGTATGCCGTTGTCGGGTTCTGCGGATTGGCGCGAAGGCAGACGGGTAAAGGTGTCCCAGTCCATTTCCCAAAGGTTGAGCGCCTGCGCATTGGCATAACGAAAGATGGGGTCGGCTTCGATACCGTGGGAGACGATGGCTTGCGGGGCCGTGAACAAAGCCTCAGCCAGTTCGGAGGCGTTCAATCCGGCGGCATCGGCGACAATCTCTTGCCCGGTAAAACGACGGAAGCTGTTGGCCATCAGCCGGTTATAGGCCTGAACGGCAGGGTCAAGGGCATGGGGCATTATGTGCTCATCAGAAACGGAAGGATTTGATTTTCCGCGATTGTGTCTGGTGCGCATTGAAAAATCATATGAGGTAAAGGGAGATCGACGATGCGAATATGGCTTTGTTGTGGAAAATGACGTGGCAACCAAGGCGGTAAGAGCCGATCCTGTGTCGCATTCAGACAAAGAACAGGGATTGGAAGCGCTGAAAGTGCGGCTCTCATATCGCATCGCAGGACACTTTGTACGCGCGACAAGAGTACGCGGCGATCTATAGAACGAGTATGTTCAAAGATTTGAGCGGCCCATTGCGCGTGACCACCGTTGAATAGCATAAACTTTATCTGCCACTCTCGCAGTGGGATAAAACGCGCGAATGGCACAAGAGGCGCTACCCATCGGCCCGGAAGTGAAAAAGGTGAGGCGGCAAAGGTGGAGCCCAAAATCAACTTCACCGGCGGGTTGACCGCATGTGTCGCCAACCAGATCGCCAACGGACCGCCAAACGACTCACCGACGAGAATATAATCACGTTTGTCAGGCAACTCTGGTAAAAGCTGTTGGCCAAGGTGTTCATACGATTGATCGCCGTTCTGTGGATAAGATAGAACCTTTATCTCGCAAAAGGCTTTAAGTGCTTCAACGAGGCCTTGAAAAAACACCCCTGTACCATCGGTTCCGGGCAGCAGGATAACCATGGGCGCAGGCATTAGCGAAATCCAGAGAAGTTGGGGAAAATTTCAACGGGGGGATTGCATGTCACAAAAGCTTGGGTTAGTGAAGCGCCCTCTCGCTGAGACAAGCGAGGCCAGCAAGTCTTTCAAAGACTTTCTAAAGACCTGCTGGGGAATGGTGTAATGGTAACACTCCGGTTTTTGGTACCGTCATTCTAGGTTCGAGTCCTAGTTCCCCAGCCAATTTTCTTTTCCAGCGTCATCATACCCATCGCCCGATTTTGGGTCATGTTGCGAAGTGGTGTTTTCCAGAATCAAGTCAAACGGTTTTCGAAAATTCGCTGAAAGTTGAGCGTCCTTCCAAGTGCAGTTCGCTAGTACTAAATTTAGCAGCCTTTTTCGCGATGCGCCCTCGTGTTTTTGGAAGATTTCCTCCGCGTCTCGGGCGAGGATAAGCAGATCCACACCCTCATTCATGTAGGCCTCGCTGGCTTCCTGGTACCGTCGCAGTTCGTCGTGGCAGCGCCGCATCTCATCCTGCCATTGGCTCGACGCACGTTTGTAGTATTCGGCACTTATCTTCCCATCGAGCTTGTCGGTGTAGACGGCCTCGATGCGCTTACCTAAGCGGTCGATCTCCCCAGTCAGTCGTGTGACGGCCAGTTCATGTTCTTCGCGCTCGGTGGCGAAGCTGCTCTTTAAAGCTCTGACAATCAGGTCATGGATGCCGGGAGCGGATTTCAGTCGCGACAGGATGGCGGCAAACTGTTCAGCCATGACCTCCTCTCGAACATATTTTTCGGGGCATTTCCCTTTGTATTGCGTGCAGTGATAATAGATATAGCGGCCTTTTTTGATTTCTGCTGTAAGGGCACATCCGCAGTGGCCACATGACACCAAGCCGGAGAAGGCAAACGCGTAGGCAGAGCCGCCGGTTCTTGGGATCCTTGCATCCACGCGCCCGTCCATGACGTCCTGCGCCATTAGCCACAGGTCCTTCGATATCAGGGCCTCGCGCCGGCCCTTGTAGACCACACCAAGCCATTCGAACTCGCCGGTGTAGACGCGGTTTCGTAGAATGCGATGGATGGAACTGTTGGGGACTTTGGCTTGGCTACGAGGGTGGACAAGACCTATGTTGCGCGCCATCAGCCCTACTTCCCTAATCGAGTAAGCTCCGGTCGCGTACCATTCGAAAATCTTTCGGATGATATGAGCGCAGCTTGCGTCAATCTCGATTAGCCCATCTTCGCTGCCACTAAGGTCGCGCTAGCTGTTCTCCAGGATGGTTTTGCCTGATTGCATCAAGACGCGGAATAATTACGCGCGCGTCAGCTTCGGCAAGCGAGGTCAGAGCAGGAGCGGCCACAGGCCGGCTGCTCCGAACCGATCTTCGTATAGATGAGTTTTACTTCGAGGCGGCTTTGGCTGCCGTGTCGATGGTGTCGGCAACGACTTCGGGCTGGGTCATAAACAGAGCGTGGCTGGCCGAGACCCTGGTGACCCTGGCGTTGATGCGGCGGGCCATGCGCAACAACATGGCTTGATCGAACGCCTTGTCTTCCTTACCGATGACGGCCCAACTCGGCTTCGTCCTCCAGGCAGCGTTCTTGAGTTTCGTGCCGAAGGCCGCCAGATTGATCGGAACTTGCGAGTTGGCCATGAAGGTGGCGTCGGCGTCGCTCACATCATGAGCAAAACCGGCCTTAAACTTATCGCGGGCGACATAGGCGAAGCCGTCTTCGCCCGTGTTGAGCACGAACTCCGTCGCCGGAGCGAAGCCTTCATATTGCTTGGCCGTCGTTTCGCCTGCATCAGGGGAGAGAGCGGAAACGTAGAGCAGCCCGACGACCTTCGGATCGACGCCGGCCTCGGTAATGACGGTGCCATCCCAGGAGTGACCCACGAGAATGGTAGGACCGTCCTGCTGCGCCAAAGCGCGCTTCGTCGCCGCGACGTCGTCTTCGAGCGAGGTCAGGGGGTTCTGAACGATAGTGACGCGGTAACCTTGCTGGGTCAGCCGGTCACAGACCGCGCGCCAGCCGGTGCCGTCCGCAAAGGCGCCGTGGACCAGCACGACATTTTTAACTAATTGGTTCTGCGGGATCGCGTCTTTCGCGCTCGCGGGTGAAATAGCCAGTATGGCCAGAGTGGCGGCGGTGGCAGCGAGAGCCGTGTTGATCGTGGTCTTCATTGTCGCCTCCATGTGATTTTGCTGATAAATATTATCGCGATAACATAATCCTTAGAGATGGTTTGTACGTCCGTCAAGCGATAAAATTATCGCGATATTGTTTTTCGCGATGTTGCGCTCTATATAGGGGTAAAGGAGCAACTTATGGCCATTGAACGAAGCGGTCCGCCGCCCCTGGAAGCGCAACTGTGCTACTCGATTTATTCTGCGGGTATCGCCATTCAACGCATTTATAAGCCGCTTCTCGATGGGTTGGGTTTGACCTATCCGCAGTACCTCGTCCTGAATGTCCTTTGGCGTGAAGACGGACAAAGCGTTGGCGCCATTGCCGAGGCGCTGGCGCTGGAGTCGAGTACACTGACGCCCATGCTCAAACGCCTTGAGGCCGCAGGGCTTGTCAACAGGACCCGTAACCCGCAAAGCGAGCGGCAAGTATTGCTGACGTTGACCGATCAAGGCCGGGCGCTGAAGTCTAAAGCCGGTTGTTTGGGCCAAGCCATGCTTGAAGCGTCTCAGCAAAGCCCTTCGGCCCTGGCGGAGTTGAACGGACATATCCGGAATCTACGCGACACCATCTATACTCACATTGATGGCTGGCAGGCGCCAGCCTGACCGTCTGCGGTCGCCCAAAGCGGAGCCACCACCTTCGATGGCGTCATCTAGCGGGATGCACAGCGACCGGTAGGTCCCCACAGGCGTCATCGAGATTATGCACATCTCGCCCGCACAGTTATGGCAAAAATGGACGAGTTGTTCCGAACTTCGGGGCAATGGGCCGTAAGGTTCTGGCTTACCCGTTCGCAAATTCACGCGCGACCTGCAGGAACGCACTGAACGCCGCTGGCGGGTTTTTCCGTCCAGGGTAATAGAGGGCTAAGGGTGCCAAGGTTGGCGTCCAGTCTTCCAGAACGCAGACCAGTCGCCCGGCGGCAATGTCATCGCGCACATCCGCCTCCATAATATAACCAAGCCCAACGCCTGCCTGTGCGGCAATACGGACAAGGCTCGGCTCATCAAGGGTGAGTGCGCCCTGCACGTCGATCTGCGCCGGCTGGTCGTCCTTTTCAAATCGCCACCTGAGCAAAGCGCCATTCGGGAGGCGGGCACGAATGCAGGGATAGCGGTACAGGTCGGCGGGCTCCACAGGCGTGCCATAAGTGCCAAGAAAGTCCGGAGAGGCGACCACTACATTGCGGCGGGCCCGCCCCAGCGGCAAGGCGATCATGTCGCTGGGCACCAGATCCAGCGGCCTTAAGCCCAGATCGAAACCCGCGGCCACGATATCGACTATCCGGCCCTCGGTGACCAGATCGACATGCACGTGCGGATAGCGCTGCATGAAGGCAAGGACGAGCGGGGCCATCACCTCTCTGGCGGCCGAAGCAAAGGCGTTGATACGCAATGTGCCCGTGGGTGTCGCCTGAAGCGATTGTGCCGCCAGCATGGCGTCATGGATGTCGGTCATGGCCGGCGCGACCCGTTCCACAAAGGCCTTACCCGCTTCGGTGATGGATACGCTTCGGGTCGTACGATTGAAAAGGCGAATCCCCAGACGCCTCTCCAGCTTTGCGACCGCATTGCTCAGAGATGTCGTCGATATGCCGAGTTCAAGCGCCGCCGCCGTAAAGGAGCCCCGGCGGGCGATACACAGTACAGCATCCAGTTCGGCTAAGACAGAGCGCGTCATTATCCCTCTTCTCGAAACAACTCATCCTGCTTTGCTGCGATTATCAAGTCAATGGAGGGGGGCGTAAAGTGCCTCCTATCGACGCGGAAACCGGCGGTTTCCACGCTCCGCCGACATTCAAAAGGAAGGCTCAGTTATGATAAATTTGCCAAAGCCCATCGCCACCTATGTAGAGGCCAATGCGCGCCTGGATGCCCAAGGCATGCTCAAGGCCTTCGCGCCCAACGCGGTCATGCATGATGAGGGTCGCGCACACACCGGTCACTCCGAAATTCTGGCTCTGATCCAGAAGAACGTCATCGCCCTCCAAGCGATCTTTACCCCGGATACGCAGCGCGAAGAGGACGGTTACGTGATCGTCGAAGGACCGACCACTGGGAATTTCCGGGGCAGCCCCCTGCGCTTCACCTTCCGTTTCACCCTCGAAAACGACCTGATCACCGCTCTGGAGGTTACCCTGTAATGGCACGCCCGGACCCCACTGAATTCACCTATCAACGCATCCTCGTCACTGCCGGCACCAAGGGGGCCGGACGCGCTACGGTCGAACGTTTTCTCGCGGGCGGGGCGCGCGTCATCACGGCAGCGCGGGCGAAATCCGATACGCTGTCGGGCGTCGAGTTTGTTCAGGCCGACCTGACGACCCCGGAAGGCACGGCGGCCCTTGCCGATGCGGCGCTGACGCGCTTCGGAGGCATAGACGTGCTGGTCCACGTCGTAGGTGGCTCGTCATCGCCCGCCGGTGGGTTCACAGCGCTTAGCGACGCGCACTGGCAGGCAGAGCTTGATCTGAATCTGATGACGGCCGTGCGTCTCGACCGACTGATCGTTCCACAAATGATCGCGCGAAAGGCTGGCGTCATCGTCCACGTCTCTTCCATTCAGCGCACACTGCCTCTGCCGGAGTCCACAATCGCCTATGCGGCCGCCAAAGCCGCCCTCTCGACCTACAGCAAGGCCCTTTCCAAGGAGCTGGGGCCGAAAGGGGTTCGGGTCAACGCCGTTTCACCCGGGTGGATCAATACGGAGGCTACGGCCGACTTTCTGAAGCTGATTGCAGAGGGCAGCGGCGGCACGCTGGAAGAGGCGCGGCAAAGCGTACTTCAGGCGCTGGGTGGCATCCCGCTCGGGCGGGCGGCCGAACCCACTGAAGTGGCGGAACTGATTGCCTTTCTGGCCTCTGATCGGGCCGCCTCTATTCATGGCGCAGACTACGTCATCGACGGGGGAACGGTACCAACGGTCTGAGGGGGAGGTTAAAAATATCGCGAAAAACATTATCGCGAAAAATAATCACTGGACACGCCCGGTCTGAGAATATAGAGGTGTAAATGTTATCGCAATAATAAATGTCGCAAAGTTTAAATGCAGAGGTATGACCATGAACGCTCTCCACAACGCCTCCCGTCGCAGTGCTCTGACGGCCGGTATCACCGTCGCCACCGCCGCTCTGACAGCGGGCGCAAGCGCCGAAGCGGCCCCCAAAAAGACCCAGCCCGCCCGATCCCCTTTGGATCGCGCCGAAAGCGGCTTTGTCACCACGAAGGACGGGGTTCAAATCTATTACAAGGACTGGGGACCCAAGACCGCTCAGCCGATCGTCTTCCATCACGGCTGGCCCCTTAGCGCCGATGACTGGGATGCCCAGATGATGTTCTTCCTGCTGAAGGGCTATCGCGTCATTGCGCATGATCGTCGGGGGCATGGGCGTTCGACTCAGACCCACACTGGCAACGAGATGGACACCTATGCCGCCGATGTCGCTGCCCTGACGGAGTATCTCGATCTGAAAAATGCCTTCCACGTGGGCCACTCGACGGGGGGCGGCGAAGTCGTTCACTATGTCGCTCGTGCCAAACCCGGCCGGGTTGCCAAGGCGGTGCTTATCGGTGCGGTGCCCCCGATCATGCTGAAAACACCCGCCAATCCGGGCGGCCTGCCGATGGAGGTATTCGACGGCTTCCGCGCCGCGCTGGTGGCCAATCGCGCGCAGTTTTTCAGGGACATCCCCTCTGGTCCGTTCTTCGGTTTCAACCGTCCCGGCGCCAAAGTCAGCCAGGGCCTGATCGACAACTGGTGGCGTCAGGGCATGATGGGGGGAGTCAAGGCCCACTATGACTGCATCAAGGCCTTTTCGGAAACGGATTTCACCGAAGACCTCAAGGCCATCAACGTCCCTGTGCTGATCATGCACGGTGATGACGACCAGATTGTCCCCATCGCCGATTCCGCTCAACTGGCCATCAAGCTCGTCAAGAAGGGTACGCTCAAGGTCTATCCGGGACTGCCCCACGGTATGGCCACGACCCATCCCGATATCATCAATGCCGATCTGCTGGCCTTCTTCCAAGCCTAGCCCTTGGCCTCAAGTCCTGATTAAACAACCATGACCTGCTGAAAAGGATGCGGCCCGACTTTTAGCCGAAGTCGGGCCGTTCGCTGATTTGGCGCTGTCGCCGTTGGGAGCTTATTGCCCCGTACCGGCCACGATCCGAACCAGATCATGTTGGATGCGCAGCTTGAAATACTGAACGAAAGGATTAGACCGCTGGAGGAGTGATTTTTCGCCAATTCGGGTTCGCCATTTCCGCTTTTCGGCAAAGACCGGCACGCTGGCCGAAATGTCCGGTAATGAGATATTTCGGCATTGGCCGAATGACCGCCTTGGGCGCTTACCCGTTATCGATGCGTCGGCGTAGACTCATTGGGAATTCGACAATTTCGTAGGTCATGAGGGTGAACGCAGGCGTTTGGTGAAATTATGGTGCCCAAACGTCATCCCGAATGCCACAAGCATCATTCCGCCAGCGAGCAGGAAGGTGAGTTGCATACCAGAGGCAATCTCCGAAGCCGTCGCGTGTTCTAACGGGTCGCTTCCCACGCCGAACGTGAACACCGCTCCCATCAAGGATGCCCCCGTGATCAGACCGATATTGCGTGACAGGCCAAGCAGCCCGGAGACCATGCCGCGCCAGTCATTTGTGACGTCGCGCAATGCCGCTGTGTTGTTGGCAGACTGAAAGAGCTGGTAGCCGGGCGTCAGCGCTATGAGGGAGAGGACATAACCCGTAACGCCGATAGCGGTTGGTAGGAATGCCAGCAGTAATGCGCCTATGGCCAACAAGCCAAGGCTAACCAGGAGCATGCGACCACTGCCCCAGGCATCCACCAATCGCCCTGACGGAACGCCGCTGAAGATGGAGATCACGGGACCTACCGCCATGACAAAACCCACCTGCGTCGGCGTCAGACCAAGGCTGATGCCAAGGAAAAACGGGCCGATCACCAGTGTCGTCATCATCACGGCGGCGACCACGATGTTGGTGAGGAGATTGGAGGCCAGGGTCCAGTTGACGCTCGACCAAAGGCCGATCGATGGTGCCATTTTTTTACCGGTATCGGCAGGAAGCGTGGTGAGCGTAAGTACCAAGGCTAAGAGCGCCAGCGGGACCTGCACCCAAAATATGCTCCGCCATCCCATCACCGGTATCAGCAGGCCTCCAAGCGCAGGGCCGAGTGCCGTCCCGAGCGCCGAAACCGTCCCGAGCAGACCCATGGCGCGTCCAACCCGAGCTTCGCTCGCGGTCTGGCGCATCAGCGCCAGGGCGAGTGTCATCAGAAATGCCGCGCCGCCACCTTGAATCGCTCGCGCACCGATAAGCAGCGGTAGGTTCGGGGCCACGGCACAAAGTAACGAGGCGACCGTAAACACGCTGAGCCCGGTCACGAGCATGGGTTTCAGTCCGTACCTGTCACCGAGGCGGCCCGCAATCACCGCCGAGATCGTCAATGTCACGAGATAGACGACCACGACCGCCTGCACTTGCGAAAACGGCGCGGAGAACGCGTCGGCCAGAGTTGGCAGCGCAATGTTGGCGATGCTGGTTCCGAGGGATGCCAGCAGTGTCGCCAGAGCCAGCGTGACTTGGAGGGGCGCTTCTCTATTCCTGACCGCACGGGGTTGTGTTCGTTCCATCTGTTTGATCCCTTGCCTGAATGTTGGTGCGCGAGCAAACTGCCACTTCAAGTCAAGTTGAGGTCAAGCATGAAATTTCTGGATATCGGAGAGGTGGCGGAAAGAACCGGAGTTAAGCCGTCAGCCTTGCGATACTACGAGCAGTCCGGTCTGATTACCTCCATCTCCCGCCACGGATTGCGCCGGCAGTTTTCACCGGAAGTGCTGTTGCAACTGAATCTGATCGCGATGGGGAAGACGGCCGGATTCTCACTTGAGGAAATCGGCGGGATGTTTGGCCAGGGCGGTGGACCGCATATCTCCCGTGACAGGCTTCACGCGAAGGCCGATGAGATCGACCGTCAGATCATTGAGCTGACCGCACTGCGCGACACCATCCGCCATGTCGCCGCTTGCCCCGCGCCCTCCCATATGGAATGTCCGACGTTTCGGCGACTGGTAGAGGTTGCAGGCAAACGTCAGGTAAAGCGCCGGAATCGACGGCCGCTCAAAGAAGGGCTATAGCTCCCTAGCACTCTCGTTTCACTGGGCGAGAGCGCTACAGGCCTTCCGCTCTTTGTGGCTCGATAGAGACGTCGGTTAGCGCGTGACTGCCGTACCGAAAACGGTCATCAGGATGCAATATTATCCGATCAGACCGATCGAAGGGCGGAGCAATGCCAGCACAGTCTATTACGCATCAAAGCCCGCGCGGTACTGACCCTGACGCTCCAGCATCCAGCCCGGATATTCGGCGGGCAGGCGTGAGGCGGCGTCCAGCGCGGCAAGGTCTTCGGTGCTGAGCGTCACCTCTGCGGCCTTAAGATTGTCGCTCAGTTGCTCAGGGCGTTTGGCTCCGATGATGACGCTGGTCACGTGCGGCTGATGCAGGAGCCACGACAAAGCCACCTGCGCCACGCTGACACCCTTTGCCGCCGCCACCTCACGCAGCACCGCGATCACGGCGTCGCCGCGAGCGAGATCGACCGGGGGGAAGTTGAACTTGGCGCGGCGGCTGTCGTCATCGGCCACCTCACCAGAATACTTTCCAGACAGAAAGCCCCCGGCCAGCGGGCTCCACACCATCAGGCCCAGCCCTTCCGATTTGAGCATCGGTACGATGTCGCGCTCAAGATCGCGCCCGACAAGGGTGTAATAGGCCTGAAGAGACAGGATGGGGGCCAGCTTGCGCGCCTCGGCGATCCCAATGGCCTTGACGATCTGCCAGGCGGCCCAGTTGGACAGCCCGACATACCGCACATGCCCGTGCCGCACGAGTGTATCGAGCGCCTCAAGCGTTTCGGCGATCGGCGTGAGCGGATCGAACCCGTGAATCTGGTAGAGGTCGATATGGTCCATCTGAAGGCGTTTCAGGCTCTCCTTGGCCTGCGCCATGATGTGGGCGCGTGACGCCCCACGCTGATTGGGGCCGTCGCCCATCACGCCCATGACCTTGGTGGCGATGACGAGGTCGTCACGCTTCAGCCCCAGATTGCGCATGGCCTGTCCCACGATGCGCTCGCTTTCGCCAAAGGCATAGACATTGGCCGTGTCGATGAAATTTACCCCCGCCTCGACAGCAGACGCGATAAGCCTATCGGCTTCGGACTGGTTCAGTTGCCCGATCAGGCCCCACATCCCCTCTGACCCGCCAAAGGTCATGGTCCCCAGACACAGTTCCGATACCAGCAGGCCGCTTGGCCCCAGACGACGATAACGCATGATGTATGTCCTTGACTTTGGATGGCAGAAAACTTCGGCAGGGGATAGTTAGGCCCAAGGCCCGCGCCGCGCACCTCCTGATTGTCGCTTAAAACTGCCTGATTCTCTCAATCGCCGTCCGTGCCCCTTCGCGGGACAGCGCGGGCGATATATAGCAGGTGTATGACCCAAACCGCTTCTTGCCTGTCCGCCGATCTGGCTCCGCTGGCCACCCATATCCAACGTCAATGGCAGGCGCATGGCCGTGAAAGCCCCATTCCCGGGCTGTTCCTGACCTGCGCCGAAGCCCCGTCCGGTCCGATTCATGCCGTTTATCGCCCGTCCCTGTGCGTGGTGGTACAGGGTGCGAAGACCAGTCAGTTGGGTGAGCGCCTCTATCAGTATGAGGCCGGAAAATGCCTGATCGCCTCACTGGAAGTGCCGGTGCGCGCCCATATCGTCCGCGCCAGTCCGGAGGCGCCCTATCTGGCCTTCAGCTTGAGTATAGATTCCGAACTGGTCGCCGATCTGCTGCTCGAGCACGGCCCCGCCGATGCCCCCAACGCCTGCGACGCGCTTGAGGTGCAAAGCCTGCCTGCCGACCTGATCGATCCTCTGATGCGTCTTATGGCTCTGTGCGATCGGCCGCGCGACCGGCCCGTTCTGGCCCCGCTGATCCGGCGCGAGATCGTCTGGCGGCTACTCAACAGCCCGCTGGGCCGTAATCTGCGTCAGATCGGCTTTGCCGATACACGCCTGTCGCGTATCGGGCGTACTATCGCCCATATCCGCGACCATTACGACGCGCCGCTGAACGTGCCGTCTCTGGCGGCGCTGGCCGGCATGAGCCCGGCCACATTTCACCGTCATTTCAAAGCCGCCACCGCCCTGTCGCCGGTACAGTTTCAGAAGACGCTGCGCCTTCAGGAGGCGCGACGCCGACTTCTGTTGAATGAAGCAGACGTGACCCAGGTCGGCTATGCGCTCGGCTATGAAAGTCCTTCACAGTTCAGCCGCGAATACCGCCGACTGTTTGGCGCACCGCCGGGGCGCGATTCCACCCGCATTCGCCAGAGCCTGACCCCTGAGGTCGCCGCCTGAGGTTAAGGGCGTGCCTTCGTCCAACAAAACTGATCTTTCGATGCCAACCGCCTCGGCGTATCAGTGTATAGTCAATTCATCCAAATGCGGCCCGTCCTTGCGCCGTCCGGTCGCCACGACGTGCAGGCTGCCATCGGGGAGGGGGCGCTGCAGCGCCTGAACCTCGCGCCATGAGCCGGTCATCCAGAGATCGCGCTCGGCTTCCGTCGTCAGAATAACGGGCATGGCCTTGTCATGAACCGCGCCGACTTCGGCATTCGCCGTCGTGGTCAGGAAGGCATAGAGATCATCCGTCGTCTCGCCATCCTTGACCTTGCGCACGGAGGTCCATTGAGGCGTCCAGATCCCGGCAAAGAAGAGCAGGGGGCGCTCAGGGCTTTGGGCGAACCAGTGGATGACATTGCTGCCGGACACCTGATCGGGCTCGGAGAAGGACGTAAACGGCACAAGGCAACGGTTTGCCGGATCCGTTAGCCATTTGGCCCAGTAGGGCTTATCCGTATTGCGGATATTGGTGACGCCGGAGTCGTAGTTTTTGCCTTTAAGCGTGAAAGGCGGAGAGGGCATCCCCCACCGGCATATAGCCAGTTCGCGGCCCTCGGCGGTGTTGCGCACGATGGGGCCAAACCCATTGGCACCGATGTATTCGAACAGAGGCAGATTGCCGACCGATGATTTGAGGACCCTGGCAAGGGCGCGAATGGCCGCTTCATTGCTGGTCATTGAGTAGAGATTACACATCGGTCGTTCTTCCTGTGGGCCGTTCAGTGAAACCCAATATCGGCACCTTGCCAAGGGCTTTGCCCGCGTGGCACCTCACCGCTCTCGCTGACAGATCCGAATTGATATGAGCCTCAACCCCGAAGGCCTGCGCCTCTATCATGACCGCCTGGCCGCAATGATCGCCGCCTTACGAGACCTGCCGCAACCCCTTGTCAAGGGCCGCGCCTGTGCGCTTGGCACCCTGACCTCTATGCAGCGCCGCATCGAAAAGCTGCTTACTGACTGGGAGACGCGGGCCATGACCGAGGTCGATCGAAAGGACGTCTCGCGTGATGGCGCGACCCTGCGCATGCTGCGCGATGACAAATGGGTCTGTGGCGATTTTGACGGTGTTGCGTTTCATCTGCCGCAGGCCGGTGAGGGCCTGACCTTTATTGAGGCCATGGCGACGCTCGAAGCGGCGCAGGCGTCCGCCGTTTCGGATTAGCGCACCTCAAAACCGCTGGACGGGATCAAAACCCTGTCGATAAATGAGCCAATATCAAAGGAGCCCGTCATGACCCTGAAAACTGCCCTCTGGCTGGTAAGTGGCCTGTTGAGCCTTGTCATTGCGGGCAGCGCTGCTGCGCAAGAGGTCACGTCGCGTCTGACCGTCATGACCTACAATGTCGAGAACTTCTTTGACGCCGAAGACGATCCCCGGATGCCCAATGGCTCGAGCAACGAGGTCATCAACACCCCGGCCTGGGTGTCGGCCAAGGCGGCAAACGTCGCGCGCGTCATCCAGCGCTTTGATTTCGGGCGAGGGCCGGATGTCCTCGTTCTGACCGAGGTGGAAAGCCAGGCGAGCCTTGAGGCGATTAAAGGTGCCCTGAATAACGCCGGTGCCGCCTATGTGACGGCGGTGCTATTGGATGCCGATCCGAACCGTCCCGCCCCCAAGCCCGACCAGCGTGGGATCAAGGTCGCTCTTCTGTCCAAACTGCCTCTGGCCAGTGGCTTTACGCCTAGGTCCTTCCCGGTGGATCTGACAAAAGCGTCCGACTGCAAAAGCCGCGATGGGGCTGCCGGTACAACCCGCGACCTTCTGCAAGTCGATCTGGCTCTGCCCGACGGCAAGACGCTGACCCTCTTTGGCGGACATCTGCCGTCCGGCGGCAATCCGCGCGTGTGCCGGGAAATCGCGGCCCAGACGATAGCAACTCTGGCGGCCAAACTGCCGCAGAGCCACGTCATCCTCGCAGCCGGTGACTTCAATTTCAACTGTGCGCCCGAGGAACGCAAAGGCCTTGCAGCCGCCTTCACTGGCTGGGTCTTGCCCGCGCAACTGGACAATGCCTGCCGCGGTAGCGGTAGCCAGTTCTATGGTCGCGAAAAGACCTGGTCCTATCTCGACGTCATCACCCAGAAGGCCAGCGGTTCGAGCCAGGACTGGACCATTGATCCGAAGACCTTCCGCACCGTTTTGACCGACAACGAACAACTGCAGTGGGACGATCGCGATCAGGTCATGCGTCCGAAGGCCTTCCGTTTTAACGCCGAAACCGGCAAGGGGTCCGGCACCTCTGACCACTGGCCGATCGCCATTGATCTCGTTCGGGGAGGCAAGTGATGACTGTAACGACACTGATCGCGTTTCTGGCAGGGTTTATTGCGGGCGTGGCCCTGACCTATCTGATCGTCATCAAGGGGCGCGAGGTGCCTGCCGAGGCCCTGCGCAATCCCTCGAAATACAAACGCGCCGACCCGGAGGTTGCGCGCACGCTCGATGAGCATGATCGCGATATGGCCGCAACGGATCCCCGTTGGATCGAGGGTGAAGAGGGTGAGTTTGCCAACTTCACCTATGCCGATCGCGACGGGGTGGTCACCGAGCGTCGCGTGTCCAACTGGCGCAGCCATGGTGCCTATATCGAAGGCGTTTGCCTCAACCGGCAGGAGGAACGCACGTTTCGCAAGGATCGGATCACCGGATGGTCTGTGCAGTCTCAATCTGAGGTGCCGGCGTTTGGGTAAAGCCATCTCCTATCAGAGGGGAATGGCTTATTTGCAATGCGCGCTATAGGAAGCCCACAGCCGTTGAGAGGAGCGACCGATGAAGCCTATAGCCCTGACCCCCGTTCTGCTTGCCGCTATGTGCGTTTTGAGTGCGTGTGGCGCTCCTGACAGTGAAGCCCTTGATACGGCTTCCCGGGCAGAGTCCGGCAACGCGGCCTCGGGCGGCATAGAGATCGTCGATCCCGTTGCGGCTTCGGCCCCGGTTTCGCGTTCGGCGCTGGAAACCCTGCCCGCGACCGAGGCGGCGGGACCCGTGGCCTGTTCGACCGAAATCGGCGCGAAGGCGGCCGAGCGTCTTGCGAAGAGCTGCCGGAACGTATCCCCGGCGACGCATCCGCCCTGCAATGTCGCCAACAGTTGCGCGATGATTTCCGATGAGATTGCGCGCAGTTGCGCGCTCTTCGACGAAAAGGACGCCCCAACCGCCGATTGCCGGCCTGATCCCAAAAGTGCGCAGGCGGCTGCGGCGGTCGTCCGCCTCTATTATTCGGCCATCAATGCAGGTGATTACGGCACGGCCTGGTCGCAGTGGGGCGAGGACGGTCCACCCAACCAGTCCTTACCGCGGTTCAGCTCGGGCTTTGCGGAGACCCGGTCCACCAACGTGACGATTGGGGAATTGCCCGAGGGCGATGCCGGGGCGGGGTCGGTGTTTCAGAGCGTGCCGGTCACCATCGATGCGGTGCTGAAGACCGGAGAGCATCAGCGCTTTAAGGGGAGCTACACGCTTCGCCGCGTCAACGATGTCGACGGGGCCACCCCGGCTCAACGCCGCTGGCATATCGAGTCCGCGAAACTGGCGCCGGTAAAATAGACGACCAGAGAGAACGTCGGCGATGCTTAGGCTCAAGACGTTCGCGCTGGTTAAAGACGCCGCGCCTGAGTAAGTTTACGCCCTGAAAATCTCGCTATCCCAACCCTAACCGGACCACCATGCCCTTTCATCCCAAATCCAGGCTCGCTCAGCTCCTGAAGGCTCCGGTGCGTCCCGGCACAGTGCAGTGGATCGGTTTGCGGCTGGAGCGGCGAGGGGAGATTGTTGCTGCAGATGACGCCCATCTGTCACCTGAGATTGGCTTAATCGGCGATCATTACCAGGGACGAAGTGGCAACCGGCACCTGACGCTTATCGGCCAGGAGGACATACATGCGATCGCAAGCTTCCTCGGTGTGTCCGTGCAGGCGCACGCGCTTCGGCGCAACGTCGTCACCTCAGGGATCAATCTGCTGGCGCTGAAGGATAAGCGCTTCCGACTGGGCAAGGCGGTGCTCGAATACACTGGCGAATGCCATCCCTGTTCTCGCATGGAAGAGATATTCGGTGTCGGAGGCTACAATGCCGTGCGTGGACGTGGCGGGATCACCGCACGGGTCATTGAAGGTGGCCGCTTTCGCGTTGGGGATCGGCTGATAGTGGAAGGCGACGAGACCCAGTTAACCTGAGCCAGGCCGATATCTTTTGTTCGGGGGAGCGCCATGACTGGCTTTCAAAGCCTAATGATGCCGTCCCCTGAAAATTGGGCGTCCCTGACCGGCTTGCCGGAATAGCCAGAGCGTCAACAAGACACTCAGGCCAGCCAGAAGCGTCACAAGGGTGGCCGCGACAGACGGCGGTAATGCCTGATCGAAGATCAGCCCGACTATGGGTAAGATCTGCATCATATGGGTCGCCACGAAATGGGCCGGGCGGCGGTCGCCAACGGTGAGTGACCAGCCGGTAACCGGCATCTTCGGTGCCCCCGCCGCTTCCTGGCCGACATGGTGCGATAAGGCTCCGCCCATGGCAAACGCCGTGATGAATGTCATCAGCGTACCAAGGGACAGACCGAGCACGCTGCCCCATCTCAAACCGGCGCCACCGGCAAAGCCGGGATCCAAAAATATGTAAGCGCCCAGAATGCCGGCTGCCAGCGTAAGCACGACGGCCCCGAGCGCCATCAGAGCGTACATCAGCCGCGCTACTGGCGTGCCCACGTTGAAGTGAGACCGCTCCTGCTGCGCGGCTCTGAACCCGATATAGAGAATTTCAAATGCGGCGGCCACGCAGGCGGCAATAGCCGTTGCGGTCAAGAAACCCCTCTGACGCAGCTCTATGGACAGGCCACCCGTCAGCAAAGCCAGCGTCTGGAAGTGGATGAACAGGGATAAGGCAAACTTCAGGGGTTTCAGCCATACGGGCTCGCCCGCTATGCGCCGTCGATCAAGAGCCAGAAGGAGTGTCGTAAGGATAAAGGCCAGCCCAAAGCCTGCGGTTGCTGCCCAAAACCAGTCTTGCGCCCCGCTGAACGCGAAGCCGTAGTCTTCCGCTTTGAACACGATTTCCCCCATAGCCGTCTGAGAGGTCTTACGTCCCCGAGCAGAAATGGATTGCGGAAAGGCGCTCTAAATCGAGGCGGGCACGCGCTGAACGCCAATCAGGGGGTTGGCCGGTTGCCGCCATCGGCGTCCGGCCCGCTTTGTCTTGAGCGCCGCCGTTAACGCCAGTGTTCAGCCTCTATATGGGTGAATATGTTTTCGGCCGGAAGGGAATACGCTGGCAGAACGCTGGGTCGGCGGACAGACCGGCCGCGGTTAGAGCGCCCCTCCCGGTGGTTTTGGCGATTGAGGGTAAGTTGCATACTGGGTTACCGGGAGAAGCCGCGGGTCTGCTTCAAGCTGATGCGAAGCCCCCGACCATCGGCGAACACTACCGCGATGACCATATCATATACGCACGTTCTCCAGAACCCCGCCCCACGTCGTGCGCCAGCGGCGTTTGATCAAGGTCAGTCCGCTGAAGGCTATTAATGCCAGTACCGCAAAGCCAATCAGGCCGGGCTGATAGGAGCCCAGAGCTTGTTTCGACAAGCCAAGGCTCGTGGCCAGATAGAAGCCCCCAATGCCACCGAACATGCCGACTAGACCCGTCATGACGCCGATCTCAGCGCGAAAGCGTTGGGGCACCAACTGGAAGACCGCACCATTGGCCATACCCAATGCCCCCATGCCGACGATCAGGAACAAAAGAGCGCTGAACGCGTTTGGGAGACGGAAGCTGATTGTGGTGAGGGCTATCGCGGCGACGATGTACATGATCGACAGCGTCCGAATGCCGCCAATCTTGTCTGCGACGCTGCCGCCCACCGGCCTGAACAGAGAACCGGCAAAAACGCAGGCGGCGGTGAAGAAGCCCGCCTTGATCGGATCTAGGCCGTACTCTGTGTTGAAGTAGATGTTGAGAGAAGAGCTGAGACCGACGAAACCCCCGAAGGAGACGCCGTAAAAGAGAAGAAACCACCAGGCGTCCTGCTGTTTGAGGACGGCAAAATACTGGTCAAGACGCTTGGGCGCCGGCGGATCGGGCGCGTCTTTGGCGAAGAGGAGATAAAAGATAAAGGCCGCGATCAACGGAAGCGCGGCAAATCCAAAGACGGTCGTCCATCCAAACGCCTTGGCCAGCGACGGCGCAAACAGTGAGGCGAAGACCGTGCCGGAATTGCCCGCGCCTGCAATCCCCAGAGCCACGCCCTGATATTGCGGGGGATACCAGCGCGACGCCAGAGGCAGGGCGACAGCAAACGAAGCGCCGGCGACACCCAGCACGCCTGCCAGCATCAGGACACCGGTGTAGGAGTCAATTTTCAGAACAAAGGCCAGCAGCAGGCCGGAAATGACGATGGCCTGAGCGATGGCACCGGTGGTTTTGGGGCCGATGCGATCGACCATAACGCCCGCCACCATACGTAACACGGCCCCGGTGAGAATGGGCACGGCGACCATGAAGCCCTTCTGTGCCGGGCTTAGGCCGAGGTCGTTGGCAATCTGTACGCCTAGCGCCCCCAGAAGCACCCAGACCATGAAACTCATGTCGAAGTATAGAAAGGCCGACGCCAGGGTCGGGACGTGCCCGGATTTGAGGAAGTCTTTGGAAATCATGGATAAACCTGCGGCGTCGTGCCGGGCAGCCTGACAGGCGCCACAGCCATGGGGAAACGTTTTTGGGTGAAGACGACGGTCCGGTTCGTTCCGGAAGCTGACCGCCGTTGGTCAGTTCCCCAGTCGCATATCAAAGGCTAAGTTACCCTGACCCGCTCTGTCAAGACTGGATTTTTGCACCGCGAGAGGCGTTGAATTTTTCTCTTGCGCGCTGCGGTATATTCGCATTAGCCCTAGTGGGAGATTCGAACCCCGCCCCGAAATCGGGGTGTCGATCTGTCCCTTGCCGGATAATTCCCGTGAATGTGCTGATCATCGACCCTGACGATGCGCGCGCCGCCCTGGTGGCGGAAGGCCTGCGGCTGGACGACGGCCTTCAGGGCGCAACGATCCACGTCTGGCCACGGTTCGAACTCGCGCGCCTAAGCGCTATCAACCCCGACATGGTCATCATCGCGTGCGAAAGTCCGGACCGCGATACGCTCGATGCGCTGCAGATCGCCCATGAACACGCGCCCCGCCCTGTGGCGATGTTTGTGGACCGTTCCGATGCCAACACTACGGCCCAGGCCCTTGAGGCCGGAGTGGCCGCCTATGTCGTGGACGGCTACTCCCCAAACCGGGTCGCATCAATTCTCTCGGTCGCCGCGCATCGCTTCAATCTGATGCAGACCCTGCGCCATGACCTTTCAAAGGCGCGGGCCGATCTGGCGGCGCGAAAGACCATTGACCGGGCCAAGGGGGTGCTCATGACCTCACGCGGGATCGGGGAGGAAGAGGCCTATCGCCTGATGCGCAAGCACGCCATGGACTCAGGCCGCCCGATTGCGGCCATTGCCGAAGATATTCTTGCCATTTCCGACCTGCTGAAAAAGAGGGACGACGGATGCTGAGTGTACGTATCGGCTTTAGCCCCCTCAACGACGCCGCGCTCGTCGTCCTGGCCGAAGCGCTGGGATTTTACAGCGCTGAGGGACTGGATGTTTCGTTAAGCCGCGAGGCCAACTGGTCGAATATCCGAGACAAGCTTTCCTACGGTTTACTGGACGCCGCCCATGTGCTCGCAACGCTTCCGCTCGCGCGCGGACTGGGGCTTGGGCCGGCCATAGGGCATATCATCGCCCCCATGGCTCTGGGGGCGAACGGCAATTCGGTGGTCATCTCATCAAAGCTGAAAGAGGTTTTCGAGGGACTTGGGGCTTCGACCCTTCTGGAATCAGCACGGGCTCTGCGCATGGTGATCCAGCACCGGCGCGCCGTCAGCGAAGGCAAGGTGACACTGGCGATCCCTTTCAACTATTCGCCGCATCATTTTGTGCTGCGACACTGGCTGGCGGCGGGGGGGATTGACCCGGATCGCCAGGTGCAATGGGTGGTTCTGCCGCCATCGCGGATGGCCGATCATCTGCGCGACGGGGTGATCGATGGCTTCTGCTCAGGCTCCCCCTGGCCACAGATGGCCGAGCTGAATGGTGATGGGGTGGTGCTGTTTTCCGATCCGGCTTTCTGGACACTGAAACCTGAGAAGGTACTGGCTGTGCGGGGCACCTGGGGGGAAGACAACCCTCAGGCCGTGGTCGCTCTGACACGCGCTCTGCTACGGGCCGGGCAGTGGGCAGTCAAGGCTGAGAACGCCGATGATCTGGCCCGTCTCCTCAGCGCGGATTTGTACGTGCGGGCTCCCCTTGAGGCGGTTCAGGCGGCTCTTGCAACCGGCGGGGCCGGACTGATCCTCGATCCGCAAACGGCGACCTTCCCGTGGATCAGCCATGCCAAATGGTTTATCGGGCAGTTCGTACGATGGGGCCTCACGGAGGATAATCATGATTTTGACGCTGTCGCCCGCCGGATTTACCGTCCGGACCTGTGGCGTCAGGCAGCCGAACCATTGGGTCTGGCGCTCCCGATCGACGATGAAAAGGACGAGGGCGGCGCCGACGTGAACTGGAAGGTTCGGGCGAGGCCGCACGATATCGTGATGCCGCCCAACGCCCTGTTTGATGGTGGGGTGTTTCGCGTCCACAGAGGCTAAAGCTTCGTCTCGCACGCGCAAAAACGGAGATTGACAGGGCGTGCGTCCTGTGGCCCAATGAAGCTACGGATCAAGGTCGATCCACGACATTTGCCCAGAAGCGCCAACGGCGGCGCGTTTGAGCCTTCATCGGACAAAGATGTCCCGCACTCCTGAAACGCTTTGGCGTCAAAGGGGTGCGGGATTTTTTTTGGCCCAATTCCCACGCGCTCGCATTGGAGCAACCCCATGGCTTTTCATTCTGAGCCTGTGGCCAAACCCCGGATCGTCGTCATCGGCGCGGGCATGGCCGGTGGCCGCATCGTCGAAGAGATCCTCAAACGCGATGATCGGATGTTTGATATTTCGATCATCGGTGCCGAGTCTTGCGCCACCTACGACCGCATCCAACTATCGCCGGTGCTGGCGGGCGAAAAGACGTTTGAACAGATCGTCACCCATTCGCAGGACTGGTACGACGTCAATGGCGTGAAAACACACTTTGGCGTCTGGGTGCAGGGCATTGACCGCGACGCTAGGCGGGTGGTGCTGCATGACGGTCAGACGATCAGTTACGACTGTCTGATTCTGGCTACCGGTTCCGACCCCATCCGACTGCCTCTACCCGGTGCGGATTTGTCAGGCGTCGTGGCCTTTCGCGACCTGCACGACGTCGATCTGATGCAGAAAGCGGCGGAGGCAGGCGGCGAGGCGGTGGTCATCGGCGGCGGGCTTCTGGGCCTGGAGGCCGCCTATGGTCTGGCCAAACGCGGCATGAAGGCCACCGTGATCCATCTGGTCGATGTGCTGATGGAGCGTCAGCTCGATGAGGCCGCCGGGCGATTGCTGGAAAAGGCGCTGGCCGAACGCGGTGTGTCGGCCGTCCTGAGTGCGCAGTCCGAGGCCATACTGGGCGAAACCCATGTGGAAGGGCTGAAACTCAAGGACGGACGGGTGATTCCGGCCTCGCTGCTGGTCATGGCGGTGGGTATCCACCCGCACGTGGAACCGGCGAAGTCAGCCGGTCTGACGGTCGAGCGTGGCATCGTCGTCGATGACCAGATGCGCACCAGCGACCCCTTCATCTTTGCGGTCGGCGAATGCGTGCAGCACCGCGGGCAGTGCTATGGCCTTGTGGCACCCATCTGGGACATGTGCCGCACGCTGGCCGATGTGCTGACCGGCAAGAATCCCCAGGCGACCTATCTGGGCTCGGAACTGGCGACGCGGCTTAAGGTCTCCGGCGTCGATCTCTATTCGGCCGGTCAGTTCAATGGCGGCGACGATTGCGAAGACATCGTGTTCCGTGATCCGGCGCGCGGCGTCTATAAGCGCATCGTCATCAGGAATGACCAGCTTGTGGGCGCGGTGCTGTTTGGTGAGGCGGCCGATGGCGGCTGGTATTTCGACCTGATCAAAAAGGGGGAAAGCATCGGTGAGATTCGCGACACCCTGATCTTCGGTCAGGCCGTGACGGAGGCGCTGGCCGGTGTGGACCCTAACGCCGCCGTTGCGGCATGGCCCGACGACACGGAAGTGTGCGGCTGCAACGGCGTGAGCAAGGGTACGGTGGTTGCGGCCATCAGCGGCGGCGCGGACACGCTGGACAAGGTGCGCGGTTGCACCAAGGCCTCAGCCTCGTGCGGCTCGTGCACCGGCATTGTCGAACAGTTGCTCAAGGTCACTCTGGGCGATGCTTTCAAGGCGCAGATCGGCCCCAAGCCGATGTGCAAATGCACCTCACACGGCCACGCGGTCGTGCGTCAGGCGATTGTCGAGCAAGGACTGATGACCATCCCAGACGTGATGCAAGCGCTGAAATGGGAGACGCCGGATGGCTGTTCTTCGTGCCGGCCGGCGCTGAATTACTACCTCTTGTGTGCGTGGCCGCGTGAGTATCAGGATGATCCGCGCTCGCGCTTCGTCAATGAGCGTAACCACGCCAATATTCAGAAAGATGGCACCTATTCCGTCGTGCCGCGCATGTGGGGCGGCGTCACTTCGGCCAGGGAGCTGCGCGCCATTGCCGATGTCGTCGATAAGTTCAACCTGCCCATGGTCAAGGTCACGGGCGGGCAGCGCCTCGATATCTTCGGCGTCAAAAAAGAAGACCTGCCCGCCGTTTGGGCCGATCTCAATGCCGCCGGTATGGTCTCAGGCCACGCCTATGCCAAGGCGCTGAGGACGGTGAAAACCTGCGTCGGGTCGGAATGGTGCCGCTTCGGCACGCAGGATTCGACGGGGCTGGGTATCCGGCTGGAACAGGACACCTGGGGGTCCTGGATGCCGCACAAGTTCAAGATGGCGGTCTCAGGTTGCCCGCGCAACTGCGCCGAGGCGACGATCAAGGACTTCGGCGTCATCTGCGTCGATTCCGGCTATGAGCTGCACGTGGGCGGCAATGGCGGCATTCACCTGCGCGGCACGGATTTGTTGTGCAAGGTGGCGACCGAGGCCGAGGCCCGCGAGTATTCGATGGCCTTTGTGCAGTTCTACCGTGAGGACGCCTGGTACCTGGAGCGCACCGCGCCGTGGATTGAGCGTGTGGGCCTTGAGGCGATCAAGGCCAGACTGTTCGATGAGGAGGCCCGCAAAGCTTTAATGGCGCGCTTTCTCGAGTCACAGGCCGTGTTTCAGGTCGATCCATGGGCGGAACACGCCCCCCAGTCCGAGCCGGCCAAAGTGTTTTCACCGCTGGCGGACCTGCGCAGCGAAAAGAAGGAGATGGCGCGATGAGCGGCGATCTGGCTTTGCAAAGGCCACCTCTGACGTGGCTCGATGTCGGAGCGGCGGCGGATGTACCGTTTCAGGGGGCCCGGCGGGTCGAGACGGACAAGGGGGCCATCGCCGTCTTCCGCACCGTGGATAATGACTATTACGCCGTCATGGACAAATGCCCGCACAAGGGCGGCCCTCTGTCCGAAGGCATCGTGCACGGCCGTCATATCGCCTGTCCGCTGCACAACTGGTCGTTCAGTCTCGAAACGGGGGAAGCCGTCGGGGCCGATGCGGGGAAGGGCTGTACGCCTACCGTGCCGCTGAAGATCGAAAACGCCCGCATTTTTCTGGGACTGTGTTGAACCCCTTTCCTTAAAGGGAGAGGGGGAGAGGTTCAATGACAACCACCCAATCCACCACCTGTCCCTATTGCGGCGTCGGTTGCGGCGTTGAAGCGACGCTTGATGGCCGGCAGATGACTGTCCGGGGCGAGGCGGCGCACCCGGCCAATCTGGGGCGGCTCTGCTCCAAGGGCACGGCTTTGGGCAAGACCTTCGGGCTGGAAGGGCGCTTACTCAGCCCTCGCCGTCGTACGCCACAGGGTTTTGTCGATACGACGTGGGACGCGGCGCTTAGCGAGGTGGCCGGGCGGTTTCGCGACATCATCGCCGAACACGGCCCGGACGCCGTGGCCTTTTATGTCTCCGGTCAGTTGCTGACCGAGGACTATTACGCGGTCAACAAGCTGGCCAAGGGCTATATCGGGACAGCCAATATCGACACCAATTCGCGCCTGTGCATGAGTTCGGCCGTTGCCGCCCACAAACTGGCCTTCGGGGCGGATCTCGTGCCGGGTGTCTATGACGATCTGACTGAGGCGGACCTTCTGATCTTCAGTGGCCACAATGCCGCCTGGACCCATCCGGTCCTCTATCGGCGGATCGAGGGGCGTCAGGATCAGTTTCGCGTCTGCATCGATCCGCGCCGCACCGATACGGCCAAGGCGGCCAACCTGCACCTGATGATCCGCCCGCAGACGGATGTGCGCCTGTGGAATGGCCTGTGTGCGCATCTGATCGCGCGCGATGCGCTCGATCATGACTTTGTGGATCAGCATACACAGGGTTTTTCGCGCCTGATGGCCGCGCTCGCCGCCGACGATCAGAGCCTTGAGGCCGTGGCCGCGGATTGCGATGTATCGCCAGCCGATCTGAAGACGTTTTATGAGGCCTTTCTGCACACCGAAAAGGTGGTGAGTCTGTTTTCCATGGGCTCCAACCAATCGGCGCAGGGGGTGCAGAAGGGGCTCAGCCTGATCAATGCGCACCTCCTGTCGGGGAAGATTGGCAAGCCTGGAGCCGCGCCGTTTTCGGTCACGGGCCAGCCCAATGCCATGGGCGGGCGCGAAGTTGGCGGGCTGGCCAATATGCTCGCCGCGCACATGGATTTCGATGAAGCATCGAAGGCCCTGGTGCAAGGCTACTGGGGCTCACCGACGATTGCGCCCAGACCCGGCCTGAAAGCCGTCGATATGTTTGAGGCGGTGCGCACGGGCAGGATCAAGGCCATCTGGATCATGGCCACCAACCCCATGGTGTCCATGCCGGATGCCAACCGCATCCACGAAGCCCTGTCGAGGTGCGACCTGGTGGTCGTGTCCGACGTCATGGCGCGTACCGATACGATGGATATGGCGCATATCCAGCTCCCGGCGGCGGCCTGGGGTGAAAAGGATGGCACGGTGACCAATTCCGAGCGCGTCATCTCAAGGCAGCGTACTCTGACCCGGTTGCCGGGCGAAGTGCGTCCGGACTGGGCGATCATCGCCGAGGTGGCGCGACGGATGAACCCGGATTGGGCCCCGGCCTTTGACTGGGCGGGTCCGCATGAGGTCTTTGCCGAGCACGCCGGGCTGACGGCGTTTGAAAATAACGGACAGCGTTTTCTCGATCTGGGCGGTCTGGCCGGGATGACCAGGGCGTCATACGACGCGCTGATGCCGGTGCGCTGGCCGTTTCCCGCCGAGGGGCTGCCGGCGACGCGCCTGTTTAGCGATGGGCGTTTCAACACGCCGAACGGTCGGGCGCGACTGGTACCGCCGGTCGTGCGCGGCCCGGCTAACCGTCCGACGCCGGAGTATCCATTCAGTTTCAATTCCGGCCGCGTGCGTGACCACTGGCATACGATGACGCGCACGGCGCTGGCGCCGGAACTGAACCGCCATATTACCGAGCCCACCCTCGATATCCACCCGAAGGATGCGCGGCGGCTGGGGATACGCGAGGGCCGGCTGGCGGTCGTGACAACGGTGCAGGGTGAGGCCATCTATAAGGCGCGCGTGACCGACGATGTACGCGTCGGCACTCTGCACGCCCCTATGCACTGGACAAGACAGTTCGCGCCCTATGGTCGCTCAAACCCGCTGATCAACCCAGCGGTCGATCCCTTGTCCGGGCAGCCGGAGTTTAAGCATACCCCGGCGCAGGTGCGGGCCTTCGGGGAGGTGTGGCACGGCTTTCTGATGGTGCCGCGAGACTTCGACGGCACACTGCCTGAGTTTCAGTCGGATACGGTCTGGCGTCGCACCGCCTATGCCCACGCGGATGGCTATGAGATGGCGGGTACGGGCACGCCGGACAGCGCGGACTTTGACGCCACGGCGACGCTTGAGGACCCGGCCACCGGCATCCGGCGTCAGGTGCGCGTCGAAAACGGCCGTTTGACGCGGGTATTGTTCATAGCGCCCATCCACAAAAAACTGCCGCCGCGCGACTGGCTGCTTGAGTGTTTCGGAGAGACGCAACTGAGCGCGCCACAGCTTGCGGCCTTGCTGATCGGGCGGATGCCGGGCGTGTCGGACAGGGGCCGGATTATCTGCGCCTGCAACAGTGTGGGTGAGAACGCTATTTTGGCCAGCATTGAAGCCGGTGCGACGACGGTTGAAGAGATAGGCGAAGCCACGCGCGCAGGCACCGCCTGTGGCGCCTGCAAAGGCGAGCTGAAACAGTGCTTGCAGAGGCAAAGCACACAAAAAGAAAGGGGTAAGGCCCATGTCTGAGGGATCCGTTTCTCTGGTTGGCGCAGGGCCTGGCACGTCGGACTACCTGACACTCGGGGCCGTAAAGGCCCTGCAAAGCGCGCAGGCTCTCCTTTACGATGCGCTGGTGGACGATGAGGTCCTGGCTTTTGCGCCGCAGCGGTGCGTTAAAATCTGCGTCGGGAAACGGGGCGGCCGCCTATCGGTGTCACAGGATAAAACGAACGCCCTCATGGTTCGTCTGGCGCACAAGGGGCTGAACGTCGTGCGACTTAAAGGCGGTGATCCCTCCGTTTTCGGTCGGGTCGAGGAGGAGCGGCAGTATCTCGACGCCTATGGTGTTGCGCACCGGACCATAGCCGGTGTGACGACAGCCAGCGCGGCCGCCGCTCAGTTTGGTTTTCCACTGACTCATCGGGCCTCGGCGCGCTCCGTCCATTATCTGACCGGGCGCACAAAGGACGGATTGCCTGACTTAGACGGGAAAGGGCTCGAGGGCTCAGAAACAACACTCGTCTTCTATATGGCCGCGCAAAAAGCGAAGGCTATAGAAACCGCCTTACTGGCGCTTGGCCGGCCGGAGTCAACGCCGGTTCTAATTCTTGAAAATGTCGGTCGCACCCACGCGGCCATGCGGCGCTGCAGTCTAAGAAGTCTGGTCAGCACGGTGCGCGAGGCTGTTTATGAGGGGCCGGTCCTCATCTGTATTGGCGATGTGTGCGCCTTCGCACGTACGCATCGGCCCGGACACACGCAAGAGACGATGACAGCGGCCGAAGCCACCGCCGTTTGCCCGCACGACACCCGTTTGGCCCGAACCGGACGGACACGCGCCGCGCTTTGAAGGTTGAATGGCCGCTTCTTCAGGCCATCCGCTTAAATCTTATCTTGAGACACCGCGTAGGAATCTACGGGGATATCCATCCCGTCAGCGGCCACCGTGCTTTTCTTTTCCGCTCGCAGGCCCGCCCGTACTAGCGAGCATATGTCCGGATCCAGGCTCAGATGGTGGAAGAGCAGATTGTCCCAGATGTCTCTCAGGGCAGAGAGCGAGGCCGGCAGCGCAAGGACACAGGTCCCATTTGCAATGCCGGCCACAGCGCGGGACAAAAGGCCTGGCAGACCTGCCGACGCGTGGCTGTAGACATGAAACAAGACGGAAAAGCCATCAAAACGCTTTTCCAGAATCGTTTCGAGCGCTTCAGGTGTAATGTCATCAGGATTAGGGCCGGTGCCGCCCAGAAGGACCAGGACGCGGCAATCGGGTGAGGCAATCCGTCGTTTAACCTCCGATCGAAGAGGCCCAGCCTCAGACACAACCTCACCCCACTCTACCGCCTCGTAGCCGGCCTCGACCAGTCGTGCGCTCAAATGGCGCATGGCCTCCGTCGGCGCGCCCTGTGGGTTGCGGGTCACATTGAGTATGCAAGCCGAGACACGGCATTTATCGGATGTCATGGGCGTAGGCCGCGCGCTGAGGATGCGTCATGTAAGTGTCAGGCTGGCTCAGCAGGGGCCGGGTGCGCGTGATCGTGCGCTTCAAGGAAGCCAACGATGCTGCGGCGGCAGTCAATGAACTGGGCGTCCTGCAGGACCTGTTTGCGATCGCGGGGCCGGGGCGTTTTCACGTCTACGATCTCCCCGATGCGGGCTTTGGGGCCGTTGGTCATCATCACCACGCGATCGGCCAACAGAACGGCCTCATCGACATCGTGGGTGATCATCAGAACCGTTGAACGAATGCGCTCATGAAGCTCCATCACCGTGTCCTGAAGGTGAGCACGGGTAAGCGCATCAAGCGCACCGAAGGGCTCATCCAGCAGCAGAACCTTGGGTTCCATAGCCAGGGCGCGGGCGATGCCGACGCGCTGCTTCATACCGCCTGAGATTTCGCCGGGACGTTTATCCTTGGCGTGGGTCATCTTGACCAGTTCCAGATTGTGCAGAGTGCGGTCGTGGAGCTGTTTCAGGTTTTCCCTGGCGCCATAGAGCTTCGCAACGGCCAGACGCACGTTCTCATAAACGGTCATCCACGGCAGAAGCGAATGGTTCTGAAAAACGACAGCGCGTTCAGGCCCGGGGCCTTTGATCTCTTTATTGTCGAGCAGGGCGGCCCCAAGCGTCACCGGCACAAGGCCCGCGACCACGTTCAGAAGGGTGGACTTGCCGCAACCGGAATGACCGATGATCGACAGGAATTCGCCCTTGTGGACGCTGAGTGAAACATTCTCGAGCACCTGCGAGATGACACCATCGCGCTCGAAATCGACATAGATGTTTTCAAGGGAAAGGAGCGGTTTGGACATGAGGTTACCTTTTTAATCCGCTGTGGTGCCGCGCGAGACGTACTGACCCACAAGGGCCACCAGACGGTCGAGCACAAAGCCGACCAGACCGACCCAGACGAGGGCCACGATGATGTCGGACATGCGCGAGGAGTTGTACTGATCCCAGATAAAGAAGCCGATGCCGACGCCGCCCAGCAGCATTTCAGACGCTACGATGGCCAGCCAGCTCATGCCGACCCCGATGCGCAGACCTGTGAAGATGTGCGGTGTGGCCGCGGGCAGCATGATCTTGAAGAAGTATTCGCCGGGCGTCAGGCGTAACACCTTGGCGACATTGACATAGTCCTGCGGGATATTGCGCACGCCGACCATGGTGTTGATCACGATGGGCCAGATGGAGGTGATAAAGATGACGAACAGGGCCGACGGCTGGGCTTCTCGCAGGGCGGCCAGCGAGATAGGCAACCAGGCCAGAGGCGGCACGGTGCGCAGGACCTGAATGATCGGATCGGTCCCCTTGCGCGCCCAATCCACCGTGCCGAGGAAGGCGCCCAGAAGAACGCCGCACACGGCGGCCAGGCCAAAACCGATACCCACACGCGACAGGGAGGTCAGCACGTGCCAGAACAGGCCCTTGTCCACGCCGCCGCGGTCATAGAAAGGATTGAAGATCAGTTCCTGCGCGTCCATCAGGACCATGGAGGGCGAGGGCAGACCACCCGGAAAGGCGGTGCCCAGCGCTTCCCACATCAGGAGCAAGGCGCTCACCGTGAGCAAAGGCATCAGGTAGTTCCCAGCCTTGTCAGCCAGCTTTCGCCGTCTGGAGGCCGCTATCTGTTTGGCCTGCGCCGCCGCCAGAAGGATCTGGTTATGATCGGCGACAGGATCGGCGGGCGTGTCAGACTGAGGGGCGGTCATTTTGTGAACTTCAAAGGGCATGGAAACCTCAATATCCCTCTCCCCTGACGGGGGAGAGGGTTGGGAGGGCTTAAATCAGGCCAGCTTCTTGACGGGCTGGCTGGCGAGGTAGGCGGAGGGGTTGGTCCAGTCGAAGGTCTTGCCATCGAAGAAGCGCTCGACGCCGCGGGAATCCGCCGGGGCCGGGATGCCATACTGTTTGGCCACTTCGCGCCACAGGTCGGAGCGGTTGACCTTGTTGACCAGCGCCTTGGTATCCACGTCGTTGTCGATAATGCCCCAGCGCTTGTTTTCGGTGACGAACCAGGTGTCGTGCGACTTGAACGGGAAGCCCGCATTGTCGGCCCAGAACTTCATCAGGTGCGCTGAACCTGAGACGTTCCGGCCATCGCCGTAATTGATCTTGCCCTGAAGGCGCGGCAGGATGTCGTTGATAGGGACGTTGATATACTGACGCCCGGCGGTGATGGCGCACATGGCGGGGCGGTTTGTGTCGCACCATTGCTGGGCTTCCATGACCGCCGCGATCAGGGCCTTGGCCGCATTCGGGTACTTATCGACCCAGTCGGCACGCATCCCCAGGGCCTTTTCCGGATGGTTCATCCAGATTTCGGAGGTCGTGGTGGCGGTATAACCGATCTTCTGATTGACGAGCTGACCGTTCCACGGTTCACCCACGCAGAAGACGTCCTGCGTCCCGGCCTTCATATTGGCCACCATCTGCGGCGGCGGAATGACGATGGTGGAGACATCCGTATCCGGATTGATCCCAGCGGCCGCCAGCCAGTAGCGCACCCACAGATCATGCGTACCACCGCGATAGGTCATGGCCACCTTGGCCAGATTGCCGGCGGCTTTCATCTGGGCAAACTTGGCCTTCGCGCCGGCGGCATTCAGCCCGACCAGCACGTTTTTCAGATCGTTGCCGACGCTGATACCCTGACCGTTGGTGTTGAGGCGCGCCAGAATATACATCGGCGTCTTGCGCGCCCCGACGCCTAGGGTGAACTGGTAGGGCATGGGGCTGAGGATATGCGCCCCGTCGATTCCACCGCCTTGTGCACCCAGAACGATATTGTCGCGCGTGGCCCCCCATGAGGCCTGTTTCAGCACCTCAACATTGGGCAGGCCGTATTTGGCAAACAGGCCCTTCTCTTTGGCGATGATGAGGGGGGAGGCATCGGTCAGGGCGATAAAGCCCAGCTTGGCACCGGAAACCTCCGGTCCCTTGCCGGCGGCAAAGGCCCCTGAGGGGAAAAGCCCTTTGGCGGCGGCGACGGTGGCGGCAGCCCCGATCAGGGCCTGACGACGGGAAAAGGTGGTCATATCAGTAGGTCCCTTAAAGTTTGTATTCGAAGCCGACCCACACCTTGGTGCGCGAGGCGGGCATGATCGTATTGGCGCGCTCAAAGTCGGCATATTTCAGCAGCAGCGACAGGTTCTTGGTCAGGCCGGAGGCGAACTGCGCGTCGAACTCCGTGCCGATCGACTGGCTGAGGCGCTCCGTTTCAAAATCGTGGTAGGCGAGCGTCAGGGTCGGGTTCTTGATCAGCGGGAAGGCGGGGTGCGTGTAGCCCGCCACCGTCAGGGTGTAGCTGAGGTTCTTGAACCCGTTGGCCATGGTCTTGTTGCCATTGAAGGCCAGCGCATCGGACCAGCCATTGAAGGCGTGCGCCGTGGCCAGCGGCGTAATAAAGCCGCGCGTGCCGTCGCCTTCAAAGGTCTCGTAACCGACCTTGAAAGTGTACATGTCCCAGGTCACCGCCCCGTCGATATTGGAAGCGGACAGCTCGAAATCGGCCGGGTTATAGCCATAGTCGGTCTGCTTGGCATAATAGCCGGAATAGGCCAGCTTGAAGGATGACACCCAGGCCGAACCTGACGCCTTGAGGCCAATGGTATTGGTCGAGTTCGCCTTGGCATTCTCAAAATCGAGCGCGTAATCAAAAGCCTGAATCTTCAGGGCTTCAGTGATCGGCAGGGTGACATTCAGCAGGTGGCTGTCGGAATCCCAGTCGGCGCTTTCGCCCAGGATGCGGTTGACCTGAAACACATAGGCGTAGGTGACGGCCAGCTTGCCCACCGTGGTATCGACGCGCAGGGCATCGAAGGTCTGTTCGTCCTGACGCCATCCGACATTACCGATGAAGCGTGCATCGTCGAGGATAATGCGCTGACGACCGGCGGTGACGGTGGTGAAGCTCGACGGCGTCCACACCACCTGTGCACGGTTCAATTCGGTCACCGTGGGATCATTGACCGTCGGATATTGCGTCTTGCCGTTGGTCGTCGAGTTGTAGTCGTCATCCAGAGCGCGGACATCCTCGAATTCCACGAGGAATTTCAGGTTCTTCCAGTCCGCCGACTGAAAGCCGATGCGATTGCGCAGGGTCAGCGCCGACCCCTTTTTCAGCCCGGCCTGATCAACGCCTTCGTAGCGCAGGCGGCTTTCAAGCAGCGGCTTGCCCATGGCCAGCGCTTCGCCAAATGTCTCCTGAGCGAAAGCCGGGGCGCACACCCCGCTTAAAATTGTTGCGCCGCACAAAATTAAGGGCGCACTTTTCCGACGCAGCTTTAGATGGGCCACGGTCCTATCCCCTGAAAAGAGCAAAAAAAAAACGCCCCAGACTAAACCGCAGGTTCCCCTTATGCGGTAAAGCTCTGAGACGTCGTTGTCCGGTGATGGGCGAAGCCTTCAATGGCAGCGCCGCGTGTCATCCGCCTTTGGATAACACTGTCAGCGTCATATAACATTCACGACGCGTCAATCTTTTTTTCGCAGTCGCGTAAGAATTGTTAAGCTGAGCCATCGAGTGAGATAAATTGGCAACAAAAAGTCAAATGATGCCTCGTTCGTGCGCTGTTAAGACGCGAAGCGGGGGCTTTGTATCCGAGAGGGGCTCTCTTTGAAGGTGAGCTATGCGCTCATCCGCATGCTCGTAAGACGCGCTGTGCCGATATGCGTTTTGAGCCTTGATCCTGAAGAGAAGAAGAGCGTTGCAACCGTCTGGCCAACACAGTTGTGCGGGCTTCCGTTCAAGCTGTGCATTTAGGCGCGAGCCTTGGCCTTCCGCCGTTACAGGGAACACCGACAATTCACAGAAATTTGTTCCCTGTTTGTTTCCCAAGAATCGGCTGTTAAGGATTTGTGACTCCTCACGATTCCGCTCTGACCCATCGCCCTGACAATTTCTGGCAGCACGCAGACGCCGATCTCGGCCTATTGACTCTTGTTCAAATTAAAGAACAAAAAGCGAACATAGCCTTTGGCGTTCAGAAAGGATGCTTGATGTCATGCCCGCTGCCAACCCCGCCGTCCTCAGCGCTTTGCGAGACCGGATCGACCATATCGGCGGTCACAGTGCGCCCAGACGCGTCGTTCTCCCCTTCGGCGTTCCCGACATCGACACCCGTATTCCCAAGGGGGGGCTGGCCTTTGGGGCCCTGCACGAGATCGCCGGTGGCGCCAATGGCGCGGTAGATGGGGCCGCCGCCATTGCCTTTGCCGCCGGGATCGCGGCGCGCTCTGGCGGGCGCGTTCTCTGGGCCTATACGCAGCCTGATCTGTTTGCCCCGGCGCTGGCCCGTTCAGGCCTGACCGATGACAAGGTCGTCTTCTTCGAAGCCGGCGATGAGGCCGCCGTGCTGGGGGCTTGTGAGGAAGCCCTGCGCCACGGCGGCCTCACCGCGGTCGTGGGCGAACTCGCCAATCTCTCCCGTGTCGCCTCACAACGTCTTCTGATGGCGGCGGAGGGCACAGGAACGCTGGCCCTGATCGTGCGCCGCTGGCGCCGGCAGGTCGATGCCAAAGACTTTGGCCGCCCCACGGCCGCCTTTACCCGCTGGCGCGTCACCGAACTGAACTCAGCGCCTTTGCCGGTGCGCGGCGTCGGACGCGCGCGCTGGATGCTCGAACTGATCCGGGCCCGCGGCGGCGAGTGTCATGATTTCGAGGTCGAGGCCTGTGACGGGGAGGGGCATATCCGCCTGTCCGGGGACGCACAAATGACAAACACCCTGCGGGCCGCATCTTAAGAGGAGGGAGACTATGCAGTTGTTTGAGACACCGGATGAACACGCCCGGCTGGCCCTGTTCGATGGGGCCGCCGTCCTGCTTACGGTCGCCCGGCATGAGCGCGACTATATGGCCTGTGTGCAGAAGATCGGTCCCAAAGGCACGGTCTATTACGATGTGGCCGGCTACAGATACCACGCCGATGGCTCGCCCCTGCCGCAATTGCCGCGCGCGCCCCAGATCCTCGACGTCGTTGATCTCTATCAGACCGATTACGCGGATATCGCATGAGTGAACTTGTCACCTGTGCGGGGAAGGTGGTGGCGCTGGCGCCCCTCGTCGCTATCGGGCCGGTATGGAGAAATGGCCTTTATGAAGACACGCATCTGGCGTTCCCGGTCCATATCCAGGGCCTGCCTCAAACCCTTTGGTTCCAGTCGGAGGATGGCTCAGACGAGGAAAGGGCCGCACTCAGAGATGCGCATGCGCAACTCGTGGCCGCCTGGCGGCGCTATCATCTTAAGGACGGCGTATCGCCGGGCCTGTTCGACCTGTCCCATCTTCTGATCAGTCTTCAGGCTATCTCCGCCGTCAGTCCTATATACACGAAGACGGTCACTGTGGGCGGCTGGGGCAGCGTCAGCCGTCATCAGCCGATCTACGACATTCATGTTTCGGGCCTCAGCGAACCCATTCGTCGCTCGGCCTCCGTCGCCGTGCCGCTCGACGTCCTGACGGCTGAGCGTGACGCCCTTCTGGAAGCCTGGGCCGACTGGGTCGATCCTCTCACGCGACAGGCGGTGTAGGGTGTCATGGCCCGCTACCTCAGCCTCTATCTGCCATTTTGGGGGACCGATCGTCTGCGCCGGGCTATAGGCCTGGACGTGCTGCCGCTTGAGCGACCTCTGGTGCTACAGGGCAAGGTCGGCAGCCGCCGCCTCGTCACGGCAGTCGATGCGTTAGCTCATCAACGCGGCGTGCGACGGGGCATGGCGGTGGCCAAGGCGCAGGTTCTGATAGACGGTCTTGAGGTGCGTGACGCTGAGGTGGAGCGTGACGCCGAGGCGCTGGAGAAGCTCGCCGTCTGGGCCCTGCGGCTCTACTCGCCCGTGGTGGCCGCTGATCCGCCCGACGGTCTGATCCTCGATATCACCGGCGCGGCCCATCTCTATGGGGGAGAGGCCGCTCTGGTCTCCGATATGCTGCGGCGCCTCGACGCTCTCCACATCACCGCCTACGCCACCGTCGCAGATAGCTGGGGGGCCGCCCATGCCCTGGTGCGCTTTGCCGGTAAGTCTTCGCTGATCATTCCAGCGGGTAAGTCCTCTGAGGCAATCCTGCCCCTGCCGGTCGGGGCGCTTCGCCTACCGGCCGAGACGGTCGAGGAACTGCGCCTTATCGGTATCGACACCATCGGCGAACTGGCGGCCAAGCCGCGCGCCCCGCTGGCGCTGCGCTATGGTCCCGACCTGTGGCGGCGCGTCGATATGGCGTTTGGGCGACTGGCCGAACCCATTGAGCCCGTCCATGTCCCCGAACTGATCTCGGTCGAACGCGCTTTCTTTGAGCCCATCGGGGCGCCTGACACGCTTGAAAAATATACCCGCCGTTTGACTGAATCCCTGTGCCTGAAACTGGAAGAGGCGGGTCTTGGGGCGCGACGGCTCGATTTGCACTTTGTGCGCGTCGATAGTCGCATCGAGACCATATCCGTCGGTACCGCGAAGCCGGTGCGCGACGTAAAGCGTCTGTCGAAACTGCTGGTCGATAAGATCGAAACCGTTGAGCCGGGCTTCGGCATCGACAAGATGACCCTGTCCGCCCCTCTGGTCGAACCGCTGTCCTTCACCCAGGTCGCCACGCGCTTTGCCGCGCCCGGCCGCCCGGACGTCGAAGACCTATGGGACACGCTCAGCAACCGCTACGGCGAGGGTCGACTTTACCGCGCGGTGGAAGTCGCAAGCGACATCCCGGAGCGCTCAGTCAGACGGATCGCGCCTTCGGCATCCGGGACAGGCTCCTCACGCAATGCCCGTTATCGACGCCCGGCGCGCCTTTATCGCCCCGAACCGGTGCAGGCGCTGGCGGCCTTGCCCGATCATCCGCCGCGCGCCTTTACCTGGCGCGGTCAGCGCTACAGCGTCGTCTGTGCCGATGGCCCCGAACGCGTCAAGGGGGAATGGTGGGTCAGCGACACCGAAACCGGCAAGGTGCGCGACTACTATATCCTTGAAACCGCCACGGGTGAGCGCTTCTGGGTCTTCCGGGCCGGGGACGGCGAACACATGGGCACCGGCTCTCTCAATTGGTATCTGCATGGGAAGTTCGACTGATGCAGCCACCTTACGTCGAGCTTCAGTGCGCGTCCTACTTCTCCTTCCTGCAGGGCTGTTCATCCCCCGATGAGCTGTTCGTGCGGGCGCAGGCACTGGGTCTTGAGGCGCTTGCCATTGCTGATCGCAACACACTCGCCGGTATGGTGCGTGCCCATGTCGCCGCCAAAGCCACGGGGGTGCGCCTGATCGTCGGCTGCCACCTTGATCTGACCGATGGCTCGTCGCTGCTCGTCTATCCCACCGACCGGGCGGCCTATGCGCGACTATCGCGGCTTTTGACGGTGGGCAAGGCGCGGGGCGGCAAGGGCCGGTGCGACCTCAGCTGGCAGGATGTCGAGGACTTCAACGCAGGCCTGATCGGCATCTTCATTCCGGACGAGGCCGACGAGGTCTGCGCCCAGCGCCTGCGCCGCTTCAAGACCATCTTTGCCGAGCGCGCCCATGTGGCGCTGACGCTGCGCCGCCGGCAGGGGGATCATCTGCGCCTGCATGAGCTGTCGAACCTGGCGGCTAGGGTGCGCGTCCCCACCGTTGTTACCAATGACGTCCTCTATCATGTCCATGAGCGCGACCAGTTGCACGACGTGGTCACCTGCATCCGGCACAATTGTACCATCGACACCCTGGGGGATCTGCGCCACCGCTACGCCGATCGCTATCTGAAGACGCCGGAGGAGATGTATCGGCTGTTTCCGGGCTACGAGGGGGCTTTAAGGCGCAGTGTCGAGATCGCCGATCAGTGCCGTTTCAGCCTCGACGAGCTTAAATACCAATATCCGGAAGAAAAGCTTTTACCGGGGCTGTCGGCCATCGACGCCCTCAAAAAGCTGACCTGGGAAGGGGCGAAGCGACGCTACCCGGAAGGCGTGCCACAAAAGGTCATCGACCTTCTGCGTCATGAACTGACCCTGATCGAGAAGCTCAACTACGCGCCCTATTTTTTGACGGTCAACGCCATCGTCAACTTCGCCCGCTCGCAGGACATCCTCTGCCAAGGGCGAGGCTCGGCCGCCAACTCTTGCGTCTGTTTTGTGTTGGGCATTACGAGCGTCGATCCGGACCGCAATGATCTTCTCTTCGAGCGTTTCATTTCCGAAGAGCGGGGGGAGCCGCCCGATATCGATGTGGACTTCGAGCACCAGCGGCGTGAGGAGGTGCTGCAATGGGTCTATGAGACCTATGGCCGTTCGCACGCCGCGCTTACCGCCGTGGTCACGCGGTTCCGCACGCGCGGGGCCATCCGGGCCGTGCTCAAGGTGATGGGCTATCCCGAAGACACGATCAAGCTGATCTCCAAACAGGTGACGCACTGGCACCGGGGCGGTATGACTTTGGCCGAGGCCGAAGGGTTGGGCCTCAATCTCAATGACCGGCGCCTGAAACTCGCCATCGACCTGCACCTGCTCTTGATGAACGTGCCCCGGCACTTAAGCCAGCACCCGGGCGGCTTTGTCCTGACCCACGACCGGTTGGATGAGCTGGTGCCGATAGAGCCCGCGCGCATGAAGGCGCGGCAAGTCATTGAATGGGACAAGGACGATATCGATGTGCTGGCCTTCATGAAGGTCGATTGCCTGGGGCTTGGCATGATGTCGTGCATGAAGCGCTCGCTCGATATGCTCGCCGAGGTCAAGGGCATAGAATTGGACCTGGCCACCATCCCGGCCGAAGACCCGCGCACCTATGCCATGATCCGCAAGGCCGAAACGGTCGGCGTCTTCCAGATCGAAAGCCGCGCCCAGCAGGCCATGCTGCCACGTACCAAACCACGGACCTTCTATGACCTTGTGGTGCAGGTCGCCATAGTCCGGCCTGGCCCCATACAGGGCGGCATGGTCCATCCCTACCTGCGACGGCGTGAGGGCACGGAAGAGGTCACCTATCCCTCAAAGGAACTGGAAGCCATTCTCTCGAAAACCCTGGGCGTACCCTTGTTTCAGGAGCAGGCCATGTCGGTTGTCATCAAGGCGGCCGGCTTCTCGCCGGGGCGCGCCGATATGGTCCGCCGCGCCATGGCCACCTTCAAACACACCGGCGGCGTCTCAAAATTCCACGACGAGATCGTGCAGGGGATGCTCACAAACGGCTACACGCAAGACTATGCTGAGCAGATCTTCAGCCAGCTGGAAGGGTTTGGCTCCTATGGGTTTCCGGAGTCGCACGCCTATTCCTTCGCCCTGATCGCCTATGCCTCCTCCTGGATGAAATGCCATCACCCGGACGTCTTTTGTGCCGCGCTCCTGAACTCCCAGCCCATGGGCTTCTATGCCCCGGCGCAGCTGGTGCGCAACGCTCAGGAACATGGCGTGGAGGTCCGCCCGGTCTGCGTCAATGCCTCGCGCTGGGACTGTACGCTGGAGGAGACACACCGACCGGGACGCTATGCCGTGCGGTTAGGCTTTCGGCTCGTCAAAGGGCTCAAGAGCGCGGACATTGCCAGGATGATCCTGCACCGCGGAGATCACCCCTTCACATCCATTCCCGATCTGTGGAAGCGGGCCCGCACGCCGGTGGTGACGCTGCGACAACTGGCCAAGGCCGATGCCTTCTCTCCCGCCCTCGGTCTGAACCGTCGGGACGCGTTGTTTGCCATCCGTGCCCTGCGCGATGATCCTCTACCGCTGTTCGATCATCTGGAGACGGGGGCAGGGGAGACGTCTGCAATGCCGGAACCCCAAGTGATCCTCAAACCCATGACGGCCGGGGCCAGGGTGGTCGAAGACTATAATCACCTGGGTCTGACGCTTGGGACCCATCCCGTCTCGTTCCTGCGTGAAGAGCTTCGCCAGCGCGGCCTGATGACCTGCGCGGACGCCATGGCCTCAAAAGATGGGCGCCTCGTCAGCGTGGCGGGCATGGTGCTCGTCCGCCAGAAGCCCGGCTCGGCCAATGGCGTGATGTTCATGACGCTGGAAGACGAGACCCGCGACGCCAATGTGGTGGTTTGGGAGAAGGTGGCGGCCGCTCATAAGGCCGCCGTCTATGGCTCGTCGTTTGTGGCCATCAACGGCTACATCCAGCGCGAAGGCGAGGTGGTCCATCTTATCGCGCGCTCCGTCTTTGATCTGTCACCGCTTCTGGCTAGTATCGGTGAGCGCGATACGCCGTTGAGCGTGCCCCGTATGCCGGGCGATGAGTTCCGCAATGGCGGGCCCGGACAGGACGCGCGGGTGGCCAGAGCGCAGGGCGGCGGCTGGGTTCAGAAGAGCCGGGATTTTCGGTGAGGGAGGGCGCGGTCGGGGGCTGGTTTTGGCCCAAAGCCGACGCGCGGCAACTTAGGGTCTTAGAAAAAGCGGAAGTCAAACCGCGTCGATGTGTAAGGAGACGCGAATTTTTTAGTCACCCACACGCACCCCGATGATGACCGTTTCTGACGCCGCGCTAAGCGGAGTAAAAATCATCATGGGCCATTACATGCAGGAGTGCCGCGTAGTGTCATCGAAAGCTGTCATTATCAAGCGAGTCAGTGTTCATGAATTTGCGCGTTTCATATCATGGAAGATCGCCGATACGGCTGTTAAAGCGGGCGATACGAAAACAACACCGACGTAAAGAAGAGGTTGCTGCTGGCTGGAAGGCTCCTGGGCGCTTAAAGTCAGAAATAGCTGGAGCACGGAAAACATGGAGGAAAGAATGGCACTTTTCAGATCTCTTCTCTTATTTATTGCGATCGCCCTTTTTCCTGAGCACGCTCTGGCGGCCAATTCCGCTAACTCTGAACATCAGAGGTCGGACCACGAGATACGCGTGAAACGGCTGGTGGCTGTTAACGGCCTTCACCAGGCAAATGTTATGATGGCTCAACGTCTCAGGGAGAGCTTGTTAGAGGATGTCCTCGCTGACGCGGGCGGATCGTTGACGGCAGCACAGAGAGAGCGTTTTGAGGCGATCGTTTCTCCAATATGCCAACGTCTTGTCATGCGTCTGGATGACCGGGCAGTGCATGATATGGCGCCAAGATTGAATTCAGCCGATGTAGAAGAGCTGATCGGTATTAATACCTCTCCATTAGGTGCCCGGTTTGTCTCGGACATGGCGTCTAATCAGGCTTTTGATCTGAAAAAATTCGACAATTATGTTCAGAAAACGGCTCAAAATATTGTTTCGGCGATGAAAGCCGGCACTTCATATTCGTTCGCAAATGGCACTGTCTTTACGTCTAGAGAAGACGCCGAGGCAGCAAAGGTGGTATTTGCATTGAGCGGAAATAAGCGTGTGCTTGAGAAAGCCATGAACGATATTTTCGTCTATCGATTGTTAGAATCCGTAAACAGTCGCTTACCGCTCGAAGCCCTAACAGAGACTGAAAGGGCCCGTTTCAAGCCAATATTAATAGCCGGGAGGGATTCATTAAAATCAAACATTGAAGATCATTTCGTTTCCTACTTGGCAAAACGGTTTAATATTGATGAATTAAAATCATTGGCGCAACTGTACAAAACGCCGACTATCGCAAAATCCGTGGACGCTGTGATGGAAATAGATAAGTCCAACAGGGAATATGTGGCGTCGGAACTTAAGGTTGGCAGGGCTGAGTTTTCTGCCAAGTACCGTGCGGCGAACTGAACCGCCTAAATCTGGCGGACGCCCGTACTCGAAACGATATGGCAGGTGACCGCTCCAATGCGTTAACAGGCGGCCGCACGACCAAACCTCACGACGTCCGGTAATGAAATCTTCGGCCTCTCCAAATGACCGCTCTGGGCGCGCAGGTGCCTAATGGCTCGAAGGCGACATCGGCAGCACCAAAACATCCGCGAAGAGCGGAAGTGGCAATCTTGCTTTGCAGGCGGTTAGGGGGCGAGCTGGACGCGAAAATCGACCTCAAGAGGGCCAGAATTGCACAAATTTACGGTTTCACTTTACGCGAAGAGCAACTCGCGTACAATTTTGGGAACATCGCATAGCTCAAGGACGCTTGAGATATCTTCCCCAGATAGATGAAACTTCAATAAAAACACATACCCCAAAAACAAAATAAAACGATTGGATTTATTTAGCATTTGAATAATTTCATCTACAATTGCCGGAGTAAATAATAATTCTGCATCTAAATCCAATTTATTATAGGCCAAAAACAATTTTGCCCCCTCGAAAATCAAATTCGCGTCGATTTTAGATAATAGAGAAATCAGACTCCCCTTGACGAGATCTGAAACATCATCAAACATGGAAAAAAGAACACAAATGTCGGAGGAATTTAAATAATTTATACAGTCAAAAATAGAACTTAAAACAAATAATCTAGCTTTTTCATGAGGGTGATTTACATTTTTCAATATGGCGGACAAACAGGAGCAACACTTTATTCCCAATTCTGACGTTATATAAAGAGCGCGCCGAGAAATTATTTCGTTTTTCGATAAAATAGACATTTTTAAATCAAGGCAATCTTCCGATTTATAAAAGTGATTTAACACCTCATCAATACGATCCTCCCCATTTGGCATGTCAATTTCTAATAGTTTCATTACACGATATGGAGACCACTCCTTATTCATTTAATTTTGTCCAATATTTTCTGAAACCCTTATTTCTTTGATATCGCAAATCCCATACCTACTGATAACACGACCCCCTTTGATATCAACGATAGCTTGAAGCTAGGAGCATTTATTCGTCTCGGAAACGTCCGGTTATGGGATCTTTCGGCAGCCGCCGAATGTCCGGTAAGGGCACTGAGGCGACCGTCTAGCGGTTATGGGGTCGTGGTGTCCCTCTGAGCCTAATGATCACCGGAGTAGTAGGCCGCGTCCGCGAAGATCATCAAGGCGAGTATCGACGAGAAAAGTAGACCCATTTTGCCCCAGAGCTTGAGGTTCCCCTTCAATAATACGAATATCGCTGCTGCCATTCCGGCGATAGAAATCCATGCCTCTATAAATAGCAATGTTTCCATGGCCAAACTCCAGTGACCATCTCCGCATTCCCGTTCGAGTTCGTTGTGATAGGTACATAGTTGCGTTGGCGCGACCTGCATGAAGATCGTGTGTGCCACGAGGTGCAACGTGAACATTAAAGGGAGCAGCCAAGCGGCAACTGTAGAAAAAGACAGTTTCGGAACTAGAGTCATGCCAGCCTGTGACCGAGTGAAGCCTCATCGGTAGTGTTCCCACTTAAGAATGAATATGGGAAACAATAGTTCCTCATATCATAATTCAGGTCGCCTCCAAACGATACTCCCGATCATCGGAAAGTTGCTGGAAATTTATGCGCATCGACCAAGGCGTAGCATCAGAGCGACAAGCTCAAGTGAAGGTCGAAAACGCGAGCTTTCGTTAGCCGCTGTAGGTCCGATAACGGGATCTGATGACACCCGCCAAATGTCCGGTAATGGGATTTTGCTGCTACTCCGAAATGTCGCCTTTGGGCGCGAATGAGACGTTGAGAATAGTCCACAGGGGCGGAACATCTAGCGCTCCTCATCCCAACCATTCGTGAAGAAACAAGAATTTGCAACTTTAGCGGTAATATGCTATTTCTTATCGCTTGAGGTGGCTCAAGGGGTGGGGCTCATGATGGCATTCGAGTGGTTAGATAGCCGCCACTACGACGCGTTGGCGGCGACGGATAGGGTCGGGTGGGCGTGGGCGTGGCTCAAACGAAACCCAGATTATCAAAAGGGCTTGCAGGGGCAGGACCGCAGACTGGTACGATCGGGACCCGGCGACGTAGGGGTCATTCGGGGACGGGTGGCCTCGGACGCAGGTCGCTGGGGGGTATCCTTTCGTCGTTGAGCCTTACGGCCGAGAGCAGCACGAAAAGGTCTTTTGGCGACCGGATTGGGACAAATCAGTTTTACTTGTCCGCACACTACCTGCGTTCACCACCGAGAACGCCTTTGACCTCCACATTTATGGGAAGCTGGCGACGGTGCTTGTCATGGAGGAAGGGTTTGAGGTTGTGCTGTTATCTGACGGCATACATCACCTACAGCTTTTCGTTCTTGAAGGCACGGTTCTCAAAGGGCCTGTTTATCTCCGCTACGCACTTTCGGGTTTTAAGCACCTCGAAACCCGTATTCTGAGCCTTCGTCGTCTGGTTGGATTGCACCAGCAAGGCCGATTTCTTCCCAAGCTTTATCCTATTGAAACTAAGGCCGAGCGCTGGGTGCTGGCAGCGCGTGCCCATGACGCCTGGCGCGCCGGCGCCAGCCAGAGAGAGATTGCGTGCGCACTCTTTGGCGAGAAGGCTGTCCGCGACGATTGGCACGATGGCTCTGATTATCTGAGGCTCCGGACAAGGCGGCTTCTTCGGTATGCAACGGAGATGATCAACGGTGGTTACGCAGGCCTTCTGCGGTGATCGTTGAGCAGGTGGGGCGGTGCTGCTGACGGCCAGCGCGATCTGCTTCTGTTGAAGTGACGGTGTGACAGTACCCGCCGAGGTCGTAATCGCACTGGCGTTCCTCCCCGTTTTTATGTAAGATTCTTGACGGCGCTGTACGTGCAGCGCTGGGGTCGTAGAAAGCCCCTATCGTTACTTGTGAGTGCCGACAATTTCGGTGCTGCCTTCCTTGACTTATGGTCGGGGAGCCTATGGCGTATGCAATAGGCCCCGGCTAAAGGCCATAGGGACCGAGTAACGACGGTTTTCTAACTCCCCGATCACCAGGATCGAAGGAGGCTTCCTCAGGCGGGGACGTACCGCCCATTGGAACCTCGGGGAGTGTGGCCATGACCCCTCACAACCGAGCATCAGACGTCCATATCGGCGCACGCCTCAGGGCGCGACGTCTCGAGTTGGGTATGTCCATTGAACATCTGGCCGGTGCTTTTGGGATTTCAGCCCTGGAATGGCAGGAGATTGAAACGGGCGAGCGCCGTGTCAGCCACGCGCGGCTTTCGGTGGCTGCGGAGGTTTTGAAGGTCGCTGAACGGTACTTCTATCAGGGGCTTAATCGGGAGAGCCCGGTTCAGGTTTCGTCTTCGTCTTCGTCGCTTTCTTCGAGTTCGTGTTGGGTTCGCGACGTTGACCGCTGGTTTGCAGACTTCGTTGTGGTTCATGAGCGCAGTTATCTGCGGGTGGCGCGGCGAATGATGGGGGACGTCGAGGCGGCGCGTGACCTGTTGCACGATGCCTACGCCAATGTGCTGGACGGGGAGGGCTGGCGGTCAATTGAGAATCCTCGCGCCTACGTCATGCGCACCATCTTCAATCTGGGGGTTCAGCGCATCCGTCGTGCCCGGGTAGTGGCCTTTCAGGCCCTGCCGGATTTTGAGACACTGGAGTTTTCTTCGTCTGAGCCGGATGGCTTTCAGGCAGTGGCCATGCGCGAGCAGCTTAAGGTCGGCTTGGCCGCCCTCAATGGGCTGCCCGATATGACGCGACGCGTCCTGATGATGCGCCGCCTGCAGGGCTTGTCCGTCAAAGAGATTGCCCGGCTTTTGGGCATGACGGTCAAGGGCGTCGATTACCACATCGCGCGCGGCGCCTATCAGTTCGCCAAGGCCGTCGAAGTGGCCGGGCTGGAAGGCCTTGGTCCGCTCGCGCGCGGCGGCGTCGTGGGCACACCGCGCGCCCTTCGTCGGTCTTCGCGCGACAGCGATTAGACTGTAACCCTGAATTGAATTATGCTCTGATCGACAGGCCGCCCGGCGCGGTTTCGGGCCCTCGAAGGGTGGCAAACGCATGACATCCGAATCTTCGACATCCGTCGATGACATTATGGAGACCGCCTCACAGTGGTTTGCCCGCATGGATAGCGGCGAGGGCGATCAGGCCGCCTTCGAGGCCTGGCGTACCGCCGACCCGCGCCACGCCGCCGCCTTCGCCCGAATCTACGCCTCCATGCGCCAGATGGAACGCCTGCGCGGTCTGGCCGATCCGGAGCCAGTTAGGGTTCAGGTATCGGCTCCGCTGACGACGCGGCGGCGCCTGTTGCAGATAGGCGGCGCAGCCGCCGTTGTGACGGTCGCCTCATTGGCGGGCATGGCCCTGTTTATCCTGACCAGCGGGCGCGTTGAAGCCGCCACCCGCGTCGGTGAACGCAAGACCGTCGTTTTTCCCAATGGCGGTGAGATCGAACTGAACACCGACAGTCGGGCGGCCTGGAAGATCAATGGCGACGAGCGGACCTTGTGGCTGAAGCGCGGGGAAGTCGCCGTCAAGGTCCCCGTGTCCGGCCGCGGCCTTGAGCTGAAGGCGGGACCGCACGCCGCGTCTCTGGGTCCCGGAGAATACATCGCCCGGCTGCGCGACAATTCACTCGACATCATCAGTCTCGCCGGAACCGCCACCGTATCTCAGGACGGAGCGCCGCCCTTGCGCGTGAACGCCCACCAGGCGGCCATTCTCATTAAGGGTCAAGAGCGCGTCCGGCCCGTCTCGACCAACGATCTCGATTTTCTCACCGGGTGGCGCACCGACGAACTGGTCCTCAACGGTCAGGTCCTCAGTGAAGTCGTCGAAGAATACAACCGCTATCTTGACCGAAAGATCATCATCGCCAATCCGGAACTCGGCGCCATACAGCTGGGCGGTCGTTTCACCAACCGCGATCCGGCGCGGCTTCTGGCCGGGCTCGAAGTCTCCTTCGGCATCCATGTGACGCAGCAGGACAACACCATCATTCTTTCGCGATAGTCAGCGTTTTCCGTGTAGGGATCAAATCCAGCGTAAGCGTGTAGGGGAAGCCCCCGTATTTTTATCAAGCGGTCCAGTGTCACACGAGTGACATATCAATCAGGGGATACCGCTATGTCCGTTTCACGCACCACACTCCGTAACCACGTCTCCGTCTGTACCCTGTCACTGGCCCTCTTCCTCGGCACCGCCGGGGCCATCGCGGCCGAGGATAGAAAAGTCTATGTCATCGAGGCCCAGTCCACCGCGGCGGCGCTCAACGCCTTTGCGCGGCAGTCGGGCCTCCAGCTCATGTTTGACTACGCCGAAGCCGCCCGGACCACCGCCCCGGTACTCAAAGGCAGTTACACCCGCAAGGAGGCGCTGGCGATCCTTCTGGCCAATACGCGCTTTGAGGTGGGCTCGGAAGACGCAGGCGTCATCTATCTAAAGGTGTCGGAGAGACAAGGTAGTGCAGGTGCCGCCGCTGTCGAAGCCGAACCCACCGAAGTGATCGTCACCGGCAGCTATATTCGCAACAGCCAGCCGACCGCCCCAATGCGCAGCGTTGGGCGTTCAGACCTCGACGCCGCCGGATACGGCCAGTTGGGCGACGTCGTGCGCGGATTGCCCGAAAACTTCGCCGGTGGCCAGAACCCGACCGTGGTCGGCTCAGGCCCCACCAATATCGGCAACCAGAACATCACCAACGCTTCCACCTTCAATCTGCGCGGACTGGGTACGGACGCGACCCTCGTTCTGCTCAATGGCCACCGCCTGGCGTCGGACTCGTTTTTCCAGGGCGTTGATATCTCGGGCATTCCGCTCGCCGCCGTCCAACGCATCGAAATCGTGACCGATGGCGCCTCAGCCCTCTATGGGTCGGATGCCGTCGCTGGTGTCGCCAACATCATTCTCCGAAAAAATTACGACGGCGCCGAAGTCAGTGCCCGTCTTGGAGGCACCACCCAGGGCGGCGGATTTGAACAGACCTACTCGGCGCTGATCGGACGCAGCAGTGCCGAAGGCCACGCGCTTCTCAATGTCGAATATAGCGATCAGGAGGGGATTACCGCCGGTCAGCGTGACTTTACCCAAGCCGCAGCGCCCGCCAGCAATCTGTTGAGGCCCCAGACGCGGCGATCGGCCTTTGTCAGCCTCGGGCGCGACCTCACGCCCACCTTGTCTCTGTCCTTCGATGGCCTGGTCTCGGACCGCACAGTCTCGAGCGTCGATCAGTATCTCAAGGACTATGACGCCTACTACATCACCAGCTACAACCCGAACTACAACCTTGCCTGGACGCTCGATATGGACATCGGGGACTGGGGCCTGAAAGCCACGGCGGGTCTCGCCGGCAGCCGCAACAGCGTCTGGACGCGCGCGCCGGGCTATGTCGGGCAGTCCAATTTCCGCAATGGAATCGAGTATCTCGAGGTCGTCGCCGATGGGCCGATCGTCTCCGGGCCCACGGGCACGATCAAGGGTGCGATCGGAGGCGGGCGGCGCACCGAGAGCTTCGCCAATGGGCTGGCCTCCCGCCGCAACTTCTATCAGGGCGAACGCCACGTCGATTACCTCTTCGCGGAGGTCCTCGCTCCGCTAATCTCCGCGTCCGAGAACCGCATCGGCTTGCAGGCGCTCGATCTCAGCCTGTCTGCCCGCACCGAGCGCTATAGCGACTTTGGCAGCACCACCAATCCCCGTGTCGGTCTGCGATACGTACCGGTCTCCGGTCTCACGGTGCGCACGAGCTGGGGCAAGTCTTTCAAGGCGCCGTCCTTCCTCCAGATGTACCAGACGCCGCTCCTCTATCTTTATCGGGCATCTGCTTTCGGATACACCGGTGGCGGTACCGCTCTGATGACCTGGGGCGGCAACCGCGACCTGCGTCCTGAGCGGGCAACCTCACGCACCTTCGGCGCGGAATACCGTCCGGAAGGGATCCGATCCATGGTCCTGTCGGCGACCTGGTTTGATATCGACTACCGAGACCGGGTCATTCAACCGATCAGTCCGACCTCCGCAGGTCTGAGCAATCCGATTTTCGCGGCCTTCGTCGAATGGAACCCGTCGCCCGCCCGACAGTCCGATCTGATCGCCGGCGCCTCCACCTTCACCAATTTCTCCGGCGCCGCTTACAATCCGGCTACGGTCGTCGCCGTCCAGCAAAACCGGTACGCCAACGCGACCGCGCAGACCGTCGAAGGGGTCGATCTGGGCTATCGACAAAGCTTTGCCCTGGCCCGCGGGGGTCTGTCCGCGGCGCTGAATGCCACCTGGATGGACGTCCGGCAGCAAACTCTCACCACCACTCCGGAATTCCAGTTGTCCGGTACCATCTTCAACGTGCCGGCCTTCAAAGCGCGGGCGGGGCTGACCTGGACCCGTGGAGCGTTCAGCGCCGCCGGCTTCGTCAATCATATCGCCGAAGAGGACGATACCGGTGTGTCGCCCAACAGGCGTATCGGGGCGTGGACCACGGCCGATGCGACCCTTTCATGGCGCTTCGGGGACACGGTTCCGGCCTTTCGTGGCGTGAAACTCGCGCTCGCGGTCACCAATCTCTTCGATCAGGACCCGCCCATCGCTTACAGTCCGTCGCTGGATTTCGAAGGGATCAGCTTCGACAGCACCAACACCACAGTCATCGGGCGCACCGTCGCGCTCACCCTGACAAAGAGCTGGTAACATGCGTCCACCCTTCGTGGTGGGCCTGGCGGTCACGGGATATCTCGTGGCCGCCGGGGCGCAGGCCCACGTTAAAACGCCAGCCGCTGCCCCGGTCACCGCAGCGCGTGAGGCGATATCAACCGATGACCTCCTGAGCCTCGAGGAGATGGGGCCGCTGGGGGGCAATGATCTGCGAAGCCCCTTTCTCGCCCTGTCGCCCGATGGCCGTTATGTGGCGGTTCACCTTCGCCGCGCCGATCCGCTGCAAAACCGCTATGAATTGACCTTGCGCGTCATTGATCTGGTGACGGGGGACGCAAGGGTGGTCGATAGGGGCGGTGAGCTTATCCGGCAGCGCGGTTCCGGGGTGCACACCTCAGAGGTCCCGACCGGTTATCCCGAGGTCATCACCCCAAAATGGTCGCCGGACGGGCGATGGATCGCCTATGTGCGTCAGGACGAGGGACGTATCGGTGTCCGTCTCGTCCGCGTCGATGGCAGCGACGCGCGCACCGTTGGGTCAGGGGAGGGAACGCTTGAGGCGCTCGACTGGTCGGCTGACGGAAAGCACCTGTGGCTCGATGTTCGATCCGGGACGCCCGAGACGGAGGCAAGACGCCTGGCCGAAAGCCGTCACGGCTATCTCTACGACGCGCGGTTCCTCCCTATGGTGCGGCCTTCGCCCTTCGATCCCCCGCAGCCCCTCAGCCGCCGACGTTTATCGGTGTTTCCCGACGGGGAGTCCGGGGCTGCGACCGCTGAAAATCCGGGGCGGTCATTATCGTCGGCGGATCCGGATGCGCCGCCGGCGGGGGCCATTTTGTCGGCGCGGCATGGTCACGCGTGGGCATGGACCACGCGTCTTAGCCGTCGCCCTGGCGACAGTCCCGTCCTGAACGTACGTCGCTCAGGCGTCAAAACGGTTTGCGATGCGCCCTGTCGCGGTATCGTGGCCCTGTGGTGGAGCCCTTCCGGCAAGGACCTCGTTTTCTGGCGCCGTCAAGGCTGGCGCAAGGCCGCTCTCGGTCTGTACCGCTGGTCCATAGGCGAGGGGACCCCACGGTCGCTGCTCAAGACCTCCCATCTGATCATAGGGTGTCAGCCCGTCGCTGACGATCTCATCTGCGCAGAAGAAGGGCCAACGCAGCCGCGCCGTATAGTCCGCATCGACACGCGAAACGGCGATTTGCGGCCGGTCTATGACCCGAACCCGCACATTCAAAGCTGGGGGTTCGGCAACGTTCAGCGCCTCACCTGGCGGACCCCTTACGGCACCGAGGCCTACGGCGATCTCGTCCTGCCCCCGAATTATCAGGCGGGCCAAAAGCGGCCGCTCATCATCGTGGGATACGAGTCGCGGGGCTTTCTCAAAGGCGGCACCGGCGACGAGTACCCCATCTTTCCTCTGGCAGCGCAGGGGTTTGCGGTTTTAAGCGTCCAGAGGCCAACGGACATCGGCACCCTGACCGCTGAAACGCCAGCCGAGGTCAACCAGCTGAACCGCGTGGACTGGGTGGACTTCCGTCATGTCCTCAGCAGTCTCGAAGCCGGTATCGACGCCGTCGACCGCCTGGGTGTCATCGACACGGCTCGTATCGGCCTGACCGGGTTCAGTAATGGCGCGTCCACCGCCCAGTTCGCCTTGCTGAACTCTCAACGCTTCAAGGTCGCCAGCCTGAGCGGCTGTTGCGAGGAGGCGACCTCCGTCGGGGCGCTCGTGGGGCCGGAGACGGCGCAATGGCTGAACGAGATGGGATATCCGAGCCTCGCAGAACCGAATGACGTGTTCTGGCGCCCCATGTCCTGGCGACGTAACACGGACCGTCTCAACCTGCCGATCCTCCTTCAGGTCTCCGATGACGAGTATCTAGGCGCGCTGGAGGCGTTTTCGGCCCTTAAGTCAGCCCGCAAACCCGTTGAAATGTATGTCTTTCCCGATGAACACCACGCCAAATGGCAACCCGCTCACCGTAAGGCCATCTATGACCGCAACATCGACTGGTTTCGTTTCTGGCTGAAGGACGAGGTCGATCCCGCACCGGAAAAGGCTGCGCAGTACCAGCGTTGGAAGGCTATGCGCGCAGCGCCAACGCCCTGACGATTCAGGCGCGTCTCCGGTTAAAAAAAACGCGCCAGTACCTTGCGTCCCGGTCATCGCCAGACCGGGACGCCTTTTCAATCCGCCTCCCAGTGCCGTACCCACGCTTCCGCCTCGGCGAGTTGAGAAATCCGCAGGTGAAGCGGCGATGGGATCGGCGCTTTCGAGGTCAAAACCGCTTCGATCCGCGTGACGTCCAAAAGCCCGGCATGGGCCAGCCGACCGTCACAGAGGTGCGCGCAAAGAAGCGGCCGATCCCGCTCAATGACGTCCATGCAAAAGACGTTCGCTCCGCCCTTTGAGACCCGCCACAGTACGCGCTGCGGCAGACGCCCGGCAAACCCGCGTCGGACCAGTGACCGGTTGATGCCACCCTGACACCAGCGCCAGCTTGGGATCCCAAGACATAGCTCGAGCAGAGGCTGGCTGAGCAGCGGCGCGATAATCGTGGGCCGGTGCCGGGCCGGGCCGGCGTCGAGCGTCCCCTGTATACGCAACAGCATGGAGATATGTGTCGCTTCGCCCGGCAGTGCCCCCGGTGGGGCTTCGAGCCACGGATGAGATAGGGGGAGAGTGGCTAACGACGCCTCGGTGGCCGGACTGAGCAGTGACGCGTCGCCCGTCCAGACATAGCGGGGATCGTGGCGTTGCCACCGCGCCGCCGCCAACCGCATGACCGTCCACACACTCGTCCGCGTCATATCGGAGATGTCCAGCACCGTTTGCCACGCGCCACGAGGCCCCTCAATCAGATAACGGTCAACGACGGGCGTGGCCGACTGCATATAGGCAAACACGTTGTCGCCACCTTCACCGACAAACAGGGCATCGGCGCCTTCAGCGTCGAGGTATGCCTGACGCGTTTTCGACTGGCTCTGACCAAAAGCGTGCCCCAGTGGACGCGGCAGGTGCCCCGATGTGGCTACGGTACTGTTTACATCGGACAAATGGTGCGTGGCGCGGAAGAGAGGGACCTCGTAGGCAGCGGCGACCTCGCCGGCATAGTCGCGCTCGTCGCTCCCGGCGTCGGCGTAGGCCATGTTCAGCGCCGACCACTCCTGGCCAGTCCGTGCCAGCGATGCCGCGAGGACCGAGGAGTCGAGCCCGCCGGAGAGACTGAGCACCGGACGGGCGACCGCGCTGCGCCAGGCCTTGACGACCCTGTCGACCTCCGCAGCCACGGCGTCCGCCAGCGCCTCTGGCGTCGCATTTGTATGCCGGCGCGTGAAATCCCAGGGCGACCACGCCATTTCCGCCTTTGATTGTGTCTCATCGCAGCGAATACGTTCACCCGGCAAAACCTCCGCAACGTCTTGCAGCGCCGTCTGACGGGATTTCAGTTCATGGGCATACAAGAAACGTCGCAAGCCCGCCCAGTCCGGGCGGGGCCGAGGGGTCAGGTTACGGAAAGCGCCCGCATCCGATGCGAAGAAGACACAATCGCTCCTTCGAATGAGATAGCAGGGGATCATGCCGCTGGGGTCCCGCAGGCAAGTCAGCGCCTCACGAGTCGGCTCCTGCCAGATCGCTACGTAGGCGCCCCAGTAACGGGTAAGGAGGTGTTGCCCATTGGAGCTGATTATCCGCTCGACCTCATCAGGGTCGAAACGCAAGACCCGAGCGTCCGCCGCTTGGCGATCAAAGAGATAGCCGAAAACACAGCCGTAGGTCCCGATGAAAACCGGGGCGGGCAGTTTGCCTTCCTGAAAGAGGGTCAGATTCCGGTGTGCAAAAATGACGGGAGCACCACCGTTTCCGGTTGGCGTTCCAGTCGCGTCGCTCTGCCATCTAAATATCCCGGAAAACGCCCACGGCATCCTAGACGACCAGTATCGGCGTAAAGCGCCGCGTCTCATCAACCGTGTCGTTGAGTACGTGCCCTTCCGCCTGAACCCACGCATGCGCCGCAAAGGGCTTGGTCTTCACGCCTATAACCAGTTCGGCCGTCAGACCGTTCCGCAGCAGGAGGTGCATCAGTGCCAGCGAACGCCGCAGGCACTGGGTCTCGCTGGCGATCCAGCGTTCGGAGTGTCTCGCAGCACTGGCCAGGGCGAGGCAACGGCCGAGGCTTTGCGCGGGGTCAGGTCCCAGCCGGGCTTTCTCCCCGCTTAAACGCGTCAGAACCGCCTTAAGGCCGATGTGACGTAACCGAAACCCCCAGACCATCTGTTGGGTCAGGGCGGAAAGCGTGTCACCGCGTTTAGGTTCGGGAAGCCTCAGATCAAACAGACTATACCTTACGTCTAAATCAGGCGCACGAAGGGACTGGCGTATCTCTCGTCCTGAGAGACCCAGCCTCACCAAGGTGTGGTGTTCGTCGTCTGAGAGGGGCGCCTGGGCCATGTAACGAGCAAACGGCGCTTCCAGATCGCGGGGAAGCCCGAAGTACCGATCCTGATCGATATCAAGAAAGACGTACCGATCGTTGGACTGGCAAACGAAAAGAGGGGAGGTTCCCGGCATGTGAAACACGGTGCGTCGAAACGTGCGCGCGAAGTGAGCCTTCGCGCGCACCGGGTTTCAGTCCTGGGTGATGCCGGCGTTCAGGAAACGCTGGTTGATGCCGTCGGGCTGATCGCCACCGACACCCTGGGTTTCGGTACTGGCCGTGCCCAGTTCGATGATGTCTTCGACCAGCGGCGCGAAATCGCCGGTCTTGTCTTCGGTCGTTTTCATAGTCACCTCCATTGAGAATGCTTGCCATGGGATTATGGCCACTCAACGGTAGGGGGTGTGAGGAGGTATATGAATAATATATTTGGAATATAATCGAGATATAGCGTGGGCTTGGCTAGGGAAGCTGTGGCGTGAGATTGCGTGGCACTGTCAGGTGAGGTCCGCAGGCCGCTCAAGCCGGCGCACAAACTGCGGCACCAGCGCCAGCCGCTTCTCAAAATACCTCGCCAGCGCCGCTTCGAACGCCGCAAGGTCACCCGCCCGCCAGGTCTCGCTCAGATGGTCAAACTCCTGCAGACGGTCGGCAATCAGGTCCTCCGTCAGTGTGCGCACCACGTGCAAACCATCATTGGCCTGCCGCACCGCCCGTTCGGCGCCTATATTGCGCGACGCAATCGCCACGGCGACGAACAGTCGCGCCGTCGCCTCTGCCTTCGGGAGCGCGCGCAGCGCGGCAAAGTCGATCTGGCGCAAGACCTCCGGATCCACCGGCATCCCTTTGTGAGCACAATAGGCAAGCACCGTGTGCTGAAACTCAAACTGCCCCGCCAAACTGGTCTCGGTCACATATGGAATGAAGAAACCTTCGCCCCGGAAGGCCTCGATAAGCCCTTCACCGCACAGCCGCTGCAGCGCCTCGCGTACCGGGATGTGGCTGGTTCCTACGATCGGTCGCAGGCTGGCACTGTCCACACGGTCGCCCGGGCGAAACTGTCCCGACAGAAGTTCGCGCTTGATCAGGAGATAAACCTGCTCGGACTCCCGTCTTACAGCGATCATCCTACCCTCCCGGTGTCCCACGCGGTATGATCCGTTGTCTCAACATGTGACGGGCTTGAAGGCGGGGCTCAACGCAGGAAGTGTGTGGTAGGCATTGATTAAAATCAAGGGTTGCGTTTCAATAATTCGGCGGTATCTGGGTGATGTTGTTGCTTATCCGAAGAAATTTGTCCATGTGATCGAATATATTCTGATTATAATCCCGTCCGTATAAGGACTTATCACAACCGATGCGAAAGTGTCACACTTTTGCTATATAAAGCATACTGTGGCGGAAATGTGCTTCCAGCCTCCAGGGTAACTGGCTTTTTCCCAAAGCATCGGGAAAGTTTCAGGAGTGGATAGCCGACAGGGGCTGACGGGCTCCAAACAAGCGGGACAGGGGGGAGATCGTATCGCTTCGTAGGCGATACCAGAAGCTGGCTTCCAGCGCGCCCTCACCGAGGGCTATTGCAATCCCTTTTCAACCCGAGGGCTAATAGTGGTAAGAAAAACTCATAGAGTGAGGTGACCGCCAAATGTGCAACATGTGCTGATCAGGGGCGGTGGGCGGACGTTGGCATTTGTCTCAAACACCAGTATTTGAAGCTTCGATAGTAAGGGAGATTATAAAGGCGGTCGCCCGAGTTGAAGTTGCGCATAAGGTAACCATGATCAGGTTGCTGCCTTGTAAGAGCGGAACCATTTAATAAAGGCCGTCACCCCCTGCTTAACCCCGATTTTTGGAACGAAACCTGTTAAAGCCTGAAGCAGTTCAGGACTTGCATAGGTACGCGGGACATCGCCCTTTTGCATTGGCAACATATTCCGCTTGAGTGGTTTTTCCAGGACTTCTTCGATGGTTTCGATGAATGGCAGCAAGTTAACAGGCTGGCCGCCACCAAGGTTTACAATTCGGAACGGCCCAAGGCGTGAAAGCGTGTCATTTGCAATGTCTTCAGGAACCCGGTTTTCTTCTGACGGTGCGATGGGTATCAATCGCACAATTGCTTCGACGAGGTCGTCAATGTAGGTGAAATCACGCTGTTGGGCGCCCATTCCGTAGACATCAATGGCCTCTCCTTGCTCTGCTGCGTTCACAAACTTGAAAAGTGCCATATCTGGCCTGCCAAAGGGGCCGTAGACGGTGAAAAAGCGAAATGCAGTCGTGGGGATTTGCCACAGGTGCGCATAGGAATGTGCCATAACCTCCATCGACTTTTTCGTAGCGGCATAAAGGGTCATAGGCTCGTCCGTCTTGTCGTGCTCTTCGAAGGGCACCTTTTCGTTCGCGCCATAAACGGAGGACGTCGAAGCCAACAAAAGGTGCTTAGGTCGAAGAACCCTTGCGACCTCGAGCACATTAAAGGAGCCCAGAATGTTGGCGTTGACATATACCCGAGGGTGTTCGAGCGAGTAACGGACGCCCGCCTGTCCTGCCAGATGAATGATGACATCGGGCTGACAGGCCTCCGCAGCCGTCAACAAAGCCTCCATTTCCTCTAGCATGGCCTGGGTGTGAGTGTAGTTTGCCTCCGCCTTCAGAAGGTCTAGACGGGCATTTTTGAGCGCGAGATCATAGTAGTCGGTCAAGCCGTCAAAGCCATGGACAATATGCCCCTCAGCAAGCAGCCGGCGAGCAAGATGAAAGCCGATAAAGCCTGCCGTCCCGGTTATAAATACTCTCATTATCGCATTTCTCACTCAAACCGTATTTTAAAAGAACGCCAGGTCGCGTGAATACCATGACGTTCGCTCACAGGCCTCATCCCTCAGTCAGAGGAAGGTACGGCCAAGACTCTCTTGCCTAGTGACTGACAACAAACGAAGATGCAAGTCCCGCCAAATCGACTTAAGTTCTGTCACGCCTTTTCATTACGACACGTGATCTCGCAGGCATAATGCGAAGTCGGATGACCAGGGCATTGACACAGAAAGGTGCTTATCTCGCGTGAGTCGAAGCGCTCGACAATCTAGCGGCGGTGAACCTTCCCCCTGATCAAAACCGGAGAACCCTGCCCTTATGAAAGGGTTGTAGTGCTGAGGGGTATATCTGTCGAGAATTGGAATACGCCCAGCTGTCGAGGGGCACGATCAACCAATGAGCCGATCCCACAGGGAAGGAACCGACTACATCTTGTGCGCGTTCAAATACCCCTTTAGTACGAAGTTCGAAAGGTGAGTCCCATGCGTATCCTCCTGACAAATGATGACGGTGTTGACGCGTATGGCATGACCGTACTGCGGGATATAGCGGCACAATTGTCACAGGACGTGTGGGTTTGCGCGCCGTTATATGAGCAGTCGGGAAAAGGCAGGGGGATTACACTTCATGATCCCTTGCGGGCTCACAGGTTGGATGAACGAACGTTTGCCGTGACAGGAACTCCCACGGATTGCGTTCAGATCGCGGTCAATGATCTTTTACCCGCCCCGCCCGATTTGGTGCTTTCCGGCGTAAATCGGGGATTTAACCTGGCTCAGGACGTAACTCTTTCAGGAACGGTCGCCGGCGCATTGCAAGGCATGGCGCTTGGCATCCCTTCAATCGCACTATCTCAATGTCTGGATTTCGACCTCGACGTTGAGGCCCAGTGGGCGGCGTCTCGAGCCTACGGTGCGCCTGTTGTTTCCTCCCTTTTAACAAAAGGTTGGGCGAAAAATCTGATATTTAATATCAACTTCCCAGATTGTGATGATGCGGCGGTCACAGGGGTTGAAATGACACGGCAGGGATTTCGCGACTTGCATGATCTGCATGCGGTAAAGCGAGTAGATCCTCGCGGTCGTCCCTATTACTGGCTCGATTTCCACGGACACGTCTGCGACCTTGTAGATGGCACTGACCTTAAGGCTGTGGCTGAAAACCGTATTTCGGTAACTCCGTTGCATCTCGATCTTACTCATTACGAGACCTTGCAGGCTTATAAGGGCTTTTTCGGCGGAGCAGCACCGAAACAAGTTCACAGGCCAGACCTCAACCGGAGATCGATCGATGACTGAGGCCCCGATGCCTGAGAGCCGTATAGAGCGCCTGCTCGCCAGTCTTAAGTCGCAGGGTATTGAGGATGAAAAGCTGCTTCATGCCATGGAGTACACGCCCCGCGATCTGTTCGTACCAGAGTTGTTCCTGGATCGGTCTTGGGAGGATTCCGCGATCCCGATCGCTGCGGGACAGACCATTTCCCAGCCATATATCGTTGCGTTGATGACGCAGGCCCTGAAACTCGAAGGCCGTCATCGTGTACTGGAGATCGGTACAGGTTCGGGGTATCAGACAGCCATACTGTCTCGGCTATGCCGTTATGTATACACGATCGAGCGCTATCGGTCGTTGATGCTTGAAGCCGAAATTCGCCACAAGCGACTTTTGATGGAAAACATTATCTATCGGTTCGCTGATGGATGGGACGGCTGGCCGGAACAGGCGCCTTTTGACCGCATTCTCGTTACTGCCGCCCTTCCCAACGAACCTCTGCCGCTTTTGTCGCAGCTTAAGGTTAAAGGGATCATGGTTGCGCCGCAGGGGCGCGGCTCGGTCCAGCGTTTGCTTCGGTATACCCGGACCATCGATGCCTATGAGGTTGAAGATTTGGGTGAGGTTCGTTTTGTACCGCTTATCGAAGGCGTGGCTAAGGACGCTTAAAGATCCAGGTGAAAAAACTGATTGAAGTCACTCTTTTCATAATTTGAAAAAGCAGATCCTTCAGTGAATCCAAACCGACGGTAAAGCAAAAAAGCAGCATCAAAGGCTGAGCCGGTACCCGTCTCAAGACTTATCCGCCTATATCCGCGATCGCGCGCTGTTGTTATTATGTGAGCTAAGAGGCGAGAGCCGACGCCTTGCTGCAAAAAGTCGGGGTGTGTCCGCATGGATTTGATCTCACCCTGCTCAGGGGTATGGGCTTTCAGAGCTGCGATGCCGGCCACATGCTCGCCCCACCACAGGGTCCAAACTGTTATTTCTCTGGCTTTCAGGCCAGAAAGATCGAAGGCGAAGACGTGTCCAGGCGGAGAGTTTTGGAACATGCCATGCAGGTGAAGTTTAATAAGTTCGTGGACCCGCATATCGGACAGATCGTCTTCGCGTATCTGAAACGTCATAAGAGCCTCAGTCCTGATCCCTATAAGGGCTTGTGCCTCCGCGTTCAATAAAGCGGTCCACGGCTTTCTCCATAACCGGTAACGGCACGGATCCCAGTTCCAGTACCGTGTCGTGGAAGGCGCGGATATCGAACTTGTCACCAAGCGCCGCTTCAGCCTTGGCGCGCGCCTTCCAGATGGCCATCTCTCCCAGATAGTAGCTCAGCGCCTGACCCGGCCACGCAATGTAGCGGTCCACTTCCGTGGTGATTTCATGCTCGGACAGGGCGGTGTTTTCACGCAGGAAATCGAGCGCCTGATCGCGCGTCCAGCCCTTGGCGTGCATACCCGTATCGACCACCAGACGCGCCGCACGCCACATCTGATAGCTCAGCATACCAAAGCGCTCATAGGGCGTCTGATACATGCCCATTTCGACACCCAGACGTTCAGAATAAAGCGCCCAGCCTTCGCCGTACGCTGAGATGTAACCACTCTGACGAAATGGCGGCAGTCCCTTGTTTTCCATAGCCAGGGGCATTTGGAAGGCGTGGCCTGGCGCTGATTCATGTAAGGTCAGGGCCATGACCGAGTAGAGAGGGCGAGAGGGCAGATTATAAGTGTTGACCCAATAGCCGCCAGGGCCGCCGCGACCGCTTGTATAGAAGGGGGCAATCTCCGGAGCCACAGGTATAATAGCAAAGCGCATGCGGGGAAGGCGCCCGAAGTAGTCCCCGGCTTTCCCGTCAAACATTTTGGCCGCCCACGCTGAACGGTCGAGTAACTCCTGCGGCGTCTTTGCATAGAATTGCGGATCGGTGCGCAGGAAGGTCAGGAATGCCCGGAGATCACCGTTGAAACCGACCTCCTTCATCACCGCGTCCATTTCGCCGCGAATCTTGGCGACCTCATCGAGGCCGATCTGGTGAATCTGGTCCGGGGTCAGGGTGAGGGTGGTGTATTCGTAGATTTGGGCCTGATAGAAGTTGCGGCCATCCGGCAAGTCGGTGGCGGCAATGGACGACGTGGCCTTGGGCGTATATTCGCCCGTGAGGAAGGTCAGCACGCTCTGGTGCGCCGGAATAACGCTTTTCTGGATCGCCTCAAGGCCCAGCTTTTTAAGTTCGGCCTGTTTGTCAGCGGGAATAGTCGCCGGGAAGTGATTGAACGGCTTATAGAAGGGGTTGGCTTCGCCCTTGGCCTCAATCACTTTCGTCAGTGAGACATCGCGGCCTTTTAGCGAGACGCGCGGCAGGGTGAAGCCGCGCTTGAGGCCAGAGCGCATATTGTCGATATTCTGACCGAAATAGCGCGGCATTTCACCGAGTGTCTTGATGTAGTTTAGATAGTCCTTTTCGCTGCGGAAGGTACCGCTCGAAATATAGGCCAGATCGGCCCAGAAGGAGGTATCACCGGCCACCGGGCGCTCGTAGAGCTTATAAACCTGAGCGTTGATCAGGGTCTCGATCTGAAAGCGATAGACACGGTAATTGTCAGCGTCCTTTTCCGACAACTTGTTGATGTCGATGGCATCAAGTTGCTTCAGCACAGTCTGCCAGTAGGCCAGTTTTTTGTCCTGAGCGGCTTTTGAAACGTCGGGCAGGCCGCCCCCGCGCTGATCGGCGGGCGTATCTTCATTGGCGGCTGACTGCTTGCCGCGCCATTCCCACTCTGTCTTGTAGATCGTCTCGAACTTCGCCTGAACCGCCGGATCGACCTCGGCCCAGACGGGCAGGACGGGGATGGCGAGAATGACAGACAGGGCGGTAGCGCGCAGAAGGGCTTTCATGAGATCACTCTGTGAGGCGTGGCAATGTCAAAATGTATACCGTATAATTTGAGCTTGGCAATCCAGGCTATACCCTAACAGCTAAATTTGACTACAACCGCATCGAGGTCTCAAGCGGCGTAACGTTTAAGGCTCAGATCACCCGTTTCGATGTCCGGGGTCTGGCCGCTGATCAGGTCCGCTAGCACCTTGGCCGAACCGCATGACATGGTCCAGCCTAGCGTGCCGTGCCCCGTATTGAGCCAGAGATTGCCAAAGCGCGTCGGGCCGATGATCGGCGTGCCGTCCGGTGTCATCGGGCGCAGGCCCGACCACAGGTTCGGATGGTTCAGGTCGCCCGCGCCGCCAAACAGGTCTTCGACGACGTATTTAAGTGTGTTGAGGCGGGCTTCGGGCAGGTCTTTCGAAAAACCGGCGATCTCGGCCATGCCGCCGACGCGGATGCGCGTGCCTAAGCGCGTGATGGCCACCTTATGCGCTTCGTCCATCACGGTGGACAGAGGGGCGTGGTGTTCATCAATGATGGACAGGGTCAGGGAATAGCCCTTGACCGGATAGACCGGCACATCCAGCCCCAGCGGTTGCAGGAAGGCGGGCGTATAGCTGCCCAAAGCCGCCACGAACAGATCGGCTTCGATATCGCCTTCGGCGGTCTGCACCGCCTTGATGCGTTCGCCTTCGCAGATCAGCCCCCGCAGATCGACACCGTAGCGGAACACCACACCGGCCGCCTCAGCTTTTTCAGACAAAGCATTGGTAAATTTAAAACAATCGCCCGTTTCGTCATTGGGCAGACGTAAGCCCCCAACGATCTTGTGACGTGAGGCCGCAAGCCCCGGTTCGGCGGCAACGCAGCCGTCGGTATCGAGCAGTTCGAACGGCACGCCGCCGTCTTTCAGCACCTGAATATCCTTGGCGAGGCCGTCGATCTGCTTTTGCGTGCGAAAGACCTCCAGCGTGCCTTGGGTGCGCTCGTCATAGCGGATGCCGATATCCTGCCGCAGCGCCATCAGGCAGTCGCGGCTGTATTCGGCGACGCGCACCATGCGGCCCTTGTTGCGCTTATAGCTTTCGGTGTTGCAGTTCATCAGCATCTGCCACATCCAGCGCACGGCTTGCGGGTCGAGATTAGGGCGGATGATCAGCGGCGCGTGGTTCATGAACAGCCAGCGCAGCGCCTTTTGCGGGATACCGGGGGCCGCCCAAGGCGAGGAATAGCCGGGCGAAATTTCGCCGGCATTGGCAAACGAGGTTTCCAGCGCCGGACCCGGCTGACGGTCGATGACCGTGACCTCATGCCCGGCCTGACGCAGATACCAGGCGGACGTTACGCCGATAACTCCGGCCCCCAGAACGACGATCTTCATGCCTCAGCCCTCCGCTGCGATGAGGTGACGGTAATACCGCGGACCCAACTGGGTCAGGATTTCGTAGGCGATGGTGCCGGCCGCTTCTGCGACCGCGTCTAGCGACTGATTCGGACCGATCAGTTCGACAAAATCACCGGCCTTCAGCGCACCTTCGGGCAGGGCATCGATGTCGATGATGATCGAGTCCATGGACACGCGGCCGATGAAGGGCAGACGCACGCCCCTGAAATAGACCGCGCCCTGATCGCTTAAGCGGCGCGGCAGGCCGTCGGCATAGCCAGCGGATAGCGTGGCCAGACGTTTGGGGGCGTCGGTCACCACCGTGCCGCCATAGCCGATGCGCGTCCCTGCGGGGACGTTGCGGGTCTGAATGACGGCGAGATCCAGCGCAACGACCGACTGCATCGGATTGGGCCGGTCAAGGTGCGGCGCCGCCCCGTAAAGGGCAATGCCGGGACGGCACAGATCGGCGTGGTATTCCGCGCCCAGAAACAGCCCGCCGGAATTGGCAAAGCACAAAGGCGTTTCGGGAAACAGGCGTGAAGCCCGTTCAAAGGCTTCCAGTTGCTGGCCATTGGCCGGATTGGCGGGCTCATCGGCGCAGGCCAGATGGCTCATCAGATAGTCGATGCGCACGCCCTGAAGACGCTCGGGTGCGTGGGCCAGAGCCTTGAGGTCTTCGGGCATGAAACCCAGCCGTGACATGCCGGTATCGACCTGTAGCAGCGCGGGCAGGGTCTGACCCGTCTGGCGCGCCACATTGGCCCAGGCGTCGAGCTGTTCTGGGCAGTTAAGTACAGCGATCAGCCCGGCTGCGGCGGCGCGGTCTTCGCTGCCCGGCGTCAGTCCGTTCAGCACATAGAGCGCGGCATCAGCGGGCAGATGCGGGCGCAGATCGAACGCTTCGCGCGTCAGGGCCACGAAGAAATGGCGGCAACCGGCGGCGTAAAGGGTGTTGGTCGCCGCTGCGACGCCCAGACCATAGGCATCGGCCTTAACCACGGCGCTGACCGGCGTCGGCGCCGCCAATTGGCACAGTTTAAGATAGTTGGCTTTCAGAGCGCCGAGATCGACGCGCAGTATGCCGCCCGCGCCGTTTGCCAACGCCTCTCTCGCCAGAGCCTGATCCATGCCGCCCTCCTTTCGCCAATAGGGGCAAGATTAACGCAAGGATCATCGAATGTTCATGCTATTTGACGTGATTAGTTCATATATGTGTCATATGCCGCAACAATTGTTCGCTTTTCGAAAGAATATGTCATGCGCCCTCTCGATGCGGTGGACCGCAGCCTGATCCGGCTTCTCCGGCTCAATGCGCGGATGAGTAATGCCCGACTGGCGGCCGAGGTAGGCCTGTCGCCTTCAGCCTGCTTGCGGCGCATTCAATTGTTGGAAAAAAGCGGTGTCATCCGCGGCTATACCGCCCTGATCGGAGAAGAGGTCGAAGGCGAGTCCATCGCCGTCATTATCCGCATCTCGCTGGAGCGGCAGAGCGAGGGGACGCTCAGGCGCTTTGAGGCGGCGGTGCGGCGCTACCCGGAAATCCGTGAGTGCCTGCTGATGACCGGGGACGCCGACTACGTGCTGCGCGTCGATATTGCTGACGCGCGCGAATTCGAGCGCATCCACACCGAGGTGCTGTCGAAACTCCCCGGCGTGCAGCGTATCCATTCCAGCTTTTCAATCCGCAATGTGCTGGCGCGGGCGGTCTGACTATTCCGGCGGCGTCAGCCGCGCATCGACCGGCGCATTGCGATCGACCGTCAGCCAGCCATCGGGGCCGATCTTCAGTTCGGCGACCTGAATGACGGTGCGCTGACCGTATTTGGGATCGGTCGCGGCTTCCGGGGCCTTATACTGGTGCACGAAGTAATAGATCAGGGCGCGGCCATTATTGACCACCACGTCGGGGTGCTGGCCCTTGTCGTTATCGGTGGCTTGCGTGCCCGGCTGTTCCAGCAGGCGGTTGGGTTGTGGCGTCCAGGTCTTCAGATCGTCGGAGCGCAGGACCATCAACCCCTTCCACACATCGGCGATCAGCCAGTAGTGGCCGCCGAACTGAAACACCTTCGGCCCTTCGGCATTGGTGTCGGTGACCGGATCGGGCAGACGTACCCATGAGGTCAGATCCGGGCTTTCCAGCACGAACAGGCGGCTGCCCTTGCGCTCGTCCTTAAACCACAGGCGATAGAGGCCGTCCTTGTGGATGACGCTGGCGTCAATCGCGCGGTCGGTCCCCAGTTCCAGCCGCTCACCGCACGTCCAGTTTTTCAGGTCCGGGCTCGTCAGGTGGACGATGAAGCGCCCAGCCTTCCAATCCTTGAAGACACCCGGCACGACGGTCAGCCACATATGATAGGTGCCCTTATCGGCATAGACTTCCGGGGCCCACAGGGTTTCGCCCGTGCACGACAGCGGAATATCGGCCATGCCCTGATAGGCCCAGTTCACGCCGTCTTTCGAGGCCGCCACCCCGATGGGTGTGCCATGCACCCAGGATACGTCGCCGTCTGGCGTCTTCAGGGTCGCCCGCCGGTTGGTGTAAAACATCTTCCAGTCTTTTGCCGCGCGGTCGTAGATGATCGACACATCGGCTGCCCCATCATAGACCGGGTCGCGGTACAGGGGCTTGGGCGCTGTGGCGGACGGTTTGGCGGGTGTCAGGGCGGCGCAGCCCGCCAGCGACAGGGCGATAATGACAAGGCTGAGGCGCGTTTTCATCGGACGTTTCCCTTTAATTATTTGTCCGACTTATAGAGCAAATGTGTTCAATTCCAAGCGTTATCGCTCGCAAAAAAAACGCCTGCCGATCGGGTCGGCAGGCGTCAGAGTCACAAAGAGGCTGGTTTACACCGTCCAGTCGCCACCCAAAGCGCGGATCAGGCGCACGGTTGCCTGATATTGCTGGGCGCGGACCTGAAGATCCTGACGGCGGATGCGCAGATAGGAGCGCTGGGCATCCAGCACCTCAAGCTGAGACACATAGCCGTGTTTGTAGCGCGACTGCGACAGGTCGAGCGCCCGGCGCGCCGCCGCCAGAGCCGTGGACTGGGTCTGGGCTTCGCCGGTCAGGCCGTCTATGTCCGACAGGGCGTTTTCGACGTCGCCAAAGGCCACCAGAACCGACTGACGATACTGCGCAAAGGCAATGGCCAGATCACCCTGCGCCAGCTCGACGCCGGCCTTGCGTTGCCCGCCGTCGAAGATCGCCTGCGCTACAATGGCGGTGAGCGACCAGTTACGCGCGCCTTCGGCGAAGATGTCCGACAGGTCGTTCGACGCGCCCCCGGCAGAGGCGGTCAGGCTAAGGCGCGGGAACCACGCGGCCCTGGCGATGCCGACGCGCTTCTGGGCGGCCTGCATGGCCTTTTCGGCGGCGGTGACGTCCGGGCGGCGCGTCAGAAGCTCAGACGGCAGTCCCGCCGGGATCAGCGGCACGGCCCCGGCCCATGGCTGCGCCTCCCACGCCTTGGCCTCGACGCGGAAGGTCGAAGGAAGGTCGCCGACCAGCAGGCTCAGGGCGTTTTCGACCTGCGCCCTCTGACGGTCGAGCGCCTTCAACTCGGCCTCGGTCGTCGCGACCTCGGTTTGCAGGCGCACCACATCCAGTTCGGCGACGTCACCGGCCGCATAACGGTTTTGCGTAACGCTGAGCGTGCCCTGATAGGCCTCCAGCGTTTCGGCCACGATGGCGCGGTCTTCATCGAGGGCGCGCAGGGCGAAATAGGTTTCGGCCACCGCGCCCTGAACGAGCAGTTGCGCCCATTTCGCAGTGTCTTCGGCGGCGGAGGCGTCAAGCGTCGCCGCCTGCGTCGCCTTCGACAGACGGCCCGACAGATCGACCTCGTACCCGAGGTCGAGGCCGGCCGCGTGCAGGGTTGAAGCCTTGGGCGACTGTCCTGTTTGCGAGGCGCGCGAGGATTGCAGCCCGGCGCTGACCTGCGGCAACTGCACGGCGCGGGCCTGACGGATCAGGGCGCGGGCCTGCTGAACGCGGGCGGCGGCGATGGCCACGTCCGTATTGCGGGTCATGGCACGCGCTTCGAGATCGTCAAGCACCGGATCACCGAAGATCAGCCAGAAGGCGTCGGCCTTCTGGGCCAGAGGCGGCGCGGTGGTCTCGGTCGTGGCCGGGGCCTTGAAGGCCGCCGGGGCGGTAAGCCCGGCGTTCTTCGTCAGCGGTTCGGTGGCGCAACCCGTCAGAAGAAGGGTTGCAAAGGCAAGAGGGATGACTCCAAAGCGTGACCAGTCACGCTTTGGCAAGGCCGACTGGCCGCCCGAGCTGATGCGAGGAGCCCCGCGGCGTTTGAGCGATAAAAATGGGGACATTAATGTACCTCCGGATGTGAGTTCAGCGTGGCGGTGCTCGGCGCGGGGTCGATACCATCGTCGCTGGACTCATCGGGGTGGGTATGGGCCTTGAGCGGACGATTGCCGGTCAGGGCGCGCAGGGTGACGTAGAAGACGGGGGTCAGGAACAAGCCGAAAACGGTGGCACCGATCATGCCGGCGAAGACGGCCACACCCATGGCGTGACGCATTTCCGACCCGGCTCCGTGCGCCAGCACCAGAGGCAGGACGCCCATGATGAAGGCAATCGAGGTCATCAGGATCGGGCGCAGACGTAACCGGCTGGCCTCAATAGCGGCCTGTAGCGGCTTGTGTCCGGCCAGTTCCAGCTCGCGGGCAAATTCCACGATCAGGATGGCGTTCTTGGCCGACAGCCCCACCAGAACGAAGAGGCCGATCTGGGTGAAGATGTTGTTGTCGCCGCCCGAAACCCACACGCCGGTAATCGCGGCCAGCAGGCCCATCGGCACGATCAGCAGGATCGACAGCGGAAGGACCAGACTTTCATATTGCGCTGCCAGCACGAGGAAAACGAGCAGGATAACCAGCGGGAAGATGACGGCGGAGGAATCGCCCGCCAGAATCTGCTGATAGGTCAGGTCGGTCCACTCGTATTCGATCCCCGGTGGCAGGACTTCGGCGGCGATCCTGGCGGCGGCGGCTTCGGCTTGACCGGATGAGAAGCCCGGGGCGGGTCCACCATTGATGTCGGCCGCCAGATAGCCGTTATAGCGGGTGGCGTTCACCGGCCCGAAGGACGGTTCGACCTTCAATAGCGCGGACAAGGGGATCATTTCGCCCGAATTGGAGCGAACCTTGAGCTGCCCGATGTCTTCCGGGCGGGCGCGATAGGGCGCATCGGCCTGAAGACGGACGGAATAGGTGCGGCCGAACTTGTTGAAGTCGTTGACATACATCGAGCCGAGATAGATCTGCATGGTGTCGAAGACATCCTGCACATTGACGCCGAGCTGACGGGCCTTGACGCGATCAATGTCGGCATAGACCTGCGGCACATTGATCTGATAGTTGGAGAAGACCCCCGCCAGTTCCTTGGTCTGATAGGCCTTGGCAACGAAGGCCTTGGTGGCCTGATCGAGCGCTTCGGGCCCAAGCGCGCCGCGATCCTGAAGCTGAAGCTTGAAACCGCCCGTGGTGCCGAGGCCGAGGATCGGCGGCGGCGGGAAGACGACGACATAGGCGTCGCCAATGCCCAGAAACTTCTGGTTCAGCGCACCGGCGATGGTGCCGGCGTCGAGGTGGTTTTTGCCGCGTTCCTCAAACGAGTCGAGCGCCAGAAACACCACGGCCGAGTTGGAGGCCAGCGTAAAGCCATTGATCGACAGGCCGGGGAAGGCGAGGGCGTCCTTTACGCCGTCCTGCTTCATGGCGATATCGGTCATGGCGCGCGCTGCGGTTTCGGTGCGGTCGAGCGTCGCACCGTCTGGAAGCTGGACCATGCCGACCAGATACTGCTTGTCCTGCGCCGGGATAAAGCCGGTGGGGACGGTCCTGAACATGAACAGGGTGGCCAGCACCAGCACCGCATAGACGCCGAGCATCAGGGCCTTGCGCGAAATGATGCCCCCCAGACCCCTGCCGTAGTTTTCCGACGAACGGTGGAAGAACCGGTTGAACAGGCGGAAGAAGCCGCCCAGCCAGCGGTCCATGAAGCGCGTCAGGGCGTCCTTTTTGGCGTGGTGGTCCTTAAGCAGGAGCGCCGCCAGAGCCGGGGACAGGGTGAGCGAGTTGATCGCCGAAATGACGGTCGAGATGGCGATGGTCAGCGAGAACTGACGGTAGAATTGCCCCGACAGGCCGGTGATGAAGGCCAGCGGCACGAAGACCGCAACCAGCACCAGCGCGATGGCGATTATCGGGCCGGAGACTTCGCGCATGGCCTGATAGGTGGCCTCCTTGGGCGATTTGCCGGCTTCGATATTGCGCTCGACGTTTTCGACGACGACGATGGCGTCATCGACGACGATACCGATGGCCAGAACGAGGCCGAAAAGGGTCAGGGCGTTGATGGAGAAACCGAAGGCGTGCATGACGGCGAAGGTGCCGATAACGGATACGGGCACGGCCAGAAGCGGGATGATCGAAGCGCGCCAGGTCTGAAGAAAGACGATGACGACGATCACCACCAGCAGGATGGCTTCGAGCAGGGTGTGGATCACCGAGTCGATGGATTCCTGCACATATTCGGTGGTGTCGTATGCGATGCGGTACTCAACGCCTTCGGGCATGGTCTTCTGAAGCTCGGCCATTGCCTTTTTAACGTCGGCGGAGACCTTCAGCGAATTGGCCCCGGCCTGTTCAAAGATCGGGATGCCGACGGCCTTCTGATTGTTCAGCAGCGAGCGGAGCGAATAGTCGGCGGCCCCCAGCTCAACGCGGGCCACGTCGCCCAGATAGGTGACGGCGCCGTTATCGGAGCGGACGATGATGTTGCGGAAGTCCTCTTCGGTTTTCAGGCGGCCCTGCGCATTGACCGACATCTGTAGCGTGATGTCGGGTTGTCCGGGCGAGGCCCCGACGATACCGGCGGCGGCCTGCACGTTTTCGCCGCGCACGGCGTTGGCGACATCCGATGCCGACAGGCCGCGTTCGGCGACCTTTTGCGGGTCAAGCCAGATACGCATGGAATATTCGCCGCCGCCGAACATCTGGATGGGGGCAACGCCTTCGATCTTTTGCAGGCGGTCCTTGACGTGGATCAGGGCGTAGTTGCGCAGATAGTTTTCGTCATAGCGGCCATTGGGCGAGACGAGGTGCACCACCAGCGGCAGGGAGGACTGGCTCTTTTGCGTGGTGACGCCCAGCGCCCGCACATCGGCCGGCAGGCGGGCCTCGGCCTGAGACACCCGGTTTTGCACCATCTGCTGCGCCAGGTCCGGATTGGTGCCCAGCTTGAAGGTGAGGGTCAGGGTCATCTGCCCGTCGGAGGTCGAGGCTGAGGACATGTAGATCATGTCTTCGGTGCCGGTGAGGGCTTCTTCGATGGGGGTGGCGACGGTTTCAGCGATGACGGCGGGGCTTGCGCCCGGATAGACGGCGCGCACCACCACCTGCGGCGGCACGACTTCCGGGTATTCGGAGACGGGCAGGGTGCGCAGGCTGAGGAGCCCGAACACCACGATAAGCAGCGACAGCACACCGGCGAAGATCGGCCTGTCGATGAAGAATTTTGAGAGGTTCATAAGTGCCCCCTTATGGGCGGACGGGAAAGATTGCGGCGCAGGCACGCCCTCCTCCCTGTGCCTCAGGCATGGGGAGGTGGATTTTGACGCGAAGCGGCAAAAGACGGAGGGGGGTTACGCCAAAGGTAGCGAAATCAGGCTTTAGGAGTCATTCCCCTCCACCATCATCGCTGCGTGACAGGGAAGGGAGGGGTTAAACGTTCGGCTTGGGTGTGGCGTCGATGACCGGGCGGGCGGCCATCAGTTGCGGCGCGACGACCGTACCCGGCCGCAGCGCCTGAAGCCCCGACATCACCACGCGATCACCGGGTTTCAGTCCTGCCGTGACCACCTTCTGACCGTCAATCGTGCCGCCGAGCTGGACTTCACGGTATTCCACCGCATTGCCCTTGCCCACCACATAAACGAAGCGCTTGGACTGATCGGTTCCGATGGCCACTTCATTGATCAGTATGGCCGGCTTGGCCGTGGCCTCCCCCAGCTTGACGCGCACAAACTGGCCGGGGATCAGCTTCCCGTCGGTATTGGCGAAGACGGCACGGGCGCGCACGGTGCCGGACTGGCTGTCGAACTGATTGTCGATCAGTTGCAGGTGCCCGCTCAGCGGTTCGGAACCGTTGTCCAGCTCCAGCTTCACCGGCACCTTGCCGAATTCCGCCCCGTTGAGATCGGCCAGCGTTCGGTTGATCACCTCTTCATTGGCATCGAAGCTGGCATAGATGGGGGAGACCGACACCAGGGTCGTCAACACGGCCGAACCGGGGCCGGAGGCGACCAGATTGCCTTGCGTGATTTCGATCTTACCCACGCGACCCGACACCGGGGCACGGACCTGCGTATAGGAGAGGTTGAGATTGGCCGATTGCAGAACGGCCTGCGCGGCGGCGAGGTCGGCTTCGGCGCTGCGCAAGGCATTGATGCGCGTTTCGGCCTCGGATTGTGAGATGGCGCGTTCATTCAGCAGGCGTTCGGCGCGGCTGTTTTCAGAGCGCGCCAGCGTCAGACGCGCCTCGGCGGCCTGCACCTGCGCGCGGGCACGGGCGACCTCGGCGGCGTAAGGCGCCGGGTCGATGGTGACAAGAAGCTGGCCTTCCTTGACGAAGGCGCCTTCGCGGAAGTGGATAGCCTTTACGGCCCCGGAGACGCGCGAGCGGATTTCAACGCGCTCCACCGCTTCCAGACGGCCGGAGAAGGAGTCCCAGCCACTGACGGTCTGTTCTTCGATGAGCGCCACCTTAACGGGAATGGCCTGCGGGGCGGCGGCGGTGGCCTGAGCGTCGGCTTTGGTAGTCAGGGCGTAGATGCCGAAGGCTCCCACGCTCAGGGTGGCGATGGCGGCGGCGGTCAGAAGCGCCTGACGCGGCGCGCGCCGGTAAAGATCGGACGGGGTCAACATGCGGGTCACCTTTGGGGAGAAAGGGAAAAGAAAAGGAAGCGGCCACAGGAACAGCCCTTGAACCGGAGCCGCAGACATCCATTTATGTACTGTTTCGCAAATTAATAGAGGCTTGGGCAAATTTTTGTGCGAATTGGTACAAAAATTTGTCAGCAGTCGTGAAAGTGTGTCGAAATCTTAGTGTGTCGACGGGCAGATATGACATCTGCGTGTCGGGGACTGGCAGCAGGGGAGAGGACACGCTACATAGGGGACAGTAAAAGGAGTAATCGTGCTGCCATGGTGCACCAGCCTTACGAGACGCTGATTCATAAGAGCGAGGCCGTAGATGCCGACGCTGTGGTGCTGGGTCTGCCCGATGTCTGCGGCGATCAGGCGCTGGAGGCGAGTGCCTGCTGCAAGCGTCCGCGGGGTCGTCCGCGCGCCTATGACCCCGATCTCGTGCTGGAAAAGGCTTTGTTTGTGTTCTGGGAAAAGGGTTTTGCCGCGACCTCTCTGGATGATCTGGTCGAAGCGACGGGCGTCAACCGCCCCAGCCTCTATGCCGGCTTCGGCGACAAGGAAGCCCTCTATCTCAAATCCATGCAGCGTTACCGTCATCGCATCAGCGAGCAACTGGATACGGTGCTGAGTTGCAAGGGGCAGGGCGATAGTCTCGGCACCATTGTCGGGCGCTATTTCGACATCATGATCGGCACCTACACCGGTCAGAGCGAACACCCGCTGGGCTGCGCCTTCATGTGCACGGCGCTCAACGAAGCGCCACAGCACGAATCGATCCTAGAGATGCTGCAAAACACCATCGAAGAGTTCGACGTGCGCTTCGAGCGCTTCTTTACCGACGCCCAGACCTATGGCTGTCTGCCCCCCCATCATGACCCGAAGGTGCTGGCCCAGATGATCGGCGGCATCACGGCCAATCTGGGGGTGCGCGCCCGTGCCGGGGCGTCAGCGGACGAACTGCGCGGCATTGCCGGGAATATGACGCGGATGCTGTTCGGATAAGAGTTAAAACAAGCGCATCTGCGGGTCGCCGCCACGGAACTGCGTCGAATCGAGCGGTGTGCGCGGCGCATCCAAGCCATACCGCCGCACGGCCAGATCATAGCGCTGTTTGAGCAGATCCGCCTCCAGACCCGTGCCGGTCATGCGCGTCTTGAAATTGGGATCGTTCAGCTTGCCGCCGCGCAGGGCGCGGATGCGATTAAGTACGCGGTCGGCGCGATCTGGAAAGTTAAGTCGCAACCAGTCTTCGAACAGCAGCTTGATCTCGTGCGGCAACCGCACAGGAATATAGCCGCCGCGGATGGCACCGGCTTCGGCCCCGGCCTTGAGGATGTTTTCCATTTCGTGACAGGTCAGGCCGGGGATCAGCGGGGCGGCTAGTACATTTACCCGAATACCGGCGGTACTGAGCGCGCGGATGGTTTCGATACGCTTCATAGGCGTCGCGGCGCGCGGCTCCATTACCCGCGCAATATGGCGGTCGAGCGTCGTCACCGACAGGGTGGCCGAAAACAGATTGGCCGCCGCCATGGGGGCCAGAATATCCAGATCTCGCAGAATCAGGGCTGATTTGGTGACGATATGCACCGGATGGCGAAACTCCCACAGCACCTCCAGCAACCGTCGCGTCAGGCGTTCGCTGCGTTCAATCGGCTGATAGGCGTCGGTATTGATACCGAGCGCCAGCGGCGCGGCGCGGTATTTGGGGTGTGACAGTTCTTCGCGCAGCCGTTCCGGGGCGTCGGGTTTGCGAAAGATACGGGTTTCGAAATCCAGTCCCGGCGACAGGTCCAGATAGGCGTGGGTCGGACGGGCGAAACAATAGATGCAGCCGTGCTCGCAGCCCTTGTACGGATTGATGGAGCGGCTCGAACCCACATCCGGCGACTCGTTATAGCTTATGACCTTGCGCACGGCGTCTACGCCGAGGATCGTTTTCACGCGCTCGATGTCAGGATGGTCTTCGCAATCCCAGCCGTCGGTCGTGTCGTAGCGATCAGGGGCATCAAAACGGCCGCTAAGGCGGTTCGACACCGCGCCGCGTCCCTTGCGCACCCGATCGGGCAGGGCGTTTTCATCGGTAATGCGTTCGGTGCGCAGGGTAGGCAGGGGCTTTGAGGACATGCCCTGAGCTTACCACTTAAAAAGAACAGAACAAGAACAAAATGTATCGGGACAGCTAAGTCAGGTTCAGTGAAAAAAGCCTTGGGTAAACGTTGTCACATGGTCGAATTCCGGTTTACAGTACCGCCACCTTACAAATTCAAACAGAGGAAACCCCCATGATGGATCGCCGACAGCTTTTAATAGGTGCCGGAGGGCTACCGCTGGCCGCCAGTGCCGCCGCTACCGCCGCCGCTACCGCTCAAACAACAGGCAAAGCCGCCGGTCAGCCCCTGCCCAACGGGGTTGATCTGCCGGAACCGCCCAAAAAGCGTCTGGGCTGGGCCGTGGTCGGTCTGGGCAGCTACGCCATCAATCAGGTGATACCCGGCTTCCTTCAGGCCGACGAGTCGCGCATGACCGCCTTCGTCTCCGGCAATCCGGCCAAGGCAAAGGACCTCGCCGAGCGGTATGGCGTGGCCAAAACCTATGGCTATGACGATTTCGACAAGATCGCCGCCGACAAGGACATCGACTGCGTCTATATCGTCCTGCCGGTAGGGCTGCACGCCGAATACACGATCCGCGCCCTGAAGGCCGGCAAGCACGTCCTGTGCGAAAAGCCGATGGCCTCGACGGTCGAGGAGTGCGAGGCGATGGTCGCGGCCGCCAGGGCGGCCAATCGGCAATTGGGTGTGGCCTATCGTGTGCATTTCGAGCCGCTCAATATCGAGGTGAAGCGCCGCTGCAAGCAGGGTGAACTGGGCGACCTGCGCTACATCACCGGCGATGCCGGCTTCAATGCCGACCCGCAATACCCGCCGATGAAGTGGCGTCTGGACAAGCCGCTGGCCGGTGGCGGTTCGATGTACGATATCGGCATCTATGCGCTGAACGGCACCCTGATGCTGGCCGACCAGATGCCCGACACGGTGTCGGCGGTCTATGCCTATCCGAAGGATGATCCGCGCTTTAAGACCGTCGAAGGCGGGCTAAACTGGCGCATGACCTTCCCGTCGGGGCTCAGTGCACAGGGCTCGTCCTCCTACTGCTACGCAGGCGGATCGCGCATCAAGGTGTTCGGGGCCAGCGCCGCCATCAATATGGACCCGGCATCGGACTATTACGATAACCGCGCCAATCTGCACCGCGGCTGGGACCCCGGTACGCCGGTGCGTGCTGCCCCGCCCTATACCCAGTTCGCCGCGCAGGTGGACGGTTTTTCGCAGGCCGCGCGCAGCAATACGCCGCACCGCACGCCGGGCGAGATGGGGCTGCGTGACATCCGATTGATTCAGGCCATGTACCGCAGCGCCGATCAGGGCGGAGTGCCTGTTAAGGTTTAACCCGCGAAAGGCGTCGCGGGCAGGCCTGTGTGCCCGCGCAGCCGGGCCGGCGACACTTCAAACAGTGTCCCGGCCACGCCCTTATCCGGCGCAGTGTCGGGCAGGAACTGCGCTGCTGAACTGATATACAGGTGATCGAGTTTGGCCCCGCCGAAGGCCATGCTGGTGATCTGGGTGGCGGGCAGGGTGATGGCGAAATCCAGTTTGCCATCCGGATTATAGCGGCTGACGCGGCCACCGCCATAATGGGCGATCCATACGCCACCCTGCGCATCCGTAGTCATGCCGTCCGGCGCGCCCATATCGCCGTCAAATTTCACGAAAAGCCGCTTGTTGGACAGCGTACCATCGGGCGCGACATCAAAGGCAAAGACCTCCTTGTCGTAGGTTTCAGTGTGCCACAGGGTGCGGCCATCCGCGCTGAAGGTCGGGCCATTGGCGCACAGATAGGGACCATCAACCTTGGTGACGCTGAGATCGGCGCCGATGCGATAGAAGGCCCCGACCTTTTCCTTCCATTTGGTGTCCATGGTGCCGGTCCACAGACGGCCTTTGGCATCGACCTTGCCGTCGTTCAGCCGCGTGTCTTCGCGCTTTTCGGGCTGGACGAGAAGGGTGAACGCACCGCTTTTGGGATCGAAGCCATAGACTCCGTCGCTAAGGCCCGCAATCAGGCCGCCCGATTTGCGGTCGGCGAGGAAACAGACGGGCCTGGGTGTCTTCCAGGTTTTCAGATCGCCGCTTTTCGGATCGAGCGCGTAAATGGTCTGACCCGAAATATTGACCCAGAAAATTCGCTTGTGGGCCGCCGACCAGTAGGGGCCTTCGCCCAAGGCGTCGCCCGCTCCACCGAGGCCCCGGATACCCGTGTCGGCAGCCACGGCTTGCATCGGTAAGGTAAGAGCGGCCAGTCCAAGGGCAAGGCTATGGCGACGGGTGATCATGGTGGGTTTCCTCTGTCCGGAGGGCGCGGATTCGCCCTGCATTATAGGGTGACAACGTTATCACCTCTCGAACGGTGCGAACAGAGAAAAGCGCTTCTGAACCTACTGCTGCCACAGGTGGCTCACTCCCTGCAATGGACGATAAGGCTCAATTGATATATGAGAAAATGTATAATAAACGTTGTTTATAAATAATAATTTATCTTTTTGCAAACTGACGCTTTAGGTACGGGATCAGAATTTGAAACCGGTGCGAAGACTAAGTTTGTAATTACTGTATTCACTGTATTTTTCGCCCTCGGCTTCAAGTGATAGATAACCATATTCGTTGCCTGCCATCATACGCAAACCGATGACCGGCGCGCCGCCCTTAACGTTTCCCGCCGAGAGTCTAAAGGCCTCACCATCCGTAAAGCGCGCGACGGTATCGTCCACCTTCACCGAGACATTATTGCGATAACCCACCCAGAACTCCGGTTGCAGCAGCGCCGTGCGGTCGCCACGTCCGAAGCTCAGGAGCGCAGAGGCCGTAGCGATATGGCTCTGGCGTTCCCCCACGCTGAGGTTGAAGGCGGTGCCGCCGCCGCTCTCTTCCCGCGCCTCTTCTTTGAGCGCGTAATAGTCGAGGGAGACAAGCGGCTTTACGCTGATTGGCCCCAGCGTCGCCCGGTAGGAGGCCCCCGTACTGCCTGAGAGACTGTAGCCGTTCCATTTGGCGCGCGCCGTGAGGGTATTGGCTGACCCCACCATCTGACGCTCCGTCTCAAAGAAGGTGCCGCCAGCGCCGGCGCTTAACCAGGCCTTCACACCGCCACGATCCAGTCGCCAGTAACCGCCCACGGTGAAATCGGCCGCCGAAGAGGTTTCATAGGCGGTGGCGTAGGTGTCCTTCGGTGTCGCCGCCGTGTAGCTGGTGAAGAGCCCCACCGCCTGCCCATAGCCCAGACCACGTTCGATGCCGCCGGCAAAGCTGAACCCGGTGGTCTTGAACCCCAGGGTCTGGCCGCGTTCGCGGTTGAGCTGATAGCCCTCTTCCTGAATCCAGTAATGGGTTTCACCCATGCCGGGCAGGATGGATTGCTTTTCAATCGAGCGCGTCAGGGCCTCGCGCCCGCGCGACAGAGACAGCAGGGTTTCGCCCGAAAAGTCGGGCAGAAAGGCCGCAAAGGTCCTGACAAAACCGCTTTCAGTCGTGGCGGCCAGAAGCGTACTCGTCGTGTCATCGTCGGTCGCGGCCGCCGTCAGCACTGCCCCCAAGGCGCTGTACTCGGTGACGCTCAGACCGGATTCGGACTGCGTGCGCAGACGAAAATCGGCATAGAGTCCGTCATGGGCGCTGCCCGTCGTCAGGGTGGATTTGTAAAGCCAGGGAACCTGCTCATCCATGTCTGCGAAGTCGAGCGTCCCGAAGTCGATATTTTTGCCGGTCATCAGGGTGAAGCGCGTCGGCGTCTGGATGATCTTGTCCAGCGTCAGATAAAGCGCCGCGCCATCGTCGAACACCGTCGTGCCGGTATTGATCAGAAGGGGCCGGGTGGGGGCTGTGGTGGTCAGCCCCAGATAAAGCTCGCTCTCACTCCCCACATGCAGGCTCGACAGGATAAGCTGCGAGCCCGCGCTCAGCCCCAGACGTCCGTTGGCGACATCGACGGCCACCGTTCCGGCTCCGGTCAGCTTGCCCAGAACAACGCCTTCCTCTTCAATGGTCAGGCTGTTGCTGCCCGCGCCGAAGTCGATATTGCCGTAAATATGGCCGTTGGAGACACGCAGCGTATCATTGCCAGACCCCAGTTTCACATCGCCGGTGATATAGGGCAGGGCGTAGTCGTCATCATCGAGATGGGCATTGACCACCTCAATCGTCGTGCCCACGCTGTTGGCACTGAGATTTATGGCCACCGCGCGGTTTACGGCGGTGTCGGTCACATCGTCTTCGTCCTCATCGCCGGGGGTGATGCCGGCGGAGAGGCTGCCATTGATCAGGAGCGAGGTCAGGGTATTGGAGGTGTCGCGCAAGGCCGTGGCATTGGCGGTCGTGCCATAGCCGTAGGCGGTGAGGGCACCCCCTGTTTCAATCTTCAGCGTGCTTAGAGTCGCACCGCTGCCGATATCCAGACCATAGGCCGTGTCGGAATGGGTCGTGGTGGTGTTCGCTGAAACGGTCCCTGACAGATTCAGTGTACCCACCCGCGCACCGCTTTTCAGCGTCAGGCCCGTGGCGGTCGCTTCATTGGCGGAGGCGCTGACCGAGCCGGACAGGCCAATGCCATTGGTGACGTTAACGTCGTAACCCAGACCGGCGATCTGTACAGCGGTCGCGCTGACGCCTTCATAGCCCCCATGAGCGGCCACGGAACCGCGTATGTCGAGCCCGTAGGTACGGCCACTGTAATCATCGGTGGCCGTGTCATTATAGGCTATGGCCCCAAGCGTAATGGCCTGCGTATCGGAACCGATCAGCAGGGCCGGAGCCGTGCCGTACTGGACGATAGAGGCCGTGCCCTCTTCGGTATCTTCTATATCATTGCCGTTTTCATCGGTATTGGTGTCGTCCTCGCTGGTGACGGCGGCGTTGATCAGCACACCACCGCTGACAGTATTTGAGACCTGTATCGCGGCCTTGGCCTGATAGAGGTCGTCGGCGTCCAGAAGATCCAGATAATCGTCGGAGATGCTTGTGTAGCGATAGCCGGTATTGGTGACTGAGGCGTCGATCACCAAAACACCGTTGATCGCGCCGGAAAGTTCAACCGCCTGCGCGTCCTTGCCCTGCGTGTAGATAGAGCCACTCAGATAGACCTGACCGGTTTGCGGGCCACGCAGGGCGATACCGCGGGCGTCGTCGCCGAGGACGCTGATCGCGCCATCAAACAGAAAATCACCGACCTGACCCTTTTCAAACAGGATGGCGGCGGACTGATTACCATGGACGCTGATCGTCGAGTCGATATCGGCATCACCCGTCAGCAGTCCAGTAGCACGAACCCCATAGCGGTTGGTCCCCTCTGCGAAGACGCCATCGACGATATTGTCGCTGTTCTTGTCCTCTGCGGTGTAGCTATCCGTAACCGTAATTGTCCCCGACAGGTCGAGGCTGGTTGTCCGGGCGCCGTCAATCAGGACGGCGGTGGCGCCGCTGTCTGAGGAGGACATTTCGACCACCCCATTGAGCACCAGTGCGTTGTTCGAATTGACGGTGAGGGCGGTGCCGCTTGTCAAAGTGATCGTGGCGGCATCGGTGACGTCGATATCGTCTGCACTGCCGCTGTTGGCTGTGGCCGTTTGTAAGGGCGCCGTGGTGGCCGTCGAAACCGTGGTGGTCGCTAAAGCCGCCGGGCTGTTAAAAACGAGAGCCAGAGCGGTGGCAGAAAGAAGCAGCGAACGACGGGGATGGCGCATGATTGACCTTGGCGGGGAATGACAGTCGCCAAGGGGGTAAAGGGCCGCTGAGGCGGCAGAAGGGCCTTAAGATTACGCGAAGGTCGCAGAGTGTCAGGGCTGCAATGCGGATGCACTTTGCCGGCAATGGGGTGGTTTCAGTTCCGTACCCAAAAAGCCCTGATGCGGTTTAACAGCACCGTTCAGAAAACCGTCGCAAGCGCTTGATAATGTCAGCTATATGACTAATCGGGCGGGGCGGCGGTGATATCGAGATTTTTTATCCTTCAGGGTGTGTGGTTGCTGACGCTTGCCTGCGCGGTGGCGGGCTATTTTGTTGATCAGCGTCTGTGGTGGGGTTTGCTCCTCCTTGCGCCGTTGAGCCTGATCGGTTTGCGCGACCTGACCCAGACCTCACACGCCATCCTGCGCAACTATCCGATTATCGGGCATTTTCGCTTTATCCTTGAGGCGGTGCGGCCGGAAATCCGCCAGTACCTGATCGAGGACGACCGCGACCCGGTGCCTTTCACCCGCGAGCAGCGCGCGCTCGTCTATCGCCGCGCCAAGAATGTGTCGGACAAGCTGCCCTTTGGCACTATCCGCGACGTCAATGCCGTGGGTTACGGATGGATATCTCATTCGATGCGCCCGTCCAAAATCGCCTCCAGCGACTTTCGCCTCAGCATCGGCGGGCGCGATTGTCAGAAGCCCTATTTCGCCTCGGTGCTCAATATTTCGGGCACCAGCTTCGGTGCCGTGTCGGCCAATGCCATCATGGCCTTCAATAAAGGGGCGAAGCTCGGCGGCTTTGCCCACAATACCGGTGAAGGGGCCATTTCCAAATATCACCGCAAATATGGCGGGGACCTGATCTGGCAGATCGCCTCGGGCTATTTTGGCTGTCGCACGCCGGAAGGGCAGTTTGATCCGGAGGCCTTTGCGCGCACGGCTGCGCTCGATCAGGTGAAGATGATCGAACTGAAACTCAGTCAGGGGGCCAAGCCGGGACACGGGGGTGTTCTGCCGCGCGCCAAAATCACCAGCGAAATCGCACGCACCCGCCTGATTGATCGCACACGTGATTGCGTGTCGCCTGCCGCCCACCCGGCCTTTTCGACGCCGCGCGAAATGATGAGTTTTATCGCCGCACTGCGTCGCCTGTCGGGCGGCAAACCGGTAGGTTTGAAACTGGCGATCGGCCACCGGGCCGAGTTTCTGGCGCTGGTCAAGGCCATGCTGGCCACCGGCATCACGCCGGACTATATCGTTGTCGATGGGGGCGAAGGCGGCACCGGCGCGGCACCGGTCGAATTGTCCAACCACGTCGGCCTGCCTTTGTTCGAAGGATTGAGCTTTGTGCACAATGCGCTGGTGGGGGCCGGGCTGCGCGGTCATGTCCGCATCGGCGCGTCGGGCAAGGTTGTCTCGGCCTTCGATTTTTGCCGCGTGCACGCCCTGGGGGCCGATTTTGTAATGGCGGCGCGCGCCTTCATGTTCGCTGCCGGCTGTATTCAGGCCCGCGCCTGCCATACCAATCACTGTCCGACCGGGGTGACAACTCAGGCGTGGTGGCGCAGACGCGCGCTTGTGGTCAGGGACAAGGCGCCGCGCGTGGAGCACTACCATCGCAATACGTTGAAAGCCTTGTCAGAAATGCTGGCGGCGGCGGGCCTTAACCACCCGCGTGACCTCAAGCCGTGGCATCTGCACGTGCGCGCCGCCAATGGCGAGGTTGTGCGCGGCGATGTTGCCTATCCTCACGTCGAACCGGGCGCCATCCTCAATGGCACAGCGCGCGAAGGTCTGATGAAGCAGTGGCACCGCGCCCAGATCGACACTTTCGAGCCGCTGGACGAGGCCATCGTCGAGCAGATGTTGAAGGGCTAGGGCAAGACAAGGGGGCAAGGTCCCCTTGCTCCCAATACCGATGTCAAAGAAAAACGGCCCCGTTTCCGGGGCCGTTCGCTTTAGTCTTCCTTGGCGCGCTTCTTGCGGAACGACGGGTTCAGTTCCTTCTTGCGCAGGCGGATATTGAGCGGGGTCACTTCGACCAGTTCATCATCTTCAATATAGGCGATGGCCTGTTCCAGTGTCGGGCGACGCGGCGGGGTGAGGCGGATGGCTTCATCCTTGCCCGACGCGCGCACGTTGGTCAGCTGCTTGGCCTTCATCGGGTTGACGTCGAGGTCGTCGGCGCGCGAATTTTCACCGATGATCATGCCCATATAGGTCTTTTCACCGGCACCGACGAACATCACGCCGCGCTCTTCGAGGTTCCACAGGGCGTAGGCCGCCGTTTCACCGTCCGAGTTTGACACCAGCACGCCCTTGCGCTGCTGCTCGATCGGGCCCTTATAGGCTTCGTAGTGCGAGAAGACTCGGTTGAGGACGCCCGAACCGCGCGTATCGGTCAGGAACTCGCCCTGATAACCGATCAGCGAGCGCGACGGTGACTTGAGCTGAATACGCGTCTTGCCCGCGCCCGACGGCGCCATGTCCTTCAGCTCGGCCTTGCGCGCCGACAGCTTTTCGATGACGACGCCGGTAAACTCTTCGTCCACGTCGATCATGACGTCTTCGATGGGCTCCATGCGCTCACCAGTTTCCGGATCGGTCTGATAGACCACACGTGGACGAGAAATGGCGACTTCGAAGCCTTCGCGGCGCATGTTTTCGATCAGCACGCCCAGTTGCAGTTCGCCGCGACCGGCGACTTCGAAGGCGTCCTTTTCACCCGATTCGGTGACGCGGATCGCGACATTCGATTCGGCTTCCTTCAGCAGCCGGTCACGGATAACGCGCGACTGCACCTTGGAGCCTTCACGACCGGCCAGCGGCGAGTCGTTGACCGATACGGTCATCGAGATGGTCGGCGGGTCGATCGGCTGCGCCGGCAGGGCGGTGTCGAGCGACATATCGCAAAGCGTATCGGCAACCGTGGCCTTCGACAGACCGGCGATGGCGACGATGTCACCGGCTTCCGAACCTTCGTCCAGCGGCTGACGCTTCAGGCCGCGGAAGGCCAGCACCTTGGTGATGCGGCCGCGCTCGATTTCCTGACCGTCGCGATTCAGCGCCTTGATGGCCAGACCGGGGGTAGCCTTACCCTGAGCGATCCGGCCCGTCAGGATGCGGCCCAGGAACGGATCGGATTCGATCAGCACGGCCAGCATCTGGAACGGCTCATTGACCTTTGCCTGCACGGCGGGCGGCGGCACGTGATCGACGATCAGGTCGAACAGCGGCGCGAGGTTGTCGGACGGCACATTGAGGTCCAGCGTCGCCCAGCCTGAACGGCCCGACGCATAGATGTGCGGGAAGTCGAGTTGCTCATCCGTCGCGCCCATGGCAGCGAACAGGTCGAAGGCTTCGTTGTGCACGCGGTCGGGATCGGCGTGGGCGCGATCAACCTTGTTGATGCACAGGATCGGACGCAGGCCCAGCTTCAGCGCCTTGCCCAGCACGAACTTGGTCTGCGGCATGACGCCTTCTTCGGCGTCCACGAGGATGACGCAGCCGTCCACCATGCCCAGAATGCGCTCAACCTCGCCGCCGAAATCGGCGTGGCCCGGTGTGTCGATAATATTGATGCGGGTTTCGCCGGCCTTACCGTTCCACAGGACCGAGGTACACTTGGCGAGGATGGTGATGCCGCGCTCGCGCTCCTGATCGTTGGAGTCCATGGCGCGCTCAACCGTGGCTTCGTTGGCGCGGAACACGCCCGACTGAGCCAGAAGGGCGTCCACGAGCGTCGTCTTGCCGTGGTCAACGTGGGCGATAATGGCGATATTGCGAAGATTCATAAAAGACTCTGATCTTTCCTCGGCCCATATCGGGAGAGGATGGCGCGCCGATATATAAACCGGGGGCCGGGTGGGGGGCTTTTCCGCACGCCTCCGTCAGGTGCCGGAGGCGCTTGCCAACCCATAAAAAAGCCTCTCGCAGACATATGTGAGAGGCCAAACCGGTTCGGCGCGCGTGATTTGGCGCGGTCTATAACCGAATCTGCGTCAAAGCGCCACCCCGAACCGTGGATTATTTTTGCGGATGCGAAGGGACGGAGCGCGTCTTACCGGAGGCGCTCCGTCCCTTCGCTTACTTCGCGGCGGGTTTATCCGCGCGCGGCGGGGCGTTCTTGACATAGGTGTCCAGCCAGCGCGTCATTTCCCACAGCGTATGCAGGTTGGACTCGCGCGCGCGATAGCCATGCGCCTCATTGGGTAGCACCACATAGCGGACATTGGCCCCGGCACCTTTCAGGGCGGCGTAGAAGCGCTCGCTCTGGATGGGGAAGGTGCCGGAATTGTCGTCCGCTTCGCCGTGGATCAGCAGGATCGGGTCCTTGATGTTACGCACATAGGTGAAGGGGCTCATCTTCGTATAGGTGTCGGTCGCCTCCCAGTAGGTGCGCTGTTCCGACTGGAAACCAAACGGCGTCAAGGTGCGGTTATAGGCCCCTGAGCGCGCGATCCCGGCCCGGAACAGGTCGGTGTGCGCCAGCAGGTTGGCGGTCATGAAGGCCCCATAGCTGTGGCCGCCCACAGCAATGCGGTTACGATCCGCGACGCCCAGAGCCACGACGGCATCGACCGCGGCCTTGGCGCTGGCGGTCAGTTGCTCGACATAGGTGTCGTTCGGTTCGGCCCCGTCCTTACCGATGATCGGCATGGAAGGCCCGTCCAGCACCGCATAGCCCTGCGTCAGCAGGAACAGGTGGCTGGCCCCGCCCGGACGGACGAAACGATTGCCGCTATCCACCGTCTGGCTGGCGACCGAGGCGTCGGTAAACTCTTCCGGATAGGCCCACATGAAGAGGGGCAGGGGACCATCCTTGGCCTTATCATAACCGGCGGGCAGGTAGAGGGTGCCCGACAGCTTGACGCCATCGGCCCGCGTATAGGTCAGGGTCTGCTTGGTAACCCCGGCAAATTGCGGCGCGCGGTCCGGGAACTGCGTCAGGGCACGGGACTTCGAGCCTGTGGCCACCGGACGGATGAAGTAGTTGGGGGCGTCGTCCTTGCTTTCGCGGCGGGTGATGACCGACTTGCCCGCCAGATCAGCCAGCGCCACCGGCGCTTCGTAATAGGGGGCTTCGGCCTGCCACAGGCGGGTGACCTTGCCGTCGCTCAGCGACATCTTGCCCACAAAGGGGAATTCGCCCTTGGCCGAGGCGCCGGCCCCCATCACAAAGACCGACTTGCCGTCCGGGGTGAAGTGCAGCACCTCTTCGCCCTCGGCGGTGAGGCGCGACACGGCGCTGCCCGGATCATTGTAGCGGTCCTGATAGTTGCGTTCCAGCAGCACGCGGCCGCTGCCGGGCCTGGAGGGATCGAGTGCGATACGCTTTTCCTTGCGCGTATCGAACCAGCGGCTGGTGACCAGCGCGAAGTCGGCGCGGCCCCAGTCGAGCCCGGCATAGCGCTGATCGAGGTCGATCAGCTTTTGCGGCGTGCTGTCGAACGGCGCATTGAGCGTAAACAGGGTATCGCGGATGGCCGCCTTGGCTTTCGGATCGCCGCCGTCCTGCGCTTCGGCCCACACCAGCGTGGCCGGGGCATCGGCCCGCCATGAGACGGAGCGCGGCCCGGTGGGCACGGCGTCGAAGGCGGCGGGGAGATTATCCGTTAACGGACGATCAGCCAGAAGCTTGACCGGCTTGCCATCCAGTGTGCTCACCGCGATCTCGGTCGGGAAACGCCCGGCAGGGACAAGATAGCTGTAGGGACGCTTGAGGCGGCTGGTCAGCAGGTACTTGCCGTCCGGTGAAACGGACATCGAGGTGTAGAGACCCGGCGTGCCGATCGGCGTGATCGCCCCGTCGCTTAGCGAAACGCGCGTGATCTGGGACGTGAAATAATAGTCGAACAGGGCCTCGTCATAGGCATTGCCCAGCAGGTCCTGATAGGTGCGGATGGCGGCGGTGCTTCCCTTTGATTCCTGAATAATGGGGCCGGAGGGCGTGGTGTCCTTCACCGGGGCAGCGCCGCGTTCGGCAGGAACAGCCGGGAAGATGAGCCCGGAACCATCCGACAGCCAGTCGAAATCTGGGGAAAAAGCGCTATTGACGATTCCCGCCGTCAGCTTCTTGGCCGTTGCTGTCTTAACGTCGGCGACCCACAGCTCAAGACCACCGCTGGCATCGACCAGAAAGCCCAGCCTTGTGCCGTCCGGTGACCAGCGCGGCGACAGGAAGCGCGTCCCGGCGGGCAAGGCAACCGGACGCACGGCCCCCGTGGCCACGTCTTCAAAGGCCAGACTATTCATCCAAGCCGCGCGCGCTTCGATGGGGCCATTATTGCGCGGATTGATGCGATAGCCGCCCAGACGCAGGATCGGTTCCGACACGGCGGCGATGGAGGGCAGGTTCTCACGGCCGATCTGCGCCATGGTGCGGCGTTCGGGGCTGACCATGACGCCGGGGGTCGGCGGGGCGTCGAGGATCTGCGCAATCGGTGCCGGAGGTAACTGATAGCCTGTGGCCGGTGCGGCCCAGACCGGAGTCAGGGTGGCGGCGGCAATAAAGGCGGTGACGGCGGCCGCAGTGGCGCGCAGGTGGCTGAGTCTCATGGCATGGCCCCTTTTGATTAGGGCGACAGTCTTACGTTTGTCACAAATGTAATCAAGGGGCGAACACACATAGGACCGCAAGGGTGCGACGATTTATCATAATGAGAATTGTTTTCAATGCGCTTGCGAATGAATTGCAGGAGTGCTAGTCAGCCCTATCGTCCGGATCGTTGGGGTCCGGTTCGTTGTCACTGGCTTTTGACGCATGACCGCTCAGAGTATTCTCACCGACGCAAACGGCACAACGCGCAGCGAATGTAGCGTGTCTGCCCCTGTAAGGCGTCGCAAGGGCACAGGCGGCGGGGCATCGGTGGCTATCGGCGTGTCCTTGGCGGTCCATGCCGCTCTGGCCGCCTATATCGTTAGTACACAGTTTACTCTGACGACCCCGGAGATTGAGGAAACCGCGCCCGTGGTCGTTGAGATGGTGCCGATTGAATCGCGCCGCGCGCCGCCCAAGCCCGTGATCACGCCTGATACGCCCAAACCCGAAACGCCTGTGGTTGAGCCCAAGCCGATGCTTCAGCCGCGCGAAACCCCGGCGCCCCTGGTCGCTCAGGTCGCGCCGCTGGATATGGCTCCGGTCAAGGCCCCGCCGGTTCAGGCACCGGTAGCGGCTCCCGTTGTGGCCCAAGTTGTGGCTAAGGCCGCTCCGGCGGCGGCGCAACCGCGCAATGACTTTGTGGGTGTCGATGTCGAGTCGGCACTCAACAGCAATCCGCCGCCCGCCTATCCCCCGCAAGCCAAGGCGCGGCGCGAGGAGGGGACGGTGCAGTTGCGCCTTCAGGTGCGCCCCGACGGCAGCGTTGGTGAGGTGCAGGTGCAGGCGTCCAGCGGCTCCATGCGACTGGATCGCGCCGCCATAGACTCCGTCAAACGCTGGAAGTTCCGGCCGGCGACGCGCGGCGGTCAGGCGATCGAATCCTGGGCCACCGTCCCCATTACCTTTGGCCTCAGACGCGCCTGACGTATTTTTTCAGAACAGACTTCCGGAGACTTTTGATGACCCTGATTCAGCGCCTTCTGACCGGCACCGCCGCGCTGGGCCTTCTGGCGGCGGCCCCGGCGGCTCTGGCCCACAGCCAGTGGCTGCTGCCCTCGGCGACGCAGGTCGAAGCCTCGACCAATCCACAGCGCCCGACCTATGTGACGGTGGATGCCGCCTCGTCCAACGGCCTGTTCTACGCTGACCATAACGCCATGCGCCTGACCAATCTTCAGATCAGCGCGCCGGACGGTTCGCCGCTCGAAGCCGAAAACGCCTCGACGGGCAAGCTGCGCTCGACCTTTGACGTCAAGCTGGCGACCGAAGGCACCTATCGCATCGCTTCGGTCAATCGCATGGTGATGGCCACCTGGAAGGCGGGCGAAGAAACCAAGAGCTTCCGTGGTTCCGAAGACGACTTCGCCAAACAGGTGCCCGCCAATGCGCCGGAGCTTAAGGTCAGCCGCAATTTTGGCCGTGTCGAAACCTTCGTGACGTCGGGAAAACCGTCTGAAATCAAGCCTGTGGGGCAGGGACTTGAACTGTTCCCGTTGCAACCGACGACCGATCTGGTGGTGGGTGAAACGGCAAAGTTCCGTGTACTGATGGATGGCAAGCCGATGCCGGGCCTCAAGGTCAAGGTGGTGCCGGGCGGCGTGCGCTTCCGCGGCGAACTGGACGAGCAGACCGTGACCGCTGATGCCGAAGGTACAATCGCCGTCAACTGGAAGTTCGGTGGCCAGTATTATCTGAATACCTCTTACCCGCCGCGTCCCGAAGCCGATGACGACCATGGTCCGCAAGCGGGTCAGCAGGCCGGTGCTCAGCCCGGCGCTCAGGCCGCGCGCCCGCAGGGACAACCCATGTCGCGTGATATGCCACCGGTGCGGTCGTCCTACGCCGTGACGCTGGAAGTCCTGCCCTTCTAAAGCGATGTGCGGAAAAGTGTGAGCGGTTTTCCGCAAAAACATCGCGACAAAACAAAAATTTAGAGCCATTCGGCGGCTCAACTTAGCCGACGAATGCTCTAGGGCTTTTCAGAGGGTACAATATGCCTTACCCGCTCCGGCGGGAACGGGGGCCGGCGTTGCGGGTGTGGGACCACGGCGTCGGCCCCCGGTCATTTTCGGTGTCGCCGTTTGTTGAATTTGCGACACACTTGCAAAAAACGACGTCATACGGTGGAAAAGGGTCATTTTGCGGTTGCAATAAAGCCGAAGTGCGGTATTTGCACCTGACAATTATTCGCAATTCCACCGAGAATGCTCGCAGGCCGGTCTGCCGGTCACCCTCCCTCGGCGTCAGACGGAAACCGCGACGCCTTTTTTTAAAGATGTTGATGCACATGTCTCACATTCGCAATGGCAAGCACGCTTCCAACCGTTACCTGACCGCCGCCCTGATGGCCGCAGCGGCGGTTCCGGCGCTTTCCGCAACGGCTCTGGCGCAGGACAAGAAGCTGGAAGGCGTCACCGTTACCGCAGACGACAACAGCTATAAGGCCGACGTGGTGTCGTCGCCCAAGCAGACCCAAGCCCTGATCGACACGCCACAGACCGTCAGCGTCATCAAGAAGGAAGTCCTTCAGCAGCAACAGGCCGCGTCCCTGATGGAAGCCCTGCGCAATGTGCCGGGCATTACGGTTCAGATGGGCGAAAACGGCAACACCTCAGCCGGTGACACCTTCCAGATGCGCGGTTTCGATGCCTCGACTTCGGTGCTGGTCGACGGGGTGCGCGATATGAGTTCGGCCTCGCGCGATACCTTCAATCTGGAGCAGGTCGAAGTGATCCGGGGGGCCGGTGGTGCCGATATCGGGCGTGGCGCCTCTTCGGGCTATATCAATCTGGTCTCGAAGCACCCGACGCTTGAGGCGGCGGCTTCCGGTACGCTGGCGGCCTACAGTCAGGGCGGGGCGCGCGCCACGGTCGATGTCAACCGCGCCGTGGGTAAGACCAGCGGTCTGCGCCTCAACCTGATGGCCGAAGACATCAATGCCGTAGGCCGCGACGAGGTGAAGAAGTCGGGCTACGCACTCGCTGCCGCCTATGGCATCGGCATCGGTACGCCGACGCGCCTCTATGGCTTTGCGCAAGTGTCAAAGGGCGACAATGTGCCGGACGGTGGTATCCCCTCCGTCGGCTATCCAGGCTTTTACAATGCGACGCCCGCCATCAAGTCGGCTCCGCGTGTTGGTTCCGAAAACTTCTACGGCTCCGTCCATGATTATGAAGACACGGACTCGTCGCAGTTTACGGTGAAGTTCGAGCACGACTTCGCGTCCGGCATCTATATGACCAATACGACGCGCCTCAGCCGCACGTCGCTGGATCGTGTCCTGACCGGGGTGAGCACGGGCAATGCCGGTATTACGGCGACCAATCTCAATGATCGCTCGACCTGGACCGTCAACCGTTCGCGTCAGCACGTGGTCAAGGACAATGACGCCCTGATCAATGCGACCAACTTCACGGCTTCGGCGACCACGGGGGCCTTTACGCACGATCTGGCCTACGGGCTCGAGTTTTCGACAGAAAAGGTGGCGGTTTATGGCGTTAACGCCGTGACCCTGACCACGGCTCAGCAAGCTAATCTGTACACTCCGAACCCCAATGTCGATCTGCCGGTCAATGGGCTGAACGGCACACGTGCCTTCGTCAAGCTGAATGTCGGCTCGGCCTATCTGTTTGACACCATCCATTTTGGCGAAAAATGGCTGTTCAATGCCGGGATACGTGTCGATAGCTACGACATTACCACCACAACCGCGACCAATGCCCGCCTCGAAGGCGACGGCACCCTGACCAGCTATAAGGCTGGTCTGGTCTATAAGCCGGTCGAAACGGCCAGCCTGTATGTGGCCTATGCCAATTCAAAGACCCCGCCGGGCACAGTCAATCTGGGGGCTTCGACAACCACGGTCGGCGGCAGCGAAACCTCGACCAATATCAACAACCCCAATGTCGATCCCACCGAGACGCGTAATCTCGAAGCCGGCGTCAAGTGGGACGTGCTGTCAGGTCGTGTGTCTCTGACCGCTGCCTACTATTCGACCGAACATCTGAACGAGTTTGTCGAAGATCCCTTCAATACCGGCTTTGGCGAAAACTTCGGCAAGCGCACGGTCAAGGGCTTCGATCTGGGCGTGGTCGGCAAGATCACTGACAAGTGGAACCTGACCGCCGGTATCCAGACTATGGATACCGAGGTCGAAAGAGGCACGACCGGTGCCAACGCCACGGGGGCGGTCACTCGCTGGTCGCCGGAACTGGCGGCCACGGTCTGGACCACCTATGAAGTCTCGCCGAAGCTGACCTTAGGTGGCGGAGCCCGCTATACCGGTGAGCAGGTCCGCGCCAATACGCCGGGCGTCGATCTGGCGACCCAGAACGTGCCGTTCATCCCGGAATACTGGGTGGTCGATGCCTATGGTTCTTATAAGCTGACGGACAAGGTGTCGGTGCAACTAAACGTCTATAACCTGCTGGATGAGGACTATATAGCCACGCTGAACAATGGTGGCTCGCGTCTGATCCCCGGTGCGCCGCGTTCGGCAACTGTTACCCTGAACTACCAATTCTAAAAAAACGAGGGCTGCGGCACTGTTTCGCGGGCGCGGCCCTTTCCACCGTTTATCAATCGCTTCATGATCTTTGGCTCCGACCTTCCGCTCGGGGCCATGTTTATATGAGTTCGCCATGCTGCTGCACCTGCCCGAAGTCCTGAGCCGCGAAGGGGTGGCCGAGATACGCGCCGCACTCGCTGAGGCACGCTGGGCCGATGGCGCGGCATCGGCCGGGCCGCAGGCGCAGAAGGTCAAACAAAACAAACAACTCCCCGCCGATGTGCCGGAGGCGCGGATACTGGGCGAGCGCATAGAGACGGCGCTGCGCCGTCATCCGTTGTTTCAGTCCGCCGCCCTGCCGCATATTGTCCTGACGCCGCGCTTTAATGCCTATGAGGGCGGCGGGCATTACGGCAACCACGTGGACAGCGCCCTTCACCACGATCCGTTTAAGGGCCTCACAGCGCGCACCGACGTTTCAACAACGGTCTTCCTCAATGATCCGGAAGCGTATGAGGGTGGTGAACTGATCGTCGAAGACACCTACGGCGCGCATGAGGTCAAGCTGAACGCCGGGGATGCCATCCTCTATCCGTCCACCTCCCTGCACCGCGTCGAGCCGGTCACCCGTGGCGTGCGGCTGGCCGCCTTCCTGTGGACGCAAAGTCTGGTGAAGGACAGCGAGCAACGGCGGATGCTGTTTGAACTTGATATGACCATTCTGCGCTTGCGCAGCCAGTTGGGCGACAGCGAGGAAGTGGTGAGTCTCACCGCCCACTATCACAACCTTCTGCGGCAATGGGCGCAGATGTGATGTCACCCAAGGCACTACTGACGGTCATTCCTCCCGATATAGTCGCGGTCTCAGACTACGAGGCCTATGCGCGCGAACGGCTGAGCGATATGACGTGGGCCTATCTTCAGGCCGGGGCCGGTGACGAGCACACGGTGCGTCGCAATGTCGAGGCCTTTTCTGAAATCCTGCTTAAGGGGCGGGTTCTGGGCTCGGTCGCCGGCGGTCACACGCGCCTGAACCTGTTCGGACATCTCTATGAACATCCGATCTTTTTAGCGCCTGTCGCCTATCAGAAACTGTTTCATCCGGACGGCGAACGCGCCACGGCGCTGGGGGCTGCGGTGACCCAGACCCTGATGGTGCTCTCGACCCTATCAACCGTCACGCTCGAAGAGGTGGCGCAGGCCGAAACCGCGCCGCCCCTGTGGTTTCAGCTCTACCTACAGGCCGATCACGGCGTATCGCTCGACCTGATTCACCGGGCCGAGCGCGAAGGCTATCGCGCGCTGGTCATAACGGTCGATGCGGCCATGGCCGGGGTGCGCAATCGGGAACAACGCGCGGGGTTCCGCCTGCCGCCGCACCTCTCGGCGGTCAATCTACCGCCGGTGTCAGCCGCCACCCCGACCGCATCCGGACATAGCCGCGTATTTGAAGGCCTGATGAAGGCAGCCCCCGGATGGGACGATATCGAGTGGGTACTGTCCGAGGCCCGTTTGCCGGTCATCCTCAAGGGCATTATGGCCCCGGAAGACGCCGATCATGCCTGCCGCATGGGGGTGCACGGGCTGATCGTCTCCAATCACGGGGGCCGGGTGCTCGATACCCTGCCGGCGGCCATCGAAGCCCTGCCAGCCATAGCCGCTGCCGTCGGTGGTCGCGTCCCGATCCTGCTGGACGGCGGTATCCGACGCGGCAGCGATGTGTTCAAGGCGCTGGCTTTTGGGGCATCGGCCGTGCTGATCGGGCGACCCTATATTCAGGCGCTGGCCGCGGCGGGGCCCCTGGGTGTGGCCCATGCGATACGCACGCTGCGCGAAGAGTTGGAAGTGGTCATGGCCCTGTCGGGAACGCCGACCCTGGACCGTATAAGAGCTGAACATCTGTCGATTTAATACCAACGGCCTAAGATGCTGACAGCATCCGGCCGTTGAAGAAACGAGAATGTCTTATATGTATCAGCGACGTGAGAAATTCTCGAATGGAATACCAAGAGTCATTTTCAATGACCCTTGGTATAAGACGGTTTGCTGCCTTGCAAAAGCCAGGACGCCTTGATAATGAGAATGATTATTAAGTAGAGCCCCAAGCCTGATGACGACTTCGTTCAAACCGACTCCCTCCTTCTGGCGCAATCAGTTACGCCAGTGGCACTGGATATCCTCGGCCCTCTGTCTGGTCGGCATGATCCTGTTTTCGGTCAGCGGCTTTACGCTCAACCACGCCAGCCTTATCGAGGCGAAGCCGCAGGTCACCAACTGGGAAAAGGACCTCAGCGCGCAGACTCTGGCCCTGCTGCCCAAGGCGCAGGACAAGGCGCGACTGCCGGACGATGTGGCCCGGGCACTGAAGGCCGATACGGGGATTGATGTCTCAAAAGTTCTGCCGGAAGTCTCTGATAGCGAACTCTATTTCGCCATGCCGGGTCCGGGCTTTGACGAATGGATGAGCGTCGAGCGCGATACGGGCCATGTCACCTATGAAAAGAGCCATCGCGGCTTTATTGCGATGCTCAATGACCTGCACAAAGGGCGCAATGCCGGACCGGCCTGGAGCCTGTTTATCGACATCATCGCCATTGCCTCGGTCATCTTCTGCGTCACCGGTCTGGGTCTGTTGTGGATCTATGCGCGGGGACGTCGCATCACCTGGCCTCTGGTCGGTCTGGGCACCATCGTGCCCTTCATCCTCTTCCTTCTGTTTATTCATGCGTGAGGTTTATCATGTTCGCTAAAGCCGCCATCTGGACGACAGTTCTCAGCGCCGGTGCGGTGGGTGCCGCTCAGGCCGGGACAGTAGCCGTCGATGTCGAAGTGCCGCGTCTCAACGTCGCTGAATACCATAAGCCCTATGTGGCGGCGTGGGTCGAGGACGGTGCGGGCGCGCACAAATCCAACCTGTTTGTCTGGTATCAGGTGGGGAAGGGCGACAAGTGGCTGAAAGACCTGCGCACCTGGTGGCGCAAATCGGGCCGCGACCTCAGCGCCTCCGAAGTCAGCGGTCTGTCGTCGGCCACCAAGGCTCCCGGCCGTCAGACGGCGAAGATCGACACCTCGGCTTTGAAGGGCATGACGCCCGGTGACTACGTGCTGAATGTCGAAGCGGCGCGTGAAGGCGGCGGCCGCGAAGTGGTCAAGGCGCCGTTCAAGTGGGACGGCAAAAAGGCGGTTGCAGTCTCGACCAAGGGGGCGACCGAGCTGGGCGCTGTGGCGTTCACCATCAAACCGTAAGAAAAATCCCTCTCCTGATTTTACTAGAAATAGTGACAAAGGCGGTGGGGATGAAGCTCGGCCATTAACCCCACCGTCCTTCTCGCCTGGGGCTCGAATGCCACCTCCCCTAAAATTAGGGAAGGGGCTTAAGCTAAGTGTAATGACGCAAACTGACACTTTACCAAACCGGCGTGTTCTGGTCCCGGCGCTGATCACGCCGCCGGAAGACGTGTCAGCGTGCCTGCCGTGTGACGTGTCAGGGGAGGCCTTTGCCACGACGTGGCAGGTGCGGCTGTTCAGTGACGGGCCGGTGGATCGAACGGGCCTTTGCCAGCGGATTCAGGCTATTCTCGACCGCATTGACGCCGAAATGTCGCCTTATCGCGCTGATTCTGACCTGACGCGCTTCAATGAGGCCAGGGCAGGGGCGTTTGTGCCCCTGCCGCCTATGCTGATGCAGGTCATCGCCCACGCGCTGGATATGGCGCGTTTAACCCGGGGGGGCTTCGATCCGGCCCTGCTGGAAGCGGTCGAAATCTGGGGTTTCGGCGCGAAGATCGTGCCTGAAGGCCCGCCGACACCCCAAGCGCGCGCCGCGCTGAGAAAGCGTCGGGACTGGCGCGCGCTTGACTGGCGGCCGGACGGGTTGACCAAACCCGAAGGTCTCAAACTCGACCTGTGCGGCATCGCCAAGGGCTATGCGGTCGATGCCGTAACCGACAGTCTCAAGGCAACGCCGGGGGTGCGTTCGGCGCTGATTGAGATTGGTGGTGAATTGAAAGCGTTTGGCATCCGTGCCGAGGGGCAGCCGTGGTGGGTGGAGATTGAACGCGCAGATAGAACGTTCAACACTGAAACCCTTGTGGCGCTCAGCGATCTGGCCGTGGCCACCACGGGTGACAGCCAACGCTATTTCATCCATGACGGTGTGCGCCTGTCGCACACGATCGACGCCGCCACCGCCGCCCCGGTGCAGAGCGGTATCCGTCAGGTCAGCGTCTTTGATGCGCAGTGCTGGCGCGCCGATGCATTGGCCACCGCCCTGATGGTGATGGGCGAACATCCTGCCATGTCTTTTGCACAAACCCATGCTATCCCTTGTCTGATGGGGCTGAGCGACGGGCGTGAGGTGCTGAGCCCCGCCCTTGAGGACTGGCTATGATCGACTTCGTTACCACCGATCCGCTGCGCGTGGGACTGGCTGCCGGGGCCGGCGTGTTGTGGATGCTGATGAGCGGCGTCATGCTGACGCGCGGTCGCGCCCGTGCGTCAGCCGTGGCCGTCGATGCCCTGATCCTCTCGGCCTCGCAGACCGGGCAGGCGGAAGAACTGGCGCGCCATACGCACAAAGCGCTGAGCACGGGCGGTCTGACGACGCGTCTGATGTCGCTGGGCCAAGCAACCGTCGCTGACCTGCAACAGGCGAAGTTGGTGCTGGTGGTGGCCTCGACCACCGGTGTCGGGGATGCCCCGGACGACGGTGCGGCCTTTGAGCGCGCACTTATGTCTTCGCGTCCCGACCTGTCGGCGCAGAGCTTTGCCGTCCTGGCGCTGGGTGATCGCAGTTACGAAGACTTCTGCGCCTTTGGCCATCGGCTGCACGACTGGTTTACCGCCTGCGGCGCGACGGCCAAAAAGCCGATCACCGAGGTCGATGATCTCGACGCACAGGCCCTGAAACAGTGGGAATCCTACCTCAAAGAGTGGGGTGGCGCGGCGATGCAAGCGGACGCCAATTTCGCCGCTACAACCCTTATTGCCCGCGAACGGCTCAATCCCGAAAGTCCATCAGCGGGGCTTTACGCCATTGATTTTGCAATAGCCGAAGGCGCTACGTGGGTGGCCGGTGATCTGGCCGAAATCCTGACGCCGTCCGGGCATCGTCGCGACTATTCCATCGCCTCCCTGCCCGAAGAGGGGCGGGTGCGCCTGTTCGTGCGCGAAGTCATCAAAGCCGATGGTTCACGCGGCGAAGGCTCCGGCCTGCTGACGACGCTTCCCCTGGGCGAAAGCGTGCCGCTGCGGCTGAAAACGCATAAAGGATTCCATGCCCCGGCGGGCGACGGCCCGGTGTTGCTGATTGCTGCAGGGTCGGGTCTGGCGGGTGTGCGACCGCATCTGCTGGAATTGGCCGGGCGCGGCCGTCCGTGCTGGCTGATCTATGGCGAGCGCCATCCGCTGCACGATGGGCGTCTATCCGATGAGATGCGCGGCTGGCAACACGGCGGGCGTCTCCGCAAACTGGATCTGGCTTACTCGCGCCCTGATGACGGCGTGAAAATCTATGTGCAGGATGTGATAGCCCAACAGGCCCCGGCCATCCGCGACTGGCTGGGGCAGGGCGGCAGCGTGCTGGTCTGCGGTGGGCTGGATATGGGGCGCGGTGTCGATGCGGCTCTGAAAGAGGCGCTTGGCCCGGACTGGCTGGAAGCGGCGCTCAGCGAAGGACGTTATCGCCGCGATCTGTACTGAGGGCTAAAAAAGAACCCGCCTCAGGCTGAGGCGGGTTTTGAGTGCACCGAGGATAATTGAGCAACAAGACGTTACCCAGAAAGCGCCGGAAGGGGAGGCTGTCCGGTCCCGAACGCTTGAGTTGATAGTGACGAAATCGGACGGATTTGTCAATGAGAATTATTCGCATATTTATAGAGCCAGAGGTTTCCGTTCACGGAAATGCGAATAGCCGAGGAGGCGAATTCGGTTACACTTGTCAGGTGAACCAAAGCGCCGGGAGGGTACAAAACGGATGAAGCGAATGATCGCTCTGATTGGCGTTTTTAGTGTTGCTTTTGGCGCCGGACAAGTGGTGGCGCAACCGTGTGAGCGGACGATTACGCTCGACATTCGCAACATAGACTACAAATCCAAACCCTATGATCCGATGCTCAAACCTCTGCTTGACAAGGTCGATCCGGACACCGGCCGCATTGAGCTGACCTTCGCCTCTTCGCGTATTCACCCGGAAATCGTCGATCTTCAGGCCGCCGGTCTTAAATATGTGCAGTCAAAGATCACGCTTCAGGGCTACGACCCCGCTCTGATCCAGCGTCAGGAGGTCATGCTGCCGCGCAGTTTTGCCGGCAAGGATGAGCTTTACCGCCTGATCGTCACCTATGGCCCCAAAGAACACGCGCCCGCCTGCTGAACCGTGACCGTGTGCGGGTCGTATTGGCCATATGGGTACACTCAGGCTTGTTCTTGCGGATCAATTGTCGGCGCGGCTCGACATCCGAACCCGCGCCGATAAGGAAACCGACGTCTTTCTGATGGCGGAGGTGGCTGAAGAGGCCAGCTATGTCCGCCACCACGTCAAGAAGATCGCCTTTCTGTTTTCAGCCATGCGCCACTATGCCGAGGCCTTGCAACAGGCAGGCTATCGCGTTCGCTATGTGCGGTTTGATGATCCGGACAATACCCACAGCCTGAAGGGCGAAATCGAACGCGCCCGCACGGAACTGAACCTGTCCAAGGTGCAGGTGACCGAACCCGGCGAATGGCGGCTGAAGCAGGTCGTTGCTGCCATGGACGATGTCACACTGCTCGAAGACAATCGCTTCCTCTGTTCGCCGCAGTGGTTTTCACGCTGGGCCGAAGGGCGCAAACAACTGCGCATGGAATACTTCTACCGCGAAATGCGCCGCGCCCACGGCATACTGATCGACGATGGCAAGCCCTGCGGTGGCGAATGGAATTACGACGCCGAAAACCGCGCGCCGCCGCGCGACGGTCTGGTCATTCCGCGCCGCCTCAGCTTTCGCAAGGATGCCATCACGCGCGAGGTGCTTGATCTGGTCGCCAGAGCCTTTTCCGACAATCCCGGTCAGCTTGAGCCCTTTCACTTTGCGGTCACGCGTGCGCAGGCGCTAAAGGAACTCGAACACTTTGTGGCGCACATCCTGCCGCAGTTCGGTACCTGGCAAGACGCCATGCTGGGACGTGAGCCCTATATGTATCATTCGTTACTGTCGGCCTATATCAATGCCGGCCTGCTCTATCCGCTCGAAGTCTGTCAGGCGGCTGAGCGCGCCTATCGCGAAGACGGCGCGCCGCTCAACGCCGTGGAAGGCTTTATCCGGCAGGTGCTGGGCTGGCGCGAATATGTGCGCGGCCTCTACTGGCACTTTATGCCGGACTATGGGGCGATGAACGCGCTGGAAGCCCACGAGGATTTACCGTGGTTCTACTGGTCCGGCGACACGCAGATGAACTGCGTGCGAACGGCGGTGGCGCATACGCTGGAGCACGCCTATTCGCACCATATCCAGCGGCTTATGATCACCGGCAATTTCGCCCTGCTGGCGGGTATAGAGCCACGGCAGGTGCATGAATGGTATCTGGCCGTCTATGCCGATGCCTATGAGTGGGTAGAGCTGCCTAATACGCTCGGCATGGCGTTGCACGCCGATGGCGGGATTATGGCCTCAAAGCCCTATGCCGCGTCGGGGGCCTATATCGCCCGCATGAGCGACTATTGTAAGGATTGTCATTACAAGGTCGATGTGCCGGTCGGTGAAAAAGCTTGTCCGTTCAATGCTCTGTACTGGGATTTTATGGCACGTCACGAAGAGCGGTTCCGCAAAAATCCGCGCCTGTCCTACGTCTATGCCAACTGGGCGCGCATGGGGGAAGACAAGCAAATGGCCCTGCGCACACAGGCACAGGCACACCTTCAGGCCATGCGCGAAGGGCGTCTGTGATGCCACGCGGTGTGAAGAAATCCGACCTGCCGCAAAAGACCTGTCAGGGGTGCGGCCTTCCCTTCACCTGGCGCAAGAAGTGGGAAAAGGTGTGGGCCGAGGTGCGCTATTGCTCGGACCGCTGCCGCCGGGCTAAAAAGCCATCCCGATAGCTGGAACCGCTCTCATGACCCTGCCGCCGCTCAATCCGGTCTATGCCGGGCTTGGCACGACCATCTTCACCACCATGTCAGCCTTGGCGGCAGAGACCGGTGCCATCAATCTGGGGCAGGGTTTTCCCGAAACGGACGGCTTCCCGGAGGTGCGTGAGGCCGCTGCGCGCGCGCTGACCGACAGTTCAAACCAGTACGCGCCGATGAAAGGGCAGGGCGCGTTGCTGGAGGCCGTTGCGGGCTTTTACGGCCGCACGCAGGGCCTCAGCCTTGATCCGGCAAAAAATGTGCTGATCACCTCCGGCGCGACCGAAGCGCTGGCCGCAGCGGTGTTTTCGCTGATCTCGCCGGGCGATGAGGTGATCGTTTTTGAGCCCCATTACGACGCCTATGCGCCGCTGATCGAACGCGCCGGGGGCGTGGTGGTGCGCGTGCGCCTCAACCCGCCGGATTGGCGCTTTACCGAGGCGCAACTAACCAAAGCCTTTTCGCCGCGCACGCGCATGGTGATGGTCACCACGCCCAATAATCCGACGACTCGCCTGATACCGCCCGAAGACTGGGCGCTGCTGGCGCGGTTCTGCGTCGCGCATCGGGCCTGTGTGGTGTCGGACGAGGTGTGGGAACAGGTGGTGTTCGATGGCACGACGCATCACGGCGTGCTGAACGTCCCCGGACTGGAGACTTTGGGGGTCAAGATCGGCTCGGCGGGCAAGCTGTTTGCCCTGACCGGCTGGAAGGTCGGCTTTGTCTGCGCCCATGAGCGCCTGATCAACCAGATGGCCAAGGCGCATCAGTTTTTGACCTTCGCCACGCCGCCCATGCTGCAATCGGCCGTCGCCTTTGGTCTGGGCCTGCCCGACGGTCGCTTTGCCGAAGAGGTGGCCGCCCTTCAGCGGTCGCGCGACCGCCTGCGCGCCGGGCTTGAGGCCGGAGGCTTCCGCACCCTGCCGTCCGAAGGCACCTATTTCCTCAATATCGACCTGCCGGGGTCGGGTGTGGCTCTGGACGGGCAGGCTTTTGCCCTGCGCGGCGTAAAAGAAGCCGGTGTGGCCACCATCCCGCTCGATGCCTTCTGCGCGCCCGGTGGCGAGGGCCTGCCGGTCGTCCGCCTGTGCTTTGCCAAGAGCGATGCGACGCTGGATCGTGGCATTGAACGCCTCAGCGCCGCGCGGCAATTGCTGAGCTGAGATTGCCTCTTTTCCCGTGTGAGGAATGCGCTAATCTGTGATCACATTTTTAGCGCGCATCTGGTCCGAAAACCGCGACCACTTTCCGGGATGCGCTTGTGGAGGCTCCCCATGCGACACATCTCACACTTTATCGGCGGTCAGGCGGTAGCGGGGGTGTCGGGCCGGATGGGTGAGGTGTTCGATCCCAATACTGGCCGGGTGCAGGCGCAGGTCGATCTGGGCACGCCCGATGAGCTGGCGCAGGCCGTAGCGGTGGCCAAGGCCGCGCAGCCGGGCTGGGCCGCGCTCAATCCTCAGCGCCGCGCGCGGGTGATGTTCGAGTTCAAGCGCCTGCTGGAGCGCGATATGGACGCCCTGGCGCATCTTCTGGCGTCTGAGCACGGCAAGGTCATTTCCGATGCCAAAGGCGACATTCAGCGCGGGCTGGAGGTGGTGGAGTTCGTCTGCGGCATCCCGCACCTGCTGAAAGGCGAATATACCGAAGGGGCGGGGCCCGGCATCGACGTCTTTTCGCTGCGGCAGCCGCTGGGGGTGGTGGCCGGCATCACGCCGTTCAACTTCCCGGCCATGATCCCCATGTGGATGTTCGCCCCGGCGCTGGCCACCGGCAATGCCTTTATCCTCAAGCCGTCCGAGCGTGACCCCTCCGTGCCCGTGCGGCTGGCGGCGCTTTTGCTGGAGGCCGGGCTGCCCGAAGGCGTGCTCAATGTCGTGCACGGCGACAAGGTCGTGGTCGATGCCATACTCGATCACCCCGACATCCGCGCCGTGAGCTTCGTCGGCTCGTCCGACATCGCACAATACGTCTATGGCCGCGGGTCGCAGAATGGCAAGCGGATGCAGTGCATGGGCGGGGCCAAGAACCACGGCATCGTCCTGCCCGATGCCGATCTCGATCAGGCGGTGGCCGATATTATGGGCGCCGCCTATGGGTCCGCCGGCGAACGCTGCATGGCCCTGCCCGTAGTGGTGCCGGTGGGCGAAGAGACGGCCGAGCGTCTTAGGCCCAAGCTGCTGGCCGCCGCCGAAGGCTTGCGCGTCGGTGTCTCGACCGACGCCGAGGCCCACTATGGCCCGGTCGTGTCGGCGGCGCACAAGGCGCGCATCGAACACTATATCCAGATGGGCGTCGATGAGGGGGCCGAACTGGTGCTCGACGGGCGCGGCTTCAAACTTCAGGGGCATGAGGACGGCTTCTTCCTGGCCCCCAGCCTGTTCGACCACGTGACGCCCGCCATGCAGACCTACCAGGACGAAATCTTCGGCCCGGTGTTGCAGATCGTGCGGGCCGGAACGCTGGAGGAAGCCATTCGCCTGCCGTCGCAACACCCCTACGGCAATGGCGTGGCCATCTTCACGCGCAATGGCGATGCGGCGCGCGAGTTCGCCTCTCAGGTCGAGGTCGGCATGGTCGGCATCAATGTCCCCATCCCGGTGCCCGTGGCCTATCACTCCTTCGGCGGCTGGAAGCGCTCCGGCTTCGGCGACCTCAACCAGTACGGCATGGACGGCGTGCGCTTCTACACCCGCACCAAAACCGTCACCCAACGATGGCCGCAAGGCGGGGTCGTGCGTGATCAGAGCTTTGTGATCCCGACGATGGGGTAGGGGGGCTTCGCAGAAAATAGAGGCGCGAAAGTAGCCGTTTGCAACTTTTCGCACCCATGCATACGAGCTTACAACCTGTTTAATCCCATATGTAGGCGTCTGACGAGTTATGACATAAATGCGGAAGGTCGTTTGTGGATGTTACGCCGAGCGGCTAATAACGGCCCCTACTTTGCACGCACGTCGGCGACAGCTTTATTAATGGCGTCGATAACCGCCTTAGGCTGATTAAAATGGATATAGTGACGACTGTCAGGAACCACGATATGGCTGCCACGCGTTGACAGGGCGGCGAGTCTGCCATGCGCGGCCATCCACCTGTCTTCCATCAGTTTATGCTGTTCCGGCGTGTCCCCCGGCATTACGGGCATACTGCTATGCGTCAGGATAATCAGCGGCTTATCGCCGAATTGCGGGTTTAGGGCGTCAATTTGGGCCGTATCCGTGGACACCCAGCTTGGCGCTGATGGCGTAAGGCTCTGAATTTCCGAAATTTTAGTGCTGATGGTCGCGGGGTTCGTCTGCTGCTGTCTGTCTACGCGGCGCAGGACTTCGTCAAGCGAACGGTTTTCGCGAACACAGGCTTTAGCGGCATCCGTCTTGGGCTCCTGCAACTCGCCACCCTTTGCTAGGGCGAGGCACGCCTCTAACGGTGCCCATGGCGGTGGGAGGTCGTCGGACGCATCCGCCGGCGGCGTCCATCTGCCCATGTCGGCATAAGACGGATCGACCAGAACTTCAGCTGCGACGTCTTCGGGATACTTTCCCTGCACACCTACGCCGTAAAGCCCCGCTATAGAGTGGCCAACATATACTATCGGGCCGTCCGTTCCTGTAGCCTTGAGCAACAGGTGGATGTCCCTGACATTCGCATTCACGTCCGATGCGCCCGGCGGAGGATCGGAAAAGCCATATCCGGCGCGATCATAACTGCAGGCCCGCGTTGTCTTCGCGACCTCGCCCTGAACATAGCGCCACGACACCGTCGTGTCACCGAGCCCCGAATCGAAAAGGACCGTTGGCGCGCCCTGACCTTGGCAAAACAAGTTAATGCGGCGATGGCCGTCAATGGCGACCAGACGCTGCGGATGCGCATAATTTTCGGATGGGATTGCGGTCTGAGCAGCGAGCGGGCCCACCCCCGCGAAGCTCATTGTCAGCGCAACAAAAACCGACGTTTTCACTTTGTGCATCCCCCCCCAACTCAAACGTGAGTTATCCCTGAGAACAGACTTTTATTTGTTTAGTAAATTACTACTGATATTTTAAAGCAGCAAGGCCCCACTTTCTTAAGGGCAGGCCTAGGTTGCCTAGTTGCTTTAGATGTCGTTGCGGACTTGAGCCCACTTAGGGCTCAAATCGGACTTATGACACGGGCTTATATCTCAGCTCGGTCAGCGCTCGCCTCACTCTCTCATCTTAATTACCAATGAACTCCCGCCAGAGGGTTTGGCGTTGAGGGTGAGGACGCTGGTGTTCGACGCTTTTTGCGTTGACGTGACGACATCGGCCCGTTGGGCACCGTCGGTCCGCAGGCGGGTTGTAAAGGTGCCTTGGGGCAGGAAGCTCAGCTGCAGTTTGACCGCGCGGGCCTGATTGTCGTTCATCAGGCCGATATACCAGGTCTTCCCGTTGCGGCGGGTCAGGGGGATAGCCGGACCCGGCAACCGCTAAATAACGGTAAGCCACCGTCTTCGTTGGTGCTGTCGCTTGTCAAATCGCGTTTAGGCTCTAAACTGCGCAGAAATAATCAACATCGCGCAGGGAGCCCCGCCATGCCCATTTCTTTGGACCGCCGTCAGATACTGGCCAGTGCTGCCGCCTCGGCCCTGATGCCGCTGACGGCCTTTGCGCAGGATTCCGGGGCACCGCTGGTGGCCGAAGGGATGAAGGTGCCGCTTCTGCCGCCGCTGGAGAGCTTTCCGCTGTGGCCCAGGGGCAAGGTGCCGGGCTCGAAGGGCGTGACGGTGAAGGAAGAGTGGATTCTTCGCAATCCGAAGGACGGCAATCCCAACGACACAGCCGCGACGCACGTCACGGAGCCGATTTTGATGGTGCGTCGCGCGAAAAACCCGAACGGCTCGGCGATACTGATGATCCCCGGCGGCGGCTATGTGCGCGTGGCCGTCAGTCGCGCGGGCGGCGGCACGGACAAGGACTTTGCGGATCGCGGCACGACGGTCTTTGTCATGACCTACCGTCTGCCGGCCGACGGCTGGGGCGCGGGACCGGAAGCGCCATTGCAGGACGCTCAGCGCGCCATCCGTCTGATCCGCCACCGCGCCAAAGAGTTTGGCATTGACCCCAACCGTATCGGTGTCATCGGCTTTTCGGCAGGCGGCCATCTGGCCGGATGGTTGTCGGAAAGTTTCGGGCGTGAAACCTATGCGCCGGTCGATGCCGCCGACACGCAGCCGACGAAGCCGCTGGTGACCGGCATGTTCTACCCGGTGATGACCATGATGGCCCCTTATGCGCATGGCGGCTCGGTCAAGGCGATGTTCCCGAACGGCGGTACCGATGAGCAGAAGCGCAAGGTGTCGCTGGAGTTTAATCTGCCGGTCGATATGCCGCCGACCTTCCTCGCCCACGCGGGGGATGACCGCACTGTTCCGGCGGAAAACAGCCTGATTCTCTATCAGGCCCTGCGCACCCAAAAGACGCCGACGGAGCTGCATATTTTCGAAAACGGCGGCCACGGCCTGCGCGTCAATGGTCAGGATCAGCCCTATATGCCGCTGTTCGAGGCCTTTGCCCAACGCCACGGCCTGTGGGGATAAAGCAGATCACGCAATCATTCGCCGCAGGACCGAGTTGCCTTTGCGCGCCGCCAGAACCGCGGTGACAAACTCGCGCCGGATGGCCGGGTAGTCAATGGTCGGTGCATAGAAGCCCTGAAGGGCATGATAGATGTAGGCGTGGATGCGTGTGATGTCTTCGCCCGTCAGGTCGGGTAGGGGATCGCTGATCAGTATGGCCAGCGCCCGTACCACGGCCCCTTCGGCCTCATCGTCGGTGGCATAGACGTAGAGAAGCCGGTCAAGCGCGTGTTCCAGAACCTTCAGGTCGATCATCATAGCAGGCCTCTTAAAGCCTCATGCCGAAAAGGGGCTCCGCTTTTCGGGACAACATGAAGCGATGCAAAAGTATGAGCTATGAGGCAACTCCAATGAGCCGACGAATGCTCAAGGACAACCTCATCCGATAAGATGAGGCTGCCTCCGAAGCCGTAAACGGACAATCAGGAGAAGGGGCGTCCGAAATAAAGGGCGTCAGATGTCTGTTTCGGCCAGCGACAACAGGGTGGCATTGCCGCCCGCCGAGGTGGTATCGACAGAGACGGTACGTTCGCTGGCAAAGCGCAACAGATAGTGCGGGCCACCCGCCTTGGGCCCGGTGCCGGACAGGCCTTCGCCGCCAAACGGTTGTGATCCGACCACGGCCCCGATCATCGAGCGGTTGACATAAAGATTGCCGACCTTGGCCAGAGACTTGACCCGCTCGGCGGTTTCGGCAACGCGCGAATGCAGCCCCATGGTCAGGCCATAACCGCGGGCATTGACGCGGGCGACGACGCTGTCCAGTTCTCCGGCCCTCCAGGTGACGACGTGCAGGATGGGGCCGAACCATTCCTGCGACAGGTCTTCGATGGCATTGAGGCGGATCAGGGTCGGCGGCACGAAGAGGCCCGTCTGCGGGACTTCAAGCGTATGAATCCATTGCGTTTGCATCGACTGGCGATACGCAAGCAACTTGTCGCGTGCGGCGGCGTCGATGACCGGACCTACATCGGTGCGGATATCCGCCGGGTCGCCCAGCACCAGCGTATCCATCGCCCCCTTGAGCATATGGATAATCGTGTCGGCCACGTCTTCCTGAACGATCAGCAGACGCAGGGCCGAGCAACGCTGACCGGCGGAGCGGAAGGCCGAGGTCACCACATCGCCCACCACCTGTTCCGGCAAGGCGGTGGAATCGACGATCATGGCGTTGAGGCCGCCGGTTTCAGCAATAAGCGGCACAAGGGGGCGGCTGTCGTCGCTGAGCAGGCTGCGGGCGATGGCGCGCGCCGTACCGGTGGAACCCGTAAAAGCGACGCCGTAGACGGCGGATGAAGCGGTCAGGGCCGCGCCGACGTCCGGGCCGCCGGGCAGGAAGTGCAGCACATCGGCCGGGATTCCGGCCTCATGAGCCAGTTGTACGGCGCGGAACGCGATCAGCGGCGTTTGCGGCGCGGGCTTTGCCACCACAGGGTTTCCGGCGACCAGAGCGGCGGTCACTTGCCCGATGAAAATGGCCAGCGGGAAATTCCATGGCGAAATGCAAGCAAAAGTGCCGCGGCCGGTAAGGCGCAGTTCGTTCAGTTCGCCCGTCGGCCCCGGCAGGGTCACGGGACGGAACTGTTCGCGGGCATTGACGGCGTAGTAGCGGCAGAAATCGACGGCTTCGCGGATTTCGGCCACGGCGTCGCCAATGGTCTTCCCCGCCTCGTGTACGCACAGCCCCATCAGTTCGAGGCGGTGCGTTTCCATGAGATCGGCGAGACGCTCCAGACAGGCGGCACGGTCTTCGACCGGTGTCGCGGCCCAGCGATCGGCGGCGGCATCGGCGGCCTTCAGGGCCCGCGCCACGTCCTCGGCGGAGGCTTCGATCACGGTGCCGATGGGCTGCGACGGGTCGGCGGGGCGCACAACCGTCCTGGCCGTGCCGCTGACGGCCTGACCTGACACCAGCGCTGTGGCGGCGTGAGATTTGGCACCGACGGTGGCAATGGCGTTAAGTGTGGCGTCGAGCGTGGCCTGATCACTGAGGTCCAGACCCTGCGAATTGGTGCGGCCGGGGAATAGGCCGGCGGGCAGGGGGATGGCCGGGTGCGGGCGGCCTTTGACGGCGGCGATGTGGGCGGCAGGATCTGACAAAAGCGTTTCCTCATTGACAGTTGGGTCGGCCAGTTGATGCACGAAGGACGAATTGGCGCCGTTTTCGAGCAGGCGCCGCACCAGATAGGCCAGTAGTTCTTTATGACCACCAACCGGCGCATAGGTGCGGCAGTTATAGCCCAATTCGCGCACCAGACGCTCATGCAGACCTTCGCCCATGCCGTGCAGGCGCTGGAACTCAAAGTCGCGACGTTCGCCCGCCCACTCCATGATCGTCGCCACGGTCAGGGCATTGTGGCCCGCAAAGGCCGGCCAGATGTGCGAGGCGTCCAGCATATCCCTCGCACAGGCGAGGTAGGAGACATCGGTGGCCGGTTTGCGTGTAAAAAGCGGATAGTCGCTGAGGCCTTCGACCTGCGCGCGCTTGATTTCGGAATCCCAGTAGGCCCCCTTGACCAGACGCACCTTAAGGCGGTGGCTGGTCGCCTGACCGATGGCCTGCGCCCAGCCGATCAGCGGACGGGCGCGCTTGCCATAGGCCTGCGCCGCCATGCCGAGGCCGTCCCAGCCGGACAGGGCGGGATCGCGCAACACGCCTTCGATGATGTCGAGCGAGATCATCAGGCGCTCGGTCTCTTCGGCGTCGATGGTCAGGTCCATATTGTAGCCTGCGGCTTTGGCGGCCAGATACCGGATCATCTCAATCAGTTGCGGAACGCAAGTTTCCTGATTGGCGACTTCATAGCGTGGGTGCAGGGCCGACAGCTTGATCGAAATGGAATGGCCATTGCCTTTTGGCGAACGCCCGACTGTGTCCAGCGCCTGTTCATAGGCCGCGAAGTATTTTTCGGCATCGGAAAAGGTGCGCGCCGACTCGCCCAGCATGTCAAAAGAAGCGGTGAAACCCTTGTTTTCAGGCTTTGCGGCGACATCAAGCGCTTCGTCGATGGTGCGGCCCATGACGAAGACTTCGCCCATCATCTTCATGGCGACGGCGACGCCCTGACGGATGACGGGTTCGCCCATGCGGGTAATCAGCTTTTTCAGCGTCCCGGCCTGTTGCGGGTCATCGACCAGGGCGCGGGTGAGGATCAGGCCGAAGGTCGCTGTATTGACCAGAGCCGAGCCGGATTTCGCCTTGTGCGCCCGCCAGTCGGCATCGCCGATCTTGTCGCGGATCAGAAGGTTGGCCGTTTCCGGATCGGGAACGCGCAGATAGGCCTCAGCCAGCGACAAAAGCGCCACGCCTTCGGCCGTGTTCAGCCGGTATTCCTGAAGAAAGCGATTGACCCAGCCGGTCGATTGCGCCGCCTTGAGGTCCTGAAGGATCAGGCGCGCCTGCGCTATCACGCGCTGACGTGCGGCGGTATCGAGCGTGGCGTCGGGCAATAGGGCCGCCAGCACCTCCGGCTCGGGGGCGCGATGAAGGGCGATCATGCGGGCGCGGGCGTTGGCAGGCGTCATGGAGGCTCCGGGATGGTCGAATATGAAACTTTTTAGAGTATGCTCGGTTTGTGGAAAATGTCCTTGGAATTTTACCCCTATTGGCCGAAGGATATTTATTCATTATTGCCAATTTCATGCGAATCTTCTGCGCGAAACCGGAACGGGAAAACGCCATGCTGGATGAGATCGACCGCAGGATTCTGCGCCTGCTGCAAGCGGATGGGCGCATGACCAATCAGGCGCTGGCCGAGGCGGTGCACGTGTCACCGGCGGCTTGCTTTGACCGCGTCAAGCGCCTGAAGGCCAATGGCTATATTTTGGGCACCATGGCCATTCTGGATCCGGTCAAGCTGGATCGTGCCCTGCTGATCTTCGTCGAGGTGCTGCTCGATCGCACGACCGAGGACGTGTTCGATGCCTTTCGCCACGCCGTGACGCGCCAGCCGGAAATCTTGGAATGTCATATGGTGGCAGGTGGTTTCGACTATCTGATCAAGGCGCGGGTTAAGGACATGGCGGCATATCGGCAGTTTCTGGGTGACGCGCTGGTGTCATTGCCCGGTGTGCGTGAAACCCGCACCTATGCGGTGCTGGAAGAGGTCAAAAACGCCATCGCCCTGCCGGTTTAGTCGGCAGGCTGTCTTGACCCGACAACGTTGTCGTGTTTTGAAGCGATATGCGCCTGATCACCCTGACCCCCGATTCCTGTACCCTGACCTCGGCCACGGCCATGCCGCGTGCCTCCGGTTTTCTGTGGAACTGCAAGATGATGCTGCACGCGACCTGTCGCGGCTTCGTCACGGCCCAGCACATGCAACCGGAGCCGGCCAAATACAGCCACGCGCCGGTCGTGGAGGGCAAGACCTTCATGCTGCCGGAAACGGCGCACTACGCCCATCATCCGGGGCGGTTTGTCTATGTGCGCGATCTGGTCAGTCAGCGGCATTTCTCCGTGCCGCATGAGCCGGTGCGCCGTGCGCCAAAGGCCTTTACCTTTACGCAGCATCCGGAACGGCTGGAATGGTCGGTCGAACAGGACGATCTCGATATCCGCTGGAGCCTGGTCCTGCCCGTCGATGAGGCGGTCGAACTGTGGCGACTGGAAATCCGTAACCGGCTGGATATAGAGCGCGCGCTGCGCATCGTGCCCTATTTCTCGGTCGGCTATATGAGCTGGATGAATCAGGGCGCGCGCTTTAATGCCGACCTGAATGCGGTTATCGCCAGCTCCGTAACCGCCTATCAGAAGATAGACGATTACTTTAAAAACCATCACCTTAAAGACAAAACCTTCCTCACGTGTGATCGTCTCCCTGACGCCTTTGAGACGCGGCGCGAAGACTTCGAAGGCGAGGGTGGGCTGAGCGATCCGGACATGCTGCGTGCAGGGCTTGCTGGCGGCGAGGCGCTCTATGAAACGCCCGCGGCGGTGCTGCAATTCGATCAGACGCTGGAGGCCAATGAGACTCAGGTCTGGCATTTTGTTTTTGGTCCGGCCTTTGATGAGGCCGAGGTGGCGTGCCTGAAAGCCGCCTATCTGGGGCCTGAGGCCTTTGAGCGCGTCTGTGGTGAGGCGCGCGCTTATGTCGAACAGGGACGCGGCGTGTTGGCCATCGAAACGCCGGATACGCATTTCGACGCCTTCATGAACCGCTGGCTGGCGCGGCAGGTCTATTATCACGGCGACACCAACCGGCTGACCACCGATCCGCAGACGCGCAACTATCTTCAGGACGCGCTGGGCATGGTGTTTGTGCGCCCGCAAAGCGCCAGAGAGTCGCTGCTCTATGCCCTCTCAAAGCAAAACGCCGACGGCTCTATGCCTGACGGCATCAAACTCTATGACGGGGCGCAGTTCAGCTACATCAATCAGGTGCCGCATACCGACCATTGTGTGTGGCTGTTTATCCTGCTTGAGGCCTATCTCGATGAGACCGACGACTATGCGGTGCTGGACGCCGAGGTTGACGGTCAAGGCGTGCGGGCGCGGCTGGAGGCGGCGCTGCGCTGGCTGCTCAAGACCCGCGACCATCGCCGGCTAAGCTATATTGATCAGGGCGACTGGAACGACCCGATGAATATGGTCGGCTGGAAGGGCAAGGGGGTCTCCGGCTGGCTGACCCTCGCCGTGGCCTATGCGCTGCGTCTGTGGGTGCGCCTGTCGGGAGAGACGCAGCCCTGGGCCGCCGAAGCCGAGGCGATGAACGCCGCCATGAATACGCATCTGTGGGACGGTGACTGGTTCGGACGGGGGATCACCGACGACGATGTGGCCTTCGGCATCAGGCGCGATCCGGAGGGGCGGCTGTACCTCAATCCGCAGAGTTTTGCCCTTCTGTCGGGCGCGGCCTCGGAAGCGCAGGCCGAGCGCATGGTGCAGGCCGTGGCGGCGGAACTTGAGACGCCCTATGGCGTCGAAATGCTGGGCCCACCCTACACAAAGATGCGCGAAGATGTCGGTCGTCTGACGCAAAAATCGCCCGGCGTGGCGGAAAATGGCTCGGTCTATAACCACGCAGCGGCCTTTTATATCTATAGCCTGACGCAGGTGAAGAAGGGGGAGAAAGCATTTGAACTGATGCGTAAAATGCTCGCCGGTGTCGATGAATCCGACTATGTGCAGCGCGGTCAGTTTCCGGTCTTCATCCCCAACTATTACCGCGGTGATTTCCATGCCCATCCGCGCACGGCGGGCCGGTCTTCGCAGTTGTTCAACACCGGCACCGTGGCCTGGGTCTATCGCAGTCTGATCGAGGGCCTGTTCGGCCTGAAGGGCACGCGCGAGGGCTTAAGCGTGCAGCCTTGTCTGCCCGCGCACTGGACCGAGGCCAGGGCGACGCGTCAGTTCCGCGGATCGACCTACCACGTCACCTATCGCCGGGGAGGCACTCCGGGTCTGACCCTCAATGGTCGGCCCGTTGTGGGCAACGTGCTGACCTTACCTGAACAGCCAGGCGTATTTGAGGTCGAGGTCGGTCTTCAGTAAGCCTTAAACCTTTGCGGCGCGCAAAATCCGCGCCTCATAGACATTGGCCCACTGATCGCGGTCAGCCTCGAAGCGCACCCGCACCTTGCTCTTGCCCGCCGTCACCGCCGGGGGCAGGGGGTAGGTGAGGATATTGCGCGCCACCGTTGCCTCGCCGGTCAGAGTCTCGGTCGCCAGCACCTGACCTTCGACCAGCAGGCGGAAGGATTTGTTGCGGTCACGCCCGGCATAGGCGACCTGTAGCACCAGCGGCCCTTCGGCGGTTTTCAGATCAAAAGCCAGATAGCCCTTTTGAATCAACCGCCCGCGTTCAGCGATATGGGTGATGGTCGCCGTATTGGGCGTGCCGTCAAAGGCGTGATCGGTTTCCGGCTGCTGTTCACCCAGCCTAATAAAATCGACGGTACGCGCGGCCATATCGGCGCGGTCCTTGGCCGCCTGACGCCATACGGCCTCTTCACCAACCCATTCCGCGCTGCCGAACCGGCGGAAATAGACGGCGGTGCGGTTGCGGTGTTGCAGGAAAAAAGGCTTCAGGCTGAGGTCGCCCGGCTTGCCCTGCGTCCCCAGTCGATACTGATGCAGGCCTCCGGCGGCGACCAGTTGAGGCGCCGCCTCATCGGACACCAGAGCCGGATCGACGCCTTCCCACGGCTGATCCGACGGGCCAAGATCACCGGCCAGCACCAGTGGCCCGCTGAGGAAGGCGATCAGTTTGGCATCGTCCGGCATGGCTTCGACGCGGACGGGCATGGGCAGGCGTAACTCAACACGGTCGCCGCTTTTCAGCCCCGTTAGCCGCAGATAGCCGTTGTGACGCACACCCGCAGCCTTGCCGTTCAACCTGACCACCGGCGCGCTGCACCAACCGGGCACTCGCAAAAGCAGTGCCTTGGGGGCCTTGCGCACCGTGATCACCACCTGATCGGACAGGGGGAAGGCGGTGTCCATGTCAAGCTGCGCTTCGGGCGCGGTCAGGGTCGAGGCGTAATAGAGGTTCACCGCCACGGCATCGCCACGCCGCCACCAGATGCTTTCGCCATGTTTGGAATGGCTTTCCATGCCCGACCCGACGCAGCACCAGAAGTCATTGGTCGGGTCCGAATGCACGCGCCCCAGACCGGAGGCCAGTCCGGAGAAATAGGTGAACATGCCCGTTTGCGGGTCTTGCTGGCTCATAATGTGGTTGAGATGTGCCCGCTCGTAGAAATCGAACAGGGCTGCATCGCCGCTCCAGCCATAGAGATGGCGCGTTAGACGCAGCATATTGTAGCTGTTGCAGGCCTCGCAGGTCTGTTGATCGAGCCGGTTGGCCAGTTGCCGTGGCGCACCGAAATGTTCGTGGTCGGAATTGCCTCCGATGACGTAGGAGTGGTCGCGCGTCACGGTCTGCCAGAAAAAGCGCGCAATGCGGGCGTCGTCGGCATTTTGCGTCAGCTCGTAAAGGCGGGCGGAGCCGACGATCTTGGGGATCTGCGTATTGGCGTGCTTTCCGGCCAGTTCGTCCCGCCCGGCGGCCAGGGGATCGATAATGGCACGGTGGCGCAGGCGCTGCGACAGGGTCAGCCAGCGAGGGTTTTTCGTTCGCGCATAGAGTTCGGCATAGGACTCGGTCAGGCCGCCATGTTCGGCGCGCAGAATTTCCTGAATTTGCGCATCGCTGAGACCTTCGAGAATGGTCCCCAGATAGTCCCCCAGCCCTGTGGCGACGGTCAGACCGTCGTCAAGCCCGGCGTGCTGATGCGCGTCGAGCGTCCCGGCCATCACCTTGTGAAAGGTATAAAGCGGCACCCAGCCACCGTTCAGGTCAAAGCCCGCCGTGCGGATGTCGCCTCTGCGCAACTCCTCATAGACGACCTTGCCATCCACCTCCTGCCCGTTGCGGCCGACGGTCGTGCCGCCCGCATAGCCGTCGCCCTGTTTGGCCTGAACGGTCTTCAATTCGCTCAGCACATAGGCGGCGCGGTCACGAAATTCGGGTTTGCCCGTCTGCGCGTACATCAGTGACAGAGCGGAAAGGTAGTGGCCCAAACTATGGCCCGCAATGCCGCGCGCTTCCCAGCCGCCATAGACCTCGCCCTTGGGGTCCAGCCCGGCACCCTTGCGGAAATTGTGCAGAAAGCGGTCGGGCGACAGCGACAGGAGATAACGCTGGTTGGCCTCGATTGAGGTCAGAAAGATCGACGGCTTGAGCCGCACCTGCGACAGAGGAAACGGCTTAGCGGATATAGGGTCAGGCGTCACGGCCCCGGCGGCGCTCGCGCCCACAGCCATTCCCAATCCCGCAACCGTCACACCCCGTCGCGTCCAGCCGTGCATAACGTTTCTCCAGTCTTTGTTTTTCGTACTATATCCTTTCATTTGTCTGAGTAAAATCAAACTTGCACAGAGCGACGGATTTCGCCTTGCCACACGTTTGACACCGGTATCATATATACCCAACCATAACAGACGCCACTCACTGTCTTCCGGGGAAATGCCATGCACCGCCGCACCTTACTCACCTGCCTTGCCGCCTTGCCACTTACGGCGCCCATAGCCGCCCGCGCCGCTCAGATCGGCGTGAATACGCCGTTTCCGCCCTTGAGCCCGGAACGTATCCGCGCGCTGATCCCGGCACCGGAGCAGGCGGCATGGCTCGATTATCTGAAGCGGTCGCAGGCGCAACTGGCTGCCGATCAGGCCGCACTTCTGGCCGAACGCAAGGGGCTGAGCGTCATTCCGGCCGAACCGAAGAGCGGCAACGGCGAAAAGACCATGCCGCTCGATAAACCGGCAGCGTGGTACGCCTCGGCAGAGGGCCGCAAGGTCGCCGATAATATCGTCAGCTTCCAGACGCCGGCGGGGGGCTGGGGCAAGAACCAGCCGCACGACACCGAACCGCGCGTCCGGGGACAGCACTATGTGGCGGGCAACAGCCTGCAAACCAAGCCCGCCGGCGATTTTGATGCACCGACCCTACCGGACTGGAGCTATGTCGGGACCATCGACAATGACGCCACCCTGACCGAAACGCGGTTTCTGGCGCTGGCCTTCAATGCCACACAGGACGCGCGTTACCGCGATGGCGCGATACGGGGCCTGACCTACCTGCTTAATGCGCAGTTCCCTAACGGCGGCTGGCCACAGGTCTGGCCGCTGATGGGGGGCTATCATGACGCCCTGACGCTCAACGACAATGCGATGATTTCGGTGTCGCGCCTGATGGGCGATGTCGGGCGGGCAGAGTCCGCTTTCGCCTTCGTCCCCGCCGAGGTGCGCGCGCGTTGTCTGGCGGCGGAACAACGCGCTCTGGCTATATTTCTGAAGGCGCAGGTGGTCATCGACGGAAAACTGACCCTGTGGGCGCAGCAGTATGATGCCCTGACCCTGACCCCCTGTTCGGCCCGCAATTACGAGATGCCGTCGCTCAGTTCGGCCGAAAGCGGTTCTCTGCTGGTCTATCTGATGCAGCAGCCCAACCCTTCAGTCGAGATGAAGGCGGCGATCGTGGCGGGTGTCGAAACCCTTGAAGCGCTGAAAATCATGGGCAAGGGCTTTGAACGTACCCCTGATGGTCAGGATCGTCGTCTGGTGGACAGGCCAGGTGCGGGCCCCATCTGGTCACGCTATTACGATCTGAAAACGCTGAAACCCATCTTTGGTAACCGCACAAAAACGCTTCACGACACGATTGACGATGTCGAACCGGAGCGTCGTCGCGGCTATTCGTGGTTCGGCAACGGTCCGCAAAGCGCGCTCAAGGCCTATGTCGCCTGGAAGGCGAAATTCGGCTAAGCCGATCCCAATGGAAAACTTATCATCGGCGTGATCACTTAGGGCGGAGTGACCTCCCACAGGACGGTCGTTCCGCTCTAAGTCTATATCCGGAGCGATGTTTTCGCAGAAAACCGCTCACGCCGTTTCTGCGCATCGCTGTGGGTGCAAACAGAAAAAAACGTCTCGAAGTCATCTGCATGGCCAAACCCCACCCGGCCTCCCATTCGCCTCTTTCGTCCCTGTCGCCCTCAGCGGCCAGTGCCGTGCGCATTTTGCTGGTGGAGGATAATCCCGCCAATGCGCTGGTCGCTGGCCTGTTTCTGGAACAGATGGGCTATGAGCATGATCGCGCTGAAAATGGCCGCGAGGCGCTGGAATCGTTCGCAGCGGGTCACTACGGCCTTGTGCTGATGGACCTTCAGATGCCGGAGATGGACGGATACGAGGCCACGCGCCGCATCCGGGCTATGGAGCGGGATACGGGGCGCGATGCTGTCCCCATAGTGGCGCTGACGGCGCACGCGCTCAGCGGGGACCGTGAGGCCTGTCTGGCGGCCGGTATGGATGATTACCTCTCTAAACCTTTCAAGCCGGAGGAGTTGCGGGCGTGCCTGACACGCCTGACCGGCGTGCCGCGACCCGCCGCATAAGACGGCGCACGGCGTCCGCAAACACGCCATCGCGCGCCATCAGCCGTTGCACAATCGGCTCTGACAACAGGTCTTCGAGGTCAGAAGACATCCGCTCATCCTCCGTGGATTTTTCACTTTGCGACTCGTTCTCAATAATGCTAATGAGAATTATTCGCAATTGTTTAATCGGCGCAGGAGGTCGGTTTTCATGTCAGACACATCTATTGCCCGTCGGGGGCGGGACCTTCGGCATTTGCGCTACGCCGAGCACTTTATGATCTGGGCGTTGCGCACCTCGGTCGCCTGTTCGCCGCGCTGCCGTCTGCTGCAACGCGAATTTGTCCATGCCTTCGGGCCGGACCCAGCGGAGGGACTGACAGCGTTCCACGGCTGGCTTCTGGCGCTGGCCAAAGGTCGGCGGCGACTGGAAATCGGACGTCCGGGCCTGATCGAACTGACCCGTGACGAGGCGTTGCTGCTGAGCCTGCAGACCGCGGCGCAGATGAGTGAGGCGGCGCACTTCACCGCTCTGGGGCGCTTCATCATGGGCGGCGAGCCCGACGCCGGGCTCTATTCGGCGGCCAGCGCCCTGATGAGTCTGATGGACCGCCGAGGTCATGGGCTGCCGGTGTCCGTCTCCATGGGGCGTGAGCCGCCGACCGCCTTGCCCTGCGTCGGCAACCGGCCGCAACTGAAAGCGGTTTAGGCTTTACGGTTGTTGGTTTTGGCCTGTCGATGACGCCGGGGCAACCCGTCCGCTGCGTTCCAGCTTGCCCCAGCCCACCGAACGGCCACGTCCGGCAGAGGCCAGCGCCTTCAGCACAACATAGTACATGATCTGGCGATAGACGAAGCGTTGCGACAGGAGCCAGAAAACGGGATAGCGTTTTTCTCTCGGCTCCAGCATGTAGGCGATCCAGCCGCACAGGGCGTCGATGGCGACAAAGACGGCCCAGTAGAGCAGCATCCGTTCCAGCGTGCCGTCCGTCTGATCCAGTCCATGCTGGCTGATCGTCCATATCGTGGCGGCCACGTTGATCAGCAGGGCCAGATCAATCAGGGGCGAAATCACCGAGAATCCGATCTGGAAAATCCACGCCTGCGGCAGGCCGATATGCGCCAGTCCTTTCGGCTTGCCTTCACGCAGGATGCGGCGGTGCTTCCACAGGCATTGAAGGGTGCCAAAAGCCCAGCGATAGCGCTGCTTGATCAGGGCGGCAAAACTTTCGGGCGCTTCGGTCCACGCCACGGCGTCCTGATCATAAGCCACGGCCCAACCCCGGCGCTGAATGGCGATGGTTAGATCCTGATCCTCGGCCAGGGTGTCGTGCGGATAGCCGCCGACCTCTTCCAGTGCCGCGCGTCGCCACGCGCCGACGGCACCGGGCACCACCATCATGGCGCCAAAGGTGGCCAGAGCCGACCGCTCCAGATTCTGCGCCGTAACATACTCCACCCCCTGCCAGCGGGTGACGAAGTTGAAGCGGTTGCCCACCTTGGCATTGCCCGCCACCGCGCCGATTTCCGGCTTGATGAACCAGCGCACAAGGCGCGCAATGGTTTCCGGTTCGAACTGCGTATCGGCATCGAGCGCGATGATGATTTCGCCCCTGGCTCTGGCAATACCGGTATTAACGGCAGTGGCCTTACCGGCATTGGCCTGTGTGATCAGGGTGACGCGTGCATCATCGGCAAAAGCGCGGGCGACGATGGCGCTGGTCTCGTCCTTCGATCCGTCATCGACCACCACGACCTCAAGATCGACATCGACACTGGTCAGGACGCGGCGCACCGAGGCTTCGATGACGCGGGCCTCGTTATAGGCCGGGATAATGACGCTGACGCGGCGCGACCGAACGAAGGCTTCTATCGTACCATCTTCGGTTTCGGCGGGCGGGTCCATGTGCCCACTATAGTCGGCCCAGATCGCCATGACGCTCAGGGTAATGGCTCGCGTCACGCCCAGTACGATGGCGGCAATAAACAGCCATTGCAGGCCCACAGCTCCCCAGGCCAGCAACATAAAGACGCCGACATCGAAGCGCACCGCCGCCAGATCATTGCCGGAAAGAGTCGGCATGGCCTGAGCCGCGGGCAGGTCGGTCAGACCGCTGACGGTCGTAAACTGATAGCCTTGCGCCTTGAGGGCGCGAATGATTTGCGGCAGGGCGTCAATGGTCTGCTGACGGTCACCGCCGGAATCGTGCAACAACACGATCTGACCCGAGCGGCAGTTATTGAAGTCTTCCTTACAGGCCTCAGACGCGGCGCTGGCGGCCCCGTCGGCGACGCCTTTGAGCACATTTTTTATGATCGCCTGAACGCCCGGCTTTTGCCAGTCTTCGGAATCGACGTGCAGGCCGACGCTGGTATAGCCCATCCGCTGCCCTAGCAGCACCGGCGCCAGTTCGTTTTCGGTCGTCGGTTCGGCGTCCCCGAAATAGGGGGCCCGCAGCCAGCGCAGGGAGCGTCCCGTATAGGCTTCGACCACGCGCTGGGTCGAGTTCAGCTCTACCCGTGCCCATTCGGCGGGTATATTCGCCATATTGGGGTGGGTGTAGGTGTGATTGCCCAGTTCATGCCCCTGCGCCAGCATGGTCTTCAGCAGAAACGGATGCCCCAGCGCCTTTTCACCGATCACAAAGAAGGTGGCCGGGACGTGTTCGGCCTTCAGAACCTCCAGTACCTTGGGCGTCCATTTGGGGTCGGGGCCATCATCGAAGGTCAGGGCGATATAGCCGGGCTTGAACCCGGTGCGGCGCACCACATAGGGGGTGGGCAGGGTCTGATAGGTCTGGTTCTGGGCGACGCGCTGGGCGTCAAATTCGACCTTGCGGTGACCGAAGGTGGGGGTGGCGCTGATGCGCAGCACTTCGCCAGCCCCTTCGACATCGACATTGCCGGCCGGTTTCAGCGTCGTCAGGTCGGGCGTGGTCCGGCCCTGAAAATGCGCAAAGTCCTGCCAGATGCCGGGGTCTTCCGAGCCGAGACGCCAGAGCGCCACGCCATAGGCATCGGAAGCGTGCACGGCCAGAAGCTGATTCCACGCGCTCACCGCGTCCAGCAGCCACACCTCGTGATTGACGCCGTTTTCCTGATAGGCGAAGCCGCTATTGCCGGTCGCCCGATCATAGGACACCGGCGCGTCAGAATCGTGCGCGATCAGCCACGCATCACCCACGGTCAGCACGGTCGTGCCGAATTTGGACCAGTCGTAGGCGTAGTTGCCGATACAGACGATGGCCTTTTCCGCCGGGACGACCTTCATGGCCATGGCCAGACGTCCTTCGAACCAGTCCTGCGCCGCGATGGGCCCGGCCTTATCGACCATCGAGTGCTGGTCGTAGATCATCAGGAACAGTTTGTCCGTCACCGCGGCAAAGGCCGACAGGTTCCATTCCGGATCATCGACCGGCACGGTGGCAGTCACCGAATAGCCCTTGACACCGAGACGCGTGCGGGCCTCTTTCAGGAAGGCGAGATAGGGCTTAAGCGCGGCGGGTTCCAGATTTTCAAAGTCGAAGACGACACCCGCCGATTTTTCCTGACGCAGGGTGTCTTCAACCTGCCCCAGAAAGCGGTTGCGGGCGGCAATATCCGTCAGGAGGCGGCGGGTGTTTTCGCGCTCAAAGCCCTTGGGTGCGATATTCTGCACCATGGTCAGAAGGACGGGCGGCTTTTTGGCGGCGGCCCGTGCCTTTTCGAAGCGCACATCCGGCTGATAGACATAGGTGTGCTGAGGGCCGGAAACACTCGCGAAGGCCCCGATGACGACGTCCATTTCACTGGCGTGCGCCTCGAAGGCGGCGCGGCTGCCGTCGTCCCATGGGACGTAAAAACCGATAATTTTTTGAGGCTTGTCGGCGTGCCGGCCCAATGTGCGCAGACGGTGCGGGTGATTGACGTCGTGGGTGCGGAAGTTCCACCGCGAGGCGTGAGACGCTTCCATATGCAGGTCGAGATCGCGCGGCACCGGTACGAACAGGATGGAAAGAATCAGACCCAGAAACAGAAGGGTCGCCGCCGCCGCCAGCGCAATCACGCCCATCAGCGTGGCCTTGTTGCGCTTGCCCGAGGGATCGAAAAAGACCGGTGTTTTCATCTTAGGAACGCTCTGCCCGAAAGGGATACCGGCGCGAAATGCCCGCGCATCGTGTCAAAATTGAGATAACTGCAATCGTTTTTTAGAAGAAGCGGTCGCTTGCCGCAACTCTGCACAGATTCAGGACATAATCGGCAACGGAAACCGGTTACCCTGTTCGTAAAAGGGACCAAATAGCGGCCTGGGACGCTTAACCCAATACCGAACCGGGGAGAATCAATGCGCAACCGCCTTCACCGCCGCACTATGCTTACGGGCCTTGCCGGGGCCGTCGCCTTTCCTGCCCTCGCCGCGCCGTCACCGGCTCTGATCCGCGTGACGACGCTCGATCCGGAAGGCCCGGGATCATTGAAGGCGGCGCTCGACACGCCCGGCCCCCGCATTGTGGTGTTTGACGTCGGTGGCGTGATCGACCTGCAAAAAGCCACCCTGACCCTTCGTGAGCCCTTTTTAACTGTGGCCGGTGAAACCGCACCCTCACCGGGTATCACCCTGATCAGAGGCGGGATCAGCGTTCAGACCCACCATGTGGTTATCCGGCATATCGCCGTAAGGCCGGGATCGGCGGGTATGGCGCCGCGCTCAGGGTTTGAGCCGGACGGGCTTTCCTGTACGGCGGCGCATGACGTGCTGATCGAACAGTGCAGCTTTACCTGGGCGGTCGATGAGGCCCTGTCCGCGTCCGGACCACGGTTCGACGGGGCAACGCCTGACGCATGGCGGCGCAACACCTCGCACACTATTGTGTTCAGAAACAATCTGATCGGCGAAAGTCTTCATCACGCCAGCCACGCCAAAGGCCCACATTCGATGGGCTCTTTGTTTCACGACAATGTGACGGGGGCGCTGTTGATGGGTAATCTCTATGCCCAAAATAATGAGCGTCATCCGCTGATCAAGGGCGGGGCGCAGGCGGTCGTCGTCAACAATGTCTTTGTCAATCCGGGCGCGGCCTGCGCGCAATATACGCTGGTCGAAGACCAGTGGAAGGGGCGGGAGCCCATAGCCGGTAAGCTCCTGTTGCGCGGCAATGTCATGCGCGGCGGGGTGAATACGCGCCCCAATCTCGGCCTGCTGAAGTTTGGCGGGGCAGGGGATCTGGACCTGCACGCCGCCGACAATATCGCCACCTATGCCGACGGAAGCGCAGCCCCTATGGTCACCTGGTATCAGGCGCGGGCGGATGGTTACGAAGATCAGGGCCCCTATCGACCAAAGGCCTATATCCGCGCCTTGCCGAAGGAAAGCCTGTGGCCGCAGGGTTTGAGGTTGCTACCGGCGGACGCGGTCGAAGCCCATGTCTGTCGCCACGTCGGCGCACGGCCGTGGGCGCGCGATCCGATCGACGCCCGTATCATTGCTGAAGCGCAGGCGGGTCGGGGGCGCATTATCGACAGTGAAAACGACGTCGGTGGCTATCCGCAACGGGCCGCGACCCGTCGGGCGTTTCATGAGTCGTATCTTTTAAAGTAGGGCTCAGGCCCGCTCGCGCAGAAACGCCTCTACCTCGGACGCCGTCGGCGCGGCATCGGCCGAGCGGCGGGTCACCGAAATGGCCGACGCCGCCGAGGCGTAGCGCATGGCCGAAACGTAGTCGTCACCCAGAACCAGCCGCGCGGCCAGTGCACCATTGAACACGTCGCCTGCGCCGACCGCATCCACGGCCTCAACCCTGAAGGCGGGCAGGCGGACCAGCTCACCGTCGATCAGACCGGCGCAGCCATTGGCTCCCAGCGTTGTAATGACGGTTTCCGCCCCATGCGCGCGCAGGGTCTGCATGGCGCGGATCAGCGAGTCGTCGTCCTGACCGTCTATACCGGTGAGTTTGGCCAGTTCGGTTTCATTCGGCGTCACCACCTCGCACAGGGGGAGTAGGTCGAATACGCCGGGATCGACGGGGGCGGGGTTGAGGACGGTCTTGACGCCGTTCGCCGTGGCGATTTCCAGCGCGGCTTTTAAGGTATCGAGCGGCGTTTCCAACTGCACGACCAGCGCACCGGAAGCGGCGATTAGTGCCTTAGCGGCCTCGGCATGGGCGGGCGTCAGGCGCGCATTGGCCGCCGACGAGACGACGATCATGTTCTGGCCATCGGGCGCGACAAGGATATTGGCCATGCCAGTGCCGACGCCGTCCAGTGCCACCACCGAGGTCTCATCCACGCCGCGTTTTTTGAGGAAATCGCGCGCCATGACACCGAAATTATCATCCCCCACAGCCCCGACCATGCGCGTTTCGACGCCGGCATGCGCCGCCGCTACCGCCTGATTGAGCCCCTTGCCGCCCATGGCAACCGCCGTGTCGTGGCCCATGATCGTTTCATTGGGTTTGGGCAGGGCATCGACCCGGATGAAGAAGTCCACATTGATCGAACCGAGGACAAGAATAGAGGCGCGCACGGAAATCCCTTCGATACGTCATCGCCAAAAGCAGACGATGAAACGTTTCACAACTGTGTTTTATAACCGACTTTGCCTTGCAGCAGGCGGGGCTCTGATCTAAGCCTGATCCGCCCGTTTTGCCAAGCCGAAGCGCGGCGATCTGGCCTAATCTATTTCAGGAAATCATATGCGTTTCCCACACATTGCCGCCCTGCTGACCGCTATGGCCCTGAGCACAACGTACTGTTCCGGGGTGGCTCTTGCCGCGGCTGAGCATCCGCCCGTACCGGCAGAAGGCTTCTATACGACCTCTGACCTGCGTAGCGCTGCCGATCTGGCGCTGGCCGATCAGGCCGCCAAAAAGCGCGTGCTGTTCGTGGTCGATATCGACGACACCATCCTGACCATGCCGCAGGATCTGGGGTCGGAAGCCTGGCTTTCGGAGCGCATGGCGGCCATCAAGGCCAGAACCCCGGAGGGTGAGACCCCGGATTACGAACCGATCTTTTACGAACAGGCCCTGTGGTATCAGGTAACGAATATGGTGCCCACTCAGGCGGACGGTCCGGCGGTGCTGGCCGGGCTTCAGGAGGCCGGGATTCCCGTCTATGCCCTGACGGCGCGTGACCCGAACCTGCGCGGGCAGACCGAACGGGCCCTGTCGAGGGCCGGTTATGACCTGTCGAAAGCGCCCGATTGCGCCAAACCCCTGTGTACCCGTCGCGGCCGTCTGCGCGACAGCGAAATCCGCGCGGCGGGCGCGGCGCTGAAGGTTACGCTGAGCAATGCCGCCTATAAGGATGTGACGGTTCAGGACGGCGTCATGATGGTCGCGGGTCAGGACAAGGGCACCATGCTCCTGCTGCTGATGGGCAGCCTCGGCAAGTACGATGCCGTCTATTTCCTCGACGACAGTCAGCGCAATATCGACAGCATGGTGCGCGCGGCGAAAATCACGAAAACCCCGGTCTATATTTATCGTTATACCGGCGTCCTGCCTAAGGTCGAGGCGCTGCATAAGGACAAGGCGCGCCTCAGCGCTGCCGATGCGGTGTCAGATGCGACCCGCACCGTCATGTGCCTTCAGGTACAATCCGACCTGTGCACCTACACCCATACGACCGCATACCCTTCGAAATGAGTAAGATGAAGATTATTTTTGACACCGATCCGGGTATCGACGACGCCATGGCGCTGGCCTATCTGGGGGCGCAGCCGCAGGCCGAATTGCTGGCGTTGACGACCGTGTTTGGCAATGGCGGCGTAGATATCACGACACGCAATGCCCTCTATTTGACGCAGCGCTTCGGCATCCATGTGCCGGTCTATCGCGGCGCGCATACGCCGCTGGTTCTGCCCGCCCCAACGCCTGCGCCGCATGTGCACGGCTATGACGGTCTGGGCGATATCGGCGCGCTGGACGGGTTTGAAGGCGCGCCGCAGGCGACCTTTGCGCCTCAGCGCATCGTCGAACTGATCCGCGAATATCCGGGCGAAGTGACACTTCTGGCGGTGGGGCCGCTGACCAATCTGGCTCTGGCGCTTGACCTTGATCCGGAAATCACGGGACTGGTCAAGGAGGTGGTGATCATGGGCGGGGCCTTCGGCTGGGGCCCGCGTCGCGGCAATGTCTCGCCCGTGGCCGAAGCCAATATCATCAATGACCCGCACGCGGCGGACAAGGTCCTGACGGCCAACTGGCCTGTCCGGGCCGTTGGCCTCGATGTCACCACCCAATGTATCCTGTCCACAGCCGCGGCGCGTGAGCTGGGCCGCACAGCGGGTGAAACGGGGCAGTTCCTGTTCGACATCTCGCGCGGCTACGAGAAGCTCTATACCGAACGCGACGGCTTTGCCGGTTGCGCCATGCACGATGTGGCGGCCGCCATCGCCGTCTTCGAACCGCAGCTTTTCGGGTATGCGCGCGGCACCTTACGCGCCGTCACCGAGGGTATCGCCATCGGCCAGACCATACTGAAAGAGGACGGCCGCAGCTTCCCGCCGGGGCCGTGGGATAACCTGCCCGTGCAGGCCGTCTGTCGTGACGTCGATGCCGAGGGCGTACTGGCGCATTATCACACGATATTGAGCGCTCACTACGGGGGCCTGAAAGCCGCTGTCTGATACCAGGGGTCATTGAAAATGACGCTGGATATGCCTTTTAAAATGGAGGCGGACAGCCTCTTCGCCCGTTGATGTTCGCACGTGTTGCGAAAATTTTAGAACGGCATTGCGCATATCGGGACATGAAGTTAGCATAAGCGGACAAAATCAATCATAAGGAAGCGTCCGCTTATGACTCCCAACCCGCTCATCGGCGTCTTTTTTCACTGGCTGGGCGGTCTCGCCTCGGCCTCTTTCTATGTGCCCTACAAGAAGATCCGACTGTGGTCGTGGGAGATCTTCTGGCTGACCGGCGGTATCTTTTCATGGCTGATCGCGCCGTGGATATTCGCCTATTTTCAGACCTCGGACCTGTTTGGTGTGCTGGGCGGGGCGTCCCCGACCACGTGGTTCTGGTGCGTCTTCTGGGGGCTGTTGTGGGGCTTTGGCGGCCTGACCTTCGGCCTGACCATGCGCTATCTGGGCCTGAGCCTCGGCATGGCGGTGGCGCTGGGTCTGACCACCGTCATAGGCACGCTGGGGGAGCCCATCTTTAGTGGCAAGATCATTCAACTGATACAGACGCTTAGCGGGCAGGTGACTCTGTTCGGGGTGCTGGTGGTGCTGGGCGGTATCGTGCTGGTGGCGCGCGCCGGTCACGCCAAGGAGAAGGAAGTCACCGAAGTCTCTGAAAGCCTGAAAGAGTTTAATCTCACCAAGGGCCTGCTGGTGGCCGTTTTTTGCGGCATCATGTCGTCGTGCTTTGCCTTTGGTCTGGCCGCCGGTGCGCCGGTGCGCGAAGCCTCAGCCGCCGCCGGAACGGGCCCCCTGTGGGTCGGCCTGCCTGTCCTCTGCATGGTTTTGCTGGGCGGTTTGACCACCAATCTGGTCTGGTCCGGCTATCTGATCTTCAAGAATAAATCAGCCTCCGAATGGGTGGGCAAGCCGCGCGCCGCTGCCGAAGACAAGGGCAAGATTCCGCTGCTGGTCAACTATCTGCTGGCGGCGCTGGGCGGCACACTGTGGTATTTCCAGTTCTTCTTCTACACCATGGGTGAAAGCCAGATGGGCGAATACGGCTTCTCGTCGTGGACGCTGCACATGGCCTCGATCATCCTCTTTTCGACCCTGTGGGGCTTCGCGCTCAAGGAATGGGCCGGGACCTCTGCCAAAACCCGGGCGCTGGTCTGGGGCGGCATCGCGCTGCTGGTCGGCTCGACCGTGATCATCGGCATCGGCAATATGCTGGCCGGGCAGGCGGCCGGACACTGAATCAGAGCGGAATTATTCTGAGTGGAGTCGTTCCGCTCCAGAAACCACAGATGACACAGATTGTCCGTGTCTGCGTAGCCAGGACAGGCGCGTAACGCCTGTCTGTGAAATCTGTGGTTTAAACGTGATGATCAGAATTGAAATCAATCGAGTTGATTATGAGGATGGATTTCACTCTTCATCACCTTTTCTGATTTCTCGGTTCAGAAATTATCACACTTAAAACGCGAAATCGGCTTGGACAAAATAAAATTGTTTGAGTAGGAATAACGGACGCTTCTGGCGTATCCTGCCTCCCGCGGTGCAGTTTACCTGTACCTCTCAACGAAGGTGACTTTCCATGTCCGTCAGGCCGTCTGCCTCGCCGACCGTTTCGCCTTCGGCATCGTCTCAGATGCCGTCGCAACTGGTGTGGTATGCGCGTTGCCCGACCCTGACGGCCATGGGCCTTTTGGCCCATCGCGGCGTCCTGCAACGTGAATTTCGCCGCGATCCGGTCAATTTCGTCTCGGTGCGCGAAACCTCGCTGCCGTCCGTGCGGCAGGGCTATCTCGATCATTCTCTGGCCAATCTGGTGCGCGAAGGCGATGCGGCCACCGCCCTGTGGTCCTATGGCCTGAATGAGCGTTCGCGGCTTCTGGCCGTCGGGCATACCTGGCATACGGTGCTGGTGGTGGCACCGGCACGGTCCCCTGTGTCGGGTCTTCAGGACCTTAAGGGACGCACACTGGCCCTTCCACGCGAAGCGGGCAGTTTTTCGCCGGCGCGGGTGCGCTCGCTGCGCGCCTGGGAGAGTATTCTGGACGTCAGTGGTCTCAAACCTGCCGACGTCACCTTCTACAATATCGTCGCCGGGCATCCGTCCACCCCGTTTGGCGACATCGCCCGGCGGGAAATCGAGGCGGTTCTGGGCGGTCAGGCCGATGCCGGTCTGCTGTTTGGGGCCAAGGGGATCGAGCTGGCGCGCACGGCGGGCCTGAAGATCGTCCACGCGTTTGAGGCGGCGGATATCCGCGGCGATGCCCGGCTCAAGGGGCTGGTCGAACTGCGCACCCTGACCATCGACTATCCGTTTCTGGAGGCCAATGAGGCGGTCGTCTCGCGTCTGGTCAAGGCCCTGTCCGGGGCCGCCGACTGGGCGCGCAGCTTTCCGAAACAGGCCCTCTCGCACATTGCCGAAGAGGGCAAAGTCGAACTCGACGATGCGGTGCACGCCTATGGCGACTTCATCCCGGAAAGCACAGCGCTGGGGGCCGAAGACGCGCGGCTTGCCGACATAAAAGACCTGCTTGACTGGCTGAAACAGCGTCAGGCGGTGACGGAGCGGCTGGACCTGTCCGACTGGAATCGTAGCGATGTGCTGATCGCCAAGGAAGCGCCCCAGACGTCAAAGCGCTTGAACGCCGTCGCCTGATCCTATCCCCTTGAATCAGCGATGGCTTCAGAGCGATGCGGTGTTGATCTGACGCCGCCGCGTCGCTGGAAAAGGCCCGGGAGTGGTGCCCCGGGCCTTTCTTCCCTTTATTGTGCTCTGGCGGCTTGGTCGAGGGCTGCGAAGTCTTCATCACTCAGGTGAATCCGCGCCGCCGCGACGTTCTCGTCGAGATGGCGGACCTTTCCTGTGCCGGGGATGGGCAGCATGACCGGGCTGCGCTTCAGTACCCAGGCCAGAGCGATCTGCGACGGTGTGGCACCGTACTTCGCAGTGAGACGATCCAGAACCCCGCCCGGTTTGGCGAGATCCCCCGCGGCCAGAGGATACCACGGAATAAAGCCGATGCTGTGCGCCGTGCAGTAGTCGAGCACGGCTTCGTGGCGACGTTCAACGAGGTTATAGAGGTTCTGCACGGTCGAAACCGGGAAGATTTTTCGCGCCGCTTCGATATCGGCGACCGATACTTCGGACAGACCGGCGTGGCGAATGACGCCTTCGTCCAGAAGCTCTTTCACGGCGGCGAACTGTTCGTCGCGCGGTACGGCGGGGTCGATGCGGTGCAGTTGCCACAGGTCGATGCGCTCAACGCCCAGCAATTCGCGGCTGCGGTGGGCCTGCCTGATCAGATAGTCGGGACGGCCGTTCGGCGTCCAGATATTGGGACCTGACCGGGTCAGGCCGGCCTTGGTAGCGATAATCAGGTCGTTCGCATACGGATGGAGCGCTTCGCGGATCAGCTTTTCGGAGGTTTCCGGCCCGTAGGAATCGGCCGTGTCGATGAAATTGACGCCCAGATCGCCGAGACGCCTCAGGGTGCGCAGGGCTTCGTCGCGATCGGCGGGTTCACCCCATACGCCGCTACCGGTGATGCGCATGGCGCCATAACCAAGGCGGCTGACGGTGAGATCGCCTCCGATGGCAAAGGTGCCGGACAGGCGGGCGTCGGGTAGGGCGTAGGACATGGACAACTCCTTGAGCGTTTCAGGTCATGTGGGGCGGCGGGGACAGGGGCGCAAGGCTTGGCTATTGACAAGGCCAGCGCGCGCATCGCCTATTTCACCTATCGCTGTGAGGGGAATGGATATGCGCCGCCTGCTGCCTGTTGTGACTGTCGCCCTGCTGGGGCTTTGCGCCCCCGCGCTGGCCGAGCCCGATTATCAGACGGCTATCCGGGCCGACTATCAGAAGGATCTCGGGGCGCTGTGGGACTGGTTCCACCGTAACCCCGAACTGTCGATGCTGGAAACCAAGACCGCCGCGCGCATGGCAAAGGAACTGCGCGCCACCGGGGCCGAAGTCACCGAAAAGGTGGGAGGGACGGGTGTCGTGGCGGTGATCCGCAATGGACCCGGCCCGGTCGTCATGCTGCGCGCCGATATGGACGGCCTGCCGGTCAAGGAAGCGTCGGGCCTTGCCAATGCTTCGACCGCGAAGCAGGTCGGCATGGATGGCGTCGAATATCCCGTCATGCACGCCTGCGGTCACGATACCCACATCACGGCCATGGTGGCTACGGTGCGTCAGCTTCAGCGCCTTAAGTCGCAGTGGAAGGGTACGGTCGTTGTGGTCATCCAGCCGGGTGAAGAACGTGTGATGGGTGCCAAGGCCATGCTCAAAGACGGGCTCTACACCCGTTTCCCCAAGCCCGACTACGCCCTGGCTTTCCACGTCAATTCGCAGATGCCGACGGGCAAGGTGTCGGCCTCGGAAAACATTCAGTATTCCTCATCCGACTCTATCAACATCCATGTGCACGGGGTGGGCGCGCATGGGGCGTCTCCGCATCAAGGCAAGGACCCGGTCTATATCGGCAGCCAGATCGTTATCGCCCTGCAAGGGCTGATCAGCCGCGAACGCCCGCCGCTCAGCCCCGGCGTTATCACGGTCGGGGCCTTCCACGCGGGCAGCAAGCACAACATCATTTCCGATGCGGCCGAGCTTCAGGTGACGGTGCGCGCCAATGACGAAGTGACGCGTGCGCAACTGGTGGACGGCGTTAAGCGTGTGGCGGTCAATATGGGCCGCGTCAACGGCCTGCCCGACGACAAGCTGCCGGAGGTTGATGTCGTTGAAGGCACGCCGACCACCATCAATAACGCTGAACTGGCGCGACGCCTGAACGGGGCGATTGCCGCGTCTCTGGGGCCGGACACCGTCATCCCGTTCCAGCAGATGGGCATGGGGGCGGAGGACTTCGCCTACTTTGTTCAACCTGACCTCAAGGTGCCGGGTTATTATTTCGCCGTCGGCGGCACGCCCCAGGCGGCGTTCGATGCGGCAAAGGCCGGCGGCCCGGCCGTCGCTTCGCACCATTCGGCCCTGTTTAAGATCGATCCGGAAGCCACCGTGGTTACCGGGGCCTCGGCCATGACAGCGGCGGTGCTTGACCTGCTCAAGCCGTAAAGAGAGGTGGCTCTTGACTCCTGCCCCCGCACGCGCTTTGTGCCGGTTTCAGGAGTAACGGGATGAGCAGGATGACACAGGTGCCGCGCGACTGGCTGATCGAGGCGGTGCGCCGCATCGAGGCGGATTTCAACCGTTCCTCCGATACCCACCTGATCCATCATGAGGTGGCGGCATTTCCGGGGGTGCACCTCTATTTCAAGGACGAGTCCTCACACCCGACAGGCAGCCTGAAGCATCGTCTGGCGCGCTCGCTGATCCTCTATGCCCTGTGCAATGAGTGGATCGGGCCGCAGACCACCCTGATCGAATCGTCGTCGGGTTCTACCGCCGTTTCCGAGGCCTATTTCGCGCGGCTGCTGGGCTTGCGCTTTATCGCTGTGGTGCCAAAGTCGGTGGCGCAGGCCAAGATCGACGCGATCCGCTTTCAGGGCGGGGAGGTGCACGGCGTCGATGACCCCAACGCCGTCTATGCCGAGGCGCAACGACTTGCCGATGAAACCTGCGGCCATTACCTTGATCAGTTCACCTATGCCGAACGCGCCACCGACTGGCGCGGCAATAACAATATCGCCGAAAGCCTGTTCAGCCAGATGACGGCGGAGCCGCACCCCGTGCCAAGCTGGCTGGTGACCGGGGCCGGGACGGGCGGTACCTCGGCGACCCTGGGGCGATACATCCGCTATCGCCGCTTGCCGACGCGGTTGTGTGTGGCCGACCCCGAAGGCTCGGTCTTCCATCGCCACTATCACGACCGCAGCGTCCAGACGATCGACCGTTGTGGGTCCTGCATCGAAGGGATAGGACGCCCGCGCGTCGAGCCGAGCTTCATCCCGTCGCTGATCGACCGCATGGAGGTGGTGACGGACGCGCAGTCGATCGCCGCCGTACGTCTGTTATCGGAGCGTCTGGGCCGGCGCGTCGGCGGCTCGACCGGCACCAACCTGTGGGCCTGTGTGCGTTTGATGCAGGAGATGGCGCAGAAGGGCGAGACGGGCTCCATCGTCACCATCCTCTGCGATGGCGGTGAGCGCTACGGCGACACCTATTATGACGATGCGTGGCTGTCGGCGCGCACCATTGACTGGCGCACGCCTTATGCAGACCTAAAAACCCTTATGGGATAGGGTCAGATCTTGATCCCAAGCGTGATGGGGCCGGTATAACCGTTGGTCGTGTCACCGCTCAGACTGATCGTCTGCGCAGCCAGTTGCGATGACGACAGGTCACTGAAGACATTGTCCGTGGCAAAGGTGATGCCGTTCAGGGCCGTGGTCGAGGCACTGTATCCTGAGACCGTACTGTAAACCGTCGAACAGACCGTCCGATCCAGCGCGAATTGCGTTGTCTTGATCTTGTTGGCGTAGCTGGTCGCGGCGGCCAGGCTGGGATAGACCTCAACATGGATATGCGGCATGCGGCCGGTATAACAGCCGGGGAAGATGGTGGTGAAGGTGACCTTACCGCTTGAGTCCGTGACCTGTATCCCGCGCAGATAGTTCTGGGCGGTTAGGGTCGAGGAATAGAGCGAATAGAGCCCGTCTCGCGTGCAATGCCAGATGTAAACCACATAACCGGCAAGCGGCGTACAGCCGGTGCCTGAGTTGACCAGCGATATGGTCAGGGTCAGGGGCAGGCCCGGTGCCGTACCTGAGGCTGATCCCACCGAAGTGCGTATATCTGAACGATTGATGCCTGAGATGGCCAGTGCGTTGATGATGCTGCCAGAGACGGTGTTGGAACCGTCGCCGGGATATGGTCCCTCAGTTTCATTTGAAAAGGTTGTGCAGGTGCCGCTTGCGGAGGTTGAACTGCTCGAAGATGAACTGTTGCTGGAGGATGAACTGGCCGAAGATGATGAAGACGATGATGTGGCTACGCTTGTGGAGGTTGAGCCACCGTCGCCACTTCCACCGCACGCCGCCACAGAACTGGCCCCAAAGGCAAGGGTTCCCAACATACCCAGCGTTCGGCGACGGGAGACAAACTGGATAAGGTCCTGAAGGCTGCCTTCGTCCTTATGATAGGGCGCTTCGGGGCGGTCGGAATGTGTCATGCTGTTCCATTTACATTGATGAAGACTGATCTCATCAATGACGGTGGATTACGGCGAATCTTGATATCTGAATATTTCCGGCCGGTTACACGGACGCCAGATGCGCGCGCGGCAGCATGATGTCGGCAATGCCGCGTTCGCCCCCTGCCTTCGACAACTGCACCACCACGTCGATCAAACCTGACGCATAGGCGATGGTTTCGGGCCGCGACAGGGCCATGCCGGTCTGCATCACCATCAGGGCAATCTGTTCCAGCGCGCCCTGCGGTGTGTTGGCGTGGACCGTAGTGAAGGAGCCGGGGTGGCCGGTATTGATGGCGCGCAGGAAGGTCACGGCCTCGGCCCCACGGATTTCGCCCACGATGATGCGATCCGGGCGCAGGCGCAACGACGCCTGCAACAGGTCATTGACAGTCACCTTGGCTTCGCCCAGTTCACCCTTGACGGCCACAAGACCCAGCGCGTTCGGTTGGTGGACCGCGATTTCCGGTGTGTCTTCAACCAAAATAACGCGCTCCTCATTGGGCACAGCGCTCAAAAGCGCATTGAGGAAGGTCGTCTTGCCCGATGAGGTGCCGCCCGAAATCAGGATGGTCTTACGCTCGGTTACCGCCTGTTTGAGGAAAGCGACCGGATTGGCGCGAGCGGCGCGCTGTTCGTCGGCCGGATTGCCATAGGCCGGAGCGCGGATAGGCCCACGATCATAGGCTTCCAGCGGCCGGTTCACCATCAGGTGCCGACGAATGGCGATGGCCCAGTGGCGGCGTGTGGCAGGCGGGCCGACGATCTGCACGCGCTCGCCCGACGGCAGGGTCGCGGCCAGCATAGGGTTCTCGCGGTTGATGCCCTGATGGCTGATGCGCGCGATCTGCGCCGCCAGCCGGTTGAGCAGGCCGTCGTCGATGTCGGGCGCGTCGAAGCGCTGCATATGGGGCTGACCGCTGACTTCGACCCAAACCTCGCCGGGACGATTGACCATGACCTCAGTGACTTCGGCGCGGTCGAGCCACTGCCGGAAGGGGGCCATATAGGCCTTGAGATAGACGCCTTCGGTCGGTAGGGTTTCGGTCATAGGGAGAAGTCGAGATCGCGGGAAACGAAGACCTGAATCGGCGTGCCCTGCGCCACGCGCACGGTGGGGCCAATTTTGGAATCGGCCTGAAGCGCGGCGGTGGCGGCATTATTGGCCCCTTGTGCCGTGCCGATGACGATGGTGTTGCGGTCCCCGCCGGTCGACGAATTGGCGAGGCCGCCAATGATCGACAGCAGCATGGCCGAGCCGAAGCGCTTGAAGAAGTGCGTATCGACCTCTCCGGTTTGACCCGCCTGACCCAGATTATCGGTCGAGGGGTCGGTCAGCACGATAGCCGTGCCATCCGGGCGGATCAGACGCGACCAGGTGATGAACAGACGATTCTGCCCGCTTTGCAGGCCTGAGCGGTAAGACCCGATCAGGCGCGAGCCGCGCGGAATCAGGACGCGCGTGCCGTCAAAGCTGCGCACATCGCGCGAGACGAGGGCGCGCGTATAGCCGGGTAGGTCGGAATTGAGCGCCGTTTCCAGCACCGCCGGGATCAGGGTGCCCTGCGACACCGTGCGCGACGGCGTGGTGATACGCGTGGCACGGACCTGACGAGTGGGATCGAGGCTCGTCAGTGCGCCGACGGAATTGCCGTCCATGACATTGCCTTCGGCGCGGGCCGGCGCGGCGGCGGCCTGAGTGGCGCTTGCGGTTGGGTCAGGGTCGGGGGCCGAAACGTCGTAGATCAGGGCATTGGCGCGGGCATTATTGGCGTCGGCCACAGGCGCGGCCCCGCCCGCCTGAGGCGGTTGCGGCTGCGCCACGGGTGGGCCTTCGGGCAGGGCCACGGGCGGCAGTTCGACCACCGTGCCGTTCTGTCCCGGCGGCTGCGGCATGGGTTGTGCCGGTTGCGCCTGTGGTGGCCGGGATTGCGCCGCCTGACGGTTGTTGTTCATGAACACCAGAGTGAGCGCGCCCAGAAACACAGCCCCCATAAGACCGCCAGCCATGACCAGACTGTCCTTCAGGGACGATTTCGAAGCCACCTGCGGCAGGGCATTGACCGAGGCCACGCCCAGATCCGAACGGTCTGTCGTCTTACGTGGATCGCTTTGCGGGTCGTTGGAGGGGAGACGGGTCTTCATGCTCAGTCCTCCTTGCGCCCGAACCAGCCGGTACGCTTCTTCGTGGTCGCGGCATCGGCCTTACGCAGGGTTTCGGGCCGCGGCTGCGGCGACAGGGCATCGAGCGCGGGCGGGACATAGGCGTCATTATAGACCGTAGCTGTCAGGTCGCCCCGGCGCAGCACAAAGGCCGGACCGACCTGTTCGATGACGATAAAGCCTTCGCGGTAACCGAAATTGACCAGAGTCTCCTTACCATCCAGAACGGCATAGATGGCTGGAAAAGGTACGCCTTCCCCCCAAAGGAGATAGGTCGATTGCCCGTCGTCGAACAACCGCATGGGCACCAGAGACGGGTCACCGGCATAGGTATAGTTGGTGTTGCGCTTTTCCGGAAGGGTGGAGACGGGTTTGGCCGGTGTCACCGGGGCGGCAGCGGACTTTTCGGCGGCTTCGCGGGCTTCCTGCTCGTCCTTGGGGTAGGTAAAGCGCAGATCGTAGATGACTTCACCGCGCTTGCACGCCGCCGCATCCTTGGTGCGCAGTTCAAAGGCGTAGGTGCGACGATTGGTGACAATCGACATATTGGTGAAGGCGCCGCGCTGAAACGGCTTCACAAAGATCAGATTACCGCGCTTGTTAGGCGTCGCCTGCCACTGGGCGGCATCGCCCACGGCGACATTCTCGATCTTTTCGTTGCCGGCGAAGGTGATCATGGTCTGAAAGCTGACGCAGGTGTCGAGGCGGATAACCTCGCCATCGGCATAGGTGATGGTGCGGATGCGGCTGTCCTGCGCCTGAGCGGGCGCGACGGCCAGCAGGGGCACGGCGATCATCAGGGAAAGGGAACGGGCGAAGGTCATGAACCGGGGGCCTTTGAAAGGGGCGTCGGGGTCGGAGGTGTTTTGGGGGATGCAGAAGACGGGGCCGCTGAGCCCGGGGCGCTTCGGAATCTCTGACCGAGCCCCTGTCGGCGCGTCACCCCGCCAGACAGTTGTCCGGCCTGTGGCGCAGAAGAAAGGGTGGTGGTCACGGTCTGAACCCGCGTGTCGCGGCTACTGCTGCGACCACCGGGGCCGGTCGTCCCGCCACCTTGCGTGATGAGGGTGGAGCCACCGGCGGCGGCGATGACGGCGGCGGAGGTCACGGCGGCGGCCTGCACGTCGGCGGCGCTGTCGCCGCGACCGCGCAAGGGGTTCCAGTTTTTGACGATATTGAAGGCCACCACCATCAGCATAATGAGGAAAGCCGCGTAAATCACGGAACCCATGAACAAAATCACGATCGGCTGAATGTCGCGCACCGTCTGCATCGGGTCGCCGGATATGGCCAGAATGGCAGGCGTCAGCAGCGACAGGGCCGCCGAACCGCCCAGTGTCACCAGCATGGGGATAAAAGCAAAACCGATGGATGTACGCAGCCAGCCTTCGAACAGGCCGCGTGTCTGGGTAAAGAGGGCAAAAACGACGAACAGCGGCCCCAGGGCCAGCAGAAGCGTCAGGATCAGGCGCGACAGGACCAGCACGCCGACGGTGGACAGCAGCAGGATCAGGCCCGAACTCCACAGCATGTCCGAGGCCGAGGACTTGCCATTACGGATGGGCGGCGCGACGGGCTGCGGGTTTTGTACGCTGGGAGCGGTCGTCGGTGCGGCTGTAGGGGACGCCTGCGAGGTCTGTTCAAAGGCAGTGGCGGCATCGGCAAAGTGCAAGAACAGCACGTCGAGTCGCTTGGCAAAGGCGGCGCTGGCCCCTTCGTCAGACCCCGTCAGGGCGGCAGCGATCTCATCCGGGCCGCGCGTCAGCAGGTTATAGACCACGGTCTGATAGGCGGGCCAGGCCGTGACGAAGGTCAGGACCAGTCCGATAGCCAGCACCTTCGGCGTCATGGTGGTCAGCGTCAGGCGCGTGCGCCCGGTGATCAGTCCGAAGGCCAGAAAGGCAATATAGAGCGTCAGGCAAAAGGTCAGGGCCGTGCCCAGATAGCCGCCATCGCCGAACAAACGCCCGAAGCTGTCTTCGACCACGCGCCCGATCTGACAGTCCACGCTCATCAGCGCGCCAGAAATACCCGTGTCGCCGCTGAGCGGCATACCGGGGCAGGTGGCGGGTGGCGGGGGCATCATGCGGATACACGCTCCGTTTGGCCAAAGCCGGGCCACGGCGTGCCGGTGAGGGCTTCGAACCATGCGGAGGGAGCGTCACCATGCGTTTCACGCAGTTCGTCCAGCTTGCGCACCGTCGATTCACGCCCCGAAAGCAGGGTCAGGATTTCCGGCGTCCCCGACAGCTCGAGACGCGCCACGACCGAGTGGTTGCCGTGCTTGACGAGGAAGGCGCGCGAATGGGGCGGCAGGGCGCGCACCAGACCGACCTCGTGAGCGCTGAGGCCGAAGCCTTCGCCATAGTCTTCGAAGCGGGCGCGCGGATTGGGCATGAAGATCTGCGTCGCCGCCTGCTCGATGATCGCCGAAGAGATGCGGCTGTCGAGGGCGTCCCCGGCGCTTTGCGTGCCGAAACCGAGGATGGCGTTACGCTTTCTGAGCGTCTTCATCCAGTCGCGGATGCGCGCGGCAAACACCTCATCGTCCAGCGCCTTCCAGCCCTCGTCGATCAGGATCATGGCCGGGGTACCGTCCAGACGCTCTTCGATCCGGTGGAAGAGGTACATCATGATCGGCCCGCGCAGGACCGGCGCGTCTAAGAACTGCGTCATGTCGAAGCCCAGAACGCGCGCCGACAGGTCGAGTTGATCCGCCTCGTTATCGAACAGCCACGCCCATTCACCCGATCCCACCCAAGGGGCCAGACGCGCCGCCAGATCGGTCTGGCTGGGGCGACGGAAGCCCCCGAGAAGCTCCTGAAAATAGCGCAGGCGGCGATAGGCCGGGGCCTGTGCGTACATGGCGTCGATGGCCGAGGCGATGATGGCGTCGTCTTCCGGCGGCAGGGTCGGGCCTTCGCCCGCGATCAGGCGCGACAGCAGGTCGCGCAGGAAGCCGCGATTGAGGGCGCTGTCGGGCAGTTGCAGCGGGTTGAAGCCGCTGGGTTCCCCGGCGCGCAGGGTGGCGTAGTGGCCGCCGATAGCGCGGATAAAGATTTCTGAGCCGCGATCCTTGTCAAAGATGATGGTGCGCGGACGCGCCTTCTGGGCCTGCGCGGCGAGGAAGTTGAGCACCACGGTCTTCCCCGATCCCGACGGTCCGATCAGGGTGAAGTTGCCGAGGTCCGAAGCGTGGAAGTTAAAGAAGTAGGGCGTGGCCGCCGTCGTCTCAAAGACGGTGATCGCTTCGCCCCAGTGGTTGCCGGTGGCCTGACCCAGAGCAAAGCCGTGCAGGCTGGCCAGACCGGCAAAGGCCGAGACCGAGATCAGGGCCTTGCGCGCAATATAGGCTTCGTTGCCCGGGAATTGAGCCCAGAAGGCGGGTTCGAGATTGATGTCTTCGCGGACCGCCACGGCCCCCGTATCGGCCAGAGCCGAGGTCACCTGCGCGGCCGCCTGATCAAGAGCGCTGAGGCCCGGTGCGCGCACGCAGACGGTCAGGTGATGCTCGCCCAAAGCCGTCTGGCCCGAGGCGAGCTCATCCTTGGCAGCCATCAGTCCGGCGCGCAGGGTAATGCCGTCGTCATCGGCGGCGCGCAGACGGCGCAAGGCCAGATTGACGCGCTCCAGACCGATCTGACGATCGACGAACTGGAAGCTCTGGGACACGGTCATTTCATACGGCAGGTGCAGCAGGGCATCCAGCATCCCCGGCGCGGCCTGCGGCGGATATTCCTTCACCGAGACGAGCGCACCGAACGATTTGTCTCCGCCCGCGCTTTTCAACTCATAGGCATCGACGCCGAAGCTCAGGCGCTGATAGGGGAGGTATTGTCCCACATCGTCACGCGCCAGCGGATCGGGCTTGAGCACCGGGCGCATCTCACCATGCATCAGCGCCGACAGCAGTTCCAGCGGTTCGGAACAACGCCCGCCACGCGTTTCATAAGAGGTGAGAAGCCGCGGGCCATAGCGCCCCAGCGCCGCCATCAGGGCTTCGCGCGCCGCGTCAAGGTCGCGCAGTTCCGCCCCCAGGCCGTCGCGATCGGCACCGGACTGCGCGCCAAACAGTTTGCCGAGGCTTTCGGAAAGCCCCGCCTTGCCGCGCGCCGGGCGGCGCAGAATGGTGATAAACAGGTCGTTGACGAACAGTTCTCGCGATTGCAGACGATCCTGCCAGCGATCATTGATATAGCCCGCTATGGGGTCGTCATACTGACCGCTGCTGGTCACCGACACTTTGCGGCGCAGAATGTGGTGATGCAGCACCAGCCGTGAATCGCCGATGGCGCGCAATGCGCTTTCCCGCAGGGCGTGCAGGCTGTTGAGATCGGTCGTGTCCGCTGTCTCGAAGCCGAAACCGTCGATATAGAGGGCCTGCATCAGCGACCCGTCGCGCAGGGTAACCGTGTGGTCATTATAAAGGTGCGCATAGGGCAGGCGGTCACCGATCCGCTGCTCCCTGGCGCCCAAACTCATGACTTGCCCGAACAGGCCGTTACTCATGCGAAAACCTTACGGATGACCAGACGTTACGGCTGGTACGAGTTGCAGCGCCAGAACCTGTAGTTCCGGATGCGCGGGGTGCGGCTCACCTTGGTGAACCACAGGTCGAACAGGCGTGGCTCACGCAGGCAGGCCAGATAGCCCACCACGTGCACCAGGACGGCAATCCCCAGAGCCCAGAACGACCGCGTGACCAGGAAGGCCTCGGTGGTGATCATGAAGTTGAGGATGAAATAGGAATAGGTCACACCTGCAAACATCTGCGGCTGGGTCAGCGCCCGGAAAATGGGCGCCTTGACCAGAGCGACATTATCCTCGCTCATGCCTCACCCCACCGCCGTGCGGATACCTGCCACGATGGTCGCCGCGCCGAACAGAATGAAGATGCCAAGAATGACGGTGGCCCCGAAGCGCCAGTTCATACGGCCCGACAACATCATGAAGCCAACAGCGGCCACGGCGATCACAGCTACAGCCGTGGCCACATTGCCGAGCAGCGTGCCCTGAATCCAGCCCAAAGCGTTGACGATGGGACTGGAGCCGGCGGGATCCTGCGCAAAGGCCGGAGAGGCGGCCAGCAGGGAAAGAAGGGCGGGTAGGAATTTACGGGCGTTCATAGTCTTGTCCTTACGAGCAGGTCTCGGTCGGTTGAGGATCGGTCTTTGCGCTGAGGCGGTCAAGGCTTCGGGCGACATAGGCCTGGGTTTCGGCATAGGGGGGCACACCGCCGTGGCGGTTGACCGCTCCGGCACCAGCATTATAGGCCGCCAGCGCCAGATCAATGCGGCCATCGAAGCGGTCGAGCTGACGACGCAGATAGGCCGCTCCGCCATATATGTTTGCCGCCGGATCGAACGGATCAATACCCAATTCGGCGGCGGTGGCCGGCATGAGTTGCATCAGGCCGATGGCGCCGCGAGGCGACACGGCCGCTGGGTTGAAGCCCGATTCCTGACGGATGACGGCAATGAGGAACTCGCTGCTGAGATTGTAGCGGGTAGCCGCCGACTCAATGAAGGTCTGATAGGGTGTGGCGGTCGAACGGTGCGCCATGGGCGGCAGAGACGCGCACAGAGGGCTGTAGCTGCCATCGGTGCCGACTTCGAACACCTGAGCCGCCGCCGGTAGCGCGGCGCAGAGCACCGCAGCCATCGTTCCCGCTGCCTTCAAACCTGCCCGCACCGGCTGCTCCTTCATTACATTCGACACAGCGCGCCGACGAACCCCACTCTCGGCTCGGTTACGCAGCTGGGTTTTCGTCAGGCGGCTCTAACAGTTAAGTTTGTCAGATTTGTTACGGACGCGAACCACTGATCCTTGAACGGAGAATATCTGCGATTCGCTGCCAAAACCACTATACATGCCGCCGCTGTGAAATCACAGGAAGCCGAGGCCGCTCTGCGAGAAATTGCGCAGATAGGGGAGGTTAGTGTTGAGATCCGAAAACGACACACCAAACCATTTCCCGGGTGCGACGGCGTACTGATCGGCCGATAGGGATAAAGGCGGCATTTGTCATAGAAGGGTTTGAAAAGCCGTTGATATCCATACCGGCGGTCGGCTGATGACCGTAGATATCGCCGCCCAAAATGAGGTGAGGTCCTTCCCAGGCATGATCTGAAGCGTCGCCGTTGGTTTAAAAGGCGCGCGAAAAATCCGAGGAGGTGAAGGTGGTGACATTGCTGAGCATATCCACCAGGGCGATATCAACCAGGGTCTGATGTACACAGGTGAGGGCCTGCGCCTCTTTGGACGGGTCGTTGGATTGTCCGCGATTCTGGGTTTCGTGACGATCCTAGCCGGACATCGATCCTGTTAAGACCTGACGCGTCAACCAGAAGGCGGGGCGGTGGCAATCGCACCCCACACCATGCGCGGTTGCAGGGTCAGAGCGTAGCTTTCGGCGGCACCGCCCGACCGTCCCGTGAGGAAGTTGTGGTCGCTCGCGAGGTCGAGGGCTGTTACCGTATCTGTTATGATTTGCCGCATAGCGCCGAGGGCCGCGGTCGAACGTGTCAGAGAGCATGCGCTCACGACTTTGATAACAACGGCCGGGGATTTATCTTGGGGGCAACGGATATTGAACTACATTTTCTCCCAAGAAGAAGACCGCGGCTGGCGGCGGAAATGGCCGTGAAGATGGTGTTCTTAACAGTCATACCCTTGAGGAAGTCGTCCATGCCACCACCCTGTCCGAAGCGATCTCCTTTTGGCGCGCCGGCCTGCCAAGTTGATTTGTGATCGTTGTGCTAGAACAGGCTGACGGGCAAGAGAACGCTGCAGGCCTGATAATGGTCTTGCTCGTCAGCTGGATCAGGGTACTGACTCTGGCCGGCACGGCCAAACGGCCCTGATCGAACAGGTCGCGGCAGGGGTGCATCATTGGATGAAGGCCGAAGGTGTGCGGACTTCCGCTGGTATTCGTCGGGATGGGCTACGCGGTTTTAGGCGTGATGAAAGACTAGGAAAGCGGTCACGAAAATCTCGCCCCACAGCGCTCGAGTGAGGGCCACATTCGGCGTAAATGGCCCGCAATACGTTCTCATAAACGGGTATGATTGTAAGTGAAGGTTGTTTATAGCCCCTGGCATATAAGGAAATCATAAACGCGATCACAAAACCGTGTGCACCGCAGCATTTTTTGTTGTGACTGGGGGCGTTAACCCTCTCGCTTGGTTGCGCGAACGCAGAAATCTGTTTAAGACCACATAAACCGATTTTTATTCCTCGATTTTTAACTTCCAAATTCACACACTGAATCCTCAGGATTGATTTGATGTTCAAAAAAATACGTAAGGCCGTGGTTCCCGTGGCTGGTCTGGGTACGCGGGTTTTACCGGGTACGAAGGTGGTTCCCAAAGAGCTACTGAATGTGGTTGACCGCCCCATTCTCGCGTATGTGGTCGAAGAGGCGCGCGCCGCCGGCATCGAGCACTTCGTTTTCGTGACGGGTCGATCCAAAGGCGCCATAGAAGACTATTTCGACCATCAAGTTGAGCTTGAGGCGCAACTGGCGGCCAAGAAAAAGACGGCCATTCTGGATCAGCTTCTGGCGGAACTGCCCAAAGAAGGTGAGATGAGCTTTGTGCGCCAGATGCAGCCGAAGGGTCTTGGGCACGCGGTATGGTGCGCGCGCGACATTATCGGCGACGAACCGTTTGCGGTCATCCTGCCGGACATGGTGATGGACGCCGAAGTGCCCGCCCTGCGTCAGGCCGTAGAGTCCTATAATCAGGTGGGCGGCAACATCATCGTCGTCGAGCCCGTCCCTCACGATCAGACGCATCAGTATGGGGTGGTGGCGCTTGAATCGCAGAGCGGTCGTCTGAACAAGATGACCGGCATGGTCGAAAAGCCAGCCAAAGGCACCGCACCCTCAAATCTGATCGTGTCGGGCCGCTATATCCTTCAGCCGGAAATTTTCGATCTGCTGGCTACACAGGAACGCGGGGCAGGGGGTGAAATCCAGCTCACCGACTCCATGTTCCGCCTGATGGAAACCCAAGCCTTCCACGCGCTCGAATATGAGGGTGTGACCTATGATTGCGGCGACAAGATCGGCCTGCTGCGCGCCAATGTGGCTCTGGCGCTCAAACGCGCCGACCTGGGTGACGCCGCGCGTGCGGCCCTGTCGCCCTTCTTCGCCTGAATACAGCTTCAACGATACGCACGAGATATAGCAATGACCGTCCTTCTCCCCCGCACGGACCTGGTTCCCAACACCTACGAATTCGAAACCGAGGCCTTCGTCAAGACGACCGGCTTCCGCGAATATGATGCTCGCTGGCTGTTCGGCAAGGAAATAAATCTTCTCGGTATTCAGGCCCTAGGGCTGGGTCTGGGCACCTATGTGCAGGAACGCGACGTGAAGCCGCGCATCGTCGTCGGCCACGACTTCCGTTCCTACTCGATCAATATCAAGAACGCGCTGATTATCGGCCTGGTTCAGGCGGGGTGCGAAGTGCTGGACATCGGCTTGTGCCTGTCGCCCATCGCCTATTTTGCGCAGTTTGACCTTGATGCGCCCTGCGTGGCAATGGTGACGGCTTCGCACAACGAAAACGGCTGGACCGGCGTGAAGATGGGCTGCCAGGCCCCGCTGACCTTCGGTCCGGACGAAATGACGCGCCTGAAGGAAATTGTCATGACCGGCACCGGCGTCACCCGTCCTGGTGGTACGCTGGAACTGGTCAAGGGCGTTCAGGAGCGCTATCTGGCCGACGTGGCGTCCAAGGCGCAGTTGAAGCGCAAGCTGAAGGTTGTGTGTGCGTGTGGTAACGGCACGGCGGGTGCGTTCGCGCCGCAGGCCCTGCGCGCTATGGGCGCGGAAGTGATCGAGATGGACTGCGATCTCGACGCCACCTTCCCGAAATACAATCCCAACCCCGAAGACCACGAAATGCTGGTCGAAATGGCCAAGGCGGTGAAACAACACGGTGCCGATCTGGCACTGGGCTTTGATGGGGACGGCGACCGGTGTGGCGTCGTGGACAATACGGGTGAGGAAATCTTTGCTGACAAGATCGGCCTTCTGCTGGCGCGCGACCTGTCGGACATCTATCCCAATGCCACCTTTATCGTCGATGTGAAGTCCACGGGGCTCTACAAGACCGATGAAATCCTGAAGAAAAACGGCGCGACGACGGTGTACTGGAAGACCGGCCACTCCTACATCAAGCGCAAGACGTCCGAACTGAACGCGCTGGCAGGCTTCGAGAAGTCGGGACACTTCTTCCTCAACAAGCCCATCGGCCTCGGCTATGACGATGGTCTGGTGGCGGCTGCGGCGGTTCTGGCCATGCTGGACCGCAATCCGGATAAGTCGTTGAGCGATCTGAAAGACTCGCTGCCGGTCGCCTACACCTCGCTGACCATGTCGCCCAAGTGCGGCGATGAGGTGAAGTATGAGGTTCTGGAAAAGATTGTGCAGGAATATGTCGATCTGCACGCGGCGGGTGGTGAAATTCTCGGCCGCAAGATCGTTGAAGTGATTACGGTCAACGGCGCCCGCGTGCACCTTGAGGACGGATCGTGGGTGCTGGTGCGTGCGTCCTCCAACAAGCCGGAACTGGTGGTGGTGGTCGAGTCGCTGCGCTCGGCAGACGACATGCGCGACCTGTTCCGTAAAGAGATCAAGCCGCGCCTGGCCAATCACCCGGAGGTGGGGGCCTTCAATCAGGAAATCTAAAGGCTTCGACGACAGGCGGCACTTAAGCAGCCTTATTAAATCAGGGAGCGTCTTCGTGACGCTCCCTTTTTTCGTTTATCGGCGGTCATTTGCCGATAGCGCTACCATACAGATTTCCCGATATAATCAGACATAATTGGCGCGCGGTAAAAAATTTATAGTGGGTTAATTCGCCTGTGAAATGGAGCGCCAGAGAAATATAACTGAACAAAAATAGATATTTACCCCAATATTCGTTTCTCTGGATACGAATATTTATGACATATGTGTCATAATAAACACGCATATGGAATTGTTTTTCGCTCCCCTTTTTTCGTATGAAATATATCGTATAACATATTTGACAGACTTTTGTCGGATGTGTGTCAGATCGTATTCAGGGGAGTTATTATGCAAATTCGTAAACACCGCCGCTCGGCTATGTTGGCCTTTACCGGCCTGATCAGCCTGGCCGTCGCTGTCCCGGCCCTGGCTCAGCAGGCCAAAGAGGACGAGACCAAGGTTAAGGATAAGAGCGAGATTGAGACGGTTGTGGTGACCGGCACGCGCATCAAGCGTCCAAATCTGACCAGCAACAGTCCGATTACGGTCATTGACTCTGAATATTTGCAAAATCGCGGTCTGGGGCGTATCGAAGACGCTATCAGCACCCTGCCTCAGGTCCATCCGATGATGGGTATGAAGACGTCCGGGGAAACGGTGGGGGCACACGAAATCAATATGCGCCGTCTGGGCGCCGGCCGCACCCTGACCCTGATCAACGGGGTGCGCACGATTAACGATGTGGGGACGATCCCCGGTTCACTTATTGAGCGCGTCGATATTCTGACCGGCGGGGCGTCGGCGGTTTACGGTTCTGACGCCATTGGCGGCGTCGTCAACTTCATCACCAAGACGCGCTTTAACGGTGTGACGGTCGATGCCGAAGTCTCCGCACAGCAGCACGAAAACGATAACCAGTTTATGCTGGATCTGTTGCAAAAGCGTGGATACGCCACCCCCAAGAAGACCTTCTTCGGGGGCGAGCAGTATTATTTCAACGTCACGGCTGGCACGGACTTTAATCAGGGCAAGGGCAATATCTCAGGGTTTCTGGGCTATAAGGAAACCACCCCGATCCAATGGTCCGAAATTGACCACGCGGCCTGCCGCCTGAACATGAACCAGCAGTCGGGTTACGGCAACTATACGCCGCCGACGCAGCTCAAGAACGATACGTTCGACTGTAATTTCACCGAATACCGTCCTTACGGCTGGTTCAGCGTCAACGGCTCGGAGTACCAGCTGGCCAAGGACGGCTCCAAAACCTGGGTGCCGTTCAACGAGAACGACCTTCAGCGGGCGCCCATTGAAGACTATATGCAGCGCTCCGATCAGGTGTATCGCGGCGGTCTGTTCTTCAATTACAAGTTTTCGGAACGCCTGAAACTCAACCTGAATGTTCTCTATACCGAGAACGAGACAAAAAGTCAGGCACGGCGCATCCCCGTGGACTATGTCGAGGTCGAGGTGCAATGCGCCAACTCGCTTCTGAGCGCGCAGCAAAGATCCCTGCTTTGCCCGACAACGGGTGGGGTCACCCCGACGACCGGGATGCTCTATACCGCCATCTGGCGGCCGCAGGCCGATCAGGATTTCTCTTTCGGTGCCAGGACGCTGAATGCGCAGTTGGGCATCAGCGGGCGTTTTTCCGACGAGTTGAACTATAATGTCAGCTATGCGCGCTATACCCGCGATGACGTTTACGAATCCAACCACATCTTCATCGGCAATTTCCAGAACCGCGTGGCCGAGGGGATCGAAGGGGTAGGGGCTTCGGGGACCTGTGCGCCCCCGAGCGGCAGCACCAATACCCAATGCGTCCCCGGCAATATCTATAGCTACGACGGCAAGGGGCTGGGCGACGCCGCTTACGCCTATTACGACGAAGCCGGTCAAACCAAGACCACGCGCGAGAACGAAATCTTCGTGGCGACCATTTCCGGCGAGCTGGGCAAGTTCGGGCTGAAAAGTCCGTGGGCCAATGACCCCGTGGCCTACGCCCTGTCGGGTGAATACCGTAAGGATACCGTGACCACGGGCGGCACCGGCGGCTATAGCTGGTTTGTGGCCTATACCGGCACGCAGGACGTCAAGGAGGCGGCGGTCGAAATCGACATCCCGCTAATTCAGGACAAGCCCTTTATCCGCGACCTGACCCTGAACGGGGGCTACCGCCTGTCCGACTATTCGACGCACGACCGCGTTGTCAAAACCTGGAAGGCGGAACTGAGCTGGCAACCCACGAACGATGTGCGCTTCCGCGCAAGCGTCAATGAGGCCTTCCGCGTGGCGGAAAAGGAACGGCTGGAAGGGATACACGAATATCCCGACTCGCGTTTCCTTGACTTTTGTGCCCCGCCGGCCGCCGGTTCGGTCTATACCCGCTATACCTACGAACAATGCTCGATCAATATGACTCAGGCGCAGTACAACGCTCTGACCAATGATCCGGGCTACCGCTGTGATACAGCGGGCTTCTGTAATACGGGTACGCTGGTCAATGGCGGGCGTCAGGACCTGAAGCCGGAAACGGCGCGCAGCTATACGGCGGGTGTGGTTTTCCGTCCCACCTTCTGGCGTGACTTCACGGCGACGGCGGACTGGTACAGCATCGACATCACCAATGCCTTTGAATGGGTGCGCGCCGATCAGATATTCACCCAGTGCTACGATAACAAGATCACCACCTACTGCGATCTCTACAAGCGTAACGCCACATCGGGACGCATCGAGACTGTGGATGCGCGTTGGGTCAATGCCGGTATGACCAAGACCAAGGGCGTGGACATCAGCGCCAACTATACCCTGCGTCTGCCGGAAGGCATCAATGGCGTGAAGGTCGGCAGCTTCAGCTTCGGCCTGAACGGGACGCGGACGCTGTCGAACCAACGCAAGTACATCGCCTCTGCGCCGACCATTTCCTGCGTTGGTTACTTCGGTTCGACCTGCGGTGATCCGTGGACCAAGTGGCGTCACACCGCCACCCTCAACTGGCTGACGCCGTGGGAAGATATTTCCGTGGGTCTGAACTGGCGCTATGTCGGCGAAACCAAGAACGATCGCCTGTCGCCGGACAAGGCGCTGGCGGCTAAGCCGAACCCCGGCAATACCAACCTCTTCCCGTTGGCCGAGAAGATGCCGGCCCGCAGCTATTTCGATCTGGCGGTGCGCGTGCCGGTGACCAGGAAGGTCGAAGTACGCTTCAATGTTCAGAACCTTCTGGACACCGAACCGCCGCTGCTCGGTGAACCGATTGGCAACACCTTCAACACCTACCCGTCCTTCTATGATGCGCTGGGTCGCACCCTGCGCGTGGGCATGACGGCGAAGTTCTAACCTTATGACGCGCGAGCGGCCAAAACACCGCTCGCGTTCGTTCACCAACAGTCTGCAAGCGGCCGGTAGTCTCTATCGGTCGCTTTTCTTCCGCTTAGCAGGTTACAACCGATGAAGCCGCTTGTGCTGGCCCTGTGCCTTCCTCTCCTGTCCCTTTCCACCGCCACGCTGGCGCAAACGCCGGTAGCTGTCGCGCCGTCCGCCTTTGATGCGCTGGCGGCCAGGGCCGACCGGTATTTGCCGGGTAATATCAACAGCCTGATCACTGATCTTGATGTTCGGGCCCGGTTCACCTCCGATGGCAAGAGCGTCGTCTATCGTCTGGGCGCGAAAGGGCAGGGGCGGCTAATGCTGGCCGATCCCGTGACCGCAACAGGCCGCGAACTGGCGACAGAAGCCGCCCTGACGCCGTTACTGGTGGCACAAGGGGCCAAGATAGACGGCGTGGCGGACATGCGGCCCCTCGATTTCGACCCTGCGAAGGGGACGTTGCGCCTTTCCGCCGCCGGGCGTGAATGGACGCTGGACACGGCGTCTGGCAAGGTGACGGCTGTCGAGCCGGCACCGAAAGTCGCGGGTGTTGTCTCTCCGGACGGCAAGTCGCGCGTCATTGCCCGCAACTATAATCTGTGGTTGGTCGATACAGCCACAGGGCGCGAAACACCGCTGACCTCGGATGGGAATTACGACCGTCGCTACGGTCAGAACTACCCCATGCTGGGGGCCATGGCCGCCGCCAATTCCGAAACCCCGGAGATGAGCGTATCCGCTCAATGGACCGGCGATTCCAAACGTCTTCTGACCTACCGGCTGGATCGTAATGGCAGCTATATCTGGCACGCCGTGCAACAAAACCCGCCCGGCAGCCGGTTCCCGCGCGAATTCAGCTACGTCTATCCCACCGCCGGGGCCAAGGACATCCCGCAACTGCATCCGGTCGTCATAGATATCGAAGCGACGCGGGCACAAAAGCCGGCCCTCAGCCTGCCGAATGTACCGGCTCAGTCGCTGTTATGGCCCGGTGATCCGTTGCTCTATTGGGACGAAGCCGGTCACATCATCTATGAGTGGCAGGCGCGCGGCTATAGCGAAATCGCGCTCTACGAAGCCGATCCGGAAACCGGCAAGGCGCAGGTGCGGGTGCGCGAGGCGTTGAAACCCAATGTCGCCGTCACCTCCAGCGCGCTGAGAAACGCACCGGAATGGGGCGGCTATCTGGCTATTTCCGAACGCAGCGACTGGGCGCAGCTTTATCTGATCAAACGCGGCGAAGACCCGAACGGTGGCAAGGCCATTACCCGCGGCAACTGGGAAGTCCTGACGATCGAACACATCACGAAGGACGGCCCCGCCTTGATCACCGGCATTGGTCGCGAAGCGGGCGTAAACCCCTATTTCAAAAGCCTCTATCGCGTCACAATGGACGGCAGGATCAGCAACCTCACCCCTGAGCCGCTCGATCACGAGGTCAAGGTCTCCGACGACGGTCAATGGTTCATAGACCGCATGTCCTCACCGACGGTCCCGACACGCACCCTGCTGCGCCGCACCTCAGACGGGCAGATCGTACTGGAACTGGGCAAGGCTGATCCGTCGGCCCTGCTGGCCACGGGGTTCACGCCGCCGGAACCGTTCGAGACTTTGGCGGATGACGGCAAGACGAAGCTGTACGGCATGATCCACCGCCCGGCCTATTTCGATCCGTCAACGACCTATCCGGTCATCGAGAACGTCTATACCGGGCCAACCACGCACCGGTTCGGTGAGTCCTATGAGGACAATATGATCGCCGGGACCAATGCGCTGGCGCAGTTCGGGGCCATTGTGGTGACGATCGACGGGCGCGGCACGTCCCAGCGCGGCAAGGCCTTCCGCTCATCGGCCTGGCAGAATCTGGGTGAGGTCGGACTGGACGACCATATCTGGGTGCTGAAGGCCATGAAGGCGAAATATGCCTATTTCGACCTTGACCGGGTAGGGGTCTATGGCGGTTCGGCCGGGGGCTATGACACCGCGCGCTTCATCCTGCGCCGTCCGGAATTTTACAAGGTCGGCGTGGCCTCTTCGGGCAATCACGACCTGAGGCTGGACAAGGCGTGGTGGCCGGAGGTCAATATGGGCAATGCCGACGACGCCACGTGGGAGCGCAACTCCAACATGTCGGTGGCTGCCCACCTCAAGGGTAAGCTGATGCTGATCCACGGCGATATCGACGACAACGTGCCCGTGGTCGCGTCGCTACGCCTGTCGGACGCCCTGATCAAGGCCGGAAAGCCGCATGAGCTGGTCATCCTGCCCAACACCAACCACGCGGTCATGCAGCCCTTTTACTGGCGCAAGCTGAGCGGCTATTTCTACGAAAACCTGATCTCCAAGGCGGAATAATTGTACAATAACTCCGACAATTATTTTGGACAATCGTATATTTTATATTTGACCGTGCGCGCAAAGCGAGGTTAGATTTTGGCGGGTAGACGGCTCTCAATTCCGGTGATGAGCGGTCTGCCTGTCTGGCTGAGGTCTCTGATGGCAGTATTGACTTCCTCCGGGTTGTCAGGGCTCTCCAGACCCTGGATGTCCACCGGCTCCCGTCCCTGGCGAGGCGGTGGACACCCCTTTTCACGGGCAGTGACGGCCAGCCGCTTATCATGTGTCGCGTCCTGCAACGAAAAATAACCCTGAGTATCTTTCGCAAGTATAACCCCTTTCACCCGACGGAGTGAACCATGACGCCATCCGCCGTTTCGACACTCACCCGCCGCGCCAGCCTGACGGCCATGGCCGCGGCACTGGCCGCGCCCACTCTGGCGCAGGCCGCTGAAACGGGTGGCTTTGCGTGGAACAGCGCCGAGGCGCAGACCACGGTCCACGAAACGCCGGATTTTCATATCGAGCTTCAGGAAACCTCTCAGACCCTCGTCTCGTTGGCCCCCAAGGGTGTAGGGGGTGGCTTCGACTTCGCCCCGCGGCACCGTTTCACCCAGCGTCTGGGCGATGGGTGCTACCGTCTGGGGGATATCGACCTGCGCGTGCGCGTCGAAGATGACGAGACGTGGCGCGACCATTCGACGGCCTATCGCCGCGTGAAGGTCAGGGCCCTGCCAAAACCGAATGGTGCTTTGGCCTCAGCGGACATTACCGCCAGCCTCGGTGCGGATATGCCGCTGAAGGTGGTGCGGACGTGGAGCGTGTCTGGGGGCAAGCTGGTCCTGAGCTTTACCCTGACGAACCCCACCCAAAAGACGATTGAGGTCGGCGGGCTGGGCATGGCCATGGTCTTTGACAATATCATCAGCGGGCGTCACCTCGATGAGGCCCACGATGTCGCCTCCTTCTATGATCCATATGTCGGCCTGAATGCCGGCTATCTTCAGGTCAACCGTCTTAACGGGCAGGGGCCGTCCCTGCTGGTTCTGCCCGCCAGCGATACGGCGAAGTTCGAGCTGTACAAGCCGATCCTCAACACGCGCGACGCCGACAAAAAGCCGGCCATTTACAGCGATATCGAACCGCGCAACATGACGTTCGAAGGCTTCTACAGCTGGATGACGCACGCCAAGGGCTTTGCCGACAGCGAATGGAAGGGCGTCGAACAGTGGAACACGCCCACGTCTCTGATGTTGAGGCCGGGGCAATCGACCCGTGTGGCGCTGAAATTCGTGCTGTCGCCCTCGATCCGAGAGATCGAGCCGACCCTGATCAAACAGGGTCGTCCGGTCGCCGTCGGTATTCCCGGCTATGTCGTGCCGACCGACCTGCCCGCCGACCTCTTTGTCCATGCCCCCAAGCCGGTCAAAGCCTTCGCCGTGCATCCGCAAGGCGCGCTGGAGGTCACGCCTGCGGGCGATATCAGAGGCGGCTGGCTGAAATTCAGCGTGGCGGGCAAGACGCTGGGCCGCGCGCGCCTGACTCTGACCTATGCCGGCGGCACACAGCAGACCGTCCATTACAAGGTGACCAAGCCGCAAGCCGAGGCCGTGGGCGATATGGGGCACTTTCTGACCACCAAGCAGTGGTACGAAAACCCGGATGATCCGTTCAAGCGTTCGCCGTCGATCCTGATTTACGACCGCGAAAAACAGGCGCTGGTGCTTCAGGACAATCGCGTTTGGGTGTCGGGCCTGTCGGACGAAGGCGGGGCCGGGGCGTGGCTGGCGGCCATCATGAAGCAGCTCGACAATCCGAAGCCCGAAGAGGTGCAAAAGTTCGAGCGCTTCGCCAACACCACCCTGTGGGGGCAAATCCAGACGCCGGACGGGCCCGATAAGTACGGCGTGCGCAAATCGCTGATGTTCTATGACCCCGAAGGGATGCCCAAGGGCACCTATGATGCGTCTCTGAACTGGAAGGTTTGGTCGGCCTGGGACCGTAAGCACGCTGCCGATCTGGGGCGGTCCTACAACTATCCGCATCCGGCCGCCGCGTGGTGGACGCTGTATCGCCTCGGCCGCTACCACACGGACATGACGGCGGGCGAAACCTGGCAGACCTATCTGACGCGGGCAGCCGAAACCATCAAGGCCATGATGAGCAAAGCCCCCTACTATACGCAGTTCGGGCAGATGGAAGGCGATGTCTTCCTCTACATCCTGCTCGATCTGAAACGGGAAGGCTGGACCGAACTGGCCGCAGAGGTCGAGGCGTTGATGAAAGGCCGCGTCGAAATCTGGAAGACGCTGAAATATCCGTTCGGCTCGGAAATGCCGTGGGATTCCACCGGTCAGGCCGAAGTTTATATGTGGATGCGCTACTTCGGCCATCAGGATAAGGCCGATGTCACGCGCGAAGTCATCATGGCCTATGACCCGGCCATCCCGCACTGGGGCTATAACGGCTCGGCGCGACGCTTCTGGGACTTCCTCTATGCCGGCAAGCTGTCGCGGATTGAGCGTCAGTTGCACCATTACGGCTCGTCGCTCAATGCCGTACCGCTGTTCGACGCCTACCGCGAAACGCCGGATGACCTCTACATGCTGCGCGTCGCCTATGGCGGACTGATGGGCTCGCTGACCAATATCGACGCAGAGGGTTTTGCCTCGGCGGCCTTCCATTCCTTCCCGGACGCCATGAAGTGGGACGCCATCAATGGCGACTATGGCATGAGCTTCTTCGGTCACGCCGTGACCTCGGCCTCGTATCTGGTCAAACACCCGGTGTTCGGCTGGACCGGCTTTGGCGGCGTAGTCAAAACGTCCGATGGCGTGATCCGCCTTGCGCCGAAGGACAGCGCCCGCCGTCGCGTCTTTATCGCCCCGGCGGGTCTGTGGATCACGCTGGATGCGGGTAAGATCGCGGAGGTCGCCTATGACAGCGTCAGCGGCAAGGTGCACCTGACTTTGGGCGCTGCCGACGCCCAGACGCCCGTCGCCTACGTGAATTTTGAAACCACGGTGAAGGGGGCCAGGCCCTATAGCCTCAAGGCCGATAAGGCTCTGGGCGCCTATGCGGTGCCGCTGAAAGCCGAACCCGTCACTATAGACCTGATCCGCGCCTGACACAGGGAAACGCCAGATGATCCGCACGACCTTTCAAACCGATCGCCGCGCCCTGCTCTGCGGGGCCGGGGCCCTGACGCTTCTGACCGCCATCGGCGGCCCGGCCGTAGCCTCAGCCCCCATCGTCGCTACGCCCATCCCGCTGACTCAGGTGCGCCTGCTGCCATCGCCCTTCCTTGACGCTGTAGAGGCCAACCGACGCTACCTGCTGTTCCTGTCGCCCGACCGCTTCCTGCACAATTATCACAAGTTCGCCGGTCTGCCGGTGAAGGGTGAGATTTACGGCGGCTGGGAATCCGACACCATCGCCGGCGAAGGGCTGGGGCACTATCTGTCGGCCCTGTCGCTGATGCACGCCCAGACGGGTGATGCCGAATGTGTGACCCGCATCCACTACATTATTTCCGAACTCGAAAAGGTGCAGGCGGCGCAGGGCGACGGCTATGCGGCTGGCTTTATGCGCAAGCGTAAGGACGGCTCTATCGTCGATGGCAAGGAAATCTTCCCCGAAATCATGGCGGGCGATATCCGCTCGGCGGGCTTCGATCTCAATGGCTGCTGGGTGCCCTTCTATAACTGGCACAAGCTGTTTGCCGGGCTTCTGGACGCGCAGGCCTATTGCGGTATCGACCGCGGCATCCCGGTGGCCGAAAAGCTGGGCGGCTATATCGAAAAGGTCTTTGCGGCGCTGGACGACGCCCAGACGCAGAAGGTGCTCGATTGCGAACACGGCGGCATCAATGAGAGCTTCGCCGAACTCTATAGCCGCACGAACAATCCGCGCTGGCTGAAACTGTCGGAGCGGCTCTATCATCACCGGATGCTCGACCCGCTGGCGGCCCGTGAAGACAAGCTGGCCAACAACCACGCCAATACGCAGGTGCCAAAGCTGATCGGTCTGGCGCGCCTTTATGAGCTGACGCAGAAGCCGCAGTATCAGACCGCTTCCAGCTTCTTCTGGGAGCGCGTCGTCAACCACCACAGCTTCGTCATTGGCGGCAATGCCGACCGGGAATATTTCTTCGAGCCGGACACCATCTCGGCCCATATCACCGAGCAGACCTGCGAAAGCTGCAACACCTACAATATGCTCAAGCTGACGCGCCACCTGTATAGCTGGTCGCCGAAGGCGGCGTGGTTCGACTATTACGAGCGTGCGCACCTCAATCACATGCTGGCGCATCAGAACCCGAAAACCGGCATGTTCACCTATATGATGCCGCTGATGTCGGGCATGGCGCGCGGTTTCTCGGATGAGGAAAACTCCTTCTGGTGCTGTGTCCTGTCGGGGATTGAAACCCATTCCAAGCATGGGGATTCGATCTACTGGCAGCAGGACAAGACGCTGTTCATCAACCTGTTTATCCCGTCAAAGGTCAACTGGGCGGAGCAAAAAGCGGCGTTCGAACTGACCACCAAATACCCCTATGAGGGGCAGGTGGCGCTGAAACTGAGCCAGCTTTCGGGCACGAAGACCTTCACCGTGGCCGTGCGTATCCCGGGCTGGGCCAAATCCTCAACCTTACGCGTCAATGGCAAGCCGGCCCTGGCCAGGATGAACGACGGCTATGCCCTGATCACCCGCAAATGGCGCGCGGGCGACGTGGTGACGCTCGACCTGCCGCTGGACCTGCGTTTTGAGACCGCAGCGGGTGATGACAAGGTCGTGGCCCTGCTGCGCGGCCCGATGGTGCTCGCTGCCGATCTGGGGCCAGCGGATCAGCCGTGGGAAGGCGATGCGCCGGCACTGGTCGGTTCCGACCTGATCGGCAGCTTCCAACCCGTCTCGGCGACCGAAGCGGTATATGTATCCAAAGGCTCAGGACGTCCGGGGGATATGACTTTCCGTCCTTTCTATGCGCAGTACGAACGCCGCACAGCGGTCTATTTCAACCGCTACAGCGACGCGGAATGGGCGCAGGCTCAGGTCGCCTATCGCGCCGAACAGGCCCGTTTGAAAGACATCGCCAACCGTTCGGTCGATGTCATGCATCTGGGCGAAATGCAGCCCGAGCGCGACCACAACCTGCAAACCGGCGGCAACTCCTACCCCGTGGTCTATCGCGCCCGCAATGGCCGCGACGCCCGCACAGGGGGCTTCTTCAGCTTTGAGATGAAGACGACCAAGGACGGCAAAAACGATTCTGGCCCGCTGGTGCTTCAGGCGACCTATTGGGGCTCGGAATTCAACCGCAGCTTCACCATCGAGATCGACGGCACGGTCATCGCGCATGAGCGCCTGTCGGGTCGTCAACCGGGCGCGTGGATCGACGTCGATTACCCCATCCCCTATGAGCTGACGCGCGGCAAACAAAAGGTCACGGTCAAGTTCAATCCACAGGAAGGGAAATCCGCCGGTCCGGTCTTTGGGGTGCGCCTGTTTACGACGGCTCCCGTAGCCAAACCGGCCTGAGGCATCCGGATGCGCCCCCTGTCCCTGATCAGCCTGCTGCCGTGGCTGGCCGCCTGTGCGGCGCAGGCCGAGCCCGTCGTCTATGCGCCCAATCCGGCGCTAGAGGCACGCGCGGTCAGTGCCCGCTCAAACCCCATCCTCAAAGACGGGGCTGACTATACGACCGATCCCGCGCCGCTGGTGGCCGGGGGCAGGATGTATATAATTACCGGACGAGATACGGCGGAACCGGGCGTCAATGACTTCATCATGCCCGAATGGCAGATGCTGGTCAGCGATGATCCGCAATCGGGACATTGGACGCATTATCCGCACTTTCTGAAACCGGATGCGGTGTTCAAATGGGCGACGCCAGGCCGCGCCTATGCCCCTCAGATCGTGCAGGGGCCGGATAAGCGCTTCTATCTCTACGCCCCGGTGATGCAGAAGGACTCTACGAACAAGGACGGCTTCGCCATTGGCGTTGCCGTTTCGGATACACCTACCGGGCCGTGGGTCGATGCCCACCCGTCGGGACCGGTCGTGTCGCAATCGTGGCCTGTGCCCAACACCATTCAAAATATCGACCCGACCGTGCTGGTCGATGAGGATGACCGCGTCTATCTCTACTGGGGGACGTTTGGCCGCCTGAAAGGAGTCGAGCTGGAACCCGATATGTTGACGTTCAAAGGCACGCCCATTGATGTCACCAGCCTGACCGGCTTCTTTGAGGCCGCGTGGATTTTCAAACGCAAGGGCACCTACTACATGGCCTATGCCGGGAACAGGGCAGGGCCCAATTCCGAGTGCACCGAGGCCGTCTATTACGCCTGCATCGCCTATGGCACAGCGCCTTCGCCGCTGGGACCCTGGACCTATCGCGGCGTCCTGCTCGATCCAGTGTCCTCGACCACCTCGCATTCAGGCCTTATCGCCTTTAAGGACAAGTGGTACATCGCCTATCATACGGCGGATGCCAAAGGCGGGGGGCATTTCCGTCGCTCGGTGGCGCTGGATGAGGTGCGATGGGACGACAGCGTGTCACCACCGCGTCCCCAAAAGGTCGTCCCGACGGGCGGCGCGCCCTTTGACGCCACGCCCATTCGCAATATTGCCTCGCACGCCCGCATCACCGCCTCCAATGCCCCGGTGCCGGTGCAGTACTGGCTGCGCGCCCTCAATGACGGCAAGGTGCACATAGCCCCCCTGCCGCCCGACATGTGGGCCACCTGGTCGCCGAACAATCCGAAGCAGCAATGGGTGCTGTATCAGTGGGATCAGCCGGTGACGCTGAATGGGGCCAGCCTCTACTTCTGGGGCGATCAGCCGGCAGGGTCCGGTGTCGGCGTCGCACCGCCAAAGGACTGGCATCTGGAATATCGTGACGGAGAAACGTGGAAACCCGTCAAAGCCACGACGGCCTACAGAAGTCGTCTCAACGCCTATAATCCTGTCTCGTTTGCGCCGGTAACCACCCGTTGTCTGCGCGCCGTGTTCGACGCTTCGACCGATGGCAAGACCTATGCCGCCGTGGCGGCGCAGGAGTGGCAGGCCCTGGCCGTGACCCCGCAGGCTCCGCTCAAGGCCTCGGTCAAAGGTTCGGCGTCCCCCGATTGCGCCGAGCGATAGGCAAGCACGCGAATTCCTGCTAAGGAGAGCGCATGTGGAAGCGACTGAGCCGTATTGCCGGATTGCTGGCCTTCGTCCTGGTGACGATGGCGGGCCCGGTCATGGCGCAAGCGCAAAACGCCAGCGTTGCCGAGCCCATGCCCTGTCACGAGATGAAGATGGGTGAACAGGCAGCGCCGCACGACAAACACCCTGTCGAAACGTCGCACCACGATTGCGGCAGCGCCTGTCAGTGTCCGGTCAGCCACTGTGCCGCCGGAGCGCTGAGTCTGCCGCCGGTGGCGTCACCGGTGGTCTATGAAGGCCGCATACGTACCGGCTTTGGCAGCGATCAACGGTTGCGCTTTGCCCTCAGCGACGACCTGATGCGCCCGCCGCGCGCCTGAAAACCGGACTCGTATGTCGCCCACAGCGGGCGCGGATCCTCACGTTTTTCAGGAAAACACTCATGAAATCCATGCTTTTGGCGGGTTTCTTCAGCCTGTGCGCCTCTATGGTCCTGGCCGAAACCCGCACCTATGACCTGACTATATCGCAGGTCCAGTCCACCATTGGCGGCAAACCCGTTCCCAAGATCGCCGTCAACGGCACCATTCCCGGCCCCGTCCTGCGTTTCACCGAAGGCGATGAGGCGGTGATCCATGTCACCAACCGCTTGAAAACACCGACCTCGGTCCACTGGCACGGTCTGCTGCTGCCGGGCGTGATGGACGGCGCGCCGGGCTTCAACGGCTTCAAGGGCATAGCCCCCGGTGAGACCTTCACCTATCGTTTCCCGATCCGTCAGTCGGGCACCTACTGGTACCACTCGCATTCGCTGGGGCAGGAGGCGGACGGCCTCTATGCGGGTATTGTCATCGCCCCCAAAACACCGGACCCCATTCAGGCCGACCGCGACTATGTGGTGCTGCTGTCCGACTATCATCAGGACAGCGCCGCACGCATTCAGGCCAATCTGAAAGCGTCATCCGACTATTATCAGTACAAACGCCGCACGGTGGGTGACCTGCTTAAGGACGCGCATGAAAAGGGGCTTGGTAAGGCTCTGAAATCAGCCGGTGAGTGGGGGAAGATGCGTATGCTCCCCACCGACCTGTCTGACGTCACCGGCTACCGTTTTCTGGTCAACGGCCTGACCAATGCCCAGAACTGGACGGGCCTGTTCCGGCCGGGTGAGCGGGTGCGCCTGCGCTTTATCAATGCCTCGGCCATGACGATGTACGATGTGCGGATTCCGGGCCTGAAAATGACGGTCGTGGCCGCCGATGGCCGTCCGGTGGAGCCGGTTGAGGTCGATGAGTTCCGCTTCGGCAATGCCGAAACCTATGATGTCATCGTCACGCCGCGCGAAGACCGTGCCTATACGATTGCGGCTGAGTCACTAGACAGAGAGGGCTTTGCGTTGGGGACGCTGGCCCTGCGTGAAGGGATGACAGGGGACATCCTGACGCATCGCCCGCGTGCCGTGCTCAGGATGGGGGACATGAATATGGATATCATGATGCGCGACGATCCCAATATGGATATGAGCCAGATGGACCACGACAGCGGATGGGCCGACAGCGGCGCGCCCAAAGGGGCCGTGGTGCTCGACTATGCTCAGTTGAAAAGCCTGACGCCTCAGAGTGATACGCGCGCCCCCACGCGCTTTATCAAGGTGGTGCTGGGCGGCAATATGGAGCGCTATATCTGGACGATAAACGGCAAAACCTTCTCCCCCGAAAACGGCATTGAGTTAGGCTATAATGAGCGGGTGCGGCTGATCTACGTCAATGAAACCATGATGGCGCATCCCCTGCATCTGCACGGCATGTTTGTGCAGCTTGAAAACGGACAGGATGCGGATCGCCTGCCGGACAAGCATACGGTGATTGTGCCGCCGGGTCAGACCGTGTCGGTGTTGCTCTCGGCCACCGAGCCCGGTGACTGGCCCTATCACTGCCACCTGATGTTCCATATGCAGTCGGGTATGATGACGACCTTACGCGTCGCTGCACCGGAAGCGGGTTTTGTGCCCCCGGCAGCGCAACCCGCTCCGGACTACACGTCACACGGGGAGGGCCATCATGCACATCATTAAAAAAGTGGTTTGCTTTCTGCTGCTCCCCTCAGCGGCTGTGGCCCAACACGACCATTCGGCCACCTATCACGCCGTATGGCTGGAAACCGCCTACAGCCGGCACGATGGGCAGGACACGGCGCATTGGGACGCCGACGGCTGGGTCGGTGGCGATACGCACAAACTGTGGCTCAAAAGCGAAGGCGAGGTGCGCGACGGCGATAGCGAAGGCGAAGTCTGGGCGCTCTACAGCCGCAATGTCTCGATCTTCTGGGACGCGCAGGTCGGCGTGCGTCACGATTTCGGGGCAGGGGATCGCACCTGGCTGGCGGTGGGCGCCAATGGTCTGGCGCCCTATTTCTTCGAGACCGAGGCGCATCTGCTGCTGGGGGAGGACGGGACCGTCGGCGCGCGGTTGCGGCAGGAAAACGACCTGCTGCTGACCAACCGCCTCATCCTGTCGCCCTCGCTTGAAATCAATGCGGTCAGTCAGGCCGATCCGCAGCACGGCACCGGCTCTGGCCTGACCGATGCAACCGCGGCTCTGCAACTGCGCTATGAGGTCAACCGTCGCTTTGCGCCCTACGTGCAACTTGATCATCAGCGCAAGCTGGGGGACACGGCCAAACGCGCGCGGTCGGCGGGAAAAGAAGATGAAGAGAACCGCGTAAGCATTGGTGTACGCTGGCTATTTTAGAGCGGAATGATTTCTGATGGAATCATTACGCTCAAGCCGCCATTGAGGCGGCGGCCAAGGTGGCAGAGCCCGCACCCGGCGAGGGGCTAAACAAAAATCTAGATCATTATGTTTCTACCAGAAATCATAATGATCTAGAAGAAAAGGCGTCCGGATCGCTCCGGACGCCGCAATTTCACAGGGTTTACAGGACTAGAGCTTGTATTCCAGACCGACCCACACCTTGCGGCGTGAGGCGGGCATGGACGAATCCGCGCGGTCGAAATCGGCGTATTTGACGCTGACCGTCAGGTTCTTGGTCAGAGCCGCTGAGGCCAGCGCGTCCCATTCCTTACCCACAGCCCGGCTGTTACGATCCGTTTTGAAGTCGTGATAGCTGACGGTGAGGGTCGGCTTTTTCAGCGGCCCGATCTGCGTCGGATGCGCGTAGGTCGTCGTGAAATTCAGATCGTTCAGACCATCCGGCAGGACCTTGTTGCCATTGGTCGAAAAGGCATCGGCCCAGCCGCGGATATTGTGCGCGCTACCGATGGGGGTGATGAAGCCGCGCACCCCATTGCCTTCATTCTTCTCGTAGGCCGCGACGACCTTCCAGCGTCCATGATTGACGCCCACCTCGCCATTCACGGCCTTGAGGCTGAAATCGCTGGGATTATTGCCGTGATCGACCTGCTTGGCGATGACACCGGCATAGGTCAGTTTCGTCGTCTTGCTGAGCGGCTTTTCACCGCTGAAACGCAAGCCCGTGGTCAGGGTCGAGTTATAGGCCGAATTCTTGAAATCGAGCGCATAGACAAAGCCTTGAACCTTCAGGGCCGGAGTGGCCGCATAGCCGACATTGAGGAGGTGGCTGTCGGAATCCCAGTCGGCATATTCACCGGCCGTGCGGTTGATCTTGGTCAGATAGGCGTAGGTCGTGGACCACTTGCCTTTTTTGACGTCGAGGCGCACGGCATCAAAGGTCATTTCGTCCTGACGCCAGCCGGAATTGCCGACGAAACGGTTGTCGTCGATCAGGATGCGTTGACGCCCGGCCGTCACCGTCGTTGCGGCATTGGGCGTCCAGGTCAGTTGCAGGCGGTTCAGTTCGGTGACTTCGGGGTCGTTGACGGCGGCATAGGCCGTCTTGCCATTATAACCCGAATTATAGTCGTCCTTCAGAGCGCGGACATCCTCAAATTCGACAAGGATCTTGACCTTGCCGAACTGACCGCTCTCGAAGCCGACGCGGTTGCGCCACGTCAGGCCATCAGCGTCCTTCAGGCCCGCCTGCGAAACGCTTTCGCTGCGCAGACGCGATTCGAGGATGGGCTTGGACTTGGCGAGGGCTTCGGAAAAGCTGTCGGCGTGGGCACCGCCGGCGATACCGGCCAGGGCGAGGGTGCCAAGCGAAACGCGAACAATCATAGACGTACTCCAACTGGCGTGCGCCTTCCGAAACGTATGAACGCGGTCCGGACACAGATGTGCGCACTTTCGATGAAAGTAAGCCTCTCATAAAAATCGTAATTTTTTGCAAACGTCGTTACGGGAGCGTTCGCGTCGATTCCCGCACGATCAGCGTGGTGTCAAAAACGACCCGCGCAGGGGTGCCGGTGTCGCGTTGTAACAGGCGGTCAACGGCCTCATTAGCCATGTCTTCGATGGGCATTTCGACCGTCGTCAGAGCCGGAGCCGAAGTGCCCACCCACGGGGCGTCGCCAAAGCCGATGATCGACAGGTCTTCGGGCACCCTGATGCCGCTGCGCGCGGCGCGCCGGACGATGGCCAGTGCAATCTGGTCTGTGCCGGCGAAAATGGCGGTCACCTCGCGCCGGTCAATGGCCGTCCCCACAGCGGGTTCCAGATCGTCTGAGAAGGTGGTTTCGACGTGAAACACACAGTCGGCGTCAGGGCGTAAGCCCGCGCGGAAGCCTTCGCAGCGTTCAGCCATACTGTTGAGGCTCATCGGGCCGGACACGATACCGACCTTGCGGTGACCGCCCGCCATCAGGTGCGCCGCCGCCTGCTGCCCGCCGCCAAAATAGTCAGCCAGAACGAGTGACAGGCCTGCCGCCTTACGATCCATCACGACCGTCGGCAATTCCGGCGTCAGGGTCTGGGCGTCGAGATCGCGCACAGGGAACCACACCAGCCCATCGGCCCCACGCTCGATCAGGCTGGCTATGGCCTGTTGCTCAAGGCCGATATTGCCTTCGGTATCCGCAATGATGACGTAGTGGCCGCTGGCGCGCGCCCGTCGCATGACGGCTTGCGCCAGGGCGGTGAAGAAGGGATTGGCAAAGTCGGGCAGGATCAGGCCCAACGTCCCCGTGCGGCCGGTACGCACCGCCCGCGCCGACAGGTTCTGGCGATAACCGAGATCGGCAGCGACCCTGAGGATATGGGCGCGCACCTCACTGCCCAGCGAGCCCGTGCCGTTGATGGCATAGGAAGCACTGGCCAGAGACACGTCAGCGGCCCTGGCCACGTCTTTTAGTGTGATGCGTTTCGCGGTGCGCCCCTCATCCGCCATGCTCAGACTGCGTCCTTACCGGAGGCGAAGATGCAGGCCAGCGTGATCAGCGCTGCCAGCAGCAGATAATAGCCGACATAGCTCAGCCCGTAATTGGCCTGAAGCCAGGTGGCGGCATAGGGGGCCAGAGACGCCCCGACAATGCCCGCGAAATTGAAGGTGAGGGAGGCCCCTGTATAGCGAACATTGGCCGGGAAGGGGGCCGCCAGCGCCGTGCCGATCAGGGCATAGGTCATGCCCATCAGGGCCATGGCGGCGACCGAAAAGACGAAGATGCCGCCCTCATTACCCATCAAGGGGGCCAGGGCGAACGAGAAGGCCGCAATCAGCGCCGTGGTCAGGATCAGGATTTCACGGCGGCCAAAGCGCTCCGCCAGCTTGGCCGACAAGGGGATAAACAGACCAAAGGCAATCGAGCCCAGAATCTGCACTTCGAGCGCCTCGACAAACGGGATCTTCAGCACCTTTACATTATAGGAGAGGAGCCACGCGCTGCCGATATAGAAGAGCACAAAGGTGACCAGCGCGACAAAGGTGCCGAGGAACAGCGAGCGCTTATGCCGGCCGAAGATTTCCACCAGCGGCACCTTTACCCGCTCTTCCTTGTCGATGGCCGCCTGAAACTCCGGCGTCTCGGTGATCGACAAACGCACCCACAAACCGACTGCGATCAGGGCCAGCGAGGCGATAAACGGCACGCGCCAGCCCCAGCTCAGCAGGTCTTCCTGCGAGATGAAGTGCAGCAGCACCCAGAAGGCCCCGGACGACAGCAGCAGACCAATGGGCGCCCCCAGTTGCGGGAACATGCCGTACCACGACTGCTTGCCTTCCGGTGCATTTTCGGTGGCCAACAGTACCGCGCCCCCCCATTCGCCGCCCAGACCAAAGCCCTGACCGAAACGACATAGCGACAAAAGGAGCGGGGCCACCACGCCGATCTGCGCATAGCTGGGCAGGCAGCCGATCAGGACCGTGGAAATGCCCATGGTCAGAAGCGCCGCCACCAGCGTCGCCTTGCGCCCGATGCGGTCGCCGAAGTGACCGAACACCATGGCCCCGACGGGACGCGCGAAAAAGGCGATGGAGAAGGTGGCGAAGGATTGCAGCAGGGCGGAGGTCGGGTCGCTGGTCGGAAAGAACAGGGACGGAAACACCAGCACGGCCGCCGTGGCATAGACGTAGAAGTCGAAAAATTCGATGGTCGTGCCGATCAGGCTGGCCAGAAGGACCTGTGCCGGTGAATTGACGGGTTTGTGGCCGGTGATAGCCGCCGAAGAGGCATTGGACATGAACGGAATCCCGAAATCCCTGTGAGGTGTCTTATATGTCCCGCGTAACGCATTTTCCGTCGCAGCGGAAGCCTGACATCGGCAAGACGCCGTATGGCGCGTTTATTTCCCGGCCTTTACAGTCGTGGCGGTAAACAGAAGGAGCCTTTTCATGACGCAGATGTGGAAGCCGGGCCTCAGCCTGATCGCGGTCTCAGCACTGCTGGCGGCCTGTTACGCCGAAACCTCTCAGCCGGACACCGTGGATGAACAGACCCAGAGGGCCGTGGCCGAATCCGCTGCGCCGGTTATACCGCAAAGCGCTTCGGCGGCGGCTTCGACCGCCGCGCAGCCGGGCTATGCCGGGCGCTGGATGGGCGTAGAGGGCACCTTTATGACCATCACGCCTCAGACGGGCAATGCCTATCAGGTGGTGATCACCGATCTGGACGGGCCAAAAACCTATGCGGGGACGCTACAAGCCGACGGTCTGCATATCGAGCGCAATGGCACGCCGCGGGTGATCGTGCCCGGAGACGGCGAGGCGACGGGCATGAAATGGCTGGCGGAAAAATCCGACTGTCTGGTCGTTGCCGCCAACGAAGGCTATTGCCGCGATTAAAAAAAGCGGCTCCGTTTCCGGGGCCGGCTTCTTTTTATGGCTGTGCGGTCTCTTACGAGGCCATCAGCTTGATAGCCGTATTGATCAACTCGACCGGGCGGAACGGTTTCTGGATTTCGGCGTCGGCCCCCGCGGCCATGGCCGCCGAAGTGGCGCGATCCGACGTCACGCGCGCATCCAGCCCGGCGGACATGGCCAGAATCCGCACATTGGGCCAGGTCGATTTGATCACGCGGATGCCCTGAAGCCCGCCCATACCCGGCATGAAGATATCCGAAACGATCAGATCGACGTGGGCGATGTCTTCATTGTCCAGCGCCTCTTCCATGCTGTGGGCGATCGACACGCGGTAGCCGTTGTCAGACAGGGTTTGCGCGGTCAGCGTGGCCACCGTATGGCTGTCGTCGATGACCAGAGCGTGCTTGCGCTTGCGACCTTCGGAGGCGTCGGCCTGCGCCGACTCGACGATGGCGCGCATCTGCTGCCGAGAAAAGGGCTTACGCAGAACGTAATCGACATTGGTGCTGCGCGCCAGTTTCAGCGTACTGTCCACCGATGCGTCGCGCGATCCGGCGGTCATGATGGCAATGGTGGCGTCCAGCGCACGGTCGCGGATTTGCGTGATGTGGTCGAGGCTGTTGTCTTCACCCAGAAAGACATCCACAAAGATCAGGTTGGGCCGCTGTTGCAGCAGCACGTCGTGACATTCGGCCAGGGAGCGCGCGACCACATAGTCCCAGTCTTCGTCCTTGAGCATCCGCCCGACGATATTTGCCTGGGTCATGCTGTCTTCGATAACCAGCGCCAGTCCTTCAGCCATGCTTGCCTCGTTTTGTATGCGCCGCTTACGGCGATAAGGGAATGGCCTACCGAATACACTGTTATTCTTAATAATTACCCCTGTGCGTAAACGGGACGCAAAAAAGAAGCCGCGCGAAACCGCGCGGCTGCAAAGTCAAAACAGGGAGGAAATGCCCCGAAGGGCAACGGTGCAGCGCACCGATACGAATGTCATACAATTGATCAATCGGATATTCAATAGTAAAATATTTTTTCACTGGGAAATGATCACGCTTTTTCCGCAGGGGCGTTAATGGGAAGTTAAATCTCTGAGATCAATCTGTGGTGGAGCCTCAGGCTCCCGTCAGAAAGAAGACTGACGGTCATAGGGTAGGGGACACGCGAAGGGTGAACTCGATCAACACCAATGTCGGGGCCATGCAGGCCTTGCAGAGTCTGAACGCGATCTCCGCAGAGCTGATCGCGACCCAGAATCGTGTCTCGACGGGGTTGCGGGTCGCCAGCGCCAAGGATGACGGCGCCACCTGGGCCATCGCTCAGGGGCAGCGGTCGCAGTTACGATCTCTGGATGTTGTCAAGGACTCCCTGTCGCGCAATGCCTCGGTGATCGACGTGGCCCTGACGGCCGGTGAGTCGATCTCGGACCTGTTGTCGGAGTTGAAGGAAAAGGCGCTGGCGGCGTCGGATACGTCGCTCAATACCACGGCACGCAGGGCGCTCAATGACGACTTTGTCGCCATTCGCAACCAGATTACCACGTCACTGCGCAACGCCAGTTTTAACGGCATCAATCTGCTGGATGGCACGCGGACCTCGATTGCCGCTCTGGCCAATGCCGATGGCCGCGACCCGTTCACCATCATGGCGCAAAACCTGTCGCTGGGCGGCAGCATCATTACGCTGAGCGCCGCCGCCGGGTTTGCCAGCGCCGGTTCGGCCCAGAGTCTGGTGGCGACGCTGGACACCTCGATCCGAAATTTGTCCGGCGCACTGGCGCGTCTGGGGACGTCTTCAAAGGCGCTGGATCGCCACAGCACCTTTATCGGCAAGCTACAGGATACGCTGGAAGCCAGTATCGGACGGCTGGTCGATGCCGACATGGCCAAGGAGAGCAGTAAACTTCAGGCGTTGCAGATCAAACAGCAACTGGCCATCCAGACCCTGGCCATAGCCAACCGTTCACAATCCTATCTGCTGCAATTGTTCGGGCGCTGATACCAGCACGTGCGGCTTGTGCGGTGAGGCGCTCATGGTCGAGATCGCGTAGAACCTCGAACCGCGCCAACTCTTTGTCGCTCATGATGCGAACTGCCATCTTCAGCACCTCCAGCTAAAAAGCTGGAGA
>NZ_JAQQKW010000001.1 GCF_028550395.1 Asticcacaulis currens | reverse complement strand
AGCCCGAAGGCTTCGTTCGACTTGCATGTGTTAGGCCTGCCGCCAGCGTTCGCTCTGAGCCAGGATCAAACTCTCAAGTTGAGACTTCTCTCTGCTGCTCTTCGCTCTTTGCTCACCAATCTCTCAAAAGACCGGCAATCACTGCGTAGTTCTGCGTTCATATTAACGAGTTCCCACATGTCAATTGAGGCCTAAACCCCAACCAACAAATGGTTGTCTATTAAAAGAGACCGCTCACAACAGTAGTCGTCATAGACCACCGCCGCCTGCGTTTCCCTTCCCCATTCTACAATGTCAAAGACCTAACCCGCCGAAGCGGAGGGCGGCTTTTAAACGGACCGCGAAACCGTGTCAACCAATTTTTTTCTTTTTCCACAACCGCTTAAGCGGCCATTTTAAAGACAACAAAAACACTCAGACCATCTTTGCGAGATGGCCACGCAGGCCCTGAAGAATCGGAAGGTGCGGAACATATCGCCGCTCAGACGAATTTGCAAGTCTGTTTTTCAACCGGCTTGCTTCGTCGGCGGCGCGTCCCGTCGAGAGGGCGGCTTATAGACAAACCGCCCGGCGGGACGCAACCCCTAAAATTACAAAAATGGATTCTATCCCCGTTACGTGGTTTTCGTTTCTATCCGGCCGTAATGTAGGCCTTGAGGGTTTGGGCTTCGTGTTCGGCCTGGGCAATCTTCGCCTTGACCAGATCTCCTATAGAGACAATGCCAGTCAGTTTGGGACCTTCCATGACCGGCAGGTGGCGAATACGGCGATCCGTCATGCGCTCAAGCAGAGAGTCCACGGTTTCACCCAAACGCGCCACAATCACATCGGCCGTCATGATGTCCTGAACCCGCATATCAAGAGCCAAAGCGCCCTTTTGCGCCAGCGCCCCTATAATGTCGCGCTCGGATACGATGCCCGCCACGCGTCCCAGACGATCCGCCACCACAAAGGCCCCGACCTTCCGCGTATGCAGCAGGGCGGATACGGCAGCCACCGTATCTTCGGGCGATACAGTGAAGACCTGATGACCCTTGGTGTTCAAAAGCTGATTGATCAGCATAATCTGTCTCCCTCTTTCCATAGCCGGACCTGTTGCCATCCGGGCCAAGAGAGCAGGGTTATGCGAAGTCGTTAAGAGGGCAAGGCTAAAATTTGACCCTGATGTCAATTCTGCGTGAGGCAGAGAGGGCTTAGATGCTATACGCTGTAAAAGCGCGGCCGGAACAGGCGCATCCAGGTGCCGATGGAGAGGAGGCCCAGGGCATAGCCGATCAGATGCACCTCCCAAGCAATCGCCCCTGCCGACGGGACAATGCTGACGAAGGCTGATAATATGTTGATCACTGTCCAGGCAAGCGTCATGCCCACGACGCGTTTATCGGTGAAGGGCAACATGTAGCCGGGGCCTATACGGATGGCTGCACCCATCAGGCCGGAAATCGCGCCGGACGCGCCGACAATAAGCACGTTGCGGTCGGGGAAGATCGCACAATATACCGCCCCCGCCAGAACGCCGCATAGCAGGTAGTATATAAGGAAGAGTGCCGCGCCCCCTATTCGCGTGCCGAAAACTCGCGCGACCCCACTGGCGAAGGCCAGCCCAAACATGGCGTTCATGCCCGCATGCGCCCAGCTCCCATGCAGAAAAAGTGTGGTGAATAGGGCGTAGAAGGTGTCGTACTTCCACAACAGGCGCGGATTGAGGCCGAACATATAGACGAGATCGCCGGTTGTATCGAATTGAGATTGCAGGGCGTAGAGTGCCAAAATGAGCCCGCTTAGGACTACGGCCGGCCACGGTGCCGTGAAAAACGGCTCTTTTGTCGTCTCGTTCATACGCAACCCTTATGCGGCAAAGCGCCGACGGCCCTTTTGATCCGCGAATATAGGGCCGCAAAGGTGTTTGCGAAGCCCCTAAACCCCTATTTTTAAAACTCATTAGCGCTTTTTAGCGCGAAATATACTCAATTTTTAAGGTTCCCGGTCAGATTGGCATCCTATTTGCTTTTCGCCTCTCAAGTGAAGGCGCAAGCCGGACAGGAGCCCAACATGGCGTATTACAAGATAGCCGCTGCCACCGCAGGCCTCCTCATCGTGACCGGGGCCCCGGCTCTGGCGCAGACGATGAACACGACCTCGACCGGTTTTGAAACCGGTTATGGCCGGTCTCGCGGTCAGGAAGAGCGCGCCATCGACCCTTCGACGCGCGATGCCAATGGCAACCGTGTCCTTCTGGACGGCGTCATCGTTACCGGCGGCGATCAGAGCATTTATTCCAAGTCGATGACCTATGGCGCAGGCGACAGCTATTCCGGTGCAGGCGCCGTAGGGGGCGCAACCGCGATCGGTAACAACCTTTCGGTCGTCGTCCACGGCAATTACAACACGGTCATCGTCAATTCGACCCAAACCAATAACGGCAACGTCACCGCCACCAATGGCAAGCAAACGGCCACCGGGGCAACCGGTACGGACATTACAGGAAATCTCAATGGCTTCTGATACGAAGAAATCGTCGCACCGTATGCGCCGTGGTTTTAGCCTGATCGCTCTGGCTGCGGGGGCGATGACCTTGTCGGCCTGCGTGTCGCCAGTCGCAGGCCCGTCGGGCGTCTATGCCAAGCCGATCGGCAATGCGCCGGTCACGGCCAATCCGACCGCCTATTCCGACGCTCTGGTCTGCCTCGGCTCCTATGCCCGCAAGCATGGCCTCGCCTCGCCGCGCATGGCCGTGGGCCGTATCTCAGACTATACCGGGAAGGTCGAATACGAAGGGGGTCGCAAGATCACGCAGGGCGCGTCGCTCATGGCGATGACGGCTCTGGCCAAGTCGGGCGCGCGTCAGGTGGAACGCTTCGACACGTCGGTGTCCGAACTGGAACTGAAATACACCAACAACAAGCTGATTACCGACAATGAGGTCGCCAACCCGACCGAAGCGGGCGAATACCGCCGCATCATGGCGGGTCAGATCGCTGGTTCTGACTTCCACATCGTTGGCGGCATCACCGAGCTGAATTACAATATCCGCTCATCGGGCATTGACGCCTATGTCGGCGATGCCGACGCCAAAGACCCCAAGGGCATCGTCAACGGGCGCCTCTATGTGATGAATGTCGCGCTGGACCTGCGTCTGGTCGATACGCGCACGCTGGAGGTGGTGGACGTCATCTCCTACCAGAAGCAGATCATCGGTCGTGAAATCAAGGCCGGGGTGTTCGACTTCTTCAACGGCAACATCTTCGACGTTTCGGCGGGCGAAGGCGGGCTTGAGCCGATGCAACTGGCCGTGCGCGCCCTGATTGAGCGCGCCACGCTGGAATTCATGGCCAATCTCTATGGCGTGCAGGGCCCGGAAATCTGCCTGAGCCCCAAGGACGACTTCCTCAACGACGCCACGCTGGGCCGGACCGGCGGCTATACACCGGCTTATAATAATCTGGAGACCAACAATGCGGGTACGCGCGAAGATCCTAGCCGCTGGCACAATACTCGCAACCGCAGTTCTGGCGACGGCCGCTACTAGTCAGACGGTCAGTGGTCCTTCATCGGGACTGGACATCACCAACGATCAGACCCAGACCGGCGATATCTTTTCCGGTCAGACCCTGAACGTGGTGGACAATTACGACCTGCTGAAAGTGGAAACGTCGAGCCACGGCAATGCCGCCATCGCCGGCAACACGCAGGTCGATGCAAACCTGTCTTTGCGTCAGGTGCTTCAGGGCAATGTCACAGCCAGCGCGACCGTTAACGGCACCGCCGCCCCCGAAGACTACCGTAATTCGCTCGGCACACCGCTCTATATGACGACGCAGGCTGTCGGCAATTACGGCGCGGGCACCACCACCGAGGGCAAGCTGGTGAGCCGCACGGCTCAGGCCGTGTCCGGCGTCAAGGTCCATGCAGATACTCAGGTCAATTCACCCAACAATTCGATCTACGGATCGGGCGAAGTGAATACGACCTCGGTCGTGAACCATCAGGCCTATGAGGTCACCAACGGGCGCCTGGAATCGACCGCCGATCAGCAATCTGCGGCGGAATCGCGCGCCCGCACCGGCGTGGTGCTGCACTATTCGCCGTCACCAAACCTCTACACCGCCTCCGCCATGAACAACTATTACGGTTCAAACTCGACCGACCGGGGGTCGCAGGAACACACGGTCACGCAAGGCGCGACGGGACGCACCGAGTCCTATGTCTCGGCCAATGCCGGCAATGCCTGGCATATGGCGGCCCAATCGGATGCCGCGGCCAACACGATCAGCCTGTACAATACCGGTGGTTCGCTGGTGACCGACACCAGCCAGAACAATACCGGTCAGGTCCAGTCGATGAGCGTACTGAGCGGCTATGAATATGGCGAGATGCATTCTACCGCCACGGGTGTCGGCAACAGCCTGACCGCCGGGAATGGCGACAAGTACGTCAATATCGACACCGAACAGTTCAACACCGGTCCGATCGACGTGCAGGCCAGCTTTGAGGGCCACGCGGGTTATGACGCCTATGTCAGCGCCGAGGCGACAGGCAACTCCGCCTATGGCTATGCCTGCGCCGAATGCGAAGCGGACATGACGGTGCGCAATACGCAGGTGAATAATGCGGACGTCTCGGCTTCGACGTCGACGAACATCACCGGATCGGGCCGCGCCATTGTCTCAACCAGCCGCGCCATTGGCAACACGGCGACCTATTATGTGTCGGGTAACGGCAAGCCGTAAGAATAGGCTGCCTGAAATCAGCCAGAGCCAGCGGACATTACGGTTTCGTAACTTTATTCAGCCGTAAATCTTTGGAAAGGTCGCCCCACAGTTTTAATGAGGGGCGACCTTTCGATGACCATACGTACCCAATTCCTCACCGCCGCGACCGTAGCGGCCCTGTCTACAGGGCTCCTGTCCACGACGGCGCTGACACCGGCGGCCTTTGCCCAGACGGCGCAACAGGCCCCGGTCGTACTGCCGGGCGGCATCGAGTTCGCGCAGGCCCATTCCGACATCACACCCGACCCTCAGGCGCGCTTCGGCCGCCTGCCCAATGGCCTGACCTACATCATCTACCCCAACAAGACGCCGCCGGGCGTCGTCAGCCTGCGCATGCGTTTTGGCACCGGTTCGTTGATGGAATCGGAGCATCAGCTTGGCCTTGCCCACTTCCTTGAGCACATGGCTTTCAACGGCTCAAAGAATGTGCCCGAGGGCGACATGGTTAAAATCCTTGAGCGTCACGGCCTGAAGTTCGGCCCGGACACCAATGCCTACACCTCGTTCGATGAGACGGTCTATATGCTGGACCTGCCGAAGAACGATGAAGAAATCATCGACACCGGCCTGTTCCTGTTCCGCGAAACGGCCGGCAATCTAACGCTCGACCCCAAGGCTATCGACCGTGAACGCGGCGTGGTGCTGGGCGAGGAACGCGCCCGCAACTCTCCCCCGTATCGCGCCTATGTCGAATGGGCCAAGGCCGCCTTCCCCGGCCAGCTCTACGGCCACCGCCTGCCCATCGGTTCGACCAAGATCATTGCCGAAGCCCCTGCCCAGGCCTTTATCGACTATTATAACGACTTTTACCGCCCCGAACTGACCACGATTGTGGTGGCGGGGGATGTCGATCCCGACAAGATCGAAGCCAAGATCAAGGCGAAATTCACCGACCTGACCGCGCGCTCCAAGCGCCCGCTCGACAAGCTGAGCTTCGGCACCTATACACCACAAAAGGCGTCGGCCTACACCTACGTCGAGCCAGGTCTGGGTAAGTCGATCCAGATAACCTGGTTCAAGCCGTTCGACAACTCATGGGAAACGCAGGCCAAAGACTTTGACGACACGCTCGACAACCTGACCCTGTCGATTCTCAATCAGCGTCTGGAGCGTCAGGCCAAGTCACCCGAAAGCGCCTTTGCCGCCGCCGGTGCCGGGGACGACACGGTGTCAAAGACCGCCGAGACCCTCAGCCTCAACATCACGCCCAAGCCCGGCAAGGAAAAGGACGCTTTCGAGCAGGCCTTTACCATGGTGCGGCAGTTTGAGGCCTACGGCGTGACCGAGGCCGAAGTGACGCGCGAACTGGCCGACATGGTCGCCAGCCTTGAGGCGCAGGCCAAGGGCGAAAAGACGCGCAATACCGGGGCCATTGTCAATGCGCTGGTCGGGTCTGTGGCGGATAAGGACGTCATTACCACCCCAAGCCAGAATCTGGCTTTTTTCAACGCCATCAAAGGCCGTCTGACCGCCGCGGCCGTCAGCGCCCGCGCCAGGACGCTGTTTGCCGGTGACGGCCCGCTTCTGACGCACATGGCGTCCGATCTGGGCGGCTTCGACAAGCCGGCCATGCTGGCGTCGTATGAGGCCATCACGGCCAAAACCGTTGAAAAACCGGCGGTCGCGGTCAAAAAGGCCTGGCCCTATGAAACCTTCGGCACGACAGCCGCAGCCATCAGCAAGGAAAACGTGCTGTCCGACATTGGCGTAACCGAACTGGCCTACGCCAACGGCGTGAAGGTCAATATCAAGCCGACAACCTTCAAGGATAACGAAATTCTGGTCAGTGTCCGCTTTGGCGGCGGCCTGACCACCGTCGGTCAGGACAAGGCCCTGCCGCTTCAGGCGGCCAACTGGGTCGGCGTCTTCGATGGCGGTCTGGGCAAGCTCGATTCCGAAGAGATCAAGGACACGCTGGCCGGACGCATCTATGGGGCCAATTTCGGCATCGGTGAAGAGGCAGCGGTCCTATCCGGTAACACCACGCCGAGCGATTTCGCGCTTCAGATGCAGGTACTGACGGCCTTCGTCACAGACACGGCCTATCGTCCGGAAGCGCTTGATCGTCTTAAATCCTTCCTGCCCAACTACTACCAGACCCTGTCCTCGACGCCCAACAGCGTCTTTTCAACCAAAGCCCCGCGCCTGCTGCGTAATGGCGACACCCGCTTTGGCCTGCCAGAAAAGGATGCCGCGCTGGCGGTCAAGAACGACGATGTCAAGGCGCTGGTCACCGGCATCCTGACCACTGCGCCCATCGAAATCACCATCGTCGGTGACATTACGGTCGAAGAGGCGAAAAAGGTTCTGGCCACCACCTTCGCCACCCTGCCCAAGCGCGCCGAAACCGTCGCCCCGGTCAAGGGGGCGGGTACGCTCAGCTTCCCCACGACCAACCTGCATCAGGTCCTGACCCACACCGGTCGTGCCGATCAGAACCTCAGCTACATCGCCTGGCCGACCACGGACTTCTTCGCCGATACGAAGCAGGCCCGCGCCACCGAAATGCTGGCCGAAGTCATGACGCTGCGCCTGATCGACGAAATCCGCGAAAAGCAGGGGGCGTCCTACGGCTCATCGGCGGGCAGCGTGATGTCCAATACCTTCAAAGGCTATGGCTATCTTGCGGCGCAGGCCACCGTGAAACCTGAAGTCGATCAGACCTTCTACGATTCGCTGCTGACCATCGCCGAGGACCTGAAAGCCAAGCCGGTGGAAGCCGACGAACTGCTGCGGGCACGCAAGCCGGTGCTGGATCGTTACGACGTCCAAGTCAAGACGAACGGCTACTGGATGGGCGTGCTGCCCGGCATTCAGGCCGATCCGCGCGATCTGACGGCCATCCGCACACGCAAGGCCGAGGTCGAGGCGGTGACCCCCGCCGACATTCAGGCCATGGCCAAGAAATGGTTGATCAAGGAGAAGCTGCTGCGCATTCAGGTCAAGCCGGCGGACAAACCCGTCGCCGCCCCGGCGAAGTAAGAAAAAACCCCTCCGGTTGGTGCCGGAGGGGTTTTTTACAGTCTTATATCTCTCTAACCTTAGCGCGTTTTTCGCTCAAGTGGATACCGGTTGAGCGAAAAAAAGGCGATAAAACAGAAATTTAGAGCGACATTTCGATTCAGAATAAACGAAATGCACTCTAGCCCAGGGCCTTGACCAGAGCCGGGACCGCCGTCTTGTAATCTTCAACCAGACCGAAATCGGCGACCTGAAAGATCGGGGCTTCCGGATCCTTGTTGATGGCGACAATGACCTTGGAGTCCTTCATACCAGCCAGGTGCTGGATAGCGCCCGAAATACCGACAGCGATATACAGCTCCGGGGCCACGACCTTACCGGTCTGCCCCACCTGATAGTCGTTGGGGGCATAGCCCGCATCGACGGCCGCGCGCGAGGCACCGACCGCGGCGCCCAGCTTGTCAGCCAGAGGCTCCAGCACAGCCTTGAACTCATCGGCCGAACCCAGCGCCCGGCCACCGGACACCACCACCTTGGCCGCACCCAGTTCCGGGCGGTCCGAGACGACCTTTTCGTCCGACACAAAGCGCGTCTTCAGCGTCACCGCCGCAACGGCCACGGGTTCCACCGCCGCAGAACCGCCCGTTGCCGCCACCGGCGCAAACGCCGTCGGGCGCACGGTCAGCACCTTTTTGGCGTCCGCCGTTTTGACGGTTTCGAGCGCATTGCCCGCGTAGATGGGGTGGACGAAGGTGTCGCCCGCCACCACCTCGATGACATCGGAAATGATCGAAACATCGAGCTCGGCAGCGATACGCGGCGCGACATTCTTGCCCGAAGCCGTAGCCGGGATGGCGATGGTGTCATAGCCCGCGGCCAGCGACACGATCAGGGCCGAAACGGCCTCAGCGATGTCGGCCTTCAGTTCGGCGCTTTCGGCGGTCAGCACCTTGCGCACGCCCGCCGCCGCAGCGGCCTGAGCGGCCACGGCAGCCACTTCGCCATAGACCAGCACGTCGATATCCCCCGACAGCTTTTGCGCCGCCGTGATGACCTTCAGCGTCGTGTCGCGCAGGTGCGCGCCGTCGTGATCGGCAATAACCAGAACCGCCATCAAAGAACTCCTGCCGTCTTGAGGTTAGCGATAAGGGCATCGGCGCTATCGACCTTGATACCCGCCGACCGCTTGGCCGGCTCGGTGACCTTGACCACCGTCAGGCGCGCCGCCGCATCGACGCCGTAATCGGCCAGGGCCTTGGTATCGAGCGGCTTCTTCTTGGCCTTCATGATGTTGGGCAGGGAGGCGTAGCGCGGCTCATTGAGGCGCAGATCGGTGGTAATGACCGCCGGAAGCTGCACGCCCAGCGTTTGCAGACCGCCATCGACTTCGCGGGTGACAAGCGCTTCAGAACCCGCGATCTCTACCTTCGAGGCGAAGGTCGCCTGCGGCCAGTCGAGCAGGGCCGAGAGCATCTGACCCGTGGCGTTGTTGTCGCCGTCGATGGCCTGTTTGCCCATCAGCACGATGTCCGGGCTTTCCTGAGCCACCACGGCCTTCAGCACCTTGGCGACGGCCAGCGGCTCAAGGTCCTGATCGGTTTCGATCAGCAGGCCGCGATCGGCGCCCATGGCCAGAGCCGTGCGCAGGATCGCCTCGCACTGCGCGACGCCGATGGAGACGGCGACGATCTCGGTCACCGTGCCCTTTTCCTTGAGGCGCACCGCTTCTTCGACGGCGATTTCGTCAAAGGGGTTCATGGCCATCTTGACATTGGCCAGATCGACGCCGGTCTGGTCAGACTTGACGCGGACCTTGACATTGTAGTCCAACACCCGCTTGACGGGTACCAGTACCTTCATGGTGAGCTTTCCTCGCAGCAAGCTTTACATTCGATGTCGTTTACTGACGCCGCTGACCCTCAAAGTCAATCGGTGTCGTGGCGGAAACCCGCGCATTTTATTGGCTTTCCGATCGCATCTGCAACCATTTCACTTGCCTGAGGCGCGGTTTAAAGGCATGGAAACAGGCACTCAACGGAGGGTGCTTCCCTTATGAAAACCGACAAAAATCTTATCCTTCGCGTCAAGTTAATCGCGCTGGGGGTCTTCATAGTGGCCAGCATCGGCATACTGGTCTATGGCGCGCTGTACGAAATGCCGCGTCGTAAGTGCGAAGCCAATGGCGGCTGGTGGTCGGACAAGTACCGGGCGTGCAAAACGCCGGTCTATCTGCCACTGCTGACCCGGCGCAAACCGGGCGAGCCGCAGAAGATCCTGTGGCCGACCGAAGACGCCCGAGGCGCGTCCAATGGTTCGCCAAAGCCGGTGGATCAGCCGGCGGCCTCATCGGCTTCGACAAGCGCGTCGGCTGCATCGAAGTAATTTTAAACCTTGCCCGGCACCCACAACACATCGGCGCGGCCCTGATCATTGGCGTGACGCGCCAGCACGAACAGCAGGTCCGACAGCCGGTTGAGATAGGTCGTAACCGGCGCGCTCACCACCTCGCCGGCCACCTGCGTCAGCGCCACGCAATCGCGCTCCGCCCGTCGCGTAATCGTGCGGGCCAGATGCAGATGCGCGCTCAACGGCGACCCGGCGGGCAGGATGAAGGAACTGAGGGGGGCCATCTCGCTATTATACTGGTCTATCGCCCGTTCCAGCGCCTCCACACGCTGTGCATCAAGCCGCAGCGGCGTCCAGCTTTTGGGTTGACCATCCTCAGGGACGGCGAGATCGGCCCCCAGATCGAACAGGTCATTCTGCACCTGCGCCAGAAGGGCATCGACCGCGCCCTCCGCAAACAGACGAGCCACGCCCAGAGCGGCGTTCGCTTCATCGACGCTGCCCATGGCCACGACGCGCGCATCGGTCTTCAGCCGCCGCGCCCCGTCACCCAGACCGGTCGTCCCGTCATCGCCGGTACGCGTGTAAATCCTGTTGAGCTTGACCATAGACGGTTCAGTGCCCTGCCTTCCACCAGGCCAGCAGGCAAAGCAGACCGATGGCCACGGCCTGAAGCATGACGCGCCATTGCATCAGCTTGTTCGACCAGCGTTCACCGAACTTGCCGCCGCGATAGAGGCTGTAAACCCCCGCGCCCAGCACCACCAGAACGGCAAACATGGCCAACAAGGCGATGATCAGAAGAAAAAGGCTCATCCGGCTTCACCCTAAAACAAACTTCCAACAATCGGGAACCACGGCCTGTACCAAGCATGGCATGCGTAAAAAATCCAGCCCGCTATACGTGTTGTTTAAAACAACGCACGGCGCGGAATTCTCCGGTCAGGTCACCCTCTGTTACACGATTACACTTTTTTAGAGGTCAGGTCTATTTTTTGCCTGTTTTTCGGCGTAATGAAGGTTTATGAACGACGGAATGAACGATCATTCTCGTTAAACAGTTGTCAGACTTCACCCGTACGGGTGCAGCACGCGTTCCTCACCGAATTCCGTAGATTACCCCTTTTTGCGGGTTGCCCTGCTGACCCGATAGGGATTAAACCGCACAACCTGTTGAATTTTCTAAAACCTCATCCCATCTACGGGTACAGGTTCCACCGGCGGCCCGCACCGCCCTCAGCCCTGCTTGTTAAATGACCATGTATCAGGCGTATGAACTGAAAGACAAACTCACTCAGGAAGAGACGGCTCTGCCTCTGGGCGCGCGCGCGCGTTCCAAAGAACTGAACCGCCTCAAAATCCTCGCCTCTGCCAAAGCTCTGTTCCGGGAGCGCGGCTATGAAGCGGCCACCTTACGCGACATCGCGCGCGAAGCGGGCCTGTCCACGGGCGCGGTGTTTGCCAACTTTGCCGACAAGAACGAGATCTTCGTGAAGGTCGTCGAAGAGGAAACGGCGCGTGTCATCACCACGGCCATCGACGCGCACGACACGACGCGCCCGCTGGCCGACCGGCTGCACCATCAGCTTCTGGCGGCCTACGAAGCCGCTGAGGGCAATGCCCGGCTGATCCTGTCGGCCTTTGTGATGAACTGGAGCGGTCAGACGGCCGACCCAGAGACCAATACCGGTCTGGCGGAAATCGCCAGCCTCACCGACATGACCCGTCAGGTGATCCTGGAGACTCTGCGTCACGCCCAAAGCGAAGGCGAATTGCCGGCCAAGGCCGACATCGCACACGGCGCGGAAATCATCGAAGACCTCGCCTTCTCAAACCTGCGCCGCGCCCACCGCGACAGTGAGCCTTTCGTCTCTATGGGCGAGCGCCTGCGCTTTCAGATCGAACTGATCGTGTCGGGCCTTAAGGCCGCGTAATGTCTTCTATCTTCCTCCCATGAAAAAGCCGCCGGGGTCTCTCCGGCGGCTTTTTCATTTTCGATGCACAGGAAGATCAACTCGTCCATTTCAGCGTGGCAGGTTTCAATGGATTGGCAAAGGGACGTTCTTCCGAACGATGCGCCACCCATTCTTTTTTAAGCTGCTGATACCACTTGGCCTGCGTATCGGCGTCGTCGATCCACAAAAGCGACGGATCGTACTTCAGCCCTTCATTTTGCAGATTGACCATATCACCGTCCTGCTTGAGGAAGGCCTTGGCGCCGTATTTGAAGATCGGCGCAATGGCGCGGAAAATGGCGTGATCAGACCAGAAGATCTGCGTGATGCGCGTTTTGGTGGTGTGTACGGGAGTCAGGCACGTTAGGCCCAGAATCTGCCGCTCACCGATCTCGATATGCTCATAGCGCATGCCGGGCAGGCGGAAGGTGATCTCGGTCGCCGGGGCCCCGCCCAGAATGCGATAGGCGCGCGAATTTTTCGACGGCGCGTGGCGAACCATGGCAAAGCCGAGTTCGCGCGGCTCAAAGGCCTTGGCTTTTTCAAGCTGCTTCTTGGACGAACGCCACCACCATTGCTGATGCACATAGGGGCCGTGGGCCGGGTCCATAAGCCCCACCACCGCGTGGTCGATGTGGCTGTCGAAATCCATGCTCTCAACGATAATGGGTTTGCCGCCCACCACACCGGGCAGAACGGGCGGCTCATGATCAGGCTCAGCCGGGCGACGCGCATCGGCGGTCATGTAGATCCAGACCATGCCCTGCTGTTCCTTGACAGCATAGGAGCGCACCCGGATGCGTTCGACATCCATCGGCTGATCCGCCGTCAGCGACGGCACGGCGGTGCAGCCCCCCTGCGTGCCAAAGGTCCACCCGTGATAGGGGCATTGCACCACCGGCTGGCCGGTCTTGGGGTCGGGGATCATCTTGCCTGCCGACAGCGGCGCGGCGCGGTGCGGACAGATGTCACGTATGGCATAGGCCTTGCCGTTCGTGTCGCGCGCCAGCAGCACCGGTTCACCCAGAATCTCATAGCGTTGCAGCTTGCCCGCCTTCAGATCGTCCGACAGCGCCGCGAAGTACCAGGCATCCCGGATGAAGCCCTGCCCGAAGACAAGACGCTCTTTGACGATGGGCGGGGCGGACTGATCAGGCATGGGCAGATATTATCACAGAATGGGCGCAAACGGCGACTATAGTCAGGGCGGCCCGCCCCCGAAAGCGATTATTTGTCGCACCACCCGCGGCGGCAGGCGGCCTGAGCCTTACCGCGCCTGAAGCGGAATGACTTTTAATGGAATCGTCATGACACCCCAAGTTTCTGTTTGATTGCGCAATTTTCGCATAAATCGGGGCCCGAATTGTCGTATGGCCCTCTAATTTTTCGCGCCGCCCTTGATTACCCGGTAGGGGCGTTTAAGGTCGCTGCATAATAACAGTACCGCGGGTTTCATATGACAGAGATCAAAGTCGTCGGCGTTATCGGGGCAGGACAAATGGGGTCCGGCATTGCGCAGGTCTGTGCGCAGGCGGGCTATGAGGTCTTCCTCTATGATCAGCAGGCCGCCGCCATCGCCAAATCTATCGAAAAGATCAACAAGGGCATCGCCCGCTCCGTCGAAAAGGGCGTCATCAGCGCCGAGACGGCAGCAACTGCCGTGAAACTGGTCAAGCCGGCGGCCATGGCGTCCGACCTGTCCGACTGCGAGCTGGTCATCGAGGCGGCGACCGAAAATGAAGAGATCAAGAAGGCCATTTTCAAGTCGGTGTCCGAACACCTGAAACCCGAGGCTATTCTGGCGTCCAACACCTCGTCCATCTCCATTACGCGACTGGCCGCCGCGTCCGACCGTCCGACCCGTTTTATCGGCCTGCACTTTATGAACCCGGTGCCGATCATGAAGCTGGTCGAGATTATCCGCGGGATCGCCACGGAAACCGACACCTACGAGGCGGCGGTGCGTTTTGCCGAGAGCCTCGACAAGATCACCGCCAATGCGCAGGACTATCCGGCCTTCATCGTCAACCGCATCCTGATCCCGATGATCAACGAGGCCATCTACACCCTGTATGAAGGGGTGGGGACGGTCGAAGCCATCGACACGGCCATGAAGCTGGGGGCCAATCACCCCATGGGACCGCTGGAGCTGGGCGATTTTATCGGCCTCGATACGGTGCTGGCCATTATGAACGTACTGTACGACGGTCTGTCGGACTCCAAGTACCGCCCCTGCCCGCTGCTGGTAAAGTATGTCGAAGCGGGCTGGTACGGCCGCAAGACGGGTCGCGGCTTCTATGACTATCGCGGCGAAAAGCCCGTTCCGACAAGGTAAGTTCCGCTTGCTTACGGCCCGCCGTCCGCTCTTTCTATGGTTTGCACTGGCGCTTCTGGCTGCATCGGTCCTGCACGCCTGCGTGTGGTTTGCGGCGCGGTTTTTTGCCGCTCAGGGGCTTCTGGCCGCCGCTGAAGGGGCGCGTCAGATGGGGCTGTCGCTGTTCTGGATGGTATGCGCGGCAGCCCTGTGGCTCATTCAGGGCCCGAAAAACCGACTGCACGCCGTCGGCCACGTGGTGGGCTGCGCCTTCCTCGTCTGCTCGCTGGGCTCGTTCATGGCCTTCAGCAACCTGACCCTCAGTCAGAATTTCGAACTGAGTTTCAGCAATCTCCTCGTCTTTGCGCTGGTGGCCGTGCCCATGGTCGCCAGTCAGGTTCTGCTGGCCGTGCCGTCGGCCGTGCTGTTTCAGATGATCCTGCTCAAAACATCGCCGAAGGCCGCCGCTGAGGCACAGGGCGCATGACGGCCCCGCGCTATGCCGCCCTCGACTATATTCGCGGGTTTGCGCTCTTGGGCATATTGATCGTCAATGCCCCGGCCTTTGGCTGGCCGCTTGAGGTTTATATGAACCCGGCGCATGCCACCCTCCCGTTGAGCGACGCGGACCGTCAGGCGTGGTGGGTTATCCATACCTTTTTCGAATCCAAATGCCTGACCCTGTTTGCCATGCTGTTCGGCGTCAGCCTGTTTCTGGTGGGGCAGACAGACGCACCTCGCACACCGGTGACGCAGACCGTGCGCTTTCGGCGACTGGTGTGGCTGGCCGTGATCGGAGTGGTGCATGGGGCGGCGATCTGGGTGGGCGATATCCTGCTGATGTACGCCCTGTGCGGGCTTTATTTCGTCCTGACCATCCGCACCCCCCATCTGCTGCGCTGGGGCCTAATCGCCTGGGCTGTGGGCGGGCTGATGGTAGTGGGGTCCGGTTTCATCCTGACGTTTTTACCGCGCGAACAGTTGGGTGAGGCCCTCAGCGGTAGCGACAGCCTGAGCTTTGCCGACACGATGCGTCTGATGCAGGGCACGTTTGCGCAGTCGTTGCACGCCAATTTCGTCATGTGGGCGATGAGCATTTTTTCGCAGATCGCCGTCTTTGCGCCTAAGGTCATCGGCTTGATGATGATCGGGCTCGGTCTGTTCAAGGCCGGCTATTTCGATCCGCGCCGTACCCTGTGGCATCTAGTGGCCATCGGCAGCGGCGCGCTGGCGCTTGGAGTCATTGGATGGCAGAACCTGATCATCCTGCGCGAAAACTTCCCGGAGCCGGAAATCTATGGCTCACACCGCGCAGCAGCGGAATTCCTCAGTCTCTTCGTCAGTCTAGGCTATGCCAGCGCCCTGATGCTTCTGAGCCGCCTGCCGGTGGCCAATGGCCTCACGGCACTGCTGAGCCCGGTGGGCCGCATGGCCTTTACCAACTATCTCAGCCAGTCGCTGATCATGACGGCGATCTTCTACGGCGGGCGCGGCTTGGGCCTCTACGGACAAGTGTCGCTGTCGCAGATGGTGCCGATCGTAGCCAGCATCTGGGCGGCGCAGATCGTGGCCAGCGGTCTTTGGCTGCGCGTGTTCCGTTACGGCCCGCTCGAATGGGTGTGGCGCTGCCTGAGCCACGGGCGCTGGGTGGCCATTCGCTGACCCCTTATACCTGCCGGCCTTTAGCGGAATATAGCGCAGTGAAGCTATAGCTTTCGCCAGAATTTGGACCGCACGAGCCAAAGGCGAGATGTGGTGGTAAGGTGACTTGCGAATTGCCCGGTGGTTACTTTGCCAGCGCGTCGAGGAGCGCCTTGACCTCCGGTGCATCCCATTTGGCTTCGCCGCTGAGGCGCGCCACTTCCTGACCGTTTGTGTTGAGGATGATCGTCGTCGGCATCCCCACAATGCCCCACTTGCTCATCGGCTGGATCTCTGAGTCCATATAGACGGGGAGGCCCTCGCTCAGCTTCAGTTCCTTCTCGACGGCGGCCTTGTCTTCGGCCTTGTCGATGCTGAGCGGCAGGACCAGCACCTTTTGCGGGTCATAGCCCTTTTGCAGATTGGCCAGGGTCGGCATCTCGACCTTGCACGGCGCACACCAGGTCGCCCAGACGTTCAGCACCACCACGCGGCCCTTGAAATCCGACAGCTTGACGGTCTTGCCCTCGCCATCGAGGAAACTGATGTCTTCGATGGGGCGCGGGGCGGCGTGGGTTTCCAGCTTGGCCAGAGCGCCGGTGGCATAGGCCTTCAGCGGACCTTCGGCCACTGGGCCGCTGTCGGTGGGTACTGTTCCGTCAGTCTCAGCTTGACGGAACAGCACCACAGCCGCTACGGAGACGGCGATTATCAGGACCAGCAGGGCCGCGACGATCAGGTTGAATTTCAGCTTGCGCGGCGGTCTGGTCCGCTCTGTCTGCGGGGCCTGCGCTTCGGCGTTCGCCGTGTCCGTGTTTTCGTCCAGAGGCTCATTCATGACCGATCCTTCGCAATCCCCCAATTCCGCCGGGCAGAAAATGTGGGGTGGACGATTCTCTGCCCAACCTGACGCCATTATGCAAGCCATCAACGTCTCGATCGAGGTTGACAAACGTTTGTGGGCGCAGGACATCGCCGGATCACGGGCCCACGCCGCCATGCTGGCCAAACAAGGCATCATCAGCGCCGAGGCCGCGCAGGAGATCGACGCCGGCCTGCAAACCATCATCGGTGAGATCGAAGCCGGTAACTTCCCCTTCCGCGCCGAATACGAAGACATCCATATGAATGTCGAGGCGCGATTGCGTGAGCTGATCGGGGCGACGGCGGGTCGTCTACACACGGCGCGCTCACGCAATGATCAGGTGGCGACCGACTTCCGCCTGTGGGTGCGTGACCGCGTGGACTATACGATTGCGCAATTGCGTGACCTGCAAAAGGCGCTGGTGACGCGGGCCGAAGACTATGCCGACGCCCTGATGCCGGGCTTCACCCACTTGCAACCGGCGCAGCCCGTGACCTTTGGCCACCACCTGATGGCCTATGTCGAAATGTTCGGCCGCGACGCCACGCGCTTTGAAGACGCGCGCAAGCGCATGAATGAGAATCCGCTGGGCTCCGCTGCTCTGGCCGGGTCGCCCTTCCCCATCGACCGCCACATGACCGCCGAAGCCCTGGGTTTTGACGGTCCGACCGCCAACAGCCTGGACGGCGTCTCCGACCGGGATTTCGCGCTGGAGTCTTTGAGCCACGCCGCCATCTGCGCCGGGCACCTGTCGCGTCTGGCCGAAGAAATCGTCATCTGGACGACGCCGCAGTTCGGCTTCGTCCGCCTTTCGGACGCCTTCTCAACCGGCTCTTCCATCATGCCGCAAAAGCGCAACCCCGATGCGGCCGAGCTGGTGCGCGCCAAGACGGGTCGCATCAACGGGGCGCTGATCGCACTGACCACGGTGATGAAGGGCCTGCCTCTGGCCTATTCCAAGGACATGCAGGAGGACAAGCCGCCCGTGTTTGAGGCCTTTGAATCGCTCGATCTGGCTTTGGCGGCCATGACCGGCATGGTGCGTGATCTGAGCGCCAATCGGGAGCGCATGAAGGCTGCGGCCTCATCGGGCTTTTCGACGGCGACGGACCTGGCCGATTGGCTGGTTCGCACCCTCAACATGCCGTTCCGGGACGCTCACCATGTTACCGGTGCGGCGGTCAAGCTGGCCGAAGGACAGGGTGTGGACCTTTCGCAACTGTCGCTCGCTGATCTGCAAAAACTGGAGGCGGGGATTACCGAAGACGTATATAGTGTTCTGACGCCCGAAGCCTCAGCGGCTTCGCGCCTGTCCTATGGTGGCACCTCACCTGTGCGGGTGCGCGAACAGATCCAGCGTTGGAAGGAAATTTTGGTATGACCGCTACCGTATCGCGTTCGTTTGTGAAGGCCGCTCTCGTGCTGGCCGCGATCTCTGGTCTGGGTCTGACCGCCTGTGCCAAGCAGGGTGATCTGGAACGCGCGCCGCCTCTGTGGGGCAAGCGCGCGCAGGAAGAGGTGGCCGCCAAGAAGAAGGCGCAGGCCGAAGGCAAGGCCACCGAGCGCGCCCTGCCGCGCAAGGAATTCAAGAACGAGATGCCGGACCCTTATCAGCAAAACAGCAAGGTCGCCGACGCCCCGCTCGAAGGCACGGGCAACGCCCAACGCCAGTAATCGTTTATACCTCCCCGGTTTACTGGGGTACGATGTGGCGAACGTCTAGCATTCGAAAGTGTCGGGACCATCGCGCGTAGCGGCGATGATGGTGGGGGTTCTTTCCGCCTCACAGGAACCTGTTTGTAAATGAATCATTTTGACATCCGTGACGGCGAGATGCACGCCGAGGGCGTATCGGTCCGCGAATTGGCTGAACGCGTCGGCACCCCGCTCTACGTTTATTCGTCCGCCACGTTCGAGCGGCATTTTCAGGTCTTCTCTCAGGCACTGTGGGCCCAGGACGCCCTGCAAAGCCCCAAGAACGAAGCGCCGCTAATCGCCTATGCCACCAAAGCCAACTCCAATCTGGCGGTGCTGCAAACGCTCGCCGAACAGGGGGCCGGGGCCGATACGGTGTCCGAGGGCGAAATCCGTAAGGCGCTGACCGCCGGTATTCCGCCGGAGCGTATCGTCTTTTCGGGCGTGGGCAAGACCGACGCCGAAATGGCCTTCGCGCTGAAGACCGGCATCTATCAGCTCAATGTCGAATCAAAGCCCGAACTGGAACGCCTCAGCCACGTGGCGGCGTCTCTGGGCGTCGTGGCCCCCATCGTCATCCGCATTAATCCGGGCGTCGGCGCCGGCGGTCATGCCAAGATTACTACCGGCGGGGCCAAGGACAAGTTCGGCGTATCGGCCCGCGAAGCCATCTCCCTCTATGGTCAGGCCGCCGCCGATCCCAATATCGCCCCCATGGGCATTGCCTGCCATATCGGCAGCCAGATCACGGACCTCGCCCCCATGCAGGCCGCCTTTTCCAAAATGAAGGGCTGGGTGCAGGAGTTGCGCGCCAGTGGCCTGAGCGTTGAGCGCCTCGATCTGGGCGGCGGGCTGGGCGTGCCCTATTTCAACATGCCAGAACCGCCCTCGCCCAACGATTTTGCCCAGATGGTGGCGCTAACCGTCGGAAATCTCGGAGTGCGCTATGCCTTTGAGCCGGGTCGTTTGATCGCTGCCAATGCGGGTATTCTGGTGTCGCGCGTCATCCACATTCATGAACGCGAAGACTCTGGTCAGAAGTTTCTCGTCGTCGATGCGGCAATGAACGACCTGATCCGCCCCGCCATGTACGACGCCTATCACGACATCCGCCCGGTGACGGCGGTTCAGACCAACGAAACCGCCATCTATGATGTGGTCGGCCCGGTCTGCGAAACCGGCGACACCTTTACGCGCGGCCGCGACATGCCGGCACTGAAAGCCGGTGATCTGGTCGCCTTCATGTCGGCCGGGGCCTATGGGGCGGTGATGGGCAGCGAGTATAATTCGCGCCCCCTCGCTCCTGAGGTGTTGGTGCGTGACACAAACTGGGCGGTGGTGCGTCCTCGTCCCGCCTATGAGGAGATGATGAACCGCGAGGTCTTGCCGGAATGGTTAAGACCGCATAGGGTACGGGCGGACTAAACTCGCACGTCTTTGGGGGACGGCATGAAGCTTCAACGGACAAAACCCTTATCAAAGCTGAGCCGGGCGCTGTTCTGGACGCATGTGGTGATGATCTGGGAACAGATTTTGCCCGCTGTGACGCCGTTTCTGCTACTGGCTGGGGCCATTGCTGTAGCCGCCCAATGGGGGCTGTTCGCGGGGTTAAGCCCGATGGTCCATCTGGCGGTTCTGACGGCGGGCGCAGTCGTGGCCGCCATTGCCGCCGTTCTCAACCTGCGCGGGTTTAAACAGCCAAGTTTTACCGAAATCAACACACGACTCGCGCTCGACAATGGCGTCAAGCCCGACGTGCTGATCGGTATGCGCCACAAGGTGAAGCAGCCGTCATTGAAGATCGGCAAGGCTAAGGCCGGTATGGCCAAGGGCGACCCGCTGGCCCTGCGCTATCTGATGCTCATCCTGTTTGGCTTCGGCTATCTGCTGCAAGGCCCCGTGCCCTTAAGCCAGATCGCTTCGGCCTATATGCCCCTGCACAAGGGCGCGACGGTGGTGCTGGCGCAACTGGAGGCTTCACGCTGAGGCGTTGAGCCTGTCTCAGGACATTGGCTGGACTGGCGGCTTGTTAACCCGCGCCGCCCCCATCGCCCCCCCCCCTCCCCGCCAGACCGGAAACCATCGCCCTCAGTGGTGAAGCGGAAGCTTTAGACGGCGACTTCCTGCGCTAGGAAAGTCTGAAGGTCCGCTTTGAAGGGGTCGATACCTTTGAATAGGATCAGTGTTGAGGGACTATTGCCCGCGGCGAAGCGGCCAGTCGTCAGCTTAAAAGGCTGGTAGCTGGGGCCGAGGTCGTTTGTGACCTACAGGGCAGAGAAGTATGGACGCATACTGGCCGATTGCGCCGTCGAAGGCCGTGTTCTGGGTGAGGCGCAGATGCAGGCGGGGCTGGCTCTGGCCTATCGCCGCTATTCTGATCTTTGTCGCTGCCGAAAAGACCTCCAAACGCACCCGCGCCGGAGCCTGGGCCAATGACTTCAAGCCCCCGCAGGATTTCCGGCACAGTCAATAATCTGACCCCGAATAGGAAATAGAGCCGTCAGAGCTGTGCTTTGCGGGGAAGAAAGCGGTCTCTGGGTGCCTTATGGTTTAGGCGCCACAGATTCAACATATGAGCTCAGCGCGCTGTCGCGGATATGATCGCGATGATTTGATGCTTGAAACATCTTAATCTGTGAAATCTGTGTAGTCTGTGGTTTGACCTAAAAAGCCAACGCTGCCTTTCGCGACACCTCTGCCCGCCTAAGGCCGAAGACAATTATTTCAACTCCGGGAACCCGTGCTCACGCAAAAAGGCCTTGGTTGTTTCGGCATCCGGTCCAGTGATCAAGCCCAGTTGCATGGCCCCAAGCAGGAGCACCAGCGCCGTCAAAACCGCCGTAGCGAACTGCCACGGGCGCGCAGGATGGAAGCGCGTCGCCTTGCGAATCGACACGGGATTAACACCGTACGACCCGGTTTCCAGCGTAAAGGCCATTTCAAACCCGTCCTGAAAGCGCTCGTCCGGATTGGGAGCCAGGGCCTGAAGGATGATACTTTCCAGCCAGCCCGGCGCATCGTGGCGTTTATGGGTCAGAAGGTCCGGGCGCTTCAGGTTCGGCTTGGTGAAGGGTTCGCTTTCGCCATAGGGGAAGGTGCCGCCGGTGAACATGCGATGCAGGGTGACCCCCAGTGCGAAGATGTCCGACCGCTCATCCCCCCACTGACCGTCGAACAACTCGGGGGCCATATAATTATTAGTGCCGGGGGGCAGCACGCCGGTCTTTTCGTCGAGCGCGGGCAGGCGCGCAAAGCCCAGATCGACCAGTTTCAGCCCGCCGTCCTTGAGCAGGATCACATTATCCGGCTTGACGTCACGATGGATGACGCCCGCCCGGTGCAGCGAGCCCAGCGCCTTGGCCAGTTTTGTGGCGATGTCGATGCCTTCGCTCAGTCCGATGGCAGGCTTGCGCGACAGGCGTTTTTCGAGCGTTTCGCCCTCATAGAAGGGTTGCGCCACATAGAGGCAGGTCTGGCGCTTAGGCGGCAGTTGCAGGACCGAGCCGATCCACATGTGCTGGACGCGGCTCGCCACCCAGGTCTCGCGCACAAAAGCCTGCCGGGCCAGGGTTTCGGCCCCCAGATTGTGCGGCTTGGGGAATTTGAGCACGACGGTCGAAAGCGGTCCGGTGGCCGACAGGTCGCGGGCCTTGAACACGCGGCTGTACATACCGTCGGCCAGCAGGGTTTCCAGCTTGAAATCGTCGATAATTGCGCCCATTTCCGGCGGATCACGCATGGGCAGGCGCGAAATGGCCGCGTCCAGGTCTTTAACGGTGGCGGGCGGCAGTTCGAAGATGTCTATGATCAGCACGGTGGCGTTGTCATCGCCGCCATTACTAATGGCCATATCGACCAGCTTTTGTGCCGTATCATCTGCCGACAGGCGTTCGGACAGGATGGCGTTGATCTGGGCTTCCGGCACCTTGGCGTGCATGCCGTCCGAGCACAGCAACAGACGGTCGTGCGGGAAGATGTCGTGTATGCGATAGTCGATGCGCACCACCTCTTCGAAGCCGATAGCGCGGGTGAGATAGGGCGAATCCTCGCCGCCTTCGGGCTTGTGATCTTGGGTCATCTGCCCCAGATAGCCCTCGCGCCAGCGATAGAGACGCGTGTCGCCGACGTGGAAGGAGTGCAAGCGGTTGCCCTTGATCACCACGCCGGTGAAGGCGCAACTCATGCCGCGGACGTTTTCATCCTTCTGTCCTTGCCGGTGGAGCCAATAGTTGATGCTTTCCAGCGCCCGCCCAGCGGTTTTTTGCGGTGACAGGGCCTCGGTCTGGCTGAGATAGTCGTCGATGAAAGAACGCACGCTCAGCTCGGCCGCGACACGACCGCCCCTGCGCCCGCCGACGCCATCCGCCAGTGCCGCCACCAGCCCGTGATGCGATCCGTCATCCGCCAGACACGAGGCCGCAAAGTCCTGATTGTCATCGCGCCGGCCGATATGGCTGGCAAAGCCGACTGCGGCCTTAAGGCGGGTGGCGGTAGGCAGGGTAGCCATGCAGTGTCCTGTGCTTAGGGCGCCCTTTGCTCCCGCTCACCTGCGGGCAGGCATGCCAGGCGTCCATGCTTCTGTGACAGAACGATAAAACGAAAGAACGCTGGAACGCAAAGCCAAAGCGCAGAACCGCGGCGGACAGCCCGTTGCTGTGATATTTAAACCTAATTCAGCGTCCGCTTAGACAGGGTGGCATCGAGCGAGAACAGGGGCACCTGTATGGCCAGCCACTCGCCCTCATCTGTCACGCACATATAATGCCCGCCCATGGTGCCGGAATCCGTATCGAGCGGGCAGCCTGAGGCGTAACTGTAGCTGTCGCCGGGGGCAATGCGCGGGGTTTCGCCCACCACGCCCTCGCCATCGACCGTCTGCACGCGACCCAGGGCATCGGTAATGCGCCAGTGGCGCGTTTTGAGCTGAACGGCGCGGCTGGACGCATTGGCGATGGTGATGTGATAGGTCCACAGCCATTTGTGGGCGCGGATGGCATCGTCATTACGGGGTACGAACTGCACGCGGACGCTGACAGTCACACCGTCGGTGGTTGCGGTATAGATCATGGACGCAAAATAGAGCGCTTCGCTTCCAGTGTCAGTTTTTCTTTGCGCATTGCGCATTCGCCGCTTAAATGCGCCTCCCCTGCTTTAAGAAAGTTGCGATTCCTGATGACCGTTTCCGGTATCCTGCCGCTGCAATCCATTCGTGAACTGGTTGATCAGAGCGCTATCATGAGCGCTTCCAAACTGGATGCCGATCAGATTCAGCCGGCGTCGATCGATCTGCGTCTGGGGGCGCGGGCCTGGCGTGTGCGCGCCTCCTATCTGCCGCGCGGCAAGCGGGTAATGGACCGCCTGCCCGACGTGATGATGCACGAGATGGACCTGACGCGCGGCGCGGTCTTTGAGTCGGGCTGCGTCTATATTGCCGAATTGCAGGAGTTTTTAAGCCTACCGGACGGGGTTTCGGCGCGCGCCAATCCCAAAAGCTCGACCGGTCGGGTCGATGTCTTCGTGCGCCTTTTGTCGGATTTCGGTGACCTGTTTGACGATGTGCGCGAAGGCTACAAGGGCCCTATCTATGTCGAGATCGCGCCGCAGACCTTTTCGGTGCTGGCGCGCACCGGCACGCGTCTGAACCAGTTGCGTCTCAAGACCGGCGAGGTACCCAAGCTCTATACGGCTGACTGTGGCGTGGACCTGATGACCGGCGATCTGGTCGGCTATCGCGCGCGCCGTCACGCCGGGATCATCGACCTCGATCACGTCGATGGCCACAATCCGCGCGACTTCTGGGAGCCGCTTTACCAGAACAAGGGACAGTTGCTGCTCGATCCGGGCGAATTCTACATCCTCGCGTCGCAAACCGATGTGGTCATTCCGGTGACCGAGGCTGCCGAAATGCTACCCATCGACCCCAGTGTCGGTGAATTCCGCGTCCACTATGCCGGTTTCTTCGATCCGGGCTTTGGCACCGAAGAGGCGGGCGGCATCGGTTCCAAAGGCGTGCTGGAAGTGCGCTGCCACGAGACGCCGTTCCTGCTGGAACACGGGCAGACCGTGGCGCGTCTGGTCTATGAGCCGCTGGTGGCCAAGCCGGAACAGCTCTATGGACAGGGCGGCTCGCATTATCAGAAACAGGGGTTGAAGCTCTCCAAACACTTCAAACCGTGGTAAAAGTCTTGAATTTGGCGATATAGGGCGTCGGCGTCGCTTGCCCGTATCTATATATGGGCGGCGCTAGCCTTCTGCCGTCTCATCCAAATTGAAGACTTTTACAGGCGGTGCGCGCGGCGTATCGCTTTTTTGTGCAGCGGCAGGCCTGATGGTCCTTCAGACTATGGAGGACAGTATGGGCTATATGATTGGCGATACGGTGCAGCTCAAATCCGGCGGCCCGGCGATGACCGTCAACAATGTCGATCTCGATAACTACGTCTATTGTGACTGGTTCGACGAACACGGAGACCGTCATTCAGACAAGTTCAAGGCCGACCTGCTGATTGTCGCCACGCCTGAAGCCGCACCGAACGAACCCACACCGGTGGCGTCGCCAAGCCTCTAATCCTTATACCTCCCTGCCTTTGGTGGAGAAGTATAGAGATCAGGCCGCTCGGTTTGACGGCATCGGGACTTCGACACCCTCATCGAAGTGCAGGACTTCGGGGCGGGTGTCATCCAGCGTAAAGCGCGGCTTGAGCGGCGACTTATTGCCATTATAGCCACCCGCCATCTTAACCAGACGCGCAAACACCACCTTGAACGGCTCCAGCCATCTGGGTGACGTCGCCAGAGTTGGTTTCAGGCCCAGCCAGCGCCGCAGGCAACCATTGGCGTAGATGACATTGGCGCGCCAGATGGCGGCCGGGGTCATGAACTCGATCGACAAGGACACGTTCACCGAGTCCTGATTAACGATGCGGTGCGGGGCGTTCTGTGTCCAGGTCAGCATCTGCCCAGGCACGAACTCGACTTTCATCGCCTCGGCATCCCATGCCGGATCGAACCGCAACTGTTCATCCGATTCGCGCAAGGCCACGCCTTCGAGATCATGATCGGAGACATAGGGGTCTTTGGGCGGATAGACATAGACGTGCTTGACGCCGCGTATCTGCCACAGGGTCACGAGCGGGATATCGAGGTGGTAGAAGACGTGGGCATTGGGCGAGGAGATCAGCAGGCCCAGATCTTCCTTCAGCGTGCGGACACCCGTCTGGGCGCGAATCTCGGCAAACATGGCCTCACAAAGGGCACCGATATCGGCATCCGAATGATTGACCTTGCGCAGGTTGAGCCATAACCGCCCGGCCTTCACGCCTTCCATAAGGGCCCGCCCGTCGTGCGCGCCGCGCCGGCCGAGGAACCACTGCCCCCAGTTGGTCGGGTCATAGCCCATGGTAAACACTTCCAGCTTATCGCGCGGATAGCGGTCGATAAGGGCGATCAGCGCTTCATCCGTAAACAGCGGGCTGTTGTGCAGGTTGTGGGTAAACTTGAGGTTTTCGCGGCCAAAGCCCGCCTTGTGCGCGGCGGCCCAGGTGAGAATGTCTTTCATCAGCGCCCTGCCGGATTGGGTTTCAATAAGGCCGTGCCGTAAAAGCCGATCTTGTGAAACCAGATGAGTTTGCCAAGGCCACGGGCGGCCTTGTCGAGGATACGCGCAGCGGCCTTTGAGCCCGCCGCATAAAGCACCAGCCCAGCCCCGCCAAACAGCAACGCTTGCACCAGCCCATTGAGCATCCAGTAGGCACAGGTCAGCGGCTTTTTCGGCGTGCCGGCCATGGCCGAGGTCGAAGGGCCCTGACCATAGGCAAAGGCGCGCGGGAGGGTATAGCGTAGCGTGGCGCGGCTTTCTGGCACGTCTTCCCACACAAAGGCATCGGAAGCCCACACCATGCGCGCACCCTCCTGTTTGAGAGCGTAGAACAGCTTGTCATCCTCACCTCCGCATGAGTTGCGGTTAGTGTCGAAGGGCTGCTCACCGCTCAGCAGGGCGCGGCGGATCAGCGAATTGCCACAGCCGTAATAGTCGGGGATCGGGCCGCTGTGGGCCGGTCCGAAGCGCGAAAAAAAGGCTTCGAAATAGGGCCGGAATTGGGGGGCTGCGGTTTTGAGCCGCGCCGTGACAGGGCCAAACACCACATCGGCGCCAAAGGCCTGTTGCGCGCTAAGCATCTTCGCTACCCAGTCGGACGGGGCTTCTTCATCGTCATCAAGGAAGAGGATAAAGGGATCGTGGGCGGCCTTTACCGCCGTATTGCGGGCATTGGCAACGCCGGGATTGGGTTCATGCAGATAGATCAGAGTCTGCCCCGCGCCGGGCGTCAGGCTCTCGACCATCGCACGGGCCGAGCCCTCCGGGGAATTATCGCAGACGATAATGTTCACCGCGACCTCAACGCCCGTCTGCGCAAAGACTGAGTGCAGCGCGGTCTTTAAAGCCTCCGGGCGGCGAAAGGTGGGTATGATCAGGCTGACCGGCATCTTACTAGCTCAACCGCTTGCGGGCATTGGCGAAGGCGTAGATCGTGCCGTTGACGCGCCCGCCGAGGTCGAGTTCGAGGCTGGCCAGATGGTCGAGGCGACGCCCCAAACGCCGCGTCAGATGCGACACGCCCAGCACCTTGCCGCCCCTGTCGATCAGGCGCGACAGGGATTCCGCCGTGCGGCCTTCGCCCGAAGCGGCGTAAAGGCGGCCATGATGAACAACCGAGTGGGTGTTGCAAAAGGCGTTCTTATAATGCTGCTGCCCGGTTGAGAGATCGTAATAGTTGACCCCCAGCTCACGCAGCGGCGACTGGCATCCCTGCAGGAAAATCTGCCCCGGCGAATAGGCGCTGTAGGCCGGGTCGAAGGCCGAGACCCACGGATGGACGCGATCACCCAGACGCGGACCGAAATGCCAGATGATCGGCTTTCCGCCCGCGGTGACGGTCGTCAGATGACCATAAAGCTCCATCTCGGTGTCGGCCGGGCGGGTAAACAGGTTGCGCATAAGGGCCTGCACCCACGGTGCCGACAGGAAGTCATGAATACCGGTCTGCGCCGTCTGGGCGCGTTTGATGGCCAGCATGGCCTCAAAGTGTTCAGGCGTGAAATCCGGCAGTTCAAAGCGCACCTCGCCATGTTCCTCTTCGAGGCGGCGGCGCAGGCGGTTGATGTTTTTCAGGTGCTTCTTATCGACATTATTGACCGTTTCGCCCGTCTCACCCTTTTTGGGGGTGAGGTCAATGCCGTAAGCATCTTCGGCCTCGCCCTCAAAACCGGCGAACGCGCCATAGGGGTCGATCAGGCCCGACACCTGAAAGGCGCGAATTCCGGCCAAAGCCAACATCTCACGCGCCGAAAACGCCGTGTCGGGGAAGCTGATCAGGGCCGTATAGTCGTTGAACGGCGCACCGACTGGCCTTGCAAACTGCCCCGGGCGGCGGTGATGGGGCAGGAAGGCGATGGCCTTACCTTCGCGGCGAAACACGGCCACCTTCACGTCATCGCGCACCTGCGCCACGGCGGCACAGAAGTCCCACGACAGGACAGGCGAGCCGAACGCAAAGGTCTGTTTCGCCATGTCACGCCAGGCCGCGATGTCGATTTCGCTAAGGTCGCGCGCAGAAATGAGATCGCAGGTCGTCATGCCGGTTCCGGGTAGGGCCTGTGGTGGCCCTTGTTTTTACAGGGTCTTCCTGACAGCAAAACCCTAAAGGGTCTGTATTTCAGGATAGTTACTTTTTTCAACGCTCTCAAACCTTAACGGGTTTTTTTGCGCGTGCGAAGCGGTGTTTGCAAAGGTCGGGCCATGGCAACCCCAGGCCTCACATCGGGACGGTCATGACAAGTTTCATATTCTTTTTGACAAGGACGCTTGACACGCTTCAAAAAGACAGTGTAAAGGATGCTTGTCTTTAAACGGGGAGATAAACGTGAAAAATCTGCGTTCCACCGCCAGATGGATGATGGGGGCCTTTGTCGCGATGACCCTCATCCTGGGGGGCATCATGGGATATGACATGGCCTCGGGTACGGGGCTCATTCGCAACAATCCCGGCGTGACCTACGCCATTGTCGGGTGCCTTTTGATCGCGACCATGGGCGTCAGCATATTGTGGTGGCTGTCGATAGATGAAGCGCAACGCGAGGCCCATAAGTGGGCATGGTACTGGGGCGGCTCTTTCGGGCTTCTTTTATCGGTTCTGGCCTTCGTCGTCGCGTTTGCCGGAGGTGACGAGTTGATGAGTGGCTACACGCACTTCATGGGCAGCGAGGGCCGTCTGCTGGCCCTCGGTATCATCACTGCGCAGGCCCCGGCTATGCTCGGTTATGGCATCGCCTGGGGTATCTGGTGGCTGCGGCATCGTTGATGTTTGAAGGGAAAATATCGTGTCCAAGGAAAAAAAGCTCTCGTTCGCCGGAACTCTGGCGCGTGTCATGGGGTTCAGTCTGATCGGCAGTCTGGCAGCGCTCACCTTGGTTATGGTGGTTATGCTGATCCAGCCTCAGAGCGACAAGACGCAGGTTTTGACCATTGCTGGGCTGATCTCCGGTGTACTGATTATGGGGGCCGCCATGTTGTACAGTATCCGCTGGTGGCGCGGCGTGGATGAGGCCGTCCGTCAGGCGCATAGCTGGGCCTGGTACTGGGGCGGTTCCTCCGGGTTGGCTTTCGTCGGTATATTTTACGTCGTTTCCGTTTTTACCCAAGGTGCCGCCCCGCAACGTCTGGTCGAGATATTAAACGTTGCCGGCCGCGAAGTCGAACTGGGTGTGGGAATTGCTACAATCCCCATGCTGCTCGGTTACGGCATCGCCTGGGGTATCTGGTGGCTGCGGCACCGGTAAACTCCAGATAAAGCCATGAAAAACCGTCTGAAAGTCCTGCGTGCGGAACACAACCTGTCTCAGGCCGAGCTGGCCCAGAGGCTCGATGTTTCGCGCCAGACCGTGAACGCCATCGAAACGGAGAAGTACGATCCCTCCCTGCCGCTGGCCTTCAAGATCGCCGACGTCTTCGCCCTTAAAATCGAAGACATCTTCCAACCTTAATCTATTTGTCTCACCTTCAAAGGGGGTATCCCATGATCAATCTGAAACACACCCGTCGTGCCTTGATGGCCGGCTTTGTCTGCGTCGCCGCCCTGCTGCCGCTGGGGGCGGCTCAGGCCAGAGAGGCTGCGCCCGCCCCGAAAATGTGGGTCATCAAGGACGCTGACTCCACCATCTATCTCTATGGCTCCTTCCACCTGCTGAAGGCCGACACCCAATGGAAGACGCCCGCTTTCGACAAGGTGTTCAATAGTGCCGACACCCTCTATCTGGAGGTTGCCAATCTTGACGATCAGGCGGCGGCGGCCGCTCTGGTGCAAAAATACGGCATCGACCCGACGGGCAGCCTTTTGAAACCCTACACGCCCGAAGAACAGAAGCTCATCCGCGACACCTATGCCAAGTACGGTCTCAATATCGACCAGTTGGTCATGCTGAAGCCGTGGCTGGCCAGCCTGATGCTGGTCATGAAGCAGATGCAGACCGAAGGCTTCGATCCGAACGCCGGGGTAGACAAGACCCTGCTGACGGCGGCGCGCGCCAAGAACCTTCCGGTCAAGGGCATGGAAACGCTGGAAGATCAGATGAAGGTCATCTCCAGCGATGTGTTCGGGGAAGAGTCGAAGGCGCTGCTCGATACGGTCAAGGAAGACGCCAACGTCAAGGCCACGTTCGAAAAGATGCTGACGGCATGGAAGACCGGAGACATCAAGGGCCTTGAGGCGCTGCTGGTCGATGAAATGAAGGTCAAGACGCCGAAGATGTACGAGTCGGTCATGGTCAACCGTAACCGCAACTGGGTTCAGCCGATCAAGGACGTGCTGGCCGGTTCCGGCACGCAACTGATCGTCGTCGGCGCCGGACACCTCGCCGGTCCGGACAGCGTGCAGGCCCTGCTGAAAAAAGAAGGCATCAAGGTCGAACTGTACGACTATCAGTCGGCGAAATAATAACTGATGATCTGGCCCCCGTGTGTTCACACACGGGGGTTCTTGTTGACATCAGGCCCGTTTTTATACACAAGGCGCGCCTAAGCCCCTTAAAGCTTAGAATTACCGATCCCCCTGGTCATTTACGACTTTGGGGATGCTTCTTTTTTAAGGGATTCACAAAGATGAACACCACGCCTGAGACTGCCCCCGACGATCACCTGTTCGGCGTTTACAACCGCGCCGCCATGGAGGTTGAACGCGGCGAAGGCGTGCGACTTTACGCCCGTGACGGGCGCGTGTTCATCGACCTGGTACAGGGCGTGGCGACCAATGGCCTCGGCCACTGCGCCCCGAAGCTGATCGAAGCGGTCAAGGCTCAGTCCGAAAAGTTGTGGCACGTGTCCAACATCTTCCGCATCCCGGACCAGCAGACGCTGGCGACCCGGCTGTGCGAAGATTCGTTTGCCGATCAGGTCTTCTTCACCAATTCGGGCACCGAGGCCGTCGAATGTGCGCTGAAGCTGGCGCGTAAATATCACGACGCCAAGGGACATCCTGAGCGCATCGACATCATTACCTTCACCGGGGCCTTCCACGGCCGTTCCTATGGCGCGGTCAATGCCGGGGGCAATGACGCCTATCTGGCCGGGTTCGGCCCGAAGCTGCCGGGCTATGTCCACCTGCCCTTCGGCGACCATGAGGCGCTGAAAGCCGCCGCGGCCGCCCCCACGGCAGCGGCCATTCTGGTCGAGCCGGTGCAGGGCGAAGGCGGCACCCGTCAGGTGCCGGAACAGTGCCTGCGGGGCTTACGTGATCTGTGCGATCAGTACGGCCTGCTTTTGATGTTTGACGAAATCCAGTGCGGCATGGGCCGTTCGGGCAAGCTGTGGGCGCACCAGTGGTCGGGCGTCGAACCCGATGTCATGATGACGGCCAAGGCGCTGGGAGGCGGCTTCCCCATCGGCGCCTGTCTGGCCACCAAAGAGGCGGCGTCTGGCATGGTCTTCGGCAGCCACGGCTCGACCTTCGGCGGCAATCCGCTGGCCATGGCGGTCGGTCTGGTCGCCTATAGCGAGCTGTCGAGCCCCGAAATGCTCGATCACGTCAATCAGGTGTCGGGCTTCCTGCGTCAGCAGCTTCAGGGCCTGAAGGCCGCCTATCCGGACGTGATCGACGAAATCCGCGGCAAGGGCCTGCTGATCGGCATCAAGGTCAGACCGTCCAACCGCGACGTGATGGGGCTGGCGCGCGACAACGGTCTGCTGATCGCCGGAGGGTCGGACAACTGCATCCGTCTGCTGCCCCCGCTCAACCTGACCATCGACGAAGCGCGTGAGGCGCTGGCCCTGTTCGAAAAGACCTGTCAGGCGGCGCGGGAGACCCTGCTCGTTGAGGAGAAGGCGTAATGGTGAAGCATTTTCTGGATATTTCCGACCTGAGTGCCGCGGAACTGCGCGCCATCCTCGATGACGCTCATGCGCGCAAGAAAGCGCGTCTGGGCTGGCCCAAGGGGCGCGTCGATGCCGATGCCCCGGCTCAGGACCGCGTACTGGCCATGATCTTCGAAAAGAACTCGACGCGCACGCGATTCTCGTTCGATGCGGCCATTCGGCAACTGGGCGGCGATGCCATCATCTCGACGGCGACCGACATGCAGCTCGGTCGCGGCGAGACCATCGAAGACACGGCCAAAGTCCTGTCGCGCATGGTCGATGCCATCATGATCCGTGCCAACCGCCATGAGGATGTCGAGCGTCTGGCGCGCGCCGCCAGCGTGCCGGTGATCAATGGCCTGACCAACAAGAGCCACCCGTGCCAGATCCTCGCCGATCTTCAGACGATCGAAGAACATCGCGGCGACATCAAGGGCAAGACCCTGGCCTGGGTCGGTGACGGCAACAATGTTTGCGCCTCGTTCATTCACGCGGCGGCGCGCTTCGACTTCACGCTGAATATCGCCTGCCCGGCCAAGTACAAACCGTCGAACGCCGACATGGTGTTTGCGGCGGAATCGCGCGCCCGTGTGACGGTGACGCAGGACCCGGAAGCCGCCGTGCGTGGCGCCGATGTCGTGATGGCCGATACCTGGGTGTCGATGGGCGACCTCGATCACGAGGAACGCCTTGAAGCCTTTGAACCCTATCAGGTCAATGAGGCGCTGATGAAGCTGGCCAAACCGGACGCCCTGTTCCTGCACTGCCTGCCTGCCCACCGCGGTGAAGAGGTGACGGACGGCGTTATCGACGGCCCGCAATCGCAGGTCTGGGACGAGGCGGAAAACCGCATCCACGCCCAGAAGGCCGTGCTGGCCTGGTGCTTCAGCTAGAGCGATATGTCGAAGCGCAACGGTTTTCGACAAAAATATTGTGATAACAAAAATTTAGAACGCAATCCGATGCGACACCACGCATCGCAAACCGTTTCCCAAGCAAAAACTCAAGGCATCAGGCCTCCCTGTCCTGCGACCGGGAGGCCTTCCTGTATCAGCCAGCGAACTCACCCAAAGCCGCGAGGACGCCTTCGTTTTCGTGATCCTTGCCAATGGTCACGCGCAGGCAGTGCGGCAGACCGTAATTGGCGACATGACGCACGATAAAGCCCTTACGCATCAAGTGCTCATTGGCGCGCACGGCCTGCGCTTCATCGGCAAAATGGATCAGGACGAAGTTGCCCTGACTGACGTCGATGCGATAACCCATCGCCCGCACGGCCTGATAAAAGCGCGGCCGCCATTGCAACACCTGCGCGCGCGAGGCATCCAGATGCGCCTGATCGGCCAGAGAGGCGACGGCGGCGTACTGCGCCGGCAGATTGATATTGAACGGCATCCGAATGCGATCCAGTGCTTCGATCACCCGCACCGGGGCGTAGCCGAAGCCGACGCGCAACCCGGCCAGTCCGTGAATCTTCGAGAAGGTGCGCGTCACGATCATGTTGTCGCAATTGCGCGCCAGCCCAAAGGCGCTCTGATAGGTCGGCTCATCGGCAAATTCCGCATAGGCTTCGTCGATGACCAGCAGGATGTGCGGGGCCAGACGGCTGCGCAGATCGGCGATCTCTTCCGGCGTGTTCCAGGTGCCGGTCGGATTGGCCGGGTTGGAGATATAGACGATCTTGGTGCGCGCATCGACCAACTCCAGCAGACGCTCGATGTCTACGCGCTGGGCCGGTTCGTGGGCCAGACGCACCTCGGCCTGACAGGCCTCGGCGCTGATACGATAGGCGAGGAAGCCGTGTTCGCCAGTGACAATATTGTCCCCGGCCTCCAGCCAGGCCTGATTGAGCACACCGAACACCTCGTCCGAGCCATTGCCAAAGATCAGGCGGTCCGGCTCAAGGCCGTGATAGGCCGCCACAGCCTCCCGCAGCGGAGCGGCATGGCCATCGGGATAGCGGAACAGCTTGGCGCGCGCGGCTTCGAACGCTTCGATGGCCTTCAGCGAACTGCCCAGCGCGTTTTCATTGGACGACAGCTTGATCGGTTCGGCCACGCCCTCAATCTTCGACTTGCCCCCGACATAGGCGGCAATCTCCCAGATACCGGATTTTGGTTCAGGCTGGGAAGCGGGAGGCGAAACGGTATCCATCGGGGATGTTCCTGCGCGTGCGAATTTTTACTGGGTGCTGGTTAGCACCACGGGGCAGCCGGTTCAATGCGAGGAATCAAATCCGCGGGGAGGTTCCAATCACGCCGGATAGCGACCCCAGCGCCTTTTCGGCCTTGGGGTCGAGGCGGCTGTCGTCTTCCTGCACAAAACCGGACAGGCCAAACAGCTTCATCCCGCCGGTCGAGCCCAGCCATTCGGCGGCCAGCCCGCACTGCCCCAGAAGCTCGGTCAGGGCGGCTTCGGACAGGCGGCTGTCCGTGACCCAGTAGCTGACGTCATCGCCCGTCGGTTCGGGTTTCAGGGCGGCAATGGCAAAGCCCTTCGGGCGCTCCGGTGTGCGCTCCGGCAGGGCGCAGATGACCCGCACCTGTGGCTCGGCCAGCAGGCGCGCCCACCACGCCCCGGCGCGCGGATCAAGGCTCAGGATACCGATATGGCGGGGGTCGCGGGCGGCGGCGATGACCTGCACCGGCTCGGCCAGACCGGCCTCAGAGGGCGCGGTCCCGAAGCGTTCGCGGCTCCATTTGACCAGTTGCCCCGACGCGTCACCCGCCCAAAAATCAAGGTGAAGACCGCCCTGATCTTCACCTTGAATGCGCAGCGATTCCGAGATCAGTTCGCGCCAGATAGCGACCACGGCCGCATCCGAAGCGGCCACGCGCGGCTTACCCGTCAGCTTGCGTAGCAGCATGGCCTCGCGGTCAGGGCGCAGCAGGCAGGCGTTGGCGTCACCACCTTCGCGCGCCTTGGCCGCCGCAATGTCACGCGCCAGTGATGAGCGCTCATCGACCAGACGCAGAAGCTCGGCGTCAATCGCGTCAATCCGCAGTCGCAATTCAGTCAGCGACAGGGGTGACGGTGGGGTCTGCGCGCGGGCATTGAGGGCCAAGCTCGGTCTCCGTGACCCGGTGACGGCATTGCCGGTGGGGTCTTTTCAAAACTATACACAGCCGTCCCTTTGGTTTCCAAAGATACCAAAGTGTAGCTCTGCCAATTACAGTACAAAATGACGGGTTTTACAATATAGATAACTTATCTAGCGAATAACCGGTGCTGACGCCACGCGCAGCGGCCCGACATAGGCCCCGCCCTCACGGAAGACGAAATCGAGCTTCACCGGCTTGTCAGCCGTCATTTTTGTGCCGACAAAGGCGCGCGCCAGCGGTTCGTATTCTGCCGAAATCAACCCCGCCCCCAGCAGGAAGGCAAACGGGTCGCCCGTGCCCTTGACCTCCAGCCCCAAAGGCCCATTGAGCGCCAGATTGGGGTCAAGCAACAGGGCCTCAGAGCGGCCAAACACCTCAAGCTCCCCCACATGCAGAGAGGCCTGTACCTGACGCACGGCCCCGCCGGCCTCGCGCCAGCCGTTCAGATCGCCACGGAATTTGGAGGCCTGTGCCATCTGACCCTGGAAGGCCATATCGAAATTCTGACCCTGCCCCAGCCGCCCCAGCAGGCTTTGCGGGTGGGCCTGAGCCCCCGACGCGCGCCAGATGAAATCGACCGTATCCACCCCGTCCCTGGTCGGCGTCACGCGGCCCTCGAGGCGCTGGGCGCTTTGCAGGACGAAGGGGTGTTCGGGCTTCGACGGCGTGAAGGTGGCGTTCAGCCCTTCGAGGCCGATGGTCTGTAAGGGTTGCGTCCAGCCGGAGACGCTGACGCGCAGGGCGTCACCGGTGACGGCTACCTGCCCCAGATCGCTCTGGTCTGAGCCCTTGCCGCGATAGAGCGTCAGGCCTTTGGTGGCGACAAACATCCATTTGTCGAGCGCGAAGGCCGAGGCCTCGGCCTCCAGCGCGGGAACGGCCAGCCCCTTGCCGTTGGGCGCGATCAGCCGCACGTCTTTTAACTCAATAAACATGCGGAAGGGATAGCCCTGCACCCGAAATGGGGCGTGGGCGACCTGATAGCCTTTTGACGTCAGGGTCTTCGCCTGCTCGGCCAGCCGGGTTTCAATCTGGTGCGCCGTATAAAACCAGTAGCCGCTCCACAGCAGCGCCGCGATCAGGAACAACCCGATGGGCAGGAACAGACCCAGCCGCGAATGTGTCTTTTTGGGGGTCGTGAGCGCGGGGACGTCGGTCATTCAGGGCTCCGTTCCCCCCTCCCCCAACAGGGGAGAGGGCGGGGTAAGGGGTAGTTAACCCACCCTACAACGCATTCGCCGCCGATAAAATAGCCTTGACCGAGGCCGTAGCGCTATCGACATCCATACCGACACCAAACACCTTGCGATCATCGGCGGTGCGGCATTCGACATAGGCCACAGCCCTGGCGTCCGTCCCCCGGCTCAGCGCGTGTTCGTGATAGTCGAGCACCTCGATCCCCAGCGCATAGGCGGCATTCAGCGCATCGACGGCGGCGGCCATCAGGCCATTGCCGCGCCCGGTAACCGGGGTTTCGATGCCATCATGGATGATGCGCCCGGCAAACAGGCGATCGACGCCCGCCCGGCGCGCCCCGGAATCTATATATTCGACCAGCTCGTATTTCGGCGTGCCCTTGAGGTAATAGGCGTCCTCAAAGGCGTGCCAGATGTCGGCGGCCTGCATCTCCTTGCCCGTCGCATCGGCGATTTCCTGCACCTTGCGCGAAAAATCGACCTGAAGGCGACGCGGCAGTTTCAGCCCCTTGTCCTGCTCCAGAATCCAGGCGATGCCGCCCTTGCCCGACTGTGAGTTGACGCGGATGACCGCCTCATAGCTTTCGCCCAGATCGGCCGGGTCGATGGGCAGATAGGGCATTTCCCACACGCCGTCATTGCGCGTCTCATGCACCGCAAAGCCCTTCTTGATGGCGTCCTGATGCGAGCCGGAAAAGGCGGTGAAGACCAGTTCGCCCGCATAGGGATGGCGCGGGTGCACGGGGATATTGTTGCAGTGGATGACCGTATTGACCACCGACCGGATGTCCGAAAAATCAAGCTCCGGGCTCACCCCTTGCGTATAGAGATTGAGCGCCAGCGTCACCAGATCGACATTGCCCGTGCGCTCGCCATTGCCGAACAGGCAACCTTCGATGCGGTCGGCCCCGGCCAGAATCCCCAGCTCCGCCGCCGCAATGCCCGTGCCCCGGTCATTGTGCGGGTGCAGCGAGATGATGGCCGACGAGCGGCGGGTCAACTGACGGCAGAACCATTCGATCTGATCGGCATAGATGTTGGGCGACGACACTTCGACCGTGGCCGGCAGGTTGAGGATGACCGGCTTTTCGGGCGAGGCGTCCCACACATCCATCACCCGCTCACACACCTCGACCGCAAAGTCGGGCTCGGTGGCCGAGAAGGTTTCCGGCGAATATTCAAACGACCATTCGGTGTCTGGCTGTTTCGCCGCGCAGTCCTTGATCAGTTGCGCCGCCTTGACGGCCAGAGCCAGCACATCGGACTTTTCCAGCCCGAACACCACGCGGCGGAACAAGGGCGAGGTGGCGTTATAGAAGTGGATACAGGCCTTTTTGGCGCCTTTCAGCGACTCAAAGGTGCGCAGGATCAGGTCTTCGCGCGCCTGCACCAGCACCTGAATGGTCACATCGTCGGGGACGTGATCTTCCTCGATCAGCTTGCGCACAAAGTCGAATTCGATCTGCGACGCCGACGGGAAGCCGACCTCGACCTCCTTGACGCCGATCTGCATAAGCGTCTTCCAGAAGCGCATCTTCTTTTCGACGTCCATCGGATCGGCCAGCGCCTGATTGCCGTCGCGCAGATCGGTCGATAGCCAGCGCGGCGCCTTTTCGATGGTCTTCGACGGCCAGGTCCGGTCGGACATGTCGAAGGGGAAGACGAAGGGGCGATACTTGCTGGCGGGATTTTTGAGCATCATGTCAGGTTACTCTGCACGGCGATTTTGCGCGCACTCTTAGGCCGTGCGGGACGGGGGGTCAATGACTAACCCCCCTCTCCCCCATTGGGGAGAGGGTTGGGGTGAGGGGGCGAAACACCGAGCTTATTACTTCCCCGTCACCCGGTCCTTCGGACCACCCTCTCCCCAGAGGGGCGAGGGAGATTTCACTCCCTCGGCAGGAAGCCCTCAATCGCCGTGACGGCTTCGGCCAAGGTACAGCGCTGCACAACCACCCCGTCGGGCAAGGACGCAAATAACCGCGTGGGGGCCGCCGAATCGAGCATCACAAACACGCCCCGATCATCGGCGCGGCGGATCAGCCGCCCGAAGGCCTGCGCCAACTTGGCGCGCACCAGCGCGTCGTCATAGAGTTTGGCCCCGAAATGCGCCCGCCGCGCCTTGTGCAGGGCGTCCGGGCGCGGCCACGGAATGCGGTCAAAGGCGATCAGGCGCAGGGCCTGACCCGGCACATCGACCCCGTCGCGCACCGCATCGGTCCCCAACAGGCACGAATGGCGTTCGGAGCGAAACACGCTGATCAGGTCAGAGACATCCAGTGGATCGACGTGCTGGGCATAGAGCGAAATCCCCGCCTCACCCAACGGCCGGAACAATTGCTCATAGACGGCCTTGAGGCGGCGAATGGCGGTAAACAGGCCAAGCCCCCCGCCCCCGGCCGCCAGAAACAGTGCCTTCATGGCGGTGGCCACGGCGCGCGGATCATCACGCGGCACGTCGGTGACGACGAACAGTCGCGCCTGCGCCTCGTAATCAAACGGCGAGGCGATGCGCAACGACTTGGCCCCCATTGACAGGTGCGCCGCGCCGGTGCGTTGCCGCGCCAGAGCGAAGGGGTCTTCGTCGGGCTGCTCCGCCAAAGCCTTGTCCGCCAAACCTTTATCTGAAAGGGTGGCCGAGGCCATCAACACCCCGTGCGCCGGTTTCAGCACATAGTCAGCCAGCGGCACGGACGGATCGACAAAGTGGCGGTGCAGCCCCACATCGACCAGCCGTCCGCCGTGCGTGATGGTGGCGAACCAATCGACATAGGGTGAGGGTTGCGTCGGGTCTTCGTCTTCGGCATAGGCCAGTTTCTGCAACAGGCTGCGCCACGCCGGCAGCGTCATGCGCGCCCGCCGCTCCAGCCCACGCAGGGCCCCATCAAGCCGCGTGCGTTCGGCCAGATCAATCTCTTCCTCGCCGGTCAGAATGTCCTCAATGGCGCGCACCAGAGCCAGCAACGGCGCTTCGATGGCTTGCAACGCCTTGGCCGCCGCCGAGGCCGCCTCGGACACTTCGGGCAGGCAGGGATGGGCTTCACATTCGGCATTATCGGCTTCGGGGCGATAGCGGCTCTTGCTAGCGCTTTCCTGCCCCCTCACCTCGATCTGTTTCAGGGCGGCGGCCAGCAGGGTCTCGATCGGGCCAAGCGGGGCCATCATCTCCCCCGACTGGGTGCGCGTGGTCAGGCGCTGCGACCAGCCTTCGGAGGGCAGCAGGTGCGCGGCGCGGATCAGGTCTTTCAGAGCATTTTGCGCCACTTCGCGCGTCGCCAGAAGGTCGCCCAGCCTTTGTTCCAGCCCGCGTGAGCGCCGCCCGCGCCCCTCATTGCCGCGTATCCAGCGGCGCAGCTCATAGGCCTCAAAGCCCGATAGCTCCGACGAAAAGGCCCCGTCGGCGGCTTCGAACACATGGTGGCCTTCGTCGAAGACCAGCCGCGACAGGCCGGGCGCTTCGGGCTCTACCGTCACCTCGCCCTGTTCGGCTTTGGCGGCCTCGCGCACATCATAAGCCGCCTGCGCCATGACCAGCGCGTGATTGGCGATGATGATCTGCGCCGACTTGGCCTTGCGGATCGACTTTTCGACGAAACAGGTGCGGTAGTGGGCGCAGGCGCTGTAGATACATTCGCCGCGCCGATCGACCAGATTGGCCGGGTTCAACGCCCCGAACATGGCCGCGGCCGAGCCTGCGGGCAGAAGCGACGGCAGCCAGGTGGGAAAGTCGCCGCCGACAATATCGCCATCGCGGCTATAGACGATCCAGCGCGCCACCAGAGCGGCGACAATCGCCTCGCCCGGCCCTTGCGTCAGCGGGGCCAGCCGCTCCTGCCAGTTCAGCAGACACAGATAGTTTTCGCGCCCCTTGCGGATGGCGACCTTGTTTTCGCGCTCACCCTCAGTGTCGAACAGGGCGCGGGTGTCATTATATATCTGCTTTTGCAGGGCCTTGGTATAGGTCGAAACCCACACCCGCCCCTGCGCCTTTTCCGCCCACAGCCGCGCGGGCGACAGGTAGCCGAGCGTCTTGCCCGTACCCGTCCCGGCCTCCAGCAGCAGCATGTTGGGCTGTTCTGAGGCCCACTTCGGCGCAAACATCTCGCGCGTTTTCAGCGCAAAGGCCTGCTGTTCGGGACGGCCTTCTTGAAGACCGGCGCGGTGCAGATTGTCCTTCAGGCCTCTCAGCACCTCGTCTTCGCCGAGGTTGACCTGACGCGCGTCACCGGCAGGGGCCTGCTCCTCCCATTCTTCGAGCAGCGACCACACCTCCAGCGGTGGCGGCGCGACATAGCCCTCCGGCACCGGCTTCTGGCTGAGTGCCGCGTCCACAAACGGGGCCCAGACCCAGCCCTGACGCTGCATGAACTCCAACGACGAGCGCGCCATCAGTCGAAAGGCCAGAGGCGCGTCGGACAGCTCCCGCGCCAACGCCAGCGCCACCTGATAGACGACAGCGGCCTGCGCCTCGGCCCCTTCCGGCTCGCCATAGCCCATGGCCAGCGCCAGCCCGGCCACGGACGGGGCGGCAAAACGTGCCGGACGCACAAAGGCAAACAGTTCCAGAAGGTCGAAATGCCTGGCTTCGCGGAAGGAACGCTGTCCGAACAGGCGCTGCCGCATCAGCGGTGCATTGACGATCAGCAGGGGTTCGCGCCCCCAGGCTTCGCGGGCTTCCGGGGCCCCGATGCGCCGCGACACGTGCCCGTCGCTGAACGCCCCGCTGGAGGGCAAAAGCGCAAAGCCCTGCTGCGGTAAATGCGCGCGCAGGGGTGCCTCCGTGTCGGCGGACGGCGTCTGATCGGCGATGTCGGGAAACTCGGGACTCACCGGCGCAATGTAGTCGTTAAAGGCGGCAATCCCAAGACCTAAATGCCACCCTACCCCCGCCGGAACAGGCGCGACGCCAGCGCGCCCATGCCCATGCTCATAAAGACGCAGGCCAGCCCATAAAGCCAGGCATGACGGTGTGCGACCGTATAGACGAAGCGCTCAAACCCGACCTTTTCCACCGTCAGCTTTTTCTCGCTATAGCCCACTGGCTGACCGTCACGGAACAGCCAGACCTCGGCCGTATAGTCGCCAATCGGTGCTTCCGAGGGCAAGGTCACTTCGGCACGAAACAGGTTCTTATCGACAAAGCGCACGCCCAGAGGATTGTCATTATAAAGCCCGGCCTTGGATTTCAGCCGGATGACCGCGCGCCGCCAGTCGAGATAGTCGTCTTCTATGCCGTTGACGACCACGTCCTTGACGCCATAGCGGGTCACCACCTTGTTTTCGCGGGACGTGTCCATGGCAATATACTCAAGCCCCAGCCCCAGAAGCCGCCGGTGGGAAAAATCGGTAATACGATCAAGCGGCTGTGACGAGGCCGCCATGTAATAACCGGGCGCGCCTTCGAACACGACAGGCCGCGAATTGAGCCACACCGCTCCGGCCTTGACCTTACGGATCAGGCGCATTGAGGCCTGCGGCCCGCGGATGATGACCACCACGTCCGAGGGCTGGTCTTCGGGCTGAAACACGGCGCCGTAGAGAATGACCTTGGCGCCCTGAAACGAGGAAGAGACTTCGATACGGTTCTGAGTCAGGTCGGTTGACAGGAGGTCGGCCGACACGCCAGCCGCCTGTTGCGTCTCGATATAGGGCACCGGGGGTGCGGGGGCGGTGATGTCGGGGGGCAGGGAAGCGGCGACCATATCCCGCCCCTATCCGTTGGTGGGGGCAAGAATGAAAGGGTCTTCCGGCGGGACAAACAAGGTGAAGCCCATTTGCAAACCAGCCATCAGGATGATGATGGCCAGCACCACCCGCATCTGTTCGGCCCGAAAGCGCGTTGCGGCACGAATCCCCAGTTGCCCGCCGATCACCCCGCCGATCAGCAGGATAAACGCCAATACGGCATCGACGGTATGGTTGCGCACCGCCTGAAGGATCATGGTAACCAGCGTCGTAATGACGATCTGAAACAGGCTGGTGCCCACTACCGCCGAAGCCTTCATACGTAGCAGATAGATCATGGCCGGCACAATTAGGAAACCGCCGCCCACCCCCATCAACGCCGCCAGCAGACCAACGACAAAACCAATGGCTATGGGTGGGATCACCGAAATATAGAGGCCCGACACGGGAAATCGCATCTTGTAGGGCAGAGCGTAGAGCCAGCCGGGGCGTTTAACCTTTGGGCGTTCGGCAGGCAGACCATCGCGCGCCCGCAGCAAGGCTCGCAGGCTTTCATTGAGCATCATGCCGCCGATTGTGCCGAGTAGCAGCAGGTAGAGAATGGCCACCATTAGGTCGGCCTGCCCCAAAAGGCGCAGCAGGCGGAAGAGTTCGACGCCCGCAATCGCCCCGGCGATACCGCCGCCCGCCATGACCCCGCCCATGCGGTAATCCACGCTGGCCTCGCGGCCATAGCTCAGAACCGATGAGGTCGAGGTGGCCAGCACGTGCCCGGCCTGTGACGCAACGGCAATCGAAGGCGGAATGCCCAGCGCCACCAGCACGGGGGCCATCAGGAAACCGCCCCCCACGCCAAAAAGACCCGACAAAAACCCCACAATCACCCCCAGCCCAGCCATCAGCCAGACATTCACCGACATCTCGGCGATGGGCAGGTAGATTTCCACGTGACAGCCTCTTTGATAGCCACCCTGCCCGACGGCGAACAGTCTGTCACACCGCATGGGAGGGGGCCATATCTTATTGGCCCCGCAGGGTTAACGCGTCGCTAAGCTGGTGTCGTCTGTTTTCGGTTTCAGCGGCGTGTAGGCCTGCGCTGCGGCTTGCGCCGCCGCCAATTGCTCAGGCTTCAGACGCCCGCGCAGATCCTTGAGCATGGATTCGGCCTCTCGGTCGCCATTGCGCGCAGCAATCGACAACCACTTATAGGCTTCGGGAGCGTTCTCAGGAATAGCCGTGCCCTGCATGTACATGACACCAATACCGAACTGGCCGTCGCGAACGCCATATTCGGCCGATTTGCGCAGCCAGGAGGCCGCCGCATTGTAATCGACCGGGCCGCCCTGACCATTATAGTTCATCAGGCCGAAATTATACATGGCCGACGGATGACCGCCCTGCGCGGCGCGTTCGGCCCAACGACGAGCCTGCGCCTTATCCGTTACGACCAAGCCGTCACGGCCTTCGTCGTACAGGACGCTCATCTCGTACTGCGCCGCCGGATAGCCCAAATCAGCCACTGTACGCATGGCATCAACCGCCTTCGGGTCGTTCGATTTCAGCGCCAGAGCGGCGGAATCGTACATAGCCTTGAGGCGGCCCATATCCTGCGTGGTCAGCGGCTTGGCCGCAGGCGAGGCAACGGCCGTCGCCGCCAGAACCGGCTTCTGCGGTGCCGGGGCTTCCTTTTCGCGGAACGCATAGTAGCCACCGACCGCCCCCGCCGTCACAACAACGGCGATAGAGGAAGCCTTGAAAGCGTTAAGCAAGGTCTTTCCCTTGCCTTTTTCGGTCTTGGGCAGCGCGTCACGGGTGCGCGACACACCCAGTTTCAGGCCCAGTGGCTTCCTGGTGTCTGCACCTTCGATCGAGGCGCGCACCGCCGCACGGGCCGCGGCGAGTGCATCGCGCGTGGACAGCGGCGTGGCGTCTTCATAGGCCGGAACGTCCGTCAGCGTGGCCGGTGCGACCTTTCGCGAAGCTTCGACCTCGGCAAACGGATCAAGATCAAACTCGTCTGTAAACGGATCGACCATCGGCGCAGTCTGGCGCTCGGCACGCGGCTTAAGCGGGGCCTGCATTGCCAGACCATCATCTTCAGTCAAGGCATCCTGAGCGAGAGTCTCCGCAATCAGGGCTTCGGCAAAGGGATCGGAATCCGCGGGACGGGCCGGCTCTACTAGATCCGTAAAGGGATCATCTTCGAACGGGTCAGCACCGAACTGCGTCACCGGTTCCAGCAGGCGACCGGTAATGTCGGAATCCGTAATGTCGCGCACCACCTCGGCTCGGATGGCCGTCTCTGGGGCCTTCGCAGGCGCGACAGGCGTTTGAACAACCTCATCGTCAAAGCCATGCTCAAAGGCCGAAAACGGCTTTTGCTGTAATTCCGTCGGGGCATAAATCGGAGCCTGCGGGGCCTCGAGCTCGGCCTCGCGCAGCAGGCTCTGGGTCTGGGCCTGCCCCAGACGGCTGTCGATCTTGCTGCGCGCTTCCTCGAGCAGCTTCTGGGTGCGCTCCTCGCTCTGACGGATGCGCTCAGCGATGTCGGAATGGACGCGCTGATGGCGGGTATCCATCTCTTCGCCGACGCCTTCCAGCGCCTGCGCCGTGCGCTTTTCCGTTTCGACGATCTTGCGCGTCAGACTTTCGGAGATACGCGCGATTTCGCCGCTCAGGCGCTCCAGAGCGCGGGCATGGGTAGTGTCCGCCTCCTCAAAACGTGCATCAACGCGATCGCTGAGACGCTTCATATCCGCCGCCACATGCGCAACGGCGTCATTACCCGACCTCTGCACGGCCGCCACCTTACGGTTGAGGTTATCGGCAATCTTCAAGACGTCCTGCCCAAGCGTTTCGATGGCGCGGGCCTGACGGGACTCGGCTGCCGCCAGTCGCGCCTCAACTGCGGCAAGCGTTTCTTCGGCGGACTTTTGCTGGCTGTCTTCGAGCAGTCGAATCACTTCATAACGCGATTCTTCCACGCGACGGGTAAGGTCCGCCGTCAGACGACCCAGGGAGTGTACGGAGTCCGGATCGGTAACATCACCCTGCGCTTCGGCACGGTTCAGACGCTCATCCAGCGCCATGAAGGCCCGTTCCAGTCCGCGCATAGCGGTGGCGGTGCGCGCTTCAGCCGCCTCTAGACGCTGCGACAACTGTGTCGCGACGCGATCGACTGCAGCCTGTGCTGCGGCATCAGGATCGCGCAATTCAAGCTGGCTCAGGCGGTGGGAGAGACCAACCAGATCGCCGCGCACATCCTTAAGCGCATCGCGCGAGCGGACATCATTTTCATAAAGCTGATTGGCCAGCCGTCCCACAGCCGCTTCGACGTTTTCGAACGCGGCCTGTGGCGGATTAGCCTTCAATTCGCTTTCAAGTCGGGCGACGCGCTCGCGCTCCTCGCGCAGATGGCCGGACAGACCTTCAAGGCGCTCCGCCTGCGCATCGACCAGACGCTCAGCGGTTTCCAGACGCTCAGACAAGGCGGACCGGTCAGCCTCGCCGCGCGCCAGCCACTCACGCGAGTCGGCCACGGTATCGAGCACTTCGCGCGCCTTGTCGCTCATACGCGCTTCGGTTTCCGCCACCGTGTCCGCCAGAGCGCTTTCTGAACGCTCCAGACGATTGAGCAGGGCCTCGACCGCCTGAGATACGCCACGCACCGCCGAAGCCGAACGCATTTCGGAGTTTTCGATGCGCGAGCCGAGCGTTTCCAGCACTCTCGTCACCTTGCCAATATCCCCACCCAGACCTTGCGCAGGGGCGCCGTCATCGTAATAGGCAGGCGCCACCGGGGCGCGCCGCTGACGCTCGGCAGCCATGGAGTAGGGCGCCGGACGACGAGGAGGCGCCGCCTGAGGCGCGGGATCGCGCAACTCATAGACATCTTCCTCGAAAGCATCTTCGGCATAGACGGGCTCGGAGGCACGACGGGTACGCGGCGCTGTTGAGCGAGCCGTGCGCTGGCGCTCGCGCCGGATGGCGGCATCTACGTCTTCGCCCTTGAGAATCATCTGGTTGAGCCACTCACCAAGCGTCATGCCAGAACGATGCGCCAGCTCCTTGGCCACCTCCCTTGCCTTGGCGTCGATGCCCTTTACGCTCCAAGGCGTGCCGCTCATCCGAATCCCCTATCAACCTTTGCGAAAAAGGCTAATACGCATCATCTGGGGTGTAAACCTTTTGTTAACCCCAATATCTTGGAGAACGCCATTCTTCTGTGGAAGACGCGCCGAAACGAATCGCTTTTCTGGCGAAGCCAGCCCTTGCATACCGCTTATCCACAAAAAAACGCAACACCTCTTGCGCTTCCATCGTCAACAGGCCCCATATGCCAGGCATGGAACTGTCCTTACCCCTGACCCTCACCTTGTTGACCCTGTTTGCCGCCCTGACGGTTGCTTCCGGCTGGCTGGGCGCGCAGCCGCCCGATCTGCGTAAGGAAAACCCGCGGTTAATTCCGTGGCGCTTCATCATGCTCCTGACAGCGACGGTGACCATCTTCTTGATTATCCACGCCCTTACCGTACTTGGCTTGAAGACTGAAACCCAAGCCAGATATTAATGCAAAAAGCCCCGGCTCTGACGAACCGGGGCTTTGAAGATTTCAGTCGCTTTTCCGGGTTTACAACCGATTTGGTCTTTCCTGCCGTTTATTGGACAAATCCGCCAACACCGCCATCAAACACCATCGTCGAAGAATACGAAGCCGAGGACTGCTTTGCGACTTCGCGTTGCGCCATATAGTTTTCGGTGGTGGTGAGCATCAGTATCTTGATACCGGCTCCGAACTTGCGCAGCAAGGAGCGTTCATTGCAGTCGCGGGCAGCGAGTTGCACCTTGCAGCGCACTTGGCCGCCTTCGTGCCATAGGGCTTCGCCCTTGCGGCAGTCATAGGACTTGCCTTCGCCGCCTTCCTTGTCGCGCAGCGTGTAACGCATCTTAGTCCCAGCTATGCAGCGATAGACCTCACCGGCATAGGCACCGGCGACGTCCTTGCCGCCGAAGACCTGAGAGGCCGGGTGCGGAACGCCCTTATCGTCGATACACGCCGCCTCAATGATCATGACGCGGGTCGAGCTGCGCGACGCCTGATAGGACTCCATGGCGCGCATTTCGCCACCTTCGACGTTCAGCCCCATGGTCGAAGGAATGCCCTGAGCCTGCGACCAGTTGCCATAGCCGCCTCCATAATAGGCCGCCCCCGAGCCCGCACCGTTGAAGGCACCGGGGCCCCAGGCGCGCGCATTAGCATTGGCGCTAGCATTCACGTTCACATTGACGTTGACATTACCACCGCCACCGCAATAACCGCCACCGCAGGGCATGTTAGGCTTGCCGGGATGGGTCGGGGGGCTTGGTGGCGGGGGCGGCGCGCAGCCGCTGTTGCAGCCCGCGCCGGCCAGGGCCGCGCTGGCCGTCATCATCATGCCGAGCCCCAGCAGGGCGGCAAATGTTTTTGCAAAGCTAACGCGCATATCACGCTCCTGAATATCTGGGGCAGGCTGCCCGTTCAGGGCTGCCGCTCGATGATCTGTGGTCCGCAAGGATTTCCGGTATTGCGCCACTCTGGCACAAGGAAAACCCGTTCTGTCAGACCTAAAGCAAATTCCGTACCGTCTGGGTCAGGCCACGGATCACCAAAGTCCCTGGTATCGCAAAATCGAAGGTCGCTTCAGTCTAATACCCGGAGCCGGGCGACCTTCAAATCTAAAAACGATACGAGATACAATAGGTTCCTGGTGTCCTAGCACAACCACCTTGCCCTAATATTAAGCGTAGCCCCATCTCTGGGAACCTCTTTCCCCCTTAAGGCGGCGTGTCATCGGCTTTTTTCCAAAAAAGGTGCCTATTGCCGGGCCAAAGGCGTCCAAAGGCCGACTTTTTGCTGCGACAGCCGCAAAGGAGGCCCCGATGGCTCACAATGACACAGGGATGTTTCTTTCCTACTGGCAGGCGCTGCGTCGCAAGGCCGGTCAAACGCCGCTGCGCAAGGCCTTCGATCCGGTGCAACTGACCTCGCTCCTGCCTTCAGTCTTCCTGCTCACGGCGCGCGACGGGTTTCGTTTTCGTCTGGTCGGTGAGCGCGTCGAACGATTACACGGTACACACCTGAAGGGCCTCCCTATTAGCCATCTGTTCGGCGAATCGCACAAGGCCCTGACCGTGGCCGCCCTGACCCTGGCGCGCCAGCGTGAGGGGGCCCTGCGTCTGAAAGTTGGCGTGCCACTCGACATGAGCGACCTTACCGCCGAACTTATACTGGTCCCGCTGCGTGGAAGCGACGGTCTAGTGGATCGCTTCGCGGGTATCTATGGCCTGCACGGCGGCTGGCCAACCCACTTCGCCGAAACCCACCCGCTCGATATCAAGGCCCCGCTGGCGGGCCCGCTAAGCCTTCACGCGGCCCAAATCGAGGACTCGCAGACCGAGGTGCTCAGCGCCCATACGCGCCTGATCGTGCTCAATGACCGCCGCGTAGCCTGAGCCCGGAGCGATAGCGACAAACTTAGTTTCAGAGTGGGATGATTTCGTTTGGAAGCATTCCGCTGAAGCGCGTCTTTTCGTCTATTGAATTTTTAGTCGTCTCAGGCGACGCTTTGTGCTTTACGCAGAGGCGCGCATGACCGACGACGAATACGAAGCCGAGCTAGCCCGCTTACAGGTGGCTCTGGTCGATGCCCAGATCTGGGCCCAGGCCGAAGGCAAGAAGATCTGCATCGTCTTTGAAGGCCGCGACAGCGCCGGTAAAGACGGCGCCATCAAGCGCATTACTGAGCATCTGTCGGTACGTCAGACGCGTATCATCGCCCTGCCTAAGCCTTCTGACCGCGAAAAGAGCCAATGGTGGTTTCAGCGCTATGCCGAACACCTGCCGGCCGCGGGGGAGTGGGTGATCTTCAATCGCTCCTGGTACAATCGCGCGGGGGTCGAAAAGGTAATGGGCTTTTCCACGCCACAGGAGCAGGAGATATTCCTGCGCGATGTGACGCCGTTCGAAACCATGCTCGATGACGCCGGTATCATACTGATCAAGCTGTGGCTGGATATCTCGAAGAAAGAACAGAAGGCCCGGTTGGACGACCGTCGCGCCGACCCGCTGAAACGCCTGAAGGTGTCACCACTCGATGCGGTGGCTCAGGAAAAGTGGGACGCCTATTCCGCTGCGCGTGACGAGATGCTGCGCCGTTCACACCATGCGGGCGGTCCCTGGACCTGCGTCAAAACCGATAAGAAGAAGGATGCCCGCCTTAACACGATCCGCCACATTCTTCACATCCTCGGCTGTCCCGCCTACTCCCTCGACGTGCCCGCTCCCGACGCCGACATCGTGTTTGGCTATGACAAGGTCATCGCAGGGGAACGAGAGTTGTTTAAATAGACGAGTGGGTCCCCCCACCACCAATAAAAAAACGCTCCATTGAAAACCCATGGAGCGCTTTAAACATATGGGGTTTGGGGCCTGTGGCCCCAAATCTTTATCCCTTACACATTCACACCGCGGGTGGCTTCCGAGCGCTTTTTGAGCAGGGTATCAAAGGCGTCCCAAACGCCTTCGCCGCCGGTCCACGAGCCCTTGGTCGCGGCCTTGGAGTATTCGGTGGCGCGGGCTTCGAAGAAGTTGGCGTGCTCGACGCCTGACAGCAGAACCTGGAGCCACGGCAGCGGGTTTTCCTGCACGCCGAACACTTCGGGCAGTTCCAGCTGGCGCAGACGCCAGTCGGCAATGTAGCGGATATACTGCTTGATATCGTCCGGCGTCATACCCTCAACCGGGCCCATTTCGAACGACAGATCGATGAACTTGTCTTCGAGGCCGACCACGGTCTTGCAGCAATCGACGATGTCGTCGGCCACGGATTTGGTCACCGCGCCGGTTTCCTTGTTAAAGGCATGGTAGAGCTTGATGATGCCTTCGCAGTGCAGGCTTTCGTCGCGCACCGACCACGAGACGATCTGCCCCATCCCCTTCATCTTATTGAAGCGCGGGAAGTTCATCAGCATGGCGAAGGAGGCAAACAGTTGCAGGCCTTCGGTAAAGCCGCCGAACATGGCGAGCGTGCGGCAGATATCGGCATCCGTATCGACGCCAAACTTCTGCATGAAGTTGTGCTTGTCGCGCATGGCCTCGTATTCCATGAACGCGCCAAATTCGGCTTCGGGCATGCCAATGGTTTCAAGCAGCAGGGCGTAGGCGGCGATGTGCACAGTCTCCATATTGGCGAAGGCCGACAGCATCATCTTGATTTCGGTCGGCTTGAACACCCGACCGTATTTTTCCATGTAGTTGTCCTGAACCTCGATGTCCGACTGCGTGAAGAAGCGAAAGATCTGGGTCAGCAGGTTGCGCTCATTGTCGTTCAGCTTCGAGGCCCAGTCCTTGACGTCCTCACCCAGCGGCACTTCTTCGGGAAGCCAGTGCACCTGCTGCTGCTTTTGCCAGAAGTCGAAGGCCCACGGATAGCGAAAGGGCTTATAGGCAATAGAGGGGGTAAGCAGGCCCGCCTTGGGCTGGGCACCGGGGATGATGAGGCTCATGGCATGACTTCCGAATCGACACTGAACTGAGGGCCATATCACCACACTTTGTAGTTAACACCAGATGAATATCTACATCTTGTGTGGGCACAATGTCGCGTCTGGGGATAATTGGCCGCGCGGGTGAGTCGCCCAACGCGCGTGTACCATAACACAGGCGAGAGGGGACGCAGGAGTCCCATTCTGGGATTTTAACCCGCAATCCCTCTTACGGGCGCCGCGGTTTGACAGATCATCCGCCTTTAAGGCTGTTCCAGTCGCGGGCCGGGGGGGCGGAACCGGCGGGTTTCAGCGAGGCCTGAAGCCAGGCGAGGTTTTTATCCGCCACATCCGGCGGCAGGTCCTGCCGCAGCAGTTTTTCCGCCTCGGCCAGCTTGCCCTGCATGCCCAGCACCAGCGCCAGGTTCTGACGCACCTGAACGGAGGCACCGGGCAGGGTGACGGCGCGGCGCAGGATCGTTTCTGCCTGCGCCAGATCACCGTTGCCCGCCTTGTACATGGCCTGATTGGTGAGGACGGCCGGATTGTCCGGCGACAGGCTAAGCGCCTTGTCCCACATGGTCAGGGCCTCTTCGCCGCGCTTGGTCTGATCATAGGCTACCCCCAGCAGCGACCAGGCGCGCCAGTCATTGGGTTTGAGCGTTGTGGCGGTTTGCAGCGGGTCGATAGCGTAGAAGGCGTCGTTGTTAGCAATGTGGCCACGCGCCGCGGCCAGCAGGGCGTCGTAGTTTTGCGGCGCGAACAGCAGGACGCGGTGCGCCGTATCGGCGGCTTCCTTGGGGTTGCCCAGCGCGCGCTGGGCATCCGACAGGGCCAGTCCAGCCTCGACGTCGGTCGGGTCGTTGGCAAATTCCCGGTTGAAGAAGGCGGCCCGCCCCAGCGGGTCCATACGCATGGCGGCTTCGCGGTCGGCCTTGCTGGCCCTGACCGGTTTTGGCGCTGCCGGTGTGTCCACCACCTTCACCGATTTCAGGCCCGGCTTGTCCGCCGGCTTGGTGTCTTCGCCAGCGAGCGCGGGAAAGGCCAGCAAACCGCCGGCAAGCAACAGAACGGCGAGACGTGTCATGGCACACCCTGAGACGGCCGGAGGCGTTCTGGCCTCGCATAAACAAATAAGACTTTAAGCTTTGATTCAGACCCCTAAATATATGGTTAAACCTAATCTGTACTGACGAGATTATCGCGATGCCCAAACCCCTGCCCAACCCGCCCGCCGCCAAGTCTCAAAACGTTATTTTTGGCCTGTTTGAGGACGAGGTTGAGGCGGCGCTGGCGGCTCTTGAGGTCACGCAGGCAGCCTTCCTTCGAGCGCGCGGCTTTACGGGCAAGGCGGGCGCGCTGGTCGTGCTGCCGGTAACGGGCGGTCTGGCGGCGTGGTTCGGTCTGGGTGTGCGCAAGACCTATAATCCCCTGTGCTTCCGCGCTTTGCCCGGACAGTTGCCGTCCGGCGTGTGGCGGCTGAAGGCCGATGCGGGGCTGGATCGCAAGTCCATCCATGTGGCGTTTCAACTGGGTGCTTACGTCTTTGACCGCTACAAGGCGGCCAAGGCCTTACGCGACGAGGTGCGGCTGGATGCCGGCGACCTCGACGCTGAGGCGCGCGACGCCATAGCGCTGGAGGTTTCAGCACACGATCTGGTGCGCGATCTGGTCAACACGCCCGCCAATGATATGGGCCCCGCGGAGATTGAAGCGGCGGCGAGGTCGCTGGCCTTAGAGTTCAACGCGCAGATCAGCGTCATTACCGGTGATGCATTACTGCGCGAAAACTTCCCGGCGGTGCACGCTGTGGGCCGAGCGGCGGTCGAGGCCCGCGCCCCGCGCTTTATCGAAATCGACTGGACCCCGCAGGTCGAGGATATTTCCGATGTCCGCAAGCCGGTCATCGTGCTGGTGGGCAAGGGCGTGGTATTTGACACCGGCGGTCTGAACATCAAGGGCGGAGCCGGCATGGCCCTGATGAAAAAGGATATGGGCGGGGCGGCTCACGTGCTTGGTCTGGCCCGCCTGATCATGGGGGCCAATCTACGCGTGCGGTTGCATGTTTTGATCAGCGCCGTCGAAAACGCCATCTCCGGCGACGCCTTCCGGCCGGGCGACATTATTGCTTCGCGCGCGGGGCTGTCGATTGAGGTCGGAAATACCGATGCCGAAGGGCGGTTGATTCTGGCCGACGCCCTGACGCGGGCGGCGGAACTGTCGCCCGATCTGACGCTTGATTTCGCCACCCTGACCGGAGCCGCACGCGTAGCGCTGGGGCCTGAAGTCATCCCCTTTTACACCGATGACGAAGAGATAGCGCGTCGGCTGGAGGTAGCAGCCATTGCCGAACACGACCCGCTGTGGCGGATGCCGCTTTGGGCCGGGTATCGCGACTCGCTGGACTCAGACATCGCCGATCTGCGCAATGATCCGCAGGGCTGGGCGCAGGCCGGTTCGGTCACAGCCGCCCTTTTTCTGCAAAAATTCGCGCCTACGGCCGGAGCGTGGGTGCACTTCGACCTCTATGCCTGGAACCCGCGCGGGCGTCCGGGCTTCCCCGTCGGGGCCGAGGCCCAGACCCTGCGCGCTGTCTTCCGCCTGATCAGGGGGCTTTGATAATCTCCGCCCTGACGCACGTGCCATTAACTCCACATTCGCATCTTTGCGCTATGGTATTGCTCTAAGCCTTTCTCTGTTAAGACTTTTTTACGAAGGTTAAGCAGGTGAAGAGGCATGATGGTGAGTTAGAGGCAGCAGAATGGCCCACGACGATTTCGACCCGCGCATGACGCCGTTCAAGGACGGCAAGGCCGATCAGCGCCTTCAGGGGCTGATGCGCGCCGAAACCTTTGTCGTTGGCGAAACTCTAGCCTGCGCCGCACCGGTCAGTGCCATCCGCGCCGCTCCCAGCGACAGCGCCGAGCAACTGGATCAAATTCTGTTCGGTGAGCGCTTCCGCGTCATCGAACGTTCCCGCGACTATGTGTGGGGTCAGGCCCTGCGTGACGGCTATTGCGGCTATGTGCGCGAAGCCGATCTGTCGCGCGACTGGTACGTCCCCACCCATTACGTTTCGACCCTGCGCAGCTATGTGTTTGCCGAGCCGAACCTCAAATCACCTATCGTCTGCGCGCTTAGCCGCAACGCGCTGGTGAGCGTGATCGGCGAAGACGGCAATTACGCTCAGGTCAATGATCTGGGCTGGATCTACCGCGCCCACCTCTCCGACTTTACGGACTTCGGCCACGACTATGTCAGCGTCGCCGAAACCTATCTCAATGCGCCCTATCAGTGGGGTGGCCGTGAAAGCGAAGGCCTCGACTGCTCCGGTCTGGTGCAGCAGGCGCTGTACGCGATCGGTCAGGCCTGCCCGCGCGATTCGGATATGCAGTCGCAAATGGGCGAGGCACTGGAGATCGGAAGCGACCTGAAAGGGCTCTATCGCGGCGATCTGGTGTTCTGGAAGGGCCACGTCGCCATTATGCGCGACGAAGACCACATCATCCACGCCAACGGCCACCATATGAAGACGGTCATCGAGCCGCTGCGTGAAGCGGTTAATCGTATCGAAGCGGCGGGCGTCGGACGGCCGATCGCCTTCCGCCGTCTGTAAGAAATCAAAAGTCTGATGCAAAAAAACCCGCCGTCTCCGGCGGGTTTTTCTATGTTCAGATTACTTCGCCGGGGCGGCTGCCGCAGAGGCCGAAGCCGGCCCTGTGGGCAACGGCCCCCCGGCGGTCGAACCGCTTGGCGGCGTCGCCACCGCGCCTTCTTTGGGCGCGGGCTGAGTCGGAGCGGTACCGGCGGCCGGGGCCGCGCCCGGCTGACGCGACGGATCGGGGGCGGGGATCGCCAGGGTCGAACCCTTGGAATGCAGATAGGCGATCAGGGCAATGCGTTCTTCCGGCTTCTTGATACCGGCAAAGCCCATCTTGGTGCCCTTGACCCACTTCGCCGGGTTGGCGAGGAAGTGATAAAGCTGATCGTAGGTCCAGGTCGGCGCTTCGGCGGCGTGCGCCTTCATGCCATCAGAATAGGCAAAGCCCGGATGCGAGGCCGTCGCACGGCCCACGACGCCCCACAGGCCCGGCCCCGTCATATTGGCATTGGCCGGCTCGACATTGTGGCACGATACGCACTTGCCGAAGACCTTTTCACCGGCGGCCACATCGGCGGTCGGCAGCACTGTGCCCCAGTCCGGATCGACTTCAACTACAGCAGCCCCGCCACCGGCCGGCGCTTCGGCCACTTCGACGGCGTAGCCAGGCTTTGCCGGCGGCTCGGTGTGGTAAAGCGCATCGACCCCGACGCGCGCGACAACGATAACCAGCGCGGCCGTAAGGCCCGCTGCCATGATCTTGTTAAACTGAAGATTACCGCTCATGCCGCCTCTGACGTCCCGACTCTATATCCCAGCGTTCAGCCGCCTATTTGACCGGAGGACCCAGTGGGGTCAATGCCGGGTAGCAGCCCTTTATACCTGTTCTCTGACACGAAAAGGCCTCATTAGGCAAGCCGCCTTTCGCGCGGCAAAGCGTCCTCAGGGCTTCTGTGTCAAATCGTCGCAGAGCGACCAAAGCCGCCTGCGCACCCGTTTGCCTCTAAGCCAAATCGCGCCCTATTTCCAGCGCTAGATGGAAATGACTTCAAGGTGAAGGGATATTTCGCTCTAATTTCTTGTTTCGCCGTCTGTATTTCAAAAACTGCCTTTCGCTTTTTGACATGAGGCTTTACGCCGGAACCCTTGAAAAACGGCGGAAAGACAGGCACAGACAGCGCTTTCTGTTGCTCAGGGTCTCTCTGCCATGACCGCTTCCCGAAAGATCGCCTATCAGGGCGAACCCGGCGCCTTCAGCCATCAAGCCTGCCGCCGCTGGTTCCCCGATTATACGCCGACCGCCTTCCCGACCTTTGAGGCGGCCTTTGCAGCGGTGGCGGCGGGCGAGTGCACTCTGGGCATGATCCCGGTCGAAAACGCGCTCGCCGGGCGGGTGGCCGACGTGCACCACCTCCTGCCGCATTCGGGTCTGAAGATCATCGGCGAGCGCTTCCTGCCCATCGAAATGACCCTGATGGGCACGCCCGACGCCGAACTGTCGGATATAAAGGTGGCCTTTTCGCACACCATGGCCCTGATGCAGTGCCGCAACTCTTTGAACGCTTTGGGTATCCGCCCAGAAATCTATCACGATACCGCCGGCGCGGCCCGCCGCCTCAGCGAGACGCAGGAGCGCGAGCGTGCCGCCATCGCACCGGAAATCGCAGCGGAACTTTATGGCCTGAAAATCCTGCGCCGCAATCTGGAAGACGCGCACAATAACACCACGCGCTTTCTGGTCCTCAGCGCGCAGGCCGAAGTGTCTGACCCCGCAGAGGCCGAGCGCGTCCTGACCAGCTTTGTGTTTGGTGTGCGCAACATCCCGGCGGCGCTGTATAAGGCGTTGGGTGGCTTTGCCACCAACGGGATCAATATGATCCGGCTGGAAAGCTATATCCGCGACGGCATCTTTGCCTCGACCTTCTTCTATGCCGAGGTCGAAGGCCGTCCCGGCGACCGTCTGCTGAAACTGGCCTTTGAGGAACTGGCCTTCTTCGCCGAAGAGGTGGAACTGCTGGGCGTGTATGCCATGGACCCCTTCCGCGCCTCGCAGGGGGTGTGAGCCTGCCTATACCGCGCCGGTGATGGTAAGATACATCTCGCCTGCCTTGGGGCAGTCTCATGCGGTCCCCCTCTCCGGCATAGCCGGGGAGGTATAGTTTAAGGCAGCTTGGTCCCTTCGCTGACAGACTTATGCACCGCAGGCACGGTTTCCGGCACGATGGGGCCGGTAATCTTGTCAATAACCACGCCGTTCGCGCCGACAATAAAGGTCTCCGGCACGCCTGAAATCCCCAGATCAAGCCCCATCTGCCCGTCTTCGTCGGACAGTATGCGCGCGTAGGGGTTGCCGTGCTTTTCGATAAAGCTCAGCCCGTTGATCGGCGTGTCCTTATGATCGATGCCAATAATGATGACGCCCTTGGCCTTCAGATCCATCAGATAGGGATGCTCGGCCAGACACGGCGTACACCATGAGGCGAAGACATTGACCAGTACCGGCTTCCCCGACGCGCGCGCGATCGCCGGCAAAGAGACCAGAGACCCGTCGTAAAGATCGGTTAGTTGGCGCGCCGGCAGCGGCTTGCCGACCAGTTCCGCCGGGGCGTAGTCGGTTTTTTTATGGAAATTGTACCAGCCGAGCACGGCGAGAAGCCCCACCAGCAGGACCAGAGGCGCGGCCAGCAGAAGGCGCTTCATGCGTCCACCTTCTGGGCCTTTTCGGCAGCCAAGGTCTCCTGCAACGCTCTGAGCTTCCTCGCGCGTTCACGATGCGCGCGCACGCTCAACACGGTCAGGCTGAGCAGGGCCAGCGCCGTCACGCCGTAGCTGCCCCAGACGAAAAAGGCATATTTGCCCATATTCAGATCCATCAGGCCCCTCCTTCACGGAAGCCGAGACGCGCCCGCAGGCCGTTATATTTGCGGCTCAGGATTTCCGTGTCGATGCGGATCAGCCACAACCACACGAACAGCGCCTTATAGGCCAGCGCCATCATCAGCAGCGGCCACAGCATGGCCGGGGCGACGGTGGGGCCGCCCGGCCGGAAGACCGAGGCCCCCTGATGCAGGGTGTTCCACCAATCGACTGAAAACTTGATGATGGGCAGGTTGATCAGGCCGATCAGGGCCAGAATGGCCGTCGATCTGGCCGCCCGCTGTTCATCCTCGATCGAGGCGTGCAAGGCGATATAGCCGATATAGAAAAGGAACAGCACCAGAACCGAGGTCATGCGCCCGTCCCATTCCCACCAGGTGCCCCACATGGGCTTGCCCCACAAGGAGCCGGTGATCAGGGCCAGTGCGGTAAACACCGCACCGATGGGGGCAGCGGCCTTGGCGGCGGCATCGGCCAGAGCGTGACGGAAGATCAGACCGAAGAAGCTCGCTACGCCCATCACAAGATAGGTAAACAGCGCCATCCACGCCGCCGGGACGTGGATATACATGATGCGCACCGTGTCGCCCTGCTGATAGTCTTCGGGCGAGACGAAGCAGAGATAAAGCCCCCACACAAACAGGACGAGGCTAAGCCCCGCCACCCACGGGCGCACGGGCGCAAACACCTTCGAGAAACGTTCCGGATTGGCCAGCCAGCTGATGATCATGAGTGTCTCACATAGGCGGTTTCACGTAGAGCGACAAGTCTGTCAATTTAACGCACTGCGTAGCGCCGCGCCCATGGCGATGGGGCCCAGCGCCAGCGCAAACAGGCCGTAGGCGCAGAGTAGGCTGAGCGCCTGGGACACGGGTGCGCCGGTCACGAAGGCCTGCATCAGGCCCGCGCCGAAAATAACCGGCGGCACATAGAAGGGCAGGACCAGCAGGGCGATCAGCACACCGCCTTTACGCGACCCCAGAGTGAGAGACGCCCCTGCCCCACCGATCAGGGCAAAGCTGAACGAACCGATCAGGGCCGCCACCAGCGCCCAACCGGCCACGCCCACGGGCGCACCCAGCAGGATCATCACCACCGGCGTCATCAGTGACAGGATCAGACCTGTGCCGAGCCATTGCGCCAGACATTTGAGAAAGGCCACCCATTCGAGCGCCAGCGGCCCGGTGCGCAACAGGTCGAACACCCCGTCTTCGTAATCGCGCTCAAACAGCCGTTCCAGCGACAGAAGCGAGGCCAGCGCCAGACACAGCCAGGTCAGGCCGGGCGCGATCTTCGACAAGGTTTGCGCCTCCGGGCCGAGGCTGAGCGGCACCATGGCCATCAGGGTCAGAAAGAATCCGGCGGCCAGCACCGGCCCACCGCCGCGCGCCAGAGACAGACCCAGATCGCGCCTCAACAGGGCAAGGGAAGAAGAGGGCGTCATCTGTTTCTCCTCCCCTGCGTAGCGGGGGAGGGAGACCCCGAAGGGATGGAGAGGGCGTCACCGATCGAATGCCCCCTCCGGCGCAGACAAGCTGTGCCACCTCCCCCGCTGCGCCCAAAGGCTTGCAAGGGAGGAGAGATAACATACTCACCCATAGACCGTCTCCATCGCCGGTGCCATCAGGCGCAGTTCCCGCACCTCAAACGGCAGCGGATCATGCACGGCGCAGACAATCAGCCCCCCCTCGCTCAGATGCGACTGCATCAGTTCGGCCAGCTTCGCCCGGTGTTCGGTGTCGAGCGGCGACATGGGCTCATCAAGCAGCCAGACGGGCCGCCTGGCCATGATCAGCCGCGCGCAGGACAGTCGCCGCTTCTGCCCCGCCGACAGCATCCGTGTTTCCAGCTCCAGCAGAGGCGACAGGTTCAGCCGCCGGATCGCCTCGGCCTGTCCCGCCGCCGTGCCCCCCAGAAAGGCGCGCTGAAAGTCCAGTTCCGCCCCGGCCAGACGCCCGGGCGACAGGGCTTCGGCGTGACCGAGATAATGCGCCTGCGCCGCCACTGACTCTTCCGGATCAACGCCGTCCACATAGCGCGCGCGGCCGCCGTCGGGGCGGATAAATCCGGCCAGTGTGCGCAGCAGCGTCGTCTTGCCCACCCCATTGGCCCCGGTGAGGGCGACGCACTCACCCGGAGCGACAAAAAACGACAAGTCATTGATCAGATGGCGGTAGCCTTTTTTCAGGCTCAGCGCGTCCACCACAAGAGAGAGGGCCATCAGGCGAAAACTTCCGAACAAATTCCCCACGGCTGGGGCTTCTTCATAGACGAGTAGCCGGAAGCGGTTTAGAAGGCAATTGACCGCGCCATCGGCCGGTAACCGTGCGACCCCGGACAGGACCCTGTGCGTCCGTCAGGGCGGAACGCGCGACGCCGGTTTCAGGCCCATTGGGGGCCGCGATGTTCCCACCCTTACGCGGTCGGAAGGAAAAGCGACCATGTCCCTCGACAGCTTTATTTCTAAGGCCGAACTCACCGTCGGCGAGCACACCTACACCTATTTTGACCTGAAGGCCGCCGAAGCCAACGGCCTGCCCAACATCTCTCGGCTGCCGGCTTCGCTGAAGGTGTTGCTGGAAAACCTGCTGCGAAACGAAGACGGCGTGTCGGTGACCAAGGCCGACATCCAGGCGCTGTCCAACTGGATCGACAACAAGGGCTCGGTCGAACACGAAATCGCCTTCCGCCCGGCGCGCGTCCTGATGCAGGACTTCACCGGCGTTCCCGCCGTCGTGGATCTGGCGGCCATGCGCGACGCCATGGTCAAGCTGGGGGCCGATCCGGCCAAGATCAATCCGCTCAACCCGGTGGACCTAGTCATCGACCATTCGGTCATGGTCGATTATTTCGGCACGGCGGATGCGGCCAAAAAGAATGTGGACCGCGAATATGAGCGCAATATGGAGCGCTATAACTTCCTGCGCTGGGGCTCGTCGGCCTTTAACAATTTTCGCGTAGTGCCGCCGGGCACCGGCATCTGCCATCAGGTCAATCTGGAATACCTGGCCCAGACTGTGTGGACCAGCGTCGCCGCAGGCGGCGACGTCGCCTATCCGGACACGGTGGTCGGCACCGATTCACACACCACCATGGTCAACGGCCTGAGTGTGCTCGGTTGGGGCGTCGGCGGCATCGAGGCCGAAGCCGCCATGCTGGGCCAGCCCATCCCCATGCTGATCCCCGAAGTTATCGGCTTCAAGCTGACCGGCAGGCTGCCGGAAGGGGCCACTGCCACCGACCTCGTCCTGACCATCACCCAGATGCTGCGCAAAAAGGGCGTCGTGGGTAAGTTCGTCGAATATTTCGGCGAGGGCCTGACCACCCTGTCGCTCGAAGACCAGGCGACCATTGCCAATATGGCTCCGGAATATGGCGCCACCTGCGGCTTCTTCCCGGTGTCGCAGGCGACCATCGACTATCTGAAGGCCACCAACCGTGAGCCCGCCCGCGTCGCTCTGGTCGAAGCCTATGCCAAACAACAAGGCCTGTGGCTCGATCCGGAAAACGATCCGGTCTTTACAGATACGCTGGAGCTTGACCTTGGTGGCGTGCTGCCGTCTCTGGCCGGTCCCAAGCGTCCGCAGGACCGCGTGCTGCTGACCGACGCGGCATCGGAATTTGCCAAGGCCCTGAGCGGTGAATTCAACAAGGCGGGCGACGAAACCCGCTCCGCCGCCGTCGCCGGCACCGACTACAGCGTCAAGCACGGCGATGTGGTCATTGCCGCCATCACCTCGTGCACCAACACCTCCAACCCGTCGGTGCTGATCGCCGCCGGTCTGGTGGCGCGCAAGGCCAAGGCGCTGGGCCTCAGCGTCAAACCGTGGGTCAAGACTTCGCTGGCCCCCGGTTCTCAGGTCGTCACGGATTACCTCAATGCCGCGGGCCTGACCGCCGATCTCGATGCCCTGGGCTTCAACCTGACCGGCTATGGCTGCACCACCTGCATCGGCAATTCCGGCCCGCTTCCCGAAGCCATTTCGGCGGCCGTCAACGAAGCCGATCTCGTCGCCTGCTCGGTCCTGTCGGGCAACCGCAACTTCGAAGGCCGTGTGAACCCCGACGTGCGTGCCAACTATCTGGCCTCGCCGCCGCTGGTTGTAGCTTACGCGCTGGCCGGATCGCTCAACGTCAATCTGACGACCGATCCGCTCGGCACCGGCAGCAACGGCGAGCCGGTCTATCTCAAGGACATCTGGCCTACCAATGCCGAGATCGCCGAGATTCAGCGCGCCAACGTCACCCACGACAAGTTCAGCGCCCGCTATGCCGACGTCTTCAAGGGCGATGAACACTGGCAGGCCATCTCCGTGTCGGGCGGTCAGACCTATCAGTGGGATGCCACCTCGACCTACGTCGCCAACCCGCCCTATTTCGAGGGCATGAGCATGACGCCGGAAAAGGTCACCGACGTTGTCGAAGCGCGCGTGCTCGGCATCTTCGGCGACTCGATCACCACCGACCACATTTCGCCGGCTGGTTCGATCAAGAAGACCTCGCCCGCCGGTCAGTGGCTGACCAACCACGACGTGCCGGTGTCGGAGTTCAACTCCTACGGCGCGCGTCGCGGCCACCACGAAGTCATGATGCGCGGCACCTTCGCCAATATCCGCATCCGCAACAAGATCACGCCGGACATCGAAGGCGGGGTCACCAAACACTTCCCGTCGGGTGACGTCATGGCCATCTACGATGCCGCCATGCGCTACAAGGCCGAAGGCCGCAGCATGGTCATCTTCGCGGGTAAGGAATATGGTACAGGTTCGTCGCGCGACTGGGCGGCCAAGGGCACCAAGCTTCAGGGCGTGCGCGCCGTCATCGCCGAGTCGTTCGAGCGCATCCACCGCTCCAACCTGGTCGGCATGGGCGTCCTGCCCTTGCAGTTCAAGATCGACGGCTGGCAGAAGCTGGGCCTGACCGGCGAAGAAATCGTCACCATACGCGGCCTCGAAAACGTACAGCCGCGCCAGGAACTGATCGTTGAGCTGTTCCGCGCCTCGGACGGCAAGGTGGCCCGCTTCCCCGTGCGCTGCCGCATCGACACCCCGACCGAGCTTGAATATTTCAAAAACGGCGGCGTAATGCCTTACGTTTTGCGCAATCTGGCCCGCGGCTAGGTCTGGTAAAGCAGGCGAAGGGTTACCCCCCGCCCCCGATTCATGAGCCCCGTCGTCACTCGGCGGGGCTCTTTTTTATAGCAACCCCTCAGCTTGTAACCGCTGCTGCCACAGGTCTTTGCGGCGTTTCAGATCGTCCTTGCGCGCCATGTCGGAATAGTCCTCCGGCACGCGATCCAGCGCCTCATAGCGAAACTCTGTCTCACCATGCGCGTTCCAGGCAGCTTGCAGGCTGCCATGGCGATGGCTGCCCAGTCGCAACGCAAACCACAGGCCGTTCTGCTGCGCCTCCAGATTGCGGCTGGCCCCCACCCACGTCTCGCCCGTGGCGTTGCAGATCACCGCATAGACCCCGCTCACCGCCTTGCGTTCCTTGTAGGCCGCGATCGCCGCCTTCTTTTCATGGCTGTCCATGATCTTCTCCTTTGACATTGGGGCTGATAGCGCATATTTTTATCCGGGTAAAATAAATTCTGAGAGCCTGATGACGTCCGAACCCCTCTATGCCGTGTTTCAGGCCGCCCGCCGTCTGTCTGTTGGCCCGCCCGCCGAAGCCGCACTGGCTGCCCACAAGGCCATTGAGGCGCAACCCGACGCCCCTGTTTTCGTCTTTGATCGCGCCACGGGTCAGGTGGTCGATCTCGACCTGCGCGGCGACGCGGCGGCCGTTCAGGCGCGCTATGCCCCCGCCCCTAAAATCGCGCCTGAAACCGCCAAACGCGGACGGCCAAAGCTGGGGGTCGTGCCGCGCGAAGTCACGCTTTTGCCGCGCCATTGGGAGTGGCTGGCGCAGCAGCCGGGGGGCGCGTCAGTGACCTTGCGCAAGCTGATTGACGCGGCGCGCAAAGGTGGACCGGACCCAAGAGCGCGCGTCAATGCCGCCTATCGCGTCATGGTCACTTTGGCGGGCGATCGGGAAGGCTTTGAAGAGGCATCGCGCGCCCTGTTTGCCGGGGATCGTGCTGCGCTTCGTCAGCGCCTTGGCGTCTGGCCTGCCGATATTGGGCAGGAGGTTCTGGCCTGTCTCGACGCCAACCCGCCCAGCACCTGAGGCCCGCATCATGGCCAAAAGCGCCGTTCAGGGGTGAAAAACAAACTTCACCCATGCAAATTTCTGCACCGTTTCACGCCCATTTTACCCCTGCGGCCTATGCAAGGCTTCGCGCCTGCGATATGCGCCAAACCAAGGACTCCATAAGTCCGTCCCCAGACCCTTTCTAAAGGTGTACCGATGCTTGAAGCCTATCGTGCCCATGTGGCCGAGCGCGCCGCGCTTGGCATTCCGCCCCTGCCGCTGACTGCACAGCAAACCGCCGAAGTGATCGAACTGATCAAGAGCCCGCCCGCCGGCGAAGCGGAATTCCTACTCGACCTGATCACCTATCGCGTGCCGCCGGGCGTTGATGATGCGGCCAAGGTCAAGGCCTCCTTTCTGTCGGCGGTGGCGCATGGCGACTTCCCGGTTGCGCTGATCAGCCGCGAAAAGGCGACCGAGCTTCTGGGGACCATGGTTGGCGGTTATAACGTCAAGCCGCTGATCGACCTTCTGAGCGATGCTGTGGTTGGCAAGATCGCCGCCGAAGCGCTGAAAAAGACGCTTCTGATGTTCGACTTCTTCCACGACGTGGCGGAACTGGCCAAGGCCGGTAACGCCAACGCCAAGGACGTGATCCAGTCGTGGGCCGAGGCCGAATGGTTCACCTCGCGCCCCAAGGTCGCAGAAAAGATCACCGTCACCGTGTTCAAGGTCACTGGCGAAACCAATACGGACGACCTGTCGCCCGCGCCGGACGCCTGGTCACGCCCGGACATCCCCCTGCACTATCTGGCCATGCTGAAAAACGCGCGGCCCGGCATCACGCCGGAAGAGGACGGCAAGCGCGGCCCGATCCAGTTCATCGAAGACCTGAAAGCCAAGGGCAACCTCGTCGCCTATGTCGGGGACGTGGTCGGCACCGGGTCGTCGCGTAAATCGGCGACCAACTCGGTCATCTGGGCGACCGGCGAAGACATCCCTTACGTGCCGAACAAGCGCTTTGGCGGCGTGACCCTCGGTGGCAAGATTGCCCCGATCTTCTTCAACACGCAGGAAGATTCCGGCGCCCTGCCCATCGAAGTCGATGTGTCGCAGATGAATATGGGCGATGTCATCGACATCTACCCCTATGAGGGTAAGGTCGAAAAGGCCGGGCAAAAGATCGCCGACTTCCAGCTCAAGTCGCACGTTATTCTGGACGAAGTGCAGGCGGGCGGCCGCATCAACCTGATCATCGGTCGCTCGCTGACTGCCAAGGCGCGTGAGTTTCTGGGCCTGCCGGCTTCTACCGCCTTCCGCCTGCCTGTCGCCCCGGTCGATTCGGGCAAGGGCTTCACGCTGGCGCAAAAGATGGTCGGCAAGGCCTGCGGTCTGGCCGAAGGGCAAGGCATCCGTCCGGGCACCTACTGCGAGCCCAAGATGACTACGGTCGGCTCTCAGGACACCACGGGCCCGATGACCCGCGACGAGCTGAAAGACCTCGCTTGCCTAGGCTTCTCGGCCGATCTGGTCATGCAGTCCTTCTGCCACACGGCGGCCTATCCGAAGCCGGTCGATGTCAAGACGCATCGCGAACTGCCGGCCTTTATCTCCAACCGCGGCGGTGTGGCCCTGCGTCCGGGCGACGGGGTCATCCACTCGTGGCTGAACCGTCTGCTCCTGCCGGACACAGTCGGCACCGGCGGCGATTCGCACACTCGCTTCCCCATCGGGATATCCTTCCCCGCCGGTTCGGGCCTGGTGGCCTTCGGTGCCGCAACCGGCGTCATGCCGCTCGACATGCCGGAATCCATCCTTGTCCGCTTCAAGGGCCAGCTTCAGCCGGGCATCACCCTGCGTGACCTCGTCCACGCCATCCCCTACTACGCCATCAAGCAGGGCCTGCTGACCGTCGCCAAGGCCGGCAAGGTCAACGCCTTCTCCGGCCGCATCCTCGAAATCGAAGGCCTGCCGGACCTGAAGGTCGAACAGGCGTTTGAACTGACCGACGCCTCGGCAGAGCGGTCGGCGGCGGGCTGCACCGTGAAGCTCAACAAAGAGCCGATCATCGAGTACATGACCTCGAACATCGTACTGATGAAGAACATGATCGCGGACGGCTACCAAGACGCCCGCACGCTGCAACGCCGGATCAAGGCGATGGAAGACTGGCTGGCCAACCCGGTGCTGATGGAAGCCGATGCCGACGCCGAATACGCGGCGATCATCGACATCGACCTCAACGACATCAAAGAGCCAATCCTGTGCGCCCCGAACGATCCGGACGATGCGCGCCTGCTGTCCGACGTGCAGAACACAGCCATCGACGAAGTCTTCATCGGCTCGTGCATGACCAATATCGGCCACTTCCGCGCCGCCTCCCTGCTGCTCAACGGCAAGAAGGACATCCCGACGCGCCTGTGGGTTGCCCCGCCGACCAAAATGGACGCCGCAGAACTGACCAAGGAAGGCCACTACAACGTGCTGGGCACCGCCGGGGCACGTATGGAAATGCCGGGCTGTTCGCTGTGCATGGGCAATCAGGCTCAGGTGCGCGAAGGTGCCACCGTGGTTTCGACCTCGACGCGCAACTTCCCCAACCGTCTGGGCAAGAACACCAATGTCTTCCTCGCCTCGGCGGAACTGTCGGCCATTGCCTCTAAGCTCGGCCGTCTGCCCACCGTCGAGGAATACCTCTCCGACATGGGCGTCATCAATGCCAAGGGCGCTGAAGTCTATCGCTATATGAACTTCGACCAGATCGAAGAATATGCCGATGTGGCCTCTACGGTTGCGGCTGAATAGTACGCGTTAAGTCTAGCAGGGGACGCAGACCCCTGCACCCAGATACACGGAGCCTCGCTGACAAAAGCGGGGCTCTTCTTTTATGGGGTGAAGGGGTCTGTGACCCCTTCGTCTTGCTTCCACAAAAGCCTACAGCTTATAGGCCGCCTTGGGCAGGTTATAGGTCAGGTCCTTGATCGTCTCGGCCGCGTCTTCCAGTTCGAGGCGGTGTTCGACCACCAGTCGCGCCAGGAAGTTGGCGTCGATGCGGCGGGCGACGTCGTGGCGCGCCGGGATCGAAAGGAAGGCGCGCGTATCGTCGTTGAAGCCGACCGTATTGTAGAAGCCGGCGGTTTCGGTGACCTGTTCGCGGAAGCGCGTCATGCCTTCAGGCGAGTCGTGGAACCACCACGACGGGCCGAGCTTCAGGATCGGATAGTGCCCGGCCAACGGCGCCAGTTCGCGCGAATAGGAGGTCTCATCCAGCGTAAACAAGATGACTGTCAGGGCCTTTTCGTTACCGAAAGCGTCCAGCAGCGGCTTAAGATCATTGACGTAATCGGTGGCCAGCGGGATGTCGCAGCCCTTGTCGCGCCCGAAGGTTTCAAAGATCGTCTGATTGTGGTTGCGGAATGAGCCGGGGTGAATCTGCATGGTTAGCCCGTCATCAAGGCTCATGCGCGCCATTTCAGTCAGCATCTGGGCGCGGAACAGCTCGGCATCGGCAGGGGTAATTTCCCCGGCGATAATGCGGTTGAACAGGGCCTCGGACTGCGCACCCGACAGATTGGCGGTCTTCGCCGTCGGGTGGCCGTGGTCGGTTGAGGTCGCACCCATCTCCATAAAAAAATCACGGCGTTTGCGGTGGGCGGCCAGATAACCCTTCCAGCTATAGACGTCTTCGCCGGAAAGCTCGGCAAACACTTTCAGCTTGTCGCGGAAGTCCTCGTGTTCGGCATCAATAACCGGATCGGGGCGGTAGGCGGTGACGACGCGGCCCTTCCAGCCCGATGCGCGAATTTTCTGATGGTGCTCCAGCGTGTCGGTGGGGGACTCGGTGGTGGCCAGAAGCTCGATATTGAAGCGTTCAAACAGGGCGCGCGGCTTATAGGCGTCTGACGCCAAAAGCTCACCGATGCGGTCGAAATACGCATCCGCCGTCGTCTCATCAAGACGCTTGTCGAAACCCATGATGTGACCGAACACGTGGTTCATCCACATGGCGGTCGGCGTGCCGCGGAACAGGTGCTGATTGGAGGCAAAGATTTTCCACGCCTTGCGCGGATCGGCGGTCGAAGGCCCGGCTTTTGAGCCCACGCCCAGATCGTTCAGGTCATAGCCCTGAGAATAGAGCATGCGGTAGATGTAATGGTCAGGTGCCAGAAACAGCTCAGTCGCGCTGCCGAAATTGGCGTTGTCGGCGAACCATTGCGGGTCCGTATGACCGTGCGGCGACAGGATGGGGTAATCCTTGATCAGCGCATACAGCTCGCGGGCCACCGCGCGCTGTGCCGGGTCTGCCGAAAACAGACGGTCTTCGTTCAAAATCAAAGGCTTGGACATGTTATAGATACCGAAACAAAGCGAAACCGTGGACCGTTCTGGATGAGTTTGATGACGGCCTTCGGGTGCATGATCTCCCGCTCAACAGGTAACCGGTGTCATGGCTTTTATCAATGTCTAATTTAGACGCGTTCGCAGAAAGCCGTTTTACGGCTTGAACGCCAGCACTGCTGGGCCGGTCGATTGCCGCACGATCAGCGTCGTGTCAAAAATAGTGCTGTCCTTGCGGTTTTCGGCGATCAGGGCGTCGGCGGCGGCTCGTCCCATGTCGCGGATGGGGGCGCGCACACTGGTCAGGCCGGGCGTGACGCGGGCGGCGATCGGCGCGTCGTCATAGCCTACCACGCTGAGGTCATCGGGGATGCTGAGCCCTTGCTCGGCGGCCGCCTTATAGACCCCGACTGCCATTTCGTCGTTTGAGCTGAAGATGGCGGTCGGGCGCGGCGATTGCGACAACAGCGCCTTGCCCGCCAGATAGCCCGACTCGAAGGTATATTCCCCCTGTACGATCAGGACGGGATCAAGCGTCAGACCACGCCCTGTCAGCCCTTCATCGAAGCCCTGGCGACGTTGGCGCGCCGAGGCGTAACCCGCCGGGCCTGAGATGAAGCCGATGCGGCTGTGCCCCAGATCGGCCAGATGCTCGGCCGCCGCGCGACAGCCCATGCGGTCTCTTGATACCACCTGCGTCGAGGCGATAGGCGGTGTGTTTTCTTCGCCCGGCATGGCGGTAATGCGCACATAGGGCACGTCAAGATCATCAAGCGCAGACAGCAGTTGGCGGTTCTCGGCGATAGGCGGCAGGACGATCACTCCGGACAGTCGCTGCAATTCCACAAAGTCGCGGATTTCGTCGATAAAGTCCGGGCTGGTCTTGTCGCACGGGTGAACCACCAGCTCGGTACCCGAGCCGCGGATGCAGTCCAAGACACCGTTCTGAATATTGATAACGTACTGGGCATTGGGGTTGTCATAGACAAGGCCCAGCAGGAAGGAGCGGCGAAAGGCCAGGCCGCGCGCCTGCGGGTCCGGTTTGAAGCCGATGCGGGCGATGATGGCATTGACCTGATCGCGGGTTTCGGCGCGCACCGACGGCGAATGGTTGATCACGCGCGACACCGTCTTCTTCGACACCCGCGCCAGAGAGGCCACGTCATTGATAGTCGCCTTCTTGCGGCGCTTCAGGAAGTCTTCGACGGGATCGGGAGCGCCTTCGGAAAGAGCGGTGGGGGTCATGTGTGAGTTTTGCTTCCGGCCTGAATTACGAAACGGCCCCATACAAAAGTCCGTTTTATCTGTTATATTTAGCGGTAAAGCGCACTTTCGGGCAAGCACGCAGATTTTCCGTCCGTAGCTCTGTTACGCCTCTTGCCTTTGCACAGCTTTCAGAGGTATGACACCGGTTACCAACCGTCAACATAAAAAACAGCGTTCGCGGGCTCGGGTCAGAGCACGACGGGCGTCAGAAAGTCAGCGATTATGCCCGACGACTCTTCCGCCTGCGCGGCCCTTGGTCCTAACGACGTCAAAGCCCCGGCTATGGTGCGCTATGTGCGCGTGCACGCAACCGACGATGTGGCGATTGCGGTCGAAGCGCTGAGCGCCGGGGAGGTGCTCGATTTTGGCGATGTGCGACTGACGCTCCGCACCGACATCCCCAAAGGACACAAGGTCGCCCTGCGTGACATCGCGGTGGACGCGCCGGTGCTGAAATTCGGTTTTCGCATCGGGCACGCCATCGCACCGATCAAGGCGGGAGAACACGTCCATACGCACAACCTGGCCACCTCTCTGACGGGGGTTGAGGATTATAACTACGCGCCCGTGACCGCCGAAGGGCCGGGCTCGCACCCCGACACGCGCACCTTTATGGGCTATCGCCGTGCGGACGGGCGCGTCGGTATCCGCAATGAAATCTGGATACTGTGCACAGTGGGCTGTGTGGCGCGCACCTCCGAGCGGCTGGCCAAGGTGGCAAGCGAGCGCTTCAGGGGCCGCGTCGATGGCGTCTATGCCCTGACCCATCCGCTCGGCTGCTCGCAACTCGGCGACGACCTCAACCATACGCGAAAGCTGCTGGCGGCGCTGGCGGCGCATCCCAATGCGGGCGGCGTGCTGATCGTCGGTCTGGGCTGCGAGAACAATCAGCTCAGCGCCCTGATCGGTGAGATTGAAGGCCGCACCCCTGACCGCCTCAAATACTTCGCCGCCCAGATGGTTGAGGACGAGCACGATGCGGGCCTTGAGGCGCTGGAAGAACTCGTGAAGGTGATCGAAAAGGATCAGCGCGAACTGTGCAACGTCTCCGACCTCGCCATCGGCGTCAAGTGCGGCGGCTCAGACGGCTTTTCGGGCCTGACCGCCAATCCGCTGGTTGGGCGGGTGGCCGACATTGTGGCGCAGGCGGGCGGTCAGTCGATCATGACCGAAATTCCGGAAGTCTTCGGGGCAGAACGCATCCTGATGGCCCGCGCCAAGGACGAAGGGGTGTTTCATCAGGTCGTCGAGGTGGTCAACGACTTCAAACAATACTTTCTCGACAACAACCAGCCGGTGTTTGAAAACCCGTCACCGGGCAACAAGGCCGGGGGCATCACCACGCTCGAAGAAAAGTCGCTGGGGGCCGTGCAAAAAGGCGGCCTCAGCCAGTTGACTGAGGTGCTGCGCTATGGCGAGCGCGCCACGCAGCCGGGGCTGTCGCTCCTCGAAGCGCCCGGCAATGATGCCGTGTCCTCGACCGCCCTTACGGCAGCCGGGGCCGTAATCGTGCTTTTCACCACTGGCCGCGGTACGCCGCTGGGCTTCCCCGCCCCGACGCTGAAAATCGCCTCGAACACCGCTCTGGCCGAAAAGAAACCGCACTGGATCGACTTTAATGCGGGTCAGGCGCTGGAGGGCAAGACGCTGGACGAAACCGCCGATGATCTGATCGATCTCATCCTGCGCGTGGCGTCGGGCGAACGGTCCAACAACGAAAAGAACGACGAGCGGGAAATCGCCATCTGGAAGAATGGCGTCACTTTGTAGGTATCATGGGGAAAACGGCGTTTCCCCTATGCACCGCGCCCGTTATAACAGAGATAATTCCCTGGGACGCTCCATCGGAATTTTCACAGTTTAGCTAATTTCATAGCCCGAAAGAAATCGCATGACCCGCCTGTCGCTTGCCACGCTCGACGCCCTGAAGTCCGATGTCATCAAACCCGCCTATGATCCGGCAGGGGTCTCGGTCGGGATTGTCCATTTCGGTCCCGGTGCCTTTCACCGCGCCCATCAGGCGGCCTTCGTCGATGCCCTGCTGGCCACAGACCCGCGCTGGGGCATCTGCGGCGTGTCGCTGCATTCGAAGGGCGTGCGCGATGCGCTGGCCCCGCAGGACGGTCTCTACACGCTGGCTATTCTCGATGAAAAGATCGAATATCAGGTCCTCGGTTCGATGCGCGAAGTGCTGGTCGGGCCCGAAGACATCGAAGGCGTGCTGGAGCGCCTGACACGCCCCGAAGTGCAGATCGTCACTTCGACCGTGACTGAAAAAGGCTATTGTCTCGATCCCAACTGGGAACTCGATTTCGCCCATCCAGATATCGTCCACGATCTGGCCCACCCTCAGACCCCGAAATCCTATATCGGCTATGTGGCCGAAGGCCTGCGTCGTCGCTATATGGCCGGCCTGCCCCCCTTTGTGCTCATCCCGTGCGATAACCTGCCCAAGAATGGCCACCGCCTGAAGGCCGCTGTGGTCGCCTTTGTGGACAAACTCGACGCCACGCTGGCGGCGAATATCGAGGCCGATCTCGCCTGCCCTTGCACCATGGTCGACTCCATCACTCCGGCCACCGACGACGCCCTGCGTGAGCGCGTCAAGGCCGCCATCAGCCTCGAAGACGCCTGGCCGATCCAGCGCGAAGCCTTTACCCAGTGGGTGATCGAGGAACACGCCCACGACGGCGGTCCCGACTGGGCCTCAGTCGGCGTTATCCTGACCGACAATGTCCCAGCCTATGAGCGCGCCAAGCTGCGCCTGCTCAATGGGCCGCACTCGACGATCGCCTATACTGGCCTGCACAAGCGCATCGAGAGCGTGTCGGAAGCGATGAAGGACGCTGAGCTGGCCCAACTGGCGCGTGATCTGATGCTGAGCGACGTGGTGCCGCTGCTGGAAGCGCCCAAGGGCCTCGACCTGACCGCCTATTCCGAAGCAATTCTGAAACGCTTCCGCAATCCAGCCATCCGTCACCTCCTGTCGCAGATCGCCTGGGACGGCTCGCAGAAGCTGCCGATCCGCCTCTTGTCGTCGCTGTCCGAGGCGCTGGAAAAGGGTCAGGAGGTGAGCCGCTTTGGCGTGCCACTGGCTGCATGGATGCGCTTTATCCGCGCGAAGGCTGTGGCCGGTGAGACGATCACCGATCCGCTGGCCGATGAGCTGATCGCTATGGGCAAGGGGCTGAAAGACGACCTGTCGGACGTGGCGACCTTTCTCGCCTATCGCAAGGTCTTTCCGGAAGCGCTGGCGAATGACTCCCGCGTCATCGCCGCCGTCGAAGGGGCCTATCAGACGCTTCTGTCGCGTGAACAGGTGGCCGCGTAATCGCATCGCCGGGAGGCATAGAAGATTGACCCCTTCCCGCCTCTTCTGTACCGCTTGCCACATATAAAAAGGACAAGCCCATGCCAAATGCCACCCCCGCCTTGCCCGTCGAAGCCCCACTGCCGGATCGTGTGATTGCACTATCCGACGGGGCGGCCAATGCGCCGGAGGGGGCGTGGCCAGACCGTATCCATAAGCGCATCACGCGCGCAGAAATGAGCGTTTTTTTGGCTCCAGCTCCCGCACGGGCCAGGGCCCTTGTCTATGGCGGGGGCGGTTATATCCATCTTGTTCATGACAAAGAGGGGGTAGAGGTTGCCCTGTGGCTCAATGCGCAGGGCATCGACGCCTATGTGCTGACGCACCGGATGCCCGGGCAAGCGGATGCGGACGGCGGTGTGTGGCCGTATGACATTGCGCTGACGGACGGCCTCAAGGCGCTCGATTATCTTGCAAGCCTGGCGCCTCTGCCGCTGCTGCACGTGGGCCTGTCGTCGGGCGGGCATCTGGCGGGCGTCATGGCCTGTCAGGACCATTCCCAAAAGGCCAAAGGGGCATTGATCGCCTATGCCCCGATCAATGCCAATCACCGCGACTATAAGGCGCCCGCGGGTAAACCGGACTATCCGCCTGCCGAAAAGCAGGCCTTTTACGACGCCTGGCCCATCGGCATCACCGCCGAGCCACACGGTATCCCCCGAATGCCGATATTTTTAGCCTACGCCCTGCACGATCAGGTCGTGCCGGTCGATCACGCGCTGAACCTGATCAAAGCCATGCAGCAGACGGGCAGCGAGGTCGATGCCCACATCTTCCCGCAAGCCCCGCATGGCTTTGCCCTGCGTGAGCTGGACGGCACGCACGATCAGTGGCCCTCGCTGGCGGCCCGCTGGATCGACAAGGTACTGGTGGGGTGATCCGCCCCGCAACCACCGCCGACGTCGCCGCCCTGACGCGCATCTGGGAAGAATCGGTGCGCGCCGCCTACGACTTCCTCGCCGAGGGCGATATCGACATTTACCGCCCCTACCTGCTGGCCGGGCTGATGGATGGCGAAGTGTGGGTGGCAGAAAAGGACAGTGCCCCCGCCGGCTTCTGCGTGCTGGCGGGTCAAAACACGCTGGCCATGCTGTTTGTCGATCCGGCGCAGCAACGGCACGGTGTGGGGCGCGCCCTGATCGCCCATGCCCGCGCGCTGAAAGGGCCGCTGATCGTCGAGGTCAACGAACAGGTGACAGGCAATGTCCTCTTTTATGAAAAATGCGGATTTTCGGTGACGGGGCGGTCGCAGACCGACGCGGCCGGCAATCCCTATCCGATCATCTACATGGCGCAATAGGGCGTACCTGGGGTCGGGGACGCCTTATTCGGACGCATAGCCCGTTCGAAAACGGACCTTGCCGTCTGAGCCCTTGTCCTGACCGCAATTTTCCGGCTATTCAAAGACATGCGTTCTGAACCCGCCCTGACCGACGCTTACAACCGCCACATCTCCTATGTGCGGATTTCGGTGACGGACCGCTGCGACCTGCGCTGTACCTATTGCATGTCGGAGAGACAGACGTTTCTTCCCCGCGAAAATCTGCTGAGTTTTGAAGAGCTTGATCGCCTCTGCCTGTTCCTGATCGAGCAGGGGGTAACACGCTTGCGCATCACGGGCGGGGAGCCTCTGGTGCGCAGGGGTATTCTGGACTTCCTGAAACGTCTGGGCACGCAGGTGCATAAGGGCCACCTGAAAGAGCTGACCCTGACCACCAACGGCACACTTCTGGCTGAGGCTGCGCCGCATCTGGTGGCGGCCGGCATCCGGCGGATCAATGTCTCGCTCGACAGTCTGGACGCCGACACCTTCCGCCGCATTACGCGCGGTGGAGATATCAAAAAAGTGCTGGATGGCATCGCGGCGGCGCAAAAAGTGGGCCTGAAGGTCAAGCTGAATACGGTCGCCCTGCAGCAGGACAATCGCCACTCTCTGCCGGAGATGATCCGCTTTGCCCACGCCAACGGTATGGACATCTCTCTGATCGAGACCATGCCGCTCGGTGAAGAGATTTCCGGGCGCGAAGACCAGTTCGTGTCGCTACGCGACGTGATGGCCGATTTGCAAAGCTTCTGGGACATCACGCCTTTGAGCGACACCACGGGCGGACCGTCGCGCTATTACCACGTGGCCGAAACCGCCGGGCGGCTGGGCCTGATCACACCGTTGAGCCATAATTTCTGCGACACCTGCAACCGCGTGCGTGTCACTTGCACGGGTCAGCTCTACATGTGTCTCGGGCAGGACGATCATGTCGACCTTCGGGCCGCGCTGCGTGAAGACACCAGCAATGCCGCCCTCAGCGCGGCCATGTCCGAGGCCCTGCGCCACAAACCGAAGGCGCACGACTTTTTCATCGGGGGGCAGGCCCCGCCAACCGCCTACACACCGCGCCGGACCATGTCCGTCACCGGAGGATAGAATGGAACTAACGGATAAAGAAAAATCCTACATCGGCGCGGGGCGCATCGACCCTGACCGTCCGTTTACGCCGGTCAATATCGCCGTCCTTACCGTGTCGGACAGTCGCACGCGCAACACCGATACCTCGGGTGATCTTCTGGACGCGCGCATCACGGCGGCGGGTCATCATGTGGCGGCACGGGAACTGGTGCGCGACGACAAGGACCATATTCGCACCGTCATCACCAACTGGATCGACTCAGGCAATGTTGATGTCATCATCTCGACCGGCGGCACCGGCATTACCGGGCGCGACGTGACCCCCGAAGCGGTCGAGCCTCTGTTCGACAAGCGTATCGACGGCTTTTCGACCATCTTCCATATGGTCAGTTTTCAGACCGTGGGCCTGTCCACCCTGCAATCGCGGGCGCTGGCGGGGATCATCCGCGGCGTCTTCGTCTTCTGCCTGCCGGGGTCGAACGGCGCGTGCAAAGACGGCTGGGACAAGGTCATCCGCTGGCAGCTCGATTCGCGCCACGGCCCGTGCAACATGGTCGAACTGATGCCGAGGCTTCTGGAAAAATGACGCGCAAGGGTATCCCCGTTGACGAGGCCGTCACGTTTATGCGCGAGGTCGCTCCGGCGCCGCAGACGCGCAAGGTTGCCTTGTCGAAGGCGCTGGGCCGTGTTCTGAGCGAGCCGGTCATCGCCACACGCGACCAGCCGCCGTTTGATGCCTCGGCCATGGACGGCTATGCCATCTGTAAGTCGCTGACCGACCCGGTGGCGCAGGGCGCACCCTTGCGCCTAATAGGTGAGAGCGCTGCGGGGCGCCGTTTCGAAGGTCGCATTGAATGGGGCGAATGTGTGCGCATCTATACCGGCGCACCGGTGCCCGACGGGGCCAAGGCCGTAGTCATTCAGGAAAATGTCCGCGTCACCGAGATGGGTGTGTTTATTGAGCCCGACGGCTGGAACGACCCCAAGACGCACATCCGCCCCCGAGGGCAGGACTTCAAGGCCGGGCACGAACTGCTCTCGGTGGGGCTGCGGCTCGATGCCTGGCGGCTGTCTCTGGCGGCGGCAGCGGGTCAAAAGACACTGAGGGTGGCGCGCCGGCCGCGCATTGCCATCCTCTCGACCGGTGATGAACTGGTCGCGCCGGGAAGCGAGCCGCGCGAGGATCAGATTTTTGAGTCCGGCTCTTTTGCGCTTTTGGCCATGTGCCGTCAGTGGGGGGCGAAGGCCAGCTTTGTCGGTGTCGAAAGCGACGATCTGGACGGTATTCACGACGCACTGAAAGACACAGAGGCCGACCTGATCGTCACCATCGGCGGGGCCAGTGTCGGCGACTATGATCTCGTCAAACCGGCGCTGGAGCGGCTGGGGCTCAGTATCGACTTTGGCAGCGTCAATATCCGGCCCGGCAAGCCGACCTGGACGGGTGCGCTCAATGACGGTCGTCGCGTGCTTGGCCTGCCCGGCAATCCGGCCTCCAGCATGGTTTGCGCGCAACTGTTCCTCAAGCCCTGGATCGAAGCCGCGTTAGGGCAAGTCAGACGCGACACGGTTTTAAGTTTGCCCGCCGCCGTCGATATTGCCGCCAACGGTCCGCGCGAAACCTGGCTCAGGGGGCGCATTGTGACGGATGACAAGGGTTGCCCGGCCCTGCGGCCCTTTGCCGATCAGGACTCGGCCCTGATCGCCGTCTTCGCCCAAAGCGACGTGCTCATCCGTCGCCTGCCGCACGCAACGGCAGCGAGAGCCGGCGATCTTCTGGCCTATGTGGCCCTGGACAGATACTGAAAACACGCGATTGACCCCGGCCATCGGCTGACCGACTATGCATCACTTTTTCACCTCTCAGGGGAGTTTTCATGTCGACCGTCGAAGCCACCACCCGTCCGCCGATCCTGGACCGCATCAGGGGCATCTTGCTGCGCCCGTCGCCAGAGTGGGAAACAATCGCCTCTGAGCCCACCAGCAAGGCCGCCCTCACCACCGGCTATGTGATGATTTTGGCGGCCATCCCGGCCATTGCCGGCTTTGTCGGCAACAGTCTGGTCGGCATGTCCTTTATGGGCATTAGTAGCAAACTGCCGGTCGTCAGCGGCCTGATCATCGCGGTGCTGGGCTATGTGCTGTCGATCGTGTCGGTCTACATCGCTGCCTTTGTTATCAACGCGCTGGCCCCCAATTTTGGCGGCGTCAAAAACGATGTGCAGGCCTTCAAGGTCGCGTCCTACGCGATGACAGCGGGGTGGCTGGCGGGGATTTTTGCCCTGCTGCCGATGCTGGGGGTATTGGGTCTGCTGGGGCTTTATGGTCTCTACCTGCTGTACACCGGCTTGCCGCGCCTTATGCAGTCGCCCAAAGAAAAAAGCATGGGTTACACGGCGGTTGTCGTCGTGGTCATGATCGTCATTCAACTGATCATCGGCGGCATCACCGGAGCAATTATGGCAACTAGGATGATGGCGGGCGGGGCACCGAACCTGACCGGTCAGATGAAGGTCGACACGCCCAACGGCTCGGTGCAGGTTAATGGTAACGACCTTGAAGCGGCCGCGAAGAAGATGGAGGCCGCGGCCAAGGCCATGGAAGAGGGCAAGGCCACCCCGGCGGTGGAGCCGGCCAAGCTTGATGCCCTGCTGCCTGCCACCTTCATCGGCGCGGCCAAGAGCGAGGCGGGGGCCTCGGGCGGCGGTACGGGCAGCTATTCGGCCTCGGAGGCACACGCCGTCTATGCGCAGGGCGACAAGCGCGTTGAGCTGAAGGTGTCTGACATCGGGGCAATGGGGGCGCTGGCAGCCTTTGGCACGGCGATGAACGTCTCTTCGTCCAGCCAGAGCGGCAACAGCTACGAAAAGGTCCACTCGGACAAGGGCAAGATTATCAGCGAGAAGTGGGATGGGGATTCGCAGTCGGGGAGCTATTCGGTGGTCATTGGTGAGCGGCTGGTGATAGAGGCCAGCGGCAATGCCGATATGGCAACGTTAAAGGCCGCCGTGGCCGCAATCAACGAGGGTCAGGCGCTTAGCTTAGTGAAGTGAGCTAAGCCAGTTGTCATAAACGCCATAGATACCGGTGCGGGTGAGGGTCGAATGGCCTTCGCCCGCCATACGTTTGAAGGTCTTGGGTTGCGGGGCCAGCGCGTACAAATGCTCACCGTGCGCAAAGGGGATCATGTCGTCGCGGTCGCCGTGCACAATCAGGATCGGCATATGCACAAAGCCGATGCGGTCGCGGTTAGCAAACTTGTCCAGCATCAGCCATTGCACCGGTATGTAGGGGTAACGCTCCTGCGCCACGTCGGACGCCGCCGTGAACGGGGCTTCGAGGATCAGGCCTTTGGCGGGACGCTGGGTTGCCACGTAGGTCGCCACACCTGAGCCGAGTGAATGACCGTGAATGACGATCTGTTGCGGCTGATAGCCTGACTGTTTCAGCCAGTCGTAGGCGACCAGTCCATCCATGAACAGACCGTCTTCGGTCGGCGTTCCCGTTGAAGCCGAAAAGCCGCGATAGGCCAGAGCCAGGAAGCCGTCACCGCGTTTGTGCATTTCGACATAGCGGTGGCTTTGTTGGTCCAGCGGTCGCCCTTGTCCGCCGAAGAAAAGATAAAGGGGCCGCCCGTGCGCCGGCGGCAGATACCAGGCCTGAAGCGTCTCGCCATCGGGGGTTTTCAAGCGAATATCCCGGATGCCGGGCACTTCAGAGACGTTTGGACGAATATCGGCGTGCGGCGTTATGTAGAGCTTGTCGCGTTGCACCACAAACAGGTAGCCACAGGCCCCGGCATAGGCCAGACCCGCCATCAGGATCAGCGCCATAAGCAACCGCCTGATCCACATCATCAGCGTTTTCATCTGTGCCCCCATCCGTCTGTCCGCGCCTATTATCATTAGGGATGGTGACAGAGAGATTACAAGGGAAGGTTAGGCGTTTTTTCGCACCTGCACAGGCGTGGCCTTGAAGGACGGGGTGCGGCTACGCGGGTCGACCGCCGTAGCGGTCAGCACATTGGCTTCGGGGTAGTAGGCCATAACCGAGCCGCGCGCCAGATCGAAGACCCGCACCCGCGCGCCGTTCATCAGGCCGTGTTCGGACTCCACCACCACGGCGTCGCCGTCTCTGAGACCAAGCCCGGCCATGTCTTCGGCGTTCATCATCACGTCCAGGCGGTCCATGCCACGATAGCTGTCGGTACGTTCATAGATGATCGAGTTGAACTGCCCTTCTGAGCGCACCGTGGTCAGAAGCAGTCCCCCCTTCACCGGAGGCAGGTCGCGCACGACAAAGTGCGCGCGCCCCGATTTGGTTTTGAACTCTGGTGCGTGCAGAATGCGTCCGCGGATATGGAATTCGCGTTTGGCGATGTCGATATCCGCCAGATCCTCCAGACCCGGCACGATGCGCGCAATGGCTTCGCGGATAGTGCGGTGCTGTTTGAAGGCCTCGAAATCGACCGGACTGTCTGGCAGGAGCCGCCGCGCCAGCTCGCACAATATCTCCGTTTCCGGCCGAACCGACTTTAGGCGGCAGATGCCGCCGTCACTTAGGCGCACGAAGTTGAACATGGATTCCTGGGTCGTCGGCTGCCACTCCTCGTCGCGCGCGGTGACGGGCAGGATCAGGGCTTCGCTGTCGTCGTGACCGTGGACGTGGCCGCGATTGAGCGTGGTGGTCAGGAACAGCTTGAAGCCGATGCGCGCAAAGGCCGCCTCGGCAAAGGCGCTGTTAGGATTGGCCTCGTACAGGTTACCGCCCATGATAAGGGCGGCGTCGATCTCTCCGCGATGCGCCGCCTCCATGCCGCGCATGGTGTCGAGGCCTTTTTCGCGCGGCAGAGCAACCCCCAGGGTCTCTTCCATGCGTGCCATCACTTCAGCCGCCAGCACGGGCTTGACACCGATAGTGCCTATGCCCTGTACATTGGAATGACCCCGTAGAGGCAGGAGTCCGGCGCCCGGCCGTCCAATCTGCCCGCGCACCAGGCACAGATTGGCGATATATTCGACATTATCGACGCCGTTCAAATGGTGCGTAATCCCCATGCCCCAGGCGATCACCGCCGACTTAGCCCGCGAATAAATACCCGCTACACGTTCAATATCCGCCTGAGTTAGACCCGTACGCGCCTCGATTTCCGCCCATGCGGTGGCCGCAATATCGGCGCGCAGGGCCGCAAAACCCTCTGTATGATCGGCTATAAAATCGTCGTCCTGCGCCCCATTCTCCAGGACCGCCTTGATCAGCCCCTTCACTACGGCAAGGTCCGACCCGATGCGGGGTTGCAGATAGTCAGAGGCGATCCAGTCGCCGCCCGATACCATCGACTTCACGTTCTTCGGCAGGGCAAAGCGCACCAGCCCGGGCTCCTTGGCCGGGTTGATGACCACGACCTCGCCGCCGCGATCGCGCACCCCTTTGAGTTTGTGGATAAAGCGCGGGTGATTGGACGACGGATTGGCCCCGATAACCAGAATGAAATCGCAGCGGTCGAGGTCTTCCATCTCCACCGTCGCCGTGCCGGTGCCGATGGTGCTGTCGAGCCCGACCCCCGTCGCCTGATGACAGTAGTAGGAGCAGTTATTGACATTGTTGGTGCCATAAAGACGCGCCAGCAGTTGCAGCACGAACCCCGCCTCGTTCGACGAACGCCCCGATGAGTAGAAGAAGCTTCGCTCGGGCTTCGTCGCGGCAAACCGCTGCGCCGCCAGATCGAGCGCAAAGTCCCAGTCCACCGGCACATAGCGGTCCGAGCCGGCCGCCTTATAGATGGGAAAGGCCAGCCTCCCCAGATGCTCCAGCTCATGACCGTCCAGCTCGCGCAGGTCCGACAGGCTGTGGTCAATCACCTCTGGCGGGATACCCGGCTGAATATCGGTCGATTGCGCCTGAATGGACTTGTTGCACACTGAGGGGAATTCACCCGCCTCATTGGTCATGCCGCCCTTCTGCCCGCCCATACCCAGCGCGCAGGCCTTGCAGGCATTCTTGGCCGTCAGGGCCTTGGCCGTGTTGTCGAGGCCGATGCGCGTGGCGGTCTTCAGGGCGTAGAGCACCTTCTTGGCACCACCGCCGACAACGGGTTTGGGGGTCGGTCTGTTCATGGGGGCAGTTTACACCCGACGATGAGATATGGGAATGTACCGCCGTGGTCCTGATCCTTCCTGAGAACGGATTTAGGTTAACCTCCCCTAACGGCGAATTAACCTTCTCCCTTTAGCCTGAGCCGATGATCCCTTACCCTGCCCTGCTGCGTGCCGCAAAGCCGGCGGCGCTGACGCTGCTCGTGCTGTTGTGCACGGGCACGGTGGGTGCGCAGCCTGTGCAGAAGCCCTTAAGCAAGCAGGCGCAGACCGAGTTGGACACGCTGGGGGCGGAGTTGCGCACCAACGCCCGCAAGCGCGAGCAAAAACATCAATCGGCGCGGGAGATCGCGCAGGAAATGGAACGCCTGCGGTCGCAGATGATCGACATTGCCCGCACGCAGGGCGCGTCGGAAAAGCGCGCAGCGATTTATCGGGCACGGTTAGAGACGCTGAGCTTGCTTGAGGCCGATATGACACGACGGCTGGGGACGTTGCGCAACAAGCAGGCGCGGTTGCTAAGCGCCTTACAGATCTATTCGCGCAACCCGCCACCGACGATTTTCGTTTCGACGCGCAAGGCCAATGACGCGGTGATCGCGGCCATATTGCTAAAAGAGATTACGCCGGAGCTGAAAAAGCGCGCGGCTGTCCTGTCGGAGGAAAACCGCAACCTGATCCGTGTGCGTCGTGAGGCGGCCTTGCAGAACGAGGCACTGTTTATTTCCGAAAGCGACGTGTCGGAGCAGCAAAAGCAGCTTGAAACCCTGATGGCCGATCGGGCGGCGCTGGAGGACCAGCTTCTGCGCGAAGCCGACGCCATTGAGGCGCGCAATCTGGAGCTCGAGGCCAGGCAGCGGACCCTGCTGGGCCTGCCCTCACCCCTGCGCCCGGCCCAGAGCCGCACGCTGGACTTGCAACTGCCCGTCGTCGGCGAAAAGGCCGCCAGCTATGGCGAGACGGTGGACGGTCAGACGAGCCGGGGGCTGCGGTTGAAAACCTCGCCGGGGGCACAGGTGCGCAGCCCCGGCAATGGCCGCATCGAATATGCCGGACCGCTGAACGGATATGGGCAGGTGATCATTCTGGATATCGGCAATGAGTATCGGGTCGTCATGACTGGGCTGGGGCGCGTCTATGTCGATCCCAACCGCACCGTGGCCAGGGGCGAACCCCTTGGGCGCACACCCAATCTGACCGATAAGCCGACGGTCTTCTACATGGAGCTGCGCAAGGGCGAGAACCCTGTCAACCCGGCCACCGGCTTCGATCTGAGCAAGCTGTAAAGGCCCTGTTTACGCCACATTAAAAGCCTGTAGTATGGGGAGTGAGCGTCTGTGCCACCGTCCGTTGGGCGGTGACCATTACGGAGCCAGGTGGCTCCAAAGAGGACTATATGAGAAATTACTTCCTGGGCGGCGTCGCCGCTCTGGCCCTGAGCATCGGTGCGGTGGCCTACGCCAATCAGCCGGCCTTTTCGCCCAAGTCCGATACCTATGAAATGCTTGAGCTGTTTGGCGACGTGGTGGCGCTGGTCAAGCAGAACTATGTGGTTGAGGTGGACGACAAAAAGCTGATCGAAGCCGCGCTTCAGGGGATGCTGTCCTCACTCGACCCCCATTCCAACTACCTGTCGGCGGATGATTTCACTGATCTTCAGGAACGCACGAAGGGCGCCTACGGCGGCATCGGCCTTGAGGTGCAGTCCGAAGACGGCGCGGTCAAGGTCGTCACCCCGATGGACGACACGCCGGCCATGAAGGCGGGCATCCAGTCGGGCGACTTCATTACCGCCATCAATGGCACCTCGATTCTTGGGATGCGCCTGACTGAGGCCGTGTCGCAGATGAAGGGCGAGCCCAATACCGACCTGACCCTGACCATCTATCGCGAAGGCAAGGACGAACCCTTCGACGTCAAGCTGAAGCGCGAAGTCATAAATGTGAAGTCGGTCAAGACGCGCATGGAGGGCGATTACGGCTATCTGCGCATCTCTAACTTCAACGAAAATACGGCGCGCGAATCCTATGACGCCCTGAGCGATCTGCGCAGCAAGAACCCGCAGATGAAGGGCCTTATCCTTGACCTGCGCAACAATCCGGGCGGCCTGCTCGATCAGTCGGTGGGCGTCGCCGACCTCTTCCTCGAAGGCGGCGAAGTGGTGTCGCAGCGCGGGCGCAAGCCGGACGACATTACCCGTTATCAGGCCCATAAGGGCGACATCATGAACGGCAAGCCGATCGTGGTGCTGACCAATCCGGGGACGGCCTCGGCGGCGGAAATCGTGGCGGGCGCGCTTCAGGACCACAAGCGGGCCTCGACCGTCGGTCTGACCACCTTTGGTAAGGGCTCGGTGCAGAGCGTCATCAATCTGGGCGAAAACCGCGCGGTGAAGATGACGATTGCCCGCTATTACACGCCGTCGGGACGCTCGATCCAGAAAACCGGTATCGAACCTGATCTGGAAGTGGCTCAGTCGCGCGATCAGGCCAGGGTGATCGCCAACCGCGCCTATTCCTTCTCCGAAGCGGACTACAAGAACGCGCTCGATGCCGACGAAGGTAAGAAGCGTCAGGAACCGCACGTCGTGTCCGAAGTGCCGCCCGACTCCTATGACGTCAAGACGGGCGATTTCCAACTGGCGCGCGCCATCGATGTGCTGAACTATGGCGGCGATGTGAAGATGGCGGCGGCCCACCCGCGCGGTCTGAAACTGGCCATGTCGGATCTGGTCGATGCGCCGACCCAGCGCTTTGCTGGAAAGACCAAGGCGGGCCCGGTCTCGCCGGCGGCTCCTGCGGCCCCGGCGGGCAGTGCATCGTCTGCGTCCTCTACCTCGTCGAAACCGAAGTAAGCCTTAAGCCCCCGCCCATCGGCGGGGGTTTTTGCATCCGGCGATGGGCGGGGAGCGTATTAGAGACAAAAAGACGCCCGATGCTTTGGCACCGGGCGTCAGGATACATCTCATGGACCTCCATCCATAGGCCAGTCGCCCTACTTGCCAACGATTGTCTGAAAAGACAGGCTTGTGTGGCGGAACCTGCAATCATAATGATCCTCAATGGCTTAACGGGCGAATCAAGTTGCCGTGAGAGTTGAGCCCGCCCGCCGTGAACAATGATGACCCCCGCCCCGCCTGAGTATCTGCACAGTCTCTGTCTGCCTTACCAGCCCCCCGAAACCTTTTTCGGGACTGTGCTGACATCGGATCAATGCGCGGGTTTCCTGTCCGATGGCGGAGCGCTGGGGCGCTGGTCGTGGCTATGCCTGGCCCCCGATGAGACGGAGGTGTTCGCCTTCGACGACACGCGCCGACCGGAAGAGGTGCTTCGCTGCGCCTGCACGCAGGTTCTGTGCGATACAGTTATCCACGCCGACGATCCGGGAGACCGGCCGCCCTTCACTGGCGGCCTGATCGGGCTGGCCGGGTTTGAACTGGGGCCACGGCTGGAGAACCTGGCGAAGCGCGCCTTTCATCTGGGACAGGACGCGTGGCCTGAACTGGTGCTGATGCGCTTTTCTGCGGTTCTGGCCTTCGATCTGCATCAGAAGCGGTGTCTGGTTCTGGGACGCGGGACGACACCGGAGGAGGCGCGTCAGCGAGCGGAGGCCCTGGCAGCGCAGACCGAGACCGCAGCCTCCGGCCCACAACCCGCCGCCCTGATGGACGCGCCACTGATCAGCGAAACGCCGGACGCAGATTTTGAGACCAAGGTGGGGACGTTGGTGGGGAAAATTCACGCCGGCGATTTGTTTCAGGCCAATCTGGCGCGAGGCTGGCGTGGGGCATTGAAGTCTGGCGTGACCCCTGAGCAGGTTTTGCAGGCCTTGAGCGAAGCCGGTGCCAGTCCCTTCGGAGCCTTCGTGCGCTTCGGTGAGCGCGCCGTCGTGTCGAACAGCCCCGAGCGCTTTATCCGACTAGACGCCGACGGACGCATGGAAACCCGACCGATAAAGGGGACGCGCCCGCGCGGGCACACGCCACAAGCCGACGCGGCCCTCGGTCAGGATCTTATGAACAGTGACAAGGACCGCGCTGAAAACCTGATGATCGTCGATCTGATGCGGCACGACCTGTCGAAAGTGGCAAAGGTCGGATCAGTTCGGGTTGAGGCCCTGAATGCGCTGGAATCCTACCCGAACGTCCACCACCTGGTGTCGGTCGTGACAGCGCAACTGAAGGCAGGATACACGCCCGCCGACGTCCTGATGGCCACCTTCCCGCCCGGGTCGATTTCCGGCGCTCCGAAGGTGCAGGCGATGAAGGTCATTCAGGCGCTGGAAGCGCCGCGCGGTCCCTATTGTGGGTCGCTGTTCTGGGTCGATGCATCGGGCGCGATGGATTCCAATGTGCTGATCCGCACCGCGGCTTTTGAACGCAATCCACAGGGCAAATGGCAGTTGAGAGTCAGTGCCGGCGGCGGCATCGTCGCCGATTCCGTCCCGGCCGACGAACGGCGCGAAACCGAAACCAAGCTGTCCCTGTTCCGGCGCGTGCTGGAGCAAGGGCTTTAGCCCTCACTTTAGCGGGATGTACGAACCCGAACGCGGGTGGTGGAATGCCTTCTTCTTAAACGTCGTATTTACCGGCAAGAACTGTGCAATTGGAGGCGTGAAATCGTACACAACTTCTGTAATTATTAGGCTTTCTCCGACAGGCAACTGGTCGGTAGTCAACCCACTCACGTCGACGTCACCAGTCCCCTGCCAATTCCGACGCTGATCCCAATCCTTTTTTATAATCTGCGTTACACTGTCTCGGGTGACACTTGATATTCTTATCTGAAGCTTAGTTCCAGCCGGGAACGGCTTAAGTAAGCTGCTACCCAATTCAAATATATCATTCACATTGTCGGTTGTGACACTTTCAGATTGCGCAACCAGATCACCCATCGTGGCCGTGAGATGAGCGGCTTTCCTATTCGCAGTCATTCCAATGGCAAGGTCAGCTAAGCCCCAGTAAATGATAATCAGAAGAGGCGCGAGTATTGCAAACTCTACCGCCGCTGTCCCACGGTTTGAACGGGCACATGATCTTAAGCGTTTTTGTATTTGGATCAGCATCAGAAAGGCTCATTCCTAAAAACAACACTCGAGGTAATGACCATTTCTCCGCTGCTGAGTGCCGTGAAACCCGGTTGTAGAAACGGGCTAAAAACCTTCCATGGATAGTACGCTCTCACGAGCTGGATTTTGGTGCCATCTCCCGCCTGATAGGATGTGTTCTGAAATTGGCCGTTTACAATTATTTCGGGCGCCTGATTGACCAGTTTAAACGAGTCGAAGGTTCTAACGTCGACGCGCAGTTTCACCGTACAATCTGACCCCAGCCAAGCCATTTCCGCGCACGTTTTGGCAATGAACTCATTCGCGCTAACAGGCTTGCTCACCAAACCCGTTCGGATTTCGCGAGAGACTTTGGCTGTAGCCAAATCAAGAGACACACCGGCAACCAGAACAATTGCAAGCTCGATGCAACCCATGACAAGGCCGAAAAATGGGAAGGCTATCAGTGCAAACTCAACGGCGGTTGCACCATCTCGATTGCGCCACAAACACGGTCGGCGACGCGGCCAACACCTTGTAGAAATGTTGCGTAGATTTCGCACCTGTTTGGTCCCATACAAGAATGTTGGGTACATTCTAGACAATGTGAGTCAACAGGCAGTTAAGTTTTTCTGCTATCAGTTGGCAGGAGCAGCCGGCGCAACAGAGGTCGCTTGCGTTGAAGACTGCATGCCTTCAGTCTGCTCAATACAGGTACGCCCGCAGATCAGGGTCGTTGACTTCAGTCCCTTGAAGACCGTGACCCCCCCTTCGACAGGGGTGCCGACCATCACATCGGCATCGAAAATATTGCGCCCGGCACCATCGGTGACAGAAACGGAAGATCTGCCAAATCCTCGCCCTATAATATAAAGCGTGCGAGAGTCGACGACGGTCACATCGGCTATATCAGGATTACCAACAACGACAGATCCAGCGGATGCCGGCAAAACCACTCTGGCACTATGGTTTTTCTCAATCACAATCCTGCTGGCGGCCTCCGCTGCCCCCGAAGACCATAGGGCCATCAAAAACAAAAGACCGCTTTTCATCATCATTTTGGTCATCGTTGCCTCCGATTGAAAGAGACCGGAACGGTTGTGCCCCCGGCGCAACCCCCAGCCTATCTCAGGAATGTGAGATTCAGGTTAGAAACACAGGTAAACAACAGATGTTTAAAAATGCTAAACGCAATATTAATCGGAAAAATTGATATGAAAATTCAATATTCAATGTCGTTTAAAAGAATTAACCTTAACGAGAATTTACAGTAAACATCTATTAACTATAGAAAAATTACCCAGAGATTGCAAAATTTACTTCGTATTAATTGTGAGCCCATATTCTGAAAACGTGTTCGGGAGCAAGTGAGCCAAGCAACTCACCACCCCGGTCCGAAGTTACAACTCACTTGCTTAGCATACTACTCTAATGGAGACTCTCATGACCAACCTCATCAAGAACTTTGCCAACGACGAGTCGGGCGCCACCGCCATCGAATACGGCCTGATCGCCGCTCTGATTGCCGTCGCACTCGTGACCGTGCTCACCACTCTGTCGGGCAAGATTCAAGGCACCTTCACGAAAATCTCGACTGCGATGCCGCAATAAAGATTCTGGGTTCGCCCTCAATCTACCCAGGGCCACAGGCTTCGGCCTGTGGTCTTTTTTCGTTGGAGATAGGAATGCTTAAGCTACGCGACTTTATTTCTGACGAGACCGGCGCCACAGCTGTCGAGTATGCGCTCCTAGGCGCTCTCTTGGTGATGGGGCTATTGACAGCCTTCAAAGCTTGGGGCGATAGCTTCACAGTTCTCTACACGACCATTTCCGAAAAGATCGGAAGCGTAAATTAAGGGGCATTCCTCCCTTCGCTCAAACGAGTGCAATTCAGCGTCCGCTAGAAGACAATGTTAACCAAGCTGATGCTAACCTGCAGCACAAGCCATAGTTTCCGAGATATATATGCACCCTGCAGCCATTCCGATGTTGTTTGGTTTAGCCCTACCCGTGTGCCTTATTTGGGCGGCAGCCAGTGATTTACGGACTATGACAATCCCAAACCGATTAAATCTTATCTTATCGGCGAGCTTTTTCCCTGTTGCCGTACTGTTAAGCCTCGACCCTAGTGACATCCTTGTTCACGTTGGCCTCGCCGTGGCAGCACTATTCGTTGGTTTTGCAGGGTTCGCTTTTCGAGTGATCGGTGGTGGTGACGCAAAGCTCCTTGCGGCGAGCACCTTATGGTTTGGACTCGGAGGCCTGGTGCCGTTTCTCACATATACAGCAATAGCAGGTGGAGCGTTCACCCTAATACTTTTACTCGCGCGACAGTCTCTGCAAATCTACACACCAACTCTACCGGAGTGGATACAGACGCTCTTAGAACCTAAAGGTGATATCCCCTATGGTGTCGCGATCTGCGTGGGCGGCTTACTGTCGATCCCGAGCAGCGATCTTTGGCAGCTTCTAAATAAGCTAGCGACGTAGACCGATTGCTACCTGGCATCCGGACAATTTTACCCGTTTCTCACGTTTCCTTAGGCTCCCGTTAACCACCGTTAAGCCAAGATTCATGGCAATTGCCAATTGACTGGCTTTCCGCGCGCGCCAGAACGCCGCCGGGGCATTGAAGGGACTCTCCATGAAGGCGTCACGTTTTGTCGTAGTCGGCATCGCCGCGATTGCGGCGATACTTCTGGCACTGGTCGTGCGCGGTATGATCGGCGGTAGCAACTCTGCTGGCGCGAATGCCCCACAAAAAGTCACCGCCGAGGCACCAACGGTCAAGGTGCTGGTCGCGGCGCGTCATCTGAAAGTCGGTGAACGCATCGCTGAAGCCGATCTGAGCTGGAAGACGTGGCCGCAGGACGGTATCAGCGAGGGATATTTTACCGACAAGCCCGTGACGCCTGTCGCCCCCATCGAAGCCAAGTCTTCTGAAGACAAGGCGCTCGAAAAAAATGTCCAGGCAGGCGCGGCAAAGGTGGCCGAGGCCGCCGATAAGGCGCTGAACCCGACGCGCGGTATGGATGCCGTTCTGGGCGGGGTTGTCCGCGAAGAGATGCTTGCCAACGAACCGATCGTCGCGCGCAAGGTCGTGCGCGCTGACGCTGGAGGCTTTATGGCTGTCATGCTGGCGCCCGGCATGCGCGCCATGGCCGTGCCGGTCACCGTCGAAAGCACGGCGGGTGGCTTTATCCTACCTGGCGACCGCGTCGATATAGTGGTTTCGACAGAAGTTCAAACCAACGGTCAGACGTCTCACGTGGCCAAACCGGTCCTGCGAAACGTCAAGGTTTTGGCCGTCGACCAGACGGTCGAAGCCAAGTCTGACCAGCCATCGGTCATCGGTGCAACCGCCACTTTGGAGGTCCGCCCGGATGAGGGAGAGGCTCTGGCGCAGGCCAAGGCGCAGGGGCCGCTATCACTGATGTTGCGTTCCTATGCCGATGCTGGAGGGCCGTCCGGCCGCGCGGGGACAGCTTCAGGCGCAGGTAACAAGGTTGTCGTCTATCGCAACGGCCAGGGCACGGATGTGCCGGTAACCCGATGAGAGTTTCGATGAAGAGACATTTTGACATGGCCCGGCCCCGTCCAGCCCTCACCGCTTTTGCCGCCGGCTTGCTGATCAGCACTCTGGCGGCTACCGGCGTTCAGGCCGCGCCGAAGCCTTACAGCGCCGTTGGCGGCGGCATGACGGTCCAGACCCAGACCTCCGGCCTGCGCACGCAGGTGCTTAATCTGGCCAAGGGGCGCTCAGCGGTCATCGACCTACCGGTGGATGCCGCCGATGTCTTCGTGTCCAATCCCGCGGTTGCCGATGCCGTTCTGCGCACGCCACGCCGCATCTTTGTGCTGGGCGTCGCGGCCGGTCAGTCGGACGCCATCTTCTTTGATTCCGCCGGTCGCCAGATTCTCAACCTTCAGGTCCGGGTAGGCGTATCGACCGATCAGTTGTCCGATACCGTGCGCAAGCTCTATCCGCAGTCGGATGTCGAGGTGCAGAGCGTTAATGGCTATGTCATCCTGTCGGGTGTAGTGTCGAGCGCCAGCGAATCCGAGGCTATTCAGCGCTTGTCCGTAGCCTTTGCGGAAAAGCCAGAAAACATCATTAACATGCTGGCCATTGCCGGTAAGGATCAGGTCAGCCTTAAGGTGCGCATTGTCGAGATCGAGAAATCCTCGATCAAGCAACTGGGGTTCAACTTCAACGGCCTGTCCGGTCAAACCGGTGAAGTCCAATACGGCATTGAAAACACTCCGACCTATGGCACCAATGGCAAATCCCTAGGCGGCATGCAGATTGGGTATAAAGACAAGCTTTTGTCGGCCTCGCTTCAGGCCTTCGAGCGCGTCGGTCTGGTCAGAACACTGGCAGAGCCTAATCTCACCGCCGTTTCCGGCGAATCAGCCAAGTTTCTGGCCGGGGGGGAGTTCCCCGTTCCAGTTGCCAAGGATGCGCAAGGCCGCATCACCGTAGAATTTAAGACCTACGGCGTCGGTCTGGGCTTTACCCCTGTGGTCCTCTCGAATGGCACGATTTCGCTGAAACTTTCGACCGAAGTCTCGGAAGTCGTCAATACAGGTGCCTTCTCGCTTGATAACACCTTCACTATTCCCGGACTGTCGGTGCGCCGTGCTGAAACGACAGTCGAACTACCGTCCGGCGGCGCGCTGATGATTGCCGGCCTGTTGCAATCGAAATATAAGCAAAGCGTGGACTCTTTGCCGGGTATGACCACGATCCCGGTGCTGGGGGCACTGTTCCGTTCGCGCGACTTCCTTGATCAGCAGACGGAAATGGTCGTCATCGTTACCCCCTACATTGTCTCGGCCAAATCTCCGGATACCTTCCAGACGCCCGCCGACAACTTCCAGGTCGCCTCGGACCTCGAATCCGTCTTTCTCGGCCGCCTGAATAAATCCGTACGCGCCAAGCGCGGAGAAGTTGCCGAGGCGCCGCCACCGGCCGGAAGCTATAAGGCCCCCATTGGCTATGTGATCGAATAGGAACCCGCGACATGCTCATGAACCGCCAGGCCCCCTTGCGACTCACCGCCCTGCTCCTTGGTGCGGCCCTGCTTTCGGGGTGCGCCACCGACGCACCTCCGACACCGCAATCTCAGGCCGTAACGCCGCTCGACCAATATCCGATGACGGCGGAGTCGCGCAGTGACTCTCTGCATTTCAAGATTCACCCCCAAAGTGGCCTGTCCGACAGTCAGCGACGCGCACTTGAGCAACTGGCGCATAAAGCCAGCTGGAACGGTGGCGGAGCGATGGACATCACCATTCTAACTGCCAATACGCCCGATGCCCTGCGCGCCGGATCAGCCATTCGCGCCTATCTCAACGACCATCAGGTCAGCCCCAATGTCGTGACACAAACAACCGCCGACAATCAGCCTGCCGATGTGGTCAGTCTGATCACGCATGAATACCGGGCTTCGGTGACGGCATGTAATCTCGACTGGGAAAACCTGACGGCCACCCGACATAACGCTATGCCGCAGAATATGGGTTGCGCCCTTAATGCCAATTTGGCCTCGCAGATCGACGATCCACGCGACATCGCGGGTCCTCAACCGGCGGTTCCGGGCGATGCCGGGCGCCGCAGCGTCATCATCGACAAGTATCGCAAGGGTGAAGTCACTTCGGCGGCAAAAGATGAAGCCGCCAAGAGCGATATCGCCCAGGCCCTCAAGTGAGATCGTCCATGTCCTCTCAAGCCAGACAGCCTGATCCATTCGAAGATTTCGACGATGCCGACGACAGCTTCACACAGAACTATGAAGCAGCAGATGCTATTGACCTCAACGATCCCTTTGAAGATCTGCCAGATGATGACCTGCAACCGCTAACACCTCCCTCAGGCCTCACGCGTCAGGCCTTGACTACTGCGGGGTTCTCGGGTGCAGAAGTGGGTGTGTCCGAACTTATGGGCGACGAACTGGGCGCGGTGTCGATCCCGCGCATTGGCATTCACTTCTTCCCCGAAAATGACACGACGCTCCAGGCCTGCGATACCGCGGCACTGGACCGACGCATGGCACGTGCCCAATCCCTCGTGCGTCGCGGCGGCATCGAAGAAGCCATCGCCGCCTATCAGCATGAACCCACGCCTTCGCTCCTGATCGTGGAGTCCAGCCAGACGGCCCACGGCCTGCTGGAGCAGCTCGGCCGTCTGGCCGAAGTGTGCGACACCAACACCAAGGTGGTGGTCATCGGGGCGCACAACGACATTTCTTTGTACCGCGAACTGATCCGTCAGGGTGTGTCGGAGTATATGGTGGCACCGGTCAAACCGCTGCAACTGATCAAGTCAATTGCCACCCTGTTCAACGATCCGGAAACGCCTTTCGTAGGTCGTGCCATCGCCTTTATCGGCGCACGCGGCGGGGCGGGTTCATCGGTGTTGGCGCATAATTTCGCGCACAGCCTGTCGGAAGTCATGCAGGCTAATACGGTCATCGCTGATTATGACCTACCCTTTGGCACCGCCGGCCTCGACTTCAATCAGGACCCGCTGCAAGGCATGGCGGACGCGCTCAATGAGCCGGAACGCCTTGATCCGGTACTGCTCGATCGGATGCTGACGCGTTGCACCGAGCGTTTGTCATTGTTCTCCGCTCCGGCTTCGCTCGACCAGGACTATCTAGCAGACGAGCAAGCCTTTGAAGAGGTGACGCGCAAGGTGCGCTCAGTTGCACCGTTTATCGTGATGGATCTGCCTCACATATGGACGCCGTGGCTCAAAAAATGCCTGATCGCCGCCGACGAGGTGGTGATTGTCGCGACGCCCGATCTGGCGTCACTGCGCAATGCCAAGAACCTGATCGAACTACTCAAGTCTTTCCGGCCGAATGACAATCCGCCGCGCGTTGTCCTCAACCAAGTCGATATGCCAGGCCGCCCGGAAATACCGGTTAAGGATTTCACGGCGGCTCTGGGCGTCGCCCCGGTCTGCACCATCGCCTTCGATGCCAAGACCTTCGGCCAGGCGGCCAATAATGGTCAGATGATCGCTGAATGCGCCCCCGCCTCCAAGGCCCACGAGGCGCTTTTGACCTTGACGGCCACCATTACGGGACGGGCACCGGAAACGAAGAAGAAGGCCGCCTCTTCCTCTTTGATCGGGAAATTTTTCCCGAAGAAGAAGTGAGGCCATTAGGTGTTCGGAAAGCGCCCCACGGACTCATCGGGTACGCCCGCAGGCTTCGGTGCCGCACCGCGCGCGACCGCACCTTCGCCGGGCGCACAGGCTGCCGCGCAGATGCGCCCGCAGGCCTTGAGCGGAGCGAGTGCGTCCGCGGAAAAGGCTAAGGACATCAAGGGCGCGCCGCCCCCTGCAAAGCCGGGCGGCGATATTGCCACACGGCCGCAGGGTGTAGCGGATGCGCCGCGCGCAAACGAAGATCGCCGCAGTACCGACAAGCCTGCCGCCAAGGGAGGCAAACTGGCTGCCGGGCTTGATCAGATGCACAAGGCGCAGGCGGTTACCGAGATTGTCCGTGAGCAGTCCGATTATTACCACGCCACCAAAACGGCAATATTCAACGCGCTTCTGAATACAATCGATCTATCGCAACTCGCGCAACTGGATCAGAAGGCGGCGGCGGAGGAAATCCGCGATATCGTCTCCGAACTGGTGACGATCAAGAACGTCTCCATGTCCATAGTCGAGCAGGACGCGCTCGTTCAGGACATCATCAATGACGTTCTGGGCTACGGGCCACTGGAGCCGCTGCTGGCGCGCGATGATATTGCGGATATCATGGTCAACGGCGCGGGCCGCGTCTTCATCGAAGTCTCCGGCAAGGTACAACTGACCAACGTGCGCTTCCGCGACAACGCGCAACTGATGAATATCTGTCAGCGCATCGTGTCTCAGGTCGGCCGCCGTGTTGATGAAAGCTCGCCCATCTGCGACGCCCGCCTGCCGGACGGGTCGCGCGTCAACGTCATCGCGCCGCCATTGGCGCTGGATGGCCCGACGCTTACCATCCGGAAGTTCAAAAAGGACAAGCTGACCATGCGCAACCTGGTGGAGTTCGGCTCCATCAGCCCGGAAGGCGCGCGGGTGCTGGGCGTTATCGGGGCGTCTCGCTGTAACGTGTTGATCTCCGGCGGTACCGGTTCGGGCAAGACGACGCTGCTCAACACAATGACCGCATTCATCGACCCCACCGAGCGCGTCATTACCTGCGAAGACGCCGCCGAACTGCAACTTCAGCAGCCGCATGTGGTGCGTCTGGAAACCCGTCCGCCGAATTTGGAAGGTCAGGGCGCGATCACTATGCGCGATCTGGTCAAAAACTGTCTGCGGATGCGTCCCGAACGCATCATCGTCGGCGAAGTGCGTGGCCCGGAGGCCTTCGACCTCCTGCAGGCCATGAACACCGGTCACGACGGTTCGATGGGAACCCTGCACGCCAATACCCCTCGCGAAGCCATTTCGCGTCTGGAATCCATGATTACTATGGGCGGCTACGGCCTGCCCTCGCGAACTATCCGCGAAATGATCGTGGGGTCTGTTGACATCATTGTTCAGGCCGCCCGTCTTCGCGACGGTTCGCGGCGCATCACCCACATTACCGAGGTTCTGGGTCTCGAAGGCGATGTAATCATCACCCAGGACCTGTTCCTGTACGAGATCGAGGGTGAGAACAAGGAAGGTAAGATCATCGGTCGCCACCGTTCGACCGGTATCGGTCGTCCCCGCTTCTGGGACCGCGCCCGCTATTATGGTCTGGAGCGCGAACTGGCGGAGGCACTCGATGCCGCAGAATAGCCCTCGCCTTAACACATCGGGTTCGGGGGAACGCCCATGACGATCATCCTGATCGCATTCCTAAGCTTTGTGGTTCTAGCCTCGGTGGGCTTTGTCCTGACCAGCGGCGGCGGCTCTGAGGTCGCGGCCAAACGCGCTCAGGCTATCGCTGTAGGGGCAGGCACTGCTGCCCGTCGCAAGGGCCAGCGCGGCGCCGTAAGCAAGACGCCTGAAGAGCGGCGCAAGCAGATCATGCTGCAACTGAAAGAGTCCGAGCAGCGGGAGCGCAAGGCCCGTCTGTCTCTTACCGCTCGTCTGCAACATGCGGGTTTAGCCCCAAATGTCAAAACCTTTTGGATTTGGTCAATCGCATTAGGCTTGGTCGCATCGATTGCCGTCTTGATTTTTAGCCGCATGCCTTTAGCCGCGCTCGGCGCTGGGTTCGCCTTCGGTTACGGTGCTCCACGTTGGTGGCTCTCGTTTTTAGCAAAACGGCGGACGACAAAATTTACGGCCAGTTTTGCCGACGCTATCGACATTCTAGTGCGCGGCATAAAGTCGGGCTTACCTGTTTATGATGGCTTGAAGGTGATCGCCAAAGAACTTCCGGCGCCGCTGGGTCCAGAGTTCCAGCGCTTAAACGAAAATATTTCCATAGGAATGGGATTGGATTTGTCGTTGGAAAAGATGTGTGAGCGAATGCCGACGCCGGAACTGCGCTTTTTCACCATCGTCATCGCCATTCAGCAAAAAACCGGGGGTAATCTGGCCGAAGCGCTGGGCAACCTCTCTAACGTCCTACGTTCAAGACGCATGATGCGGGAGAAGGTAAAAGCTTTGTCCGGCGAAGCCATAGCTTCTGCGAGCATTATTGGGGTACTTCCACCCGGCGTGGGGTTGATGATTTACCTAACGAACCCCGTTTACATGTCAACTCTGCTAACAGACCCTAGGGGCAATATTATGCTGCTGGGCGGTGCAGTTTGGATGCTTTGCGGCATCCTGATGATGCGCAAGATGATTAATTTCAAGATTTAGGCGAAATGATTTTTCCATGAAAACTCAGACACGCCCCGCCAAAAAAAGTGAGTCTTTCATGGTGATAACATCATGAAAGAGCTTGCCTACACTCTGATGCAACCGGCCAACTTGATTGCAGTCTTGGTCGCCGTTCTATCTTTTCTTGCAGTGCTCACACTCCTACGCTCCTCCGTCTCCGGTGAGCAACTCGACAAACGCATGAAAGCCGTCGCGCAACGGCGTGAAGAACTGCGACGTCAGGCACGTCAGACCCTAGCTCAGCCGGGCCAGAACAGCGGCCTGCGCCAGACCGACGAGAGCCTTTATAAGCGCATCGTAGACCGCCTAAATCTGAAGACCCTGCTCGAAGACCCTAAGGTAGTCGATAATCTAGCTATGGCCGGTTTTCGTGGCCCCAAGCCGGTGACAACCTTTTACTTCTTCCGATTCCTGATGCCCTTCGTCATGGGGGCGTTTGCGACCTTTTATATCTATGTGGTCAACGATTTCGGTCAGCCGCCTAATATTAAGATCCTGATCTGCGTCGCCATGTTCGTCGCGGGCTATTATGCGCCCAACATTTACATAAGCAACGCCGCCTCCAAGCGCCGCGCCTCCATCGTCACTGCTTTCCCCGATGCGCTGGACCTGCTTCTGATCTGCGTCGAAGCCGGTATGTCGATCGAAGCCGCCCTGCAAAAGGTGTCGCAGGAAATCGGTTCGGCGTCGATCGAACTGGCCGAAGAGCTGTCGCTTTTGGTGGCGGAACTGTCTTATCTGCCCGAACGCCGCATGGCCTATGAAGGGCTGGCGCGCCGGACCAACTATCCGGGTATCAAATCAGTCTGTACCGCCATGATTCAGGCTGAAAAATACGGCACGCCGCTGGGCACCGCTCTGCGCGTTATGGCCAAGGAAAACCGCGAACTGCGCCTGTCGGCCGCAGAAAAGAAGGCCGCAGCCCTGCCAGCGCAGTTGACCGTGCCGATGATCGTCTTTTTCTTGCCCGTTCTTTTTGTCGTCATTCTGGGTCCGGCGATATTGAACGTCATGGATATGATGCACAAGAAGTAGGCATTGCCCCTCGAGGCTTGCGCCGCACGACGGGAACATATAAGGAACGTGACAGCGCCTTCAGAGGTCAATCATGTCGCGTTTTCCCGTTCTGCCCCCGACCTATTACCACGCCCATTTCAGCGAAATGCTGGCCTTTGTGCGGGAGGTCTATGCGACGGTGCTGGGCGAAAGCGAGCACGCCTTTATTGCCGCCTTTGAGGGGCTAACCCTTGAAGCCCAGTGCCTATTTATCCGTATGTCGAACCGCAAGCGGCCGGTCTTCAGCGTTGCCGACCTGGTCTATGCGGAAATTAGCGAGATCGAATGGCGGCTGGAGGAGTTGGCGGAGTCTGGCTTCGCGCGTCACGCGTCCGCCGCGGATTATCGGGCCTGGCTCGACACCCTGACGCGCCCCATGCTGGAGCAGATAGCGCGCGACCACGATATCGCTGTGTCGCGCCAATGGTCGAAGGCGCAGGTGGCGCGAGCCGTCGAAGCGGGTCTGCCGTTTGACGATTTTTCCGCCGCTTTTTCGCACACGACGTGGGTGCCGGGGCACCGCGAGACCGTCGCCTTTCTGCTCTACCTCTATTTCGGCAAGCTAAGCGACAATCTGACCGCCTTTACCCTGCGTGATCTCGGCGTTGTGTCGGTGCGGGGACAGGCCGCCTATCAGGCGCGCTTCATCAGCCGCGAGGAAGCGCTGGGCGGCCATGCCTACACGCAGGCCCTGAAGTCTCTGAAAAGTGCGACGCCGGAGGATTATCAGCGACTGGCCGAACAGGCGGGCCTTTTGCCAGAAGCGACGACGCCCTTCGTCGAAGGGCTGCGCGACCGGCTGATGCACGATCTGGGGCGTTTCTTTGAGCGGCAGAAGGACACGGATCAGGCCATTGGCTTTTACGCGCAATCGGGCCTGTTCGAGAGTCAGGAACGCACCATCCGGTTGCTGCACGGGCGGGGCGAGACAGAGCGCGTGCTGGCCCTGCTGGAGTCCATGCTCGACGCCCCGGCGCACGATGAGGCCTTCCTGTTCGCCGACGACTTTTACCGCCGCAAGTTCGGCAAGAAGCGCACCAGTGCGTTTACCGACCTGCTTCGCGACGGCGAAGAGATCAGCGCCGACGACCTCTATCGCGGCCTGCCGGAACTGGCGGCCATCCGCCATTACGAAGCACAGGGCTGGACGGCCTACCACGTCGAAAACGGCCTGTGGCCCGCCCTGTTCGGTCTGCTGTTCTGGGACGAACTGTTCGAGCAGCCCGGATCACTGGCCTCGGAATTCGACTGGATGCCACAGGCCTTGAAAGACAATCGCTTCGCAGCCTTGTTCCCGCACGTCGTGGCCGAGCGTCTGGCCGCGCTGGAAACAGGCCGCAGCTGGCCGCTGATCGCGGCCACCCTCGCCCGCTGTGAAGGCCGTGAGAATGGTGTCTTCGGCTGGTGGCCGGGCTTGGGTGATTTGATGCACGACTTTCTGAACGTTGCGCCGTCCAAAGCGGTGCGCGACATCATTGCCGGCTTGTGCAGCGATTTTCAAAGCTTACGCGACGGCTTTCCCGACCTGCTGCTGATTGGTCCCGACAGCGTCCGATTTATAGAGGTCAAGGCCGAAGGCGATCAGGTGCGCCGACATCAACTGGCGCGGCTCAACCTTTTGCGTCAGGCCGGGTTTGAAGCCGGGATAGTGCGCGTCGCCTTCCGACCCGACCCGGATCAGGTCTATACGGTGGTCGATATCGAAACCACCGGGGGACAGGCGGCCTATGAGCGCGTCACCGAGATCGGCGCGGTGAAAATCCGCAATGGCGAGATCATCGACACCTGGCAGAGCCTCATCAATCCCGAACGCCGCATCCCCGCCTTTATTACCGAACTGACCGGTATCAGCAATGAGATGGTCAGGGACGCGCCACGCTTTGTCGACATCGCCGACGCCTTCGACGCCTTTCTGAAAGGTACGGTCTTCGTCGCCCACAATGTCAATTTCGACTACGGCTTCCTGTCGGCCGAATACAGGCGGCTGGAACGACCTTTCCGCTATCCCAAACTGTGCACCGTCGCCTCAATGCGACGGCACTTTCCGGGGCTGGCGGCCTACGGTCTCGCACCGCTATCGCGTGAATTTGGCATTGAACTAAAAAATCACCATCGCGCCCTGTCGGACGCGATGGCGGCAGCGGAATTGCTGAAAATGGTCAATGAGAAACGGCTGTCTGCCGTTACGGCTTCCTGAATTTCAGCGTCATGCGGTCGGATTCGCCAATCGCGTCAAACGCGGCGCGTTGTTCGGGCGTCAGGGCGGCGTCGCCCTTGCCGCTGTTGCGGATGGGTTTCAGCGTCCACACGCCAAACGGATGGTCGTGATCGTCCTTCGGATTGGCATTGATCTCGCTCTTGCCCACCAGCACGAAGCCTGCCTTTTTTGCGGCGTCGATGACATAGCTTTCCGGCACATAGCCCGTCCCGGCCTTGGGGTCTGAGCCTTCCGTCGCGCGATGCTGTTCGACCGCCAGAATGCCGCCGGGCTTCAGCGCCTTGAACGCGGCTTCCAGATGACGCTCGGTCGCCCCGTCCTGACGGGCCCAGTTGTGGAAGGCGCGCGCGATCAGCACCAGATCGGCCTTACCCGCCGGCAGGGCGTCGAGCGTGGAGGCACTGACCTCACCATAAATCGACTTGTCCGCCACCTCGGCCCAGAAGGCCGCATCATTGGTGTTGTTCATCACGCCCGTGTAGCGCCCCTTGGTCTTATGGGCGTAGGGGGCCAGGATTTCCGTCCACCAGCCTTTGGCACCGGGATAGAATTCGACAATATCGGCGCCGGGCTTGAGACCCCAGAAGGCCAGGGCCTCCGCCGGGTGGCGGTACTGATCGCGCGCCTTGTTTTCCGGCGTGCGCCACGCGCCGTCGATGGCGGCTTTCAGCGCCGCATCCGGGGCCTTGGCGTGGGCTTCGTGATGGTCGTGGCCTTCGTGGGCGAAGGCCTGACCCGACAGGCTTACGGTGAGGGCGGCAGCGGCGGCCAACAGTAAGGGGCGAGCAGACATGGGGCATCTCCTTGAGTGTGAGCGCAAGGGTGCGGCGAATTGTGGCCTTTTTGCGGCAGCGGCCACACGGCTGTTAACGCTATCGTTTGCAGATCGGTTGCCCCGCGAGAGCGCTGCGCCTATAGGTGAACGGCATCTGTTCCGGAGTCACGCCCATGACCGAAATCTTTGGCACCGCCCCCGCCCGCTTCGCCGCTGTCAAGGACCGCTTTGCCCGGAATTTTGCCGAAGGACCGGACGGCCTCAGTGAAAAAGGCGCGCGTTTTACGGTAGTGCAGGCGGATGAGGTCATTCTCGACCTTTGGGGCGGGGTGAAAAACCGCGAAGGCACTGAGCCCTTTACGGACACTACCCTGACGCCGATCTTTTCCTCTACCAAGGCCGTGACCGCCCTGATGATCGCGCGGCTGGTCGATCAGGGGAAGCTCGACTACGCCTATAAGGTTTCGGTGCTGTGGCCGGAGTTTGGCCGTAAGGGCAAGGAGAACATCACGCTGGGGCAACTGATCTCGCATCAGGGCGGCCTATCGGGGTTCAGCCCGCCGATTGACCCCACCACCTGGTTCGATATTCCAGCCCTGCTTGAGGCCCTGTGCGATCAGGCCCCGTTATGGACGCCGGGCGAAGGCTCGGGCTATCATCCCATTACCATCGGCTATCTGCTGGGGGAAATCTTCCGTCGCGCCGACGGGCGCACGCTGGGAACCGCGCTGCGCGAAGACATCGCCACGCCGTTCGGGCTTGACCTGATGATCGGCACGCCGGACGGCGAATTTTCCCGTATCTCGGAAATGTGGAAACCGACGCGCGCCCCGGACCTCGGCCCGCTTGATGCGATCAAACAGGCCGCTTTCCTCGACAAGGGCTCCTCTCCGGCCGGCCGCGGTTCGGCCGACTGGCGACGCATGGAAATCCCGTCGGCCAATGGCCACGCCACGGCGGAGGCTCTGGCCCTGCTGATGCAGGTGGTGGCCAATGGCGGCACGCTGATGGGACAGGCGCTGCTGTCGGAAAAGACGCTGAACGACGCCACCAAGGAGCGTGTTTTCGGGCGCGACCGCGTCCTGCCGTTCGACCTGTCGTGGGGCGCGGGTTTCCTGCGCAATCGTGGCGTCGGCATCTATGGCCCCAATGCCCGCGCCGTCGGTCATTCGGGCTGGGGCGGGTCGTGCGTGATGGCCGACCCAGACAAGCGCCTCAGCATCGCCTATGTGATGAACCGTCAGTCACACTACCTGATCGGCGATCCTCGTCCTGTCGGGCTGATCAATGAGGTGTACGCAGCGCTAAACTAAGCGTCCCCCCTGATATCAGGGGGATACCGACGGAATGGGGGGAGGGGGATCTCCCGCTCTACCCCACCCGCATCTGTCTGGCGCGACGCCACGCCCCAAAGGCAAACACCCCTGCGCCGAACCAGATAAAGGCGAAGGACAGGGCCCGCAACGGCGTGAACAACTCGCCCTGAAACAGGCCGATCATGAAGGCGATGGTCGGGGCCATGAACTGAATAAAGCCCATGGTCGAAAGCGGCAGGCGACGCGCCACGTAGGAAAACAGAAACAGCGGCAGGACCGTCACGGGTCCTGTCAGGGCGAACCAAAAGGCGTGCGACAGGCCGCCGAAGAAGTGCCCCTGCCCCGTCCCTTCGAACCACACCAGATAAATGATCGACGGCACAAACAAGAAGACGCATTCGACAAACAGCCCGGCCAGAGCCGACACGGCCAGTTGCTTGCGGATGATGCCATAGGTGGCAAAGGACAGGGCCAGAGTGAGCGCGATGTAGGGAATGTGGCCCAGAGCCAAAGCCTGAATCCCTACCCCGACGATGGCCAGACCGATGGCCGCCTTGCCCCAGTTATCAAGGCGCTCCTTAAACAGGATCGCCCCCGCCGCCATGTTCAGCAGCGGGTTGAGATAATAGCCCAGCGCCGACTCGATGGTGTGGTGGTTGGTCACGGCCCACACAAAGACGCCCCAGTTAATAGCGATCATCAGCGCCGCTACCAGCAGGGTCAACGCCACCTTCGGTGTGCGGAAGATGGTCAGCACTTCCGGAAATTGTCGGGTGATCATCACCAGTCCGCCCGACCAGATCAGCGCCCATACCGATCGGTGCGCCATGATCTCCAAAGCGCCAGCGCCAAAGTCTTTCATCGGCAGATAGACGAGCGGCGCAAAGCCCCAAACGGCATAGCACAGTATGGCCAGACCGATGGGCGAAGCGAAAAACGAAGGTGACGGGGCCGCGGGCTGTGCGGTGGACATGACATATCCGATCAAAAAGATGTTTCGTGCGAAACAGGACAGGGAATAGAGACGACAGGGCGTGTCAGCAACGAAAAAACCGGCGGAACCCTGGGGGTCCGCCGGTCAAAAGGATCACTTTGCGTTAGTGATCTTTAGGCTGTGACTGGCGTGATAACCCCGCGTTCGTCGAGAAGCTGTGCGATCTGCACGGCATTCAGCGCCGCACCTTTGCGCAGATTGTCCGAGACGCACCAGAAGGCGAGACCGTTCGGCACGGACGGATCGTTGCGCAGGCGCGAAATGAAGGTGTCAAATTCCCCGACACACTCCTTCGGCGTCACGTACCCGCCGTTTTCGCGCTTATCGACCACGGCGATGCCGGGGGCTTCGCGCAGGATTTCGCGTGCCTCAGCCTCATCCAGCGGGTTTTCGAACTCGACATTGATCGATTCGGAGTGACCGACAAACACCGGCACGCGCACGCAGGTGGCGAAGACTTCGATATCGGGGTCGAGAATTTTCTTCGTCTCGACCTTCATCTTCCACTCTTCCTTGGTCTGACCGTCTTCCATGAAGACGTCAATATGCGGAATGACGTTGAAGGCGATGGGCTTGGTGAACTTTTTAGGCTCCGTTTCGCCAAGGCCATAGACGGCCTTGGTCTGATCCCACAGCTCATCCATACCGGCCTTACCGGCCCCGGCCACCGACTGATAGGTCGAGACGACGACGCGCTTGATTCGAGCCGCGTCGTGCAACGGCTTCAGCGCTACCACCATCTGAATGGTCGAGCAGTTGGGGTTGGCGATGATGTTTTTCTTCTTGCAGTCCCAGACGGCGTCCGGGTTCACTTCCGGCACGATCAGCGGCACATCCGGGTCCATGCGCCAGGCCGACGAGTTATCGATAACGATCGGACCTTGCTTGCCGATCTTTTCCGACCATGCCTTCGACACGTCACCACCGGCCGACATCAGCACGATATCGACCTTGGAGAAATCGAACTGCTCAAGGTCTTCGCAACGCAGGGTGCGGTTGGCAAAGCTCACCTCAACGCCCAACGATTTGCGCGACGCCACGGCGTAGATGTCCTTGATCGGAAAATCCACCTCTTCGAGGATGGCAAGCATCTCACGGCCAACAGCGCCGGTGGCGCCGACAACGGCGACACGATAGGTCATCGGAAAACTCCAAAACTGAGTGAGGCTGGCGCAAATAAACAAAAAGGCATCGCGCCGGTGGCGCGTGCCTTATCAGAGAAAGCCAGAAGGGAAAACGTCTTTTTTTCTGTGCCCTCAACTCAGTCAGACTTATGTGAAGCCTGACTGATTTGCTGGTTTCTTTTGAGATTATTTCAGGCGTGCGCCGCCATGCCGCCCGGATAATAGGGCGCTTTCGGCATATGACGGATACGGTCTAGCGCCGACAGAAGGGCCTCGGGCGTGAACGGCTTGGCCAGCACGCCGTCACCGCCGACGGTCTGCCCGGCCTCTCGGACCTGACCGTGTGGATGGCCAGTAAGGAACAGTATCGGCGTCGGGTTCAGGTTGTGCCCCTGTTCAATCTGACGGATTTCGCGCACCGCTTCTATGCCGGACAGTACCGGCAATTCGATATCCATGAGGATGGCGTCGTATTCGGACTCTTCGTAAGCCTCCACCGCCTCGCGTCCATTGGTGGCGAAGTCCACATCCATGCCGCTCGACGTCAGGAGGGTATCGAGCATCCGGCAGACGGTGGAATTGTCATCTACGCAAAGAAGTCTCATAGCGGTTCCTCAAAATTTCGGGACAGGTTCAGCGATGCCTCACGAAAGATGTCCCATTGTTACACACCCTCTATATGGGGGCGGTCGGCGCTTTGGCCAATCGTGTAATTTTCTTGCAAGGCGCTTGCCATCGGGACATCGGAGCGGTTTATGGAAACATGTCCGATCCTGCCACCTCCCCTAGCTCCTCCCTGCCCGCGCTCATTATCGGTGGTGGCCCGGCAGGCTGCGCCTGCGCCTTGTGGCTGCACAAGCTGGGGGTGAACACCTTGCTGATCGAGGCCTCAGACCGGCTGGGCGGGCTGCAAAGACTGAGCCCTTATGAAAACCTTTGGATCCCAGGGGTGCAGGGCCGCACCGGCGAAGCGGTCGCCGCCGCGCTTCACGCCCATATCGTGGCAGGAGGGGTGCCGCATCGGCTGAACACCGCCGTTACCCGCGTTGAAACGGCGGACGGGTTCACGGTCATCACCAAAGACCAGAGCTTCCGCGCCTGTCATCTGGTGCTGGCGACCGGTACCCGACCCGCCGCCGGTCCCTTCCGCCCGTCCCCGAATGTCGCCATCGGTCCGGGGCATCCGATGGAAGCGCTCAGGGTCGAGGGTCAGCGCATCGCCATTCTGGGCGGCGGGGATAATGCCTTCGATCAGGCGCGTTTTGTTCTGCAACGCGGCGCGGCGAAGGTGACGATCTTCAGTCGCTCGCGCTTACGCGCCCAGCCTCTGTTGCAACAGATGATCCCGCAGGCCGACATCCGCATCGGGCCCTATGCGGCAGATCAGGACCGACTGAGCGTCAACGGTGAACCTTTCGACGCCTTCGGGGTAATGTACGGCTTTGAGGCCCATGTGCCGCACGGTCTGTCGGTGTGCAACGCCAAAGGCTATGTCGAGGTCGATCGCCACGGCGAAACGGCCACCCCCGGCCTGTGGGCCTGCGGCGACGTCACAGACTACTGGCATCCCTGCGTCACCACCTCTGCGGCACACGGCATACAGGTCGCCAAACAGATTTCGTTGCGCCTTCAATAACGCGGTTGCAGCATTTTTTAATCGCCCGATCACGCTTCTCTGCTAAGTTGGCGCCAAATCCTCGAAGCCAGCCCTCAGTCCTTCATGCCCGGTGCCGTCAAATCCGCTTATAGAAACCTGGTGAAATCTCGCCAGATTACCGCCGATCCGGGTCAGGCCGAGGCGGTGGAGGCTCTGGCACGGCTGGAACGCACCTTGCGTGACAGCACCGGCTTCTGGCAGGGCCTGTTCGGCGGGGCGCATTGTTATGGCCTGTACCTGTGGGGGCAGCCGGGACGCGGCAAGTCCATGCTGATGGACCTCTTCTACGAGCACGTGGCGTTTGAGCCCAAACGCCGCATCCACTTCCACGCCTTCATGGCCAAGGTGCACGAACTGGTGCAGGTCTGGCGTCAGAGCGATGCGAAGGAACGTCAGTTGGTCTTCGGCACATCGAAGGGCGATGACCCGGTCGCACCGGTGGCCCGACTCATCGCCAAAGAGTCGAAGCTGCTGTGTTTCGATGAGCTTCAGGTCACGGATATTGCCGACGCCATGATTCTCGGGCGGCTGTTTGAGGCCCTGTTCGCGCAGAAGGTGACCATCGTCATCACGTCCAACCGCGCCCCGGAAGCCCTATACAAGAACGGCCTCAACCGCGACCTGTTCGTGCCCTTCATCGACATGATCCGCACCAAAATGACCGTGCACGAAGTCAGGGGCCCAAAGGACTTCCGGCTGGATCGCCTGAGAGGGGCGCGCGTCTATTTCACGCCGGACGATGCGGCGTCCGAAGCGGCCTATGATGCCTTGTGGCGCGACATGGTCGGACCGGGCAAGGCGGTCGCCACCACGCTGAGCGTCAATGAACGCAAGCTGACGCTGAAACGCACCTGTGGCCCGCTGCTGCGCGCCAGCTTTGCCGAACTGTGCGCCGAAAATAACGGACCGGCGGACTATCTGGCCATTGCCGAGCGCTTCACCACCGTCTTTATCGACCACATTCCGCAACTGGGGCCGGAAAAGCGCAATGAAGCGCGCCGCTTCGTCACCCTGATCGACGCGCTTTACGAAGCCAATACCAAGCTGGTCGTTCTGGCCGCTGCCGAACCGGCCGCGCTCTATCCGGCCGGCGATGGCGCGTTCGAATTCGAGCGCACCGTGTCGCGCCTCGAAGAAATGCGCTCGGAAACCTATCTGGAAAAGGTGGCCGACTGACGCCCCCTGAACTTAGAGCGTTTTCGCTCAAGTGGATGCCGGTAAAGCGTGAAAAAACGCGATAAAACAGAAATTTAGAGCGACATTTCGATTCAGAATGAACGAAATGCGCTCAAGGTCAGAGAACGACCTTTTTTCTGTCACCTGACTGTCATCTGCGCCCGCTAGAGGCTAATTTATTATCGGTCCGTCCGCCCGTGGAGGGGCCGTCGCTTTCAGGGGCCTCCGCCATGTCCGTCCGCGTCCTCAGCCTGCTTTTCGCGACACTCAGCCTGCCGCTTTCCGCTATCGCGCAAACCGCGCCTTCTCCCCTTCCCGCCACGCGCGACCTGACGCAGGACGCGGGCTTCAAAGCGCAGAAGGCCGCTATTGATGCCGCCGCCGCCCAGATGCCCAATACGGGCCGCGCCAAGAACGTCATCCTGTTTATCGGTGACGGCATGGGCATCAATTCGGTCACCGCCGGACGCATCATGGCCGGGCAGGTGCGCGGTCAGGACGGGGCCAGCTACGTGTTGTCGTTCGAAGCCCTGCCCTATACGGCCTTCTCCAAGACCTTCTCGGCCAATAATCTGGTTACCGACTCTGCCAACGGTATCTCGGCCATCACCACCGGCGTCAAAACGATCAACGGTGCCATCGGCGTCAATGCGGATGTGAAAAGCAAAAGCTGCGACGGCGTCGAAGCGGCACGCGTCATGACCATCGCCGAACAGGCCAAATTGTCGGGCCGCTCTGCCGGTGCCGTCACCACTTCCGGCATTACGGACGCAACCCCGGTCGGCACCTATGGCCACACCTCGACGCGCAACTGGCGCTCGGACGCCGACCTGCCGCCCGAAGCCGTGGCCGCGGGCTGCACCGATCTGGCGCGGCAACTGGTGCAGGCCCCGGCGGCGCTGCGCCTTGACGTCGCCATGGGTGGCGATCTCGAAGACTTCCTGCCCGTGACCGCTGGCGGCGTACGCAAGGACGGCCGCGACCTTACCGCCGAATGGAAGGCACAGAAAAACGCCGCCGTCCTGACCGGCAAGGCGCAGCTTGAGGCGCTGAACACCAAAACCGCCGGTCCGGTTTTGGGCCTGTTCAGCAAAGGCGACCTGCCCTCGCCGCTCGATAAGCCGCAGGATGTGCCGGGTCTCGATGAGATGACCGCAAAGGCCATCGACCTCCTGTCGCGCAATGACAAGGGCTATTTCCTGCTGGTCGAATCCGCCTCGATCGACAAGTGGCACCACAAGAATGACGCCCACCGCGCCCTGCACGATGTCGATGAACTGGCCAAGGCGGTGAGCATCGCCTTGGCCAAGACCGACCCCAGCGACACGCTGATCCTGATTACCGCCGACCACAGCCACGGCCTGACCCTGTCTGGCTATGCACCGCGCGACGGGCGCATCGACGGCGTGTCGGGTCAGGGCGACAAGGCCTATCCGCTGCTCAGCTACGCCACCGGCCCGGGCGGCGAGCACCCGCACACGGGCGGCTATACGGCTGAGGAGACCGAGGCGCTGGGCTTCACCAATCCGGCCCTCTTCGGCATGTCGAGCGCGGCGCACGGCGGTGAGGACGTGCCGGTCTATGCGCGCGGCCCGCAGGCCTATCTGGTGCGTTCGACCGTGGATTCGACCTATCTCTATCAGGTCATGGCCCGCGCCCTGTTCGGGGCGGAGACGCCTAAGACAAAGCCGTAGCCGCCAACCACCGCTGCGCCGTGGCGAGGTGCATCCGCTCGACCATCTCGCCATTGACCGACACCACACCGCGGTCGGCGTTTTCGGGCTGCGCAAAGGCCGCCACCACGGCGCGGGCCCAGTCGAGCTGCGCCGCCGTCGCCGCAAACACCGCATTGGCGACGGCGATCTGCGCCGGATGAATCAGCGTCTTGCCGTCAAAGCCCAGCCCGCGGCCATTTTCGCATTCGCGCCGCAGTCCCTCCTCATCGCGGAAGGCATTATAGACCCCGTCGATGACGCTGAGGCCAAAGGCGCGGCCATGCAGAACGATGTGGGACAGGGCCAGTTGCAACTCCGTGCGTTCAGGCGTTGCCGAGACGCGCAGATCAGCGCGCAGATCATTCGGCCCGGCGATCAGGCCCTGAAGGCCGGGTGCCGTACAGATCTCACGCAGGTTCAGCACGCCCTTCGCCGTCTCGATCATCGCCCAGACCGGCGCTTCATAGCCATGCAGATGCACCGGCAAACCCACCTTGGGCACGGCATAGCCGTGCAGCCCGTGCCCGACAAATCGCGTCAGGGCCTGCAAAATCGGCGTCTTTAGCTCCGGATCGACGCGCACCAGAACCACCGGCGCAACAAATCCACCGGCCTCAAGGGCGCGAACCACGCGCTTCAGCGCCTCGGCTTTCTCCGCCACACCAGCAGAGTCCTCCAGATCGAGGATCAGGGCGTCGGCCGCCAGCGTCGCGACTTTTGACATCGCCTTGTCATTGGCGGCGGGGACGAACAGGACGGAACGGAGCGGCAAATGCATCATGGTTTTATTTTACCTCCATACGACCAAGTCTCCAACACGGGAAAACCACAAACCTTTGCAAGACTGTGTGAAGGGTTGCGGACCAACTAAATCGGTTGCACGCGGCTCAGGGGGCGCACGCCTCCCTTGTCAGACTGTGGTTTTAGGACCATATTAAGGGCTAAGCGAAAGGCTTTTCCACAGGGAATACCATGCAATTCGAAGATACCTACTCGGTTTCGACCCCCTCCGCCAGCGATATGGCAAGGGACCAGGGCCTCAAAAAGTTTCTGCTCGGCATCTATCAGAAGATGGCACTCGGCCTCGTCGTAACGGCGGCCATTGCCTACGCCGTGGCCAATACGCCCGCCATCCTGCAACTGCTGTACAAGACCGATGGCCAGTACATCACCGGCTACACTATGCTCGGTTACGTGTTCCTGTTTGCACCGCTGGGCCTGAGCCTCATCTCCGGCGTGTTCATGCGGGAACTGAACGCCGCCAAGGCGGGGGGCTTCTACTGGTTGTTCGTGGCCGTCATGGGCGTGTCGCTCTCGTCCATCGCCATCCTCTATACCGGTACCTCCATCGCGCAGATGTTCCTGATCACGGCTATCGCCTTCGGCGGCCTGTCGCTGATCGGTTACACCACCAAGGTCAATATGACCGGCTGGGGCACCTTCCTGTATATGGCGGTGCTCGGCATGATCGGGGTGAGCCTGCTCAACGTCTTCCTGTTCAAGTCGCCCATGATGGAAGTGGTCATCTCGGCCATTGGCGTTCTGGTCTTCTCTGGCCTGATCGCCTTCCAGACTCAGTCGCTCAAGCTAATGTATTATGACATGGGCGGCGCTTCGCAGAACCGTCTGGCGGCCATGACCTATATCGGCGCTCTGGGCCTTTACATCAACTTCATCAACCTGTTCCTCAGCCTGCTGCGCCTGTTTGGCAACCGCAACTAAATGAGGCTCAGGCCTGAACCTGAAACCCCGTCGGAGCATTCCGGCGGGGTTTTTGTTTGGTCAAAAGCGACGGGGGTAAGGACGGATCAAGCGCGCAATATTCGTGCCTTTTCGTGTTTTTCGTGGCGAAACATCCTTACCCGATCACATCCAGCTTGGTCTTGTCGAGCACGCTCAACACCGGCTCCAGTTCGCGCCCGCGTTTGAGCACCATGCCGTTCTGATTGAACACGGCAAACGCCCCCTGTTTGCGCGCAAGCGACGGGCGTTTTTCGATGCGATAGACGGGAGCCTCACCGCTACGACGGAAGATGTTGAAAGCCACCACATCGGGCAGGCTATCTATGCCATAATCGCGCCAGTCTCCCGACGCCACCTTACGCCCATACAGTCTGAGAATCAGCTCCAGTTCCCGCCGTTCAAAAAAGACCGGCCCTTTCGGCGCGGCGACAAACCCTGTGCCCTGATCCTGAAAGCTCATGCGGCGAACCTCTCATCAATCCCGGTTCATACTCGCCTGATCCTGTGAAAAGACAAGAGGCTTGACGCCTGTCGTCACAACCGGGTCCATGCAAACGGTGGCATCACGATCACGTTTCCCAAAGAAATGAACCCACCCCAAAATGACCTCATTTCAGCCGTTTAGGCGCCTATATTGGCCTATACAAGATGAGTGTCGGCCGGATCGGTTCGTCGGGTCCACCCCCTGAACAGCCCCCCAGCCCAGGACCTGACCGCCAGTTTATGGCAGTTCCCCTCCGGCCGACATGCCATCTTTGTCCCCCCCCCGAAGATGAAGCAAAAACGCACCGCCCCCTCCCCGGCCGGTGCGTTTTTTTATGCTGGCTTCTGTCTCTACAAAAGTCCGGCGGTTTTCGCCGCCTCGTCCAGACTGTCGCCGATCAGGGCGAGATTCTGAATGGCCGACAATCCCCACTGCGCCGTGCCGTTAGTCGAGAGCGTTGGGTCTTCGTCCAGCGGACGCAGGACAGCCGGACCTTCGATATGCTGGGTGCGGCGGTTCAACCCACCATCAGATTCGCGCCCTTCATTGCCGAAGAACTCGCTCCATGCCCGCAGCGCCAAAGCCTTGTCCTTTTCATGGAAGGCGGCAAAAGCCGTCAGGCGCGAGTGGGCATCGCGCAGATTGCGCCCGCCCGGGTCCTTGCCCAGAAGCGCCACGATCTCGGCCTTCGGCGCATTGTAGTAGCGGCAATATTCCAGCCACGCCTTGCGATAAGCGGGCACATCAACCAGCTCCCACAGCTCGGACGTCATTTCGACCACACCGAAGACGGCATTGAGGTGTGAGACGCTGATGTAATCGCCGTCGCCGAGGAACTTACCGGTCTTCAGGTCATAGGGCGCTTCGCCGGCGAACCAGCGTCGTTTGAGGCCAGCAATGGTGGTCATGCCGTTGACGATACGGTCGCGCCAGCGCGTATCCTGCGTGCGCTCCCATTCGGTCAGCCACGCGCCCAGAAACGCGCCCCATGACGTCCCGAAGCCGGAGGCCACGACGCCCTTCGGACGCTCGCGCCCCGGTGCAGGCGGAAGCTTGCGCGAAATATCGACATTTTCCAGCGCATAGTCGGAATCGACCAGATCACGCATCAGGTCACCGACGCGCTCATCGGCCGTCAGGTAATAGTAGATGCGGCGATAGGCGACATTCGACACGCGCGGCTGCTTGGACGAATCCGACCACGGCTGCACGCCATGGCGCGTGCCAAAGCCTTTGAAGCGACCGAGGTGATAGACATCGACCTCGCCCGTCTGCCGCGTCATGGCCTCGGCAAACTTAAACACGTCGGCGCGGCCCGTACGAAGATAGCTGTACCAGACCCACAGATCGGTCGAGAGTTCAGAATTGTCCCAGGCATAACCGCCAATGTCATAGCGCCACATGTGACGCTCCGCATCGTAGGTGTGCATCACATCGCCATAGGTCCAGAAGCCGTACCAGCGGCGCTGATCGACCTCCTTCATGTAGTAGTCGATCTGATAGGTCAGGCGGTCTTCGAGGATTTTGCGCGCCGGCGTCGATGAATTGGCCACGTCCCAGTCGCCAAAGACGCCGCATGAGTGGATGCGTTCCGGCGAAAGCACCAGACGCGCCGGATTGGCGACTTGCTCGGCCATATCCGAGAACACCTGATGCGAGGGCGTTGCCCCCAGCACCCACAGGTTCAGTTCTGAAGTCCGCGCCACGCCGGTCGCCGTGTCCCAGCCCTTTTCGTAGTCCTCATAGGTGATGTTGAGGCCTTCGATCTCTTCCGGATGCGTGTCCATGCCGTCAGCCGAGCGATAGGGACGCACATCCATGGCCGGGGCGTCCGGCGACCACAGCCACGCGGTGATCTCGGCCATCTCCGTATGGGCATTGCGCACATCAAGCTGCGTCGGCGAGCGCTGCCAGAAGTCCTTGAAGCCCAGCGCCACGCCGCCGCTCGCGCCACCGACATAGGCCAGCCCCTTGCTGCGCGTCCCGGCATTGGAGTCGATCCAGGCGTGACCCGCCCGCGTGCGCTTTTTGATGGTGTAGCCATCGGGCGTCAGTTGCGACAGGGTGAAATCACCCCACTCGGGTATCCATTTCAAACCGTCCTGCACCGGCTTGGCCATGTCGGCGACGGCCACGGCCTTGCCTTCGACCTGAGCAATGCCCAGCCCCTTGCCCACAGTGCGGCGCAGACCGGTCAGCGGACGCACCGCCTCACCCCACACACCCACCCCGTCGCCGGTCAGGCGGATATGGCGGTTGTGCGTCTCTTCGGTCATCGGGGTTTTGGCGGTGACGCCTAGGCCTCGGATAAAGTCCTTAAAAGGGTCACCGTCATAGATGAAGGAGTGCACGATGCGCACGCTTTCGGAACCGGCATAGAAATAGAGCCGCACCGAAAAGGGCAGCCAGTCGCGACCATTCCCCGAATGCACGCCCTCGATCTTGAGCACCGCGCGCACTGGCCCCGTCTGCTCGACCGTGACCTTGCTGATCTTGCTGGTGAAATTTTGCTGGCTGACGCTGCCCGTGGCGTCGAGATCGGGCGCATTCTGCCGCAAGGCGACCAGCTTCATCTCCTTGAGCGTTAGGCGGCCAGCACGGGTGGCGGTGGCGATCAGATGCTCCCCCGAAGTCGGCACCACCCACATCAGATCACCGGAGGTGACAGTCACGGCGGTCGCCTCTTGTTTGACGCTGACGGCTTTGGCGGGTGTGGTGGCCTTGCCCGGCACTAGCGATAGGCCGGCGGGTTTGGTCCCGGCCGGCACCGCGTGCGCCGTCCATTTCAGCGAACCGTCAGGCCAATAGGCCAGTGGCCACGACTGCACAGGCACCTCACCCAGCTTGAACTCCGGCACCTTGCCCTTGGCAGGCTTCACTGTACCGCGCGGCCACGGCACCCCCAGCGTCGCCCCTTCAAAAGCCGCCGGTGTTCCGTCGAGCCATTTGAGATCGGTCGAAGCGACCGGACGGACCTTCGCCGGGGCCGCCGCCCTAGCCACCGTAGTCAGAGCGCTCAGGGCCGATAAAGCCACCGCGGATTGCAGAAGATGGCGACGAGAGAGAGTGTTCATGGTTCCCAGCCCTTAATTTGTAATCAGCGACTTGAACGGTGGATGTGGTCGCTTCCGGCGCAGTGTTGCTCAATTTTGTCCAAACTTGATCCAAAAACCATTCCGTCAATAAAAAAACCGCCGCCCGGAGAACCGGACGGCGGCTAACAGATCAGAGCTTCGAGTTAATTCATTTTATAGATCATGCCAACCGTGAAGCGACGACCGCCATAGGCCACGGACCAAGGGTTTTCACTGATGTCAGAGAAACCGCGGTTAGTCGATCCAATGGTCACGTTGGCCTCCTTCAACAAGTTCCTCCCTTCGAAGTAGAACTCCATGTTGGGAGTCAGCTTATGGGTGATCTTTGCGTCAAGATATTTGTAGGCTTTCGTATAATAGGGCTCACCTGGATTGTAAGGCAATCTGACGAGGTTCGCCGGATTGAGGTTGGGGAAGTTATTTACAGAGGTGTCGCCGCAGCCTGATACACAAAGGAAAACCTGGTCGCGAGCCTGATATGCCAGACGTGCGTTTGTTTTTCCATCATCATACCAAAGGGTCCAGTTAACGAAGTACTTAGCCTGGTTCTGCGGATCCATCCCTTCACCCGTAATGGGATCGATAAAGGTGACCGCGTTCCCCGCTTTGGTAGTCGAGACGTTGAAATCTGAACCCGTGTACTTCAGTTTCCATGGCAGGAATGTGAAGGCTGTTTTGGTCGCGAACTCCCAACCACTCTGAACGTAGCCTGGACCATTAACGTAAGTGTTATAGGTGAAATCGAGGCTGGACAAAGGTGCGCCGGTTACCGGATCAATCTCGTCGGTACCTGCGAATACCGCGATATTGGTACGTTGAACGGTAATAGGCGCACCAACACGTACCTTCTGGCGATAATAGGCGAGAGAAACCGACGTGTCTTTATTCGGATACCACTCAAGAGACGTGTTGTTCTTCGTCGCCTGATAGGGCTTCAGGTCAGGGTTGCCGAAGGTCGTGCAGGTCATATCCTTAACGGATCCATCAGCATCGAACACACCTTCATTTCGCTCATCGTTTGTACAAGTGCCTGCTGGCCACAGACGACCTACCGGCGGGCGGGCCACTGTTTTAGACCATGAGTAGCGCATCACCACTTGATCGGGGATCACCCAGAGATAAGCATTATAGCTCGGTAGCCAGTCGGTGTAGGATCTATCGATAAACACCGGCTTGGTAATGGTCGTCGTCGTAATCCCGGCGGCAAGGTTCGGGTTAGCCGGATTATAGGCAGCGGTCTTGCGAATCGAGGACAGGCCAACATAGCCAGAGCCGGTTACTTCCGACTTGACCATACGCATACCGAAGTTGCCACCAAATTCCATATTAAAAGGCAACTTCTGTTCGAAGTCGATCATGTAATAGGCAGCGGTAATCGTCTCTACAGAGTTGCTCTTAGGCTGTTCATAAAGGTTTCCATCCGAGCCCTTACAGACCTTGAGGCAATTAAAGTTGTAGTTGCCAGTGCTGGCGAGCTGAGCATAGAATTTATCGACGTCAATGCTGGTCCAGTTCGTCAGACCGTCGATGCCTTCGTAGCCATTCATAAAGGTGTCGGCGTTTTTCTCCAGGCTGTTGTTCCAGATCGCGATCATCTGGTCACGAGTCAGAGTTTCTGTACCAAACAGCCAGTTAGTCGCGGTCCCAGTTACAGCGTTGGGCGTGTAGCCATAGGCACAGGCATTGGCGGCCGTCGTGGTCGCTACATTTTCACACGCACGAACAACGCCACGCAGCGTGTTTGTGGGAACGGAGACCCCAGGCTTAGGAAGGTACCCCCCTGCACCCCAATAATCTGTCGTCAGTTCACGATAGCTTGCGCCGGTTTTGAACCGTTTGAAGAAGGGTAACTGATCGTCAATACGATAGGTCAAATCAAACTTGGCTTGGAGTTCCTCGCTTTCGGTCCGACGCGGATTGTACTGAATGCCATAGGTTGCATAAGCCGGCTGCCCCACGGCGGTTGGGGCGGCCAACTGCACAAAGTTGGCCATGTTGTCCTGATCAAATGTCGCAGGTAGATCAAAGGTCCAAACGCCACTGGCCGGTAGGGCGCGCATAGTCGCGTTACCGTAGTTGTAAGAGCGTGAAACACGTTTGTCATAACGCGAATACGAGGCGTCAGCTTGACTGGCTTGGAATTCAATCAGAAGCGGCCCGTTTTTATATTCACCACCTGCAAGGAAGTAATTGTTTTTCCAAACTTGGTCATTTCGAATATGATCGATGTTTACAGTGCCATTCGTAATATCGAACTGGGTCAGGTGATGGTTTTTATCCATCACGATCGATCCGGGGACAACATTAACGGCAACACCTGATGTCGGGAAGGACATGTTTACGACAGAGCCACCAAGCGTTTGGTCAAAAACAGCCGAAGTGGTCGGCATTCCGCCGTTGTAAATGTAGTAACCTGAGCCCGCGACAGGCGTTAAGACATTTAACGAATTCGTCGGGATGTTGGTATTTGTGGTAAGACTTTGGGTCACAAACCCAACTGTGGGCACGGAAATAGAGGTCACCCCTCCTCGCGTGCGCTGACGGTTATCCTCCCGTTGCGACCGATCCGTGACCTGATACTTCGCGTAAACAGACAAGTGATCCGTGACACGGTAGTCGACACGGAGATCCCAAGCCAAACGATCTTCATATTGTGTCAGGCGCTGATCCCGTACAAGGTTCGGCGCGTAATCGTTCCACTGGTTCAGGCAGGTGATTTGCTCATTGATTCGCTGAGCTTGAGCCGCTTGTCGGGTCGCATTGTTACTACCCGCCTGAATAGTATTGAGTTGCGCATCTGTTAAGGTCGGAAATGCTGCCAGACATTCCGCCTTGGTCTTAGCTGCCGCCGATTTCGTTAGGATTTCAACCGGGGTAGCTGAGTTAAAGAAAGTCGTTGGGGCGGCTGCCAATGGCGATTGCAAAACGGGAATGTTCGCCAAATCACCAGCAACCAAAGACGGATTAAACGTAAAGGTTTTATCTGGTGAATTGTCAAAATCAGCAAACCGCGTGTAGCCCGCGCGATTGTTTGTGCCGGCATTATTAAGGGCGTGGCTGTCGTTCAAACGACGCGATTTATTAATATTGAATATGACGCCAAGGCGATTGTCAAAGAACTTTCTAGACGCCACAATGTTAATATCTGGCGACCACTTTTGGCTCAGCGAGTTACGATCACCTGCAACACGCATCTGGAAATAGGGCTTTTTGAAATCCAGGCCCGAACGCGTTTTGATGAGAACGCTGCCGCCCAGACCGCCCTCGGTCATATCCGGAGTATTGCCTTTAACGACATCAACGCTCTTAATCAGATCGGCAGGCAATTCACGCAGATCGGCCGATCGCCCGCCGCCGTTTGCACCACTCACCGCGACGTCAAATCCCGACGACATGACGCCCATACCATCCATTTCAACGCGGGTCAGGTCGGGACCATTGCCTCGCAGAGAAACACCATCGCCCTCACCTGCACCGTTGCGCGTGATGGCCATCCCAGGAATACGTGACAGGGCTTCATTGAGGTTCCGGTCGGGGAAAGAACCAACGTCATCGGCAACGATGGAGTCTTGAGCGGTTCTAGCTTTTTTCTTCCGGTCAATAGCCGATTGTTGCGATGCGCGCGAACCGACAACGATAACCGTCTCTACGGCCTCATCACCTTTCGCAGCTTCCTGCGCATAGGTCACGCCGGAGACCGCAAGCATGACCATGCCCGAGCCGGCCATCAAATATTTAGCGAAAGATGATCTGGGTGACTTTGAGGGTGACTTCTGCATTTATTCCTCCGATATGTCGCCGAAACGACATGCCCCTTAAGAACTGTGTTGGTCCCTAGACTGCATGGGGGGATAAACAGGCAGACACGCACGACGGCGCGCCGCTTTCACAGAAAACGAATCCAGACGACAGAACCGGCCCCGCCGCTAGTTAAGGCGCAGGCACACACACATATCCGTCAGTTCGGAAAACACCTTCCGGCTTTTCACTCCCCTGCCAGGACCCTTCGTTTTTGTACGGGCCTCTGACGCAACAACCTGTTGGATAACCTTGATCCTCATTGATCGAAGCTGATAAGTCAAGCCACAATGTGATCATAATTGGCCTTAGGTCGGACAATTGGCCCACATTCCCGGTCAAAAGTAACACAAATGTCACACAATTCATGCCGACCTACCAAATTATTCATATTCCGAAAGGGGTTATGAAATTTGCACGCTGAAGCCGGGCTGCCTTTTCGTCAGAACTTGATTTCAACTTTAACGCTTTTCTTTCAGGGCATTATAGATTTTTCAGGTTCCCTTTCGAACGTCAGGCCATTGTACATCAAAACCGAAAGAGGCTTGTGTAGAGACACGAGGAAAAAGATCATTTTCGATCATTTTCGATTGGAATAAGGCAGATTTGTGCTAACGCTGCCGACAGGTCCGCCCGGCTGGCGCGTAGAAGTTCCCGAAAGCGGCGGCAAGAGGTGAAAAGCCACGCCTCGGAGGAACACATATGACAATCCCGACATTCAAGACCTCTCTTCTGATTAGTGCGACCCTGACCCTGGGGGCGGCGCACGCCCTGGCTGCGGAGGCACCGAGCGTCAGGGTCGAATATCTCGATCGCGGTGCCGTCGCCGTTACCGCGGACACGGGTGTGCTGGTTAGCTGGCGGGCGCTCGTGACCGATGCCCCCACACTGGGCTTCAACGTCTATCGTAACGGCCGTAAGCTGACCGCCAGACCGGTCACCCGCACGACCAGTTTCAAGGATGAGAGCGGGACCAACGCCGCCAGCTATGAGGTGCGCGAAGTCGCGGGCGGTAAGGAAGGCCCAGCCTCCAAAGCCCTGCGCATTGACGGCTATCTGTCTATACCGCTCAACAAGCCCGCTGACGGCACCACACCCGACGGTCAGGCCTATAGCTATACGGCCAATGACGCCTCGGTCGGCGATCTGGACGGCGATGGCCGCTATGAGATCATCCTCAAGTGGGACCCGACCAATGCCAGGGATAACAGCCAGGGCGGCTACACCGGGCCGGTGCTGCTCGATGCCTATACGCTGGACGGAAAGCAATTGTGGCGCATCAATCTGGGACGTAACATACGCGCTGGAGCGCACTATACACAGTTTCAGGTGGCAGACTATGACGGAGACGGCAAGGCGGAACTGATCGTCAAGACCGCAGACGGCACCATCGACGCGCAGGGTAAGGTGATCGGTGACGCCACTGCCGACTGGGTCACACCGGCCGGTGAGATCGAAAACAAAGACCGGACCGGCTCGCGTCAGACCGAGGACGGCAAGCTTATGGCGCGTCTGACCGGACGCATTCTCAAAGGGCCGGAATATCTCAGCGTCTTCGAAGGCACGACAGGCAAGGTGGTCGATACCATCCCCTATCCGTCGCCGCGCGGCCCAAACGGCGACAACCCGACCGATGCCGAAGCGACGGCCCGCTGGGGCGATGCCTACAGCAACCGCAGCGATCGCTTTCTGGCCGGGACGGCATGGCTTGATGGCGAACACCCCAGCGCCATCTTCGCGCGCGGCTACTATGCCCGCACCACCATTGCCGCCATTGATTACAAAGGCGGCAAGCTGATCAAGCGCTGGTATTTCGACTCCGAAGCGGCGGGCGTGCCGCCGGGCTATTCCGGGCAGGGCAACCATCAGTTCAGCGTGGCGGATGTCGATGGCGACGGTAAGCAGGAAATCGTTTATGGAGCCATGGCCATCAATGACGATGGCCAGCCTTTGTGGACGACCGGCATGGGCCACGGCGACGCCATGCACGTGTCCGACCTCGATCCGAACCGTCCGGGCCTCGAAAAATGGGGCGTACATGAAAATATGAAGATGTCCGGTAATACGGGCGCGGCCCTGCTCGACGCGCGTACTGGCGAAGTCATCTTCAAGGTACCCGCCGACAAGGACACCGGGCGCGGCGTGGCGGGCGACATCGATCCGCGCCATCCGGGCGCGGAGTTCTGGGCCTCAAACAGTCCCAATCTCTACGACGTCAAAGGCAATGTCATATCGGACAAGCACCCGCGACAGGTAAACTTCATGGTGTGGTGGGACGGCGATCTGCTGCGCGAGCTGCTCGACGGCACCAAGGTTTATAAGTGGGACTGGAACACATCCGAATCGAAGGTGATCCTCGACGCTCAGGGCACGGCGTCAAACAATGGCACCAAATCGACTCCGGCCCTGTCGGCGGACCTGTTCGGTGACTGGCGCGAAGAAGTGGTGTTACGCAGCGAGGATAATCTTTCGCTGCGCATCTATTCGACCCCTATCCCAACCCCCTACAAGTTCACTACGCTCATGCAGGACCCGCAATATCGGGCGGCCATCGCCTGGCAGAACACCGCCTATAATCAGCCGCCGTGGCCGTCCTACTTTATCGGCGAAGGCATGAAGGCCCCGCCCAAGGCGAAGGTCACCGTCGTGAAAGCCCAATAGAATTCCTATATCACCTCTGTATAGGCTCAGAGCCCCGGCCCTAGCGTCGGGGCTTTTTCGCGATGTGAGAATGAGATTGAGACGCTTTATAGGTAATAAAAACAATCAAATTTATGTGCTTTCTGTTTGCGTTTAAATCTCTGTAAGGTTGTGCGGGCGTATATGTAACAGGTTCATGGGATTGCAAAAGCCAATCATGGGAATAGTTCAGGCGTACTATGGGGCCAGGGTACGCGACGAAGAGTAAGCGGTATAACCTTCCATTCAGGCACGGAGCCCAACATGCAAAAATATCAAATAAGGAGCATGACCGAAATGGACCCGGCGGAGGAATTCAAGGACTTCGCCTACATCGTTTCACACGATCTGGCTGGACCGGTACGGTCCCTTGTGGAATTTTCCCGTCTGTTGGTGGAACAGGCCCCGGTGCCCGAAACGGATGACGCCCGTACCAACCTGTCCATGGTTCTGGAAAGCGGCGAAAAACTTCAGGAAATCTTGCACGGCCTGTTGCAGTTTTCGCGTCTCAACACCGTGCCGCGTCTGGATCAGAAGGTCGATCTGGAAGAGATCGTGGCACGCGTGCACATGAACCGTCAGACCGATCTCGACATGATCCGTGGCACGCTGAACCCCGGCAATCTGCCGGAGGTCAGTGGCGACCCCAATCGCCTCTATCAGCTTTTTTACATGCTGATCGACAATGCCATCAAATTCCGTCGCCGCAACCAGCCTCTGGTCATCGACATCGGCTGCGAAGAAACCGAACAGGCTTACTGGATTTCGATTACCGACAATGGGATCGGCATCGACCCGATGTTCCACGACGACGTGTTCCGCCCTTTGCGCAAGCTGCATAATGACGACGTCTATGACGGCGCCGGCATGGGCCTCACCCTGGCGCGCAAGATCGTCCTGATGCACGGTGGGCAAATCGGCATCGGTTCATCGGACGACGGCACGGCCATCTCCTTCAGCCTGCCCAAGGCCTGAACCCCGTTTGTTAAAAACGATGTGGCAGGCCGTCGGGGAAGCGAAAATGCGAACATTCACCCTTGGCGGCCTGCGCTGAAAACCGCGCCAGAGCCTGAGCCAGCGCATCAAAGGCGGCGGGGCTGTCGGGCTTTTCGATATGCCCGTCCGAGCCGCAGCGCTCGCCTTCGGCCACGTGCTCCGCCGTCACCAGCCCGGACATCAGCACCACGCGAATCCCTTTAAGGGCCGGATCGGTGCGCACCTTTTCCAGCACCTGAAAACCGCTCAGTCGCGGCAAGCGGCAATCGAGCAGCACCAGTGTCGGCAGGGGGTGCCCGCTGAACGGTCCTTCGCCCAGAAGGCGCTGCAAGGCCTCTTCGCCCGAAGCCGCCGCGTCGATAACGGTGGCGCTCAGAACCGCACTAAGGGCACGGGTCAACAACACCGCGTCGCCGCGATTGTCATCGACGATCAGAATATGAAGCTCAGGCGGCATGATCCGACGGGGTCCTGAGAGGCGTTTCAGTCTCGCAATATGCTGTTATTTGGCGCCCAAGGCAAACCCATTCCATTTTCAGCCCCTGCGGCCGCTTGACAGGGGAGAGCCCTCCGCACAGGCTTACCTCATGCGTCTGCCCGATCCTTCTGCCGCCCATCCCGCCCTCTTCGATCCGCTGGGGGCTGAATTCACCCGTAACCCCTACCCGACCTATGCGCGCCTGCGGGCCCTGAATGCGCCCTATTACTTCGCGCCCTTTGACATCTGGCTGTTCTCTCGCTTTGCGGATGTGCAGGCCGCCGCCCTCAATCCCTTGTCACTTCGTTCGCTCGATCATCGTCTGAGCGCCGAAGGGATCGAAGCCGATCGCCGCGCCCAGAACTGGCACGACATGCCCTACCATGCGCGCTTCGTGCAGTTTTCGATGCTGAATTCCGATGGCGCGGGGCATCAACGGCTGCGCCGGCTGGTGTTCGGTGAATTCACCCCGTCCCAGGTCGAGCGGCTGAAAGCCGGGGTTGAGGCCTATGTGTCGGAACTGTTCGACGCGGTGGGCTCAGAGTTCGACTTTATCAACGATCTGGCCGTGTATGTACCGGGGCGGGTCATCGGCCGCTTTCTGGGCGTACCGGATACAGACTGTGCGCAGTTGCGCGTGTGGTCCGAAGACATCGTGCAGTATTTCGATATCGACCGCACCGACGCCCGCAAAGCCCTGGCCGAACGCACCACCAAAACCTTCTATGACTACCTGATCGACCTGTCTCATGAGCGGCGCAAACGCCCGCAGGATGACCTGATCTCGCGGCTGTTGAGACGCTGGGACGCGGGCGAACTGAGCGAGGATGAATATATCTCGACCTGTATGCTGATCCTGATGGCCGGGCACGGCTCGACTATCGACGCCATGGGCAACGGCCTGACGGCGCTGCTGAGCCACCCGGATCAGCTTCAGCGTCTGCGCAGCGATCCCACCCTGATGCCGACAGCCATTCAGGAGATGTTCCGTTATGACGCGCCGCTGCCCTTCTTCCATCGTCTTGCCGCAGAAGACATGCAAGTCAATGGCTGGGAGATACCCAAGGGCACGAAGATCGGCCTACTGTACGCCTCTGCCAACCGCGACCCGGAGGTCTTTGCCGACGCCGACCGCTTCGACATTGGGCGGACGCCCAACCGCCATCTGGCCTTTGCCGCCGGGCCCCACTTCTGCCTGGGTAACCACCTGTCGCGCATGAATATGGAAGCGACCTTCGCGACGCTTCTGTCGCGGTTTCAGAGCATCGCATTGAGCGCCGAGCCACAGTTCAAACCCAGCCTGTCGCTGCGCGGGCCGAAAGCCCTGCCCTTGCGGGTCGGTTAACCCGGCATTAACCCTGATCGTTCACGGTTTGTGCAGGGAGTGCGTCCATGCGTAAATCGAAGTTTTCAGGCCTTAAGCTCTATGACCGCGCGCTGGTCGAAATCGTCGGGCAGGTACGCCCGCAGACGGCGCAGCGCGATGAGACTCAGGCCGGCATTTATCGCATCGGAGGCTTTGCCTATCGGGAAAACGGTACGCCCCTGCCCTCAATACCCCCGGCCCCGTCCCTGCTGCTGGTCTATTCCGCCGGGTGCACGCTGGTTCGGGGGTAGGCACCTTGACAAAGAGGCCTGCGGAACCCACGTACTCCTCATGACCATGCGCGCCGTGCTCAATCTCACCGCTTCGCTCAAGGGACGTCCCGTAACGGGATCGTAGCCCGAAGCCCGGCCCTGCGCGCCGTTCGGGTTTCGGGGCCTATCGAACCGCTGAGCTGATCTCAGCCGTTCCCCATAATCCGGCGCTCTTTTTCCATTTTTCCATCTACCGTCGCGTGGCCCGCACAAACCGAGGCCGCGCGCTTTGGCACAGGTTTACCCCATGACGACCCACACCGAACCCATCATCCTGCCCGAGCTACTCATTGGCGAAGACGACTTTCAGCTTTTGAAGAAACAGGCCGAACAGGCCGGCGGCTTTCTGGCCGAAGCCGGAGAGCAACTGCTTGAGGAGTTGTCGCGCGCTACCCGGCGCCCACAGGCAGAGCTGCCTGACGATACCGTGCGCCTCAATGACCGGGTGACGTTCCGCACGGCGCGCGGGACGCGACGCCTGAAGCTGGTCCTGCCCGACGATGCCGATATTGCCGAGGGCAGGCTGTCGGTCCTGACCCCGGTTGGGGCCGCCCTGATCGGCCTGTCCAGCGGACAATCCATCGCCTTCAAAACGCCCTCCGGTGAGATTGAACAACTCAGTGTCACGGCGGTGGAGCGCTAATAAAAAGGGCCCCGAATCACCGGAGCCCTTCTTTTAAGCCTTCGCCACCTGCACTGCATAGACATGGATAGGGCCGTGCATATTGGAGCGGAAGACGATCCATTTGCCGTCCGGTGTGAATTGCAGGTTCGGCTCGGTGTTATAGTTATGCGCCTTGAGGTTCACCAGTTTCGTGGCGCGCAGCACGCCCGGCCGCACCAGCTCCGCCGCATTGGGGGCTGAGACGCCGAGGTCTTCGATAATCTCCGGCTGGAACAGATAAAGCCATTTGCCATCCGGCGCACGCGCGACCATATCCGCATCGCCACCGTCACCGGCAAACAGCTTACCATCGCGGCTGATCTGGAAGTGCACCGACCATTCGTTGCGCTCCATATGATACCAGATGCGCTTGTGCGTTTTGAGGTCATAGCTGGCCATCCAGAAGTCCTCACCACGCGGCGTTTGCAGGTCATACAGGATGCGTTCGCCGTCAAACGCAAAGAATTCGTGTCCGGCGATTTCCATATTCATCATGCGCTTATGGACGTTTTCCTTGCCCGTGCCGTCGGTCCTGATCGTCCAGATGCGATTGACGCTGTGCCACGGCCCTTCGTGGCAATACATCAGGCGGTGCGGATCGGTCGGCGAAAACTGCACGTGGTTGAGCCAGTCGGTCGAGGCGGTGACCACCTTGCGTTCGCCGGTCTGGATGTCCAGCGTGAAAATCTCCATCGGGATGTTCTGCGCCAGCCGCTCGGCCATGCGCACCTCCTTGGCCGCCTGAAAGCTGAGCGGCTTGCCGTCCGGGCCAATGGCATTATAGCCGCCGTCCGTATTGGCGACCTTCGGCCCCGGTTGAAGCTGATATTCGCGCTCTGCCCAGGTGCCGGCCAGCAGGGTATCGTCGGCATTGACTGTCGTGACATAGCCCTTGATATCCTTGGCGATGGTGCGGATCTTGCCCGTATCCATGTCGATGGCGACGATCTCGATACCGTCACGCCCCTTGTCATCGGCGCTCTTCTTTTCGCCGCCTGGGAATTTGCGCGCATAGCAAATATTCTTCGTGCGCGACACCATCAGGCTGCCATAGCCTTTCGGCGTCAATTGACGGATTTTGCGCGTCCCCAATTCGACCATTTGGATGCCCGACGGGCTGTCGAAGATCATCCATTTGCCATCCGCCGTGAAGGCATTGTCATGGAAGTACAGGGATTTGGAATTATCCGCGTCGGACAGCCGCACAATGCGGTGGCCGGTATCGGGGTCAATCCATTCGCGCGGGATGTCGGTTTTCGCCGCAGGGGGTTGCGCCAGCGCAGGGGCCGCAAAGGCCGCCGCTGCGGCACCTAGAAGAAAGTCTCGCTTATGCACGTCCAAAGCTCCCTGAAATCCGTATGGTCTGTTTAGGGCCATACTATGATAGTCATGGCCGAACTCAATGTCAGAACTTAGCATCTTCACGCAACTGTGCGCAAAATCCGTCGCAAAGGCTCCGCATGATCCTCAATAAACGCCGGCTGCTGGGCGGCCTCGTGATCGGCAGTGGTCTGGGCCTGCTGCTATCAGGCTGTTCGACCCTGTCGGCCTTCAACACCCTGACGCCCAAGGATGGCGGCTCCCGCCGCGTGGCGCAGGATGTCGCCTATGGCGATAAGGCGCGCCAAAGCTACGACGTCTACGCCCCGACTTCCGGAACGAAGCCGCCGAAGGGCTGGCCCGTTCTGGTCTTCTTCTACGGCGGTAACTGGGATTCGGGCAGCAAGACCGATTACGCGTGGATGGGCCGCTCTCTGGCCTCGCTCGGTTATCTGGTGGTCGTGGCCGATTATCGCCTCTATCCCGAAGTCGTCTTCCCTGACTTTATGCACGACGCCGCATCAGCCGTGCGCCATGTTCAGTCCAGCGCAACGAAGTGGGGCGGGGATGCGGCGCGTCTGGGCGTCATGGGCCATTCCGCCGGCGCCTACATTGCCATCATGCTGGCGCTGGATGAGCAGTTTCTCAGATTCGATCCGCTGGCCTCCAATCCCATCCGGGTGGCCATCGGCGTGTCTGGCCCTTACGACTTCTACCCGTTCGACGTGGACGCCACCCGCAACAGCTTCGGTACTTTTCCGCGCCCGCTGGAAACGCAGCCCATCCAGCACGCCACCAAAAGCACGACCCGCTTCCTGCTTCAGCACAGCCGGGCCGACACAGTGTGCCGCCTGAGCAATTCGGCCAATCTCGATGCCGCGCTGACAAAGGTCGGCACGTCGTCGCAACTGATCGTCTATGAGGGCCTGAGCCATTCGGACTGCGCCGCGGCCTATTCCATTCCGTTTCGTGGCAAGGGCCCGCTGCGCGCTGACTGTGCCGCATTTCTGAAAACGAATTTCTGATCCACATTCCTCACGCCGTCTGTAACCGGGTTACAAAATGTGTGGGCCATGGTCTTTTCACAGGAAAAAAGGCGTGGCACAATGGAATATGGAAAAGCAAAGAAAAGCGGCTCGTGGCGCCGAAAGCCACCGTTTCGAAAATCTGACCGCCGCCGAGGCCGTCGCCCGTCTGAAAGACATCTACATCTCCGCCGTTAAGGCGCTGCAAACCGATCTTCAGGCCTATCTTACCGACCGTACCAAACCGTCGAGGACCGCCCGCGAACAGGGCCGGTACTGTTATCCGCGTCTGATCGTGGTGTGGAAGGGCGTCGATGAAGACGACGACGACACCCCGCTGCACCACCGCCACCCGGTCGTCAATCGCGCCTTTGCCCGCTTCTCGCGGCCCGGTACCTATTCCTCCTCGATCACCCGCCCGGACCTGTTTGGCGAAGAAATCGAAACTCAGCTTGAGCTGCTGCAAACCGACTATAATGCCGTTATCAGCGTCGGCGTGTCGGATCAGGAAATCCCCTATCCCTACGTGCTGGATGGCGCGGGTCTCGACCTTAACAGCGTCTCAGCCTTCGATCTGGCGCGCCACTTCCCGACCACCGAACTGGCTCTGATCGGCAACGAAGTCGCTGACGGCATGGATCTGCTGGATGTTGACGGGCACCGCCCGCTGGCCCTGTTCGATGGCCTGCGCACCGATTTTTCGCTGGCCCGCCTGAAACACTATACGGGCACGCCGGCCGAGCATATCCAGTCCTACATCCTGATGACCAACTATCATCGCTATGTCGATGTGTTCGTCACCTACGCGCTGGAGCAGCTTAAGCGCCCGGACAGCCCCTATACGGCCCTGTCCTGCTGCGGCGGCATAGTCATCACCAAGGACACGCCCAACCCGCTGGAGCTGATCGCCAATTCGCCCTGGCGTAAATTCCAGATGCCGTCCTATCACCTGCTGTCGCCCGACCGTCAGGGCATCTCTCTGGTCAATATCGGCGTTGGCCCGGCCAATGCCAAGAACATCACTGACCACCTTGCCGTTATGCGCCCGCATGTGTGGCTGATGATCGGTCACTGCGGCGGCCTGCGCCCGTCGCAAAGCATCGGTGACTACGTGCTGGCCCACGCTTACCTACGCGACGATCACGTGATGGATAATGTGCTGCCGCGCGAAATCCCCATCCCGCCCATCGCTGAAGTGCAGGTCGCCCTGCAACAGGCGGCGGTCAACATCACCGGTCAGGACGGCGACGCCCTCAAAAAGCGCCTGCGCACCGGCACGGTGGTTACCACCGACGACCGCAACTGGGAGCTTCGCTATTCGTCGTCGGCGCTTTTGTTCTCACAAAGCCGCGCCGTAGCCATCGACATGGAATCGGCGACGCTGGCCGCTCAGGGCTATCGTTTCCGCGTGCCCTACGGGACGCTGCTCTGCGTGTCGGATAAGCCGCTGCACGGCGAACTGAAACTGCCGGGTCAGGCCAACCACTTCTATGAACGCGCCATAGCCGAGCATATCGACATCGGTTTTGAGACGATCAACCTGCTGCGTCAGGCCGGCTCAAAGCTGCACTCGCGCAAGCTCCGCGCCTTCGATGAGCCGCCGTTTAGGTAAGGCCGATGCGGTAATAATTCTTACCGCTCGTTAGGCTTTGTTAACCGCCGTTAGCGCATATTAACCCTGTCCGCCTTGGGTGCGGGCAGGGTTTTTAGTGCTTCCCGAAAAGTGGACACCGGTTTTCGGATCCAAGAAGCGCGACAAAAATTTGGGTCACACACGCTCCATGTTCGCCAAACCAAAGCTCCCGTCCCTGTCCAATTCGCCGCTGTTCCGCAAGGACGGCGGGCTGGTGAGCCGCGTCAAGGGCTTAGGGCCCGCCGCGCTCGACGTCCTGAAAAAGCCCTATACCGCGCCGCTGATGGCGCTGGGGCTGTTTATCGGCGGCGGGGCGCTGTTTTTGAGCCTGTCCGATCCGGAAGCCGGCAACCCGACCATTCAGATCGCGGCGGCGACCACCGCAGCCCCCAAGGCCGACGCCCACGCGTCCGCCACGGCCACCGCCGATGACGCGGCCTCCGGGCTTCAGGCCTTCACGCTCGATTCGCTGGGCCTGTTCAAGGACGCCTCCGCCGATCAGTTCAACGCCAATGGCGAGGCCGGGCCCGCCGACGGTACGGCGGTCATCACCCTGCCTAATGACGGCGCGCCGGTAACGGTCGGCAGCGCCAATAAACTGCCCGCCTCGCCGCTCGCTCCCGCCCCGATTGCCGGTCTGTCGCAAAATGGACCCAACGGTCCGCTGCCCGCCATCGCGTCGGACGGTCGCGTTCCGGCCTCGGCCTATGCCCGCCCGTTCAAGTCGAATGGCAAGCCCACCGTGTCGCTGATCGTCGGCGGGCTGGGGCTCAACCCGACCACCACCAAGGCCGCCATCGAGCAACTGCCCGCCGAGGTCACCCTGTCCTTCGTGCCGCACGCCGAAGGGCTGCAAGGCTGGATCGACGCCGCCCGCGCGCAGGGCCATGAGGTGCTGATCGAAATTCCGATGCAGCCGACCAACTATCCCGACACCGATCCCGGCCCGCGCACGCTTTTGGTCGGACAGCGCCCGGACGATATGAACGCCAGCCTCAACTGGCTGATGGGGCGCGCCACCGGCTATTTCGGCGTCATGAACTATCAGGGCAGCGCCTATTTGCGCGACAAAGGCTCGATGACGGCCTTCCTCAATGTGATGAAGGCGCGCGGCGTGGCCTTTATTGACGACGGTCAGGCGCGCGATGTCGGCGGCGGCTGGACGCGCGCTTCGGCCGATCGGGTGATCGACGCCCAGATCAATTCGCAGAGTATCAATGCGCAACTGGCGGCCATCGAAGCGCAGGCCAAGGCGCGCGGCCGCGCCCTGGGGTCCGGCTTTGCCTATCCGGTGACCCTCGCTGTGGCGATCAAATGGACGCAGAGCCTTGAACAAAAAGGGCTTCAACTGGCCCCCGCTTCCGCTATTATGAGGCGATGAGCAAGGATTTATCTGAGTACCGCCCCAATGTGGGCATCGTCGTCCTCAATGCGCAGGACAAGGTGTGGATCGGCCACCGTTTCGGCATGAGCGGCGACTATGCCTGGCAATTTCCGCAAGGCGGCGTCGATGCCGGTGAAGACCTTGAAGCCGCCGCCCGGCGCGAGCTTTATGAGGAAACCGGCCTGAGCACCATCGACATTTTGGGCTGCACCTCCGACTGGATCGTCTATGACTTCCCGCCCGAAGTGCTGGCGCAAAAGAAGATCGGTCGCAATTTCAAGGGCCAGAAGCAGATCTGGTACTTTGTGCGCTTTAATGGCCCCGACAGCGAAGTGAACCTTCAGGCGCACGGCGAGCAGGAGTTTGACCGCTGGGAATGGTGCGACCTCGATCAGGTGATCGAGCGCGTGGTGCATTTCAAACGCGACTCCTACCGCAGCGTTATTGCCGAACTGAAAACCCTGCTGGGAAAGGCCTGAGCATGTCCTATGTCGATGGATTCCTGATCCCGGTGCCGAAAGAAAACCGCGCCGCCTATAAGAAGATGGCCGAAACCGCTGCCGAAGTGTTCAAGGAATACGGCGCGCTTCAGGTGGTGGAATGCTGGGGCGACGACCTGCCCGAAGGCGATGAAGGCGTTTCCTTCCGCAACGCGGCGCGCGGCAAGCTGTCGGACAGCGTGGTCTTTTCGTGGGTGATGTGGCCGTCGAAAGAGGCGCGCGACGAAGCCAATGAAAAGATCATGGACGACCCGCGGATGCAGCCCAGCGAGAACATGCCGTTTGACGGGGCGAAGCTGGTCTATGGCGGGTTTCAGGTGCTGGTCGAAAAATAGACCCATTGGCATTTTATCCATAGGGCCGTAGGCTGGTGGCTCCCAACAGAGGAGACGCCCTCCATGTCTGAAGCCCCAACCACCTATGTCGATGGCTTTGTCTGTCCGGTCAAAGTCGAAAACCGCGATGCCTATCTGAAATCCGCACAGGTCACCGCCACCCTGTTCAAGGAACTGGGCGCGCTGGCCGTGGTCGAAAACTGGGGCGATGACGTGCCCGAAGGCAAGCTGACCTCGCTGCCCATGGCCGTAAAGCTGGAAGCGGGCGAGGTCGTGGTCTTTTCGTGGGTCGTCTGGCCATCAAAAGAGGTCCGCAATATCGCCTGGGAAAAGGCGGAAGCCGATCCGCGCATGGCCGAGATGGATATGCCCTTTGATGGCAAGCGCCTGATCTATGGCGGCTTTCAGACGATCTTTACGGCTTGATTTTACCAACGGCCGAAGATGCTGATCGCATCCGGCCGTTGAAGAAACGAGACTGTCTCATATGTCTCAGCGACATGAGACAGTCTCGAATGAAAGACCAAGAGTCATTTTCAATGAATCTTGGTCTTAACCGTTAAGATATTCTGCCACACGCTCGACCTCTTCGGCCGAGCCCAGCACCACGCCTGTGCGCTGATGCAGGCCGGTCGGCTGAAGGTCGAGGATACGGGTGGTGCCGTTGGTGGCCTTGCCGCCCGCCTGCTCGATCAGGAAGCCGATGGGGTTGGCTTCGTACATCAGGCGCAGCTTGCCCTCGGCGCGCTTGGTGTCGCCCGGATACATGAAAATCCCCCCGCGCGTGAGAATACGGTGGACGTCACCGACCATAGACGCCAGCCAGCGCATGTTGAAATCGGCGCCGCGCGGGCCGTCCTTACCCGCCACGCATTCGTCGATATAGCGCTGAATACCAGGGAACCAGTGGCGGTGATTGGACATGTTGATGGCGAATTCGCGCGTCGCAGCCGGCACCGTCATCGCTGTTTTGGTCTGTATCCACACACCATTGGTATCCGGTGTAAAGGCCACGACGCCCTTACCCAAGGTAAGGACGAGGATGGTCTGCGGGCCATACGCCGCGTAACCGGCCGCCACCTGATCGCGGCCCGGACGCAGGAAGTCGCTTAAGCTCAGATCGCCCTTCGGCGCGGGCAGAACGGAGAAGATGGTGCCGACCACGCCGTTGACATCGACATTGCTCGAGCCGTCTATGGGGTCGAAGAACAGCAGATAGTCACCTCTATCAAACGCCACATAGTCGTCCATCTCTTCAGAGGCGAGACCATGCACCACGCCCTTCCAGCGCGCCTCTTCGAGCATGATGTCGTTAGCAATGACATCGAGTTGCTTCTGCACCTCGCCCTGCACGTTTTCCTGTTCCAGTGCGCCCTGAAGATCGTTGACGGCGCTGAGGTTCACCGTGCGACCGATCAAGGCGCAGGTGTCGGCCATGGCGGCGATCAGGGTTTTGAGGCTTTGCGGCAGATCGCTCTGGCCTTCGAGGAAGGCGGTCAATGTCATTGGCATTAGAAAATCGCTTTATTGTAATTTTGGGATGCCGCAGGACTAGCCTTCCACACGTCCGGCGTCAACGCGGTCTTAAGCGTGGCGTGCCATGATCGGCCTTCCTTCAGAACGAGGGCCCCATGCCTGCGCCGAAACTGCCCGAAATCTCACCTGACCGGCTGAAACTGTCGGAACTGATCAGCGCCTTTTCCTATGCGCTCGACATTACCGAAGGGCAGCCGGAAGGGCACTGCGTGCGCTGCTGCTATATCGGTATGCACATTGCCGATGAGCTGGGCTTTTCGGCGGATCAGAAGTGGGAGCTTTATTATGTACTGCTGCTCAAGGATCTGGGCTGTTCATCCAATGCGGCGCGCATCTGTCAGCTTTATCTGACCGACGACCGGACCTTTAAGCGCGACTTCAAGGATATCGACACCGGCCTCTCGGACGTGCTGGGCTTTGTCATGGCGCATACGGGGCTGAAGGCCGATCTGGCCGAACGCTTCCGCGCCGTGGTCAATATTTTCAAGAATGGCGGCGAGATTTCGCGCGAACTGATCGAGACGCGCTGCACGCGCGGCGCTGACATTGCGCGGCAACTGCGCTTCCCGGAGGCCGTCGCCATCGGTATCCGCGATCTGGATGAGCACTGGGACGGGCGCGGTCAGCCGCAGGGTCTGCGGCGTCAGGCCATATCCCCCTATGCCCGCATCGCGCTTCTGTGTCAGTGCGTCGATGTGTTTTTCAAAAGCCGGGGCATGGCGGCCGCCTTGCGTGAAATCCTCAACCGCGCCGGGACCTGGTTTGAGCCGGAAGCCGCCGATGCCTTCTTTGAGGTGGCGTCGCGCAATGGCTTCTGGGAGGGGCTGTGCGCACCCGATCTGGTGCAGCGTATTCAGTCGATGGAACCGGCGCACCACGAAGTCGCGCTGGATGAAGACTATCTCGACGACATCGCCATTGCTTTTGGTCAGGTGGTCGATTCCAAAAGCCCCTATACGGCGGGTCATTCGTCGCGGGTCGCCCTCTATACCGATATGATGGCCGAGGTGATGGGGCTCGACGCCCGCGCGCGGCGCTGGCTGAAACGCGCCGCCCTGCTGCACGATGTGGGTAAGCTGGGCGTATCGAACACCATTCTCGACAAGCCGGGGCGGCTGGATGGCGAAGAGTGGGCGCAGATGCAGGCCCACGCCCTCTATACGGAAACCATCTTGTCGCGCATCGGGGCCTTTTCGGAACTGGCGCGCATTGCGGGGGCGCACCATGAGCGCCTGGATGGCAAGGGCTATCCGCACGGCCTCGGTGCCGACGAGATCAGTCTGGAAACGCGCATCATTTCGACGGCGGACTTTTTTGACGCCCTGACCGCCGACCGCCCCTATCGCCCGGCCCTGCCGATCTGGAAGGCGCTGGAGATCATCGGGCAAAGCGTCGGCGATGCCATCGACCCGACCTGTTTTGAGGCGTTGAAACAGGCCATCGACCGTATCGAGACCGACGCAAAGGCGGGCACGGTCAGCTTCGATGCCACTGAACGCCCGATGCAGAAGGTGGCTTAGAGCCTCTTCTGCCAGAAGAGGGCGCGGCCCATTTCCGGATCGAGCACATAGTCACCATAGCCCAGCGACCTATAAAGCCGTTGCGCTGTTGCATTGCCTTCCAGCACTTCAAGCGTCAGCTTGGCGCAGCCGCGTTCGCGGGCGACGGTTTCGGCCTCGGCCATCAGGGCGCGCGCCAGGCCCTGCCCACGAAACGCCGGGGCGACCACGACATCGTGGATGTTGAGCAGGGGCCGCGCAGCAAAGGTCGAAAACCCGGCAAAGGCATTGAGCAGGCCTGCCGGTTGTCCATTGGCAAAAGCCAGAATCGACACGGCACCCGGCGTGGCCGCCAAACGCTCGATCAGTACCGAAGTCACTTCGAGAGGCAGGGCATCACCACCGCCCATGATATCGCGTGCATAGGTCTGCATCAGAGCGACAATGGCCTTGGCATGGACCGGGTTGAGGTAATCGGCGCGAATGATCTCAGTCATAAACATTCCATAGCAAAAGGCCGAAGCGTGGGCTCCGGCCTTTGAAACTTGCTCCCGGTTTCGGGTGCAGGGCCTGAGGCCCTGCTTACTGACAGGCGAGGCATTCCTCGTAGTCGGTCTTGCCCGCAGCGGCCATCGACACTGCGGCAGCCTTGCCTTCAGAACCGGCGAAGGCGGCGCGCTGTACCGACTTGGAGCGCAGATAATAGAGCGACTTGACGCCCTGTTCCCACGCCGTCCAGTGCAGCATGTGCAGGTCCCACTTATCGACATCACCCGGCAGGAAGATGTTGAGCGATTGCGATTGGCAGATTTCCGGCGCGCGGTCGGCAGCCAGTTCAACCACCCAGCGCTGGTCGATTTCGAAGGCGGTCTTGAAGATGGCCTTTTCGTCTTCGCTGAGGGCGTCGATGTGTTGCACCGAGCCTTCGTGCTCGACGATGGAGTCCCAGGTTTCCGGCGTGTCGAGGCCCTTTTCGGCCAGCAGGGTACGCAGGAAGGGGTTTTTCACCGCAAACGAGCCCGACAGGGTCTTGTGGGTATAGATATTGGCCGGGATCGGCTCGATGCCCGCCGAGGTACCGCCGCAGATGATCGAGATCGAGGCGGTCGGGGCGATAGCCAGCTTGTGCGAGAAGCGTTCCATCACGCCGCGTTCTTCCGCGTCGAGGCAGGGCCCGCGCTCCTGAGCCAGCTTGACCGAGGCCTTGTCGGCTTCGCGGCGCAGGTGCTTGAACAGGCGCATGTTCCACGATTTGGCCATGGCCGACTCGAAGGCCACGCCCTGCGATTGCAGGAAGGAGTGGAAGCCCATCAGGCCGAGGCCGACCGAGCGTTCGCGCTGGGCCGAATAGACCGCGGCGGACATGGCGTCCGGGGCCGACTGGATGAAGTCTTCCAGCACGTTGTCGAGGAAGCGCATGATGTCTTCGATGAAACGTGGTTCGTCTCGCCATTCGAGGAAGGTTTCGGCATTGACCGAAGACAGGCAGCACACGGCGGTGCGCTCATGCCCCAGATGGTCCTTACCCGTGTGCAGCATGATTTCGGCGCACAGGTTCGATTGCTTGACCTTAAGGCCCAGCTCACGCTGGTGCGGCGCCATGGAACGGTTCACCGTGTCGGCGAAGATCAGGTAAGGCTCACCCGTCTGCATACGGATTTCGAGGATCTTCTGCCACAGCGCGCGCGCGTCCACATAGCGGATGATTTCGTTATTCTTGGGCGAACGCAGGCCGAACTGCGCGCCGTCGCGCACGGCTTCCATGAACTCATCGGTGATCGAGATACCGTGGTGCAGGTTGAGCGCCTTACGGTTGAAGTCGCCCGACGGCTTGCGGATTTCGAGGAATTCTTCGATTTCCGGATGGAAGATGTCGATATAGACGGCGGCCGAACCCCGGCGCAGAGAGCCTTGCGAAATGGCCAGCGTCAGGGAGTCCATCACGCGGATAAAGGGGATGATACCAGAGGTTTGGCCCGCGCCCTTCACCTTTTCACCGATGGAGCGCACGCCGCCCCAGTAGGTGCCGATGCCGCCGCCATTTGAGGCCAGCGCCACGTTTTCGTTCCACACGCTGACAATGCCTTCGAGCGAATCGGGCACGGCGTTGAGGAAGCACGAGATGGGCAGTCCGCGCTTGGCCCCGCCGTTCGACAGCACCGGCGTCGCCGGCATGAACCACAGGTTCGAAATGTAGTTATAGATGCGCTGGGCGTGTTCGGAGTCGTCGGCATAGGCCGTGGCGACGCGCGCGAACATGTCCTGATACGATTCGTCGGCCAGCAGATAACGGTCGTCGAGCGTCTTCTTGCCGAAGTCGGTGAGCTTGTCGTCCTTGGACGGATCGGTCACGACCGTCTTGATCAGCTTGAACTCCGGACGCTCCTTGGGACGCACCTTGAGCGTACCCTTAACAGACGCCGCACCCTGAACCTTCGCCGCCGCATCATTTGCCGACATCGTCACACTCACCTGGTATGCCTGAGAAAACCGCTCCGCCCCCGGAGCACCGAAGGTCAGACCCAAGACAACTAGATATAGTGTCGAAGACCGCCATCAGCCCCTATATGGGGCCATAATCGGATCGCATCGTCAACGGCCAAGTCGCCGCACAGGCGAAGTTTTTCGTTAACAAAATCCTAAAAAAAACATTATGCCAAGCGGCTCAAGGGGTTGGGCCCCGAAGACGAAAATACCCCAAAAAAAGAGTCCTGTTAGAGAATCGTCGAGGGGGTTTCGGAGAGGTAGCGGTCAACCCGATTCTGACGATCAACCAGCACGACTCTGGGGATAATCGGCGCGTCGGTCAGCTCGAAACCCATGATGATGATCTGCTCGGATTCGTTGATCAGATGCGCAGCCGCGCCGTTCATGGCGATCTTGCCCGACCCGCGCTCACCGGTAATGACATAGGTTTCCAGTCGGGCCCCGGAGGTGTTGGAAACGACCAGCACGCGCTCGCCTTCCCACAGGCCGACGGCATCCATCAGGTCCTCGTCTATGGTGATCGAACCGATATAGGCCAGATTGGCCTCGGTGACGTAGGCGTTATGGATCTTGGAACGCAGCAACTGGCGCATGGTGAGCTTTCGAAAAGGATGGGCCGCGAAAAACACGAAAAGACACGAAAGCTGCGGCGATGATTGGCGCGAGGCGCCTGATAGCGTTGGTGCCGGAAACCGATCAGAAGGCCTTCGGGCACAAACCCTGTGAGCGCTCGACGTTCGTGTCTTGTCGTGTTTTTCGTGGCTAATATCTTTTACGCGCCCGAAAGTCAGCCGTTTTCTGGCTTATCATATCAGACGCCATTCGCGCACACGCACGGTGGCGCAGGCGGGGGTGCCGTCCTTGCCGCGACCGGGCAGCAGGGCTTCGGGCACGCCGCCGGCGCGGGCCGCAGCCTTCAGGGTGTCGGGCATATCGTGAATGTCGATCTTGGCGCGGCGCGTCCATTCGCTGCCGTGGTCCCCCGCCGAGGTGCCGATGGCGATATAGACAAAGCGGCGCTCAGGGCCTTCGCGACGCACGAACGGCCCCAGCCAGCGACCGTCTTCGCTGAGGCGCAGCGGCACATCGAACGACAGCGGCCCGTCTCCCGCCGTTTGCGGATCAACCGGGTGGCTGTCCTTGTCCTGAAGGCTATAGGCTACGCCCGGAACGGGGTCAGCGATGGTCAGACGCAGGGTTACCGACGCGTCGGCCATCTCAGTCGGCCCAGAGGTCCGTCACATCGCCCTTGCGGTTCAGCATATGCACCGCGCGCTTGATGACATTGAGCAGGTTTTCGATGCGTTCGGGCTGATCATACGTCAGGGCGGCCCGGTGCAGACCGTCCAGCGCAAAGCGAGCCAGATCGCGGCTGGCCTGAAACCGCGCATCGACACCGGCGGTGATGAAGCCGGGCGTAGCACGTCCCATCGCACCTCGGTCGAAAGCCTCCTGCGCCGGGCGGATCGCCTTGGCCACGTCCTCGTCCTGACGCGCCGCGCGTTCCAGGGCCAGAAAGGCGGCAAACGGCACCGAACTGAGCAGACGCCAGTAGGCGTCAATCGCACCGTCCAGCGCGTCCTGACCGGGTTTCAGCTTCCCCGCTTCGGCCTCGAAAGCGGCTTCACGGGCGGCGTGGATATGCCAGGCGGCGGCTTCGACCAGCGCTTCACGGGTCGGAAAGTGGTAGAGCATGGCCCCACGCGTCAGACCGCAGGCTTCGGCGATGGCGGCATTGCCGGCACGGTCATAGCCCAGTTCTGCGAACAGCCGCATAGCGGTGTCGAGAATCTGAACCCGCGTGCGGCGGGATTTGGGCGTGTCTTTCGGTCGATCGCTCATACGCTGCCTTCCAGCCTCCGCGCGCTTGCCTCCCGTTGTGTGTTCTGTACGGGCGCGGACACTACTCACATTCGGGTCTTTCGTCGCAATTGACAAGGCGCTGGAGCTTTTGACGCGACGGGGTTCCATACCGGTAATTATACGCGCCTTTTTGTGCATCGCAACATCTGCGGCATGACAAAAGGCGCAGTGAACCGCGAAAATATAGCCCGGCTCGCCTGTGCCGCCCTGCCGGAGGGCCGAAAATCCCCCTGGCGGTGTTTTGCCGGACCGCGCGGGCCCGGCCCAAAAGCCTTTGCGCGTTTCTGCACAGCGCTCACGCGACTGTCGCAGGCGTGAAACAAAATCGTGCTTCACAGACCGCTCTTTGCCCTCTACACAGGGGAGCAGGACAACAGACGGAAACGATTGTGCGTATCTTACTGGCGACCGATGCATGGGACCCTCAGGTCAATGGCGTGGTCACGACGATGAAGCGGGTCATCGCCGAATGCGAAAAGCTCGGCCATGAGTTCAAGATCGTGGACTATAACCAGTTCAAGTCGGTATCGTGGCCCGACTATCCGGAGGTCAAGCTGGCTCTGGGCTGCTACGAAGACGTGCGTGAAATCATCCAGGACTATGAGCCGGATGCCGTGCATATCGCCACCGAAGCCTTTGTGGGTCTGGCGGCGCGTCGGGTGTGCATGGAATGGAAGATGCCCTTCACCACCTCCTACCACACCAAGTTTCCGGAATATGTGTCGGCGCGCCTGCCCATCCCCCTGAGCTGGGGCTATGGCTATATGCGCTGGTTCCACAAGCCGTCGGGCCGGGTAATGGTGGCGACGCCGACCCTGCAAAAAGACCTTGAGGCGCGCGGCTTCAAGAACATTTCGCCGTGGACGCGCGGCGTCGATACCGAGATGTTCCGCCCGGGCCTTGAGCCGATCTTCGGCGACCTGCCCCGCCCAATCATGACCTATATCGGTCGCGTGGCCATTGAGAAAAACCTCGAAGCCTTCCTGTCGCTTGACCTGCCCGGCACCAAGGTGGTGGTCGGCAAGGGACCGCAGCTCGAGGAACTGAGGGAAAAATATCCGGACGCGGTGTTTACGGGCGCGCGTTTCGGCGAGGAACTGGCGCGCTCCTACGCCGATTCCGACGTTTTCGTCTTTCCGTCTCTGACCGACACCTTCGGCCTTGTTATCCTCGAAGCCATGGCCACGGGCACCCCGGTCGCCGCCTTCCCGGCGCACGGGCCCATTGACCTGATCCCCGGCACGGGCGCAGGCGTCATCGACGAAGACCTCAGCGTCGCCATTACCGAGGCGCTGAAGCTGGATCGCGCCCATGTGCGCCGTCATGCCGAAAAGTTTTCGTGGCGGGCCTGTGCGGAGGAATTTATCCGCAACCTCGAACCCTATCCCGAAGCCGAGAAGAAAAAGCTGTGGGCGCGGCTACGCGCCCTGCCGCGTCGCCTGCGCAGGGCGGCGTAAACGGATGGCCCGCAGAACACTCACGGCGATGTTCTGCGCTTCCGTTATCGCTTCATCGGCGGGGGCCGCCCCGGTAAGCGTTCCTCTGTGGCCAAACTCCGCCCATATGGGCAACCCCAGAGCCAGGGGCCCCGAACAGGCGGGCAAGGGCAAGTCGCTGGTCGGTGGACGGCCGTGGACGCAGATCAGCAATGTGTCGCAGCCCAGCCTGACGATCTATCCCGCACAGGGCGAACCGACGGGCGCGACCGTTGTGGTCCTGCCGGGCGGCGGGTATCGTGTGCTGGCTATGGACCTCGAAGGAACCGAGGTGTGCGACTGGCTGACACCCAGGGGCATTACCTGCGTGGTGTTGAAATACCGGGTTCCGGCATCCGGACCGTGGTGGAATCCCGACTGCAATTGCCGTGAAAACCCGAAGGTATGGATGGCGCTTCAGGACGCGCAGCGGGCGCTGCGCCTGTTGCGTCAGGGGGCGGAGACCTATGGTATAGACCCCAACCGTATCGGCGTGCTGGGCTTTTCGGCTGGTGGGCACCTGGCGGCAGCCGTCAGCACGCGCACCGAAGCCGCCTATTCGCCCGTAGATTCCGCGGACACGCAAAGCCTGCGCCCGGATTTCGCGGTGGTTATATACCCCGGACATCTGTGGCATGAACCCGACCTGACCCTTGAGCCGGACATCAGGGTCACGCCCGGTACACCACCGACCTTTCTTCTGCATGCCGAAGACGATCCCGTGGACGATGTGCGCCATTCCCTCGTTTACGAAGCGGCACTTAAAGAGGCGGGTATACCCGTCGAGATGCACCTCTATGCCAGGGGCGGCCATGCGTTCGGACTTCGCCCCACCGGCCTGCCGATTTCCGAATGGCCGCAACGCCTCGAGATATGGTTGGCGAGGATCGGGGTAATAGGGACGCAGACGCCCAAATAACAACGGCCCTCCCTGGGGGGCAGGCCAGCGCGGAACGCAGGTTGAGCACAAATTTCAGGAAAACCCGACCTGCCCCATCACGGACACCGAAATAACAACGGCCCTCCCTGGGGGGCAGGGAGGGCCGCGCATGCCGCCGGATTCGAGGGGGGGGGGGATGATCCCGGCGACGAACTGAGTGACGACGACTCAATTACGTGAGCCGCTATCGTTAAAGCCTAAATAGCCCTTATTTTGAAAAAGGGAAGAGGCTGAGTAAAAAAAATTCGTGATCTATGACGCCGATCTTTGGTTAATGGCATGTTGATACCGTTAAGCAAACGATTAACCAGAGTTATTCTCAAAAATCGGCGTCATTTACTCAGGGTTTACGCAAACAGCTTGGCCCAGTTGCGCTTCTCACGCGACTTCCACGCGCCACGGTGGTAGGCGTCGGAGCCGATGAGCGGCACGACGGTTGTGGCTTCGGCAAAGACCATCTGTTCGTAGGTGGTCGAAACCTTACCCCACGAAGCGGCTTCCTTCAGCGTCGAGGAGGAACAGGCACCGTCACGCACATCGGCGACGGTGATCTGCACCGCGTACTTGTGCATATCAGCTTCGACGCCGAGGATTTCGGCGCAGACAACCGTGTCCTGAGCAAAGTTCTTCGGCACGCCGCCGCCGACCATAAACAGGCCCGTGGTGCCCGCCGCAATCTTGATGTCGGTCAGTTCGCGGAAGTCAGCAATGGCGTCGAGCATCAGATAGGGCTTACCCGCAGCCGCGCGTTCCTTCTGGTGCTTAACGAGGCCGAAACCGGCAGACGAGTCCACGAAGGCCGGGCAGAAGATCGGCACGCCATGCTCATAGGCGGTCTGGATCAGCGAGCCCTCCTTCTTGGCATTGCCTTCCGACAGCCACTTGCCCATTTCCCAGATGAATTCGCGCGAGGAATAGCCGCGCGGCTCGAGGCGATTGGCGATCTCAAGGATGGTGTGATCGCAGGCCTGAAGCTCTTCTTCGTCGATATAGGTGTCGTAGATGCGGTCGATATAATTGTCGCGCAGAACGTTATCGTCCACCGGACCGGCGGCCTGATAGTGCTTAAAGCCGAGCGCTTCGAAGAAGTCCATATCCACAATCGAGGCACCGGTGGCGACCACGGCGTCGATCATGCCGAACTTCACCATGTCGCGATAGACGTGCATACAGCCACCGGCCGAGGTCGAACCGGCGAGGATCAGCCACGGCGAGCAGTCCTTGTCTTCCAGCGCCATGTTGAAGATGTCGGCGGCGCGGGCGGTATCACGGCTTGAGAAGCTCATCTTGCGCATCGAGTCGATGATCGGGCGCGCGTCATAAGACGTGATATCGACGTGCTCCACAGTGTTCTGGAGCAGGGCGGCCTTTTGGTTGGATTGGGGGGTAGTTGCGTTCATCTCTTGGTCCTTTTGGAGATAAGAAGGTGGACGCCCGTCATGCACTCTTTGTCCCCCAGACGGAGCGATGGGGAGAGAAGCTGAAAAAACTCGCGGCCCCTATAGGACATAGGGGGCGCCTTGGCAAATCAAGGTTTGATTAAACGACGCGGTCAACTATCCGTCACTGTCACCGTAAAGACGTCGTCGGGCATGGTTGATTTCTTCCGCCGTCACTTTCGATGGCGAGGGTTCCTGTGCCCAACGTTTATACTTACGACACCTGAGCCAGAGGATCCCCGCGAGAAAGATAAAAGCGAGTAAGAAAATTAAGGCTAACTGCAAATCGCTGGCCGAAAACCCCTGAAACGCCCAGTTGCGAAATGCCATGAGCGAAAGGAAAGCGCAAAAGAGAGCGCCTATTCCGACATGAAGGAAACCAACCCAGAAGAAAAAACGGAAAACGTCCTTCTCAGCCTGTCCCTCTTCCATCCAATTACTTCGACCGCTTCTTGCCGCGCTTGCCGCCCTTGGGGCGGTTGAGGCGCACGACCTTGTTCTCTTCGACGCTGTCGAAAAGGCTGCGCGGCACGTTCAGCGAGCGCGGGCCCAGACCGAACAGCGAGGCCATCGGCGCGTCATCGAGGAAGACGGTTTCGGTCTGACCATAGCCGTTGAACCCGGTCGTCATGGCCACGCCATAGGCCCCCAGCATCCCGATTTCGACGTAATCGCCCTCATCCACATCCGCCGGAAGCCAGAACGGCCCCGGCATGTGGTCGATGGAGTCGCAAGTCGGGCCATAGAAACGAAACGGCTTCAGTTCCGGTTGCTCGTCACCATCCTCGGCGCGGTGCAGGCGCACCGGGAAGGGCCACTTGGCGTGGGTGGCGTCGAACAGGTTGCCATAGGCCCCGTCGTTCAGATAAAGGGCATCGCCCTTGCGCAGCTCGACGCGGGCGAGGATCGAGGTCGATTCCGCCACCAGCGAACGCCCCGGCTCGGCCCACAGTTCCGTCGCCTCATGCACCTTCATTTCATCAAAGGCGCGATGGATCACGTCCATATATTCGGGCAGGGACGGCGGCACCATGCCCGGATAGACCGACGGGAAGCCGCCACCGACATCGACAATATCGGCAAGCACGCCGGCGCGGACCAGCGCGCGCGATGCCACCGACATGGCTGCCGCATAGGCGGTCGGGCGCATACATTGCGAGCCGACGTGGAAGGAGACACCCATGCGGTCCTGCGTCGCCTGACGCGCCGCCAGCAAGAGTGCTGGCGCCTCATAGGGCTGAGCGCCGAACTTGTTGGTCAGGGGCAGGTTCGAGCCTTCGCCCGACGTCGCCAGACGCACGATCAGATTGAGGTCCTTCGCGCCACCCGTGGCGTCGAGGATCTTCTGCAATTCTTCGTGGGTATCAAGGCTGAAGGTCTTTACACCGAAATCGGAATAGGCTTCGGCGATGTCCCGACGCGACTTGACCGGGTGCATGAAGGCCAGACGCGCTTCAGGCGCAAGGCCGCGCACCAGCTTGACTTCATTGATCGAGGCCACGTCGAACGAACCGATCCCGGCGTCGAGCAGGGTTTCGATGACCCACGAAGAAGGGTTCGCCTTGACCGCGTAGAAGACATCGCCTTTGAAGTGGCGCTGGAACCATTGCGCTGCGACGGAAACAGGCTCACGTCGCACAAGGGCGACGGGCTTTTCCGGTGACTGCTCGCGGACCAGGTCCAGGGCCGATTGGAAGTTTGCCACTGCCAATACCCCGTAAAGTTAAGTTAAACCCAGACCGGCGTTAGCAGCGTTTCAACGACGCCCAGCCCGTCGAGAGTGTTCTCTAGGGGCCCCAGGGCGCCGACCTGTGTGTCGGGGTCCGCCGGAAGCGCGCTATATCGGGCATTTTATCCTGACTGTAAAGGCGTTTTTTGTGACAATGGCCCCCGCTTTTAAATTTGAAAGTCCGTTGGCGGCATTAAGGAAACCGAAACCAAAACGCTGTTCTTTTGGGGGTGGGTCAGCCTGTTCCGGATCGCGTCATGTCTTTCGCCGCCATCAGTATTCGTACCAAACTTTTTGTCATGACCGGCGTGTTCATGGTGCCCATCGTGCTGATGAGCTACCTGTTTGTGCAGCAATCCCTGAAAGACATCCATTTCGGTCAGAAAGAGGTTCAGGGCGTCGAGGCGATGCGCATCGTATGGCCCGTCCTGACCGGCGCAACCGCACAGCTTTCGGGCGAGACGGCCCCGATGGCGACCCTCGATGCGCAACACCCCGCGCTGAAGACGCTTGCGGCGACTGAGGCTGACGCCCTCTCCAGGGCCCCCGGCGCTGATGCGGCTCTGGCCCTCCTGACGACGCTCAGCGACCGTTCCAATCTGACGCTCGATCCCGATATCGACAGCTATTATGTGATGGACGCCGTAGCCTTCAAAGCCCCGGACGCCCTGAACCGTATTTCCGTCGTGTTGCGCGACATGTCGGCCTATCAGGCCAAGGCCAGTCTGACCACCGAGGAGACGACCGGTCTGGTCGTGGGCCTGGGGCAGTTCAGCGCGGCCTGGCAGGGACAGATCACCTCGCTCGACAAAGCGATTGCCGCCAACAGCGGCCTCTCCCCGGCGCTCAAGGCCAAGCGTGACGCCTATCAGGCGGCAGCGCAGGCCGTAGAAGCCGAGGCGCTCGGCCTTGCGCACCAGATGCAGACTCAGGGCAATGCCGCAGGGGTCGATCTGACGCCACTCCTCAGCGCTAAAACCGCCTATGCCAGGGTGAGCGACGATCTGTGGCAGGCTTCGGCCCAGCAGTTGAACGCGCTGCTTCAGAAACGGATCGGCGGCTTTTCTACGACCCTCTATACCCTTCTGGCCGTAACGGTTGCAGCGGCTCTGGTGGCGGTCTTCATGGCGCTGGGTCTGGCCCATTCCATTCTGAAAGCCATTAACGGGCTGGATCAGAATATCAGGCATTTGGCGGACAAGGATCTCAACGCCAGTCTGCCCGAAGCCACACGCCGGGACGAAATCGGTCAGGTCGGTCGCGCGCTGGAGTTCTTCCGCCGGCGCACTATCGAAAAAATCGCCGATGCCGCCAATGATGTGAAACGTAACGAACTGATTATCAGGGAAAAGGATCGCATCAACACCCTTTCCCAACGCATCCGTAATGCCATTACGGACGTCATGGATGCTGTCCAGACCCTGTCCTCATCGGTCGGGGACTCGACCGGTGAGTTCAGTCTGACGGCCAAGACGACGCGCGAGGAGTTGACGGCGGCGATTGACCGGCTGAGCGCCTCGGCGCGCGATGTGGACAGCGTATCGGCGGGCATGGCCGAGGTCTCGCAAAGCTTCGGAGAGATCGCCCGTCGCACGGATGAGAGCGCCGAGATGACGGACCGCGTCTCCGGCGAACTGGAACGCTCGCGCGAGATGGCGCAGGCCCTGACACAGGCCGTTGAGCGTATCGGCGAGGTCTCACGCCTTATTCAGGGCATTGCCTCCCAGACCAATTTGCTGGCGCTTAACGCCACTATCGAAGCCGCGCGCGCCGGAGAGGCCGGGAAGGGCTTTGCCGTTGTGGCTGGTGAGGTCAAATCTCTGGCCAATCAGACGGGCCGTGCCACCGCCGAAATCGAAGCCCAGATCGAGGACGTGCGTCAGGCGGCCGAAAGCATGGTCGGTTCTGTGTCACAAATTACTGGTATCATCGCTTCCGTAGCGCAGACTTCGCGCACGGTCGCCGACGCGGTTAAGACCCAAAGTCAGGCGGCCGACGCCATCCGTCACAATCTGGAGCGCGCGGCATTGGGCAATCGTGAGGCCGAGCGCATCATCAACCTCTTGCCCGAAGTCACGCGCCGGACCGAACGCACCGCCGACGACATGCAGGCTATTTCTCAGGACATGGCGGGCGCTTCACGCGACATGCAAACGGAACTGGCTGCCCTTCTCGATGAACTAGTGGATAAGCGGGTGGCGGCGCGCTACGCTTCAACAGAGACGGTCGATATTGAAGTGAAGGGACGAACCGTCCGCAACCTGCGTCTTTATGACATCAGCGAAACAGGGGCGCGTATCGGCATCACATCGGGCCTTAAACCCGGTGAAAATCTGGCGATCCGTCTAGTCGATGCCGAGGTGGATGCGACCATTATCTGGGTCGGCGAGGATTCCTTCGGCGTCCATATGCTCAACGACTTCCGCTTCACCCAGCATCAGGTGATGCAACTGGCGGCGTAGAGACTGCGACCTTTCGCGTCACTCTGCGGCCGATGGTTGCCAAAGCCCCCAAATTTCGGCAAGACTCTGACGTTCATCTTTGTTAACGCCAAAACGGTCAGGGACCGACAGCACAGGGGGGAACGGGGCGCACCCGTGAACGCATATGCCGAGCCTGGTCGAAGTTCAGTCACTGTCGAAAAGCTTTGCGCTTCTAGCGCAGAGCCCTGACGCGGCGCGGACATTCAAGGCGCTGGATGAGGTCTCCTTCACCATGACCCGTCCTGAACGCATTGGCCTGATCGGGCCCTCGGGATCGGGCAAGTCGACCCTGTTGCGTAGCCTGTCTGGCCTTATCCTTGGGGATGCCGGTTCGGGCCCTGTCATCGTTCTGGGACGAACGGTTCAGATGGATGGGCGGCTGGGGGCTGATGTACGGGCCGCGCGCGCCGATCTCGGCATGGTAGCGCAGCAATTCAATCTTGTCGGACGGCTCAGCCTGTTTACTAATGCGGCGCTGGGGCTTCTGGGGCGCATCCCCCCCCTGCGTGGACTGTTCGGTCTGTGGACCCCCGAAGAAAAGCAACGCGTAATGCGGGCGCTCGATACGGTGGGCATAGCTGACAAGGCATCGCAGCGCGCCAAGACCCTGTCCGGCGGACAGCAGCAGCGGGGGGCGATTGCGCGGGCCATCGTGCAGGATGCCCGCCTTATCCTCGCCGACGAACCGGTCGCCTCGCTTGACCCGGTGACGGCGCGCAAGGTGATGGAGCTTCTCGTTCATCTCAACGAAGACCGTGGCGTCGGGGTCATCGTCACCTTACATCAGGTGGACTATGCTATGAAATATTGCGACCGTATTCTGGCCCTCAAGGACGGCAAGATCGTATATGACGGTCCTGCCGATGGCCTGAACCCGGACCGCCTGAGCGAAATCTATGGCCCTGAGATCGAGCAGGCCTATTGGAGAGACCCGTCATGACCCTGTCGCGCAAGGATATGCTGAGAGGTTTGTCGGCTTCGGCGATCGCCCTGCCCTTCCTGACGTCGGGCTGTGGTAAGGTCGATCAGACCAGAGGCCCACGCACGGAAATCAGCTTCTCCATCCTCTCCACCGAAAATGCGCAGAATCAGGAACCCCTGTGGCGGCCGTTTCTGGCCGACATGGAAAAGCAGACCGGGCTGAAGGTAAAACCCTTCTTCGGCTCCAACTACACGGCGCTGATCGAGGCCATGCGCTTCAATCAGGTGCAGGTCGGCTGGTTTTCCAATGCCTCCGGCCTTGAGGCCGTGCGGCGAGCCGATGGCGAGGTCTTTGCGCGCTCGTCCGACCCATCGGGCGTCGATGGCTATCAGAGCGTTATCATCGCCCGCGCCGATTCCCCGCTGACCGCCGAAGACCTGCTGAAATGTGATGGCAAGCGCAGCTTTGGCCTTGGGGATGTGAAATCGACCTCCGGAACGCTGGCGCCAATGACCTACTTCTTCCTGCCGCACAAGGTCGATCCGGCCAAGTGCTTCAAGAGCGTGCGTTCAGGCAGTCACGAGGCCAATTTTCAGGCCGTGGCCAACGGCATGGTCGATGCGGCCACCAACAACAATGCCTCGCTCGAGCGAATGGCCGAAGTATCTCCGGAAAAGCTGAAGCAGATCAAGATCATCTGGACCTCTCCAACCCTACCCGAAGACCCCATTATCTATCGCAAGGATCTCGACCCGGCGACCAAGGAAAAGATACGCTCCTTTTTCCTGTCCTACGGCACCGGCACAGACGCCGAAGGCCAGCGTCAGCTCAAGATACTGAACAACCTGATCTTTGGCGTGTTCAAGCCGGCGGACAATTCGCACCTTCTGCCCGTGCGCGAAATGGAGGCGGCCGAAGCGTTGATGAAGGCGCGCAACGGCGGCGATGCCGCCGCTATCCGCAAGGCTGAGTCCGACCTTCAGGCGATTTCACGCGAAGCCGCCGCTCAGAGAGCCGCCCCGCAGGCCCTGCCGGATGCCCTGACCGATAAACGGCCCGACGCGCAATAATGGCCGAAACCGCTTCGCTCGACGCGCTGCGCCCGCCGCGGACGTCCTTACGGGACAAACTGCTGACCTGGGGGCTGTGGCTGGGGTTCGGCCTTTTACTGGCTCTCAGTTTCAAGGGCGCTCAGATCGGCGATCTGCCGCTTCTGGGTCGTAACTGGGGAAATACAAGCACCTATTTGCGCGACTATCTGCATCCTGATTTTTCAGACCGGACAACCATCGCCTACTATGTTCGCGAAATGTGGGTGACGATACAGGTCGCCATCTGGGGTACGGTGCTGTCGATAGGGCTGGCGATCCCCTTTTCGCTCTTGTGTGCCACCAATATCGCCCCGGCGTGGATCAGCTTCCCCGTCAGGCGCGCGATGGATATGCTGCGCGCCGTCAACGAGTTGGTGCTTGGCACCGCCTTTCTGGTGGCCGTGGGGCCAGGGCCGCTGGCCGGGGTGCTGGCACTGGCCCTGCACAATACGGGGGTGCTGGCCAAGCTGTTTTCGGAGGCGGTCGAAGCCGTCGATCAGCCGCCCATCGAAGGCGTGCGGGCCACAGGCGGTACCCGCCTTCAGGAAATCGTCTGGGGTGTGCTGCCTCAGGTCGGGCCCTTGTGGACCTCCTTCGCGCTTTACCGCTTCGAATCGAGTGCACGTTCGGCCACGGTGCTGGGGCTGATCGGCGCTGGGGGGATCGGGCAGGTGCTGTTCGACAATATCAACAGCTTCAACTATGCCCGCGTCTCGGCCATCGCCCTGATCATCATTGCCGCCGTCATTCTGATCGACATGACGTCCGCCGCCCTGCGCAAGCGACTGGTCTGAGGCCGCCTGTCCGCCGTAAAAGGCGCAAACAGGAGTTCGACTATGGCGCGTTATCTGATCATTGCAGCAGGGTCCGGCATCGGACAGAGCCTTGTACAGCATCTGCGGCAGGGCGGGCACGAGGTGATGACCGCCGCCCGCAGCGACCGCACGATCGCCCCGGATTACCTGCTGGATGCCTCGGATTTCGATGCGGTGGACGCCGTGTTTGCCAAGGCTGGCAAGTTAGACGGGGCGGTCAATCTGGCCGGGTCGCTGCTGCTGAAATCCGCAGGCCTGACTAGCCGCAGCCAGTACGACGCCACCATCACGGCCTCGCTCACCACGGCCTTTGCCACGGTGCGCGCCGCCGCCCGGCACATGACCGAAGGCGGCTCCGTAGTGTTGCTGTCGTCAGCCGCCGCGCTCGAAGGGCTGGCCAATCACGAGGCCATTGCCGCCGCCAAGGCGGGGGTCATTGGCCTGACGCGTTCGGCGGCAGCCTCCTATGCGGGGCAAAACCTGCGTATCAACGCCATCGCCCCCGGTCTGGTCGAAACGCCGCTGACGGCGGGGCTGGTCGGATCGGATGCGGGACGTCGCGTGTCTGAGTCGATGCACGCCCTCGGGCGGCTGGGAAAGCCCGAAGACGTCGCGCGCGCCATTGCCTTCCTGCTCGATCCGCAAAACGACTGGATTACCGGGCAGGTGTTGGGGGTGGACGGGGGCTTAAGCCGCGTGCGCCCCAAGCTGAAAGTGTAAAAGGCTTAATCGGCATTAACCATTTAAATACCTGAATCACGGCATAAAGGCGGTATGAGCACTATCCCGCCTTCCCTGTCCCAGATGCTTCTCGGTCGCGCCGCTACACCGGCTGCCCCGCAGAAACCGGCCGCCGACGCCGCCGCGCGTTTCAACGACGCCCTGTCGGCTCAGAAGGCTTTTTTCCGTCAGGCGACGGGTCAGGCTGCGTCCATCGACCAGCCCGCACCGAAACCGGCAGGCGTTACGCCAGCCACCTTCAAGGCCGCCGAGATCGCTCAGGGCACCAAACCCGAAGACATGCAGATGCTGCGTCCAGGCAGCCTGCTGAATATCCGGATTTAGTACGAATTATGAGATCGGGGCTTCTAACACCCCCGCCACCGCATCTCGCCCACGGTTCGGGCACCCCCCCTCCCCGGCGCGTCGGGGAGGTATGATCAGGCGTCCTGCTTTTCCGAGGCAATGCCTTCGTTCAGCGCGGGAAAAGGCAGCGGCTCCTTGTGCTTTTTACCGGCCTTCTTGCCCTTCTTTTTCTTGTCAGCTTTCTTATCGCCCTTCACCTTGCGCGGCGCCTCTTCGGCATCCTCTTCGCGCACAGCGGCGATACGGCGCAGCAGCTTAAGGAAGCTGTCGCGCTTGGGCGGGGACAGCAGGGACAAGATGCGCTCATCCGCCGCCTCGACCTTGGGCCGAATTTCAGTCAGGGCCGCACGACCTTCGTCTGACAGGCGGACCAGATTGGCGCGGGCATCAGTGGCCGAACGTTCACGCGCAAGAAGCCCCTTGGCAATCAGCCGCGCCACCATGTCGGCCAACGTAGAACGGTCAATACCTGTGGCCTTGACCAGATCGGTCTGGGTCAGGCCCTCAGACGAGTCGGCGGCCAGAAGCAGGGCGTATTGTCGCTGCGTCAGGGCACTATCGCCGGTTTCCTCGGTATAGATATCGAGGGCGATTTGCAGCACCCGATGGAGAAGATGCGACGGCGAATTTTCCAGCAAGTCCGAACCCTCGAAATGATTACGCTTGTGCTTTTTCATGCGCCGTCCCCATGCTGAACGACGCTATTTAAGCACCACTATACTACAAAATTACGACAAATCCATCCGCATACTGACGGAGTGTCCTCAGGAGGCGGACGGCTTCGTTTCCGGCAGCATATTCTTCATCAGGAAAGGGGTCAGTATCAGTGTAAAGACAATGGGTCCGCCAAAGAGTGACGCCATCTTCCACGTCACCCACACACTATCCGACTGCGTGCGCCAGACAATCTCATTGGCCAGCGCCATTACGGCATAAAAGCCGACATAGAGCCAGGTCAGCTTGGGCCAGGCCTCTTCCTTGAGCTTCAGCGTGTCTTTGATCAGGCTCTTGAGCGGATATTTTTTCATCAGCGCCGCAATCGCCAGAATGCCGCCGATCAGCAGGTTGATCACGGTCACCTTGACTTTGATAAAAACGGGATCGTGAAAGAAGATGGTCATAAGACCCATGGGAATCGCGAACAGGGTCGCCACCAGCGGAATCCACGCCACGCGCTTCTCGATAATATAGGCGGCGATCAACGCCAGCACCGAAACGACGATCAGCACACCCGTCGCCCAGATCATCGGCGCGGTGGCGTCCGTCCCACCGACCTTCAGCGCACGGAAGATGAAGAAGCTCAGGCCGAAACCGACCACCGGGCCGAAGTCAATGGCCGTTTTGGTCCAGTTGGTTGCCGCCGGTTCCGGGGCGTCGGGCACGATCGCTTCGGGCAGGGCCTCGGCCTGAGCCTCGGTGATTTCGATGCGCGGTTCAGGCTTGGGGGTAGACATTTTACTCTCCAAGGGGTTCAAGCCCGACCATCGAGCGGGCAAAAGCATTGGCGCGGAACGGTTGCAGGTCGTCGATATCTTCCCCCACGCCGATCAGCTTGATCGGCGCGTCAGAGGCCTTGGCGATCGGGACAAGGATGCCGCCACGCGCCGTGCCGTCCAGCTTGGTCATGACAAGGCCCGACACAAAGGCCTGACGCCCGAATATCTGTTCCTGACTGAGCGCGTTGCGGCCCACCGTGGCATCGAGCACCAGAAGCGTCTCGTGCGGGGCATCCGCATCGACCTTCTTAATGACGCGGACGATCTTCAACAGCTCATCCATCAGTTGCTGCTTGTTCTGAAGGCGACCCGCCGTGTCGATCAGAACGACATCATAGCCCTCTTCCTTGGCGCGCAGCGTGGCGTCGTAGGCCAGACCGGCCGCATCGGCCCCGGTTTTGCGACCCATAAAGTCAGCCTTCGCGCGTTCGGCCCATACCTTGAGCTGCTCGACGGCAGCGGCGCGGAAAGTATCTCCCGCCACGATCAGCACCTTCGCGCCCTTCGCCGTCAGTGAGGCGGCGATCTTGCCAAGAGTCGTCGTCTTGCCCGACCCGTTCACTCCGACAAACAGCACGATGTAGGGCTTGGGGCCCGACAGCGGGTCAAAGCTGTCCTCGCGGCCTTTCAGTTCCTCGGCAATGGCCTCGGCCAACGCCTCCTTAACGGCGTGGTCATCGGTCGAAGCGAATTTTTTGGCGGCCATCTTGCCCGCGATGGAGGCAGCGATATGGGGACCGAAATCGCTTTCGATCAGCATGTCCTCCAGCGCCTCGACGGCGGCAGCGTCCAGCGTTTTGTTGGCGACGAAGACGCTCGTCACCTGCTCGGTCAGTTGCTGAGAGGTCTTCGACAGGCCCTGCGTCAGGCGCGAAAACCAGCCGGGTTTTTTCTCGGTCATCAGTATCTCCCCCTCGCCCGGTGGCGGGAGAGGGTCGGGGTGAGGGGCTATTTCAGCATAGCCCGCGCGCGTTTTCCGTCATGGCCGGTAATACGCAAAGAGGCAATACCCCCGACATTTACTTTCTCTGGCGCGTCAGCGTCAAAAAGCACCTCGGTAAAGTCCGCCGCGCGGGCAAAGCCGGGCTTTTCGACAACTGCCGAGACCTCGCGCCCCACCTGCTTATCGAGATGTCGCGTCAGGGCCTCCGCCGCCTTAGCGCGCAGACGCGCGGCGCGCTCCTTGATCAGGGCGCGTGGCAGTTGCGGAATTTTCGCCGCCGGGGTCTGCGGGCGCGGGCTGTAGGGGAAGACGTGCAGGAAGGCTAGGTCGCACTCATCGACCAGAGCCAGCGAATTGGCGAAGTGCGCTTCGCTTTCGGTCGGAAACCCCGCAATCATATCGGCCCCGAAGGCCACGTCCGGGCGCAATGCGCGCACCTGCTGCACCAGTTTGATGGCGTCATCGCGTAGGTGGCGACGCTTCATGCGCTTGAGGATCAGGTCATCGCCGTGCTGCAAGGACAGGTGCAGATAGGGGGCCAGACGCTCTTCTTCGGCAAACAGGCGCAGCAGGGTGTCGTCGATTTCCGCCGCATCAATAGACGACAGACGCAGACGGTTAAGGTCGGGCACGTGCTTGAGAATACGCGCCACCAAATGCCCCAGTTGCGGCTGACCCGGCAGATCATTGCCCCAGGACGTGAGATCGACCCCCGTCAGAACCACCTCATTATAGCCTTCAGCGACCAGCCGCGAAATCTGCCCCACAACATCACCCGCCGCCGCAGAGCGTGAATTACCACGCCCGTAGGGGATGATGCAGAAGGTGCAGCGGTGATCGCAGCCGTTCTGGACCTCGACATAGGCGCGGGCGCGGTCCTTCAACCCGTCAATCAGATGACCAGCGGTTTCACGCACCGAAAAGATGTCGTTGACCGCAATGCGCGCTGAGTCGGGCGTCAGCGCGTAGGCCCCAGCCTTGGCTTTGTTGCCATTGCCGATAATGAAATCAACTTCTCCCATAGTGGCGAAAGTGTCAGGATCGGTTTGAGCCGCGCAGCCGGTAACGATCAGGCGCGCGTCCGGGTTTTCCTTGCGCGCGCGGCGGATGGCCTGACGTGCCTGACGCACGGCCTCGCCCGTCACGGCGCAGGTGTTGAAAATGATAGCTCCGTCGAGCCCGTCTTCAGCGGCGACCTTGCGAATCTGTTCTGACTCGTAGGAATTGAGACGGCAGCCGAAGGTCACCACCTCGACACCCGATGTCAGGCCCGTGGGTGTGGCAGGCGGTTCTGCAGGAACCTCTTCGTTGAGATGGGCATGACCGTCAGCCATTGAGCTGGCCTTCGAATTCGACCTCGACCGGCCCTGTCATAATGACGTGGTCGTCCGCTTGCCGCCACAGTATATGCAGCGGACCTCCATCCATAATAACCGTGGCGTGGCGGTCGCTCAGGCCGCGTCGCGCGCAGGCGACCAGGGTGGCGCACGCCCCGGTGCCGCAGGCTTTGGTAATACCGGCCCCGCGTTCCCAAACCCGCATACGGATGGTGTTGCGGTCGATAACTTGCGCAAACTCAACATTCACCCCTTCCGGAAATAAGGGATGGTTTTCGATCAAGCTGCCCGTGCGTTCGACATCGACCGCCGCCACGTCTTCAACAAAGAAGACCACGTGCGGATTGCCCATCGAGACGGCGCACGGCGTGTGATAAAGCGGCGCGTCGATTGGCCCGACCTGAAGCTCCAGCCGTTCGGTATTCATTTCTTCCGACAACGGAATCTGCGTCCAGTCGAGGCGCGGCTCGCCCATATCAACGCTCGCCATGCCGGTTGCCGCATCGCGCTCCAGCACCTTCGCTGTCGTCGCGCCCCCCAAGGTGTCGATGTGAAGGTCCGCACCGGGGGTTTCGCGGTCAAGGTACCAGCTCACGCAACGCAAGGCATTGCCACACGTTTCAACCGTGCCGCCGTCGGAATTCCACACGCGCATGAAAGCGTTACCCGATGCCGAGCCCTCGATGGCGATAAGCTGATCGAAGCCGATGCCGGACGCACGATCCCCCCACGCCTTCACCTGAGTGGCTGAGGGGCTAAAAGGGGTCTGGCGGGCATCGACGACCACGAAATCGTTGCCGAGGCCGTTCATCTTGAGAAAAGGGCGCGTCATGTGTCAGACGGCTCGCGGTTGGCCCAAAACCGGACATCCACTTTCGGGCGCGAGCCTTTGGCCGCTATATAGTCCCAAAGCCCGTTAAAATGTAGGCTTTTGTGGAAATTCTTGCTAACCGGGAGGCATCCAACAAAAAAATCGAGGAGCCTCCCCCATGCCCAAAGCCTATATCATCGCACAGGCCAAGGTCACCGACCCGGAATCCTACGCCAGATACGGCGCTGGGACGAAAGCGCCCGCCGAAGCGTTCAACATGACGCCGCTGGCGCGCGGGGGCCGCTCGCAGGTGCTGGAAGGTGAAGGTTTCCCGCGCGTGGTGATCCTTGAGTTCCCGTCTTATGAGGCCGCACTGGGCTATTACAACTCGCCGGAATATCAGGCCGCCCGCGAACACCGCCTGAACGCGGCTGAATTCAACATGGTCGTCGTCGAAGGCGTGGAATAGCCCATCCTGCGACGCTCTGTCGCAAAATGCGACACAAAAAAATAAGCCAATAATATCAACATATTTTATCCGAATCGGTGCGCCGCCCCTGCGATAGGGTGACGGCGCACCGTTTCGCGTAACGCCGTTAACCTTTGTTTATAATCTGAGGCACAGGATACGCCCAAAAGCGATCTGATCAGGGAAGTGCCTCATGTTTTTCAGGAAGACGACTGCCGCCACGGTCCGTGCCCCTGAGCCGATTTTCGAAGCGGCCCCGCCACCCCAGTCCATGCCGCCCTCTGAGACCATCCGCATCTTACGCAGCGACAGCCGCCTCGGCCAGATCACCCCCGAACAGTTCCGCTTCGGGGCACGGCCCGCTGCTCTGGTACTGGCCTTTGTGTCGCCGCACATCGCCTTTGAAGAGGTCTGCCGCCGCCTCAAAAGCCTTGCCGGTGACGCACCGCTGATCGTTTCCACCTCCGCCGGTGAACTGTGTGCCCAGAACGGTGAAGCCCCCTACTGCCAGGCAGGCGACGGTTGGGACAATGTGGTGATCCAGGCCTTTTCGCCAGAACTGATAGCCGGGGTCAGCCTCCACACTGTACCACTCTACTGCGATGACATCCGTAAGGGGCACGCCACCCTGTCGCGCGCCGAACGGGTGGACAAGATCGCGGAGGCCCTGAACCGTTTGCCACCCACCACGCCGATCAGCGCGCAGGAGACCTTCGCCCTGACCTTTGTGGACGGCGCCTCGCTGTCCGAAAGTTATTTCATGGAGGCCGTCTATAAGAGCGGGCGCTTCCCCTGCCTGTTTGTCGGGGGGTCGGCCGGCGGCAAGATGGACTTTCAGAAAACATGCCTGTTTGACGGGCAGCGCGTGCTGGAAAACCACGCGGTCTTTGCCCTGGTCCGCATGGCCCCCGGCAAGCGCTACGGCGTGCTGAAAAGCCAGAATTTCCGCAAGATCGGACCGGCCTTCGTCGTGGTCGATGCCGACCCCAACAGGCGCACGGTCAGCGCCATCTACGATTCACAGCGCAATCAGGTCGTGCCTTTTGTTGACGCCCTGTGCCAATCTCTGCGCATCAAACCGTCAGAATTGGAAAAAACCCTAGAAGGCCGCGCTTTTGGTATCGAAATCGACGGCGAGCTGTTCGTGCGCTCAGTGGCGCGGATCGACTTCGAGTGCGGCAGTGTGACCTTCTATTGCGATGTCGGATCGGGTGACGAGCTGATCCTGCTGGAAACCACGGATTTTGTCGAGCAGACGCGCAAGGATGTAGCTCAGTTCCTGCGTGGCAAACCCAAGCCCATCGGGGCGCTTCTCAATGACTGCATTCTGCGTCGGGTGACCAATGACAACCGCCTCAGCCAGACGGGTGGCATATGGCCCGCCCCCGTGGCCGGGTTTTCGACCTTCGGCGAACTGTTCGGCATCAATATCAACCAGACCCTCAGTGCGATCGTCTTTTTCGATGTGGAACAAGCCGGCTATCAGGATGAGTTTATCGACAACTTCCCGATCCACTACGCGCGCTTTGTCAACTATTTCGCCCGTTGCAAGCTCAACCGCGCCGAAATCCTTAACAAGCTGCGCAGCGGGGTTATCGACACCATCGCCCAGCACGTCGGACTAACTGGCAAGATCGAATCCGCCCTGACCGAGATCGGGGACGTGGGCAAGGTGATGGACGGCATCAAACACGCGATGGACAGCGACCGCCGCGCCGTGGCCGGTCAGGACAACCACACCGAACAGTTGTCGCAGGAGTTCAGCACGCTGAATACCGCCCTGTCGAACCTGCGTCAGGTTCTGTCGGTCATCGACTCCATCACCTCGCAGACCAATCTGCTGGCGCTCAATGCCACGATCGAGGCGGCGCGCGCCGGTGAGGCCGGACGCGGCTTTTCGGTGGTGGCGGGCGAGGTCAAGAAGCTGGCCAGCGATACCAAATCGGCCCTGACCCATACGCAGTCGGCCATCGGCGGCATCGAGGCCTCGCTTCAGCAACTGGGCGGCATCATCGAAGCGACGCGCACGCAGTTCGGCGAGGAAAGCCAGCGCTATCGCGATACGGTCGCCCATATCGAGGACATCTTCGCCCAGAGCGGCCATATCGAACGCACCCTGGGTGGGCTCAACCACGTCGTCGAGGAACATCACGAGGGCATGTCCGAGGTCAGCCGCTCGATCGACTTTCTGCGCAATCTCGATCAGCGCGCGCGAGCCTGAGAAACAAAAACCCCGCCGGAGTAATCCGGCGGGGTTTTGTATTCCATTTTCAAAACGGTTTAGTGGACCGTTTCGATATACTCCTCGGCGCGTTCGGCCAGGATGGTTATGCCTTCGGCATTGACATCCGCGAAGCCGCCGATGACCTGAAACATGCGCTTCTGGTCGCCGTTGAGGATGGTCACCGTACCTTCGGTCAGGGTCGTCATCAGCGGCGCGTGGCCCGCGAGAACGCCGAATTCACCTTCAGAACCCGGTGCGATGACCTGATCGACGTCACCGGCAAAGAGTTCCTTTTCCGGGGTCACCAGCGAAACGTGAAGTTTGTCAGCCATATCCGGCGTCCCTTAATCGGTGGGCCGCCGTAGCGGCTCACCCTTTACCCAAATGAGAAAATTTTCGACGGGCCGGCCCTGGAAAATTTTCACCTTGTTGATCCCACTTGAAAGTCGGCGGGCAAAGCCCGTGACTTTCAAGTGAAGTGCTTAGGCTTCCGCCGCCAGACGTTCGGCCTTGGCGATGGCTTCTTCGATGCCGCCGACCATGTAGAAGGCCGCTTCCGGCAGGTGGTCGTAGTCACCGTTGCACAGACCCTTGAAGCCCTTGATGGTGTCTTCGATCTTCATCAGCACGCCCGGCGTGCCGGTGAAGATTTCGGCGACGTGGAAGGGCTGCGACAGGAAGCGCTGGATCTTGCGGGCGCGGGCCACGATCAGCTTGTCTTCTTCCGACAGCTCGTCCATGCCGAGGATGGCGATGATGTCCTTCAGGGCCTTGTACTGTTGCAGGATTTCCTGAACGCGCGTGGCAACCTGATAGTGCTCTTCGCCGACGATGCGCGGATCAAGGATACGCGAGGTCGAGTCAAGCGGGTCAACGGCCGGATAGATGCCCTGTTCGGCGATCGAACGCGACAGAACGGTCGTAGCGTCGAGGTGGGCGAACGAGGTGGCGGGCGCCGGGTCGGTCAGGTCGTCGGCGGGCACGTACACGGCCTGAACCGAGGTGATCGAGCCCTTCTTGGTCGAGGTGATGCGCTCTTGCAGCTTGCCCATTTCGGTGGCGAGCGTCGGCTGATAGCCCACGGCCGACGGAATACGACCCAGCAGAGCCGACACTTCCGAACCGGCCTGCGTGAAGCGGAAGATGTTGTCCACGAAGAACAGCACGTCCTTGCCTTCCTGATCGCGGAAGTACTCGGCCTGAGCCAGGCCGGTCAGGGCGACGCGGGCACGCGCGCCGGGAGGCTCGTTCATCTGACCATAGACGAGGGTGCAGCGCGAATTGCCGCCACCGCCGTGCTCGTTCACCTTCGACTCGATCATTTCGTGATAGAGGTCGTTGCCTTCGCGGGTACGTTCACCGACGCCGGCGAACACCGAATAACCGCCGTAGGCCTTGGCGATGTTGTTGATCAGTTCCTGAATGGTCACGGTCTTGCCAACGCCGGCACCGCCGAACAGGCCGATCTTGCCGCCCTTGGCATAGGGGCAGATCAGGTCGATGACCTTGATGCCGGTGACGAGGATTTCAGCCGCCGTAGCCTGATCTTCGAAGGCCGGGGCGTCGGCGTGGATCGGGTTGAAATAGGTGGTCTCGATCGGACCGGCTTCGTCGATCGGCTCACCGATGACGTTCATGATGCGGCCAAGCGTCGCCGGGCCGACCGGCACGGTGATCGGGGCACCGAGGTCGGTGACTTCCTGACCACGAACCAGACCTTCGGTGGCGTCCATGGCGATGGTGCGCACAGCGTTTTCGCCGAGGTGCTGGGCGACTTCGAGCACCAGACGCGCGCCGGAGGCGGTGTTGGTGGTTTCAAGCGCGTTCAGGATGGCCGGCAGGTTGCCGTCGAACTCGACATCGACGACGGCGCCGATGACCTGAGAGATGCGGCCCTTACCGGCCGTAATTTGCTGATGAGCGGTCATGGGAGTGTCCTTAGAGAGCTTCGGCACCGGCGATGATCTCGATCAGTTCGGTCGTGATCTGGGCCTGACGTTTACGGTTGTATTGAAGATTGAGCGCGTTGATCATCTCGCCCGCATTGCGCGTCGCATTGTCCATGGCGCTCATCTGGGAGGCATAGAAGCCCGCATTGTTTTCCAGAAGCGACGACAGGATCTGTACCGTCAGATTGCGCGGCAGCAGGGTTTCGAGGATCTCTTCTTCCGACGGCTCGTAGCTATAGACCGCGCCACCGGATGTGTCTTCGGCAGAGGCTTCGATCTGAGCCGGGATCAGTTGCTTCGCTGCCGGGACCTGAGAGATCACCGACTTGAACTGGCTGTAGAAAAGGGTCACGACATCGGCACGGCCTTCGTCGAATTCCTTGAAGATGGCTTCGGCGATGGGCTGAACCGTCGTGAGGTCCAAAGCCTTGCCCAGCTCAAAGCTTTCGACGAAAAGGTCGCCGAACAGACGCTTGAGCTGATCACGGCCCTTACGGCCCACGGTAATCACGCGCACCGTCTTGCCTTCGGCCAACAGCGCGCGGATGTGGTCACGCGCGGCGCGGGCAATGGCCGAGTTGAAGCCACCGGCCAGACCACGGTCAGCGGTCGCTACGACCACGAGGTGCTTTTGGGTCGAACCCGTACCGGCCAGAAGCAGCGGCGCGGCGTCGCCCGACACACCCTTGGCGAGGTTGGCGATAACCGAGGCCATGCGCTTGGCATAGGGGCGCGCGTTTTCCGCCGCATCCTGAGCCCGCTTGAGCTTGGCGGCGGCGACCATTTGCATGGCCTTGGTGATCTTCTGCGTGGCTTTCACGCTTCCGATCTGATTGCGCATGTCCTTAAGACTTGCCATGAAAAGTCCCTATCTTTCGGGGGGAGCCCCTCCGGCCAGACAAGCTGGCCACGGCAGGGGCCGCCCCGCTCCCCCGCTCGCGCAGGGGAGGAGGTTTATTATGCGAAGTTGGCGGCGTAGTCGGCCACGATGGCCTTCAGCTGCTCTTCCAGCTCCGGCGTCAGGGCCTTCTTCTCGCGGATGGCGGTCAGAAGATCGACGTGCTTGCCACGCAGAAGCGACAGGAACTCACGCTCGAAGCGACCCACATCGCCCACCGCGACCTTGTCGAGGTAACCGCGGGTACCGGCATAGATCACCGCCACCTGCTCTTCGACCTTCAGCGGCGAATATTGCGGCTGCTTCAGAAGCTCGGTCAGGCGCGCGCCGCGGGCCAGCAGGCGCTGCGTGGCGGCGTCGAGGTCAGAACCAAACTTGGCGAAGGCTGCCATTTCGCGATACTGGGCCAGGTCGCCCTTGATCGAACCGGCGACCTGCTTCATCGCCTTGATCTGAGCCGCCGAGCCGACGCGCGACACCGACAGACCAACGTTCACGGCCGGACGGATGCCCTGATAAAAGAGGTCGGTTTCGAGGAAGATCTGACCGTCGGTGATCGAGATCACGTTGGTCGGGATGTAGGCCGACACGTCGTTGGCCTGGGTCTCGATGATCGGCAGGGCGGTCAGCGAACCGGCGCCGTTTTCGTCGTTCAGCTTCGCGGCGCGTTCCAGCAGGCGCGAGTGCAGATAGAAGACGTCGCCCGGATAGGCTTCGCGGCCCGGCGGACGGCGCAGCAGCAGCGACATCTGGCGATAGGCAACGGCTTGCTTCGACAGATCGTCATAGATGATCAGGCCATGCATACCGTTGTCGCGGAAGAACTCGCCCATGGCGCAACCGGCGAACGGCGCGAGATATTGCAGCGGGGCCGGTTCCGACGCGGTGGCGGCGACGATGATGGTGTAGTCGAGCGCGCCGTTTTCTTCCAGCGACTTGACGATCTGGGCGACGGTCGAGCGCTTCTGGCCGATGACGACGTAGATGCAGTAGAGCTTGGCCGACTCGTCGGTACCGGCGTTGGCAGCCTTCTGGTTCAGGATGGCGTCGATGGCGACGGCAGTCTTACCGGTCTGACGGTCGCCGATGATCAGCTCGCGCTGGCCACGGCCGACGGGGATCAGGGTGTCGATGGCCTTGATGCCGGTCTGCACGGGCTCGTGCACCGACTTGCGCGGGATGATGCCGGGGGCCTTGACGTCCACGCGGCGGAATTCGGTCGCTTCGATCGGGCCCTTGCCGTCGATCGGCTCACCCAGCGGGTTGACGACGCGGCCCAGAAGGCCCTTGCCGACCGGCACCTGCACGATTTCGCCAAGGCGACGGACTTCATCGCCTTCGCGCACTTCACGGTCTTCGCCGAAGATAACGACGCCGACATTGTCCTTTTCGAGGTTCAGGGCCATGCCCTTCACGCCCGCCTTGGGGAAGGAGACCATTTCACCGGCCTGAACCTGATCCAGGCCGTGCACGCGGGCGATACCGTCACCGACCGACAGAACCGAACCGACGTCCGAAACGTCGGCTTCTTCGCCGAAACCGGCAATCTGAGCTTTGAGGATGGCCGAAATCTCGGCAGCACGAATGTCCATTGGCATGCTCTTTTTGGCGTCTTACGCCCGCTTGAGGGCAAATTTGAGGGAGTCGAGTTTGGTTTTAAGCGAAGCGTCGAACAGGCGCGAGCCGACGCGAACCTTGAGGCCGCCCAGCAGCGACGGATCGACCGTCTGGCTAAGGACAGGGTCTTGACCGAGCGCGGTACGCAGCGCGGCCTGAAGACCGGTCACCTGCTCATCGGTCAGGGCCGTGGCGGAAGTGACGACCGCCGAGACGATACCCTTCTTGGCATCGTATAGGCGGGTGAAGGCGGTGATGAGGCCGAAGACCTGATCTAAACGGCCATTGTGCGCCATAAGACCCAGCGCCTTGAGCGTCAGGGCGTTCGGCGTGGCCGTGTTGAGAACGGCGGTCAGGCCCTTCAGCTTATCTTCGGATTTGAAGGCATGGGAGGTAACGAGACGGCGCAGATCCTTGCTTTCGATCAGCAGCGCCTTCAGGGTCTTAAGGTCCGCCTGTACCGCATCGAGGTGACCGGCGGTGTCCGCCAGTTCGAATACGGCCTTGGCGTAACGCTCACCGACCTCTGTCTCTCTAAAAATATCGCTCACGATAACTTCCAGCCAAAGAAATAAGTGGAATGGGCTTTTCCGGGAGCCGGCGGGGCGCACTAAAATCACAGGCGCGCAAAAGCGACCGGCCTTTCAAGCCGCGCGCCTCTTAGCATGGGGTCTGACCCACCGCAACTAACCAAAAAGCATTTTTCACTTTTCTGTGACCATGCGCCCTTCACAGGTCGTGTCGCCTTTTTTCAGCCACAAGGCTGTTTAGCGGCAAAAAATGCAGATGGTATCGCGCGCAATCGATTTCGCGGTTATCCGAAACATTGTCGGCTTACGCCATAGCGTCTATTGAGGGCGTCTGTCCCTTCCCTTTCCGAGAAAGCCCTTATGGACCTTATGGCCCTTTTGTCCGACCCCGCCGTCTGGGCGGCCCTTATCACCCTGATCGTGATGGAGGTGGTGCTCGGCATCGACAATCTCGTCTTTATCTCCATCCTCTCCAACAAGCTGCCGGAACACGACCGTCAGAAAACCCGCCGTATCGGTATCGGGCTGGCGCTCATCATGCGTCTGGGCCTGCTTCTGACCATCGGCTGGATCATCGGCCTGAAAGCTGAGGTGTTCAACCTGGGGCTGGTCGGCCCGCTGGGCGAACACGGTGAGCCGATGTTTGAGACGTCTTTCTCGTGGAAGGACATGATCCTGATCGCCGGGGGCCTGTTCCTGGTGTGGAAGGCGACCAAGGAAATCCACCATACGGTCGATCCCGCCCCCACCCACGACGTGATGGACGCAAAGAACGCCACGATCAACAACGCCGGGGCCGCCATCGTGCAGATTATCCTGCTTGATCTGGTCTTCTCGGTCGATTCTATCCTGACGGCGGTCGGCATGACTGAACACGTGCCGGTGATGATGGTCGCCGTAGTGGTGGCGGTTCTGGTCATGATGCTGGCCTCGGACCCGCTGGCAAACTTTATCGAAAAGAATCCCACCGTGGTCATGCTGGCACTGGGCTTCCTGCTGATGATCGGTACCGTGCTGATCGCCGAAGGCTTCGGCGTCCATGTGCCCAAGGGCTATATCTATGCCGCCATGGCCTTCTCGGCGATGGTCGAAGGCCTCAACATGCTGTCGCGCGGTGCACAGAAGAAAAAGGCCGCGCAATCGCCCGATCCGCATATCTGATAGCGAAGGCAATCGAAAGCAAACGATGCCCCCGGCCCGCCACCGGGGGCGTTTTGCGTCTTCAATACTCGGTTAAGCCTGTTGCGTTAAGCTAACCGCGTTAGCAGAAGGCTCAACAGATGACTATTGGCACCCTTGGCATCAGCGGTCAGAACACCGCGTCCGCCACCCTGAGTGACCTGAACGACCGGCTGAAACTGGCTAGGGCCCAGAAGGCCGAGGCGCAGAAGACAGCCGCCGATACTCTGAACGAGATGCCTAAAAAAACGCGCGACGATGCGCGAGCGCGCGCCAAGGCCAAGGTGATGCAACTGGTCGAGCGGCTGAAGATCATCAAGGAACTGGGCAAGAGCGACCCGAAAATCATGGCCAAGATGCTGGCCAATCTGATGAAGGAGCTGAAGGCCGCGGTGAAGGACTATGCCAAGGCCGGTGGCAATGACATGGATGTGAGCGGTTTCAGCGCGGCCCAGAGCGCGGCCAGCCAGCCCGTGCCCAACGCAGACACAGAAACACAACCGCCGGAGGCTGCCGAAGAGGCCGGTTTCACAGACGAATCGGACCCCATGTCGGAGGATAAAGCGGCAGAGGCTACGCCCACCGCTGAAACGAATGCCCCAGGCGAAGCAACCGCTCCCTATATCCCGACCGCTGCCGACATAAGGGGTGCCGCCGAAGCCTATGTGAAGACCGAGCGTCAGCGCGCTGAGGGCGAGCTGATGGAGGTCAACGACTTCATGAAGCAGGTGCGCGGTCTGGTGAAGGCGGTGAAGGACCTGTTTGAAACGGCCAAAATCAAACTGGCCTTTCAGAAGGTAGACAAGGACACGGTCGAAGCCTTCAAATCCTCGGGTAAGGATATGGAAGAGATCGACAAGGTTCTTCTGGACATCAACAAGGGTCTGGATGACGAACGCGCCGTCTATGGTCCCCGCGCCGCTATTTATGCCTGATACCAAGCGTCACTGAAAATGACCCTTGGTATGCGTTTCGAGAGTTTCTCATATCGCTGACACATATAAGAAATTCTCGAGTTTTTAACCGCCGGATGCCGTGAGCATCTTCGGCCGTTGGTATAATTAAAGGAAGCTATACGGCTCGATATCGGTCACTACGCGCACGGCATTAGGGGCTTTCAGGCTTTTCAGCCAGGCGTTCATAAAGCCCTGAAGGTCGCGGTTGCGGTCGGCCCGTACGAGAAAGCGTTTGCGCCACATACCGCGCACAAGGCTCAGCGGCGCATCAGCAGGCCCATAAACGTCGATGCCTTCGGTATTGGGAATAGCCAGCGCCAGTTCGCGCGCATAGCGGTTAAGCAGGCCATTGTCCTTGGCCGACAGGATGACCGCCCCCAGCCGGCCAAAGGGCGGGAACTGCGCAATATCGCGGCTCATCTGCTCGTAGGCGTAGAAGGCGTCGCGGTCCTGCGCCTGTAAGGCCTGCATCACCGGGTGCTCCGGCGTGTAGGTTTGCAGTAGCGCGCGTCCCGGCTTGGTCGCCCGGCCCGCACGCCCCGTGGCCTGCGCCAGAAGCTGAAACGTCCGCTCCGCCGCGCGCAGATCACCGCCCTTCAGGCCCAGATCGGCATCGACAATGCCGACCAGAGTGAGATTGAGGAAGTTGTGCCCCTTGGCGGCGGCCTGCGTGGCGATCAGAATGTCGATTTCATGATTTTCCACCCGTTTGATCAGAGCTGCCGACGAGTCGGCATCCGGCGTGGTGTCCGAGGAGAAGATTTCGGCCCGCGCTTGCGGGAAGCGTTCGTGCACCTCCTCAAGGATGCGCTCAACCCCCGGCCCGATGGCAGTCAGGCTGTCGAGCGCGCCACAATGTGGGCAGCGGTCGGGCTTTTTCATCGAAAAGCCGGTCAGGTGACAGACCAGCCGCCCCGTCGATTTGTGTTCGACCAGCCAGGAATCCGTCTTGGGCGAGGTCATGCGCTCCCCGCACGCCCGGCACAGAACCAGAGGCGCGTACCCGCGACGATTGAGGAACAACAGCACCTGTTCGCGCCGTTGCAAGGTGGCCAGTATCTCCCCCACCAACAGGTCGGACAGCCAGAAACCCTTTTCCGGCGGGTGCGTCTTCATGTCAATCAGCGCAATATCCGGCAGTTGCGCGGTGCCGTGGCGGCTTTCCAGCCGCACCCACTGATAGCGGCCCTTCTGCGCATTGGTCAGGGTTTCCAGCGACGGGGTCGCCGAAGCCAGCACCACCATGAAGCCGTCTCGATGAGCACGCATGACCGCCAGATCGCGGGCCTGATAGCGCACACCCTCTTCCTGTTTGTAGGAGCCGTCGTGTTCTTCGTCGATAACGATAAGTTTGAGATTCGTATAGGGCAGGAACAGGGCCGACCGTGCGCCTACGATCAGGCGCGCCTCGCCTGAGGCCACGCCATCCCAGATGCGCCGGCGCTGCGACGCCGACACCGCCGAATGCCACTGCACCGGCGGCACGCCAAAGCGGCTTTGCAAACGCCCCATCACCGCCGTGGTCAGGGCGATTTCCGGCAGAAGGACCAGCACCTGAGCCGTTGGATCATCGCGCAGGGCCCGCGCCACGCTTTCCAGATAGACCTCGGTCTTGCCCGAACCCGTAACTCCATCGAGCAGAACCGGCGCGAAGCCCTGACGCTCCCATTCGTTTTGTAGCAGGCGGTCAGCCGCCCCCTGATCGGCATTGAGGCTGGGCGTCTTATGATCCGGGTCGGGGGCGGCGAAACCTTCGCGGCTCAGTTCGACCTTTTCCAGCCAGCCCTTCTTTTCAAGCGTCTGCACCACGCCCGGTGTCACCCCCGCCGCCTGTGCCAGCTGCGCCGCCGTCAGGGGCAAAACGGCCAGTTCCAGTACGCGCGCCTGTTTGGCCGTGAATTTGAGCGCTTCGATCTCACGCCGCACATAGCCGTGTCGCGCTTGCGCCTTTGGGGTTTTAAGGGCTTGCAGGCAGCCTTTGAGGAAGGTGCCTGGCGCGGTCAGGGTCCAGGCCGCCGCCCACAGCCAGAAGCGCAGGCTCGCCTCCGGCACGCGCGGGTCATCGATGCGCGTGGCAACCGGCTTCAGCTTGGCGGCCTCGGCGCTGTGGTACAGCTCGACCACCACGCCGCGCACTTTTGCATGGCCCAGAGGCACCCACACGTGATCGCCGACACTGAGGTCAAGATCGTCTGGAATGAGGTAGTCGAGCGCCGTGTCCATGGGGGCCAGCACCACGACCTTTGCCCGCCGAGTCGCAACGGCGGGGGCTTCGATCAGGCTGTCGGCGGGACTGTCCATAAGATTTTAAGCGTTAACCATAGAATTGACTCATCCCCACGCCTTTTTTATGCCATCACTTGTGTCAACGCCAAGTTTAACCGGCCGTTTACCACACCCGATAGCCCACATGTCCTCAGATTTTCGCGACCCGACGACGACCGAGCGCCTCGCCGCCCTGATGGATTATCAGACCCTGCGCGGTCTCCTGCCGGACTTTGTGCAGGAACTGAAGCAGGATCGCGAGCTGCTGGACAAGTTGGGGCTTCAGCCCAAGACGCGCAACCTTATTGACTTTGGCCCGGCCGCTCTCTCGCGGCTGGAGGCCAAGGCCATACGCGATTTCGACATGCGCCGCCAGATCGAGGCGACGGCCCGCGCCAATTTCGACGCTCAGGGCCAAGCGCACGCCATGGCCCTGTCACTGATGGAGGCGCGCAACCATTCCGATCTGGCCCGCCGCCTCAACGACGAGGTACGCAATCGTTTCGGTCTTGTCTGTGCCACCATAGCGCTGGAAGACACGGCTCCCATTCCGCTGGGCTGGATGACACTCGATTACGGCGGCGTGGACTATATTATCGGTGAGACCGGTCTGTCGCTGCTGGGGCCGGATGGGGTGTGCCGGGCTCTGTTCGGAGACGAGGTTCGCCGCATCAAATCCGCCGCGGTCATCCGCACCGCCATGTGGCGCGAAGGGCGCCCCGGCGCAGTCGCTTTCGGCTCTGCCGATTGGGAAGGTTTCAGCCCGGACATGGGGGCTGAACTGGTCGCCTTTATCGCCCGTGTGGTTGAGCGCGTCGCCGAACGCTGGCCGGTATTGTCTTAAGCCCTTGGTCAGAGATTAACCTTAAACTTACGGGCATGACTATCGACGATGCCCGTTTGCAATGGCTTCAGTATCTCAAAGCGCAAAAGCGCGTCTCGCCGCGCACGCTTGAGGCCTATGGCCACGCCTTTGCCCTCTATATCGGCCATCTGCGTAAAGCGTTAGGCGCTGACATCGACCCGACCGACCTGGCGCATCTGACTTCTGCCGATATTCGCGGCTGGATGGCCTATCTGCGTGGCAAGGATGAGCCCCTGTCGGCGCGGTCTCTGGCGCAGCATTTGTCGGCCATCAAGTCGTTTCACAGCTATCTTGATCTGCATCTGGGCTATGCCAATGCGCAGGTGGCACTCACTCAGGGGCCGCGTCTGAAGGCCAGCCTGCCCCGACCGCTGAATGAGGATCAGGCACAAGGTCTGCTGACCGAGATCGAGCTGGATGCTGACAGGTCCGAATGGGAGGCGGCGCGCGATCGGGCCGTGCTGCTGCTGCTCTATGGCTGCGGTCTGCGCATCTCCGAAGCCCTGTCGCTGACGGTCAAGGACACACCGCTGGGGGAGACACTACGCATTATCGGTAAAGGCAATAAGACGCGGCTGGTGCCCGTTCTGGAGGCTGTGCGTGAGGCGGTGGAGACCTACACACGCCTTCAGCCCTTTACGCTGACATCAGAAGAGGCGCTGTTTCGCGCTGTGCGCGGCGGGCCGCTCAGTCCGCGCCATGTGCAACTGAGCGTGCAGCATCTGCGCTCACGTCTGGGTCTGTCGGATCGCGCTACTCCGCACGCCCTCAGACATTCGTTCGCCACGCACCTGCTGGGCTCAGGCGCAGACCTGCGCGCGATTCAGGAACTGCTGGGCCATGCGTCTTTATCCACGACGCAAAAATATACGCAGGTCGATGCCGAACGCCTGCTAAGCGCCTACGCGGCGGCGCACCCGAAGGGCTGAAACCTGTTTCGGGGCGTGGGGTCCGTGACCCCACAAGCCTTTATTTAAACAAAAAAGCCCCTTCGGTTTTCCCGAAGAGGCTTTTTTGTTTGAAGGGTAAGGCTTGGGGCCGCAGGCCCCAAACCCCCTGCCAGGTATCAGGCCTGCATCGTCCAGCCCTCGACACCCATAGCCGCCTGACGCACGGCTTCCGAACGGGTCGGGTGCGGGTGACAGATGCGCGCGAGGTCTTCCGAAGCGCCCCCAAAAGCCATAAGTACACAGGCTTCGCCGATCATTTCACCGGCCTGAGGACCCATGATGTGCACGCCATAGACACGGTCGGTCTTGGCATCCGCCAGGAACTTCACAAAGCCATCGGTCTCGTGATTGATCTTGGCGCGGCTGTTGGCCATGAACGGGAACTTGCCGACCTTATACTGAACGCCCGCCGCCTTAAGCTGGTCTTCGGTTTTGCCGACCCAGGCCACTTCCGGGAAGGTATAAACAACCGACGGGACCAGATCATAATCGACGTGACCGGCCTTACCGGCGATCAGCTCGATGGCCGCGACAGCGTCTTCTTCGGCCTTGTGCGCCAGCATCGGGCCGGTGATCACGTCACCAATCGCCCACACGCCCGGTGCCGCGGTCTTGAAGTGGTTGGTCGGGATGAAGCCGCGCTGATCAGTGGTGATCCCAACAGTTTCAAGGCCCAGGCCTTGCGTGAACGGACGGCGACCAATGGCGACCAGCACCACATCGGCTTCGAGGGTTTCGGGGTTGCCCCCCTTGGCCGCTTCCAGCGACAGGGTGACGCCAGTCGCGCCCGTCTTGGCGGCGGTTACCTTGGTGCCCAGCTTGAAGGTGAAGCCCTGCTTGGCCAAAATCTTCTGGAAGCCAGTGGCGACTTCGGTATCCATGCCCGGCGTGATGCGGTCTAGGAATTCCACGACCGTCACCTTGGCACCGAGGCGACGCCACACCGACCCGAGTTCGAGGCCGATAATGCCTGCGCCAACAACGACGAGGTGCTTCGGCACCGTCGGCAGCGACAGGGCGCCGGTGGAGTCCACGATCTGCTTCTGATCGACAGTAACACCCGGCAGCGGCGTCGGCTCTGAGCCCGTGGCAATGACGATGTTTTTGGTGGTCAGGTGCTGGACCGAACCGTCCTGCGCGGTGACCGACACCTTGCCCTGACCTTCGATCTTGCCGAAGCCGACGAAGTAAGTGACCTTGTTCTTCTTCATCAGGAATTCGATGCCCTTGGTCAGGGCGGTCACGCTGTCCTGCTTGGCCTTCATCATCTGGACGAGGTTGAGCGTCGGAGCGGGAACTTCGATGCCGATGGTCTTGAATTCGTGGTGAGCGGCTTCGAACAGTTCCGAAGCGTGCAACAACGCCTTAGACGGCATACAACCGACATTAAGGCACGTCCCGCCCAGAACACCGCGCGATTCAACGATGGCGGTCTTCAGACCCAGTTGACCGGCGCGGATAGCGGCATTGTAGCCGCCGGGGCCGCCCCCGATGATGACGACGTCGAAGCTTTGGTCCTGAGACATGGCGTTGGCCCTTAAGTTTAGCGCATAAGACTTCCTGCCCTGCCGTAAAATTCCACGCGGCAGGGGTCAAGCCCTATGTGGGTATTTTGAGATGAAACGCTAGTTTTCGTAAGCCAGATGGCGCTTCGGCAACGGACGACCGCGCGCCATCAGAATGATGAAGCCCAGCACCATGGCCACCAGAGTGAGTGTATAGCGCGGGTCCCAGCCAGAGAGGATCTCAAGGATACGGTCAAATAGGCCCGACCCGGCCTCTCCTTTGGTCAGGAAGGTCAGCACCACATCGGCCACAAAGGCCGCACCATAGGCCAGTGCTGCGCGCACATTGCCCTTGGCAAACAGAAACGCCGCGATGAGATAAAAGACGATCACCCCGCCCCACAGCCAGATGACCGGCTTGTTGTCGGACTGGATGGCCGCTACGGCGGTTTCGCCCTGAATGGAATCGGCAGGCACCGGCGCAATGTCAGCACCGTAGGAGTCGTCTGCACTCAGAATGCTGGCGCCCCCGACATGGGTGTCATCATCGGCCTGCCGCATGGAGACCTGCGGTTCATAGCTCGGGGTCAGGGCCGACTTGATGACCGGAAAAGCGATCCAGCCGACATAGGCCACAACGATCAGGGCGATAAACCAACGCACGTACTTCATCGACAGGCGCTCCGCATAACAGGGTTAACGCTGTTTTAACCTATGCGGCGTGTCTTGCCTACGGCTTATTCGCGTCTGAGGCGCTGCCGTTATCGCCAATCGCGGCGGCGGCCAGAGTCGGATCGGCTTTCAGCCTTTCCAGAGCGCCCATATTGCGGTCGGCATAGGTCAGAACCTGAGTGTAGAAGTCCCGCGACCCGCAGGCCTGCGGGCCCTGACGATTGGCGTCCTTATAGAGCGCCAGAGCGGTGTCATAGTTTTGCTTGTACGCTGCCGGCGACAGATGCGGCGCTTCCGATGCGGGGATGGCCAGCACACGTTTCATGCGCTGCGCCGTGCGGGCATAGATGACGCAGGATTGCGACGCATAAACCATATAGCGGTTCAGTACCTTATCGCCTTTCAGCGTATAATCTTCCTTACTGAACGGATTGTCCACGCCACCGCCTCCGGTGAAAAAGGCGGCGCCGCCGCTGCCCGACATGCCATCCATGCCCGGTAGGGGAATATCGCGCATCATGGCGACCGTTTGAGGCCGACCCAGTTCGCGCGCCACCATAATCCAGAAGTCGGGTTGACCAAGCAGGGCCTCTTCGCGACCGTCCAGTTTGATATTGTCCGACTTGCGGATGTACATATTCAGGAAGTCCTGAAACACGGACTGAATGCGAGACTTTTGCAGGCCGCTGAGCCTGACCGGTTCGCGGCCCATTTCGAGTGCCAGTCCATAAGACAACACGTATTCCGGCTTCAGTTCCGTCGCCTTATCGGCCATCTCCGCCATATCACCCGTCATGGCACGCTGAATATGCGGCCAGGCTTTGCGGGAAGCGGCCGAATTGAACGTGCCGGCCTTGCTGCTGGCAGCCTGGGCCGGCAGTGACACAAGAAGGCAAACAGCGGTTATGGCGGTCACTGCCGCGCGAAATGGAACTGACATGGAAGGTCCCCCTGACAGGAATAATTATATTTGTTTTATTAAAGCACGGTTGCCTATCCGGTTCAATTGGGTGGCGTATCGACCGTCCAGAGTTTGTCAGACGCCCCCAACTGATAGCCGTAATAGAAGACGCGGCGCATAGAGTCTTTCTCGAACGCCAAAAGGCCGCCTTCGATAAATTCATCCGGCAGGGCGACTTCGGACACATCCATCTGGCTGCGCTGGGCAAAAGCATAGAGGCTGATCAAGGTCCCGCGCGCCTGCGCCTTGGTCAGGGTGTCGAGCGAGCGGCCCATGATTTCCAGCGCATTGTAAGGGGTGATGGCGGGCTGCGGCGTGATCTTGCCATTGATGATGACATAGATATGCCCGCCACTGATCAACCCTTTGGGCACGGTCCAGTTCATCATTGACTCAGGCAGGATGAAGAAGGGCAGGGTGACGCCACCATCGACGTGCATTTCCTGAAACGGACGCGGACCTGTGGGGACGCTTTGCCCGCCCGGCACCGGTTCGACCGTGATCATCACGGGCGCGAAGGCGGCCGGGACCGAAGACGAGGCAACCAGCACCTGACGGATCAGGTCGATGGCGTCGCGCATCTTGCGCGGTGAGCCGTCGCGGACGGCAATGGCCGAGATTTCCCCCAGATCCCACAGCACGCCCGTCTGGGCATCTAGATTGGTCGTGCCGACCAGCAAGCGCCGCCCTTTAAGGTGTTCGCGGGCGATATCGCGCACCATGGTCTCATCGACATAGGTGCTGACCAGCGCGTAAAGAGCCTTGGAATCGAGCACACCCGGCGTGAATAGCGACAACAGGCCGCGCGATTTGGTCAGGCTGTCGGCCACGCCGCTGGTATAGGCGTCTTTCAGCTTCTCATCATAGGCGGGGCCGAGATAGGCGAAGGGCGCGATCAGAGCCCCCGTTGAAACCCCTGTCACCATGCGAAACTGCGGGCGGTCCCCGCGCTTGCTCCAGCCCGCCAGAACCCCAGCCCCGAAGGCCCCGTCTGCGCCACCCCCGGACAGGGCCAGAACGTCAAAGCGCTGCATCCCGTTCAGTTGCATGTCCTTGCGCGCATCGGCTTCGAGACGAGCTGGAATGTTGGGATCAGTGGCCGAAAAGCGCACATTGGGAAAACCCACTGGCTGATAGTCCGCAGCGCGCGGGTACTCCGTCTCGGTGCGCTGAAGCGTCAGACAGCCGCTCAGACTAAAGGCCATAACGATCAGGACAAGACGTTTCAGCATCAGGCTCCCCTGCGGATAAACTGCGGATCTAGACAAAAGAAAAGCCGCTCCGTTGAACGGAACGGCTTTCCAATAAGTCACGTCACGACGCGAAACTACACATCGAGGACGAAACGTTGCGGGTCTTCGAGGCCTTCCTTAACGCGGACGAGGAAGGTCACGGCTTCCTTGCCATCTACGATGCGGTGGTCGTAGGAAAGGGCCAGGTACATCATCGGGCGGGCGACGATCTGACCGTTGACAACCATCGGGCGTTCCTTGATGGCGTGCATCCCCAGAATGCCGACCTGCGGCATGTTGAGGATCGGCGTAGACATCAGCGAGCCATAGATGCCGCCATTGGTGATGGTGAAGGTGCCACCTTGCAGCTGATCCAGCGACAGGGTGCCGTCACGCGCCTGCTTGCCCAGCGCGGCGATGCCCTTTTCGATACCGGCCAGCGACAGGTCATCGACGTCACGCAGGACCGGCACGACCAGACCCTTTTCCGTACCCACGGCGACGCCCAGGTCGTAGTGGTTCTTGTAGATGATGTCCGTGCCTTCGATTTCCGCGTTGAGCGCCGGGATGTCCTTCAGGGCGGCGACGACGGCCTTGGCGAAGAAGGACATGAAGCCCAGTTTCACGCCGTGGCGCTTTTCGAAGACGTCCTTGTAGGCGTTGCGAAGGCTCATCACGGTGGACATGTCCACTTCGTTGAAGGTGGTGAGCTGAGCCGCGGTGTTTTGCGACTCCTTCAGGCGACGGGCAATGGTCTGACGCAGGCGGGTCATCTTGACGCGCTCTTCACGCGGGCCGACTTCGCGCGGGGCGACCGGGGCGGAGGGAGCCGCGGCAACTGGGGCCACAGCGACCGCAGCGGGGGTGGACAGGGCCGCCAGGGCGTCACCCTTGGTGATGCGGCCGTCCTTGCCCGTACCCGCAATACCGGCCGTGTTCAGGCCGGTTTCGGAAACGATGCGCTGAACGGCAGGCGACAGGTGCTCAGAGGCCTTTTGCGGAGCCGCAGCGGGGGCAGCCGCCGGAGCCGGAGCGGCAGCAGGGGCAGCGGCCACAGAACCGGCCGAAGCGCCCGCAGCGATACGGGCAATGACCTGACCCGGCGTGACGGTCGCGCCGTCTGCGGCGACGATTTCAGCGATGACGCCGTCGGCCGGAGAGGCCACTTCGACGGCGACCTTATCGGTTTCAATCTCGACGAGGATTTCGTCCTTCTTCACCGCTTCGCCGACCTTCTTAGCCCAGCGCGAGATGGCGCCTTCGGCGACCGACTCGCCCATCACCGGGGTCTTGACGTCGAGCAGGGCCGCGCCCGCCGCCGCAGGGGCAGCCGCCGGCGCCGCAGCGGGGGCCGCAGACGCAGCAGGCGCAGCCGCCGGCGTGGAGGCGACAGCCGCACCGGCAGCGCCGATACGGCCCAGCACGGCACCGGGGGTGACGGTATCGCCTTCACCGGCGAGGATTTCGGTCAGGGTGCCGTCAGAAGGGGCGGCCACTTCGAGCGAAACCTTGTCGGTTTCCAGCTCGACGAGGATTTCGTCCTTCTTCACGGCGTCGCCGGGCTTCTTGGTCCACTTGGCAATGGTGGCCTCGGAAACGGACTCGCCGAGGACGGGGGTAAGGATGTCGGCCATGGGTATAGGCTCCGATTTATCTTTTAAATTCAGGATGAAGGGCGCGCACGCAGGTGGGCGCGCCCCATTAAGGGAGAGGATCAGGCAAACGCTTCGTTCAGGAAGGTTTCCAGCTCTTTCAGGTGGCGGCTCATGACACCGGCAGCGGTCGAGGCCGAGGCCGGGCGTCCGACATAGCGGGCGCGCTTGGCCTTGATCTTCAGCTTGTCGAGCGTCAGTTCAAGCCACGGATCGACGAACGACCAGCCGCCCATATTCTTCGGCTCTTCCTGACACCACACCAGTTCGGCGTTCTTGAAGCGGCCCAGCTCGGTCAGCAGGGACTTCATCGGCCACGGATAGAACTGTTCCAGACGCATCAGATAGACGTCCTTGATGCCCTTCTTTTCGCGCTCATCCAGCAGGTCGTAATAGACCTTACCGGAACAGAGCACGACGCGACGGATCTTGTCGTCGGCCACCAGCTTGACACCCGCCACGTCCGGACGGCGCTCGGCGTCGTCGTGCAGCACGCGGTGGAAGGACGAACCTTCCGAGATGTCGGTCAGGGTCGAAACCGCCTTCTTGTGACGCAGAAGCGACTTCGGCGTCATGATGATCAGCGGCTTGCGGAACGGACGGTGGATCTGACGGCGCAGGATGTGGAAGTAGTTGGCCGGCGTCGTGCAGTTGGCGACCTGCATATTGTCTTCGGCGCACAGTTGCAGAAAGCGTTCGAGACGCGCCGACGAGTGTTCGGGGCCCTGGCCTTCGTAACCGTGCGGCAGCAGCATGACGAGGCCCGACATGCGCAGCCACTTGCGTTCGCCCGACGAGATGAACTGGTCGATGACGACCTGAGCCCCGTTGACGAAATCGCCGAACTGACCTTCCCACATCACAAGCGTGTTGGGATCGGCCAGTGAGTAGCCGTATTCGAAGCCCAGCACCGCCTCTTCCGACAGGGCCGAGTCGATCACTTCGTAAGCGCCCTGACCTTCGCGCAGATGGTTGAGCGGGAAGTAACGCTCTTCGGTGCGCTGGTCAATAAAGGCCGAGTGGCGTTGCGAGAAGGTACCGCGGATCGAGTCCTGACCTGACAGGCGCACGTCGAAGCCTTCGTCGAGCAGCGACCCGAAGGCCAGATGCTCAGCCAGCGCCCAGTCGATATTTTCCCCGCTGTCGATCGCCTGACGGCGGCCTTCGATCACGCGGCGCAGCGTCTTGTGCGCCTCGATCTCGTTGGGAATGGTGGTGATCTTGCGACCGATCTCTTCCAGCTTGGCGCGCGGCACCGAGGTGAAGCCGCGACGCTCATCATCTTCGGGCAGGCCGAGGCCCGACCACTTGCCATCCAGCCAGTCGGCCTTGGTCGCCTTGTATTCCTTACCCGCCTCGAACTCAGCGTTGAGGAAGGCGTCGAATTCGGCGATCCAGCCGTCGATTTCGGCCTGCGTGGCCACGCCTTCGGCGATCAGGCGCTGACCGTACAGTTCGCGCGTGGACGGATGGTCCTTAATCTTGGCGTACATGATCGGCTGCGTGAACGTCGGATCATCGCCTTCGTTGTGACCGAAGCGGCGATAGCAGAACATGTCGATGACCACGTCCTTGGCAAACTTCTGCCGGAACTCGGTGGCGACCTTGGCGCAATAGACCACGGCTTCGGGATCATCGCCGTTACAGTGCAGGATCGGCGCCTGCGCGCCCAGCGCCTGATCCGACGGATAGGGCGAGGAGCGCGAAAAGCGGGGCGCGGTCGTAAAGCCGATCTGGTTGTTGACGATGATGTGCAGCGTGCCGCCGGTCTTGTACCCCTTCAGCCCCATCAGGGCGAAGCACTCGGCCACCACGCCCTGACCCGCAAAGGCGGCATCGCCGTGCAGGATCAGCGGGATGGTCTGGCTGCGGTCGAGCTGACCGTCGCCCTTGGCCTTGATGTGCGCCGCCTGCTTGGCGCGGGCCTTGCCCAGCACCACCGGGTTGACGATTTCAAGGTGCGACGGGTTGGCCGTCAGCGACAGGTGGACATTGTTGCCGTCAAAGGCGCGGTCCGAAGACGCACCCATGTGGTATTTCACGTCGCCGGTCGAGTCGATGTCGAGCGGCACGGTCGAACCGCCCTGGAATTCGTGGAACAGGGCGCGATAGGGCTTACCCATAACGGCCGTCAGCACATTGAGGCGGCCACGGTGCGGCATCCCCAAAATGAGATCCTTCACGCCCAGATTGCCACCGCGCTTGATAATCTGTTCCATGGCCGGGATCAGGGCTTCGCCGCCGTCGAGGCCAAAGCGCTTGGTGCCGGGGAAGCGGCGATGCAGGAAGCGTTCGAGACCTTCGGTCTCGATCAGCTTCTTGAGGATGGCGATCTTGCCTTCCTTGGTGAAGGTGATTTCCTTGTCGCGGCCTTCGATGCGCTCCTGAATCCACGCCTTTTCCGCCGTGTCATAGATATGCATGTACTGCACGCCGACATTGGCGCAGTAGGTGCGGCGCAGGATCTGGATGATTTCTTTCAAAGTCGCCGTTTCCAGACCAAGCACGCCGTCGATGAAGATCGGGCGGTCCATGTCGGCGGCGCTAAAGCCCCAGTGCTCCGGCAGCAGTTCCGGATTCTCGCCCTTCGGCTCCAGACCCAGCGGGTCGAGATTGGCCTGAAGGTGGCCACGGATGCGATAGGCCCGGATCAGCATGAGGGCCCGCACGGAGTCCCGTGCGGCGTTTTGCAGGTCGGCTGCAGAGGCCGGCGCGGCCTTACCTGCGGCGGCATCCTTGGCGTTCTTTTCGGCGATGCCCTTGGCGGCCTTGGCTTCGACGGCGGGCCAGAACCCGTCCAGTGCCGAGGTCAGCTCATCGCGCTTTTCCACAACCGGGCGCGCCCAGCCACCCACCGAGGCGTTTTGCGCCACATTGGTCGGGTTGTCCATGAGCTGATCGAAGAAGGCCCGCCAGGCCGGGGTCACAGAGCTGGGGTCTTTAGCCCACTGCTCCTGAATCTGTTCGATGAACAGGGCGTTGCCGCCATAAAGGAACGAGGTTTCCGCGAAAACCTGGTTCAGCCGACCGGAATCGTCCGCCATTTTATACCTTGCGAGACGGCCAACTACGACACCGTCTCCCTTTCGTACTTTGGGTTGAGGCGGCCAATAACGACACCGCCTGACAGGAAGGTCTATACTCTCTTTGAGAGGTGTTGAGAACCTCTTAAGCCGGAAAAATCGTATACGATTTTTGGGCAAAATGTTAGCGCTCACATTATGCGTCCACAGCGCGGCGGCGGCAACAAAAAAGCGCGTAACCCGCAGGCTACGCGCTTTTCGTGACGAGTATGTGGCGGTCGGCCTCCCTCCTGATTTCAGGAAGAAGCTTAAACGACTACCCCTTCAGCACGCTGAGCAGGGTTTCGCCGAGCGCTGCCGGAGACGGAGACACCTTGATGCCCGCCGCTTCCATGGCCGCGATCTTGTCTTCCGCGCCGCCCTTGCCGCCGGAGATGATGGCACCGGCGTGGCCCATGCGGCGGCCCGGAGGCGCCGTGCGGCCCGCGATGAAGCCCGCCATCGGCTTTTTGCGGCCGCGCTTGGCTTCGTCGATCAGGAACTGAGCGGCGTCTTCTTCGGCCGAGCCGCCGATTTCACCGATCATGATGATCGACTTGGTTTCGTCGTCCGCCAGGAACATCTCCAGCACGTCGATGAACTCGGTGCCTTTGACCGGGTCGCCACCGATGCCGACGGCGGTCGTCTGACCCAGACCGGCATTGGTCGTCTGGAACACGGCTTCATAGGTGAGCGTGCCCGAACGCGAGACGACGCCGACCGAGCCCTTGGAGAAGATGTTGCCCGGCATGATGCCGATCTTGCACTCGTTCGGGGTCAGGACGCCGGGGCAGTTCGGCCCGATCAGGCGCGACTTGGAACCCGACAGGGCGCGCTTCACCTTCACCATGTCCAGCACCGGAATGCCTTCGGTGATGCAGACGATCAGCGGGATTTCGGCTTCGATGGCCTCTAAGATGGCGTCAGCCGCGAAGGGCGGCGGCACGTAGATGGCCGAAGCATCGGCACCCGTGCGTTCCTTGGCTTCGGCGACGGAGTCGAACACCGGCAGGCCGATATGGGTGGTGCCGCCCTTGCCGGGGGTCACGCCGCCAACGACCTTGGTGCCGTAGGCGATGGCCTGTTCGGAGTGGAAGGTGCCTTGCGCGCCGGTGAAGCCCTGCGTGATGACCTTGGTTTGCGAATTGATCAGTACAGACATTGCTCTAACCTTAGCCCTTCACAGCCTTGACGATCTTGGCGGCCGCATCGGCCAGATCGTCGGCGGCGATAACGTTCAGGCCGCTTTCGTTGATGATTTTCTTGCCGAGTTCGACATTGGTGCCTTCGAGGCGCACCACCAGAGGCACCTTCAGGCCGACTTCCTTCACCGCAGCGATAACGCCTTCGGCGATGATGTCACAGCGCATGATGCCACCAAAGATGTTGACCAGAATGCCCTTCACGTTCGGGTCCGAGGTGATGATCTTGAAGGCCGCGGTGACCTTTTCCTTGTTGGCGCCCCCGCCGACATCGAGGAAGTTGGCCGGTTCCGCACCATAGAGCTTGATGATGTCGAGCGTAGCCATGGCCAGACCGGCGCCGTTGACCATGCAGCCGATTTCGCCGTCAAGGGCGATATAGGAGAGGTCGAACTTCGAGGCTTCGATTTCCTTCGAATCTTCTTCGCTCAGGTCGCGCAGGGCCTGAATGTCCGGATGACGGAACAGCGAATTGGAATCGAACGACACCTTGGCGTCCAGAACCAGAAGCTGGTCGTCGCCGGTGATGATCAGCGGGTTGATTTCCAGCATGTCCATGTCCTTGGCGTTGAACGCCGCGTACAGTTGCTGAAGGAGCTTGAAGCCCTGCTTGGCCAGATCGCCCTTCAGACCGAGAGCGTGCGCCAGGGTACGACCGTGGGTCGGGAACACGCCGGTCGCCGGGTCGATGGTGAAGGAGTGGATCTTTTCCGGAGTCGAATGGGCGACTTCTTCGATATCCATGCCGCCTTCGGTCGAGGCGACCACCGACACGCGCGAAGTGACGCGATCGACGAGGAGCGACAGATACAGCTCCTTTTTGATGTCCGCGCCTTCTTCGATGTACAGTCGGTTGACCTGCTTGCCCGCCGGACCCGTCTGATGGGTCACGAGCACGCGGCCCAGCATTTCATCGGCATTGGCTTCGACGTCGGCCGGCGACTTGACGACGCGCACGCCGCCCTTGGCATCGGGGCCAAGGCCTTCGAAGCGACCCTTACCGCGGCCACCAGCGTGGATTTGTGACTTAACGACCCACACCTTGGTGGAATCGTCCTTCAGGTTCTTGGCGGCCTCAAGGGCTTCCTTGGGCGAGAAGGCGGGATAGCCGCGCGGAACGGCGACGCCGAACTCCTTGAGTACGGCCTTGGCTTGATGCTCGTGAATGTTCATGGAACCGGTCTTGTCAAATGGATGCCGGCCCGTGTTAGCGGTACCAGCGAGGAAATACAAGCCATGCGGCGCACGGCTCGGCGACCTTTGGGGCACGGACGTCTCGCCCGCACCGACGGGGTGGGGTTATAAAGACCCGTCCGGCGTTGTGCAACCGCAAGATCGCCGATTTTTGCCGCATCGGAGGGCCGCTCAATCAGAAATCGGGCTCGTTTTCCAGTCTGACTTAAGGGTAAGCGCTGTCAGAAGAAAGCAACCCGCCCCAAGGCCGTAGAAGACCAGCCCGCCCGTTACGGCCATTTTCAACGCATTTGCCGCATAATTATATGATAAATAATCCGAAATTATCCCCATAATCCACGAGCCGAAGCCGAGGCCGATCAGGTTGGTGATAAACAGAAACACCGCCGAGGCCAGCGCACGATCGGGCGCTTCGACTACGTGGTGCAGGCTGGCCAGCACTGGCCCCATCCACACCAGCCCCAGCGCCTGCGCGAGGATCAGGAGGACGAACCCAGCCCCCGTGTCAAAGGCGAAGCCCGGCATCATGAGCACCACCCCATAGGCCGGGATACACAGAAGATAGGCCGCCGCAGGCACCAGCACAAAAGCGCGCGGCGACTTTGCGCCTAAACGATCCGCGACAAACCCGCCGCTTAAGATACCTATGGCCCCGCCGATCAGGACGATCAGGCCGAAGCTGAAAGAGGCCGACATCAGTGTGGCCTTGAACGAGCGCATAAAGACCGAGGGCAGCCAGAACATCAGGCCATAGCCAATCACGGACGACAGCGAAGCGCCCAGGGAAATCAGCCAAAGAGAGCGATTGCGCATCAGGCGATGCAGTCGGTCCAGCGCCGGAACTCTATCGGTCTGCGTCTGAACGTCATGACGGCGCGTGCCGAAGAAGAACAGCGGCGCAAACACGACACCCGCCAAACCAATGGTGACGAAGGCGTGCCGCCAGTCAAAGGTCGCCGCCAGAAGCCCGCCGAACATGATGCCGAGACCCGACCCTAATGGCACGCCCAGCGAAAAGACGGCCATGGCTCTGGCGCGGTGGGCGGGCGGATAGAGGTCGCTAATCAGGCTTTGGGACGGGGCGACGCCGCCCGCTTCCCCCACACCTACGCCAAACCGCCCCAGCGCCAGGTTGAACCAGGAGGTGGCCAGACCACAGGCCGCTGTCGCCGCGCTCCACACCAAAAGGGCGGCTGTGATCAGCCGGACCCTTCCCAGCTTCTGCGCCATAAGCGCGGCAGGGATACCGAGAACCGTATAGACGAAGGCAAAGGCAAAACCGCCCAGCCAGCCCAGCTGCGCATCGGTGAGATTCAGTTCGGCCTTGATCGGCTGCGCAAGGATAGACAGGATCTGACGGTCCACAAAGTTGAAGACATAGACGACCAGCAACAAAACCAGACAGGCGTGAGTCCGCCATCCCTGTCGGATCGGGGCCCGTTTCGTCGGATCGGTCATGCTGTGGGTCCCGCCAAGATTACGAAACCAAACCTAGCACGTCGTTTTGAAAATCAGAAACGCTTAAGCCGGGTTATTCCGGTTATCCGAAAAAGACGTGCCACAGCAAGCGGCCCGGCATGAAGGCAAACAGGCCCGCAACGACCAGTCCGCCCATAAACAGGCTCGTCGCCATCGTGCGGTGGCGTTTGATGTTTTTGGTGCGCGCCGCATAGAGGATCATCGGCGCGACCACCACCGTCCAGCCCGACAGGATATGGATAAAACTGAACATGCCGTGGTTGAGGCCGCGCAGCCAGAAGCTGGAAATCGCCGCCGTCAGCATCAGGGCCAGCCAGATATAGCCCAGCAGACGGTGCGGTGTGCGCCCTTTTGGCCCCAGCAACTGATATAGGCCGATGAAAAAGGCCGTTATCGCCGCGCTTAGATGGATTTGCGTCGCCAGTGACGACTCGGCAATGGCGCGCAGGTTCGGGGCGTGCACATGAGCCCGTTCAAGGACGCGGCTCATACCGCTGAGGTCACCGCCCGAGGCAAGGACCGTGATAAGGATAAGGCCGCCGGTCAGGATCAGACCGCTGATAAATTTCCAGACAAAAGCGTAGGCGGAACGGGGTTTCGTGGGGGCGTGTGGCGCGGACATGAGGCATTCCATCAAAATTGTCTTGTGCGGGAGGACCGCTTTACGGCAATTAGACAGGGCTTATCTGAGACGGGGAGACGGATGCGCGAACAGAAGGCGTCCATGCGTGAAACGAAGACACCTGCGGTTCACGCTTCGCCAATGACACAACCCGCCTGGTCAGAAACGGCCTCGGGCGTCGGGCGCATTCTGGCGGCCGCGCTCGGCATGGCCCTCTTCCTCAGCCTGATTAATGCCTTTGGCACGGATGTCATTCCGTTTGTGATGCGCTTTGTCTATTGGTCAGCCCTGATGCTGGCGGGGTCGCTGGTAGCGGTGGGGGTTGATCGCGTCGGCTTGAAGGTCGTACGTCATCGCCTGCATCTGGAAGGGCGGCCGTGGCTGTACGGCATCGTCCTGACGGCACTTCTGACGCCCTCTATCTCGCTGGTCGTGTGGGCCATCACGCCTTTGTTTGGGCATATGCGCTGGGATATTGCCCTATATGCCCGCTTCCTCGCTCCGGTTGGCATCATCTCCGCCGCCATGACAACGCTCAATGTGCTGATCAACCGCGAACCGCAGCAAAGCCACGCTTTTTCGGCACCACCGACCGCATCGTCCGCAGACGGCACCGACGCGGCGCGCGTCGCCTTTCGTGAGCGCTTACCCTTCAAGCATCAGAAGGCCGACATCTACGCCCTGTCGGCAGAAGACCATTATCTGCGGGTTCACACCAGCGCCGGTAACACGCTGATCCTGATGCGTCTCTATGATGCCATCCGCGAATTGGAAGGGATCGAAGGCTCTCAAACGCACCGTTCGTGGTGGGTGGCACGCGACGCCATCGAAGACATCCGCCGGCAGGACGGGCGCGTCAGCCTCACACTGCGCGGCGATATCGAGGCACCCGTCAGCCGCTCTTATCAGAAGGTGCTGAAGGCCGACGGATGGATATAGAGCGGAATGATTTCCACTGGCTTCATTCCGCTCAAGCCGCCATTGAGGCGGCCGCCAAGACGGCGGAGCCCGCACCCGGCTCGGGGGCGTAAACAAAATCTGGATCATTATGTTTCTACAAGAAATCATAATGATCCAGACTTCTACTGTCTGTTCAGCCACGCTTCCAGCATGTCGAGCAAGGCCTGGGTGCCGGCTTCCCGGCCGGCAATGTGGTCGCAGCCGTCAATGAAGGCCAGTTGTTCGGTCAGGTCCAACCGTGAGCCGGTGGCCGTAGCGGTGAATTCCAGCGTCAGCAGCGAAGCGGTGAGCAGGGTGTCCCCCACGTGCATGGTGAAGCTGGAAATAATGCGCGCCACCCTGCCTTGTGGCCCGTCTTCGGGCGGCACAATATCGTGAAAGAAGGCCGACATGATGTGGCGCGGCTGCCCCTTGGGGCCGCCGCTGCTGCGCTCATGCCCGCCGACGCGGAAATCAAGCTCATGCGGGTCGCGTTCCCAGTCCGGCGGGCCGGTGAACCACTGGGACTTGGCCACTGGGTCCGACCACGCCCTGAAGACGGTTTCGACCGGAAAGGTAAGGTCGCGCGTCAGGCGCATGGTGTGCGGGGTCATTGAACGGGTCATGAGCGTCCTCTTATTTGGCCTTTAGCGGCGGGCCAGAAAATTCGGCGTTAATGGCAATGCTGACCGTGTCACCGACGCCCATACTGCTGCCTGGTTCCGGTATGCCAAAGGCCATGCCGAAATCCGATCGCTTGATCTCCCCCCTGGCCGAAAAGCCGATACGGGCATGGGGGTCATAGGGTGCAAACCCAGCATAACCGCCGTTAAGCACCGCATCAAGCACCACGGGCTTGGTGACACCGCGCAGGGTCAGCTCGCCGTAAATCTTCGCCGAATAATCGCCGGTCTTTTCAATCTTGGTAGACACAAAGGTCATTTGCGGGTGCGTTGCTGCGTCGAACCACTGCGCCGACATCAGGCTGTCGTGGAAACCCTTGGGCGGGGTGGGCAGGTCAATCGATTTGACATCGACCGTGGCCTTGAGTTTGGCCGCTTCCGGATGTGCCGGGTCTATTTCCAGCGTCGCCTCGAAGCGGTCAAAACCCGCCATATAGGTCGAAAAGCCGAGATGGCTGACCATGAAGGTCAGGCTGGCGTGGGAGGCATCGAGTGTATAGAGGCCCGCCGGGAAATCTTTGGACACCGGAGTGGCGGGGGCGGGTTTGGGCGCCGAAGCGTCGGGTGTTGTCTCCGCCGGCGGCTGCGAACAGGCCGCCAGTCCGGCGCTCATCACCAAAAGACCGAAAGTAAAAGGCAGAAGGCGCATGGGTCACCTATGCGTTTAAGGATTGCGCGAGGGTTTCGAGCTGATCGGTGGCAATACCCCAGCCCTCATGAAAGCCCATCTGTTCATGTTGTTTGCGGGTCTCGACCGACCAGTGCAGGGCCTTGGCGACATAGCGCGTATGGCCTTCGGGCGTGTCTTCCAGCATGATGATGGCGGTCATAAACGGGGCTTCCGACGGCTCCCACGCCTTTACGTAGGCGTCGGTCAGGACCAGCTTTTCGTTTTCGATCACTTCGAGATAGACGCCGCGATTGGGAACGATCTCGCCATTGGGTCCGTGCATGACGAAGGCATTGCTGCCGCCCGTGCGCACGTCCAGTTCGACCTGATCAATATACCACGGCTTCGGGCAGAACCATTCCGCCAAGAGCATTGGGTCGGTCCAGCAGCGCCAGACAAGCGCACGCGGAGCCTTCAGCACGCGTTCCAGCACCAGTTCACGCTCGGATATCGGGGTATCGGGTTGCGGGGTCATTTTCGTTTCCTTTGAGATTCAGACACAGCTCCGCCCTCCCCTTCCGGGTCGCGGAGAGGCGGCGCAGACCATTGTTTTGTGAGTTTTCTTATTGTGGGGTGTTGGCAGCGACGAAGGCTTCGTCAGCGACCGTGTTGATCATCCACGGCTGACCATACTTGTCGATAAACATGCCGAACAGGGGCGACCAGAAGGTGGGCGCAAGCGGCATGTTTACCATTCTGGCATCCTGCGAGAGGCCGTCCCAGATGCGCTTCGTTTCTTGGACGGTATGGGGCTGAATGGACACACAGAAACCAGACGGTTTGGATGGGCCGTATTCCGGCGGGCAGTCCGCGCCTTGAATGATCCCTTCGCCCGTGTTCAGCGTGGCGTGCATAACCCAGTCCTTTAAGGCCGGATCAACGGGCATGTCGGGCGCGGCGGAAAACGGGAAGGTCATCAGTTCGCCGCCAAGCACAGACTGATAAAACGCGAAGGCTTCGGCGCATTGGCCATTGAAACTCAGATAGACATCAATACGCACGGCAGTTTCTCCTCTGTGGGGTTTATCGGTTTTCCGTCAGCGCTTTGAGACGTGACAGACCTTTTTCGAAATCCGCTCCGATCATCTTGTCCATATTGAAGATCAGACCGAACAGACGCGAGACAAAGGGCGATGGGCCATACATGGCCCAGGTCACCACGGTGCCGCTGTCCTGTGCTTGCAGGGTGAATTCTGCGGTATTGGTGGCGCGGATGGGTTTGATGAAGTCGAGCTGGATGACCAGCTTGCTCGGCACACGGGCTTCGGTGATGGTCATGCGGCCTACACCGGCCTTGGCATTATCCGACGCCCATTCATAGACGGAGCCCGTGCCGGCCGCCGGGCCGCTATAGGTCCGGCGCAGCACCGGGTCGATGTCTTCCCACGGCGACCATGTCTGCCAGCGGCGCAGGTCCTCCAGTTCGGCATAGATAGCCTCCGGCGACGCCGCGATGGTCGCGGTGCGCTGAAGCCGGAAGTGGTTGGGCCGTAAGGCTGCGACCAGCAACACCCCGGCAATGGCAAGGCCGATCAGGCCCAGAATAAATGTCAGCATTTGCTCCCCCTCAAATTTTCCCGGTTTTCAGATAGGTCTCCAGACGCAGAAAGTTCTGTTCATTGGCCTGCGGAATGAAGGTCTTGAGCAGTTCCTCCTGTTCGGAGGGTGCAAAATCCATGCGCCAGATCATGTCAGTATGATCGCCGTCCGAGACATATTCGACCGTCATACGGAACTGATGCGTCGGCTGAAGGTGATCGAAGACGATGCGCTGGTTCTCAACGATCTCGACAAAGCGCTTGTGATTGTCGTGATCGCGCCCATCCGGCCCGTGCATGATAATGCGGAACTCCCCGCCTTCGCGAAACTCAAACACCGGGATGGTGTTGGTAAAGCCGTCCGGTCCCCACCACTGTTTGAGGTGCTGCGGATCGGCAAACCGCGCAAACAGGGCCTCCGGGGACGCGGCATAGCGATGCGACGTGACGATCTCAAACCCGGGGGGTTGCTCCGACATCAAAGTCTCCAAACGTTCAAAGGCATCGGCCCAGCCGACGGCAAAGCCCTGTTCAATTGCCGCCGCCTTGAGCTCCGGCGAAAGGAGGCGCGCGTGCAGGGTGAGCCGGGTCCCCTCCCCCTCTTCCTTGAAGGTTATAGTCACGCGCGATTCAGGCGGCAGACCGGAACCGCACGGATGCACGTGCGGCCTCCCCTCATAGACCAGGCGTTCCGGCGCTACGACTTCAACAAAGATGCCTTCGCAGGGGCAGGGCGTACCGTCCGGAGCGGCCATGCCAAGGCGGAAACGGCCGCCGGGGCGAACATCCATCTCACAGGTGTCGTTGTGGAAACCGTGCGGACCCCACCATTGGCGCACATGCTCCGGCTTGGTCCACATCTCCCAGACCAGAGCACGGGGCGCCTTGAAGGTGCGAAACATCACGATGTCGATGTCACTGGGGAAGCTGACCTCGAAACCTGACTGCATGTCCGACGAGCGGGGGGATAGGGTGATCATGTGCGGTCATCCTTCTGGGTATCGGATTTGTCAGTCACCACCGGCGGCGCAGGCGGATCGGCAGCGGCCTGAAGCTGGGTCAGATAGGCCTCCAGCCGGTCAAGCCGCGCCTCCCACATGGCGCGATATTTGGCAAGCCACATATCGACCTCCTTCAGCGGTTCCGGTTCCAGCCGGCAGGGCCGCCACTGCTTTTCGCGACCCCGGCTGATCAGACCGGCCTTTTCCAGCACTTTCAGATGCTTGGACACCGCCGGCAGGCTCATATCGAACGGTTCCGCCAGATCATTGACCGTCGTTTCGCCCAGCGACAGCCGCGCCAGAATGGCCCGGCGCGTCGGATCGGCCAGAGCATTGAGGGTCACAGACAGGTGGTCGGGAGACGCAGGCATACACTTAACCGAAATGTTAAATAACTTATCGGTTAAGTACGCGCGTTAAAGCGATGAGTCAAGCCCCATAGGCAAAGAGCTGCACGCCCTCGGTCTTCAGCCAGCGACGGGCCGCGCGGTAATCGCCATAAAGCCCTTCGACCTCGGCCCAGAAGCGATCGGAATGGTCGGGATGGCGCAGGTGCGCGGCTTCGTGGGCGCAGACATAGGCAAAGACCGGTTCCGGCGCGAGGATCAGCCGCCAGCTCAGGCGGATGGCCTTGCGCCCCGGCGTGCACGATCCCCAGCGGCCCTTGGCGTCGAACAGCGACACCTTCACGTCGGCATAGCCGAGCCGTTGCGCATAGATCTCCGTATGGGTCTGGGCAAATTCCAGCGCCTCTTTGCGCAAAAAGCGCTCGATGCGGCGGTGGAAGGCCTCGCCCTCGCCGCCCGCGGTCAGAACGCCGCCCACCATGCGCGCGGCGGCCGCATTGCCTGAGTGAACCAGACGCAGTTGCGCCCCAAGATAGGGAATATCGCTGTCGGGCGTGAAGAACAGCCTGTCGGGCCGCGCCGCCTGATGTTCGATGATCCACTGGGCGCGGCTGAGGGCAAAATCGACGGCCTGAGCCAGATCACGCGGGCGCGGCGCGGTCACCACCGCCTCGCCCGTCTTGTTGTCGATGCGCAAAGAGATACGTCGCGCGCGGGCATTGACCTTCAGGTGCAGGCGGAAGTCACCGCAGTCGATGACCTGACCCGCTTCATAGGCCGGTTTTGCCCGCTTGAGCCCCAACACCTAAAGCGCGGCCTCGCTGCGGGCGATGAAGTCGCGGATGCGCGGATAGATTTCCTGACGGAAACGGCGGCCATTGAACACGCCATAGTGGCCCGCCCCCGGCTGCACATAAAGCTCTCGCATCTCCTGCGGGATGTTCTTGCACATCTCATGGGCGGCCTGAGTCTGACCCACGCCGGAAATGTCGTCCTTCTCGCCCTCGACCGTCATCAGGGCGATATCGGTCACGGCCTCAAGGCGGACCGGGCGGCCATGATGGATCAGCTCCCCCTTGGGAAGGGCGAACTTCTGGAACACCAGATCGATGGTCTGAAGGTAGAATTCTTCGGTCAGATCGAGCACGGACAGGTACTCGTCATAAAATTCGAGGTGCTTTTCGATGCCGTCGCCGTCATCATCGACCAGCGAGTTGAAATAGGCCCAGTGGGCGTCTTTGTGCCGCTCCTCGTTCATGCTCATAAAGGAATAAAGCTGCACGAAGCCCGGATAGACGCGACGGCCTACGCCCGGATAGGGCGGCGGCACGGTGTGGACCATGTTCGACTTGAACCAGGTGAACGGCTTTTCCTGCGCCAGATCATTGGTCACGGTCGGATTATAGCGAGCGTCAATCGGCGACCCCATAAAGGTCATGGAGGCCGGACGCAGCGGATCCTTGTCTTCGGACATCAGGCAGGCGGCAGCCAGCACCGGCGGCCCCGGCTGACAGACGGCGACAACGTGCGCGCGCGCGCCGATGGCCCGCAACATGTCGCGCACATGGTCGATAAAGCTGTAGAAGTCGAAACGCCCTTCCAGCACCGGTACCTGACGCGCATTAACCCAGTCGGTAACATAGACATCGTGATCGAGCAGAAATTCCTGCACCGTACCGCGCAGCAAGGTGGCGTAGTGGCCGGACAGGGGTGCGACGACCAGCACGGCGGGGGCGGGCTTTTTCACCCCGGCGCGGCGCAGATCGGTCGGGTCGCGCTGAAAACGGATCAGCTTGCACCACGGCGAAGCCCAGTCCTCAACCACCTGAATCCGCACCGGCGTGCCGTTGATTTCGACACTGTCGAGACGCCAGTCGGGCTTGCCATAGCGGCGGGTGACCGTGCTGAACAACTCAGCCGAGGCGTACATCTTGCGCCCGAATTCGGTCTCGGCAATCGGATTGGCCTTATTGCCCCAGAAGTCGCGGCTGGCCTGCGCCACGGCGCGCCAGGGACCAGCGGAATAATAGGCCATCTCATGCAGCAGGTACAGCATCGCAAAAACTCGTGTCGTCTGTCGTGAGGACAAGGCTAACATAAGGATGCTGCCAAGAGGTTACGAGTCCTCTCTTCGCATCTGCGAAACAAAAAGCCGTGAAGGTGTGACGTTGTGATGTCAGGCTTGGGTTTTTGGGTGGGGGGAGTTAGTCTCCGTCTAAAAGAAGGAGACGACAGGATGGACAACCCAACCCACCCCAAGGTGGACGCCTTTATGCAGCGTGCCGAGCGCTGGCGGACGGAGTTTGAAGCCTTGCGCGCCATCCTGCGTCAGGCCCCGCTGAACGAAGAGCTGAAATGGGGGCAGCCCTGCTACACGCTCGGCAAGGCCAATGTGGTGCTGATGCATGGCTTCAAGGACTATTGCGCCCTGCTGTTTATGAAGGGCGCGCTTATGCCCGATCCGCAGGGCCTGTTGATCCAGCAGACCGAAAATGTGCAGTCGGCGCGCCAGATTCGCTTTACCTCCCTCGATCAGATCATGGATAAGGCCGCCACACTGAAAGCCTATGTCGAAGCCGCGATTGCGGTGGAAAAGGCGGGATTGAAGGTCGATTTTAAAAAGACCGAAGCCTTTACGATGCCGGATGAGTTTCGCGCGCGTCTCGAAGACGATGCGGCCCTGAAAGAAGCGTTTGCGGGCCTGACGCCGGGGCGTCAGCGCGCCTATCTGCTGCACTTTTCCTCGGCCAAACAGTCAAAAACGCGGGACGCACGGATTGAAAAGTGCATCCCGCAGATCATGGACGGCCTGGGTTTGGATGATTGAGACACGCTTCAGTAATCCCGCATTGCTTGCCGGACCACCTCAGCGGCCTTTTCCGGCGGCAAACCGTGGGTCAGGGGGACGGCAAATTCGCCACGCGGATTCATCAGATAGACCACCGAGGTGTGGTTCATCGTGTAGTCCTTGCCTTCGCCAACCTTCTGATAGGTGGCACGATAGGCGCGCGCGGCCGCCGCGATCTGTTCCGGCGTGCCGGTCAGGCCGATAACCCCCTTAGGGAAGCCGCCAGAGTTCAGATAGGCCTTCATGACTTCGGGGGTGTCGCGCTCCGGATCGACCGTGATAAAGACAAATTGCAGCTTGTCGCCGTCCTTGCCCAGCTTCTGGCGCGTCTGATCGAGCGATTGCAGGGTCAGCGGGCAGATGTCGGGGCAGTAGGTGAAACCGAAGAAGACGGCGGTCCATTTGCCCTTCAAAATCGCTTCCGTCTGCGGTTTGCCGTACTGATCCGTCAGGGCGAACGGCCCGCCGATGCTGTAGGCCGACTTGATCGTTTGGCTCGCCACCGGCTTTTGCCCCAGCATCGAACTCCACATGGCGACCGCCAGCGCGCCGAGGCCGATCACCAGTACCGCAATGATTGTCAGACGTGTGCGATTCATCCTATGCCTATCCTTAGTCTCAGATGCGCAAATGTGTCACATGGTCATGCGGCACGAAGGCGCCTAAAGGGGCCATACCCGCAAGTTCTATAGGCGAACCCGCAACGTGCGCCAACGGATTATCAGCTTCCTGTCTTCCTTCACCGCCCCCCCGGCTGCGGCAAAAGATCGCACACCCTTTTCCTGGGCCGACTTTTCGCCCGTACCGCTGTCCCACGGAGCCGATGGCTTGAGGCTGCGCACGCTGGTCGGTCTGCGCTGGCTGGCCATACTGGGCCAAAGTGTGATGATCGCCGTGGTGGCACTGGGCTTCGGTCATGAGCTGAACCTGTGGCCCTGTCTGGCCATGATCGCCGCCAGTCTGTGGCTTAACCTCCTTCTGATGTTCAATGACCGGCGGCAGCGTCTCAACGACTGGGACGCAGCCCTGCAACTGAGCTTTGACTGCGTGCAACTGGCGGCCCTTCTGGCCGTGACGGGTGGGCTCGACAACCCCTTCTGCCTGATGCTGATTGCCCCGGCGACCGTGGCCGCGGCCAACCTGCCGACGCGCTACGGCTTTGGCGTGGTTGCGGTGGCCGTGCTGGCCACCTGCGCCATGGCCTTCTGGTCGCTACCCTTGCCTTGGCCCGAAGGGCAAGCGTTTCATCTGCCGCAAATCTATCGTCTGGGCTTTCTGGCCGCCATCATCATCGGCATCGTCTTCACAGCGGGTTATACGTGGCAGGCGGCGCTGGAATCTAAGCGCATGGCGCAGGCCCTGGCGGCGACGCAGGCAGTTCTGGAAAAGGAACACCGCCTGTCGGCATTGGGCGGACTGGCGGCGGCAGCCGCGCATGAGCTGGGGACGCCGCTGGGCACCATCCAGGTGGTAGCGCGCGAAATGCTGCGCAGCCTGAAACCCGGCACGGCGCTTTATGAGGATGCCGAGCTGCTGGTATCGCAAAGCCAGCGCTGCCGCGATATCCTCAAAAATCTCGCCCGCCGGCCCGAAACCCGTGATCAGGTGCACGACCAGCTGCCGCTACGCGTGTTCTTCGAAGAGGCGGTGCAGCCCTTCCGCAACGAAGGCAAAGCCATCCATATCGAAATTTCGATGGACGAAGTGCCCGACGGCGAAGACCCCGGCCAGTATGTGTCGATCAAGCGCCGACCGGAATGGCTGCATGCCTTGGGGGCCTTTGTCGAAAACGCCGTCGATTTTGCGCGCAGCGCCGTCTGGGTTCGCGTGCGTATTCGCAAGGCCTACGTAACGCTGTCGATCGAAGACGACGGCCCTGGCTTTGCGCCAGACATCCTGTCGCGCGTCGGCGACCCCTATATTTCGACGCGCGGAAATGATTCGCGACCGGAGACATCTATGCACGGTGGCATGGGTCTGGGCTTCTTTATCGCCAAAACCCTGCTGGAGCATACAGGGGCCAGCGTCACCTACGGCAATCGCGACACCGGGGGCGCCTATGTGCGCGCCCTATGGCGGCGCGAGCAGATAGACGTGATCGTGTCCCGAGATTTTGGCGGTGACATCGCACCGCTATCCAGAGATTGATCCCCAGAGATTACCCCGTAGAATAAGGAGCTTGTAATGGATGATGTGAAAACCGCCATCGAGCAGAAGATCGCCACCCTGACCGACCGTACCCTGCTGCTGCTGGACGATGATGCGCCCTTTCGTCAGCGTCTGGCCAGGGCTCTGGAATCACGCGGCTTCACCGTTACCGCTGTGGAGAGCGTCGCCGAGGCGTTGAAGGTTATCGAGGCCAGCCCGCCGGCTTTCGGCGTGATGGATATGCGACTCGAAGACGGCAATGGTCTGAAAGCGGTCGAGGCTCTGCACGCCAAACGCCCGGATGCCCGCGCTATCATGCTGACCGGTTACGGCAATATCGCCACGGCGGTAGCCGCAGTGAAATCGGGCGCGGTAGACTATCTGTCGAAGCCCGCTGATGCCGACGATGTGGTCAAGGCGCTGCTGGCGGTCGAAGACCATGCCCCGGCGCCGCCCGAAAACCCCATGTCCGCCGACCGCGTGCGCTGGGAGCATATTCAGCGCGTCTATGCCCTATGTAATCAGAATGTTTCGGAAACGGCGCGCCGTCTGAACATGCATCGGCGGACATTACAGCGCATTCTGGCCAAAAAAGCCCCTAAGTAAGTAAGGCGGTATGAGGGGCTAAACCTTACTCGTCTGCGATAATGATATCCGGGTTTTCCGGCAGAACGAATTCGAACAGGCCCATATCCAGCGCCTTTTGCGGGCGATAGGCCATCAGCGGCGCGTGGGCGAGAGCCTGCACCTCTTCCGGCGTCAGCGGTACATCCAGTGCCTTCTTGCGCACGGCGCGGGCCTGAAGGTGCGGGGTAATCGCCGTTGACGGCCTGGGCACAGGGCGCACCGTCCCTATCTTCCAGTAGCTGACGCACAGCTTCCATTGCGCCACCGGGGCCGCTTCCGGCTTTGGCCAGCGGCGGCCGTCGCGCATCTGCGGCTCGATACGGCGCGGTTTCTGCACCCGCTCAAATGTGCAGATCAGGGTCGAAAACGGCTCGCTCAGCAGGGTTTCATACCGGGCTCGCGCTGCCTCTTCGCTCGGAAAGCCCGGATCGAGCGTTTCACGCACAAAGATCACGTCCTTGCCGCACGCGTCTTTCGCTGCCCTTTCGCGTTCGGCTGACATCAACACACCCTCGCCCCAGTTCAGGACGATATCGAGTGCGTTATGCGCGATGGGATAGGCTATGGCGGGCATGGGGCCATTCTATAGGTTTGCGCCCCTTAACAAAAGACTGACCGGAACAAAAAGAATACGCAAAGAGGGACGTGCCGCCGCAATTGACAGACCTCTTTTTATTTTGTATTTGCCTAAATAACAAATAAAGAGGGTGTCCATGTCCGAAGTTTACAAGTCCCTGAGCGACCCTACGCGACGACACATCCTCGAAATGCTTCGCGAGCGGGAAATGAGCGCGGGTGAGATTGCCGATCGGGTTCACGTCTCCAAACCCACCCTGTCGGGGCATCTGGCGAAATTGAAAGCCGCCGGCCTCATCGATATGACGCGGCAAGGCACCACGCTCATCTATCGACTTAACCTGTCTGTGCTCGAAGAGGCGATGATGTCGCTGATGAGCGCCTTTCGTATCGGTCAGGACGCCACCGCGCCGCTGCCACGCACCATGGAGGACAAAGCATGACCCCAGAGGCAAAATGGCCGGCGTCCAAGATATTCAGTCTGCTGATGATCGCCGCCACAGCGGGCCTGAGCCTGTGGGCGCGGCCGCAGATCACAGACGGCCCCGTCGGTACACACTTCGACCTTTCGGGCACCGCGAATGGCTTTATGCCGCGGGATCAGGCGCTGATGGTCATGCCGCTGACGCTGGCCGCGATTACCCTGCTGTTATGGGTTCTGCCCTATATGCAACCCAAAACGGGCAAGCTGGAACGCTCGGCTTCGGTCTATGCGGTAAGCTGGATCGGGGTTGTCGCCCTTCTGGCGTTCGGGCATCTGTTCATCGTCGGCCACGCCCTGGCATGGACCCTGTCAGTCCAACCCCTGCTGCTGGGCCCAGGTCTTTTGTTTATCCTGATCGGCAATGTCCTGCCCAAAGCGCGCCGCAACTATGTGATGGGGGTGCGCACCCCTTGGACACTAAGTGATGAACGGGTGTGGGACCGCACCCATCGCCTGGCCGGACCGGTCATGATGCTGGCCGGCGTGATCATGCTCGGCGCAGCGCTCATCCTGCCACCGGTTTATCTGCTTTGGGTCTTTCTGATCTCGGGCATCGGGTCGGCTCTTATCGTGTTGGTCGCCTCCTATATCTATGCGCGGGCTCTAAAACTTACTTGACTCCGAGTTGCCATATTCATTTGGGGGGCGAATCGCTTTGCATTAGTATGGGCCTTTAAGTGATTCGTCCCGGGCCGCCGCATGACCGTTGCCACCATTGCCTTTGCCGCCGCTGCTGGCGCGACTGCGCTGGCCTTTTCAACCACGGTTCTGGCCTGGCGACTGCGAGCGCGACTGACGAAGCTCACTCAAGGCTATAAGTCACGCCTTGACGTCCAGCATACGGTTCTGGGGGAACTGGACGCCGCCACCCTGGCCTTCGACGAAGCCTTTGTTGCCATCGAAGGGGAGACGGTGCGTCTGGTCTGGGGCGATGAAACGCTCAAAACCGTCGCGGATGCCTTTCGTATACCCTTCTCCGAAGAGGTCGCCCCGCGTGTTATCGAAGGTCTGGCCGGCTCGTCCAAAGAGGCCGCCGAAGCGCTGAAACGCCTGATTGCCGAAGGTCGCCCCTGCCGTTTCGAAGTGTTTACCGAAGCACCGCGCAGCCTAGTCGGTGCCCGAACCTCCGGCCTGACCCTGCTGGTCGAAGGTCGCGCGACGGGGGCAACGGCGTGGGTGCGTCTGGCCATAGCCAGCGAGCATACATCTCTTTCCTCCGGTCCCTTTGCACGTATGGCCGACCTGATTCCCGCCCCGTGCTGGGTGGTGCGTGACGGACAACTGGTGTGGGCCAATGCCGCCTGGCTGACGGCTGTCGATGCCGAAAATGTCGAACAGGCGCGCGCGGAACATCTTGGGCTCGACCGGTCTGCTGACGCGCTCGTTGTCGAAGCCGCCGAACAGCATGTCCGCCGCGAAGGCTTCCGCTGGCTGACGATTCACGGGCAACGCCGCGCCTTTCAGGTGACGGCCGAGCCGCTGGGCGACGCCTATGTCTGCGCCTATGCTGTCGATATAACCGAATCCGAAGAAAGCCGCGAAGCGCTCAAGCGCCATGCCAAAGCGCACGACGACACGCTGGACCGCCTCGAAGACGCCGTGGCCATTTTCGGACCGGAAAAGCGCCTGACCTTCCATAACCGCGCTTTCGAATTGTTGTGGGATCTGGAGCCCGCCTGGCTGGCTGAGCGTCCGACGCATGGCGAACTGCTCGATCGTCTGCGGCAAAAGCGCAAACTGCCCGAAACCTCGGACTTCGTGACATGGAAGGCGCAGGAACTGGAGTTTTACGGTCTGAGCGAGGCCGCGCCGGATGAGATGTGGTCGCTGCCCAATGGACGGTCGCTGCGCGTTGTGCGTCAGCCGCACCCGTTGGGCGGGCTGTTGCTGCTGTTTTCGGATAAGACCGGCGAACTGACCCTCAAGGCGCAGTTCAATTCGCTAATTCAGGTGCAGCGCGCCACGCTGGACCAGCTGACCGATGCCGTATCGGTATTTGGCTCGGATGGTCGTCTGCGTTTGCGCAATGCGGCGTTTGACGCCTTCTGGAAGCTGACGCCCGACGAACTGGCGCTCAATTCTGACTTCGGGCAACTGACGGCCTTGTGTCTGCCCCTGGTGCACGATCGCGGTTTCTGGGCCGAGCTGAAGGCGCGCGTTACCGATATCGACCCGCTCGCGCGTGCGCCGCAGATGGGTGAGGTACGCACCTCAGACGGACGTCTGGCCCAGTGGCGAACCCAGCCCCTGCCTGACGGGGCTACTCTGGTGGCCTTCAGCGACATCACCGACCGCCGCGCGCTCGAAGAAGCCATCGAACAGCGCGACGTGGCTTTGTCGGAATCAGTGCGTCTTAAGCGCGATTTCGTCGCCAACGTCTCCTATGAATTGCGCACACCCCTGACGACCATTGTCGGTTATGCCGACCTGCTGCAACGACAAGCCAACGCCACCGAGGCTGACCCGGCAGAAATCCGCCGCCGCGGCTTCCTCAACGCCATTCAGGCCGCTTCGCAGGAACTGGCCCGCTCTATCGACGACGTGCTGGACATGGCGCAGATCGACGCCGGAGAAATGTCGATTTCGCCATCGGACTTCAACCTGTCGCGCATGGTCGCGGCCGCTCTGGGCCGTCAGGCCGACACGCTGAGCGCCAAGGGCATCCGCTTCGACTATCAGGGGCTGGACACGCGGGCCCTGATCCGTGCCGACGCGCAACGTTTGGGGCAGGTGCTGGATCATCTGCTGGACTATGCCTTGCGCAACGCCGCCGCAGAGGGCCAGATTACCATCCGCAGCCGCAAGGAAGGCGACACCCTGACGCTGGAAATCGGCTATTCGGGGCGCGGCATCCCCTACCACACGCAGGCGCACATCTTCGACCGCTTCGTTGGCCGCGAACGCGGCGGGCCGGGTCTGGGGCTGGCGCTCGTTAAGGCCTTGGTCGAATTGCACGACGGCTGGATCACACTGGAGTCCGAACCCCAGAGCGGGGCGACCTTTGCCTTGCACCTGCCGCATCAGATGGGCGTCGGCTTTGAGACAAATGAAGTGAAAGCTCCTGAGATTCGCGCGCCGGAACCAGAGCCTCACATCCCCGCTGAGGTCGCGCCGATCGCCGTTGCCACCCCCGCCCCAGAGGTGCCAGCAGAGCCGGCCCCGTCTGCGGAGGACGTACCCGAAGAGGTTAAGGCGTTGGGCCTGACCGCCGAGACGCTGGCACAGGCCCGCCGTATTCTGGGCATGGCTTAAAAGGTACGCCCCTCGCTACAGGGGAGTACTTAAACCTATTCCCCTTCTGCCCGATTGCCGTACCAGTTGATATTGCGCGTCAGCACCATCACGGCAGCGATGACGAGGAAGGCCGAGCAGGCACCCACCAGCAGCGCGTAGTCTTCCATGCGCATCAGCACATAGATCAAAGCATAAAGTGCGCTGAACACAGCAAAGGCCGCGATGAAACGCCAGCGGGAATGGAAGATGAGCCCGGCATAGCCGGCGATCAGCGTCACGGTCGCCCCGGCGGCCACCACAAAGGCCGCGTCAAAGCCGATGCGTTCGGCAAAGGACAACAGCAGCAGGTAGAAGGTGATCTGCGCCAGCCCAACCAAAATATATTGCGCCGGGTGCAGCTCCTTCTTCGAGGTGCTTTCAAACAGGAAGTAGGTCAGGAAAACTAGACCGACGAACAGCAGGGCGTATTTCAGCGAGCGTCCCACGCTCTGATACGGATTGGTAGGCTCGATAAAGGTCACTGACAGTTCGGATTTGCCGAGCGTCGTCATCTGGCTCTGGTCGATGACGGCGGGAAGTCCGCGGGCGATAAAGGGAACCGACCATTGGGCGTTGAAGCCACCCTTGTGGGCCAAGTCATCGGTTTGTCGCGTGACGGGCAGGAAACCACCGCCAAAAGAGGGGTGTTTCCAGTCCCCGGTGATGGCCGCCTCGGACGATTTGCCATAGGCGAGGATGCCCAGCTTGCGGGTGCCGCTGAAGGTCATGGCCACCTTGATGTTTAGTGGAGTGCTCGTATCAGTCAGCGCGAGCGGAGCGGCAAACAGGTCGAAATCCGTGCCGTCAGGGCTGAGTCCCGTCACCCCAGGACCGGAGGGGGCCAGCATGACCGAACGGTTGTCGATCTGCGCCACAATATCCTTGCGCGCACCGCGTGAATCGGTGGCCCCGGTGACAAGCTGCGCCTTATCCCAAATCAGAACGGCCCCGGGCCTGGCGGCTTGCACGTCTTTCAGGTCAAAGGCTGCATCGAAAGTGAGGTCCGCCGTATAGACCGGCACGCGAAAGATCGAACGCGAACGCACATCGCTTTTGGTCGCCGCGCTGGCCTTACCGGTCTGCGGGAAGACGATCAGATTGCCGCTTTCCTGCGCCAGTACGACGCGATTGCCCTTTTCATCCGTGCTGCTCCGCGTCGGAATGACATAAGGAATCTGAATCACCGGACCCAGGAAGACCTGTTCGCCGCCCATCTGATCTCCGATCTCGCGCGCCACACCCTCGGCCCGGTTGGTACGCTCCATCAGCAATGCAAAAACCAGCAGGGCCGGAATGGCCATCAGCACGGCCAATGCGCAGACCACAAGGAATTTGGCCCCTTTGGATCGGCCCTTTTGTGGGCGGGGTGAGGGCGTTGAACTGTCGTCCATTGGAGCGCTCCGCTAATTTTGAACAACGTTCATATTGATGCGGATTGCGGCATTTTTCAGACCGCCCCTCTTTGGACGTGATAAACAGCACGCATCAGGTCCGACGCGCTGATGATCCCACACAGTCGCCGGGTGTCATCCAGCACCAGCAGATGATGAAGGCCCGTATCGGCAAACAGGGGCACCAGGGCAGCCACATCCGCCCCGTGATCGGCAGTCTTGAAATCGGCGGACATGAGTTGCCCGGCCACCTCCGGCTTGGTCGAATACGGCGACGCAGTGCGTTTGACCAGCGCTTTGATATGTTTATGCATGTCGCCAGGCGTGCCACCCGCCTGACGCAGCATATCCTCTGCGGTAATCACACCGATGACCCGCCCCGCTTTGTCCGTTACCGGCAGCAGTTTTAGCCTGTGTTTCTGGATCAGCGCCCAGGTGTCTTCCAGAGGCGTGCCAAATTCCACATGAATAGGACCTGGCGTCATGATGTCTCTGGCGCGGATATGGTCCATCAGACGCTGATAAGCGTGGCGTTCGGACAGGGTCAGCAGCTTTTCCAGATCATCCGGGGCGATGTCGATAAGGGTGTCCATCTGACTCAGCGCAGCGGTGATGTCTTCGCCCCCGACGCGCTTGAGACTATTGTCCGCCGTCTTCGGAACGGGTGCGGCGATGTGCGGATAATTGCGTCTGGTTACCGTGTTGAAGACGATCCCGGCGCTGACCAGCAGCAGGGAATTGGTAAAGGCCGGAAAGAGGGCGAACCACGGGTTAGTCGTGTGGGTCAGTACGACCAGCAAGGCCATGGCCCCGCCGGGCGGGTGCAGACTGCGCGTGGCGAACATGGAAAGGATGGCGAGGGAAACCGCGACAGAGGCCGCAAGCACCGGATCGGGGATCATACGGGCGCAAATAAGACCGATGATCGCTGAGACCGTATTGCCGCCGATCACCGACCAAGGTTGGGCCAAAGGCGAGGCCGGCACCGCAAAGACCAGCACCGCCGAAGCCCCAAGCGGGGCTACCAGCCACGGCGACAGGCCAAGGGGCCTTGCGATCAGCAGACTGATCAGGGCGGTGAAACCGATGCCGAGACACGCCCCCAGACCGCTGCGCATCCGCTCCAGTCCCGAAACCGGCAAGGGTTTAGGCATGAGGGCGTCGAGCCAGGGTTTTATGGATATAGCCATCTGTTCCGCCTGCGTTTTTTCTCACGCATAGCGGATCAAGGATGACGAGGCAAACTAGTGCTGGCTTTCCGGCAGGCGCACGATCAGGCCGTCCAGCGCTTCGGTGACGCGGATCTGGCACGACAGGCGAGAGGTCGGCTCGACGTCCTGCGCAAAGTCGAGCATGGACTCTTCCATCACCGACGGGCCACCGGTTTTGTCAAACCACTGCGCATCGACATAAACGTGGCAGGTGGCGCAGGCACACGCCCCTCCGCAATCGGCGTCGATGCCGGGAATATTGTGCTTGATCGCCCCTTCCATGACCGAGTTGCCAGTTTTGACCTCGATCTCGTGGGTTTTGCCGTTGGATTCGATGTAGGTGATCTTGGGCATTGGGGGCCATTTCAAGAGCGTAAAGCCGAAGACCTTGCTTCGGCTCTCAGGACAAAGTGGAAATTTGCGACGAGTTCTCTGAGGGTGCCGGCAAATTTTTTCAATATAGGACGGGGCACATGGGGGAAACGTCGTTTCCCCCATGAACAGATTAGCCCTTCGCCGGCATCATCTTTTTGATTTCAGCAATGGCCTTGGCCGGGTTGAGGCCCTTTGGGCAGACCTGCGCACAGTTCATGATCGTGTGGCAACGGTACAGCTTGAAAGGGTCTTCCAGCGATTCCAGACGCTTCTTAGTGTGATCGTCGCGCGAGTCAGCGATCCAGCGATAGGCCTGGAGCAGAGCCGCCGGGCCCAGATACTTGTCCTGATTCCACCAGTAGCTGGGGCAGGAGGTCGAACAGCACGCGCACAGGATGCACTCATAGAGCCCATCCAGCTTGTCGCGGTTCGCCGGGCTTTGCAGGCGCTCCTTGTCCGGATCGGGCGTCGTCGATTGCAGATAGGGCTCGATTGAGGCGTACTGCGCATAGAAGCCCGACAGGTCTGGTACAAGGTCCTTGACCACCGGCATGTGCGGCAGCGGCGAAATGGTGATCTCACCATTGTACTCGTCATGGCCTTTGGTACAGGCCAGGGTGTTGCGGCCGCCGATATTCATGGCGCACGACCCGCAGATACCTTCGCGGCACGAGCGGCGGAAGCTCAGCGTGGAATCGACACTGTTCTTAATGTAGATGAGGGCATCAAGCACCATTGGCCCGTGCGCCTTGGAATCAACCTCATACTTGTCCCAGCGCGGGTTTTCGCCCGTATCCGGATCGTAACGATAGATCTTGTAGACGCGCACATTCTTCGACCCCGACGGCGCTTTGTAACGCTTGCCGTTCTTGATCTGAGAGCGCTTGGGGAGAGCCAGTTCAACCATGTTCCATTCTCCCCTTAATAGACCCGCGCCTTGGGCGCGATATAGGCGATTTCGTTGGTCATCGTGTAGGTGTGGACCGGGCGGTAATCCGTTGTGACCTGACCGGTTTCGGTGTCGAGCCACATCAGGGTGTGCTTCATCCAGTTTTCGTCGTCGCGGTTCGGATAATCCTCACGGGCGTGCGCGCCGCGCGATTCCTTACGGTTCAGTGCCGAATTGACGGTAATGACGGCCTGAGCGATCAGATTGTCGTATTCGAGGGCTTCGAGCAGATCGGTATTCCAGATCATGCCGCGATCCTTGATGCCGATGTCCTTGGACGCTTTGAAGATTTCGTCCAGACGACGCACGCCCTGTTCCAGCGTCTCACCGGTGCGGAAGACAGCAGCGTCTTCCTGCATGGCGCGCTGCATTTTGAGTCGCAGATCGGCGGTCGGGGCCTGACCATTGGCGTTGCGGAACTTGTCGAGGCGCGACAGATGCGCTTCGACCGCCGACTTGCCGATGTCCTTGTGCGGCGTACCGGCCTTGACCAGTTCCGGCGCACGCTTGCCCGCCGCGCGGCCAAACACCACTAGGTCGATCAGCGAGTTGGAGCCGAGGCGGTTGGCCCCGTGCACCGAGACGCAGGCGGCTTCGCCCACGGCCATCAGGCCGGGCACCACGGCATCCGGGTTGCCGTCCTTCAGCGTCACGACTTCGCCGTGATAGTTGGTCGGGATACCGCCCATATTGTAGTGGACGGTCGGGATGACCGGGATCGGCTCCTTGGTCACATCGACACCGGCGAAGATTTTGGCCGATTCCGAGATGCCCGGCAGGCGCTTGTGCAGCAGGTCGGGCGGCAGGTGGTCGAGGTGCAGGAAGATGTGGTCCTTGTGCGGACCGACACCGCGGCCTTCGCGGATTTCCATGGTCATGGAGCGCGAAACGACGTCGCGAGATGCGAGATCCTTGGCCGAAGGGGCGTAGCGTTCCATGAAGCGTTCACCCGCCGAATTGGTCAGGTAACCGCCTTCGCCGCGCGCGCCTTCGGTGATCAGACAGCCAGACCCGTAGATGCCGGTCGGGTGGAACTGCACGAACTCCAAATCTTGCAGCGGAAGGCCGGCACGCAGCACCATGCCGCCACCGTCACCGGTGCAGGTATGGGCCGAGGTGGCGGAGAAGTAGGCACGGCCATAGCCACCCGTGGCGAGAATGACGAGGTGAGCACGGAAGACGTGGATGGTGCCGTCGTCCAGCTTCCAGCAGGTGACACCCCGGCAGACGCCGTCATCCATGATCAGGTCGAGCGCGAAATACTCAATGAAGAATTCGACCTCTTCTTTCAGTGACTGACCGTAAAGCGTATGCAGCATGGCATGACCGGTCCGGTCGGCAGCCGCGCAGGTGCGCTGCACCGGCCCTTCACCGAAATTCTTGGTCATCCCGCCGAACGGACGCTGATAGATCTTGCCGTCTTCGGTGCGCGAGAAGGGCACGCCCCAGTGTTCCAGCTCGTAGACCGCGTCCGGCGCATTGCGCACTAGGTATTCGATGGCGTCCTGATCGCCAAGCCAGTCCGACCCCTTGACGGTGTCGTACATGTGCCACTGCCATTTGTCCTCGCCCATATTTCCGAGCGACGCAGCGACGCCCCCTTGTGCAGCGACAGTGTGCGAACGAGTTGGGAAAACCTTGGTGATACAGGCCGTCTTCAGGCCCGATTGACCGCAGCCCAGAGCAGCGCGAAGGCCTGCGCCACCGGCCCCTACGACCACCACGTCATATTCGTGTTCAATGATCTTGTAGGTCATGGGTTACGCCTTAAAAGCCAAATAGATGCCGCCCAACGCCAAAGCGAGAACAGCCAGACAGAAGAGGAGGTTGAGAAGGCGCAGCGCGCGTGAGTTCGGGAAGTAGTCCAGAACGTTGGCGTTCAGGCCCATGTAGGTGTGCCACATGGTGATCACGAAGGTCGCCGCCAGAAGCCCGGCATTGAGCGGCACTTTTACAAAGGCAAGCGCCGCCTCATAACCTTGACTCGCCAGACCGAAGGCGCTCCACGCGGCCCACAAGGTGAGGAAGAACAGGGCAACAGACGTCCATCGTTCGGCGAGCCACTCCCCGGCGCCGTGCTTTTCGGACGTCTTCCACTCTTTCGGCGAACGTTGTTTCAGATAGGAGTCGACCATCAGAGCACCACCTTACCCGTAGCGAACAAAACGGCCCAGAAGGCCAGGGTCAGCGCAATGCCACCCAGCAGCGACCACCAGGCCAGCGCATTGGCCGACGAAATCTTAAAGCCCAACCCCATGTCCCAAATCAGGTGACGAAGGCCGCCGGTCAGGTGGATAAATCCGGCGAGCGTCAGGCCGAACCACACAAACAGGCCAACCGGCGAGGCGGCAAACGACAGGAAGAGGGTGTAGGCCTCAGGGCAGTAGCCCGACGCCGTTAAACCGATGGCAAGCAGCCAAGCCGCGACCATGACTGCGCCGACGACCGAGGCGATGCCGGTCGCCCGGTGCAGGATCGAGGTGAACATGGTGATGTGGAATTTCCACACCTGAAGGTGCGGAGAGAGCGGTCGATAGGCCGCTTCGGTGGAGCGAGGCTTTGACATGTGCTTGCGTGGCCCTGTTATACCCGGTGTGTGCAATGCGAGGCTTGTACGCGCAGGCCCCACTTGTGGATGCACGGAAAAGGTTAAGTTTCCGCGTCTTCGGGGGCTTTTTAGACCCTGACGCCCCTGTGTCAACATAGCGCATGGTCAGGGGGGTGTTTTTTGCGCCCGCGAAGGCATTTCTGACACGAACAAGGCTCGCATGACCCAAAAGAAAGAGACGTGATAGCGATATCGGCGGGGCTTCACAAAAGCGCCATCGTGACAAATTGCCGCATTTCGGCCTCGGTTGGTCGGTTAGATTTAGAAACAGGGGGGATAATTTTCGCCTTTGAGGCGAACAGGCTTTCGCCACCCCAGCGTAACAGAGTGTAGTTCAGGTGATTATCAGCGTGATCCGTTTGCCTATGCGCCATACCCTTCTCAAGGCCTTGCTCCTGTCGTCGGCTCTGACCCTTCCGCTGGCCACGGCCCATGCCGGAACGGCCGCCGCGACCGCCCGCGTGAATGCCCGGGTTGACGAAGCCGCCCGCGCGGAAAAAGGCGGGCCGAAAGAGAAGGCTGAAGCGAAAACGACATCAAAAAGTACCAAGTCTGCCGAAAAGGCCTCGGGAACGTCCAAAGCCAGCAACAAGAGCACCAGGGCCGACCCCACTTCAAAGGGCAAGAAGGGGAGTGCGGCGACCGCCAAGCCAGATGCGGACAGCGACGACGTCCCCGTTAAAAAGAAGTCGGGCTTAAAATCCAAATCCGCTGAGGCCAGCGACAGAAAACCCAAAAAGGGCGAAACCCCCAAGGGCGACAAATCGAAGACGAGCAAGGCCGCCGTGGCAGCGTCAAAAAAGGCCGAGACCGCCAAGGGGTCCAAAAAGACCGGCAAGGCGGCGCGCGATGCAACAGACGCAGAAGGTGACGACGAAAAGGTCATCGCGACCGCTTCGAACAGGGGCACGCCCTATGTGATCCCGAACAAGGCGGAAAAGTACAATAGCCGCAAGAGCAGCGGCCTGACGGCCCAGTCGAAGCCCCTGGCCAAACCTGCGGCCAGGCCCGCTGATAAACCGGTGGTCGAGGCCACGGCCGACGCGCCGAAGCCGCAGACCGCTGCGGGTCATGCCGCAGCGAGTGGCGGCCTGACCACCGACGCTGACAAGGCCGTCAATGACCTGTTCGGCGCGGCCATAAAGGTGGAGGGCACACCTGCTCCGCACAAGGCCGCGATTTCCACGCCCACCGAAGTCGCAAAACCAGAGCCCGCAAAACCCGCCCCGAAGGTGGCCGAAAAGCTTGATCTGCCCGCCGCCCCGCTGCCTTATCAGGCGACGGTGAAGCCGGAAACCGCTCCCGCCCCCAAGGCTGACCTCACAGCGGCCCTGACCGCCCAGACCAGCGAACCCCGGAGTATCGAACCCCTGACCGTGAGTCCGCCGACGCCAGATAAGGCGGCTGAGGTGATTGCTTCAACCGCTCTGCCGGTTTCCCCGCCTCCGGCGACGGCCGATGCGCCCACCCTGACCGTGCCACCCACAGCGCGTCAGCCGGTGGACACAGCCGCGACACCGCGCAGCCTCGCTTCGGTGACAGTCGATGCCTATGCGCGCGACTATGAGGGGCAAAAGACCGGGGCAGAGATGCGCTACGATTCCAGTATCCGTTCCGGGCTTCTGGCCCGTCAAAGCCGGGCGGGCGATCTGGAAGGCAACTGGCTGGTGTCGTCGCTGACGGGTGACAAGCTGGTGTCGCTGGCCCTGCGCGGTGGTGGCACTCAGGTAGATGGGGCGTGGCGCTCATTGCAAGGGGGCGTAGGGCTTAACCGCTCTGGCCTGATCGAAAGCGCGATGCAAACCGATGACCGCCTGACGCTCGACTATCAGTCAGGCTCGGCCAGAGGGCGTTATCGTCTCGACCTGCGCCGCGAACCCGATGGCCGCTGGCGTGGTCAGATGATCGACCCGGAAGGCGCGGCCACCCCGGTGGTCATGCAGGCGCAATAAGGGATTTCAGCGCCTCTACCACCTCTGCCTTCCTGGCCGGAGCAAAGGCTTCCGGCGTGCCATGGCCCCAGACCGGGCCGGGCCAGGCCACGTCCTGCGGGTGGCGGGCGATGACGTGAATATGCAGTTGCGAGACAATATTGCCGAGATTGGCGATATTGAGCTTGGTGACCGGCTGACCCATCACATCCGCCGCGCGGCGCACCATCTGTTCGGCCATATGCAGATCGCGGCGCAATTCGGCGTGTTCGGCCTCGCTCAGTTCAGTCAGTTCCGTGAGGCCTGCTCGCCGCGGCAGGAGCACCAGCCACGCGAAGCGCGCATCCTTTTGCAAACGCACCTGACACAGGCTCAGCTCACCAATCCACACGGAGGCGGCTTCGATGCGCGGATCAACAGTAAACTCAGCCATTGGTCGGTCTTTCGCAGGCGGATGAGGCAAAATATTAAGGCCTCCTTTGTATAGCCCGTGCGGGATTTGCGCATCACATTTCATAATGTTGCAGCGCATGGTCTTGCGAAGCCTCGTTAACGGGTTTAGAGGGCCGTTAATCTTTGTCACCCCCTGCGGGTTCAGATGGAAAAGGGAATGCATATGGCACGCGCCAAAATTGCTTTGATCGGTTCGGGTATGATCGGGGGCACGCTGGCCCACATCGCCGCGCGTGAGGAACTGGGCGATGTCGTCCTGTTCGACATCACCGAAGGTGTGCCCCAGGGCAAGGCTCTGGACATCGCCGAAGCCTCGGCCGTGTTCGGCAAGGACGTGGCCCTTAAGGGCGCTAACGACTATGCCGATATCGCCGGCGCCGACGTCTGCATCGTCACCGCAGGGGTGCCGCGCAAGCCGGGCATGAGCCGCGACGACCTCTTGGGCATCAACCTGAAGGTCATGAAGGCCGTTGGCGAAGGCATCAAGCAATACGCCCCCAATGCCTTCGTTATCTGCATCACCAACCCGCTCGACGCCATGGTTTGGGCGCTGCAAAAGTTCTCCGGTCTGCCGACCTCGAAGGTCATCGGCATGGCGGGTGTGCTCGACTCGGCGCGCTTTGCCTACTTCCTCGCCGAAAAGACCGGCATCTCGGTCGAAGACATCCACGCCTGGACGCTGGGCGGCCACGGTGACGACATGGTCCCGATGGTGCGTCACTCGACCGTTGGTGGCCTGCCCCTGCCGGACGCCGTGAAGGCGGGCTTCCTGTCGCAGGATGAGCTGGACGCCATCGTGAAGCGCACCCGTGGTGGTGGTGGCGAAATCGTGGCCCTGCTGAAGACCGGCTCGGCCTTCTACGCTCCGGCGGAATCGGCCATCGCCATGGCCACCTCCTACCTGAAGGACAAGAAGCGCGTCCTGCCTTGCGCCGCCTATCTGACGGGTCAGTACGGCCTGAACGACCTCTATGTCGGCGTGCCGGTGCTGATCGGTAAGGACGGCGCAGAAAAGGTCATCGAGTTCACCACGAACGACGAAGAAAAGGCCATGTTTGCGAAGTCGGTGGACAGCGTGAAGGGCCTGATCGAAGCCTGTAAGGCGATCGACCCGTCGCTGGCCTAAACCTCGCGCAACGGCCATCCTTGAAAACCGCTCCGTGGAAACGGAGCGGTTTTTTATGTCCACAAGGCTAGTCTGGCAACAGAAGGAGGCCGTCATGCGCTGGATCGTCGTATCGCTTGTCTGTCTGGGGATTGTCGGGTGCCAGCGGACAGAATCCGAAAACGTGGTCCGTGATGATACCATGCCGGCTCAGGCTGTGGCCCGTTCGACTGCCGCAGCGCTGGCCGAAGTGCCACCCAATGAGCGCGCCGATTCGAATGCCAACAGATCGGCAAAGCCCTCGATAAGTCCGGCCAGCTTCGATTGCGCCCGATCAAAGGCGGGCATAGAGGCGACGATCTGTGCCGACCCCGATCTGGCGGTGCTCGACCGCGAAATGGCGCGCCTTTATGCCCGCGCGGGAAGCGAAAAGCCCGGGGACACGTTGAAAGGTCTGCAACGCGACTGGCTTGAGCGACGCAATGCCTGTGCCGGTGCAGGCAGCCCTGTGGAGTGTCTGAAAGCCGCCTATGTCGAGCGCATCCATGATCTGCGCGTGTCCTATGCCGCCGCCCGAACGCCCGATGGCATCAGTCAGGGACCAGATGTATGGGTCTGCGCCGATGACACCCGTCTGAACCTTCTTCACATCAATACCTACAAACCGATGGTCTTGCTCGACTCCGATGCGGGTCAGGTCCTTCTCACCCGCGCCGACGGCACAACGGGCAGCCGCTATGCCGGAGGCGGGTATGAGTTCTGGCAGACAGGGACGGAAGCCAGGTACGGGCGGCTGGGCATGGCTATGACCACCTGCCGTCGCGCCGGATAACCGATTTGTCACTGGCAAGGGCCGAACTCTGAGGCTAACCGGGGACTATGGCTCTTTTACCCACCACCTCCTCTCTCGGCCCAACGCTGGAAACCCCGCGCCTGATCCTGCGCCCGCCCGTCGCCGAGGACTTTGCGGCCTTTTGCGCCTTTCAGTCCGATGAAAAGGTCATGACACATCTGGGCGGGGTCACGCCGGATGCCGTAACCTGGCGGGTGACGCGCGCCATTGCGGGGGCGTGGGCGCTCGACGGCTTTCATATGTTCAGCGTGCTGGAAAAGGCGACGGGCGACTGGGTCGGTCGCATCGGGCCACTCTATCCCTATCAGTGGCCCGCCCGCGAGGTCGGCTGGGGCCTGTTGTCTTCGGCACAGGGCAAGGGCTACGCCACCGAAGCGGCGGCTGCCTGCATCGACTATGTGTTCGAGGTTCTGGGCTGGGACGATGTGATCCACACCATCGCGCCCGACAATCTCGGCTCTCAGCGCGTGGCACAGGCTCTGGGGTCATCCAACCGAGGTCCGGGTCAATTGCCGCCACCCTTTACGGATGTGCCCGTCGATATATGGGGCCAGACCCCTGCCGAATGGGGCGAAAACCGCCAGAGGTTTTACTGACTATCTCACCGCCTCGTCTCAGGCGCATATGTCGCCACGGGCTTCACCATCGAGTGTCGCCCGGGCTTAATAGTAAGCAACATGATCTGAGGGGGTGCGCCAAAACGCACGGGCAAACCCGATTCCCCTAACCCACGTGTCACGATCAGCAAGCGCTCACCCGCTGAAGTCCAGCCATCCACCGTGTCCTCGGTATGTCGGGTGACACGTACCGGTGCACCGATGAGGGGGAAACGCACCTGACCTGCGTGACTATGCCCGGATATTTGTAGCGGCAACCCATTGGACTCCCAGTCAAACAGCTCGGGATTATGGACAAGCGCAATGGAGGCGGCCCCTTGCGGAACCGTCTTTGTGGCCGTTTGAAAATCCGGTCTTTGCGTCTGACCATCTTCGATACCAGCTATCCACACGTTACCGCCGGGCCGGACGACCCGCGCCGCCTGATTTTCCAGAACATGTATCCGCGTATCGGCCAGGATCTCTCGCACTCGCCGGCAATCCCACCAGCAGTCGTGATTGCCCATCACCGCATAAACGCCCAGCGGCGCGTTCAAATCATCCAGCGCCCGCAGACCGTCTTCATGCAAGTCATTGTCTTGCGTACTTCTCCGTGAACGCGCCGCACCCGGAAGACCGGCCTCTAACCCGTAACCGCCGACATAGTCTCCGGCGAGCAGAATGACATCCGGTCTCAGAGCGCGAACCTGTTCGGCAATGCGACGTACCCGCTCAGGCGGCATATGAACCGCATCCACGTGGATATCAGACAGCACGGCCACACGCAGAGGGGCTGTGTCCTGTGGCCAGCCAGATGTGATTACCTCGAATTCCGACACCACCAAGCTGCGCGGTTCAAACCAGAAGCCAACAACTGCCATCATGGCACCAATGCCAAAACTGGCCCCTAAACCCCACCGCCAGCTTGATCTTTTTGTCGGCATAGCGCCCCTCCAGGGATCAGCTTAATAGGGTATTTGCAAAATTATTTTCCACGGAGCGCAAAAATTTCCGAAAAAGACGCCGTTTATGGGATGACAATCGAGGTTTGATGAGTCATATGGTCTGGCCCGCAGGTCCAATGCGACCTTGCGGGCTTTTTGTCTTTCACCCCCTCAGACCGCGTCAGGTCACGTTCTCTTCTCAGGTGCAATCATGCGCGATTTTTACCGTATCCGGCGTCTGCCGCCTTATGTCTTCGAAGAAGTCAACAAGGTGAAGGCCCGTCTGCGCGCCGCCGGCACCGATGTGATCGACTTCGGCATGGGCAATCCCGACATGGATACTGCGCCGCATATTGTGGAAAAGCTGGTCGAGACGGTCAAAAAACCCAAGACGCACGGCTATTCAGTGTCCAAGGGCGTACAGGGCCTGCGTAAGGCTATGGCGGGCTATTATGAGCGCCGCTATGGCGTGAAGCTCAATCCCGATACCGAGGTCGTGGCGACGCTTGGCTCCAAGGAAGGCTTTGCCAACCTCGCCATGGCCATTACCGGCCCCGGCGATACGGTCATCTGCCCCAATCCGGCCTATCCGATTCACGCCTTCGGCTTCCTGATGGCCGGTGGTGTCATCCGCCACGTCCCTGCCCTGTCGCCGGAGCAGTATCTGTCGGGTATTGAGCGCGCGGTAAAGCACTCCGTGCCGACGCCCTCGGTGCTGATCGTTTCCTATCCGTCGAACCCGACGGCGCAGTGGGTCGATCTGGATTTCTACAAGGAAGTCATACGCATCGCCGAAAAGCACGACCTGATAGTGCTGTCAGATATCGCCTATTCGGAAATCTACTTCGAGAACAACCCGCCGCCCTCTATTCTTCAGGTCGAAGGCGCCATCAAGCGCTCTGTCGAGATCAACTCCCTTTCCAAAACCTACGCTATGGCGGGCTGGCGCGTGGGTATGGTAGTTGGCAATTCGGAAATCTGTGCCGCTTTAGCGCGGGTGAAGTCCTATCTCGATTACGGCGGTTTCACGCCGATGCAGGTGGCGGCCGCCGCCGCGCTCAACGGCCCGCAGGACAATGTGGAAGAGATCCGCAACACCTATAAGTCGCGCCGCGACGTTCTGGTCGAATCCATGAAACGCGCCGGATGGGACATCCCGCCACCCCCGGCCTCCATGTTCGCCTGGGCCAAGATACCGCCGAAGTTCGAGCACTTGGGGTCGATTGAATTTGCCAAGCTGCTCATCGAAGAAGCCCATGTCGCCGTCGCCCCGGGCCTCGGCTTCGGTGAATACGGCGAAGGCTATGTACGTATCGGACTGGTCGAAAACGAACACCGCATCCGACAAGCGGCTCGCAACATCAAAAAACTGCTGCAATCGGGCAGTAAGGCCCAGGCCGCGGAATAAATCCCGGCGAATAATCCGTTCACGGAGACGTGAGTTTTCGCCTCACAAGGGAAGTGGGCCGCCATTTCCCTTGTGGGCCATATTGGCACAGGCCTGCGGTAAATGACACCTTGACGCCACACGTCAAGTTTTTACCTTTGTCTTATTTGACTCCACCGGCGTTTTGGGCTTTCATTTGCTCATTGTGCAGCGCACATATTTTCATACAGGCCAGTCATAAGGCCTGACTATTTTATCTGCGGTGTTGTGAAGAGGGAATTTCGTCGTGGTCAGCCTGCAATTCGATATAGCCAGCGCTTCGGAACAGGATGCCTTCTTCGGTGCCTTTTTCAAATTTGTCGAAGCGGCTTCGTTGCAGGACGCCGACTCCATTTCGATCCATTCCGACACCAAGGAAACCGGCATGGTCAAGGTGGTGAACTTTGCTGACCAGAGCCTCGCCGATCAGTTTGAATCCTACTGGCAACAACGCCGTCGCTGGCTTGGGCTTTAAGGATTAGTCGTCATAAGGTAAGCAGGGCGCATGTCTCTGTTGCGCCGCCTGCCGCTCAAATACCGCCTGCCACTGATCCATGGCGGACTCGAAGCCATCGCCGCCCCGCGCCAGGTGCGCTGGCCCAAAAGCGATGATCTGCGTCAGGGACCGCTGATCGTATCCGGTTTTTTCAACGAAAGTCTGGGAGTAGGCCGGGCCGGACGAATGACTGCGGACGCACTGGAAAGTGCCGGTTACGCTGTGGGACGCCACGATTTGCGACCCTGTTTCCGGCATATTCCTGACCAGAAAGCCGTTTTGCCCGGAGAAGGTGGTGTTTGGCTAATCCACGCCAATGCCCCGGAACTCCTGGTCGCTCTGATGACTCACAGACCGGAACAATGGCGTCACCGTTACCGCATCGGCTACTGGGCGTGGGAAACCCCGCTGGCACCGCCTTTGTGGGCGCGCATGGTGCGGTGGTTGCATGAACTGTGGACGCCCAGTGCCTATGTGGCCGAAGCGCTGGCGGCGGGCTTGCGGGCGCAGGGACTGGACGATCTGTGCGGGCGGTTGCGTGTAATGCCGCACCCCCTGATGGCGCCCCCCCCTTCACCCGACCGCGCACGGTTTGGTCTCAGCCCGGACCGCTGCGAGGTGTTGAGCCTGTTCGACGTCAATTCGTCGCCGGCGCGCAAAAACCCGTGGGCTTCGATTGAGGCATGGCTGAAGGCCTTTCCAATCCCCTCGCCAGCGGCGGCCCTGACGCTGAAAGCCTCGTCTCTGGATAGCGCCACACAGACCAGACTAAGCGAACGGATCGCTAACCGTCCGGATGTTCGCCTGTTGTCCGAACGACTGAGCGACGAAGACATGGACCGGCTGATGGCCTCGGTCGATATCTTCCTGTCCCTGCACCGCGCCGAAGGGTTCGGCCTCGGCCTTCTGGAGGCGATGAATGCCGGTGTCGCTGTGGTCGCCACTGAGGGCACCGGTAATGATTTTCTCGCTCCCGACAACGGCTATCCTGTAACGGCGCGCGTGGTGCAGCTGCACGATCCGGATGGACCCTATAGCGCTCTGCGGCATGACCCGGCACAGGTGTGGGCCGAGCCCGACCTCGATACCGCCGCCGGGATTTTGCAGGATCTGGTGGCCGACCCCGTCGCTCGCGGTTCAAAAATGGCGGCGGCCCGCGCCACGCCTGCACGGCTGAATCAGCGGTGGTCGCTGGAGGCACTGAAAGCCCATGATTTCAACAGGTGGCTTGACTCTTAAGGGCTGAGCGGTCATAGGAACGCAACATTCAGGCGACCTACGCCTTTTGCACACCAAACCTCTCAGGTCACGACCCCGATCATCGCTATCGGACGGGGACCGGAGGCTCCCCGACGACGCGTTGCGTTCTCGGGGTCTTTTTGTTTTGCAAAAAGCCAGGTCCCGATATTGATTTATAGGGCAATAGAAGCATGTTCGACTCGCTGAACGAGCGCTTATCCGGTCTGTTCGACCGTCTGGGTGGCCGCGGCGTCCTTTCGGAAAAGGACGTTGACGAAGCCCTGCGCGAAGTCCGCGTTGCCTTGCTCGACGCCGACGTTGCTCTGCCGGTGGTGCGTCAGTTCATGACCAAGGCGCGCGAGCTGGCCGCCGGGGAAGCCATTATCAAGGCCGTCAAGCCCGCCGATCAGGTAGTGAAAATCGTCTATGACGGCCTGATCGACATGTTAGGCGGCGAGGAGCCGACCCCCATCGATCTCGCGGCCGTGCCGCCCGCCGTCATCTTGATGGCCGGTCTGCAAGGGTCGGGTAAGACCACCACCTCGGCCAAGCTGGCGCTGCGCCTGTCGAAGTTCGAGCGCAAGAAGGTCATGATGGCCTCGCTTGATACCCGTCGCCCCGCCGCTATGGAGCAGTTGAAGCTGCTGGGCGAACAGGTTGGCGTTGATGTGCTGCCGATTATTGCCGGCCAGAGCGCGGTGGAAATCACCCGTCGCGCCCTGCAATCGGCCAAACTTCAGGGCTATGACGTCCTGATCCTCGATACCGCCGGTCGCACGACGCTGGACGAAGCTCTGATGGCCGAGGCCGCCGAGATCGCCACCATTTCGAACCCGATCGAAACCTTCCTGGTAGCCGACTCGCTGACCGGTCAGGACGCGGTGCGCACCGCCGAAGCCTTCCATGCCCGTCTGCCGCTGACCGGGCTGATCCTGACCCGCGTGGACGGCGATGGACGCGGCGGGGCGATGCTTAGCATGCGCGCCGTCACCGGACTGCCGATCAAGTTCACCGGTTCGGGTGAAAAGGTCGATGCACTGGATGTCTTTGACGCCCGCCGGATCGCCGGCCGCATTCTGGGTCAGGGCGACGTGGTGGCGCTGGTCGAAAAGGCGGCACAGGAGCTGGACGCGGCTAAGGCCGAGCAGATGGCCAAGAAGCTGTCCAAGGGGCAGTTTGACCTGAACGACCTCGCCGATCAGCTCGGCCAGATGAAGCGCATGGGCGGCATGACCGGCATTATGGGCCTGCTTCCCGGTGTGCAGAAGGTCAAGAAGCAGATGGACGAGATGAACATCTCGGACAAGATGTTTGACCGTCAGATCGCCATCATCTCTTCCATGACCAAGCTGGAGCGCAAGAAGCCAGACTTGCTCAACGCGTCGCGCAAGCGCCGTATCGCCGCCGGGGCCGGGGTCGATGTCGCGGAAATCAACCGGCTTCTGAAACAGCACCGGCAAATGGCCGATGTCTTCAAGATGATGGCTCGCAACGGCGGAAAGGGCATGGGCAATATGGCCAAGATGCTGGGGCTGGGCAACATGCCCAACATGGCCCAGATGCAGCAGATGGGCAAAAAGCTCGACAACAATCCCGGCGCTATCGGCGACAATATGGGCGCCGATTTCGAGCGCCTGAAGCAGCTGGGCGCCGGCAAGCTGCCCAATATACCTGGTGGCCTGCCCGGCCTGCCGGGTCTCGGCAATTCCCTTCCGGGGCTGGGCGGGGCTAAACCGTTCGACCCCAAAAAGAAATAACCCCTCACTCGAAACTCAGCCTATCAAAGGATCTTATCATGCTGAAAATTCGTCTGGCCCGCGGTGGCTCCAAGAAGCGCCCGTACTACCACATCGTCATCGCTGATGCCGCCGCCCCGCGCGATGGTAAGTTCATCGCCAAGGTCGGTTCGTACAACCCGATGCTGTCGAAGGACGATGCCAACCGCGTCACCCTGAAGACCGAAGTCATTGCCGACTGGCTCAAGAAGGGCGCTCAGCCGACCGACCGCGTCGCGCGCTTCCTGTCGAAGGAAGGCCTCGTGAAGTGGGAACACGGCAACAACCCGCAAAAGGGCATGCCGGGCAAGAAGGCTCAGGAACGCGCCGCCGAGCGCGCTCAACGCGAGCAGGATCGTCTGGACGCCGAAGCCGCTGCCAAGGCGGAAGCCGAAGCCGCTGCTGCCGCTCCGGCCGCTGAAGAAGCCCCCGCTGAGGAAGCTTCGGAAGGCTAAGCCCTTTCTGGCGACAAAAATGAGAAAGGCCGGAGCTTCACGCTCCGGCCTTTTTTTGTCTTTGCACACCTTATACCTCCCAAACGCGTTGGGGACGCGGAGCGCGCGAGCCGCGAAAGGCCGCGAGATGTGAGGGTGGGGGTCTCCGATCGCGCTCGCTGCACCGTGCCTATGGCGTCTTGCGCATATCGAACGATCCCCCAGGTCGTTCGATTGCTCACCCTGCAATCGCGCCGATAATCTGATCGACCACCGCTCGCACCTGAGTGGCATCGTCGCCTTCAGCCATAACGCGGATCAGCGGTTCGGTGCCCGACGGCCGCACCAGTACCCGCCCCGTACCTTTCAGCGTCGCCTCACCATCTGCAATGGCCTGTTTCACGTCTTCACGGTTCAGGGGGCTGTCGCCTGTAAAGCGCACGTTTTTGAGAAGCTGCGGCACCGGCTCAAACTGACGCGCCAGCTCGCTCATCGGGCGGCCGCTTTCGACCAGCACCGCCAGCACTTGAAGTGCAGCGATCAGGCCGTCGCCGGTCGTCGCGTGATCAAGCATGATGACGTGGCCCGACTGTTCGCCGCCCAGATTGAAACCGCCCTCGCGCATCTTTTCCATCACGTAGCGGTCGCCTACCTTGGTGCGCTCCAGCGTCAGGCCCTTCGACGTCATCAGGCGCTCAAGACCCAGATTCGACATCACTGTGGCGACCAGACCGCCGCCCTTCAATTGACCCTTAGCCGCAAGACTGGTGGCGATAATGGCCATGATCTGATCGCCATCCACGATGGTGCCCTTTTCATCGCAAATGACCAGACGGTCCGCATCGCCGTCCAGCGCAATACCGATATCGGCACGCAGTTCCTTGACCTTTTCGGCCATGGCCTGGGGCTGGGTCGAGCCGCACTTTTCGTTGATATTCATGCCGTCGGGCGACACGCCCAGACAGAAGATTTCTGCGCCCAGCTCGTAAAGCGTGGTCGGGGCCACCTTATAGGCCGCACCATTGGCGCAGTCGATAACGATGCGCAGCCCCTTAAGCAGCAGGTTTTTAGCGAAGGTCGCCTTGGCGATTTCGACATAGCGATACTGCGCATCATCGACGCGCTGAACGCGGCCCAGTTTCTGCGGGTCGGCAATGCCGTCGAGAATATTGCCGTCCATGCGCGCCTCAATGGCCAGTTCCACCTCATCGGACAGCTTATAGCCATCCGGCCCAAACAACTTGATGCCATTATCGAAATAGGGATTGTGCGAGGCGGAGATCATTACCCCCAGATCGGCGCGCATCGAACGGGTCATCATGGCAACCCCCGGTGTGGGCAGGGGGCCGAACAGGCGCACATCCATGCCGACCGAGGTAAATCCAGCCACCAGTGCCGGTTCGATCATATAGCCCGACAGACGTGTATCCTTGCCGATCACCGCCAGATGCCGGCGGTTGTCCGAAGACATGAACATTTTGCCCGCTGCCATACCGACGCGGTAGGCGACCTCGGCGGTCATAGGGAAGCTGTTGACGCGGCCCCGGATGCCATCGGTGCCGAAATATTTACGCGTGCGGTTCAGTGCGGTCATGTGCGAAGCCATCAGGTCGTTGGGGTTCTTGATCGGGTTGAAACCATAGAGGGCCAGGGTGTCACGAAAACTGGCCATGCGGGCGGTCGTCAGGGCGACAAAGGCCGCCTCCAGCTTATCGACTGTATCGGCGCGCGGGGCCTTGGTCTGACCGCTCAGCGCTCGAAACAGTGATGAAGGCGCAATGCCCGCAGCCTCCGCAACATCCTTGATAGAAATGCCGGTGGCCCCAAGCGCCGCCTGAAGCTTTTCCCATTTGTTTTCACTCATTGGCCACTCTGAACAGGGGTAGGCGCCCGGTTACACACCGAAGCGCAATGCGTTAATCGCAAATTCGCCGTAACCGGACGCTGCAAAGCGACCTAAGCCCGCCCTTAATGACCCTTTTATGGCAAAGGCCTTAACGGCATATGAAATAAATTCATAGCATTTTACAAATCTCTCTGCTACTAAAAATACGCAAAATAGCCCTCCCTACCGACGGAGTTTGTACATGTGTGGCATTATCGGTGTTATCGGCACCTCCGACGCGGCACCTCGCCTGATCGAAAGTCTGCGTCGCCTCGAATATCGTGGCTATGACTCGGCGGGTATCGCCGTTGTTACGCATAAGGGGACCGAACGCCGCCGTGCCGCGGGTAAGATCCGTCAGCTTGAGGCCGTAGTCGCTGAGACCCCGCTATCGGGACAGGTTGGTATTGGCCATACACGCTGGGCGACACACGGCGCACCGACCATCGCCAATGCCCACCCTCACACCTCGGGCCCCGTCACCGTGGTCCACAACGGTATTATAGAGAATTTTGCCGAGCTGAAGGCCGAACTGATCGCCGCCGGACACCAATTCAGCTCCGATACGGATACCGAGGTGGTCGCCCACCTGTTTGATGCGACCCTGAAAAGTGGCCTTAGGGCCAAAGACGCTTTCAAGACGGTTCTCGACCGGCTCAACGGCGCCTATGCGCTGGCCATCATTGTCGAGGGCGAGGATCGCACCCTCTTCGGGGCGCGGCGGGGTTCGCCTCTGGTCGTCGGCTGGGGTGACGGTGAAATGTTCCTGGGCTCCGATGCGCTGGCGGTCGGGCCCTTTACCAACCGCGTCACCTATCTGGAAGAAGGTGACTGGGTAATCCTCACCGAAGACACCGCAGATATCCACGACGCCAAAGGTTTCCGCGTCAACCGCCCCATCACCACCGTCTCGGCCTCCGCTGCTCTGGTGGAAAAGGGGTCTTACCGCCACTTCATGGAAAAAGAAGTGCATGAGCAGCCCGAAAGCGTGCAACGCACCTTGTCGGCCTATCTCGATCCGGTAGCCAAGGCGGTGCGCGCCGATATTAAGGCCGCTATCGACTTCAAAAACGTGGCGCGTATCCAGATTATTGCCTGCGGTACGGCGTACTATGCCGGCTGCATTGCCAAATACGCTTTTGAAAAGATCGCGGGCCTGCCCGTTGATGTCGAGGTGGCGTCTGAGTTTCGTTACCGCACCCCGGCCATGTCACCCGGTACGCTGGGTCTGGCGGTGTCGCAGTCGGGCGAAACCGCTGACACGCTGGCGGCGCTGCGCTGGTGTAAGGAGGAAGGGCTGAAAACGGCCGCTCTCGTCAATGTGCACACCTCGACCATGGCGCGCGAAGCGGATCTGATGTGGCCGACACACGCCGGGCCAGAAATAGGGGTTGCTTCGACCAAGGCCTTTACGGCTCAGGTGGCGGCCCTCCTGGCTCTGGCCGTCGCGGCGTCGGCTCAACGCGGCCGCATTGACGCCACCGAAGAGGCGCGTCTGGTGCAATGCCTGCTGGAAACCTCCGGCCTGATCGCCGATGCCCTGCTGATGGACCCGGAGCTGCAGCGCATTACCCATGAATTGTCGAAGGCGCGCGACGTCATCTATCTGGGTCGCGGCGCTATGTATCCGCTAGCGTTGGAAGGTGCGCTGAAGCTCAAGGAAATCAGCTATATCCATGCCGAAGGCTACGCGGCCGGCGAGCTGAAGCACGGTCCGATCGCTCTCATCGACGAGAAGACCCCGGTCGTGGTTATCGCTCCGGACGACGAGCTGTTTGAAAAGACGGCCTCCAACGTGCAGGAGGTTGCGGCGCGCGGCGGTCGTGTGGTGATGATCACCGACACCCCGCAAAAGGTCCCGGCCCTGTCCGGTGACGCCTCAAAGACGCTGAAAGTCGTCAAAGGCCCGACCTGCGATCCGTTTATCGCACCGCTGATCTACGCGGTACCGATTCAGCTTCTGGCCTACCACACCGCCGTGCACAAGGGCACGGACGTCGATCAGCCACGAAACCTCGCCAAGTCGGTAACGGTGGAATAGCTCCAGAGATTTTTCAACTCTTGCGATAGCCCCTGGGATGTCTCATATCGCTGATGCAGAAGAAATCGTTTCGTGTCTTCAACAGTCGATGTGATCGTCTCCCCGGCGAAGCCGACAACGATAGGGTCGGCATAGGCGCGCACGCTCAATGTTCGTAGTGCCGCCATGGCCATGACTGACTATCGGTTATGGTCGATCGGGATCTGGCAGGTTCCGGTGACGAAATGTTCCGTCTCGTGGAACCCGTCGAACGGCGCGAAACGCGGCGCATATGGATCAGGCCGCCCGGACAATGTTTTCCGCTTCTGAAGAGGCGATCTGCATGTTGCGCGCCATGTCCTGAGATGTGGCGCTTTGCTCTTCGACCGCGCCCGCCGTGAACAGGACCTGCTCCTGGACATTGGAAACCGTGGAACGAATAGCATCAAGCGCATTGACCACCGCGGCAGAGGAGGCGCGCACGCCTGCGATTTCCCCGACAATCTGTTCGGTGGCCCTGCGTGCCTGGGTCGCCAGATTTTTAACCTCGGTTGCCACGACAGCGAAACCGCGCCCGGCTTCGCCGGCTCGGGCGGATTCTATGGTGGCGTTTAGCGCCAGAAGATTGATCTGGCTGGTGATATTGCTGATCATCTCGACGATGCCGTCCATCTGCGCTGCCGCGACGGCCAGCTGCCGGGCGCTGTCGTCGGCCTCGTTGACGGACTGATTGGCCTGATCGGCTGCCGCCTTGGTTTGCGACATGGTATCGGAAATCGACCGGCCGGTGGCCGCCATCTCCTCAACCGCTGCCGACAGATCCTGAAGGGAGTGGGACAACTCGGTCGTCCGGTTGAGCGCCATGCGTCGGGCGGTAACGTCGGTCGCGTATTTGATGACCTTGTAGGGCTTGCCGTTAATGTCAAGAATGGCGTTGTAGGAGGCCTGAATATAGACGGATCGCCCGCCCTTGGCCTGACGTTGAAACTCTGCAGAGACGAACTCACCCTGCACCAGCTTGACCCAGAATTCGCGATAGGCGTCGCTATTGGCCGTGGCCTCATCCACAAACATCCGGTGGTGCTTGCCGCGGATTTCGTCCAGCCTATAGCCCATGACCTTAAGGAAGTTGTCATTAGCGTTGAGAATTTTGCCTTCGAGGTCAAACTCGATGACGGCCTGTGCGCGCGAAATGGCTTCCACCTGGCTCAAAAGGTCAGCATCCTTCTGCGCCTGCGGTGTGATATCAGTGGCAAATTTGACGATCTTCAGGGGTAGGCCGTCTATGCCCAGTATGGGATTATAGGTGGCCTGAAGAATGACCTCACGCCCGTCCTTATTCACGCGCTTGAACTGCGAAGACACAAACTCGCCCGCCTTCAGCCGGCGCCAGAAGTCCGTGTAGGCGGCGCTATTGCGTTCGGATTCCATAACAAAAACCTGATGGGGCCGACCCACTATCTCCTCGAGGCGATAGCCCATAACCTTCAGAAAGTTGTCATTGGCCGTAATCACCGTGCCATCCAGAGCGAACTCAATAACGGCCTGAGAGCGCGACATTGCCGCGACCTTACCTTCCAGATCGAGGTCACGCAGCTTGCGAGCGGTCACGTCGGAGGCGATTTTGACAATTTTATAAGGCTTACCAGAGCGATCAAGAATGGGGTTATAAACAGCTTCCAGATAGACATTCCGCCCGTCCTTGGTCTGACGCCGGAACTCTCCCTTTTGCGCGATGCCGCCTTTTAAGTCGGCCCAGAATTGCCGATAGCCCGGCTTTTCAACCTCAGCCGGATCGACAAAGGCCGAGTGATGCTTACCCACTAGCTCAGAGGCCGAATAACCCATCAGATTGAGAAAGTTGGCGTTGGCTGAAAGTACGCGCCCCTCAAGGTCGAACTCGATAAGACTTTGACTAAGTTCAATCGCGGTCAGGAGGTCCTGACTCAGGCCATCGGTCTTATGAGACTTTTTTCCACCAAACGCTGACCACATGGGCGGCACTCCCGTACGCTTCGCCCCCTATTGTCAGCCAAGGCCCTCAATAAGAGGTTAAGTCTTGTACGCGCACACCTGTTACCGTGCCACAGACGCCCGTGCCCGCGTCGGGGCCGCACGCGTGGGTGCCGACGGCGGATCGAGCACATCCGTCAGGGCGCGGTGAACTTTTTCGCGCTGGGCCTTCGTCAGTTGTTTGCGCGTAAAGTGATCGACGACGTAAAAGGCATCGACTGCGCGTTCGCCGTAGCAGTCGATGTGGGCGGAGGCCGTATCCAGATGTGCGCGGGCCAGCACGCTAGCCACATCAGCCAGAAGGCCGGGACGGTCGCGGCCTGATACCTCGATAATGGTCATCTGCGGGTTGGATTCATCGTCGAAGACAACGGTCGGCGCGATGGCGAAGGCGGCGGCGCGATGCGCATTGATGGCCTTATGGATCAGAGGCGCGGCCACTTCGCCGCCAACCGCCTTTTCCAAAGCCTGTTCCATCTGACGCAGACGGCCCGGATCATCGTGGCCAAAGGGCTTACCCTGCGCGTCCTGCACATAGAAGATGTCGAGCGCCTGACCGGTGGTTGAGGTAAAGACCTGAGCCCCCACAACGTTAGCGCCCATATTGGTGAAACAGCGCGCCAGATCGGCAAACAGGCCCGGACGGTCCTTGCCCGTTATACAAAAGCGGGCGGCGTTGCGCGCTTGATCAATATAGGCCTGCGCAGAGGCGCGGCCTTCGGGTCCATTCCAGACCTGACGGGCATGATGAAGGATTTCCTCAGCGGAAAAGGCAAAGAGGTAGGACTCTTCCATCGTATCAAGCCAACCGTGCATCTTTGCATCCCCGGCGCTCAACGACTCGCGAAGGGCGGCGGCGCGCGCTTGGATCTCTTCGCGCACCTGGGTAACGGCGTCACCTTCGGTGCCACGGCCTCCGCGGAAAGCCGCTTCGGTGGCGGCCTGAAGCTCGCGCATCAGCTGGCCCTTCCAGCCATTCCACACGCCCGGTCCCACGGCGCGGATATCGGCCACGGTGAGGATCAGAAGTTGCCGTAGGCGCTCGGGTGTTTCAACGATGCGCGCAAAGGAGGCCACGGTTTCGGGGTCAGAAACGTCGCGCTTTTGGGCATAGTCAGACAGGACGAGGTGATGACGCACCAGCCACGCGACCTGATCGATCTGCCACTTTTCGAGGCCCAGTCGCCCACAGGCGCGCCGCGCAGCGATTTCGCCCTCTATTTCCTGCCCCAGATCACCGCCCTTGCCGACATCATGCAGCAGCATAGCTAGGTAAAGGGTTTCCTTGTTGGCCAGATTGGGAATGAGCGAGGTCGCCAGCGGATGGTCGTCCTTATGCTGCCCAAGTTCGATATCGCGAATAATGCCAATGGCGCGCAGCGTATGCTCATCAACCGTATAGGTGTGGTACATGTTGAACTGGGTCTGGGCCACGATGTGCCCGAACTCGGGTATATAGCGCCCGAGGAGACCGGTCTCGGTCATCAGCGACAGGGTGCGATAAGGATTTTTGCCGCGTACGAGTATGTCGAGGAAGACCTCTGCCACGGCCTTGTCACGGCGCAGGGCCGCATTAACCAGTTTCAGATTGCGCGCCACCGCTGTGAAGGCGTCCGGATGCAGGTCCATCTCCAGCCGATCTGCCATGCGGAACAGCTTGAACATGGCAATGGGAGCCTTTTTGAACACGTCCGGGCTCTGCACGCTCAGTCTTCCCGCGTCGATAATGAGGCCGGGATGGTCAGGCTTGGTCAGGGACAGAAGCCCTGACTGCAAGAAATGTGTCAGGCGCTGCAGCGGTTTGGTCTGTTGCGCCTCGAGCTTGGTGCAGAAGATGCGGGTCAAAGCCCCCACCTCCTTGGCCACAAGAAAATAGCGGCGCATGAATCGTTCGACGGCCGGTTCGCCATCGGCCTCAATATAGCCCATTCGGCGGGCGATTTCCGGCTGAAGATCGAAGCTCAGCCGCTCTTCGGCGCGACCCGCCGTCATGTGGGTCAGAATGCGGACCTTCCACAGAAAGTCGAAGGCCTGCACGAAGGCCATGCGTTCCTTTTCAGTCAGCAGCGGGTCAAGAACGCCCCACCCCCCCGCCGCCGGCGCCCTCTGGCTTTCACGCAGGACCGGTGCCTGGATCGCCCCGGCCAGATATTTGGCAATCCAGAACAAGGTGTGAAGGTCGCGTAAGCCCCCCTTACCTTCTTTGAGATTCGGTTCGACCACATAACGCGTCGTCCCGGCCTTGGCGTGGCGGAAATCGCGCTCTTCCAGCTTGGCAGCGACGAAATCGGACGCGCCATGACGCATCACGTCAGCCGCCAGCTTTTCCTTGAGCGACTGCACGAGCCCGGGATCGCCAGACAGAGGCCGGTATTCAAGAAGTGCGGTCATGACCGTGTGGTCTTCGCGCGCCATCTTGAGGCTTTCATCGACCGTGCGCGACGCATGACCGACCTTCAGGCCCAGATCCCACAACGAATAAAGGATAAATTCGATGACGCTTTCCGAATGCGGCGTTTCTTTCCACGCACGTAAAAACAAAAGGTCAAGATCGGAAAAGGGGGCCAGTTCGCCTCGCCCGTAGCCGCCCACCGCCACCAATGCCAGCCGCTCGCCCTCGGTCGGGTTGCGCGCGCGATAAACGTGGGTCAGTGTAAAATCCCACAGAGCGGTTATGATCTCGTCGGCCAGTTTCGACAATTCGCGCGCCGTTGAAAGCCCCCCGCGATGCGTTTCAATATGCATCAGGAGACTTTCGCGCGACTGGTCCCATTCCCGCTTGAGAATCGCAACGGCCTTGCGTCTGAGATCGGCGACATCGCCGCTTGAGTTCTCATAGGCCTCAGTCAGTTTGCGGCGCAACAAGGCGCCGTCAATGCTGTGGCTCAGCAGGGCGGGACTGGTCTTGGTCAGCATAAGGGCGGGTTCACCTGCAGGCAGCATTTAACTCTCCCAAGCTTACACCAGTCCCCTTAAACGATAGATAACTTCCAGGGCCTCGCGGGGACTGAGGTCGTCCGGATTGATCCCCTTAAGCGCCTTTTCCAGCTCGGTTTCCGCGGGTTTTTGCGACGTCGCAACCGAAACCTGCGCCTGGACGGTGGCAAAGAGGGGCAGGTCGTCCAGTTTGAGCTGATGGGCTTTGTCGGTTTCAAGCCTCTCCAGAATGTCTTTGGCTCGCGCCACGACCACCGGCGGCATCCCGGCCAGGCGCGCGACCTGAACGCCGTAAGACCGATCAGCTGCGCCACGCCTGGCCTCATGCAGAAAGATCAGTTCGCCGTTCCACTCTCGCGCCGTCATAGAGATATTGTGGGTATGGGCAAGTAAGGATTCAAGCTGCGCCAGCTCATGATAGTGGGTGGCAAACAGGGCACGCGCCTTGACCACCTCGTGCAGGTTTTCAGCGCAGGCCCAGGCGATGGCCAGACCGTCGAAGGTTGCGGTGCCACGCCCGATCTCGTCCAGAATAACGAACGAGCGATGGGTCGCCTGGGTGAGGATGGCAGCGGTTTCAACCATCTCCATCATAAAGGTAGATCGCCCCTGCGCCAGATCGTCACCGGCCCCGACACGCGAAAAGAGACGATCAACCACGCCCAGCCGGAAAGATGTTGCCGGAACGAACAGGCCAGCCTGCGCCATGATCACCAGCAATGCGTTCTGGCGCAGGAACGTCGATTTACCCGCCATGTTGGGCCCGGTCACAAGATGAAGGCGCGGGCCGGTCTGTCCTGACGCATCGAGACAGCAATCATTGGGTGTGAAGGGTTTGCCTTCAGCCCGAAGCGCTGCGACAACCACGGGGTGACGTGCACCTTTGGCATCGAAGATGAGGCTGTCGTCGACAACAGGTCGGGTGGCTTCAAGGTCTTCGGCCCATTCGGCAGCGGCGGCAGCGACGTCCAGCGCACAGAAGGCATCGAACATGTCCTGCAAGGGATGCGCATTGCTGCGCACCTCTTCACGCAGATCTTCGAAGATGGCCAGCTCGAGGTTGAGCGCGTCGGAACCGGCGCGGGCGATGCGCGCATCAAGGTCGATCAGCTCAGGCGTCGAAAATCGCATCTGATTGGCAAGCGTCTGGCGATGGATAAAACGCTGGCGATGCGCGTCACTTAAGGCTTCGGCCTGTTTGGCCGTAAGTTCGATAAAGTAGCCCAGAACCGCATTGTATTTGATCTTCAGCGGCAGGCCGGTTTCCTGCTGGAGATCGGCCTCCATGCGCAGAATAATCTGGCGCGAGTCGTTACGTAGGGTGATGGCGTCCTGAAGATGGCTATTGTAGCCTGGCTTGATAAAACCACCATCGCGCGTGGACAGGGGCGGCTCGTCGACCAAGGCCTTTTCGAGCTTGAACAACAGATCGAGGACGGTCTCGCCAGCCGTCAGAGCCTCAACATGGGCGTGGATTTCAGCGGGCCAGTCGGGATCGAGCCGGCTTTCCGGATCAGTGGGCTGCAACAAGGCGACCATATCTCTGGCCAGATCGAGGCAGTCGCGGACGACCTTGAGATCGCGGGGCCCACCCCGCCCCAGACCCAGGCGTGACAGAGCGCGCGCCATGTCGCTCATGCCCCGCAATCTTTGACGCACCTCCTGACGCAGAGGCCGCTGGGCGAGGAACCATTGCACCGCATCGAGTCTTTGATTGATCTCTAAAGGGGCGTTAAGCGGTCGCGACAAACGTGCCGCCAAAAGGCGCGAACCGCCGGAGGTAATTGTGCGATCGATGGCCGACATCAGCGAGCCTTCACGGCTGCCCTTTTGCGTGCGTTCGATCTCCAGGCTGAGACGCGTGGACGGGTCGATGGCCAGATAGGCCAGGGAAGCGACCTTTTTTGGCGCTTTAAGCACCGGGGCCTTACCCGCCTGCGTCAGGTCGATGTAGGCCGCGAGCATACCAAGTGCCGACAGTTCAGACGGGCTGAACGCTCCGAACCCGTCGAGCGTTTCGACCCCATAGAGCCTCTTCAACCGCGCCTCGCCCGCCGAGGGATCCGACAAAGACGCCGGTTGCGGCTGGATCGCACCGCCGCAATATTTCAGCAAAGCATAGAGGTGTTCATCCTGAAGCAGGCGGTCGGACACGAGGCTTTCTGAAGGCCGCAATGCCGACAGATGCGTGCCCAGCGTCTCCGGCGTCAGTTCCAGACACTCCACCTCTCCCGTGGACAGCTCCAGAGAGGCCAACGCCATCACCCCCGCCCTTTGCGAGAGCGCCACCAGACGATTGGCCCCGCGTTCTTCGAGCAGACTGTCCTCAGTCAAGGTGCCCGGCGTGACGATGCGCGTAATGCCCCGCTTAACCACCGCCTTGTAGCCGCGCTTTTTGGCTTCGGACGGGTCTTCGAGTTGGTCGCAAATGGCGACACGAAACCCCATTCGGATCAGCTTGGCGATATAGGCTTCCGCAGCATGGGCGGGCACTCCGGCCATTGGAATGTCCTCGCCCTGATGCTTGCCACGCTTAGTCAATGCCAGGGACAAGGCGCCGGCCGCCTGCTCGGCATCCTCAAAAAACAGTTCGTAGAAATCGCCCATGCGAAAGAACAGAAGCGAACCCGGATTGGCGGCTTTCACCTCCAGATATTGGGCCATCACAGGCGTGGCACCATCGAGTTGGGCTTTAAGGTCTTTTTCGGAAGGGGGGATCGCGTTCATGGGCGTAAGTTAATCAGTGTTAACGAGGCTCACCAGCGCGAAATGCATCGTCGCGGGGATTTCCACAGCCGACCCCACCCGACGGCGTGGCTTATGTGCGGAATTCCGCCCTCCGTTTCAGATATTGAAATGAAATAAAACCTTTTTTGACGGTTTTGAGGGGAATAGGGTGTTTATCCCGGGTCTATACTGCCATACTAACACCCTAGGTAAACCTATAATTGTCAGACAAATAAACCGCGAGACGGAACGCCGGAATGCCCATCGACAAGACCAAGGTCAGCGACGAAGAAGCCCTTAATTTCCACCAGTATCCCTCCCCCGGGAAGATCGGACTTCAGCCGACCAAGCCTATGGCGACGCAGCGCGATCTGGCGCTGGCCTATTCGCCAGGCGTCGCCGTCCCGGTACGCAAGATTGCTGAAAATCCGGATGCCGCATATGATTACACCTCAAAGGGCAATACGGTCGCGGTCATTTCCAACGGCACAGCCATTCTGGGTCTCGGCAATCTGGGCGCTCTGGCGTCCAAGCCCGTGATGGAAGGCAAGGCCGTCTTGTTCAAGCGCTTTGCCGATATCGACTCGTTCGATATCGAAGTGGCTACTCAAGACCCGGATGAATTCATCACGGTGGTAAAGAACATCACCGCGTCTTTCGGCGGCATCAATCTCGAAGACATCAAGTCACCGGAATGCTTCATCATCGAGTCTGCGCTTCAGGACCTCGCCGACATCCCGGTGTTCCACGATGATCAGCATGGCACAGCCATCATCGCCGCTGCCGGCCTGATTAATGCGTTGGAAATCACGGGTCGAAGGATCGAAGACACCAAGGTCGTGCTATGCGGCGCGGGCGCGGCGGGCCTGTCCTCCATCGGTCTGATCAAGGCGATGGGTGTAAAGCCGGAAAACACCACGGTCGTCGATATCCATGGCGTGGTTTATAAAGGCCGCACGATTGAGATGGACCAGTGGAAGTCGGTCCACGCCACCGATACGGACAAACGTACTCTGGCTGAAGCGATGGTCGGGGCTGATGTGGTGCTGGGTCTGTCAGCCAAGGGCGTCATCACGCCGGAAATGGTGGCCTCGATGGCCCCGCAGCCTATCATTTTCGCTATGGCCAATCCCGATCCGGAGATCACGCCGGAAGATGTGGCTAAGGTTCGCGACGATGCGATCGTCGCCACGGGCCGTTCGGACTATCCTAATCAGGTCAACAACGTTCTGGGCTTCCCCTACATTTTCCGGGGCGCGCTCGACGTGCGCGCCCGGCGCGTTAATCATGAAATGAAGCTGGCCGCGGCTAAGGCGCTGGCGCAACTGGCCCGAGAAGACGTACCCGACGAAGTGGCCGCCGCCTATCAGGGTCGCCATCTGAAGTTCGGCAAGGACTATATCATCCCGACACCGTTCGACCCGCGCCTGATCTGGTACATCCCGCCTTTCGTGGCGCAGGCTGCCATGGATACCGGGGTGGCGCGCAGGCCGATTGAGGATATGGACGCCTACCGCAAGACGCTGGAAAAACGCCTCGATCCCTCAGCGGGCTTCCTGCAGAACATCACCGCCACCGTCCGGTCGCGTCCTTCGAAGCGTATCGTCTTTGCTGAAGGCGAAGACATTTCGGTCATCCGCGCCGCTCACGCTTTCAAGGCTCAGGGTCTGGGTACCCCCATCCTTTGCGGCCGCGAAAACCTGGTCACAGCCAACATGCGCGTGGCAGGTCTCGACCCGGCGGAAGAAGATATCGAAATCGTCAATGCGCGCTTAAGCCACCGCAATGCAGCCTATTCGCAGCTTCTTTACAGTCGTTTGCAGCGCAAGGGCTTCCTCAAGCGCGACGTGGACCGCCTGATCAATCAGGACCGCAATTCATTTGCGGCCGCCATGGTGCTGTCTGGCCATGCGGACGGCATGGTGACGGGCGTCACCCGCTCCTTCGACCAGGCCTTTGAGGAGGTTCTGCGTGTCGTCGATCCGGCGCCTGGCGGGCGCGTGATGGGTATGTCCATCGTACTGGCGCGCGGCAAGACCGTCTTCATCGCCGATACCACTGTGGCCGAACTGCCTGACCCCGAAGAACTGGTCGAAATCGCTGTGGAAGCCGCCATGGCGGTGCGAGGGATGGGCCATACGCCGCGTGTTGCCTTCATGTCCTATTCGACTTTCGGCAATCCTGCCGGTGAGCGGTCAGATCGCGTGGCCAAGGCCGTTGAGCTTCTGGAGCAGCGCGGCGTTGATTTCGAGTTCGAAGGCGAAATGCCGCCCGACGTGGCGCTAGACCCGACCCTTTGGGCCAACTACCCGTTCCAGCGGCTGACCGCGCCCGCCAATATTCTTGTAATGCCGGCCATTCACTCGGCGTCGATTTCGACGAAGCTGGTGCAGGCACTGGGCGGTGCAACCGTCGTAGGTCCGCTATTGCTCGGCCTCTCTAAGCCCGTGCAGATCTGTCAGTTGTCGGACTCGGTCACTAAAATCCTGACTATGGCCACCTTCGCGGCCTATGATATCCGGGCCAATATCAACAGCTAAGTAAAAGTCTCTCGCTGAGACGTGTCAGGGCGGAGCCGTCAGGCTTCGCCCTGTTCTTTTACGGCCCCCACGCGGATCAGCCAGATCGCCAGCACGACGGCAATCAGTCCCACCAGCGCCGTATAGGTGAAGAACAGCATGTAACCCGCACCCAGAGCCTCACGGCTGACACCCAGAGCCTCTGCCGGTTTGGCAAAGCTGATGGCGGGCAGATTATGCAGATAGCCCATAAAGGGTGTCGCGACATTGCCCTGATCAGCGCCACGCGCTGCGCCCTCAACGATGCGCCCCGACTGTGACGCCAGTAGCTTACCCGGAAGCGCGTAAAGCGAGGATAGAAGCGCGTACTGCGGGGCGGCAAAGCGCTCGGAAATCAGGGACGACATATAGGCGACGAGCACCACCCCGGCATAGCCACCGGAGATATTGTCGATGGCCAGAGCGATGGAAAAGGCCGGGATGCTGTTGCCCTGCGTCGCCAGCCAGGCATAGGCGAAGTTGGACGCCGCGCAGGCAAAGGCCCCCACGATCAGGCTCTTTTTCATGCCCAGTCGGGTCATGGAAAGCCCCCCGGCCGTCACCCCGATAATGGTCATGATGACGCCGAAAATCTTGCGAACCTCACCGATCACCGAGAGGTCAAAACCCAGATCACGGTAAAAGGCACCGTTGATATTGAGCAAGAAGTCCGACAGACGATAGACGCAGATACCCGCCAGAATCAGCCAGGCGAGGTTTTCATAACGCACCAGAAAGTCAGCCATCGGTTCAACAAAGGTCTGGCGCAGATAGGCCCCCGGACGAGTGGGCGTGCGCGGCAGGGGCAGGCAAGCGGCAAACAGCAGGCCCAGCCCGATCAGCACCGCCGGAAATTGCAGAAAGATACCGGTTTCGCGGCTGGTCCACACGGCTTTGGCCGCCTCATAGGCGTCTGCGGTTGGAAAGAGATACTGAAACAGGCTGATATTACCGGTCAGCCCCGACCCCATCAGCGAGGCCGCCAGCAGCATGAGCAGCACGCGCCCGCCCCATTCGAGCGCCTCAGTGACCGGATGCGGTGGCAAATCTCCGTAGTGAATAGGCCGGAGAATGTGTTCACCTTCACGCGCCAGCAGGGTTCCAGTGATGCCAATCAGCATCATGGCCGCCATCAGGGCATAGGCCGGCCGCCAACCATAATGTTCGGCAATGATCAGCGGCAGGATACCGGCCACAAAGGTCGAAACCCGCGCGCCCCAGGTATAGGCCGTCGTCAATACCGCCTGCCCACCAGAGCCCGCGCTTTCAATCCGCCACGCGTCGATGACAATATCCTGCGTTGCCCCCAAAAATCCCAACAACACAGCGATAAGCGCCATCAGCATCAGATGATCCTGCGGATTAAGCCCGGATATGGTCCACAGGCCTAGCAGTATCGCCCCCTGCATGATCAGCATCCAGCTCCGCCTGTGGCCCAGAAGCGCCGTGAGACCGGGGATACGGACCCGATCGACCAGCGGGGCCCACATGAATTTCAGGCTGTAGGCAAAGGTCGCCAGCGAAAAGAAGGCGATGACCTCAAGCGACAGACCTTCGTCGCGCAGCCAGATCGACAGGGTATCAAAAATCAGACTGAGGGTCAGGCCTGCCGAGAACCCCAGAAAAATCATGGCCAGCGTCTTGCGCGTGAAGAAGGGCTTCACGGCCCGCCAGAGGGTCTTGGTCTCAGGCTGGGCGGACGGCGTCGTGGTCATGCATATCCCCGGTCATAATACAGGCCTCAAATCGGCGCAACTGGGCCGACGAATGCTCTAAGCGGGGATCATCGGGCGAAGTGCTTGATTTGGCAAGCGCGCAAACCGCACCTCTGCAGGGAGGCCTGTCAGGCGGCGTTGGCGCGACCGCACCATTGCGACAGCCGATGGCGCAGGGCTGGCAGCTCAATGGGCTTGGTCAGGAAGTCGTCCATGCCCGCCGCCAGACAGGCCCGACGGTCTTCTTCGTAGGCATTGGCGGTCAGGGCGATGATGGGGACGTTTACGCCTTTGGCTCGTAGGGCCTTTGTCGTGCCGATGCCGTCCAGACCCGGCAAGCCCAGATCCATAAAGACGATGTCATAAGGGGGCTGAGCCTCCATCAGGCGCAGCGCGTCTTCGCCCGAGGCGGCGCGCTCGACGCGACAGCCTTCGCGTTGCAGAAGGATCTGCGCCAGAAGCGCATTGACCGGATTATCCTCCACCAGCAGCACGTGCGCGCCCGGGGCAACCACCGGGGCGATCCGGTCATCTTCGGTCGTTAGCGCCGGGTCTTCATTGGGCAGGGGCTTGAGGGACAGCGTTTCAATGCGCTCGCGCAGCGAGCTGCGACGCAGAGGCTTGATCAGGTACCCCGCCCAGCCTTTGTCCCGCCAATCCGGGATCTCGTCGCGTTCTTCGGGGGCCAGCAGGATCAGGCTACGGTTGTTCGGCGCGGGCACCGGTGTCCCCAGAAGACGCCGATCGGCCAGCACCACGGCGCGCGAACGACGGCCTACACCTTTTAGCTGGCTCAACACGCGAGGATCCAGGCCAAAGCTCTTCAGATGTGAGCGCGCCGCCTCAGTCAGGACCGGGTTCGAGGTGACGCAGATAACATCGGGCGAAGACCTGGGTTCCGGTGCGGGCCGCAGGGTGGACTGCACAGGGAAGGTGGCGGTAAAAAGGGATCCCTTGCCAGGCTCCGACTGAAGGTCAAGCGTCGCATTCATCGCCTCGATAAGCTTTTTGACGACGACGAGGCCAAGACCCGCCCCCCCATATTGCGCGCCGGCGTGGGAGGGATCGACCTGTCCAAAGGCCTCAAAGATACGCACGCGCGCTTCTTCAGGAATGCCCGCGCCTGTATCGCGCACACCAAAACGCACCGCACCGGCTTCGGTCAGGGTAACATCTATCAGCACGCCGCCGCTGACAGTGAATTTAAGCGCGTTGCCTGCCAGGTTGAACAAAATCTGGCGAAGACGTCCTTCATCGATTTCAATGGCTTCAAGCCTCGGATCGAGGCTCCAGGCGATTTCGATACCGCCGGAATGAGCGCGCGGTGACAGAAGCTCCGCCACGCTTTGCAACAGAGGCTCAAGCTCGACGGAATGGCTCTCAAGATGAATATGCCCGGCTTCGATACGGGCGTAGTCGAGGAGGTCATTGACGAGGGTCAGAAGATGTTCCCCTGACTCCCGCGCTGTCTGAAGATAGGACTGCTGTTCGGCCGTCAGTCCCGTACGGTTGAGGAGCGACAACATACCGAGGACGCCATTCAGGGGCGTTCGGATTTCATGGCTCATCAGCTTGAAGAAATCCTCGCGGGCCTTCAGCTTTATGGCCGCCTCGCGGGCTTCTGACTCTGTCATCAGACGGTTGTCAGTCTGATCAGTCGCGCGGGAGGTCTGGCGTTTGGGCATAGCGCTTCGTCGGTCTCCGTAACCTCATTTTGAAGTCGGGCGCACTTTAGCAGAAAAGTCTTAACGCCCGCTCAAGCGGCGGGCATTTTGTGCTGTCAAAAGCGCGCAAGGTTCCGCCACGACGGGGTTTCGTTATTGATCTGATCCGACGACAAGGGCGCAGACTCAGGCTCTCTCGCCTTTAAGCGTTCGGACTGGGACAGGACGGATTGGCGGCTGGCAGACATCAGGACGAGTAATCGAACGCGCCGCAAACCCCATCGCAGAAATTGCTCGAGGAAATCCCCGTACATGCCCGCCCGATAGGGTGGATTACGGCTCGCTTTGCAGGGCGCTACCACGGCCAGAAACTAAGACCCGCCGATCAGAAGACTACAAAGCGCTCTCCTTACACGAATCTTATCCACACCCCACGGAAGGAATGCGGACATATGAGGAACAAACATAAAACAAAACGGCACAGATTCATATAACTGCAATATCTGGCTTTCCGTTTCGAAAAAACGCAGGATATTTTCTTTTATATTCTATGCCTTGGCTGTGGACAGCTTAAGTTCTACCGCGTTCCACAAGGCGTCGCCCGCATCAATGCCGTCGAACGCCTTAAGTTGCACAGCCCCCGTCGGGGACGTCACATTGATCTCCGTCAAGTAGTCGCCAATGACGTCTAACCCTACGAACATAAGGCCGCGCTCGCGCAGGCTTGGTCCTACCGCCGCGCAAATTTCAAGATCCCGCTCCGTCAGGCCGGTTGGTGCAGCCGTTCCACCCACGCGCAGATTGGAGCGCACAGCATCTTTTTGCGGGACCCGGTTTATTGCACCGACTACATCGCCATCGACGAGAATAATGCGCTTATCGCCAGCCGAAACGGCGGGGATAAACTTTTGCAAAACCAGAGGCTCCCGACCAATCGCGGCATGCAGTTCGATCAGAGCGTCAAGGTTTCGGTCTTCCGCCTTCAGCTTTATGATGCCGCCGCCCGCCGCTCCATGCAGAGGTTTGAGTATCACATCGCCGTGGCGATGATGAAAATCGCGCAACGCCTCAGGGTCAGCGCTGATTAGGGTCGGTGGCTGTAGCCCTTTGAAATGCTGGGCGAACAGCTTTTCAGGGCAATCGCGTACGCTGCGCGGATCATTGACGACCAAGGTCTTAGGGTGGATCATCTCCAAAAGGTAGGTCGCCGTGATGTAGGCCACATCAAATGGCGGATCCTGACGCATCAGCACCACATCGACATCGCTTGCCAGGTTAAGTTTTTGGGGTGCCCCCGCTGTGACATGGTCACCCTTCACCGGCTTTAACGTGACCTTGCGGGCTCGGGCAAAAATTTCTCCATCTTCAAGCGAAAGGTGCTGAGGTTCATAAACCCAAAGCTCAAAGCCGCGGGCCTGAGCCGCCATCATCAGGAGGAAGGTCGTGTCCCCGGCGATATTGATATTTTCGATGGGGTCCATCTGGACAGCGACGCGCAGGCTCATCAGTCGATCTCTCGTTTCCTGGCCTCTATGTATAGCGCCTGACGCCGAGCACAAGGGGATGCACCGATATTCCCCTCATCCCAGCCTCGGTGCCCTCAGAATAAACAGGTTCTCGCTATCGTTTTAGATCGAGGGCCCGCTTATATATAACCTTACGGGGCAAATCGTATTTTTGCGCCAGCAAGGCCGCCGCCTCGGAAGGCGGCAAGGTTTTCAAGGCATCAATGATGGCGGCATCCAGATCGTCTTCGGAGGCAACTTCCGGCTGCCCTGGACCGACCAACACGACAATTTCGCCCTTCGGCTCGTGAAGTTCGCGACACGCAATGAGTTCGCTAAGCGTACCTCGCACACAGGTCTCATAAAGCTTGGTCAGCTCACGGCAAACCGCCGCCGGCCGGTCCCCGAGAACCGCGCACATATCTGACAGGGACTCGTGAAGACGGGGACCCGTTTCAAAGAAAATCACTGTAGATTGAAGTGTTTTGAAATCAGACAGAAAGGTCTTTCTGGCAGATGACTTGTTCGGAAGGAACCCCGCAAACATAAAGCGATCGGTTGGCAATCCCGCGAGGCAAAGGGCGGCCATCACGGCCGACGGGCCCGGAATGGGGTGCACGCGAGCCCCCGCCGCGAGCGCCATATTGACGAGTCGAAAGCCAGGGTCTGAGACGAGTGGTGTGCCCGCATCCGACACTTGCGCCACAACCTCTCCGGCGTGCAGGCGGGTCAGAATTTCAGGGATAACCTGGGGGCCTGAATGATCGTCGTAGCGTATGAGCTTCTTTTTGAGGTCATAGGCCGACAATAGCTTGCCGGTCACCCGCGTGTCCTCGCATAACACCACGTCGGCCGCGCGCAAAACGTCCAGTGCACGCAATGTGATGTCGCGCAAATTGCCGATCGGCGTCGCAATGATATAGAGCCCCCCTTCGACAGGGCGGGGCGGCGGGGCAAAGAAATCGCTCATGCCCCTATCTGGCGCATGGGCCGCCGTTTGGGAAGCTTAAATAATGCCGGCGCAGGTGCGGGCGAGCTCCTTGCGACGCGACTGGCTGAGTTCAACACCCGTCACCTTCCAGTCGAGACCGTTGCGCGACACGATCAGATAGTCGTCACCGCTGATGCGGTACTGGCGCGCAGCGAAGCTGCCGTAACGAATACGCGGATCCGGCTTCCAGTTGAGCCGGGCCGGTTGGGGTTTGAGATGTTTAAGCAGGGTGACAAAACCCTGAGCCTCGCCTGCTGTCTGGGCGCACAGATGCAAGTCGATGGTCTTCTGCGCTTCGGGCTCGGGCGTGGATTTGGAGCGGCCCCCGAACAGAGAGGCCCCTTTATCCCACATGCGTTGCAGGAAGCCTTCCTTTTCTTTCGAAGGCGAAGGTGTCGCTACCGGTATGACCTCATAGGGAGCGATGTCATTATAGAGACGATTTGTGATGGACGTGCCGTCAATCAGAGCCTGCACTCGAGCCGTCTTGCCGGCACTGGCATAGGTCAGTGTGTCAATAGCCACGGCCTGCGCCCGATAGACATCCCAACAGACAAGTCCGCCAACAACACCAACCAGAACGGTCATTATGATCAGAATTCTGCGCCATTTGTGCATGAAACGCCCCTTTTCACCCCTTATCTAAGCGCCAAAACGGCAAAAATTATGACAGAAGTTCGAGAAGCAGCCGGTCGAGCACCACACGTCCTTTTGGGGTGGCGCGTAAGCGGTCCGGTGTCAGGTCAAGAAAACCGTCAGCAATCAGGAGATCCCGTTTGGACAGGGGCAGTCCGCTTATGCGCTCAAGCCTCACGCCGTCGATCAGACGCAAACCCAGCATCAGCGCCTCCTCGCCGGCCTCTGCCGGTGGCAAGGGTTCAGGCCTCACGCTGTGCCCGCCCTGGCGCACGCGAGCGATATAGGTTTTGAGTTCAGGCTCAGCCACGGTCGCGTGGCGTGAATTATCAAAGGTCAGGCGACCATGGGCACCGGGGCCTACCCCGATATAGTCTATCCCCTCCCAGACGTTGATATTGTGCTGCGAACGCGCCGCCAAGCCACGCGCGTGGTTGGAGACCTCATAGGCCTCAAAGCCCAGTTCACTCAAGACCGTCTGGGTTCGCTCGTAAAAGGCCTCTCCCCTGTCGGGGTCGGGAATGCGCAACTGCCCCCGCCGCGCGGCACGCCCGAAAGCGGTGTCGGATTCAATGGTGAGCTGGTAGGGCGAAATATGTTCGACGCCCAGGCGTGCGGCCCGGCGAAGCTCCTCTTCCCAGTTTGAAAGGCCCTGATCGGGCAGGGCATAGATAAGATCCAAAGACACTCGCTCAAAGGCTGACAGTGCCGTCTCAAGTCCCGCAAGCGCTTCGCGGGCTGAATGGTTGCGCCCGAGAAAGCGCAGTGCGGCATCATCTAGCGACTGGATACCAATGGACAGGCGGTTGATACCGGCCGCCCGAAAGGCGCGGTAGCGCGCGACCTCGGCATCGGTCGGATTAGCCTCCAGCGTAATTTCAATATCCGTTTCAACCGGAAACAGGCATTTGGCCTCAGCGATCAGAGCCGCTACCCAGTCGGGCTTCATTAGCGACGGCGTTCCGCCGCCAAAAAACACTGACGCCAGACGCCGCTGACCCAGCCATTGGGCCTGCGTCCTCAGATCGGCAACGATGGCCTCATAAAGGGATTGCTGCGTGTCCGTCTGACCGCGATCGCGCGTCACATTAAAATCGCAGTAGGGACAGATGCGCGAACAGTAGGGCCAGTGGATATAAAGAGCTACCGGGGCAGGGTTCAGAACAGCCATGCCTTCAACTGTTCAAAGGCCAGATGGCGATGGCTGAGGCTGTCCTTTAACACTTCGTCCATCTCCGCATAGGTGACCTCATACCCATCGGGCTGAAAAATAGGGTCATAGCCAAACCCCTTGTCACCACGCGGCGCGACGACATCGCCATGTACCACGCCTTCGAAAACGACCGCATGGCCTTCGGGCCAGGCGACGGCAAGAGCCGAGGTAAACCAAGCGCGCGTCGAAAAGGTTTCGGGATTGTGAACCTCGGCTTGGATCATCTTGTGACGGATGATTTCCATGGCGCGAGGAAAATCTTTTTGCGGTCCGGCCCAGCGCGCACTGTAAATGCCCGGATCGCCGTTCAGCGCAGCGATACTTAAGCCCGAATCGTCAGCCAGAGCCGGCAGGCCTGCTGCCATGGCCGCATGGCGCGCCTTGAGGATCGCGTTTCCGACAAAGCTGTTTTCGGTCTCTTCGGGCTCCGGCAGGCCGAGGCTGCCCGCCGTGACAATCTCAAACTGGCCATTGAGCAGACTGTCGATTTCTCGCGCCTTTCCCGGATTGTGGGTGGCGGCAATCAGTTTCTGACCGGCAACAAGCGAAATCGACATGAGGATCTCCGTTTGCGCCCTGTGTAGCCTAAGCGCCGCCCAATGAAAAAGCCGTAATTTGGCGATGACGTTTTTTTGTGGCACAGATCGTAACAGTTACGCCGTATAGGGTCTTTCATGCGTTTTCTGGGCCCCCGCTCGATTTCCAGCCTGCTCAAGACGGCTCTCGATGTCGTCTATTACGGCCTTTTTGCCATGATCGTGGCGGTGGGGATCGCGGCCCTGTGTCTGTTGTCGGTGCCTACACTGGCGGCAGAAGTTATGGCACGCATGAAAATGGTGGCGCAGATCAATGGAACCCAACAGGCGATATTGATGCTGGCCTTCGGCCTGTCTTTGTCCGGTTATCTGCTGATCATGCGCTGGACGCGGCAGGTGTTTCGGACACTCGCAGAAGGCGACGTCTTTCACCCGGACAATACACTACGCCTGCGCTGGATCGGCTTCGGACTGGCTGGCGTTGAACTTTATTCCTACGCCTCGCGCGCCCTTGCCGAAGCCATATTGAGGATGCCGGTGGAACCAGTCTACGGCATGCGGGCGGTGACGGCGTGGTTTTCAGTGCTGGTCGTTTTCGTTCTGGCCGAAGTGTTTAAGGAAGGGGCGCGGCTACGAGCCGAAGCCAATCTGACTATATGAGCGTTACGATCTGCCTGAGTGAGCAACTGGCAAGGCGGCGGCTGTCACTTGTCGAATTATCCGATCGGACAGGAATTGCCGTGCGGCATCTTGAATTGCTGCGAGATCAGAAGGCCGTAGCGGTGCGATTGCGCACCTTAGAATCGCTATGCCGGGCGCTCAGCTGCACACCCGGCGAGCTCCTGGTCATCAAAGACGAGGAATAAGTCTTACTTGCCTGCCGCTGCGCGTTGCAGAGCAAACAGTTCCGCTGCGCCTTGCGTTGCCAAATCGAACAGGGTGTTAAATTCGTCGCGTGTAAAGCCGCGCTTTTCACCTGTGGCCTGAATTTCAACGATGTGCCCTGATCCGGTCAGCACAAAATTCGAGTCCGTTTCCGCGGTCGAATCTTCGTCGTAATCAAGGTCCAGGACCGGGACATTTTCATAGACGCCGCACGACACCGCCGCGACCTGATCAATAATCGGGTTGGTGGAAATTAGCTTCTGTTCGAGGAGCTTGTCGCAGGCGAGAGACAGGGCCACCCATGCCGCGGTGATGGAGGCGCAGCGCGTCCCGCCGTCAGCCTGAATCACATCGCAATCGAGGGTAATCTGACGCTCACCCAGTGCCTTGAGATCGACGACAGCGCGCAAGGACCGGCCGATCAGACGCTGAATTTCCTGTGTGCGGCCCGACTGCTTGCCAGCAGCCGCTTCACGGCGCGAGCGGGTGTGGGTTGAACGCGGTAACATGCCGTATTCCGCTGTCACCCAACCTTGCCCCTTACCCTTCAGAAAAGGCGGCACGCCCTGTTCCACTGACGCCGTGGCCAACACTTTGGTGTGTCCAGCCGTAATCAGACATGAGCCTTCCGCGTAGCGCGTCACACCCGTCTCCAGTGTCACCTTGCGCAGCTGATCCGCCTGACGGTTGGACGGACGAAAGGTCTTCAGGGCGTTCAGGGCATCGAATTGGGACATGGCGGGGACCTCCAGAGTATGCGGACGTGCCTATCAGCATAGGTCCGCTTCGGCAAAGGCTTTTTATTGAAAAGCAATCTATTGAAAAGATTATGCATCTTTCAGAAAATGTTCGTTCAGCGGCGCTCGACGAAACCCTCTGCATTGAGAGTTCAAGATTTTTCAGTCATTATTTGACTCACTGGAGGTGGAATATGGGTAAAATTCTGGCGTGGGCGCCCTTCATTATTTTAATTTTTGTTTATAATTTCGTAGATCATAACCCCGACCTGCAACGATACTTTACAGCTTCACAAGCAGCTGTAGCAGCGTTCTTTATTTATGCAGGTATATATTTCTATCTTGTCTGGAAGGGATTAATAAGCGCAGACACGTTGGATGTCGCTGATGTGCGAAACAACGTCATAACTGACGGAGATCCAAAGAAACATATCATTGGAAAGATCTACGCTATGTTTTCATTTGGGGCTGCGTTCATAACGTTCTGGCAATTCGCAGGCGACGCAATAAAGACCTTAAACGCATTCCTTGTTATGGCTGCAGTAATGGGGGTGTGGGGGTTCACTACGTTAATATTGATGAGCAGCGGTTATTTCGGATGGCTTAAAGCCAAATCCTAGTCCCGCCTTTCATCGACCTTACGTGAGACCTTGCAGTCCTTGTCGACGCAGGCATAGGTGTTGCCGTTCTCATCAACCGGTTCCTTGCCCTTATCTTTAAGCGATTTGGTAACGCGCCACGGCCCTCTGAGGGGCTCAAAATCGCTTGTTTTAGCCTTTTGTTTCGGCTTGTAGGTGCTGGGGATCTCGGTCGCCGCAATATCAGTGGGCGCTTTGAACACGGGAGGCTTGGTTAGAGTGACTACCTCATTGGCGTGAACCACACCGGCGCTCATGAGGACCATCGTCGCGACCGTCGAATATGCTATGTTACGCATTAAAACCTCCCCGTTCATATGCCTCTATGGGGCCCTGAGATCGTGGCAATTTGGCGGCAAAAGCGGCGCCCCATACGAAGCCTCTTCACAAGCGTACAAAGGCTTCTATATCCTTATCGTATGAAAACATCGCTCTCGACTTTGATGAGTGGCACGGCCTCATTGACCGAACTTGATGCCAGGGCGCGCGACGTCTTTCGTCATGTCGTCGAATCCTATCTTGAAACCGGTGAGCCAGTGGGATCGCGCACCCTGTCAAAAGGTGGAATAGCGCTGTCACCGGCCTCGATCCGTAACACCTTGTCTGATCTGGCTGAGCTTGGCCTTCTGAGCGCACCTCATGTTTCCGCCGGGCGGATGCCGACGCATCAGGGGCTTCGCCTGTTCGTAGACGGCCTTCTCGAAGTGGGCGATGTGGCGCAGGATGCCAAGCGCGAGATTGAGGGGCGACTGACGGCAAAAGGCCTGACTTTCGACAGTGCGCTTCGCGAGGCGTCTAACCTTTTATCGGGCCTGGCAGGCGGCGCGGGTGTTGTAATGACGCCATCATTTGAGTCCGGGGTACGCCATGTTGAGTTTGTCAAACTGGCACCGGATCAGGCTCTGGCGGTTCTGGTTTTTGAAGACGGACGTGTCGAAAATCGCCTGATGGCGCTTGATCTTGGGGTGACGCCTTCCGACCTGATAGAGGCCTCAAACTATCTCAGCACAAGGCTTCGCGGTCGCAGCTTAACTGAGGCCGGGCGCGACCTGCGGGCCGAACTTGAGGCCGAGCGTCAGCAACTCAATGAGGCGGCAACCGGTCTGATTTCACGCGGTCTGGCGGCCTGGGCCGGTGGCGAGAGCGACAAGAGGGCGCTGATCGTCCGCGGGCAAGCCAATCTTCTGGAAGCCTCTGCCCTTGAAGATCTGGAGCGTGTACGCGCCCTGTTTGAAGATCTGGAAGAGAAGGAAGAGCTGATCAACCTCCTCGACAACGTCCGCTCGGCGCAAGGCGTAAGAATTTTCATCGGATCGGAATCGAAACTGTTTTCTTTGTCGGGCTCCGCTGTTATTGCAGCGCCCTACATGCTGGGTGGCCAAGCCCAGAAGGTTGTCGGCGCCATCGGCGTCATCGGGCCCGCCCGGTTGAATTATGCGCGCATCATCCCACTTGTGGATTACACCGCAAAAATCCTCGGCCGCCTGCTGGAGCAGGAACGGTCCTAACCCACAGAGTCTATAGAGTAATGAGCGAAGAACATACTGAACAAGACGCCCCGTTTGCCAATGACGCTATCGACACGCTGAACGCGGCGCTGGAACAGCTTCAGGCCGAAAACGCCGCACTCAAGGAACAGGCCCTGCGCTATGCTGCCGAGGCCGAAAACGTCAAACGCCGTGCTGAGCGTGAAATGAATGATGCACGCGCCTACGCAATCCAGCGCTTTTCGCGCGACCTCTTAGGCGTAGCCGACGTGCTGCAACGCGCCCTTCAGGCCGTGCCGGCCCAGATCGAAGACCCGGCGTTCAAGAACTTCGTCTCAGGCATCGAGATGACGGAAAAAGAGCTGGCGGGGGCGTTTGAAAAGAACGGCGTCAAGAAGATCGCACCGCTCAAGGGCGACAAGTTCGACCCCAACTTCCATCAGGCTGTGATGGAACAGCCCTCCACCGAGGTCGAAGGTGGGAGCGTCCTGATGGTCATGCAGGCTGGCTATGAACTGTTTGGCCGCACCATCCGCCCGGCCATGGTCGTTACGGCTGCCAAGGCCGCCAGCGCCGCAAACGGCGCCTATAACGGGGGTGATAACGCCTCCGGCGGGACCATCAACACCCAAGCCTGACGGCTCGGCGCTTTACGAGACCAAAGAGACGGTGCATTCTGCGCACCGTCTTTTTTTGTGGGTCAACAATGTCCAAACCTCTGACGGCTCTGGCCGCCGCTTTCTGCCTCTCTGTTACCGCATTCGGCGTGCACGCCCAGACAGTACGACCCGAGCAGGTTCGCGCCCACCTGTCCTTTCTTGCTTCAGATGCTCTCCAGGGCCGAAAAAGCGCTAGTCGCGACGAAGCCATTGCGGCTGCCTATGTTGCCGCCCAATATGAGAGCTTCGGCCTTCAGTTCGCACCCACACTATCGGGGTTTGTGCAGGCAGCGGAGGTGGTGTCGCCCCAACTGGACGGGCAGGCCAGCCTCCAGCTTGGCCCTCAAAGCTTCGCGGAAGGGCGTGATTTTCGCCTTCTGTTTGCCAGCGGTCAGACTGTAGAGGGGCCACTGACCTTCCCGGCTACGCCCGAGGCCCTGACCAAGGGTGCGGTGATTGTGCTCCCCTCTGATGGGAAGACGCCCCTGACACAATGGCTGCGCGAGGCCCGTTCTAAAGGCGTAAAGCTTGTGCTGGCCCCGGATGGCACCGAAGCCAGCAAGTTATGGGATGGCATTGGGGGCGGCCCCGTAACCCCCACCTATCTCAGTGAAACCCCGCCGTCGCGCCCACGTCCGGACGTCGTTCTTCTCAACGCGTCTGCCTATAGATCTCTCAAATCGGGCGACAGTGCCCGGTTAAGTGTGAAGCGCTCTGATACGCAAAAAGCTTTTACCTATAACGCCATAGGCTTTCTGCCCGGCACGGATCCAAAGGCGGGCGTGGTCCTGATCACCGCACACCTCGACCACCTCGGCGTGAAGAGCGGCACGATAATGCCTGGTGCGAATGATGACGCTTCCGGTGTAGCCGCGGTACTCGAACTGGCACGCGCGCTGTCGCAAGGTCCCGCGCCGCGGCGCGGGGTCTTGTTTGTCTGCTACGGCGCTGAAGAGGCTGGCCTGTTAGGTTCGGCGCATTTTGCCGCTCACCCGCCGATCCCGCTCGATCATATTGTGGCCAATCTGGAGGTTGAAATGATTGGCGCTCAAGACCCAAAACTACCGAAGGGCACCATGATGATCACGGGCTGGGAGCGTTCAAACCTGGCCGATGCCCTGAAAGCCAAAGGCGCGCTCTTAGCCAAAGACCCATATCCGGAGCAGCACTTCTATGAGCGTTCGGATAATTATTCCCTCGCTCTGCAGGGCATTGTCGCCCATACGGTCTCAGGCTGGGCCACAATACCCACCTATCACTCGGCGCAGGATACGCTTGGCAATATCGATATCCCCTATATGACCGCAGCCATCCAGTCGCTTGTTGAGCCTGTTCGCTGGCTCGTAACGGGCGACTTCGAGCCAAAATGGGCCGAAAACGGACGCCCGAAACCCTGACCCTGGCGACTGCCTTTGTCAGAGATAGGTTGAAAACCATTTGAGGAGCTGCGACCAGCCTTCCTTGGCGGCCTTTTCGTTATAAAGGGCGCGGTAGTCAGCATGAAAGCCATGCTTGGCGTCCTTATAAACCTCAATATGGCTTGCCGTCTTGCCGGACGCCTTAAGGGCCGCATTCATGCGTTCTACGCTGTCAAGAGAGATGCCGCCGTCCTGCCCGGCATAGAGACCGAGCACCGGACGACGCAAACCTGACGCCCGATCGATCGGCCATTCGCGCTCTTCCTTGCCCAGAAAATCGGTCGCGGCCGGCCGCTCAAGGCGCCCGTACCATGCCACGCCCGCTTTGATTTCCGGGATGGACGACGCAGCCATCCACACGACAGCCCCGCCCCAGCAGAAACCCGTAATGCCAATACGCGAGGTATCGGCGAACTTCGCCTTGCCAAAGAGACTTCTTGCCTGGCCAATATCCGGGTTGGACTTCAGCCACCCAATCAAGGTTTTCAGATCGCCCATCACCTGTTCATTGGTCGCGGTTTCGACCAGCTTGCGGATTTCGGCAGTGTCTTTCAGCGCGGCCGCGTTACCCTTGCGGGCAAAGGGATCAAAGGTCAATGCGACATAGCCCTGATGGGCGAGGCGTCGGCAGACATCGCGCAGATAATCGTGGAGGCCAAAGATTTCCGGGACGACGAGCACGACCGGGCGTCGCTTGGCATCTTCGGGTAAGGCAATATAGGCCGGTATGGCATAGTCGCTGTCACTCGGCACGGTCAGGTCTTTAGCAATCAGCCCGGCGGAAGGCGTAGAGATCGGCGATTGGGCCGCCGCCGGGCCAGCCCCCAGAGCATAGCCTGCGAAAAATAGCCCGGCAATGCCGCGGCGACTGACATGGAAGTCCCGCGGCTCACTGCCTTCAGGGCGCGTCAGAGGCAAGGCAGTATGTGACATGGCAGGTCTCCCGTACGTCTTCTTTTGCGTTCGCGGTTAACTAACTACACAATCTTCGTCCTCGGCAAAAGGTCTCGCCAGAGGCGGGTAACGCCTAAAACCCTAAAAATAATGCCAGCATTGCAAGCCCCCCTCTTGCAGGCCGAAACGCGCCCCTTATATCGGTTGCAGATTTGGGGGTTCCGGAAAACCGGCGGCTCGCAAAATTGGTAAAATTCATCTCACCGGGGATGGACAAGCGGGGTGCTTATCTTCAAAAGGCCTCAAAAGCCCATTGCCTTAAACGGAGTAAATCTGGACTCATGGCTAAAATCATCGGTATCGACCTTGGTACGACCAATTCGTGCGTCGCCGTTATGGACGGCAAGAACCCGAAGGTCATCGAAAACGCCGAAGGCGTTCGCACCACGCCGTCGGTGGTCGCCATCGTGGACGACTCGGAGCGCCTGATCGGGCAGCCCGCAAAGCGTCAGGCGGTTACCAACCCCTCCAATACCTTCTTCGCCATCAAGCGTCTGATCGGCCGCACCTACAACGACCCGATGGTCCAGAAGGACAAGGGCATGGTGCCCTACGAAATCTCCAAGGGCCCCAACGGCGACGCCTGGGTTAAGGCCCACGGCAAGGACTATTCGCCGCAACAAATTTCAGCTTTCATCCTTCAAAAACTGAAGGAAGACGCCGAAGCCTATCTGGGTGAAACCGTCACTCAGGCCGTCATCACGGTTCCGGCCTACTTTAATGACGCACAGCGTCAGGCGACCAAGGACGCCGGTAAGATTGCCGGCCTTGAAGTCCTGCGCATTATCAACGAGCCGACTGCCGCCGCTCTGGCCTATGGCCTCGACAAGAACGACGGCAAGAAGATCGCCGTCTATGACCTTGGTGGCGGTACGTTCGACGTCTCGGTTCTCGAAATCGGCGACGGCGTCTTCGAAGTGAAGTCGACCAATGGCGACACCTTCCTGGGTGGTGAAGACTTCGACATGCGCGTCGTCGATTACCTCGCCGACGAGTTCAAGAAGGAAAACGGCGTTGATCTGCGTTCCGACAAACTGGCCCTGCAACGCCTCAAGGAAGAGGCTGAAAAGGCTAAGAAGGAGCTTTCGACGGTTGCGCAGTACGACCTGAACCTGCCCTTCATCTCGATGAACGCGTCGGGCCCGCTGCACCTGAACCTTAAGCTGACCCGCGCAAAGCTGGAAAGCCTCGTTGAAGATCTTATCCAGAAGACCATCGCTCCGTGCCAGCAGGCACTGAAAGACGCGGGCCTTAAGGCGTCCGACATTGACGAAGTCGTCCTCGTCGGCGGCATGACCCGTATGCCGAAGGTGCAGGAAGCCGTGAAAGCCTTCTTCGGCCGCGAACCGCACAAGGGTGTGAACCCCGACGAAGTCGTGGCGCTCGGTGCCGCTATTCAGGCCGGCGTTCTGCAAGGCGACGTCAAGGACGTGCTGCTGCTCGACGTCACCCCGCTGACGCTCGGCATCGAGACGCTCGGTGGCGTGTTCACCCCGCTGATCGAACGCAACACCACGATCCCGACGAAGAAGTCTCAGGTCTTCTCGACTGCCGATGATAATCAGTCGGCCGTGACGATCCGCGTCTTCCAGGGCGAGCGTCCGATGGCATCCGACAACAAGTTGCTGGGTCAGTTCGACCTCGTTGGTATCCCCCCCGCACCGCGTGGGGTCCCGCAGATCGAAGTCACCTTCGACATCGACGCCAACGGCATCGTGAACGTCAATGCGAAGGACAAGGCGACCAACAAGGAGCACTCGATCCGCATTCAGGCCAATGGTGGCTTGAGCGACTCTGACATCGAGGACATGATCAAGCAGGCTGAGGCCAACAAGGCCGATGACGAAAAGCGCAAGGCGCTGATCGAAGCCCGCAACCAGGCGGACGCTCTGGTACACTCGACGGAAAAGGCCCTCAAGGACTTCGGTTCGAAGGTCTCCGCCGAAGACAAGACGGCCATCGAAACGGCTCTCGCCGATCTGAAGGCGGCCAAGGACGGTGAAGACGTCGAGGACATCAAGGGCAAGCATCAGGCGCTTCTGACGGCTTCGATGAAGCTCGGTGAAGCCATGTATGCCGCCCAGGGTGCAGGCGAAGCCGGTGAAGAGGCTCAGGCCGATGACGGCGTTGTCGATGCCGAGTTCGAAGAAGTCGATGGCGACGGCAAGAAGAGCGCTTAAGCCGACGCTTTGACAAGACAAAGGGGGGAGTCTGATTTCGGTTGGGCTCCCCTTTTTTTGAGTTTTTTATTACATCGGATATGATGCCGGTGTGAATGTTGCAGGCAACCCAGGCGGGGGCTTGGGAATGGTTTATCGCGCATTTGATTCCGAAACCCGTAAGGCCGTTTCCGGGATGCGCTTAAAGGACTGCTAAGTACAATGGCGCGTGATTACTACGAAATCCTGGGGGTGGCCCGCGATGCGGATGACGCGACCCTGAAATCGGCTTTCCGCAAGAAGGCGATGGAGCATCACCCTGACCGTAATCAGGGTGATGATCAGGCCGAGGCGCGTTTTAAGGAGGTCAACGAGGCCTATTCGATTCTGTCAGACGCGAACAAGCGCGCCGCCTATGACCGCTTCGGACACGCCGGTGTTAATGGACAAGGTGGCGGCTTTGGCGGTCAGGGCGGTTTCGGCGGCCAGGGCTTTGGCAATGTCGAAGACATCTTCTCTGAAATGTTCGGCGACATCTTCGGCGGCGGGGGCGGCGGTCGCCGCTCGGGCCCGCAACGCGGCCCGGATGTGCGTTATGATTACGAAATTACCCTCGAACAGGCCTATAAGGGGGCGGATGTTGAACTAAACATACCGACGACCCTGACCTGCGAGGTTTGTAAGGGTTCAGGGGCCAAGGCCGGCACAAAGCCAGCAACCTGCCATACCTGCGGCGGTGCAGGTCGCGTGCGCACTTCCAACGGTTTCTTTGCCGTAGAGCGCACCTGCCCGACCTGCAACGGTCAGGGCCAGGTAATCAAAGAACCCTGCACCAACTGTCACGGCCACGGTCAGGTGCGCGCCAATCGCAAGCTTAACGTCCGCATCCCGGCCGGCGTTGATGACGGTGCGCGCATCCGGCTGTCTGGCGAAGGTCAGGCCGGCGCTAATGGTGGTCCACGCGGTGACCTCTACATCTTCCTGTCAGTCGCCGAGCACGAGATTTTTGAACGTGACGGTGCCGATCTGCACTGTCAGATCCCTGTGCCCATGCCCACCGCCGTTCTAGGGGGGGAGGTTGAAGTGCCTTGCCTGATGGGGGGCGAAGGGTGCGACGGCACCTGTAAACTCGAAGTCGCCATCCCCGAAGGCGCCCAAACCGGTCACAAGGTCAAGATCAAGGGCAAAGGCATGCCGGTCCTCAATTCGAAACAGCGCGGCGACCTGCTGGTCGAACTGTTTGTAGAGACACCCAAGCATCTGAGCGCCCGCCAGAAAGAGCTTATGAAGGAATTTGCCGAAATCGCCGAGGCACAGTCTTACGCGCAGTCGCAAGGGTTCATGCATAAGGCTAAACGCTTCTGGGACGACATTACCGGCACGGCGTAGTGGCGCAGAAAATGCCGCGCGCTTAAACGCACCGCCATTTTGAAATGAGGAACTGACAAATCCGGCGCGGGTTCGCCCTTAGCCGGATTTGACTTATGCGCGCCTCCTGCCTAGAGGAGCGAACAGGTTGATAACCCGGAGTTCTAATGACCCAGATTCGTTTTGCCGTTGCCGGCGCCAGGGGCCGCATGGGTCAGGCGGTTATCCGCGTGCTGACTGAGCGCGACCTGACGATTGCGACTACATTTGACAAGGGTGATACGATCGATCTGTCGCAGGCCGATGTGGTGATCGATTTCACGACCCCGTCCTCGACACTGGCTCTGGCCGAAGCCTGCGCGCTTGAGGGGGAAAAGCGGGGCAGGGCACTGGCGCATATCATCGGTTCAACCGGGTTCATGCCCCAACAGCTCATCGCGCTCGACGCCTATGGTGAGCGCAATATCGTGCTGCGTTCGGGAAACTTTTCGCTGGGCGTCAATATGCTGATGGGACTGGTGAAACAGGCCGCAAGCAAGCTCGCCGCAGATGCCTGGGACATCGAAGTTTTGGAAGCGCATCATAAGCGTAAAGTGGATGCCCCTTCAGGCACAGCACTGATGCTGGGCGACGCGGCCGCCGAAGGACGCGGGGTTGATCTGAATGAGGTGCGCGTTGCCGCTCGTGACGGCCTGACGGGCCAGCGCGAGCCTGGCACGATCGGGTTCTCGGTCATTCGCGGCGGTGGCATTATCGGCGAGCACAGCGTACTGTTTGCGGCTGAAGATGAAGTGATAACCTTGTCTCACTCCGCGCGTGACCGCACCCTGTTTGCGCGCGGCGCCATAGAAGCCGCGCTATGGGCCGCACAGCAATCACCTGGCCTTTACGACATGCAAGACGTCTTAGGCTTTCGCTGAACCCAGCGTCTGACGCCGAAAGCCTCAGAAACCCACACTGGAAGAATGGCCACAACACCCATCAGAACAAACTGAATGCTGTATTCCGGCTCACTGAAGTCGGGTGCAATGGGCGGCAGACCAGACAAAAGAGGCCAAAGACTGCTTAAAGCAAGGGTCAGGCACAGGGCGATTAACAGACGCGCGGCAACGGGTAACCAAAGAAGAAAGGCGGCCAAAAGGCCCGCAAGCACGGCGGGCCACAGGTTAAGCCCGTTTACCGCCGCTTCAATCAGATCACTCAGCAGTCCGTATAGGTCTAGGATATCCGACATGGCTCACCACCCAGATTCGCGCGTGAGGCGAGTTTGGGATGTTTCGCCGGTCAGGTAAACCCGGCAATACTGCACATTCGCGTGAATCGCTTTCTCAAACCCGTCCGGTCGAGCCAAAGCCGCCCGCACCGCGCTCGGTATCATCAAGGCTTTCAACCACTTCCCATTCGATACGGGCGTGACGAGCTACCACCATCTGGGCAATCCGATCACCGCGATGGATCTCGAAGTCCTCAGTCCCAAGATTGATGAGTATGACGCCAATTTCCCCGCGATAATCCGAATCCACCGTCCCTGGCGAGTTGAGACAGGTAATGCCGTGTTTCAAAGCAAGGCCTGAGCGCGGACGCACCTGCACTTCAAAGCCAAGCGGCACCGCAACCTTCAGACCTGTCGGTATAAGTGCGCGCCCTAAGGGCTTGAGCGTCACGACCTCGCCATCAGCTATGGCCGCACGCAGGTCAAGGCCAGCGGAGCCTTCCGTCTCATAGGCAGGCAGGGCAAGACCGGCCGCATGCGGCAACTGAATGATGTGAGCGGTGGGGGTATAGGTCATTTCAGCCTTGTGGTCAGATATTGGATAAGATCAGCGGCCACTTCGGCTTTGGTCAGGTGCTTGCCCGCCGTAGGGCCCGAGGCGTCGATAAGGATCATATTGGTGGTATCACGGTCGAAGACGTCCTTCGACACATCATTCGCCAGAATGGCGTCCGCTCCCTTTGTCCGCAGTTTGGTCTGGCCATAGACCTCGACATTGCGCGTTTCCGCCGCGAAGCCGATGACGAGCTGCGGGCGTTGTTTCGGGTGGTGTCCGACACTCGCGAGGATATCGGGATTTTTGACGAGGGTGATCGTCAGTTCGCCGTCCACACCCTTCTTTTGCTTGTCCCGGGCTATGTCTCTGGCGCGCCAGTCGCCCACCGCCGCCACGCCGATGAACACATCCGCAGGCAGGGCGGCATGCACCGCATCATGCATTTCGGTGGCGGTTTCCACATCGATACGAGTGACGCCCGCCGGGGTTGCCAGACTGACGGGGCCAGAGATGAGAGTCACGCGCGCTCCGGCCTCAGCCGCGGCGGCGGCGATGGCATAGCCCTGCTTCCCGGAGGAGCGGTTGGTGATACCACGCACGGGATCGAGAGGCTCAAAGGTCGGCCCCGCGGTAATCAGTACGTGGCGACCCTTTAAGGGTTGCGCCTTTGGTTTAAGGGCGGACTGAATCGCCGCAAAAATAGCGTCGGGTTCGCTCATGCGACCCAGACCGTATTCGCCACAGGCCATATCGCCTTCGTCAGGCCCGGTGAACAGCACCCTGTCCGCGCGCAACGTCGCCAGATTGCGTTGCGTGGCCGGGTGATGCCACATGCGCACATTCATGGCTGGAGCCATCAGGACGCGCTTATCCGTAGCCAGAAGGAGCGTGGTCGCCAGATCATCAGCAAGTCCGTTGGCCACAGAGGCCATCAGATTGGCGGTTGCAGGGGCCACCACCACCAGCTCGGCCTGACGAGACAGCGTAATGTGACCCATTTCGGTCTCATCGGTCAGATCGAACAGATCCGTATAGACCTTGTCTCCCGAAAGGGCGGCCGCACTTAAAGGCGTGACAAACTGCTGCGCGGCTTTCGTCAGCACAACACGCACGCTCAAGCCCGCCTTTTTAATGAGACGGATCAGCTCCAACGCCTTATAGGCCGCGATGCCGCCGCCGACGATGAGCAGGATACGAGGGGGAGTTTCAGCGGTCATGGTCAAAGCCTTTACTGGCTTTCGGATCGGTCTGGCAAGACATATGGGTGGCCTTTTCGCGTCTGGCAACGCCGCCGGTCCCTGGCGCGTGAGCCGTGCGCACGCGCGACAATCCTATATTACCGGCAGGCGATCGAGAGAGGTCGTCGCATTTTCTAACTTGAGGACTTTTTTGACCCCCGCGTCGATTAAATCCTTTTTAGACAAAATGGGTTAAGGTTGGGATGAATATCAACAAACGGGCCGAGCCGTGAAATCGTTTAGTAAAACCTTGCGTGCCCTTTTCAGCGTTCCCGCAGACGACCCGGAACTGGCCGTTGCGCAGTTTCGCGCCCTGTCACGCCAGGTGCCACTCCTCTATTTCTTGCTCATCGTGAGCTCTCTGGCGGTGAGTTATACCTTCTCTCACCAGGCCCCTTTGTGGTTATCCGTGTGGCTCCCGGGGTTTTTGTGCCTGATCGCAGGCGTGCGTGGCATTCATTGGTGGCGCAATCGCCATCAGGACGTCACGCCTGCCGAGGCGATCGCCCAGCTGCGCCGTACCACCCGGATGGCCGCCCTACTCGCCGTCGGCTTCATGACCTGGGGGCTTAGTCTGCACCCCTATGGCAACGACCACGCGCAAGGTCATGTCATCTTCTATATGGGGATCACGGTTGTCGGCTGCATCTTCTGTCTGATGCACCTGCGCGCCGCGGCGCTTTTGGTCACGCTTATCGTCAACGTACCTTTTATCATCTTCTTTGGGATTGCCGGAGACAAGACTGAAAAGGCGATTGCCGTCAATATCGTACTTGTAAGCGGGGCTATCTTCACGATCTTGATGACCCACTATCGGGATTTTGCTGACCTTGTGCGCTCGCGCCGGGACCTGATGGAAAAACAGGCAGAAACACAAGCGCTGTCCGATGAAAACTTCCGAATAGCCAATCTTGACGCCCTGACCGAGCTACCTAATCGTCGTCGCTTTTTCCATGATCTCGAAAAGGCGTTTACTGAGGCGAAGGACGGCCGCTTGGGACTGGCCGTCGGTGTCCTAGACCTCGATGGATTCAAACCCATTAATGACACCTACGGGCATGCGACCGGAGATAAGGTCCTCGCTGAGACGGCACGCCGTCTGGAAAAAGCTTGCCGAGGTTTAACGGGCGTCACGGCCGACATCTATCGACTGGGCGGTGACGAATTCGGGCTGATCGTTCATAACGCGATTGCCTCAGAGACCCTGAGCGATGTGGGCGGTCAGCTCACCGATGCGATACGTCTTCCCTTTGCGGTCGGAAGCACCCACGCGCACATGGCCTGTTCTGTGGGGGTGGCGCGCTGGAGCGAAACAATTGCCTCTGCCGAGACTCTGTTTGAGAACGCAGATTACGCCCTCTATTACGCCAAGCGGAATTTGCGCGGTCAAACCGTCCTATTCAGTGAGAAACATGCCGCGGAGATTCGTACCCAAACCCAGATTGAGCGCCACCTTCTGTCGGCGGATCTGGAGCAGGAACTCATTCAGCTATTTCAGCCTATAGTGGACCTGGAAACGGGTCGCGTCTTGTCGTTTGAAGCGCTTGCCCGCTGGTATAGCCCTCAGCTTGGTCTTGTACCGCCTGATGTCTTTATCCCCGTCGCTGAGCGTGCGGGCCTTATTGGCGGTGTAACCCGCATCCTTCTGGAAAAAGCGTTGCGCGAAATGCGCCATTGGCCGGAAGATATCGGGCTCTCTTTCAATCTCTCGGCGCATGATATATGCGCGGCGGAGGGCGTGGTGAGACTTGTAGCGATCGTCAATGCCTCAGGCATAGATCCCAAGCGCATCGACTTTGAAATCACAGAAACCGTTATGGCCCATGATTTCATCAAGGCGCGCCAATCGATGCAGACCCTAAAGGCGCTGGGGTGTCACCTGTCGCTCGATGATTTCGGCACCGGCTATTCGTCTCTCAGCTACGTCCATCGCCTGCCGCTCGACCGCATAAAGGTTGATCGGAGCTTCGTCACCGATATTGAAAATGAAAGCGCAAGCAAGGTGGTGCGCTCCATGACCGGTCTGTGCGCGGATATGGGGTTAAAGTCGATTATCGAAGGGGTTGAAACCCCCGAACAGCTTGGGCGTCTTCGCCAGATGGGGTGTGATATGGCGCAAGGTTATTTGTTCGCGAAACCTATGCATCCGTCGATGATCGCCGCCTACTTGGCGGACACAAACCGCATCAAAGCCAGCCCCGCCGCTTAAAGACCCAATAGGGCACCAGCACGGCAATGACCATCAGGCCCACCGCCAAAGGATAACCAAACGCCCAGTGCAGTTCCGGCATATGGTCGAAATTCATGCCATAGATACCTGCGACCAGTGCTGGCGGCAGGAAGAAAACCGCGGTGGTCGAGAATATCTTACCGATCTGGTTTTGCTCGACATTGATCATCCCCAAAGCCGCGTCGAGCTGAAAGCTGATCTTATTCGATAAAAAGGCTGTCTGTTCGGCGATCGACTGCGTGTCCTTCAGCAGTGTCGCAAGGGCGCGGCTGTGACGCTCCTGTGCGGCCTGTGTGCCATTACGCACAAAGCCCACCACGCGTTGAAGACTCGATATGCTTTCATGGATGCGCGAATTGAGGTCTGCCAGCACCCCCAGCGACTTCAGCACGCCGTGCATGATATCTGAGGGCGTTCCCGTCTCACCTTCGAACCCCCGATCTGAAAAAATGCGTCGCGACAAGGCCTCCAGCCCCGTAATCACCTCGTCCGAATGCGACAGGGTACGCAGGACAATGGCCTCTAAAAGTCCTGTCAGGACGTCTATGCTGTTAGGGAAGGCTTTGGGTGTCAGAAGCAGATGCTCCTGCAGGGTCAAAAAGGGCGGCGGATCGATATCGCGCAACGTAATCAGAAAATCCGGAGTGAGTATAAAGGTCACCGTTCCGCACGCACGCGCTTCACGATCATCACTTAAAACCGACGCCGTCATGTAGGTCGTCCCGTCGCGCGTATACATACGGTTGAGCGCATGGTTACGCCAGGTTTCTTCACGCGTAGGCAGGGCGATATTGAGGTTTTGCGGCAGATGACGCAGTTCCTCCTCAGTAGGATTGAGAAGGTCTATCCAGACCGGCTCGTCAGGAACATTCTGATCCGCCTTTTGCTGGGCTTCAGCGATACGCTCGCCGATGCGATGGAAAATGGTGATCATTGGGCACCTCTAGCCGCCATGCTGCGCGCAAAGCTTTTCCCAATCCTTAAGGATTGTCCGACGCTTTAAGCGGCGCGGACGCCGGAAATGAACTCGTGAACATCCTTGCGCAATGTGTCGGCCTGGCGTGACAATTCACCCGAAGCGCTCAAAACTTGCGTGGCCGCCACCGTCGTCTCTTCCGTGGCCCGGGAAATGCCTGACATGTTCTGGGCAACCGCCACTGTGCTTTGAGAGGCTTCCTGGACGTTTCTCGCAATCTCCTGCGTCGTGACATATTGCTCGTCGACGGCCGCAGAAATAGCCGTTGAGACCTCCGACATCTGATCAATCGTGGCCTGAATCTGATCGATGGCCTCGACCGCTTCAGCGACAACGGTGCGAATTTCAAGCACCTGAGCCTCAATATCGGCCGAGGCTTTTGAAGTCTGTTGAGCCAGGGTTTTGACTTCACTGGCCACTACAGCGAAGCCCTTACCCGCCTCGCCTGCCCGGGCGGCCTCAATGGTGGCGTTCAGGGCGAGTAGGTTGGTCTGCGACGCGACCTGCGTAATCAAGTTCACAAAGCCTCCGATGCGCTCGGCGCCATCGGAAAGTTTATGAACGACCTCTGACGAGCGCCGGGCTTCGGCCATTGCCGTGCGGGCAATGTGGACAGAACCTTGTACCTGGCGCGCGATCTCTTGCACCGTTGCCGACATTTCTTCCGTCGCCGCGGCAACGGTTTGGACATTCATCGACGCCTCCTCCGACGCGGAAGAAACCGTCGTGCTCTGTCTTGTCGTCTCCTCGGCCCCTGAGGTGAGGCTTTCTGCCGAGGCTTCAAGTTCTGTCGCCGCCACAGAGACAAACTGGATGCTTTCGCGGGTTTGCGCGTCAAAACGCTGGACGAGCCCCTCTATGACCCGCGCGCGCGCTTCTCTCTGAGCCAGCTCTTCTTTCTCCGCCGCTTCAAGCCGCTGGCGTTCAAGCCCGTTCGCCTTGAACACCTCAACCGCACGCGCCATCTCGCCGATCTCATTACGCGCCTCCCGACCCGGGACCTCGGTCTGGTACTCACCGTTCGCCAGTCGCGACATGACGTCGGTCAACCTGTTAATGGGCAGAATGACCCGGTGGCGCACAATCCAGATACCTATGATGCCTAAAACCGCATTGATGAGTAAGGCAAGGCCTACACCCCACAAAAATCGGGTCTGGGAAATGGATGCCTTATCAAATGACTTCTTGGCTTCAGACACCTGCAGCTTAACGAGAACATCAAAGGCAGCGGTTACGGGGTCAATCGAGGGATATAACTCTGAAGACACATAGGTTTCTAAAGCTATCTGATCTTTGCGAACCATGATGTCACGCAGCTGAGCAATAGAGGCTTTTGCCTTATCCTTTTGCTCTTTGGCCGCCTGAGCAAGGGCCTTCTCGTTGTCATCCATATAGGTCAGCATGTAGGCATCAAAGAGCCCATCAGAATGCTTTAAGGCCTCGTCCATGCGACGTACGCCGTCTTCAAAGCTCACTGTGCCCGCGCGAACCTTGTGCGCATTATCGACGATCGAAACCGCATAATCGTCGCTGATGCCCTTAAGCTGCTCTAACGGTATGACCCGATCGGCGTAAACAGTTTGAAGGCCTTTGCGACCAGCTTCGGCAATCAGAAACGCCAAGCCACAGCTTAACAGAGCGCCGACAATCAAAACGATAATCACGCCTTGCAAGCGCGCGCGGATGGTACGCATAAATTCCTGCCCCAGATACACGCCGCTCAGGGAGCGGTGGATCACCTTTAGAGGATTGCCGTTATGTAAAGGTGGCGGAAGTTAGTTAACGGAAGCCTAAACCTAAAGACCAGCGCGGATCTGAGACTGACGCCTCTAAACCTTCGGCGCAAAGGGCTCACATGTACCGCGTTCAGAAATGAAAAAGGCCGATCCATAGAGTGACGCCTAAGGCGAGTACCGAAGCAATCAATGCAAGGGTCGTCACGGTTCGACTCTGGCGAAGGTCCGACCTCAGCGAGATTAGGGCCAGACGCTCACGTTCACGGTCTTCGGCATCGTCATCATCAAGCTTAAGCTTATGCACCAGCTTGTCGATCAGACGGCGGGCTTCAGCCACGGGCGAGAGTTCGGACTGAATAAAGTCGCGCACAACCGGCCGTGCCGCCTCCCAGATATCGTGTTCGGGATATATACGACGCGCAACGCCCTCGACGCTAACCATGGTCTTCTGCAAAAGGACGAGTTCGGGCCGTAGATGCATATCAAACTGGGCGGTGATCTCGAAAAGCTGCGTCAGCAAACGCCCCATCGAAACCTCCGTCGCCGCCCTGCCCAAAACAGGCTCACCCACCGCGCGAAGCGCCTGCGCAAAGGCTTGAACGTCATGGTGCCGGGGCACATAGCCGGCCTCGAAATGCACCTCAGCCACCCGCTTATAGTTGCGACGCAGGAAACCCCACAGCATTTCGGCGAGATATAGCCGTTCTTTGGGCTTAAGCCGCCCGACGATGCCGAAATCAATCGCCGTCAGCTTATCAGGCGCCTGCGCAAACAGGTTGCCCTCGTGCAGGTCGGCGTGGAACATGCCGTGATTCAGGGCCTGAGACAGGAAAGCGCGGATAAGGTTATCGGCCATGGCCTGAGGCTGCAGTCCGGGCTGCGTAAGCGCCTCAGGCCGGCTGAGAGGAATACCTTTCGCCCATTCGATAACCAGAACGCGCTTAGCCACATAGTGCCATGCCACTTTGGGTGCGGACATATAGGGTTCTGCATTGATAATCTGGCCGAGCTCGTCGGCAGCAGACGCCTCAAGGCGCAGGTCGAGCTCCAAAAGGAGTGACTGCGCCACTGTCGCGACAAACGCTTCGGGTTCTAAACGCCGGGAGGCAGGCGACAGGAAAGCGATGATCTTAGCCGCCAGCGTCATCATCGCTATATCGTCGGCAATAATCTGTTCGATGCCGGGCCGCAGTATTTTCACGGCGACCTGACGTCCGTCTTTCAGGATGGCACGGTGCGCCTGCGCGATGGAAGCGGCACCGATGACTTCGCCAAATTCAAAGAAGATGTCATCGACCGGCTTTTCCAGAGCCTCTTCAACCAAACGCCGCGCGGTTGCAGCATCAAAGGGCGGTAACTGATCTTTTAAGTGGCTGAGGTCGCGTATAAACTGATCGCCGAAGATGTCGCCACGCGTTGAGAGGACCTGGCCAAGTTTGATGAAGGCTGGGCCCAGCTTTTCGAACGCACGCGCATAGCGCAGTCCCACCCGGTCTTGCGGCCCGCGGCGGGCAAAGAAAAAGCGCAAGGCATTGGAAAAGAAACGCGACGGCGGATTAAGCTGATAACTGAGTTCGCGCGGGATAAAGACATCCTCGCGCATCAGGACGAACCCGGCCTTGATCAGGCGGAAAAACGAAGCGAACACCGACGCCAAAACTTACGCCCAGCCGTAATGCAGGGCGCACACCCCGCCCGTGAAATTGGTATAGCCCGTACGCCGGAAACCCGCCTTATCCATCATGCCGCGGAAGGTCTCCTGGTCGGGGAAGCGCTTGATGCTCTCGACCAGATATTGATAGGAATCGCGGTCATTGGCGATCATCTGCCCCATAAAGGGAATGACGTTGAAGGCATAAAACTCATAGCCGCTTTCAACGAGACCGGTCGTCGGGTGCGAGAACTCCAGACAGAAGAAGCGCCCACCAGGCTTCAGAACCCGTTTGGCCTCATTCAACGCCACCTGCACATCAGCGACGTTACGGATACCGAACGAGATGATGTAGGCATCAACGCTATTATCGGCGATCGCGAGGTTCATTGCATCACCTACCGACCACGTGATTTCCGGTTCAGATCCTTTTTGGATGCCGGCTTCAATCATGGCCTGATTATAGTCAATGATGCGGATTTCGGCGTCTTTTCCGCCTCTGCGGGCTTTGGCCGCACGCGCCAGCTTTGACAGACGGCGCGCAATATCACCCGTTCCGCCCGCGCAGTCGATGATGACCTCGCCAGGCTGAGGGTTTAGTTTGGCGCAGGCCGCATCCTTCCAAAGATGATGGACGCCCACTGACATAACATCATTCATCAGATCATATTTAGCCGCGACGTTTTTGAAAACGCCGTGGACAAGATTGACCTTTTCCCTCGCCTCTACGTCGCGGAAGCCGAAGGTGGACATTTTAGGGGTTTCGGAAGGGGCCGTCTGTTCGCTCATGCCACGGTTTTTAGACCAGCCGCACGGCTTTGGCGATAAGGAAAGTCCTTATTTGGAGGCCTGCGTCGTTTTTTCCCGCCCGATCAGAGCCAGAGCCGCCTTCGCACGGTACTCGTCAAGCGACACCTTATGGTCTTCATTGTCGTCATAGAGCGAGATGAAGAACTTAGCATCGGCCTTTATCGCCTCTGGGTCATTGCCCGTATGTGGCAGGCGCGGGGCCTCTTCTTCGGTGATAAAGCCGTCGCGGTTACGGTCAAATTCGGAAAAAATTCGTTTAATTTCCGCTTCACGCTGCGCAGGCGTCATCTTGTCCGTGCGCTCGGTAAAGTTGGGCTTTTGCTTAGGGTCGATGACGTCCTGCGCCACCACCGCGCCTGGCACAGACAACAGAGCCAGTGAAATCAGGGTCGCACGCATGAAGAGTCTCCCGAACGGCGCTCAGAGAACATATGAGGATTTATGCTGCCTATTCAATGGGGCCGCAATACGGCATGAGGACGCCGGAGCTGCCCCTCAAAAGAGAAAGTGAAGCTTCACTTGTAAATTCGTGCGCAATTCTGGCCCTCTAAAGGTTGATTTTCGCGTCCAACTCGCCCCCTCACGCAATGCAATCCCGTTGTAAAGTCTGCGTCTTAGAAGACTATGTTGGACGCGAAAAGGGGTGTGTTTTGAATGCGATTTGACACCGATGGGGTCAGTTTGTAAAAACTGTCACCTCTGACGCGGCAGATCGTATCGGGATGGATTTCCCGCGTTGCTTCCGTGGCTTACGGCGCATTTTCGCCGTCGCGATACACGCGCTGGCCAAAAATCGCCTTGAGGCGGTTTTCTTCAGATTTCAAAGACCTTCAGACGCACGATGGCACACACCGGCGGACGTGGGAAGACCGGATTCAGGCTGGCTGAGAGGAAGATAGGGCGGATATCAGGCGATGGCGCTGAGGCCGTTCTTACGGACGACGGACAGAAGCCGCAGTGCGGGACCGCCAGGACGCTTCTGGCCGCGCTCCCAGTCCGATACCAGGTTCGCCGACACGTTCAGATACCGAGCAAACACACCCTGTGAGACGTGCTCATGCTCGCGGATGGCGCGGATGTCCTCCGGGCTCAGCATGGGTGCCGGTGCCAGGCAGGCCTCATCGAAGTGACGCATTGTCCGCTTGTCGATTGCACCCTCATCATGCAGCCCTTCCATCATCTCGTGCAGGGCCGCAAAGGCTTCGCTCTTATAGGTCTTCGTCATCGCTCGTCACCTCTACCCATTTGCCTGTCTCCACCTGGACGGCTATCTGTGCCTCGGTCAGGCCCAGCACAAACCCGGCGGCCAGACGATATTCCTTCAGTTCCTCCGGCCCAAGATTGGCCTTGTCGTTCTTGGCGAAGCCATAAACGAACACGGCTCGATCCTGCGCCTTAAACAGGATGATGGTTCGGAAGCCACCGGATTTCCCGGCACCAGGCCGTGCCACGCGCTGCTTGATCACCCCGCCGCCAAGGTCAGCGTCGATCAGACCTGTTTCGGCATTTCGGATCGCCTCAACAAGCGTCGTGTCCTCGATTTTCTCTTTCCGCGCAAACTTCGCGAACCAGGCATTCTTGTAGATGCGCGCGGAGGGAGGCTGGGATGTCATGTAACCTTCTATCACACCTAGTGTGAGTTTTCAAACGCCGTCCCGGTCGTCGTCATCGTCGTCCGACAGGATCAGGTCGAGGCCCTGCAAGTCGGGCGGCGGCAGGCCGTCACCCGGTGTGCGCAGGCTTGTGGCTCCCGGAGGCGTGCGGGCATGGATCGCCTGAAGCTGGGCGACGGAGACGCGCGTATAGACCTGAGCGCTCTCGAGGTGTAAATTCGTGCGCAATTCTGGCCCTCTAAAGGTCGATTTTCGCGTCCAACTCGCCCCCTTAAGCAATGCAATCCCGTTGTAAAGTCTGTGTCTTAGAAGACTATGTTGGACGCGAAAAGGGGTGTGTTTTGAATGCGATTTGACATTCCAGAGTGCCGCGCGCGCCGTCAGCATGGAATCCATGAGTTCGGACGTCATTTCGTCGGCCTTAACGGCTTCGCGTACGGCAGCATCGAAGCGGCCCCGGCTGGTATCTCCCAGACGGATACCGAAGGCCTTGAGCGAATGACGGATGGTGTTTTCAAGGTCGAGAAACTTACGCTTGAGGTTACGACGCTGGATCAGAAGGAGACGTACCCGGTAAACGGCCTCGCTCTTGATATAGGCGGTTTTGAACCAGCCGGTGCGCACGATATGGGCCAGTCCCAGCGCGTCCGTGGCGTCGGTTTTGTTACGCTGAGCCCTCAGGGCGGACCGCACATGATGGGTTTCCAGACAGATGGCGGGAAGACCGCGCGCCACCAGTTCGGGCTGCAGCCACGGCGACAAGGCCCCGGCTTCGTGACCGACCCGCTTGAGTTTGGGCAGGTAGGGTTTGAGCGTTCGCCACAAGGTATCGGGGTCGGTCGCCACCGAGGTTTGCAGCACCACGGTGCCTTTGTCGTCGACGACGCAGACCGCTGTGGTGTCGATGGATACGTCCAGTCCGCAGAAATAGTCCATAACGCGCCTCCTTTGGGGTTTGCGCTGAACAGTATCGCTGATTTTAAGGCCAGGCGGATCGGCAGCTTGTCTGACGCCAATTACATCAGCATGCGTAAACAGCGGTAAAGTCTCGAACCGTTATCCGCGCTTTTGTTTAAACAGAAAGGAGGACAAAGCTTCAAGCGCGACCAGAGTCAGAAAAATTGCCGGGAGGCCAAACACGACTTTAGCATGCTCCACGTCGGTCACATAAACAGTGGTCCCGTGATTATCGAACGGCTGCGTGTAGACAGAAGTAGGATGAAGAATACCTCTGGCGCTCAAGAATCTAGTCATGTTCACCCACCAACTCAACGCGGCGATTCCCAAGCATGCGATCAAAAAACGGCAAACCCAAAGTATTCTGACGCGCATTTGGAACCCCTATTGTATAGCTGTACAAGATCGACCCGTGCAACCTGCCGAGGGTACGACGGCTGGAATAGCATCTGGGGCCAGACAAGAACGACCGGTGCAAGGAGATGTCGGAGGCGATGCTTTACCACCTGTTGCAACGTCGACTATGGAATAACTAGCACCTTTAGTCGCACCAAGACCCACGTCGCCGATAGAAACTGTTGCGGAATTCACAATTTTACCATCGCTCGTCCCGCTTGCACTCGTTATTCCAATAACGCCGCCCTTGAGATTTGTAGTCGAAAACGCACCGGCTTGATCTTTCATAAGGCCGTTTGCCGCAGTTCCATACAAAGTCACCCCCGGTCCTGGAGTAGACGCCCCTGCCGCCGTAGCGCCCTCCACAATAATTCCGGCGTTACCCTTAGTGTCGAAAGCCACGCCCATACTAAAGCTACCTTCGGCAACACCCCTAGACGCTCCCGCCGAGGCGCCAATGATAAACGTCTGTCCTGACGCCAAATTGGCGTCAACTGGAGGCGGAGGTTGATAGCCTCGCCCGGATGGTGGAACTGTAGAAGGCTGGCACGGGGTAGTCTTATCACGACCGCAAGTCCCGGCTGGATCGCTTTTATTTACAGGATCACCCCCCGTGTATCCATACAGGTTCAGGTCATCTTTTGATCCTATGGGGTCGGTTTGTAAAAAGCGGACCCAGACTTGATCGTACCTGCAAGATTAGAAAATTAGCGGCTGTCCGGGCCATAATTGGTAGCCGCGCTATCGCTCGCTACGGTTTCAGCGGCAGCCGTGGCGGTGGCCTCGATTTTTAAAGCCTGAGGAGCAGCGGCCTCAACCTTTGACGGCGCGTGAAGGTCGTCGCGCACATAGTGGTACATGCGTTCATCCGAGCAGGCGCAGACGCGGATATGTTGGGTGCCGTCACGCCAGATGACCAGTGGATATCGGATCTGCACGCCGTTATCGCCCAGCAGCGGTTCAAGCTTCGCAATGAAATCACGGCTCGCCTGTACCACCGCCGAACGCGCAAGATCGCCGTCGGCAGCACGGAAGGTCGGTTGCCACGCCTCTTCATTTGCCGCCCGCCATTGCTTATAGAGAGGATAGGAACGGTTAAGCCAAATCTCAGCGATGGTCGACCGCTCAGACGCGGTGGTCGTCACCTTGCCCTCGACGTCCATCGGGGCAAAGGGCACGATGCGGATGTCGGCAGAGGCCGCCTCAAACTTCGGGAGCTCCTGATCTTCCCATACCTTGCAGGTGGCGCAATTGCGATAGGTGATGACCCAGATTTCAGGGCCCTCCTTACCCGAAGCCGCATAGCCCGACGATTCCAGAAGTTCCTGAATATCTTTCTGCTTTTGCGTGATCGTAACGGGCTGCCAGCGCACAAAATTATCCCAGTAGAGCCAGTAGCCGGCAATACTCAGCACAGCGGCCACGATCAGGAAAATTATAGCGTAGAGTATGTGCTTTCTGGTCATCCGGCGCTCAGCCCCTCTCGAACCCGATGACTATACGCGCGTTATGCGCCTTCTGTTAAGGGTTTGGTTAACAGATTCAGCCCCATGACAAGGCCACAAGAGCGAATATGATGCCGGTGAGGGCCGCAAACCACAGCCAGAGATAAGGGCCCCGCGCCTTTAAGCGGCGGGAATCCTGACTTTTGGATGATGGTTTCGGGGCATGCGAAGCAGTCATAAGGTGAGGCTTAGCAAGAATGCGGGCACCGCGAAAGCCACGCATACTGGGGAGGGAAGACGAAATGGCGCTACCAAAGCCGCGTAACATTGTCGAAGAACTCATTATCGAACGCGCCCCAGGTTTCGCCTCTTCAATTGTCTGGCCTTTGGTTCGGCCAGCCCTTTATGGCCTTCTCGGATACAAGCGGGCCGTGGATATGGCTAAGGCTGTGGCGGATCTCTCCGGGCCAGAGGCGCTGGACTACATCTCACAACTCTTATCGCTCGTCCTCAAGGCCCGAGGGAGTGAGCGCATTCCAAAGACAGGGCGCTGCGTCGTTATCTGCAACCATCCAACAGGAATCGCTGATGGCATTGCCGTCTATGACCTTCTACGTCGTGTAAGATCAGATATCATTTTTTTCGCGAATGCTGATGCGCTACGGGTCAATCCGCGTTTTTCTGAGGTGCTGATCCCAGTCGAATGGGTGGAAGCAAAGCGCACTCGGGAAAAGACCCGCATCACACTCAGTTCAGCCCGTTGCGCATTCGAAGCGGAAAAATGCGTCGTTCTGTTTCCGGCCGGGCGTCTGGCGCGGAGAGGCCCGGACGGACAACTCAGCGATCCTGCCTGGCAAACGACCGCCTTGTCTTTGGCTCAAAAATATGATGCGCCACTCGTCCCCGTGCACCTATCGGGCCCAAACTCGATTTGGTTTCACAGCTTCAATCGCTTCTCGCAGGAACTTCGCGACATCACCTTGTTTCATGAGTTCTTGAATAAGGCCGGCAAACGCTTCGATGTGACGGTAGGGCCCGTCATCTCTTCCGAACAGCTTCAGGGCGAAGTGGGTCTGTTGTGTGAGCGCCTGAAGGCTTATATCGAACGGCAACTCCCGTTTGATCCGGACCTGCCTGCCCTATGAGCTTTTCTGATGATTGTTTTCTGGCTGACGACGCGGCCACAGCCGACTGGGGCGCGTGGCTTGCCACACAGCTTAAATCTGGCGATGTTGTCTATCTTTTGGGGGATCTTGGGGCCGGAAAATCGACGCTGGCGCGAGGTTTGATCAGGTCTCTGACGACGCCTGACGAAGATGTGCCCTCGCCGACCTTCACGCTCGTTCAAACCTACGAGGGCCGCGAACTCGATGTGGCGCATTTCGATTTATACCGCCTGACAGATCCGGAAGAGGTGTATGAGATCGGCCTCTTTGAGTTAGTCGAAACGCATCTGTGTCTCATCGAATGGCCCCAGAGGTTGGGACAATTCGCCTTTGACGCGCCATGGATCGTGCGCCTAAAAGAAGAAGATACGGGCCGACGCGTGACGCTTGAACGGCCCCTTTCGTAAGACCTTAGCCTGAAAGTTCGCATGACTGACCGTGAAGACCTCCGAGTTCGTTTTCTTCAACGGGCGGGCCTTACCGAAGCAAAGCGCCACCCCCTTCCTGGTGACGCCTCGACGCGGCGTTATGAGCGGCTGACACGGACAGACGGCACAACCCTGATGCTTATGGATCAGCCACCGACGGGCGCTCTCCCCTGCCCGCCAGATGCAAATTCAGAGGAACGTCAACGCCTTGGCTATTTTGCTCAGACCCGTCTGTCTGCAGGAAATCTGACAGCCTTTGTGGGGGCCGCCACCTATCTGCGCGCACAGGGATTTTCAGCACCGGCCATCTACGAAAGCGACATGGAAAACGGCCTCATTCTGCATGAAGACCTGGGCAATGCGCTTTTCGCCCGTCTGATTGAAGAGGGCGAACATGAAGCGCCCTTGTACCTTTCGGCGGTGTCTGTCCTGGCCAGGCTACATGAGGTTTCGCCCCCCTCCACTGTCGGCGACTGGCCACTGCTCACCTATGACGCGCTGGCGCTGAAAACCGGGGCAGACCTATTTCTGGAATGGCTGCCGCAGTATGATCCCGGCTTGCGCTTTTCCGAACAGGCGCGCGCCGATTGGGACGGGCTGTGGGCCCCCTTGCGCGCCGAAGCCGAGGCCGGAGCCAGCGTCTTCATCCACCGCGATTACCACGCCGAGAACCTCTTGTGGCTGGGGGATCGTGAGGGCGTGGCGCGCGTCGGCCTGATTGATTTTCAGGACTGCCTTAAGGCGCATCCGGCCTGGGACCTGCATTCGCTGTTGCAGGACGCGCGCCGCGATGTGTCACCTGAGGTGGAGGCGCTTTGTCTCGACCACTATTTCAGCCTGCGCCCCGAACAGAACCGCGAGGCCTTTATGCGGCTCTACACGGCGCTGGCGGCGCTCAATCAGGCGCGTATTCTGGGTGTCTTCTCCCGTTTGGTGACGCGCGATAAAAAGCCCCGCTATGAGGCCTTCATGCCGCGCATGTGGCGACATCTGGGGCGTAATCTCACGGCACCCGCACTGGCGGGGGTGCGGAACTGGTTTATGGCCCACGGTCTGGGGAATCGCATCGCATGACACAGATTAAAACCGCAATGGTGTTAGCCGCAGGGCTGGGCACGCGGATGCGGCCGCTGACCGATGACCGGCCCAAGGCACTGGTCGAAGTGGGGGGGCGCACCCTGATCGACCATATGATCGACCGGCTGAAAAGCGCGGGTGTCGAACGCTTTGTGGTCAATGTCCACTATTTCGCCGACCGGCTGGAGGCTCACCTTAAATGCCGCAGCGATGTCGAGATCATCATTTCCGATGAACGCGAGAAGCTTCTGGAAACCGGCGGCGGACTTAAAAAAGCACGTCCGCTCCTGAGCGATGATCCGGTCTTGGTCGCTAATATTGACAGTGTGTGGATTGAGGATGAGAACCAGGATCGTGCTATTGCCGACATGCTTGTCCAGTGGCAGCCGCAAAACATGGATGCCCTCCTTCTCCTTGCCGATATGAACCGTTCCAGTGGCTTTGACGGGGCCGGCGACTTCTTCCTGGCTGATGATCAGCGCTTAAGCTTCCGTGGTCAGGCTATGTCGGCCCCTTTCAACTACATGGGCGTGCACATCACCCATCCTGACATCGTGGCTGAGGTCGCTGAGGAGGCTTTTTCGCTCACGCCTATCTGGCGTCAGAAGGCGACAGCCGGCCGGCTATTTGGGAAGCGGATGCAGGGCGACTGGATGCATGTCGGTGACCCCGCCGCTCTTGATGCCGCGCAAGCGCGATTAAAACGGACATGAAAAGCCGCGACCTCTTTGTCACGCCCGCTCCACGCTGGTACTCCATTGCGTCGGGACGGCCGTTTCTGGACGACCTGGCAAGAGGCCTTTGTGAAGTACTCGGCGAAGAGCTACCACACGCGCTCATCCTCACCCCCACCCGCCGCGGTGCGCGCCAAATGGCGCACGCCTTTACGGACCAGTGCCGCGCCAAAGCACTCCTTCTGCCTCAGGTGCGTGCTCTGGGTGATCTTGAAGAGGGTGAACCCCCCTTTGATCTTGAGCATCTGGGCCTTGACCTCCCGCCCGCGCTTTCGTCCACGCGGCGCCGCTTTGAGCTTGCGAAACTTATCAAGGCGCACTACGAAAGTGATGTCGCCCTCAACGCTCGGACCGCGTTAGAACTCGCTGATTCATTAGCGAAATTTTTTGATTCCCTGGCACTGGAAGAGGTCGATGCCTCTGAGAGACTGGACCGTCTTGTCCATGACCCGGATCTGTTACACGAAGGGCTAGGGGCCCTGGCCGAACACTGGCAGGTGTCGGCACGGTTTCTGGCGATTGCTGTTGATCTGTGGCCCAAACGTCTGGCGGAGCTCGACATGATGGATCCGAGCCAGAGGCTCGTAACGCTGATCCATCGCCTGGGCGACCAATGGGAAAAGACCCCGCCGACACATCCAGTTATCGTGGCCGGCACCACCGGCACAACCCCTGCCACTGCCCGATTAATGGGACTTGTTTCGAGGTTCGAGCAAGGCGCAGTCGTTCTCCCCGGCCTTGACCTGTCACTGGCCGAAGAGGTCTGGGAACAGGTGGGTGATTCACATCCTCAGGGCGCCATGAAGTCCCTGCTCGACCGGCATCGCGTCACTCGCCAGGATGTGAGAACCTGGCCTGCGTCCATTGAAGCCGATCGCGCCCGCCATGCGCGCCGACGGGTGCTCAATGAGGCGCTACGCCCTGCCGAAGCGACTAAGGATTGGCGCACCCAGATCGCCGCCCTAAAGGCCGGATCTGAAGACGCCATCCGGGATGGCTTAAGCGGGCTAACCCACATTGAGGGCCGCAATGATGAGGAGGTCGCCGCCGTCATTGCGCTTTTGATGCGCGAGGCTCTGGAACGACCCGGCCAGACCGCCGCCCTTGTTACGCCTGATATCACCCTGTCACGGCGGGTGACGGCGCGTCTGTCGCGTTGGGGACTAAGGCCCGACTCTTCAGCGGGGGACGCCCTCGTCCATAGTCCGGTCGGACGCTTCCTGCACAGTCTGCTTGATCTCGTTCTGGAACCCTTCGACGCGGTGAGACTTCTGTCTTTACTGAAACATCCGCTGTCTCGCTTCGCCGAAAAAAGAGAAATAAATACTCTGGAAATCAAAGGCTTGCGTGGTGCCAAACCGCGAGATGCCGACGAAGTTCTGAGCCGTCTTACCAAGGCAGAGGCCTTTGAAGCCGCTGCACTGTGGCAAGACTATATCCAAACGCACACTATCTGGACCGCTCAAAAGACAGACCTGTCCGATTATGTGCGTGCCCTCACTCAGTGGGCCGAAGCCTTAGGTACACACGAGGGTGAGGCCTTGTGGAGCGGTGCAGCCGGGGCCGCCGCTTCAGCGCTGTTAGCTGATCTCATCACCGAGGGGCGCGATTTCAGAGTTGAGGATGATCAGGTCTTCGTCGACATCTTAAGGCGCGCATTGCGCACCTGCACGGTGCGCACCGGTGGCTACACCCATCCGCGTTTGACAGTGTTGGGCGCCATTGAAGCACGCATGTTTTCGGCTGACCGGTTGATCCTCGCTGGCCTGGAGGAAGGGGTTTGGCCGCAGGCTGCGGAGATAGATCCTTTTCTCTCCCGCCCCATGCGAAAGGCGCTCGGTCTGCCGTCACCTGAACGTCGCACCGGCCTGTCGGCGCACGACTTTGTACAAGGCGCCAGCCAGCCAGAGGTTTGGATGGTAACGCGTCAGCGCCGGGAAGGCGAGCCGCAGGTCAAATCGCGCTGGCTGTGGCGACTGGAAACCCTGACGACCGGTGCCGGAGAACATCTGCCAACCCAGCCCCATTGGCTCGATTGGGCCAGACGCATGGATGGCCCTTTAACTTTAGTCCCGGAAGCTCTCAAGCCAGCGACCCGTCCACAACCTGCCCCCCCGGTTGAAGCCCGCCCACTGCAACTGCCGGTGACCCAGGTTGAGATGCTGGAACGTGACCCGTATGCGGTCTATGCCCGTTATGTGTTGCGCCTTAAACCGCTTGATCGGCCCAATGAACCGTTTGAAGCCTTGCGCCGTGGCACGGCCATACACGCCGTTGCCGAAGCCTTCGCTGCCGACGATATGCCGCTGGGCGAAGCCGGGATAAAGGCCTTTTGCGATCTGTTAGAGGCGCAATTGCGCGCTGAAAATCTCAGCGAGGCTCAACTGGCCCTGCAACGCCCGCTGTTTTCTTTGCTTGCACGCGAATATGTGGCCTTTGAAACCGAGCGGCGCGTGGGGCGTCCCCGTCTTTTGATCGAACAGTCCGGCAGCCTGACGATTGACTTGCCGCGGGGCGCGTTCACGTTGACCGCCAAGGCTGATCGGGTAGAGATACACGAGCGCGGTGTGGACGTAATTGACTTCAAAACGGGTCAACCCCCCTCGCCTAAGGCAGTGATCGCAGGCTTCTACCCGCAGCTCACCCTCACGGCTGCCATATTGAAATACGGCACCTTTGGCGGGTTTGAGGCCTTGCATCGTGAAAAGGGTCTTAGGGAGCTTATCTACGTACGGTTAGGACAGGATGTCGTTAGGCCTCGGGTGGTTTTCGATAAAAAGAACCCGCTGAGTGCGGATGAGATGGCTGAACGCGCTCTGAAGCGGCTTAAAACCCGCCTTATGCAATACGAAGATCCAAAACAGGGCTATCTGTCCTGGCGCGCTCCACAATATCGGCTGGAGCGCGGTGGCGATTACGACCAGCTGGCACGCCTCTATGAATGGCACGTCCTGGGCGACCGTGACGCGGACCCTGCGACCGAGGAGGGCGAATGAACCCGCAAAACGCCGCCGCCGACCCGGAAGTCTCGTGCTTTCTCACTGCTAATGCGGGCTCGGGAAAAACCTCAACGCTTGTCAATCGCGTGGCGCGCCTTCTGTTGCGAGGCGCAAGGCCCGAGCATATTTTGTGCGTTACCTATACCAAGGCCGCTGCCGCCGAAATGCAGGGCCGCCTTTATGAGCGACTGGGCGGCTGGGCCGTGGCCGAAGACGATGCCCTGGCCGAAGAGCTCCGCAAGATCGACGAAAATCCCGATGACCTCGCCAAGGCCCGGGCTCTGTTTGCCAAGGCGCTGGAGACCCCCGGGGGCCTTAAGATCCAGACCATACATGCCTTTTGCGAAAAACTTCTGCGGCGGTTTCCACTGGAGGCGGGTTTAAGCCCCTCATTTCAGGTGCTAGACGATCTGATCGCGCGTGATCTGGCGCAAAAGGCGCTTGAAGGTCTCCTGACCCTGCCCGAAGGCGCACACCGTGATCATCTGATCCGCACGCTGAAAGCCCAGAAGTTTGAGCAACTCCTGTCGCAGTTCATCTATCAGCACGATCGTATCCGCGAAGCGCTCGATAGCCTTCTGGCCGAAGCCGAACAATATGATCGGTCCTTCAGCGCCCATGTGTTTAAACGTCTCGATCTCGATCCGCCTATGACGCCAGAACAGGTGGTAGATGCGTTCGCCGAGGGGCTGAACTGGGACCTTATGCCGGAAATGGCGCGGTCACTGGCCACCATCAATACCAAGGGCAATCAGAGCCTGTCGGAAACCCTGCTGCGCCTTTCTGAGGCGCGTAGTAACGGCGAACCGTTTGATTTTGAAGAAATTTATAACCTTTACTACACGGCTAAGGGCGAGCCGCGCAAAGAGGTGTGTTCAGTCAAGAGCCACCCGGCCGACCGCGAAGCTTTGGAACGCTGGCGCGAACCGCTGGCCGATGCGGTTGAAAAGCGCAAAGCCGCCGAAACCGCGCTCAACACCCTCTATACGCTGCGACTGTTTGAAGATTTCAGCGCCATCTATCAGGATCTGAAGCGCCGCACCGGCGCACTCGACTTTCAGGATCTGATCAGCCGCGCCAAGCGTCTCCTGTCGGGCGCCTCAATGTCGCAGTGGGTGCTGTTTAAGATGGATGGCGGTCTTGAGCATGTGCTGGTGGATGAAGGACAAGACACGTCCGCGGACCAGTGGGATATCGTTAAGGCCCTGACCGGTGACTTTTTCTCCGGCGCAGGCTCATCTGTACTTTCCGGGCGTACTGATCGCACCGTCTTTGCTGTTGGCGATGAAAAGCAATCTATCTACGGGTTCCAGGGGGCCAAGCCTGACCTTTTCCTTGGCATGCGCCGTCACTACCAAAAACTTGCGGAGGCAGCCAAAAAGCGATTTGAAGTGCCACAACTGGTCCAAAGCTGGCGCTCCCTCCCGGAGGTTCTGGGTTTCGTCGATAGCGCCTTTGATGCCCCGGACCTTTCCGAAGCGCTCAACTTCACGGCCGTTCCCATCATCCATGACGCGCGCCGAAGCGAACGGCCTGCGACGGTGGAGTTATGGCCACCTGTCTATCCCCTGCCGGTGCCTGACCTTAACGACGAAGACGATGACGAGATTGCCCCGGTTGACGCCTCAGGCGCCGCCCCGGCAAAGCGCTTGGCCCAGCAACTGGCCTTTCATATTGCGCAGGAAATCAGACAGGGGCGCAGTGTCATAGACAAAGCGTCACGCGAACCGCGCCCGATGCATGCCGGCGATGTCCTCGTCCTGGTGCGCAAGCGAGACGCTTTGTTCGAGCATGTGATCCGCGAGCTTAAACAGGCAGGCGTACCGGTCTCCGGGGCTGACCGTCTTAAGCTGTCGGACCATATTGCTTTTCAGGACCTCCGCGCCCTTATGCGCGTGTGTTTGCAAGCGGGCGATAGCCTGTCCCTGGCCTGCGTCCTGCGAAGCCCCCTATGCGACCTGAGTGAAGACGACCTCTTCGCACTCACGCGAATCGAAAAGGCCAACCTTTGGCAGGCCCTGAACCGCCTGGCTGAGGACAATTCGCGATTTTCAGAGGCCCAGAACTTCATAGGCTGGGCGCTCGCCGAAGCCCCACAGCGCACAGCGTTCGATTTTCTAGGGCTGGTACTTAATCGCCGCGATGCTCAGGGGCGCACCCAGCGCCAGCGTTTCGTCACACGCCTTGGTGTTGAATGCGAAGACGTGCTGGATGAGACGTTGAATCTGGCCCTTAAGGGCGAAGGAGTGGGTGCGATCGGTCTGATCGACTTCCTCAACCTTTGCGAATTCAATGCCTCAGAAATTAAGCGCGAACAGGAGGAGGGTGGCGACCGTGTGCGGGTCATGACAGTCCATGGCTCCAAGGGCTTAGAAGCGCCGTGGGTTATTTTGCCAATGGCCCCCGGTTTTAAATCGACTCGTAATGACGATTTGCTCCTAATGTCTGATGAGGGCGATCTCGTCTTGTCGGCCCGAGGCAAAGACGGCGATCCGCAATCCGTCAGCGCGTTGAAGGCCGCGCGCAGTTTGCGCGAAGCCAAGGAGGGGTTGCGGCTGTTCTACGTGGCGCTGACACGGGCACGCGACCGTCTGACCCTATGCGGCTATCGCGGCAGCCGGGCCACTAATGGCCCCTTCCCTGACTGGTACGATCTGGCTGAAGCCGGGTTTAGGCGTCTACCAGGCGAAGATGTAAGCGCCGAGGCGCTTGGCATGATCGTCGAATTCGGAACCCCCAAAGATCAGGAACCCACGAAAACGACCGAGGTCGTTCTGTTTGGTAAACGCGCGCCTTTAATGCCCGCACAGGCGCAGGCTTTGCAGGCAAAGACCGATTTACCTGCTTTTGTCACCGCAGCGCCGACGCCCGATCCGGAAGCGGATGTGGTGTGGCGCGCGGTGTCGCAACTGAGCGACGAAGACCGCTCCGCCGAGGACCGCGCGCCTTCGCCGCTGGCGCTACAGAAGGGACAGGGACGATTTGGCCGCGGACTGAAAATTCATAAACTGTTTGAAATCCTGCCCGCTCTGCCCGTGGCTGAGCGCGACGATGTGGCCACACGCTGGCTGAAGCGTCAGCCGGATCTTGATGATCCTCAGCGCGAAGAGATCCGCCAGTCTGTCATGGCAGTCCTGACCGATGCGCGCTTTGCCGACGCCTTCGGACCCCACTCGAGGCCAGAGGTCGCTCTTGCCGGGCAGGTCGGGATCAATGCACGCGGCGAAGCGATCTTTATGTCCGGACGTATCGACCGGCTGGTGGTCGGGGATGAGCGCGTTTTAGTGATCGATTACAAATCGAACCGCCCCGCTCCGGATAGCGCCGAAGAGGCAGCCGCTGATTATCAACGTCAGATGGCCGGTTACGTCGCCCTTTTGCGTCAGATCTATCCTGACAAGACGGTTGAGGCCGCGCTTTTATGGACCGACGGGCCGAAGCTCACCCCCTTAAGTGAGGCTTTAGTAAATCTCAGGCTCGCGGAAATTCAGGGCCATTGATTTCTGAGGCGGGCTTACTTACCTTTGTGACAAGTTTGAATCTGTGCCCATTTCGGGCGAGATAGGAAGTGCACCCATGTCCACCGCCACCGTCAAGGTTACCGACGAGACCTTTGAAAACGACGTCCTTAAATCCGACAAGCCGGTTTTAGTCGATTTCTGGGCCGAATGGTGCGGCCCGTGTAAGCAAATCGCGCCCATCCTCGATGAGGTGGCAGAAGCCTATGGCGACAAGCTCACCGTGTCGAAGATTAACATCGACGATTCCCCCCTGACGCCGTCGAAGTTCGGCGTGCGCGGCATCCCGACCATGATGCTATTCAAGGACGGCAAGATGACCTCGATGAAGGTTGGCGCTATGCCAAAGTCGAAGCTCGTCGAATGGCTGGCCGAAGCCGGCATCGCCTAGTCTTAAAGACAAATGCTGATAGGGTGCGGGCGTGGAGTTCAGGCTTCACGCCCGCATTGTTTTTTTGCACTCACCCCGGCACATCAGCCATATGGCGGCGACAGCGTATAACATTCTTATCAATGGCAAGGCGGGCACGGTCCTCAATCTGGGCCGCGACTCCATAACCGCAGCGATTGAAGCCAGCGGCATGGCGGTGAACGAACTCATGTTCGCCGAACCCGCTGAGATGGAAGCCGCTCTCGACCGCTTTGCGCAATCTCCCAACCCTTTACTTGTCGGGGGCGGCGATGGCACTTTACGGTCATGCGCCGATACCTTGAGCCGTAAGAACAAGGCTTTTGGCATCCTGCCGTTTGGCACGATGAACCTTCTCGCCCATGACCTCGGCATGAATACCCTGGATGAGGCTCTCAAGGCCTATGCGAAAGGTGCGACGCAAACGCGGATCGACGCCGGTGAGGTGAATGGCGAGCTGTTCTTATGTTGCGCCTCAGTGGGGGTGATGCCCGAAGCCTCGGTCTTTCGCGAACAGCACCGCACCAACAACTTCCTGCTAATGGTGCCCTATCTTTTCTGGTTCGTCGCCGACTATCTGGAACGGCGCAAAAATGCTCGCGTCGGGCTTCAGATCGGCAAGCGGCTGCATCGCTTCCGTTCGCCCGCCGTGGTGATTTCGGCCAATCGCTATGCTGACACGACGCGCATCGATGAGAGCAACTTTAAACGCAACGACCTTCAAGGGGGCGAACTGGCGGCCTATATCGCCTCGACCAAGACGCGGGTATCACATCTTCGCTTCCTGACGCGGCTTCTGGTCGGCAACTGGAAATCGGACCCGGATCTGACGGAACTTACCGGCACGCAGATGACGCTATGGACGCGACATCGCAAAGAGAAGGTCTCGGTCGATGGCGAAGTGACAGATCTTAAAACCCCGCTCGAAATCAAACTTAAGCCACGCTATGTGCCGCTGCTGACCCCGTCGCGCGAGGCCTGAATGCGCATAGCCCACATATCCGACCTGCATTTCGGTGCGCATGATCGTCTGGTGACCGAAATCCTGACCCAGACCCTGATAGAACTTGACCCCGACCTCGTGCTGGCCAGCGGCGACATCACCCAGGACGCCACCGTGCCAGAGTTTGCCGAAGCAGCGGATTTTTTCAGACGTCTGCCCATGCCGGCTTTCGTGATACCGGGCAATCATGATCTGCCAGGGCTTGACCTTAGACGCTTCGTCCAGCCATGGAAGCGATACCGCGACCACATTGCCAGAGACCTCGAACCCGAACTGCATGCGGATCTGGTGGACATAAAGGGTATCAATTCGGCCCGTATGATCCTGCCGGCGCTTAACTGGGCCTATGGCTCGATCAGCGCCCGTCAAAGGCAGGACATCGCCAGTTTTTTTGCCGCCTCAACGACGCCATGGCGTGTCCTGACACTGCACCATCCCCCTCTTAACCCGTCGGAATTTCCGCTTGATGTGACGGTGTTCAACAGCGAAGAACTATTAAAAACGCTCGGCGAACAGAAGGTCGATATCGTCCTATCCGGCCACCAGCATCACGCCTATGTCGAGACACGGGTAATGAACGGTCACACCACTTTGTTTGTGTGCGCCTCAACGGCCATGTCGATACGCGTGCGCAAACAGCCACAAGGCTTCAACCTTCTGGATTTCAGCGACAAAAGTGTTCGTATCGAGCTGCGACAGTTAAGCGGAGAACGCTTCCTGCCCTATTCGGCTGTAACCCACACCAAGGTATAGTCTCGTCATCTGAATGCGGGGCCTTAAAAACCGGCATCTGTGCGTAAGGCGGCGGTTGTTACGCCTCGACAAGTTGCAGGATCTACGAAATAAGGCCCTATGTTCTCCGCCCTGCCTGTTGATCCCTCGAAATACACCGCCTTTTTAGGGGCGATGTTTCTTATGGCCATTACACCGGGTCCAGCTAACCTGTTTTGCATCTCAACTGGTTTAGGTCGTTCCGGCCCAAAGGTTCTGATGGGTGTGTTCGGCATTAATACGGCCACCCTGATCTGGTTTGTTGCCGCCGCCTTCGGCCTGCACATACTGATCACCACCTTGCCGGTCGTCTTTCATGCAATGACGGTTGCCGGGGCTGTCTATCTTTTGTGGATCGCCATCAAAACGATCCGAGCGCGCAAATCGCACAGCGTGCACGAGCTTGACCTGCCCGAGGACGCTCAGAACCTCGCCCGCGAAGGCCTGTGGGCGACGTGGAAAGACGGTTTCATGGTGCAGTTCCTGAACCCCAAGGTCACCCTCTTTTTCACTGCGGTCCTGCCGCCCTTTCTGGCACTCGACCGCCCGATGGCCACGCAGATGCCGGTGTTCGCCGCAACGGCCATTGGTATGGACGTCATTACCATGACGACCTATGGCCTGAGTGGTCTTGCCCTGACGCGCTTTCTCAGTCGAGGCCGAAACCGCGAATACTTCGAGATGTTCGTCGGTGGGCTTTTGGGCCTGATTGCCGTTCTTATACTCACGCACAGCGCCACTGAGATGTTTAAGTAGCCTCTACATTTTCGCTTGATTTTCTTTTGGTCTATGAGACCCTTCTTTCCAGGTTCAACAGCGAAGGGAGGTGATCCGATGTCTAATCGTCATAGGCCGAAGACGGCGTTTAAGGGGATCTCAGTCCTGTCGTCAGGATTTAATCACCCTTTATCCTGGTAGCGCATCTGAAAGCGACTTCGCCTTCTTTATGATAGCGCTCGAAAAGCCGGGACGGCTAAGGACGGAAAAGAGGACCCCGCAGCTGGCGAGGTCCTCTTTTTTATTGGGCACGTGGCTTACTTCATTACAAACCCGTAGTCTTGTCGATGGTTTCTCTGACGTCATACTCGCGATCATCGTCCTGACCTGTGAGGGCATCAGCATCAAGGTCTTGACCGGTGTCTTTATCAAGGGGTGTCAGGCCGTCCTCATCTTCCTCAAGGCCCTCATCCTCGGTATCGTCTTCCCCAAGACCATCGTCCTTGACGATATCGTCGTTTGTGAGGTCTTCTTCCCCATTGATATCGGCCTCATCAGGCGTAACTTCGGCCGCCTGACCAATAGCGTTAGCCGGATCGGTGTCTGCGGGAATTTGGGTCTGTTGCATCACGTGGACTCTCCTTTGAAAGCCTCAGTGTGCGCTCTTTAACAACAAGGATCGAAGCGGAGTGTGGGTTACACACATAAGGAATAGCCGCCTGAAGCGTGCGATGACTTTTTTAGGTTTTCGTAAACAGGTCTTAACCCTTTGCATGCGATTAACCGGACTTAACCATAAGTCTAGAGTCTGCCCCGCATGAGCACGGTTACCGCCCTCGTCTGGAACCATCTGGAGTCCCGTTTCACCTACATCTGGCGCTCGGTGCCAATGGCACGTCTGCGTGGCGCGCTGGTATGCCTTCTGGGCCTGGCCTCATTGATGGCCTACGCGTCCTATCGCGCGACAGACGCGAGCTGGAATACGGCGACTGCCGAGCCTGTGCATAATTTTCTGGGCGGTTTTGGTGCGATTATTGCTGATCTCGGCCTGCAATCTCTGGGACTGGCAGCATGGCCAATGGCCGCGCTGATGACGTGGTTCGGTCTGGCGCGTCTGATGCAGCTTGATCCGGATGAAGGCCGTCGCACCCTACGCATCCACAGCCTTTATGGCGCCCTGTTCGTGCTGATGCTGGCGGCCGCACTGGCGCCTTTGCATATGGGAGACGCTAATTCGCCCTCTATTGGCGGCTTCTGGGGTACAGGCACCCACCACCTGCTCAAAAGTGTATTCGACTTCATGCGTTTGCCCGGGGGTGAGTTGATCGCAAGCCTTATCTTCGGCGCGGCCGCCTTGTGGGCGTTCAATCAGGCCTTGCGCCTGACATCAGAAAGCTATGTCCGCGCTGCCGGCTTTGTGCTCGGGGGGTTCAGGGGCGCTCTGACGGCCTCCGGGCTGCCGGAAAAGGTGAGTGCAGCGGTAACGCGTGAGCCCCGGGCGCCTAAGGCGGCGCGCGGCCAGAAAGCGCCACAGCCCTTCCTCGACGAAGCCGACTACACGCCCGATACCATTCCCGAACCCCAGGTCAACAGCCGCGCGCCTGCCGCTTCGCCTGCCTATGACGAAGACGCGCCACCCTTCGATATGGATGAGCTGGACTCACAGTCGGAGCGGTTGGCCCCGGCACCGCGTCAGGCAGCACCGGAACCTAAGATTCGCATGGAGGCCCCGCGCTCCAGACCGTCGGCGCGCGAACAGGACGAGCGTCAGTCGAGCTTTGAGTTCCTGAAGCCTGGCAATTTCCGGCTCCCTGAGCTGTCCATTCTCGCCAAGCCTAAGCCGCGCGCCGCTGGCTATGACGAGGCGGCCTTGCGCCAGAACGCGCGGATGCTGGAAAGCGTTCTGGCCGAATTTGGCGTTAAGGGTGTGATCGACCAGATCCGGCCAGGCCCGGTCGTTACCCTCTATGAACTTGCCCCGGCCGCCGGGGTGAAGGGCGCGCGTGTCGTGGCGCTGGCCGATGATATCGCCCGCAATATGTCGGCCCGTTCCTGCCGCGTTTCCATCGTGCAGGGTCGCAACGCCATCGGTATCGAGTTGCCAAATGCCGTGCGCGAAACGGTTTACCTGCGCGACATGCTGGCCTCTGCCGAGTTTGAGAAATCAAGCCACATCCTGCCGATGGTGCTGGGTGAAAACATTGGCGGTGAGCCCTATGTCACCGACCTTGCCAAGATGCCCCACCTCCTGATCGCCGGTACAACGGGTTCGGGTAAGTCGGTCGGCGTGAACGCGATGATCCTGTCGATCCTGTACCGGCTCGATCCGGAACAGTGCAAGTTCATCATGATCGATCCGAAGATGCTGGAACTGTCCGTCTATGACGGCATCCCACACCTGATAGCTCCCGTTGTGACCGACCCAAAAAAGGCCGTTGTGGCGTTGAAATGGGTCGTTAAGGAAATGGAAGACCGGTATCGGCGCATGTCGAAGATCGGCGTGCGCAATGTCGCCTCCTTTAATGAGCGCGCCAAGGCGACCGCCGCAGAAGGCAAGAACTTTATCCGCAAGGTCCAGACGGGCTTTGACGAAACGGGTCAGCCCATCTTCGAAATCGAGGAAATGGTGCCGGAGCCCATGCCCTATATCGTCGTGATCATCGACGAGGTCGCCGACCTGATGATGGTGGCTGGCAAGGACATCGAAGGCGCGGTTCAACGCCTCGCGCAGATGGCGCGCGCCGCCGGTATCCACCTGATCATGGCCACGCAGCGCCCGTCGGTCGATGTCATCACCGGCACGATCAAGGCCAACTTCCCGACGCGCATCTCCTTCCAGGTGACATCCAAGATCGACTCGCGCACCATCCTTGGAGAACAGGGGGCGGAACAGCTCCTTGGTCAGGGTGACATGCTTTACATGGCGGGCGGTGGGCGCATCACCCGTCTGCACGGGCCATTCGTCGCCGACTCCGAGGTCGAGGCCGTGGCCGAATATCTGCGCTCGCAAGGTTCGCCCAACTACCTCGAAGACATCACCGCTGGCGGCGACGATGATGGCGACAGCGAGTCCGGCGGCTTCGGCGGTGACAGCGGCGGCTCGGGCGACGACCTCTACGACAAGGCCGTCTACTACGTCACCATCGACCGTAAGGCCTCGACCTCCTACATCCAGCGGAAGCTGCAGATTGGCTATAACCGCGCCGCCTCCCTGATGGAAAAGATGGAGCAGGAAGGCGTCGTCGGCCCTGCCAACCACGTCGGCAAACGCGATATTCTGGTCGGCCCGCCGCCCGGGGTTTAGGTTTAGTTGAAGGGCGCCGCAGGGCAGGGGCAGAGCCCCTTCAGCACCCATGACGATTAGTACGTAACTGCCACCCCTCCCCAGTTCAATCGGGAGGGGGACCGAGCGACCCGCCATAGGCGGTGAGATGTGGTGGTGTGGATACTTAACTCTCTCCATCCATATCAAAGGCGCTACGCACCACATTCACGAACACTGGACAGCGCGCGTCCTGACGCGGCATAAATCGCTTATGAGCTCTGAACCCGCCTTCTACGCCTATCCCTTTGACGCACCCTTTTCCGAGGCCGTGCGTATCGGCGACACTCTTTACCTGTCCGGCCATATCGGCGATGACGACGATGGCAATCTCGCACAGGGCTTCGACGCCGAAGTTGCGCAAATGATGGCCAATGTGACGGCGTCGCTGGCCCGTTTCGATCTGGAGCTGGACGCCCTGATCTCCATACGTGTCATGCTCACCGACATGAGCCAGCTCGACCGTTTCCACACCCTGTTTGCCGCCTGTTTCGGGGATAAACCCCTCCCGGTTTGCTCGGCCTTCGGTGTCTCGCAACTGGCGCTCGACGCGACGGTCGAAATCGAATGTGTGGCCAATCTCTGACACAGACACCCTCTTTTGGTCCCTGCTCATCCTGACCTTTTTTGTGGCCGGACTGGTCAAAGGCGTCACCGGCATGGGCCTGCCGACCGTCGCCATGGGCGTATTAGGGGCCATCATGCCGCCGGTGGCCGCCGCAGCACTTCTGGTGGTGCCGTCCTTCGTCACCAATGTCTGGCAACTCGTCACCGGTCCCGATGTCCGCAGCCTTATGCGCCGCCTGTGGCCGATGATGCTGGGCATAGTCGCGGGCACCTTGCTCAGCGCGTCGCTCCTGACGCGAGGCGATACGCACCTGACCACCGCCGCGCTGGGGTTCGCCCTTCTGGCTTATGCGCTCTATACCCTTTTCGCCAAACAGATTTGCGTCCCACCCCGGCTGGAGCTCTGGCTATCGCCGCTGAGCGGGATGACCACGGGAGTCATTACCGGCGGCACCGGCGTTTTCGTCATCCCCGCCGTACCCTATCTTCAGGCACTGGGCCTCAGCCGTGATGACCTCATTCAGGCGCTGGGCCTGTCCTTCACCGTCTCAACTATCGCGCTCGCTGCCGGTCTGGCCCTGCACGGCGCGTTCAATGTCGGTAATCTATGGCAGTCGGCTCTACTGGTCGTCCCGGCTCTGATGGGTATGGTCGCCGGGACGTGGCTTAGACAGCGCATTAGCCCGGCCCTGTTCCGCAAAGGCTTCCTGGTCTGTCTGGCGCTTCTGGGCGCGGAGCTGGCTTCGCGAGCGTTTCGCTAAGCAAAGCGCCTCCCGAAAAGTGCGCAGCGGTTCTGGGAATCAGATGGGCACCTTGAATAGACTATTCACCGCCCGTTTAGCTTACGGCCATCTTGTGCGGTCCTTATGTCATTTTGACGCCCTCAACCCGTCATCATAGCCGGTTAGGGTCTTTCTCAAGACTTCACAACGCCGTATGAAAGACATCATGACCGAGCTTACCAAACGCGCCCTGCTTACGGGCCTGACCGCCGCCAGCCTGTTGACCACCGCGCCCGCGTGGGCGCAGGGGCGCAATACGATCCAGCAGTTCGTGACCCCGCCGAAGTTCAGTGCGCAGGATCAGGCGCGCATCGAACGCGCCGTCGCCTATCTGCAGTCCTTAGGCACAGGCGGCGGGCGATTTGAGCAAACCGATTACAAGGGGCGGACCACCGCCGGTAACTGGTGGCTTCAACGCCCCGGCAAGATCCGTTTTGAGTACGATGCGCCCTACTCGCTGGTGGTCGTATCAGACGGCAAGACGGTCAATACCTGGGACCCGCGCCTGAAGGCCTTTAATCAGTATCCGCTCAACGCCACGCCGCTGTCGCTGTTCCTGTCGAAGCAGATTCGCCTCGATCAGGGCGTCATCGTCACTGAGGTCACACCGACCACGGACGGCTTCCGCCTTAAGGCCCGCGACCGCCGCCGCGATGTGGAAGGCTCGATCCTGATGACCTTCATCGAGCGCGGCAATGCCCTGCAACTGGGTGAATGGACGGTGACGGATCAGCAGGGCAAGGGCACACGCGTCAAGCTCGTCACCTTTGACCGCAATGCCGCCGTACGCCCGGACCTGTTTGTGCTGAAGAAGCCAAAGGGCGCCAACTAAGGCCTTGTCTGCGCAATCGCTTTGACCCGCACGCGCGAACGGCTGGTGATGCCGTCGGCATCGACGACGCTGACCTCGTAAAAGCCTTCAGCGTCAGGGCGCCATTCGACGTGGCCCTCCGTATCGGCCACAATCGGCTGGCCATTAACGTACCAGCTCAGTGGGCCCTTGCCCCGCGCAGAGGGTTTCAACCCGCGTGTCGCGCTCAGCGTGCCCTCCGTCACCTGCCCCTCGACATAGACGGTAGCCTGATCGGGCGGAAAGAGGATGGACGGCCCGCGCACAGCGGGTTTGAGTGCTTTCAATGCTTCCGGCGCCGCCGAAGGCGTCAGGCTTTGCGGGGCCTGCGACGGGGCATTGATCTGATCGAAAACATCAAACAGCAGAGGTGCCGAGGCTTCGCGCCCGGTCTGATCGGCGCGCGAACCGCCATCGGGGCGGCCGGTCCACACCAGTACGGCATAGCCACCCGCCACCCCGACCGCCAGGGCGTCACGAAACCCGTAGGAGGTGCCGGTCTTGTAGGCCGGGCGGCTGGCCGTCTTCATCAGATGCGCGGGCAGGCGTCCAGCCGGCGGCGGGGTTTCGCGCAGTATGCTGATGACGCGCGAGGCCGCATCGGCGGCCATCAGTCGCTGACCGGGACGGCTGAGATTGGCCCTGGCGTCGGCTTCCGTCCAGGCCAGTGGCCTCATCAGCCCCTTGTCCCCCAGAGCCGCATAGAGCGCCCCCACGTCCTGCAACTTTATACCGGCTCCACCCAGCGCCAGAGCCAGACCAGCATCGCGCAGGCCGGTCTTGGGGCGGATCAGGTGTACCCCCACACCTTGCAGACGCGATTCAAAGGCTCCGGCCCCGATGCGATTGAGCACCGCCACTGCGGGCACATTCAGCGAGTGCGTCAGGGCTTCCTTGGCCGACACCTCACCGTGAAACACCTTGTCGAAGTTTTCCGGCTGATAGTCACCAAAGCGTGTTGGGGCGTCCATCAGGCGCGTATCAGGCGCGATGATCCCCTCTTCGAAGCCGAACCCGTAGATGAAGGGTTTGAGCGTCGAACCGGGAGAGCGTATGGCCTGCACCATGTCGATCCAGCCGCCTGTGCGATCGAGGCCCGCCGACCCAACGCTGGCCCGCACAGCCCGCGAACGGATTTCAATGACGAGGATGGCCGTCGAAGAGTTCGACCCCTGCGCCACCGCTGTTTGTCGCGCCAGCGCTTCCAGTCGCGCCTGCAACGGCGCATCAAGGGTCGTCACCACCGTCGCCTGAAGGCCCCTGGCCTCTGAAGCGAGGCGTCCCGCTGCATGCCAGCCCAGCGCCGGGAAGGCGAAGCGCTTGACGACCATGGGTTCGGTTTTGGCTTCGGCTACCTGAGCGGCACTGAGCACGTCCTTGGCCGCCATACGATCGAGCACAAGGTTGCGCGCCCGCAAGGCGCGTTCCGGGTGGCGGTCGGGGCGGCGCGCTTCAGGGGCTTGCGGCAGGGCAATCAGCAGTGCCTGTTCACCGAGCGTCAGGCTTTCGGGCTCATGACCGAAATAGGACAGAGACGCCGCGCGCACCCCCTCCAGATTGCCGCCATAAGGGGCCAGAGTGAGATAGAGCGACAGGATATCGCGCTTGGAAAAGCGCGCCTCCAGTTGCCATGCCCGGAAGACCTCGATCAGCTTCGACAGGTAGTTGCGGGGCTTTGGCTCCAGCAATCGCGCCGTCTGCATGGACAGGGTCGAGCCACCGGAAACGATGCCGCCCGCGCTGAGGTTGGAACCAAATGCGCGCGCAATGGCCACGGCATCGACCCCCTGATGCCACCAGAAGCGCTCGTCCTCGACCTTGAGGAGGTGTTTGACAAAGGTCGGATCTGTGCGGTCTAGGTCGGCACGGATACGCCACGTTCCTCCTTCGACCGGCAGTGCCCTCAGCCAGGAACCGTTGTGATCGAGCGCCACGGCCGATGCGGCTTCAGCGCGGGTCAGGTCAGGCGGCAGGGCCAGATCGGCTACGCAAACCGCCACCTGAAAGGCCACAAAGCCGATCAGGGGTTTGATCAGTCGAGGGATCAGGGCGTCGGGACAAAAGCGCATGGACTACCTATAAAGCGTCCCCCCCCTCATTACAGGGGGGACACCGCTGTGACAGCGGAGGGGGGCAAAAAGCGACACGAACCCCACCCCCGGCCTTTACGGCCGGTACCTCCCCTGAAATCAGGGGAGGGGCTTCTATCTTATCGTGGCGCCACCGTCAGACGACCACCGGCTGTACGCGCATAGAGGTCCTGACGATAGAGGTCCTTCACCTCCACACCGGGCAAATAGTATTCACCCGGCGTGACCGCACGTGCCACATAGGCCATGGCAAAGCCGCTATTGGCCGACACGTCCAGCGCCGCCACATAGCGGTCGTCGCGAGCTTCCTGCACATCCGGCTGGCTAAGGTCGCCCACGAAGCGGAAGGGTCCGTTCTGAGCGTCGTCGCGCGACAGGGTCATTTCAATCTCGAATCCAGCCGGCAAGGCGTCATCGATTACGACCGGACGGGTTTCAGCGTAGTTCGTCCGTCCACTGATGACCACCAGCACCTTCTGGCCCTGCACGACCTGAGACGGGTCGATGCGCTGCCCCTGAAGCGTATAGTAGGCCTTGTCGATCGTGAAGCCCTTCGCCTCTGCCGGGGGCGGGGCCACCGGCACACCGGTGACGGTGATCGTGCGCCACACCGCTCCCTTGCCCTGATTGGTGAACTTCGCATCCTTCACCGCAGAGATCTGGAAACGTTGCAGGCTCGACTTGCCGTCCAGCGCCTTGACATTCTCGCCCTTGATGCTGAGCGGCCCGGACTGAGCCAGCATCAGGGAGGCCGCCTTAAGCACCTGTGCCTGTTCCTGCGTGTTCATCTCGTCCGGGCCTTTGACGTGGCGTTCCAGCAGCGGGATGAGGGCCTTAGCCGTGTCAAGCTCCCCGGCCTCATAGGCCAGAGCAATGACGGCGGCCACGTCGCGCAGAGGCGACTGATACCAGTCATAGGTGGCCTTATAGCCCATGCCCTGCGCCGCCTGACGAAAGGCCGATCTGGCCCGCGCCTTGTCGCCCATAAGAGCCAAAGCGGCCCCAATCTGCGCCTTCGATACCGGAGACCGCTCCGCCTTGAACTGCACATCGTGATACCAGCGCAGGCGCGCCAGATCGCCAGATCCGGCCTTGGCCATCACGTAGAGCGCGTAGGCCGAGGCGCGTGAACGCATTTCTTCGGAGACGGTCTTGGCGGCCATGGCGTTCCACCACGGACCTTCCTCGATCTTGAGGCGGTAGGACACCGAGGTGAATCCTTCCGGTTTCGACATGTCGCGCATGGCGTTCATCGCCTTGTCGATGACGTCCTGCGGCACATAGACGCCGCGCTTGCGCGCCTCGATCAGGAAGTCTGTGGCATAGGCGCCGATCCAGCCTTCGGCTTCGCCGTCGCCAGCGCGCCAGAGCCCAAACGCGCCGTCAGCCGACTGACGATCCAGAAGACGGTTCACCGCCCCCTTAAGGATGGTCTGGGCCCGCGCCGCATCGGCGCCGCTGACATAGAGCCACGGATAGGCTGCCGAAACGATCTGTTCGGTGCAACCATAAGGGTAACGGTTGAGCGCCGCCGCGAGCGGCCCCGGGTCAATGCCGCGGAACGGTGAGTAGGACACCTGCACCGTCGCGGACCCCGGCTGCAAGCCCTTAAGCAGGTCCTGAGGCAGGGCAAAAACCGCCCCCGGTGCCTGCTGGTCGATGAAGGTGCGCGTCTGCGCACCCCAGCCCATGCGGGTCTGAATCTGATAATCCTCATCAAAGCCATAGCCCTGACCCGACAGAGCCAGATTGATCTTCGACACGCCGACCGTCGCCGGGGCCTGAATGAGAATGCCTTCCTGCACGCGCTGACCCTGACCGATATTGAAAGCCTTCTTGAAGGCCGTAACGATACCGTTGAAGCCCTTCACAAGGCTCTCATATAGGCCTGGCTTGCCCTCGACGTTGTTCAGCTCAAGCGTAGCATAGGCCTTATCACCCGGTGCAAGGAAGCGCGGCAGGGCCAGTTCGGCCACCACCGGCTGACGCACCGTGAGCTTATCCTCGGCCGAACCGACCGCATCGTCAGTCCAGGCAACGGCCATGATCTTCAGCTCGCCATTGAACTTGCCGACCGGCAGCTTGATATGGGCTTTGCCATCGAGGCCGGTATTAACGACCCCCGACCACAGGGCGACCGTCTTGATCGGCGTGGTGGTCAGGCCATCACCACCGATCTGATCGCCCCCGAAAACGTCAGCGGCCGCACCGAGATTGGGATCAAGCAGACGGCCATAATCGTCACGATATTCCAGCCCCAGCGCCCGCTTGCCGAAATAGAAACCGGCAGGATCGGGCGTCTTGAACTTGGTCAGGTTGATAATGCCCTGATCGACGACGGCGAGCGACACACGCGCCGTCTTGCCGAGGCCGGCGCCTTCGACCTTTACCGGCACGTCGATAATGGCCTGACCCGATTTCGAGAAGTCGGGACGCAACACCTTGTCTTTAAGATCGAGCGTGACGTTCAGCTTGCGGTTTTTCGGATCCAGCGGCACGTAGATCAGGCCCATAGCCCGGCGCGGCTTGGAGGCATCAACCGGGTCGCGCGGCTGTACGACGCTGACCATCACATACGCCCCGCCGCCCCAGCGCGCGTCGGTCTTGAGCCGCACGGTGGTGCCATTATCGCCCACACTGACGGTTTTCAGGTCGATCAGCCGGTCATTGGCCACCGCAATCTGCGCCTCGCCGCGATAGGGCGATTTGAGCGTCAACGAGATGGTGTCGCCCTGCGCATAAGTCTGCGATCCCGCCGTCAGGCGCACAAAATCCGGCGCCTCGGTACCGTCGGACGGCGCGCCCCAACCGGCGGCGAAGCGAATTACGGTCTTCGCGCCCGTTGAAGCCTGTGTAATTTCGAGACGGTAATCGCCCCAGCCCAGACGCTTTTCAAAGCTGAGCGGCGACGACGCCGCGATTTCATAGTCCTTGTCCGAGATCACCACGTCCTTAGAGGTGCGACGCCACTGCCAGCGTCCATCCTGCTGATACCAGTCGTAGTTCCAGTTTTCCGCGATCAGCTTGACCTTAACGCCGCGCGCCGTCACCGGTGCCCCTTGCGCATTAAGGGCGATCAGGTTGAAGGCCGTGATAGGGTCTTCGCCGCCCTTGGCATCTTTGGTGTCGAGTTTCACACCGACATAGACCGGCTTGGTTCGAATACGCAGGGTCTCCACCTCGCTGACCGGGCGACCACCCGGTTCGAACACCGAGGCGGTGACAAGCGCGGTCAGAGGCTGATCCGTGTCGAATTTCGAGGCAAACGGCAGAACGGCCCTGCCGTCGGCATCCGTCGCCGTTTGCGGCAGATCCGAATATTGCTCATCGAACGGCGTCTGTTCATTGCCGAAGCGATAGTCTTTGTATTTGGGGAAGGGATTGCGATCGACGCGTACACGCGCGGAACCCGAAACGCTCAGTCCGGACCCCGACGCCCCATAGAGGAAACGAGCAGCCACCTGTACGGCGCGCGTCTCATTGACGCCAGTCAGCGGTCGATCGGCATCGGCCTTCATATCCACGCCAAGGCGCTGTGGCGCAAAATCTTCGACGGCGAACCCGGCACTGCCCTGTTCTTCGTCAATCCCTTCGATCAGGAGCTTAGCACGCCATTGCCCGCGCGGTGCCGACTTCGGCAGGGCGATATTGGCATAGGCAAAGCCCTGAGGCGTCTGAGCGAACGGATAGCGGAAGGCTTCGACACCCGACGGGCGATAGACGACCAGTGCGCCCCTGCGGTCCTTAATAGCCTTTCCGTCCGGATCGCGCACCAGCGCCACCAGACGTACGGTCTCTCCGGGGCGATAGATGCCGCGATCCGTATAGAGATAACCGTCCACCAGCGCATTCGCCGTGCGGCCATCGGTCAGCTTCTCATCTGAACGTCCGCCCACGCCCTGGGACGAGAAGTCCATCGGCGAGGCATGAATATCCATAGCGGTGAAGTCTTCCGCCGGGCCATAGGCCATGATCATCTTGGGCGACAGGGCATCTTCGCCCTTCAAAAGGGCTTTGTCGAAATGCACACGGCCATCGGCAGTCGAATTGGCCGAGGCCAGTTCTTCGCCATTCTGGGCCACCAGCGCCACGCGCACCGACCCCATCGGTCGGGCGGTTTTCAGCGAGCGCACCACCACATCGACACCCGTCGTGCCCGTATAGGTGGTCAGGGCCATATCGGTGAACAGTATCCAGCGGCGCGCCTGTGCCGGCTGATCACTCTCCTTCTTGTCGCGGCCACCCGAAGCGTCACGCACTTTCACCACATAGGCCCCGGCCTTGAGGTCTTTTAGCACAGCCCCCAGCGGGAAGACGGTGGTAACGCGCTCACCCGCGCCACCCTTGACCGCCACCTTACCGGACCAGATCTTATAGCCTTCGCCCTTGGGGCTGTCCTCGCCCCATTCATAATCGTAATCGCCCTCAGCGGTCGCGTCCGGCGCGCTGATCGTTTTGCGCACAAGATTGCGGTCGCCGACACGCCAGACCTCAAACGCCAGTGTTGAGACGTTAAGGCTTTCTACAGCCACCCCGTCCGATTCCTCGCGCGGCAAAATGACACCGTTGCCAGCAAAGCCGACATAGGGCGGCTTTTCCCCGAAAGTGAAATCGACATCGGCATTCTGTTTCAGCGTGTCCTTACCCGCTGAAGGCAGGCCCTTGAGCAGCGTGACACGGCGGTCGGTAAAGCCGAACCCACCAACGCACAGTTCGGACCCCTTTACCGTGACCGCCGGGGCCGACGGCAGCTCCGGTGACACCAGTACGTAGTCGCCATAGGATTTGGAGGCATCCAGCGGTCTGGAAAATTCGACGCAGGCCTGCGGTGAGGATCCGGACGTATCAAGCCGTTGTTTCCAGACGGCAAAACCGGCAGGCTTCATGCCGCCGGAGCGGGGAGCGTTCTTATCGCGAACCTTGCCAAAGAGCTTGCCCATGGTTTCGGTAATGGGAATCTGACCCCCGGGCGCGGGCGATTTGAAGCCACCTTCGGTCGCTTTGGCCGTCAAGAACCCCACGCAGAACCCAGAAATCAAAACAGCCGCAGCGGCGCTGATGACGGTACGATTACGCCAGTCGATCATTGGGGATCCCCCTTTATGTTGCGGCGGAGTATGGTCCGGTTCCGCGCGGGCGTCAAAACCCTCTGTTCAAGAGGATGTGAAATTTTTTTGGCGGTACAGGTCATAAAAAGCGTCTATTAACCTATCGCTAAGTTTAATGTTTTCGTTAAAGGGGAGGACCGGACGGTTCAAACCGGTGTCCTTTAGGGCTGTGAGGACTGAGTGAGTAACTTTTCGCGTGTTCTGGCGCTGGTCGTTGACGACAACCACTATATGCGGGTGATTGTCTGCACCATGTTGCGCGCCATGGGCATCACCAATATCCGCGAAGCGTCCGATGGCGCCGAAGCGCTGGAAATCGTGCGCGACTGGCGCCCTGACGTCATCATTACCGACCTCGTTATGGAAACGCTGGATGGCATTGAGATGACGCGCCTTATCCGCACGGGGTCAGACAGTCCACATCCCTATGTACCCATTATCATGATGACCGGTCATACCGACCGCTCACATGTACTGGCGGCGCGCGACGCAGGGGTGAATGAGTTTGTGGCTAAGCCGTTGACGGCGCGCGCCCTGATCGACCGCATGAAAAGCGTCATCGACAACGAGCGCTCCTGGGTGAAGTCAGCCAGTTATACTGGCCCCGACCGCCGCCGCCGCAAAAACCCGGATTACCGTGGCCCCATGCGCCGCGCCACGGACAAGACCGAGAAAAACTAGAGCACAATCGGAAAATGCGCCAAAAAACTAAACCAGGCCATTTCTTGATAATTGCGTTATAAACCAATAATTTAGAAACATGCTACGGCTCACCTAGCCGACGAATACTCTAGCCACGGTCGTTTTCAAACAAACAGTCTCACCCCTGACATCGCCCCGTGGCAGGTCTCGTATCGTAATTCGTCACCGGGCGATATCAGCCGGCAGCAAATTTCAGATTCAGGACAACAGGCTCCAGCTCACGGCATTTCGGCCTTGCGCTTATTTATTGAACGTTTTAATGGGTGGCGTTCAATATAATGACAATGCCAGGCTCCTGCATGTTTTTACCGCTCTGCGGCCACCGCGCCCTTCCCCTCGCCGTTCGCTTACTGACCGCGACTGCAATCACCAGCGCGATTGCAGGTCCCGTGTGGGCGCAGGAGGTGACCGAGGTCGTGGTCACCGCACGCAAGAAGCCCGAAACCCTTTCCCACGCCCCGCTTTCGGTGGCCGTTATCACCGGTGAACAGATGCGAGGTGCCGGCGCTTACGACCTGCGCGACGCACAGGTTCTGACGCCGTCGCTGCTGATCACCTCCACCGCCAACGAAGCCCAGACCACAGCCCGTCTGCGTGGTGTCGGCACGGTTGGCGACAATCCCGGTCTGGAATCGTCAGTCGGCGTGGTGATTGATGGCGTAGTGCGCGCCCGCACCGCCACGGCCATGAGCGATCTGGGGGTCGTGGAGCGCATCGAGATCCTCAAGGGGCCGCAGACCAGCCTGTTCGGCAAGGGGGCGTCAGCGGGCATTATTCAGGCCGTCACACAGGCTCCGCGCTTTACACCCGAACAGGTCTATGAGCTAACGGCGGGCGAGCGTGGCACCTTCGCGGCCACTGCCTATGTGTCAGCGCCGCTGGCCGATAAATGGGCCGGGTCCTTGTCGCTGGTCCACCGGCAACGCGATGGCCAGTACCGCGTTACTACGGGCCAGGGTCCGCGCGGCGAGACCCGCGACGGCGATCAGAACTACGACTCCCTGCGCGGTCAGCTTCTATACATGGACGCCGACCGTCTCGGGGTGCGGCTGATTGCCGACTATACGGCGCGCGACGAAAACTGCTGCACCGGCACAGTGGTTCAGGTGGGCGCAACCGCGCCTTGGATCAATAGTCTGGCGGCAGGCAACGGCGTGGCCACCACCGCCGATATCGATGGCCGACGCGCCTTCAGCAACCGTTCGACCGCTCAGCGTATCCAGGATGGCGGCCTGTCGGCGGAGGTCAACTGGCGGCTCGACAGCGGTCCGACCCTGACCAGCCTGACGGCGGTGCGCCGCTTCGATCATCGTCAGGGTTATGATGCCGACTTTTCAGGAGCTGACATCTATTACCGCATCCCCGCCGATTTCGGCACGCGCTTCGATACGCTCAGTCAGGAATGGCGGCTAGCGGGGAAAAACGGCCCGCTCGACTGGCTGACCGGCGTCTATCTGTCATCAGAAAAGGTGACCCGGCGCGATTCCTACGTCTATGGCGAAGACTATGAGCCTTATCTCAGCCTGCTCCTGTCCGCCGGGGCCTCGCCCACCCGCGTCGCCAGTCTGACGGGGCTTAGCGCTGGCAGCGCCTATCCCATCGGGGGCGGCGCGCGCGACATCCATCGTCAGACGGAGCGCAATGCCGCCCTGTTCGCCAATCTCGACTGGGCGCTGACGAGCGACGTGTCGGCGGTACTTGGACTGCGCTTCAACCGTCAGACCAAGACGCTGAACTCCGCCTATAGCAATACGGATGGCGGCGTCGGGTGTGCGGCGGCGCAGTCGAGAAGTGCAACGAGCCTCGGCACGTTGTGTCAGTCCTTTTCCAATCCCGCCTTCAACCGCCTCGATCTGAGGCAGAAGCTATCGGACGACGCCGTCACTGGCACCTTCAAACTAAGCTGGCAGACCACGCCTTCGGTGATGAGCTATGCCTCGGTGGCGCGTGGCTGGAAGGGCGGCGGCTTCAATCTCGACCGGGAACAGACCAGTACCTTTGCCGCTGACCGCGACACCTCGTTCCGGCCCGAAACCGTCACAGCCTTAGAGGTCGGGCTGAAAGGCCGCTGGTGGCGCGGGCGTCTGGCCTTTGATGCCGCCGCCTTCCATCAGCAGTTCCACGATTTTCAGCTCAATACCTTTCTGGGGGCGACCTTCCTTGTCACCTCGGTGCCGGAGTTGACCTCGCATGGTTTAGAGGCAGAAACGCGCCTGACGCTGAAGAACGGCCTGCGTCTGGTCAGCGGCGTTACCTGGTCTGAGAGCCAGTTCGGACCGCAGCCTGTGCCTGGCCTGCCGCGCCTCACCGAGGCACGCGCGTCGTTTGCGCCCAAATGGTCGGCGACGCTTCAGGCCGATTATCACCGCGAATGGCAAGGTCTGAATTGGGGCGCGGCGCTCGATGCCCGCTATAATTCCGATTACAATACCGGTTCTGATCTCGCCCCTATCAAGATCCAAGGTGCCTATACACTAATGAATGGACGGCTCAGTGTAGCGAACCGCGATGAGACGGTGGCGCTTGACCTGTGGGGCACGAATCTGACCGATGAGACCTATTATCAGGTGGTGTTCGGTGCACCTCTGCAGTCGGGCACGTTTAATGCCTTTTTGGGGCAGCCGCGCACCATTGGCCTGACGCTGCGTTTGCGGCGTTGATGGCCTCAGGCATCGTTAAGGCACAGGCGATTTGCGGGCGGTAGGGGTCTGTGCTATGGCCCCGCCCAATGAATGATCTGCCTGAACACTCCCCTGAGACCGCCGCGCCCTATCGCGTATCGGTACTGACCATGTTTCCGGAAGCCTTTCCCGGCCCGCTGGGGGTATCGGTTCTGGGCAATGCCAGCAAAGAATCTCAGCTTTGGGCGCTTGAGCCTGTGGACATTCGGACATTTTCGAGCGATAAGCGCGGCTTTCTCGACGACACCCCTGCCGGGGGCGGTCCCGGACAGGTGCTTAAGGCCGATGTGATCGCCAAGGCGCTTGACAGTCTGGGGGCCGATGACCGGCCCAAAGTCTATATGAGCGCCCGGGGACGGCGGCTCACCCAGGACAAGGTCAGGGAATGGTCGAAGGCTTCGGGCCTGATCGTTTTGTGCGGTCGTTTCGAAGGCGTTGATCAGCGCGTACTGGATGCGCGCGGTTTTGAGGAAATCAGCGTCGGTGACGCCGTCCTTGCGGGCGGAGAGTCGGCGGCGATGGTCACCATAGAGGCAGTTGTGCGGCTTATCCCAGGGGTTCTGGGGGCCGCCGACAGCCTCGATACCGAAAGTTTTGAGGATGGTCTCCTCGAACACCCGCAGTACACGCGACCGCGGACGTTTGAGGGCCTCGACATCCCCGAAGTGCTTTTGTCCGGCGATCACAAGAAGATGGCCGCATGGAAGCAAAAACAAAGAGAGGCAACCACGAAGGAACGCAGACCAGACCTCTGGGCGGCGTATCTTTCCAAATCACAGGCAAAAGGCGCTCCCAAAGGGGAGTAAGCCCAAAATTGGAGTTACATCATGAACCTGCTTCAAAAGATCGAAGCCGAAGAAGTGGCCAAGCTGAAGGCTGGCAAGACCGTTCCGGCTTTCCAACCGGGCGACACCGTCCGCGTCAACGTGAAGATCAAGGAAGGCGACCGTGAGCGCGTTCAGGCCTATGAGGGCGTCGTGATCGCCCGCGCCGGCACGGGCATCAACGAAACCTTCACCGTCCGCAAGATTTCCTTCGGCGAAGGCGTGGAGCGTAAGTTCCCGCTGCTGTCGCCGAACATCGACTCGATCGAAGTCAAGCGTCGCGGCGTCGTGCGTCGCGCCAAGCTGTACTATCTGCGCGATCGTCGCGGCAAGTCGGCTCGTATCGTCGAGCGTTCGCAAAACTCGACGCGCGGCTCGAAGGGCGACGAACTGCGCGCCCAGATGGCGGCCAGCGAGTCCACCGAGGGCTAACTCTCTACCGCTTGTCGGAATTGAAAACCCCGCTGGTTCGTCCGGCGGGGTTTTTTCTTGCTCTATCAATCCATTATGCAATCGGTTTTTAACTGGCGGCCGTATCAGGGGGTGCTAATCTCGCGCAAACCCCTGCGAAAAGAGGCCCTGATGAAACGCCGAGATCTGATGCTCACCGGTCTGAGCCTGACGCTGCTCCTGACCACCCCCGCCTGCGCCCAGACGGCCAGCCGCCCTGCGCCTGAGTCGAACGCCTTTGAAGCTCGAGTGTTTGCCGAAGGTATAGAACAGCCGTGGGGCATGGCTTTTCTGCCTGACGGGCGTTTACTGGTTACGGAAAAAGCCGGTGGGATCAAGCTGATCAGCAAGGACGGCAAGAGCCTTCAGTCGATTTCCGGCGGCCCCTCGGTGGTCGATTACGGTCAGGGCGGTCTTCTGGGCGTCGCGGTTGATCCGAAATTCAGCGAAAATGGCCTCGTCTATTTCAGCTTCTCTGAAGAAGGCGAAAACGATACGGCGGGCACGGCGGTGGCGCGCGGCAAGCTCGACGGTTCGGCCATTACCGGTATTCAGGTCATCTGGCGGCAGACGCCCAAGGTCGAAAGCCCCAACCACTGGGGCTCGCGCATCGTCTTTTCCAGAGACGGACAATATCTGTTTATCACGGTCGGCGACCGCGCCAATCAGCGGCCTCTGGTGCAACGGCTTGATACCACGATCGGCAAGACGCTGCGCATCCGCCCGGACGGCTCGATCCCCAACGACAATCCGTTTGTGAAGACTCCCGGGGCCAAGCCCGAAATCTGGAGCGTCGGGCACCGCAATCAGCAGGGGGCCTTTGTGCACCCGAAAACCGGCGATCTGTGGACCAATGAGCACGGCCCACAGGGCGGGGACGAAATCAATATCGTCAAGCCGGGCAAGAATTATGGCTGGCCCCTGATCACCTATGGCGAAGAATATGGCGGCGGCAAGATCGGTGAAACGGCGAAGGACGGGCTCGAGCAACCGCTCTATTACTGGACGCCGTCAATGGCCCCCGGCAATATGGTCTTCTACACTGGGCCTTATAAGCAGTGGCAGGGCAAGGTGTTTGTCGCCTCGCTGAAATTCCGCTACCTCGGTATGATTACGTTGGAAAACGGCAAGGTGGTGAAAGAGGAAAAGCTCCTCACCGACTTCAAAGAACGCATTCGCGACGTCGTGCAGGGTCCGGACGGTGCGCTTTATGCGGCGTTTGACAATGCCGAAGGGCGCATTGTGCGCGTGGTGCCGAAGTGACACTGATCGTATCGGGGTGAAGGCGTCCTGACCGCTTCATCTTATCTAACATTAAGAAAGGGCGATCCCCTCGAGGGGTCGCCCTATCTTAGTGTTCCAAGAGGAGGGGCCATTGGCCCCTCGACCCCGATAAATCCGGATTACATCCCGCCGGGGCGCGGACCCATGCCCGGGCCACCCATCATGCGCCACTGATTTTGTTGCGCATTGGCCGGGGTAGGACCACCAAAGGTGTAACGCAGACCTACATAGAAGACGCTTGCCTGCTGGCTGCGGGAAGATTCTGAATAGACCGTCTTAGTGTCCGTATAGCTCACCGACTTACCCGTATTCAGCGGGTCGCGCACCGTCACCGTCAGCGTCGCCTTTGGCGTCAGCTTGCGGGCATAGGTGATGTTCCCCATGCCAAAGGGCTCGGTATAGCCCTGGCCGGTCAGGGTCTTGCCGCGCGCAAAGAAGAAGGCTTGGAGCGTATCCTTCGGCGTAAGGGTGTAGGTGAAATTCATGCGGCCGTTGACTGAATCAGCCTCTTGCGTCCCGTTGGCCGGCGTGGTCAGCTCCGTGTGTGACACGTCCCCACCCAGAGACAGGTTCAGCTTAGGCGTCACCTGTCCATTGACGTTGACTTCGACGCCACCGGCCGTGCTGGAGCCGCCGTTCTCCTGCGTCGTCAAAAGCACATTGCCGGTGATGAAGCGGCTCGTTTGCGTGATGACATCGTTGTTTTCGCGATAGTATCCGCGGATCTGATAATTGATCTTGGGCTTTGTCACCTCATAGCCCAGTTCGAATGAGTCCGTCTCCTGCGGCTTGAGGTCAGGATTGCCCTGGCTGACGTTCTGCGCATCGACATAGGTGATGGCCGCATTGAGCGCCTGCGGGTTCGGACGCTGCAGACGACGCGCATAGGAGAAGCGAAGCTTGGCGGTGTCCGATAGCAGATAAGTGGCGAAGAAGCTGGGGCTCACCTTAGTGTAATTTACGCTCGTCTGCGTACCGGTGTTGGCAAGGAAGGTGTCGAGATCGAGGTTTTCGACGCGCACACCGCCTAAAACGACCCACTTTTCACCAAACGGCTTTTGATAGGTGGCATAGGCCGCGCTCAGGGTCTGCTTATACTGGAAGCTATTGGACAGGAGCGTATTGCCAAGGCCATCCGCACCAATACCGGTCGATTCATTATTGACCGTATTGTCATCGCGCGTGATCTGGATACCGGTGGTCAGCTGATCGGTTCCCACCGGGCGGTTATAATCCACGCTGAACACGGCGCTGCTGAGGGCGCGCGATGACACTTTCGTATCTGTAGTCGTGGAGACAGTCGGGAGCGTGAAGTTGTTGATATTGACGTACTCGCTCGATCCTGTTGACCGACTGATACGCAAATCCGCCTTAAGCGTTTCGCCGGGCAGGTTACCCGTATGGCTCCAGGTCAACGCGAGGCTTTGATCCGCACCCGGATTCTTAGAACGTGTCTCGTTCGTGAAGGCTCGGGTTGCTGCGCCCAGAGCATTATAGCTCGCCGTGACGCCCGTGCCTTCTGTTGTAAACTCACGCTTGTTATAGGTGACCTGAGCGCTGAGCGTATTGGTGTCGTCCAGATTATAGTCGATACCGGCATTGACGTTGAAGTTGGTGAAACCACCTGTACCGGAACCGTTTGAGTCCGTACGCGAAATGACATTGCCATTGGTGTCGCGATTAATCAGACGGCGCGTATTGCGGCCAAAACCACTTTCGTCGCGGTAGTTGATACCGCCGTTGACCGAAATCTTGCCCGCCGTGTAGCTACCATTGACACCGCCATTATATCGGCCATCGCCCACGGCGACATTGGCGGAACCAAAGCCACCTGGACGGCGGTTCTTGCGCATCACGAGGTTGATAATGCCACCGGTGCCTTCCGATGAGAACTGCGCACCTGGGTTGTTCATGACTTCAACCGACGAGATATCACCGCCCGACATCGCCTGAATGGCCCCGGCGCGATTGTCGCCCTGCATCATGGCCGAAGGCTTGCCATCGATATAGACTTGGACATTTGTGTTGCCGCGCAGAGCGACATTGCCATTGGCGTCGACCGTAACGCCCGGCACCTTGTTCAGCGTGTCCGCCGCCGTGCCGATGGCCGCATCGGCATTTTTGGTGTTATCATAGACCTGACGGTCAATTCGGTTCTGAGCCTTGGCCCCCGTGACGGTGATGGTGGTCGGCTCATCAGCCTTTTCAGGTGCCTTTTCCGGGGCCTTTTCCGGGGCCTTCTGTTCGGCGGGCTTTTCAGCTGTGGGCGCAGCCGTCTGTGCCGCGGCGGCAGATACAAGTAAAAACGAGGCGAGGACGGACAGGCTGGTGCCGGCAAGGCGCTTGGAAGAGGACATGTTGGGTGCTCTGAATATGTATGATCGGGACAAGCCCGCCGTCTTTATACGACGCAATGGCCCACCCCCGTTGCTTCCTCCATACATTATTTTGCAGATATGACCCGTTAAACGTTTGTAATTTTGGGTAATTTTTGGACGATTGTTGCAGACGCGAAATATATTTTCTTGGTTGGTAACAGGGATATAGGTTTTCAAAAGGCCTGCGACGGCTCGGAAACAAAAACGTCCGACAGTCTAACGCACCTTAAGCCCCAGTTCTGAAAGCAGTTCTGCGGCCTGGGCACGCGAAATGGTCGCGCCTTTGAACCGGCGCGCATCCTCCAGACGCACGCCACCAATATCCGTACCGCGCAGGTCCGCCCCTTCAAACCGGGCATGATCGAGCAACGCATCACGTAGGCTGCAGTCCTCAAACATCACCTGCCGAAAGTCGCAGCCCTGAAGGTCGGCATTGGTCAGATCAAGCGATTTGAGCGTCTGTTTGACAAAACCGATGCCCCTCAGGCGGGCATCATTGAGGCGGCAGTCTTCGAAACGGATATCGACATGTCGGCTATGGGTGAAATCCGCCCCGGTCAGTTTACAGCGGATAAAATGCGCCTGCGCCAGACCGGTCCCCTTGAACGGGGTGTTGTTGAAATCGCACGCTATAAAGTGCGCCTCGGTCAGATCGGCAGAAGTGAAATCGGCCTGCCCGCCCTTACAGGAAATAAAGTGCGCCTGCTCGAGCTTCGCCCCGCGAAACTTCGTCTTGCGCAGAATACAGTCTTCGAACACCCAGCCGTTCAGAATAAGATCGCTGAGGTCCAGCTCCTCCGCCTCACAGCCGACCAGCCGTGCGCGCTCACCCCTGTTGGCCAGAAGCAGGATCGCGCCCCGGTCTAGGATTTGGTCGGTAAGTGTGTGCATGGGAGAGTTTTAACGCTTTGCAGTCGTTGGGTCGAGGGGCCTGTGGCCCCGTCGTCTTCATTCAAAAAGAAAAGGCGGCCCCAAACGGGACCGCCCTTTCCTTTGCCTAAGGCAAGGGGGCTCAGCCCCCTTGACCCGATTAGTCGCGACGGGGACGACGCGAGCGGCGCGGACGGTCACCGCCCGAACGCTCTTCGCCACCCTCATCGCCGTCAGCTTCCGGCGCTTCGCCTGAAGCCGCGCGGGCCTCGTCACGGGCAGCCTTTTCGGCGGCCAGCTTTTCGGTGAGGTCTTCGCCGGTTTCCTGATCGACGACCTTCATCGACAGCTTGGTCTTGCCGCGATCGTCAAAGCCCAGGAACTTCACCTTCACTTCGTCGCCTTCGCTCAGGACGTCCGAGGTCTTGGCGACCTTTTCGTTCTTGATCTGCGAGATGTGGACGAGGCCATCCTTGGCACCGAAGAAGTTCACGAACGCGCCGAAATCGACGACCTTCACGACCTTGCCCTTATAGATGGCGCCGATTTCCGGCTCCGAAGCGATGGACTTGATCCAGTCGCGGGCCGCATCGATCTTCGACTGTTCGGAAGCCGCGATCTTTATGGTGCCGTCTTCGCCGATGTCGATCTTGGCACCGGTCTTCTCCACGATTTCACGGATGACCTTACCACCCGACCCGATGACTTCACGGATCTTGTCGGTCGCGATCTTGATCGTCTCGATCTTCGGCGCAAATTCACCCAGCTCTTCGCGGGCGCCCGAAATAGCCTTGTTCATTTCACCGAGGATGTGCAGACGGCCTTCATTGGCCTGACGCAGCGCCTTGGTCATGATCTCTTCGGTGATGCCCGGGACCTTGATGTCCATTTGCAGCGAGGTGATACCGAGCTCGGTACCGGCCACCTTGAAGTCCATGTCGCCGAGGTGGTCTTCGTCACCCAGAATGTCCGACAGAACCGCATAGCCGTCCTTTTCGAGGATCAGGCCCATGGCGATACCCGACACCGGACGCTTCAGCGGCACGCCGGCGTCCATCAGCGACAGCGAGGTGCCGCAGACGGTGGCCATTGAGGACGAGCCGTTCGACTCGGTGATCTCGGAAACGACACGCAGGGTGTAGGGGAATTCTTCCGCCGACGGCAGCATCGGACGGATGGCACGCCACGCCAGCTTGCCGTGGCCGATTTCGCGGCGGCCAGGCGAGCCCATGCGGCCCGCTTCACCCACCGAGTACGGAGGGAAGTTATAGTGCAGCAGGAAGCGTTCCTTATAGGTGCCTTCCAGCGCGTCGATGAACTGCTCGTCTTCGCCGGTGCCGAGCGTGGCCACGACCAGAGCCTGAGTCTCACCACGGGTGAACAGGGCCGATCCGTGGGTGCGCGGCAGGACGCCGACTTCCGACACGATCTGACGGACCTTATCGACAGCACGACCGTCCACGCGCTTGCCGTGGTCGATGATGTCACGGCGCAGAACGTCGGCTTCACATTCCTTGAAGGCCGAACCGAAGACGGCGGCTTCGACGCCCTCAGGGTTCTCTTCGGACTTCACCAGAACAGCCGCGGCCTTCTTCTTGGCTTCGCCGACAGCGGCGTGACGCTCGTGCTTACCCTTATGGGCGTAGGCAGCGATGATGTCGGAACCCACCAGTTCCTTGATCTTGGCCACAACGTCCGAGAAGTCTTCGGCTTCGAATTCGAACGGTTCCTTGGCGGCGTGTTCCGCCAGCTCGATGATGGCGTCGATGACCGGCTGCATACCGGCATGGGCGAACATCAGCGCGCCGAGCATCTTGTCTTCGGACAGTTCCTGCGCTTCAGACTCGACCATCATCAGGGCGTCCTGCGTACCGGCGACCACGAGGTCGAGCGCGCTTTGCTTCATCTGATCCAGAGTCGGGTTTAGGACATATTCGTCATCGATGACGCCGACGCGGGCGCCGCCGATGGGCCCCATGAAGGGCACGCCCGACAGGGTCAGGGCTGCAGAGGCGGCGACCATGCCGAGGATGTCCGGATCGTTTTCCATGTCGTGCGACAGCACGGTCACGACGACCTGAACCTCGTTCTTGAAACCCTTGACGAACAGGGGGCGGATCGGACGGTCGATCAGGCGCGAAACGAGCGTTTCTTTTTCGCTCGGACGACCTTCACGTTTGAAGTAGCCGCCCGGAATCTTGCCGGCGGCGAAGGTCTTTTCCTGATAGTTGACCGTGAGGGGGAAGAAGTCCTGACCCGGCTTCGGCGCGCGGGCATAAACCACGGTCGCCAGCACGGTGGTCTCACCGTAAGTAGCCAGCACGGCGGCGTCCGCCTGACGGGCGATACGTCCGGTTTCGAGCGTCAGTTTGCGCCCGGCCCACTCGATGGTTTTTCTTTTGATGTCAAACATGTGTGTCTTTCTGTCACCCGGCAGGCCCATTCCTGACGGGGTGGCTGAAGGGTGGCGGCCTGACTGGGCGGCGACCCGGTGTAAGGAAGGGCGAATCCCTTCCCGAAAACGTCTGCCGTATCATCCGGCAAACCTATATCTGTCCCGATTTGATGGGACCGTCACGCGAATTCTATGCCCGGATCGCGTTCCGGGTATCCATAATACAATCAGGGCCTGACGTTGCGTCAGGCCCTGAGAGATAGTCTTAGCGACGCAGACCCAGGGTCTCGACGATCGCCGTGTAACGGGCGGTGTCGGTGGCCTTGAGATAGTCCAGCAGGCGGCGGCGTTGCGACACCAGCTTCAGAAGGCCACGACGGGAGTGGTTGTCCTTCTTGTGCGTCTTGAAGTGCTCGGTCAGGTTGGCAATGCGCTCCGACAGGATGGCGATTTGCACTTCGGACCCACCCGTATCGTTTTCCGAACGGGCGTGGGTCTTGATCAGTTCAGCTTTACGCTCAAGCGTGATCGACATCGGGGTCTCCTTTCACGGACAAGGTCCGCAGGGTTACAGGTTGATAAGGCGTGTGGGGTAAAATTGCCCCAGCCGCAATTCGCCCAGGGCAACGATGTCTCCGTCCCGGTGCGCCCAAAGGGTACGCCCGTGCTCCGATTTTCCCGATTTTGACCGGATTTTCAGAGCGTCTTCCGCCGTTTGCGTGCGGGAGAAGGACAGGGGAATTTCGCGACCCTGTTTGAGCCTTGTGGCCTCGTCTTCCGTCACAGGCAGGGCCGGGATGTCGTCCAGCGCCGTCTCTACGGGAAGCAAAGCGTCCAAAGCGGCGTCTCTATGCCTCAAATCCTCTAACTTTTCCACCCCTGCGGACAAATTAATGTCGAAGCCGCCGACGCGCTCACGGCGCAGTGCGCTGACAACGCCCAGCACGCCCAACTCCAACGCGAGGTCGCGCGCAATGGCCCGCACATAGGTGCCCTTGCCGCAATGGAGGCGAAACTCGGCCTCATCGGCGGAGAGAATACGCTCCAGAGTGAGGTCGTGCACGACCACCGGCCGCGCCTCCAGCTCGACTTCCACACCTTCGCGCGCCAGATCATAGGCGCGCTGCCCATCGACCTTGATCGCCGAAAAGGCGGGCGGGGCCTGTTCGATCTCGCCGATGAACTGCGGCAGGACTTCGCGGATTTCCGCCTCGGTCGGGCGCAGATCGTCCTGTTCAAGGATCTCACCTTCGAGGTCGAAGCTGGCCGTGCGCTGCCCCCAGCGAACCGTGAAACGATAGACCTTGTCCGCTTCCATCAGATAGGGGACGGTCTTGGTCGCCTCACCCAGCGCGATGGGCAAGATGCCCGACGCCATCGGGTCCAGAGTACCGGCGTGCCCGGCCTTTTGCGCATTAAACAGACGCCGCACGAAGCTCACGGCCTGAGTCGAGCCCATCCCTACGGGCTTGTCCAGACAGACCCAGCCATTGACCAGATCACCTTTTTTCTTACGTGCCAAGGCCTAGTCCTCGTCCTCATCCTCGTGACGCGGATCGTTTCTCAGGTCTCTGGCCACGTCCGGACGCATGAACAGGGCGTCGATTCGCGCCGCCTCATTAAAACTTTCGTCATGCAGGAACCGCAAGTCCGGCGTAAACTTCATATCGATCATGCGCCCCAGAATCCCGCGCAGGAACTTGGCGTGACGGTTGAGCGCCTCAATCGCCGGAGCGATCTTGTCCTTTGAGATAGTCACGCCCCCGAGACCAGCCCCAAGCGGTTCCACAAACACCGTGGCGTGGCGCAGGTCCGGCGAGCAACGGACTTCGGTAATGGTGATCGAAACCCCCTGCAGGGCCTCGTCGTGCAGTTCTTCTTCGCGTAGGATTTCAACCAGCGCGTGACGGACCAGTTCGCCGGCGCGCAACTGGCGCTGGCTTGGTCCCTGAGCCTCGGCCTTGTGACCGCGGGTTTTATCGGAGTGTCTTTTCATCCGCCCCCTATAAGCCTTTTTGACAGATTTTCCATGAGATTCTGCACGTAAGGGGCGCACTTGCCAGCTTACGATAACGTTGTCTATAGTCCCCCTATAAGGCCCGATCACAGAGCGGGCCAGCCAGGGAGAGACAATATGGCCACCCCCGAGAGCGTCCCATCGACGCCGCAGCGTCTTGAAGGGCTCGATGCCCTGCGCGGTTTTGCGCTGTTTGGTCTGTTCATGGTGCACATGCCGGAACTGTTTGAGCTGTACTGGGCACACCCGGTCACTGATCCGGTGCAGCTTATGTGGCACAACGTCATCTTCACCCTGTTTGGTGGCAAGGCCTTTGCGCTGATGGCCCTGTGCTTCGGCGTCTCTTTCTTCATCATCATGGACAATTCGGCGCGTAAGGGCGTCGATTTCACCGGACGCTTTCTCTGGCGGCTGGCGGTGCTGCTGATCATCGGCCTGCTGCATGGGCTGTGGTATCGCGGCGATATACTGGAGGTTCTGGCGCTTATGGGCGTGCTGCTGGTCCCCTTCTATCGACTGAAATCCACCGCTCTGATCGCCACCATCGGCGTGATCTGTCTTCTTCAGCCTTTGATGTGGATTCAGTTGGGGGCCGCGCTAAGCGGGGCCGACTGGGCCAATCGCCCGTTCGGTTATTGGGGCGGAACGATCCCCGATGCCTATTTGACCGGCAAGAGCCTCCTTGAGACCGTGCGTCAGAATTGGGTGGACGGCCATCCGTTCAAGTGGATGTTCATGTACGAATCTGGCCGCCTGAGCCAGATACTGGGCCTGTCGCTCATCGGCCTCTGTCTGGGGCGTATCGGCTTTTTCAGTCAGCCGGAACGCTTTGGGCGGGTGCGCCTGATCGGTCTTCTCGTGTCGCTAATCGCCGCCCTTATTCTGTGGCATAGTCAGGGCCTGATCAGTGGTCTGATCCCGGTAACCGGGGCGTTGCGTATGCCCAATGCCCTGTGGTCCGGTATCTGGTCCAGTTTGACAGATCTCAGCATCATGCTGACCCTTATGTTCGGGTTCCTCAGCCTCTATTTCGGCCCGCTGCATCGTTGGCTGAACGCCTTTGCCGCCCCCGGCCGCATGACGCTCAGCCTCTATGTAGGGCAGTCACTGGTCTTCGTGCCGGTCTTCTACAGCTTCGGTCTGGGGCTACACGCTACGATGAGCCAGTCGGAAGCGGTCGTGCTCGGCCTCGTTGCCTTTACGGCGCAGATGGGTCTGGCGCACCTGTGGTTCGGCCATTTCCACTATGGCCCGCTGGAATGGATATGGCGGGCGGCGACCTATCTGACCCTCAAAGTACCTTTCAAACGCAAGACTTAGATCACCGCTTTTTTGTTGCGCTAACGCTTCGCTCTTTGAGCGCGGGCGACTTACCTGACGCTTAAAGTCCCGTTCAGCCCCGCGAAATAAAGGCATTGAGCGGCACATAAAGACCCAGCCGGTTCCACGATGCTGCCTGCATCAGGGTGCGCAGCCAGTTAACATAGGCCTGCGCCATGGCAAACGACAACTGGTAATAAGCCATAACCATCCGCGAAACGGCGTCATTGACCTCATAGCCGACGACGATATCGGCCTCATCGGCGGGCGTCTCGGCAACCGGCTGAAAGCGGATTGGCGGCGTTTCGACCGGAGCGACAAACCCATCCAGCGCATGGACAATATAGGCGTTCAGGCCCGCACCGTCATAAACGTGCGCGGCCGCCTCATCCTGCACATGGCGTCCGGCATCGTTGGCGTAATAGCTGAGGATGGCCTGACACACCGCCACATCATAGCAGTACTGACGCCGCCCCTGATAGGTCAGGACCGAATGGGCGGCGGCGCGTTCTTCGTTCATCTCGGACAGTCGCGTCTTGATCGCCCGGATGCGCGGTTTATCGCTGTCCCAGTCACGGCTGATCGTGCCGATATGGGCGTTTTGCACGCCGCACAGTCGCGCCAGCCCGCGTTGAGTCAGGTACAGCGCCCCATCGCTCAGGCGTCCCATCCCAACGCCCGTCACCTCGGCGTATTGCACGATATAAAGGTTCGAAACCGGCGCTTTCGTCCGTTTCCGCTTGGCCGCTGGCATGCTGTTTTTCCCCGATCCGTTGACTAACATTGCAACGCGGTCGGGGGTTTCGCAAGCGCGAAATCAGCTAAACACGATGGTCTTGCCGCCGTTGATGATGACGCGGCGCTCAGCATGCCAGGTTACGGCGCGTGCCAGTACGCGTGCCTCGATATCCTGACCAATGGCCACCAATTGCTCAGGCGTCAGGCCATGGTGCACACGCTGCACGTCCTGCTCGATGATCGGCCCTTCATCGAGGTCCGACGTGACATAGTGCGCCGTCGCCCCGATGATTTTCACCCCGCGCTGATGCGCCTGGTGATAGGGCTTGGCCCCCTTGAATGACGGCAGGAAGGAGTGGTGGATATTGATGCAGCGACCTTCTAAGCGGCGCGAAAACGCATCGGACAGGATTTGCATGTAACGCGCCAGAACGACCAGATCGGCCTGATGGGTTTCGATAAGGCTGAGGAACTGCGCCTCCTGCTCGGCCTTGGTGTCTTTGGTGATAGGCAGGTGCACAAAGGGCAGGCCATTCCATTCGACAAACGAACGCATGTCTTCATGGTTCGAGACGACGGCGGCGATTTCCACTGGCAACAGGCCCGACCGCCAACGGTGCAGCAGCTCGTACAGACAGTGACCAAACTTCGACACGGCAATGATAGCACGCGGGCGAACGCTCAGATTATGGATATCCCATTCCATGCTGAAGCGATGGGCAATGGGTTTGAACCCTTCGCGCAGGATCGACATGGGCGGCATCCGCGCGCCGGCCTGTTTGAAGACCACCCGCACATAGAACATGTCACCCTGACTGTCGTTGAACTGATTCGACTCGACAATGGAGATGTCGTTGTCGTTCAGATAGCCAGAGACCGCCGCGACGATACCGCGCGTGTCCGGGCATTTGATGATCAGAACGTAATGGGACGGGTCGAAAAAGGTCGTATCGGGCATGATCCGCCTATAGCAGGCAAATCTTTCAGAAAGTCAAAGGTTTCAAATGAAAGAAGCTACAGCGAGTAGACTATCGGCTGAAACGCCGACGCCTCGGACTCTATTATCTCTGCAATAACGTGCCAGTCGCCATTAGCAAGACCCGCGCCTATTTTCGGGAAGGCGACTGACGGCGGCGTGTGCCGCTTCTGCGCCCAGTCGTTAATCTCGCTTAATACCCGGCGTACGGCATCGTAACTCACATAAACCGTATTCGGATCACGTCCGAAAAACTCCTGAGTTATAGCGTTGATGACTGTACGACCGTCACTGCAATCAACCCATATCGATTGCCCCAGCTCAAGCCGGTTTCCTTGGGCTTCGTAAGTCGCACGATATAGAGAAAAGGCCTCAGGGTAGATTTTCTTGATAGCCGTAGCGATGCCCGCACCCATTTTCCCTTGCGCGTTACAGCCGTGGCAAATAACCCGTTCTGGCGCTTTCAGAAGGTCACCTTGCCTATAGATAATGGCGGGCATAGCTGGTCTTTCATAAGGCGTGGGGTCACGGACCCCACACCCCATAACGGATCAGAGACAAGCTAAACTCAACCCCTAAAAAGCATTTGGCCCGGCGTACTGCCGGGCCAAACACTTTTAACAGATTAGAGTGTGCGCTTGATCTCTTCGACCGTGAAGCATTCGATGAAGTCGCCCTTCTTGATGTCCTGGAACGGACCGAAGGACATACCGCATTCCTGACCGACCACGACCGAGTTGACCTCGTCCTTGAAGCGCTTGAGCGTGGTGAGAACGCCCATTTCCTGAATGACGACGTCGTCGCGCAGGATACGCACGCGCGCACCCTTTTCGACGCGACCTTCGGTGACGCGGCACCCGGCAACCTTGCCGACCTTGGTGATGTCGAACACTTCGAGCACTTCCGCGTTGCCGAGGAAGGTTTCGCGCTGGATTGGAGCCAACATGCCCGACAGCACGCCCTTAATGTCGTCGATCAGGTCGTAAATGATCGCGTAGTAGCGGATTTCGACGCCTTCGCGTTCGGCCAGATCACGCGCCTGCTTGGAGGCACGGACGTTGAAACCGATGATGGGCGAATTGGACCCCTTGGCCAGTTGCACGTCGGACTCGGTGATACCGCCAGCACCCGAATGGATGATCCGCGCGCGAACCTCTTCGTTGCCAACCTTTTCCAGCGAGCCGATAATGGCTTCGGCCGAACCCTGCACGTCCGCTTTGACGATAAGCTGAAGCTCCTTGACCTTGTTGTCCTTGAGCTTCGACATCATGTCCGACAGCGACACGCCCACCGGAGCCACCATCTTTTCACGCTTCACGCGCTGACGGTACTCAGTGATTTCGCGGGCACGGGCGTCGTTTTCGACCACAGCGAAGGCTTCGCCCGGATCAGGGGCCTGATCGAGGCCGAGGATTTCCACCGGCTGCGACGGACCCGCTTCGGGCAGTTGCGCATTGCGTTCGTCGATGAGCGCGCGCACGCGGCCCCAGGCACCCCCGGCCACGATGATGTCGCCGCGCTTCAGCGTACCGCGCTTGACCAGAACCGTGGCCACAGGACCGCGACCCTTGTCGAGCTTGGCCTCAATCACCACGCCTTCGGCGGTACGGTCCGGATTGGCCCGCAGGTCCAACACTTCGGCCTGAAGCAGGATGGCTTCGACCAGATTGTCGAGACCCATGCCGGTCTTGGCCGACACTTCAACGATTTGGGTTTCACCGCCCAGCGCTTCGACGACGACTTCGTGTTGCAGAAGTTCGTTGATGACGCGCTGCGGATTGGCTTCGTGCTTGTCCATCTTGTTGACGGCCACGATGATCGGCGTCTTGGCCGCGCGGGCGTGGTTGATGGCTTCGATGGTCTGCGGCATGACGCCGTCATCCGCCGCCACGACCAGCACCACGATATCCGTCACATTGGCACCGCGCGCACGCATGGCCGAGAAGGCCGCGTGACCCGGCGTGTCGAGGAAGGTGATACGCTCGCCCGACGGCACCTTGATCTGATAGGCACCGATGTGCTGGGTGATGCCACCGGCTTCACCGGCGGCCACATCTTCCTTACGCAACGCATCGAGCAGCGAGGTCTTTCCGTGGTCAACGTGACCCATGACGGCCACGACCGGCGGGCGCACCACCGTATCGTCGTCATGGTCGGCGGCGTCAATAAAGCCTTCGAGGACGTCCGCTTCAGAGACGCGCTTCACATTGTGACCGAATTCCGTGGCCACCAGCTCGGCGGTATCGGAGTCGATCACGTCGTTGATCTTGAGCATCATCCCCTGCTTCATCAGCATCTTGATGATGTCCACGGCGCGCACGGCCATACGGTTCGACAATTCCTGAACCGTGATAACATCCGGAATGACCACGTCACGCGACACGCGTGCCTGTTCGGTGGTGACGCCCTTGCGCTTTTCACGTTCACGCTCACGGGCCCGGCGAACCGAGGCCAGCGAACGCATGCGATCGGCGGCGCCTTCGTCGTCACCCACAACGGCTTGCAGGGTCAGGCGGCCTTCGCGGCGCTTGGGCTCACCACGGGTTTGCGAGACGGCCTTGGTCGGCGCACCGGCCTTGCCGCCGCGGCGGCCACGATCGTCATCGTCCCCGGTACGGGCGCGAACGTCACCCGGCTTACCGGCGGGCGAGCCACGCGAAGAGCGTATACGATCGACTTCCGATACAGCCGGAGCGTTCGGGGCCACACCGGCCGGACCACGCGGCGGACGCGGGGAATTAGCCGAATAGCGGACGGTTTCACCGGCCGGACGCGGACCACGATCGCCCTGCGGACGGTTCGGATCTCTGGGTCCACGGTCACCCTGGGGACGATTGCCATCACGATTAAACGGCGGGCGATCGCCTTGCGGACGGTCGCCACGCGGCGTGCGCTCGCCATAGTTGGGACGATCGCCCTGGGTGCGATTGCCATCACGGTTGAACGGCGGACGATCGCCTTGCGGGCGGTCGCCGCGGGGACGATCTCCGTACTGACCCTGAGGCCGGTCACCTTGCGGACGATCACCGCGGGGACGATCGCCATACTGTCCTTGCGGGCGGTCGCCCTGCGGACGGTTACCATCACGGTTGAACGGCGGACGATCGCCTTGCGGGCGGTCGCCGCGGGGACGATCACCATACTGACCCTGCGGACGGTCGCCTTGCGGACGATCGGAGCGGGGCGCGCGATCATCACGGAAGCCATCGCGACGGTCTTCGCGCGGCGCACGCTGGGCCGGACGCGACAGAGCTTCTTCAATGGGGCTGCGACGTGGGGCTTCGGCCTGAACCGGAGCAGGCGCCTGCGGGGCTGGCTCGGACGGCGCGGAAGCGGGGGCGGGCGCTTCGGACTTCGGTGTGGCTTCGGCTGCCGCCGCACGGCGGGCTGCCTCTTCGCGGGCGCGCTGTTCGGCCTGACGGCGGGCTTCGGCTTCGCGGCGTTCCTGATCAACGCGCGCCTGCTCCAGCACGCGGGCTCGACGCTCCAGCTCATCCTGACGCAGACCGCCCGAATTGCCACCCGATGGTGCCGGACGGGGTGCAGACGGAGAACCCTGCGGGGCAGCCGGACGCGGGCGCGCCAGATTTTCACCACCGGAACGCGGCGCGCCACTGGTGCCCTGAGCCCCACCCGAAGGCGCACCTTGCGGAGGCGTGCCGATGCGGCGCTTGGTTTCAACCACCACCGTCTTGGAACGGCCATGGCTGAAGCTCTGCTTCACGGTGCCGGTGGACACATTGCCACCGACGCGCGGCTTCAGGCTCAGCGGAGCGCGGGTATTATCGCCTTTGGGGGCTTCGGGTTTATCGTCTTTCGGATCGCTCATTCAGCTCGCAACATACACATGATGAAACCGGCATTCCGGCTTCGTTTCGGACAATCGTTATTCGGTTTGAGCGATAGGGCCGTCATAAACGCCACATACAGTCTCGACACATCGCTCTGGCCACGATCAGACCGTGAAAAGATCACGCCCTGATAGTCGCTTTTCAGTTTGAGTTAAAGGGTCTTTCGCGCCATTGGGCAGGAAACAGGGCCTCAAACCCGCCAAGGCGTTCCGCTTCACGCGAAAACGCCCCGGCCCGCCGCCCTTCAATCAGGGCGGCATGGATTACATTTTCGAGCCCCAGAGCGAGGCTCAGTTCATCATTGGAAAACAGGCCGCACAGTCCGACAGACGGCGTCTGGCCATTACTCAGGTTCAGAAGTTTACTGCGACCGTCTTCGGCCCCGTCCGAGGCTTCGATCAGCCACGCGGCACGGCCAGCGGCATGAGGCGCGGTTTTACCTAATCTAAGCGCTGTGGCGACTTTTTCAAACCCCGTAACAAGATTTCCTTCACGCCGCGCCAGCCCAAGCTGATCGAGAAGGCGCTTGCGGATGAGCGCGGGAACAAGGCTATCAAGGCCTTCAGGGGTTTTGACTGCGCGTTTGGCGGCACGGGAGAACAGATTCTTTCTGATGGCCAGGGCCAGACTTTCGGCATCGGCCTTTAACCACAGGCCACGTCCGGGCAAGGTTTCCTTGAGATCGGGCACCACAAAGCCGTCCGGCCCGACCACAAAGCGGATCAGGCCGTCACGGGGAACTGACTGGTGTGAAGCGACGTCCCTACGGTTGGATGCGCGCACGGCAACGGTCTGAGACGGGGTACCCCCCGCCTCAGCCAGATCGTCATTCAGATCGATAAGGGTCTCATTGTTCAGGGATGGCGTCATTCGCGCCCTCCTCTTCGTAAGACTCTTCAGACTCTTCGTAAGCCACTTCCGGCTCCGGGGCTTCGATCCAGCCCGCAGCGATACGGGCATTGAGGATCAGGGCCTCGGCATCAGCCACCGACAGGGAGAAGCTTTCCAGAGCGCCCGGCACGCGGACCTTTTCGGCACCGCGCTGCTCAAAGCCGCCGCGCACTTCATCGGTGGCCAGATCGGCCAGATCTTCAACCGTCTTCACCCCGGCTTCACCCAGAGCGACCGCCATGGGCAGGGTGATGCCCGGCACGCTCAGCACCTCATCCTCGACGCCCAGCTCAACGCGCTTGGCGTTCTGCTCGGCCTCGAAACGCTCCAGATAGTCGCGCGCGCGGGCCTGAAGCTCGGCCGCCGTGTCTTCGTCAAAGCCTTCGATGGCGGCGATTTCCATCTGATCGACATAGGCGAGGTCTTCGACGGTCGAGAAGCCTTCGGTGACCAGAAGCTGCGCAATGACCTCATCGGCATCCAGCGCTTCCTGGAACAGAGCGGTGCGCTCGGCAAATTCCTTCTGACGACGCTCAGAATCCTGCGACTCGGTGATGATATCAACCTGCCAGCCCGTCAGTTGCGAGGCCAGACGCACATTTTGACCGCGACGGCCGATGGCGAGCGACAGTTGCTCGTCCGGCACCACGACCTCAACGCGGTCTTCTTCTTCGTCCAGAACCACTTTCGACACTTCGGCCGGGGCGAGAGCGTTGACGATGAAGGTGGCTTCGTCGGGCGACCACTGGATGATGTCGATCTTTTCACCTTGCAGTTCACCGACCACGGCCTGCACGCGCGACCCGCGCATACCAACGCAGGCCCCGACCGGATCGATCGAGTTGTCGTTGGACAGCACGGCCATTTTGGCGCGCGAACCGGGATCGCGAGCGACCGACTTGATTTCGATCACGCCGTCATAGACTTCCGGCACTTCCTGCGCGAACAGCTTGGCCATAAAGCCACCGTGGGCGCGCGACAGCATGATCTGCGGGCCCTTGGTTTCGCGGCGCACGTCATAGATATAGGCGCGGATGCGGTCGTTGACCTGGAACGCTTCGCGCGGGATCGACTGATCGCGGCGCATAATGCCTTCGCCGCGGCCCAGATCGACGATGACATTGCCGTATTCGACGCGCTTGACCGTACCGTTGACGATTTCGCCGACGCGGTCCTTGAACTCATCGTACTGGCGCTCACGCTCGGCTTCACGCACCTTGTGCGTTACGACCTGACGCGCCATCTGCGACTGCACGCGACCCAGCTCAAACGGCGGCAGGACTTCTTCGTAGGTCTTGCCGACAAAGGCGTCTTTGTCCTCGCGCAGGGCCTCGGTCAGGCCGCGCTGCGCATATTCGTTCTCAAGCTCTTCATCCGGGACCACCGTCACATATCGGGTGATGGTCATTTCGCCGGTGCGCGGATCGACGCGCACGCGGATGTCGTGGTCGGCCCCATAGCGCGAGCGGGCGGCCTTTTGCACCGCTTCTTCGATGGAGGCGAGCACGACCGACTTGTCGATCTGCTTTTCGCGCGCCACAGCGTCGGCGATTTGCAGCAGTTCCTGACGGTTGGCGCTGATTCCGGTAAAGCTCATGTCACTGTTCCCAGTTTAATTTTTTGTCAGTTTATCGTCGTCGTCATCGCCGAAATCGTCATCGGCGTCGTCGAAATCTTCGTCGTCAAATTCGGCGTCCTCGTCGTCGCCGAAATCGAGGTCTTCGTCCTCTTCCTCATCGTCCTCGCCCTGCTCGCGGCGAAGGGCGGCTTTTTCAGCGCCAATCTTGAGGAGCTCGTCATTCAGCACCAGCTTGGCGTCGATGATCCAGTCAAACGGGATCATAGCGGTGTCTTCCTCGCCTTCTAGGTCGATGGCGACATATTCACCGTCTTCGGTACCGGACAGAATGCCGCGGAAGCGCTTACGCCCCTCGGCCAGCCGGTCAAGCTCCAGACGCGCTTCAAGCCCGGCATAGGTGTCGAAATCCTTCAGGCGCGTCAGCGGCCGGTCAATACCGGGTGAAGACACTTCGAGGATATACTCGCCCGTGATCGGATCAGATTCTTCCAGCCAGGCCGACAGGGCGCGCGACAGGCGGGCGCACTGATTGACGGTGATGTCGCCATCGGTCTTGCGCTCAGCCATGATCTGCAAACGGCGCGCACCACCAGGCTTGTTCGAGCCCATCAGGCGCACGCGCACAATGTCGAGCCCCAGCGCCTCGGCAATGGGGTCGAAGGCTTCGATCAGCTTGCGGTCTTCAATGGTCTTGGCGCGCAAAAATAAATCCTCAGATGTGTCGTCAGCAGCGTTTCGGGCAACAAAAAAGCGGCTGGCCTTCTTGAAGGGCCGCCGCCGGGGCCGCAAGGCCGTTCGGACGATGTTGAGAGGCTTATAGACCGCTGTGCGGCGTTTGCCAAGCCTAATTCAAAAACATGACCGGCGTCACTTCGTATGGATCAGGGGATAGATATCGAAATACTGTGAGGGGACATGAAGAGCCACGGTATGGCCACTGTAAAACATCATCATGAGCCAGGTGGCATAGCCACCGATAGCGACGGTCACGACCAGAAGCCCCCAGGAGACGGGCCGCATCGTCTTTTTGAAGATGTCGAACAGGATACAGCCCATGTGCACAAACAACGCAAACAGGGCCAGCCCGTAATAGGGGATGAGCACATACATCCAGCCGCTTTGCATCATACCTGCGACGATCAGATAGATATCCGTGTCAAGACCCGGCACCTGACGCGCGCAGAAGAGAAAAGCGACATGGGTGATGGCGAAAAAGGCGATATAGACACCCGACGCGGCCTGAAGCTGATGGACGAAGTCTTTTCTCCTGGCCCATATCTCACGCGCCAGAGCCCAGCCGGTCAGGATCTGCATCAGAAAAGCCAGGAGCACGATCATTTCGACCACCGGGTGGCGATAGACCATGCGCGCCACCGCCATGAAGGCTAGGTGGGTGTCGAGCCCCTGCAAGCCCACCAGATGGTTGGCGATATGCAGAGACAGAAACGCGAAGACGAACCCCGCCGAAACCTTATGCAGGCTTTCCATGGACAACCCCGATGCCCCAAATATTAACCATAGTTAATACAGGGCAAAACGGAGTTATGGCTACAGGTTTACACCGAACGGGGGTGAAATTAGGACTATGCGCCTCAGTTTCGCGCGCGGCGATAAAAATCGAGGAAGACCGGGGCGCAATCACCCAGCTTCTTTTCCTCATAACGCGTCGTCACGTGATCCACGGGGGGCGTGTTCCATTCAGACGGGGACTGGGCCGGCCAATGATAAGCCGGATGCGTCGTCGCGCGTTCCAGAGTCCAGTCGGCATAATCAGCCCAGTCGGTCGCAAAGCGCAGTCGCGCTTCATCTCTCATCACGCGCGCCAGAGCGTCCAGCGTCTCGATCTGAATGAAGCGACGCTTGTGATGGCGGGCCTTCGGCCATGGATCCGGGAAGAGGATGAACACCTTATCGACCGACGCCGCATTCAGGCGGTCGATCACCGGGCGGGCATCGCCGGGCATAAGGCGCACATTGGTCAGGCCGCGCTCATCCACGTGGCGCAGCAGAGAGCCAACGCCATTGAGGAAGGGCTCAAAGCCAAGGATTAGGGCCTGCGGATTACGCTCGGCCTGTGCCGCCAGATGCTCCCCGCCGCCGAAACCAATCTCCAGCCACAGTTCGTTGTAACCGCCAAGATCACCTGCGATCAGTTGCGCGATCAGGGCGTCATTGACTTCGATGGTCGGCAGGAGCGTGTCGAAGAGATCAGCCTGACGCGGTTTCAATGTGCGCGACTTGATACGCCCGAATGAGCGCATGGGCCCCCACGACGGCGAAATGGCGGGCGGTGTTTCGTCTGACATAGAGCGCCTTTTGCAAAAGCACCTCCCCTGAGGCCAGAGGAGGTGCTGGAAAAGCCGCTCTCTTAAAACTCGCGCTTGAGCGCGTCAACCAGATCGGTGCGCTCCCACGAGAAGCCCCCATCGGCTTCGGGCGTGCGGCCGAAATGGCCATAGGCCGCGGTACGCTCATAGATCGGTTTGTTAAGGCCCAGATGCAGACGGATGCCGCGCGGCGTCAGACCGCCGATCAGTTCCGGCAGCAAGGCTTCGAGCTTCGCTTCATCCACCTGACCCGTGCCGTGGGTGTTGACGTAGAAGCTTAAGGGACGCGACACACCAATGGCGTAAGAGACCTGAAGGGTACAGCGCTTGGCGAGGCCCGCAGCCACCACGTTCTTGGCCAGATAGCGCAACGCATAGGCCGCCGAACGATCGACCTTGGTCGGGTCCTTGCCCGAAAAAGCCCCGCCGCCATGCGGGGCGGCACCACCGTAGGTATCAACGATGATCTTGCGCCCGGTCAGGCCTGCGTCGCCATCCGGTCCGCCAATGACGAAGTTGCCGGTCGGATTGACCAGCCATTCGGTATCTGCCGTCACCATACCCTGCGGCAAGACTTCGATCGCGTAGGGCTTGACGATCGCTTCAACGTCCTTGGGCGTCAGGCCTTCCTTATGCTGATGCGAAATCAGTACCTTGAGGATGCGAGACGGCACACCGTTTTCATATTGCACCGTAACCTGCGACTTGGCATCGGGTTCCAGACGGTGGTCGCCGCCGTGCCGCGCTTCGGCCAGACGGCGCAGAATGTTGTGCGACCATTGCAACGGCGCGGAGGTCAGCTCTTCAGTTTCATCCGACGCATAGCCGAACATGATACCCTGATCGCCCGCGCCCTCGTCCTTGTTCTCACCGGAATCGACGCCCATAGCGATGTCAGCCGATTGGGCGTGCAGGTGGCAGGCATAGTGGGCCGTGGCCCAATGGAAGCCTTTCTGCGCGTATCCAATATCCTTAATGGCGGCGCGCACCTTGTCTTCCAGACCCGCGATGATCTCCCGCATTTTGTCATCCTCGGCGCGCACCTCCCCGGCCAGAATGACGCGCTCGGTCGTCACGAGGGTTTCGCAGGCCACGCGCGCTTCAGGGTCTTCGCGTAGGAAGGCATCCACCACGACATCGGAAACCCGGTCGGCGACCTTGTCCGGATGGCCTTCGGACACGCTTTCGGAAGTGAAGATGTAGGACGGGCGCATGGCGGGCCTCCGCTGTTTAATCAACTGGAACGTACTCATATAAACATATCTTTATATGATCAAGTCGTTTATGAGACAGCCAGAGTTCAGTGCGTTTCAAAAATAAACCCCGCCGGATGGGCGGGGCTTGCGGGGAAATGGTATTTAACGCGAAGCTAATGTTAATCTTCGCTGTCTTCCGCCAGGGCGCGCACCAGTTCGAGGATGCGGCGGCGATGCTTGGCATTCTTAATACGCGGAAAGGCCTCGGCCAGCTCGATGCCCTCGGTCGTCATCAGAAAGCCGTGAACGAACTGCTCGGATTCGGATTCCGAAAAGCCTTCGACGGCTTCGGACTCGCCATAACCTTCAAAGAAGTAGGACACCGGGGCCTTCAGCGCCCGCGATATCTCATGCAGTTTGGAAGCGCTGATGCGGTTTGATCCGCGCTCGTATTTCTGCACCTGTTGGAAGGTCAGGGCGATGGTTTCAGCCAAAGCTTCCTGCGACATTCCCAAAAACTTGCGACGCATACGCACACGCGCACCGACATGCAAATCAACCGGATTCGGACTGCGGTCCGTTTTAGTGTTTTCGTCCAACTTTGCCTCTTTACTTTATCAGCCGGCGTTGTCGCCGTGCTGCTTTTTTGTCGTAAAACCGGCCCCATCCGGATCTGGGACACGATCATTTTCTTGGTTGTTTTTGCTAACGTTTACAAAAGTCACAAATATCAATGGAATCAAGCAAAAAAGCGCCACAAGCATGAGGTGCAGATGTCGCCACAGCGTATAAGGTGCAAATGATACCGCCTCCGGTAACAGAACATCACGAAAACCTGATTGACCTATGCGGATTTCCGACCCTTCGACAATGCGTCCTAAAGGGTCGATTATCGCAGACACACCCGTAGGGGTTGACCGGACCATGGGCAGGCCTTCTTCGATCGCACGGTAGCTCGACAGGTTAAGGTGCTGCACCGGTCCGGTCGTTGGACCGAACCAGGCATCGTTAGAAATATTGACGATCCATGATGGCCGTAATGGCGCCGAAGACGACGGGCGTTCACCGTTCGCCAAAGCCGGAAACAGGCCCTCATAACAGATCAACGGCAGAAAGGGTGGCAGTCCTTCAACCTCGACCGGGCGGGTGCGCGGGCCGGGGCTAAATCCGTCACCTACATGCGCCAGTTCCTTTACACCAAGGCTTTCGAGCACGCTCTCAAACGGCAGAAACTCCCCGAAGGGTACCAGTTTGAACTTGGAATAGACGACCTGATAGTTCGTGCCGCTCTCATCGCGCGACAGGGCGAGCAGGGAGTTACGCCACACAAGGGCGTTTTCCTCATCTACCGCGCGGTGATAGGCCCCCCACAGCAAAATCTGATCCGGCTGCAACAGACCGGCAAACAGGTTTGCAGTCTCAGATTGTGGATCAAGCAGGTTCTCAGCCGCGTCCGGAAGTGCGCCCTCCGGCCACACGATGACATCGGGATAGGGTTTTCGATCACGTTTTGTTACGGCCTGTAATATTTCTCGCCCAGCGTGTGCCCGGCTATAGGCCACATAGTCGCGCATGACCCGAAGCAGGGCCCCTTCGCTCCATTTGGCCCGCTGACCGATATTGGGCTGGACGATGCGTATCCACGTCTGCGTCGGAGCAACCTCAGTGGTCGCCAGGCGGACCGCCCCAAAGCCAAGCCCCGCCACCAGAATTAAGGCGGATACGGCCACAGGCCACAGGCCTTTAAGCCCCTGCTCACGACGGCTGACCGCCGGGCTGGCAAAGAGCGTAACGGTAAACAGGCTTAGCCCATAAATGCCGAACAGCGCAGCCAGTTGCGATACGGCGGAACCGGCCTTCCATGTTGCGCCGGCGGGATTCCACGGAAATCCGGTCAGGATCGTGCCGCGCAGCCACTCGAACAGGCAAAACAGGCCCGCAAAGACCAGCCAGCGTGACCAGTGCCCCGTCAGTGGCCCGCTCACCAGTTTGCGGTAGGCTGCAAACGCCGCGCCCCAGAACAGGGCAATGCCACCGGGCAAAAGGCAAACGGCAAACGGGGCCATCCAACCCTGATTGCTGGCATCGACCAGAAAGGCCTCGGCCACCCAGAAACACCCGACGAGGAAATAGAGGAAACCCGCCCACCATCCTATGGCAAACGCCCGACGCAAAGACTTGGGCCCTAAGTCCTGATCGAGGCTCCACAGAAGAACGGAATAGGCCAGGAGCCCTGGAAGAAAACCGAACGGCGGCTGGGCCAATCCCAGCAGTAACCCCATCAGCGCCGCCTGCCGTTTCGGCCCCATATAGCGACGGTACAGGGCGAAGGCGGGCGCCAGAAGGGCACCGAGTTCGGTCAGGGTCATACGTCTTCCGGAATCAGGTCGGGTTTGCGTTCGTGACGATGCAGGCGCAGTCGCTTGATGCGGCGCGGGTCGGCGTCAAGCACTTCTATATCGATCCCAGCGGCCGCGTAAGGGATGATTTCACCCGGATGCGGCACCCGGCCGGCCAGCACGGCCACCAGTCCGCCCAGCGTATCGACCTCGTCTTCGCTATCTTCCGGAAACAAACGGAGCCCCAGCCGTTCCTCAAGCGTCTCCAGCTCAACACGGCCACTGACCTCGATGTGCCCGTCAGGGGTTTCGATCAGTTCATCCGCCTCGTCATCATCATACTCGTCGGCAATGTCGCCGACCACGGCCTCAAGCAGGTCTTCGAGGGTCACCAGCCCATCGGTGCCGCCATGTTCGTCGATGACGAGCGCCATGTGCGAGCGCTCGGTCTGCATTTTTAACAGCAGGTCCGTCGCCGACATGGCCGCCGGTACATAGATCAGTTCGCGCTTTAAGCGGTCGGTCACGGGAGCGTCCCAATCGGGAATACGCCGGTCTTCTGAGGGAGCCAAAAGTTTGAACACATCCTTGACGTGGATGACGCCGACGGGATGATCGAGATTGTCGCTATAGACCGGAAGGCGCGAGTGCTCGCTTTCAACACACACCCGCACCAGTTCAGACAGGGTCGCGGCGTCTTCGATGCCTATTATATCGACGCGTGGCGTCATCACGTCAGATACGCGCAGATTCTGAAACGCACGGGCGTGTTCAATCAGGTCGTTGGAAACATCGGGACGCTCGCTCAGACTGAGCGGCTTTTCCGCCTCATCCGGCCCTAGCAGGCCAAAGAGGTTCAACAGGGTCTTTCTGGGTCCGGTCGGGCGCTTGGCGCTACGACTGTCAGGCTCCGGCATGGTGTGTGTGGCCTATTCGTCTAGATAAGGATCGGCAATGCCGAGCCCCTGAAGGATCTTGCGCTCGAGGTCTTCCATCTCCTCGGCTTCCGGATCGTTGATGTGATCATAACCCAAAAGATGCAAAGCGCCATGTACGCTGAGATGGGCCACATGGGCCTTGAGCGCTTTTTTTTGTTCTTTCGCCTCGCGCACGCAGGTTTCAAACCCAAAGGCGATATCCCCCAGATGCGGATGCATCATGTCCGGCGCGGGAAAGGATAATACGTTGGTAGGCGCGTTCTTCTGACGGAACTCCTTGTTGAGCGCCTTCATTTCCGCATCGTCGGTCAGTAGCACCACCAGATCAAGCTGCTCTTTCGCCCCCAGATAGGCAAAGGTCGCCTCAATCGCGCCGGTCACCACCGCCGAAACCTCCGGCAGGGCGTTGGTCCACTCGTCGTGTTCGACTTCAATGTCGATCAGGGGGGCAAATTCAGTCATGTTTTTCGCTGTCATAGGCACGCACGATGCGCGCGACCAGTTCGTGACGCACCACGTCTTCAGCGGTCAGGCGCGAGACCCCTACCCCCTTCACATCGTTCAGAAGGCCCACAGCATGTACCAGACCGGAGTCCGAAGCGCGGGGAAGATCGACCTGCGACGGATCACCCGTGACGACCATTTTCGAGCCTTCGCCCAGGCGCGTCAGCACCATCTTCATCTGCTGTTTGGTGGTGTTTTGGGCCTCATCGACAATGACATAGGCGTTGGACAGGGTGCGACCGCGCATATAGGCAAGTGGGGCCACTTCAATCTCATTGCGTTCGCGGCGGCGACGCAGGCTTTCTGCCCCCAGAATATCATCCAGCGCCTGCCAGATGGGCATCAGGTAGGGATCAACCTTTTCATTCAGATCACCGGGCAGGAAGCCCAGCTTCTCCCCGGCCTCGACCGCCGGACGTGTGATGACAAGCCGATCCACGGCCCCTTTGAGCAACAGTGACGCTCCGTGCGCCACGGCCATAAAGGTCTTGCCAGACCCTGCCGGCCCCAGCCCGAAAGTCAGGTCGTTGCGCAGCAGTTGCTGATAATATTTCGCCTGTCCCTCGGTCTTGGGCGCAATGGCCCCTTTACGGCCCATCACGATCACATGCGATTGCCCGTGGTGGTCGGCCCACACCGGTGACTTGCCGGTCGGGTTCTGGATCAGGGTGCGGACATCTACCTCGCTGATCTCCACCCCTTCGTCATAAAGCTCCGACAGTGCGTTAAGGATGACGTGGGCGCGCTGACGGTCACGCACCTTGCCCGTTACCTGAAATCCGCCACCGGGGGTTTCGATCAGCACATGATAGGCCCCTTCGATCAGGGCCAGATAGCGCTGCGCCGGTCCGGACAGGGCCAGAACCTTGTCTTCGCTCAGTTCGATGAAATCTTCAGTGGCAAGGGTCAAGCGTGTACCTTTTCCAGTTCCCCGATCAGAGAATTGTTCCCCACGCCCACAATCTTCACCGGCACGATCTGACCGATCAGGTGCGCCGCGTCTTCGGCAAACACCGCATGCAGCCAGGGCGACCGCCCGATGGCCTGCTGACCATAGCGGCCCGGCTTTTCAAACAGCACGTCGATGGTTTGCCCGACCAGCGAGGCCTTAAAGGTCTGCGCCTGTTCATTGATCAGGGCCTGAAGCGCCTGAAGGCGCGCATCGGCCACGGCCTCATCGACCTGACCCGGCATGGCGGCCGCCGGCGTGCCCGGACGCTTGGAGTATTTAAACGAGAAGGCCGAGGCGTAGCCGACCGTGCGGATCAGGTCCATCGTGTCTTCGAAATCCTTGTCCGTCTCGCCCGGGAAACCGACGATGAAGTCGCCGGACAGGGCGATGTTCGGTACAGCGGCTTTCAGGCGCGCAATCAGGTCGATATAGGCCTGACGCCCGTGCTTGCGGTTCATCGCGCGCAGTATCTTGTCCGATCCCGACTGCACCGGCAGGTGCAGATAGGGCATGACCGCGGGGTTTTCCGCATGGGCACGGATCAGTTCATCGGTCATGTCATTGGGGTGCGAGGTGGTGTAACGGATACGATCGAGCCCCTCGATCTCAGACAGGGCCCGCATCAGGCGAGGCAGGGTCGATTCCTGACCATCGGCCTCAAGGCCGTTATAGGCGTTTACGTTTTGGCCCAAAAGCGTGATTTCACGCACACCTTTCGAAGCCAGCGAACGGGCTTCTTCAAGGATCGAGGCCACCGGACGCGACCACTCGGCGCCGCGGGTGTAGGGCACGACACAGAAGGTACAGAACTTGTCGCAGCCCTCCTGTACGGTCAGGAACGCCGTCGGACCGGTTGCCTGACGTTCGGTAGAAAGGGCATCGAACTTGTCTTCCGGAGCGAAGTCGGCTTTGAGGCGCTCACCCTTGGCGCGGGTGGTGCGCGCGATCAGCTCAGGTAGCTGATGATAGGCCTGCGGCCCGACGACCAGATCGACGGCCGGCGCGCGGTTCATGATCTCTTCGCCCTCGGCCTGCGCTACGCATCCGGCGACGGCAATCGTCATACGCCCTTCGCCGCGCGCTTCCTTTTCCTGACGCATTACCTTCAGACGACCGATCTCGGAATAAACCTTTTCGGCCGCCTTTTCCCGGATATGGCAGGTGTTTAGCAGCACCAGATCGGCGCCTTCGGCCTGATCTGACACCGCATAGCCCAGCGGGCGCAAAAGGTCAGCCATGCGCTCGCTGTCATAGACGTTCATCTGACAGCCGTAGGTTTTGATGTGCAGCTTTTTGGAGGCGGCGGATGCGGTTTCACTCATGCGGTGCTTATGAGGTTTCAGGCCTCGTTTTTCAAGGCCAAACACCGGATTTTATCCACATGCCGTCGCAAAACCCAAACGGCATTTCTGATCCTTTTTGATTGTTACTGATCGTTTTATATGATAATTTGATCGAATAACAAGCAAATACCGCTGCCCGCGAAGCTATGCGCTCATGCACTCCGGTTGTCAGCGAATATTTAGGGAAGAGACAGATGAGCCTTTCACGCCGCTCGGTTCTGTATGCGGGTTTATCCGCACCTCTGCTCACCGGCAACGCTCAGGCCGCATCGGGTCTCAACCAAAAACGTCTGTCGGTTAGCGCGCCTTTTGATATGCCGCCTCTTCGTGTACCCGATTTTTCACGCGTCCGACGCTTCCCCATCACTGACTTTGGCGCCTCTCCTGATGATCAGACGGCCACCTCAGCCGCCATCGCAAAAGCCATTGATGCCGCACATCGGGCCGGTTCAGGCAATGTCATCGTCCCGGAAGGTATCTGGCCCACCGGCAAGATACACCTGAAAAGCCACGTCAACCTGCACCTGTCGAAGGGCGCAACCCTGCTCTTTTCCGAAAAGCCGGAAGATTACCTACCGCCGGTTCAGACCTCGTGGGAGGGTATTGAGTGTTTCAACTACTCACCATTAGTCTACGCGTTTGACTGCGAAAATGTGGGGATTAGTGGCGGAGGGAAGCTCAAGGCAAAGCTCGATGTCTGGCAGCTTTGGTACAAGCGCCCAAAGCCTCACATGGATGCACTGATCCGGTTGTATGATTTCGCCTATCAGGGCCTCCCCGTCGAAGCGCGTCAGATGGCCGAAGGTGAAAACCACCTGCGACCACATTTTGTGCAGTTTAACCGCTGCCGCCACGTCCTGATCGAAGACATTTCGATCGAAGACAGTCCATTCTGGACCATTCATCCCCTAATGTGCCGGGACGTGGTGATCCGCCGCGTGAAGGTGCGGGCGCATGGCCATAATAATGATGGCGTTGATCCGGAGATGAGCCAGAACGTTCTGATCGAGGATTGTGTGTTCGATCAGGGGGATGACGCCGTATCCGTCAAATCGGGCCGGGACATGGACGCTTGGCGACTCAATACGCCGACAAAGAATGTCGTCATGCGCAATTGCCGCATCAAGAACGGCCATCAACTCATGGCCGTCGGCAGCGAGCTATCCGGGGGCATTGAAAACGTCTTTGTCGATAACTGCCATTTCGTAGGCGATGGCAGGGGTGAAGACGGCTGGGCGGTACCCATAAACAACCTGCTCTATATCAAAACAAACGAGCGTCGTGGCGGTTACGTCAAAAACATCCACATGCACAATGTCAGTGCAACCAAAATTCAGGGCAGTCTTCTCGCGGTGGAAACCGATGTCCTTTATCAGTGGCGCACCTTGCTACCGACCTATGTGCGCAAGCTGACACCCATCGAGGGGCTTTACCTGTCCGACGTGCGCGTCGAAGAGGCGAAGCACCTCTGCCTGATCAAGGCCGAAGCGGATATGCCCGTGAAAACCGTGTCTCTTTACCGGCTAGGTGCCAAAGCCCTGACGGACACTGCTATTCAGACGCAGAATGTTCAAGGCCTGATCAATCGCGCCTGATCACTTGTCGTCGAGTGGCACGCCATACAGTTCAAGCTTATGACCCACCAGCTTGTAGCCCAGCTTTTCGGCCAGAGCGGTTTTCAGCTTCTCGATCTCTTCGTCGAAAAATTCGATAACTTCGCCCGACTTGATATTGATCAGGTGGTCGTGGTGGTCTTCGCCGGCCTGTTCATAGCGCGAGCGACCGTCACCGAAATCGTGGCGTTCCACCACGCCCGCCTCTTCGAACAGGCGCACGGTGCGATAGACGGTGGCTAGCGAAATATGTGGGTCTACGGCGGCGGCGCGGCGATAAAGCTCTTCAACATCCGGATGGTCGGTGGCCTGAGACAGCACACGGGCGACGACCCGGCGCTGATCGGTCATGCGCATACCCTTTTCGACGCATTGCTGTTCGATACGGTCCATGCGGCCCTCCCGGATTATCGTTTATACACCGCGGCGTTGCGCCGCACCCCTATGGAATTAAGGGCAATCGTCTCAAACCGCAAGACTGAGAATAAGGGCGTCCACCAGCACGCCGCCGCGACGGCTGTAATAGAGGGGGCGACGGCCGACCTGGCGGAAGCCCAGACCCTCATAAAGGGCGATGGCGGCGGGGTTATCGACAGCCACTTCCAGGAACAGACTGCGGATGTTTATACGGGTGAGATGCGCGATCAGGTGCTGCAACAGTGCGCGTGCATGGCCTCGTCTCTGCGCCAGTGGATCGGTGGCGAGGGTCAGGATTTCGGCCTCATCAAGGACGGCCGAGATGAGCACAAACGCCTGAAGCGCGTCCTCGTCATAGAGGCCAAAACAGGTATACTCCGCGCCCTTCAAATATTCTATAAAATCAGAACTATTCCAGCCAAAGTCGAAAGTCTGCGCGTGGATGTCCACCAGTCGCTGATCCAATTCTTCAATTTGGCGAATTTTATTCATAATATCCGGAAATGTCTATTGTCACGCGAAATGCACCACCGACTTGTCCGAGACCTTTGCATCCGCTTCGCGCATATAGAGAGGGGTCAGGTCGTCATAAGCGGTCGTTGAAGCACAACACAGGGTCGCCATCGCCGTCAGATCAGGCAGCACTTCGGCAGCTATCTGCGCCTGCGGGAAGCGTTCGGCCAAAAGCGGTGCGCCTGAGCCTATAAGCCAGTGCCAGTCGCTGCCCAAGTCGATTTCCTGCAAATTTACAAGGTCATACGACTCAGGTGGTGAAACCGCGCTATCGGCTTCAAGCCGCTGACAGTAGACCTGACCTCGTCCGGCATCGTGCACCACCAGTCGCCGCTGCTGGTGAAAATCCGCGGCCCGCCCCATTAGCTCCAGCGTCGAAAATCCGCGCAGACCAATGCCCAGTCCCGACGCCATACCCTTGGCGAAAGACAGGCCGACGCGCAGGCCGGTGAACGAGCCTGGCCCTAAGGTCACGCCCAAAATATCGACGTCGCGTGGATTGATTCCAGCTTTCTCGAAACATTGCAAAGCGGCGGAACCAATAAATTCCTGATGCCCGCGCGTCATGTATTCCCTGAGTGCCACCACCTCAGAGACGAACCCGTCTTTATGGGAAAAAAGCCCAACCTGGCAGGCATTCAGAGCCGTATCTATGACGAAGGCCAGCGCCACCTTACAGGACCTGTTCGATGGTTTTGACTTCCGGGACATAGTGCTTCATCAGGGATTCCACGCCTTGACGCAGGGTGGCCGATGAGGACGGACAGCCCGAGCAGGCCCCGCGCATGTGCAGATAAAGCGTGCCGGACTCAATGTCGAAATGTTCAAATTCGATATCGCCACCGTCCTGCGCCACCGCCGGACGTACACGCGTATCGAGCAAATCTTTGATTTCCAAGACGATTTGGGCGACTTCGCCCTCATAGGTGCGCTCATTGGTGGCACCGTCTTCGTTAAGGATCGCACGACCTGACGCGTAGAAGTCCATAATGGCGGCCAGAATCGGTGCCTTGATCTGCGCCCAGATCAGACCAGCTTCAGGGTCGCGCTTCACGGTCAGGAAGTCGGAACCGAAATAGACGCCCGCTACGCCGTCAATCTGAAACAGCGACAAGGCCAGCGGTGATTTTTCCGCCTCAGTTTGCGTGCGGAACTCCAGCGACCCCTTGCCCAGAACCTCGCGGCCGGGGATGAATTTCAACACGTCGGGATTGGGTGTGGCTTCGGTCTGGATAAACATGAGCGGCCTTCCGGGTAAATCTCCCGCTCAAATGGGCGTAAATACTCAGGATAGCAAGGGGTAGATGCGTTACCCGTTGTCATTCAGTGGCCAAGAAAGTGAGACCAAATTCGCATGATCACAAGATTGGAGACGAATATCGACCAGACTGCTCCCGCAAAAATCAGATAGAGCCAACAGATAAAAAGCCTTATTGAGCGTGGGGCCTCGCGCATGACTGCGCTGTTGAATTGGTCTGGATAACGAACCATCAACATCCCAATAACGAAAATTGTGGTCATGCCAATTAAGCTGGCAATTTCACTCCGCGACCATTCCATCTTTCCGCCTCTGCGGCTTCTCACCGCTCCCCGTAAAAGCGAAACGAAGCCTACATCAGCTCTTCGATTGCGTCGTCGCTGATATCGCCCGGCACCACGGTGACCGGCACCGGCCGCGTGCCACCCAGCGTCCCCACCCCTTCGCGGACCAGAAGATTGACCAGCGGGCCGGGATTGCCGCCTGACGCCCCGATGACAATGATCTTGATATCACGGTCAGCGATCAGGACTTCGCGGATGGCATCCTTCATCTGACCGGTCTTGATAATAATCTCCGCCGGACGCCCGGACTTGACCGCCGCTTCGTCAGACAGAGTGGACAACAGCGTCTCGGCCTCTTCGCGCTGTTCGCGCTCGATTTCATCACGCACGCCCGCCCACTGGCTATAGTCGGTAGGTGGCAGGACGCGCAGCAGGGTGACCATGCCTTGCGTCACGCGCGCCCGCACCGAGGCGTAGCTCAGTGCGGCGCGGAATTCGGCGCTGTCGTCGGCGATGACCAGAAACTTTCTCATAGTTTCTGCACCCACTGACGCAGGGCGGCATTGACTATGCTAAGTTTGGCGAAGCTCCAGCCAGTGCCTGAACCTTCGATTTCACCTAGAAGAGACTGCAACGGCGCCACCTGAGCCGCCTGCGCCTCGGCCCAGCTCTCAAGCCCCTGAGCGTCGCGGTGCACGGCGGCCACCACCGACTTCTGTTCAGCATAGATGTCTTCGATCAGACGGCGGATGGCCATGCGGTCCCACGGATCGGCCGAATAAAGCTCCCCCGCTCCGGCGCGCAGACGGTCAAAACCGAAGCGTTCACCGGTCGCCAGATAAAGGCGCGCCGCTGCGACCACGTCCCCGTCTTCGGCCAGATCAACCATGTCGATGGCGCTGGTCCAGGACATGAGGGCCGATACACGACGGGCCAGGTCTTCGGGCGCCCCCGCGCTAATCAGTTTTTGCGCCCGGCCCTCGACGCGTGCCGCTTCGTTCGGGCTGAGCACACCCTGCGCCGACAACAGGGTGGCAATGCCCGTCTGATAGGCGTTAATCACCTCGGTCAGGGTTTCCGGGCGGCCGGCGAAGCGACGGGCGATAAAATAGACCTGACGGCGCAAGAAGGTGGCGATAGCGTTATAAAGCCCTGTCTGCGCCGCTGCTGGAATCTGCGTATCGAGCGCCGAGACCTCGGCCCACAGGGCATCAGTCCCAAATAACCGCCGCGCGCCTTCGAACGACAGGGCCAGAGCCCCGGCATCGACCGCCGCCGCCTTTTGCAAACGCAGCGGAAAGCTGGGGCCCAGAATATTGATCATCTCATTGCACAGCACCGTCGCCACGATTTCGCGGTGCAGACGGTGGGCGCGGATGTCGTCAATAAAGCCGTGCAGCGGCTTGGGGAAATAGTCGATCAGGGCCTCTTCAAACACCGGATCGTCGATAGCGGTCGTCTCGATCAGGTCATCGAACAGCACGATCTTGCCATAGGCGAGCACGACCGCCAGTTCTGGACGATAGAGCCCGGCATTTTGCGCCTTGCGCGTTTCTAACTGCGCATTGCTCGGCAGGCCTTCGACCTTACGGTCCAGCTTGCCGCGTTTTTCGAGCGCGGTCATAAAGGCCTGCATCGAGGCATTGTCGCTGAGTGCCGTCGATTCCAGAAGGGTCAGGGCCAGGGTCTGGGCATAGTTGTCCTTCAGCACCAGATGCCCCACCTCATCGGTCATTTCGGCCAGCAGCACGTCACGCGCTTCGACGGTCATGCGGCCGGATTGCACCAGACGACCCAGCAGGATCTTGATATTGACCTCGTGGTCTGAACAATCGACACCCGCCGAATTGTCGATGGCGTCGGTATTGAGCTTTACGCCCTGCGCCGCCAAAGCGATGCGACCGGCCTGAGTGATACCCAGATTGGCCCCCTCTCCGATCACTGCAGCACGGATATCGCCAGCATCGACGCGGATGGCGTCATTGGCTTTGTCACCAACCTCAAGATGCGACTGCGACGCCGCCTTGATGTAGGTGCCGATACCGCCGAAATAGAGCAGCTCCGCCGGGGCGCGCAGAATGGCCTGCATCAGCTCAAACGGAGTGAGGCTAGTGGCCTCAATATCAAGCGCGGCGCGGATTTCCGGCGTCAGCTCAATCGACTTCAGGCCGCGCGAAAAGACGCCGCCACCTGCCGAAATCTTCGCCTTGTCATAGTCCTGCCAGCTGGAACGCGGCAGGGCGAACAGTCGCTCACGCTCGGCAAAGGACACGGCCGGATCGGGGTTCGGGTCAATGAAGATGTCACGATGATCAAAGGCCGCGATCAGCTTCGTCTGCTTCGACAGCAACATGCCGTTACCAAAAACATCACCCGACATGTCGCCGACGCCGACTGTGGTGAAGGTCTCGCTCTGGATATCCTTGCCGCGTTCGCGGAAGTGGCGCTTGACCGCTTCCCACGCGCCGCGTGCCGTAATGCCCATAACCTTGTGGTCGTAGCCGACGCTGCCTCCCGACGCGAAGGCGTCGTCCAGCCAGAAACCGTATTCTCGCGCGACGCCATTGGCGATGTCGGAGAAGGTCGCCGTGCCCTTATCCGCCGCCACGACCAGATAGGGGTCCGGCGCGTCCCAGCACACGACGTCCTTCGGCGCGATAATGCCGCCATCGGCATTGAGATTGTCGGTGATGTCAAGAAGACCTGAAAGATACATCTTATAGGCCCGCACCGCTTCAGCACGGATGGCATCCGGCGCGCCACCGGCCGGGAGCTGCTTAGGATAGAAGCCGCCCTTGGAGCCAACAGGCACAATGACGGCGTTCTTTACCTGCTGCGCCTTGACGAGGCCCAGCACCTCGGTGCGGAAATCCTCCTTGCGGTCAGACCAGCGCAGGCCCCCGCGCGCCACAGGCCCGAAGCGCAGATGCACGCCTTCGACCACCGGCGACCAGACGAAGATTTCGCGGTAGGGTTTGGGATCAGGCAGGTCTGCCAGCTCGCGCGAGGCGATCTTGAACGAAATATAGCCCTTGTTCTGGTAATAGTTGGTGCGCTGAATGGCACCGATCAGGGCCGCGATGCGTCGCAGGACACGGTCGTGTTCCAGCGAGGTCACGCCTTGCAAGAGCGTATTGATACGCAATAGTGCCGCCTCGACCTCGACCTTGCGCGTGTCGATGGGCGTGTCATTAACGGCAAATTTCAGATCAAACAGATAGACCAGCGCCGCCGCCACATCCGGATAGGCGCGCAGGGCCTGTTGCTGAACAATGGCGCTGGGATCAAGACCCGACTGACCGCGATACTTGCACAGGGCGCGCAACAAGGCGGCTTCGCGCCAGCTCAGGCCCAGAAGGGTAAGCGCGTTGAAGCCGTCGATCTCGGTTTCGCCACGCCACAGGGCCATCAGCGCCCCTTCAAAATCCTCGCGGAAATCGGCAAAGGCCGTCGGGTGCGCGGTGGGAAGCTGCACGATAAATTCGTGAATGAAGTGTCGCTGCACATCGGCCGATTCAATACGATGCCCGAACTCTTCCAGCGTTTTCAGCCCCATGCGCTCCAGAACCGGCAAGATGTCGGACAGCGGAATGGCGTTTTCGGCCTGGACATAGAGTTTGAGCGAAAAGCGATCGTTGACGCCTTCCGGCTGCCAGGCACGCACGCTTAAGGGGTGCTTCGGGTCTAGCCCGGCCAGAATGGTGGTATCGGTGATCGCTTCTTCGATACCATAGCGTTCCTGATAGGCGACCGGAATGGCGCGCGCCCATTTCAAATAATCGGATTGCGTCTGGCCCGCCTCCAGAGCGGCATCCTCAACCCGATGTGCCCAATCGAGCGTCAGATCGGTCACGCGGTCTTCGATATCGGCCAGATTGGGATCCGGATGCCCGCCCGGCGTCACACCGATAATGTAGTGGATGCTCGACAGCGCCCCGCCGGTAACAAACGGGTAAAGCGCACTGACGCGGCCGCCAAAACCTTCGGCCAGCAACCGCCCGGCGCGTTCCTGCACGGAGACGCTATAGGTATCGCGCGGGAGATAGAGAAGTACAGATATGAAGCGGTCGAACGGATCACGGCGCGCAAACAGACGCACACGCGGCCGGTCGGAAATATGCAGCACGCCGCGCGTAATACGCAGCAGGTCGCTTTCCTGAATCTGAAACAGTTCATCGCGCGGATAGGTTTCGAGAATATTCTTCAGGCGCTTTTCGGCATAGCCGCCATTGTTGAAGCCCAGCCGCCGCGACTCGCTCAAGACGTGCTCGCATTTTTTGCGGATCAGTGGCACTTCGAAGGCAGGACGGTCATAGGCGTCCGAGGTAAACAGACCGACAAAGCGCGTTTCCCCCGATGGCTTGCCGTCCGCGCCGTAATGCTTGATCGAGATATAGTCCATGTAAACGCGGCGATGGACGCGCGACTTCAGGTTGCCCTTGGCCACCGTCACGGGCTCGGAGCTGGCCAGATGGCTGAGAAGCTCCCGGCTTAGGATGGCCGGTTCCGACCCGCGACGTAAGATGGCGCGCTTGTCGCGCAGAATGCCATATTCTTCCTGTAACAGGTTCAGCGGTTCCTCGGCGACGTAATTGCCATCGGCGCTGCGCGGATAAACGTAGGTGCGCGCCCCCAGAAGGACGAAATGATTTTCCGACACCCAGCGCAGGAACGCCAGTTCTTCCTGAAGCACGGCCGGGTCGATCTGTACGACCGGGTGCAGGGTCAGGGCCTCAAGAGCAGTCATCTCTTCGGCCAGCAGGGCCTGCATACGCGGGAAGTCGTGCACAGCTGCGCGCAGATCGTTGAGCGTCGTCTCTACGCCCGACAGAATGGCAGCATGCTTTTCAGCGGGCTGACGCCCCACAAAGACCAGCATCAGGGATTCAGCAACCGCCTTGCCACTGCCGCGCTGCCCCGTACTGTCGCGGTTTACGGCGACGACCGGGTGGAACATCGAACGGACGATCAGGCCCTGATCAATCAGCTCGCCCATGACGCTTTCGACGATGAACGGGGCGTCTGGCTGAACGATCTCAACGACATCATAGATATTGTTGACCGGAGTGATGGCCTTCAGCGCCCCCGCCCCTTCGCGCACTGCCGCGCGGCCCCAGGCCTCGGCGAACAACCGACCGATGTCTTCGAGGGTCAGTTCCGGCATTTCTTCCGGATCATAGTCTTCCAGACACTGGGCAAGGAAACTGCGGGTAGCCTCATCCACCGGGCCCTCCAGCGCGGCACTGAAGGCAGCCTCTATGCCTGCCCGCGTCTGGGCGACAAGGGCGTCGAGTTCGGTCGAAAGGCTGAGGTCGTCCATAGTTTCCATCCACTGCACTTTAGAGCGGGGCTTCGCTCCGAATGAAGCGAAATGCCGCTCTAACTTTTGTTCGTCGCGCATCTGGACCCGAAAACCGCTTCATACTTTTCGGAATGCGCTTAATAGGGCAACGCTAAGCGTCACACCTATATAATAGGTGAATTATCCGCCAAAAGCACAGGCGAAGACAACGGCTTGGGGAAAATAAAGTTTCTGAGGAAACGGAATAAGGTCATGCCTAAGGCCAAGCATAAAAGGATAAGCCGCTCACCCGGTCTGGCGGGTGAGCGGCTTCTTCGGAGCCACCCTTTATGGGGGGAAGGGCCGCCCCGGAAATGGCTGCGCGGCTTATGGGGGGAACCAGCGCAAACCACGACTCATCGCTGAGCTGTTTTGATAGTAGCACGCAGGCCGGCTTACCCTAATCAGGCCTGATCGCGCGGGCATCACATCTGTGTGAGAGAACCGTGTTCTTTGGTGTTGGTGCAGCGCAGCTCAAATACCCTTTGCCAAAGCTCTGTCGGTGGTTTTATGCAGAGTGTAGTGACACAGGATAACGACATGACCCAGGGAATCGACATCGGCTTTTCGACCGACGGCCATCAGACGCTTTTGCTCAACCGCGCCAACCGTCACGGCATTGTGGCGGGAGCCACCGGAACGGGCAAGACGGTGACGCTTCAGGTGCTGGCGCAGGCCCTGTCCGACGCCGGGGTGCCTGTCTTTGCCGCCGATGTGAAGGGGGATCTGTCCGGGATCGCCCTGCCGGGCAATCCAAACGAGAAGCTTCTGGCCCGGGCGCAGGAGATGGGGATCGCGCTTACGCCCGCCGCCGCACCGGTGGTCTTCTGGGACCTGTTCGGTCAGAAAGGTCATCCGATCCGCACCACGATTTCGGATATGGGTCCTCTGCTGCTGGCGCGCCTGTTTCAGCTCAATGAAGTCCAGGAAGGCGTTCTCAACATCGTCTTCCATGTGGCCGACAAAGAAGGGTTGCTGCTGCTCGACCTCAAGGACCTGCGCGCCATGCTCAACCACGTGGCGGACAACGCCAAGGAGATCAGCGCCCAATACGGTCAGGTGTCCGCCGCCTCCATCGGTGCCATCCAGCGCCAGGTGCTGGCGCTCGAAAGTCAGGGCGGTGAGCAGTTTTTTGGTGAGCCGGCTCTGCGTCTCGAAGACCTGATGCGCACCGATATTTCTGGTAAGGGCTATGTCAATGTGCTGGCCGCGGACAAGCTGATAGGCAGTCCCCGCCTCTATTCGACCTTCCTGCTATGGCTCTTGTCCGAACTGTTCGAAGTCATGCCTGAAGTGGGCGACCCTGAAAAACCGCGTATGGTCTTCTTCTTCGACGAAGCGCATCTTCTGTTTGACGAAGCGCCGAAGCCGTTGCTGGAAAAGATCGAACAGGTGGTGCGCCTGATCCGCTCCAAGGGCGTTGGCATCTATTTCGTCACGCAAAATCCGGCGGATGTACCGGACTCTGTATTGGCGCAACTCGGTAACCGTATCCAGCACGCGCTGCGCGCCTATACCCCCGCCGAGCAGAAGGGTCTGAAAGCCGCCGCGCAATCCTTCCGCCCCAATCCCGCGTTTGACACGATTGAGGCCATTCAGGGTCTCGGAGTAGGCGAGGCCCTGATCTCGGTACTTGACGAAAAAGCCTCGCCAACGGTAACGGCCAAATCAAAGATCCGCCCGCCCGTCTCTCGCCTGGGACCAGCAAACGAGACGGAGCGCGCTGCGATCATCGCCAAATCGCCGGTATCAGGCGTTTACGACACGCTACGGGACCGGGAATCGGCTTTTGAGTTGCTGACCGCGCGCACCAAGGCCGAAGAGAGCGAGGAGGCTGAGGTCGAAGCCCGGCGCCCCGAAAAGAACGAGAAGCCAGAGGTGCATAAGCCCTCGGCTACGGAAAAAGCCGTCACCTCGGTGGCCGTTTCCGTCATCCGCACCATCGGTGTGACGCTGGGCCGTGAACTGGTGCGCGGAATTCTGGGGTCGATGCAAAAACCTTCCCGTTCGACGCGTCGCCGATAGGCCACAAGCGCCTCGCCCGATTCATTAGGCGAGCTAGAATTATGGTTAACGCTTTTTTACCGGTTCCAGCGGCAAGAGTGGAGGCATGGTTGCGCCGCTCCTTGCCCTCATTGCCTGGTCGCTGATTGTCCTCGTCTGGCTCTATGCCCGACGCATACCCGCCATGCTGCAATTAGGGCAGGATTTTCAGCTATTTGCCGATAAGCGCCACCTGTTCCGCCTGCCCGCCGATGTGCGCGCCGTGGCCGACAACTATACGCACCTAACCGAACAGCCGACGCTGTTTTACGCCCTCAGCCTGGGTATTCAGGTATCGGGGCTGGCGGATCAGTTGTTCATTGTGCTGGCGTGGATTTATGTGCTTTTGCGAATTGTCCACAGCCTGGTGCAGGGGATCGGCAACCACGTCATTCTGCGCTTTTGCGTCTTCGCCGCGGGAACCGGGATACTCGCCTATATGACGCTGCGCGCCATCAGGCTGGTGTTTGATTTTTAGAGCGCATTTCGAAAAGTGTGCAACCGTTTTGGCTTCCACACGGTCAATTTTGAATCAAAATGTGAGATAAAACAAATATTTAGGAAGACATTTCGATTCAGCCTGAAAAAGTAGACTCTCTTCATTCAGCCGGAACGATACGCCACAGACGCAGCCTGTGCTTGACACGCCCGGCTTCGCGTCCGGCCCGGTCGCCATGCCCCATATAGAGGTCGGCGCGTATCTGACCGCGAATGGCACCCCCTGTATCAAGGGCGGCCACCATACGGCGATAGGCCGGAAAAGCCCCGGTCAGAGAACCTGTATCAGCATCGACCCAGTAAAGGTCGCCATAGCTGTGGAAGGACGGATCAACGGCAATGGCGGCCCCGGCCGGCAACGGGATCGCTGCCGCACCCAGCGGCTCCATCTTGGTCATGTCGATGGAAAAGAAGGCATAGCGCGGGTTTTGGTTCATCACCTCCTGCGCCACCGGCCCACGATTATCGGCTAGCCACTGGCGGATAACCTCGCCGGAGGTTTGCTCCCGTTTCAGCAAACCGCGCTCGGTTAGGGTCTTGGCAATACCGACAAAGGGCAGGCCGTTATCGGCGGCATAGGCCGCCATAAAGCGCGTGCCATCTTCGAGCGTAAGATAACCAGAGCCCTGAATCTGCATGAAGAAATAGTCTTCGGGCCGCATGTAATAGGCCGGGCCCGTTACTGTTTGGGCCTCGATTTCCGCGCGCGTGTAATAGGGCACATAAAGCTCTCCCACCCGGCGGGCCGCAAAACGCTTACCCGCCGGCTGCGGCGGCGTCATCTGGGCCCCATCGACCAAAACCAGATCGGCGGGTTTAGTGCGGACGGGTTGCGAGAACTCCGCCGAAGGGACAGTCGTGGCTGGATATTCCGGCACAAAATAGGCCGTGAGGAGCCCCTCGCCTTCGATGCGTTCCACGCGAAAGCGCGCCTCAAGCCAGTGCTTGATCTCGTCCGGCTGCTCAAAAGACTGGGCTTTGAGCGCGTCACAGACCCTGGCATATTGCCGCCCTTGTCGATAGGCGCAGGCCCCGCGCACGGCTTCGAGGGCGATAAAGGGGTCTGTAGCCTCCCATCCCGGCAGGGTCGAAAGGCTCTGCACTGGTCGCGCGGGTTCAGACGGCGGTGAAGTCGGCAGGGGCTGAGGTTGAGAGTGAGGCGCAGGCTGCGTCGGTATGGACACAGGACCAACCGGCGCTTTAGGTGTTTCAACGCAGGCAACGAGACTTAACGCCGCGATGCAGACGCAGCCATAGGCAAAAAGACGCCGCCCGGCGATCAATACCCCTACCCTCCCCCTCAGGCTCATGCCTTGGCGGCCTCGACGCGGGACAGAATCCACGGATTGGTCGGCGATTTGAGGTTTTTCTGAAAGGTCCAGAATTCCGCTGTGCGGCGATGGGCTTTCTTGGGTTCGCCCCCTTCGGGGTCGGTCAGCTCATATAGAAGTTCCGACAGGAAGCGGACGCGCACCATAGCGCGGTCCTCTTTCAACTCGATCTGATCCAGATCGGTTTTCGGTGCATCGACAAACGACACATTAATCGCCTTCTGCTCACCACGCGCTTCAACAGCTTTGGCAAAAACGCCATAGACGCTTTCGGACAAACGGTCTTTCAGGCCTTCGATCTCGCCGCGATTAAAGGCCAGAACGATCTGCTCATAGGCTTCGCGCGCTTTTTCAACGAAATTGACTTCATTGAAGTGACTGTCACGTGCCTTCAGCGCATCGAGATTGGGCATACGCAAGCGCTCTGGCTGAGGCTTAGCCTCCTGTCCGGGGCGACTGAACGGGCCCTCAGCATCGTCGGTCTTGGGGACAGTGGGCTTGTCATCAGCCTTGAATCCGACGCGGCGGCCCAGCACATTATAGAGCTGAAACAGCACGACCACCGCGATCAAGGCCAGAAACAACAGCTCCCAGGGCATCAAAACGTCTCCGAACAGGGGTACAACAAGGGCTAGTGTTCCCTATATAGGCAAAGTTGAGGTAAACGGAACCATTCGTTTGATTGCCAATCGATTTTGTGCGTGCTAGGGCCGTTTTCAACCGAATTATTATACGCGCCACGGAGTTTTCAAGTTTAATGGCTGACGATTCGATCCCTGCCGAAAACGGCACTGCCCCGGCCACAGAGGCCCAGAACGGCCAGCTACCTGCCAATATGCAGGTTCTGGCCCAGTTCATTCGCGATTTCTCGTTCGAAAATCCCCGCGCGCCCAATTCGCTGCGCATGGATCAGCGCCCGGAAATCGACATGGGCGTGGAAATGAATGCCAAAGGCCGCCCGGACGGCCTGTTCGAAGTCGATCTGAAGCTGTCGGTCAAGGCGTCTAACCCCGAAGGCCCAATGTTCGCCATCGAACTGGTCTATGGTGGCCTGTTCCAGCTCGCCAATGTTCCGCAAGCGGCGATCGAGCCGACCCTGCTGGTCGAATGCCCGCGCTACCTCTTCCCGTTCGCCCGCCGCATCATCGCCGATGCGACTTCGGACGGCGGTTTCTTCCCGCCCTTCCTGGTCGAACCCATCGACTTTGCCGCGCTCTATATGCAGCAAAAAGGTCAGATCGGCGAAACCGCGGGCCAAGCCTAAAGAGCAAAACCTATCAAATAAAAAGACCCGCAGTCTGTGGCTGCGGGTCTTTTTGTTTCAAATCCTATGAGGCCGTATAACCCCACATATTCTGGTCTTTCAGATATTTGAGGCAGAAGGCCTTATGCGCTTCGGCCTCTTGCGGATGAATATGTGAGGGTAGGGGACGGGGACGCTGGCCGTGGTTCATCACACGGATTTCCGTGCCGTCCTCCGACACCATCCCGTGCATCTTGAGATCAAGGCCGCGTTCCTTGCCGCCCGATAGCTCCAGATAGACACTGGCCAGCAGACGCGCATCGAGCAGGGCCCCGTGTTTGTCGCGTTCGGCCAGTGAGATATTATAGCGTTTACACAGGGCATCGAGCGAATTGGCCATGCCCGGAAACTTGTAACGCGCCAGCTCCAGCGTATCGACCCAACGGTCGGGATCGGTCGGGACGAGACCCAGCCGCTCCAGCTCCATATTGATAAAGCCACGGTCAAACGAGGCATTGTGGGCGATGATCGGCGCGTCACCGACAAAGTCGATAAAGGCCTGAGCCAAATCGCCAAATTTGGGTTTATCAGCCACCATCTCATCGGTGATGCCGTGGACGCGGATAGCGTCCGGCTCGATCAGCCGTTCCGGGTTGAAATAGTGGTGAAAGGTCTTACCTGTCGGCAGCAGATCGTCGATTTCGATGCAGCCGACTTCGATCAGGCGATGGCCTTTTTTGGGGTCAATGCCGGTGGTTTCGGTATCGAGGACGATCTGACGCATAGGCGCAATTTGACTCTCGTTTGCCGGGCTTGTCCAGAGTCAGGGGGTGTGCAGGTCGCGGATAATCTCACGCACCTGTTGACGATTGGCCTCCTGGGTTTGCGAGGTGTCGATGATAAAATCCGCTCGGCGGCGCTTTTCGGCGTCGGGCATCTGATGCGCCACAATCTCCGCATACTTTTCCTCTGTCATGCCTGGACGCGCCAGAACGCGGGCAGCCTGAACCTCCGGCGGGGCGGATACGACGATCACCTTGTCGAAAGTTGTTTGCGCGTTGGTTTCAAACAAGAGCGGAATGTCGCACAAGGTGAGGGGCGTGCCTGCGGCAGCGTGATGGGCCAGAAAAGTCTCACGATCCGCGACCGTCGCCGGATGGACAATCGCATTCAGCCGCGCAAAACCGTCCGGCTTCTGCCTGAGGGCGAGTGATAGGCTGGCGCGATCGACCACGCCATCTTTCACAACCTCGCCAAAGGCTTTTACCAGCGCCGCTTTCAGCGGTTCAGAGGTGGCGTAAAGCCGGTGCACCGTCTCATCGGCATCCCAGACCGGCACGCCTTCGTCGGCGAACATGCGGGCTATGGTCGATTTGCCCATGCCGATGGAGCCGGTGAGACCCAGACGGATCACTTCGTCTCACCCAGAAATTTCAGCGCCAGGGCGCGCACATCGAAATCCGTATCCGGAGCCTGACCATAGAAGGCGGTAAAGGACGGGCGAGCCTGTTCAATCAGCATCATCAGCCCATCGACCGTCTTCAGCCCATGCGCTTCGGCCGCCTGTAACCAGTTGGTTTTTAAAGGCCGGTAGGTCATGTCCATGGCGGTTGCTGACGAATCGAGCGCGTCAAACAGTGGCAGGGGGCCGCCTGACGCGGCATTGATCACCGCCACCGAACCGGCAAAGGCACGATCGATATCACTGAGCGCATAGGCATTAACGCCTTCTTTGAAGGCAAAAACAATCTCTTCAGCGCGCGCTACGGTGCGATTGACGATGCGCACATCCCGACACCCCTTATCCAACAGGGCTGCGACCACGGCGCGCGATGCCCCACCAGCGCCGAGGAGGGTGACCGCACCCGAAGTCAGGTCACACTCAGGCGCCTGTAGATGAAAGGCCTGAATAAGCCCGTGGCCGTCGGTGGAATGGGCGTGCACACTGCCGTCTTCATCAAAGGTCAAAAGATTGGCCGAGCCACAGCGCCGCGCCAGATCGCTCGAGGTGTCGGCCAGCTTCAGCGCCAGTTCCTTGAACGGGGCCGTGATATTCAACCCCTTAATGCCATTGGTGCGACACGACAGGACCAGCCGCTCAAACGCGTGGTCATCTGCGGGCGAAAAGGGTGCATAGACACCGTTTAGACCCATATGCCTCAGCCAGGCTGTATGCAAAAAGGGGGAGAGAGACTGGCGGATCGGCTGACCGACGACGCCGGCGACCATGGCCGCGCCTGTGGGGAGGTGTTTCATGCCGCTATAATCTCGTAATGTCTGAGTTGCGCCAGCAAGGGTAACAAGGGCAGGCCCAGAACGGTGAAATAATCGCCCTTGATCGAGTCAAACAGGTGGACGCCATGCGCTTCGAGCATGTAGCAGCCGACGCTGGAGAGGATTTCCTCACCCGCCGTCTCAATATACTGGGCGATAAACTCCTCGCTCAGCCGGCGCACGCTTAGGTCGGCTGTATCGGCGTGCGACCACAGAAGCTGACCGTCTTGCGCCACAGCGACGGCGGAGTGCAGATAATGGGTTTTTCCGGAAAAGCGCCGCAGCAGGTTTGCTGCATCAGCCAGTGTCTTCTGTTTGGAAATCAGGTCATTGTCGAGTTGAAGCACGGAGTCTGCACCTATGACCAGGCCGGTCTGTCCACGCGACACGTGCAAGGCCTTTTCCTGTGCCAGACGCAAGGCCACCGCCTTGGGCGTAAACCCGCGCAACAGGCAGTCATCCTTGATGACGTCTTCGTCCAAATCAGCGGGGCTCTTCGTGAAGCTAAGACCACAATTGGTGAGCAGTGTGGCGCGAATCTTGGAGCCGGAGGCCAAGATCAGGGGAGGGGGAGCCGATGGGGTCATGTGTCTTCGCGAAGCCGCCTTAAGGCTTTATTTAAAACGCGGGGAGCTTTTTCCGATTTGGAACGGACAGTCAACGCTTACTTGATCGAGTGCCGGGTTGGCGACTCACAGGTTAAATCCCTCCCAGGCGCCCTGTGCGTTTTTCATTAAGCAGGCTGATGATCGAGGCCGAGGTTTCTTCGACCGAGCGGCGGGTGACGTCGATCACGGGCCAGCCTTTGCGCTCAAACAGGCGGCGGGCAGCGATGATCTCCTCACGCACCGCTTCAGCGTCGGTATAGGTGGAGGGGCGCTCATCCCCGGCGGTAGTATAGGCCAGAACGCGGGCCTTGCGGATCTGGATCAGTCGATCGGGGGAAGCGATCAGGCCCACGATCAGCGGTTCATTCAATTCGTCCAGTTCCGGCGGCAGCTCACGGCCGGGGACGAGGGGGATATTAGCGGCCTTATAGCCCCGGTGGGCCAAATAGATGCACGTGGGCGTCTTTGAGGTTCGCGACACACCGATGAGGATGATTTCCGCCTGACGAAGCTTATCGGCCAGGGCGCCGTCATCGTGGGCAATAGCGTAGTTAAGCGCTTCGATGCGGTCGAAATAGTCGCTGTCGAGATTGTGCTGCGCGCCGGACCGCTTGGAAAACTCGGCAGCCCCCAGATAGCGCGAATAGGCCAGAACCACCGAATCGAGTACCCCAATGGTCGGGATGTCACGTTCGCGGCAGAAGGTTTCGAGCTTTTGCCGCAATTCTGCATCGACCAGGGTGTGCAAAACAATCCCCGGATAGGACTCAATCTCCGTCAGGGCGCGGTCCATCTGTTTGTCCGAACGGATCAGTACATAGATGTGTTCGATAGGGAAGATGCCTTCGAAGCGCGCCGCGGCCGCTTTGGCCAGAGCATTGAGGGTTTCACCGGTGGAGTCGGACACCAGATGAACGTGAAAATGGATACCGATTTTCGCGCCGGATGTGGTCATAAAATTTATCTGTGCACGCTTTCTGGGGAAAAACGGGGGATGTTTTGCGTCTCTATCGGGATAAACCTTCGCCTTCGCCGTGCCAAGCCGCCAAAGCGGGGAAAAGGTGAAAAACCGGGCGGATTCGGTCACCGGTTTTCCCCAATCGCGGGCATCGGTGACTCTTTTGTGACGGCTTTGTGTGTAAATCTTAACAAAAAATTAACCGTGTATGGTCCCTCCCTCATGCCGTTAGGATTTTCTTAATCAGTGTTAGGATTTGGTTAATTATCCCGGATTCCCACAGGCTGTGAAAGATTAAAAATTCATTAACGTTGCTCTGTGCAAAGGCCGGGAAAACGGCCCTTATTTTCCACCAATGCGACCTTTTTGCGCAGCATCCACGGCCTAACTACCCCTTCTATCTTTCTAAAAATCTTTTAGAGGGATTGAGGGAATACCGTCCGAAGCCTATGGATTGACTCATGACCTCACACACGCCATCCATAGTCTCGGTCCTTCATGGGCAGACACTGAAAACGCCGCCCGTCTGGTTCATGCGTCAGGCAGGTCGCCATCTCCCGGAGTATCGAGAGCTTCGCGCGACGACCCCAGATTTTCTGAGCTTTTGCCTGACCCCGGAAAAGGCCGCTGAAGCGACGCTGCAACCGGTGCGTCGCTATGGCATGGACGGGGCCATCTTGTTTTCGGATATTCTGGTCATTCCCATGGCGCTCGGTCAGGACGTTCGCTTTGAAGCGGGTGAGGGGCCTGTTCTTGGAGAATTACCACCTGTGGCGCAGATGGCTGATTTGGCTGGCTCGGCAGGAGAAGCCTTGAAGGCCGTTGGTGAGACCCTGAAAATCCTGCGTTCGGAACTGCCCAAGGAGGTGACGCTTATTGGCTTCTGTGGCGGGCCGTGGACGGTGATGACCTATATGCTCAATGGGCGCAAAGCTCATGACCGCTCATTGATACGTGCCTTTGTCTATGAGCAGCCCCAACTGGTAGCGCAGGTGATGGACGTGGTCATCGAGGCGTCGGCGCAGTACCTGAAGATGCAGGCGGATTGTGGTGCGCAGGTTCTTAAAATCTTTGAAAGCTGGGCCGAAGGTTTCCCCGATCCTTTGTTTGACCAACTGGTGATCGAACCGCATCAAAGACTGGTGCGGCGTGTGCGTGAACTGGGTGTCACCCTGCCTGTTATAGGCTTTCCACGGGGTGCTGAGGCACGTTGTATCGACTATGTCGAACAGGTAGAGGTGCAGGGCATGGCGCTGGGGACGGCGACGCCGCTGGCGCTTGGCCAGGCGATCCAGAAAAAGCGGCCGATACAAGGCGCGCTCGATCCCGTCGTTCTGCGTTCAGGTGGCACCGCACTGGACGATATGGTGCTGAAAATGAAATCCGCCTGGGGGCAGGGGCCGTATATTTTTAATCTTGGGCATGGCATCTTCCCCGACACTCCGATCGCTCATGTTGAGCGCACGCTACATCTCATAAGAAGCTGATGAAAAAAGTCGCTGTCGTTCTGTTCAATCTCGGCGGTCCCCTGACCCAGGCCGATGTCAAACCGTTTCTCTACAATCTGTTCAGCGACAAATACATCATCGGCCTGCCGTCGCCTTTACGGCAGATGGTGGCGCGCCTGATTTCCTCTCGCCGCGAGACCTCAGCTCAGGCGAATTACAGCCTGATGGGTGGCGGGTCTCCCATTGTTAAGGAAACGGAGGCGCAGGCTGACGCCTTGAGCAACCATCTGTCGAAAACTGTCAAGGACCTGGAATTTAAAGTCTTTATCGGGATGCGCTACTGGCACCCGTTTATCGAAGATACGGTAAAGGCCGTTGAAGCGTGGATGCCGGATCAGGTGGTGGCCATGCCGCTTTATCCGCAGTTTTCGACCACCACCACCCTGTCGTCGTTTGTGACCTTCAAAAAGGCTTATAAGGGCGCAGCCCCCGTCAAATATCTTTGCTGCTACCCACAAAATCCAGCCTTTGCCAAATCTTATGCCGATCTGATCCGCCAGAAGCTCTCAGCTCTGACCAACCTCAAGGATTACCGTCTGCTCTTTTCAGCGCACGGTCTGCCGGAAAAGATCATCAAAAAGGGCGACCCTTATCAGGCCCAGGTGGAAGCCAGCGTCGCTGCCATCATGGAACAGGTGGGGATGCAGATTGACCATGTCGTCTGTTATCAGAGCCGGGTGGGGCCGTTGAAATGGATCGGCCCTTCGACCGATCAGACGATTATTGAAACGGTCAAAAGCGGTAAATCGCCCGTGATTGTGCCGGTGGCCTTTGTCTCCGAACACATCGAAACGCTTGTCGAACTCGATATGGAGTATAAACATCTCGCAGATGAGCAGGGGGCAAAGGACTATGTCCGGGTTCCGGTGGTCGGTATCGAGCCACTGTTTATCCGGGCGCTGGGGGATGAGGTGGTGCGGGCTATCGGATCAGAGGCCCCTATCATGGCCGATTACGCCTGTGAGGCTTGCCACGGACAATGCCCCAAACGAAAGGGCTTTTGAGCATGAACCATTACGATCTCCTGCGTGGCCTGCACATACTGGCCGTCATTGCGTGGATGGCCGGACTGCTCTATCTGCCGCGTCTTTTCATCAACCATATCGCCAATCGTGACAAACCGCAGGTGGTCGAGGTCTTAAGCGGTATGGAGCGGCGTCTGCTGCGCTTTATCATGAACCCGGCCATGATCGCTGCGTGGCTATTCGGAGCCGGGCTGATCTACAGCAATGTGCACGATCGCTTTGGCTGGAAGTTCTTTTACGAGCCGTGGTTTGTGGTGAAGATGATCGGTATTGTGCTGATCACCGGCTATCATCATTTTCTGGCGGTTCGTTTCAAGAAGCTGCAGCGCGGTGAAGACATTGGTTCGGAAAAGTTCTGGCGCATTGCCAACGAGATTCCGGCCGTCATTGCCATTGTCATGGTCATTGCCGTGACCACCGAAATGTTCACGATCTGAAATCACCTCTCCTTTGCCGCTAAGGTCAGGAGAGGTCCGCCCTTGACCTTTCGGCGTTTGGGTGTATTTCTCAGAGCCATTGCGCGCACCGAACGGGTTTTAAGTCGCGCATTTCCCGGCCCCACGGTTCTCGTGGTTTCAAGGCCTTCCCCAGTTTCCATACAGCGTTTACGCGCTGGCTTATCAGACAGGCACAGCCTAAGACCTTGACTTTGTTTATAAAGTCATCGTGATCGCGTGCCGTATCAGAGACCCCTCCCATGTCCGAAGACAACGAAATCGAATACGACACCACGCTGGAAGACGCCGCCGAAGACGAAAACGGCAGCGACAATGGCGATGACGATTCGGAGAACCCCAATCAGGAAAAGCTGTCCCTTCAGGAGCTGAAGGACAAGTCGCCGGCCGATCTCTTGGCCTTTGCCGAGCAGATCGGTGTTGAAAACGCCGCCTCCATGCGGATGCAGGACCTGATGTTTGCGGTCTTGAAAACGCTGGCTGAAGAAGGTGTCGAAATCACCGGCTCCGGCGTCATTGAAGTACTGCAAGACGGTTTTGGCTTCCTGCGTTCGCCCGAAGCCAACTATTTGCCCGGTCCTGATGATATCTATGTATCGCCGCAGCAGATCCGCCGCCACGCTTTACGCACCGGGGACACTGTCGAAGGGCCGATCCGCAGCCCGCGCGAAGGCGAGCGTTATTTCGCCCTGTCGAAGATCAAAACGATCAATTTCGAAGACCCTGAAGCCATCCGTCATAAGGTGCATTTCGATAACCTGACGCCGCTCTATCCTGAAGAGCGCCTGAAGATGGAAATCGAGGACCCGACAATCAGGGACCGTTCGGGCCGCATCATCGACATAGTGGCGCCTCTGGGTAAGGGTCAGCGTTGCCTGATCGTGGCCCCGCCGCGCGTCGGTAAGACGGTGATGTTGCAAAACATCGCCAAGTCAATCGCCGCCAACCATCCCGAATGCTACCTGATGGTGCTGCTGATCGACGAACGCCCGGAAGAAGTGACGGACATGCAGCGCACCGTGCGCGGCGAAGTCATCTCCTCGACTTTTGATGAGCCGGCGACGCGCCACGTTCAGGTGGCCGAAATGGTCATCGAAAAGGCCAAGCGCCTGGTGGAACATAAGCGCGACGTGGTTATCCTGCTCGACTCTATCACCCGCCTTGGCCGCGCTTACAACACGGTTGTGCCGTCGTCGGGCAAGGTGCTGACGGGCGGTGTCGATGCCAACGCCCTGCAACGCCCCAAGCGCTTCTTCGGTGCAGCGCGTAACATCGAAGAAGGCGGCTCGCTGACCATCATCGCCACCGCGCTGATCGACACCGGTTCGCGCATGGACGAAGTGATCTTTGAAGAGTTCAAGGGCACGGGTAACTCGGAAATCGTGCTGGATCGTAAGGTCGCCGACAAGCGCGTCTTCCCGGCTATGGACATCCTTAAGTCGGGCACGCGTAAGGAAGACCTGCTCGTCGATAAGTCGGACCTGCAAAAAACCTACGTGCTACGTCGGATTCTCAACCCGATGGGTGCGCAGGATGCTATCGAGTTCCTGATCGACAAGCTGCGTCAGACCAAGAACAACGGCGAATTCTTCCAGAGCATGAACACCTGATCCTTGCCAAATCAGGCAACACAGGATCATTGTCAATCTATCCGGGCCGGAGCAATCCGGCCCTTTCTTTATCCGCTCTCATTTGTTGATGCGAGCCTTGCGGAGACCCGCTATGAAAGTCACCTTCGATATCGAATGCACGCCGCAGGAGGCCCGCGCGTTTTTGGGCCTCCCCAATGTCGAGACGCTAAACGACTATATGGTTGAGCAGATGAAGGCCCGCGTCGAACAAAATATCCAATCAATGCAGCCCGAGGAGATCATCAAGACCTGGTCGAGCTTCGGCGTGCAGGCGCAGGATCACTTCCTCAAGATGATGCAATCCGCGGCTACCGCCAGCATGGGCGGTTTCAAGGGCGGTAAGTAGGCTCTCGTGTTTCACGTGAAACAGACGATTTTTGCTTTGGCGTCGGCACAGGGCCGGGCCGGCGTATCAGTCATCCGCGTTTCTGGGCCTCAAGCCGCGCAGGTGGTTGAGGCCTTGTTGGGGCGCTTGCCACGTCCGCGTTACACGACGCTCGGACATCTGCGCTATGAGGGTGAACTGATCGATCAGGCTCTGGTCCTGTGGTTCAAGAGTCCGAACAGTTTTACCGGCGAAGACTGTGCCGAGTTCCATATTCATGGCTCTCGCGCTGTGCTGGAACGCCTTTATGCGGTGTTTCGCGCTGAGGGCCTGCGCCACGCTGAACCAGGTGAGTTCTCACGGCGGGCTTTTGAAAATGGCAAGCTCGACCTGACTCAGGCCGAGGCGATTTCCGATCTGGTCGAAGCTGAGTCCGAGGCGCAGCGGCGTCAGGCCCTGATGCAGCTCGAGGGCGGCTTTCGCGATCGCTATGCCCAATGGCGCGATGCCCTGATCCGCATTCTGGCTCACATCGAAGCCATTGTCGATTTCCCGGATGAGGATATTCCGGAGCACCTTAGCGAACGCATTATTGCGGATATTATCACGCTGAAAACAGACGTCGGAGCTGCGATTTCCGATGCGCGGCGCGGACAGCAGATCCGCGAAGGTTATCGCATCGCCATTATGGGTAAACCCAATGCCGGCAAGTCGAGCCTGTTTAACGCCTTGCTGCAAACTGACGCGGCCATTGTCACACCGATTGCCGGCACGACGCGCGATGTGATCGAGTCTCCCATTCGTATCGGACCCTTTGTGGCCTTGATCTATGACACGGCGGGCTTGCGCGAAACCGAGGATGTGGTCGAGTTCGAAGGTATCCGCCGTGCGAAGGCGAGGGGGCAATCGGCAGATTTGCGCTTGTGGGTCGTGGATGTGTCGGATGCTGCGGAAGATCTGTCGGATATTCAACCCGGGGACTATCTGATCCTCAACAAGACAGATCAAATATCTGCGGAATCCCTTGCAGCGCTTCGATCTCAGCATGAGGACAAAAAGGTCCGCCTTCTGGAAACCAGCCTGACCAAAGGTGAGGGGATTGAGGCGGTTCAACGCGCCTTGGAGACTGATCTCGAAGCGGCCCTTTCTCTCAGTACGTTTCCGGCAGCGACGCGGGAACGGCATGGCGAACGTCTGCGGGAGGTTGATGCGGCTTTGGATCGTGCTCTGGGTATCGGTTTCGCCACACCTGAATTGATGGCCGAAGACCTTCGCCAGGCGCTTTCCGCTTTTGATGCTTTGTTTGGTCGCACGGATGTCGAGCAGGTTCTCGATCATATCTTCTCCAGTTTCTGCATAGGCAAATAGGAGTGTTTCACGTGAAACACGGATAACGCCAAAATTAACACTTCTCGATTCGACCCGTCCGGCCTGATCTGCTATAGCCAGCCCTCACTGGTTTTCCTCACAGGTTGAAGCTCTATGACCCGGTTTTGGGATGTCATTGTCGTCGGTGGAGGTCATGCGGGCGCCGAAGCCGCGACGGCTGCGGCGCGCATGGGTGCCAAGACCCTTCTTCTGACGCACAAGATCGAAACCCTGGGTGAGATGTCATGCAACCCAGCCATTGGAGGCTTGGGCAAGGGCCATCTGGTGCGCGAAATCGACGCTTTGGACGGCGTGATGGGCCGCATGGCCGATATTGGCGGCATCCAGTTCAAGATGCTCAATCGCTCCAAGGGGCCAGCCGTCCGTGGCCCGCGCGCTCAGATCGACCGTAAGCTTTATCGTGAAGCCATGCAGGCCGAACTGCTAAGCACCGAAAACCTGACGATTATCGCGGCAGCGGTCGAAGACCTGATCCTTGAGGATGATACGGTCGTTGGCACAGTCGATGCGCAGGGTTTCGAATACCGCTCGAAGGCCGTGGTGCTGACGACCGGCACCTTTTTGCGTGGCATCATTCATATCGGCGAGAAGCGCATGGCGGCCGGGCGGTTTGGCGATGAGCCGGCCAATGGTCTGGGGCAACGCCTTTATGATCTGAAACTCGATATGGGCCGCCTGAAAACCGGTACGCCGGCGCGGCTGGATGGCAAGACGATTAACTGGGATATTCTGGAAAAGCAGGAAGGCGACGCGGTTCCGACGCCGTTTTCGACCCTGAACGCAGCCATCGACCGGCCGCAGATCACCTGTGGCATCACCTATACGAATGCCGATACGCACCGTATCATTCAGGAGCGGATCACGGAATCGGCGGTCTATGGTGGCCACCTGTCCGGACGCGGCCCGCGTTATTGTCCCTCCATTGAGGACAAGGTGGTGCGCTTTTCGGACAAGGACAGCCACCAGGTGTTTCTGGAGCCCGAAGGCTATGACGATGACACCGTCTATCCGAACGGTATCTCGACCAGCGTGTCTGAGGCAACGCAGGAAGCCTTCTTACGCACCATTCGCGGCCTCGAAAATGTGGTTATAAAGCGTTACGCCTACGCCATTGAATACGACTATGTTGATCCGCGTGAGCTTTACCCGACGCTTGAGCTGAAGCGTCTGCCGGGCCTGTTTCTGGCCGGGCAGATCAACGGCACAACGGGCTATGAAGAGGCGGGGGCGCAGGGCCTGATGGCTGGCCTGAACGCGGCCGCGCGTGCCGGTGGCCTGAGCCCGTTGGTGCTGGGGCGTGACGAAGCCTATATCGGGGTGATGATCGACGATCTGGTGACCAAGGGCGTCACGGAACCCTATCGCATGTTTACAAGCCGTGCGGAGTTCCGCCTGAAGCTGCGCGCCGACAATGCGGATCAGCGTCTGTCGGATATCGCGCTGAAAATCGGCCTTATGGGAGACCGGCGCAAGGCGCACTGGCTTGAGAAGAAGCAGGCGTTGGCCACAGCGCGTCAACGCGCGGATGAGCTTAAGCTGACGCCCAATGAGGCCAATGTTTTGGGTATCCGCGTCAATGCCGATGGTCAGAAGCGCAACCTGCTGCAGCTCCTGTCCTACGACACCTGTTCGCGGGATAAGCTGGAAGCGGTGTGGCCGGAGCTTAAAGACTGGTCTGACAGCGTGTTCGAGCAGATCGAAATCGACGCCCTTTATTCGGGCTATCTCGGTCGTCAGGCGGCAGAGATCGACGCTTTTCGCAAGGACGAAAACCTGGCCCTGCCCCAAGACCTCGACTATGCGATGGTGGGCGGGTTGTCCAATGAAGCCAGAGAGAAGCTGAGCCGGGTCAGACCCCTGACGCTCGGTCAAGCCCGCCGCATAGAGGGTATGACTCCGGGTGCCTTGACGGCGCTCCTGTTTTACGTGCGCAACCTGAAAAAAGGCGCGGCCTGATGTCGTCGGTTGAGCTTGCCCAACCCATGACGCCTGAGGAGATGGCCGCGCATCTGGTGTTTCACGTGAAACAGGCGGCCATTGATGACCTTACCCGCTTTGGTCAGGTGCTGGCCGAGCGCAATGAGGTGATGAACCTTGTTGGCCCCGCGACGATCCCGCATTACTGGTCGCGGCACGTCCTTGATTCCGCGCAACTATTGAACCATGCACCGTGGGCCAGAAGCTGGGCGGACCTTGGGGCAGGGGCGGGTTTTCCCGGCGTCGTACTGGCCATACTTTTGAAACACCTGTCCACAGATTCAGGCGAATCACCCACAGACCGGCGCGTGTTTCTCATCGACTCTCTGGCCAAGCGCTGTCGCTTTTTAGGCGAAGTTGTGCGAGACTTGGACCTGCCGGCGACGGTGATCAACGACCGGGCGGAGAATGTCTCTTTGAAGGTCGATGTGGTTACCGCCCGCGCCATGGCGCCTTTGCCGAAGCTGATCGGATTTGCCGAAAGCTTTTTCCGCAAAGGGGCCGAGGGCTGGTTGCTGAAAGGCGAAAACGTCGAGGCGGAAATCGCTGAAGCGCACAAAAACTGGGCCTTTCAGTCTGATCTGTTCACGTCCTTGAGCGACCCGCGTGGTCGCGTCCTGCATATTCGGAGCGTTCGCCGTGCCAGATAGTTTCCCCCCGCACCCCATGCCCCGCGTTCTGGCGGTGTCTAACCAGAAGGGTGGGGTGGGCAAGACGACGACGGCGATCAATCTCGGCACCGCTCTGGCGGCTGTCGGCGAGACGGTGCTGATCATCGACATGGACCCGCAGGGTAACGCCTCAACCGGTCTAGGCGTGCCGCGTTCGGCGCGTACCACTACCATCTATGATGTGATCGTCGATCAGCAGCCCATTGGCGAATGCGCGGTCAAGACCTCAGTGCCCGGCCTGTACATCATCCCGTCGGATCCCGACCTGTCGGGGGTGGAGATCGAGCTGGGTCAGGCCGACCGCCGTTCCTATCGTTTGCGCGATGCGCTTGAGCATCAGGCGCAGGTCGGTGAACTGGCCTATTCCTATGTGCTGATCGACTGTCCGCCGTCTCTGAACCTCCTGACTATCAACGCCATGAGCGCCGCCGATGCGGTGCTCGTGCCGCTGCAATGCGAGTTCTTTGCGCTGGAAGGCCTGTCGCAACTGATGCGCACCATTGATCTGGTCAAGGGTTCACTGAACCCCAGACTGGAGCTTCAGGGCATCGTCCTGACCATGTTCGACCGCCGCAATGCCTTGTCGGGTCATGTGGCGAGGGACGTGCGCTCGCATTTCGGTGAGAAGGTTTATGACACCGTCATCCCGCGTAATGTGCGTGTGTCTGAGGCCCCATCGTTCGGTAAGCCCGCTTTGATCTACGATCTGAAATGCACGGGTTCGCAGGCCTATCTGAAACTGGCCCGCGAGGTCGTTCAACGTGAAAAAGTGCGCCGCGCGGCTGCTTGACCAGGACTGAAGGATACATATGTCTGAGAAACAAAGAGGGTTGGGTCGCGGTCTGTCAGCACTGCTGAGCGACAATCAGGGATCTGTGCCCATAGCCACCGCCGATGGCAAGCCCGCCGCCACGATGGAAAAGCCGATTGAGCTTCTGCAGCGCAATCCGGATCAACCACGACGTTTCTTCTCGGAAGCCGAGATCGACGACCTCAGCGCCTCGATCAAGGAGAAGGGCGTGCTGTCGCCCATTCTGGTCCGGCCGTTGCCTAATCAAGCGGGGCAGTTTCAGATCATCGCCGGTGAACGCCGCTGGCGTGCCGCGCAAAAGGCGGGCCTCAAAACCGTGCCCGTGATCGTGCGTGAACTGGACGATCTTGAGGTGCTGGAAATCGGCATCATCGAAAACGTGCAGCGCGAAGACCTGAACCCCATCGAAGAGGCGCGCGCCTATAAGGTATTGATGGAACGATTTGGCCGCACGCAGGACGCGGTGGCGCAGGTGGTTTCAAAATCACGCAGCCATATTGCCAATATGATGCGCCTGCTGGGTCTGCCGGAGGTTATTCAGGACCACGTCATTCACGGCCGCCTGAGTGCTGGCCACGCCCGCGCCATTGCCACGGCGGCTAATCCCGAAGCCCTGGCTGAGGTGATCATTCAAAAAGGTCTGTCAGTACGTCAGGCGGAATCGCTGGCGCGCACCGCGCTTGGTGACGAGGCCAAACCGGCGCGTCCTAAGGCGCAAGCCAATGCCGATGTACTGTCGTTGGAGCAGGACCTCCAAGAACTTCTGGGCCTCAACGTCAAGCTGGACGACAAGGGCGGCAAGGGTGAGGTTCGCATCGCCTATGCCAGCCTTGAGCAACTGGATGACGTCTGTCGCCGCCTGATGGCGGGTTCCTCGCTGAGGTAAGTCATGTTTGCGCGCCTTAATCAGTTTTGGTTTGCGCGTATTGGTGTGTTCGTCGTGGTGATATGGCTTCTGGTCGTATCGCTCAATGCGGTCTTCGGACGCTTGTCGTGGGACTCGTTCAAACACGCGGCGATTGTAGGCTGTTTGTTCTATCTCTTGCTCTGCCTAGGCGGATATGTCTTCGTCGGCCTTTGGAGACTGATGAAATTTGCTTCTTACAGGGAATTGCTAAAGCCAGGTTCTATTCGCTCTGCCGCATTTCAAAAATGGAAGATGCCGAAGGAATAAGGCCTCGAATTATGGGGATAAGGAGAGGGGTTTATAACCCCAGCCGCTTGGCCCGCCCGGCAATGCTCATATAGAGGCGTTCGGCCAACAATAGGTCCGGCATCCCCGTCGATTTGCACTGCTTGTCAGTCTCGATCAGTTCTTTGGACAACGGGTCGAGGTAATAATCCGACCAGGCGCGGGCCTGACGCAGAAACTCCGCCTCCTGCTTCCAGAAGACACCTGCCGCACGGGTGGCTTGTTTGGCGTCGATGCCCTTGGCCATCTGGGCCTGAATGAGCCGCAGTTTGACCAGATGGCCGTTGAGGGCTCGCAGGGCCGCAGAGCCGTCTTCGCCTTCGGCAAAGGCGCGGCGCAAACCCGCCTGAGCCGGGGCCATTTTGGCGCCAAAGGCCTGTAGAGCGGCATCGAATAGCGAGGCATCGGGTTCGACGCCCAAAAATTCCTGTAGTTCCTTGTCGTCGATGGTGCGGCGCGAACCCGGCCCGATGAACAAACACAGGCGCTCGATCTCCTGGCGCGCCACGCCCCGTTCCTTGGGCAGGCGGGCAGCGAAGATATCCATGGCGTCGGGGGTCAGGGCGACCTCGTTCTGCGCCAGAGTCTCACGCGCCATACGCACTACGTCGCCGGTCTCGTCCTCGTAGCAGGCAATAGAGGCGATGACCTTGTCGGCGTCGGCCAGCTTGCGCACGGCGGAGTCGCCGCCCAGACCTCCGGCCTCGATCAGAAAGAAGGCATCGCGGTTCAGCTCACCCGAGGCATGGGCCTTGAGCGCGGCTGCCACCTGTTTGTCGAGAGCGGCCTTTTCCGAAAAGAATTTGAGCCGCACCAGTCGCCGACCGCCCATCAGCGATTGCGCCTGAAGCTCGTCCTCAAGGCGCGCGGGATCGGCGTCGATATCCGTATCGGTCAACAGCGATACGTTGAACGGGTCCTTGATGTCGGGGACGATTTTCTGGGCCAAGACCTGTCCCCGCTCCAGCACCTGCCCACGGTCCTTGCCGTAAATCAGACAGGCGATCACCTCGCGCGGCGGTGATTTGAGGAATCCCTCAATCTCAGGACGCTTGACCAGTTTCATATGGCTTAGCGGGCCGGGGCGGCAGTCTTATCATGAAAGAATAGCACCAGTTCACTACGGATGCGCTCACTGATGGCTGTGGCGGCGCGTTGCTGACCGTCCTTCTGAGCGGCAACACCGGCATAGGGCGACTGACCATTGGCGTCGTAAGTGGTTGTATCGACGAAGGTTCCTTTGGTCAGAACTTTACGTGTCGCCGTTTCGATCAGGCTGTATTCCACTGTGGTCGAGATTTCCGACCGTACAGCGATATCATTGACCCCGATACCGATATCGTAGCGCTTTTCATCGAGTTTGACGCTCAGTCGATATCGCTTCTGGCCCTCAAGGGTGTTGAAGCCCGACACCAGATTTTTCCGCAGGAAGTAGCCAGTGCGCGAATCCGTGGTGATGACGTCGATATTGGCCAGCTCTCCGGGCAGGCCCTTCTGTGCATAGACCGGCGTAAAGCCGCACCCGCTCAAGGCAAGCGGCGCGCTCAGCAGGGCGAAGGCCAGAAGGGCTTTGCGGATCATGGTCAGCCTACGACAAAGTTGAGGATGCGGTTCGGAACGACGATGACCTTACGCACCGTGACGCCGTCAAGATGACGCTTCACGCCCTCGTCGGCAAGCGCCATTTCACGGATCTCCGCCTCGGTGGCATTGAGCGGCACCTGAAGCTCACCACGCTTCTTACCGTTGACCTGAACGGGCAGGGTATAGACGTCGTCGGTGGCCAGAGCCGGATCAAATTGCGGCCAGGCGGCGTCGGCGATCAGGCCATCATGCCCCAGACGTGCCCAGCCTTCTTCGGCCAGGTGCGGTGTCACGGGGGCGATCAGCCCAGCCAGAATGGTCAGGGCTTCCCGGCGCGCTGCGGTACCGGTCTTTTGTACGTCCGAAGCGCGCAGGGCGTTGACGAACTCATAAAGCTTTGCGATCGCGCCGTTGAAGCGGAAGCCTTCGAAGCCTTCGGTCACGGCCTTGGCAGCCTTATGCGCCACCTTGCGCAGCTCGAGCGCGGCGGCTTCGTCCGTAGCCGGAACATCACCCTCAGGCAGGCTGTCGAATTCCGCCCACACGCGTGATGTAAAGCGCCACGAGCCTTCGACGCCCGATGCGGTCCACTGCACATCGCGCTCAGGCGGGGAGTCGGACAACACGAACAAACGCGCCGCATCGACGCCATAGGTGTCGAAAATGTCTTCCGGAGCGACGACGTTCTTTTTCGACTTCGACATCTTTTCGACGTCGCCGATTTTCAGCGCTTCGCCGGTGGACAGCTTGATGGCGCTACGCTTGCTGCCTTCGCTGGTGACTTCGACGTCTGACGGATCAACCCACTCGCCTGAAGCTGTCTTATAGGTCTCGTGCGTCAGCATACCTTGGGTAAACAGGCCGGCGAACGGCTCCTTCACATCCAAATAGCCGCAGGTGTTGAGCGCGCGGGTGATAAAGCGCGAATAGAGCAGGTGCAGGATGGCGTGCTCAATACCCCCGATATACTGATCAACGGGCAGCCAGTAGTCAGCATCGGCCTTGCGAATGGCCTCTGAGGCGTCGGGAGCCGTAAAGCGCGCGAAATACCACGACGAATCCACAAAGGTGTCGAGCGTGTCGGTTTCGCGGCGCGCCGACTTGCCACAGTGGGGGCAATTGACATGCTTCCAGGTCGGGTGACGGTCCAGCGGGTTGCCCGGCACGTCGAAGGTCACGTCTTCGGGCAGGGTAACGGGCAACTGGTCGTCCGGCACCGGCACGACGCCGCAATCGTCACAATGGATGACCGGGATGGGGCAACCCCAGTAGCGCTGGCGCGACACGCCCCAATCACGAAGGCGATAGATGATGGCGCCTTCGCCATGACCCATGGACTCGATCTTTTCAATCGCCGTCGCCTTTGCGGTTTCGATGTCCAGACCGTCGAGGAATTCGGAATTGAAGATCGTGCCGGGACCGGTATAGGCCTCGGTTTCCACCTTGAAACTGGCCGCATCGGCATCGGCTGGCAGGACCACTTCGCGCACCGGCAAATCGTATTTACGGGCAAAGTCGAGATCGCGCTGGTCATGCGCTGGGCAGCCGAAAATGGCTCCGGTGCCGTAGCCCATCAGGACGAAGTTGGCGATCCACACGTCCAGAGTCTCACCCGGCTTGAACGGATGCACGACCTTCAGACCGGTGTTGAAACCAAGCTTTTCGCCGGTGTCGATCTCTTCCTGTGTCGTACCGCCCTTTTTGACCTGATCTAGGAAGGCGTCCAGTTCCGGGGTCACAGGCAGGGCCTTAACCAGCGGATGATCGGCGGCCACGGCGACGAAGCCCGCGCCGAACAGGGTGTCCGGACGGGTGGTATAGACTTCCAGCGGTTCGTGCGCCACGTCGCCCGCGAAGTCGAATTTGAACTTCAGACCCTTGGAGCGGCCGATCCAGTTGGCCTGCATCAGGCGCACCTTGTCCGGCCAGCGGTCAAGTGTCGAAAGCCCTTCGACCAGATCGTCGGCGTACTGGGTGATCTTGAGGAACCACTGGGTCAGGTTGCGCTTTTCGACCACAGCACCCGAACGCCAGCCCTTGCCGTCGATGACCTGTTCATTCGCCAGAACCGTATTGTCCACCGGGTCCCAGTTGACCTGAGACTCCTTGCGGTAGACGAGGCCGTGCTTTAGCAGGTCGAGGAACCACTTCTGCTGCTTGCCATAATAGCTAGGATCGCAGGTGGCAAATTCGCGCGTCCAGTCGATCGACAGGCCCAGGCGCTGAAGTTGCGCTTTCATGCTGGCGATATTGTCGTAGGTCCAGCCCTTCGGGTGGATACCGCGTTCCATGGCCGCGTTTTCCGCCGGCATACCAAAGGCGTCCCAGCCCATCGGGTGCAGCACGTTGAAACCGCGCGCGCGTTTAAAGCGCGCCACGAGGTCACCCATGGCGTAGTTGCGCACATGGCCCATATGGATGCGGCCGGACGGGTAGGGGAACATCTCAAGGACGTAGTATTTCGGCTTGTCGCCAGCCTGCTCCTTCGACCGGGTCAGGAAAGTCTGGGCGGCATCCCAGCGGGCGCGTTGTTTCGGTTCGGACTCTTTGGGATTGTAGCGGGACATCAACGGACCTTTAGCGCGATTGGCGCGAAAAACAGGCGTCCGGCATAAACAAAAAGAGCGTCCGGGTCAAAGCCCGAACGCCCTTAATTTTGCAGCCGGAGAAGGGCTTATTTCACATTGGACAGACGCAGCTGACGCGCGCGCGTCAGAATAGCGTTTTCGATGTCGATCTGGGTCTGGGCCGAGACACTGGCGTCCACCCACTGACCGCCCGTATTGACCTGCTTGTACAGCGAGACGTTCAGAGCGTCTGCGCGCAGACGGGTATCAAGGATATAGACCGTGGCCTTGAAACGCTCATCCGGCTTTTCCGGGTTGGCGTACCAGTCAGTGACGATGATGCCGCCCCACGGATCGGCGGAGGCCAGCGGCATGAACGAAATGGTGTCGAGCGAGGCGCGCCACAGATAAGAGTTGACGCCGATCGTCGCGTTGGCCTGTTCGCTGATCGGCTTGGCACCCCCGAGACCCAGGAAACCGCGCTTTTCGGCCTTAGCGTCGATGGTCGTCTCGTTCTTCTTGCCTAAGCTCAGGCAGCCCGTCAGGCTCAGAGACAGGGCTGCGGCCAGCGTAATCAGAGCCGCCTTCTTGATCGTCTTCATAGTGTGTCGTCCACTCCGCATTCTGTCCCGACGCGCCACCTTCCGGAAAGGCAGATGGGCACCCGGCCTGTTAACCGCTCTATAGCATGAGCAAACGGGGGTATGACAAGCCTTTCCTTGTCCCCCGGCCCCTGCCTTGCCCGCCTGGCCAGACTCCCGACAGGAGGCGCGCGAGCGAAATCCGGGGCAGGCTGGCACCCAATCGCGGCAGTTGTGCGGCAAAGTCGCATTCGGTTCGAAATGTGCATCTCTTCGGATGCCAGACGGCGTGTCTATTTGATCACATCTTTTGAGCGAATTTGACAGCTTTGCCAAATAACGTCGATCACTATTGATTTCGTCGGTACAGGCTTTTAAGCGATGTGTAACATATCTGTGCCCAAATCAGGGTGCAGGCTATGGTCGGACAGGCTAAAAAACGGTGCTGACGGCGGTTTCAAAAATCCGTCATATCACCCATATATGGCGTGTCCTTGATTAGTGAGCGTGGCTGGCCTGCGGGCCGATCGTCTAATGTGGCAGTGTTATGAAACGGGTTATTGCAGCAGGGGTATCGGTTATGGCCGTGGCGCTCGTCGCCTCCATGCCTGCCTATGCGCTTAATAGCCAGAACAGTAAGCCCAAAGCCAGCGAAAGCTCCGCGCCGCTCAGCCTCAGCACGATTTCCACCGATACCACGGGCGCTAGCCGCCAGCAGTCGAAAATCTATCAGTGGTCCGTCAAAGGCCGCTGGGGTTTGAAACTCGATCTCAACCAGGACGAGGCACGCCCGTCCGGCTGGAACGATGTGGACGCGGGTGCCTTCTACAAGATTTCGCCCTCCGTGCGCGTGGGCGGTACGGTCGGCTTCGGTGAAAAGACCAAGTCGCTGCAACCGCGCGATCCGGCGGCCGATAAGGACCAGCCCCGCGTGCGTCTGGAAACCACATTCAAGTTCTGATCATTTAAGCTGAAACGCGTCTATCGCGCCAAAACCGGCCAGTCCGGAGTGCGTCAACTGATCGGCATTGTCTGCACTGATCCCCCCTAAACCCAGAACCGGTACCGGGCTGAGGTCGCAAAACATCTGGATACCCTTCACGCCCAGAGGCGCGATATCCTTTGCCGACGGGCTCTGACTGGTGAAAATCGGTGAAATGAAGAGGCCATCCAGCGCTGTGACCTCTCCCAAATCTAAAGTCTCGCAGCCGTGACAGGCGCCGGTAATCAGCCAGTACGGGTGCCGTTCGCGTATATCCGGCCCTTTTGACAGTGCCCGTTCCGGCAGATGCACTCCGTCGGCCCCCACCTCTTCGGCGAGAGCGTCGTCTTGCCCAATCAGAAGTCTCACGCCGTTGTCGGCGCACAGGGTGCGTAAGACACGGGCATGGGCCTCGGCATGGGGGTCACCGAAATGGCGGTAGATCACACCCGCTCCGGTAGGCAGGTGCGCGACAATCTCTTCCGGATGCGGTGTGCGTTTGGGATCAGTTAGGTAAAACAGAGGAGGCAGGTCGCGCCCGTTCGCACTGGACATATGTGCGTGGCGGGCTATGTCTTTGGCCCGGTTCATCAGAAAGGCGTAGCGGGTTCGGTATGTCATCTTCACCTTCGGCGGAAAATTACGCGCGTATTGTCAAAGGTCTGCACAAGACGCTGAAACTGACCGGGCGGCCGGAAGATTCCGCTTGCCTAACCGCGGTGTCCAAAAACCAACCCTGGGAGGTTATACGCCCGGTGCTGGAGGCTGGCCATCGGCGATTTGGCGAGAACCGTGTGCAGGAAGCGATGGAACGCTGGAGGCCGGTAAAGGATCAATATCCCGATCTGACATTGTGCCTCATCGGCCCGCTTCAAAGCAATAAGGCCGCCGATGCCGTGGCTTTTTTCGATATTATCGAAAGCGTTGATCGGGAAAAGATCGCCCGTGCCATCTCGGATGAGGCACAAAAGCAGGGTCGCTCACCGCACATCTATGTGCAGGTCAATATCGGCGAAGAAGCGCAAAAGGCCGGGATTTTGCCGACTGAAGCCGACGCCTTTATCGCGACAGTGCGCAGCTATGGGCTTGAGCCGCGCGGCCTGATGTGTATTCCGCCGGTCGAAGGACCGCGCGGTCCCTATTTCGCCCTGTTACGCAAGATCGCCGAGCGCAACGGCATCGGGCATCTCAGCATGGGAATGAGTGACGACTTCGAAACGGCCCTGCGCTTCGGATCGAACGAGATCCGCGTAGGCACGGCGATTTTCGGTCAGCGCTGAATCGCCTCGCCATGCCTTGGCAACGGCGGAGATTATCGGCTTATCTCCACATAGGTTTCGGCGTCGGCCGTTTTCAGCAGTTCGCGCAGATGGTCCAGACTGAGCGCCACGCAACCTTCGGTGCCGGAATAGTCCTCACGCGCCAGATGCAGGAATATGGCTGAGCCCAGCCCCTTGACCGGCGGGTCGTCATTATGACCCAGCACAACGATCAGGTCATAGACATGATCCTCGCGCCACAGCGTTTCGTGCGATCCATCAAAGGGGAGTTTGACGGGCAGATTATAAAGATTACTGCTTACATCGTCGCACCAGCCGTCATCGGGCGACAGGGCCTTTACCGGAAGGACGGTTTCCGGCACGGGCAGGCGGTCCGGACGGTACCAGACATAACGCACCGGCCACATCCCGAGCGGCGAGCGCAGATCGCCTTCTCTTTTGTCGGCCGCCGGAACAACGCCCCCTTTACCCAGCGCGCAATGCACCCTATCTGAGTTTAAGACTAGAAAACCCTCGGCGTATGCGGTAAAAATCTTGACCATAGGCCGGTTTACACCCTGAACTGAAAAAAACACCCACAACGCTACAGGATTAAGGTGCAACAAAAAACCCTGCTGATCGTTGATGACGATGACGAACTGCGCGAGGCGCTGGCCGAACAACTTGAACTTCACGAAGAGTTCAAGGTCACTCAGGCATCGAACGGCACCGAAGGCATCCGCCTTGGGAAGACCATCAATGCCGACCTGATCCTGCTGGATGTTGATTTGCCGGATATGGATGGGCGTGAAGCCTGCCGCCTGTTGCGTAAATCCGGCCTGACCACGCCGGTGATCATGCTGACCGGGGCGGCGTCTGATTCCGATCAGATTCTGGGGCTGGATGCGGGGGCCAATGACTATGTCACCAAGCCGTTTCGCTTTGCCGTCCTGCTGGCGCGTATCCGCGCTCAGGTCCGCAGCCACGAAACGTCCGAAGACGCGACCTTCCGCATCGGGCCTTACGAATTCAAACCGGCGCTCAAATTGCTGATCGATCAGGTGCAGAAGAAGATCCGCCTGACCGAAAAAGAAACCAACATCCTCAAATACCTCTATCGCGCCGGCGGCAAGCCGATTTCACGCGAAGAACTGCTGACCGAGGTGTGGGGCTATAATGCCGGGGTGACCACGCACACGCTGGAAACCCATGTCTATCGTCTGCGCCAAAAGATCGAGCCTGATCCGGCCAATGCCCGTCTGCTGATGACTGACGCGGGTGGGTACAGGTTGCAGTTTTAGAAAGCCGGGGCCTGATGGTCCCGGTTTTTTGTTGGGGGAAAAGCTGTGTGGGAGACGATTTGGATAACAGCCGCACTTATTGCGGGCTTTCTGGTCGTATCTTGGCTAATTCGCTGGGGGACACAGTTCTTTGGTTTTAATCGTGTAAAGACTTATTCGATAAGTATTTACAATGATGATGATTACGCTAGGTCCTATTCTTTTTGGCGCGATGGTTTCGATCTGACAAAGCCTCAGCGATTGCGTTTTCGATACAGCTTTCCTTCAGAAGAAAAGGCGCAGACTTTTCTGGACAGTGTGAAGTCTCAGGCGGATTTGACACTGTCTCTGGACGCAGATCAGACGCTGTGGCGCGTCACCATCACCCTTTTAATGATGGCCGAAAGACAATCTCTGCGGGACGCACGGTGGCGCTGGGATCATGATGTCCAAGTCAACAAAGGGGTTTATGAAGGCTGGGACATCAATGACTAAATCCAGCGCAGGATACTCCGGCACACCTTTGGCCAGGAAACTCGGTTACAAACCGGGTATGCGTGCGGTTTTAGTCGGCGCACCGGAAGACTATAACAACTGGCTTGAACCGTTACCCGACGGTGTGGAGTTCGGGGCTGATGACCCGGAACTGGTGCACATTTTCACCAATGAGCGTGTAATTCTGGAAGCGGCGCTGACGCATTGGCGTAGGGCCCTGAGACCAGACGGCATGGTCTGGGTATCGTGGCCCAAGAAGGCTTCAAAAGTGCCCACCGATATTACTGAAGACGTTATCCGCGAGGTCTGTCTACCGCTGGGCTTTGTCGATGTGAAGGTCTGCGCCGTCAGCGACGTGTGGTCGGGTTTGAAGCTGATGGTACGCAAGGAGCTACGCTGACCCTTCTCCCATTGCCGAGATATGGGGAGAGGGCTATTCTTCCAATCCCTCCGCTTCGCGGTGCTGGCGCTCATTTTCCTCGTCAATGACGTACCACGTAAACCATAGGGCATCTTCCAGCTTACCGCCCTTGGCCAGATAGGGTTCCAGTACCGCCGGAAAGGCCAGTCTGACCTGCTCGGCGAAGTCGTAATGCGCTTTCAGTTCTTCCCAGTCCTGTAGCGCCAGCTCCTCAACCATGCGGATACGCACTGCCCAAGGCAGGTCAGCCGGAGCCAAACCCGCCGGGTCGGTTTCGACCCAGTGACATTCGCCGATGGCGTCCGGAATGCGGATCTGAAGTTGGCCGCCCAGACTCATAAATCCGGCCCTGGTTGCAGCGCGGATAACTTCGGGGATGTCTTTGATCCTCCAGGCATATTCATTGTAACGGAAATCGGCCTTGGCCAGAATTTCGGCGGGTAGCCCGGCTTCTGCCGGCAGGGCGTCTTCGGTCATAGGTCGAACTCGATCTGAATAGGGGCGTGATCCGACGGCCGGTCCCATTCGCGGACGCGGTCGTGGATAATGGCGGCTATAGGCGACGTGATACGCGCCTTCAAGGCGGGATTGATTAGCAGGTGATCGAGTCGTAGCCCGCGATTGGACTTGCGGAAATCGGCGGCGCGATAGCTCCACCAGGTAAACAGCTTTTGCGGTTCCGGCCACAGTTCGCGGAAGGCGTCGTGAAAACCGCCCGCGTCCATCAGATTGGCGAACGCCTCCAGCTCAGGCGGGGTATGGCTGACCACCTTCAGCATCTGACGGTGGCTCCACACGTCGTTTTCACCGGGCGCAATATTGAGGTCGCCGGCAATCAGAAGGGGTGCATCGGGATTGCGGGATTTCAGATACGCGGTCAGGCGTTCATAAAATTCAAGTTTATGATCGAACTTGTCATTGGCTTCCCGGTCGGGGACATCGCCACCCGCCGGAATATAGAAATTCCAAAGGTCTATGCCGGCTGCCTTTATCCCCTGAACGCGCGCTTCACCCCGGCGGCAGAAGGGCAGGATTTCGTTGGTTTCAAACGGCAGTTTCGACACCAGCGCTACCCCGTGCCACCCCTTCTGACCGGTGACAAGGATGTGCGGATAGCCCGCTTCCTCAAACGCCTTACGCGGAAACTCACCGTTCTGGCACTTGATTTCCTGAAGGCACAGGATGTCCGGACGCGCCAAGTCGAGAAAACGTATGACCTGATCAATCCTCAGTCGCACAGAGTTGATGTTCCATGAGGCAATCGACAAACGCATAAGGGCTTCCTGACGCATAAAAAAACCCGGTCAGTGAGACTGACCGGGTCAGATGTTTGGCACATAACACGAAGAGATAAAGGGAAAAACGCACACAGGAGACGTCAATGCCGCCGTTTACACTCCGTCCGGAGCTGTGGGAATAATGACACGGTTGTGGAAAAACTCAATGCACATTTCCGTGTTTTTTCGCCGTTGAGGCGAATTTTCCGAACATCGGCTTCCTAACTAGTCTTCCATGGTATGCAGATCGCGCCCGCGCGTTTCCTTCATAAAGATGAGCGCGACGACGATGGCTGTGGCGCCGATGATCACAGGATACCACAGGCCGAAGAACAGATTGCCGGAACCGGCCACCATGGCGAAGGAAATGGCAGGCAGAAGCCCCCCGAACCATCCGGTCCCGATGTTATAGGGCAGGGACAGGGCTGTGTAGCGGATGCGGGTGGGGAACATCTCCACCAGGGCCGAGGCCATGGGGCCATAGAGGGCCGTCGCCCCGACGGTAAAGACAAACAGGACCGAAAAAATGCCCAGAATATTGACCCGTTTGGGATCGGCGGCTTCGGGATAGCCCGCCGCTTTCAGCGCGGCCTTAAGATCGGTCAGCGCGTTGGTTTTCAGCGTCGCCAGATCGGCCTTTGACAGGGTGTCACCCGATTGAACCGCTACGGTGCGCTGACCGATCTGCACCGTAGCAAACGTCGCCCCCGGCTCAGTTGGTTTGTTGACATAGGGTACGCCCAGGCTGGTCACCAGTGATTTCGCAAGGTCGCAGGAGGAGGTGAATTGCGCCTTCCCAACGGGATCAAACTGCACCGAACATTTGCGCGCGTCGGCGAAGATGACCACCGGCGTGCGGTTGACGGCATCGTCCAGCGCCGGATTGGCAAAGCGCGCCATCAGGTGGAAGCCGGGCACAAAACTCAGGACAGCAATGGCAATGCCCAGGATCATAACCGGTTTGCGTCCCACGCGGTCCGACAGGCTGCCCCAGAAGACATAGAGCACCGCGCTGACGATCGAAATACCCATCACCAGCAGGTTGACGGTGGTGGGCGCCAGCTTGACGCTCTTTTCCAGAAACACCTGAGTGTAGAAGAAGGTAGTGTACCACACGACGCCCTGCGCCGTCATGAAACCGAACAGGGCGATTAGCACCTGTCGCAGGTTGGACCACTGACCGAAGGCCTCCTTGAACGGGGCCTTGGAGACGTTGCCGCTGTCGTGCAGGGCGCGGAAGGCCGGGCTTTCGGCGGTCTTGGCGCGGATATAAACCGAAATGGCCAGAAGGACCGATGAAACAATGAAGGGAATGCGCCAGCCCCACGCGCCGAAGGCCTCTTCCTTGATGATGGTACGGGTCAAAAAGACGACCAGCAGGGCGATGACGAGGCCCAGAGAGGCAGAGGCCTGAATCCACGCCGTGTAGGCACCACGTTTGTCGGCCGGGGCGTGTTCGGCAACATAGACCACCGCTCCGCCATATTCACCGCCCATGGCGATACCCTGCAGAATACGCAGGGCGACCAACAGCAGAGGCGACCATATCCCCGCCTGTTCATAGGTGGGGAGGAAGCCGATCAGAACCGTGGCCATGCCCATCAGCAAAATAGTGTAGAGAAATGTGCCTTTGCGTCCTTTGCGGTCGCCAATGTGACCGAACAGCAGCGCGCCGAAGGGCCGCGACAGAAACCCCAGCGCGAAGGTCAAAAGCGCCAGGATCATGCCGGTGGTATCATCAAGCCCGGTAAAGAAGTTCCTGGTAATGATCGAGGTCAGGGCCCCGAAGATAAAGAAGTCATACCATTCGAATGTCGTCCCGGCGGCGGACGCCGCCACAATGGTTCGCAGGCCGGCGGCCTTCGTTACCTTGTCCGTCTTGGGGTGTGCTGGCATCGACTGACCCTGATACTGTTAAACGTCTTATGTGTTTGACTGCGCATTTGATCGAAGCCGCGCGTCGTGACAAGGGGTGTCAGACACATGGGCACGAACAATCGGTTTCGCATACCTGTCTACCGACAGGAATTGACGGCGCACGGCCTATGGCTTAGGCGAACATCAGGACAATCGTCAGAGGTTTTGAGAGCGTGACCATCCATTATCATGAAGGCGACCTTCCCACCGGCTTGGATCTTGGCGCGGTGGTGGCCATCGACTCCGAAACCATGGGCCTGCGCTTCGGGCGCGACGGCCTGTGTGTTGTGCAGTTGTCGGCGGGCGACGGCGATGCGCATGTGGTACGGCTTAATCGACCGACCTATGACTGTCCCAATCTCAAGGCCCTGCTGACCGATCCGAAGGTGTTGAAGCTGTTTCACTTTGGGCGTTTTGACATCGGCATGTTCCTGCTGCATCTGGGCGTCGTTACCACGCCGGTCTATTGCACTAAGATCGCCTCCAAGCTGGCGCGCACCTACACGGATCGCCACGGTCTGAAGGACCTGGTGCGTGAACTGCTCGCCGTCGATATTTCCAAGGCGCAGCAAAGCTCGGACTGGGGGGCGGCCACGCTCTCGACGGAACAACTGGCCTATGCGGCGTCCGATGTTCTGCACCTCCATGCGCTTCGGGAAAAGCTCGATGCTATGCTGTCGCGCGAAGGCCGCGCCGAACTGGCGCAGGGTTGCTTTGATTTTCTGCCGCACCGCGTCAAACTGGATTTGGCAGGCTGGGAAGATACGGATATATTCGCCCACTCGTGGAGCTAAAACCCGCCCTCCGACGTCGAGCTCCGACGTTTGGAGACATGGCGCGATCTGAACCGTGAGCGCCCTTGACAAGGATTACCGCCGCCATGCCGGCCATCGACACCGCGACGCACGACACTGCTGCCGACCGTCACCGCCTGAACGTTCAGGCGCTGGCGTGGAAAAAGCGTTCGCGCAAGATCGCGCGTCTTCGTCTCATCTTTCCTGGCCTCATTATCGGCATGATCGGGCTTATGATCGTGTGGATCGTGGTACAGAGCGTCATCAATTCGATGAATGTGTACACCACCAGTGGTGAAGACATCCGCATGACCAACCCCTTTTATACCGACCGCAGCCGCAACGGTGAGCGCTATGAGATGCGCGGTCTTGAGGCGGTGCGTAAGGGGCGGAATTCGCAGATCGTCAGCCTAACCGCGCCGCGTCTGGAAATCCGGTCGGAAAACAGCCGCCCGTCGTCTCTGGAGGGGGCGGCCGGTGTGTATGATGACACCCGGCGCCGTTTCACCGTCAACAAGGACGTGACCCTGTCGTCGGGCAACGGTATGGCGCTGCGCACCCAGGCGGCAGACGTCGATTTGCAAAATGCCGTAATCAGCGGCGATGCGCCGGTCGAAGGCCGCTGGCAGACCGGCAGCGTCAATGCCCAGGGCTTTCGCGTCGAGCAAAACGGGCGCAAGGTGGTATTTTACGGCAAGCCGGGTCAGCAGGTGACCGGCACGCTTTCGGGCGGCGAAGACTGACATTTATTTGAGGGATGTATCCGGCCATGCAGATCAGGACAACCGTGTGGGTGATGGGGGCGGCCGCCTTGCTGGCGGCGCCGGTGGCGTGGGCGCAGTTTGCGCCGACCAAGGACAGCCCCATCGCCTATGCCGCCGATACGTTCGAAGCGGACGAAGGCAACCATACCGCCGTCTTTACGGGTAGTGTCGAATTTCTTCAGGATACGTCCCGGTTGCGGGCTGATAAGGTCACTGTTACCTACGGCCAGAATCAGGCGACCGGCAAATGGGACGTTCTCTCGACCGCCGAAGCACTCGGCAATGTCTATTACGTTGTGGACGATCAGGTGATGACGGGTAGCCGCGCGGTCTATACCAAGAGCACCGACACGCTGGTGCTGACCGGTAATGTGGTCCTTAAACAGGGTCAGAACGTGATGGAAGGCAGCCGCCTCGTCTATAATGTCGGGGCCAAAAAATCGAGTATGGACGGCGTGCCGACCACCGGCAGCAAGAGCCGTGTGCGCGGGGTCTTCTATCCGGATCAGCAAAAGAAGTCGCAGTAATGGTCACCCTTCCCACGCTGGACGTCCGCAGCGCCGCCGATATTCGCATCGCTGACGTGCCCGAAACCGCTGACGGCCTGCGTGTCGAAGGCATAGGCAAGTCCTATAAGGAGCGGGCGGTGGTCAAGACCGTCTCGCTAACCCTGCGTCGCGGCGAGGCCGTGGGTTTGCTCGGGCCCAACGGCGCCGGCAAGACGACCTGCTTCTACATGATCACTGGTCTGGTGCAGCCCGACTACGGCACCATCAGTCTGGATGGCCACGACATTACGGCTCAGCCCATGTATCAGCGCGCGCGCATGGGCCTCGGTTATCTGCCACAGGAATCGTCGATCTTTCGCGGTCTGAGTGTGGAACAAAATCTTCAGGCTGTACTGGAACTGCGGCTCAAAAACCGTTCGGAAATTGAAGCCGAGGTGACGCGTCTGCTCGAAGAACTGCACATCACCCATATCCGCAAATCGCCGGCGACGGCCCTGTCCGGCGGTGAGCGCCGCCGCGTGGAAATTGCACGTGCTCTGGCCGGCGATCCGTCCTTCATCCTGCTCGACGAGCCCTTTGCGGGTATCGACCCACTTGCCATTTCCGACATCCGCGACGTGGTGGGCTATCTCAAACATCGCGGTATCGGTATCCTGATCACCGACCACAATGTGCGCGAAACCCTCGACATTATCGACCGCGCTTCGATCATCCACTCTGGTGAAGTCCTCTTCGAAGGTACGCCGGACGAGATCCGTCATAACCCCGAAGTGCGCCGGGTCTATCTGGGTGAGGATTTCGACGGATAGAACGGGATGAACGTCTATGGACGCGTTATCCTGCTCTGAATATCTGTCTGCCTGGATGTTTTGTCGAAAACTCTCCTACCTCTCGATAGCGGGCTCTGATCCCTTTTCCACGGCTTTTCCTGGTTTTTTCCGGCCTTTGGAAAGGGGTTAACCTAATTTAAGGTCTTAACGTCTAACGTCCGGCGCATGTCATTAGGTCAAAGGCTGGAAATTAGACAAGGGCAGGGGCTCGTCATCACGCCCCAGTTGCAGCAAGCGATCAAGCTTCTGCAATTGTCGAATCTCGAGCTGGAGGCTGTGGTCGAGGCCGAGCTGGAGCGCAACCCCCTTCTGCTTCGCGAAGACGGCGAAGGCGGCCCCGACACACCGGATAATGACAACGACACGCCCCGCGAGGAACGCGGCGAACTGGAGCTGTCGGACCGCGATACCCAGCAGGCCAATTCCGATCTCGACGCCTCTGAAGGCGACGTCTATGGCGACGATGAGCCGACGGTGCGTGAACCCGTAGCGTCTGCTGACATGGGCGAGGGTCCGATGGTCGATTGGAGCCGCGCCGGCAAGGGCGGTGGTTTCGATGGCGACGGCGATACGCTCGACCATGCTATGAGCCGCGATAAGACGCTGGCTGAACATCTGATGGATCAGGCCCTGATCGCCGGTTTCAGCGCCCCTGAAATGGCAGTGGCGCAAATCTTAATTGACGCCGTGGATGAAGGCGGCTACCTGCGCGCCGATCTGACGGAAATCGCCGAACGCCTCGGCTGTTCCATGGCCCTGATCGAAAAGGTCCTGGGTGTCTGTCAGGGCTTTGAGCCGACCGGCGTGATGGCCCGTTCTGTTCCCGAATGCCTGAAACTGCAACTGATCGAGCGTAATCGCTTCGATCCGGCCATGGCGGCGCTGATCGACAACCTGGAGCTTCTGGCGCGCCGCGATCTGAGCGCGCTGCGCCGTGTCTGTGGTGTCGATGACGAAGATCTGGCGGAGATGATCCGTGAACTGAAGGCCCTGACCCCCCGTCCGGGGGCAGCCTTCGGTGCCGAACCGCAGGCCGGCGTGGTGCCCGATGTCTTTGTGCGTCAGGACCTGTCGGGTGGCTGGCGTGTCGATCTCAACAGCGACACCCTGCCGCGCGTGCTGGTCGATCAGAGCTATCACGCCAAGGTGGTGAACTCAGCCCGTTCGGATCAGGAAAAGACCTACCTCAGCGAATGTCTGTCGCAGGCCAACTGGCTGATCAAGAGCCTGGATCAACGCGCGCGCACCATCCTCAAGGTGTCGGCGGAAATCGTGCGTCAGCAGGATGGGTTCTTCGTCTATGGTGTTGAGCACCTGCGCCCGCTGAACCTTAAAACCGTGGCTGAGGCCGTGGGAATGCACGAATCGACCATTTCGCGGGTCACTACCAATAAATATATCTCGACCCCGCGCGGCGTGTTTGAACTCAAATTCTTCTTCACCTCGGCCATTGCGGCCGCCGACGGCTCAGAGGCCCACTCCGCCGAGTCGGTGCGCCACAAGATCAAGCACCTGATCGAGGGCGAAAAGGCATCGGGCGAGGTGTTGTCGGACGACCGTATCGTCGAAATCCTCAAGGAAGCCGGTGTCGATATTGCCCGCCGCACCGTGGCTAAGTACCGAGAAGCCTTGCGCATCCCGTCTTCGGTCGAGCGCAAGCGCATGATCCGCTAGACCTAGGCCATACGCCGAACAGCACGGGCCCAAAGAGCTGCCTGCGCAAGAGGTAGACGTGCGCAATCGTTGGCGCAGTTTGTGGGTAATTAACCGTTAAAATTCAAGGCGAAGCCTGCGTTTTAGGGTCGCAGGCCCTACACATTTTCTTGATTTTTCATCTGGACCCAGAAGCGTAAAGTCGAAGACGGACCACGGTCCGTAAACACGGCTGGGGCTCAAGGTCGCCCACCCTCCAGTGTGGCGACGTCTTTGCAGATTAAAGGAGCGAGTTATCGCCATGCAAATACAGGTTACCGGGAAAAAAGTTGAATTGGGTGCCGCGCTTCAGGAGCGCATCGAAACCGAACTCAATGCGGGTATCACCAAATATTTTGATCGGGGCGGCGCGTCCGCCGAAGTGACGATCTCGAAGCAGGGCCATCAGTTTAAGGCCGACTGCTGGGTGCGCCTCGCCTCCGGTCAGACCCTTGTTGCGCATGCTTTTGGCGGTGACGCCCATGCGGCTTTTGATGGCACGCTCGACCACATGGAAAAGCGTATCCGCCGCTATAAACGCCGCCTAAAAGACCACTATCCGACCAATGCGCCGACCAAGCATGAAATGGCGCCGCTGACCGTTATTCAGGGCAGCGACGTGATTGACGACGACACCGATTTTGACGACGGCATGGATCACAACAGCCCGCCGCAGCCAATGATCATTGCGGAAACCGAGGCGGCGATCCGCACGCTGAGTGTGTCTCAGGCCGTGGCCGAGCTGGAGCTTTCCAACTACCCGGTCATCATGTTCCGTAACGCGGGGCATGGTGGGCTGTCGGTGCTCTATCGCCGTCCGGACGGCAATATCGGCTGGATCGACCCGGAACGCACCAAACCGAAACTCAACGGTAAGGCGCACTGAAACGCATTCCGAAAAGTGGGACCACTTTGCGGATAAGATGCGCGCCAAAGCGAAGTATCCAGAGCACGTTTCGATCGGATTCAATCGAAACGTGCTTCGGCTGGACGCGCTGCCGCGAAAATTTCATAAACAGGCAAATGAGCCGAAGTTGACTTGAACGGGCGCTGTCTGTAAGGGCTGACGCGGTCGCGTAGCGCCGTTCGAGCGGCGGATGACCGCGCATGGCTCTACCGGTCCTGTGCCCACAAACTGATGGATATGGTATGTTCCTCACCGAAGTGCTTGACCGGAACAGTGTAGCCGGGCCGGTAAGCGCCAATTCCAAGCGCAATGCCTTGCAGATCGTCGCTGACCTGGCAGAGCGTACGCTTGGGGCCTACGGACTTGAGGCCGATGCCATCCTTCAGGGTCTGCTGGAGCGTGAAAAGCTCAGCTCCACCGGTGTGGGTCAGGGCGTAGCGGTTCCGCACGCCGCCCTGCCTGGCCTGACCCGCATGCACGGCGTCTTCATTCGTCTGGAAACTCCGGTCAGTTATGAGGCCATCGACGATGTCCCGGTCGATCTGATCTTCGCGCTTTTTGCGCCTGAAGACGCCGGTACCGAGCATCTTCGGGCCCTGGCCAAGGTGTCGCGCATCCTGCGTCAGAAGGAATTGCGCGAGCAACTGCGTCAGGTCGATACGGCCGATGCCCTCTACGCGCTTCTCAACCGCACCGAAACCAGCCACGCGGCCTGAGTTATCACCGCTTCAGAGCGAAATGACGTGGAATGAAGACGTCATTTCGCTCTAGATTTTTTTGTCGCGATGTTTTTGCGGAAAAACCGTTCACGCTTTTGGCTTCGCCGAACCCGGTTTCCGAACGCTCTCTAAATCAGCAGTGAAATCGAATTGCCGAAGTTGTGAAGCACCACCGGCAGAAGCACGCTGCCTGTCCGCAGACGAATCCACACAGCCAAGACGGAGGGGATAGCCGTCAGGGCCATTGTAATGGCGTCGAAAGAATAGTGGCCGTGCGAAAAGCCGAAGGCGTGCGTCAAGCCGAACAGGACGCAGGACAGAAACGCCCCCCAGCCCCAATCAACGCCCAGAAAGCGCTTTCTGCCCGTGAACGCCCGATCGAGCGCGAACAATAGAAGGCCGCGGTAGAAGAGTTCCTCTTCAAGGCCGGGCATGGTCAGTTGGAAGGCGATCTCTTCGGCATTGGTCTTGCCTCCCGGAAAGACTACGGCAATAGCGACGAAAAAGGCTGCGTACAGGAGTGCCGGCGGCCACACGCTCTTAAGACTGTCTGGTGTTAACCCCAGCGTCAGTCCGGTATTGCGGAAACCAAACACAGGAAACGCCATCAGGGCGAGGGTCGCGGCCAAGGCCAGTCCCTTGCCTTGCCAGTTCCAGTCTCCACCGATGAGGTCGGGCATTGTGCCGTAACCCCGGGTGAGAAGGCCGTCATTGACAGCCACCAGCAGGGCCGCGATCAATAGCCACAGGGGCGAAAAGTGACGTCGATCCAAAAGGCCTATCACCGCTCCCAGCACAAGAAGGATCGCCAGTGTCCCTCCTAAACCCATCAACCCGTTCATGCGCACCTCTCCATCGTCTGCAACGCCCCGCAGATTATGGCTTTTTAGCCAGTCTCTCTCCTCAAAAGCCGTCCTTTCGTTCCTCAATACCCAGCTATGCACCCGATTCATCCCGACGCACAGCGGCGCGGAAGTCGCTGGGCGAACGCCCTTCGATGGTGCGGAAGGCCCGGTTGAAACTGGCCAGAGAGGCAAAGCCGCTGTCGAGCGCAATGGCAATCAGCTTTTCGGCCGGGTCTCGCTCTCTGAGCAGGCGACGCGCTTCGGCCACCCGATAATGATTCAGGAAGGTGCGGAAATGATCGTAGCCCAGTTCCTGATTGATCAGCGTGCGCACGGCCCGCTCCGACGTGCCCATGCGCGCAACAAAGGTGGCAAAGCTCAGTTCGGGGTCGAGGAACACGCGGTCTTTTTCCACCAGGGACAACAGGCGGTGATGGCGTTCATCGTCTGGGCGCAGGTGTGGTCTTAAAGGTATTGCCGTCGCGGAGGGGGCGTTCGTTCCGGCGCTGAAGGTCAGGACGCCGGAGCGCACGCTCAAAAGCTGGCTTGTCAGCCATAGACCAAAGCTCAGGAGCATCGCGTTCTGGATCATGGCGAAGGCCAGCGGACGCCAGGCAAATCCGAAAAGGGTATCGGCCGTCAGATCAATGAACAGCATCCCGCCGAGGAGGGCAGCGACCCTGATCCGCGCGTCCTGACGTTGCGGAATCAAATCACCTGGACGTTCGCCCAGAAGACGCCAGACGAGATGCCCCACAATCGCAAAGCCAAGCGGTACAAGCAGACGGGATAAGTCCTTGTCTGCAAAAGCGTCCCCCAAAAGTCCGCGATCAAGAGCTGCAATAGTAGCCCAAAGCAGGCCAACGCCCAACACGCCGCCTTTCAAGCGAAACTGCCTGTCAAAGCATGACAGACAGAACCACCATAGAAAGATGACGGTGAAGCCGCTCACCGTGTGCGCGAGCCTGCCTATGGCCCCCGTTGGGGTCAGCGAAGCAAGTGGGCTGTTGGTGACAACAAAGCCTGTAAGGCACAGGGCCAGGGGTGCGAACAGGACGGCCGGCAGGCCAGCCTGTCGGCGCTGGGCCAGCAGAAGCCAGCCCAGAAGCAGGATGGTAACGCTAGCCCCTGCCCGGATCGCGACGTCAAGCTGGCCCAGATACATTCGACCACTATAGAGCCGAAATGCCGGGCTGCAATATGAGCGCTTAGGGTTTCATATGGCCGGTGCGAAGGTAGCGTTCGTGCCAGCTCAAGGCCTCAGACAACAGGTGCGGGGTCTGCCCACCGCGCTCGCGGCAGGCGCGATCGAAATAATCGTTCAGCAGGTCGCGGAAATCGGCGTGGGCGCAATGGGCGATGACCTGACGCGCCCGTTCGCGCGGGGCCAGACCGCGTAAATCTGCCAGTCCGTTTTCCGTCACCAGTATATCGACATCGTGCTCCGTATGGTCGACGTGACTGGCCATAGGCACTACGGCGGATATGGCCCCGGCCTTGGCCTGCGACTTGGCGACGAAGATCGACAGATAGGCATTGCGGGCGAAATCGCCCGAGCCACCAATGCCGTTCATCATGTGGGTTCCGCTGACATGGGTTGAGTTGACATTGCCATAAAGATCGAATTCCAGCGCCGTATTGATGGCGATGATGCCGAGGCGGCGGATGACTTCCGGATGGTTGGAAATTTCCTGTGGCCGCAGGATGATGCGATCGCGATAGGCGTTAATGTGATTGAAGACGCGCTCCGCCCATGCTGCGCTTAGCGTCACCGAACAGCCGGAGGCATAGAGCAGCTTGCCCGAATCGATCAGTTCAAAAGTCGAATCCTGCAACACCTCGGAATACATGCGCAGATTATGAAAGTCCGAGCGGTTCAACTCGCTTAAGACCGCATTGGCGATAACACCGATGCCGGCCTGAATGGGGTTGAGAGATGGTGGCAGACGGCCCTGCCTGACTTCGTTTTGCAGAAAATCGACCAGATACGCGCCGATGGCGGTGGTCGCCGGGTCGGGTGTCGCGACGCGGGCGGGGCTGTCGCCCTCTCGGGTGATGACGATAGCGGCGATCTTGGCGGGGTCGATGGGGATATAGGGCGTGCCGACGCGGCTGTCGCAGGTGACGACCGGCACGGGCGTGCGCGACGGGCGTTTGGCCGGGATATAGATGTCGTGCATTCCTTCCATGGCCGCCGAATAGGTGAGGTTCAGCTCGATGATCACCTTAGGCGCCAGTATAGCGAACGAGGCGCTGTTGCCGACCGAGGTGGAGGGCACGATGCCGCCGTCTTCGGTGATGGCCACGGCCTCGATCACCGCCAAATCGACCGGGCCGACCTGCCGCGAACGCAGGGCTTCGACCGTTTCAGACAGGTGTTGATCGATGAACATCACCTCGCCGCGATTGATGGCGGCACGCAGGGTGTCGTCAACCTGAAACGGCATCCGTCGTGCGAGCAGCCCGGCCTCATATAGCAGTTTATCGGTATTGTGCCCCAGCGAGGCCCCGGTAATGACCGTAAGTTTCATAGGGTGGGTTTTAGCGCGCTCGGCCAGGGCCAAAGGCACCGCTTTGGCGTCACCGGCACGGGTGAAACCGCTCAGGCCGAGGGTCATGCCGTCGTGGATCAGGCTGGCGGCCTGGTCTGGCGTGGCAATGCGCGTCAGCAGATCAGGGCAGCGAATACGCGCAAGGATTTCGCTGTCCATCGCTTGGGCAGGGGTGGAAATCTGGCCGTTCATAAACGCATACTCCGGGTTGTCCGGAAGTAATGACTCTGTGCCGCAAGCCCGCGCAAGGCGTTTTTCGCTGGTGCGACTAAATGCGCATAGGTGAAATCACCGCGCTTTAATGGGGATGATGCGCACATCCTCCGGCGCGTGAGGCCGCTTGAGGTCGATGTGCAGCAAACCGTATTCCATTACCGCGCCCTCGACCTCAAACCCTTCGCCGACGACGAAGCTGCGCGTAAACCCGCGCTGCGCGATGCCCCGATGGATGAATTCGCGCGGTTCGGCCTCTGACGGCTCCTTGCCCGGATCCTTAAACGCCTGAAGCGTCAGTTGTGGCCCTTGCAGGCTGAGACGCAGCGTATCGGGGGTGAAACCCGCCACCGCCACGGTCAGGCGCAGGTGATTGGCCGAAAGGGCTTCGACATTATAAGGCGGGTAATTGTCGGAAGCGCGGCTGACGCGCTCGATCAGGCTGCGGGTCTCATCGAACCCCAGCAGGAACGGGCTGTCGAACACTATAAACCGGGACATCGCTTCCTCCGCGTTTCCGATATGCGTCCTCCCCCAGGTCGCCGCAAGGTGTGGATGGTAAAATGCAGGTGGAATGCTGCCTCGGTTCAGGATATGGCATCAGGTATGAAGTCTGACGAAACGCCTGAAACAGCTGTGGTCGAGGTGCGCTGGAGCGCGACCTTGCTCAACACCTATACCATCGCCCTGATGCTGATCTCGCCCTTCTGGGCGGCACTTATGATAACGCAAGGCAAGGGGATTGGGGTGTTAATTCTGGGCCTTTTGCTGTTTGGCATGATCAGCCTGAGCGTGCTGAACAAGCCCCTGTTCAGCTATGACCCCGAACGCCGCGAATTCATCTCTCCGGATCATAAGGCCCTGCCGCTGGATCAGATCGACAGTATCGAGATGGACGCGCACGACCTCTATTTCATTCCGAAATCGCACAGCCAAGACGGATGGCACCTGTCGCAACGTTGCTGGGTGCTGGCCCCGCGACGCACGCTTAAGGCCCTGGCGGCGCAGCATGGCTGGCCGCTGAAAGATATCGCGCACCCGATTTCACGGTTCGGGTTCTGGCTGGTACCCTGAACTAAATCCGCGAAATCAGCCGGTGCGTGCGCCCCGCCGGACGCGCCGTCGGCACGCGGTTGAGCTTGATCAGCCCTTCCGGTTCGCCCCACAGGTCGTAGGCATCGGCGCGCGTCACCTTGGCCTTCGCATAGTCACCGACGCTCAGGCCGGTAAAGCCTTTCAGGTAGATATGGCCGTCGATTTCCGGCGCATCGCCCTTGGTGCGCGCCACCGCGACGCCGTCTGAGCGGATTTCGTCCACCAGCACATCGACCACCTGACTGACCTTGTTTTGCAGCTTCTGCGCCGAGATGCGCGACGCTACAGCCATAAAGCGCGCCAGGCGGTCCTGTTTGACCTCCTCTGGGACGTGGTCTGGCAGGTCGCGCGCGGCGGCGCCTTCGACGTTTTCGTAGGCAAAGGCCCCAACCCGGTCGATCTGCGCCGCTTCCAGCCAGTCGAGCAGCAGGTTGAAGTCGGCCTCGGTCTCACCGGGGAAGCCGACAACGAAGGTCGAACGCAGCGTCAGGTCCGGACAGATCTCGCGCCAGCTTAAGATGCGCTCGAGCGTCTTGTCCTGATTACCGGGGCGGCGCATGGCCTTCAGTACCTTCGGGCTGGCGTGCTGGAACGGAATATCCAGATAGGGCAGGATCTTGCCTTCGGCCATCAGTGGGATGACGCTGTTCACGTGCGGGTAAGGATAGACATAGTGCATCCGCACCCAGATACCCAATTCACCCAGGCCCCGCGACAGGTCTTCGAACGACGCCTTATAGTAATCATTGCGCCAGCGGCCTTCGGCATAGCGAATATCGAGCCCATAGGCCGAGGTGTCCTGCGAAACGACCAGCAGCTCTTTGACGCCATTGGCAGCCAGAACCTCGGCCTCGCGCAAGACCTCATCAACTGGCCGCGAGGCCAGATCACCGCGCAGGGAGGGGATGATGCAGAAGGAACAGCGGTGGTCGCAACCTTCGGAAATCTTCAGATAGGCATAGTGTTTGGGCGTCAGTCTTACGCCGGGATCATTCTCCGGCACCAGCGGGCGGAAGGGGTCGGGCTTAGCGGGCACTATGCGGCGCACCGCCTCCATCACCTCTTCGTACTGATGCGCCCCGGTGACGGCGGCGACATTGGGAAAGCGTTCGCGGATCAGGTCGGCTTCGGCCCCCAGACAGCCAGTCACCACCACCTTGCCGTTTTCGGCCAGAGCTTCGCCAATGGCATTCAGGCTTTCGTCGCGCGCCGAATCCAGAAAGCCGCAGGTATTGACCACCACCACATCGGCCCCGGCATATTCGGCGGCCGTGGCATAGCCTTCGCCTTTCAGGCGCGTCAGTATGCGTTCGGAATCGACCAGCGCCTTTGGGCAGCCGAGCGAGACAAAACCGACCTTGGGGGCGTCAGAAGTGGCGGGGGCGTTACTCATGCAAAAAAACTTGAACTTGCTCTGTTATACGGATTAATGCGGCCTCATACACGCAAATGCCTCCAAACACAAAGACGCCCAAGGAAAAACCATGCTGATCTTTGCCGACACTGCCGACACCGCGCTTCTGGCCGAACTCAATGAGACGGGCCTGATCGACGGCGTGACCACCAACCCGACCCTGATCGCCAAGTCGGGCCGCAATATCCTTGAGGTCACCAGGGAAATCTGCGCCATGATTGACGGTCCGGTTTCGGCCGAGGTCGCGGCCACGGAATTCGAGCAGATGGTGGCCGAGGGCGAAAAACTCGCCAAGATCGCCGACAATGTGGTGATCAAGGTGCCGCTCACTGTTGATGGCCTGAAAGCCACGCGCGTCTTTTCCGATCAGGGCCTGATGACCAATGTCACCCTGTGTTTCTCGGTGACGCAGGCGCTCCTGGCCGCCAAGGCCGGGGCGACCTTCGTATCTCCCTTCGTCGGGCGTCTGGACGATCGCGGTGAAGACGGGATGCAGCTGATCCGCGATATCCGCACCGTGTTCGATAATTATGAGTTTGAAACGGCCATCCTCGCCGCGTCCTTGCGCAACACTACCCACGTCGCTCAGGCCGCCATTGCGGGGGCCGATTGCGCCACCCTGCCGCCCGCGGTCATCAAGGCCATGTTCCAGCACGACCTGACCGACAAGGGTCTGGAAACCTTCCTCGCCGACTGGGCCAGCACGGGCCAAAGCATTCTCTGATGACGGAACTGGTTTTCGTGGCCCAGGTCGCCGCCAGCTTCGGTGTGCGCGGCGAATTCAAGCTGATCAGCCATATGGACGATCCGCTGAGCGTACTGGAGTATAATCCCCTTTATAACCCGCGCGGCGAACCTGCACTGGTGATTACGGCGGCGCGTGTGCATAAGGGCGCTTTGGTCGTTAAGGCCGAAGGCATAAGCGACAAGGACAAGGCCGATGCGCTTAAGGGAATGAAACTCTATGTGCGCCGCGAAGACCTGCCCGAAGTCGAGGACGAGGACGATTTCTATATCACCGACCTGATTGGCCTTGAAGTTCGTGGCACCGATGGGTCCGTGATCGGACGGCTCAAAGGCGTTGAGGATTTTGGCGCCGGAGATCTGCTCGACATCCAGCCCAAAGGCGGCGCCAGTTATTTCCTGATGTTCACCCGTGAAAACGTGCCGGAGGTGAATATCGGCGCAGGCTATGTGGTGATTGCGCCGCCGGATGAGGTGATCGTTCCGGCAGAGCCAGACCCTCAGACTGATCATTGATACGCCAAAAGTTAGAACCTTTTTCAGGCCTGTTCGTTGACGCGGACAGGCCTGAAATCTTATTGACCTATTTCAAACACAATTCAGATATATATAAATACACATCAGAGACACACAGAATTCACCGTGATCCTGATTTGTGACCACTTAGAAAGGTATCTGAATCATGAGGGACTTTCCCTTTGGACCCGGGCGAGGCGGTGGTCATCATCGCGGCTGGCCCGAAGAGGGCCGTGGCGGCCCGTTTGGTGAGCGCGGGCCCGGTCGGCGTGGCCAGGGTGGACGTGGCGGTCGCGGTTTCGGGCATGGCGGCCTGCGGCTCGTATTGCTCAGGCTGATCAGCGATAAGCCCAGCCACGGTTATGAACTCATCCGCGCTATCGACGACCATTTCAACGGTCAGTACGCACCGTCGCCTGGTATTGTCTATCCGGCCCTGAATTGGCTGGAAGATGGTGGCTTTATCACCATCACCCCCGACGCTGAAGGCCGCAAGGTCGCCACCATCACCGAAGCGGGAACGGCCCTTTTGGCTGAACGCGCCGAAGAACTGGAGCGTCTGTTTGCCGAAGCCCCGCAAAGCACCTCGGAAGGACCGGATTTCGTGCCCATTTTTCGCGCCATGGACAATCTCAAGGCGGCTCTGCGCAATCGCGCCGCCCGCCCGCTGACGCAAGACGAACTGCACGCCATTGTCGATGGTATCGACGATCTGGCTCGCCGTATTGAGAGGTCGTGAGATGGCTGAAGACAATTGCACGCCCTTGCGCGTTCGCTTTGAACTGCGCCGTCGTGAATTGAGGGTTGCTGAGCGCATCCGACTGACACCGAATATGATGCGTTTGATCCTCAGTGGCGATCTGGAGGGGTTTCAGTCGCTGGGCTTCGATGACCATGTGAAGCTCTTGTTTGCCGATCCCCAGGGCGGAGAAACGCCGGTTATGCGCGACTACACGCCGCGTGCCTTTGATGTAAGCAATGGGCGGCTGACCCTCGACTTTGCCCTGCATGACCCGGCCGGCCCGGCCACCCAATGGGCGTTACAAGCAAAGGTCGGCGATACGCTCCACATTGGCGGGCCGCGCGGTTCGCTGGTTTGGCCGGATGTGTTCGCTCATTATATTCTGATCGGGGATGAAACGGCCTTGCCGGCTATCGGTCGTCGCCTGGAAACCGCCCCTGCGGGTCAGGCGATCACCGTCCTGGTCATGGTCGAAACCGCCGCTGAGCGTCAGGCGTGGGTCACTCAGGCCAAGGCGGACATTCACTGGCTTTATCGTGCGCAAGCCGATGATGTGCTGAGCGTCATCGACGCCCTGACCCTCCCTGCGGACACGCATATATGGATCGCCGGAGAGGCACAGTGGGCCCGGACGGTGCGCGCGCATCTGCACGACAAAGGCCTCAATCCGAAAGGGATCAAGGCCTCTGGCTATTGGCTGAAGGGCGAAGCGGGCGCACATCAGGCTCTTGATTAGAGGAACATGCCGCCCGATGCCTCGATCCGCTGCGCATTGATCCAACGGCTGCCGGGCGACAGAATGGCCGCAACGACACCCCCAATATCGTCGGGCAGACCCACACGACCCAGCGCCGTATTTGACGCCACAAAGGCATTCAGTCCCGCATTGTCACGCACAGCCCCGCCTCCGAAATCCGTCTCTATCGCCCCCGGAGCGAGGACATTGACGGCAATGCCGCGGGCTCCCAATTCCTTGGCCTGATAACGCGTCAGCACCTCCATCGCCCCCTTTATCGACGCATAGGCGGCGTAACCCGGAAGGGCGAAGCGCGCCAGACCTGAGGAGACATTGAGGATGCGACCACCGTCGCGCATCAGGGGCAGTAGAGCCTGGGTAAGGAAGAACGGGCCTTTGAAATGCACATTCACCAGTTCGTCGAACTGCGCTTCGGTGGTATCGGTAAAGCTGGCATGTACACCGGTGCCGGCATTGTTGACGAGATAGTCGAAGCGGTCTTCGCCCCAGGCGGTCAGGGTTTCCTGAACCTTTGCCACGAAGGGGGCGAATCCTGTCGTATTGCCAACGTCCAGCGGCATGCCCACAGCGCGGCGCCCCAGGGCTTCGATCTCAGCCACAAGGCTCTGAGCTTCTGTGAAGTTTGATCGATAGGTGAAGATGACGTCCACCCCGTCGCGGGCCAGATGCAGGGCGGCGTTGCGGCCAAGGCCCCGGCTGCCGCCGGTGATGAGTGCGATGGTCATGTAATCTCTCCTGTATGAAAGCGGATGACCGATGACTAGTTGACCCATGAGGCAGGATAAATCCGCAAATTCCAGCTAGACTGTTCCGATAAATGAACAATAATGCGCGTATGCTGCGATTAGATGCCCTGCTGATGTTCACCCGCGTGGCGGAACTATCGTCTTTCACGCAGGCGGCCGAAACGCTTGGCCTGCCTAAGGCCACGGTATCAACGGCGGTGCAAACGCTGGAGGCGCATCTTGGGACGCAACTCCTCTATCGCACCACGCGACGGGTTCAGCTCACCCACGATGGTCAGGTTTTCTATGAGCGCGCCAAGGACCTGCTGGCTGATGCCGAAGACCTGTCGGGCCTGTTTCAGACGCGTGAGGTAAGTGGGCGCATCCGCGTGGATATGCCGCTACCCGTGGCGCAGAACCTTGTCCTGCCCAACTTACCCGCGCTGCTTGAGCGCCATCCGGCCTTGCGCGTTGAACTGTCTTCGACGGATCGCATCGTCGATATTGTGCGCGAAGGCTTTGACGCCGTCATCCGGGTGGGGACCCTGAGCGATTCCGGCCTGACGGTCCGTTCGCTGGGTAAGCTTTCCATGGGTAATTTTGCCAGCCCTGCCTATCTGGCGCGATGGGGTAGGCCGCGCACGCTGGAGGATCTGAAGGGCCACCGGCTAATCCATTACGTGACCCAGATGGGGGCGCGCCCGGACGGCTTTGACTATTTCGACGGTACCCAGTGGCAGACCATTACCATGGAGGGCGTGGTGACCGTAAACAATTCAGAAGCCTATCGTCACGCGGCACTGGCGGGTCTCGGAATCGTTCAGGCCCCACGTGTCGGCATGATAGAACACGTGGCGCAGGGACGGCTGATTGAACTATTGCCCGACCATGTGGCTGAGGCCCTGCCAGTATCGCTGATCTACCCGCAACGACGTCATCTGGCGCGCCGGGTGAGGGTGTTTATCGATTGGGTCGCTACCCTGATGAAAACCTACACGGTTTGAAGGGCGTGCCTGATCTGTAACGGCCTGTGTGGCGTATTAAAGCCACATTGACGTTTGATAGTGGAGGCTCGATACTCCCTCGCCAATAGGGGCTTTTTCACAGGGAGTTGAGTGTTAAGACCATGCGTAAGATGATGATTGGTGCGGCACTTGGCGTCTCTCTGGTAACGCTCGCCGCCTGCGCGACCCCCACCCCCTATCAGCCCGTAACTGGTGATCCGACCTCGTCTCTGGCCCGAGGCTATTCCGACCAGCGGATCGAAGCCAATCGCTACCGGCTGAAATTCTCCGGCAACTCTTCTACTTCGCGTGAGACGGTCGAGGACTATATGCTCTACCGCGCGGCGGAGCTGGCGCTGGAAAACGGCTACGACTGGTTCAGTCTGGTGGGCCGCAACACCAAGGAAGACCGCACGACCACTACTACTTATCGTGATCCGTTCCCGCGCCTCTACGGCGGATTCTACTACCGCTATTATCGCGGCGGTTGGGGCTCGTGGGGCGCGTGGGAAGAGGATCAGACGACTTTCTACCGCTATGAAACCTCGGCCGAAGTCATCTTCGGCAAAGGCGAAAAGCCGAACGATCCCAACGCCTATGATGCGCGCGAGGTGAAACAGAACCTCGACCCGCGTATTGTGCGACCGACGACGGATCGTCGCTGAACCATAAAGGGAGCCTGAAGGCTCCCTTTTTTATTTCGGCTCTTCGATCCCGTCATAGCGAACAGGGTTTACGCGGCGACGGTTCATGTGCTCCTGCGGCGCTTCCGACTGATCCGGCAGTTCACCCTTGTGGTAAAACTTCTGCCAGGCCTGTTTGATGGCCGCCGGGTCGCGGTTGACAAGGCTTTCATTGAACTTGGCGCGGCTTTCCGACCACGCCTTAAATTGCTCCAGCAGGTCCGGATCGGCCTCGATCGGCTTGACCACCGGCTGCACCTCATCGGTCTTTCGATGTTCGATGACATTGATGAAGCAGAAGGGTTCACCCTTCTGAAAATGCACGACGCCAGGTCGTGTGAAGCGCCAGTTCATCGTAAAGGGAAACGGCAGCCAGTCGGTTTCGATCAGACCGGTCAGGGGTGCAATGCCGTCCTTGACGTGGTTGGGTGCGCCTGTGGCCCAAAGGGCAAATCCCGGCGGCGTGCGGAAGAGATAACCCGTATGGAAGGTGACGATGCCCTGACTGAAATGGCTCTGCACAAAGTGTTCGACGTGCACGCCAGGGCGGTCGGCGGTGATGATGATATCACTGGCCAGTTTACCGCCATTCCATTCGATCGTAATGTCTTCGGGAACCAGCAGTTCCCAGCCCGTCGAATTGGCCATGGTGAGAGGCAGACAGCGATAGGGGAAGCGGTTGGAAAACGCATCCATCCAGTCGCGGTCGGTGCGGCCGGGAATGATTTCACGCGGGCCGGCCTGAACGACAAAACATTCCAATTCCATTACGCTTCGGGCTCCTGTAAACGCGTCGAATGACCGAAAAAAGCTTTTATACGCAAAGCACCCTGCTTCAAGTCCTAAACAGCTGGGGCCTGTTGCCGCGGACGACCGCGCATGAGGCGGTGTTTCGTGTCGGTGAAGGCGAAGAGATCAAGGATAAGCTGCCCGGTGCACACACTAAAAACCTGTTCCTGAAGGACGATAAGGGGCAATTGTGGCTGATCAGCGCCGAACAGCAAACACAGATCAATCTGAAAGCCCTGCCGAAAGTCATCGGCTCCGGACGCCTGAGTTTCGGTTCCGAAGACCGGCTCTATCAGGCGCTTGGCGTGCGGCCCGGTTCGGTCACGGCGCTGGCCCTTATCAACGACCCGGATCACAAGGTCAGATTTATTCTTGATCAGCGACTTTATGAAGCTGAGATCGTCAACTTCCACCCGCTCATCAATACGGCGACCACAGCGCTCGATCAGGCCGATTTCCGGCGTTTTCTGAACAAGCTGGGCCGAGACTACCGGGTTATCGACTTTTCGGACGTATAGATGTTTCCCCACCTGACCCACGGCCATCGCAAGGTGCTTGAGGCGCTGGTTCGCCATGGGACGGCAGCGCGCGCCGAACTGGCGGAAGCGTCCGGCTACACGCGACCGGCGGTGACCAATCTGGTGCGCGACCTGATGGACTGGGGATTGGTCGAGGAAGATAACGGGGCCTATGTGCACACCGGGCGGCGGGGTCAGCCACAAAAGCCGGTGTCGCTGCGTTCGGGCGCGGCCTATGCCTTCGGTATCGGCTTCACAGCCGGTGCACTCGATCTGGTGGCGATGGATCTGGGGGGTCGCGTGGTCGGGCGCACGCGCACGCCCCTGGCCGAGCCTAGCCCGCGTGCCGTGCTGGAGACCGTGCAGCAACAACTGGAAAGCGCCTATGGCAAGAGCCATGTGGTGCGCTGGCGGCAACTGGGCTTCGGGATCGGTGTGCCCTGCGACCTGCCGCCCGAACAGGCGCAGGCGTGGAATCTGGCCTATCGCCGCGAGGAACTGACCAGCTATTTTGCCAACAATCTGGAGGGGTCGGCCTTTATTGAAGTCGAACCTCTGGCCTGCGGCATTGGTGAGCGCGTTTTCGGTGCCGGTGCACGCTATCAGACCTATCTAATCGTCCATATCGGACTTGAGATCGGCGGGGCGCTGTTTATTGAAGGGCGCCCGTTCCGGGGAGGGCAGAGTATGTCAGGCGCCGGTCAGATCGGGCAGTTTTTTAATGAGGGTTCAGATGTTAAATCGGGTCCGGATGGCCGTGACCTGATGCGGGTGCTAACCAAAGCCGGATTTGGAGTGGGCGACCTCAGCGATCTCGATATCCTGCCCGAGGCGGCGCAAGGCGTGATCGCGGACTGGACGCACGGGGCCGCCGCACGTCTGTCGGCAGGTCTCTCCAAACTCAGCCCCTTCCTCAGTCCGGACGCGATTATCCTTACCGGTCGTCTCAGCCCGCTCCTCCTCAAAGAGCTGGCGCAAGCCGTGAATCTGGGGGTTGGCGCACCTGCGGTGGAAGCGTCGCGCCTAGGGGCCTTCCAGACCGCCATAGGGGCCGCCGCCTTGCCGGTTTTTTGTAATTTGCTACCGCAGGTGTGAGCGAGTAAAGCTTGCGCCGTGGGTGGCAGACCCTTGGCTCGACATAATTGGTCCCTCACGATTAACACCTCCACGCTTGCTAATTCCTGCGGCTGGAGTAAGAGCGAAACCGATTGCTCTCCTTACAGGCAGGCTTACGTGTCTCAAGAAACCGGGTCGAAACCCACCAGCGTTGTCCGCTCCTCGCTTGTCTTTGGTGGGATGACTCTGGTCAGTCGCGTAATGGGCTTTGCCCGCGATCTGGTAATCACGGCCGTCATGGGGGCCTCGGGCAATATCGCCGCCGATGCCTACGCCACGGCGCTGACCTTCCCCAATCTGTTCCGCCGTATTTTTGCTGAAGGTGCCTTCACCGCCGCCTTCGTCCCCGCCTATTCCGCTGCGCTGGAAAAGGAAGGCCCCGAAGCCGCCGACAGGCTGGCGCGCGACGCCATGGCCACCATGACCATGATCGCCATTGTTCTGAGCGCACTGGCTATGATCTTCATGCCCCAGGTCATGGCCGTCTTTTCGCACGGCTATGCCGACGACCCTGCCAAGATGCGTCTGACGATCATCCTCACCCAAATTACCATGCCTTATTTGCCGTGCATGACCATGGTGGCGCTCCTGTCCGGGGTGCTGAATGCGCGTGGACGCTTTGCCCTGTCGGCCTTTGTGCCGACGCTTCTGAACTTGTTCATGCTGGTCTTTGTGTGGTTCGGTAAGGACCCGATACACGCCTCCTATCTGGCGGCAACCGGTGTGCTGAGTGCCGGTGTGGCTCAGGCGGCGCTGCTCGTATGGGGCTGCCGCAGGACCGGGGCGCGCATTGGCTTTGTATGGCCGAAGCTTACGACTGAGATGCGCGGCCTTCTGCTGCTGGCAGTGCCCGGTGCGCTGGCCGCCGCCGCGACGCAGATCAATGTCTTCGTTTCCTCGCTTCTGGCATCGGGCGTAAACGGGGCACGAACCTGGCTGAGCGTTGCAGACCGCCTATATCAGTTGCCGCTGGGTCTGGTTGGGGTGGCCATCGGTGTAGCCCTTTTGCCAACCCTGTCGCGGGCGGTGCAGTCAGGCGATACGCAACGTTCGCAAAACGTCATGGATGATGCCGTGCTGTTTGCCATGGCCCTGACCCTGCCGGCGGCGGCGGCGCTGATCGCCATGCCCTTCTTCCTGATCGACGGCCTTTACACGCGGGGGGAGTTCCTTGCGCACGACGCGCAGGAAACGGCCCGCGCCCTGTTGCATTACGGCTGGGGTGTGCCCGCCTTTGTGCTGGCGCGCGTGCTGACCCCGGCCTTTTTTGCGCGCAAAGACACCTACGGACCGATGAAGTTTGCCATGGTGTCAGTCGTGGTCAATCTGGCCTGTGGTCTGACACTGTTCCCGCTGATCGGCGTGGCCGGTCTGGCGATCGGCACCTCCGCGGCGGCCTGGGTCAATGTCGGCCTGATGTGGTGGACGCTGAGCCGCCGCAAAACATGGTCACTGGGCCCCAAGGCGGCGACCGGACTTTTCAAGATCATCCTGGCCGGTATATTGATGGGGGCCTTTTGCGCTCTGGCCTCTCACTATCGCGCGGTAATTGAAGGGGCCCTTCACCCCCTGTTGCATCATATGACCAAGGAAATCGCCATTGTGGGCGTTTGTCTCCTCGGACTTTTCGTTTATATCGCCCTTCTGTTCGTTACGCGGGCTGTTCGCCCGTCCGACATAAAGAAGGCCCTGCGTAAGGGGTAAGAAGGTCCATACATGCGTATTCTGTCCGGTATTCAGGCGTCCGGGTCGCTTCACCTCGGCAACTATCTCGGCGCGCTCAAAAAGTTCGCCGATATGCAGTCTCTTGAGGCCACGCGCTTTTACATGATTGCCGATCTGCACGCGATCACCGTGTGGCAGGACCCTGAAAAGCTTTTGTCCCAGACCCGCGAAATCGCTGCCTGCTACCTGGCGGCGGGCGTGGACCCGGCAAAGTCGGCCATCTTTCCGCAGTCGGCGGTACGCGCCCATACGGAGCTGGCGTGGATTTTCAACTGCGTTGCGCGTCTGGGCTGGCTTGACCGAATGACTCAGTTCAAGGATAAGGCGGGCAAGGATAAGGAACGCGCCTCAATTGGCCTCTATACCTATCCGGTCCTTCAGGCCGCCGACATCCTGCTCTATAAGGCCACCCATGTGCCGGTGGGCGAAGACCAGCGGCAGCATCTAGAGCTGACACGCGACGTGGCCAAGAAGTTCAATCACGACTATAAGGTGGACTACTTCCCCTTGCCCGACACCCTTTATCAGGGGCCAGGCGCGCGCATCATGAGCTTGCGTGACGGGCTGGCTAAGATGTCGAAGTCAGACCCTTCGGACAATTCGCGCATCAACCTGACAGACGATGCCGACACCATCGCTTCGAAGATCAAGAAGGCCAAGTCTGACGCCGAAGTTCTGCCGGCAGAGGAGACCGGTCTGTCTGAACGACCGGAAGCCAAGAATCTCGTTGGTATCTATGCAGCCTTGGCCGGAGTATCGGTGCAGGACGTGCTCAATGAGTTTGGCGGCAAGGGCTTCGGCGTATTCAAGCCCGCGCTGGCCGAGGTGGTAGTGGACAAGATGTCGCCTATCTCCGAGCGCCTGCGCGCGCTATTGAACGATCCGGCAGAGGTTGACCGGGTGCTTAAGCTCGGGGCCGAAGCGGCTGAAGCAGCGGCAGAACCGGTGGTCAGAGATGTCAAAAAGATCGTCGGCCTGTGGGGTTGAGCCAGGCCTTGCGTGAAACCAGGGCAGATCCAAATTGGGAGGAAACCGTGCGTAAGTTTATTCTTTTGTCTGTGATGGCGTTTTCGCTGGGTTCCCTGACGGCTTGTGACGGCCGCCATTCGACATCTGAGGTCAAGACCGAAATCGAGTCCAACGGTGTCACAACGGTAAAGACCAAGACAGACGAAAACGGTGTGAAGACCGAAAGCGGTCTTGAGTTATCGCACTATGCCGTGCGCGCGGCGCTCGGCCAGAATCCCAATACAGGCGGCTATGTCACCGTCCGCAATATCGGCAAGGATGATGATCGTCTGGTCTCGGTGACCTGTGATTGCGCTGAAAAGGTCGAGTTGCACACCATGAAGATGGACGGCGACAAGATGATGATGGCGCCTATGCCCGAGGGCTTTGAGATCAAGGCCGGCCAGACGCTCGAACTGAAGCCGGGCAGCAACCACATCATGTTTATAGGGCTGAAGACCCGCCCCGCAGACGGTGACACGCTTAGTCTGACGCTCAACTTCGCCAAGGCGGGGGCGGTGAAGATCGAAGCCCCCGTTTCGAATGCGCCTTTGTCGGACGCGTCCCAGCACAGTGGGCATTAAGCTTTAAATTTCGCGACAAACTCGCAAAACGCGGCCCGTACGGTGGCAACCGAATGCGGGTCGTATTTCATGAAGCCGAAGCGGTCCGCGCCTAGTTCATCAAAGGCATGGGTAGAATCGACCACGATCGTCTCCAGCGGCACGCCCTGAGCGCGCAGACGGCGCACGGCCTTTAAAGACAGGCTGAAGCGCGCCAGATGATCCTTTAGCGCAATGACCATGAGGGTTGGTACTTGCCGCCGCCACGCCTTACCCATCGAACGGGCGAGGAAGTTGACATAGGGGTACATCAGAAACAGGCCGCGCACCCGTGTCAGGGGTTCAGGGCTTGGATCGCTCAGTTGCGCTTCCCCGCGACGGGTCAGGGCTTGCGTCATCAGGTCCATGATTGCCCATGCGCCGTGGCTCCAGCCCGCCAGCAAGATGCCGTTTACCTCCGGCCGTTGCGAGAGGCCCCAAAGCAGGGCCAGCACGTCGCCGGAGCGCCTGTAGCCTCTCAGCCAAAGCCCATTGCAGGCCAGAAAAGCGGCAAGGCGCCGCTTAATGCCTCGCGGGGCATAGGAATCGACGATTACGGCCCGCAGGCCCAGAGATACGGCGTAATCAGCAAACAGGGTGATGTTTCGTCCGACACCGCCACAGCCATGAAACAGCACGACCGTCAGGCGAGGCGTCACGTCGGGCGCACCGTGCACCGTGACGTGCGGCCATAATCGTTCAAACCGCTCTTTCAGGCTGTCCATCAGCCGGCCGCGACAGCCTGTGAAGGCAGGTCCATGTTAAACACCTCACGCAGGAAGCCGATCAGGCCTTCGGTCGTGCCGTCCATCGCAGCCTGGTCATGGTGCATCGGGCCGATACCTCCGAAGCTTTCTTCGTCATAGGCATGCGTGGCGTCGAAGCTGAGCATATCGACCGGAAGACCATCAGCCTTCAGCCGCTCCAGTACCGATACGGCTCGGGCATAGGCGGTCAGATGGTCCTTGCGCGCCAGAGCGACCCGGGTGCGCGGACGGTAAATCCAGGGGTGACGCAGGCTGCGGGCCGGGAAGCTGATGTAGGGATAGACGAGGAAGAGGCCGCGCACATGGTCGATGAGAGCGGGATCGGGGTCCGCGAGCCTGGCCTCACCCGGCCTTTTGAGGGGCTCGGTCATCAGGTCCATGATCGACCAGCCCCCGTGACTCCAGCCCGATAGGACGATCTGATCTGACTGAACTTCCGAAAGGGCAGAAATGCCCTTGATGGCGGCCAGAACGTCGCCTGAACGCTCATACCCTTGCAGGGCCAGACCAGTGCAAACGAGGGTCACACCGTGGGATCTGCCCCATCCGCGGGCTTTCAGGGAGTCAACAACATAGGCACGCACCCCGACGGCGGCGGCGGCTTCGGCGTAGTGGTAGATGTGCGGGCGCACACCTCCGCACCCGTGAAACAGTATCAAGGCCGGCCGTGGTGACGCATCATTCGGTCCGAATACCTCGGTACAAGGCGACAGTCGGGCCCACCGTTCAGCCAAAGTCTCAGGCATCAAAAATCCCTCCGAAACACGTCCCCGAAGGATAGATAGCACTTGATGTGACTTTGTACATCCTTGCCTGCCTGTCCGAAAACCAGTTCCCGGGAAAGGTGATGCACAATTTGATTTTTGCTTACGCTTTCGGGTGGGGTGTGCCCGTGTCACCGAAGCAAAGGTCCCTCCCGGCTCTCGCCGGGAGGGACGTGATATCCTAGACCGTCGTCAAAGCATTCATCCGCTTTAATCAATGGCGGAATACGCGAACGCCGGTGAAGGCCATGGTCAGGCCCGCCTCGTCGGCGGCGGCGATAACATCGGCGTCCTTGATCGAACCGCCTGGCTGGATCACCGCAGTGGCACCTGCGGCGGCAGCTTCAAGAAGGCCGTCCGGAAAGGGGAAGAAGGCTTCCGAGGCACAGGCTGAACCCTTTGCCAGCGACTCGGCAAAGCCGATCTTTTCCGCCGCTTCCTGGGCGCGCAGGGCGGCAATACGTGCGGAGTCGCGCCTGTTCATCTGGCCGGCCCCAATACCCGCTGTGCGGCCGTCCTTGGCATAGACAATCGCGTTCGACTTGACGTGCTTAGCGACGGTAAAGGCAAACAACATGTCCTCGATCTCCGTCGGCGTCGGCTGACGTTTGGTGACGATTTTGAGGTCCGCGGCGCTAATGCGCGCGGTGTCGCGCGACTGCACCAGAAGGCCGCCCGCCACCGAGCGGAACACCTGACCGCCTGACAGCGGATCGGGCAGGGCACCTGTGACCAGCAGACGCAAATTCTTCTTGGCTTTGACAATCTCCAGCGCCTCCTCGTCGGCCTCGGGGGCGACGATCACTTCAGTGAAGATTTCAACGATTTTTTCCGCCGTGGCAGCGTCAAGCTTGCGGTTCAGCGCCACAATGCCCCCAAACGCTGACACATCGTCGCATTCCAGGGCGCGCTTATAGGCGGTCAGGAGGTCCGGCCCCACCGCCACCCCGCAGGGATTGGCGTGCTTGACGATGACGCAGGCCGGTTGCTCAAATTCGGCCACGAGCTCAATGGCCGCGTCCGTGTCGGCAACGTTGTTATAGCTCAGCTCCTTGCCCTGAAGCTGCTTCGCCGTAGCCACACCCGGACGGTTTTCGCCTGTCTTATAAAAGGCAGCTGACTGATGCGGATTTTCGCCATAACGCATGGTTTGTAGCCGCGTCCCGGCAACGGCCTTGTGCAAAGGATAGCTGTCGCCCAGTTGCCCGGCAAACCAGGTCGAAACGGCGCTGTCATAACCGGCGGTGCGGGCAAAGGCACGCGCGGCCAGCGATTTACGCAAAGACAGACTCGTCTGACCACTGTCTTTCAGGGCGGCGATCACTTCGTCCATGCCGGTCTTATCGACGCAGACAGCCACGTAAGGGTGATTCTTAGCCGACGAACGGATCATGGCCGGCCCGCCGATGTCGATATTTTCAATTGCCGCTTCAAAGCCACCGCCCGAAGCGACCGTCTTTTCAAAGGGGTAGAGGTCGATCCACACGATGTCGATGGGGGCGATATCGTGATCAATGAGTGCCTTGGCGTGTTCTGGCGCATCGCGATAGGCCAGAAGGCCGCCATGCACCTTCGGGTGCAGCGTCTTGACGCGACCGTCCATCATTTCCGGAAACTGCGTAAGGTCGGACACGTCCTTGACGGCGATGCCGGCCTTCTCAATCGCACCGCGCGTCCCGCCGGTCGAGATGATTTCGACACCCGCTGATACCAGAGCCTGCGCCACTTCGATCAGGCCGGTCTTGTCCGACAGAGAAATAAGCGCGCGCCTGGGCGTGACGAGGTCGGGGGCGGGCGGAAAATCAGGGGCGGCGGGCATGGGCGCATCCAGTATTTGGGGGAAAGATGCGCGCGGTTTACACAAGGGGGGCGTAAAAGAAAACCCACAATCCCCCTTCATTTGTAACGGAAAATGTGAGGTCTGGAAGTGAAACGTTTAAGTGGCTTTCGCCGCCTCGTAGCTTTTAGGCTTCTGCGGGCGAGAGCTTCCAGCGGATGCGCAGCGGCGTAGCAAGACGGACCGTGCCTCGCAGCAGAAGCGTTGTCGATTTGCGCGGCTGTCCGCGTTCAAACACGCTCGATTCTTCGATACTCACCTCGCGCGCGTCGTGCCTGAGCCACCAGCCACGTCCACCGGGGCCGCGCAGAAGGACAGAGCGCTTATCGCGCGCGAGTGAGGCCTGTACCTCCGGATGCAGCACAAAGCGCAGGGCATAGGGGGCCTGCTCCGGAAGCTCCTTCTTCGGTTCGACCGGGATCAGCTTTTCCTCTCCGCGAAGTTCGTCGCGCTGCGGATCGACATAGAGGCGGCGCTCGTGTTTGATGCCAAAGACGGGGCGCCAGCCTTCGTGTTCCATCTCGATTAGCGAGCCGGCGTCTTCGGATTCGATACGGCGGCTGCGGATGCGGTAGCGCATCCCCTCAAGCCCGAAATGCAGCAGCTCTCCAAAGCGCCCGGTGATGGGGCTGAGGATAGGCAGATCACCGAGCGTCAGGGTATTGGCAGCATTAATGATGCGGAATTCGTGGTGATCTGACTGCCCCGGTGCCCATCCAGGGGTCACAAACAGCTTGTCACGCCCGCCCGACACTTCGAAATTCATCGGGTGATCGCAGGCCGCATAGCCCATAGCGCCAAAGCGAGGCTCTCCTGTATCAACGTAGACTGACAAGGAGCGCCCGGTCAGACGCTGATAACGGCCGTGTTCGAGCGAAACCGGCAGGGAAGATGGGGCGAGAGGGCGCTTTTCTTCGTGCAGCAGGGCCGGGGCGACCTGTTCGGCCAGCAGGGATTCTGATCCCTGAAAAGCGCACAGCGATCCGTCCGGGTGCGACAGGGTACGCACAAAACGGCCGAGGCGTTCGATAGCGGTCTCGAGATAGTCGGGCAGGGCCAGGCCACGCTGGTTCAACCCATCCTCTATCAGCAGCAGATCATAGAGCAGCTCAAGTCCGGCCTGAACGCTGCGAGAGACGTGCGAGCCATCTGGCAGGATGGTGCGCTTTAGCGCCTTTGGCAGAATCTGCAGCCCTTTGCGCCGCAGACTGTCGCCCGCGCGCCCGGAAAGGACGCAGCCAACGAGCACAAGCGCTGTTGCCTTTTGCGTGTACCATGCCAGATTGCGCGGTAACCGCCAAAGATGGCGGGCCTGTTCCGCCATGGATTGCGCCAGAGTGTGGACCTCAGCCTCGGACGCATAGGCCGACAGTCGCCGCGCAAAGACGCTTAAACTGATCAGACGACGCGCAAGGACCCCCTGATCCCAGGCGAAGGGTGTCCATTTGCGGAATGTCTTGTCCCACAGGAGGAAGAGGCGCAGGCCTTCCTTGATTCCCTCCTCGCCTTGCGTGAAGAGGTGGCGTAACCAGCAGAAGCCGTGAAGCTCAATCGCGAAGGCGCGCGTGGGGGAGGGGCGGTTCCACGGATCGCCGGTTCCCTGCACGCTCATGCGAGCCCCACCCAGACTGTAACGCCCCGACATCATGGCCTTGCCTAAATGCGGATTGGGCGGGCGAATTTCGTGAGGCGCGGCGATAAAGCCTTCGATGTCGGGGCCGCGTAAGGAAAGGCGATAGCCCGGCATCCCGAAAATTTCGGCTGCGGCCTGACGGCGTGCCCACGCCCGCACGACCTTACCCCACGGTGTTCGAACCGCGGCGTGACCGGCTATGGCAATGGGCTGCTCATAGACCTGCATCGGGTCAGAGACCCTTGAGCGACTTAATATTGGCGGCATAGGCGTCCGGCCCGCCCTTGAAGACAGCCGTACCGGCGACAAGCGCTGTGGCACCGGCCGCAACGCAGGCGGCGGCGTTTTGCAGGTTTACGCCACCATCAACCTGAAGCACGGCGCTATGGCCCAGTGCGTCGAGCTTTTTGCGTACGGCTTCGATCTTGCGCAACTGGCTCTCGATAAAGCTCTGCCCGCCAAAACCCGGATTGACGCTCATCAGGAGAATCAGATCGAGGTCCTCCATGATCCACTCCAGACCGTCGAGCGGTGTCGCAGGATTGAGTACGACCCCGGCCTTGGCCCCCAGATGGCGGATCTGCTTCAACGTGCGGTGCAGATGAGGGCCCGATTCCGGGTGGACGCTCATGACATCCGCGCCGGCGGCGCGGAAGGCCTCGAGATAGGGATCGACCGGTGTCACCATCAGGTGCACGTCAAAGGTCTTTTGCGTATGCGGACGCAGACTTTTCACCACATCGGGCCCGATGGTCAGGTTGGGAACGAAATGCCCGTCCATCACATCGATATGAATCCAGTCGGCCCCGGCTGCGTCTATGGCGCGAACTTCCTCACCCAGCTTGGAGAAGTCGGAGGCCAGAATCGAAGGGCAAATCAGCGGCGTGGTCATGCAAAACTCTTAAGCGGGGTTGCGTTTCAGGTGCGCGACGAAGAAGCCGTCCTGCCCTCCCTTACGCTGATGCGGCAGCAATCTCAACCAGCCTTCGGGCGCAAATGAGGCGGCGGGTATGTCCGGGTGCTGATCAGCGCCGTGGCGGACGAGGGTGAAATCCTTGTTCCGGCGCAGGAAGGCCAGGATCTGCGTTTCGCCTTCCTCACGTTCCAGCGAACACGTGCAGTAAAGGAAGTCGCCACCGGGTTTAACGCGCGGGGCCAGTGCATCTAGCAGGCGATGCTGAACGTCCGCCAGTTTGGCGACGTCGGCGGGGCGGGTGGCCCACAAAACGTCTGGCTGACGCCGATAGGTGCCCGTGGCCGAACAGGGCGCATCGACCAGCACGACGTCGAAGGCACGCGGATCATCAAAGGTCGAGGCGTCGGCATTATGGATTTCGGCGCTCATCCCTACGCGCGCCAGATTGTCCTCGACGCGCCGCAGACGGTTTTTGGAGCGGTCGATAGCAACGGTCTGCGCGCCCCTGGCGATCAGTTGCATCGTCTTGCCGCCTGGGGCGGCGCAGACATCGAGCGCGGTCTTACCGCTGAGGTCACCCAGAAGATTGACCGGGGTGGCAGCAGCGATGTCCTGCACCCACCACTTGCCCGCCTCGTAGTCGGCCCACTGGCGCAAATCGCCACGCAGTGCCGAGCGCAGGTTGACGGGCCCCACGACCTCACCTTGCAGAGCCTCCTTAAGTGCGTCGCGCTCCGCTGGATTACGGAAGCTGAGATCGGTGGCCGGCTCTTCGGTCAGGACCGTGGCCATGCCCTCGGCATTGTCCTCGCCATAGGTCTGCACCCAGCGTTGCCACAGCCAGTCGGGGACGAGCCGCTTCGGATTGACGTCGGACAGTTTGCCCTCGCGGATGAGGCCGCGCAGAATGGCATTGATCAGACCCTTGAACGGACGGGTCTTGTTTTCACGCTCAGCGATCTTCACTGTGGTAGAAACGGCAGCGAAATCCGGCACCTGCATAAAGAAGATCTGCGCCATGCCGATGCGCAGAAGCTGGCGTACCGCTTCAGGCGGCATTTTCTGCGTCTTTTTGTGAATGACGTGATCGAGCTGCCCCAGTCGACGCAGGACCAGCAGGGACAGGGCGCGCGCGAAGGCGCGTTCTGTTTCTGACAGTTTGAGAAAATCGGGGCTCGCGGCCGCTTCGTCAAAGCCGCTACGCTTTTCCAGCGCCGCGTCAATCAGGGTTATGGCCGTCACGCGCGCCGCGATGCCGATATCGTTCTCCATGGTTTCTGCGGCGTCCGCGTTCGGACGGCTCGGGCGGGCGGAAGGGCGCGCGGTGGCGGCGCGGGCGCGTGATGGTTTGCCGGAAGTGCGGCCGGAATTTTGGGGCATGCAAACTCTCAGAAGATGCTGTGCGTTACGTCGGTATCCCCGTATTGAGCGGAGACAGTGGCCGCAAAGGGCGGCTAAGGCGCGGCTATATCAGCAAAAGTGTCGCGCCCCAACCCGCTTATGTCGTCGGCACGCTGGTCATGCCCCCACGACGATTGCCCATCCGCACACCCAGCTCCATCAAGGCCCGGACCCGATTGTCCGTGGCGGGGTGAGTCGAGAAGAGATTGTCCATCCGCTTTCCCGACAGAGGATTAATAATGAACATGTGCGCCGATGCCGGGTTACGCTCGGCTTCGTGGTTTGGAATGCCGTGGGCGTACTGCTCAATCTTGTGCAACGCACGGGCAAGGCTCTCTGGATCGCCACAAAGTTCTGCCCCGACGCGGTCGGCTTCATATTCGCGGACGCGTGAAATGGCCATCTGCACCAGCATGGCCGCCAACGGGGCGACGATGGCCATGAGGATAGCGGCAGCCGGGTTGATGCCGTCTTCATCATCATTATTCCCGCCAAAGAACATGGCGAAGTTGGCAATCGATGAAATGGCACCGGCCAGTGTCGCCGTCACCGTCATGATCAGGGTGTCGCGATTTTTCACGTGTGCAAGCTCATGGGCCATAACGCCGCGAATCTCGCTGCGGTCGAGCATGCGCAATAATCCGGTCGTTGCGGCAACGGCAGCGTTTTGCGGATTGCGTCCGGTGGCAAAGGCATTGGGCTGATCATTATGAATGATGTAGACCGCCGGCATCGGAAGTCCCGCCCGGTGACTCATTTCGGCAATATCGTCGTAATACGTACGGATCAGGCCGGTGGCGCTGGCGGGATCGACGGGTTCGGCCCGGTAGGCCTTCAAGACCATCTTATCGGAGTTCCAATAGGCAAAAGCGTTCATGGCAAGAGCAAGGCCAAGCGCGATCAGCATACCCGTAGGCCCGCCAATCGCCAGACCGATCGCGCCAAACAGCGCGGTCATACCAGCCAGTAGCATAAAGGTCTTAAACGGGTTCATGGGTAAGAAGCTCTCCTCAAAGTTAAGTAATAGGGTTGCGATGGCAGCCCTTGCAAAATACATATAAGGAAAGCGCAGACAAATTTAAGGCACTGACGAAAATGTCATCTGAAAAAAATAACGAAACGACTTCGCAATCGATTGATGATGCTGAAAAGGAGAGCATTGCCGAGCGCGTTTTGACTCCAGAGGCCAGGCGCGCGCTCGCCGAAGCCGCCGAGCGACGGGCGCGAGCCGAAAATGAGGCTGCTGAGCGGCCTTATGAAGAAGGTGGCCCTGCAGGACTTGAACCCACACGCTTTGGGGACTGGGAACGCAAGGGCATCGTCAGCGATTTCTAAATCGGACAGCGCCTGATTGCAGGGTTTTACCCCTGCAGCTCCGCCAGAATGGCTTGCACGGCCACCACGGGGTCGGGCGCGCGCGTAATCGGCCGACCGATGACCATGTGCGAGGCTCCGCTACTGACAGCATCGGCGGGCGTCGCGATGCGCTTTTGATCATTGGCATCGGCCCACGCCGGGCGCACGCCCGGAGTAACAATCAGGAAATCAGCCGGTACCCGCGCTCGGATCATTGCCGCTTCGTGCGGGCTGGCGACCACGCCGTCCATACCTGCGTCTACGGCCTGATCGACGCGGCGCCTGACAAGATCCTCCAGCGCCGTGCCATAGCCCATCTCATCGAGGTCCTCTTGTTTAAGCGTTGTCATGACCGTAACGCCGAGAAGCTTCGTGTTGCCCTGGCGGCCGCGCACGGCGGCCTTCATGACCTGCGGCTCGGCATGGACAGTCAGCATATCGCAGGCCCCTCGCGATATGGCTTCGGCGGCGCCTTCGACCTGAGCGCCGATGTCATGCAGCTTCCAGTCCTGGAAGACCTTTTTGCCGCGACGTCCTAATTCCTCAGTTAAAGACAGACCGCCCTGGCCCAGAAGCGTCAGACCGACCTTGTAGAAGCTGACGTGATCACCCAGAACCTCGACTAGATGGCGGGCGGCGGCGAGATCAGGTTCATCAAGGGCAACGATGATACGAGGATCGGCAGGCAGGGTCATAACGGCGCTCCGGTAGCAGTCGGTTTCACATACACCGGATTTTGCGGGGCACAATGTGGAAAACGTGAACCCTGCGCTCCCGGTTTGTGGGAAAGTTTTCCCTGTAACCGGATGGGTGGCTCTGTTACAAATCGAGTCGATTGCAGGAGGGTGAATAATGTCGGGTGGCTCATTAGGGCTGGTTGAGCTTTATGTGAATTTCTTCATAACCCTGTTCGCGCTGCTCGATCCCATCGGCAATGTGCCGATCTTTGCGGCCGCCACGCGCACTCAGTCAGAATCGGCGCGTCGATGGCTGGTGGTTTATATTTCGGCCTTTGCAGCGCTCTTTCTGAGCTTCTTCTTCTTTACCGGTCTGGCTCTTCTTCAGTTCTTCGGCATTTCGATGGATGCCTTCCGTATCGCCGGTGGCATCCTTTTGTTCCTGCTGGGGCTAGACATGACGCGTGGCGATTTCCTTGCCATGTTTGAGGAAACCGAGTCACTGACCGAGGATACCGTCGATGCCCACGGGGCGCCGATCAGAGGGCGTGACCGCGCCAAAAAGACATTTGAAAAGTTCGTCGTGCCGTTTGCTATTCCGCTTCTGATCGGGCCGGGCGCTATCTCGACCGTCATCATTCAGGCGGGTGAGGCCCAAAAATATGGCATAACCGGCATGGCGGTGGGGCTGGGCGCTATTGCTACCACCTCGCTGGCGGTTCTTCTGACCTTCCTGTTTACCGGCCATATTTCCAAGATGCTGGGTCGCGTCGGCATGGTCGTCGTGATCCGCGTACTGGGGCTGATTCTGTGTGCCCTGTCGGTGCAGATTATCATTTCGGCGATTTCAACGGTAACTCATGACATCATCGTGCCGGCGGCAGCGCACCCCTATAGCGGCTCATGAAGAACCGGTCGCCTGAGACCACCAGTGTGCCCCGGGGTTTGGCAAGGAAAATCTTTAATGGCGGGTTCAGAGATTATTCCCTTAAGCTTGCCTGGTGAGCCCGATTTAGCGCACCATCTTACGCAGATGGTTTGAGATCAGCTCCAGAGCCCAGTCATCGGGAATAATCTTCAAGAGTGCGGACAGAAACTTATTAGGGGCGCCCGGCACGCAGATGGCGCGGTTGGCTTCGGCGGCCTGATAGCCTTCGCGGGCGACTTCATCGGCCCCCATCCACATCCATTCCGGTGTCGACTGACTGATGCGCTCGCGCGATCCGGTAACATCATGGAATTCCGAAAAGGTATAGCCCGGGCAAAGGGCGCTGACGTGAACGCCGTGGTCACGCGCTTCAAGGTGCAGGCCTTGCGAAAAACGCGTCAGATACGCCTTAACCGGCGCATAGAGTGTGTCGCCCGGTGAGGCGGGCAGGTAGGAGGCCAGCGATGAGACATTGACGATGCGGCCGAATTTTTGCTCAATCATACCCGGCAGGACGAGATAGGCCAGCTCGGTTGGGACGTGCATCAGCACCCGCAAAAACGCCTCATGCGACGAAAAGGCATTGCCTATAAAGCCCTCAGGCAGGCCATAGCCGGCATTATTCACCAGTCCATCGACCTTTCGGCCGAGCGAACCTACATAGTCGATCAGCTTTTGCGGTGCGCCCGTCTCGCTCAGGTCAGCGACAACAAAATAGGCTTCGACGCCAAAGCGCAGACGAATTTCCTCGACAAGCTTTTCCAGACGCTCCTGTCGACGGCCCGTCACCACGACGTCCCAGCCGTGGCTGGCATAGACGCGGGCGAAGGCCAGGCCAATGCCCGAAGTTGCGCCGGTAATGAGGGCCAGTCTGCGCATCAGATATTCCGGATAAGATCGGCGACGGTAATTTTCGAAAGGGTTTCCGTGGCCGCTTCATTGGCCGCCTTCATTGCGCCCGAGACCGCCTTGGGGATGGCCTGTCCGACGGGACAACCATCGGCCCCCGGCGGGGCCGACCCCAGATGGGCGCACCCGTGTACAGCGTGAAGCACCTGATCCAGCGGGATGGTTTCGGCCGGTTTGAGAAGCCACGTGCCGCCGGCGACGCCCGAACAGGTATCGACCAGCCCGGCCTTGGCCAGTTGCGTGGTCATACGGCGAATAACGACCGGATTGGTGGGGATGGAGGCCGCCAGTACAGACGAGGACACGGCCTGTTCGCGCGAATAGGCCCCTTTGTGGGCCAGATAGGCCAGGGTATGCGCGGCGACGGGAAATCTCTGACTGTCGGACATGATCTCTCCGTAATTACGATAATTTGACTGCCATTCCTAGTGGAATCGGCGCGCCTGAGCGGAGGCCTGATGCAATGTGGATTGAATCTGGCTAGAAATGGGCGTAAGAGGCCCGCCGTTCAAGCGAGGACCCTCCTGTGTGGTCTCTCAGGAGATATTGCATGATCGGGGATACCCCTGCCGAGGCCCGTCCCTCCCCGGACGCTTCGGTCTCCACCGGCGACAAGACCGGAGCGGATGCTGCGTCCGCGCACAAACCCTCACAACCCCATCCCACCGAAGGCCACGCCAAGCATGCGGGCTTCTGGGCGCTGGCGCTGGGGTCCATCGGCGTGGTGTTCGGCGACATTGGGACGTCGCCCCTTTACGCCTTCAAGGAAGCCCTGCACGCGGCGGCGGGCGACGGCGTGACGCGTCCGGAAATTTTCGGGGTCGTGTCGCTGGCCTTGTGGGCGATGATTCTGGTTGTGACGGTTAAATACGTCGGCTTCATCATGCGTGCCGACAACAAGGGCGAAGGTGGCGTCTTGTCGCTGATGGCGCTGGCGCAACAAGCCATAGGTAAGCGCACGGCCATCGTCTTTACGCTCGGCATCGTCGGCGCGGCCCTATTTTACGGCGACGCAGTGATCACCCCGGCCATGTCGGTCCTGTCGGCGGTTGAGGGCCTGCGTACCATTCCGGCGCTTGAAAACAGCATTTCGAATCAGCTGGTTCTGATGATCGCCGGGGTCATGCTGATTGGCCTGTTTGCTTTTCAAAGCCACGGCACGGCCAAGGTTGGCCTGTTGTTTGGCCCTATCTGCGCCGTCTGGTTCACCTCCATGGCGGTTCTGGGCATCAGTCAGTTTATGGCCAATCCGCAAATCCTGGCGGCAATCAATCCGTGGTACTCGGTGCAGTTCCTCTCGGAACACGGAATGGCCGGGTTTATCGTCCTGGGCGCGGTTTTTCTGACCGTGACGGGAGCCGAGGCCCTGACCGCAGATATGGGCCATTTCGGGCGCTGGCCCATTCAGGCGGCCTGGTTATTTTTCGTCCTGCCGTGTCTGGCGCTAAACTATCTGGGGCAGGGAGCGCTGGCGCTCACGGTGCTTGACCGTTCTCTGGCCTCCGGCCGTCCGTTCGAGGAACTGAACTGGTTCTTTGAAATGGCGCCTCTCGGCCTGCGCCTGCCGCTGGTGCTGCTGGCCGGTATGGCCACGGTCGTGGCATCTCAGGCCGTTATTACCGGGGCCTTCTCCCTTACCCAGCAGGCCATTCAACTGGGCCTTCTGCCGCGCCTGAATGTCAAGCGCACCTCGGAAACGCAGGAAGGCCAAATTTTCGTGCCGCAACTCAACACCATGCTCCTGGTCGGCGTGGTCGTGGTCATGGTCACGTTCCAGACCTCATCGGCTCTGGCGCACGCCTATGGTCTGGCGGTGACCGGGACCATGGTGGTGACCACCCTGATGGCGGCCATCGTCATGCGTCAGATGTGGAAGTGGGGCTGGTCGCGCGTGTTGGCCTTCATTGTCCCCTTCATGATCCTCGACCTATCCTTCCTGAGCGCCAATATGCTGCGCTTCTTCTCCGGCGGCTGGCTGCCGGTGTTGATCGGTGCGTGTCTGTTCACGGTCATGGCGACCTGGGTGCGGGGGTCGGGCATCCTGTTCGAAAAGTCTCGTCGCGACAGTGTTCTGCTGACGGACCTGATCGAAATGCTGAAGGCGCGACCGCCACATCGCGTGCCGGGCACAGCCATCTTCCTCACCTCCGACGCTGAAGTCGCGCCCGTGGCCCTGATGCATAATCTCAAGCACAACAAGATTTTGCATGAGAAGAATATCATCCTGACGGTTGATACGCGCAACATCCCGCGCGTGCACGAATCCGAGCGCATCACCATTGAAAAGCTCGATGAGGACTTCAAGCGCGTCACGGTGCACTATGGCTTCATGGAAAGCCCGAACCTGCCCAAGGCCATGGGTATCTGCCGTAAGCAGGGCCTGAAGTTCGACATTATGGCCACGAGCTTCTTCCTCGGTCGCCGCAGCGTCGTGGCCTCGGCGACGTCGGGTATGCCTCTCTGGCAGGATCGCCTGTTCATCTTCCTGATGCGCAACGCCACCAACCCGACGGAGTTCTTCCATATCCCGCCCGGGCGTGTGGTAGAGCTTGGGACGCAGGTCAGTGTTTAGGTAAGTTTAGCCCCGTCCGGCGTACCGGACGGGGCCTTTCTTTCGGGGGGGATTGGTTGTTCGGTATCAAATGGAAGTGCCGCCATTGCGGCCAGGCACATGATGATATGCCTGTGTGTTTCGGGATTGAGGCGCCTTGGCGCGCATTGGTTTCGGAGGAGATGTTTCAAGCGCGTGTCGAGATTTCTGACAGTTGGTGCGTCGTGGACGACGCGCATTTTTTTGTCAGGGGACATATAGAAATCCCTATTATAAATCATGCGACGCCCCTGACCTTCTCGGTCTGGTCGTCCCTCGGCGAAAAGAACTTTAATCGCAGGCAAGACCGATGGAACGATCCGGATCGGGGTGACGATCCGCCGAGTTTCGGTTGGTTATGCAGCCCCATCCGGCCTTATGATCCAGTTCTTCACCTTCCGCTTTTGGTTCAGGACCGCGAGCCGGGCAGGGTACCACTTTTCATGGTAACACAGATGGACCACCCTCTGGCGACAGATCAGAGAAATGGCATCACCAGAGCGCAATGGCATAGGATGGCGCGTTCGCTTCTGCATTAATCCTTGCATCTTGAGGGGAGGGGTCTTAAAGGCGCGAGCAACTGTTTTCACCCCCCTGACCGGAGTGGTTGCCTCATGACCTCCCCTACTGAAAAGCCCGTCAAGAAAGTCGTTCTCGCCTATTCCGGCGGCCTCGATACGTCGATCATCCTGAAGTGGCTTCAGACCGAATATAATGCTGAGGTCGTGACCTTCACCGCCGACCTCGGTCAGGGCGAGGAGCTTGAGCCCGCGCGTAAAAAGGCCGAGCTTCTCGGCATCAAGCCGGAGAACATCTACATTGAAGACCTGCGCGAAGAGTTCGTTCGCGACTTCGTCTTCCCGATGTTCCGCGCCAACACCGTCTATGAAGGTCAGTACCTGCTGGGCACCTCAATCGCGCGCCCGCTGATCGCCAAGAAACAGATTGAAATCGCTCGCAAGGTTGGCGCTGACGCCGTTTGCCACGGGGCGACGGGCAAGGGTAACGATCAGGTACGTTTTGAGCTCGGCTACTATGGCCTGGAGCCCGACATCCGCGTCATCGCCCCGTGGCGTGAGTGGGACTTCGCGTCGCGCGAGTCACTCCTCGCCTTCGCTGAACAGCACCAGATCCCCATTGCCAAAGATAAGCGTGGTGATGCGCCCTTCTCGGTCGATGCCAACCTGCTGCACTCCTCGTCAGAAGGTAAGGTGCTGGAAGACCCGGCGGTTGAAGCCCCTGAGTTCGTCTATCAGCGCACCATCTCCCCGGAAGCCGCGCCGGACAAGGCTGAGGTTTTCACTATAGACTTTGAAAAGGGTGATCCGGTCGCCATCAATGGCGAAGCCCTGTCGCCAGCGGCCTTGCTGACCAAACTGAACCAGTTGGGCCACGACAATGGCGTCGGTCGTCTGGACCTCGTTGAAAACCGCTTCGTTGGCATGAAGTCGCGCGGCGTCTATGAAACCCCTGGCGGCACCATACTGTTGGCAGCTCACCGCGGTATCGAATCGATCACGCTCGACCGTGGTGCCATGCACCTGAAGGACGAGCTGATGCCGAAATACGCTTCGCTCGTCTACAACGGCTTCTGGTTCTCGCCTGAGCGTGAGATGCTTCAGGCGGCCATCGATTATTCGCAGGCTAAGGTCACGGGCCGCGTGACTGTGAAGCTTTATAAGGGCAATGTCACGGTGATCGGCCGCGAAAGCCCCTATAGCCTCTATGATCAGGACCTCGTGACCTTCGAAGAGGGTAAGGTGGCTTACGATCACCGCGACGCGGCCGGCTTTATCAAGCTCAACGCCTTGCGCCTGCGTGTGGCGGCTAAGCGCGATGCGCGCGACGCAAAGTAGGACTACACAAACCTTTATCCGATCCGCGCCTGACGGTTAGAAGTCATATAATAAAAGTGCTGAGGACAATACATTTGTCCAGGTGTCAGCCCGGACCAGCCTAGCGCTGGACCGGGCTTTTTTTGCTTTTCGACCCAAAAGCCGGGAAACTTCGCTGTGATCGGGCAAAAGTGCTGCGTGGCCTCTCGGGTTTTAGAGGGCTTGGCAAACTCACATCGCTACGGTAGACAGTGCTATTATAATACAATGCAAACCAGGGCGGATGCGTCATGCCCATAGCGTGCATGAAAGCTTTGGGCATTTCGGCTCGGGGCCGGGAGCCAAACGGGGGAAAAGATGAACCGTCGTGAAATGTTGCTAACTTCGGGCGCCATGGTTTTGGCACCCAGCGACGCCAGCGCTGCAGAGCCCTCACCTTATACGTGGGCCACCATCCCTTTCGGGGGAGGCGGGTTTGTCGATGGATTTCTCTATCACCCAAAAACGGCCGGGATTCTTTATGCCCGCACAGACATTGGGGGGATGTACCGATACGCCGATCAAGACAAAGGCTGGGTCCCATTGCTCGATCACCTGGGGCGGGACGATGCCGATCTGATGGGTGTGCTGAGCATGGCCATAGATCCATCTAATCCCGACAGAATCTATGCGGCGTGCGGTCTTTACCTCGCCGATTGGGCTCGCAAGGGTGCCATCCTAGCGTCGTCTGACCAGGGGCGCAGCTGGAGAAAGACGGAACTGCCCATCCAGGTAGGGGGGAATTCAGATGGACGCGGAACCGGGGATCGCCTTGTTGTCGACCCCAAGAACAGCGAAGTTTTATGGTACGGATCCAATCAGAATGGGCTTTGGAAAAGTAAGGACGCCGCCCAGTCTTTCTCCCAGGTGACGGGGCCGGGCACTCATCTGAGCCTCGTCGTTATTGATCCCCGGTCAGCAGCAATTTTTGTAGGCGTCGCGGATGCCGAAGCCGGGCTTTATGTGAGCCTTGATCAGGGTGCGACCTGGTCGAAAGTGTCTGCAACGCCTGCTCAGGTGCCTCAGCATGCCGTCTTTGCCAGTGACGGAACCCTCTATGTGACGTTTGCCCAAGGCGACGGGCAAGCGGCTGCGATCAATCCCAGCAACGCGACCGGAGGGAGCGTCTGGAAACGCGATGCCAAATCCGGAAAGTGGAGCGACATATCACCCATCCGGCCAGACGCCGCTGCGCGCTTTGGCTTCTCTGGTGTGGATGTCGGGCCGGGCGGTATGGTGTGCGTCTCTACACTCAATCGCTGGTGGCCGGGTGATGATATCTTCTTGTCAATCGACTACGGACAAACGTGGCGCGCCTTAGGCGAGCGCGCCAGGCACGACACCTCAAACTATCCCTGGCTCTCAAACTACTTGAAGGGCGAGGATAGGATGGGACATTGGATTTCTGATTTGAAGATCAATCCATTCAATCCTGATGAGCTTATCTACGGCACAGGTTATGGCCTTTGGATGAGCGAAAATTTAACAAAGATAGCTACAGAGCCCGTTCGGTTTTCCTTCAATGTCAATAATCTCGAGGAGACAGCCACTCTCCAGATGACGTCGCCTACGGCAGGTGCGACCTTATTTGTTGCCATGGGCGATGTTGGGGGGGCCGCCTGGGATGATATAACCAAAACGCCCAAAAACGGTCTCTTTGTGCCAGCAAGTGAGACGAACTGGTCGGTTGACTATGCCGGGCAGGCCCCCGACGTAGTGGTGAGGACGACCAATAGCGGGCGCTTTGCCATGATATCTGAAGAGGGAGGTGCGAGCTGGTCGGCACTTCCATCCACGCCCTACCGAAATCCCGCGCAAGGCCAGCCCTGGAAAGGGCCAGGGAGTATCGCTATATCGGCGAAGGCGACCTCCCTTCTGTGGGTCCCCGAGCGAGAGGCGGCCTTTTATTCTGCAGACCGAGGGCGAAGCTGGAAAGAGAGCGTGGGGTGGCCAAACGGTCGTGATCAGGCGTTGTTGCCGGTGTCAGACAAGGTTGCCGACGGGGTCTTTTACGTTCTCGATCGCTTCACCGGGGTCATTTTGATTAGCGTCGACGGTGGTGCCAGCTTTAAGCCCATCATTTCCGGGCTTCCAAAGATAGAATCCTGGCAGACAGCACAGCTTTTTGTCGTGCCCACGCGCATGAGAGATCTGTGGGTCGCGCTCCCTAATGGGCTTTTTCACTCACGTGAGGCAAGCGCAAGCCTGAAGCCCGTAGTGGGTGTGGACGAGGCCTGGACCCTGGGTTTCGGTGCGGCGAAAACCAAGAATGGGTATCCTGCCGTTTATCTATGGGGCAAGGTGAGGGGCCGCGAAGGGATTTGGCGGTCGGATGATGAGGGCACGACGTGGACCCGTATCAACGATGATAAGCATCAGTATGGCGCGTTGCGGGCGCTCTCTGGTGACCCGTTAGAATGGGGCACCGTCTTCATAGCACCCCATGGACGCGGCGTGTTGGCCGGCAAGCCTGCCGCATGAACCGAAACGGGCTTTCGGTCAAACGATCGCCCTCGATGGTCAGGCTTGATTTAAACGCTGGGCTGCCAAAGTCATGAGCTGTCGGGAGAGTGGCGCGAGCGGGAAGTTTAATGCTTGCACCGGATCAATCCATTTTATTTCAGCAATTTCTGATGCTGCACAGACGGGTTTGTCTGTTTCGATCCAGAAGGCTTGTGAGTGGACTCTAAAGCCCATCTCATGGACCGCCGGAGCCGTGAAATGCCCCAGATAGACAGCTTCGTCTTCTGCGAGTTCCAGTCCGATTTCTTCGCGTAATTCGCGCCGCAAAGCCTCAATCGGGGTCTCACCGGCGTCGATCTTGCCACCCGGTTGAATATAAGTCGAAGAGTCGTGTTTGCGCACCACCAGTGCCAGTTTGCGGTGTGGATCTACCACTACGGCTGTAGCGAGGGCGATGATCTTAGTCATAACCACGCGGGCAGGGGCTGAGCCCCTGCCTGTCCTTACGCATCCACTTCGGCATCGAGCGCATTGTCCTGAATGAACTCGCGGCGCGGATCGACGAGATCGCCCATCAGCTTGACGAACAGGTCGTCGGCTTCGTCGGTGAGATTAACCTTCACCTGAAGCAGCGTGCGGGCGTCCTTGTCGAGGGTGGTTTCCCAAAGCTGATCCGGGTTCATTTCACCCAGACCTTTGTAGCGCTGAATGGTCAGGCCCTTACGTCCGGCATCGAGAACGGCCGCGACAAGATCCAGAGGACCGCGAATGTCGGCCACCTTATCCTTGCGACGGAAGGTCGAAACCTCAGCAAACAGATCGCCCAGTTCCAGCGCACGGTCGTTGAGGCGGCGGGCGTCCTGAGAGTGAATCAGCCCGTCATCCAGCACGATCTTTTCCGATACGCCGCGACGGACACGAGTAAACACGTAGCCGCCGTGGCTCGTCGTATTAGCTTCGACGCGCCACGGACCATCGCCATCTTCATTAAGGCGATCGAGGCGCTTTGCGACCAGCGCCAGATCGGGCGTCTCTCCGAACAGACCACCCAGAGCGGCCTGTTCTATGGCAAAGGCCGGGGCACGGCTGGCGAGACGGTCGACCCCGCCCTTGAAGGTCTTGGCGACCCGCACTTGCGCTTCGAGATCATGCGTGGCGATGCGTTCACCCGAGCGCAGTTCCAGTACCGCTTCCGACGTGCCTTCCTCGATCAGGAAGGCGTCCATTTCCGGATTGTCCTTAAGGTAGCGCGACGACTTGCCCTTCGCGACCTTATAAAGGGGTGGTTGGGCGATATAGAGGTAACCGTTTTCGATGATTTGCGGCATCTGACGATAGAAGAAGGTCAGAAGCAGCGTGCGGATGTGCGCACCGTCCACGTCGGCATCGGTCATGATGATGATCTTGTGGTAGCGCAGCTTCTCGATATTGAAGTCGTCACGCCCGATTCCGGTGCCCAAGGCGGTGATCAGTGTGCCGATCATTTCTGAGGACAGCATCTTGTCAAAACGGGCGCGTTCGACGTTCAGAATCTTGCCGCGCAGCGGAAGGATGGCCTGGTTTTCGCGGTTGCGCCCCTGTTTGGCCGAGCCGCCAGCCGAGTCACCCTCGACGATAAACAGTTCAGACTTGGCCGGATCCCGTTCCTGACAGTCAGCCAGTTTGCCCGGCAGGGAGTTGATGTCGAGCGCCGACTTGCGGCGGGTGAGTTCGCGGGCCTTGCGCGCCGCTTCACGGGCAGCTGCGGCTTCGATGATCTTGGAGACGATCTGCTTAGCTTCGACCGGGTTTTCCTCAAACCACTGCGACAGCTTTTCAAACACGATACCTTCAACGGCCGGACGCACTTCCGAGGAGACCAGCTTGTCCTTGGTCTGTGACGAGAATTTGGGGTCAGGCACCTTAACCGACAGGACGCAGGTCAAGCCTTCGCGCGCGTCTTCGCCCGATACCGAGACCTTTTCCTTCTTGGCGAGGCCGGAGGACTCCATATAGGCCGACATAACCCGCGTCAGGGCACCACGGAAGGCGGCCAGGTGGGTACCGCCGTCGCGCTGCGGGATGTTGTTGGTGAAGCACAGCATCGTCTCGTGATAGCTGTCGTTCCATTGCAGGGCGAGATCGACCTCGACCTTATCGCGCAGGCCGCGTGCGGCGATCGGTTCCTTGATGATGGGCGACTTCGATTTGTCCAGATGCTTTACGAATTCGACAATGCCGCCTTCGTAATGCAGGATGATGTCATAGGGCTCAGCCTCGCGCAGATCGGCGAAGCGGATATGGACGCCCGAATTGAGGAAAGCCAGCTCACGCAGGCGGTGTTCGAGCGTCTTGCGGTCGAAATCAATGAAGGTAAAGGTGCCCGTATCCGGTCCGGTCTTCAGCGACGGCAAAAAGGTGACGATGGTGCCGGTCAGTGGATTGCCGTTCTCACGCAGCGGTGCATCGCCGGTGATTTCAACCGAACGCACGGTTTCACCCAGTTCAAAGCGCGCCTCGTGCGTCTTCCCGTTACGGAAGATTTTCAGCTCAACAAAATCGGACAGGGCGTTGACGACCGAGACACCCACGCCGTGCAGACCGCCGGAGACCTTGTAGCTGTTCTGGTCGAACTTGCCGCCCGCATGGAGCTGCGTCATGATGACTTCGGCCGCTGATACGCCCTCTTCGGCGTGGATATCGACCGGCATCCCGCGCCCGTCGTCGGACACCGAGCAGGACCCATCGGCATTGAGGATCACCTCCACGCGCGTAGCGTGCCCGGCCAGGGCTTCGTCGATGGCATTATCGACGACTTCATAGACCATGTGGTGCAGGCCCGACCCGTCATCCGTGTCGCCGATATACATGCCTGGGCGCTTGCGCACCGCATCCAGCCCTTTGAGAACCTTAATCGAATCTGCGCCATAGGCGTTTTCGACGATTTCCGGATGCTCTTCGTTTTCGGCCATGCCTAGTCCCTAAATTCTACCCAATGGCCCCCTTCGACACGAACCCCAAGCGCACGCCCGAACAATCCGTCGAAGAGGCTTTCGTCGGTACCTGTAAACAGGGTTTGCAGGCCCAGACGATCGGTTTCATCAAACAACGCCGCCCTGCGAATCGGGTCGAGGTGGGCTGCGACTTCGTCAAGTAACACTACAGGATTCGGTGCGCTTTTGACACGCGAAAGTCTCGACCCCTGCGCCAAAATCAGGTTCAGAACGAGGGCTTTTTGCTCCCCCGTGGAACAGTCCGCCGCCGGACGGTCCTTTTCGCGGTGAAAGACGCCGAGATCAGTGCGGTGGGGCCCGAAAAGCGAGCGACCTGCCGCCGAATCACGGGCGCGGGCGCGGGCAAATCCCTCGCGCAAGGCGTTATTCAGGGCGTCGGGTTCGTGGGCGTCAGACGCTTCGTTGATCAGTCCAAGATCAGCCTTAGGAAAGGCGCTTTCGTGCGCCTCGATTTCGGCCTGAAGATCGGCCAGGGCAGCGCGGCGGGCCGCAATCATTTCACTGCCCGTCTGCGCCAGTCGTTCTTCGAGTGCATCGAGCCACACGGCGTCGGCAGGTCCCTGAACCAGCAATCTCAGGCGCTCACGCAGGGCTTTTTCATAAGCATTCACCGTCGTGGCGTGTGAAGGTGTGGCGGCGAAAACCAGCCGGTCATAAAAACGCAGCCGCTCGGCACGCGCTTCAAGGAAGATACGGTCCTGCGCCGGGGTCAGCCAGACGAGGCGAATATGGTCGAGCAGACGCCCCGCCGGTACGGTTTGCTGGTCGATGCGCACCAGACGCTTTTCAAGGTTGCGCGGATCGGAACCCGTGCCGATGCGGATATCGTCCTCTGCCCTTTTGAGCTCGACCGACACGCCCCACGCACGCCCCCTGACCTCCTGTGGCAGGCGACGGCCCAGATCGCTGACGGCCGCCCCGCGCAGGCCACGGCCAGGGTTCAGAACACTTATCGCTTCAAGAAAGTTCGTCTTGCCCGCGCCGTTGGGACCGAAAAGATACAGCGACCGTCCGGCCAGATCGACATCAAGCCGGTCATAGCCGCGAAAATCGGTCAGGCTCAGGGCGTGAATGCGGGCTTTCATGCGCGCCCTTTAAATGAAAAAGTCAGATCGAAACACACGGTAACCCCGGGTTTCGATCTGACCATTTGTCTCATTGCCAAGATGACGAGCGGGGTGAAAAATTGACCCTACACCCGCAGCGGCATCAGCACGTACTGGACGCCCTGATCCGCGGTGTCGAGTACCAGGGTCGGTGAGGCTGCATCATTGAGGCGCAGCTCCACCTGTTCACCAGCGATCTGACCCATTACATCGAGGATGTAGCGGGCATTGAAGCCGATTTCGAGGGCGTCAGAATCATAGTCGATTTCGGCTTCTTCGACCGCCTGACCGGCTTCGATATTGCGAACGGTGAGCGTTAGACGACCCGGTTCAATGGCCATCTTCACCGAACGGCTCTTTTCTGCCGAGATGGTCGAAACGCGATCGACAGCGCGCGAAAGAACCCCCGTATCAATCCGCATCAGCTTGTCATTGTTCTTCGGAATAACACGACCATAGTCGGGGAAGGAGCCGTCGATGATTTTCGAGGTCAGGGCGGCAGTACCGAAGTTAAAGCGGATCTTGGCGGGCGAGACTGTGAGTTCGACATAACCTGTGCCGTCGTCCAGAAGGCGGCGGGCCTGATCAATGGTCTTGCGAGGGATAATCACCCCGGCGCTGCCAATAGAGCCATCCGGCGCCGGCATTTCGGCCAGGGCCAGACGGTGGCCATCGGTGGCTACGGCACGCAGATAACCTGAACCGTCCTCGGTCAGAGTGTGCAGGAAAAGGCCGTTGAGATAGTAACGTGTCTCTTCGGTCGACACAGCAAAGCGCGTTTTGTCGATCAGGCGCTTTAAGTCCTCTTTCAGCAGGGCATAGGTCGCGCCGTCATGGTCGCCCGACATCACCGGGAAATCCCCGGCGGGCAGGACGGGCAGGGCAAAGCGCGAGCGTCCTGCCTGAACCGACAGACGCGGATCGTCGCCGGCCTGATAGCGCAGTTCAACATCGGCACCGTCGGGCAGCTTGCGCACGATCTCGTATAGGGTGTGGGCGGGCGCCGTGATCTGACCCGGCACCGCAACGATGGCTTCAGCCGAGTCCACGATTTCCATGTCGAGATCAGTCGCCGAAAAGGACACATGAGAGCCTTCGGCCGACAAGAGCACATTCGACAGTATGGGGATGGTGTTGCGGCGTTCCACCACGTTCTGGACGTGGCCCAGTGCCTTCAGGAGTGCGCCACGTTCTATGATTAGCTGCATCTTGGCATCCCAGAATTTTGGCCAGAATTTATGGCCAGCCTTTGCGGCTGTATAGGTATAGAGCAAAAGGCCGGGGCAGTTGCCCCGGCGCTTCGCAAGACCTTAAATGTTTATTAAGCGGCGTCAACCGGTTAAACCGGCGAATTAGCCACGCAGTTTACGGGTCAGGGCTTCGACGTCCTTAGCGATCTGTTCGTCGCTTTGCAGCAGTTCCTCGACCTTCTTGACGGCATGCAGAACCGTCGTGTGGTCACGTCCGCCGAAACGGCGACCGATATCCGGATAGGAACGCGTCGTGTGCTGCTTGCACAGCCACATCGCAACCTGACGCGGGCGGGCAACCGAGCGCGTTCGGCGTTCCGACAGAAGATCCGCCTGCTTCAGGGCGAAGTGATCCGCCGTCAGCTTCTGGATTTCATCGACCGTCACGCGGCGCTCCGCCGATACCTTCAGGTTGGGTTGCAGCAAGGCCATAGCTTCGTCCAAAGTTAAACTCCCCAGACGCGCACCGGCCGAAGCGGCCAGGGTATTGACGGCCCCTTCCAGCTCACGGATAGAACCCGGTACGCGATCTGCTAAAAATTGCAGTACATCATGTTGCGGCTTCTGGGCGACGCCCAGACGCTTGGCGAGTTGATCAAGCTTGCGCTCGATAATGCCCATTCTCAGGCTTTGATCGGCGACATCCAGAGCGCAGACCAGCCCGGAGGACAGGTGCGATCTGAGACGCGCTTCGATTTCGTTGAGGTGCGACGGCGGACGGTCCGCCGTGAACACCACGCGCTTATTGTTTTCCAACAGCGCGGTCAAGGTGTGAAACAGCTCTTCTTGCGACGAGGTCTTACCGCCGATGAAATGTACGTCATCAATCAACAGCAGATCGGCGCCACGCAACTCGTCCTTGAAGGCGGCAGTCGAGCGATCCTGAAGCGACTTTACGAAAGTCGAGGTGAATTTTTCCGCCGTCAGGTAGACGACCTTGGCGTCCTGACGACGGGCCTTGGCTTCCCAGGCGATGGCGTTCAGAAGGTGAGTCTTCCCATAGCCGTAAGGGCCGTGGAAGAAGACCGGATTAAAATGCCCGTCGGCCCACGTGGCGACCTGGCGCGACATAGTATAGGCGAATTCATTGCCGCGACCCGGCACGAAGGTGTCAAAGGTCAGGCGCTCCTGAAGCCCGGCGACGCGGGCAGCGGCGTCCTGAAAACTGACGACGGGGGCCACGGGTGCGCCTTCGGCGCTGTCCACACGGCTCACCGGTGTCGGCGCAGCGGCCTTGGACTGATCGTCGAATTCGGCCCGCGATTTCAGTTCCAGCGATCGGTGATCCGGATCGTGCTGCGCCCAAAGCTCATTGGCCCGGCGCAGCGCATTACGGGCAAACCAGTCGCGCGCATATAAGGTCGGCGTCACCAGCACCGGATCGCCCAGAGGATTCTGACGCAGTGCCGAAGGCGCGACATAGGAGTTATAAGGCCCCTCACCCAATTCATGACGGAGGGCAGATGCAACTTTAGTCCATACCATTTCAGGCTGGATCGGCGACCAGTTGTTTACGCCTGGCATGTTATTAAAGCCCCGATCATTTTTCCCCAAATCCTACGCATACGGCAACGGCTTCAGACGGGTCGACACGAGTCCTTTTCGAACTCCTGACGCCCCGAAGAGGGAGGACCGCCCCCGGTTACAAAAAACCATGGCGTTCACACCTTACGCAGTGTCAGGCAGTGTCCACCCCCGTTCTGATTACCGTTTCCGCAAAACCTAAGTCATTGGTTTTGTGAAATTTTGGCAACAGACTCTCGTTTGGTGCAAGGCTCTGCCCGGCACCACCGTTTCATCCGTATTGGGATGGAAAGGCGAGATGACTTCACCTTAGCTTTCCCGGCGGTCAGGTCAACGAGGATATTTGCTGACCAGCGCTGATATTTCTGTTGACTCTGATAACGTCTTCCCCGGTAAGGAGAAATTTACAAAGGGTTAAGAACCTGTCATTTTGACGCACCGGTTAAAAAACCTGCGCGCGCAAAGACGCCCTTCACCACGTTGCGGTAAAGATATCAAATCGCTGAAATATAAAGAAAAACCAAAGTGCGGACGGTCGAGGGGATCGTCCGGACGCATCACTGTCCCTCAGACAGCAAACATCAGCGCACGGAGCAGATCGCTCAGCGCCTGATGTCTGTTGTCTTCAGGAAAAGGAAGTTAGGCGGCCAGCTTCTTAAGAGCGGCTGCCAGGCGCGACACCTTGCGCGCGCCAGTATTCTTGTGCACCACGCCCTTGGACACGGCGCGCATCAGTTCAGATTGCGCTTCGATGAAGGCGGTCTTGGCAACGGCGGCGTCGCCAGCGGCCAGAGCTTCTTCGAACTTGCGCACGTAGGTACGGACGCGCGAGCGGCGCGCCTTGTTGACTTCGGTACGGCGGGCGATCTTGCGGATCGCTTTCTTGGCGCCGGGATTGTTTGCCATTCATCACCTCAGGGGACGATAAGTTAAGGGAGCCGCGGCGCCAGCCTTCTAAAGGGGGCCGCGACACGAATTTCAAGGGGGCGGGATATAACTGAAGGGCGCAGACAGGTCAACGCTTTCGGGGCAAGAATCATCCACAGAACGACTCTTTTTTCTCCGTATCCGATCCCCTTAACTTTTCTGGCACGCCGGACAGTAAAAAGTCGAGCGTCCAGAATGGGTTTTACGGGCAATGGTGCCTGCGCAACCTGGTCGCAAACAGGCTTCGTCCTCGCGGTCATAGACGCGGAAACGGTGCTGAAAATAACCAAGCTCCCCTGAGGCAGACGCAAAATCGCTGATCGACGAGCCGCCGGCGGCGACCGCTTCTTCGAGCACCTCACGTACGGCGAGGGTCAGCTCGGCGGCCTTAGCGTGGCTCAGCTGGTCACCCGGCAGATCCGGCGACAAGCCAGCCCGCCACAGGGCCTCGCAGACGTAGATATTGCCAAGCCCCGATATCAGCGTCTGATCCATCAGCAGGCTTTTGAGCGGCGGGCGGCGCGGATGGAACAGGGCATAAAGGGCATCGGCGCTCAGCGCGTCTGACAGGGGTTCAAGTCCCAGCCCCCTATACCAGCCCTGCGCATAGAGTTCGTCCGGACGCAGCAACAGCATGAAGCCGAAGCGGCGCGGGTCGTAGAAGTCGATGAGACGGGTGACGCCGTCTTTGCTGGCCAGCACCTGAACGTGGAGGTGCTTGGGGTCGGGGCGCAGGGCGTGGTAATAGTTACCGTCAAGGGGAAGGCTCTGGCCGTCGATGTCGCTGACCTGAAAGCGACCGGTCATGCCAAGATGGGTTACCCAAACCTCTTGCGTGTCGAGGTAGAAAAGCAGGTATTTGGCCCGTCGCTCCAGTCGCAGGATTTCTGCCTCTTCGAGGCGCGCAGCAAAGCCTTCTGGGAAGGCATAGCGCAGATTGGGCCGGTGCAGACGTACACCGCTCAGGCGCGCATGTTCCAGCGCTGGCAACAGGCCCCGACGGACGGTTTCGACTTCAGGCAGTTCGGGCATTGGGGCGCTCAGGGTAATGGGGCGGAGCGTCTATATAGGGTGGGCTTTGAACTGCGCAAAGTCCGAACGTCGCGCGAGTGCGTCATGAAAGGCCCCGCCCCATCCGTTTCTTTTTCGTGCAGAGGGGTTCGCGCCTGGGGTGGTGAAAACCTGAACGTAGCTAGGCGGCGCAGATGAGCGATCGCCGTTCGCGCAGACGCGGGTCTTCGCTGAGGTCGGCATGCCATAGGGCCGGGTTGAGCGCGATCGGATCCTCAATCGCGAAGGCCTGCCAGGCGAGGTCCGGACGAGGGCGGTCGGAAGCGGCGATCACGGCGCGTAGTTCGGCCGCCGAGGTGACGCCGACGATCACCGAAGATACACCCTTCAGGTTGAGGGCATAGCTGAGGGCGGCGTGCAGTGGGTCAGTGGCGGTTTCCAGCAGATGTCGACGGATACGCGATAATTGCGGACCGAGCGGCTGTAGATTGGCCGGCAGGGCTTCGCGCGGCGTGAATAGCAGACCTTGCAGAAAGACGGAGCGGACCTGTACCTCAATCCCCATGCCTGACAGGGTTTCAAGTGCACCTTCGCGCACCAGTCGCTGATCGAGAATCGAGGTCGGCACCTGAATGAGGTCCGGTTTGAAGCGCTTGGCCAGCGCTACGGGCGAGTCTTCATAACGGGCGGAAATGCCGATCCGCGAGAAAAGGCCGTCGGCTTTAAGCTTTTCCATGCGTGCCCACAGGGCATCGCCCTGTGGCCCCATCAGGTCGGAGGCATCATCGATCATGCCGACGCCAACACGGGCAAGCCCCATATGCTCAACCGAGCGCTTCAGACGGGATTCAACCCAGTCGAGACCTCTCTCGGCGCGAACGGTACGAATTTGTGGCTTGAACGGCGAAGGGAAGGGCCAGCAGCGGCCGAGTATGCGTTCGACGTCTCCTTCATAGGGTGCTACGTCGATCGCCTTCAGACCGCATTGCGCCGCATAGGACAGGATTTGGCGCACCTCGTCTTCGGACACGCGGCCGCGCAGGTTCGAGATGCCGTAGTCGCATCCGAATTGCGCCGATCCGAGGCCCAGAGCCGCTTTCATTGATCCTTACCCAAACCTTAATGATTCCAACAAGCTATCGCCTGTATCACTGGGATTCTGCGGTCAAAGGTTAAACAACCTCTGAACGCCGAGAGGGATTTACGACAAATTTGCAGGAAAAATGGGTCTTCCATAGCTGAAAAGAAGGTCGCCCAGACAAAAGGGTTAACGGTATGGAAAAACCGTTAACCCTTGCCTCATTTACCAATTGCCGTGTCGGCTGATGGGCCGTTTATGGATTACGCTTCTGGGCGTCTTCGAATACCTCGTCTAGCGACTGAGGCGTTTCTGATTTAGCGGGTTGCGCCGGCTCGATCGTTACTGTCGGAGCTTCCGCGCTCGCGGCCGTGCCGAGCAGATCGTCAACGGCAGAGGTCGCGCCATCATCGAGGGCTCCGGGGCCGGCGGGGATGGTCGAGACCTTAATACGTGTCAGAGCGCGCGACATGTATTCGCGCCAGATCGCAGCGGGGGTCCCGCCCCCTGTGACCTTGGCCATCTGCGAATTGTTATCGCGACCGACCCACACAGCGGTGGTGAACCCACCTGTATAGCCGACAAACCACGCGTCCCGGTAATCAGAGGTGGTTCCGGTCTTGCCCGCAATATCGAACTGTGAAAGGCGCACACCTGAACCCGTGCCTGACCGTACGACTTCGCGCATCATCGTATTCATATAGCCGAGCGCAGGATTGTTGATCACCAGAACGCGGCTATCACCGGCATTATGCTGATAAAGCACCTTACCTTTGGTCGTGCGAATGCGCACAATGCCATAGGGAGCCACCTTATACCCGCCATTTGAGAAGGGTGCATAGGCCCGGGCCATTTCAAGCGGGGTCACGTCAGCAGTGCCAAGCGCCATAGCTGGATCGGTATTGATCTTGGAGGTGATCCCCAGGCGATGCGCGGTGGAGGCAACATTTGACCGCCCAACCTGATCGGCCACGCGGGCCGCCACCGTGTTGATCGACTGCGCCAGCGCCGTGGTCAGGGTGATATCGCCCAGATACTTGTTGGTGTAGTTGGCAGGGGTCCAGCCATCGATGGTGATCGGTTCATCCACCACAGGCGTGTCGGGGCGGAACTGACCGCTTTCCATGGCGGTGAGATAAACGAACGGCTTGAAGGCTGAGCCTGCCTGACGCTTCGCGTCAATGGCCCGATTGAACTGGCTGTCGGAATAGGACACGCCACCGATAAGAGCGCGCACGCGGCCCTCGCCGTCGATTGACACCAAAGCGGCCTGCTCGACCTTTTTCTTCGCATCGCGTTCCATCATCGCCTTGACGGCGCGTTCAGCGTCAGTCTGGATCGGCAGGTCCAGAGTGGTTTCGACGATGACGTCGTCCTTGATCTGGCTGAGGTCGATCATTTCGCCCAGCTCCGACTGCAGCCAGTCGACAAAATACTGCGCGTGTTCCGTCGCCAGTGTGCGCGAGACTTTAATGCCGGTCTTGAAGACCTCGTCACGCTGTTCGGGGGTGATAACCTTTGCCTCGACCATTTCGTTCAGAACGATCTCAGTGCGCCTGACAGCCCGGTCTTTGTCCGAAAGGGGAGAGTAGCGTGACGGGCCCTTCATCATGCCGGCTAGCATGGCGGCTTCACCGATGGTGAGATCCTTGGCGGGCTTGTTGAAATAGCGCTGGGCGGCCGCTTCGATGCCGGTTGCACCGCCGCCAAACCATACACGGTTCAGGTAGAGCGCCAGAATTTGCTTTTTAGAGAACTTCATCTCCAGCCAGACCGAAAGGATCAGTTCCTGGATCTTACGCTTTACGTTCTGATCGTTGGAGAGGAAGAGATTGCGCGCCAGCTGTTGCGTAATAGTCGAACCCCCGGCGAGATTGGCACCTTCCTTCCGCGTGGCGTTACGGATCAAAGCGCGACCCACGCCGATAGGGTCGAAGCCGAAATGGTGATAGAAGCGCCGGTCTTCGATGGCGATAAAGGCTGCCGGTACGTAAGGCGGCAATTCGTCGATGTCGACCGGCGGGGCAAACTGGGAGCCTCTTACGGCGACAAGCGCGCCGGAGCGATCCAGATAGGTGATCGAAGGGGCGCGGTCGGTCTTATACAACGACGAAGTGTCGGGCAGATCGAGCGCGAATATGGCAACAAAGCCGACGGTGAATATCACCGCCCAGACGGTCAGGACCGTCAACCAATACAGGATAGCCTTCACGGGCGGACGCTTCATATTAAAGGCGAGAGCCATACATTATCCCCACGACACCGCCCTGCCAAACCGGGTGAGCGGCCTTTCGCTTCTGCTTCATGCAAAGATTTCGTTAAGGATATATCAAAGCCCGCCGCGCGCGTCCCTTATATTTACGCATAGCGCCTCAGATTTCTCCCTGCCGCGGTGGCCGCGGCACACGTCATCCTCTCATGGTCGTCCCCATCTCAAAGATGAGAGGCAAATCCGGCAAAATTAAGGGCGACAAAAAATCGCTGATGGCCCTTGTATCCTCTGGCCCGAAGCAGCTTATAGGAAGGGGCGAACATTCAGTCGAACGGACATAGCCGATGCTTCTCGATCACCCTCATGACCCAGTGCCTGAGGCCGGATACGGCCTTTCAGGCCCCGGTCTTGAGCGGGTGCGCCAGGCGCGGGAGACACTGAAAAAAGTCTTTCACTACGATGACTTCCGAGGTCAGCAGGCACGTGTAATCGCAGCGATTCTCAATGGTGAGGATGTCCTCGCCATTCTGCCGACAGGCGGTGGTAAAAGCCTCTGCTATCAGATCCCCGCCCTCATGCGACCGGGCTTCGGGCTCGTCATTTCGCCACTCATTGCACTGATGGCCGATCAGGTGCAGGCCTTGATCAAAAAGGGTGTGCGGGCTGAACGCCTCGACTCAAGTTTATCGATGGAGGCACGCTATCAGCTTTGGGACCGTGCGCAGAACGGTGAAATCGATCTTCTTTATCTCTCTCCCGAAGCTCTGACTCAGGGGTTCGTCCTCGACAAGCTCTCGCGTCTGCCGATCAATTTGGTTGCCATTGATGAAGCGCACTGCGTGTCGCAATGGGGGCATGACTTCCGCCCTGAATACCGGGCCCTTGGCAAGCTGAAAGCCCTGTTCGGCAAGGTGCCCACGCTGGCCCTTACCGCGACCGCTGATCCGCACACGCGGGCCGATATCAAGAAGGCGCTGCATATTGAGGATGCGGCTGAGGTCATTGACAGCTTCGACCGGCCCAACCTCAGTCTGCGCCTGATGCGCCGTACCGGCAGCGCCCAGAAGATGATCCTCGACATATTGCGCCGGCAAAAGAACGCCTCCGGCATCATCTATGCCGGATCGCGCGACGGAGCTGAAAAGCTGGCGGGGCAGCTGTCGGCCGAAGGTTTCAAGGCCGACGCCTATCATGCGGGGTTGCCAGCCAAGGTGCGCGACGATCGGCTGCACGATTTTCTGGCGGATCGTACAAAGGTCATGGTGGCGACCATTGCTTTCGGTATGGGGATCAACAAGCCCGATGTGCGCTTTGTGATCCATGCCGACCCGCCGTCCTCCCTGGAGGCCTACTGGCAGGAGGTGGGCCGCGCCGGCCGTGATGGCCGACCGGCCTCCGGCATTTGTCTTTATAGCTCGACGGATCTTGGCTGGTCCCTGAGACGGCTCGCGATGCGGGAAAAGGAAACCGGTACAGATTTGTCTGTACAAAAGAAGAAGGCGCTGGACTTCTTTCGCTTTGTCCATAGTCCGGATTGCCGGAGAAAAGGCGTGCGCCGATATTTCGGTGAAGCCGCCGGCGAAAATTGCGGGACGTGCGACCATTGCCTGTCGCGTGCGCCGGTCGTAGATGCCACAGAAGCGGCGCAGATGCTGATGTCGGCGCTTTATCGCTTTAACAGCCCTCGCGGGCGCAAAAAACTGATCGAGCATGTGCTCGGACAGAACGCGCAGGATTACGGGTCGCGTCTTTCCACCTTTGGTTGCGCAAAGGGGCAGTACAAGGCTGATTTCCTTACCGATGTACTTGATCTGTGTGAGGCTGAGGGTCTGATCGTAGAGGAATTATATGATGGTAAGATGCCCATTGTCGCGCTGGATCGCGAACGTCTGACTGACCTGATCCGTGGGGAATTGCATCTTGAGTTGAAGGCGTAGGCCGTAGTTTTTGCCGGTTGAGGTCCTTGCCGTTTTGAGAAATCGATAAAGTTCGGAGGATCTGACTTCACTTGGCGGACCCTATGCGTCTTACTCTTTTTCAGCACGGCTCTGATGACACAACTTGACCCGCAGGCGAGGTAGGGTCATTACCGCCGCTACTTCCCGCTTTTTTGTGTGTGTCATGTCCGCTCCCGAAGCCGCGCCGCCTGCGTTGAAAAATCCCTTCCTCGTGATCTTTACGCTGGGCGCGCTCTCGACCATCAGCCCCTTTGCCATTGACATGTATCTGCCTGCCTTTGGTCAGATCGCAGCGGATTTTCACACGAGCAGCGCCGCCGTTGGTTTGTCGTTGTCGACCTACTTTGCTGGGATGGCGGTGGGGCCACTGATCTATGGCCCCTTACTTGATCGCTATGGCCGTAAACCACCCCTTTATGCCGGCTTAGCCCTGTTCGTCCTGACCTCGGTCGGTTGCGTGTTGGCGCCCAACATTGATGTGCTGATCTGGCTGCGGTTGTTTCAGGCGTTGGGTGGCTGCGCCGCATCAGTGGCGGCCATGTCGCTGGTGCGCGATCTGTTTCCACCCAGGGATACCGCCAAAATCATTTCCCTGATCATCCTGACCATTGGCGTATCGCCACTTTTGGCCCCGACTTTTGGTGGGCTGATCACCACCTGGTTAGACTGGCATTGGGTGTTTGCGTTTCTGGCAACGATAGTCGGCCTGATCCTCATTCTCGTGCTGACCGTGCTACCCGATGGCAAGCCCGCTGACGCTTCCGTCTCCCTGAAGCCCCTGCCAATCCTCACGACTTATCTCAGCATCTACCGCAACCCTACCTTTGTCACTTACCTCTTTGCCGGAGGATTTTCGTTCGGCTGCCTCTTTATCTATGTCTCGGCCTCGCCGGTCATCTTCATGGATATTTTCCATATCAAGCCGGAGATCTATGGGTTGATTTTCGCCGGGCTTAGCGTGGGTTTTATCGGGTCGAGCCAGGTCAACGTGTTCGTTAACCGGCGCTACACTTCCAAACAGATTCTGCGCGTCGCCCTCAGTGCCCAGTGCGTGTTCGTGCTTATTTTTTTGCTGGCGTCTGCGAACGGCTGGCTGAACGTCTGGGGCACAGTGGGTATGCTGTTCCTCATCCTGTCCTGCCTCGGCTTTATCGGTCCCAACTCGTCGGCGACTGCCATAGGAAGCCTGACGCGTGACATCGGTTCCGGGTCAGCCTTGATGAGCTTTACTCAGATAGGGCTGGCGACCGTGGTTTCGGCGGTGGTGTCGGGTCTTAATGCCGAAACCCTGACGCCGATCGTCAGCGTGATGGCCGTCAGTGCGGTGGTTGGGCGTGTGGTCCTGTTTGCAGGCGAGCGGTGGGGAGGTGCGCGGCAATGAGCGAAGGCGCGGCCGGACGGTACACCTTATGGGCTATATCCGGCGTCATCGGCGGCATGTTGTCGTTTCAATTGGGTGCGGGTCTCGCCAAGTCGCTCTTCAGCAGTATCGGGCCCCTGGGGGCAACGGCCCTGCGACAGACCCTGGCAGCCATCTTCCTGATGGCGCTGTTTCGCCCATGGCGCAATCCGCCTGCACGTTCGGCCTGGAAGGCACTGATCCTGTTCGGCCTTAATCTGGGGCTGATGAACCTCTGCTTCTACCTGTCTTTTCAGCGCATTCCGCTCGGGATTGCGGTGGCCATTGAGTTTATGGGTCCGCTCGGCGTCGCCGTATGGAATTCGCGCCGGGCACTCGACTTTCTCTGGGTGGCCTGCGCCGCCGTGGGCTTATGGTTACTTCTGCCCCATGCGGGGGGCAGAGCGCTTGATCCGATAGGCGTGGCACTGGCCGTAGCGGCGGGGGTCGGGTGGGCCTTATACATCCTCCTTGGAAAGAGGGTCGCAAGGCACGTTCCCGAAGGTCAGGCCGTCAGCTTAGGCGTCGGGATATCCTGTCTCGTCACCTTGCCTTTGGCACTCATCACCATAGGTGCGCCGCTATTTAAACCGCAGGTACTGCAGACGGGCCTGATGGTGGCGCTGTTATCCAGTGCAGTGCCCTACACGCTCGAAATGTTCGCGCTGAAACGCATTCCGGCGCGCACATTCAGCATTCTGATGAGTCTGGAGCCCGCTCTGGCGGCCCTATCAGGCCTCATCCTGCTGCGCGAGGCCTTAAACCCGCAGCAATGGCTTGCTATTGCCCTGGTCGTACTGGCCTCAGGAGGTTCAGCCCTCACCGCGCGGAAGGCTCAGATGGCCCCCCAGTAGGGATCAGAGGTTGTCGCCCAGGAAATCGATGGTGCGCTCCCACGCAAGGTCCGCCGCGGCCTCGTCATAGACCTCCGGGCGGGTCTTGTTAAAGAAGGCATGGTCGGCATCGTAACTGTAAAGCTCCGGATGACGGCCGGCCCCGCGCATGTCGCTTTCGATCTTGGCCACCACTTCCGGCGTAACCCAGTCGTCCTTTTTGCCGAAATGGCCCTGAAACGGGATAGCGATATCGCCAGGCTTTGCGAACTCACGTGGCGGGATGCCATAGAAGCAGACGGCGGCCGAAAATCCGCTCAGACGCGCCGCCGACGCGATGGTCAGGGCACCGCCCATGCAAAAACCCATCACCGCCACCTTGTCGTTGATGGCCTTAAGATATGTCAGAGCCGCCGCGATATCCTCATGTACGGCGCCCGGGAAGTCGAGGCCAGTCATCAGGTGGCTCGCCTCGTCGGCGTCTTTTGTCACTCGGCCATGATAGAGGTCCGGGGCGAGTGCATTAAAGCCTTCGGCATCGAAGCGATCGACAATTGCCTTGATATGATCATTGAGGCCCCACCATTCCTGCAATACGATCACACTGGGACGTGCCGGATCGACTTCCGAACGGTAGGCTGACAGCGCGCCTCCATCGGGACGGGTGAGTTCGATCATCTGGCCCATGTGGTAATCCTCGGATATGTTTTTGCTTTTTGGCGGTGCGGTAGGGCTAACATAAATTCATTCGGGCCAGCCTGTAAAGCCGTCTGCGCCGCCCTATATGCTCTGGGTGCAGGTTTTATATTGCGACGCAACCGTTTGTTCGCGCCTTTCAGAGATCGGGAGATGGGATATGCAGTTTAGACAACTGGGACGTTCGGGTCTGAAAGTTCCGGTGCTCAGCTTCGGCACGGGCACCTTTGGGGGTAAGGGCGACATGTTCTCCAAATGGGGGACGACTGATGTGGCCGAGGCGCGCAACCTGATCGATCTGTGCCTGGACCACGGCGTTAATTTCTTCGATACAGCCGATGTCTATTCGCGCGGCGCGTCCGAGGAAATTCTCGGCGAAGCCCTCAAGGGACGCCGCAACGACGTTCTGATCTCGACCAAGGCCACCTTCACCATGGGCGATGGCCCCAATGACAAAGGCTCCTCGCGCTATCATCTTCTGCGCGCGGTAGAGGCCAGTCTGCGGCGCCTCGGTACAGACCATATCGACGTCTATTTCATGCATGGTTTTGATGCGTTGACGCCCGTCGAAGAGGTCCTTTCAACCCTCGATACGCTCGTGACGTCCGGCAAGGTGCGCTATATTGGGGCGTCGAACTTTTCCGGCTGGCACCTGATGAAGTCACTGGCGGCATCTGACCGGCTGGGGCTTAGCCGCTACGTCGCTTACCAGGGTTATTATTCGCTGATTGGCCGCGAATACGAATGGGAACTTCTGCCGCTGACCCTGGATCAGGGCGTAGGCACAATGGTGTGGTCACCCCTCGGCTGGGGGCGGCTGACAGGCAAGATCCGTCGCGATCAGCCTGCCATTGAGGGCCGTATTGCCAAGGGCGGTGATGCCAGCGGACCGCCGGTCGATAACGAGCATCTCTACAGCGTCGTCGAGGCGCTTAGCGAAATTGCGCGAGAGGTGGACAAGACGATCCCGCAGGTGGCCCTCAACTGGCTGCTTCAGCGACCTGGTGTTGCCAACATCGTTATCGGTGCCCGCAACGCCGATCAGCTTAAGGCCAATCTGGGGGCCATCGGATGGGACCTCACGGCCGATCAGGTGGCGCGTTTGGATGGGGTAAGCCGCCGTCAACCCATCTATCCCTACTGGCATCAGATGGGCTTCGACCGTAACCCCAAGCCAACGCGGTGGTAGGATTGATCACATCACCGTTAGTCCTGCTGATTGGATTGTCACTCCTGCCGCCCTCTACCGTACAGGAAAGCGAGATCGTTGTGCGTGGGCGGCTCAAGCCGTTTCGTGGGGATACGGCTTTTGCCACCCTCACCGTAGCCAGGCCTGCCATTGAAGCGGCCAGCAGCCTTGATGAAGCCCTAAAGGCGCAGGCGCAGGCCTCTTTGTTTCGCCGGCAGTCAAGCCTAAGCGCCAATCCAACCATCCAGGGCATGTCGCTGCGCGCGATCGCGCCATCCGGGGCTGGGCGGGCCCTCGTGACGCTTGACGGTGTGCCGCAAAACGATCCGTTTGGCGGCTGGGTCATCTGGGCGAGCGTCCCGGTGGACGCGATAGACCGGGCGCGCGTGGTGCGCGGCGCGGGTGGTGGAGCCTATGGTGCCGGAGCATTAACCGGCGTTGTCGATCTCGACCTTTCTCCGACACAAGCCGGGGTCTCGGGCGGTCTCGATTGGGGTGACAGCGGAACCTGGGGCGCGCAGGTTAATGCAGGTCTGGGCGGCGTTGGTCTGCACTATAGTCGCGCCCTTCGATATGGGGATGCCGCCGTTCGATCACCGCAACGCGGCGCCGCGGATGAAGGCGTCTTCGGCGACGACGAAGCCGCATTGGCGACATGGCGCACCGAGGTGCACAGGCACAATCTCACCCTCATGGCGGGCCGCTACGACAGCCGCCGTGATACCGGCTTGTCGGGGGCCACTGCGCGTGCCAGCGGTCATCAGTATGCCTTCAGCCTCACGCGTCCCACTGCAGACACCGGCGACGGCTACCGCCTTCAGCTCTGGTACCGCGACAGCGACCTCGCCAACCGTTCCGTCTCGGTCCTAAGCGGACGGGGTGGGACTACCCTTGCCAATGACCAGTTTGCTACGCCTGCCGAAGGTTATGGCCTGAACGCTGCCTGGCGCCATGAGAACGCGACGGGCGAATGGGAGGCGGGTATCGACGTCCGGCGTAGCGACGGCAGGGCGCGCGAGCGCCTTCGCTTTGTCAGCGGGATGGCCACGCGGTACCGCGAGGCGGGCGGCCGCACCGAGCTGGCCGGGATTTATGTGCAGGCAAGCCAGCGTCTGGACCAGGTGAGCCTCACCGCCGCCGTGCGCGCCGATCGCTGGACGGCGACCCGCGGTTTTCGCCGCGAAACCGAACTGAGTACAGGTGCCTCGGTTTTGGATCTGCGAACCTCCGATGCGGAAGCCACGGTCGTTTCCGCGCGTCTTGGTATAACGCGCCAAACGGGGCCGCAGCAATGGCGTGCAGCCGTCTATAATGGGTTTCGCCCGCCGTCTCTGAATGAGCTTTATCGCCCCTTTCGCGTCGGCAATGACTTAACAGAAGCCAATAGCGCGCTGAAACCGGAGAAGCTCAATGGTGTCGAAGTGGGCTGGCGCTATGCGGCAAACGGGATAAGCATCGATCTGGGCCTGTTCCATAACCGCCTGAAGGATCCAATCAGCAATATCACTATAGGCGTCGGACCGGGCACATTCCCGACGGCGGGCTTTGTCCCGGCTGGAGGGATATTGCGTCAGCGTCAGAACGCCGGTGAAGTGCGCGCCATAGGACTGGAGCTGTCGGGCCGGTGGCAGGCCACTGAGCGTTTGATCCTGACCTTATCAGGTACGCTGACCGATGCCGCAATGAGCGACGGCGACCCGGCCCTGGCCGGAAAGCGCCCGGCGCAGGCACCGGCGTACCTCGTATCCATGGGCGGGAATTACCAGCTGGGCCGGACGCGGCTCGGCGCCGACTGGCTGTTTATCGGTGAGTCTTTTGAGGATGATCTCAACCGTCAGCGGCTGTCTCCAGCCTCCCGACTGCGGCTGACCGCAGAACGATCCGTAACGAAGACTCTCAGCTTGCGCCTCGGCGTTGATAACGCTCTGGATGCCGACATACCCGTCCAACGCACCGCCGACGGGATAATCAGCTATGACAATCGCCGCGCAATGATGCTGTCTGTGCGCTATCGACCTTAGATCAGGAGATCCTGACTTTCGGAAGAGCGCTTTAGCCAGGCTGCTGCATAGCCGCAGATGGGATGCACCTTTAGGCCGGTTGCGCGGGCATGGGCCGTAATGCCTTTCATCAGATCACCCGCCGCGCCCGTGCCACGCAGCTCGGGCGGCGCGAAGACGTAGTCGATATTTAGGACTTCGCCGTTCAGATGGTAGTCGGCATAGGCGGTGTGGCCATCGCGTGTAAGCTCAAAGCGGCTTTCGGTGGCATTGTCAGTGATCTGGCTCATAGCGCCTTCTCCTCATCGTCTCCTAAGACATGGGATCGCTGAGCCGTTAAACCAAGACCCACCGAGGCCAATGTCGGGTCATTCAGAATGGCCGCCAGCGGAACAGAGACGTTTTGCCGCCCGTGTGGCAGGTAAACGAGATCGCCTGTTGTTGCGCTGCACCCAGAACAAGCGTGTCATTCGTCTGGCCCGCAGCTGGCCGTGACGCCTTAGAAACCAATCCGTGGGACAGAGGACGAGGCTATGCGACTGGACCACTAGACATCCCCGTTTTGAAAAAAACAGAACCAAATTCGCAGGCGCGAGGGAGTTCGTCTTGACATCTTCTGTCAGGCCGTGCGACGCCGGGTATATAGTTAACAGCAGGTCTCCATGCATATGTCGTGGGCGATAGCGATCCCGGCAGGCCTTCTCATTTGTGGGTGTGCATCGGAGACAGAAGGCAACGACGGCAAGAAACAGAGAGCGGAGCACTCGAGCGCCGCCACTCAGATTGTCGAGGTAAGTGCCTCAAAGTCGGTTACGGCAGCCTCACCACCTAGACCCGCCGTGGCAGCCCCAGCCCCTATTGATGTTTCGCGCTGCATTGAGGCCCGAAAGACGGAATGGGAGACGATCAGCGTCTACTGTACCGTCTCCAAGGAATGGCGAAGCGACAGACTGATCGATCTGACAGCCCGGGTTTCTGAAGCCGTTGGGCGCACTATTCAGAGTAAAAAGGTGGACACGGCCACCGCCAAGTTTATCCATGTTACGGTTGTTCCGCCCGTCGTCACGGGCGCCACGGAAGCCAAAAACACCGATCCGTTACGCGTCAGCTACTTTGTTTATGACCTGAAATCGGCCAATTACGATCAACTCGGTCCACTAGGTGTGCTTGATTTGGCCATCGATGTTCAGACCCATCCCAAAAGCCTGACCGCGTCGAAAGACTGGTGCAAGGCGCGCCGTAAGCTCGCACCCAACTTTTGTGCGAAGGCTGACGTGGTCTCCAGTGCTTCTATCGAAGGTGCGCAGCCCGCCAGGCGCCCCGTCAAATCCTCCTGACCTTCTTAGATCGACACGCTTAGGTCCTATACCTTCTCAGGTTAGGGCCTTCTGAAGATGAACTCGGCATAAGAGACACTTCAAGCGTCAAGGTGTAACGCCGGTTTCGCTTTCATTCCTCGGCGTACGGTAGGGCTTTGAGTGCAGACGCGAAGATAGCAGCGTGCAGATTCCGACAAAGGCCGCTGCTGGCCATGGTCCAAAATGACTTCCAATCCAAAGGGAAGCACCACACATAACGGGCGGGACGATACTTAAGCGCAGCAGCATGATCCATTTGAAAGATGTCGAGAGCTCAGGATCAATGACCCCTGAGGCAAATGAGATATAGGTCCATAATATCCCCCCAACGAAAGAAATCGCGGCCATCAGGCCCATGTAAATCCAGATGACTTCCATCGTCAGACGACCTGCACCTAAGAGCATGTTGGCCAAAGGGGTCAGGCCTATCAGGGCGAGGAATAAGAGATTTAACCACGAAGCGGTTTCGCTAAACTTTCGGACGTAACGAAACATAAAACGGTGCGACATCCAAAAGGCGCCAACAGCGGCGAAGCTGATCAGGTAGTAGATAATGCTCGCCCCGAGGTGGTGGATCAGACCAGAGGCGGTGCCATTCCAGTCGTGAGGGGGATGAAGCTCGATGACCAGAAGGGTAATGGCTATTGCGAACACGCCATCCGAAAAGAAAATAAGCCGCTCTAGATCATAGTCTTTCTCAGGTGTGTCGTGCCGCTTCATATGCCGCCCCCGCTTCTTCAGATCAATATGTGAACAAGGCAATCAAAGGGCGTCAAGAACAATGTTTTGGTAGGTGGGCAAGCATCCAGGTCTGTTCTGAGGCCTAAGCGCGCAAAATGACCGGCAGGATGCGTTGAACGCTTAAGATCCCGGACCACGCCAGCCCAACGCATTTGCACGTTCGCGGAAGTTAAATCTTATCGATTGCGCGGGAACGGTTGGAAAAGGCGAATGCGTCAAAATCCGGTATCAGGACAGGATAATGATCTGTCTATGACGCGACCCGGACCCATCTCCGCCGAAAGTCTGAATGGCGCTCGGATAGCTCGCTTCTAAATCAGTCGGGAAAGTTGAGTGTTTGATAGCCAAAACGCCACAGCGACGCCCGGCTCGTCTTCCGGGCCTAGAATAACTAGCAAAGCTGGCAGGGCAAGAGACGTTGATCCTTCATCCCGTTCACTCTTTTCAAAGCGCAGACAACAGCGGCTTAAAAAGGAAGGGATGGTGGAGCTAAGCGGAGTCGAACCGCTGACCTCTTGAATGCCATTCAAGCGCTCTACCAACTGAGCTATAGCCCCATCTCATTTCGATGGTCATGGCGGCGTCACCGCCACCGAGGTCGCGACTTCTAGGGCAAGGCATTTTGACATGCAAGCGCTTTTTCGAAGTTTTTTTGATTTTTTCACAGGTCCGTGAAGGGCGATGGAAAGGCGCAAATAAAAAGCCGCGAAGCACAGGCTTCGCGGCTTTTGACAGTCTCCCCTAAGGGTTAGATGTCGTCGTCATTTCCTTCGCCGGGCAATCCATCGATGTCTTCGTCGAATGCATCGTCCTCATCGTCTTCAAGGAACGGAACGTCATCGGTATCGTCGTCGGCAAGGTCTGCGTCTTCGATATCCATGTCGACCGGATCGGGTGCAACGCGCGCAGGATCGGCCGGGTCAAGTTCATCGTCTTCATCGGCAAGGAGCGAGTCGTCGGCGACGACCTCATCGATTTCCGGCGTAACAATTTCCGGCTCTTCGTCCTCATCCTCTTCGCCAGGGGTCTTGCCCTTGACCTGATCTTCGGCCTCGTCGTCCATTTCATACTCATCAGGTGCAACCGGGCGGGCGCGGGTGCGACGGGTGCGCAGCGCCTCTTCAGGGTCGAACTCGAAAGCGCATTTCGGGCAGTGTGCCGGGCGTTTGTTCAGGTCGTAGAACTTCGCCGTGCAATTCGGACAAATCTGTTTGGTGCCAAGGGCGGGATCAGCCACGGAGCGTCCTCATAAAGTGGAAAACTATAAAGCTTTGGCCTCCCTTGCCACCAGATCGCTCGGCTGTCAAAACCCCTTTTACACAAACACTGCGATTTTTTCGTCAGTCGGCTGCCATGCTAAGCGGCGACAGACGGTGATTGTGAAAGCGAATTTTCTCCAGATCCTCTTGGAGGACTAAGGGTCTTTTCTTCGGATTGGCGCAATCCAATACTTCCTTTTCCGCCACCAGGCATTAGAGTCCCGGGTCACCGACAATTAAGACGCGTCCATGGATCAGATCATCGGCTCTGTCTAGGCCGTCCGCAAAAGCAGTGCTTTGCTGATCTGGTTTTAACCGCTGGACAGGTGAAATGAAAGATCAGGACCTTGGCTGTGATCCCCACGGCAAAACGTGGGGTCCTTTTCAAAACACCGCTCCTTCAGAGAGAAAGGGTTGCCAGGTTAGGCGGTGTTTTTCTAACCCTTTTTAAAACCGCAGTTTTTTGCGGCAATCATCTTGAAATAAAAGCGTCCGGCGTTAAGAGGGAGCTCATGACTTTACCGCTCATCATCGCCTTTGATGGACCTGCGGCCTCCGGGAAGGGGACGCTAGCCTCGGTCATCGCGCAGGATTATGCCCTTCCGATGCTCGATACTGGTCTGATCTATCGTGCAGTCGGCTACCAGCGTGAAAAGCGAGGTCTGACCGTCGATAATGTGCCGGAATTGGTTGAAATTGCACGCACCCTCGATGCGACAGGTTTCGATAATCCAGAACTTCGCGGACGCGAGGCCGGCGAATGGGCTTCACAGGTGGCCGCTATCCCCCAAGTGCGTGAGGCCTTAAAACGTTTTCAGATCGATTTCGCCCATCAGTCCGCAGGGGCGGTTCTTGATGGGCGTGACATTGGTACGGTGATCGCACCCGATGCTACGGTCAAACTTTTCGTCACGGCCCGACCCGAGGTGCGTGCCCACCGCCGCTGGTTGCAACTGGTCAAAAGTGCGCCGGACCTGGCCTATGAAGACGTGCTGGCCGACATAAGGTTGCGCGATGAACGCGATTCGTCCCGGTCGTCAGCACCGCTGACAATGGCTGACGATGCCGTCTTGCTTGATACGACCGATTTAGGTATAGAGGCGGCCATCGAACATGCGCGACGCATCGTGAGAGACCGCCGCGGCTCTAAATAACGGAGCCAATCTCATCGGCGCGTCTTTTCAGGCAGGATCACGAACGGCGCTTTGCGGAACTCCCTCCGGCATGTGACATGTCCCCCCAAAAGCCGCTGTCCGTGTGGCCGAAGTCGTGCGCTTCGCCGTCCTGTCTGCTTACGCCGTCTTCGTCACGGCCATGCCTCAGCGCCAACCCAAACTGAGATTACATGAGCGATTACAATCCGTCGCGTGACGATTTTGCGGCCCTTCTTGACGAATCCCTGCATGGCCGCGACATGCTCGAAGGTCAGGTCGTACACGGTCTGGTCGTCGGCCTGGAAAAGGACTTCGTTATCGTCGACGTCGGTCTGAAGACCGAAGGCCGCGTTTCCCTGAAGGAATTCGGCTCTGACGCCGCCAACCTCAAGACCGGCGACACCGTCGAAGTCTATCTGGAACGCGTCGAAAACGCCATGGGTGAAGCGGTCATCAGCCGTGAAAAGGCCCGTCGCGAAGAAGCCTGGACCCGCCTCGAAGCGATCTTCAACCGTGGCGAGCCGGTCATGGGCACGATCGTCGGTCGCGTCAAAGGCGGCTTCACCGTTGACATGGACGGCGCTTCGGGCTTCCTGCCCGGTTCGCAAGTTGATATCCGTCCGGTGCGCGACATCGCTCCGCTGATGGGCAAGGAACAACCCTTCGCCATCCTGAAGATGGACCGTCCGCGCGGCAATATCGTAGTGTCGCGTCGCGCCATCCTCGAAGAAGCCCGTGCTGAACAGCGTACGGAACTGGTTGGTCAGCTGGCCGAAGGTGAAATCCGTGATGGCGTTGTCAAGAACATCACCGACTACGGTGCGTTCGTTGACCTCGGTGGCATCGACGGCCTGCTGCACGTTACGGACATGTCGTGGAAGCGCGTGTCGCATCCGTCGCAAGTTCTCAACGTTGGCGACAGCGTCCGCGTCCAGATCATCAAGATCAATCCGGACACGCAGCGTATTTCGCTGGGCATGAAGCAACTGCAATCCGATCCGTGGGATGGTGTCGAATCCAAGTACCCGGTCGGCGGCAAGTTCACCGGTCGTATCACCAACATCACGGACTACGGCGCGTTCGTCGAACTGGAGTCGGGCGTTGAAGGTCTGGTGCACGTGTCCGAAATGTCGTGGACCAAGAAGAACGTTCATCCGGGTAAGATCGTTTCGACCTCGCAGGAAGTCGAAGTGGTCGTACTGGAAGTCGACGCCAGCAAGCGCCGCGTGTCGCTGGGCCTTAAACAGGCTCAGAACAATCCGTGGGATGACTTCCTGTCCAAGCACCCGATCGGTTCGGTGATCGAAGGCGAAGTGAAGAACGCGACCGAGTTTGGTCTGTTCGTCGGCTTTGAAAACGACATTGACGGCATGGTCCACCTCTCCGACCTCGACTGGAACGTCGCTGGCGAAGAAGCCATCGCCAAGTACAAGAAGGGCGACGTCGTCAAGACCAAGGTTCTGGACGTTGACGTCGAAAAGGAACGCATCTCGCTGGGCATCAAGCAGCTCGGCGGCGATCCGATGTCGGGCGACACCTTCCGCAAGGGCCAGACCGTGACCGTCACCGTGACCGAAGTCACCTCGGGTGGTATCGAAGTCAAGTTCGGCGAAGAGGATGCTCCGGTTTCGGCGTTCATCCGTAAGTCGGACCTGTCGCGCGATCGCAACGAGCAACGCGTTGAGCGCTTCGCCGTTGGTGACCGCGTCGATGCCCAGATCACCAACGTCGATAAGGCCGCTCGCAAGGTGTCCGTCTCGATCAAGGCTCTGGAAATGGCGGACGAGAAGCAAGCCATTGAGCAGTACGGCTCGCAGGATTCCGGCGCTTCGCTGGGTGACATCCTTGGCGCCGCCCTGCGCGGTACGTCCAAAGAGTAAGGTTAAGGACCGTTAGGTTCTTATCCGCCCCTGCCTTTCGGTTTCGCAAGACCTGAAAGGCAGGGGCTTTTTTTGTGCGATGCGGCATCTTTCATGAGACATTTCAGGGTTTCTGGACAGATATTCCGTATACCAGGGACGACTGAGGCATTAATTTTTGAAACAAACCCTTGAAGGGGCTTTCGTTTTCGATCATGCTCATCTGATGATGTGCTGGCAGGTGCCGGGCTGCGTTGCAACGTGGACAAAGAGCGAAAAACCACGGGGTCGCCAGGCGCTGATATATTTCGAACCTATGTTCGGGGGATAAGATGTTAAAATCGGAACTGATCGAGCGTTTGGCGTCCGAATATCCGCATATGACGCAAAAAGACGTCGAACGGATCGTCAATCTGATTCTGGAATCCATGATCGAGACGCTGGAAAAAGGTGGTCGCGTCGAACTGCGGGGCTTTGGCGCCTTTTCAGTGCGTTCGCGCCCGGCACGAGTGGGCCGAAATCCGCGCACCGGGGAAGCGGTTTCTGTTCCTGCAAAGCACGTCCCCTTCTTTAAAAGCGGCAAGGAACTGCGTGAGCGTCTGAACCTGTCGGGCGACGATAACGAATAACAAAAATAAGGAGGGGATGCCCATGAGCATTGTTTCGGAATTCAAGACGTTCCTGATGCGCGGCAATGTCATCGACCTTGCGGTCGGTGTCGTGATAGGCGGCGCGTTCGGCAAAATTGTCTCGTCTCTGGTGGACAATATTATTATGCCGCCGATCGGCCTGCTGACCGGTGGTGTCGATTTCTCAGACCTGAAAGTTGTTCTGAAAGCCGCCGAAGGGACCGCCCCGGAAGTCGCTATCAGCTATGGCATCTTTATCAATACGTTGATTCAGTTCGTCATTATTGGTGCGGCCATCTTCCTGGTGGTTAAGGCAATCAACCGCCTCTTCCCGCCGCCCGCCGCGCCGGTAGCCGATCCTGGCCCTTCAGAAAAGGACCTGCTCGCCGGCATTCTTGAAGAGCTGAAGAGGAAATAGGTCAAAGGCGCGGAGGGTTCCGCGCCTTTTTGTTTTAGCTAAACAGGGTTGTCAGGCCGATCAGTTCCAGATCTCGCGCCCGGATGAGATAGACCGGGATGTCCTGCATATAGCCGCGAAGCCGACCCTTATCGTTGAAGCGGGCTTCAAAGGCGGGCCAGTCGATGAGATCGCTGAGCAGTTCTACATATTCGCCAGCCAGATAGATGCCTCCGCGCGCCCCAAGCATAAGGGCGGTATCGGAGGCCATGGCGGCCAGAAACCCCTGACTGAGGCTGACCGCTTCCATCGCCAGTGCATCACCGGTATGGGCGAGCGCTACCACCTCGGCGGCATTGACGCGGCGAGTCCCGCCTTCATCGGTGTGGGCCAGAATTTCGTAGATTTCGGCTAGCCCTTGCATACTGACCACACGCTCGCGGGAGACATGGCCGTATTTGCGTTCGAGCTGCTCAAAGAGCACGGCCTCGCGCGGCGACGTAATCGCGAGGTCCGCATGCCCGCCTTCGCACGGAAGAACAGTCGGGTGCCCCAAATCGTCCAGGATGATACCCGCCAGACCGAGGCCGCGTCCGGCCCCGACCAGTGCACGCGCCTGACCGTCTTCGCCCTCGCCACCACAGACCTTGACCAGTTCTGAACTGAACAGACGATCAACCGCCATCGCCTTGCACACGCAGTCATTGACGACATGCAGGCGCTGAATGTTCAGAAGGTCACGCAAATGCTGACGATCGATGCGATAGCCATGATTAGGCATGGAAAACCCACCATCCACTTCCCATCCGCAGGCCGAAACCGCCGCCGCCATCAGTTCCGGCTGGTTGTTGGCTTCAAGAAAATCGATTATGGAAGCGTTGAATTCTTCGATCGACTTACATGGATATAGGGTGGCCTCCGACGGGCGCGAACCCGGCGTTACCAGCGCCAGTTTCATGTGGGCACTGTTGGAGAGGTCGCTCAAAAGAACGGACGTCATATACTATCCCCTGTACGGTGCGCCGTTTATCCGGCGCGTCTTATGTGAATCAAGAATTGTCTCTAATTCTTGATTTTTCTTAAAGCTCGTCGCATCTGGCGTAAAAATCAAGGCATTTCATGGCGGTCAAGGCGAAAATCTGCGGTATTACGGATGATGTTAGCGCTCGCACGGCGATAGATGACAGCGCTGGCATGCTGGGCTTCATCTCATTTCCAAAAAGTCCGAGGCATCTTGACTTGGATCGCATGGCACAATTGATTGCAAATGCGACTGCCTATACTGCGCATGTGAATAAAGCCACCAAGTGCGTCAGCGTGCTCGTTGATCCGGATGACCTCTTGCTGGAGGCGATTACCCAGCAGGTGCGCCCAGATCTTATCCAGTTGCATGGCCACGAGAGCCCGGAGAGGGTTCGCCACATCCGCACGCGTTTCGGCATCCCGCTAATCAAGGCCATCAGCGTCGAGAGCCGTAGCGATGTGCTGTCGGCGGCGCCTTATGAAGAGATGGTCGAGCATCTCCTGTTCGATGCCAAGCCGCCGAAGGATGCCACTCTACCCGGCGGCGTTGGCGCGCGATTCGACTGGACATTGATGGAGGGTTATCCTTCGGCACGCCCGTGGCTACTGGCCGGAGGGCTTACCCCCTGGAACGTCGCCGAGGCGGTTTCGCAGTCCAAAGCGACGTTGGTAGATGTTTCTTCTGGTGTTGAGCGGGCACCGGGACTAAAAGACGCAGCACTGATCTCTCAGTTTCTCAAAGCCGTAAAAGAGATTTAATCCAAAAAGGATCTTTCACCGTGGATGATGCCATCCTGACCAATCGCTACAACATGCCTGACGCCAAAGGGCGTTTTGGTGAGTTCGGCGGGCTCTATGTCCCCGAAACCCTCATGCCGCTCGTTCTCGAACTGGGCGAAGCATGGGCCCAGGCGAAGCAGGATCAGGCCTTCTGGGCGGAATATCTTCACCTCCTGAAATACTTCGTCGGTCGCCCGAGCCCGCTCTATCTGGCGGAGCGTCTGACCGAGCATTTCGGCGGCGCTAAAATCTATTTCAAGCGCGAAGAGCTGAACCACACGGGCGCGCACAAAATTAATAACTGCATCGGTCAGATCCTGCTGGCGCGCCGGATGGGCCGCACGCGTATCATTGCTGAAACCGGTGCCGGTCAGCACGGCGTGGCATCAGCCACGGTGTGTGCCAAGTTTGATCTTCCGTGTACGGTATATATGGGCGCGCTCGACGTTGAGCGTCAAAAGCCTAATGTTTTCCGCATGCAGCTGATGGGCACCAAGGTGCACCCGGTGACCAATGGTAATGGCACGCTGAAAGATGCTATGAACGAGGCGCTGCGTGACTGGGTCACCAATGTCCACGATACCTATTACATGATCGGGACCGCCGCGGGCATGCATCCCTATCCGGAGATGGTCCGCGACTTTCAGACCATCATCGGTAAAGAGACGCGCCAGCAAATTCTCGAGGCTGAGGGTCGTCTGCCTGACGCGGTGATAGCCTGTGTCGGCGGGGGATCAAACGCGATCGGCATGTTCCACCCCTTCATCGATGATGAGAGCGTCAAAATTGTCGGCGTCGAAGCTGCCGGTCACGGGCTTGATGTCTATAATGGCCACGCTGCCTCGCTGAACGGTGGCCGTCCCGGCGTGCTGCACGGAAACCGCACTTATTTGCTTCAGGATGAGGACGGTCAGATTCTCGAAGGTCATTCGATCTCAGCGGGTCTCGACTATCCGGGCATCGGGCCGGAACATGCGCACCTGTTTGATACGGGTCGCGCGCGTTACGTCTACGCCACCGACGAAGAGGCTCTGGAGGCGTTTCAGCTGACTTCCCGGCTCGAAGGCATTATTCCGGCGCTCGAATCCTCACACGCCATCGCCCGCCTGGGTGATCTGGCCAAGGAGATCGGTAAAGGCGGCGTCATAGTGCTCAACCTGTCGGGTCGGGGCGATAAGGACATTTTCACCGTAGCCAAGGCGCTCGGTCAGCAAATGGGGAATCTCTAACTGTGTCAGTCGCGCGTATCGACGCCCGCTTCGCCCAGCTTAAGGCGGAGAACCGGGCGGCATTTGTCTCCTACATTATGGCCGGCGATCCGGACCTCGAAACCTCTTTCGACCTGTTGAAAGGGCTCGTGAAGGCGGGTGCCGATATTATCGAGCTGGGCTTTCCCTTCTCTGACCCGATGGCGGAAGGCCCGATTATTCAGCTGGCCGCAGAACGTTCCCTGAAGAACGGCACGCGCATGGCGGACGTGTTCGCACTGGCTTCACGCTTTCGTGAAGCGGATGCCGAAACGCCCCTTATTCTGATGGGCTATATGAACCCCGTCGAGAATATGGGCTATCCGGCCTTTGCCGAAGCCTGTGCTAAGGCGGGCGTGGATGGGGTAATCGTCGTCGATTGTCCGCCTGAAGAGGCAGAGCGTCTGATTGATGCGCTGGACGCCGCTGATGTCGCCCTGATCCGTCTGATCACGCCAACCAGCGATGACAACCGTCTGAAAACGCTAGTAAAACGCACGAAGGGGTTTGTCTATTACGTGTCAGTGGCCGGGGTGACCGGCGTCAAGGAAGCCGATGCGGAGGGCATAAGCGAGGCCGTGGCCCACGTGCGCGAGGTCGCCAAGCTGCCTGTCGTCGTTGGCTTTGGCATTAAGACGCCGCAACGCGCTGCCGAAGTCGCCCGCATCGCCGATGGCAGCGTTGTCGGGTCGGTGCTCGTTGACGCAATAGCGAAATCTTTACTTGAAAATTCCCCATCCAGCACAAAAGTGCTGGAAACCGCGAGCCTTTTGGCTCAGGCTGTCCGTAACGCTAGAAACTAGGCCCTCAGACTGCAGGCCCCCGTCACTGAAAGGGATTGTTAACCCTTTCTTGGCAGGGCTCACCTCAGATAAACGCATAGATTTTTGAGCGCCTCCGGAGTTAGTGACCGTACATGGCCATTGCCGATAAATTAGCCAAGAGTAGACGCGCCTTGACGAATACCGCCCGACCCACGGACCGCCGCGATAGCGGTGGATGGCTCGCCAAGATTGCCCCCGGCGTATCCAAATTTGTGTCCAAGCGTGAAACGCCCGAAAACCTGTGGGTCAAGGACCCCGATACGGGCGAGATGATCTACCGCCCCGACCTCGAAGCGTCGCTGTGGGTGACGCCGACGGGTCGGCACATGCGTATCAATGCTCAGACGCGCCTGTCCTTTACCTTCGATAACGGCGAATACGAGGCGCTCGATACGCCCGCCGTGCCCGAAGACCCGCTCCATTTTTCCGACGGCAAACCCTATTCGCAGCGCCTGAAGGCCGCGCGGGAAGCGTCCGGCGCCAAAGACACCATGCAGATCGGTTATGGCAAGGTGTCGGATGTACCCTGCGTCGTGCTGGTTCAGGACTTTACCTTCATGGGGGGGTCGCTTGGCATGGCCGCGGGGGAAGCCTTTATTGCCGCCTGCCGCTACGCAGTGGAGCGTAAGGTGCCGCTAGTCGCCATCACGGCGTCGGGCGGGGCGCGGATGCAGGAAGGCACCCTTTCCCTGATGCAACTGGCGCGCACGACGCTGGCCATTCAGGAACTGAAGGCCGCGCAGCTGCCCTACATCGTCGTCCTCACCGATCCGACCACGGGCGGTGTGTCGGCTTCCTACGCCATGCTGGGGGACATCCATTTGGCTGAGCCCGGCGCGTTGATCTGCTTCGCGGGACCGCGCGTGATCGAAACGACCATCCGAGAAAAGCTACCCGAAGGCTTCCAACGCGCCGAATATCTGGTGGACAAAGGCATGGTTGATCGCGTTGTCCCGCGTGCGGAGCTTCCCGAAGTCCTGGGCGCCCTTATGTCCATGCTGATGGATGGTAAACGAAGGCAGGGTCATTGACACTGTCCGCGTAACAGGGTGCAAGGGACGGGGGAGTGAACCTCGGATGGACGCGGACAGTATCTGGTTTAAACTTTTTAAATCAGTAATGGCCTGCCTCGTCAGTGCCATAACAGGCAGTGTGCTTTGGGGGCTTGTCTCAGCCTTTCGAATAGCACTGCATGATCGACAGCACCTTCCTATAGATCAGCACATGCCCGGTTTTTTGGAGGCGCTGACAAATTCATGGCTATGGTCGGAAACGCTCATGCTTGCGATGATTGCCTTTATTTTCATGCTGCTTTTCGCTGTGCCCTTGCAGGCGCTAATTCAAAAGCTGCGATTGACGGGCTATTTGCACACACTACTACTGGCAATGGTTCTGGGCGGTGGCCTTGCTCTGTGGATAGGTTATATCCTTGATACACTAGATTTCGATACCGAAGACTGGGATTATTATCATTGGCGCTTTGACCCTAAGCTTTTTGGGACTGGCATTCTTTTCGGGGTTTATTATGGCTCCGTGGCCTGGTTCATTCGCCGTCCGGATAAGGATGGTATGCTTCAACGCAAAATGGTGCCGCTACTTCAGGTGCATAATAGGAACGCGGACTAAAAGTCATAGTCTCTAGGTCCCCTATCCGCTAAGAATTGGCCTCTCGTCTCCTCCCTACCGAAGGTGGGGGGGGCATCCAGCCCGCAGGGCGCAGATGGGGCAGGGGTATGCGCAAGAGCCGCACCGGCTTACCCCTCCGTCTCGTCGCTCTGCGTCAATCCACCTCCTCACGGCGTAGGGAGGAGGGAGTACATATGACTGACCGACTTTTACCCTTTGATGCGCCGCTGGAGCGGCTCAAAGCACTTCATCCTAAAAAGATCGACCTGACGCTGGATCGTATGCTTCGGGTATGCTCGGCACTGGGTAATCCGCAGGACCGCCTGCCGCCGGTTATCCATGTGGCAGGCACCAACGGCAAGGGGTCGACCCTGGCGCTCCTTCGGGCCATGGCCGAAGCGCAGGGCTTGCGAGTGCACGTCTATACCTCGCCGCATCTGGTGCGCTTTGCCGAACGCATCCGTTTAGCCGGTCATCTGATCACAGACGATTATCTGGCCGATGTGTTAGATCGCGTCGAAAAGGCCAATGCCGGCGAGCCTCTGACCTTTTTTGAGGCGACGACCGCTGCCGCCTTTATGGCCTTTGCAGAGGTTGCGGCCGATGTGCTGCTACTTGAAACCGGGCTGGGTGGTTTGCTGGACGCGACCAATATCATCCGTGCACCGAAGATGACCATCATCGCGCCTGTTGACTATGATCATCAGGCCTTTTTAGGAAACGATCTCACCACCATCGCCAAGCAAAAGGCCGGAATCATCAAACCCGGTTGCCCGGTCATCAGCGCGCGTCAGGCCGATGAGGCTGAAGCCGTGATCGAACGCACCGCGCTGAAGGCGCGCAGCCCGCTCTATACGGCCGGGCAGGGGTTTGAGGCGCATCAAGAAAATGGTCGCCTCGTATTTCAGGATGAGGATGCCCTGCTGGACCTGAGCCTGCCGCGTTTGCCAGGCGAGCACCAGATCGACAACGCGGCGCTCGCTATTAAGGCTGCACGCCTCATGGGCTGGTCTTCAGATGCCATGGATCAGGGCCTAAAAGGCGCTGTGTGGCCTGCGCGCATGCAGCGCTTAAAGTCTGGGCCCCTGATAGCGGCGCTTCCCGAAGGTTCGGAGCTCTGGCTCGACGGCGGTCATAACCCGCACGCGGCGCGCGCCTTGCGCGCCCATATTGACCGGCTTCAGGCGCGAAATCCTAAGCCGTTATATTTGATCTGTGGGCTGATTAATACAAAAGACGCGACTGAGTTTTTCTCTCATTTTATAGGCCTTGATGCGCAGATCACGTGTGTAGGCTTTTCATCGGAAGCAGTCATTCCTCCCGCTGAGCTGGCTGCCAGGGCGGCCGTAAACGGATTTAAGGCGCAGGCTGCGCCGAGCGTGACGGAGGCGGTCCAGCACATTAATGATGGTCCTGCCCGCGTCCTCATCTGCGGCTCTTTATACCTCGCGGGAGATGTCTTGGCCCTATCACCGGACACCTGGCCGTCCTAATGCGTTTAATCTCAGGTGGAGAAATAACCGAGGTTTGACGACGAGAAATTGCCAATCCTTGGAAGGATTGTGGGCAGTTCACTTTCGGAGGCCCCAAGCCACCGGGCGAGGGTAGATGCCATCTGATCTACGGATGTGGAGGGCAAGAGCCTGCCTTGACCCACCTGATCATCGGAAGTGATCGACACTTGGGGCGCGGTGCCAAAATAGCGTCCGCCTTTGACTGCCCCACCCATCACAAAGTGGTGCCCACCCCAGCCATGGTCAGAGCCGTCGCCATTGGAGGTTAGAGTCCGGCCAAAATCAGAGGCTGTGAATGTCGTCACCTGATTTTCAACCCCCAGTTCTACAGTGCCTGCGTAAAAGCTTGAGAGTGCCTCATCAATGAGCGCCAGAAGATTTGGATGGGTTTCCATCAATCCGTCATGCGTGTCAAAGCCGCCGAGTGAAACGAAGAACACCTGCCTCTTTGAGCCGAGTGCACTACGTGCACCGATCAGGCGCGCCACAATTTTCAGCTGATTTGCCAGGCTATTGGGTTTGTTATCCGTGTCGAATGAGGTCGTGAGCGTTATGGGGTTGAGGGCCGTATTGACGATGTCCTCCATAACCATCGAACGCTTTGTCACCTTGGTAAACTCGTTTTCAAGCACGTGGGCCCTGGGCTCTGTTATGAGGGTTTTGAGCACCTCTGACGCCCGGGAGGAGCCAAAGCTTGCCCCTTTTGCCGCCCATATCGGAATCGCGCCACCCGGGCTGATCTGATATTGAAGCGCGTCATTGCCTGATAAAAACACGGCATTTCCCGATGCCGATATACAGGTCAGAAGACTATTGGTGTTGCTCGAAAGGGCGAGATCCCCGATGCGGCCACCCCACCCGACGGTTGCACCTTCTGCGCCCAAAGCCTGCCATACCGATTGCTGATCATTATGGGAGAAGAGCTTTGGCGGAAGTGGCACAGCGCCCGACTGAAACTGAACGCGGGTGACGGGAACGACCAGGGGGCCAACGTTCAGCTGGATTGCGAGCTTGCCGCTGTTGAACAACGCCGCCGTTTTGATGAGCGATGGCGCAAGTCCATAGCTGAGGTCGTCAGTCAAAGTCTGGTTGACGACGGGTTTTAGCGCCACAAGCTCGTCGAGACCGTAAGCGATCCCTCCTCGCTTTCGCCCACTGGCCCCGCCGCGGATGGCGCTGTAGCGATCATAGTTTGGAATATCTGTTGGGATAAGCGTATTGTGACAGTCATTGCCCCCATAGAGGAAAATGCAGACTAACGCTTTGTAATCACTAGCGGAGAATGCGGCCGCCTCTCCAGCGGCAGCGAGGCTCATAGCCATAGGCGCAGCAAGGCCCATTCCCCCTAAAGCGCCGGCGCGGGCCAGAAAAACACGACGACTGACATTATGGATCGACGAGCTGTTCATCTGCGGGCTCATTTCTGAACGAGATATTCGGGGGAGGCCATTACAAGTAAGATCGCGCTATAGATGCGATCAAGCTTGGCGGTTTCCGAAGAGGTTGAGGTCAGGGGTTGAGCGTCAAGGGCTGACTGAACGAGATCGAGTGTGGTGCCAGAGACCTGGCCTGCGGCGAGATAGAGATTGAGCCAGTCGAGCAGTTCGCGGGTCTGATGCGAGATGCCGATGATCGCACTATAATCTGGCTTTACGTCTTGATATCCCGACTTGATGATGGAAGTCAGGAAGTTAAGGTATCCAGCCGTCGTTGTTTCATTATGGATCTGAAACTCTGGTGCGACCAATTGATTGGCGGACAAAGCTGTTTGCGGCGGAACATAGCCGGGACGAAAAAAATTGAACACAGAGGGCGAGCGCAAGGGACTTTGCCCTAAGCCCCAATCACCGTTTGAGGTGTCATAGATTTCCCATTTTCCCGTGAGGCTCGACACCTGGAAGGTTCTGGCCCATTGCGCAAAGCGCACAATCGGTTCTCTCAATTTCCCGGCGGTGACGCCTCCGGACAAGGTTCTTGCCTCGGGATCGAGAAGAATGGCGCGCCATAGAGATTTCATGTCGCCTCTCACGCCTGTTCCATTATTGACAAAAGCGGCAGCCACGCGGCCCACATAGGCGGGCGACGGATTTGAGGTAATGAGCCTCTGGATCATTTGCTTCGCTACAAAGGGCGGCGTGTTGGGGTGATTAAAAAGCGTGTCGAGCGCTATTTTTAAAGCCTCTGTGCCGGCAGTATTTGCCGGTATGGTTACGCCTAGGAACGATATGGCCTCATTCGAGTGTTTCGCCGCATCAAGTTTCATTCGGTCGCGGCTGAATTCCGGGGACGGGATCTTGTAGGTCAACCAAGGGACCGATTGCCAGGTCACGCGGTCGTAATTCCAGTCGTAGCCCGTAAAGACCTTTGCGAGGTTGGTAATATCGGACTGGCTGTAAGTGTCTTGCGTTTTGCCCTGCGCATCGAGCTTAGGCGTTCCGTCACTATTAAGCTGCGTCAGCCCGATAGTGAATAACTGCATGATCTCGCGAGCGTAGTTCTCGTCAGGCACACGCCCGGTGGCTGGGTCTGCCTTTTGGTTTCCGCGGGTATTAAGGTAAAAGCCCATGGCCGGGTTAAGGGTGATCTCCTCAAGAAGCGTGCGATAATTGCCAAAAGCCTGAGCGTTCAGAAGATCCCAGTATGCGGCGATGACGTAGGGGGGCCAAAAACCGTCAATGGGATTTAAAGACACAACCAGCATTTCGGATAAGGCAAGAGCACAGCGTTTCCGAAACTGGTCCTCACCCGTCATCAGCATTCGCCACGCCATCCAGTCCCCTGGGACAGGATTGAAATACTTATCCTTTTCGTCAGGCACGTAGAAGTTTCTTGAGTCTAGCCACGCAGTCGCTGACTGGCTTTGGGGTGCTGAAAACTGTTGGGTCAGCCATCCCTCAAAGCCTAAGCTTCTAACGCTTTGAACATCTGAGGGCGAACACGAGAATTGAGCCTGAAGGAGAAATCGAGCGGCTCCGAACGGCGTGTAACTTAGGGTCGTCGGGGATGGGGGTGTGGGGGCGGCGGTTGTTGCACTCCCGCCGCCCCCGCCTCCGCCACATGCGCTCAAAAGGGGAAGTGCGAACGCCGTAAATGCGGCAGATTTCGGCTCGGGCATAGGAGAATTTGAGCGCACTCTGTCTGAGTCTTCGCTACGAAGCGGTTCTATCTTGTCCACCCTGAGCCCCTGCATTTTTTCCACAGAGTAACACAACTCACAGGCGTGACCACCTATCAGGGGTAGTTAGATAAAACGCCCGGGACAAACAAAAAGGCTCCGCTGGACGCCAGCGGAGCCAAATGTTTTGGGCGTTTACGCCGATTAAGAGTCGAGGAATGAACGCAATTTGCGCGAGCGGCTGGGGTGCTTAAGTTTGCGCAAGGCCTTCGCCTCAATCTGACGGATACGTTCGCGCGTCACCGAGAACTGTTGACCCACCTCTTCAAGAGTATGGTCGGTGTTCATCCCGATGCCAAACCGCATCCGCAGCACCCGCTCCTCACGCGGCGTCAGAGACGCCAGCACGCGCGTGGTGGTTTCGCGAAGGTTCGACTGGATCGCCGCGTCGATAGGCAGGACGGCGTTCTTGTCTTCGATGAAATCGCCGAGGTGCGAATCCTCTTCGTCCCCGATAGGGGTTTCGAGCGAGATAGGCTCTTTAGCGATCTTCAGAACCTTGCGCACCTTCTCCAGGGGCATGGCCAGCTTCTCGGCCAGTTCTTCCGGGGTAGGTTCGCGGCCGATCTCGTGCAGCATCTGACGCGAGGTCCGAACGATCTTGTTGATTGTCTCGATCATGTGCACCGGGATACGGATGGTGCGCGCCTGATCGGCAATCGAACGTGTTATCGCTTGGCGAATCCACCAGGTGGCATAGGTCGAGAACTTGTAGCCGCGGCGATATTCGAACTTATCGACGGCCTTCATCAGACCGATATTGCCTTCCTGAATAAGATCGAGGAACTGCAAACCGCGGTTGGTGTACTTCTTGGCAATCGAGATCACGAGACGCAGATTGGCTTCGACCATTTCGGTCTTGGCCTGACGCGCTTCGCGTTCACCTTTTTGAACCGTCTGGACGATGCGGCGATAGTCATCAACCGCAACGCCCATATCGGTGGCCAGTTGGATGATGTCGGCGCGAATCCGGCCGATAGGACCGGCTTCGTTATCGGAAAACTTCTGCCAGCGCACACCCAGTTCGCGGACTTTATCCGTCCACTGAGGATCAAGCTCGCGGTGGTAGTAGTTCTGCAGGAATTCCTGACGCGAAATGCCGTAGGAGTCGGCCAGACGCAGAAGACGACCTTCCAGCGACATCAGGCGCTTATTGATCGTATAGAGCTGCTCAACCAGAGCTTCGATACGCTGATTGTTGAGCTTTAGGGTCTTGAGGTGGCGCGTAATGGCCGAGGTGACCTCATCATAGGCCGCCTTATCCGCCGGATCGACGGGCAAGCCTTCAAGGCGCGCGCCCAGAATGCGTTCTTGAAGACCGCGATAGGTTTCGAACTCACCGGCAATGGCGTCAAGCGTCGCCATCACGCCTTCGCGTAGTTCCGATTCCATCGCCGACACCGAAGGGCCGGCGCCGTCGTCAAAATCATCTTCCTCTTCTTCTTCCGGCTGAGGCTTCTTCTCTTCCTCATCCATCGGGACGTAATCGTCATCGTCCTCTTCGCCGTCTGCCTTCTTTTTGGGTTCCGGCTTCTTCGCCTCAACCTTAGGCTCCGGCTTCGGCTCCGGCTTAGGCTCTGGAGCTTTCACGACAGGCTCTGGCGCGCGCATGGCGATCGGCGCGTCGGCATCTTCTTCTTCACCCTCATCGTCAAGCGCGCCCGGGGGCGGGCCTTCGGACGGGCCACCGCCATAGGTTCCTTCAAGGTCGATGATTTCGCGCAGCAGGATGCGGCCCGATTCAAGTTCCTCGCGCCAGATCATGATGGCTTCGAAGGTCAGAGCCGATTCACACAGGCCTCTGATCATGGTGTCGCGACCGGCTTCGATGCGCTTGGCGATAGCGATTTCGCCTTCGCGCGACAGGAGCTCGACCGAGCCCATTTCGCGCAGATACATGCGAACAGGATCATCGGTGCGGTCATAGGACGAGGTCTTTTCTGCGACGACCACGCCGCCGGTTTCCTCGCGTACCGCGATCTCGCCACCTTCGGTCGCTTCCTCTTCGGAATCGACAACGTTCACGCCCATCTCTGTGAGCATGGCCAGGGTGTCTTCAATCTGCTCCGAAGTGAACTCTTCGGACGGCAGCACCTTGTTCAGCTCGTCCATCGTGACGTAGCCGCGGGCCTTCGCATTCTTGATGAATTTCTTGACGCCGGCATCGGTCAGGTCGAGAAGGGGGCCGTCAGAGGGCGTATCGGCTTCGGGTTTTTCCGTCGCTGTGCTCATCTATCTCTCCGCCCATGACGCAACAGTCATGAGACCTTGGAACCAGATGCGGCATTTTTGCCGCACCAAACCTATATTTACGAAGAAGATCAACGAAGTCTTAACCTAGACGTCGCTTTCCGCTTCAAAAATCTGTCCGCTTTTCAAGGCTTTGCGCAAGCTGTCGCGTTCCTGTTTGGTCCGTGTGAAAATTTCGACGTCAAATTCTGTCGAAGCTTCGTCACGAGCTGCCTTCAACGCACGGTCCAATGCCGTCAAACGCGCGATCGCGTTGAACGCTTTGGTCCAGCCGGCTTGCGCATCTGCGAGAGATTTGTCCTGTGCGAGGATTGGCGAGGCCGATCTGAGGGCCGCCTTTTGTATCTCGCTCAACAATGCGCCGAAACCTTGATTTTGCAGATGGCGGTTCACAACGCCTGAGTCAAGAGGGCTTGTGGAAAAACTTAACGCCACCAAAACACGAACCAGCCCCTCAAGTGCAGGGTCCCCCAGCCCATAGGATTCGAGCGCGTCTAAATGGTCGTGCATCCATTCGGGGTGATCGAGAAGTCCCTGCGCCAGGGCGGCAGCCATGGGGTCGAGGGTCTTTGACAAGGCGCGAGCGGCCTGTTGACCTTCGGGGGTGGCAATGGTCGGAGGTTCAATCAAGCGCCCCTGGGCATCGCGACGAGGATAGCGCCCGCGCATCGAACCCGCTTGAAAGCCCTGCGGCAGGCTCTGGGGCTGGCGTTGAAACAGCGCGTCATAGCGCGCCATCAGGTCCTGCCGATAGGATTCGGCGAGATCCTTGTCCTCAATTGTTGCGGCAAGCGCTCGAAGGCGCTTTCGAAAACCAGCCTTACGTTCGGGCGTGTCGAGAGGCTCTTGCTCAAATTCGCGTTTGAACAACACCTCGACGAAGGGCTGAGTTTCGCTCAGCGCTTCACGAAGCGCCAGGGCGCCTTTTTCCCGAAGGACGTCGTCAGGATCCTTCCCGCCCGTAATCAGGCACACCTTGAAGGACTTGCCAGGTTTGAGTTTTGGCAAGGCGCGATCAAGTGCGCGATTGGCCGCGCGCATCCCCGCCTTGTCGCCATCAAAGCAAAGCGTAGGCTCAGGATGGCGCCGCCACAAAATGTCTATCTGTTCTTCGGTGAGCGCTGTGCCCAAAGGGGCGACGGCAGCTATCTGTGCGCGCTGACACGCGAGGACGTCCATGTAGCCCTCGACGACAACCAGTTCCGGTCCTGTCTGGCTCGAACCCAGGATCTTAAGCGCTTTGGGCAGCCCGTATAAGAGGGCACCCTTATGAAAAAGCGGGGTTTCCGGCCCGTTGAGGTATTTAGCCTTTTCATCCGGATCGAGTGCGCGCCCCCCGAATGACACAATTTTAGAACGCGCGTCTTCGATCGGAAACATCAGCCGATTGCGAAAGCGATCATAGGGGGCCTTACCCTCGATCTCGATCAATAGCCCGCATTCGACAAGTTCGGAAACCTTAGCCCCCTTCTGCACAAGGGCGTCTTTCAACGCCGTATGCTCCTTTGGCGCGTAACCGAGACCGAAGTGCGCAACGTCCTGATCGCTGAGGCCACGCCGTTTGAGGTAATCCCGGGCGGCCTTCGCCCCAGGGGTATTGTCGTTAAGACGCGCAGCGAACCATCTTGCCGCAAGCTCCATCCAGTCGTTCAGGGATTGTCGCTTCTGCTCGGCCTGCGCGGCTTGGGGCGTTTGGACGGGTAAAGCCATGCCCGCCTCCGAGGCGAGCCGCTCCACGGCCTCCACAAAGCTGAGGCGCTCTGTCTCCTGAAGAAACGAGATGATGTCGCCATGCTTTCCAGATGAAAAGTCGTGGAAGAACCCCTTCTCGTCATTGACGTAGAAGGACGGTGTCTTTTCCTTCGAAAAAGGCGACAGGCCCACCCATTCGCGGCCATTACGGCGCAGCTTTACCGCCTTGCCAATGACCTCCGAAGGTCGCAAGCGGGATTTCAGTTCTTCCAGAAAACGATCGTCGAAGCGCACGTCTTGCTTATACCTGCCTTATACCGGGAAGGAAAAGAAAAACCGGGGGTCAGATGCCTCACAGCTGAGAGGCCCACAGAATGGGCCCGCGATACCTCTTCGATACTGAAACTCAGGGCGTTCCGGATATCCTTGCTGCCTGTGCCCATGCCTAAAGATCTGAAGACGCAATTTTGATCAAATGAAGCCTGGCCTTTGAGTGCTAAACTCACGGGCAAAGGGGAGTTTGTGATGGATGTTCTCGGAAAGGCGCTCTGGTACATTGAGACTCATTTCGAGGGTGAGTTGACGCTTGACGACGTTTCCAGGTCCTGCGGACTTTCGAAATTCCATCTCACGCCCGCATTTGGCAGCTGCTACGGGATTTCGGTGATCCACTATGTCCGTATGCGCCGATTGAGCGAGGCGGCCAAAAGACTGGCGAGGGGGGACGCCGGCATTTTGGATGTGGCGCTTCAGTTCGGATATGGTTCCCACGAGGCATTCACTCGGGCGTTCAAAGCTCAATTCGGCGTAACCCCGGAGGCAATTCAAAAGGCCGGCTCAACCGATGCCATTAAACTCATGGGGGCCCTGAAGATGAATGAAACCCTTCCTGCGGATGCCGTCGAACCGCGCATGACAGACCGTCCGGCGATCTTGCTGGTTGGCCTTAAACGCCCCTACGGCGAAGAGGCAAGCGCGCAGATTCCTGCGCAGTGGCAAGAGTTTCAACCCTTTATCGGCCACATCAGATTTCAGAGCGGCAGTGCCGCTTATGGGGTTCTGTGTCATAGTGATCAGGCCGGGCACATAGACTACTTTTCGGCCGTGGAAGTGAGTAACTATGAGAAGGACGGATCTGGGCTTGAGGTATTGCGCCTTGCGCCTCAGACCTACGCCGTTTTCAGACATTCGGGCCATGTCTCGGAGATCAGGCAAACCTGGAAAGCGATCTTTGGTAAATGGTTGCCGGCTTCGCATGTCAAACTGGCAGACGCGCCACAGTTTGAATTCTACGGAGAGACTTTCAATCCACAAACCGGCTACGGCGAAATGGAAATCTGGATACCTGTTGCGTAAAGCGCGGCGTGGTCCGGTTGAGGGCCTGTCTTTCCTGAGAGAAGCGAGGCTGCAACTCAGGGGTGAAAACGCACGGGTGCCAACCTGTGGGCTTCACAGGGCTGCCGTTACCGGTTATCGTCAGACGAACGAGGTGTCAGCCTTGCCTTCAGAAAATGAAATGGGGCTCGCGTTTACACTATAAATACCGGGGGGAGATCATGATTTTCGCAACCTTTTTGCGTAAAGCCGCATCAGGCTTGTTGTCACTGGGGCTCGCCTGCCTTCTCGCTGTGCCCGTGCGAGCGGAGACATGGATCAGGGCGGAATCGGACAACTTTTCGATCTACAGCACCGCTCCGGAAAAGACGACGCGCGAATATATCAAGAAGCTGGAAGTCTTCCGCAATTTGACAAACCTCCTCCTTGGCAGCAGCGATAGCGGGCCAAAGGTTCGCTTTGAAGTCTATCTGCTGCAAAATTCTGACGACCTTCAGCGCGTACGGCCGAGCTTCTCCAAAAGAGTCGCCGGGGTCTATTTCAATTGCGGTGAAGGCAGCAGTGCATACGGCACGGTCTCAAATGATGGGGATTCGGTGGCCGAAGAGGACGAGGGCCTGATCGTTCTGTTTCATGAGTACAGCCATTACATCATGTTTCAGCACGCCAAGTCGTACTATCCGGCGTGGTACGTCGAAGGGTTTGCCGATTACCTCGCAACCGCCTACCCCGCAAATGGCAAAATCACTCTGGGCGAACCGTCCAAAATGCGTGGCTCAACCCTGTCTGCCGACCGGTGGATAGGATTCGACAAGGTCCTCAAGCCAAGCTTCGGCTTTGCTGGCGACAAGTCAAACGATGCCTGGGAAGTCGAGAGTTTTTATGCCCAGTCATGGTTGCTGGCCCACTACATGCTGAGCGATCCGAAGCGCGCCCGGGACCTGAACACCTATTTCGCCGAAGTGGGCAAAGGTGCCGACCCGGTCGCCAGTTTCGAAGCCGCCACAGGCCTTAAGGTCAATCAGCTGGAGTCAACACTGCAGCGATATCGCCAACAGCTGTCTTTCCTCACCGTGCCCGTGCCGTCTTACCCGGACAGCCGCATTAAAGTGACGAAACTGAACTCGGCGACAAGCAGTTATTTGCTCGACCGGTCATTACTGACGACCTGCATGCAGCCTGACCAGGGTCGCGTCGTCCTGTCGCGGCTCGAAAAGGCCAAAGGTGGTTTCGTTGACGACATCGACTATCAGTTCGCCCTTACCCGTGCGCATCTGCTTTACGGCAACGCGCAGGATGCTGAGGCCATTGTTGGCCCGGTCGTCCTGAAGCATCCGGAAAGCTTGGAGGCAAACTATCTGATGGGGCGGGTTTACCAAAAGATGGCGCAGACGGCGAGCGAACAGGAACGTAACGACCTCATTGAAGCCTCGCAGGGCTTCTTCATCGCCGCTTATGAGAACAACAGGCTAAGTGCCCCTAACCTCTATTATCTGGCTCGCAGTTACGAGAACCGCCCCGATTTCCCGGACGCCAACGTATTGAACGCAGCCACCGGCGCCCATGTCCTTGCACCGGCTGTCAAAGAATACGCGATTTTTGCTGCCCAGGTGAACCTCGCAAAGGGGAACCGCTCTGAAGCCATCACGCTTCTCACGCCTTTCGTCGGAAACCCCCACGACCGGAAGTCTGCGGAGCGTTTCCAAAAGGCCATTGACGCCATCAAGGACGGGAAATCCGCCAAAGACGTCATGCAGGCCCTGAAGGAGGATTAGATTTCTCTCTGGCCGCGTCTTAAGTGACGTCTCTCGCCTTTTAGAAGGTCTTAATCCGGCGCTGGGGCGGTAATACTCAGAAGTAGGCCTGACCTGAATCTATGGCGCGGTGATAGTCGAGGCGGCGGTAAAAGGCTTCAGGGTCCTTAGGCTTTACCACCCACGACGGGTCGTGGTTCAGAAGGTCATAAAGCCGCGTCAGGGTGAAGCGTACGGCCGAGCCGCGGGCAAACAGGGGCAGGGCCGCAATTTCGGCTTCTGATAGCGGACGCTCCTTGTGATAGCCGGCGATTAAGGCGGATATCATGCCGGGAAGAGGCTGCCCGCCTGGTGTAAATCCCCAGGCGTTCAGGGCTACGGCCAGATCGTAAGCGTAAAAATCCGTGCAGGCATAATAGTAGTCGATGACGCCAGTGACCTGTCCGTCGTCATCCATCAACACATTGTCAGTGAAATAGTCCGCATGAATGGCGCCTGAGGGCAGATCAGCCGGCCAGCGTGATTTCAACCAGGCCACTTCGTCCCGGAAATCGGCCAGGACGGCCTCAGCCCTCGCTGACTGGGCGGCGCGGGGCGCGCAGCGTTCAATGAGCGCGTCCCACGAGGCTATTCCCATTTCGTTATTGCGGGTCTGGGTGAAGTCAGATCCAAAGATGTGCAGTTTGGCCAGGTATTGTCCGGCCGAGGCGGCGTGGGGTGTATCAGGATTGCGCGGCCAGCGACCGGGTAGCCATTTAATAAGGGCGCAGGGTTTGCCATTGATGCGCCCTATCGTTGTCCCGTCTCTCATCAGGGCTGGTCCGGGCGCCGGATAGCCTTTGCGATCCAGATGCAGCGTGTAGTCCATGAAATAAGGGAGGTCTTTTTCAGGTGTTGCGGCTTCAAAGAGGGTGAGGGCATAAAGCCCGGTCGTCGTTTCGACCTTGAAGTTGGTGTTCGAAACGCCTTCTTCGATGCCTTCCAGATGGACCAGTTCGCCTATATCGTAACGGCTCAAATAAGCGCGGGCCTCTTCAAGAGATACCTTGGTAAAAACGGCCATTCCTTAGTCCCGCATGATTAATCTGCCCACCTTTCGCCCGAAGGCGAGAAAAGGCAGGCCCTGCTATACGCAATGCAAAGCCCCTTCGACAATAGGCCCTCAAATTCTCACCGCCAGACCGTGAGGCCATGGCCATCACATTGACCGGCGCCAAAGCCTTGTCATATAAGGAAACGCGCCCATCTGTAAGCCGCGCTAAACCCGCCGGTGAGAATCTATCGCTTTGGATTGCCGGGTAAATCCCATAGGCGCAAAGGCGAAAACAGGAGTCTTTTTCGTGGCCAGGACCGTCTCTTCCGTGCTCGACCTTGTGGGTAACACGCCCCTGATCCGTCTTAAGCGTGCGTCGGAGGAGACCGGTTGCGAGATCTTTGGGAAGGCGGAATTCCTTAATCCTGGTCAATCAATCAAGGACCGCGCTGCGCTGTGGATTATTCGCGACGCCGAAGCGAGAGGGCTCCTCAAGCCCGGCGGTACGATTGTCGAGGGGACGGCGGGCAATACCGGCATCGGGCTTGCCATGGTTGCCAATGCCCTGGGTTATAAAGCGGTGATCGTTATTCCACGCACGCAGGCGCAGGAAAAAAAAGACGCCATCCGCATGCTGGGCGCCAAGCTCATCGAGGTTGATGCCGTCCCCTATTCAAATCCCGACAACTATGTCCGTTATTCGGGGCGTCTCGCCGAAGACCTCGCCAAGAGCGAGCCTGGCGGCGCGATCTGGGCTAACCAGTTCGATAACATCGCCAATCGTCAGGCGCACATCGACGGCACCGCCCCAGAGGTCTGGGCGCAAACAGAAGGAAAGATCGACGGGTTCATCTGTTCGGTGGGTTCAGGGGGCACCCTGGCCGGGATGGGGCTAGGCCTGCGCGCTTTTAATCCGAAGATTAAGATCGGTCTGGCTGATCCTTTTGGCGCTGCGCTATTCAGTTACTATACGACCGGCGAGTTGAAATCCGAAGGTACGTCGATCACCGAGGGGATTGGGCAGGGACGGATAACCGCCAATCTGGAGGGGTTTACGCCCGACTACACCTGTCAGGTCGCGGACGAAGAATGGTTGCCCGTTCTCTACGATCTTGACCGCCACGAGGGTCTGCTGGTCGGCGGATCCGCGGCACTTAACGTCGCCGGTGCGATAAAAATGGCGAAAGCACTTGGCCCCGGCAAGACTATTGTCACGGTCCTTTGTGACTATGGCAACCGCTATGCATCCAAGATTTTCAATCCTGAATTCCTGAAATCTAAAGGCCTGCCCATTCCGCCCTGGAGTGAGGGGTGAGGGCAGGGCGCTTAAATTCCCTGAGCGGCAAAGACCGGTCTGTCCTGGGGTTGTGCGGCGGCGTTCCCGAGATCACGGGCCTGTGCCCGCAACCAGTCCATGAAGCGCATCTGCGCCATAGAAGGCTCACGCGTCTGCGGCCAGACGAGATGGTACCCGAAGCTTATGGGCGCATCCTTCTCGTTGAACAGGCCTCTGAGGCGACCGGCGCGCAGATCGGCCTCGGCAATCGTGCGTTTCGCCAGGGCCACGCCGCGACCAGCGACAGCCGCCTCAATCACCATGTGGCTCTGGTTAAAGCGCGGACCGCGCGATGCATCGATCTCATCGGCCCCATGCGCCTTCAGCCACATGGCCCAGTCCGGATCGGACGGGTCAAGGTCGGAGGACACGTCATGCAACAAGGTATGATGGACGAGGTCCGCGGGCTTGCGGATCGGTGCGGCCTCAAAGAGCGCCGGCGAGCAGACGGGCAGGACCGCTTCCTCAAGCAAATGCTCCACATTCAGCCCATTGTAATTGCCCGTGCCGTAGCGGATGGCGAGATCAATGTCAGAGACAGCGAAATCGGTCGGGGTCATATCGGCCGACACCCAGACGTCGATGTCCGGATTAGCCGCCGAGAAGTCACCCAGACGTGGCATCAGCCATTTGGCGGCAAAGCTTGGTGCAACCGAAACGGTCACACGACCCTTTTGTTGAGTCTGACGCATGATACGCGTCGCTTCGAACATCTTTTCAAAGGCTTCTTTCAGGATAATCGACGACGCCTTACCCGCATCGCTCAGCACGACACGGCGCCCATCGCGCACGAAAAGCTCGACTCCGACATGTTCTTCCAGCAAGCGGATTTGCTGAGATACGGCGCCGGGTGTAACGAACAACTCCTCGGCGGCGTGCTTGAAACTTTCGTGGCGCGCGGCGGCTTCGAATACCCGAAGCGCCGACAGCGGCGGCAGACGGTCACGCGACATTGAAAACTATCCAATCTAAACCCTGCGCTCTATATAGCGCATCCATCGTTTAACAAATCTAATCTTTGCGTTCCGGAGACAAAAATGAGTGACGCGCACCCGTCCCCCGCTATCGAAGTCCTCGAAGCCGGTCAGGCCTGGGAAACCGATGCCGTGATCATTGGCGCGGGCCCGGTGGGCCTGTTCGCCGTGTTCGAACTGGGCCTTCTCGACATCAAAGCACATCTGATCGACATTCTCGACAAGGTGGGCGGTCAATGCGCCGAGCTTTATCCGGAAAAGCCGATCTATGACATTCCCGCGTGGCCGATCATTACCGGTCAGGAAATCACCGACCGCCTGCTGGAGCAGATCGCACCGTTCGGTGCCAAATACCATCTTGGTGAAATGGCCGTGGCCGTTGAAAAGCTCACTCAGGATGACGGCACGACCAAGTGGAAGGTGACGACCGATCAGGGCACATCGGTCATCGCGCGCTGCATCCTGATCGCCGCCGGTGGCGGGTCGTTCCAGCCGAAAAAGCCACCCATCCCCGGCATTGATGGCTTCGAAAACATCGGTGCGGGCATCGGCGTGCACTACGCCGTACGCAAGATGGAAGCCTTCCGCGGCAAACGCATCGTTATTTCAGGCGGTGGGGACTCGGCGCTCGACTGGACGCTCAACCTGCAACCGATCGCCGAACGCGTGACCCTGATGCATCGCCGCGACGACTTCCGCGCCGCACCGCACAGTGTGGCGCAGATGCGCAAGCTGGTCGAAGAGGGAAAGATGGACCTGATCATCGGTCAGGCCACAGCCTTGTCAGGTGAAACAGGCCATAAGCTGACGGGAGTCACCATCGAAGACAATGACGGCAAGGAAATCCACCTCGACGCCGATACCTTCCTGCCGTTCTTTGGTCTCACCATGAAGCTCGGCCCGGTGGCGGAATTTGGTCTTAACCTGCACGAAAATCTGATCCCGGTAGATACGGAAAAGTTTGAAACCTCGACGCCGCAAATTTTTGCCATCGGCGACATCAATTACTATCCCGGCAAGCTGAAGCTTATCCTGTCGGGCTTCCACGAAGGCGCTCTGGCGGCGCAGGCCGTCTTCCGCTACGTCTTCCCTGACAAGAAGCTGCGCTTTCAGTACACGACCTCATCATCCGACCTGCAGAAAAAGCTCGGTGTAAAGTAACGCGTTTCGTCGAACGGGTCTGTTTTGATCAGTCAGTTCAAACGGTTTGACCCCGTCCCAGAGCCAACTGGGGCGGGGTTTGTCGTCGGAGCCGTCAATATTATCCTCACGACATGGGCAAGTTGATACTCGTCTGTTGAATTAGCCGATAGAAGCAACCAAGGATCCTCTCCGTTTGCCCTTATCAGGCTCACATCTTGTCTATTGCCTCACGCGCTTCGTAATTGATCGACAAATTGGCCCACTTCCGACTCCAGTGAGCGCGCCTGACCGGCCAGTCCTTCCGACAGGCTTTGCAATTGTTCGGCAGCTGAGCCTGTCTCTTCGGTGGCAAGCGAGACTTTCGACATTTCATTCGTCACAAGTAAGGCTTCCGACGCGGCCTTTGCCGCATTGCTGGCGATATTCTGCGTAGCTGCCCCCTGCTCACCCATCGCCTGTGCAATGGCTGCGGTGCTGTCAGAGATATTATCGATCGTGGAAACTATCCGGCCGATTGATCCCACAGTTATTTCGGTGGCCGCCTGAATTTCGCTAATCTTTGCGGCGATCTCATCGGTGGCTTTAGACGTCTGATTAGCAAGCGACTTCACCTCCGTGGCAACGACGGCGAAACCTTTTCCGGCCTCTCCGGCTCTAGCCGCTTCGATCGTCGCATTGAGCGCCAGGAGGTTCGTCTGAGACGCCACCGCGCGGATGAGCTCGATTACATCGCCGATCTTTGCCGCCGATTCAGACAGGGCGACGACATTCGCACGCGTTGACTGGGCTTCAGAGGCGGCGATTTGAGCGATCGAGGCGGAGCGGGAGACTTCTTTGTTAATCTCATCAATCGATGCCGCGAGGACTTCAGAGCCCTCAGCTGCCGTTTCTACGCGCAAAGACGCAGATTGAGCGGATTGAGTGACGTGTTGGGCCGTCTGATGGGTCTGGGCGGCCGACCCGCTTAGACTTTTGACGGCCGTTGAGATGTTAGAGGCCGTGTCATTGAAGTCTTTGACCAGGCGCTGAACTTTTGAAACCAGCTCGCGCGAGAGTGCGTCGCGCTTCATGGACTGGCGAAGTTCCTCTTCCTTGGTTTCGTCCTGCGCCTTGGCAAGCTTTAAGGCTTCAGCCTCAGCCTGTTGCGCAGCGTTCAGCGCCCTCGCCGCCGCCTCGAAAGCTGTCTGCATCCGCAAGACCAGCCACACCAGAAGCCCCGTTTGGAGGATCAGAATAACCGCATGGATCAGGACGCGCGTCAGGTCAGGCTGGGTTTCAGGGAAAACCGCCGAGGGCAGCAGGTAGGTCAGTCCCAGATGGTGAACCGCCACCAGACCCGAATAGGCTATAAGCGCACGCCAGTCACACCAGCCAGCCAGGAGCGCCAGACAGGCAAAAAAGTACATGTGCATGTCGAGCTGGTAGGAATGGCCGTCAAACTCATAGACGACTAGCGCCACAATCGTAGCCAACGCCAGAGACGACGTTATGCGCGTTCGAAATCCGATTGGATCCGTTTTCCAGAACACAGTGACAACCGTGTTCAGGAGGACCGAAACCGTCACCGGCACAAGGCCCGTTGCCCCCGCACCGAAGGCAAACGGTATGATGGCTAATAGAGCGCAGTTCAGCCACAAAAAGCCTATGAGCGCCTTTGAAAAAGCGTGTTGAACACTTTTAAGTTCGATCATGACGGCTTAACTCCACAGCCCGCTAGAAGGCGCGGGTTAAAAACGAAAAGAGCACCTTGCGCACTTAGATTGCGCGAAAAGGCAGGGTCACCAGACCGGGCGATTATGAGTGCACCGCTATAGGAACTTGAAACCAGATACCCGCCCGCACGCGCGACGATTTCCGCAGCAGAGCGATGTTGCCAGGGCGCTGAGACAACAGCGACCGGCTCATCTTGTCGTGGGCTTAGGTAAACGAGCCAAAGGAGAAGGAGGCAAAAGATTGCCACCACCGAAACGGTGATCAAATCTGTCAGGGTCGCCTTTTCGCCATGAGCGATTTTTTGTGGCATATGGTTACCCAAGGGTTACTCTTTACTCATCCGGACATTAGCGTTCGCGTCTTAATTCCAGCTTAATGGATTGATCTCGTGCAGGTATTGCCCCTGTGGGAGCTGGCATTGGTTACAGGGACGGGTTTTAAAAAACTGTCGTCAAATCACAGCAAAGTGCCGCTGATGAGACCTTTTGCTTTCGTTTTGATGTCGCTTTTTTTGACGCTTTCGGCGGTGCAGGCGCGTGCACAGGAGGATTGGGCAGATACCGAGATTGTTGTTCGTGCCAAGGCGGCAGTCGGTCCGGCCTTGTGGCGGGTATCGGACGACGACAGCCAAGTCATCATTATTGGTGTCCTGCCGGTGTTTCCCAAGAAGCAGCCCTGGAAGACGACTCGCATCGAGAATGCATTGAGCGGTGCCAATGGTCTGATTACACCACCCGACAACACCACGGGCCCCGCCGATCTCTGGTCCTTGATGCGGAACAAAAGTTTGCCGGAAGGCGCCAGGCTGATAGAGGCTCTGCCAAGCGATCTCTATGCCCGCTATGAAGCCACAGCGCGTCGGGCGGGTGTGTCGACCAAGGATTTTGTTAAAGACAAACCGGTCTGGGCCGGGGCGCGTTTGCGCCGTGAGGTGCTACGTAAATATGGCCTGAGCGAAGACGAGCCTGTGACAACGATCAAGCGGCTGGCGCGTAGTGCCAGGGTGCCGGCACGTGCAGCCGGTCGGTACGACAGCGGCCCTTTGTTTAAGGCAGTCAATGCTATGAGCGAAGAGGCGGGAGAAGCCTGCCTTCGCTATACGCTGGACGATATCGATTTTGATATGGATCGTGCACCGCGCGCTGCGCAAGCCTGGACGGTAGGGGATATCTCAACACTTCGCAGCCTTTATCAGGGTTCAGTCCTGATGAAATGCTTGTCGGGATCTCCCACCGCTACCGCGACACTGAACCGCAGTATTACCGACTCCGTGAGCGCTGTCTCTGAAGCCCTGAGTAAACCCGGCAAGACGGTGGCCGTATTGCCCTTAGGCCAGTTGTTACGCAAAGGCGGCGTGCTCGAAAAGCTGCGGGCGAAAGGCTACCGGGTCTCAGCACCTCAGGATTGATGTCGAGCCAAAAAGCACGAGCGCTCGCAGGCCTAAATCCACTCGATAGAGGCAGGATCTAGTACTCAGCCAAGACCGAAATGGTCGACTCCGTTCTGAACGCCTTCAAACGCGCGTTAACTGCGTTTCCTAAATCTGCGATAAAGATTTTGGCGCATAACGCCATTCTGTAATGGAGTGGTAGTCGTGTGGACGTTGCGCGTAAATGAGGCCAGTCTCAGTGACAAGGTATCGGTCAAGACGCTTTCTAAGGCTCAATTAATTCTAGTGTTCGGTACAAGGCGTGCCTTTGAAGAGGACCTTCCGGGTGAAGAGGGTCACCTCAGTCTTTTGCGTAAGGCGGCCCCACAGGCGATCATTACCGGGACCACCACGGGTACGGCCATTGAAGGGAGGTCGCTCAACGAGGCGGGCTGGAGCGGCATTGCTTTGTCCTTTGAAAAAGTGCGCATAAGGCATGCTTCAGTCAAATTACAGACGAAAGCCCAGTCTTACGAGGCGGGGAAGGATCTAGCGAAATCGCTCTGCGCACCCGATCTGCGCTACCTTCTCCTCTTAAGCCCCGGCCTTGATGTCGATGGCTCCGCCCTGATCGATGCTGTCTCAGAAGGGGTGGGGGAGAATGTTATCATCACAGGCGGGCTGGCCGGTGACGGCGCCGCGTTTGAAAAGACCTACGTTCTTAACGCTGACAGCGTCTCGTCTAAAGACATTGTGGCCGTAGCCCTTTACGGCGAGGCCTTAAGAGTGGGGGCTGCGACCGGCGGCGGGTGGAAGGCGTTCGGTCCTGAGCGAGAGGTAACAAGCGCTGTCGGCACCGTCCTCAAAACACTTGATGATGGTCCAGCGCTTGATCTTTACGAAACCTACCTTGGGGAAGAAGCCGCCCAACTCCCCGCTTCCGCACTCATGTTTCCGCTGAAGATCCATGATCCTGATCACCCCACACGTGAGGTCGTCAGAACGGTCCTGAGTATAGACAGATCCGCCAAAACACTCACTTTTGCCGGAAGTATCCCGCAGAACTGGCCCGCGCGCCTGATGAGAGGGCAACCGGACCATCTCGTTTCAGGTGCAGAGGCGGCGATTGACCGTGCGCTATCGCATCTGAGGATCCATGACCCTGATCTGGAGCCGCAACTATGCCTTACCGTCTCCTGTGTTGGACGCCGCCTCTTGATGGGCCAGCGAACCCTTGATGAGGTTGAGGCGGTTGGGCAACGTCTGGACGCGGATACGGTGCAGTTTGGCTTTTATTCCTATGGCGAAATAGCGCCCTACCCTGACTATTCGACCGCCGGCCTGCACAATCAGACCATGTGCCTTACCCTTCTTTCGGAGGTCGTATGATGCACAGATTGCTTGATCGACAACTTCAGAAGGCGACCGATAAAACGGGTTCTTTAGATCTCAATGTGCTCCTTGATCTCGTAAGCCTTGCCTATAGCGAATATGAGCTTGATAGCCGACGGCTTGATCGGGCCACGCAGTTGATGACCGATGAGCTTGAAATGGCTAACGAAAAGCTGCGCCAGAGCTTGCGGGATTTACGGGAAAACGGGCTACGTTTTCAGGCGACGATAGAGACATTGCCACACGGAATATGTCTTTATGACAAAGACGGACGCATTTTGGAGTATAACCGAGCGTATCTGTCTTTCTTTGAAATCAAGGGGTTTGGCGATGCGAGAGGGCTCACGCTTGTTCAGACGCTTGAAGCCGCCGGCCAGCGCGTAAGCGCCAGTCACGATCGCCTGATGCTGATTTTGGAATATCTGGCTATACCCCAAACTGGACACAACGAAGCTGAGCATATCTGGCCGTCAGGGCGCACGGTGCGGGTATCACGCACGGGTGTGGAAGGTGGCGGCTATCTCGATGTCATTGCTGATATCACCGAGTCGCACCTGGCACGGGCGACGATTGAACGCATGGCCAATTTCGACTCTCTCACAGGTCTAGCCAATCGCAATCTCTTCAAGAAGCGCCTCGCAGACCTGGTCGTGCGTGCAAGCACCAAGTCCATGGCCGCTATACTTTGTCTCGACCTCGATCGGTTTAAGGCGGTGAACGACCTTTATGGCCACGCCACGGGTGATGCGCTTTTAGCGAAGGTGGCGCGCAGGCTCGTTGACGTATTGCGGCCGGGTGATCTGGCGGCACGTTTAGGCGGAGATGAGTTCGCGGTTCTTATGGAGAAAATAAACCTTCATCAAGACGCTCATCGGGTGGCTAAGCGACTGGTAAGCCACCTCAGCGCCCCCTATGAGCTTGATGGGCTTGAGATAACTATTGGGGCGAGCGTTGGGATTGAGTTTATCGATAATCCCGATGCGGCGCCGATTGATCTTATGCGCCACGCCGATCAGGCCTTATACGCGGCTAAGAAAGGCGGTCGGAATGACATTGCCGTCTACGACGCACAACTTCATGAGAGGTATCTGCACCGGCAGAAAATTGAGGCTGATCTTCGCAAGGCAACCGCCGGGCGTGAGTTCTTCCTGGTTTACCAGCCGATTTACTGCGTGAAGTCGGGGCGTGTTTGCGGTTACGAGGCGCTTTTAAGATGGCAATCGCCAGCCCGTGGCATCGTTTCTCCCGCCGATTTTATTCCTGTCGCTGAAGAAACGGGCATTATTGAGGAGATCGGGGCATGGGTCATCCACAAGGCCTGTAAGGATTCGGTGTCCCTTCCTGAGGACACAACGATTGCGGTAAATGTCTCTCCGGTCCAGTTCCGATCCCGCTCTTTAGTCAGCGTCGTGTCGCGTGCCCTGCAAGAGTCTGGTCTTAACCCCAGACGGCTTGAGATCGAGATAACCGAAGGCGTTATGATAGGCGATACAGGTCAGGCTCTCGAGGTTTTGCGAGCCCTGAAAGCTTTAGGGGTGCGCATCTCACTTGATGACTTTGGGACAGGCTACTCCTCCTTCAACTACATCCGCGCGTTTCCGTTCGATAAGATAAAGATCGATCAGTCTTTCGTGCGAGATCTCGGCCAAAGGTCGGAATGTTTGGCGATAATTCGGGCTGTTTCAGGCATGTGTTCCAGTCTTGGTATAGTTTCAACCGCAGAAGGGGTTGAGACGGAGCAACAGTTTGAGATCCTCAAGACGGAACACTGCGACACCATGCAAGGCTATCTGTTCGGAAGGCCTGCCGCCTTAACGGAGCTTAACGCATTCGAGACAAAAACCGTGCCGGCAAAAGTGGCCTAACCCAAGGCCCGTCACCCTTATACGCGTGGTATGGTCAGCGGGCGTATGGGTAGGAGCCATAGCGAGGCCGCATGACGCAACTTAACGAATGCCGAGCCGGTTTAGTCGCTCAACCGCCTCGACCACGGTCGTTTGCCCGAGTAAGACGTCCTCAACCTGGCTAATTACCGTATCACTGATCTCAAAGCGGGTGCGTGGACCTGGGTTGATGCCCTTATAATGGGAGAGAAGCCAGGACACGCATTGAGCCGGAGTGATCGCGTCGTCTAAAAGCTCCTGAAAGGCGCTCATTACCGTATCGGGGACGTAGAGCATCAAAAACCTCCAAACAAGACTAATACGAAACGATCGTCTGTGAGTTCACTTACCGGCCGTGGCCGCGTTCGTTATTAAGGCGTGGTTTGCGCCGGGCTCTCAGCACTATGGAGTTCGTTGAGAAGCCTCGTCATCTCTATGAGGCGGGCTGCATAGTCTGAAAGCTCATCTGCGGCGCTTAGAATTTCAGTTGCCGATCTCGAATCCGCCGATCTTGCAAGGTCTTCTAGCTTGCTGATCTCCCGCAACAGCTCCCCTAAAGCCCGTGTCATGGTGTTAAGTCGTGCCCCGATCAGAGGCTTGATCTGCTCTAAGGGTATTTTCTTTATTTCGGCCGCTACGTCAGCTTGTGACCAAAATGACGGATGAAGTAATAGGGGCGCCTCCTGATCGTGAGACGGGCCGTCTTTCGCCGCAACCCAATCCTGGCTTCCGATCATCTCCCCCTCCTTGCTCTTCCCTATCCCCATAATGGGGTGGGTAGGTCCGCAGACTGCGTCCTTTTCGGTGACTGGCTGCAAATCTAACCGGTGTCCTGCCTCGGAATCCGTGTCTGAAGAACGCTTCGCTTCCTGATAAGATCATGTATTTTCGGTAAAAAAACAGGTACCGTCTCTAACGCCACCCATTTGAAATTACATTGTTATCATTTTTGGTAAACTTGTGGTTAATTGAAATGCAATCTATGGAACAATTCACTCACAGATCGGGGAGTGGAAGAAGGGGCGATTGACAATTGACCGAATCGAAATATCGTCGTTATGCATCAATTTTCCGATGCGCTACCGGTTCCGACGCAGTCAGTTTGACCGACCTTCGACTGCGTCGGAATTGGCCGGTTTATAAGTCCAAGGATTTCAACCTATCATTCAGGCTAAAAGGCGCCGACGCATCGCTTCAGCAACCGCGTGCGCACGGTTTCGGCATCCAAGCTTGCGAATAGCATTTTTGATGTATGTGGTGACCGTGTCCGGGGCAAAGCCTGTTGAGCGAGAGAGTTCCAAGAGATCGAAGCCAGCGGCAACCCCGCTCAAGCATTTCAACTCACCGCCTGAAATACCAGCCCGCTGGGACATATCGGCGATGTAGGCCTCACTGAGCTCTTGGTGCACCCAACGACTAACGGCTTCGATCATAAACTGTTCTTCAGCGCTGAAGGGCGTTGCGCGTGTAAAGGTCAGTCCACCAAACCGAACGGTGCCCCTGTAGAGGCCAAGACAGGAGCGCAGTGAGATGTTGAAACGCGCTTCTAAACTTCGAATAGGTTGCAGTTCTGGCTGAGACAGCTCTTGATCGGTCAGCGCATGCCAGCTCCCCCAGGGCCTGTCTGGCCGGATCATGTGGTGAAGCGGATCAAACCGGATGTAGCCTTCTGTCAAATACGCCTCAAGGAACGCTTCGGGCATATCGCTGGCGAGAATAACGCCTGCGCCTACGCCCAGCCCCGGATAATTGAGCCCTGAGATGCAATAGTGCTCAAAGCCCACCAAGGCGCGCAATTTCGCAATCTGTGCAGGTTCAGCTACGTTTGTGCCGAGGTGCGTTGCCGCAATTTGAGCAATGGCCTGGGCTTTAGCGTCAATCAGTTTTTCGGCAACATAGGTGGGCAAGACAAGACCCCCAAGACAACCTGGCGCGAATGTCAGGCTAAGTGAATTTCTTAGGGGCTTCAACCGTAAACGCGGGCCTAAGTCAGATGTCTAATCCGGGACCAGCATTCTCTAGACGTGCCCCTCCTCAAGTACAGCGCTTACGACTTCTAGAAGATCGGTTGCTTCGAAGGGCTTCCTCAGCTGGGCGTTAACGCCGAGCTTTGTTGTCGCTGCCAGCACATCGTGATTTCGTACGGCCTCATCAAGACCCGCAGACATGGCAATGACTGGCACCTGAGGCCATGTCCGCCTGATTGAGCGAATGCCTTTGAAGCCTCCCATACCTGGCATAAACATGTCGCACAAAACGAGGTCTACGTGCGCAATGTCCACATTGGCGAACGCATCTTCCATGGTTTCACTCGTTGTGACCCGATATCCGATAGCGCTAAGGACGCGCTCGCAGATCATCCTGATGGGAGCGCTATCTTCAATTACGAGAACATGTTTGCGTCGCTTCAGACCAGCGCTTTTGTCAAATGTCTGTTGGAGGATGACCTCAATATCGGAAGCGTTGAAGGGCTTTTTGAGCATGAAGTCAGCCCTCGCAAGCCGGGCTTTTGATACCGTGACGTCCACGCACTCTGTCTGCGATCCTGCGGTCATAAGGACGAATACCGCTTGGGGCGCGAGCTTGCGCAGGCTGTCCACGAAAAGAAGGGCATTGTGATCACCGAGGAAGACGTCGAGGAAGACCGCATCGACCTTGAGTGTTTTTAAATGTTGAGTCCCCTGCGCCAAACTAAGCGCAAAGTCGACCTCAAAGCCCATGTCTCTGATCATCCGCCCGATAATCCTCGACTGGATCTGGCTATCCTCGATGATAAGCGCCCTGGCCACTTCGTTACACCACCTCTATCGGGTCGTTTGTTGAGTAACTAATCAATCCCCAAACGGGGAGTAGCGGGCATTGTTCAAAAAGACCTTAACGCGAAGGGCAGATATGTGTTTATGGCAGTGCATCTCGCACTCAAGGCTGTGCCCCCATTATGGCTGCAACGCCCCGATCAAATGGGAAGGCAAAGCGTGAAGGGGCTCAACCTATTTGGGCTTTTCTGGTCTTCGTCAGAATTGCAAAAAATGGCGCGGCAGACGCAATATGCCGACAAAATGCTACTTGCCGAAAAGAGCTACGGTTTCAGCCTGGACCTCTGGTGTGAAGGAAATCCATGAAACTTTCATAATTTGGAAGTATTGGGAATTTTATGAGCGTGTTAGACGACGTAATTAGATCGAGTGGTTATACCGAGCGGATTCTAAATGAGCGGCAGCTAGCCGACATTCTCGGCGGAAGTGCTGCGCGTCGTTACGGCATTGTAAACCGAGCGCTTAAAAGTCGAAGTCTGATACGGATTAAGCGCGGGCTATATGTTCTGCCGACCCATCTCAGCTCAGCGCCGCTTCACCCTTTTGTCGTCGCGCAGGCTCTTCATCCTGGCAGCTATGTTTCTTTTGAAAGTGCACTCGCATTTCACGGCTGGATCCCTGAAGCGGTTCTACAAACAGCGTCGGTCACCCCTGGGCGCAAATCATTTGGCTATGACACAGAGACTTTTGGGAGCTTTACTTTTCTGCCGTTGGCCTTGCAGTCCTACCAGTTTTTGGTTGGTGTTGAAAGCAAGCGCTTGGGTCAGGCGACGGCACTCGTTGCCTCACCTGTGCGCGCGCTGATGGATATCGTGGCGTACCGCAAAGTTAATTGGCAGGGCTTGTCGTGGATTACTGACGGCTTGAGGGTCGACATTGATGAGCTGACTGGGGTCGATCCCCGAAAACTCGAAGAGTTGCGCCACGTCTATAAGCACACAAACACAAAAGAGTTCTCAAACAAGCTCTACGAAGCCTGCCTGAAGAGCAATGGATCGAAGCGATGATAGAGATCATCCGTCAAAAACTGAATGAGTACAATGTCGTCAACACGCTTGAAGAGGAAAATGCCCTTAAGGAAATCCTTCAGGAGATCGCGCTCCACGCGCTTTGGCGTGCAGACTTTTTCGAGAGAGCGTTGTTTCAGGGGGGGACGTGCCTGCGCATTCTAAACGGCCTGCCCCGATTTTCTGAAAATCTTGATTTTATCCTGCGGGAGCCGAACCCGTCCTTTGAGCTTCAACCGTACTTGAAAACCCTATCCGAGGTCTTCAATCAGTTTGGTCTCAGGCTTGAGATCATATCGAAAGAACGCATGGACAGTGTCATTCGGGAGGCGGTAATCAAAGATACCGCTATCGCGCGCCAACTTGACCTGAGTTTTGCCAACAGTCGGCACAAAACGATCAAAATCAAACTGGAAATCGATACAAATCCGCCAGTGGGTTCAACAGAAGCGAAAACCTATCTAGATTTTCCGACGGATTATGAGGTCAGACATCAAGACCTCGCGTCAAATTTTGCCCTGAAGATACACGCGCTTCTTTGTCGGCCATATGTGAAGGGGCGCGATTGGTTCGACTTCTCATGGTATGTCGCCCGACGCGTTGTGCCTAATCTTACGCTGCTCTCAGCAGCCTTGCGGCAAAAAGGGCCGTGGGCAGGCCAGTCTGATCTTGACGTTGATATCAACTGGCTGAAAGCCGTGCTTACTGAAAAGATCGACACCATCGTATGGAGCGACGCAACGGAGGATGTCAGGCGCTTCCTGCGAGCCTCCGAAGCGAAAACGCTCGATTTATGGGGCGCGGCGTTCTTTCACGCAAGCCTTCAGAAAATTCTCCCTACAATCCCATAAGCGCAGGTTTCTTGCTGACGACTTGAGATGGCCTTGAAACCCGACATTGACCTCGACCGATTAATCGATCCATTCGATGAAAGCCTTCACGGTAGTGACCGCCGCAGTGACGTCGGCAGGCATTTCGCTCAGGGTTTCGGTTAAGCCATAGAGGTTGGTAATGGCGTCCGGAGCCTTAGGCTCAAAGCCCAGCGCTTCGGTCACAAAGGCAGGGAATTTGGCCGCATGGGCTGTAGACAGAACGATCTGTCCGCCTTTGGCTTCGCCCGTTTCGCGACGCGTCAGGGCCGCCGAAAGCGCTACGGCGGTATGCGGGCAGATCACCTGACCGTATTTTTCGTAAGCCAGCTTGATGGTAGCCTTAGTCTGATCTTCGGAAACGGTCGAGGCTGAGACCTCGGATTTCAGCGCCTCTTGCAGATGTCCGGACAATGCCACCTCACCGGACTGCCCGAAGGCATTAAACAGGTCGCGCGTGGCGCCCGCGTCACGGCCGGAGGCTTCAAAGACCAGCCGCTCAAAGTTTGACGGCGCCTGCACGTCCATCGAAACAGAGGCCGTTTCGACGGCCTGACGGCGCACATAGCGGCCGTTATTGATGGCCTGATTGAGCGCGTCATTACGGTTCACTGCAGCGTGCAGATGACCGACATTGCCGCCAATCTGGCGCGCCACCCAGCCGGCAAACGCGTCGCCGAAATTGCCCGTAGGCACGACAAATTCTGGCTTGTCGAGGCCCGAATGGGCCGCGGCGGACAGATAATAGGGCACCTGCCCCAGAAGGCGGCCCCAGTTGATCGAATTGACCGAAGAGATCAGGCCCTGGGCTTTCAGGGCGGGCTCAGACAACAGCGCCTTGACGATCTTCTGGCAGTCGTCGAAATCGCCGTTCACCCCGACATTCAGCACATTGTCGGCCTGAACTGTCGTCATCTGCAGGCGCTGCACGGGTGAAACGCGACCCAGTGGATGAAAAACGATCAGCTTGACGTGTTCAGAGCCGGCGAAGGCGCGCACGGCCGCAGCGCCCGTATCACCGGAGGTGGCGGTTACCAGAGTGAGTTTTTCGCCGCGCTGTGCGAGGGCGGCATCGGTCAGCGGGGCCATCATCTGCATGGCCATGTCTTTGAAGGCGTGCGTCGGCCCGTGGTAGAGTTCGAGCAGATAAAGATCGTTTTCCAGTCGCGTCAGAGGCACGGCCCCATCGCGCAAAAAGGCATCTTCGGTGCGCTGAGCCGCCGCCTTGACCGCCTGATCCCCCAGAACACCCACCCCGAAGAGGTTGAGGAGTTGCACCGTGAGGTCGGCATAGCCGCCATTCGAGGCCGCTGACAGGTCGAAATCCGGAGTCGGCCACGCCTGAGGTACATAAAGCCCGCCATCGGGGGCCAGACCGTCTAGCAATGCGCCCGCAAAGCTGCGTTGCTCTTTGAAACCGCGCGTGCCGATATAGTTCATTTTGTTACCATTTCTTAAAAGCATTCAAACCCTTCTTGCTTCGCGAAGGGATTGTCCGCTAATAGGCGCAAGGGCGCTGCCCGCGATAAAACACTCGCGGCGGGCCTATCATTTTCAGACGCCTGAGAAAAGACTTTCCATGACGGTCGCCGCCATAAAATCGGACTTTCCGGCGCATATCGCGCAGGCAAAGCGCGTGACGCTGAAGGTCGGCTCGGCTCTCATCGTTAATCCGCAGACGGGGGCGGCCAATACTTTGTGGATGCGCGGTCTGGCTGAGGACGTGGCGCGGCTGAGGCGGGCCGGGGTTGAGGTTATGATTGTCTCCTCCGGGGCAGGCGCCCTGGGGCGGCGTTATCTGGGGCTCACGACGAGGCAGTTGCCGTTAGACCGGAAACAGGCGGCAGCGGCGGCAGGTCAGCCCATCCTGATGCGCGCCTGGGATGAGGTTTTCTCCGAACACGGAATCAAGGTGGCCCAGGTCCTTCTGACGCGTGAAGACACCGAACGCCGCCGCCGCTGGCTAAATGCCCGTGAAACGGCAGATACCCTCCTGAAGCTGGGGGTCGTTCCCATCGTTAATGAGAACGACACGGTGGCAACGGAAGAAATCCGCTATGGTGACAACGACCGGCTGGCGGCGAGGGCGGCCATGCTGGTCCGGTCTGAAGCCTTAGTCCTTCTGTCGGACATTGACGGGCTTTATACCGCTGATCCGCGTAACAATCCGTCAGCGGAACATATTCCCATCGTTGACGCCATTACGCCAGAAATTGAAGGCATGGCCGGAGGCGCCAATGCGGCCGCCGGGGTGGGCACGGGCGGTATGGCGACCAAGATTGCTGCCGCGCGCATTGCCGGGGCGGCGGGCTGCTCGACCACCATCATGAACGGGCAGGCTCTGCGGCCGCTTTCGGCGCTCAGCCAGGGCGCGCGCTACACACTCTTTGTGGCGCAGGCATCTTCCGGTGCCGCTTACAAAGCCTGGATCGCCGGGACGGTGGTACCCGCAGGGCAAATCCATATCGATGCCGGGGCTGCCAGAGCGCTCGCGTCTGGCAAATCGCTTCTGCCTTCAGGCATCAGTTCGGTCGCGGGTCTCTTTGACAAGGGTGACAGCGTCTCGATCCTGCACGACGGTCGCGAACTGGCACGTGGCATCGCTGCCTATAGTTCAGACGACATTGCCGCCATCAAGGGTCGCGCGAGCAGGGACATAGAAGGTCTTCTGGGGTACACGTCAGGTGATGAGGTCATACACCGGGACGATATGGTGATGGTGTGAGCGCACAATGGCGCTCACCCTATCGCAAGACAATCCATCTGGGATAGCAAAATGGACACCAACGGCAATCTGACCCACCTCATGACTGACCTGGCCGCTAAAGCCAGGGCAGGCGCTGAGGCGCTACGTCTTTCCGGTCCGGAAGCACGCACACGTCTGATCCTCAGCGCGGCCAGACATATCCGTGCTCAGCAGGACGCTATCTTGAGCGCCAATGCGGCCGATGTGGAGGCCGCCTCCCAGAAGGGGTTATCGAGTGCGATGGTCGAACGTCTGGTGCTTAACCCAGATCGCGTAGAAGCCATGGCCAGGGGGCTCGAAGACGTGGCGGCCCTGCCCGATCCGGTGGGTAAGGAACTGGCGCGCTGGGAACGTCCGAACGGCCTCGATATTGCCCGCGTCTCTACGCCCATCGGTGTCATTGGCATCATCTATGAATCGCGCCCGAACGTCACGGCTGATGCGGCAGCTCTTTGTATCCGCTCGTCAAATGGCGCCATCCTGCGTACCGGTTCGGAGGCGCTGAACTCGGCTAAAGCCATTTTCGTCGCGTTTGAACAGGCCTTTGCCGAGGCCGATCTGCCTGCCGCCGTACAACTGGTGCCGACGGCTGATCGTGACGCTGTGGGCCTGCTTTTAGGGGGGCTCAATGAGGCGGTTAATCTGATTATTCCGCGCGGCGGCAAGTCGCTCGTGGCACGGGTGCAGGCCGAGGCGCGTGTGCCGGTTCTGGCCCACCTGGAGGGCCTTAATCACACCTATGTCCACGCGGAAGCCGACCCGGACAAGGCTGTCTCGATCGTGCTGAATGCCAAGATGCGCCGCGTCTCGGTATGTGGAGCGACCGAAACGCTTCTGATCGACAAGGCCGTAGCCGAGACCTTGTTGCCGCGTATCGCTCTCGCCCTGATCGAAAAAGGCTGCGAACTGCGCGGCGATGAAGCCGCGCGCGCCATCCAGCCGATGGTCGAGGCCACTGAAGACGACTGGCGCACCGAATATCTCGACAAGATACTGGCTGTGCGGGTGGTGAGTGGTTTAAACGAAGCGGTCGAACATATTCGTAGCTTTGGCACGCAGCACACCGAGGCCATTATCACCGAAGACGCCGAGGCCGCCGAAGCCTTTCTCAATGAGGTCGATTCAGCCATCGTCATCTGGAATGCCTCGACGCAGTTTGCCGACGGCGGCGAGTTCGGACTGGGCGCAGAAATCGGGATTGCAACAGGGCGCATGCACGCGCGCGGTCCCGTTGGTGCCGAGCAACTGACGACCTTCAAATACGTCGTGCGAGGCAGCGGTCAGACCCGCCCCTGACGCCCACCCGAGCGCGCTTATGAATGCGCGCTGTGGTTTTTAACGGATCTGTCACGCGCCTGTCTTCAAATCAGCCTAGGTCCTGCCCATAAAAACTCAGGGCGGAGACCTTTGATGGATAACAGGTTGTTAACGCACGCTGGGGTCTTATGGGCGCCACAATATCAGGATCCGGCATTTATGGCGGCGCAACCAAGAAAGCGCATCTTTCTGCCTCTCGGTCTGGGCCTTCTGGTCCTGATCGCGCTCGCCCTGTTGTCTCCCGGGGCCCACTGGCTCGTATGGCTCGCCGTCGGCATCCTCGCCGTAAGCCTGTGGGTGACCTATGCGGAACTAAAGCGGCATAAGACTGCGGTCATCGAAGACGTTGTAGCCGTGCCTGAGCGCGTGCGCGTTCAGCCGGAAGGCCCAAGCTTTCAGGAGGTGCTGCGCGCCATCCCCGACCCGGTGATGATTGTTTCGGGGATCGAACCCAATGACATTGCCGGCCGCTGGGTCGTATTCGCGAATAAGGCCGCTGTTGACGCCTTCGGAATCGCTAAAGAGGGGGGCCTGCTCGTGTCCTCACTGCGCTTTCCTGAGGTTCTGGAAGCTGTCGATGAAGCCCTTTTTGGTAATGTGGCGCGTGACACCGTTTTTGAAACCTCAGGCGCGCAGGATAAGTTCTGGCGTGCCTGGACCTCGCCGCTGCCGGTTACAGAGGGCGGCCTGCGGCGTCTTGCCCTCCTTGTCATCCGGGACGAAACCGATATCCGACGGATTGAGCGCATGCGCGCCGACTTCCTCGCCAACGCCTCCCACGAACTGCGCACGCCGCTGGCTTCGCTGACGGGATTTATCGAAACCCTGCGCGGTCATGCCAAGGACGATCTGAAGGCGCGGGATAAATTCCTCAACATCATGGCCTCCCAGGCCGATCGGATGGGGCGCCTGATACAGGACCTTCTGTCTCTAAGCCGCATTGAAATGAACGAGCACGTGCCGCCGTCGGGTGAGGCTGATATTTCGCTTTGCGCGCGCGACGTAATGGATAGCCTCAGCATTCTGGCCAAGGAGAAGGGGGTAACAGTCAGCGTAAATGGCCCTGCGCCTGGTCAGTATTTTCTCACCGCTGATCGTGATCAGGTCGTGCAGGTGGTGCAGAACCTGTCGGATAATGCGCTGAAATATGCACCCTCCGGCTCAACCATCGACATTGAGATATTCACCGACTGCACACTTGAAGAGGCCTTCGGGGCGCGTGATCCTGCCGCGGCCAAACTCGTCCTCCTAAGGCCAGATCAGCGCGGATCCTGGTATACGGTGGTGCGTGTGACAGACCGTGGGCCCGGTATCCGGCGTGAGTTTTTGCCACGCCTGGCGGAGCGTTTTTATCGTGTGGAGGGTCAGAAATCCGGTGACCGTCTGGGTACGGGGCTCGGTCTTGCGATTGTCAAGCACATTATCAACCGTCACCGGGGAGCTTTGCTCGTCGAGTCCGTTGCTCAGCCCTCTGAAGGTGAGGACAAGTCGCTACTGCCCTATGGGGGCCTCGACCTTGTGCCTACAGGCAGCGTGGAGACCTATACAAGCTTTACGGCCTGCTTCCCTCAGCCTGGGCGTTACAGAGAAAGCCCGGCCATCGGCTTTGTGAACGCGCGCTGAGTGAAAAATGACAGTTTTGCCGTGATGAACGGCATGGTGTAATAAGCCTGTCACAAATTCAACATATGGGCTTTCGTCAAGGATAACGCGTCATGAACAACCACATCGTCAGAACCTACGGCGAAGAACTCGACCAGCTCAGCGCAGAAGTCATGCTGATGGGCGGGCTTGCCGAGGCACAGGTGGCCGACGCGGTCGAGGCCGTGGCGCGGCGCGATGTAGCGCTGGCACAAAGCGTCATTGAGCGCGATCGCAAGCTCGACGAGCTGGAGCGTGACGTCGAGCGCAAATGCATCCGTCTAATTGCGCTTCGCCAGCCCATGGCCGCTGACCTTCGCAAGACCGTCGCTGCGATGAAGATCGCGACCTCGCTTGAGCGTACGGGGGACCTTGCCAAAAATATCGCCAAGCGTTCGCTGGTGATTGCGGAGGCTGAGCCTCTGTCGCCGCTTACGCGCTCGATTGAGCGCATGGGGAAACTTGTATCATCGCGCCTGCGCGATGTGCTGGATGCCTATAAGGCGGCCAAGCTCGACATGGCCATGGCCGTGTGGACATCCGACACCGAGGTCGACGAGCATTATAACGCGCTCTTTCGTGAGCTTTTGACCTACATGATGGGTGATCCGCGCACCATTTCGGCGTGCACCCATATCCTATTCATGGCCAAGAACCTGGAGCGGATCGGCGATCACGCGACCAATATGGCCGAGCATATTCACTACGAAATCACGGGCGAAGACTATGTCGACGATCGCCCGAAAATGTCCACCCTATAGGGGCCATCAGGAACTGTCATGAGCGTAAAACCCTACATCATTGTCGCCGAAGATGAAGACGCCCTGTCCACCCTTCTGCAGTACAACCTCGAAAAAGAGGGCTATGAGGTAGGGGTCGCCACAGATGGTGATGAAGCCCTTATGATGATTAATGAGCGGCAGCCAGATCTTCTTGTCTGCGACTGGATGATGCCTAAGGTGTCGGGCATCGAAGTCACCCGCCGGTTACGCGCGCAGACCGAAACGCGCAACCTGCCCATCGTCATGCTGACGGCGCGTTCGGAAGAGACGGACCGGATCCGCGGCCTTGATACGGGAGCGGATGACTATGTCATTAAGCCGTTTTCTATGGTCGAACTTGTCGCGCGCATTCGTGCGGTCTTGCGCCGCATCCGTCCGGGTCTCTCAGAAGACCGTGTGATCTTCGGCGAAATCGTCATTGATCGCCTGTCGCACCGGGTTCAGCGTTCGGGTCGCGATGTCCATCTGGGACCGACGGAATATAAGCTTCTCGACTATCTGATGCAGCATCCCAAGCGCGTGTTCAGCCGCGAACAATTGCTGGATGCGGTGTGGGGCAACGATGTGTATGTCGAAGCGCGCACGGTCGATGTGCATATCGGTCGACTGCGAAAGGCGCTCAATGGCGACAGTGATTATGATCCGATCCGCACTGTGCGATCGGCCGGCTATTCCCTCGATATGCAAGGCTGATTAACCGCGTTTCGTCGCGGTTATTTCACGGATCCATGCGATAAAAAGGCATGGAAGCGCAATTCCCTGATGAGGCGGATGAGGTGATCCGCCTGGGCGCCCCCATGCCGGACTTTATCCGCTGGATACTTGTCGGCGCGGGTCTTTTCGCCTGCGTCATGGTCGTCGTCGAACTGGGGCGGGGCCTTTGGCCTCTGTCCCCTTTCAGCCTGTTCTTTGGTTTGATCATCGCCGGTGGTCTCTTCGTCGGGCTCGCCTTCATCATTTTTGGCGGCCTGTCGCCGGATGAACAGTGGGAGATCCGACCAGGTCTTCTGACACTGACCTGGTCGCGCGGCCAGCATCGTCTGGAGCGCCATTACACAGCCGAAGATCTTGAGACCCTGACGGTAGTGCGCGATGACAGTGGCGATGGGCCTGACACCTGGCATCTTTTGGCGCAGATAAGGCTCGAGAGCTCCAAGCTCATCTCGCTACAGACGCATCCGGTATTCGCCGGGGTGCGATGGCTCGCCTATTTGCGGGCGCCGCTCACAGGTCTCGGCAAAGGTGCAGCCTTTCATGACCGGATACGCTCTCCCGGTCTGACGACGGACGCGGCGGCGCAAAGGGCGCTTTTGGTTTTCTTCGGCGATTCAAAACGATTGCAGTAGCGCGATCCTCAAGACTGCCGGTATGGTGTCCCTCAAATAAGCAGAGGGATCTATGGATACGCCGCAAACCTTTACTGCCGCCGAACGCCGGGTAACCGTCATTGCCCTGATGATCGTCTTTCTGTTGTCGGCGCTGGATCAGACCATTGTGTCCACGGCCATGCCTCGCATCGTGGCCCATCTGTCAGGCCTTGACCTCTATGCCTGGGTAACGACCGCCTATCTCCTCGCCTCGACCGTAATGGTTCCGATCTATGGCAAGCTCTCAGACATTTACGGGCGAAAGCCCATCCTTGTCATCGGTGTCGTTATCTTCATGCTTGGTTCTGGCCTGTGTGGCCTTGCCGGTGAGTTTGGTGACCTCCCGGTTCTGGGGGGGGGCATGGTGCAGCTTATCGTGTTCCGCGCGGTCCAGGGGCTCGGTGGGGCCGCCTTGATGACCTCGGCCTTTGCGGTGATCGCCGACCTTTACCCGCCGCGTGAGCGCGCAAAGCTCGGCGGGCTCTTTGGGGCAACCTTTGGCATTGCAAGTGTCATCGGTCCCCTTATTGGCGGCTTTTTCACCGATATGGGCACGGTTCAGATCTTCGGTCTGCCGGTCGCCGGCTGGCGCTGGGTCTTCTACATCAACCTGCCTCTGGCAGGGCTCGCCCTCTTCATGATTCTCGCCAAAACCCCAAAGCTCCTGCACCGCACCGGCGGCAAGATCGATTTTGCCGGAGCCATTCTTCTGGTGGCCACCTTCCTGCCCTTTCTGCTGGGCCTGAGCCTGGGCGGTACGGACGGATGGACCTCGCCAGTGGTGCTGGGGCTCTTCATCGGTGCGTTTGTCGCCCTGATTGCCTTTCTGGCCGTCGAGGCTAAGGTCGAAAACCCCATTTTGTCCTTGTCTTTGTTCCGTAACCGCACCTTTGCCAGTGCCAATCTGGCCTCCGTGCTGATCTTCATGGCCTTTATGGGCCTCGTTTCCTTCCTGCCGCTTCTGATGCAACTGGCACTCGGTCTGTCAGCGACCGTATCGGGGCTGGCGCTTATTCCTCTGACCGTGGGTCTCATTGCCTCAGCCACCTTGTCTGGCCTTCTGGTGCACAAGTTCGGCAAGTACCGCCTGATTATGCTGGGGGGCTCGGCGCTGACCGCGCTGGGTGCGCTTTGTCTGGCAACGCTTCCGAATACGGCCGGAGCCTGGGACGTGGTCTGGCGGGTCGCCCTTATCGGTGTCGGGTTGGGGCCGGCGCAAAGCCTGTTCAATTTGGCCGTTCAGAACGCTGTTGAGCGTCGGGAACTGGGCGTGGCGACGAGCGCCGGTCAGTTCTTTCGTCAGATAGGCTCGACCATCGGCGTGGCCGTCTTCGGAGCGGTCCTGACCCACAACCTGATGGTTATGGCGCCGAAGGCCAGTGTCGCGCACGAGCAGGTTCTGTCCCTGGCGGAACTTGAGCGCATGGCCCTGGCCAGCCAGACAGATGGGTCCGTTCAGTCGGGAGGGCCAAAGGTGGCGCTTGATCCGGTGGTGCGTGATACGATCTCTGAGGCGATTAAAGGTGTTATGTTTGCGGGATTTCTGGTGTCGATCCTGGGGCTTTTAGCCACGGGCCTGATCCCGGAACTGCCGCTGAAGTCGCTCCGCGATCCGGAACCGTTAGGAGAGGCGCCAGGCGAGCCCCCCCGCGAACCGTCACCGGAATAATCTCAGACACTGACCTTGCGCCAATTGCCTTCTCTTCCCATCCTGAGTAGGAAGACGACACAGAAAAAAGGTTGAGCAGATCATGGCTTCAAGCCCCCATATCATTGATGGTTCCGACGCCACCTTCGTGAACGACGTGCTCGAAGCCTCTCAGACCGTACCCGTCATCGTCGATTTCTGGGCGACCTGGTGCGGGCCTTGTCGGCAACTCGGCCCCGCTCTGGAAAAGGTCGTCACCGAAGCCAACGGTAAGGTGAAGCTGGTCAAGATCGACGTCGACAAGAACCCGGCCATTGCCGGACAATTGCGCGTGCAGTCTATTCCCACCGTTTATGCCTTTGTGGGAGGCAGACCGGTTGACGGGTTTATGGGGGCTAAGCCCGAATCCGAACTTCGAAGCTTTATTGAAAAGCTGGGAGTCGGCGCAGATGATGGCGCCCCCTCCATAGAAGATGCGCTGGCGCTTGCGGCCCAGTCACTTGAGCAGGGCGACCTCGGTGGCGCCATGGAGGCCTACTCTTTTGTGCTCGACCAGGATCCGCAGAACCTGAAGGCGATCGCCGGGGTCGCTAAGATGTATATGAAGGTCGGTCAGCCCGAGCAGGCCAAAGCCGTTCTCGATCAGGCGCCGGCCGACGCCAAGGACGCGGACATTCAGGGTTTGCGCGCCGCCTTAGAACTCTCTGACGGGGCGCCGACAGCGCTTGAGGAACTGCGCGCACGCCTCTTCACGGATCCGTCTGACCATGGTGCCCGCTATGACCTTGCCCGTGGCCTTGCCGGACAAGGTGAATTATCTGTGGCCATTGACGAACTTCTGGCGATTATAAAGGTCGAGCCAGATTGGGAGAATCAGAAGGCGCGTGAATATCTGTTCAAGATTTTCGCAGCCGCAGGTCAGATGTCTGACATCACAAAGGCGGGTCGACGCAAGCTGTCGTCCCTTTTGTTCAGCTGAGGAGCCCGCTTATGGCCGAAATAGAAATTGAAACGCCCGCCAGTGATTCCCCCGTGCCTGATACGTCTGAAATCGACCCGCGTCTCTTAGAAGCCCTCGTCTGTCCGGTCACCCGCCGGGCGCTGACCTATGACCGGGTTGCTCAGGAACTGGTCTCACCCACGGCGGGCCTCGCCTTTCCTATTCGCTCAGGCGTGCCCATTATGCTCGTTGATCAGGCACGACGCTTTGAGCCGCAAAAGACTTAATCTTCGCCCTGGGCGCCAGCTTTTTCGAGCTGACCGCTTCAACGGTTTTGTCTAGCGAACGCGCCAGAAGGGGTTCTGCCGGCGGCTCGGCATAGTCCACCAAAGACTGTGATTGCTGCTCGAATCGGTCTGACATGGTCGCCTCCTTTCGGGTGAAGGTAACGATGGCAGGCACAAACTAAAGTTTCACTATGAAAGTCCATGCCCGCCGCATAAGGACGGTATCGCCAATTTGCGATTTTAATAAAGATTGCTTATATTGCGTGCATGCTCCCGACTCTGCGCCAGCTCCAGTATCTTAAGCTTCTCAACGAGCACAAAAGTTTCGTCGCCGCGGCAGAGGCTGCCTTTGTTTCGCAGCCGGCTCTTTCTTCCGGCATTGCCGAGCTCGAAAAGGCTCTGGGCGTGAGGCTTATTGACCGCACACGCGGTCAGGTGATCATGACCGCCATTGGTGAGGATGTTCTGCGCCGCGCGGAGGATATCCTGGCACGGGCCGAAGATCTGGTCGAAGCGGCAAAAGGCGCCAATCGTCCCCTGGCCGGGCGCTTCCGCCTCGGTGTGATCCCGACGATTGCCCCTTTTCTATTACCGCAGGCTCTTTTGAAACTGCGGCAGGAGTTTCCTCAACTGCGGCTTTTTTTGCGGGAAGATCAGACCTCGCGTCTGATCAGCTCTCTGAAAAGCGGTAACCTTGATGCGGCGGTGATTGCCTTACCGTATGATTTAAGTGGGCTTGATCATGCCTTCATCTGCAAGGACGAAATTCTGGCGGTTATGCCAAAGGACCACCCCCTCTCACATGAGGCAGAGGTCGAACCGGAAGCGCTTAAATCATCTGAACTGATCTTACTTGAGGATGGGCATTGCCTGCGCGATCATGCGCTCGCCGCTTGTCAGTGGAATGCGCCGGGCGCCAGTGACGTCAATCAATCGCTGAACGGCGGGTTTGCCGCAACGTCCCTGAACACGCTGGTCCAGATGGTTGATGCCGGGCTCGGGGTGTCGCTTTTGCCGGAAATGGCTATTGAGTCGGGCCTTGTTGAACGCTCATCCGTCGCCGTTCGCCACCTGCGCTCAGACCACGCCTATCGCGACATCGTCGTGATCTGGCGGGCAGGCTCCTCGCGCTCGGCCGAGGCGCGGCTGCTGGCGGGGGTTATTGGGAGGGCTTAGACGGCCTCTCCCCGCAAGAGTTTTGGCAGGTCTCCGGTTGCCCCGCCAGCGTCCTCCATAAAGAAGCGTCGGGCGGGACCAATATTATTGACAATGCCCATGCCGATATCGCGAAGCGGTCTGATCAGCGGATTATTGTTTGAGAAGAGATGCACAAAGGCATCCATAATCAGCGAGGTCGACACGTTCTCAAAGCGTCGCCACCGGGCATAGCGTTCAAGCACGATTTCAGAGCCTAAATCCTCACCTAATCGTGCGGCCTCGACAAGCACTTCAGCGAGCGCCGCCGCGTCCTTCAGACCGAGATTGAGGCCCTGTCCTGCGATGGGGTGAATCCCGTGCGCGGCATCACCCAGAAGGGCAATGCGTCCCCGGTACATGTTTTCCGCCAGCGCCATCGACAGGGGATAGATAAACTTAGGACCGGCGAGCTCAACCTCGCCCAGAAAATCCCCAAACCTCTGCATCAGATGCGCCTGAAAAAGCTCAGGTCTGACTTCAAGGAGCGCTTTGGCCTTGGCGTGGCTCTCCGACCAGACGAGGCACGCCCGATTGTCTGTCAGAGGCAGAATGGCGAAGGGGCCAGACGACAGGAAATACTCGTACGCCACATGGTTATGCGGGTACTGCATCTTAACCGTCGCAACAACCGCGCTCTGTCCATAGTCGCGCTTTATAGTCTTGATGCCAGCGTGTTCGCGAAGGCCGGATTTTCGACCCTCTGCCGCAACCGCCAGGGGCGCGCTGATGACCTCGCCTATGCTTAGACTGAGGCGAATATGGTTTGCCGTCTCCTCAATCTGGGTGACACTCGCCGGGCAGATGACGCGGATGCCTGCCTTGACGACCGCCTCGTAAAGAACGGCTCGGATATGTCGGTTTTCGAGCATATAGCCCAGTGGCTCGTTGCCGGATCGGTCTGAGATTTCCGCGGCATTAAAGTGAAGAAAGAAGGGCGACGGCGCCCTGGTCGCGGCGCCCGGCAGGTGCGCGTCTGTGACGACAATCTCGTCCATTCGGCAGGCATAGCCCTCAAGCGCCTCGCCGACCCCCAGGGTTTGCCACTGTCTGAAACACGAATAGGCGATAGCCGAGGCGCGCCCATCAAAGGTCGGCTCAATCTGTTCAGAGAGAGGCTGCCGCTCAACAAGAAGCGGGGTAAGTCCCGCCTTCGCCAGCGATAATGCCGCGGTCATACCGGCCATACCGGCACCGACGATGATGATTTGCGCCTGAGTGTTCATGTTTTCAATTCTAAACCGACATGGAGGGGATCGCATTACAAATATTTCAGTAGCGACGCATTGGCGCAGCCTTCTAAGATGCGCTGATCGGGGGCGTTCCTATGCTGACAAGACGACACTTTCAAACTCTCGCTGCGGCCGCGTACGGTGTCACCGCCTCGGGCCTGGCCTCTGCGGCTGATACGCCTTTCGATGGGATCTGGACCGGTCTCTTAAACGCCGGCGCGGTTCGCCTGACCCTGAGGCTTGAGATTCGTGGGCAGACGGTGACGCTCATTAGCGTCGATCAGGGAAATGCCAGAATTCCGGCAACCAGCGTCGATATTGAGGACGAGCACATCAAGCTCTCTTTCAAAAGCATCAAGGCGAGCTTTTCAGGCGCGCTCACGAGCGAGCGTCATATCGACGGCACATTCACGCAAGGTGCACCTTTGCCTTTGCGTTTTACCAAAGGTGACAAGGCTGAAGCCCTGCCACCACCCGTGGTCGCTCCGCTCACGCGGGAGGTTTTGAACGATAAACGCCTCGCCGCCTACACGCCGGGCATGGTGGCGGCATGGGCGTCGGGGTTTGCATCTGATGTTTTAGCTGACGGCGCTCGCTCAAGTGGTGATGAAATCAGCGTTCAGCCGCAGGATCAGTGGCACTGGGGATCGATCACGAAATCGATGACCGCTACGCTCTGTGGTCGCCTTATCGACAAAGGGGTGCTCTCGTGGTCGACAACCGTGGGCGACGTCCTCGGAAAGCCTGGCGGGCGGGTGTCAGAGCCCTTTCGTCAGGCAAGCCTACTTCATCTGCTAAGTCACAGAGCAGGCCTTCAGGCAAACCTCGATCTGATGAACTTCGTGTTCTTTACGCGCGATGCTCTGACAGATCCCCGCGAAGAGCGCCTTAAATGGGCGCTTACAGCCCTGAAACAAAAACCGGTCAGTCCGCTCGGCGCTCAGCATCTCTACTCAAATAATGGCTACATCATCGCTGGTGCGATGCTTGAGGTCCTGACAAATAAGCCCTGGGAGGCGCTGATTGAGGCGGAGGTCTTTACGCCTCTTGGTCTTAAAAGCGCGGGATTTGGGGCCCCAGGTCACTTCCGCCAAAGCGATCAGCCCTTAGGTCACCTGGTGCAAGGACACAATAGAAAGCCTGTTGAGGCGGGACCTGGGGTATCGAACGACAATCCCGTGGCGCTTGGTCCAGCCGGACGCGTACACATGTCTGCACCTGATATGTTGCTCTATCTTCAAGCCCACCTCAATCAGCCGTCAGGCTTTCTCAAGGCTGAAACCTGGGATACGCTTCATAAGGCGCATTTTGGTGATAGCTATGCCCTGGGCTGGGTTATCCGCGATGATGGCACCCTATGGCACAACGGCTCAAATATGATGTGGTATGGCGAAGTCCTGATTGATCAAAGGAATAAGACCGTCGCATGCGTCTGCGCCAACGATGCTGCCCCCGACACGCAACTTGCGGTCTCAGGCCTCCTTGCCTCTGCCAATGCCGCAGCCGTTAGTTCGAAGGGGGATGGCTGAGCGTATCGGCCATCCGTGCTTCGAAGTCTCTAAGGGGCGGCGGGAACAACCATCCCCCAACAAAAGAAGGGATCGAAGGCCTTTTAATCGCGCTTAGTAGGGCCTCGTCTTCTGCCACTGCGCCGCCGTTCGGATGATGGTCTCTGCATCTGAGTATTTCGGTGACCAGTCAAACGTCGAGCGGATCTTGCTGACATCGGCGACGAGGATTTCCGGATCCCCATCGCGGCGTGGCCCGACACTGTGGGGCACGGGCATGCCCATAATGGCTTCGGCAGCTTTTATCACTTCCAGGACCGTAAGCCCTTCACCCGTTCCGACATTAAAGGCATCGCTTTTGCCGCCAGCCAGAAGATAGCGGATGGCTTCGACGTGGGCATTGGCGAGATCAACCACGTGAATATAGTCGCGGATGGGGGTGCCGTCCTTCGTGGCATAGTCATCACCAAACACCGTCAGCGCCTTGCCGGTGCCGAGCGCGGCCTGACAAATCAGGGGAATGAGGTGGGTTTCGCAGCGGTGGCTTTCACCCACCTCGCCTTCGAGGTCAGCGCCAGCCGCATTGAAGTAGCGTAACACCACATAGTTGAGATCGTGGGCCTGGGAGAGCCAGTGGAGAGCACCTTCAAAGGCGAGCTTGCTGTCGCCGTAAGGATTGATCGGCGCTTTAGGATGATCTTCCGCAATCAGTCGCGTCTGCGGCACGCCGTAGGTGGCGGCGGTCGAAGAGAAGACCAGGGCCTTGACGCCGCCCTCAACGAGGTGGGACGCAAAGGCGGTCGCAGCGGCAACGTTATTATCATAGTACTTAGCCGGGTCCTTTGTGCTCTCGCCAACCAGGGAGAAAGCGGCAAAATGGATGGCGGCCTTGATGTCATAATCAGAAATGGCCTTCAAAACCGCTTCCCGATCACGGATATCGACTTCAATCAAAGGGCCCCATTTGACTGCTTCTTTGTGACCGGTCGAAAGATTATCGATCGTGACCGGTAAGAAGCCATTGGCGGCGAGAATTTTGCAGGTTTGCGACCCGATATAGCCGGCGCCACCGGCAACGAGGACTGCAGTGCTCATTCAAAAACCTCAAAAGAATAGTGTCTGAAAAATATAGGCGAAGACGCTAGTTCAGGGCTGAATGCCCAGCAACTCAATTTTGAATACAAGTACGCTATTAGGCGGAATGGGGCCAGCACCCGTTTCGCCGTAGCCGAGTTGGGCGGGGACGTAGAGCTCCCAGGTTTCACCCGTCTTCATCTGCGGAACCGCAATCTTCCAGGCCTCGACGAGACCATCAAGAGGCATGGCGGCCGGAACGCCGCGGTCGTAGCTTGAGTCAAAGACCGTACCATCAACGAGGCGGCCCTCGTAATGGATCTTGACCGTATCCCTCAGCGAAGGCTTTGGTGCGTTAGGATCCTTTGCCGGCGTAATCACCTTATAGAGAAGACCCTTTGGCAACTTCTGGACACCCGGTTCCTTTGCCTTTTCAGCCAGAAAGGCTTCGCCCGCCTTGATATTGGCTTCACTTGCCGCTTCGGCGGCGGGATCGGTGCGATTACAGGCGCTAAGAGGCAGAGCCGTTGCGGCGAGCAATAGAAGACAGACCGGTCTTATCCAATTAAAAGTCATTGATTTTCCTCTATTCCATTCTAAGCGCATAGCCAGTGCCGCGTAGCCCCTCGGCAATCTCGTGGGCATGGCGCGCATCCTGGGTTTCGACCAGGATATCAAATTCAGCACCTTTTGCCGGAACGTCCAGGACCAGGCGATTGTGGGCGACATCTACGATATTACCGCCTTTACGCGAGATAACGTCCGCCATCAACGACAACATGCCGGGGCGGTCATCACCCAGAATGCGATAGGTCACAAGACGCTTCTCACGGACAAGCTCGCGCTGCAGGACCGAGGCCAGAAGACGCATGTCGATATTGCCGCCACACAGTACAAGGCCAACCTTTTGCCCTTCAAACTTTTCAGGGTAGCGCATGACAGCCGCAAGGCCTGCCGCACCGGCCCCCTCGGCGACCGTCTTCTCGACGTTGACAAAGGCGGCAATCGCCCGCTCAAAATCGGCCTCATCGATAACGAGCACGTCGTCTACCAAAGGGTTTGCCACCGAAAAGCTTAAGTCCCCGACCTCGCGAACGGCGATGCCTTCGGCTATGGTCGAGCCCCCGGTCGGCATGTTGAGCCCACGTCGGCGGGCCGCGAAAGAGGGGTACATGGACGCCTCTACACCGATAATCTTTATCCAGGGTTTGAGCGCCTTGGCCGCCGTCGCCATACCGGCGATCAGGCCGCCACCACCAATCGGTATGACGAGGACGTCAAGGTCTGGCACAGCGTCTAGCATTTCAAGCGCCAGTGTCCCTTGCCCTGCCATCACATCATAGTCGTTAAATGGATGGACATAGACGCCACCGGTCTGGCGACAAAGACCCTGGGCGTGAGTTGACGCCTCATCATAGGTCGTCCCTTCAATGACGACGCGCGCACCGTAAGACTGCGTCTTTTGGACTTTCACAAAGGGCGTGCCGTGAGGCATGACAATGGTTGCGGGTATTGAAAGTCGCTGGGCGTGGTAGGCTACGCCCTGGGCATGGTTGCCCGCAGATGCGGCAAAGACGCCGCGGGCGCGCTCCTCATCCGTCAGGGCTGAGAGCTTATTGAGCGCGCCGCGCTCCTTGAAGGCAGAGGTGTACTGTTGGTTTTCGTACTTAATCCAGAGCTTGGTGCGCGTCATCGCGCTCAGCTTTTGGGAGAAGGCGAGAGGGGTCTCAGCTATATGCCCCTTCAGTCGCTCCGCGGCCGCCCGGATCGCTTCAAGATCTACGCTCATCTTGGTTCACACACACGAATGTCAGTTGTCTTCCCTTAACAGAGACAACCCGACCAACCCAAGCCTAAAAAGACACATCAGAAAGCCCAAATCAAGAAAGTAACAAATGAAATCAAAAAGGAAAATTTTAAGGGGTAATTCAACAGAAACTGCCATTTTTACGAAATTTCACAATCAATCTGATATCAATTCGTCGAAAATGGGCCTATATCGCTGAAATCGAAGTATGCGAGTGTCGAAAATGACGAAATCTGGCGACGACTTCTACTCCCCCGCATCCCATGGCTTTGTTCGGATCGCCTGCGCGACCCCGAATGTCCATATCGCTAACCCTCAGATGAACCTCAGCGCGCATGTGGATCTGGCGGCAAAGGCCAATGGAGCCGGCGTAGACGTCCTCGTCTTTCCTGAGCTCAGTCTGACCGGCTATACGCTCGACGACCTGTTCTTACAAAAGACGCTTCAGGACGCGGCATCAGAGGCGCTTCTTGGGCTGATGAGGGCGTCCGAAGACTGGCGGTGTCTGATTGTGTGCGGCCTGCCGCTGGAGCTTGGCGGATCACTTTATAACTGTGCTGCGGTTGTCCATCGGGGCAAACTGATGGGCCTCGTCCCAAAGACTTTCCTGCCCAACTACCGTGAGTTTTATGAGAAGCGCTGGTTTGCGAGCGGGCATGGACTGGATACCCTGATCGATTTTAAAGGCCAGACTGTGCGCGTCTCTACCCACCAGCTGTTTCAGGCCGGGGCGTTGAATGCCTTCACGCTTGGCGTGGAGATCTGTGAGGATATGTGGGCGGCCGCCACCCCCGCCACACCCCTTGCACTCTCCGGGGCTACGATCATCGTCAATCTTTCAGCCTCACCAGTGACCGTCGGAAAATCGAGAGTGCGAAAACGCATCTGTGAAGCCACGTCTGAGCGGCTGATGTGTGCCTATGCGTTCACGGCCTCTGGTCCGGGTGAATCGACCACGGACCTCGCGTGGGATGGGCAGTCTCTCATTTACGAACTCGGCCAGCTCATTAGCGAAGGTGAGCGTTTTTCAAGCCAGACCCTGACCATAGCGGATATTGACGTTGACCGCATCAGGCAGGAGCGGCTTCGCACCGCAACCTTTGCCGATGCGCGCCGGTTTAACCCGCACCAGGCTTTAGGCGTGCAGGTCTTTGAGGAAGCGCCACACGGCCTTAGCGATTTCTATCGCTCGGTCGAACGCTTTCCTTACGTGCCAAATGAGCGCGAGCGTCTTGATGAAGACTGCTTTGAAGCTTTCAATATTCAGGTCCACGGCCTCATGCGACGCATTGAGAGCACAAAGTCTCAGAGCGTCGTGATCGGTGTTTCAGGCGGCCTTGATTCTACCCATGCCTTGATTGTTGCCTGCAAAGCCTTTGATCGCCTGGGCCGGCCCCGGTCAGAGATCCGCGGATATACGATGCCGGGCTTTGGCACGACCTCAGGGTCGAAATCAGACGCGCATAAGCTCATGCGGGCCCTGGGCGTCACGGCGGAGGAAATTGATATCCGCCCCGCATCAAAACGCATGCTCATGGATATAGGTCACCCCTACGGCCAGGGGGAACGCGTTTATGATGTCGTCTTTGAGAATGTGCAGGCCGGCTTGCGGACCGATTTCCTGTTCCGGCTTGCAGGACAGCATAAGGGCTTTGTGGTCGGTACCGGAGATCTCTCCGAGCTCGCGCTTGGCTGGTGCACCTATGGCGTCGGCGACCATATGAGCCACTACAACGTCAATTGCGGCGCGCCCAAGACCCTGATCCAGCATCTCATCCGCTGGGCGGCGCGCACGGAGTTTGACGCCAAAGCGGGCCGCGTTCTGCGCTCGGTCCTTGAGCGGGAGATTTCTCCGGAACTCGTGCCCGTTGAGAACGGGCAGGCCCAGCGCACCGAAGACAAGGTGGGGCCTTACGCCTTGCAGGATTTCACACTCTACTACCTCACCCGCTTCGGGCTTAAGCCTTCTAAAATCGCCTTCCTCCAGTATCACGCCTGGAAGGACGTGGCCTCAGGCCATTGGCCCCCAGACTATCCCGAAGCCGAGCGGCGATTTTATGATCTGGCAGAGATTCGTAAGTGGATGGAGGTTTTCCTCTTCCGCTTTTTCACGATTTCTCAGTTTAAGCGCTCTGCCGTTCCCAATGGCCCTAAGCTGATTTCCGGCGGCGCTTTAAGCCCCCGCGGTGACTGGCGAGCGCCCTCTGACGGTGAAGCGAGCCTCTGGCTTGAGGAGCTGAGAGCGGGCGTCCCGGTCCAGTAATCTCATCCTAGTTTCACTCACTAACAGCCCTGGAAACCGGGCGTAGATGCGGACATCGGTTCCTCTGTGGCCCGGTTCTTGTGGCCTCGTCTCTGTGGTGTGAGTGTTCGATGGATAGGTCAGCTTTTGAGTTTTGCCATGTAAGCTCGCCATCCGCCGAGCGCGGTTATCTCTTCAGCGTCCTTTGTCGCGCGCGGCTCGGCGACAAAGCCTTTTACCTGTTCGCCGCTGGCTAGCATAACCGTGCCTATGGCCAAAGGCGGCGGGACTTCGGCAACGAAGCTTCCGAAGGCGGCGGCATCGAGCTCATAGACTTCAACCTCAATGGCGGCGCCTTCCTCATCATGGATCAGGGCCGGCTTGGGTGGAACGCTGTTTGCCATGGCAAAGAGTTTGTAAGTCTTAGCCGTCGTTGTTTTTTCAACAAATTTAGCGTTACGCGAAGTCAGTTGCCAGTGTAGCGGCATGCCCTCAAGATGGGCGCCCACGACGCTGAGTTTTATCGTGTCCATGCGAAATTCCTGAGTGAGATCGAGTTCGGGTACGGGGTAGGTGGTGTGTCCCCTCCACTGGGAGGCGAGCGTCAAAAGGGCACGATCAGTGCCGGCCGGGCCCATGAAGGTGATGCCAAAGCCCGTTGCGTTTGGGCGAAAGCCCGCGGGAACGGCGATGGCCGCCATGTCGAGCAGATTGACGAAATTTGTGTAGAGCCCAAGATTGGCATTCAACGCAAAAGGCTGGGCCAGCATCTCACGCACGCGGTAAATGGTTGGCGTTGTCGGCAGCATGAGGGCATCAATCTGGTCCCACATCTGATCGGCATAGCGCTTGAAGCCTGCCAGCTGATAAATACCGTCAAACGTCTCAACGGCGCTGACGGTCAGGCCGCCCTCGACGATGCTGCGCACGGTAGGATCGATGGAACCCGGAGACGATTTGAGAAACGCCTTGATCGCGGCGGTGCGTTCGGCCACCCAGGGACCGGAATAAAGCAGAGCCGCCGCCGCGCTCAGGGGGGCAAGGTCGATCTCAATAAGGTCGAAACCCATCTGTTTAAGCCGCTCAAGCGCCTTTGCGTAGAGGTACTCTGAGTGGATGTCCCCGCACCAGTTCAGCTGTGCGGCCACGCCGATACGCTGCATCGGGTGCTCAATCTGGGCCAGGTCACGCGAAAAATCATCGCCCGGATCGTAGCCGGAAACGACGTTGTCGATGAGCGCGGCATCTTCCGGAGCCTCGGTAAAGACGCTGATGCAGTCAAGTGTGCGGCAGGCTGGCACGAGGCCAGTCGTGCTCCAGCGACCTTTTGTGGGTTTAAAGCCGGTCAGGTGGTTAAACGCGGCCGGGACCCGGCCGGATCCGGCCGTGTCCGTTCCAAAAGCAAACGCTACCAGTCCGGCAGCGGTTGCCACCGCTGACCCTGAACTTGACCCCCCGCTGATATACGCCCGGTTAAATACGCATCTTGGGGCGCCATAAGGGCTTCGGCTGCCATTGAGGCCAGTGGCGAACTGATCGAGGTTGGTCTTTCCGACCAAGATGGCGCCAGCGTCCAAAGCTCTTTGCACAAGGCGCGCGTTTTGAGACGGCCAATAGGCATAGTCAGGACAGCCCGCAGTCGTCTCAAAGCCTAAAGCGTCGATATTGTCTTTCACCGCAAACGGCACGCCTGCAAGCGGCAAATGCTTTCCGGCCGCGACGCGTGCGTCGATTTCACGGGCCTTCTGACGAAGCGTATCCCCCTCAGCTCGACTGATCCAGGCCTGTGGCTGAAGGGTGTCGTAGGCTGAAAGACGCTCTATCACCCCCTCAATAACCGCCAACGCCGTCGTCTGCCCGCTACGCACAGCCTGCGCAATATGGCTGGCACTTAATCGTTCAAGGGCTGCTCCCATCAGACCGCCTCCAGGGCCAGTAGTGGCGCGCCGGGGCCGATCGCCTTGCCCTGATCGACATAGACCGCGCGCACAATGCCCTTATGGGGCGCACCGATCCCGCATTCGGTTTTCATGGCCTCGATCACCGCGATGATCGTGCCCTTCTCAACCATGTCACCCGGTTTGACGTTTAATTTCCAGATCGAACCGCCAAAGGGAGCCTCAATCAATTCGCTGCCAATAGGGGCAATGACGGCTTCAGTTTCCTCGTCTTTCGAGGTGTCGGCCGTCAGGGCGGCGACGCGGTCAAATTCGCCTCGTGCCTGCCACTCTTCGCGCTCAGCCTGGAAGGCGGCCTCCCGCTTCCTTTGAAACGCGCCGATGCTATCCGCATTGTCACTAAGAAAGGCACGATAGTCCTTCAGCCGGAAGACACTGTCCTCCACCTTGATGGCGCGGCGCCCCAGCGGGAAGTCGCGCCGCCACTCGGTGAGTTCCTCGTGGCTGACCGGGAAGAAGCGGATCTGGTCGAAAAAGCGCAAAAGCCACGGCTTGCCGTCAACGAAAGCGTCTGTCTGGCGGTAGGTATTCCACACCTGGATTGTGCGGCCAAACAACTGGTATCCGCCAGGGCCTTCCATGCCGTAGATGCACATGTAAGCGCCGCCTATGCCCACCACGTTGGGCGGCGTCCAGGTGCGCGCGGGGTTATACTTGGTCGTCACAAGGCGATGTCGCGGGTCAAGAGGTGTGGCAACGGGGGCACCAAGGTACACATCGCCCAGTCCCATCACGAGGTAATGGGCATCAAACACGGTGCGCCTGACATCATCGGTATGCTCAAGGCCGTTCACCCGGCGAATGAACTCGATATTGTCCGGACACCACGGGGCGTCGTCACGAACCGAGGCGATGTACTTATCGATCGTCTGATAAATGGCGGGGTCAGCGTAGGATAGAGGCAGGTGGACGATGCGCGATGGGATTTCGAAATCATCGAGCGTGCCCAGCCGGTCCTCGGCCGATTGCAGCGCGTCGAGCAGTATCGACTGGGACAGAATGCGGCTGTCGAAATGGACCTGGATCGAGCGGATGCCTGGGGTTACATCAATAATGCCAGGAAGTTTCAGGGCCTCGATTTCCATGAGGAGGGCGTGCACGCGCAAACGCAGTTCGATGTCGAGGACGATAGGGCCATATTCCACCAAAAGGTGACGATCGCCCTGACGACGATAAACAACGGCCGGACGCTCACCCTTCGAGGCGATTGTGCGCAAAACAGGTGATTCGCACGCCCTGTAGTCCGGGAGGGGGGCGGGCGTTTCAAGCGAAGAGACAAGCAAATCCTGCGCGGCTTCTGCCGCCACCGCGAAGGCATCGTCGACGGGCACAAAACGCACGCTGTCGCCGGGCGCTAATTGCCCGACCTTCCACAGATCGGCATGAATGACGACAAAAGGACACACAAATCCGCCAAGGGAGGGGCCATCAAGGCCGAGAATGATCGGCATGTCCCCGGTAAAGTCGACGGCCCCAATGGCATAGGCATTGTCGTGGATGTTTGACGGGTGCAAGCCCGCCTCTCCGCCATCCTTGCGTGCCCATTCAGGCTTCGGTCCGGACAGCCGGATGCCGGTACGATTGGAGTTATAGTGCACCTTCCATTGGGTTGAGGTAATCATCTCAATGTCGGAAGGCTTGAAGAAATCCGGTGCGCCATGCGGGCCATAAAGGACATGAAGATCCCATTCGCGGGTGAGTTGGGGGCGAAGGCCCTCCGCCAGCGCGCCTTCGTTTGCATCACCTGCGGTCTTCAGGTGCAAGGTGTCACCGGTTGTCACACCGCGCCCGGCATGACCGCCGAACTCGCCCAGCACAAAGGCTGAGCGGCTACCGAGATAGGTCGGGACGTCAAAGCCACCGCTGACGAGGAGGTAGCCTCGAAGGCCTGCCCCTGTAACGCGCCCGATCTTTAGCGTCTGTCCCGCGGCAACGGCAAATGGGGCGTAAAAGGCCACAGGCTCGCCGTCCAGCGTTGCTTCAAATGCTGCACCCGTCAGGCAGAGTGTCGTTGCTGCATTGAAAGTCAGAGTGGGCCCGGCGGCCGTGAATTCGAGCCCTGCGGCATCCTGGCTATTACCCAAAAGGCGATTGCCGAGGCGAAACGCCAGCGAGTCCATCGGCCCGGATGGTGGCACACCGACGTCCCAGTAGCCCTGCCGGCCCGGATAGTCCTGAACCGTGGTCGCCGGGCCCCCAGACAGGACCTTGATCGTATTTGGCCTGTAGCTGATCTTGTCGAGCGCGCGGGTTGAGACCTTGCCGCTGACGAAGGCCTCAGACCGCACGACCGTGCGTAACCAGTCGAGATTGGTTTCGATGCCCGCCAGAACCGTTCGGTCAAGGGCGTCTGACAGGGCACTCGCAGCCGTCTCGCGATCAGGAGCGGTGACGATCAGCTTTGCCAGCATGGGATCGTAATAGGCGCTGACATCGCTGCCCGATACGACCCAGCTATCGACGCGTGGCCCTTGCGGGAATTTCACGTCTATAAGTCTGCCCGACGAGGGCCTATACCCCTCAACGGGATCCTCGGCGTAGAGGCGCACCTGTATCGATGCACCCTCAGAGGGCGGGGTGGCGTTGAGGAAGCTGAAGTCATTAGCGGCGCCACGGATCATCCATTCAACAAGATCAACGCCGGTCACCTGTTCGGTGACCCCGTGTTCGACCTGAAGGCGGGTATTGACCTCAAGGAAAAAGAACTCGTCGCGATCTGCGTCATAAAGGAACTCTACCGTTCCTGCCGACCGGTAGCGGGCAGCGGACATCAGACGGATGGCAGCGTCAATCAACGCCTGACGCGTGGCGGCGGAAAGACCGGGTGCCGGGGTTTCTTCCACGACCTTCTGGTTGCGACGTTGTAAAGAGCAATCGCGTTCGCCAAGCGCGATAACATGGCCCTGTCCGTCGCCGAAGACCTGCACTTCAATGTGACGGGCGACGGCGACATAGCGTTCGAGGAATACGCCGCCATCTCCGAAATTCCCTGCGCCGAGGCGGGCAACGGTGGCAAAGCCCTCCCGTACCTCAGATTCACGCGTGCAGACCTTCATGCCGATGCCGCCGCCGCCAGCGGTGGCCTTGAGGATGACGGGATATCCGATAGTGGTGGCTGCGGTGACAGCAGCCTCCTCATCTGTCAGAAGGTCCGTGCCTGGCGCCAGGGGAACATTCAGAGCCTGCGCCATGTCGCGCGCGGTATGCTTTAAGCCAAAAGAGCGGATGTTATCGGTTGTAGGGCCAATAAAAACGATACCTTCCGCTTCGCAGCGTTCGGCAAAGGCGGTGTTTTCTGACAGAAATCCATAGCCCGGATGGATCGCCTGTGCGCCAGTGTCGTGCGCCGCCTTGAGGATGGCGTCGATATTAAGATAGCTGTCGCGCGCAGGTGCCGGCCCGATATGTATCGCCTCGTCAGCTTCAGCGACGTGCAAGGATCCGGCGTCGGCGTCACTGAATACCGCTACGGAGCCGATACCCATGCGTTTGAGCGTGCGTATGATACGGCACGCGATTGCCCCACGGTTGGCAATCAGTACCTTAGTGAACAAAGGCCCGGTGTTAAGTGGCTTAGACATTTTGGGTAATGACCATACGAATGGGGGTGGGGTTAAAGCCGTTGCAGGGATTATTGATCTGCGGGCAATTGGAGACGACGACTTCGACGTCCATGAGCGCTTCCAGGTCCACAGTCAGACCGGCAGCGGAAATCCCATCCACGATCCCCAAAGTCCCGTCGGCTTCAACGGGCACATTCATGAAGAAGTTGATGTTTGACACCATGTCACGTTTGCCGCGCCCGGCGGTGGCGTTGACAGTCAGGAAGTTATCAACGCACGAATGCTGGGACTTGGTGTGATGCCCGTAACGCAGCGTATTGGACTCGCATGAGCACGCACCGCCGATTGTGTCATGATAGGCGACCGAAGTGGCAATAATGCGCATCATCGGATTGCCTTCGTTGGATAAAAGCAACGCGCCCTCGCGCAGGAACAGATTGCCCTGCGCGGCAATGGTATCTTGTGCGCTATAACGTTCGGCGTCATCAAGCGCAGAGTAGATGAGGAAGTCGACCGCCTGATTGCCTTCCAGGTCGATGATACGCAGACGCTGTCCCGCCTTCACCTTATGTATCCAGGGGGCGAGGGCATCGATGATTTCGTCATAAAGGATGGTCTCGGACATGCTGGTCACCGTGCGTAATAGTCTTCAGTGTTGAGAAACGCGCGTAGAGCCTCAGGCGTAGAGGTTCGGATCACATCATCTTCAGGTGTGATCTCGCCTTTCCACGCGGTCACGCGCACGGGCGTCACGTGGTAGCCGTCGCGGGGGTCGAGGACATGAGGGGTGTTGGCGAAGACCACAATAAGGTCCATCTCGGCGCGCAGGATCACTTGCCGACCTGCTGTAAAGGGGCCTATTTGTGGCGTGGTCGCGCCATCTTCCTCAACCTTCACGCCTTTAAACCAGTTGAGGCATGGATGGACGTCCTTGCGCGAGAGGCCAAACTTGGCGACGCCCAGCATGAAACGGTCACGGGCATTGGGGTAGGGGCTGTGGTTAAATCCCTGGCCGTACTTTCGGGCGTTAGAGGCCTGATTGGAGGCCCCGCAAAAGGCGTCATGAGTGCCGGCCGTGTCTGTTATTACCGAGAGCATAACGCGTCCCAGATCGGACAGAAGGACCTTGCCTTCGCCGATATAGGCGTTCCACTGTACCTTTAGTGTATCGGCGATGTTGAGGCGCTCAGTGGGCATCTCGGCGTTGAAAGCGAGCATCGACACGCACCCATCTGCGTCCATATCAATGAGACGCAGCCGCGTGCCGCGCGAGAGCCGTTTGGCGCTATAGCCGCCGCTGGCGAGGGTTTCCTCCCACACAACGCGGGCGCCCTCAGGCACATCCTCTGCAGTAGCGGGTAGGGTCGGCATGGCCGCGACACGCGTGCCAGCCTGGGCACGCGCGTGCTCACGCGCCCCTTTCGGATCGGCGGTAGTCATCGAGTATCCTTGATAATCAGATAGCGAAAGTGGTCGTGGCCTATCCAGCCCCGGCCACCGATGGTGAAGTGGGTGGCGCGATGTCCGGTGCCAGGTGATCATGAAGAGGCGGAAGCAGCGCCGCCGTCGTTACCAGCTTGACCTGTACCATCCCGCGGATGCGTCGAAAGGCGTCACACAGATCGTCAAGCTGTGAGGGCGGCCCCTGAACGAGAAGGACTTCAAGAGACTGATCGTTCTCAAGAAAAACGTGCTGCGAAGAAATGACTTCCTTTAGGTAATCACGCTGTTTCTGAGCCACGCGGTGACGAACCATGCCGGAGTCAGAGGCGTAGACAAGCGTTACGGTCCCGGCCACGACATCGTCCGGGCGCATGCGTTCAGCGTGTTCAGCAACGGCACCGCGGATCAGTTCCGTCATGGCGCTGGAGCGGGACGGCAGGCCGCGATCAGCCACCATTTTGTCGAAAGAATCGAGCAGGGAACCAGGCAGGCTCATGCTGAGCCGGGCCAGATGATCGGTCTCGGTTTCAGACATGGCCGACTACCCTATACGTTATTACGAAATTTGTAAATCGTAATATTCCATAACGACAGACTTTGAAAGAAAATAACAATTACAATCCGTTACAATCTCGTGTTTGGACTGTGGATTGTTTTGCGGCATTCAATAGCGCGGGTGCGGCGCAACATCTGACGATGGACGAGCGCTGAGATCCAGAGTGAATTTGCACCGGTCTTTGAGGGGATACAGATGACCATTTCTCGACGCATAATTCTGGCGGGACTTCTTGCCACCACCTCAGCGGTTTCTCTGGCTGCCTGCAGCAAGCCAAAGGAGGCGCCCAAGAAAGCGACCGGAAAAACCGAGTTTACTATCGGCTGGTCCATCTATGCGGGCTGGATGCCCTGGCCCTATGCAGCGCAGGCGGGGATCGTGAAGAAGTGGGCGGACAAGTACGGCCTCACTATCAATATCCTGCAGATCAATGACTATGTGGAATCGGTCAATCAGTTCACGGCAGGCAAGCTCGACGGTGTCACGGTTGCGAGTATGGATGCTCTGACCATACCCGCCGCTGGCGGCAAGGATACCACGGCTGTTATCGTGGGCGACTATTCTAACGGAAATGACGGCATTGTCGCCAAATCCGCCAAGACGGTTGCGGATCTGAAGGGGGCGCGTGTCAATCTCGTTGAACTGTCAGTCTCGCACTATCTTCTGGCGCGCGCACTGGAATCTGCCGGTCTGAAAATGACCGACGTCAAAACCGTGAATACGTCAGATGCCGACATTGTCGGCGCCTATGCCTCTGCCGACGTGCAGAACGTGGCAACATGGAATCCGCAACTTGGCGAGTTGAAGAAGACCAAGGGCACAACCCTGATCTTCGATTCTTCCAAAATTCCCGGTGAGATCCTCGATCTTCTCGTTGTCGATACCGCGCTTTTGGCCGCAACGCCTGATCTAGGTAAGGCGTTGACGGGCATCTGGTACGAGACCCTGGCTCTTATGGCCGCAAAGACGCCGCAAGGTGCGGCGGCGCGCGCTGCGATGGCGGGCCTTGCGGGCGCAACGCCCGAGGACTACGAGTCTCAGCTGTCTACGACCTTCCTTTACTACACACCGAAAGATGCCCTGAAAGCCATAGAGGATCCGCAACTTGCCACCATAATGGACCGTGTGCGCCAGTTCAGCTTCTCTCAGGGCCTCTTCGGTCCCGGTGCATCGTCCGTCGATGCTATTGGCATTTCTCTGCCAGGCAAGACGCTTGGGTCTTCTGACAATATCAAGCTCCGCTTCGACCCGACATGGACGAAGCTGGCGGCCGAGAACGCCTTGTAAGCGCACTGATGCGTCGCCTGATCAACATAAAGCCCGGGCAGGGGGCCGCGTTCATGCTGGGCGCGCTGCCCCTGATCGCAATCTTTCTCCTCTACGTCCAGGCGGCGGCAGAGCGCAGTGCCGCCAATGCGGCAGACAAGCTTTTGCCTACGCTGGACAAGATGGGCGAAAGCCTGTCGCGCGTCGCATTTCATCCTGATGTGCTGACGGGCAAGGTGCTTATCCTATCCGATACGATCGCCAGCCTGCAGCGCCTGGGGGTCGGGATCGGGATTGCCACAGTGGTGGCGCTCGTGCTCGGCCTGGCCTTGGGTGTTGTCCCCCTTGTACGCGCAACATTGGCGCCAATCATTGCGACCATTGCCGTCATTCCGCCGATCGCCGTCTTGCCCATCCTGTTCATCGTTTTTGGCCTGGGCGAAACCTCAAAAATCGTTCTGATCGCGGTCGGGATCGCGCCCTTAATGATACGCGATCTGGCCGCGCATGTGGCGGCACTTCCTAACGAACAGATCTTGAAAGCGCAGACCTTGGGGGCCAGTACCTGGCAGCTCACTCTGCGTGTGGCCTTACCTCAGGCCTTGCCGCGTCTTATCGACAGTTTGCGTTTGTCGCTGGGGCCGGCCTGGGTGTTCTTAATCTCCGCCGAAGCGATCGCCTCTGATGTCGGACTTGGCTATCGCATCTTTCTGGTGCGGCGGTATCTTTCCATGGATATCATTTTGCCCTACGTGGCGTGGATTGCCCTTCTGGCGCTGCTTATGGATGTCATCCTGCGTGGTATCAGTCGCGAAGTCTTCCCCTGGTATCATGGGAAGGGCAAATGAGCGAAATTCTCACCTTCAAGGATATTTGGGTCGAGTACGGTGAAAAGATCGTACTTGAGCGTGTGTCTCTCTCTATTTCTGAGGGAAGCTTCGTTTCAATTGTGGGTCCCTCAGGTGCGGGCAAGAGTACCTTTTTGCGACTGGCCCTAGGTCAGGAAGCCCCAACACGCGGTCAGGTCCTGCTCGACGGCAAAGCCCTTTTGCCCCAGTGCGACCCCGATCGCGGTGTGGTCTTTCAGCGTTACTCCGTCTATCCGCACCTGACCGCATTGCAAAATGTGCTCCTGGGCCTGGAGTTCGCTAAGTCCCCCTTTCTTGGCCGGCTTTATGGAAAGGCACGACGCGATGCCATTCAGACCGCGACCGATATGCTGACGGCCGTCGGTTTGCAGCATAATCTGAACATATATCCGAGCGCCTTATCCGGGGGGATGCAGCAGAGACTGGCTATTGCACAGGCACTCGTCAAGCATCCGCGCGTCCTTCTCCTTGATGAGCCATTTGGCGCCCTTGATCCTGAGATCAGGCTTGAGATGCACGATCTCATCTTGCGTCTTTGGGCGCAGCACGGGCTGACCATTTTGATGGTCACCCACGATCTCCAGGAGGCCTTCAAGCTCGCTACACGTGTCATCAAGGTCGATAAACGCCGCCACGACCCTCACGCCCCCCACCGGTATGGGTCTGGGATCATCAGCGATGTCACCCCCGATAAGACGAAGCCCGTTCCCCTCGACGTGACCACACTTCTTCTGCCCTCCTCTGATGAGGTCTAACCCTATGTCCAGTGACGAAAAGGCGGCGTTCTCAGGCCTTCAGTTTTCCCGCCTCAGCCTGATACAAGACCTGATGAGATTGATGATACGGGTCTGGCAGGGGATTTTTGGCCGCTAGAGCGCTGCGAAATCACCGGCGTGGAAAGGCTATTTTACCGAAGCTTTAGGACGAAACATTTTCTGAAGCCGCGCAGCCTCTATCGGTGACAAAAGCCGTCTATGAGGAAAGGCCGCACTGAGACTGGCGACATTACTGAACACGCGACCCCTGCAGGGCGAGGGTCAGCACCTGTCGCAGCTCGCTGAGCTCAGGATCTGATCGCACCAGAGGCGAGGTGCGTCCGGCAGGGATTTGACAACTATATTATGTGTATGTGTAAGCGGAACAAAGGCGTTTTTTTGGGTACACGCCTTCCCTTCGGTTTTTGTGACCGCAAGGACCGAAAAGCGCTCAAAAGAGGCACAGTATGTCGCGTACCCGCTTCGTTTTTAGAAGTTTCACCACGGCCTTCGCTCTGATGGCTTGCGTTTTGGCTTCCTGTGGCGGTGGAGGTGGCGGTTCTACGCCCGCCACGGCCGTACCTGCCTCCTCCGCTTCTTCAACAGCCTCCACAAGCTCATCTGCCAGCGTGAGCGCCTCTTCGTCATCGTCCACGCCTGCGTCTGGCGCGGTCGAAAAGCCGGGCTATACCCTCACCTTCAATGATGAGTTCGACGCGCTCGACGTTTCTGCCAACGGCCCGGGCACAAGGTGGACCGCACATACCCCCTGGCACGGTGATTTTGGTGACGCGCTTTTTGCAGACCCGGTCGCGGGATTTCCATTCACCGTCGAAAACGGCATCTTACGTATTGAGGCGCGAAAGCGGCCAGACGGAAAATGGGAGTCCGGCCTTCTTGCGAGCGTGGACGCTAAAAATGTCGGGTTCAAGCAGCAGTACGGCTATTTTGAAATGCGGGCCAAACTGCCGTCAGGCGAGGGCGTGTGGCCCGCGTTCTGGCTCGATAGCATGATCCCGCCGCAATTCGAGGATCCGAGCCTCGAAATCGATGTCTTGGAGTATTATGGACAGTTCAATGACGTCTATCACTCTACCGTCACCGTCTGGCCGAAGGATCGAACCCAGATAAGCCCTTTCTGGAATACTCAGATCCCGGTCAGAGCCAATAGCCTTACAACTGACTTCCATGTCTGGGGCGTATCGGTCGAACCCGACTGGATCATCTACTATCTGGATGGGGCTGAAACGTGGCGCACAAAGACGCCCGACACCCACAAACATGAGATGATGATCCTCGTAAATCTTGCTCTGGGCGGCGGATGGCCGATCACGAACACGCCAAACCCATCCTACATGTATGTGGACTATATTCGCGCTTACAAAAAGGTCACCTGACGCAAACGCGTTGTCCGTCAGATATCGAAAACGCGTTCGCGGTCAACGAGGTTGCGCACGGAAATATTGAGGTCTGTGACATGTCCGTTGGCGATGGAATATACCCACCCGTGGATCGCCACCGGCTGGCCTTCACGCCAGGCATTCAGAATGATGGGGTTGGTAGCAACATTTCGGACCTGGGCGATCACATTGAGTTCGCACAGGCGGTCAACGCGCTTGTCCTGACTGTCGCACGCCTCGAGTTCATGGCGGTGATCATGCGCAACGTCGCGAATAGGCGACAGCCAGTGATCAATAAGACCGTGGTCTGTGGATTCAATCGCGGCTCGCACGCCGCCGCATCCATAATGACCGACCACGAGGACGTGCTTAATCTTCAGGACATTGACCGCGTACTGCAGCACGCTCAGATAGTTCGCATCCTGCTGGGGCGCCAGATTGGCCACGTTGCGGTGTACGAAAAGCTCGCCGGGATCGAGGTTGACAATTTCGTTCGCCGGAACGCGTGAGTCTGAGCAGCCGATCCACAGATATTCCGGGTGTTGCTGACGAACGAGACGCGAAAAAAAGTCAGGATCAACCCGTGTCTTTTCGAGGGACCAGAGACGGTTGTTTTCGATGAGATGTTGAACCATGTCTGCCTTGATCCTTACGCAACGCATTGCGCATTAGAAGCCGAAGGCATCCCGGTCAAGTCCTTTTGGGCTAAGGGTTACCTGCCACCGACGCCAGCAGCGCACCAATGGCCGCCAGACCGGCATCGGCCTTTTGCCCCGCCGCGGACAGAGAACCCGTCATAAAATATAAAATCAATGTGAGTGCGCCCACGAGACCCAGAAGCGTTTCACACAACAGGATAATGAATTTCCCCGCATCAAAATGGGCTGTAGGTTTATATGAGTCCTGCATTGTCATTCCCCCGGCCATTGGCAGGGCGAAGTCTAATCCCCCAGTGGGCTCTGGCAAGTGTTTTATGATCTACAATGGAGCTGCCGTTGACGCGCGTTTGTCTGGTGATTGGACGTTTCCACCCTCTGACCCTGCGCTGTGAGGCCTTGCTGAAAGCAAAGCGTGAGGCAGGCTACGATGTTAAGGTCTGTATCATAGGGGCGAATGCGCCCCGATCGCATCGCTACCCGTTCTCCGCTGAAGAGCAGATAGCCATGATAAAGGCGGCAGGGTTTGAGGCCATTGCCATCGACGAGGTGCTGGGTCGGCAGGCGCGACATGCGCAGTTTGTCAGTATCGCGCCTGAGGCAGATATCCTTCTTTTTGATCACGCCTATGGCCGGTTCCTCCAGGAGGACTGGTCGGGTGGCTCGGTGGAAGCTGTGGCTGCACCGAATTTGTCGGAAATGGAGATGGCCAAAAACCGACTGCTTGAGTTAGGCACCGTCGAGTACGTTTCTGAAGCCGTCGGACAGATATGCGATCAGTCTTTAAGTACTGAGATGCGCACTCCGCTTTGGGAGGAGCAAAGCTATATTTCTGAGTACAGAAAGAGCTGGGAGGCTGCGCCGTATCCTCCCGTTCTTGTGCCGGCGGATATCCTTATTCAGTGTGTCGACAAGGTGCTTCTAATCCAAAGAGGAGGCATGCCGGGAAAAGGTCTGTGGGCGCTGCCCGGCGGATTTCTTGATGCCGATGAGACGCTTTTTGAGGCCGCCTTCAGAGAGTTGCGGGAAGAGACCGGTTTAGATCTCTCCTATGAAGTGGCGAAAGCCTCTCTTGTCCGCAACCGCGTCTTTGATGATCCGAGCCGTAGCTCGCGGGGTCGCACCGTGACCCATGCGTTTTATTTTGATCTGACGGAGCAGACGATAAATGAACTTCTAGCCGGCGATGATGCGGCCGCACTGAAATGGGTGAGTACGGAAGAGGCGCTGACTATGCGCTCTCAAATGTTTGAGGACCACTTCCTGATGCTGGAGTACCTTCTGACAGATGGAGAAAAGCGGGCGATCGATTGACGCCTGAAGATTTTCCCCTCTCGAGCGATTTTGATGCGCCTCATCGCCCGCCTTTCGCCACAGCGTTGTGGAGCCTACCCAATTCATGGGGTGTGGACAGAAATTTGTTGTGCGCTGCGAAAAAAGAGTTAACGTCTCGTTATTCATTGAGTTTTTTGAAACAAGTTCATTTTTTCTCGAGAAGGGTCACCCGAGCGGTGACCTTTTTTTTTTGGCTCTTGACTTGTTCATCCAGACAAAATGCCGCCAATATCCCTGTTGAAGTGCCTAAGCCATTCTTCCGATTTTGCAATTCAGGAGCACCGCATTGAACGCACCCAACCCAGTCGATGTTCACGTGGGACAGCGTATTCGTGCACGCCGTAAAGAGTTGGGTATGAGCCAGGGCGAACTGGCGAGGAACCTCGGTCTGACCTTTCAGCAGGTGCAGAAATACGAACGGGGTTTCAATCGTATAAGTGCGTCAAAAATGCATGATGCGGCCCGAGCTCTGGCAGTTCCGATAGATTATTTCTTTGAAGGCACAGAACTTGGGGGAGAGTTCAGCCAGTCCGAAAGTGAGATATCCGTCTCTCACTTCCTTTTGACGAAGGAAGGCACGGAACTCTCCTCGTACTTTTCCAAGCTGACGGCCAATCAGCGAAAGGCCATCATGGCTCTCGTCCGCAACCTCAGCCTTGACTATTAACGGGCATTCGTCCGCGTTCGGCATTTAGCATGCCTATAAAAAGGGCGAGCAGGAGCATGTAACCGGACCAGAAGCCATTGTTTAAAAAATAGGCACGGAATTCTGTCGGTGGCGAGATTTCAGATGCGAAATGGCCCGTTGTTCCTAGCAGCGCGCAAGCTGATGCTAGCAGTAGCCACAACTTTCGTTCCCTCTCTGAAAGCCAGATCAAACAGATCGTGGCTATAACGTCAACAAGGGTGGTGCCCGGGTCTAAGCCGATCACGCCTACCGACTGCACCATCGGAGTGAGCGACCAGCCGACAAAAATGATGAGGGCGCTTAGGCGTTCAGCTACTTCACCCCGCCAAAGCGCCCAAATCACGAGGGCCGCCATCAAAAAGTGTCCTGTCCAGGCCCATAAATCCACGGCTCCCAAGTCTAACGTCACGCGCTCTCCCGCGTATTCTCTACGACCAGAAGGCCCTTGGGCTTGGTGGTAAACTTGTCTTCGCCTGTCCCAACGGCCACTGTGCTGTATCCCAATTGACCCTTCACAGCGTTGAGTTGGCCGTGCGCGCATAGTATCGAAGATCTCGCCTCGGAGAGTGCCGCCATAGTCGCAACGAGGCTGGTCATGGCCTCGTCTCCGATCTCCAGCGCAATCTTTTCTTCCATTCTTGTGCGCCCGAGATAGCTGATTAGATCGGCAACGTCACAGATCGCCGTCTCAATCGCGCCCTCAGCCTGAATAAGGCGGGCTGCACCTGTTCTCACAATCTCTGCTCTTTTCATGTGTGCTTTCCTTTAATCCGGCCGGCACTCCGGCCACTAGGGGATGATCCGGTTAAGGGTTTGAAGCATATGCGCACTGACAAACAGGAGCGAACTCACCGACAGCCCCAGTCCAATGGCAAGAAGCACAAGGGTGATCAGCCACTGAGTTGTGCTGGTCGCTTTTACCCACTTTTCGAATGCCTCCCATGTGGTCACTGGCGATTTGTGAACCGCTATCGAAGACACGGGCAGGAGGGCCGGGCCAGAAACGGCGCTAGACGTTTCTGTGCGGTGACCATTCATGGACTGGGCGGTGACCGCTCCTTCCTCACCGTGCACGGCACCGAGATCATCGGAAATCCTCTCTGAGGGAGGTCCTCCTTCACGGATGAGGGCCGCGGCTGCGGAGGACGCGCATCCATATTCATTTTCTGCGAAAGCCCGCGCGGCGGCCCGTGTTGTCGTCTCGCCAAGCTTCTGGCAGGCGCTGTTGGCGTGTGTTTTGACGGTGGTGACTTCAATTTGCAGTTCACGCGCGATCTCCTTCTGGGTGTAACCAGTAAGGGTAAGGCGTAAAACCTGTTTTTCCCTTGGGGAAAGCTTGGTGATCCCGATCGTTGGGTGCGACATTTTCGATTACTTTGCGGGCATAAGCGAAGAGCACCCGTTACCGTACGCCGAAACTCGCCTTTATAAAAGCGTCACAATCTTCAATTGAATATCTGAGACCGAAGCTGTGACATTTTCGCTTGACGCACCCTCATGGTGGACAGGCCCGCTTTTCACTTTCGGCAGGCTAGTCCTCACCATTAAGCTGACGAATGATTCGAACGTGAGGAAGAACGCGAATGTATGGACGATTGACGGTCATCTGCGGCCCTATGTTTGCCGGAAAAACCACGGAACTCCTGAAGCGTATTCTCTGGGCCCGAAATGGCGAGCGCAAAGATGTCCTCGTCCTTAAGACGGCATTTGACGTCCGCTATTCGCGCACAGAAGTCATAACCCATGACGGCCTGGCGGCAGAAGCCGTGGTTCTTCACGCCTTCTCAGATGTAGAGACGCGCCTGAAAGAGGCAGACCTTGTGTGTTTCGATGAGGTCCAGTTTTTCCAGAATATGGATCGCGACGTCGTCGAGTTGATAAAGGGCCTGCTGGAGACGGGTACCGACGTTGTGGCTGCCGGTCTTGATACCAACTGGAAAGGCGATGCGTTCTCGGCCACGGGTCTTCTGATGGCAATGGCCGATGAGGTCGTCAAACTGAGAGCGCACTGCGCTGTCTGTGGTCAGCCCGCTCATAAGACCTTTAAGAAGGTGGAGGACGAGTTAGAGATCCAGCTGGGTCACGGTGATCTTTATGAGCCCCGCTGCAATCGCCACTGGTTCGATCATCTGCCTCTTCTCGAGATTTCGCGCTCAGCAACAAGGGGGGGGTAAGTCTGATGTCTGATGTCCTCCCCGAAGACCTGCTCACTGCACAGGCGCGCATCGCTCTATTCATTCACCGCACACCTCTTTTTCAGTCTGACACGCTCAACAAGGCCCTAGGCCACAGCGTTATATTTAAGGCTGAGAACCTGCAAAAGATCGGAGCTTTCAAGCTGCGCGGTGCGATGAACACGCTCCTGGCCCTAAAGGAAGAGGGGACGTTGGGGCGTTCGGTCTGTGCCTTCTCATCGGGGAACCATGCGCAGGCCGTGGCCTATGCTGCCCGCGAGCTTGGTGTGAAAGCCACTATTTTTATTCCCAAGCAGGCATCTGCAGTAAAGATCGCCGCCACGCGGGCCTGCGGTGCAGACGTTGTCGTTACCGAAAGCCGTCAGATTGCCGAAGCCTCTGTTGCCGAATTAATCTCTAAGGGCGCAACCTTTGTGCACCCTTATGACAACCCTTACGTCATTGCCGGACAGGGCACGGCTTGTCTCGAAGCACTGCAGGACGGCGTTGAAGCGGATGCCGTTTTTGCGCCGTGCGGCGGTGGTGGGCTTATGTCGGGCACCTGGCTTGCAACCCGGCTCGCGCGACCTCAGGCTAAGGTCTACGCGTGCGAACCCAAAATGGCCAATGACGCCCATCGTTCCGTTCAGGCGGGCGAAATCGTCAGGCTCTCCGAGACCCCGATGACGATTGCCGATGGCGTTAGAACGCTCGCGGTGTCCTCAAGAACGCTCTCCTACCTTCAGAGGCTCGACGGCTTTTATGAGGTGGAGGAAGATGAGATCGTCTACTGGTCCCAGTGGTTGTCACATCTCCTGAAGCTTGTGATCGAGCCTACCTGCGCGATGTCGATGGCGGGTGTAGTGCGGTGGCTTCAAACGCAGACCGAACGAAAAACGGTTCTGGTCATCCTCTCGGGTGGAAACATTTCTGCAGAAACCCACCAGGCGATCTGGGCTTTAGACAGGCTTTCCCTATTGCCATCTTTAATTGAGTGAGTTTATAATAAACGTCATGGTACAATTTAGGGTCGGATTGTTTAGCCATGCAAAAGCCGTCATCACACCTACAGGTCCAGCTCGGACCTCTTCACGATGAATTGCGCGCCTTCGCAAAAGAAAATGGCCTTACGATTGCGGAAGCCGTGCGCAAGGCCGTCTTTAACCTGACGATTGGCACGGATGTTAACCCTTACAGGTTCAGCTACGGCCAGACAGAGGGAGCCACAAAAAAGTGCCAAATTCGCCTCACAGCTTCTGAGCAGACCGCCATACGTGAATCTGCCCGAGCCATGGGTCTCAGTGATGCGCGGTGGATCCACTGGCTCATCAGGTCACATCTTACTCGCGAACCCCATTTCGGCCAGCTCGAGCTGGAGGCACTTACGAGCTCAAATCTCGCCCTGCTGAAGCTCAGCCGGGCCCTCAGGTCCGTGGCTTTCTCAGGGTCTTCCAGTGAGGTAGACCGCCTTTCGACAGATATAGCTCATCACACATTCTTGGTCGCCGAACTCGTACGGGCAAACCTAATGAGGTGGGGTATAACCCGGTGAAGTCATGCCAAAGAAGAAAGCCGGCGCCGTTTTCAATGAGGGTGACGTCGAACCGAAAGGCCGCAGACGCATCAATTCGGCGACTGGGGCATTTGTCCGCACAGTAGATCTATCAGCCAGACTGGAGACTTGGAAAAAGCACAGGCCGTCCGAACTATTGTCGGTGGCGAAAGGGGCGCCTCAAGCCGTTATCAAGTCATGGAGTGGGGGAAAGTCTTTTCGCCGTGTAAAAGACAGCCTCAACTATATCAGCCGTTCAGGCCAGCTTCCCCTTGAAAACGAAGACGGTGAGACGATCGTCGGTGAAGACCAAGTGTACGCACTGGGTCTTGAATGGCGCGATGGTGGTACGCCTATCCCTGATGAAAGCACGCTGACCGAGTATCACTGCTTCGTTTTCTGTGCGCCTAAAGCTGTTGACCCCGCCCTTCTAGAGTCGGCGGCATCTGAGGTTATTGCGGAAGTGTTCGAAGGATTCCAGTACGTGAAGGCTCTGCATAAAAAAGAGACAGACCCATCTCCCCGCGCTTCTGAATACCCTCATCTGCATCTCATCGTAAAAAGTCGCTCGTTAGCGGGTGATCGACTTTATCTGGGTGCCAACTTGCCGGTATACTTACGCCAGAGATATGCTCAGGCTCTGCGCGACAGAGGCGTCGAGATGGCGGCAACCTATAGATCTGAGAGATTTCCGGATCGTAGGCCAGATGAAAACAGGGATGTTGACCAAACCGGAACCCGCGGGCCCGCCGATGACAGTTATGCTCTTCAGACCTACTCCAGTCTCTGGGAAAAACTCCAGAACGGCACTACGCTTGAGCGGTTACAGGCCAGTATTGTTTCAAACTACATTGAGACCCACACCGGAATTGATCTTGAGAAATCACGCCAGCCTGGAGGTTCAGGCCGCGAACGCTGAAGAGGCCGCAGGAGTTTAAAGCTTAGCCGTTAAAAGGCCTAAACCTGTGTCAGAGGTCTCAATCGAGCATAATTGTGAGCTATTCCCACTAGCCGTTGCCTCAAATCCGGCACCCGCATCTGCTACATTCCGCATTTGGAATGGCGACAGGAGTATAGGGAAGAAACGTAGCGTCTTTATTGTATTCGCACCCGACCGATAGCCCACAGTTTGGGCACCGGTTTACCCACATATTAACGCAAATCCAAAACAAATGTAAAACAAGCAGGCCGGGCCACGAAAAAAAGCCAATAATTCCCTCTATAAAGGCGGGCGATAATATAATTAGAAAAGATGCGGCATGACCAATAATATATCTATATCTCGGACCAAGCGGAAAATTCTTTTTTTCATTAATTTCACTTTTTATCGACTGTAATGTGGATTTTAATCAATCAAACCGTGAGTGGTTCGCATTACTGTTCTGTTTTTGCGGCGACAATACCCGGCGGTGTATCCGAAGGAAACAACGCCGCCGACCTATGGATTGCCCCATTATAAATTCCAGTGGGGGCGACACCGGTTTCTTATACGGCTGCCGACTTTACGTCGCAATCACAGAGAATATGGAGCTAAAGTCGCTAACTGCCGCTGAGAGAAGTGATGGCACAAAAACTGGATCCGGTCACAAACCTGGTGGTTATGGCCTTTGGATCGCCCGGCGTGGCGCTTCTGCTGGCAGGCGCAATCCTGGCTTTCTCGGCGGCGTTGATCGTGTACTCAAACGTCAGGACATACAAACCGCTCCTGGTCGAATTGCGCGAGCGTTGGAACCTTCTCAATGGCCTGGATAGCCGTGCGAGGCCGGCATCCTTTTATGCCCGCTTCAGTGAGGCGGACAGGCGATTTTCAAGCTCCGCTGGTCTGGGCCAGGCAAACAGCGCGTTGTTGCTTGGCTGGTCAAACTATAGGAGCGTTCTTGTCGAAAATGGCGATAGCTTTGTAGGTTCGGTCAGGGCCGCTGAGGCGTTTGACCAGCTGGATGAACCCGCACGCGCGCTTGAATGGTGGGCGAATATTATGGTCGCGGTTGGCCTGGTTATTACCTTTCTAGGTATTGTCGCCGCGCTTTCAGAAGCCACACTGGCCATGGCAGGAAGTCCTGCAAGCGGTACCATGCAGGCGTCCCTGATGGGGTTGTTAGCGATCGCGGCCACAAAATTCTGGACGTCAATTGCAGGCGTCCTCTCATCCATTTTTTTGCGTCTTTTTGCGCGTTCACGCAGAAGAGCAATCCAGACGGCAGAAGCGGAACTCTTTGTGATGCTCGATAGCTGCCTGAATTTTATGCCGCCAGAAAAGGTCGCGCTGGAACAGCTAAAAGCGCTCCAGAGGATAGAAGCCTCCTTAGCCGCAAAAGGGGGGGCGTGATGGCCTTTCGACATCGTCGCTCAAAAGAGATTGAGGAAGGTGAGAGCTATTACATCTCCATGACGGATCTGATGGTCGGCGTCCTTTTCATCTTTATCATCATGCTCGCCTATTTTGCCCTGAATTTCCGGGAGACAACCACAGAGCTCACCCAGGCGAAGGATCCACAAACGAGCGCCCTCCTTAAGCGGGCAACCGACCTTAAATCTTTGAATGCCACCATTGACGTCGACCGGGAAAATCACATCGTCTGCGTTCAGGAGGCTGATCTCGTGGGCCCGGAGGGTGGGAAGGATCGCCGCTGCTTTGCGTTTTCAGGTCAGACAGCCATCAATCCGTCGTCTGATGAAGAAAAACGGTCTGCGGCGTCCGTCGCTTTTTTTGCCGCGGATCTGAAGGCTGATCTGTCACCCGCTATCTCCTGGGCGGAGGTCAGTCTGTCGGACGCATCGACGAATTTTGATGCGGACCGGCTCTTTCGCGCCGGAACGAGCGATCTTACCCCAGAGGGGCTCTCGGCCGTCTCCAATCTGGCGCAATCTCTCGCAAAGCGGCTGCCATGCCTCTCTTACGGGGTGCCCGCCGAAGGCTGTCCGGGGCAGGGAAAGCTTGAGGCGGTCGTGATTGTCGGGACTGCAGACGTGAACATGTATACAGCGCAGGGGCGGGCCGATCAGGCGCTATCAGTTGAGCGCTCCGTGTCTTTCCATAAGGCATTGCTCAATGCCCAGCCGGCTTTAGCGCAATTGCGCAATGCGCCCGAAGGTGGCGTGCCCCTTCTTCGGGTCGTGTCGATTGGTAACGCCAGTGCAACAGCGCCCGTCGGCGGAAGCGGCAAAGCCATTCAGCTGCAATTTCATATGAAAACACAGTGAAGCGCTCTTTTTTAATTGGCCTCTTATGAGGCGCGGGCTATGCCTCTGGATATATTTTCCGAAAAGGCAATTTCCATGACCGCATTGTCTCAACGCCTCGACCAAACCCAAATCCGTCTGAAACACTGGCTGTTTGAAAACGCTCTGCCGATCTGGCGCGATGTCGGTGTCGATAGGGAAAAAGGAGGCGTCTACGAGACGCTCGGTCTTGACGGGAGCCCCGTCGATGTGGACCGCAGAACCCGTGTGGCGGCCCGCCAGGTCTACTCCTATGCGCTGGCCAGACGCATGGGGTATGAGGGGGACGTAGACACGGTGATTGATGCTGGGCTTGCCTGGCTTTCAGGGCCTGCGGCCGCAGACAACGGTCTGGTCAGCGCGGTTCTGACGCCCGATGGCAAGGTCGTAAAGGGCGAGTTCGATTTCTACGACCATGCCTTTGCACTTTTGGCCTATGCCTCTGCCAAGGCGGTCCGCCCGCACGATACGTCCCTCGAAAGCCGGGCCATCGCCATCCGTGACGTCCTCCTGTCAAGATACAAACACCCCGTCAGAGGGTTTGAGGAAGCCTATCCGCGCACTCTGCCATTAAAGACCAACCCGCACATGCACATGTTCGAGGCCTCTCTGGCCTGGATTGAGGCGGGGGGTGATGAAACCTGGAAAACGATCGCAGCCGAAATAGCCGATCTTTGCCTGGATAAGTTTCTGCACCCGGAAAATGGCTCCTTGCGCGAATATTTCGATGGGGACTGGAACCCCATCGAAGGCGAAATGGGCCGCATTATCGAGCCCGGCCACCAGTTTGAATGGGCGTGGCTTCTTATACGCTGGGCGGCCATTAGCGGTGATCCGAAGTTCATCGCACCGGCAAAGCGTCTCGTCGAAATCGCGGAAACCTACGGCACAGACCACGCCCGAAATGCCACGATTTTTGAACTTTGGGACGACTTTAGCGTCAAGGACAATAAGGCGCGTCTTTGGGCCCAAACGGAGCGAATGAAAGCCTATGTTGCCTTGCAGTCTGTCGCTTCAGACGACGGCCAAAAGGCTGGATATGTCGATACCCTGATTAAAGCCGCCGAAGGCCTTGAGCTCTATTTCGATGTCCCTCTTAAAGGGCTTTATCGCGATAAAATGAATCCTGATGGAAGCTTCGTCGAAGAGCCAGCGCCAGCGTCAACCCTTTATCACATCATCTGTGCGATCGATGAAATGGGCAAGGCTTCGGTCTGAAGCCTGCATCGCGCTTGAGCCGGGCGCAATATTTGCCTAAAGGCCGGCAAGGCAGTTCATGGAGTCCGACAGTGAGTGACGTTCCCGCACTATTGATCAACACGGTGGCATTAAAGGCGGGGACCAGGATCATGGAGATTTATGCATCTGACTTCGCCGTCGAGGCAAAGTCAGATGCATCTCCGGTCACCGAGGCTGATGCTGCGGCCGAGCGCATAATTCTGGAAGAACTGGCAAAACTCAGTCCCTCGACGCCTGTGGTGGCGGAGGAAGCCGTCTCAGGCGGGCTCATGCCGCAAACAGCCGAGCGCTTTTATCTGGTCGATCCACTCGACGGCACGCGTGAATTTGTCTCCAGAAATGGCGAGTTCACCGTTAACATTGCGCTGATTGAAAACGGGGTGCCTGTGATGGGGGTCGTCTACGCTCCGGCCCTTGGGGAGATCTTCTGGGGCGACGCATCTCACGGTGCCTTCAAAGCCAGTGTTGAAAACGGAAAAATCGGCCCTCAAGTCGCCCTGAAAGTGCGTAGGGCGCCTACAAAGATTGTTGCTATCGGGAGCCGTTCGCATGGCAGCGCAGAAACGGATGCGTGGCTTGCGCGCTATGAGGTCGCAAACTTCGTTGCAGCTGGCTCGTCCTTGAAGTTCTGCCGCGTGGCGGAAGGGGCTGCTGATATCTATCCCCGTATGGGACGCACCATGGAGTGGGATACGGCTGCAGGTGATGCGATCTTAAGAGCAGCAGGGGGGCTTGTTACGACCCTCGACGGAATGCCGCTGCAGTATGGAAAGCGCGACCGTCAGGACGCAATCGATTTTGCTAATCCTTACTTCGTCGCCTACGGTGATTTGGGCCTTAAGAAAGATTAGCTTCTCTGAATCGAGCCGCTAGGCTTTTACGTTTGTGGGACGCTTCCAACCTTCGTAAAAGCCGGACAGGAAAAGAGCGGGATCACCGCAAAGAGGCTCTGTGGCGAAGCATGTCGATTACACCTGAACGTTTGACACACTTGAGGCGCCTCGAGGCTGAAGCGATCCACATTATGCGTGAGGTCGCCGCCGAGTTCAAAAACCCGGTCATGCTCTATTCGATCGGCAAAGACTCATCAGTAATGCTACATCTGGCTTTGAAGGCGTTTTACCCTTCAAAGCCTCCCTTCCCGCTGATGCATATCGACACGACGTGGAAGTTCCGCGAGATGATCAAGTTTCGCGACGACACGGCCGCCCGTCTTGGATTGCAGTTAATCAAGCATACGAATGCGGACGGTGTGCGCGATAACGTAAATCCATTTGACTATGGAAGCTCTGTCTATACGGGCATTATGAAGACCGATGCCCTCAAGCAGGCCTTAACTGCCCATGGTTTTGATGCTGCCTTCGGTGGCGCTCGCAGAGACGAGGAGAAGTCCCGCGCTAAAGAGCGCATTTTCTCCTTCAGAACCCAAAACCATGGCTGGGATCCTAAGAACCAGAGACCCGAGCTTTGGAACCTCTATAACGCCCGCATTAAGCCCGGGGAATCGATCCGTGTCTTCCCGCTCTCGAACTGGACGGAGCTCGATATCTGGCAATACATACTTGTTGAAGACATACCAATCGTACCGCTCTACTTCTCGGCGCCGAGACCCGTCGTCGAACGTGGTGGGCAGTGGATTATGGTCGACGATAAGCGCCTTCCGCTTGGAGAGGGCGAAGTGCCAGAAATCCGCAATGTCCGGTTTCGCACCCTTGGATGCTACCCGCTGACCGCCGCTATTGAGTCGGAAGCGGCAACACTTGAAGAGATTGTGGCAGAGATGCTGGTCGCGCGCACGTCAGAGCGATCCGGGCGGTTAATCGATCACGACGAAGCGGGGTCGATGGAAAAGAAGAAGCGCGAAGGGTATTTCTAATGACCGCTCTGGGAAAGATCGACACCTCAGTCTTTACCGAATACCTCGCCACGCATGAGAAGAAGAGCCTTTTGCGGTTCTTGACGTGCGGAAGCGTCGACGATGGAAAATCAACCCTTATTGGCCGCCTTCTCTATGACACCAAGCTGATCTTTGAAGATCAGCTGGCGGGCCTGGAGAAGGACTCAAAGCGCTTTGGCACGGTGGGCGAAGAGATCGATCTCGCCCTTCTCGTCGATGGCCTTCAGGCAGAACGCGAACAGGGGATCACAATTGACGTCGCCTATCGGTTTTTCACAACCGAAAAGCGCAAGTTCATCGTCGCGGATACGCCCGGGCATGAGCAGTACACCCGAAATATGGCGACAGGGGCATCGAATGCCGACCTCGCCGTAATCCTGATAGACGCCCGCAAAGGGATCCTGACACAGACACGGCGCCATTCCTTCATCGTGTCTCTTTTGGGTATCAAGCACGTGGTGCTGGCCGTCAATAAAATCGACCTGATGGCGTATTCTCAAAGCGTCTTTGAACGCATTCATGAGGACTATAAAGCCTTCGCGGCGGATTTCGGGTTTGAGAGCCTGCAAGCCATTCCTTTGTCGGCGCGTTTTGGCGACAATGTGCTGGAGCGTTCGCCGAGTATGGCCTGGTATGACGGCCCTACTCTGGTGGAGCACCTGGAGACGGTAGAGATTGAGCGCAATCTTTGGGAAAAGCCCTTCCGTCTGCCGGTCCAGTGGGTCAATCGCCCTGATCTGAATTTCCGTGGCTTCTCCGGCACGATCGCTTCAGGGGTTCTGCGGCCGGGCGATGACATCGTCGTTGCGGCATCCGGCAAGACCTCGAAGGTCAGGTCGATCGTGACCTATGACGGTGAACTGCCGGTGGCTGGCGCTGACGAGGCGGTTACCGTTACGCTGGAAGACGAGATAGACATCTCGCGCGGTGATGTCCTCGCATCGCCTGTCTCACGGCCTGAAGTCGGAGATCAGTTTCAGGCCAGCCTCATCTGGATGAACGAAGACGAGCTTCTGCCAGGCAGGCCGTACCTCCTAAAGATCGGTGCGCGTACGGTTACGGCGACCGTCACAGACATCCGCCATAAGACGGATGTGAACTCATTTGAAAAGCTCGCTGCCAAAACTCTAAAGCTCAACGAGGTGGCGACGGTAAACATCGCCACTCAGGCGCCGATTGCGTTTGATGCCTACGCTGAGAATAAGGCCACGGGCGCGTTTATTCTGATTGACCGCATCAGCAATCTTACGCTTGGGGCGGGATTGATCGATCATTCTCTGCGCCGTGCCAGCAATGTGCACTGGCAGGCACTAGAGGTGTCGAAGGCTGCCAGAGCTGAGATCAAACGTCAGAAGCCGGCCGTCTTATGGTTTACCGGGCTTTCAGGTGCCGGAAAATCTACCATCGCCAACCTTCTTGAGAAAAAACTCTTAAGCCTTGGCTATCACACAACCCTGCTCGACGGCGACAATGTCCGCCATGGCCTGAATAAGGACCTTGGCTTCTCGGATGCGGACCGCGTGGAAAATATCCGGCGGGTGGCAGAAGTGGCAAAGCTTATGACAGAGGCGGGTCTGATTACCCTTGTCTCCTTCATTTCGCCCTTCCGGGCAGAGCGTCAGATGGCCCGGGAGCTCCTGGAGACCGGCGAGTTCGTCGAAATCCACGTGGCCACACCTCTTGCTATTGCCGAAGCACGCGACGTCAAGGGGCTCTATAAAAAGGCCCGTGCGGGCGAGATCCCCAACTTCACAGGGATCGATAGTCCGTATGAAGCGCCAGAGGCGCCGGAGATCGTTGTGGCTGAAAAGGGTGAGGCGCCGGAAGCGGAAGCCGAGCGTATCTTCCAGTGGCTGTTCGACAACGGCTACTTGCCCGTCGAGCCTAACTACGTGATCTGAGCCGTTTGCGGCGCTTGTAAACGACGCGGATTAGCCCCATTTGTCTGCTTCAAAGCGGCGGGTTGAAGTGCTTCTCAGAATGCACTAGACCGCAGGTGTCCCTGGAGTGCAGATATGTCCGAATTGCGTGCTAATCCCGTCGTCGAGCTCAAGTCCGCGAAGTTTGGCAACCACCTTCCGATTTCGGTGATTGCTGGCCCCTGTCAGCTGGAAAGCCGAGCGCACGCGCTTGAGGTCGCATCGGCTCTTAAAGAGATTTCTGACCGCCTCGGGTTTGGGATCATCTTCAAGACGTCGTTTGATAAGGCCAACCGGACGTCCGCGAAAGCCGCGCGGGGTATTGGGCTGAAAGAAGCCTTGCCGATCTTTGCAGAGATCCGCGAAAGCCTGGGTCTGGCAGTTTTGACGGACGTCCATGAATCCCAGCAGTGCGCACCCGTGGCTGAGGCTGTTGACGTCCTGCAGATCCCTGCCTTTTTGTGCCGTCAGACCGATCTGTTGCTGGCGGCAGCGGCAACTGGCAGAGCGATTAATGTCAAAAAGGGCCAGTTTTTGGCGCCCTGGGACATGAAAAACGTTCTCGATAAACTGGTGCTCGGCGGCAATCCGAACGTCCTTCTCTGTGATCGGGGGACAAGCTTCGGCTATAATACGCTCGTCTCCGACTTCCGTGGCTTGCCGATCATGGCCGCAACGGGCGCGCCTGTGATCTTCGATGCCACCCACTCTGTGCAACAGCCCGGTGGCTTAGGGGGATCGTCGGGTGGACAGCGTGAGTTTGTCCCGGTTCTGGCCCGTGCCGCTGTGGCTGTGGGGGTCGCGGGTCTCTTTATCGAAACCCATCCGGATCCTGATAATGCGCCGTCCGACGGACCGAATATGGTGCCCCTGGCGTCATTCGAGGGGCTGATGCGCGACCTCATGGCGATCGATCAGGTTGCCAAGGCGATCACGGCACGTGATGCGGTGAAATAGGATATGAAGCCGGTCATTATTATCCCGGCGCGTATGGCTTCGACGCGACTGCCGAATAAACCTCTGGCCGACCTGAACGGCGAGCCCATGATTGTGGCGGTATGGCGCCGCGCAATTGAGGCCGACCTGGCAACCGTCTGGGTTGCCACTGACACCCCTGAGATTGCGGACGCCATTCAGGCTGTCGGCGGAAACGCAGTCATGACCAGTCCTGACCATCCATCGGGCTCGGACAGAATCTACGAGGCCATCTCCCGGATTGATCCGGAAAAGCGCTACGACCTCCTGTTAAACGTGCAGGGTGATCTGCCAACCGTGGCAGCCGACACGATCCGGGCGGTGGTTGAGCCGTTGAAGGACGTGGAGGTTGATATCTCAACGCCTGTAGCCCTGATTCATTCAGACGAGGAACGAACCGCCTCGTCGGTGGTGAAAATGATCGGCACGCCTGTTTCGCCTCGCCGTTTCCGTGCGCTCTATTTCACCCGCGCCACGGCACCGTGGGGCGAGGGGCCGCTCTATCATCATATCGGACTTTATGGATGGAAACGGGCCGCGCTTGAGCGTTTTGTTCAGTTGTCGCCTTCGCCGCTTGAGCAGCGCGAAAAGCTTGAGCAGCTTCGCGCGTTAGAGCATGGCATGCGCATAGATGCTGTCGAAGTGGACGAAGTGCCCTTAGGCGTGGATACGCTCGCCGACCTGGAAGAGGCCCGCCGCCGGCTCGCGGGGAATTAAACATGGCTTTAGAAACCGCGCTTGATGCCACCTCAGCCCTGCAGGCAGCCCAACAGACTGTTGAAATAGAGGCGGCAGGCCTCAATGCCATGCGAGGCGCGCTTGATGGCGAGCTCGGTGTCCGCTTTGAAGCGGCCATTTCAGCCATTTTAGACGCCCAGGCCAAGGGCGGCCGGATCATCGTCACCGGGATGGGCAAGTCAGGCCATATTGGCCGCAAGATTGCTGCCTCATTGGCCTCTACAGGTGCTCTGTCGCACTTCGTACATCCAGCCGAAGCCAGTCACGGCGATCTGGGGATGGTCGGCACAAATGACGTTGTGCTTGCGCTTTCTTGGTCAGGGGAGGCGCCGGAGCTTGCGGATATTATTGCTTACACAAGGCGCTTTGCCGTCCCATTGATTGCCATAACGTCAGGCCCCAAAAGCGCTTTAGGCTCGGCGGCCGATATAGCGATTGTTCTGCCGAAAATGGCCGAGGCTTGTCCTAACGGACTTGCCCCTACCACCTCTACGACCATGCAGCTTGCGATGGGCGACTGCATCACCGTCGCCCTTCTGTCGCTGAGAAAATTCACCGCACAGGACTTCCGGCAGTTCCACCCTGGTGGAAAGCTGGGATCGCGGCTCCTTAAGGTACGCGATTTGATGCAGGTAGGAGACGCGATGCCGCTTGTCGGCGAAGCCACGCCGCTATCGCGGGCCATCGTTGAGATGTCCTCCAAGCGCTACGGCATGACGGGCGTAGTGGATGCTGAAGGCCAGCTGACCGGGATCCTAACGGATGGCGACCTGCGCCGCGCCTTCGCAGAAGGCTTTGTAGACCGTGCCGTCTCGGAAATCATGACCCGGGCCCCGCGTGTGACCACGCCGGACACTCTGGCTTCACAGCTTCTTGCCGACATGAACGCCCGCAGCATTACAGGCATCTTTGCTGTCGAGAACACACGGCCGGTGGGTGTTATTCATCTGCATGAGATACTTCGAGCGGGAGTCGCTTAGCAACAGGAATTGGTACCTCTCGTGAAGAGGTCCTGCTGAGATGATTTCGGGTTCCACGTTCGGAGGTCCAAGCCTACTTTTTTGTGAGGTCATTGTTGATTGACGATACGCGATGGGACTGAGGTTCAGAATCGATCGGGATTGCCATCAAACCTCTCAAAGAACAGTCACATCAAGAGGACGCCGCGAATCAAGAAGTGACCGACGTGTTTATTCCACCAACTTACCGCTCCGAAACCGTAGTCTCGTATAAAACGGTGGATGGACAAGATTGAACTACCTCAGCGAGCTAAGGGGAGGCTGCAACCTGTCCTTATCGGACAAAACTGCGGAATTTAGTGGAATGGGCCAATTGATCGATATAACAGGATCGTCAAATGCGACCCCTTTGTCATGTGTTTGGCTGTAGACGTTCGTAACTTTGTAAAATACTTCCGTATCTGGTTCTAACGTGCAAAAACCGTGGGCGAAGCCCTCTGGAATCCAAAGTTGTTCACCGCCAGCGGCTGTGAGGTTGGCTGAAACCCACTTCCCGAAAGTCGATGAATCCGGGCGGATGTCAACAGCAACATCGAATATCGAACCACGCAGACAACGGATGAGCTTCCCCTGTCCAAACGGGGGCGCCTGGTAGTGCAACCCTCTGATTGTTCCAACTTGATGAGACAATGATTGGTTATCTTGGACGAATGAGACGTCAGCTATGTTTTCCCGGAACCAGCCCTGTTTGAATGCTTCGAAAAAATATCCGCGGTGATCTCGATAGGTTTTAGGAAAAACAAGTCGGGGGCCTTCAATGGCCAATGATTCATAGCGCAAGATCAGCTCCTACGGTAACGGGCGAGTCGGGATTGATAAATATCGCCACATTAGTATTGCATTGGTATGCAAAAAAAAACGTATAACACGCCCTCAAATCATTAGCTCGGGTTGTTCTCCGATCCTTGACAGGCGCCGGGCGATTGTAAATGTATGGGCAAATTTTCCTGAGGATTCGTTGGCCTCGAAAATCTTTACAAAACGGCGACGGCTGCCCCCCAATATCGGACCCAACCTATGAATGCTTCAAACAAGATAAAGAAAATGATACCAGGGTTCAAGTCTCAGTCCAAAGACGAATCTGAAAAAAACGAATTTATTGAAATTCAGGAAAAAAAAGATAGTCCGGATAGATATATTTTTCTTGATGAAAAATGGTATATTGAAACTTATCAGGACCTTAAGTTGGCCGGTGTTGACGCCAACGAACATTACTCAGAGTATGGCGCATTTGAGGGCCGGTCTCCATGCGAAATATCCAGCTTTTCTCGTGTTGAGTTGCTATACGATCTTCTGAGAAGCCCGAATCCGTCTCCAATAGTTTCTTCATTTTTTGGTGAATGGCTTTGGTTGAATGGGCGCGTTGAGGAGGCTTTAGAAGTTCTTTCTGGCCATGAAATGACCGTGCGTGGGGCATATGTAAAACTAAGCATACTCCTTGAAATGGACATAGATCTGGCCATTGGTTGGTTGGATTTATATTTGAACAGTGGCGGCTCTCTTGCGTCTATATTTTTACCCGTAAAGGACGTTATAATTGATATTTGCTGCCGTCTCCATTCTCAAAATAAAATTAATCAATGTGAATTCATAATATCTTCAATATTCCAAGACAGTGAGGAAAGGACTCGGTTTCTAAAAACTATTTCAATTTTAAGTAAGTTCCAAGAGTCTAGAAAATTATACTTATGCGACGCAGAGGCCACATCAGTAATATATAAAGGCGCAATCTCGTCAAAAGATTATTTTGTTCAGATGGCCTGTTTGCTAAGGTCCTACTGCTTCAATTCAATTGGAACAAAAGATTTCAGTTACCACTGGGTGGAGGCGGTCTGTCAACTGCTGAATGGTGCGTCGGACTCGAAGGCGCTTTCGGTTCTGAGGCTTAGTATAGCCGCGAGCAAAGATCTTGATGTGCAAGGGAGTGCGCTCCGGAAGCTGAGAGCTGAGCTTATCAAGGTTGCGACCGATGCTTTTAAATCGGGAAGGCCAGAGTCGAATGAACTGCTGGCCACTTTGGACATTTTCGATGGGTCGGGCACGCCTGGCGACGTCGAGTATGTTTTGCTTCAGATTGTAAAGGCGAAGCGAGAGTTAGAGCCGGGCATCGAGAAGCGTATTGTTTCTTTATGTAAAACGGCAATTTTGCCAGTGCTGAAAACACTAAATATTGAAACGCGCAATGATTTAGCCAGAAATATTGTTGAGCTTGCATACATCTACTCAACAACCAATCGCGCAGAGATTGCTTTAGATTTGTATAAAATTGGCCTCCGCTGCGGATACGTCGACCAAGGCGGCTTAGTACATTACGTGGCTGATTTGGAAAATTTCGTAATAAAAAAAGCAGTTGATGACGGCGATTTGCATCGCGGAATGGAGATCGCCACTCAAAGTGCATTTATTGATAAAAGCGCGCTCAAGCAATTGAAGATCAGATCCGCTGCAGAACTGGCGGGCGTTAATCTGTCTTACATCCCTTTAAAGTCTGCAAGAAAAATCGCAGAATTTCCCATTAAATTTTTCAAGAAAAAATTTGAGCTTACGGCTGATCGAGGATCGCTTGACGCCCCGGAAATATATGTCGCTAAAATAAATAATTGTATAGGATTTTCAAAGTGCAATATTATTATTACTGATGATTATGCCATTTATGATTTGCCTAGAAATTTAAAGGATATACCAATTATCTTGGGCGATCATAACGTCTTGGTCGGGGTCCATGGCGAAGATATTTTGGCAAAATTGCCAATCCCGGAGGTAAATTTGCCTACAGGGCTAGCTCTTTTTGGCGTTCATACTCATAACTATGGTCATTGGTTTGTCGAATTTTTATATCGGATGATTTCTTTTGAAGAAGCTGAATGTCCAAAGCATCTTCCACTGTATGTTGACAAGGGACTTCCGGCAACGATCAGAGAATCGATCGACCTATTAAATATTCACGAGCGTCCGATAGTTGAGATTGAACCGGACATAAGCTACAAATTCGCCTCGCTGTATGTGAGTGCACAGCCTACATATTTTCCGTTTGATATAAAGCCTGGGAACAACGAATACGATACGGTTTGGCCCGGGGACGTGTTTTCGGAGCTTAGGGCGAAACTCATTGCCGCAGCAGAAAAGAAATATGGGGAGTTTCCCTCGAAAAAGCGTCGCTTATTTGTTTCGCGCAATAGCTTCGCCTCGCGGTGTCTCACCAACGAGCAAGAGATAGTATCTTATCTTTCGCTTCAGGGCTTTGAGGTTTTTCACCCCGAAAAACATAGTTTTGTAGAGCAGATAGAGGCGTTTAAGTCGGCTTCCGTCGTGGTGGGTGTCTGTAGTTCTGCGTTGTCCAACGCCCTATTTTGCGAACCGGGTACCCCAGTTATTGGATTGATCCACGATTACTCCGGATTCAATTACTATGGCTATGCTAGCTACATACAAAGTGGCGGCGCCGAGATGTATTTCATACAAGGGAAACGCGATCCGGGACAGACAGTGCATCCCTTCCACCTCGATTTTTCGGTGCCTTTAGATGAGATTAAAACAGCCCTCACGCAAGTTGGTGTAGAGGAGTTGTTGGAAAACGAGCAGTATTATATCGCGGATGACAAGGAGAAGGCATTCTCGTCCCGTTGGAAGGCTGCCGAACAGTTAATTGATGTAGATTTCATCTCGCGCCAGTACGAGGCCAAAAATTTACCTTTACCAAAAGGTGACATTAAAGCTCTCTATCTGTCAGGCAAGCTTGAGACAGGTCTCTGGCCCCATCCTCTCTTCGACCCTGATCATTACCGAGTAAATAGCCGCCGTACAGTTGCGGAAGGTCGAGAGCTACTCGACTACGCAGGCGTGGGACATGAGGAGGGACTGAATCCGTCAGCTGCATTCGACACGGCCTACTATGCCAATGTGAACGCTGATGTAGCGGATTCGGGAAATATCGGCTTAGTTCACTATGTGACTCAGGGAATTCATGAAGGGCGGCTTCCAATCAACCTTAGCGACGAGAATCTCATTGAGCGTCTCGAAGCGTCTGTAGACAGAAAAGTTGAAAATCCCTTTATCCAGATGTTGCTGCTTATTGCCGCGTATTACAAAACGGACACGGCATTTGTTCAAAAAAGGCTTGAAAGCAGGAAAGATTTGATTGGATTGCGTGCAGCGCTTTTGAACGTTGCCTATATATTCATACATGAATGTTTGTATTTAAGAGCTTTGAATGCCTTTGATCTATACATGAATATTTACGGAGAAAGTGCGGATATCTGGTTTCAAAAGGCTTCTGCATTCAAGCGTATTGGTAGAATAGTTAAAGCTTGCGATGCTCTGAAAGTCGCCCAAAGATTTGATTCCAAGGCGGAGCATATAAAGAAGGAACTGCAAACCCTTGAGGCACATCTCACTACCAAAGTCTCACTGTCACCGAAGCCCGAATCTTCGGTCGAAGCACCTACAGACCTGTTGTTTTTTGACTCTAGCTTTCCGGACCCGATTTCGAGTTTCCGATTTGGCGAGTTCATCAGCTATGTAAAACACTTTGATACCGCCGTTGTAAGCTCATCAAATTGGGATGTCCGTCCATATGGAGGTGCAGACAATTTCTTCGACCTCAGGCAGGAAATAAGCCGTAAAAATGGAATAGGTGAAGCGCAGATTGTCGATTTTGACAGCTCTAGGCCCGTTCGTGCTCGATCCGCTTATGCCGTCTTTATAAATAATGCGGCGTTGATCGCAGATCGTTCAATTTTTGACGTTAATCGTTTTGGCTTTACCCTCTACCCAGGCGGTGGGTTTGCCCTGAACAATCGCGAATCGGATCTGAAGCTTAAGCGGGTGTTAACTGATAGTCGTTGCCAATATGTGGTTACAACCCAAATAGCCACGTATGACTATCTTCTCGAAAAGCAATGGATTGATACTAACCGGATCGTTCATGTCTTTGGAGGTGTAGTACCCAGCCTACTGGGAGGTCTGCCTCGCCTCGATAATAGCCAATGGCTTGGAAGCGAACTGAACATTTGCTTCGTTGCCCAAAGATATTCTCATAACGGATGGGAAAAGGGATATGATGTGCTGGTAGCGGTTGCCAAACATCTAAAAGGCAACCGTCATGTGCGTTTTCACGTAGTAGGCGGGTACGATTCCTCTGTGATCCCCCTCGATGGGCTGGACAATATTACGTTCTATGGAATCCAAAAGCCGGACTTCTTCCCGGACTTTTATCGTAAAATGCATGTTATTCTTTCACCTAACATTTCCGCATCTCACAAGCATGGTTCCGGACAATTTGACGGATTTCCGACGACGACCTGTGTCGAGGCCGGTGCTTATGGGGTCGCAATGTTCTTGTCAGACTACATGAACTTCAATCGTGACGCCACCGGCGCAAAGATTTTTCAGGAAGGAAGAGAGTTCGAACTGATCACTCGCGATGCAGAAGCCATTGCCGAAAAGATCCGGTATTATTTGTCAGCGCGTGAGGAGCTTGCACAATTGGCAAACGCAGGACGCAGGCGCTTAGGTGAATTGTTTAGCTACGATTCACAAATGGGCCCCCGCATACGTGCCGTCGAGAAGTACCTGCTGGATTAGGGTTTTCTGGGAAAGAGCCGTCGATATAATCTGCTGGCGGTCCTGTACCAACTTGGGTAGGTGAGGTGGCGTGGCAAAAAGACGCTACCATATACGCCGAGTTGCTGAAATTCGGTTTCGGAAAATGCGTACTGAGTTCGAAGAATTTCGCGTGTAGCCGCATCGTTCATGAGTTTGTAAAGTTTGCGGCACCCAATTAGCCCTAAAATAGGCTGAAGGCCCGCAATGGCTGGCTGAAAATATAGGAACGCAGTGTTTATTTGATATTGGTGTATATTGCTAATTTCTTTGTCTCTCAAAAGATCTCCAAAACCTTCCTTAAGGTGACCTATATCCATATCTTCAAAATAATTTTCTAGGATTAGGCTGTATTCAAGCAGTATACGTTCGGCATTGCTTCCTAACTCACTGCTCGCATTTGACCCGTCCTTCATGATGCGCATATTAACGTATTGTTTATCCAATACGTGAATGCTGTGTTTTTTTAGAAGTCGAATCCAAAATTCAAGGTCAGGAAGTTGTCGGAGAATGTTTTTGTAAGTGCCTATATCATCGAAGACTGTGGCACGGATCATCACGGACGGATTACATAGGCAGTTGCCTTTGTAAAAAAAATGCCGCAACCAAGCGCCCGCCGAACGGTTCTCGACATCGAACACATTTGCGTAGCTGAAACTACCTTCCGACGTCGGGTTGTCAGACTCATCGATAAACGTCGCACGAGTAAAACATGCTGCAGTTTCCGGGTGCGCATCCAGCCAGGATACCTGTGCAGAGAGCTTGCCTTGCGCCCAGCTGTCGTCAGAATTCAGAAGGGCGATATACTCGCCCTTCGCACGTTTAATAAGCCTTTCCGTTACAATGCCAGCCCCAGAATTTATTTCGTTTAATACGTAACTTAGGCGACTATCTGAAAAGGACTTGAGGACGTTTTCCGTATTGTCAGCTGATCCGTCGTCTTCCACCAAAAGCTCGAAGTCATCGAAGTCTTGCCTAAGAACGCTTTCAATAGCCCGTGCAATGAAAGTTGCGTGGTTATAGCTGGGAATGATTACAGAGACGCGAGGCATTTGTTTATTCGCCGGCGAGGTTGGGACGGAATGCGTTGGCTTTCCCCATCAGGTCATGGAACGATCTGTCATCAATTCCATAGTCGCCAGACAGTATCGTCCGATGTGCCGGGCTAGCGAGCAGTGCATGCAGCTTTTGAAGCCCTATGATTTTAAACATATGATCCAGCCAGGGAGCATCTGAGAATAGAAGCAATACCTTTTCTATATCTTCGTGTTCTGTGGTGGGCAAATATTTGAATTTCAGTAAATCAGAAAATCCATCTTGAAGCATTTCACGGCTTACATTATCGAAAAAACTGAAGGCAATTAGCATGTACTCATTGATTACCCGAATTGCGTTATTGGGTGTATCTCCGCTCGCATTTTGCTCATTTATCATAAGGCGAAATTCAATCAAAGGTTCGCTCAGTATATGAATATCGAAGTGTTTTACCAACCTGATCCATAGATCAAAATCGGGAAGCTGGCGAAGACGGTTGTCGTAATACCCAATAGTGTTATAAACTTTGCGCCGAATAAGGGAGGTCGGGTTGCATAAGCAATTTCCCTTGAACAAGAAGTGCCTCAGCCATTCAGCGCGTGATCGGTTATTAACATCAAATACATGGCCCCAAGGGAGGCTTGACTTCGGCAATCCGCGGTTCTGGGGGTCAATGTATTGAACGCGTGAAAACACGGCACCAATATCGGGATTGTTTTCGAGAAATTGCATCTGTACCGCCAGTTTGTTGGGCAACCAGATGTCATCTGAGTTAATCAACGCTATGTATTGGCCACGTGCTCTTTCCAGAAGGTGGCGTGTTACGGTTCCCGCGCCCTGGTTCCTCTCATTTGCGACAAAATGAATTCGGGGATCGTGGACTGACCGTATGACTTCGTGGCTGCCGTCCGTTGAACCGTCGTCCTCTATGAGTAACTCAAAATCAGGGAAGCTTTGTTTCAACACACTCCTGATTGAATCCTGTATATAGGGTGCGTGGTTGTAGCTTGGCATTATCACTGAAACGCTTGGAGTTCTCATGTCGTGGCAAGCCTTCTGACATGTGCACGAAAGGCACGGGGTAGCAGTCTTTTAGCACCATACGTAATGATGCTTGGTGTTAATCTATAAGTTGCATTAATGATGGTCTTTATACTAGCTCTGATGAGAGACTTTAGTTGCGAAGTATTATTTCCAGACGCATGTGATTTCGCTTCACTAATTGATAATGGATCGCCGCTATTGAGGTGTATACTCAATCTTTCTGACAGCGCGTCCCAGTGCTTTTGAAATACCTTTCCCGTAAGTCTGTTGTAGATCTCTATTTGTGCGAGTTGAGAGCGCATCTGCTCATTTACATGCATCTGGCTCCAAGTTCCACTTGTATGTACTCTATAAGACGACATAACATCCTTGAGAAACAGCATGGGACCAAAACGGCAGAGAGAGATGTTGACAATCCAGTCATACGACTTATGATTGAATAAATCGGAAGGTAGAGTCCTGAGGCTTTTCGACCTGTACATACAGGTCGAGAAATTCCCGATCAAGTTGTCGTGGATAAGGCTGGGGCCGTCGAGAATAATGTAACCGCCAGCCTCAGGTTCAATCCTAGCGTATGCGCTTCGTCCCTCAGGGCAAACCATATAGTTTACCGAGCAACCGGAAAGAAACATGTTCTCCTCAAGTGCATTCAGCTGCTTTTGCAACTTTTTGGGGTCCGTCCAGTAGTCGTCGCCTTCCATGATTGCAACGTACTCGGTAGTAACAGAATAAAAACACCGTTGATAGTTTTTTGTGATGCCTAAATTCTTTCCGTTCTCGAGATATCTTGTCGAAATGTGAGGAAAGTTTTTGAGATATTCTTTGATGACTAATACAGTGTCATCGGTTGATGCATCGTCAGCGACAACTATCTCGATCGGTGTATCAATAATTTGATCGGTAATGCTGCGCAGAGCCTCTTCGACGTACTTTTCTTGATTGTAAGTTACGAACAAGATCGAAAGCTTGCCAGTGTAATCCGAGGAGACGCGTGCCGCATCATGCGCGGGCTTTCCGTCTGTCACCAGTTGGTTTTTTTGAGGCATATCAATCGACCGTCAGACAGGTTAAACGATTATGCGAAAACGTTCGCGTTCTACAGAAAGCCTTAAATATTCAGAAATTTCGGATGCGCTTTCTAAGGGGTTTGAGAGGTTTGAGTCTTTATCGACTTTAAGTATGCCTCATGGAGAAGTGTGATCGATGGTAGCGACCCGGACATTTCCGGCAGTGGCCGGACGTGCACGGATAAAGCGGAAGGGACGATCAACCGCTGAGCGGAGTTAAAAGCGCGGACCCATGCGCAGGCGGCCAACAGCGTCGGAACTTCGATATCTTCGAGCAGGCTAATTGCTTCTCGTCGCATTACTAAAGAAGACAAATGAGGCGCATACTCCGCATTTAATGCGTCTGTTAGCGAGTTTTGCGATATTAGACCTTCAGGGAACGACAATGGGTATGAAGCTGTCGCTTCATCGTATTCAAAAGCGTTGCAAAGCGAGATCAGGACATTGCGATTGTGTTGAAGCCCTTTAATCTGCGTGGAAAGCGTAACTGGGCTCGTCCACCGATCAAAGGACTCCATAAAAGCGATATAAGGAGTTTGCAGCGTCTTCAGAATGTCAAGGAAAACTCTAGAGCTCGACAGCGCGCCTTTGCGAGATAAGTACGCTACGCCTTGACCATCGGGGTTAAAGACCGATCGAATGATGTCGAGTGTACTGTCAGTCGATTTATCACTGACGATACAGACGCTCCACCGAACTTGTCTTTGGCTGATTAGCGTAGGCAGGCAGTCGCGGACGTATCGTTCCGAATCTCTTACTATCAGCACAACAGTCACGTCACTTTGGAGTATTTTTGCTGAGCGCCTCTTAACTGACGATGTTGCCATCACGCTTCCCGAAGCTAAGTTATGCCAACTATACTTGGATGACAGTTTCGCGGGTGAATTCGCGTATCAGAGACATGCCGTCCCATATTGGCCCAAATGATAGGGCCTCACCAGGCTGAACTATACGATCAATACCCCACGTGCCAGTGCCACTGGTGAGGAACATAGACCAATCTTCACGACTTACGCCGTAACTGACAACTGTTTGCGCCTTTCTATCTAGGATAGCCGTAAGCTCGCTCAATTCAGTCACGGCAGCGTCGATAAACAGGCCTGCACCGCAGTGATTAGCAAGGTCCGGCATTCTCGAGAGGGTAGTATGAAGGACACTGACGAAGTTATCGGCCATTGAGCGTATGTTGACATTAGTCGAAATTGCCGTTTGATCTTCAAAGACGCGCTTATTCATGAAATCAATTGACGAAAGAAAGTTTGCATGACGGTGTGACTCGATCCGGAGGTTCTCGTAGAAGATACGGGAGGCCTCCTGTCTTTCGTCCTCACGGCCACGCCATATTATAAGCCGGGGCGAAGAGCATGCCATTTGGGCGAACCAGAAGGAGTCGTTTGCAAACTGACGGGCGACTTCGTTCTGTTCGCTGCCCGTTAAATAGAAGTTTGCATCGAAGACGGCCAGTGACCAACGATCTGGGAACGTGATATCTCGACTGAGAGGGTTAATCGGCAAAGACCTGATCAAGTTTACAGTTTTATCCCCACCCCAGATGATACGGAGATCGGCTTGGCTACTTAGCCGACGAGTAATTTCTTCGTCGTGCGAGTATCTTACGAGTGCGATCCTCTCACGAACCAACGCATGCCGAGGTTCTGAGAGCAACGCGTTTATAGCGTCTATGATTACCCCGACCTGTTCACTCGGTTTGTTGGATACGCGGACTATGTTTGCGTTGCCAGCCAACAATGAAAGGAGGAGTGAATAGAGAAAAATCGTATCAACATTCGCCGGTGCAAAATGCACGGCAATGCCCCGACCACGTAGGACCCCGTTGTGTGTGGCAGGTTTTATGGACTCTACCAGGTCCAGCAATCGCTTCTTGCGCATCTCATGTGCAAAAGCAAGTAGCTCTGGATATCTCCGAAAACGGGAGCTGCGTAATATGGATCCTGACAGGTCCTGAACAAAGTTGATGGCCTCTGCGCGAAACGGAGACCAGGCCCGTTGCGTGTAGACTTGTTCAAGGTTTGCACCCAATGGGCAAACAACCGTTACATCACTTGACGTCTTGGAGTTCATTAGCCCGCTCATGCAGCCTCGGTTCTATCATGCGTGTCGCTACACCCTCGTGCTTCGGCTTGAGCGATGCGGCCGAGAACCTTGAAATATTTCCCTTTTAGTCCACAAGTGCAGTCGTCTTCGCCAAGTAAAATCCCTCGATCTTCGGTTAAGAGAGAGTGACCTGGATAGGAGTGAGGCAAAGCTGAGAGAACCTGTATCAACCCTTCATCCCCTGGAGGCAAAACGGTCCAGTCTTTCTCAGAGCGGATTAGAATATCGGCGTGTGCGGGTGTGTGGAGGTTCCCATGATTGCACTCTACGAACACGGACCCAACCTGTTCAACCATTCCATAAAAATTATGCACGCGTTCGATTCTGGCCGCCTGTTTAAGGGTTGCCTTGAAAGTCTCGTTGCTTACAGCTTTTTCTATTAACTTTTTCCAGCCGCCGGAGTGGATAAGTATGGCTTGGCTCAAATCTGGACTTTTGCCCGCATTCAATAGAGGCTGTACAAAATACTCCCAGACCATAAAGGTAAAGCCGAATATCAATATAGGTGAGCCTTTGTGCTTCTTTAAAAAAGCTTCCAGGACTTCAAAATCGAGGGACATATCCTCATCTCGAAGAACGTAGGTGAGGTCGGCACCGAAATTGGCCATACCTCTGATCCCCGCACCACGAGCAGAGAACGAATTTCGGTCCTTGATTACACTCGCGTGATCGATAACAAGCATGGGGAGCCGCTTCTTACCCAGAAAATTCTGCATAATCCTGATAAGAGCCGAAGATTGCAGTAAGGCCGTTTCTTTGTCCAAATAGATCCGCGAAACTTGCTGTCCAGTGGTGCCGGAAGAGGTAAGAACCTTTATAATGTCCTCATCCACCACTGAGCTGAGTTTGTTCGTCTTGAACAGGCGAACTGGCAGGAATGGAATATCCTCTAGTGACTTGGTGTCCTCAGGACTGTAGCCGCGAGCCGACAAAATAGAATTGTAAGGTCTGCAGCATTCATAGTGACGACGAGTTAACCGATTTAATTCTAACTCAAGATGCTCTCGCTTTTCAGCTTTCGCCATCTCATAGACGTCATTGACCTGTTCTTGAAGCGTAAGCGAGCTGTGAAGCATCTGGTCACCTGGCTAAAGATATTTGTTCGGAAATCATCTCATAAAGCCTCTTGTACATGAGCTTTCCTGATGATGTGCGCGGATACTGCGCAACAGAAACAACTTTGACGTAGCGAATTGGGAACTGAAAGAGGATGCCTATCGCGTTGCGGGTGCCTTCCGTCTCCAAAGCGCCCTCCAGAGCAACATACAGACGGTCATCCTCTCCTACGCAGACAACTTTGTGCCCGGCCTCGTCGAGGCGGCGTTCAACGTCCTCAAGACTGATGCGGTTGCCCTGCAATTTTATAAAACGACTTTTGCGTCCTGTAATTGTCAGGTAGCCCTCTTCGTCCCGCTTAGCTAGGTCGCCGGTCACCAGCCGGCCCTTTAAGGTGTCGCCGTTGTTAAGGTCACTGCGATTCTGCGCATAGCCCATCATAATCGATGGGCTATGTACAACCATTTCGCCTTCCTCGTTTGTCGCTGTAATCTCCGATCCAGTGTCGTCGCGCAATTCGATCTGCACGTTGGGAATGGGTCGGCCTATCGTCCCGGGCTTTTCAACTATGTGTTCGGGGGGCACATAACTGATGCGGGGGCCTGCTTCTGTCTGCCCATACATCACAAAGAATTGCCACCCTTTACTCTGGGCCAATTCCGCCACACGGGTGACATGCTGCGGAGCCAATCTACCACCTGCTTGTGTGAGCGTTCTAAGTGATGCGGGCGCTTTTCGGTCAACCCCCAAGCGAAGCAGTATTTCGTAGTGGAACGGAACCCCCGAAAGAGAGGTTGCATTTTCCTGGTTCATCCTGGCCCAGAACCCAGGCTCCATAACCGATTTCTCTGATAGAATAAGGGTTGCGCCGGCCAAGATATGACTATTGATGACGCTCATGCCATACGAGTAATGCATTGGCAGGTGCACCATCGGGTGCTCCTGAGATGTCAAGGCTAGATACGTTTTTATCGCCTCCGCGTTAGCATACAAAGCGCTATGCGAAAACTGTGCAAACTTAGGTGTACCGGTGCTGCCAGAAGTTGAAAGCAGTACGGCTACGTCAGGGTGCACCGGCATTTCAGAGGGAACATCGGTCACTTCCACACTCAGCCGATTATCATCTGGGATAATGATAACGTCGGGTAGGTAGCGCTGTTTGATGTCCTCGAGTGCTTGATATGCGGTATCAGCCCCAATAAGCATGGTCGCGTATCCCGCTGAAACAAGACCAATATAGGCTTCAAGGGCTGGACACGTATTTCTGCATAGCAGAAGAACGAGTTTTTTACCTTCTCCAAGCATCGCGCGCCACTTCTGAGCCGCCTGTGATGCCTGGGTGTAGGTAAGAACCGACCCAAAATCGTCGACCGCTAACACCTTGTCTCCGTAGAGGGACAAGGCGGACGCTAACTCCTTCATATAATCATCCCACCATCTACGCCGATAACCTGACCCGTCACATAGGCGGAATAGTCCGAAGAGAGGAACAGAACGGCCCCAGCGACGTCCGACGCTTTTCCGATGCGGTTCATCCTCACTCCGCGCATAATGTCATCACGCTTAGCCTCTGGCAATGAAGCGGTCATGTCGGTTTCAATGAAACCCGGAGCAATGGCATTGACTCGAATGTTGTTTGGTCCGAGCTCCTTTGCCAAAGAATAGGTTAAGCCAAGCACAGCAGCTTTGCTCGCGCCATACACCGCCTGACCACTGTTGCCGTAGCGGCCAATGATTGAGCTCAAATTAATTATTGAACCGGAAGACTGACGTGCCATCAGCCGTGCTGCCATTTGCGCACAGTAAAATGTGCCACCGAAATTGGTGCGCATGACTTCGTCAAACAGGGACTCACTGACCATGCCAACGAGCGCATCACGCAATATGCCAGCGTTGTTGACAAGAACGTCTAAGCGTTTGTAGTTCCTATGGATTGCTTGGAATGCAGATTTAACTGCAGCCGTATCGCCGACATCGAATGCTATCCCATCGACCCGAGCGTGCGGAATTGCTGTTCTGATTTCCAGAGCTGCAGCGTCTGCTGTGTCCTGTGTGCGGGTATTGACTAGAACATGGGCACCTTGTTCGGCGCATAACTGCGCGCATGCTCTGCCTATTCCCCGGCCCGCTCCGGTAATCAAAACAATCTTGCCTACCAGTTGACCGGTGCTCTGAGACATAGATATTCCCTACAAAAGAATCCGCGCGTGCTACGATAGGGCGTGTAAGGTCTAGAATGGACCAACACCGTATTTTTCAAGAATTTTCTTTGCTACGGCAACGCTGCTAAGGTCAATTACATCATCGGTGTCGAACATGATATCGAACTCGCTCTCCAGCGACGCGATTAGTGTCATGTGACCAACGGAGTCCCATTCCTGAATGCCTTGAAAGGACAGCTCGTCTGTCACAAGATCCTTGGAAATCTCAAGGCCCTCAGAAAAGGCTTTAATTAGACGGTCTTGCAGCATTTTTTCGTTAACCCTTGCTAGTCAGAAAATACGTGTCCATATATCAGGCCTCAGAACGGCGTCAATCTTTACGACGCGCAATGCCCCTTACGGTTGTACCGCTCTGTTCACCGCTTTAACTACCCGAGCCTGCTCGTCTGCATCAAGCGTGGGATAAAGTGGCAGGCAAAGGATGCGTTTGGTTATGTCCTTTGCCACAGGGACATCTGCACTGTCGCCGTTCAAGTAGGGGAGGTCGTTTAGTGACGGATAGAAATAACGTCTTGGGATGATATCATCTGATTCCAACGTCCGTATGACATTTTCCAGAGTGGGTTCGTCTCGCACAAGTATTGGATAATATGCATAGTTATAGACGTCGCAACCAACTGTGAGCCGCGGACGTGTCACCTCCTTCGAGAGCTCAGCATCATATCGTTCTGAAATTGCCTTCCGCTCAGCAATGATGGCCGGCACATACCCCAAATTTACAAGGCCCATCGCTGCGTGGAGCTCGCTATTTTTCCCATTGATCCCAACACAATCGAAAGTCGTCGGGCTGGTGTGGCCGAAATTTCGCATTTTCGACGCGGTCTGCAGATCAGCAACGTCCCGAAAAAAGATCGCGCCGCCTTCAGCTGTGTGGAATAGCTTGGTTGCATGGAAACTTGCCGTTGAAGCATCGCCGTAGGAGTACAGAGAGCGGCCTTTATACTTCACGCCAAACGCATGCGCAGCATCGTAGATGACCTTTAAATTATGTTTGCGCGCGATGGCTTCTATGGCGTCTACATCGCATGGATTTCCAAAAACGTGCGTTGCAAGGATTGCTGTTGTCCGATTTGTGATTGCAGCTTCAATAAGGCTGGGATCTATATTGAGAGTTTCGGGGTCAATGTCGACCATGACCGGCGTGAAGCCCTCCCATACCAGGCTCGACGTCGTAGCTACGTAGCTAAATGGGGTGGTTATGACCTCATCCGATAAGTTCAGCGCTTTGAGAGCTATTTGTATAGCAATCGTTCCATTATTCACAAAAATAAGGTTGTCTATCGACAGGACCTCTTTAAGTCGTGCCTCAAGCTCTTGTGCAAATGGCCCCTGATTTGTGAGCCAATTATTTTCCCAGATCTTTGCTAGTAGCGCTTGATATTCTTCAAGTGGGGGGAAGAACGGCTTCGTGACTGTGATAGGCATCTAATTATCCTTGGGAATTCTGTGCGGACTTAGGGGCAGACAGGTCGCAAAAGAGTGCAATTGAGCTGAACTTAAAAATGCCCATATCTGCAAATAGGTGCCTCTGGCAAGAGTATGTTGGCCGCCGCCTACCGCGAGAGGAACTTTTAGGCGCTGTATAAAAACTGTGGCCTTTTCCAAATAGAATGTTTAATGGGTGTGCTCCGACATGGGGCGACTCAGATTATGTTTTCAAGAAGGTTTTTATGCTGAGCAAATCGGTACTTGATTTGAAGCGCGGGCTGTCACTCTACCATGTTTGGCTCTATCAGGCCTACCACGAGGTTTCGGCTAAATATAAGCGTACATTCCTCGGATCGCTATGGATCTCAGGCGCAATGGTGGCGACGTCATTAGCACTAGCGATTGTGATGGGGGGCATTATGCAGGTCGATCTGGCCAAGATGCTACCTTACACTATGGCTGGTATTATTTGCTTTGCGCTGATGGGGTACGTACTTACAGACGCGCCCGAAGCGTTCATGCAGGCTGCAAACATAATCAAGAACCACGCCTATCCCTACACGTATTACACGTTCGAAGGCATTTCCAGGACGTTTGTTGTTTTTATACATAACATTGTGGTCTTTTATATCACGGTGTTAATATTGAGGCAGTTCGTAGTGCCCCACTGGCAAATCGTGCCAGCATTAGTTCTCGTGTCGGGTACTATGTTTTTCTGGGGTAGCATGGCATCCATGGCCGCAGCGCGTTTTCGCGATCTCCGTTTCTTGTTACCTTTTATGTCGCAGATTATTTTCTTTCTGACGCCTGTTTTTTGGCATGCTGAGAGTGTATCCGGATGGCGTTCCTACATCGTGCACGCAAACCCGTTTTATGGCCTGCTTGAAATTGTGCGAGCACCCCTATTAGGCAATGCGGCTCCGTTTATAGCTTGGCAATTGTCATTGGTAACTTTGGGGGTTGGTATAGCGCTCTGGACTCTTTTCTTTAGCCTGAACCGCGGTAAAATTGCCTTTTGGATTTGAGTGCACTAAAATGACAAATCTTATTGAGTTGCAGTCAGTAGAGCTGGTTTACCCTATTTACTCGGTAAAGGCACAGTCGATCCGGAATGTGATGGCAAACTTCTCGGTGGGGGGGCGTTTGCTGAGAGACGGAAGTGATGTTATTCACGTTCAAGCTCTGAGCGGTATCAATTTCTCCATGCAAGAGGGTGACCGTTTGGCTATTATCGGCCATAACGGCTCAGGGAAGACGACCCTTCTAAAGGTTATTGCCGGTATCTACGAGCCGACGAAGGGGAGAGCCATCACAAACGGTCGCATCTCATCTATGATTGATATCAGCCTCGGACTGGATGCCAATCTAACTGGGCGCGAGAACATCATCGTAATGGGGCGAATGCGTGGTTTGACAACAAAACAGATTATGGCGAAGATGGAGGAGATAATTGCCTTCTCTGAGCTGGGATCTTTCATCGAACTCCCGATTAAGACCTTTTCTTCCGGTATGGCGTCAAGGCTCGTATTTTCAGTAGCCACCACTCTTGATCCCGACATAATGCTTTTTGATGAGTGGCTAAGTACAGGCGATGCTGGTTTTATTCAGAAGGCGAAAGCAAGGATGGATGATCTTGTTGGGCGGTCAAGAGGCCTTGTACTTGCAACTCATTCCCATGACCTAGCTCAAGCCGTGTGCAACAAGCTGTTGGTGTTAGATGGCGGCTCTCAAAAGTATTTTGGTTCCATAACCGGCTGGGATTTTGACAAGAGAGCACCCGCTTAGATTTATCCGCTCCTATATCGAAGCGTCGCAAGGGGGATGTCACCAAATGAAAAAGATAATTGTGTATGGTGGTGGCGGACTAGCCCTTGAGGTCGTCTCCTATCTCAAGGACATCGAGCGTACAGGCACGAATCGCGCAACCTTTGCTGGAGTCTTCGTGCCTGAAGCCTTTTGTGTACGATCTGATGATGTTAAACGCATAGAACCAAGCGCGTCAGTATTTCGCAGTTTGGACGACATTGACCCTGACGCGTTTGAATTTGTCATTGGAATTGGCGATCCTATTTTACGTTATCGTCTGCACAATGAGTTAAAAACGCGGAATTTTGGATTCTACACACTTATCCATCCATCCGCAGTCGTCGATCGCAGCTCCAATATAGGTGAAGGCTCTGTGTTGGCCCCATTTACCTTCGTCGGGCCATGCGCGACGATTGGCGCCAGCACACTCTTGAATACGTATGCGAGTGTTGGTCACGACGCATCCGTAGGCTCGGCAACCGCTTTGTCTCCTTATGCGTGTCTGAATGGGAACGCGGTTACAGGTCGTGCTTGTTTTCTTGGTAGTCATGCCGCGCTATCCCCTGGAGCAAAAATCGGAGACATGAGCAAACTTTCTGCGGGCTCAATTTTCGCGAAAGTAGCCGATGCGGGCTCTATAATCCACGGAAATCCCGCGAAGGCGCGGGTCATGATGCGCGTAAATCTCGACTAAGAATTGAGTTATGTGGATCTATTGGGTCATTGGTTGTCTATCTTAATGGCTGCCAGTACTTTGCAGGGCCAGCCTCAATTTTGCCATGTGAAATCATTTGATATGGCGGATTTGTCGGAGCGTGAGGCATGCGCCCTTGCCCATGATCCGATTATATGATCCGATCATCCGATCGTTGATGGGAGTAAACTATGTTTACAGCACATAACATACGTTTGGATGACGGCACCGACACGCTTCCAGACGCTGGGTGGTATATTAAAGATAGCCCATGGCTTCTGGCTGCGGCAAGAGTTTTAAACCTATATTATCGTGCAAACATTACGGGAAAATCCATCGCCGATCTTGGCTGCCTTGAGGGGGGGTATACGCTTGAATTCGCTCGACTTGGCATGCAATCAACTGGGATCGAAGTTAGGCAGTCAAATTATGATAACTGTATGCGCGTCGCCAATGGAACATCATACCCCAACATGAATTTTGTTAAGGATGATGTCTGGAACCTAGGTAAACACGGCCCTTTTGATGCCATTTTCTGTTCTGGACTCTTGTATCATCTTTCTGAGCCCGCTGAATTTATTCGACTCATGGGCGAAAACGCCCGAGATGTAGTTATAATCCATACTCACTACGCAACTGAAGCGGATGGGTCGCCATTTAATTTGTCGCCAATGACAGAGAATGAAGGATTACCAGGTCGATGGTACGCCGAACATGATAGTGAAGACTTAGCTGAGATAGAAAATTTTAAATGGACCTCGTGGAAGAATAAAAAGTCTTTCTGGCTCACAAAGGCAGCAATTCTCAGCCAATTGCAGGCTGTCGGTTTCAATATTGTATTCGAACAGTTCGACTGGATACACGACGGTATAATTTCATCCATGAAGGATGGTTATTACGCAACGCAACAAAGAGGTGTTTTCGTCGGGTTGCGAGCTTAATTTTCAATTCAATTGGACGAATGTGATTGCAGTAGATTCGTTGATGAGGGACGCAGCCCGGTCAATCTGGGCAGGGCTATCTGGCATTCTTTCTATATCGGCCTGGCATCTTCTGTATCTCTTCGCAGGTTGTCCGGGTAGAAAACCGAGCGTCTAGCAAAGTCGGGGTACAACTCTACGAATTTTTTCAGTTCTTCTGATCGCCGCGCTTGTTGTTCTGGGGTGTCGTCATGGGGGCGAGACTGGCTTTCTTTGTGCCAAAGGGTGGCCTGCGGAACATAAACTATTTTAAGGCCAAGCAAGCGAAGCTTGAGGCATAGATCGACGTCGTTGTTTGTTATTGGAAAACGCACCTCGTCGAAACCGCCTATTTTTGCAAAATTAGCGCGGCTCACCAAAAGACACGCGCCAGTGACAGCATCGACCTCACCTGGTGTAGAGATCAACGGATGGGTGCTCCAGATTGTTTTGTCCGCTTTACGCCACGGGTGGCTCGGACCAGGTAGGAGGTTTGTGGCAATTCCTGCGTGCTGAAGCTCGCCGGATCGGTAGAGTAGGCGGGCGCCAACGGCGCCTACTTCATCGTTTAGGGCGTACGCGCACATCTGACTGAGCCAAGTTCCGTCTATAGCTTCGACGTCATCGTTCAAAAACAAAAGCCATTCATATCGAGCCTGTTGTGCGCCGAAGTTGCACAGCTGTGAGAAATTAAACGGAGTGTCATAACGAAAAACACGGATGTCGGGTGAATCGGATGCCCTTGCAAGTAAATCAAGCATTCTGGAGTCTACGGCGCCATTGTCAACGATCACGATTTCGTAATTAACTCCCTTGATCTTCCGAATTGATTTAATGCATTCGTCAAGTAAATCGAACCTTATCTTAGTTGGAATTATAATTGATACAGGCTCTGGGCTCCTTTCGCTTGCATGTATGACTGTAGATCGGCCCGAAATATTATTACTTGAGTCAAAATTGGGGCGGTGTTTATTTGTATCTATGCTTACCGCGCGGAGGCGGCTCGCACGTTGACTTTGCCAAGCGGACTTCCATCTCGCTGGGTTTAACCCCAGACTTAAGGCTTTATCCAGATAAACCTTGGCGATTTGCAGCTTGGATAACGCTTGAAGGTGCAGGCGTGCACCGCCGATAGGTCGGTAATGCATACTGTATCGGCCGGGCGGTAATATTATATACTGTCCTTCAGGGCTTGCGTAAGCAACGGTCCGCTCAAGTGTGTCTTTTTCAGTGAGCTCTATTTCAATTTTACCAGTGTCACATGTGACTTTGTAAAGCCCATTTAGGCAAAACGTATCTTCGCCAGGCAGCAGTGGCTCCGGTTGTTCTGCGCGCCCCCGCTTCAGTGCTTGCCCCATGTCAGAAGATAAGTCGACATTGCGCGGCTTAGTGATAAATACAGACATTTGCGACATCGTTCCCAATTGCTGACCCGGGCTGCTGATGAGTCTATAAATCAGCTACAGATAGCAGTAATGGGTTGGATAGCGCATGCTGACATTTTCTGAAAAATTCTTAATAAAATTCATAATCTTTATCCTTCCTGTAATTCTGTCGAACTGACTTTGGCGTAAGCTACACACGTTCAAATGCGAGCAGTTCGCCCCAAAACGCAGCGACAATGTCCGACTGCGGGCCGGGTTGGCCGGTGGTCAAAAATCGTCGTTTAGCCGATTGTCCAACGTCGTACTCAAAGTGCCGTTCAATGTAGCGCTCAAGAGAATCTGCGACGGACGAAGGCTGGTGAATCAGTGGAGTTCCCGCCGGCAAGGCAGCCTTGAATAAGTCGCTGATGATTTCGTAATGGGTACAGCCCAGAATGGCTCGGTCGGGATATCGTCCTATCCGCGTTTTCAGTGCCTGAACGCGGCTTTCAACGACGGCTTTCAGTTTTTCCTCGCTCGCTCCGGCTTCGATCATCCCGGCCAATCCGATGCAAGGCTCGGTGAACACCGCGAGGTCCTGCCTGCGTTTGTCGATTTCAATTTCGTAAACACGCGAACGAGCCGTCGCTGTCGTGCAGAAGATGCCAAGCACATCAACGTTTTCGATTTTTGCCCCGCGACGTTCGGCTTCGTGCTCCCAGGGCAAGCCGGTGGCCGCTTCAATTGTCGGCACAATGATACCCAGCACGTTGACGGGGCGGCCTATGGTTTTACGATAATCCAATAACCAAGTCGACTGGAGGCGCCGCAATGCCACGGCTGATGCAGTGTTGCAAGCCAGCACTACGATAGAGGCTCCCGCGTCAAACAGGGTTTCGCAGCCCTGCCGTGTCAGCTCCACAATCTCCTCGCCCGACCGTTCTCCGTAGGGGGCGTGCTTCTGATCGCCGAGATAGATGAAGTCAGCCGCTGGTATCCGATCCACGAGCGCCCGGTGAATGCTCAATCCGCCTACGCCTGAATCGAAGACACCGATAGCCATCCTATAACCCCATACGCAAATGCGACGATGTTGTCGCAGTGAAGTGAGGACCTGTCTATAGCCCTGCGCCCTTGTCGCCAGCAAGGGTGCATGCTTAGATGATTGCACTTGGAACGGACTTTGCGATGTCAGGCGTACAAACATCGTGATTTCTTTGTGGGAGCACTCGATGGAAATGGATCGTCGTATGGTTTTGGGACTGATGACGTCAGCAAGTCTGATGCCTGGGGTGGCGCTTGCAGGCGCAGGTGAAAATGTTCTCACCCACGCCTGGACGGGTCCATACGGGGGTGTGCCACCATTCGATAAGGTCAGGATCGAGGATTTCGAGGCGGCGTTTGATGCCGCGATGAACTCCCAGAGGACGGAAGTGACGGCCATTACGCAGAACAAGGCGGCTCCGAGCTTCGAGAACACCATTGTGGCCCTTGAAACCTCCGGTGCGGAGATGGAGCGGGTCTCAACGCTTTACGGCGTCTGGAGTGGAGGTCTTTCGACCCCTGACCTGCAGGCCATTTCCAAGCGTCTTTCCCCGAAGCTCGCGGCCTTTGGCGATGAGATCAACCAGAACGAAAAACTCTTCCAGCGCATAAAGGCCGTTTACGACAAACGTGCCTCGCTGAAGCTGACGCCTGAGCAGGACCGCTTGCTGTGGGTGACCTTTAACGGCTTCGTACGTTCAGGCGCGGCCCTTTCACCACAGGCCAAAACGCGCGTTGCCGAGATCAACAAAGAGCTCTCAACGCTCTTTAATCAGTTCTCTGATAATCTGCTTCATGACGAAGAGCAGGTGCTTTATCTTGGTAAGGATGAACTGCCGGGGCTTTCCGAGGGCTTCCTGGCCTCAGCCGCCGCGGCGGCAAAAGCAGCAGGCAAGGAAGGCCTTTACGCTATCCCCAATACCCGCTCGGCTATGGAGCCTGTTACGACTTTTTGTACAAACCGCGCCACACGCGAAAAGGTCTGGCGGCTTTTCGTAAACCGCGGCGACAACGGGGATCAATGGGATAACAATGCCCTGATCAGGAAGATCCTCAAACTCCGGTTTGAGCGGGCTCGGCTGCGCGGCTATCCGACGCACGCGCACTGGCGGGTGGAAAACGCCATGGCGAAGACCCCTGAAAATGCCATGAAGCTGATGGAGTCGGTGTGGCCTGCGGCAGTCAAGCGGGTGCATGAAGAAGTCGCTGACATGCAAAAGGTCGCCGACGCGGAAAAGGCGGGCATCACGATTGAGCCCTGGGATTACCGCTTCTATGCAGAAAAGGTCCGGAAAGCGCGCTACGATCTCGACGAGAATGAAATCAAGCCCTATCTCCAGCTCGATAAGCTCGTGGAAGGCATGTTCTGGGCAGCGGGACAGACCTACGGCTTCATGTTCAAAAAAGTCGAAGGTCTTCCGGTTTTCCATGAGGACGTGACGACATATGAAGTCTCTCGAGATGGGAAGGTAGTCGGCCTTTTCTACTTTGACCCCTATGCTCGCAAGGGCAAGCGCTCAGGCGCGTGGATGAATGCCTATCGAAGCCAGTCACGCGATGGGACGAACTTCATCATGCCTATAGTGTCTAACAACTCGAATTTCCTGGAAGCTGCGCCCGGCGAGCCCATTCTGGTGTCTTGGGATGACGCAACGACCCTCTTCCACGAATTCGGCCACGCCATCCATGGCCTGTCCTCAAATGTCACCTATGCCTCTTTGTCGGGTACCTCTGTTGCCCGGGACTATGTTGAGTTCCCCTCTCAGGTGAATGAGCGGTGGTTGTCGACCCCTGAAGTGCTGTCGCGCTTCGCCCTGCACTATAAGACGAAGGCGCCTATGCCGGCTGCCCTTCTGGAGAAGATCAAAAAGGCCGATAACTTTAATCAGGGCTTTGGCACGGTGGAATATCTGTCCTCGGCCCTCATTGATATGAAACTGCATCTGGCCGGCGATGCCGATATCGATCCGGATGCCTTTGAGCGTGACGAACTGACAAAGCTCGGTATGCCGAAGGAAATCGTCATGCGCCATCGCACGCCCCAGTTTGCCCATGTCTTCTCATCGGACGGCTATTCGGCGGGCTATTACAGCTACGTCTGGGCGGATGTTGTAGCAGCCGACTGTTCTGAAGCCTTTGCTGCGGCGCCATACGGTTTTTATGACAAGACCGTTGCCGGGCGGATGATGAGATACATCCTGAGCGTCGGAAACACGATAGATCCAGCGGATGCGTACCGCCAGTTCCGCGGTCGTGACGCCGATCCATCGGCGCTCATGAGGGCGCGCGGTTTTGACTAGATTATCGACGGGAATTCCATAACCAAATGTTAAAAACCAATCCAGTTTCGACACCTTTACATTTGACAAAGAAAACTAAAAACTTCGCCTGTGAAACTTGTCGTAATGTCATTTAAGTGAATGACTGATGCGACTGAAGTAAATGGATGAACGGCTGTCGCTCCCGGTATCTGCCTGCAATACTGTGGTTGTCGAGGGTTGCAATACTGGAAAGCTCTCACGGAAAGCTGGTAGCAACGTCGATCTAGATATTGCCAAGCATGTTTTCCAAGGCGATGGCATAGCCGTCGATGGATTGGTTGGGTTTTGACCAAAACTAAGGCGAAACGAGGTTGGCGCATTTTCGCGCGGCTCTCCCGTTACCTGCTCCCAGAAAATTCTGGTTTCGGGTGGCCAAGAAATGGGTGGCAGGTCACCGCCGGAGCTAACTCAAACGAGGATGCAGCCTAGGGCAACGGCCATTATACGTGCTTTTATGTCGCCGATTCGATGAATTACATGTTTATCGCGTTGTAATTTTAGGCGCTGGCCGTGTTGCGCTTTAAGCGCGTGTCATGTAATGGCGGCGAGTAACCAAGAAGGGGTGGGCTATGCGTATACTTACAACTGGCGGAGCAGGGTTCATTGGTTCGGCGCTTGTGCGTTATCTGGTCTCTGAAGTGGGTGCGGAGGTCTTAAACCTCGACAAGCTCACCTATGCCGGCAACCTGGCCTCCCTGGAGCCTGTAAAGGGAGCCAATAATTACAGCTTCATACAGGCAGATATCTGTGACCGCGATGCGGTGGTCTCGGCCATTAACGGATTTAAGCCTGACCATATCATGCACCTCGCCGCCGAAAGCCATGTGGATCGCTCCATCACTGGGGCGGGCGAGTTTGTGCAGACGAATGTCATCGGCACCTTCACCATGCTCGAGGCGGCGCGCCATTACTGGAATGGCCTGCAAGGTGACGAGAAGGCGAACTTCCGCTTCTTGCACGTGTCAACAGATGAGGTTTATGGATCGCTCGGAGAAACAGGGTTGTTTGAAGAAGTGACACCCTATGATCCTTCGTCGCCCTATTCGGCGTCAAAGGCCGCGTCTGATCACCTGGCGAAGGCGTGGCACCGTACCTATGGCCTGCCTGTCATAGTGTCGAACTGCTCGAACAATTACGGCCCTTATCACTTCCCTGAGAAGCTGATCCCGCTGAACATCTTAAATGCGCTGGAGGGTAAGGCGCTGACGGTTTACGGCGACGGCTCCAATATCCGCGACTGGCTCTATGTGGAAGACCACGCGCGGGCCCTGCACCTGATTGCGTCAAAGGGTCGTCTGGGCGAGACCTATAATGTCGGTGGTCGCAATGAGCGCAAGAACATCGACGTGGTCCACCGCATCTGCGCGCTTATGGACGAGATGAACCCCAAAGGGGCCCCGCATGATCGACTGATCACGTTCGTGACGGATCGTCCGGGCCACGACCATCGCTATGCGATTGACGCCACCAAGCTTGAAACGGAGCTTGGCTGGAAGGCGCGCGAAAACTTCGACACGGGTATTGAGAAGACCGTGCGCTGGTATCTCGACAATGAACAGTGGTGGCGTCCTCTGCGTGGCGGCGTTTACACGGGCGAGCGTCTGGGCGTACTCAGCGAAAAGGTCTGATAATGCGCATTGTCGTTACAGGCAAGGAAGGCCAGGTTGACACCGCTGCTCAGGCCTTAGGTGAGAGCCTTGGTCTTGAGATCATTCGTGTGGGACGCCCAGAAATCGATTTATCAAAACCTGAGACCCTCTCTGGGCCTATGAAGGCGGCTCGGCCGGACGTAATCATCTCCTCGGCCGCCTACACGGCGGTTGATAAGGCTGAAAGTGAAGCGGCTCTCGCTCAGGCTATTAACGGTGAAGGGCCGGGTGAGCTGGCAAAGATTGCGGCTGAGCTCAACATACCCCTCCTTCATCTGTCTACGGACTATGTCTTCTCTGGCGACAAGGATGGCGTCTATAGCGAAGGCGATGCCCCAGGTCCTGTGAGCGTCTACGGGATGACGAAGCTGTCCGGGGAAACGCAGATTGCGGCGGCCACGCCCAACCATGTCATCCTAAGAACAGCGTGGGTCTACTCTCCCTACGGCAACAACTTCGTCAAGACGATGCTGCGCCTTGGTGAAACGCGCGACGAGCTGAATGTTGTGGCCGACCAGAGAGGGTGCCCGACCTATGCGCTGGAGATTGCCCGCGCCCTCCTTTTGATCGCGCAAAAGCTTGTTGCCGACCCCGATCCTGCGCTGCGCGGGATATTCCACCTGACAGGCCAAGGCGAGACGACTTGGGCCGGGTTTGCCGAGGCGATCTTTGAAGGTTCTGCCCTGCGTGGCGGAAAGGCCGTAAGGGTCAATCCGATCCCGACTGAGGCCTATCCGACGCCGGCAAAACGTCCGGCCAACTCACGTCTCAGCGGCGAGAAGCTGGCCGAGGTTTATAATCTGCGCCTCGATCCATGGCGTGTGTCACTTGATGATTGCCTGACGCGCCTGACGGGTGTCGCGGCACCGGTGAAGGAGTAAGGCTATGAAGGGAATTATTCTGGCGGGCGGCAGCGGAACGCGTTTGCATCCGATGACGATTGGCGTCTCAAAGCAAATGATGCCGGTCTATGATAAGCCGATGATCTACTATCCGCTATCGACGCTGATGATGGCGGGGATACGTGAGATCCTGATCATCTCGACCCCGCATGACCTGCCCCTGTTCCGTAAGCTCCTCGGCGACGGGCAAAAGTGGGGTATTGAGCTCAGCTACGCGGAGCAGCCAAGCCCGGATGGTCTGGCGCAGGCCTATATGATCGGTGCAGACTTTGTGGGCCGTGAGCCCTCCTGCCTGATCCTTGGCGATAATATCTACTACGGATCGAACCTGAGCGAGACGCTTGAGGACGCCGCGACGCTTAAGTCAGGCGCCTCGGTTTTTGCCTATCAGGTCTCAGACCCTGAGCGTTACGGCGTCGTTGAGTTCGACGACGGCTTTAAAGCGCTCTCGGTGGAAGAGAAGCCAGCCATGCCGAAATCCAACTGGGCAATTACGGGTCTTTACTTCTACGACCATCAGGTGGTCGATATTGCGGCCAATCTGGCCCCGTCAGCGCGCGGTGAATATGAGATCACCGATGTGAACCGGGTTTATCTCGAGCGTGGAGAGCTAAGTGTGCAGCCGATCGGCCGCGGCTATGCCTGGCTTGATACCGGTACGCCCGACAGCCTTCTCGATGCCGCTGAGTTCGTGCGTGTGCTTGAGAAGCGTCAGGGAATGAAGATTTGCTGTCCGGAAGAAATCGCGTGGCGGAGAGGCTATATCTCCGATGAGGAGCTGGAAGGGCTCGCAAAAGCCCTCGGCAAGAGTGAATATGGGCGCTATCTGGGCAAGTGCTTGCAATCAGGGCGCTAGGCCAGGCAGCCATGACGCCCCCTTTATATTCGCATTCGCTTAACGCATGTAGGCTTTGTTAGGATTCGGTGAAAACTTGGCCTCAACAGGAGGCACAGATGCACGAACTCAAGTCGACTGCCACGGTAATGGTCATGGTCTTCGGTTTCATTGGGGCGCTGGTCGCGGGGCTCACGGTCGGACTTGCCTATTAGATCGTGTTTTAGAGCTGCCGCGGGCGCGGTTAGGCGTTGTCTTCCGAGGTCAACGACCCGGCTATATGCGGGCGAGTCTTGACAATCCACGGTTAGAACATATCATGAACTTATGAAAAAGAGTTTGCGTGAACGGCTGGCCATTCTCTCTGACGCGGCAAAGTATGATGCATCTTGCGCCTCTTCGGGCACATCGAAACGGGACTCGCGATCCGGCGGGTTAGGGTCAACGGAAAGCTCGGGCATTTGTCATGCCTATGCGCCTGACGGGCGCTGCATTTCTCTCCTCAAAATCCTGATGACGAATTTTTGCATCTATGACTGCGCCTACTGCATAAATCGCTCATCGTCGAACGTGGAACGCGCCCGTTTCAGCGCTGACGAAGTCGTCTGGCTCACGCTTGAGTTTTACCGGCGCAACTACATTGAAGGACTGTTTCTCTCCTCCGGGATCATTCGCTCATCGGATTACACCATGGAGCAAATGGTCAAGATCGCTAAAGATCTGCGCCTGAAGCACGACTTTCGAGGCTACATCCACCTGAAGACCATACCCGAAGCCTCGGCCGCACTAATCGAAGAGGCCGGGCTCTATGCCGACCGCCTTTCCATAAACATAGAATTGCCGACGGATGCCGGGGTTGAGGCCCTCGCTCCGCAAAAGCACCCACAAAACATTCGCCGTTCCATGGGCGAGCTCAGGCAGAAGATTGACGAGTTCTCAGAACCCACCTTCCGGCGGCGTCGAAAGCGATTTGTGCCGGCCGGGCAGTCGACCCAGATGATTATCGGGGCCGACGCAACGAACGACGCAACGATTTTGGGCTCCAGTGCTTCGCTCTATGGCCGCTTCAGACTAAGACGCGTTTATTATTCGGCCTTCTCCCCCATACCTGATGCGTCAAACGTCTTGCCACTGATAAAGCCCCCCCTGATCCGTGAGCACAGGCTCTATCAGGCTGACTGGCTTTATCGCTTCTATGGGTTTGACATCGCAGAGATTACGGCAGGCCGCAAAGACGGGATGCTCGATCTTGACCTCGACCCTAAACTTGCCTGGGCACTGGAAAACCGTGAGCGGTTTCCGGTGGACGTCAATCGGGCCGATAAGGAGGTGCTTTTTCGGGTACCCGGGCTTGGTGTTAAATCGGTTCAGTCTCTTCTGAATGCGCGCCGTTACAGGCGCCTGAAAATCGAGGATCTGGTACGCCTCAAAATCTCGGTCCGTAAGGTGAAGCCCTTTATTGTCACCGACGATTGGACCCCCATAAAACTCATCGACCGTGCCAATCTGCGTGAGCTCTTTGCGCCAGAGCCTGAGCAACTGGTCCTGCTATGAAGGTCAGGCTGAACGCGCGAGGCAACTATGGAGAATGGCGTAAAGCGGCAAGGGCAGCGCTGACGAACGGCATCGAGCCTAAGTTTGTGGACTGGGCCGTCGAGACTGAGACTTACGACCTTTTTGGGGAGACCGCTTCCTCGGACGATGCTGCCGTTTATGAGGCGTCGGAGGGCTCGGCTTCGACACCAGCAAACGCCAGGGCTCAGGCCGTCTTAAAACCGGCCGCCTTCGTTAGTTCCGCATTTATAGAATTAACGGAAATGGCGATTTGCCATTCCGATGCCAAGCGCTTTGACCTCTGCTATCGTCTGTTATGGCGCCTGCAATCCCAAAAGCATCTGTTAGACGATCCCGCAGACCCGGACGTTCGGGCGCTGCATGGACTTGTGAAGTCCGTCCGTCGCGATATGCATAAGATGAAGGCTTTCGTGCGTTTCAAGGAGACACAAGCGGTCTCAGAGCGCCGCGCCTTTGTCGCGTGGTTCGAGCCGGAGCATTTCATCGTCGCTCAGACAGCGCCTTTTTTCCAAAGACGATTTGGCGACATGGACTGGATCATTGCCACGCCTAAAGGGTCTGCCGCCTGGAAGGGGGCAAGGCTTCATTTCAGCGAGGCGCCGGCAAAACCGTTTGAATTAAAGGATGAAGCCGACGATTTATGGCGAGCCTATTACGCCAACATCTTCAATCCTGCACGGCTTAAGGTTTCGGCGATGCAGTCTGAGATGCCAAAAAAATACTGGAAAAACCTCCCCGAAGCGACGCTTATTCCCGAGCTCATCCGCGATGCAGATAAACGCGTGCGTCAGATGCATGAGCGAGCTTCCAGCGCGGAAGCGCCCGCCTTTCATCGCGCCCTTAAGTCACGAATGACCGATCGGTCGCAATGATGCCTTGCGTTTCTGGCTCTCAGCTCGAGGGTTCGCGCTCTTGTGCCTCCATCAGCATTCCGATGCGGACAATAAGTTCGGCGGTGATGCGCGCGGGGGGCTGAGTGAGGGACAATTCCATCAAAACGGAAATATGATTGGCTACCTCATTTCGACGGCTGGCCGGCACGAGCCACAGTAAGCTGCGTTCAAGCGTGCGCCAGTCGAGGACGATCATAGGCAGGGCAGGGGAGTGCGTGTGTTTCATGAAGAAAGCACACCACAACCACCTCGCCTGCACCATCCTTCAAGGGGTATGATCACACCGAAGGCAGGAGGTTTCGGTTACGCTTGATCAGAGTGTGCTCGCCATAGGCTTGAGGCCGAGGGATTGTAACAGGTGCGCATCTGTGCCCGGCTCCGGATTGGGTGTGGTCAGAAGCTGGCTTCCCACAAATATTGAGTTGGCGCCTGCGAGAAAACAAAGGGCCTGAAGGGCTTCGTCCATTTCGTTGCGGCCTGCGCTCAGTCGGACCATCGATTTCGGGCAAACGATACGGGCGACCGCAACGGTTCGTACAAAGTCAATGGGTGATATCTCGCCTTTACGCCGGGCGCGATCCCCCAATGGAGTGTTGGCGACCGGAACGAGATTGTTGATCGGCAGGCTGTCGGGGTGAGCAGGCAGGTTGGCAAGCTGCTGAAGAAACGAGACGCGGTCTTCGCGTGTTTCACCCATGCCAAGGATACCGCCGCAGCAGGTCTTCATCCCGACCTCACGAACGGCCGAAAGCGTATCGAGACGCTCCTGGTAGGTTCGGGTGGTTACCACCTGATCATAATATTCAGGAGAGGTATCGAGGTTATGGTTGTAATAGTCGAGGCCCGCGGCCTTAAGGGCTGATGCCTGCTGGGGCGTAATCATGCCAAGTGTCGCGCAGGTCTCAAGGCCGAGCGCTTTCACTTCAGCAATCATCTCGGCAAGTGCCGGAACGTCACGATCTTTCAGGTCGCGCCACGCAGCCCCCATGCAAAAACGCTGTGCACCGCCCGCTTTTGCGGCTTTGGCTGCATCTAACACCGCATCGACCGCCATGAGCTTCGATGCCTTCAGGCCCGTGTCGTGGTGGGCAGACTGAGAGCAATAGCCGCAGTTTTCAGCGCATCCGCCGGTTTTGATCGACAGAAGCTGAGAGAGCTGGATCTCTGAGGGATCAAAGACCTGTCTGTGGACGCTTGCCGCCTTGTAAACGAGCTCCATAAAGGGAAGCTCGAAAAGGGCCGAGATCTCGCTCTTAGTCCAGTCGTGGCGAACCGCTACAAAGGCGTGCGTGGTGTCAGGCATATGTCTCTCCTCTGGCCTTGTCGTTAAACGATCCATCTGGTCGGGTCAAACGGGGCCTCACATTGACGAAAGAACCAATTTTTCGTAACGCGGATACCGGGAATGGACGAGTGATGATGCCTGTTTCGGATACGCCAGCCTCGCGTCTTGTTGAAGACCTCGCGAAAAGCTTTGCGGGAGAAGAGACGGTGACGGCTGGCGATCTAATAAGGCGCCTCGATGGGCGTGGCCTTGGGCTTTTACTCATCATATTGGCCCTGCCGATCTGCATCCCCAACATCCCGGGCATATCGACGCTCTTTGGCCTTCTTCTCATAGGCCCGTCCTTGCAAATGCTTTTCGGGCAAAGGCAGCTTTGGATGCCAAGGCTTGCCACGCGCTGGTCTTTCAAAAATGAGACCCTCACTGGCGCTCTCAAGGCGTGTGTTAGCGTGCTCAGAAAGATTGAGTTTCTCGTTCGGCCGAGGCTCCTTTTCCTGACAGGCGGACTGTGGCTTCGCTATTTCGGTGCTCAGACCCTTCTTATGGCCCTAATACTGTTGCTTCCTATGCCGGGGGCAAACATCATTCCGGGAACAGCCGTCGTCCTGACGGGGCTCGGCCTTTTGCAACGCGACGGTATATGCCTTTTGTTGTCTTTTCCTGTAGCGGTCGCCTCAGTCGCCTGGGTTTATTTTGGTGCTCGTTATGTGTTGAATTTCCTGATGTGGCTTTGGCAGCAAACAGAGGCGCTTTGGGCTGGCCTTGTCGTTGCCACAGGCTCTTAGAAGGCCGGCTCTACCATATAAAGACATCTTTATATCTTGATTGCATAAGTTTGCGCGGATCGTTATAAGACGGCTACATTTGAAACTATGGATGCACCCCTTATGGCCGCTCAAGACTTCATCGTAAAAGACCTCTCCCTCGCCGCATGGGGGCGCAAGGAACTCGAAATCGCCGAGGGCGAAATGCCGGGCCTGATGGCGACGCGTGAGGAATATGGACCCAAACAGCCCCTGAAGGGCGCACGCATCGCCGGTTCGTTGCATATGACGATCCAGACGGGTGTTCTCATCGAAACCCTGCAGGCGCTCGGCGCCGAGGTGCGCTGGGCGTCGTGCAATATCTTCTCGACGCAAGACCACGCCGCTGCCGCCATTGCGGAACGGGGCACGCCCGTCTTTGCCATCAAGGGTGAGACCCTCGAAGAATACTGGGATTATGCGCACAAGATCTTCGAATGGCATGATGGCGGCTATCCGAACCTCATTCTTGATGACGGCGGTGATGCCACGCTTCTGACCGTGCTCGGACCCAAGGCGGAACAGGATCCGTCCATCCTGAATAATCCGCAGAACGAAGAAGAAGAGGCGCTCTACAAGGTAATGAAGCGCTACCTGGCGGAAAAGCCCGGCTTCTATTCGGCCATTCGTGATGCGATCATCGGTGTTTCCGAGGAAACGACGACGGGCGTTCATCGCCTTTATGCCATGGCCCAGAAGGGTGAACTGCCGTTTCCGGCGATCAACGTCAATGACAGCGTCACGAAGTCGAAGTTCGACAACCTCTATGGCTGCCGCGAGTCGCTCGTTGATGCGATCCGTCGTGCGACCGACGTGATGCTTGCCGGCAAGGTGGCCGTGGTGCTGGGCTATGGCGATGTGGGCAAGGGCTCGGCGGCCAGCCTGAGAAACGGTGGGGCGCGTGTCATCGTCACGGAAATCGACCCCATCTGCGCGCTTCAGGCGGCGATGGAGGGCTATGAGGTCCGGACCGTCGAGGAAGTGGCAAAGCTTGGTGATATTTTCGTCACGGCGACCGGCAACAAGGATGTCCTGCGTCTCGAGCATATGCGTGAGATGAAGCACAACGCCATTGTCTGCAACATCGGCCACTTTGACTCTGAAATCCAGGTTGCCTCTTTGCGTAACTATAAGTGGGACGAGATCAAGCCTCAGGTTCACCATGTGGAGTTCCCGGACGGCAAAAAGATCATCGTCCTGTCTGAAGGCCGCCTCGTGAATCTCGGCAATGCGACGGGCCATCCCTCATTTGTGATGTCAGCGTCCTTCACCAACCAGACGCTGGCCCAGATTGAGCTTTGGACCAATAACAAGGCCTATGAAAAGCAGGTCTACACCCTGCCTAAAAAGCTCGACGAAAAGGTCGCGCTCCTGCATCTTGAGAAGCTCGGTGCGAAGCTAACGACCCTTAATCCTGAACAGGCTGACTATATCGGCGTCTCCGTCGAGGGGCCGTTTAAGCCGGAACACTATCGCTACTAAGCGTGCCACACGCTGAATAAAAAAAGCCTCCGCGGGCAACCCGCGGAGGCTTTTTTTGACCTTGAGAGGAAAGGATTAAAAGATGAGCGCGGCCACGCCAGCCCAGAAGGCTGCACAAAAACCTATTGCGGCCCAACGCAACATCAAGCTTTCCGCGCGTGTGGACGAAGGACTGCGAACCTCCGACCCTTCGCGGGCAGACTCCACGCGCAGGTGAGCGCGGTTGGCAAATGTGTCGTGTGTAATGGACCTCATGGCAACACCTCTTGGTTACGCCGACTCTAACTCTGTTTTAAAGATAGGTGCGAAGTCTTAAAAATTCCAGTACTCATTTCCGCTCCTTAGGAAAGGAAGCCGTTAAGGCGCTCTATGAGTGACAATCTGGCTGATTTTTTCTCAATTCCGACCAGTATATGCATTCACATTTTGAGATTTTAGCTCATATTTGCTGCGGTGCAAAATGCGCAAATGTCTAAATACTGCGCTCTTTCATTTCATTTGTATCCATTACCGGGAAACGAAAAGACTGGCGTATCCTATATACGATGCCCGTTCCGCTATTTTATCCTTAAAATACAGAATGTTTCTAATTGTTTCACGTGATCACGCATCTTTTGCGTAAAGACGGGCGCCAGGAAACGGATTAAATGAGGTCGTTGTTTCGCGGCCGTCAGCTTTTGCAACTGGGTGCAAACGCGAAGCACTAAATCGTGATCAGCCTCACAGGTGAGCGGGACCATCTGCGAGCCGGTTTTGCGAGCCGCGCCCTTTCCCTAGCCGCGAAAATCATTTCTGCGTCCTCAGCGTTGTTATTTTGTTCGCCTGTGCCCGGATTGCAACTATCGTTAAAATAGCATTTGATCAGATAACACGTCTATTGCGCGCGTTTGAAATGCGACCGAGGATAGCAACGCCATTATATATAATTGGAGATTGAACATGCGTTTCATAGCATCGCGTATCTTCGCTTTCGGCCCGACCTTCACCCTTGTCTTCACTGCCGGGCTTGGCGTTATCCCGAGCCCGGCTCTTGCCCAGATTGAAAAGCTCACCAGCGTCCTAGAAAACGTGCGCACGGCCATTTTGGGTGTCGGGGTCGTTTTGTTCACCATCATGATTGCCTGGGCTGGATACAAGATGGGCTTTCAGCAGGCCCGCTGGACGGAGGTGAGCAACATCGTCATAGGAGCGGTCCTTGTCGGCGGCGCCTCGGCGATTGCGGGCTGGCTGATCAATTAAATGGAAGGCTTTCGGGATCCTTTTTTCAGAGGATGCACAAGGCCTCCGACCTTCTTAGGTGTGCCGCTCGGCGTGTTCTTAAGCTTTGCCGCGGCCTTCCTGATTCCGGCCATGTGGGCTTTCGCCTTTCGTTTTCTTCTGCCATGCGGCCTTTTCACAGCGGTCTGGCTGACCGGCCATCTCTATATGCGCGAGGTCACCAAAAAGGATGATCAGCGCGTCCTGCAGTGGATTTTGCGACTGCGGGTGCGCCTCACCCAAAGGCCCCTTCTTCGCCATTGGGGCACCGCCTCTTACGGTCCGCTCTCGTTTCAAAGATCGTCACATGACAATCCTTAGATCGAAGTTGCAAACGTTGCGACGTCCTGGGCTATCAAGCGTCGACTACGTCCCCTACACAAGTCTCATCACGCCTGAGGTTTTGTGGATGCGGGCACAGCGGGCGTATGTCAGCACCTGGCACTTAAACGGGGTCTGCGTCGAGACGGCTGAACCGGCTCACGTATTGCAGAGAAAGGCAGCCCTTGTTCAGTTCCTGAAATCCCTTGGTGGCGGGGACTACAGCCTGTGGGTTCATCGCCTTCGCCATCGGACTGAACCTCATCTGAACGCCCGCTTTGCCTCTGCATTTTGCCAGTCCCTGCATGATGACTATCTGGAGGGCTTAAAAGACCGCTTTCAGCGCTCCAACGCGCTTTATCTGTCCATCGTCTATTGTCCGTCCCGGCACGCGGGCTTTCGTTTGCCGAACCTCTCGTTTGCCGATCAACGCGCCCATGCCCTCAGCACAATGAGCGCGCTTCATGACCAGGTGTCGGCAAGCCTTCAGGCCTACGGGCCAAGGCGCCTGGGACTTGATACCTCGCACGGCCGTCCACAGTCTGAGCTTCTCACCTTTCTGGCTCAGCTGTTAAATGGTGTGCCGGAGCCCATAGGACTGCCCTTTGCAGACATATCTGTCTGTCTTCCATCTTCTCGACTGCATTTCGGCCGCTACTCTTCCGACGTTGAGATCTGGCATCCGCGAGAACACCGCTTTGCGGGCCTACTCGATATTCAGGATTTTCCACGCCAGTCTGAGCCAGGGCTTCTGAACCCGCTTCTTTATGTCGATTACGATTTCGTCGAGACGCAGTCCTTCTCGATGCTCAATCGCCGCGATGCGCTCGGCGCACTCACCCGACAAAAGGGGCGTCTGATAGCGACCGAAGATGCGGCCGTCGATGAGGTGGTTCAGATCGATCAGGCGATGAATGCGCTGCAGTCAGGCCAGCTTGAGCTTGGGGAGTATCACTATTCGCTCTGCGTCTTTGCCGATCAGCCAGAAGGGGTGGCCCGCCAGCTTGCAGATGCGCGCGCAAAACTCCAGGACCATGCCGGTCTGAGATTATCGCCCATAGATCTCGTGCCGGACTGCGCCTGGTTTTCGCAGTTGCCGGGTAACTGGCGCATGCGGCCCAGAAGCGCGCTTATAACGAGCCGCAACTTTGCCGACCTGGCAGGTTTTCATAATTTCACGACGGGCAAGTCAGAAGGAAATCCGTGGGGGGAGGCCGTGGCGGTTTTCAATACGCCCTCTGGCCATCCCTATTACTTCAATTTCCACGACTCTCCGCCTGAGCAAAATTCTGAAGGTGAGGCCTATCCTGGAAATACGTTCATCTGTGGCGCTACCGGGGTCGGAAAAACGGCGCTTCAGTCGGTCCTACTGGCTTTTTCGACAAAGTATGCCGGTTTGCGCGCGGTGGTCTTTGACAAGGATCGCGGCTCTGAGATTTTCATCCGCGCCATGGGGGGGCGCTATTTTCAGCTCGTCCGGGGCGAGCCTAGCGGCTTTAACCCGTTTCAAATGCCGCCGAGCGACGCCAATCTGCGCTTTTGTGAGCACCTTTTATTGCGGCTTATCGCCGGTGGTGAAGGCAATCCAAATCTGCCGGCGTCTGACGAAGCCGCGATCGCCCATGCGGTCAGGGCCGTAATGAATGAGAGTATCGCCCCACAGCTTCGGTGTCTGTCACTTGTCGCGCAAAACCTGCCGAGGTCGGGAACGGACAGTTTGTTTGAGCGCCTTCGCAAATGGCTTAGAGGCCAGAGACTGGGATGGGTGTTCGATAATCCCCTCGACCTTCATGATCCGGCAAGCGTTCAGATCAGCGGCTTTGACTACACTGACATTCTCGACGACCCTGAAATCCGAACGCCTGTTATGGCCTATCTCCTCCATCGCACCGAGGAGATGATAGACGGACGCCCCTTCATCTACGTGATGGAAGAGTTCTGGAAGCCGCTGCGCGATCCCTATTTTGCCGATTTTGCCCTCAACAAACAAAAGACGATCAGAAAACAGGGCGGACTTGGCGTCTTCGTCACCCAGTCACCCTCCGACGTCCTTGCCCACCCCATCGGCAAGACCATGGTGGAGCAAAGCGTGACCCAGATATTTCTGCCGAACCCGCGAGCTGATGCCGAAGACTATGTCGAGGGCTTTAAGCTGACGCCGACCGAATTTCGCATCCTCAAATCCTTCGGCGAGTTAAGCCGTCAGTGTCTGATACGCCAGGGGCAGACCTCCAGAGTGGTCGCCTATGACCTGAGTATGCTCGGCGAGAAACTGGACGTCCTTTCCGGCAATACCCGCTCGGTAGAGTGGCTCGACGCTATTCGTGGCCAGTTGGGCGATGACCCGGACGCGTGGTTGCCTGCTTTTTGTGAGGCCGTGGCTGCGCGCAAGCGCACCGGAAAGGCTTAATTATGTCCTTTGCCACAGAAATCGAACAGACCGCAGATACGCTTCTCGACAGCTTCGTCACCCAGAAAAGTGCAGCATTGGCGTCTGCTCTCTCGCCGGTCGCACTGGTGGCTTTTAGTCTCTACATCATCCTGATGGGCTATGCAGCGGCCAGAGGTGAGCTGCGCGAACCACTCATTGCGCCCCTTTCAAAGTTCATGCGGCTGGCGCTGGTCGCCACTTTGGCGCTTATCGCCGGGCAGTATCAGGCGATTGCGGTCGAAGGCTTCAGGGGGATTGAAAGCGGGCTTATTCAAACACTCAGTGGCACGACGACGGTGGGGGCGGCGATTGATGCCTTCATGGTCCCTTTTGACGAATTAAGCCGCCTTCTTGGACAAGAGATCAGCGAAAACTTCGTCCCTGATCTCGTCCTTTTTGCCACGCTTGTGGTGATTGTCGTCGCGGAAATTCTTATCGTTGGCGTAGGCCTCGGCTACTATCTCCTCGCCAAGGCGTCGCTGGCGCTCATCCTTGCCCTGGGCCCGGCCTTCATCCTGTGCGCAGCGTTTCCGTCGACCCAACGCTTCACTGAGAGCTGGATCGCGCAGGTCCTGAACTTCCTGCTCCTCAATGTCCTGATTGTCGCGGCCTTCACCCTGGTCGTTTCATTGACTGAGCAGTTTGCGCAAAGTGTTCTCGTGACCTTTGAAGCCGGCGGGCAGGTTTTACGCGATGCCATCGCCCTTCTTATCCTTTGCGCCAGTCTGACCATTGTGATGCTCAATCTGTCCGGGATCGCAATGGGACTGGCCGGTGGTGTGGGCCTCGGCGGTGGAAGCATCGTACCCGCACTGGCCGCTCGCACAGGCCTTGCCTTGATTCAGAAGCTTTTTGGCGGCTCAGGCAAGGGCGGATCGAAGTCCGCATCCGGCTCAAAGGGCGAAAAGTCATCCGATAGCTCGCAAAGTCCAGGCGCGTCTGCCTCTCCAGCTGCGGGGGATAGCCCTAAGGCACCGTCCGCTGAGCACGGCAAAGACGCCGCGGAACCCGCCTACAAGTATCAGCATCCGATCGTTGAAACCGTACATCCCTTCTGGCGCAAAGGACGTTCAAAATGAAGACGTGGCATTTCCTTACGGTAACAGGTGGCGTTCTCATCTCGCTGTCGCTGATCACCCGGGCCTCGGCAGTCACCCCGGTCATCGACGCGTCCAATCTCGCCCAGGCCGTCAAACAGGTCAGTGCCTGGCAAAAACAATATACCCAGATGGCCGAACAGATCAGCCATTTGAGAGCGAGCTATGAAAAGACAAAGGCGCAACTTGACGCACTCACTGGATCGCGGGGCTTAGGTGCCATAATCGATAATCCCCGCATCAGGGAGGTCTTGCCCCCGGATCTCGTCGAGACTTATGCGGTAATCGACGATCTTAAGGGACGTAAGCTCTCTGTCGAGGCGTTGGCTTATAAGGAGAAAAACAGAATTCTGGACTGTAAGCAGTTACAAGACAGACTTGTCTCCTCGTGCGAGGCTCGCCAGGATCAGCTCTATCAGGACATTGCCTTTCAGACTAAGACGCTTGAGCGCCTTCGCCTGCGATCCCAACAGATTGATGGACTTAGAGACGAAATCAATCAGACGCAGGATCCGAAAGCCATTGCGGAGCTTCAGGCCCGCTTACAGATCGAGCAGTCGCATATCGCGAATGAAAAAATCATGCTTGATACCGCGCGCACGCTTTCGACAGACGCACAGGACCTCCTGCAGCAACGCATGCGCGAGCGCACGCTCTCACGCTTTTCAAAAGACGCTCCGTCCGCCGCGGCCTCCTTCGTATTCAACCCTGATCGAGGCAGAAGCGAGCCATGACGACGAAGCCATTGCCCCAGCTTCCAACCGCCACGCAGGGCCCGTCCGACTACTTCCATAAGGCGAGGCGCTGGGAGGACGATGTTGAGGCCCTGCGCCAGAGATCAGAACGCAGAGCCTGGACGGTTGCCATCTCAGCGAGCCTTCTGGCACTGGTCTCTGTAACTGCCCTCGCTTTCCTTGCCCCGTTGCGTCGCGCCGTGCCGTACGTCTTTGAAGTCGATAAGACGACGGGCCTCGTCCAGTTCGTCGCGGCGGCCGATGATCAGACGGTGAAGGAATATGGTGAGCTTCTCGATAAACACTGGGTGCAACGCTATATTCTCGCACGCGAAGCCTACTACTATCCGCTCCTGCAGTCGGATTACGACACGACCCTGTCATTGTCCGACGGCGATGTCGTAAAGCAGTATCGCGCCCTCTATGAGGGGCCAGATAGTCGAGACCGAGTACTCGGAGCCCAAAACGAGGAGCGGATAGACATCCTCAGCATTACGCTGATCCCCGATAAGGTTAGCCAAAAGGCCTCTGTCCGTTTTATTCGTACGACGCGTAGTCTCAGCCATACCATGGGTGAAGTCCGTCAGGTTTTTCTGGCGACGCTCGCCTACAGGTACGAGCCTTCCGCGTTTGGCCAGGAAAAGGACCTCATCCGTAATCCCTTAGGATTTAAGGTTACAGCCTATAGGGTCGATCCCGAGATTACGGACGAAGACCGGGCGCTTCCTTTATCAGCGGGGCGGCCATGACCCTTGCCTCTCTCCCATTGTTTCTGGCCAGTCTGGCATTGCCGGCCGCACATGAGGTTGCACCGGCATTACCGGTAAAACCAAGCGATGACCTCGTCATACGGCTTCCCTATGACGAAAAAGAGGTGGTCCATGTGCGCGTGAAGGCAGGTGTGGTGACGCGCATTGTGCTTGGCGCTGATGAAGAGATAGAGGCGGCCGCTTCCGGTCTGCCAGCCGATTGCGAGAGCGCCAGCCTCCTTTGGTGCATACGTGCGGACAAGGGGGCCTCAAGCGTCTGGATCCGCCCAAAGCCTGGTGCACGGTCAAACAATCTGGAGCTCAGATCCAACCGTCACGACTATAGCTTTGAGCTTGAGGTCGTTGAAGATCAGGTCAGGCGAAGCCCAAGCGGCCGCATCCTCGGACGGATAACGGCTCGACCGCATTACCGAGTGATTTTTCAGTATCCGCAAGCTGTCGTCACGAACGACAAGGCGCGCGCACAGGCTGTCTCTGAGAGGACGTCCTCACCCGTGATCAATCGGCGCTATGTCTTTGAACCCAACAAGGCCGGCGAGCCGCTGGTACCTCTCGAGATGTCCGACAATGGATGTTTCACCCGTATTCGCTTCGCGTCAGGAAGCGAACTGCCGGTGGTGTTTAAGATCGGTTCGGACAGCAAAGAGCAGCGTCTCGTTATGCAGATGGAAAACGGGACGGTCGTCCTTCACGAGACGGCAGCCACCTTCATCATTCGCCTGGGTCGCGCCCGTGTGAAGGTGAAAAATCAGGGGTTTGATCCGCGATCAGAAAATCCAGCCTGTGGGGTGAGCGCCGAACCTGGTCTGATTGAAAAGGGGGCGGGACATGACGGACGATGATCTCGATGTGCCAAGACTAGAGCCCATGCAACTGGAAGACAGGCCGCCACTGATCAGGCAAGAGGGCGCAAAGCTTACCTTCAAACTCCCGCCCCGCAATCTGCTCATCCTTTCAGGCTGTGCCCTCGCAATGGGGGCAGGGGCCGCCTTGTGGTTAAACGCATCGGGTGCGTCTGCGCCTCAGCGTAAAACGGAAAAGCCTGCCGTGGTTGCGAACGCCAAAGGGCGCCGGTTTGATACGTCCCCGCCCGCGGCAGCTGGTTCTTCCCCCGCCTCATGTCCGGACGCGTCATCACCGGTTCGCGTAAAGTCTTCCGATGGCGCCGGCATTTCGACGCCTGACGGCGTCATCATGATCTGTGCGGATGGGACAGTTATCACGCGACCTTACGTGGCGACGCAATCGCAATCCTATAGCCCGCCTACTGAGCCCCTGAGCAGCGGGCAGTACGAGGCGGGCATGGGCACGCCTGCCCTGAGACCTGTCCAAACAAAAGACAAATCTCAGAGCACGCCGAGGGTAAAAGAGGCGACGTCTTTGTTTATTCCGAGCTCTAGGCCTGAGGGTGCGGCATCCGATGTTGAAATTGTCCGCCCCCGGAAAGAGCCTCTCATTAGGTCTGAGAGTAGTGACGCGATGCAGCCCTTGCAGGCGACAAGGCTCCTCGACCGCGATTATCTTCTGCCTGAAGGCCGGCTGATCGAATGTGCTTTGAGCGTGCGACTTATCAGCGAACTGGCAGGCCAGGCGGTTTGTATCCTCACGCGCCCCGTCTACTCCGACACCGGAAGGGTGCTGCTCCTCGAGGCCGGAACTGAGGTTCTGGGCGATTACGAGGCCTTCTCCCGCCCAGGCCAAAATCGTCTGCTGGTTCGCTGGCGCCGCATTCGGTCGCCCTCTGGCGTCAGTATACGCTTTGACGGGGACGCCACCGATAGCCTGGGTGCGGCCGGTCTCGATGGCAAGGTTGATAATCATTGGTGGCAACGTGTGGGTTCGGCATTCCTTTTATCGTTTGTGCAGGACGCGGTCTCAGGCGTGACGCGCAAGCCTCAGCAAGGTGAAATTGTCTGGTCCCAATCGGGACAGACCGGTCAGTCTATGGCTGAGAAGGTGCTTGATGCCGGCATAAACCTGCCGCCCACCCTCTATCGCCAGCAGGGTGATCGGGCCCTCATCTACGTCAACCGCGATGTGAGCTTTAAGGATGTCTATCGTCCCAATGCAGGCTGAGGGGGTTCATGGGCCTCTTGCGGGTGCCATGATCAGTGAAATGCTGAAGCCATTGGGGGCGCAGCTTAGTCGTGAGGATCTGCAGGAGCTGGTCATCAACCGCCCCTATGAAGTTTTTTGTTTGACCGGTGAAGGATGGGAGCGCCATATCTCGGAGGCGCTCAGCGGTGAGCGACTGATGACGATTTCTTTAGCCATTGCCACCTTCACAGCTCAGGCGCTTTCGGCCAGTACGCCTATACTCTCAGCTGTTCTGCCGGAAGGTGAGCGGGTCCAGATCGTTATTCCGCCGTGCGTTGAAGACGGGCTTGTCTCCCTCTCCATTCGTCGCCCCTGGCGAACTTCGAAACCCCTGTCGATATGGGCGGCGGAGGGCGCGTTTGACGAAGTTGATCCTGTCTCTTTTCATGAGCCTGCCGATACTGACGAGGAGTCTGAAAGCCTGGTCGATGATCTGACAAAGAGCGTTCTTCGGGGGGATAACCTCGCCATCGTCGGCGAGACCGGCTCAGGCAAGACCACCCTTATGAAAAGCCTCTGTGAGGTCATTCCGGCAAACGAACGTCTCATCACGATCGAAGATGCACGCGAGCTTTTTCTACCCGCCCATAAAAACTGTGTGCATCTTTTGTATTCAAGAGGGGGGCAGTCGGGTGCACAGATTTCGCCCGGTGATCTCATTGCCGCGTCTTTGCGCATGCGACCCGACCGGGTTTTAATGGCGGAACTTCGGGGGCCCGAAGCCTTTGATTACCTGAAGCTCCTCTCAACAGGGCATCGGGGATCGATCACTTCGTTTCATGCCGGCTCCTGCGCCCAGGCATTTGAGCGTTTCGCCCTCATGTGTCGGGAAAACCGGGACGCGGCTGGGTTTTCGAAATCAGAGCTTGTTGATCTGGCGCGTCTCAACATCGACCTTATCGTCCATCTGAGCGCCGCGCGACATTTGGGCGGGCGGCGTCGTGTCGTAAAGGAGGTCTGGCGGCGCAAAACGGAAAGGGCGGCAGAGTGAGGCGGCCTTTGGAGATCGGGTTCATCGCTACTATTTCCGTCATGGCGGTCAGCGGCCTGGCTTATCTGACATTGTCATTGGCAAGCCTCCTTTATCTCAGTCTGCAAGGCCATTTAACCGCAGCGTTCAGCCCACTTCCCTGGCTGAGAGTGTGGTTTGCCTCCGAAGGCGCAGACCTGTTGCGGGCCGACCTCCTTCGCGCGCTGGGCCTAAGTGCGATAGGTGTCTGCGTTGCAATCCTCCTGATCGCTCAGCTCGTCTTCAATACGCGGCGGCAGAACATCCACGGGGAAGCGCGATTTGCCAGGCCATCCGAGATGAGACGGAAGGGTCTGTTTTCTCGTTCTGGCATCATTGTGGGGAAGATCCATAACGCCCTCCTCCGGTTTGCAGGAGAGGAGTTCGTAATGATCGCCGCGCCGACGCGAACGGGTAAGGGTGTGGCGGTGGTCGTGCCGAACCTCCTCGACTTTGAAGGGTCCGTTCTCGTCGTCGATATCAAGTTTGAGCACTTTAATCTGACCTCAGCCTTTCGACGCGCCATGGGTCAGGAGGTTTACCTTTTTAATCCCTTTGCCGCAGACGAGGCGACCCATCGCTGGAACCCGCTTGATACCATCCGTCGGGATCCGGCCCATCGCATCAATGACATACTGGCGATCGCCTACGTCCTCTATCCTCAGGGTAAGGACAAGGATGCCTTCTGGAGCGAACAGGCACGCAACCTGTTTCTGGGCGTGGTTCTTCTCCTGATGGAAACAAGGCCCGACGCCGTTACCATGGCCAATGTTTTTGCAGAGGTGTCCGGTCAGGGCGAGGCCCCCAAGACCTATCTGGCGCGTAAAAGTTTAGAGCTTCAGGATGGCCCCTTTACCCGTATCTGCGTGGAGGCACTGGCGCGCTTTTGCCTCACGAGCGAGAACACGCTGACCTCGATCCTCGCCACCTTTAATGGGCCGCTTACGGTCTTTTCAGACCCTAAGGTCGCCTTTGCGACGTCTGCGAGCGACTTTGATCTGAGGGAACTTCGACGAAAGCCCATGAGCGTCTATCTTGGGATTGGACCCGCCGAACTCCTCCAGGGCGGCCTGATCCTCAATCTCTTCGTGTCACGTTTCATCCAGCAAAATGTCGATCGTCAGCCATCGGATGATCACACGCTTTGTGTGCCTTGCCTTGTGATCCTTGATGAGTTTGCCGCGCTGGGAAAGATTGAGATACTCGCCAAAGCAAGTGCCTATATCGCCAGTTACGGCCTGAGGCTCTTATCCGTTATCCAGAGCTCAGCGCAGCTCGACTCTCTATATGGCGAGCACGATGCGCGAACCCTTCGCGCTAATCATGCCTTGCATATTCATTTTGCGCCGAGAGACACTCAGGACGCCAAACGCTTAAGCGAGCGACTGGGCAATTATCAAATCGAGGAAATCTCGCGCTCTCGTATGGAGCGTCAGTCAGCTGTTTCGAATTCACAATGGACCAGCTCACAAAAGCGACCTCTGCGCCTGCCCCAGGAATTGCAATTAATGAGCTCCGACGAGGCAATCCTGATACTCGATTCTATCCCCCCGATAAGGGCTCAGAAGGCTTACTATTACACCGAGCCTCTGTTTATTAAGCGACTGAAGGCGGTAAGCCCTTCCTTGCGTCGCATACCAGACGTGAATTTAAGCCAGAAGGACTTTGAGGCGGCGGCCCGGTCTGATCTGCGCTTGTGGTTTCGCCAGATTGAGCCACAACCCAAAGAAACACCGCAAAATCCCTTCGTTTCTTCACCAGCCTGCGTATCTGCCCAAAAAGAGGATGCAGAAGCCGTGGAGAGAGAGGAGCCGCCGCTGGCTGAAAAAAGGAGATCCCCCCGAAGACCAAGGCGGGTTCTCGAGACCGATCCAGAGCAGTTGCAGATTAAGCTGCGTTAGCTAGGCAAAGATCGGTATCCAATGGAAAACTTACGTTTATATGCATACTCCCCATTAAGCCAAGGGTCGCCGATAGGATGAAAGATCTATTGCCTCACTCCCCCAACAGGCGTCATAATGGCCTCGTTATTGCAGTGCATTATCCAAACGCTCGATTTTAGGACGCTTTTCAGATGAAGATTTTGCCGGTGATCATGTCGGGTGGGTCGGGGACCCGTCTTTGGCCCTTGTCGACGCCTGAGCAGCCGAAGCAGTTTCATGCTCTGGCGACCCAGCACACCATGATCCAGGAAACCGCTCTGCGGCTTTCGGGGGCGGAGTTCCTGAGGCCCGTCGTTATCTGCGGAAAGAGCCACGAGGCGCTGGCAGTGGCGCAACTGGACGCAATTGGGCTTACGCCGCAGGCTGTTGTCCTTGAGCCTTTCGCGCGGAATACGGCCGCCGTTGCGACCGTTGCGGCTCTTATCGGTGAAGAGATTGATCCCGAAGCCCTCGTTCTGATGGTGCCCGCCGATCATATGATCTCAAAACCCGAAGAATTCCGTTCCGCTATTTCCCGCGCCGCGCCCGTGGCCAAAGACCGCATCGTAACCTTTGGTATCACGCCGACCGCTCCTGAGACTGGCTTTGGCTATATTCAGCGCGGCGAAGCGTTGACAGACGGCGTTTTTGGGATCCGACGCTTCCTCGAAAAGCCCAATTTCGAGACCGCGCAAAGCTATGTGGCCGACGGTGGATATGACTGGAACGCCGGCATCTTCCTCTTCTCGCCGGCGGTCATGCTTGAAGAACTTGAAACCCATCAACCAGACGTGCTTGTCGCGACACGCGATGCCTTTGCGGGCGCCGAGGCATCTGGAAACACGCGCATGCTGGAGCCCGAGAGCTTTGCACGTTGCCCCTCGATCTCGGTAGACTACGCCGTGATGGAGCGTACGCAACGCGCAGCAACTGCACCGTGCGACATTGGCTGGGCCGATGTCGGCGGCTTCAGCGAACTGTGGCGGCTCGGTGCAAAAGACGGGGGCGGCAACCACGCGCAGGGCAGCGCCATTCTTATTGATGCGCATAACTGCCTCGTCCGTGCCGATGGCCCGCCTGTGGCCATCATCGGTTTAGATGACATCATGGTCGTATCCACCCCTTCGGGTATCGTGGTAGCCCCGATCTCGAGGGCGCAGGACGTCAAGCTCGCGGCTGAGGCGGCAAACAAGCTACGCGAAATTCAGGAAACAACTACGGTTTAAATTCACTCGGGCTTTTTGCTTATGTCGGCCTTGCTCCAGAAAAAGGAGGAATTGCTAGGTAATTCCGTCTCCTTTCTGTGGCGATCTTTACTCATCCAGACCGAGGTGGGGTCAATCCGCAGGCCTGGCTGACACAGATCCTTCAGCGCGTCGCAGACCGCTGGGCCGTCTCTCGTCTCGATGAACTCATGCCCTGGAATTTTAAGCCGGATCAAGCCGGCGCCTGATCCAAAAATCATAAGATCCGCAACATGGGAGCATGTTTACGCTTACCGCAAGGCGTTTGTGTCGTAAGCTTTGTCGCCCAACACAATCGTACCTTCCCTCATGGCGGTCAGAATGGGCAAGGCCATCTGGCTATCATGAGCCTCCCCGGCCGTCACCCCTAGCGCGATAGGCCGGCCTTCGGCATCGACGACAGCGTGGATTTTGATTGTCAGCGCGCCACGGGAACGTCCCATGCAGCCATCGTCAAAGCCCCCCTTCTGCCGTGGCACCATGTTGGTGCACGCGGACGCAGGAGGAGTCAATCATGATGATATCACCGTCAAAGGCCTTTGATATGTAGGCTAAAATCCGGTCCCAAACGCCCGCCTCGCGCCACCGGACAAAGCAATGATAGCAGGTGGCCGAAGGCCCGTACAGTTCCCCAATATCCGCCCATGGCGAGCCTGTCCGAAACCTCCATAACATGCCGTTGATGACGCGGCGATCATTAACACGAGGGACGCCGCGAGACTTGTTCGGGAGTAGCGTCGAAATAATTTCCCGTTCTGTTTCTGTCAGCTCATAGCGGCGACGGGTCATCAAAAAAGGCCTCCAAATCAATGGAAGCCTTGAATCACGCATAAGACGGATTGAAGACCCGTTTTATGAGTTTACGGCCTAATGAATCCTACGCAAGGTGGTTGTCGTGGCCGCCGATGGTCCATATTCGAAAAATCAGTTACTATATCTATGTCTACCATATAATCGTAGCTGCGCGGGTTGAAAGGCTTATCGCCGGAATATGAGCGTCCTCACCATATGCCTGGGCATTGAAGGTAATAGTGCTTTCATGACTGAGTGTCGCAGGTGCGGAACTCTCATGGTACCTGCTCGAAAAGCCACTAAGGCGGTTTAGAAATACATTTTAGACTTTCCTAATGCGGGCTTCGCCGCAGAAAAACCAAAGTGAATCAAGTGATTTTATTGGGAGATTGCTAATGCTGTCCGCTGACGGGAATAAGGTGAATTATTTCCGATCAACTTCCGAGAGTCCTGCATTCTGCTCCGGATGGTAGTCTCATACTGTGACTGGCACAATTAGTGCTGACTATCCAAATGAAGGGGGTTTTATCCCGCTTTGCGACAATGAAAGTCGAGACGAGCAAGACAATGAGAAATTTCGATATGCATTCTGGCAGCATTTTTGGAAACTCAGGTCCAGGTGATTGCCTGCAACCCTCGCTTCAATCTGAAGTGGGGATGAGTGTCTCTAAGCGCATGATCGATTTTCTCCTCGCCGGCCTTGTTCTTTTTTTTCTGCTTCCTGCTCTGGTCTTCATTGCTCTCGCCATTAAGCTGGATAGCAAGGGGCCGGTTCTATTCCGTCAAACGCGCAGTGGCCTAAATGGGAAAAAGTTCTCGATATACAAGTTTCGTTCTATGCACTGTATGGAGGATGGAGCGTCGGTAAGGCAGGTAGTAGCGGGAGATGCCCGAATTACCGCAATCGGGCACTTCCTGCGCCGTTCAAGTCTGGACGAGCTCCCTCAGGTGATAAACGTCCTAAAAGGTGAAATGTCGCTTGTTGGACCAAGGCCACACGCCCTTGTCCATGACGAGATGTTCGCAGAGTTGGTTGAGGGGTACGAACAGAGATTTCTCGCTCGGCCAGGTCTGACCGGGTTGGCACAAATCCGCGGCTTTCGGGGGGAGATTCGTACTCCAAATGATGTAGTAAGTCGTGTCCGCTCGGATCGGGAATATATCCGAACGTGGTCTCTGGTAGGTGACTTTCGGATTATCGTCTGTACATTTTTTATAGTTCTGAATCCAGAGTATAGATTCAAATAGACGCAATGGTGGTTGTGCCCTGTGTTGGCCCGCAGCGACTTGGTGACGACATGCTAGGGCAAATCTCGAAAATCGTCTGTCCCGGTTTGGGCTGGTAGACGAAGTGACCTGCTCCCCGAAAATCGAGGCCATTTAAAACTGGAATTTTCCAATTAATGACCTGCTCCCCATTTCTTGGCCACCCGAAACTAGAATTTCCGGGGGTTATGACCTGCTCCCCATTTCTTGGCCACCCGAAACTAGAATTTCCGGGGGTTAGGGCTCAGTGTGCGGCGAGCGCCTCGGAGCCGGACACGAGTGATATCGGGGGTTTATTGCCTATGGCACTATGGGGTCGGACTTCATTGTAGTCCTTACGCCAAGACTCCATCTTTTCACGGGCGTCGTCAAGGCTCATGAACCAGTGCGCGTTCAGGCACTCCGTTCGGAACTTGCCGTTGAAAGACTCGATAAAGGCGTTATCTGTCGGCTTTCCAGGCCGCGAAAAGTCGAGCGTAACTCCCTTCTGATAAGCCCAAAGGTCAAGGTCGCGAGAGATAAATTCCGAGCCCTGATCAACCCGAATGACCCTTGGATAGCCGACGCGCTTACAGACATTTTCCAAGGTCTGTACGACGTCTTCGCCGCGGTAAGTGTAGCGGGGGTCAATCGCCGGCGAAAAGCGGGAAAACGTGTCCACGACAGTCAATATGCGTAATTTCCGGCCGGTGCAGAGCTGATCGTGGACAAAGTCCATGGCCCAGGTCTCGTTGTGACGCGTGGCTTCACGGCGATCCTCCCGAAGTTTGGCCTTCACGCGACGCTTGGGTGGTTTCTTCCTGAGCTGAAGGCCCAATTCGTTGTAAAGCCTGTAGATTCGTTTCGGATTAACGACCCAGCCTTCACGTACGAGGAGCACATGTATGCGCCTGTAGCCATACCGAACTCGAGTTTGGGCGATCTCTGTAATCCGCTTTTTCAGGTCGGCCTGATCACCTGTGCGCGGCTTGTAGAGGTACATCGGGCGATCAATCCGAAGTGCCCGACAGGCTCTTCGGACTGACACCTGCCAGGTGGCAATCACCCGGTCAACAAGCTCACGTCTGGCGGCAGGCCTCAGCGCTTTTTTGCGAGAACATCCTGCAACATGGCTTTATCAAGCGACAGATCCGCGACAATCCGTTTCAGCTTCGCGTTCTCTTCTTCCAGTTGGCGCATTCGCCGCATCTCTGACGGCATCAATCCAGCGTACTTTTTACGCCAATTGTAGAACGTCGCGTCCGATATGCCGGCCTTGCGACAGACCTCGGCGACCGCCACGCCGTCATCTGCCTGCTTCAAGATGAACGCAATTTGCGACTCCGTGAACTTCGACTTCTTCATGAAGTTCTCCTCATCCCGCAAGCGGGATCTTAATTGGAAAATTCCAGTTTTAAATGGCCTCGATTTTCGGGGAGCAGGTCAGAAGGGTGATGGGTGGACCCAAACTTGGATAAAACCTGGGGGCAACGTCGCGGAGGACGCATCATGACCCCATGGATTCAGAACCCGATTCCTCGCTCAACCCAAAATCCGCCAACCACGTGAGCAATTACGTGCTTTCAGCCTGTTCTTAAATCGGAAATGCGCATGGAAAGAAATATTTAACCATAAGTTTCAGCTATTTATTTTTCATATCGGGCTAATGTTTCAGTGAAGGAGATTTTTATAATGCCTCGAGCTGAGAAAGCCGTTCTACTCGTGAGGTCTGGCCTAATTGCACTTTCGCTTCTAGTAGGCGTCCTCGTCCTCGGGCCGTTTCAAGGTGCCGAGCAAGCTTTTGGATTAAATGATAAGGAAGCGCACGTTATAGCCTTCTTCGCGCTGACATTCATGTTGCAGCTCGCTGTGCCAAAAATTCGTCGGCTAGACCTGGCTTTATCGGTTCTGCTTGTAGGTGCTTTGATTGAAATCATTCAGCTTTTTACTGGACGTAGTGCTAGCGTAATGGACTGGCTCGCGGACGCGATCGGTGTGGCTGCTGCAACGCTGCCCGCGTATGCGGAGACCTTTCGAAACTATGTTCGCGCTGCCCAGCGAGGTCGTGCGATTCCTCGGCGTCGAGCCTCTGATCGGCAGGTGTTAGCTGTTCGTGGAAAGGCGAGCGAGCGGCGCAACGAGGCATAACTACTTTCGTGGCTTTCAGGTCGTAGCGCGTACTCGGATAGTCAAGTCCTGCTCGACAAGAACGAGGGCTTTCCGGCTCACAGTCGCCTGCGTGCTATTTCGACCTGTTTGCGCCGCAACAAATATGCTATAGCTTCTCGATTAACCTTTCATCAAGGATTTTCAGGAGCTCGTAGTTGGATCTCGCGCCATTTCCATATGAGGTGCATTTTTGTGACCCCAATGGTGAGCCCGCGATTGATCGGCTGACCTATGCCATCGGTGACGTACATGGCCGTTTTGACCTCTTCAAGAAAATGGTTCACCGTATAAAAGCTGACATGGAGCACACTGAAACGCGTTGCAGGATCATTTTGCTCGGCGACTACATAGACCGGGGCCGTGAATCCGCTAAAGTGCTCAACGGTATCCTTGCCCTGCAGCGTCAGGAATGGTGTGACACCGTCGTCCTCAAGGGAAATCATGAGCAGGTCCTGCTTAAGTTTTTAAAGGATGCAGAAATTGGGCCGAAGTGGTTTCGTTACGGTGCGCTCGAAACAATTCAGTCCTTCGGAGTACACATCTCTGGTGAGCCCAAAACGGGCGAAGAGTGGGAAGCCCTTCGCCAAAAGTTACGCGCGGCAATAACCCCGCTCCAACGCAAATTACTGACCTCCCTGAAACTGAGTTTTGAGGCCGGAGATTACCTCTTTGTCCACGCCGGCATTGATCCCTGGAAGGACCGACAATTACAGGGAGAAGATACATTGCTTTGGATAAGAGAGCGCTTCTTGAAGGTGAGCCGCGCCTGTAGCAAGGCCGTTGTCCACGGACACACGCCGGAAGAAGAGGTTGTAAATCAGAAATGGCGCATCGGCGTAGACACAGGCGCACATGCCACGGGAGTTTTAAGCGCTGTGCGGCTGGAGGGTGTTACCCGCAAGGTACTTAAAGTAAATCCCCGGGACAGCTAACGCCTCGCTGCTTTGCAAAGCCGCTCAACTGTTGAAAGAAATTCAGCGTTTTGCTTCACCTGATCGAAGTCATTTTCGACTTTATGTCGCGCAGCTACCTGAATTCTGGGCCATTGCTCCCTATTGTCCGCTAGCCATTCCAGATTCAAAGCTAGGCCATTTGCATCCCCCTCGGCGGTCAATAGCCCACTTATTTGATCATCTACCAATTCAGGGATGCCCGAGTGTCTGGTTGAACAAACTATTGTTCCAACTGCCATTGCTTCCATGATCGTGACAGGAATGCCTTCTACGTCTCCGTCTTCGGCTTCTTGGCTGGGAGCCATAAGCACATCAGCCGCTGCGATAGCTTCAAGCGTTTGTTTGTGAGACAGGGGCCCGCGGAAGATAACTCGGTCATTAAGTTCGACCGCAGAAACCTGGTCTTTCAGGCTGTCCATAAGCGGCCCGTCACCGCCAATCGTGTACGTAAATGAGATGTCTGGTCGACGTTCTTTCAGTACGGCAAGTGCAGCTACTGCCGTCGCTATGCCCTTCTTTTCCACAAGGCGGCAAACGGAGATTAGCTTTAAAGCGCCGCTACGTTGTGTCTGTCCAAATTTGTAAGCGTTGAGCGGAATGCCTAAATGAACACAGGCCGATTTCTCAGGTGCCGCTCCCGCCTCGACCAGATTTTGGCGAAAAGTTTGATTAACGGTTATCAAACCGGCTGATTTGTCGAAACAGCGCTCGTAGACTTTCAGACCATTCTTTTTACGCTCAACACCGACGTCGTACCCATGAAAAATGGTCACGATTGGCGGCGTCGTCAGATTAACATCGGAATATGAAGTTAGGTGAATGCCTTCCCAGCCAAATTGGGCAACCCACACGTCGGCAGTGTTAAATTTTCGCAAGAGGCGGCTGTTTAAGAATCGGCTCAATCGTTCGCGAAATCGCCAAGGTAGGAGGCGAAGCTCGGCCACCTTGATGCTAGGCCATGTATGGACCGTAATGTTGTCGAACACAGTTCCAATGCGTCCGGAGGCGAAGTTTTTGTCGTGATGCGAGCAGATCACCGTTACCGAATTTCCCATTTCAGCCAGATATACCGCCTGATCCAAAACGAAGGTCTCGGACAATTTGGGAAATGTCCCGGCAAAAATGCAGATTCTCATAGGTGGCTCCGCGACACTGATGAAATAATCTTGGGCTTTTCAGACATTCGAATTCGGTCAGAATCGATCGAGCCATCAACTCACGTCGCTCGGGTTTTGGCCTCGATCAGCTTACGTAAACCGCCTGGCCAAAACCCCATTTTGTTAAATACCTGAAAGTCTTCGAATTTCGGCTTGAAGCCGTAATGCGGCGAAAAGACCTGAAGCCAGAATTTTTGATGATCCCGTGGGCGGCCAGGGTAGTGCCGTTCGATCACCAGTTGGCATGCTTTGCGAACTCTTTGTTCGTGGCTGGAGATGCGATCCGTGCGTGGCGTGTTATCGATGTAGTATAACGGGATGTCCAGAAGTCGGGCTGGCCCAAAACTCTTTGTCATCCGGATAAAAAGCTCCATATCCTGCCAAGCCGGCATGCTTTCATCAAAGCCTCCTATTGCTTCATAGTGCGACTTTGGAGAGAAAATCTGGTTACCAATCTGATTATTGTCAGGAAAGTCATCGAATTTAACTGTGCTCAGTTTCCGACTGGTGCCCGAAGCCACGCCATCAATTTCACCGACTTCTTGAGTATAAATTCCACTAATATTATTGTTATATTTTGACTGAATTCCCCAGTATTCAACCAGAGCTGAAAGTCGTCCGGTATGAAAGCGATCATCGTCGTCGAGACCCGTGACGAAGTCGCCCTTAGCCTCTTTGATTGCTCGATTGCGTGATGCGGGTGCACCCACTGATTTGTCGTTGCGGAGATAAGTGACGCGGTTATCACCTTTGACAAAATAAGCCATCATTTGTGGCGTCTCGTCTTCTGACCCGTCGTCGACAACAATAAGCTCTAAATTTTTGTATTCTTGATTAAGTACAGATTCTACTGCCCTTTTTAGCAGTTTTGATCTGTTCTTTGTTGGCAAATATACAGATATCTTCATTCTAAAATATATTTTTCAATTGTACTAATGTAATTGTTTTGTAGGAATCGCTTCTGATTTGAGGTTTTAATTTTGGGAATATAATTGAGAACAATAAATTCATTTGTTAAAATTGGTGAAAGATCGCTTGTCGCGAAATGCGGATCATATCTAGGTCAAAATAAATCGTCGTTCGTGTCCGTTCCGGCGCATATGTGGAGGAAGTCTATGAAGCGGCCCCTATGTCAAAGGGCAAGCAAAAAGACGTCTGTGCAAAAAAAAGGCAGTAGGATTTTGCCAGTCTTAGAAAGCCATTGCGTAGGGTTCCCGACTTACATTACCATCTTAACCCACAAGAGAAATTCAAAAAATAATAAAATTTCCTTCCTATGTGGGCCAGTTGGCAGCGCAGGCTCGATACTTGGTAGGCACCCGTTCGTTCATTTTGATACGTTAAGGCTCATTGCCAGCATGTCCAATAACATATTTGACCCGAAGATCACCCAAATGGGTGATAAGGTTATGTCCGGAGTCCTGTTTACCGGCTCTTCACAGGCGGTAAAGGTTATAACTCAGATAATTTCGGTTGTGCTGCTCGCGCGGCTGATTTCCCCGGAGAATTTCGGGATAATGGCTATGACGGGTCCGGTCTTTGGGTTCATCACGCTTTTCACGGATCTTGGGTTTGGTCAGGCGCTCACCCAGAAAAAAGAGGTCACCCACGATGATGTGAACGCCCTCTTCTGGATAAATTTCGGCGTGAGCCTTGTTGTGGCGCTTATCGTCATTGCCGTAGCGCCATTAGCGGGGGCGTTCTATCATGAAGAATCGGTCACCTACCTGCTGATTGCGATGTCTGCTCTAATCCTTTTCGGGACATTAGGCAGTATCCATGGTGCAATCACATACCGCCGGATGGAGTTCGGTCTTCTGGCCGTACTAGATACAATCGGCGCAGTGGGCGGCGTTTTGGCATCCATTGCCTGGACGTTTGTCTCTCCCACCTTCTGGGCCCTATATGTCGGTATGGTGGTAAGTAGTTTATTGCCCGTTATCACTTTATGGTTGACCGTTCGGTGGTTGCCTACCAAACCCGGCGGCTTCGCACAGGTTAAATCATTGCTGCACTTTGGTGCCGGGGTCACGAGCTTTAACGTGTTCAACTACCTCGCGCGCAATCTCGACAATGTCTTGATCGGTCAGAAATGGGGTGGGGTACCCCTCGGGCTGTATGATCGCGCTTACAAGCTTCTGCTCTACCCATTGCAGAATGTTACTGGGCCCCTCTCCAAAGTAATGTTGCCGGCCTTGTCGCGTTTACATGGCGATCCGGATCGGTATCGAGCGGCATTTAATAAAGCCCTTGCCTTGACGCTTCTAGCGACTGTCCCTGCCGTCGCTCTGTTGCTCGTATCCGCGGACGTTTTAATTCCGTTCGTTTTAGGAGATGAATGGCTCGGAGTGATTCCCATTTTCAAGGTGTTGGCGATCTGTGCTTTCATTCAAATGTTGAATAATCCTACCGGCTGGTTGTTTCTCAGTCAGGCACGTACAAAAGCGATGTCCATTTGGGGATTGGTCACCGCGATTACTAGCATCATCGCATTCTTCATCGGGCTTCCATACGGACCTGTTGGCGTGGCTGCCGCCTACGCAGTAAGCGAATATATCCGCACTCCGCTGCTTTGGTGGCTGGTTACCAGCAACGGTAGGATCAAGAGGCGAACAGTGTTGGGTGCTGTGCTTCCAATTTACATTAGTGTTGGCATCGCGTTGGCGTTCGGCCACTTTGTCCAACCATTGCTCGCAGGGATGAGCCCCTTTTTCAGTTTACCCCTTTATGGCCTTTTGGTTTATGGCACGACAGTCAGCGCAATGATGGCGTTTCCGAAGGGACGTGAGACCTTGCTGGCCGCCTTGAATCTTGGCCGAGGCCTGTCTGCTAAGATACTTAGGCGTTGATCGTCCATGTAATCATAATTTAAAATCTATTACAGTATCCCTTCCCGCACGCCTTTATTTTAGACATTGCTCAGTGTAATAATGTAAAATTTATAAATCGAGTCAGCGGTTTTTCAATGAATGATAAATAATACACGCCTGTAGAGATTATTGTAAATAAAAATAATGAAATTAAGCTTGATACTATTATGTTTGGTGAATTTGTAATTGCAATTTATTAGAACATTCTCAATATAATTTGATAAATTAAATGTATTTTTAATAGATATATGGCGTAGCGTGATTTTTTTTATTAATATTTATTTTTATATGGAGCGCAGTATAAATGCGGACGCAAAGCCAATAACTCTAAATGCGTCTATGTTTAAATTTCTTGAGGTCGCGTTCGTCACTCAACACTCCTGGAGCGTTTTCCCTTCGGCAGGGAGGTCGGCTGGTATGGCAACTGCACTTTCGGTGGATACTCGGAAAAGGGTTCTGGCTGCAGTGGCAGGAGGCGCAACGCACACGGATGCTGGAGCGCGGTATAATGTAAGTGCCGCCAGGGTAAGCCGTTGGCGTCATCAGTAGAAAGATCAGGAGTATCCGCGCCCTGATCCCCAAGGAGGCGATCATAGATCTCGAAAAACAGAGGTTCATGCGGAGGCGATACTGGGCTGGCTCGCGGACAACCGCGACGGCACACTTCACGAACTACGCGATGCCTTGTCGTTGAAAGGCATTGTTATCAGTCAATCCGCGTTGCATCGCTTTCTGATCCGTCATGACCAGACGCGAAAAAAGACTGGCCACGCCATAGAACAAACTTGGCCAGATGCCCTTCGCAGGCGTCAGGACTGTTTTGACTGTCAACCCGATCTTGATTTTGAAAGGCTTGTCTTCATTGACGAAACCTGGACGGCGACCAATATGGCCCGAACGCGCTGACGATGCAAAAAGGGCGAGCGCTTGCGTATGGGGTTTCGACACGGACACCGCAAGACGACGACTCTGGTCGCGGGGCTGCGCCTTACGGGAATGACAGCGCCTTTGGTCCCTTGATGGGCCAATCAATGGCAACTGGTTCGAAGCCCACGTCGAACAGGTCCTGGTGCCTACGCTCGGCCCCGGAGACACCGTCGTCATAGACAATCTGTCGAGCCATAAGCGTGCATCAGCTCAAGCGCTGATCGAAAAGGATGGAGCTACGGTTATGCTCTTGACGCCTTACAGCCCAGACTTCACCCCCCCCTTCGAAAAGGCATTCTCCAAACTCAAGGCATTGCTGAGAAAAGCCGCCGAAAGGACAGTCGATGGATTGTGGAGCGCGATCGGAAAGCTCACCGACCTCATCTCGCCCGGTGAAGGAAAGAACTATTCTATCTCCTTGAACCGCACCGGATTTGCCGGAGGCCGGTTTAAAAAAGTTATGCTGCCATCTCTTGAGTGTCGAGATTGGCATAGTACATTTGTTCAGCCTCAGCCGGCGGTATGTTGCCTATAGGTTCAAGAAGCCTTCGGTTATTAAACCAGTCGACCCATTCGAGGGTGGCAAACTCAACGGCTTCGAAGTTCCGCCATGGTCCTTTTCGATGGATGACCTCGGCCTTGTAAAGCCCGTTGATGGTTTCAGCCAAGGCGTTGTCGTAGGAATCGCCGACGCTCCCGACTGAGGGTTCGATACCCGCCTAAGCCAGGCGCTCGGTGTACTTGATAGAAATATACTGACTTCCGCGGTCCGAGTGGTGAACCAGGCCCCCGCGATGAACTGGCCTGCGATCATGGATCGCCTGCTCCAGCGCATCGAGGACGAAACTGGCATGAGCGGTACGACTTGCGCGCCAGCCGACGATCCGTCGGGCGTAGGTGTCGATGACGAAGGCCACATAGACAAAGCCCTGCCAAGTGGCGACATCCGTAAAATCCGAAACCCAGAGGCGGTTGGGCGCCGGTGCGCGGAATTGCCGGTTCACATGATCAAGCGGGCAAGGCGCCGCCTTATCGGAAACCGTTGTACGAACTGGCTTTCCACGAATGATACCCTGCAGGCCGAGGCCACGCATCAACCGCTCGACTGTACAGCGGGCAACCGTGATCCCCTCCCGTCTCATCTGGCGCCAGACCTTGCGCACGCCATAGACCTCGTAGTTCTCGGCAAACACGCGCTCGACCTCCGGCTTCAGTTCCAGATCACGCTTCGCCCGTGCCGACAGTCGATCCGGATCCTTGCGTTGAGCGAGGCGTTCGAAATAGGAAGATGGGGCAATCGGCAAAACTCTGCAGATCGGCTCGACCCCGTACGCCTCCCGGTGATCATCGATGAACGCAATCATCGCTTGAACGGGCGGTCGAGCTCCGCCTGGGCGAAATAAGCGCTGGCCTTGCGCAATATCTCATTGGCTTGCCGCAACTCCCGGTTCTCGCGCTCCAGGGCCTTCATCTTCTCCGCCACATCAGTCGGAACGCCGGCGCGCTTGCCGCTATCGACTTCGGTCTTCTTGATGCAGTCATTCAGCGTACCCGGCGCACAGCCGATCTTCTGAGCCACCGACAAGATCGCTGTCCATCGCGACGGGTAATCGGCTTCATGGTCCAGAACCATCCGAACAGAGCGCTCACGGACCTCGGGGGAAAATTTATTCGTCGTCTTGTTTGTCATAGCCCTATCTACTCACGAGTTAGGGGCCTCCGGCAAATCCGGTGCGGTTCACCTGCGGATATGATCCAACTTGAAAGGAAAGCGCTCTAATGCAAATGTGACGAACTTGTGCGGATGCTGTGTAAAAGGCACGCACCGGTCACGGGTGAATTGATTTTAGGGCCGTCAGTAAGGCCGGACGTAGCCGCTGGTACGCTCGTTAAGGATGGAATAAGATATGCAATAAAAACGCAGCTATGGTCGCTGCGCCGCAGATGGTGCGTATAAATCTATCGGATGGCTAGTCGAACTGTTAGAAATATTCGACACTGCATTTTTAACCAAGTCGACGCGTCGTCCAATCGACGCTGGTTCTGCAGGTGGATAATTCCTAGAACGTGTGATGCCTGTCGAGAGTGAGTGTTTGTGTTCACAGCCTAAAGATGTCCGATGGTTCTTTGGATTTGACGCCTCAAAGTGCCATGAAGGTGACACTCGAATTTTTGTTTCTTCATTTAATATATCGAGTTATCAGGATTTTTAATGATTTCTGTAATTGTCTGTACCAGAAACAGAGCCAGTTCTATAAGGACCTGTTTGGATTCTATCGTTGGCGCCGCGCGCAAATTCGGTGTTGGAGACATCGAAATTGTCGTGATTAACAACGGTTCCACCGATGCGACACAAGACATTCTGGAAGATTGGGCCGGCAAGCAACCCCTCAAGGTCGTCATATACCTAGAGCCCAAACCTGGCCTTTCCGTCGCGCGTAACGCAGGTCTAAGGCAGGCGTCTGGAAACGTCATAGCCTTCACCGATGATGACTGCATTATGGAAGAAGATTACTTCATCGATCTGACGCGCCATTACGAGGGTGAGACGGATTCGGTAATTCGGGGGGGGCGGGTCGAACTGGGAGACCCTGCGGATCTTCCTATTACCATCAAGACGGACAACGACGCTGCCTACTGGGCTGCGCCCGATCATCCCGCAGGCTTCATTCACGGTGCAAATTTCACTTTTCGACGTGAGGTCTTCGAACTTCTGGGTGATTTTGATGAAGAACTGGGGGCAGGCACGCCGTTTCCGGGTGAGGACTTGGATTACCTAGTGCGGGCAGCGGCAGCGGGTGTGAAAATTCACTACGTGCCGGACATGGTTGTGCTCCATTTTCACGGCCGGCGGGAAGAGCATCAGGCACAAAAGCTCTTCAAGCAATATATGCGGGCAAATGGGGCTCTATACGTTAAGCACCTGAAATCCAGCCCGCAATTTTCCAAGCACTTCATCTGGCTTTGCAAGAGCTGGTTTGCAGACTTCTTGCACCGCCGCCATTTCAGAATTGATGGCTTGCCCTTTGGCTATAGAGAGATTGTTCTGGGTAACATTGACGGGATGGTCTCCTACGTTTTCAGAAAGCGATAGTCATGTCCATCATCAATCTCGCTGTCTGCACCGATCGAAACTATCTGCCGCATACTCTGGCACTGATAAAATCTATCAAAGCGAAGACGCAACGAGCCCTCAGAGTTTTCATTCTGTACGATGGTATTTCGAAGGGCGACATTCAGAAATTCCAGAGCGGCGCTGAAGGCGTATGCATAGACTGGGTGGACCTCTCGACCCACCGTGTGCTTGATTTTACCGCCTTACTCCATATCTCGAGAGCAACCTATCTCAGACTGGCACTGATTGAGGTCCTTCCACGAGACATCCGGAAGATACTCTACCTCGATGTCGACATGATCGTCGATGACGACATTGGCGAGTTGTGGGATCAATCCCTCGACGGTATGCCTTGTGCTGCAGTCGTTGATCCAGGAATTTCCGGCGAGGAATTTGCGCAACGTTGGCGACTGGTGGGGATCGGGCGTTACTTTAACGCGGGTATGCTGCTGATCGACGTCGAACAATTTCGCCAGAACCACATAATGGAGCAGGCGATCGAGTTGCTTGTCAACAAACGCGAGAAGTGCGAACTCGCGGATCAGGACGCGCTCAACTTCGGCCTATGGAGAAATTGGAAGCCTCTGAATTCAAGATGGAATTTCCAAAGAAAATTTCTGTATGACGAGTTCAGGCAACAGTATGAAAGTGGCTCAAGCCCCGCAATCATTCATTTCACCGAGGCCTTCAAACCGTGGCGGAGCGATGAATGGCATCCCTGGGCTTTTCTTTATCTCCGATATGCGCTGTTCTCACCTTTTGCGGGGGAGTTGAGGCGCACGGGGAAAATCGGCCTGGTCACACTGCTCAAGTCTTACGCACGGTGGCTGCTGAAACGACCTCAGTTAGCGACCACCAACCCCGCTAAGTGAGCCACTGCCGATCTCGCGCATACTTGTACACGGGTCGGCAGACGGCTTGCAAATGGTCAGAAGCCTAATCTTCAACGTCCGTTCAAGCTATTTTTTCGAACTTCGGTTCGGTCGGCTTGATCGCTATATCTTCGCAATGCAGGCGCCATTTTTCTTCCAAGAGCTCGCTAAACTCGCGTTGGAAGCGTTGCGTCGAAAACTTCAGAGCATGTGCACGAATCGTTTCGCGATCAAACCCACCGTGTATACGCTCAAGGCGTTCCACAGCGGCGCAGATGGCTGGTACAGACTGCTCGTGGAAATGAACGCCGGTGACGCCGTCAACAACGGTCTCGGCTGCGCCACCAACGGAGTAGGCTACGACTGGCGTACCGCAGGCCTGAGCTTCCACTGGTACAATGCCGAAATCTTCTTCAGCGGCGAACACAAAAGCACGCGCGGTCTGCATTTTTTCCAACAGAACCTTATACGGCTGATAGCCCATCACCTGGACATTTGATTTGGCGATAGCCTGAAGCGTCTTAAGGCCGGGACCCGCGCCGATGACGCAGAGCTTCTTATCAGGCATCTCGTTGAAGGCTTCAACGATCAGCTTCATTTTCTTGTAAGGAACTATACGGGAAGCGGCGAGATAGAAATCTCCGGCCGGTGCACCGATCGTAAAGTTATCGGTTTCCACATTGCAGTGGATCACGGTGGACTCGCGACGATAGACCTTCCGTATACGGCGCGAGATGTATTTGGAAACCGCGATGAAATGATCCACGCCGTTTGCCGTACGCACGTCCCAAATCCTGATTTTGTGCAGAAACCAGCGCGCAAGCCATTGCATCGGCCCTGGGAACTTGGAGTTCTCAAGATACTGGTCTTGCAAGTCCCATGCGTAACGCATCGGAGTGTAACACATGCATATATGGAGCTGGTTCGGTCCCGTAATGACACCTTTGGCTACGGCATGGCTATTGGTGACGACGATGTCGTAACCAGCAAGATTTATCTGCTCGACGGCAAATGGTAGGATCGGCAGGAGGAATCTGTAGTAGTGGCGGATGAACGGCAGTTTTTGCAGAAATGACGTCCTGATCTGCCGATCCTTCAAGAAGGCAGGACGTTCCTTTTCAGGGATCACGTCGATGAGGGCAAAGATATCCGCCTCCGGATAATCTTTATGCATCGCCTCGAGCACCTTCTCCGAACCGGCGAAATGTGTAAACCACTCGTGGACGAAGGCGATCCGCGGACGACGGCCTTCTGGTCTCAAGGTTCTTTTTTCAGTTCGGGACATTATTCGTGACCATTTCTGCGTGTGAGCACTCACTGCAAAAAGCGTGCTAGTTAAGGTTGGGCGCAGGAAAAAAGTCATCATAATCGCTGGGTTTCTAAAATCACCCGGTAAAGTTTCTCGGTGGCCGATTCCCAGTTGAATTTCTGAGCCTGTCTCATTCCCGCCATACCGAATTCACGGCATTGGGCGTCGGAACGAGCCAGAGACCTTATTTTTTCTGCCCAATCGTCAGGGGAGTCTGCCTGTGCGAATAAGGCTTTGTCGTCAACAAGTTCAGGCAACGCGCCACACGGCGCCACAACGGCGGGTGTTCCCAACAGCATAGCCTCCAATGGCGGCAGGCCAAAACCTTCTGTTGCTGAAGGAAATAGGAAAGCGCGCGCACCTTCTATGAGTGCACGAAGCTCGCCATCCGAAACACGACCGGCTAAGACGACGTTTGACGGTAGGATATAACCGGCCTCGGCAAACGCCGAAGCGGTGGCCGATCCGAAGAGCACGACTGGAATTTCGTCAGCCTCGAGGCGACGGGCCGCCTCAATAATCACACCAATGTTTTTATGAGCCTGGGTAGTACCTGGCGCGAGAAAGTAGGTCTTCGATGTCAACCCCATTCTCTGCAGGGCAGTTGCATCTGCACGTATGTCCAGGATGTGGTCGACGCCGTTATGAATAACCTCAATCTTCTCCGCCGGTGCAACGCCCACTTCAGCCAAGCAATCGCGTGAATAGTTGGACACGGTCAGGACCCGCGCGGCATTGCTCGCCAGGTGCGGCAATATGGTGCGATACCAAGTACCGAAGGGTTTGGAATAAGATTGCGGGGAAATGAACGCTTGAGCATCATGAATGATGAGTATGTCACCCTTGTGCGTTAAGGGCCCGACATTGCAAAGGTTGACCAGGAGTCGCTTTCCAGTCTGAACAGGCAGTTCGAGCTGCTCCCATGGCACACCTTTTAGGCGTGATGGCGCGACTTGGGGTATGCCCAGTTCAGTCGGTTCTGTACCTTTGGGCAGGGCAATGCTGAGTTCGTGCCCCCGTCCGTCAGCTTCAAATCGTGTTTTCAACCCCTTTGCAAAGGCGAACGCAACACGCTGAACGCCCGTCATTTTTTGAGACAGAAATTTTCCGTTTATGACGACCGGGCGAGACACACGTAACTCCTTTCTGCAGGGAAGATGCGACTACGCACCGAAACCCACGAGTTCATCATCTAGGTAGAATTTGGCGGTGAGCTCAAGGCCGCGTTCCAGAGAAACCGTTTCCTTGAAACCTGTCAGCTGCTGAAGCTTTGAGAGGTTCGGCGCGCGACGCTTGACGCTACCAGCGGGTGACGGATGAAGCGTGATTTCCGCTTCCATCCCTCGTACTTTCATCATCACTTTGCCGAGCTCGAGCATGGTGAGCTCGTTGGCACCGCCAAGATTGACAACCTCGCCCGCGCAGGCGTCGGTTTCGCCAATAAGGGCAGTACCGCGTACCGCGTCATCGACGTAGAGGAAGGCGCGTGTATCTTCAAAACCAAAGAGTTCGAAGCGGCCTTCGCGAGCGCGAGCGTAGAAGTCCGGTATGACATGCTTGTCGCCCATGCGAGGACCATAGGCGTTGTGGAAGCGCACAATCGAGTATGGCATGTCATAGGCACGCCCGGCTTGAGCGGTGACGACTTCGCCGTGCATCTTGCCCATTGCATAGGACCAGCGGGGGTTGGTGATATCGTCGATCGAAAGCGGCACGCTCTCGTCGGTCGGCACCGGCCAGTTAAAGCGGGTGACGGTAGACGCGTAGCTTTCGCTAGTGCCAGCATAAACGAAACGCCTAAGCGTAGCATTCTTGCCGTAATGCTCGGCCAGGAGCATGGTCGGTATAGTGCAGTGGCGAATAACGTCCATCGGACGCTCATAGAAGTTTTGCGTGCCGTTCATCGCTGCGAGATGATAGACATAGTCCACATCAACGGGGAGTGCTTTGACGGCCTCTTCGCTCGAGAGGTCTGCCTCGATAAATGTGAACTTACCCAGATCTCCAAGGGCCTTCAAAGCCTGATCGTGAACGCCGCGAACCATATTGTCGACGCCGATAACTTCGGTGTTCTCTCGGCTAAGGAGATAGCGGGCCAGGTGGAAGCCTAGAAAACCGGCGACGCCAGTAACCAGAATCTTTGTCATTGCGCGATTTCCATTTTTGCGTTGAAAGCACCCAGCGGGGCGTAACGAACGCCCTCTGCAAGTTCCGCGTTCACGCGGAGGTCGTGCTGGTGCCAGTAATCGAATAAAAGGCCGGGCTTCTGCATCAATTCCGAGAGCTTTCCAAGCTTCAGGCGTTCTAGAACCGGGTGATTGTTCTGCATGATAACAAGCGAGGCGCCATCAAAGGCTTCCTCCACGCTTTCATAGGCCTCAAGGCCGAGTGTCTTGAGGTTCGGGACCGTGACGATTGGATCCCATGCGGTGAGTTGGGCTTCCGGGAAAGCGGTCTTCAGCTCTGATATGATCTGGACCACGAGCGAGCCGCGTAGGTCGTCGGTTTCAGGGCGCCCCTTAAATGCGGCACCGAGAACGGCAATCTTGAGGTCTGCAGGCGCCCCGCGTTCACGCAACTCGCTCGCCATACGCGCCACGGTGCGCTGGGGTAGTCCCTCATTCCAGAGGCGGCCTGTCATCGAGATCTGAGGCTTATAGCCGATGTGTTCCAGGCCTTCAGCCAGGATGTAGGGATCTTTTTCGAGACAAGGTCCGCCAACGGGGCCAGGATAAGGCAGGTTCGCGCGCGGATAGCCGAGATTGCCCGAGGCGATCACTTCTTTTGCAGAAATACCAAGCTGATCACACATTTCGGCGACCTCATTGGCGAAGGCGAAGATCATGTCGCGCTGCGTGTTGTTGATTAGCTTCACCATCTCCGCCGTCTCAGAGTTTTGAACGCGGACGATCGACGGAGTAAGGAAGCTAAAAAGCTGGGAAGCGCGGAATGTTGAACGGTCATTGATGCCGCCCACAACCTGGGGTAGTGTGCTCAGCTCGGCCAAAGCCTTGCCTTCAAGCGTGCGTTCCGGACAGAAGGCCAGATCATACCACTTGCCGGTCGCATCGAGGACGGGCTTTGCGAACTCTGTCGTGACACCCACACGGACGGTGGAGCGCAAGACGACCATGTCGCCCTCCTGAATCACAGTCGAAATGGCGGCCATCACGGCCTTAAAAGAATCGTAGTTGGTCCGTTTATGATTATTCAGTGGTGTGCCGACTGTCACAACATAAACGGTTGTTTCTTCATCTGGCATCACTTTGGGCGCAAAAGTGAACCGACCATTGTTGATTTGCAGCGCAAGGCGTTCATTTAGGCCGACTTCGGAAAAGTGCGCGCGGCCCTCTTCAAGGCACTTTAGAATTTCGGGGTTCGTTTCCACTCCGTGTACACGGAAGCCGGCATCGGCCATCGCTACGGCTAGAGTGAGGCCAACATATCCAAGGCCAATAATGCAGATTTTCTTGTCTCTATAATTTATAGGAAGCATGAGCCCAATAGCCTAAAATGAGATGATCAACCCCTTCCCAGCAAGAAAGGGGCCTTGACAGGTTCAATTTTGCGAGAAAACCCGCTGGGTTTGCGTTTTCTACAAAATATTGTTTTTTATAAACAAATGTATATAGTCCAAACGAACGCGCGAATTTGTACGCTAATTAATTCACGAAGCTCTAAATGTGCAACCCCGTGCTGAACAGACGTAACTCAGTTGTCTCAAAATGGAAAGGGCGTGTGTCGTTGTGATGGGTTATTGATGCGTGAATGCACCACCTAATGTAATGAGATGATCTGCCTTTTGAAGCACAGCGAGATCGTGGCTGATGACGAGCACGACGCTGCGTGATTTTAGCAAACTAAGCGTATGAAGAACGAGTGATGTCGAGTGCGCGTCTAGAGCACTTGTGGGCTCGTCCAGTATGTATAGCCGAGGCTGACGCAAAATCGCTCGCGCAATCGCTAGGCGTTGCTTTTGCCCACCAGACAGCCCCGTCTCCCCTGCACTTAGGTCGGCGTCCAGGCCATTCTCAAACGTCGAGGTAAAGTCGGCGGCATGGGCAAGCCCTAAAGCCGCATGGACCTCGTCGTCTGTAATATCTGCGCGACCCATGGTGAGGTTCTCTCGGAGTGTGGCATTGAAAATCTGCGTATCTTGCGGGACGTACGCAATCTGGTCGCGCCAAATTTTGCATTGCGCATCGTCAAGACGGATGCCGTCAATAAATACAGCCCCCCCTTGAGGTCGAAGAAAACCCATCGCGATATCAGCCAGTGTCGACTTACCTGTGCCGGAGGGGCCGCCAACAACGCTCAGCTTACCCACCGGCAGATCGAATGACAACTTTTGCAATACAGGGGTATCGCCATAACCGAATGAAACATCTCGGAAGGATAGGCTTTTGCTCAGGACGGGGAGAAGTCCATTGCGCACGTCGCTTTCTGCTTGGTTGTGTGCTTCGTCTTTTAGACGCTCCAGGGCCTCAAAGGCAGGCAGGTTCACCAGCAGAGCCTGAGCCTGGTCTTGAACGGCGCCAAACCGCGGAACCAGCCGACTGTAAATAATCAGCAGTGCTCCAATCTCAGAAACCGGCGCTCTAAAGATGAGGATGGACGCCAAAAGGAATGCACAAAGGGCGAAGGCCGCAAGGCTGGTGTAGAGAACTGCAGACCAACTGCTACGTCGTACATATGCGTTCGTCTCCGAATAGGTCTCCGAAAGCGACTTCTTCACGCCTGCGATATAGGTGTTTTCGGCGTTATAGGCCTTGATAGTTTTGATTGCAGACAGAAACGTTCCCACCACCCGATACTGTTCTTGCTTAAAGCGGGTTAGGCGATTACCAAAATCTGATGATTGTCGACGTGTCGGCGCCAAGAGCAGGTAGATGACCACCCCTACACATACTACGAAAATCGAAATGCCCGGGGAAATGAAGAGAGATAAAAGTGTATAAACAATCAAGAAGAAGGCGTTCTGTACGGTGAGTGTAATGCAGCCAATAGCCGTCTGAAGGCGGTCGATCTCTCCATTAATGAGGTGTGTCATATCATCAGATCGGCGCGAAGCCAGATAAGGCCAAGCTGATTGTGCGATAGTTTGAAAAAGTTCGACACGCACGCGCTCCATAGTTCCCGACAAGAGTTTGGCTACGCAAATTGCACGTTGCCTGGTTGCAAGTGCACCGATTACCGTCACCACAACGAATCCTGAAAGAAGAACGAGAAAATAAGTTTCAGGCAAGGCGTCGGAACGCTGAAGGAGGCCATCAAGCAGCGGGAGAGGAAGCGGGTGGTCGGTCGCATGGGTGATGGCTGGGTAGAGAAGGGAAATGGCGGCCCCCTCAGAGAGGGCGGCTAGCACAACCCACATGGATGTGCGGGCAAATTCGCTTGGTGAGGTACTGTATAGATACTTCGCAAGCGCAAGGCTGCGCTTCAGTGTCTTTTTAAGATTTATCTCGCCGCTAATGATCTGAGAGAATTTCATCCACTATCTCCTTCGCTTTCGGAAGAGCATTGAGATCGTCTGGAAGCTGGAACCTGTAGAAACTTGCACGCTTCGCAAGTTCAGTGCACTGACTAAGTATTTCCTGACCAAGGCCGTCTTTTAAGACTTCAGTGCCAAAACGGCGCAAATAGGAAAACCGCATCGCTTGATGAAAAGCCTCTATTGAAGTCTGGCGGTCAGCCTTGAGGTTTTCCCCACGTGTCAGCATAAAAAACGCTGTCGCAGGCACAGGCTCAAAATTAAACGGCGCGCTAGGAATATACTGGTCCTTATCAAGGCCTGGCGCGATCACTTTGGGCCTAATTTCCCCCTGAAGTCCGATGGCCTGGGCTGTAGCTGGCTTGAGTTTGACATTCGGGTACGCGGGGTAGACAATAGGGGACGGAACGGGGGTAAGGGCCACAACATCGTCAGATAGGAGCTTGTGGCCAGCCGTGATCATGGCGGCCGCAGTCGTTGATTTACCTGCTCCCTTATCCCCGAGGAATGTGGCCGCTCGGCCGCCATTCACCGTCGAGCTAGCATGGAGAACAAGTTTTCCATTCAACTGTAGCAGCAGGGCCATTACGGCGCCGAGCAGAGGAAAACGCACCAGACCGGGATCGCAGTCCGGACGAAGTGCGGTTACGACCCGCTGCCGATCCAAAATCTCAAACTTTCCGATCAGAGCCCAGTTACAGATAAGGTGGCTAGCGGAGTTAAAACGCATGAAGTCACGTTGCGTGTCGTGTCCACTGTCCTCGTAGTTCGCCAATTCAATTTGAAAATCGTACGATGTTTCATCCGTTCTAAAGAGTTCCGGAATTTCGAAATCAGATAGGATTTTATAGCCAAACACTTTGTAATTTATCATCTATTTTTCGCAAATTTTTAGCCAGTAATCAAGAGTTATGAGGCGCCAAAGGGTTTGCGCGCTGGCGCCGTCCAACCGGTCTGTCCGAACCGATTTTTGCAAGAAGACGCGTAATTTCTTCTTAGAGAGAAATTTGAGTAGAGGAGATCTGTAATACGTGGCTAATTTCAGATTTGATCGGTCATGCCATCCTTTTAGTCGAGCAATGAGAATCGTTGAGAAATCAAACTTTGATCGCCTCCATCTCACAGACTCGGGGAGATAGTCTTTCATGGCCTCGCGCAGGATATAACGACTATAGCCATGCTTCAGTTTCACCTCGTCAGGCACCGCCAGACACAGCTCCACGAGTTCCTGATCGAAAAAGGGGAAGAGAGGCTGCAAACCATGGCGGGCGGCAACGACGTCATAGAGTTCGAAGCTCTCAGCAAGCAAACCGTTCTGAATGCTCTGGGTGTGCCGTTCCAGATTTGTACGGGGTGCCGCGCTTTGCGGTGGCAACATCGGTATAAACTGTCGCTTCAACAAGCCCACGCCTATCGACAACGGTTTGTTGGCTAGGCGCAGTAATGTGCGCCTGATGCGATAGGTACCAGGAATTTCGCTGAAACGAAGAAACAGTCTCAAAAAATCGAGTAGACGGTTTGTACCAAAGAGACCTGACCATGCCGGCAGCTCACGCCAAAGCGCCCCCCATTTATGGTTGCGAGCCAGGCAGAGGACTCGGTTGAAGCCGTATGAGACGACTTCGTCACCACCGTGCCCATCGAGGTAAAAGCCCTTGCGATTGTCGGCTAAAACAGGTGCGAGTGCATTCAAAACCGCAATGCCGGGCGCATTAAACGGGCGTTTAAGATCGCGTATAACCGATTGGGCGGCATTGATAGGCGAAAGCTTGTCCAGTTTGACCTTGATGCAGTCTCCGCCCGCATATTTCATAACTGCATTGATGTAAGGCTGCTCATCGCCCTTTTTGTAAGCGGGGAAGGTTCCCGCTACGATGCGCAAAGGACGGTGAGACTGACGCGCTGCGACCGCTACTATGGACGATGAATCAAGGCCACCGCTTAGCAAAGCGGCAACAGGCTCGCGGCTACGTAGACGCGATTGCACGGCCGCCTCAAAGCGCCGCCTGAACTCGGCCACCCAGTCGATATCGGATGGCACATTCGCAGGTTTCAGTTCGAAGTAAGCTGACTGGCGCGCCTTGCCACTCTTCCAGATCAATAGATGACCGGGTTTGACGCGGAATAGGTTGCGGAACTCCAGCTCAGCTTCTGATGAACCTGTGCCCGTTAAATAGGATAGGGTTTGCTTGATACGAACGTCGGATCGCGACAAAGGCGCTGCCAGCGTACCATTGGAAATCAGGGCTCCAGCTTCGCTGGCCAGCGCAATATCCTGATTACATGTCCGGTAATATAGCGGCCGCACCCCAAAAGGATCGCGGGCGGCGAACAGGGTGTGTGACGTCTTATGAAGAGCAACGAATGCGAAATCGCCTCTCAGATGCTTTGGCGCGGCCTCGCCCCATTGCGAAAGAGCGCAGAACACCAGATGCGCATCGCTGACGATCGCCTCTTCCGGCAAAAGTCTCGCGATTAATTCATCCCTATTGTCGAGACGGGCGTCAGCAGCGACAATCCAGGCTGGAGATTCAAAAATGCTCGCTTCCGCATCATCCTCGGGAAGGCGTGGTGTGTGCGCCAAGCCGAAAGCCGTTTCCATCCAGCTGAGCTGGGCAAAGCCGCTGCGGGCGCGATGACGCATCTCAAAGAGGAGTTGATCGACGGTGTCCCGCGATTTCGCGGGATCACTAGTAATGGCTGCGGTTACACCCGTCATGTCGAACTGCTACGCAAGTCAGAGAGAAAGGTGAATTCTTTAATCTCACCGTTTTCATTGCCAACAATTATGTTGGTGCCGCTATAGACGAAAGCATGCGCAAGGAACGTTTCGTCTTTGGGGCGGACACCAATTTCCATGCGCGCCTCATAGCCTTTGCGCTTCAGAATAAAGATGGCTGTGAGAGCTCGCGACAGGCAATTTGCGCCTGGTATGGGAAGCGATGTCTTGTAGGTGAGAGTGCCAATCCAGCGAGCTGTAGAAACAGGGGCTGGCGTTCCACTAGCTGATAGGGACAATGCGCGAAAATCACGGTAGCGTTTCAGAATTACCTGTGAGCGAAAGAAAAGGTTTAGCAAGAAATATTTTGTGTAGCTAAACAGTCCCGGTTTCATTCCGTTTTATGCAGCTTTCGCAAACCCCTGCTTGATAAAATCTTCAACCATTACTGTGACATCAGTTAAAACTGTGTCTTTATTCGCGTCGTACTCAGCGAGAATAAGGTCGACAATGTCCGCAACCGATGTATTTTTCTGAATCGCATTCCAGACGATAGTGGCTGCCTTGTTCAGATGATAATAATTGCCGTTATCGAGATCAATCAAGGCCAGTCCGCCATCGAGCTCAGACACTGCCGCATTGCCGGATGGGGTGACAATTGTGTTCTTGTTTATAAGCATGAGAGGAGAACAGCCCCTTTTTCGAGGGGCTGTCTTTTAAACGCTAGGAAAGTGTCACTTCATCGATCGGCGTGTCAACCGAGAAGGACGCGTCGAGGCGACGGCCTCTCGTTGCCGCTTGGGTAACGGTTTCAAAGTCACCGACCTTAGTCATGCGTGGCGCTTCGTATGACGCCTTGGTTTCAGTATTGAGATTTTGGCTCATAATTAGCTCCAAATCGAGAAAAAGTCCGCACGCGGTACCAAACGACGTTAACCATACCATTCGCCGCTTATAGTTGTCTATAAGCACTTTCCATGCCATTGACATCGAGTTTCGCCTACGGAGGGATTGCTTTTGTCTATACGGGGGTTTCAGCGCGTTTTTCAGGGCTGCGTGGGGGAGGGAGAGCTGGCCGAAATTACTGGAGATGTGACAAAGTCAGATCTACACGCGGCCGCTCAATTAGCGCGGCGCAACAAGTTGTTCTCCGTTTTTTTTCGCACTGCAGCGCGAAGCGCCCAAAATTTAGAGGAATTCGAAGATTTGGCGAAGGCGGATGCTAAGAGAGCATTCGAATACAACTCAAGCCATATCGTTTCAATATCAAGGTTGTCCAAGATTCTTGATCAAGCAGAGCTTCCCTACTTTTTCTATAAGGGACCACTATCTCAGAAACGATTGCACAACTCGTTTTTTATGAGGGCGTCTGCCGACATTGATGTGCTCGTTGCGCCAAACGCGTATGCCTTGGCCAGTCGGCTTCTTCGCGACAACGGATTGAAGCTTCCCGTTGCGCTGGACCGTTTTTGGTGGTGGGGTGTGCTGGGAGAGCAACACTTTTTGCTTCCGGAGGGCGTCGGCAGTCTGGATCTTCATCGCAAATTGCAACAACCGGGTGCCCCCGCACCTAAATACCCCGGCCGCTTTCTGTCCTGTCGTGAGAAAATGAGTCTCGGGCAAGGAGCGGTATGGGTTCCCAGTCTGATACATTCTTCCCTGATATCCGCGATGAATTTGGTAAAGGGGGTTCAGCACAAAGAGCCATCGGGCGCTCACGGGTACGATCTTCTGCAGGCAATGCAATTGCTCGAGACACAGGGGCGACTGGCACTTTGGCAAGAAGCGACACTGCAAGGTCTTGAAAGTACCCTCGCTTTTGCCCTAATCGCCTCAAATTCTGCGTTTGGTCTTGCCCCCGACAAAGTGCTCGTTAAAAGATTTCCTGTTTTCGCGGCGATGGATGTGGGTCGATTGCTTCTAGAGCCTGACCATCCTGAAATGTCGGGTGTTAAAAGACGAACGGTCCTATCGGCATTATGCGGGAAAAAGCCGTCCTATTTTTGGGAATCCAGCTACTGGCTGACGAGTGAATTCTTACGGCGTCTGAAAATTTAAGGGCGTGCTTTCGACAACTCATTGAGTTGTCGGTTTGGTTCGGGTTGATTTTATTTTTTAATTTATCAAGTGGTGATCATGGAAACCGTATCTGTCATTATTGCTGCCTACAATGCTGAGGACACTATTGGACGAGCGGTTGAATCCGCACTTTCCAACACAGCGGTGACCGATGTCATTGTGGTGAGTGACTCATCAACCGATGGCACCGCTGAGCTCATAAAGCGTAACCCAGCTTTCGGCGAACGTCTTATCCTCATAGAGCTCCAGAAAAATGTCGGCCCCTCCTATGCGCGCAATGTTGCGATCGACAGATCAAAGTCGGATTGGATCGCGGTTCTGGATGCGGATGATTACTACCTCCCGGATCGTATTGAGGCACTTCTTGCAAAAGCAGGCTCTGCCGATTTCGTGGCGGATGATCTCATCCTGGAAGGCATTTCCGCCAATGGCGCGGGCCGCCGTTTCCTTATTGGCGTGGAGAAAGGCGACAGGCAGGTAATATCTTTTGAGGATTTTGTGATGGCAAACCTCGCCTCTGCCCAAACGAGTCGGAGGGAATTGGGCTACCTGAAGCCACTCATGCGCCGTCAGTTCTTGCGAGAGAATGGTTTAAGATACGATGATAACGTGCGTTTGGGCGAAGACTACCTTCTCTACACAAAAGCTCTTGCTTTAGGCGCACAGTTTATCCTTCTGGCGGCGATGGGTTATGTATACGTTGGGACACCTAATTCTTTGAGCCGGCGTCACCGGGAAGAGGATTTACTTGCCCTGCGGGATGCCGATGGTGAAATTCTGGAAGCCTTTGATCTGAGTGTATCAAGACGACGGCTTATGAAGCGTCATTATAAGGACGTCGATGCGAAATTGGCCTGGAGAAAGTTCATAAGGGCTGTGAAAGAGCGAAACGCAGCACTTGTAGTCGAGTGCTTCTCCAGATCCTATTTCGTTTCTAGATATGTCGTCGTCCAATTCATAACGGAGCTGTTTCGACGTCTCACGGGTCAGAGGCAACCCACTTAGTACCGGCGCCCCAGCCGCTCCGCAAAGGTCATGATTTCCGTCTCAAGTCCAACCGGCCTTTTCATAAATACCCAGAAGGCAACCGTCGTGGTTATATAGATGGCCGCCCCAAGTGCCACGCAAATCGCAAGGTAGACGATGCCTCTCGCAGGATCTATCAGTTGCACCAGGTGACTGGCTTCATTCAGGCCGCCCCACATGATTAGAGTCGTTGTCAGATAGCGGGCGATACACTTCAACTGATCCCCCATCGATATTCTTATTGTCCGCGCGGCAAGTTGTAGATCCACAAAAGTCGCTACGAGCGTGGAAATCGCTTTTGCCCCAATCAAACCCCAGATACCACCGAAGATCACCCCAAGGATAAAAAGGGGTATGTTTACAAGCAACAAAATCAGTTCGCGATAGAAGAGGTCGCGCGTGTTTCCGGTTGCCATGACAATGGCCTGGACGGCCGTTGACAGGCTTCCAACGCCATAAAGCAAGGCTATTGCGCTAATGAACTGAGCAGCCACCGCCCATTTGGCGCCGACAACCAGAGGAACAAGTTGTGGCGCGATGAATGCAAAGCCCGCCGCGGCAGGGAATGCGATCCCACATATCACGGCGATAGAGCGCAGGTAAGCTCTGGATGTTCTTTCCGGGTCTTTGCTGAGTTGCGTGAACGCTGGAAACAGAATGGAGGAGACCGGCGCAATTGCCTCCCGCGTCGGAAGGGCGGCTAGATTGTTGGCGAAGCTGTAACTCCCGACAGTGGTGTGGTTGAAGTTTGCTCCCGCAATAAGTTGATCAAAATATGTGTTCATCGCGATCACTGTTTGGCTAAGGCTTAGCCAGGCAGAAAAGCTGAATATGCCGTGCCAATGCGATAGAGTTAGGCGGGGTCGATAAGGCTCAAGAACGTAGCCGATAATTAGGGTGACGAATTGAGCGAATACGGAGCCGACCACGAGCGCCCAGTAGGACTTATATTGCCAGGCAACAAAGGCTGCGGCTAGCAAACCCAGGGTCTTGCTGCTGACATTTATTGCAAAATCTCGTGAAAAAATCATATTTTTATTTAGTATTGATAGTTTTGGATTGTATAATCCTGTAATTATATTGGCCGATGCGAGAACTAGAAGTACATGCGTAAGATTTTTTTCTTTAAAAATGATAGCTGCTGGGAATGCGCACAGGCCTATGATGCCTGCCAGGAGAAGCCCGCGTAGTACGCAGATGGTCCAGACAGTATCGATATGACCCCGGGTAGGCGCCTCAGCGCGAACCAAGGCATTAGAAACTCTCACGTTTGTAAATGAGTCAATAATTGCAATGACAGTACCCGCGATGGCAACTATGCCAAAGTCACTGGGCAGTAAAAGTCGCGCAAGAGTAATTGTGCTTAATAAGCCGATTAAATTCACAGATATTCGTGCGGCAAATATCCAGGCCGCACCAAGGGCAACTTTTGTCCTAATCTCTGACATTAAAGCCCGTTGGATCTAACGGAGATAAAATTACGTAATGTATTTTTCAAACTGAGGAGCTCTAAAAAAATCGCAGGTGGTGGGCGCCGAATTCGGCAATTGTTTTGTCCACTCTGAATTGTGCCACTGGTAGGACTAAAGCGCAAGATGCTTGATGGTTAAGTTAAGATGTGTTCGCAGAGCCGTATCAGATTTATGTCGCCCCGCTTAGGCGGGGCAGCGGCCGTTTGAATAATAAGAGATGCGCATTTGTCTCAGGTAAAAATAACCGTGGAGTACGGATTTCCCTGCAGTCAGTCAAATGGTCAACTTAAACTGTATCTCTCGAATGGCAGACGCAATAGTGTATTCTGAATAGGCTATGGTACACCTTAAGAGTTGTTATCATGAAGCGAGTATAATATTTGAATTGAATGCGCCCGAAATTGTAGCATGGTATTAAATTCAAATATGGATAATTTCACATGAACGTTGACTGGTCTTTTACGCTACACGCTCCACTACAGCCGAATTTTTCGCGTTGTCTGTTTCGGAGTGCGCGTTAAAATCAGCAATAATTTTTTCGACCTTTAGAGGGGCAAGCTCAGTGGCCCCAGCCCTTGGCTTGAGCAGTAGGCTCCGCCAGAACCCGGCGGACCAAGCAAAATGCATAGCCATCGCAACAATCCCGGCGCACAGGACGTTAATGTCTCGATGCCGTATTGCTAAAGAGGCGGCGATAAAATTGCAGGTCGTAGCCCAAGATACTGCGGGAAGTGCGAGCAGCCATTGCTCAGCCAGGGCGCCCAAAACCCCCAGTCCGCAAAGCGGCACAATCAAGACGGGTGCCCACTGCCGGAGTTTTAGTGGCGTCTTATGCGCTTTAACCGTGGAAGCGCGACCGCTTCCATAACGGAAGTACTGCTTGTAAAGGGAGGTGAGGGTCTTGCGCGGATAATACTTGATCGGCAGCGTACCAGCGAGCCAAATTTTGCAGCCGGCGCCGGTCAAACGATAGTCGAATTCTGCATCTTCATTGTAAGGGAAGTCCTCGTTATAGCCGCCGAGGTTGCAGAAGGTTTTCAAATCAAAAAGCGCGTGATGCCCGTGATCGACCCAGCGATTACAGCCTTTGTGCCGATGGGCTGACCCACCAGTTCCAAGTCTGGAGTTTTGAACGATGGCGACGATTTTTTGGAAAGTTGTTGTGCCGGCTGCTTCAAGCGGTACGACAACACTTTGTGCATCCGTGACGACGAGTTGCTGGGACAGTCGGTCAAGGAATCGTGCTGGGTAGCCAGAGTGAGCATCAATTCGTAATAGGTATTTGAAGTGCGCGCCGAAGGTGCGAACGGCTAGGTTAATGGCTGATGCCTGAATTCGTTTGGGATTGTGAACGAGGCGCAATCGGGAAAATTCGCGGCTGAGATTGATTACAATCTCGCAGGTACGATCCGTGCTGCCGCCGTCGGCGACAACAACCAAAAACCGGTTGGGGCGTGGTTCCGTCATCAATTGGCGGATAACACTTTCGATATGGGTCTCCTCATTGAGACAAGGTATGACGATAAGGACATCATCGATCATCATGGACTTGGTTCCCTGAGGCAGCCTCAAACAGAAAATTCAGCGAATCGTTTGTATGAAAAATGGCGTCGTTAGGTATGGCTCTTACCTGATCCTGAAGGCTATCAAAATCTTCAACCGTGAGAGCCGCAAAAAATTCCTTCAAGTCCTTAACGGGGTCCGAAACCAGCTTGCCGGCCTCGTGCTGTATGAGCCAGTGGCCAGTCTCGACGGTCTTCAGGGCTATGGGGACGCGTTTTGCTGCCAAGCTATCATATAACCTGTTCGGCAGCAGCCAAGCCGAATTTTGCCCTTCTTCGTAATAATCTACAGACCAGATGAAATGACAGCCGCCAAACAGTGAAGGGATATCCTTCGCCTCATATGCCCCCAAAAACTCAAGTTGAGCGCTGGCAGAAATAATTTCATCGAAGTCAGGAATCTGCGTCTGCGCCACCCGTCCGGCGATGCGGATAGTGACATTCCTCTCGTTGGCAATCTCGTTCAGCATGAGAAGGCTTTTGCGGCATCTGATAATGCCAAACCAGCCTATTATCCACGGGGGCGAGGCCGGCGTTCGAGCAGAGAACTCTTCCGGCGCAAAATCGGATGTGAGAAGCTTGTTTTCGAGGAGGTTGACGCGTCCCCGATAGTTCTGGATGGGCGCAAAATATTCCGTCACAAAGGCGTTTGAACTGGTGATCAGCGAGGTCGCTCTATTGAGTAGCGTGCGTTCTAGGAGACGCAGTGCCTTCGATGCCGGACCGCTCCCCAGCATCTTCCCATGAATGTCAAGGCACTCATAGTGAATGGGTAAATCCCTGCCTGACCTATTGCGGGCCCATGACCCGACAATGAGCGCCTCCAAATTACGGCAAATGATAGCGTCAGCTTGGCTCAACAGGTCGTCGAAATGGCTAACGCGGCTCATTCCCTTTATAATTTCGAAGGCTCTTTGCGCGAATTTTCCGTCATATGTGCGACCGAGGACAATAGCAGTAGACGCGTTCTTAGGCGTGGACGTAAAACGTGAGAACCCTACGATTTGGACCTCGGCGCCGCGCTCGGCCAGGTGCCGCGCACGTTTCAGGACTGCTGCGTCCTCTACGTTATGTGCGAAGTAGATGATATTCATAATGGCTCAGATATTTGCGAGGAAGCCGATTATTTCACTAATAAATTTGCCTGGCTCGGTAAAAATTCTATTAACCGGCTCGTTGTATTTATTAATTCATAATAATGGGAATTGAAGTTTTGAAGTCAGATAATAAGAAGATTGTCGTCCTAGTCCGTCAGCGGATTGTCGCCAAATCAAACGGAAGTTCGAGGTATCTGCTCGGTATTCTGGAGCATCTACAAAAAAGCGGTCACGAACTCCACATCGTTTGGCCCTTAGAGGCCACTTTTGGAAGATGGCCTTATTTGATCCTGTCACCCGACGTTACGCAATTTCCAAATCTCTATTGGCGTGGCGGAATCCGGTTGGGCCGATATGTAATAAGTAAAAATCCAAAAGTCTATCTCTCCGCGCTTCTGGCGGTGATTGACAGACTGCTTTTGAAAGGCGGCATAATAAAGGCGCCCATCACAAAGAGAGCCCAAAGTTCATTGGCCGCGCCTGTGGTCGATGACGATATTATATTTGTTGAGCGTTATGTAAAGACCGCTGATTGTGTCCTTTTTGACTATGTATTTTCCGTTCGTTTTGCCAGTGAATGGGTTAATGCAACGCCTTCACTTGTATTGATGCATGATTTGTTTTTCAAGCGAGAGAAAGACTTCGCGCAACAAGGGTTGTCTGACAATTATGGGCAAATTTCCGAAGCGGATGAGATGTACTTGTTGGGACAATGTGGTGGCGTGATCGCCATTCAGGAGGAGGAGGCCAAACAGGTACGAGTCTCATTGCCGGATAAATTGGTCGGAGTGGCGCCGATCGGTGTCGATGTCGTCGGCGCGCCGCAGGCGGGGGATGACGATCTGATTTCATTTGTAGGCAGCAATGCCGGGCCCAATGTCCTCGGCATCAAATGGTTTTTGGATGCGGTGTGGCCACGTCTCAGAAGTATGAGACCCAATGTCCGCCTGGAGATAGCGGGAAGCTGTTGTGATGTCTTACAGCCGGCGCCCGGCGTAACGCTTCTGGGCGTTGTAGCGGACCTTGTGCCGCTCTACCAGAGGGCTGGGGTGGTAATATCGCCGCTGACCGTGGGCTCCGGTCTCAAGGTGAAGCTAATTGAAGGTCTGGCGGCAGGGAAGGCTATGGTAGTTACACCGACAACGTTGCAGGGTGTGCCTGAGCTGGCAGAGTATGTATTTGTGGAGCAGGAACCTGAGCTTTTCGCGTCAGCCATCGCAAGATTTCTCGACAATCGAACCCTTCGACTAACCATCGCTGCGGAAGGACTGGCTCACATGAAGGCGAATTTCTCACCCGAAGCCGCCTATGGCTGGATCGATAACTATTATCGGACAGCAGAATGGGGCGAAAAAGGCTGCCAGGCGAGGCCTCTTTAAGCCGACGCTTCTAACGGGCGGCGGCTTTCTCGATGCGGGCAGCCTCACGCTCTGGCCCAGAAGAGAAAATGCCCTGCCATGGGTTAACGATCTCGAGGGTGGCGATTTTTGGATGTCGAGCGAGGGCTGCAATTAGGAAGACGGTGTAGAAGTTTATCGGGGTGAAATTAAAGCTCTCAACCGGCGACAGGAGAATAAAATGGAGGACAAAAGTCAGCCAGATACCGTTCATTATCGTCGGATTTTTAAATGTATTTTCAAAAGCTTTGTAGATCAGGAATAGTAAGGTTACTCCGAAAACAACGGAGCCTATCAAGCCAAAATGCACCATGATTTCTAGGTAGGTATTATGGAAGTTGAAACCACGCTTTCCGGCGATACCATGGCTTTGCCATATGAATTCCGCGGGCGGATTACCTTCGACCCAGAAGGCACTTTGACCTACACCCAGCCAGAAATGATGTTTGATCTGTTCGAACGCGACATCCCATATTTCGGTGCGGCCTGTAAGCGTAACGTCCTTATTAAGCGTCGTCAGTACCAGCGTCATCAATTGGTCCTTGACGAAGAAGAACACCAGCCCCACACAGACTACGGTGTATATGGCATAAAGATTTGTCGCGAGGCGAACGCGTGGTGGCAAAACCCGATAGACGTTGATGTACATGAGGAACATGCAGCAGGCGACGGTCGCTATGAAATTGCCGGTGGCAAGGGAGCGGACGAGGCCGAGAGTGCCGACAAGTATGCCCCATGAGGCTAGCGCCATTACCCAGCGCCGGCGTAAGTGGATGGCCGCGTAGAGTAGGCCAAGACTGGTCATCGTGGTGAGGCTGGAGATACTGCCGTAGTTGTTCTTAGAACCCGCAATTCCTACAAATACCACCTCCCCATGCTCCCACGGGACATATTTCCCCAGGATATGAGACAGGGTGGAGTGGATAATTAGAGCGGTTGCCAACCCGAAAAGCGTGTCAAAGGGCCGAGGGCTACTGGCGAATATAAGGCCGATCATTCCCGTAAGAACGATCTGAATCCCGTAATAAATGGTTTGACGGGGATAGTCTGACCAGAGCGCCGATAGAAGGCCGTAGCCTAGCAGGGCGAGAATAGGAAGAACATATATGTTCTTCAGGAGCGCTTGGCGCTCAACGAAGGCGTATAACAAGATAAAAGCGGCAAGGGCAGCGACCCCCAATGTCAACAGTTGAAGCGTTGCCAACAAGGTGCCCAGGAGAAGGAGACCAATAATGTATTGATCTGACGGCCAGGGAATGGAAATCCCCCGCCGGCGGCCAGGCCGGTGAGGTGGGGAAAGTATGTCAGGCATTAGGTTCAGACCAGTACTGCTTTAGGTCCTTGAAATAATGGATCGTGTCACCGTAGCTATGATAGCCGGCGGACTTCGTATCAACCTGATTCAGGCATACGCCTAAGAGGTTCGAACCTGAATCTTCAATAATTTCCTTTGCCAGAAGAACCGCGTCTTTTGGCGTCTTGTTCCACCGTACCACCATCACGACCGCATCAGCGAGTTGACCAATAATGCGAATATCTGACAGGGCCAGAACAGGCGCCGTATCAATAATTATGTAGTCGTAGGCCGGCTTGAGGTTATCAAGGGCGCGTTCGAACAGGCTATTGGTGAAAACCTCAGTCGATAGCTGGCGTTTGCGAGGAACCAGGATCATGTCCGCGCCGCTTACCTTATCGACCACGATGCTGTCCGCCAGTCCGACCTTTTGCGCCAGAACGTCCTGCAAGCCGTATTGCGGCGTGATGCCGACATTCTTGGTCAGAGACAAACGGCGCATGTCAGCATCAATCAGCAGAACATTGGCGCCATTCATCGCCATAGCGCGTGCCAAGGAAAGACTCATCAGTGTCTTACCCTCTTGGGGTAGGGCGGACGTCATTGCGACCACCTTTACCGGATTGGAGCGGCTGGCGAGTCGAATCTGAGTGCGAAGGCTACGGATGCTTTCGGTGTAAAGCGAGTAGGGCTGGTCCAGAACATGGGTCAGGACAGCGGCTTTGGATTGCCCTTTTTCCAAGGAGATCAATGGTACTGAGGTAAGGTTCTTGAGGCCCAGTTCTTCCGTGATTTCACGGCCGGAGCGGTAGGTCTGATCAAGGATTTCGGAAACGCCGACATAGCCACCTGAGATGAGCAGACCCAGGAGCAGCGCCATAGCCATATTGAGCTTCAGGCTCGGTCCGGAAGGCGCACGCGGCACCTCCGCTTCTGCAATCACGCGCACTTCAGGCTGGTCGATACCGAACTGCGCTGAAATCTCACGCGATCGGTTTAGGAAATTTTCGTAGATGGTCCGAGAGGCGTCAGCCTTTCGTTGAAGTTCGGACACCTGAACGCCCGCGGCGCTGTTGGTATAGACCTGACCCGATGCGCTGGATCGGCTGCGCGCGAGCGAATTATAACGCTCTTCGGCGGCTCGCACCTGAGCGTCGAGATTGGCGACAACCCGGTTCCGCTCGCTTTGAATTTGACCATCAATTTCTCTCAACTGGGTCTCGGCCCGGATCACGCTCGGATGCTTTGGGCCATAGTTCGATTGCAGTCGAGCCAACTCCGTCGCCGTTTCCGCGCGCCGCGACCGCAGCGTGCGAATGACGTCGCTTTCTATTTGGAACCCTTCGACAACATCCTGATCTGCACGAATACGCGACAACGCAGTGTCTCTGCGCGCGCGGGCTTCGCTCAGGTCAGCGCCAGCTGTGGCGACCTGCTGACTAAGCGTCGAAACCTGTTGCTCGGCTAGCGTGACGCCTTCCATGCTCATCAGATTATTCGCGATCTTGTATTCCTGCAGCGCGCGATCATCCGATTGCGCCTGATCACGGAGTAGCGAAAGACGGCTGTCGAGAAAGTTGACGGCGGCTTGGCTCGCGTCGACCTTGTCCTGCACTTGCTTTTGTACGTAGGTATCTGCGTATTGCTGAGCGATGAGCTGTGAAAGCTTGGGATCGGTCGTAGTCGCTTCGATCCGCAAAATGTATGACTGACCGACACGTGCGACCTCGACTGAGGAGGCCAGAATATCTTCCAGAGGCCGGCGCGAATTCTTCAGCTTTGGAAATGCGCTGAGGTCGATAGACTTGGCGACACGGCGCGCCATGTCGGGCGACTGCAAAACGGCGACTTCAGTCGCGATAGCAGACGCCTCGAGCGGAACGCGCGACAAGACCTCAGACGACGACTTATTCAGAACCGCCACCTGGCGTGCATCCAGTTGCAGCGAGGTGGATGCCGTGTAGGTCTTCGGCTGGGTGGTGGTCAAGCCGTAGGCAGCAATCAAAAGAAGAGCAATAATGGCTACAAAAATAGGGCCGCGCCGACGCACGACGCCAATGATCTTTGAGGGGTCGATCCCTGCGTGGGGTGCGTTCCCTTGAGGATAATTCTGCGCGTGTACGTCCGGTGTCATGTCTGACCTTCCGCCTAGTTTCAAAGCAGAGCTTTGCAGCACTATGGGTTGTAAGAATCTCGGTGATAATCGCTTTTAGTATGAGCATTCGAGAGGTGCAGGTCTATATCAGGCACTTGCAACCGTCCATTTTCATCACTAATCAGAAGGCTGGTAAAATCAACCGTCAATTTACCATAAATATAAAGGATTCGCTTGTTTGATGTTCGTGAAAAACGAATCCAGTCTACTGTTAACCATATAAGTCATTGCGCTAAAACTCAAAACAGGTAGCCCGCCCAAAAGGCACCGCCGAGGTCGGCTTGGAATCTTTTTTTAGTCTCCGCGTCGGCCTGTGATAGAGGCAGAATGATCTGAAGTATGGTTTCGATATCTAGCTCGTCAGGCCTTGCCTGTATGAGAATTTCAGGCGAAACACGTACCGTACCTGCCGGGAAGGGCGACTGCGTCGCGCCATCGTCTTCGCGCATGACACGCTTCTTGACACCTTCAAGTGCAAAGCGGCCAAAAATCAAGAGCGAAGCAGGCACTGAAAAGACGATTATGGCAACATCTCTGATTTTTTTCGCCTTTAACGCTTCTACAAGTCTCACCGCGCCGCGGTACTCGCTGAGCGCCTTGGTTCGTTTTGCCAAAAGAGGCTTTATAGACGCAATCTTCTCGGCGTAGACATCTGAGAAGCGCTTGTTGGCGACAATGAGAGCGTCGGCATCCATCGAATTCAACCGGTATGAAAGGGACGCGGAGTGACGTCTGTAAAAATACATCGCTATACCCGAGACGATGAGGTGTGCCCCTTCTGCGATGAGACGGGCGAGAAAATCGAAATCCTCGCCAATTCTGACCTTTTCATCATAGCGAACGTTCGCTGCGTCAAGGAAGCTGCGCCGGATCACCGGCTTTAAGTAGCCAAGATCAGATCCAAAGCCGCCGTCCGTGGGTGTTAGCAACGTCGCTAGAGAGACAGGTGTGCCTTGAACAGAAAGAATGGCTTTTATGAACGGCCAGGTTGTTCTGGCATCCGTTCCCTCTGTAAACGCCAGCAACTGGTCAGCGCTTATATCCGCACCCGCCTTATTGGCAAGTTCGACAAGTTTATAGAGACGCTGCGGATGCATGAGGTCGTCGGCATCCATTATCGCCACCCAGTCTCCCGTGGCGATGGACAGGGCACGATTGCGGGCGGCGCCAGGGCCTGTACCGGGCCCATTTATCAGATGAACATTCTCGTTCTGCGCAGCCAATGTCATCAACCATTCCGTTGTGCCATCCGTCGATCCGTCGTCAACGACGATAAGCTCAACCTCCACGCCCTCCTGCGAAAGGCAGCTGTCTATGGCGGCTTGAAGATAACCGCCAGGATTAAGGCACGCCATAAGCACACTTATTTTAAACTGCGAACCCATTGCTATTTTGCCTGATACACGCGGACATATTCGACTTCCATCTGAGTGGGGAATGCACTGGGGTCAATGCCTTGCGCATTGCCCCATGCGCCACCCACGGCGACATTTAGTATGAGATGGAAGGGATGATCGAAGGGCCACTGGGTGTAGGATGCGCCCGACGGCTTCATGGCCGTGTATATTGTTTTGCCGTCGACGTAGAAAGTCATTGAGCCTGCGCGCCAGTTCATTTGATAGTTGTGAAACGTACCACAGGCGTCATTCACGTAAGCCGAGGCACTCATGGCCGGACCACCGTTCTCGGTCGCATAATTGTGCAGCGTGGAATGCACACGATTTGGTTCATGACCCACATGCTCCATAATATCGATTTCACCGCTGGTGGGCCAGTTACCCCAATCGCTCAATAGCCAGAAGGCTGGCCACACGCCACGGCCGCAGGGTAGTTTTGCGCGAATATCAAAGAAGCCGTACTTCCAGGCGGCATTACCGTGGGTTACGAGCCGAGCCGAGCTATACTCCTGTCCCGCCCAGTCTGATTGGGAGGATAAAGCCTCCTTGCGGGCTTCTATGATAAGCTTGCCGTTCTCCAGGCGCGTATTTTCCACGCGGCGCTTCGAGTAGTATTGGCGCTCATTGTGCCACCACAACTCTTTATTGCCTCGTGTATCGTGGGCCCATTTTTTTGGGTCCGGCAGACCCGTGCCGTCAAATTCGTCGGACCACACAAGGCTATAGCCTTGCGGTACCGGTGTCTGGCTGGGCTGGCTAAAAGCGCCCGAACATCCGGTTGCGCAAAAAAGGGCGGCAAGTCCGAAAAAGGTGAACTTCAAACCATTAATGTGCATATCGAAATTCCCGAAAAATAATCGAAATGTCCGGCTGGCAACGGTAGGACTCTATTATCCACTAAGCTTCAATAAATTTTAAGCAGATTTGGTTACTCTATCACCGAAATTACGGAGCATAGAAAATGCCGAGATCCTCGCTGAACAGCATCAAGTATTTCGTCCTCGTTGCCGGCTTGCTGGCAACATTTGTATATGGAGCTTGGTTGGTCAAGCACGACCGGAACATCATTGACGGCGGAGAGTCAGCGGTAGCTTTTGTGACGGCCTATCTCCTGTGTTCAATTCTGCTGCTCGTATTAAGTGGCTTGCGCAAGTCGGACGTGGCGGTTTTTACCTATACACTCACAATGATGGCCCTAAATGGGCAAATTCTCGTTGCAGAGCATGGTCTTGCTCCGTTTCCGTACTTCGCAACGGCCGCAGCAGCCATCATTGGGATGTTAGCGGCGATTGTACCGCTTTACATTTCAAATGTCAGGCAGGCGGCCCAGTTCCGAAGAGCGTCTGATAGCGTCTCTAGAAAAAGTTTGTCCGGCCGGCAACTGGCCGCTGAAATGGGGATGGTCGGCCCGTCCGCAGCGTACTCCCATGGCAGCCGGATCCAAGAGGCTCAAGCTGGCGCGATTCATAATGCGAACTCCTGAGGATAGTAAAACTTAAAATATATTGCAGGCGCGAGTGCTATAATATATTCAAAAATTGCTTTTAAAGAGTGGATCGGCCGTTAACTAGGGTCGAGTTTTTTTCTCAACTTTCTAATTATTTACTCGGATTCTGGATATAGTGCGGCCCTATTTTTCGCTGCTTTGTATTTGTCTTGCGGCCCCCGCACTTTAGGCTCGGCGTCGCATAATCCCTTTATATACCTGCTCAGTCTCGCTCATTACTCTGTAGATATCAAAGTGTTCTATGCCTTTGAGTGAGGCTGCACGTTGTTTTTGCAGCTCTTCAGGGTCAGACAAAAGCCGTAGAAGCGCATCGGCAAGTGAGCCAGGATCGGACGGAGGTACAAGAACTCCAGCATCTCCGATTGTCAGCATTTCAGGGATGCCGTCTACGTTCGTGGCCACGATCGCGCAGCCTTGTTCGCGTGCTTCCGGTATGACGAGAGGACAGGGATCCTGAAGCGAAGTCAGGACAAAAATATCGGCGGCAGCCAAGTACGGTCTGGTCTGGCGGATCATGCCCAGAAAATGAATTCTCGAAGCGTGCTCGAGGCCCTGGGCAATGTCCTGATAGGCTTTTTCATCGGGACCTTCACCAAGAATGTAAAGATGTACGTCCGGGTTAGCCTTCGACACCGTATCGAAGGCTTTCAGGAGGTGGCGTACGCCTTTGCGCTCGTGAAGCCCGCAAATCGTCATGATCGCAGGTTGCTCTAAGGTGATGCCGTCACTGGCTTCTGCTTTTCGCCTGGCGACGTTTAGTGTGCCATTCAAAACGCTCACAACGCGCTCGGCGTCTACCCCACGGCTGACCATATGCTTCGCCACGGCCTGGCTTACACCGATTACACGATCACCCAGCCCCATTAGAATAGCGTGGCCGTCAAAGGCGTTGTGCACGGTTGTTACAAGCGGGGTGCCAGATAGAACCGAGGCCGCCTTACCTGTTAGAGCACCGGTCATCATGTGGGCGTGGATGATGTCCGGCTTGAGCTTCCAGACGATGCGCGTCAAGTCGGAAGTGGAGCGCAGAAGTTTAAGTGGCCCTTTGACGCTTTGAGTTCCCCGATGGTGCGTGACGCCATTTTCTTTCAAAAGCGTCTCGAAGTCGCCACCTTGACTGACGTAATGGACCTCATGCCCGGCGGCGCTTTGTGCGCAGGCGAGATCAACGGCGGCATGTACGTTCCCGTTGGCAAATAAAACGTGATTTGAAACGTGAACAATTTTCATAGGGCCTCTAAAGACGTTTCAAGCCGGAAGCGGCTTTCATGAGTGGGCGTGGTTTGACGGGGGCGTCGGAGAGGAGGGTGTCGAGTGTTGCCTTCAGGTTTACGATAAACCGTGATTTGTCGAACTGTGCGGCATGGGCGCGCAGACGTTCCGGGGAATAGTCCATATGGGTATATTCCATTTCCAGGACTGCCTGGGTCAGGCTTTCCGGTGACTGTTCATCGAACAGAAGCCCGGTCTGGCCATGGAGCACGGTTTCGCAGGCGCCGCCCCGTCCGAAAGCGACAACGGGCCGGCCACTGGCCATGGCCTCCAGGGGCACGATGCCGAAGTCCTCAACGCCCGGGAAGACGAGAGCGCGGCAGCGTGCAAGATAATCGGCCATTTCTGTGTCGGAGAGGCTGCCCAGGAACCTGATGGTCGGTCCTGCGGATTTCTTCAGCTTCTCGGTGGCGCCGGAACCAATCACGATGAGTGGCTTGTTCAGTTTGGTGAAGACGTCTACGGCAAGATCGATGCGCTTGTAGGGCGTGATCTGACCCGCGCAGAGATAGAAGTCTTCGGGTTCCGGGTGAGGGGCAAAGCGTGCCAGGTCCACGGGGGGGTGTACGACGGTGGCTTCGCGGCGATAGAACCGCCACAGGCGCTTGGCGACATAGGTCGAGTTGGCAATGAAATGGTCGACTCGTGCAGCGGTCGTCACATCCCAGCTTCTCAGCCATGGTCCGGTCAGGCGTAGGAACAGCCGTGTTAAGGGGCCGGCCGAGTTATAATACTGGTGGGACAAATCCCAGATATAACGCATCGGGGAATGGCAGTAGCAGATGTGCATGGCATCCGGGCGCGGGATGATGCCTTTGGCAGGGCCTGCTTCTGAGGAGATGATGAGATCGTAGCTGGTGAGATCAAAGGATTCCAGGGCAGCTGGCATCAAGGGAAGCAGCTTCTGGTAAAACTTTGCGCCGCCCATTTTTTGAAGGAAGGACGTATATATGCGCCGACTGCGCAGCAAGGGGGAGAGTTTGTCAAAGTCGGCGACGAGGCAATAGATGTCGGCGTCAGGATAGAGTTCGGCCAGTGCCTCGAGAACCCGCTCGCCCCCGCGCATGCCAACTAGCCAGTAATGTACGAGAGCGACTTTCATAACGCGTAGACCGTCCGTTGGAAATAAGTAGAGTTATATGCAAAGGGTCTGACTAATCTGTTACAGACAGACCTAAACTCGCCAGGCATCAGCGTTAGAAATAAGTCTCTATATGAGACGGTCTAGGGATAATTGCAGCACACAACTTAGTTCTGATTGCAATCGCAATCATTCGAAGCGGATGCTGGCTGAGCGGAAAACTTCTGTCTGAGGTCAATGCGCCACACTGAGGTGTGGTGCCAGCACGATCAGTAAGACCCGCGCTGAAACAAAACCGCAGGAACCGTCATGAAAATGATCTGGAAGTAAAGCTTCAACGTGCGGCGCTGTGAGTACAAACGATCAAGGGCAACCCGGCGACGGTAGGTTACATCGTTGCGGCCGAGTACTTGCCACAGGCCCGTAATGCCTGGGACAACAGACGTATAATGATCAAAGGAAGAGCCGTACTTGCAGACTTCGGATCGGACAATCGGACGCGGTCCTACCAAGCTCATTTCACCCCGAAGAACGTTAAAAAGCTGCGGTAGTTCATCGATGCTGGACTTGCGCAGGAATCGGCCGAGGCCCGTAATGCGCGGATCGTTACGCAGCTTATGATCCGCTTGCCACTCGGCACGAGCTTCTCGATCTTCAAGCAAAAGCTTGGCGAGAATCTCATCCGAATTTACATGCATGCTGCGAAATTTCAGGCAGCGAAACTCGCGCCCATTCAGACCGATACGTCGTTGTCCGTAAATGGCGGGGCCGCCATCTTGGAGTTTCACAAGCATTGCCACAAAAAGCAACGACGGAAGCAGAAACAGAATCGTAAAGGCGCTAATAATGATATCACTTAAACGAATTGCCAGGTCGGATGCCGTCTGCTTCGGACGAGTGACAGCCTTGCGCTTGATTTTCGGTTCATGAGACAGGGGGACGTCCGAGAATGCGACTGCTGCCTGCGTTTCGTACTTCATTTGCCTGTGTCCAATTCTGTAACAAAAAAGATTTGTGCACCTGACGGTCGCAAAAAAGGTGCCACTTCGGAATGAAGGAGCTGGCCCCAGCTCAGTTGGCTAAAATTCAATAATTAACCCATGCAGGGAACCGTTCAATCCGACACGCCAAAAAGGCGAAACTTCAAAATTTTTCGCATGTAAGGGAGTGTCGGAAACGCGAACTGACCGAAAACCCTGCAGTACTAAGGCAGTTAAGGTTACCATTTATCGTGCTGCACTGCGAATAAAAAATTCTGTCGCATTGCGATTGAAAGCGCGAGCGCCGCGAAGTGATATTATTGGCACTGTTTCAGCACAAAAAAGCTGCCGGGAAGACCGGCAGCTTTTTTTGCGAAGCAGGCTTAAAATGTCAGCCCCTAGTGGGCAAGGGCAGTGAGTACTGTCGCAATAACAAACCAAGCCGCCGCGCTTGAGCCAATCATTAGTCCCATACCAATGAGAAAGGCTTTGTGGTCGCGGATTGCCGCCGAGGCGGGTTGCTTCGAGAGTTCGTTTGATAGCCTTGCCTGAAGTTCATGCACTGGAGAAAAGCTGCCCATGGCACCTTCTTCCGACGCGATGCCCAAAGGGCGTAGGGCCCGTTTCCGAGTGAAGACGCCTGTATCGGCGGTCGCTGTGTGTTTTAGGGCCTTCTGTCCCATGGTGCACTCCGTTTGTTCGTAAGTGCAAGTTTTATATGGCGACGGTTAATGGATTGTATGTTATCGTGCTTTATTTATAATATTAACGCATCATAAATATTTATTCTCGGGTTGTTAACCGAACAATTTAAATAACGTGGTTAAAAAAGTGAGTTAATTTTATGAAAATATAACCATTGTTTATTAATAACGCGAGATTTTGAGGGTGGGCATGCTGTCGCGATTGCTTGCGGCGAAAATTATGGCAAACGCATAGATGGCCGCGATGGCGCGGACTACGATTTAGTGTTTCATTTTTTCTCCGTCATAGGGCAAGGGGACGAGATTGTCTGGTGCCGGTTCTCATCGCTGGCAAGCTTTCCTAACGTCGTGATTCCGGTGAGGATCCCGCACGCGTCGTACTTGCCATATCAAAGCGGCTGCGTCTCACTTTGCGTCCTCTTTCGCGAGCGCGCCGCCGAATTTCTTCCACCACCATTGGGGCAATACTCATGAACACACCAAACCCGCCGACGAAAAAATCAAGGAGGTTCCCGTCTCGGCCGACAATGGGCTGGACGACTTCTATAACGGCAGCAAAGCACAGGCAAATGGTGGCGATATCGCGCCGACGCATCCACGGAACCGATAATTGCGCAAGCGAGCTCAGAGAAAACATCGCCAAGAGATGAGCTTCAAGATCCGACAGGCCGATCATTCTTTCCAGTCCCGAAAAGGGGCTGAAAACAAAGAAGATAATGCTTAAAACCAAGAAGGCGACGGAGATTCTTGTGATAAAAACAACAGTGCTGGGGCTCATCAGATTCTCCGGAAAAAATGCGGACAAGCAAAATTGATAGGCGTGCAATCCGGCTTCGAATGGACAAATCAGAAGCGCTCGAAATAGTGCGGCCCCGAAAATTGTGCAGAGCACAAAAATAGGCCGGGATATCGGCCGAGTCAAAGAAAAGATGAATAAAAGGTTAATTCGGGCTTGCCAGGCTATCCCCCTTGGCCAGCTGCGGGGGTTAGAGGGCCGAATGTGAGGAGCGCGCGTTAAAGCCGGAAGTGGCTTTCATGAGTGGGCGTGGTTTGACGGGGGCGTCGGAGAGGAGGGTGTCGAGTGTTGCCTTCAGGTTTACGATAAACCGTGATTTGTCGAACTGTGCGGCATGGGCGCGCAGACGTTCCGGGGAATAGTCCATATGGGTATATTCCATTTCCAGGACTGCCTGGGTCAGGCTTTCCGGTGACTGTTCATCGAACAGAAGCCCGGTCTGGCCATGGAGCACGGTTTCGCAGGCGCCGCCCCGTCCGAAAGCGACAACGGGCCGGCCACTGGCCATGGCCTCCAGGGGCACGATGCCGAAGTCCTCAACGCCCGGGAAGACGAGAGCGCGGCAGCGTGCAAGATAATCGGCCATTTCTGTGTCGGAGAGGCTGCCCAGGAACCTGATGGTCGGTCCTGCGGATTTCTTCAGCTTCTCGGTGGCGCCGGAACCAATCACGATGAGTGGCTTGTTCAGTTTGGTGAAGACGTCTACGGCAAGATCGATGCGCTTGTAGGGCGTGATCTGACCCGCGCAGAGATAGAAGTCTTCGGGTTCCGGGTGAGGGGCAAAGCGTGCCAGGTCCACGGGGGGGTGTACGACGGTGGCTTCGCGGCGATAGAACCGCCACAGGCGCTTGGCGACATAGGTCGAGTTGGCAATGAAATGGTCGACTCGTGCAGCGGTCGTCACATCCCAGCTTCTCAGCCATGGTCCGGTCAGGCGTAGGAACAGCCGTGTTAAGGGGCCGGCCGAGTTATAATACTGGTGGGACAAATCCCAGATATAACGCATCGGGGAATGGCAGTAGCAGATGTGCATGGCATCCGGGCGCGGGATGATGCCTTTGGCAGGGCCTGCTTCTGAGGAGATGATGAGATCGTAGCTGGTGAGATCAAAGGATTCCAGGGCAGCTGGCATCAAGGGAAGCAGCTTCTGGTAAAACTTTGCGCCGCCCATTTTTTGAAGGAAGGACGTATATATGCGCCGACTGCGCAGCAAGGGGGAGAGTTTGTCAAAGTCGGCGACGAGGCAATAGATGTCGGCGTCAGGATAGAGTTCGGCCAGTGCCTCGAGAACCCGCTCGCCCCCGCGCATGCCAACTAGCCAGTAATGTACGAGAGCGACTTTCATAACGCGTAGACCGTCCGTTGGAAATAAGTAGAGTTATATGCAAAGGGTCTGACTAATCTGTTACAGACAGACCTAAACTCGCCAGGCATCAGCGTTAGAAATAAGTCTCTATATGAGACGGTCTAGGGATAATTGCAGCACACAACTTAGTTCTGATTGCAATCGCAATCATTCGAAGCGGATGCTGGCTGAGCGGAAAACTTCTGTCTGAGGTCAATGCGCCACACTGAGGTGTGGTGCCAGCACGATCAGTAAGACCCGCGCTGAAACAAAACCGCCAGAAGAGCGATGGCTACGGCTAACCTAAAATCGACAAAGGGAGGTTTCTAAGGATGCAGCGTGACACAAGTGCAACAAAATTGGGACATATCCTGTACTTTGGGCGAGTGCGCGTCCGACCCTCTTGGTGTCAAACCAAAAATCTCGTATCACTGGTACTTGCCGCACAATGGTGGTACGGACCTTGCAAAGTGTCACGATGTCTGTGTCGGGACGGCGAAGTTCGCATCAGGCACAAATTTGTGACCTCATGAATGTATTGACTGTTACGGTCTGGACATTCGCCCGTTGAATATGACTATGGCGAAGCTCAATAATATGGACGATTCAAACATGTTGCATAGATGGTTTGCGACTGCCTGCTCATTTGGTCTGATGGCTCTGGTGATCCTGTGCACTCTTCCGTTGCAGGCCCTTGCCCAGGAAGCGGCGCCCACAGCCGCCCATGCGCGGCCGGAGCAAGTTTATGAATACAATCTCGGCCCTGGGGATCGGGTTCGTGTCATCGTATTTGGCGAACAGGATTTAAGCGGCGAATTTGTCGTTTCGGGTGAGGGGAAGGTTTCCCTACCGCTGATCGGCGAAATACAGGCGTCCGGCGCCACCTCATCAGTGTTGCAGACCCGCATTGCCGATGCGCTTAAGCAGGGGTATCTCAACACGCCGCGTGTGAATGTTGAGGTTCTGACTTTCCGCCCCTTCTATATTTTTGGTGAAGTCAATAAGCCGGGCGAGTACCCCTATGTCAATGGGATGACAATTGAGCGAGCGGTTGCGATCGCATCGGGCTACACCTACAGGGCCAATAAAAAGAAGGTCTTCATTAAGCACGCCAACGAAAGTAAGGAAGTTGATGTTTCGCTTTCGTCTCCGATCATGATTCAACCCGGAGACACCATTAGAGTAGCCGAACGTTACTTCTAATTGCCGTTATATAATTCTATGCAAGTTCTCCCTCATGTCTGACGAAGCCGACGCGGGGGAGGGTTTGCACATATACTTGCCGCGAGGGGCTATGAAAAAAATCAATCTTTATACATACGTGGCGACCGCTGGTCTGCTGGTTGCCAGCCTGTCGACTCAGGCAATGGCTCAAAACCGGGATAATAATTTTTCCCGCGATCGTAGTACGAGCGTCGAAGAACGCGCTAGGCCCGAATTTACCCCGCTCGGTTTGCGCGCGGGTAGTTTCGTTGTAACGCCGGTAATTGGTGTCGGCCTGGGGTACAAGGATAACGTTTACTATACCGACACCAACAAAAAGAGCGATGCGTTCCTGGAACTGACGCCTGGTGTCGTTTTAACGTCAGATTGGGGGCGGCACTCCCTTTCGTTAGGTGCCAAGTCGACGGTCGTCCAGTACGCCAGCGAGACAAATGAAAATACGGCCGTGCTAAACCTCAACGCCCAAGGGCGTTTGGACATTAGTTCTGCGGCAAGCCTCGCGGGCAATCTGTCACATGAAACGGGCTACGAGTCGCGGGCAAGCTTCCTCGCTGACCCGAATGCCAGAAAGCCTGTCAAGATCACGACGACCCGTGCAGGTCTGGACCTTACTCTGGTGGGAAATCGCGTCCGTTTCATTGGTAGCCTTAATACAGAAGATGAATCTTACGATGACGTCGCTTCTCTCCTCGGCGGTACGATCCCTCAAGGCTATCGCGATATGACTGGAACCACCGTTTCTGGCCGCATCGATTACGCGATGAGCCCGAGCGTCTCCTTCTTTGTCTATGGTGCCAGCAATCAACGTCGCTACGACATTTCGTCGATCAATGACTCAGACGGCGCGATCTTCTCGGTGGGGACCAGTTTCGAAATTCGATCGCTCTCGCGGGGTGAAATACAGATTGGTACGCTCGCGCAAGACTACAAAAATCAATCCGTCGGAAAGCTGACCAATACGTATTATAACGGCAAGCTGGAATGGTTTCCCACGGAGTTGAGCACAGTCACTGGGAAAATCGGCCGTCAGTATAGCGATACGCCCTCGGTAGGTGGCTCCGTCTCTGCGCTGGCGTCTACGGCGGGTATCGCGGTTGATCACGAGCTGTTGCGCAACCTGATCCTATCGAGCGACTATGAACATGCGTCTTATGAATTCAATGGCATAGACCGCAGAGACACCAGAGACACAATCTCTATCGGTGCCAGATACCTGATGAATCGTCGCATTTCGCTCAGAGCGAACGTTGGTCACCAGAAGTATGACTCAAGTGGGGCCCAGGCCTTCCGAAATTATTCAGATAATTCAGTTAGAGTGGCCTTGGTTTTGCAATACTAGGCTTTACCTAACTATCCCCTCATTGTTCCTGGATTAAGTTCAGCCCTCATGTCTCTTAAGAATCATAGCGCCAAGCCAGACGATTTCATGAATCTGGAGCATATATTCTCTGATTTTCGGAAATATTTTAAGCTCCTGATCGCCGTCTTTATTCTCGTGTTTCCCCTCGTGTTTGCGGCAACTTATTTTAAGACACCGCAATATACATCGAGCGCGAGCGTGATGATTACAAACAGCGCTAAGACTGAGGTGCCTGGACAGGCACAGGCGGATGATCCGATTGATGCCGCACAAATTGACTCGGAGGTTGAACTTCTCAAGTCTAACTCCGTCGCCGAGCGCGTGGCGAAAGAGCTGGCCCTCGATAAAGATCCTGAGTTTGCAGGGACACCAAAAGTAGGATTTGGCGTTCATACGGTCAAAGGCTGGTTCAAGGGAGATAGTGCAAAGTCCACTTCCGGGGACAATATCGCTCAGTCGCGTCAGCAGGTTGTTACCGACGGCCTTTTGAGTCGGGTAAGCATCGAGCGCATAACTACCACACGCCTGATCAAGGTCAGCTTCACGAGTTCGTCGAAAGAAAAGGCCGCATTGATTGCGAACACCTGGATAAGGTCGTATCTGCAAGCGAAGATCGATAATCGCGAAGCGCTAAACCAGCAAGCTACCGGATGGTTGAGTGAACGCATCGAGACGTTGCGTAAGCAGGTCGAACAGGCAGATCGGGCCGTTCAGGAATATAAAATCGCCAATAACCTGCTCAGCGCTACGGGCTCGACCCTGACGGAGCAGGAAATCTCTGACCTTAAGCGCCAACTGGCGGGCGTACAAGTTGAGCGTGCCGAAAGCGCGGCTCGTCTCCGTACGGCGCAAAGCCAATTGGCGAGTGGCTCTAATGGCGACGACGTCGGCGAATCTTTGAATTCGACGGTTGTCTCCTCTTTACGCACGCAAGCCGCACAAATTTCAAGCCGTCTGGCGGAATTGCGCAGCCGTTATGGCCCCAATCATCCGGAAATTATCAAGGGCACAAATCAGTTAGCCGATATAAACGCGCAAATTCAGGCTGAGATTCAGCGTATCATGTCTAACTTGGAAGCTGAGGATCGCATTCAGGCCCAAAGGGCTGGCTCGATTTCAGGCTCTGTGCGTCGTGCACAAGGCCAGCTTGTCAGCAATTCAAAAGCTATGGTCAAGCTGAACGAGTTGGAGCTCAACTCCCAATCTGCGCGTCAGTTGTACGAATCCTATCTCGACCGTTTAAAACAAACGTCAACCCAGTCTGGCATTCAGACGTCAAATGCCTCAATAGTATCCGATGCTAAGATCGCCACGCGCCCCTCGTCGCCCAACCTGGCGGTCTCGCTGCTGATGGCTTTTACCGCCGCCGCTATTACATCGGGCAGCGCTGTGATGTTGAGGCGCGCGACGGACTCAGGTTTGGTCACGAGCAAGGATATCGAAAGTCACTTGGGTATTCGCCACCTAGCCAGCATCGCGTCTTTGCAATCGACCCTATTAAAGAGCAAAGAGAAAAAGCCGGTCCCGCACCGCTACATCATGGAAAAGTCATTATCGGTATTTGCCGAGGGCTTCCGTAATCTGCGCGCCGCAATGCTTTATGCACCAGACAATCAGCCGAAGGTGATCGCCCTCACCTCGGCCTTGCCCGGAGAGGGTAAGACGACAACCTCGGTTTGTCTGTCTGCGGCTTTCGCAATGGCTGGCGACAACGTCGTCCTCGTCGACTGCGATTTGCGTAGGAGCGGTCTCACTGCCGTCTTCGGCAAGACGTATGACAAGGGGCTAGTTGAGGTTCTGTCTGGCACCGCTACGTTAGAAGAAAGCCTACGCAAAGATGAAGTGACCGGGGTGACCTACCTTCCGCTGTCCACCAATCCGATCACAACCCACGATATTTTTGGCTCTGCCGAATTTGACAAGCTTCTGGATCAGCTCCGTGCGAAATTCGATTTTGTCATACTCGATACCGCCCCGGTATTGCCGGTCGCAGATACGCGAATTCTTGCCCGTAAGGCGGATTTCTTGGCTTTGCTCGTACGTTGGAGACAAACGCCGACTCGCGCTGTTCAGGCTGCGGCTGAAATACTGGTTGCGGCTGACGTAAAAATCGCTGGCGCGGCTCTTGTTCAGGTAGACGTTAAGGAACAGGGTAAGTACGGTTACGGTGACTCCGGCTACTACTATAAAGAATATAGCAAATACTATTTGGATAACTAAGGCAGGCATGGCCCAATCCTGGGGATCGCGTTGGCATCGCAACACTCTGCAGGCGGCTTGGACTGCTAACCGGCTATTCCATATGAACGGCAATCACCATGAGAATAGAGGTGAGGCGACCTGCCGCGTGATCACCTTATGTAAAAGAAGGCTCTGTCCAGCTCGACAGGTCTGTCCAACGAATCGGCCTGTTAAAGTCTCGTCTCTGCCTGGCGCAAGCACATTTAGGAGTTGAAATGATTACAAATTGCGTTTGCTATGTCATTGACGACAATTACCTTTTCCCTACTTTAGTAAGTGCGATGCAAGCACGCGCAAACACGGACCCAGACACGACATCTGTGACAATCCTATGCGTTGCCGCGCCCTCGGATAATACCCGTTTAGGCGAGGTTTTGTGTAAAAAGCTGGGTCTGGAATTCGTTGTTGTTTCCCCTTCGGCGATAGACGACTTGCACCCAACGTACGGACGTCTTTACATCGACGCCATTCTCAATCCAGTTTACACCCGCATACTCTATATCGATGGCGATACGCAGGTGGTTGGTTCGCTCAGACCACTGCTTAACGTGCCTATCGAGTCTGGCAAAATTCTGGCTGTGCGCGACCCTACCGGAATGTTTGGCCGTCTGTCCCCATCGTGGGAGCGTAGAATTGTCGCCGAACGTGAGGGCTCGGGAATCTCTCTTCCGTTCGACGACTATTTCAATGCAGGCATTTTTGTGTGTAATCGTGAAGAGTGTGCCGAGTTGTCACGCAAGTCCATCGAGCTGTTGCAAAGCTGGAAAACCCCGCTAAAATATCGCGACCAAGACGCTGTCAATATTGCCTTCGAAAACCGCATCATTGCGATTAGTAATAAATGGAATTTCCCCGGGTTCCTGATTGGCTCACCTATGGAACGGGACGTTCAGCCTGTAATCGTCCACTTCATGTCTAACCCGCGCCCGTGGGTCTTTAGCGGGGCGCCGTGGGGTGTGAAGTGGCAAAAGCCCTATCATGATTTCTTGAATCAACACCCAGAAGCCGCGCCCCTTGCACCAAGCATGTCGGCTGTCAACACGTTGAAGTATCACGTGCGCCAGAATCTGTTCTATTTCACCGAATATAGATTGGTAGGGCGGTCGCGAGAAACCGCACCTCAACTCGTTATTTAAAGACCCGCACGCTCTCTATGGGCTTTCACGCGACCAGCAGGGGTTCCGCTATGTTGCGTTTGATGGAACGATTCTTTCATAAACGCGGATGTGATCAATATACATATAGGATGGATTAATCGTCTGATCGATTGGCCACCCACTGCCTAATGCGAGGTTGCAGAGTACCATTAAGGGATATTTGTGCTGATCAGGCGTAGGCGTTCGCCATGTCTCCTGGCCGTCAAAATACATGATTATCCAATCCGGCTCGACGCTCACACCGTAGTTATGGAAGCTTTCTGACAGCCGCATGTCGGGCACCTTGTGAATGTGTGCCTCTGCACTCGCTTTGACGCCACCTTTCGGCCAGATTATAACTGTGCTGTGGATATCCTTCGGAAACTGACCGTAATACTCAAGGACATCGATTTCTACGGCAGGATCAGGATTGTCTCGTGACATAGAACTGTTCAGCCAGAAGGCCGGCCACACGCCTGGACCCGGGGGCAATTTCGCGCGCATTTCGAAGTATCCGTATTGCTGCGCAAAACCTTTTCCATCTCGGTCGATGCTCGAAATCAGGCCCGACCGCCATTTACCTGCACTGTCCTTGCGTGCTTCGATGCGTAAATGTCCTTCGTGTGCGGTAAATGGGAAGCCCGGCACGGGGTCGGAGAAAGCTGCGTCACCAAAATCCCCCCACCACGGCGTGTGAGGATACCAGCGCGTCATAAAATTCTCGATGGAAAAGCCGGGACTGTCAAACTCTTCGCTAAAGGTCATCCTGTAATCTGCGAGCGATAGCTTATTCGGTTCAGCTGTCAAAACCTGTCGGGCGAATAAACCCGCCCCGCCAACGGCCGCACCGGCGACACCCGTGAGCATCAGGCGGCGTGACAACACGCCGCGTTTTGATTTGCCGGCCGGCGTTTTCAGACTCTGCACGGCTTTACGCTGGGAGTTTTCATCTGACACTTTATGTTCCCCTATGTCCTACGGTCGGGGCCACACCTAAAGGTGCCGTCCCCCACCCATTACCCTGAGCCAACTCATGCGATGCTAATGGTATAACCTGAACGGCACTTACGCATCGCACACGAACGCCATAAAAGTGCAAACTTAATTAACTTTGCACATTATGGGCGATTACCTCAACAGGACTGCGATCGACTCCGCTTCAGTCCGCGAGTGAGAGTGGGTTTGCGGTGGGGTAAGAGAAAAGCAGGAGCCTCTAACAGGGTGCAGGATCGCTTTGCCTCGATCAGTCTTCGCCAAATAAGTCACGACTGTAGACCTTATCGAGGACATCGGAAAGTTCTTCCGACACGCGGTTGGCGACAATTACGTCCGAAGCGCTCTTAAACTCCTCGATGTCGCGAACGATAGGCGAGTTGAAGAAGTTGTCGCCTTGAAACGCCGGTTCGAATATTATTACGTTGACGCCCTTGGCGCGGATGCGCTTCATCACGCCTTGCACGGAAGACTCGCGGAAATTATCCGAATTGGTCTTCATGGTCAGACGGTAAATACCGACCGTTTTCGGTTTGCGGCTGAGGATAGAGTCGGCGACGAAATCCTTGCGTGTGGTATTGGCGTCGACTATGGCCTTGATGATGTTCTGCGGCACCGACGAATAGTTGGCCAGCAACTGCTTGGTGTCTTTAGGCAGGCAGTAGCCACCATAGCCGAAAGAGGGGTTGTTGTAGCCCTTGCCTATACGCGGATCGAGCGACACGCCCTCAATGATCTGCTTGCTGTTGAGGCCCAACGCCTCAGCGTAGGAATCCAGCTCGTTGAAATACGCAACGCGCAGGGCGAGGTAAGTATTGGCGAACAGCTTGATTGCCTCGGCTTCGCTTGAATCGGTGTAAAGCACGTCGATATTTTTCTTTTCGGCGCCCTTTACCAACAGGTCACCAAAAACCCGCGCGCGCGCGGATTGTTCCCCAACAATTATGCGCGACGGATAGAGGTTGTCGTACAACGCCTTGCCTTCGCGCAGAAACTCCGGAGAGAAGATGATTCGGTTGGTATTGAATTTGGCATTGATCCCCGCCGTGTAGCCGACGGGGACTGTCGATTTGATGATAATGGTGGCCGTCGAATTAAGCGGCAGAATCTGACGTACCACGGCCTCAATCGAAGAGGTGTCGAACTGGTTGGTCACCGTGTCGTAATTGGTTGGCGTCGAGATGATGATATACTCGGCTTCACGAAAGGTATCTTCAGCGTCGAGCGTCGCTTTGAAGTCGAGTTTCTCCTCCTTTAGGAAGCGCTCGATTTCCGCGTCGGCAATCGGCGAGATGCCCTTGGTCAGCATTTCGACCTTGGCCGGCACTACGTCGAAGGCGACCACGGTGTTATGGCGCGCTAGCAGCATCGCGTTGGATAGGCCCACATAGCCCAGACCGGCGATAGCTATCTTCATTTCTAATACATACCTAGAAAGGAGTTGAGCCGCGGGGCGGCCAATTATTTTAGCGACAATGAAAGTACACTTTAGAACGGTACGGGCCTTGCCCTGTGCGTATTAGCGTGCGTCGTGGGACCAACAAACGAACAAAACATCGCCTTATTCGGCGCCGCCGACTGCAGCAACGCTTCAATTCTGCATATTATAATTCAAGTCAATGTACCCTTTCAATCGTTCTGTAGCCTACCAGGAAATAGCCGATTTCATCAGGCTGGCAACCTAAAAGTCTTACGGCTCGGCACGGTTGATTTCTTCCGCGCGCATAGTTTTGCTCGCCCCCTTGGAGACGGATAGAAATTTTCGCTCATTCTCAAACAATCTGACACAGGTTAGCGTGCCAGTTACGTATGCGCCTGTATCTACACCAATGCGCCAGGGGGTGTGTTGGACGACCTCACTCGCCGTGTGACCATGAACGACTACGAACTCGCAGGGTCGCTCGGCATTAAGGAATTCGTCCCGTATCCACAGAAGGTTTTCAACGGTTTGCTTATCCCAGGGAACACCGGGTTTGACGCCACCATGTACAAACAGATAGTCGCCAGCCTTAAACAGCAGCCGGGCCTGATTTAAAAAGCTCAGATGAGCAGAGGGAAAGTTGCGTGCCAGTTGACGTCGCGCTTCAAGCCAACCTTCGACGTTTTGACGTGGTGGGGTTTGAACACCGTAAGACGCCAGCGTTTCCGCGCCGCCAAACATCACCCAATTCGGCCCTTTGGCACTATCCAAAAGGAATTGCTTTAGAACCTGCTCATGATTGCCAAGGAGCGCGATCGTTTCACACCAGGTTGCCTGCTCGAGCGCGATCACGGTATCCAGTACCTCTTTCGAGGATGGGCCTCTGTCAACGTAATCTCCGAGCAGAATTAACCGTGGCCTGTCAGTGTACCCGCGGCTATCGGCGCGGATAAGTTCAATCATCTCCATTAGCAGGCTATGGCACCCGTGGACGTCACCGATTGCATAGGTCAGTTTGTCGATTGTGCTGTTGCCACGTGACACAGTGGGGTCGGTCAGAGGCGATTGGCGACGCCTTCCCACAAACATCGCCTTAAGCCACCCACCAAACACTTTTGCCGACATAACGAGACGCTTCCTGAACAAATTTAGCTGTCCACGACTAATAATACGGAATGCAGACAGAGCCGAACCCCGCTTGCGCGGCTTATCTTACCATAAAAATCTAGCGATGATGCCGGTCTTAGTCATTCAAACAAATAGGAAACACGTAAGAAGACATATAAACGCCCGTCCGATGCAAAAAATCACTCTTCGTGGAGCCTAAATGTCACCGAATGGGGGGAGGGCATCTGACTTAACCCCATCTCTAGTGGTTGCTTGCAATATTTTGCGTGATCGCCCGCATAGTCGAACGGCACTGAGGATCCCTGTCGCATAAGCGCCAGTATCAAGGCCAATGCGCCACATCTCATTCACCACTTCCTCCGAAGGCGTGTGGCCATGAACCACCGCCTGACTACAAGCGCGCTTTACTTTTAGAAACGGCTCTCTGATCCACAGGAAGGTCTCCGCAGTCTGATAAGCCCTGTCCTTATCAGGGTCGATACCGGCGTGGACAAACACGTAGTCCCCGGCATCAAAAAATAACCTCGCACCCTTCAGCACACTGTACTGACGAGGGGTAAGGACGGTACTGAGTCGCGCCCGGACAAGCTCCCACTCTTCAGGCGTTTCCGGCAACCGCGCAAGACGCACGCCAAACGATCGGACGCTTTCCAGTCCGCCATAACGAAACCATTCCGACCCAATGCAAGAGTCTTTTAGAAACTTCAACATGGTGTCTTCGTGATTGCCAAGAAGTGTTACGACTTCGCACCACTTCTGACGCTTTAGCCACCAAATGGCATCCAGCACCTTTGCAGAGTCGGGGCCTCTATCGATGTAGTCGCCTAGTAACACGATGCGCGGGCGCTCATGACGCGCGTCTGCATCCGTCTTGATGAGGCCGATCATCTTCTTGAAGAGGTCAAAACGACCGTGGATATCGCCAATCGCATAAGTCAAAGCATCGATGACTGGTCCTGTAGTCGGATCAGGCGCCGCGAAATCTATCCCTGTTCGCACAGCTTGCACGGGACCTCTCGGATTCCTAACAAATGGTAAGTACGAATCAACTTTATCATGCGCTTCCCGCGCGAAATAGGGTTTTTGAACGAAACTCGCGTCAAAACTGGATTGATTTGCGGTCGCGCATGATTGGCGTTTCGACGGTTGACCCCGTCTTCCCCGATTTATGCAAAAGCGCTTTAGACCACTTTAATTGATCAAGGGGCGTTACAAAGCGGTCTTTCCAGATTCTAACTGAATTAGCTTTGCATCACTTCGTGACGAGACGCGCGTCTCATAAGTTTCGGCCGTATTTTCTCTTAAGAAGTGTCACCACAGCCCCCACGTCGTTAAAAAACAGCCTGCGGTCAAAAAGAGCCTGGCCGCTTATGTAGACTGTGCCAAAAACAACACAGGCAACGGCAATATAGAATGCATCCACCTTATACATGAGCAGGCTTAGTACGGCCAGAAATCCAGCAACTGACATGGCAAGTGGCCAAAAAATATGCCTGAATACGGTTGTCGCACTATGGCCAATCTTACCTTGGGTTATGATAAATGAAACTAGAAACTGCGCGACGCATACGGTGGCAATTGCGATGCAGGCGGCAATCAAACCGAAGGTGCAAAAAATAATAATGGCACCCACCCGAGCCAGCGTTGCGCCAAAACTCAGAACGACGGGGAGGCGACCCATGCCGCGCGCGTAAAGGACGGCACTTGTCAGGCTGGCCATCACTGTAAACGGCGCAGTAAAGCAAAGTATGGCAAACGGCCAACCGGCCAGGACCCACTTCTCTCCAAGCAAAATAGGCAGGGCCGTCGGGGCAAGGCCCGCGGCAAGGAACGAGGTTGGCAAAAGTATGAGCGCCATCAGTCGAGTAAGTTTCAGCAGGGATGCCGCTGAAACAGCGGCTTCGCTGTGCAAAGACGTATAGTATAGGTTCGCCCACAATGAATTGCTGACGGCTTCGCTGAGAAATCGTGATGCCTGTGTGGCAAAGCCATAACTGCCTAGAGCCACGCCTCCTAAGCTGCGCGAGACAAGAGAATTTTCTAAGACACGACCAGCGAATTCGGCCAGCCTCGATCCGGTGATAGATCCACCCATCTGCAGATGGCCGGCAAGGCCATGGAGACTGAACATAAATCGCGGAAGGAAGAACTCCGTGAAATTATAGAGCACTGCTCTGAAAAAGAACACAGAGCTATACTGAATGACCATCGCCCACACGCCGAAATGAGCAAACGCAAACCAGATGCCAAGGCCAGCGCCCAATACGTTGCTGATCATGTCGATCATGGCCGGTGCGACCAGGCGTCCCTTCTGAAGGACGCGGGCCATTGGTATCACTGAAAGAGCCAGCATCGGGAAGATAACAGACAGCGCGGCGATGATCAGCGGAAGTCTGGGTTGATGCGCCGTGTAGGCCACGAGGTGTGACCCGGCAATGACCGCCAATGCCAAAAAGAAACCGATCCCTTGCAGCATCCAGAAGGCGGTTGACCAGACGGCTTTGTTTTCCGATTTTTCTCTAGCCAAGCTGTTGGCGAGTCCCGCATCTGCCAGAGGCATGGCCAGACCGACAAGGGGTAGGGCTAAGGCATAAAGCCCCATTTCCGTAGGTCCAAGAAAGCGGGCCATTATAGGGAGCATCACGATCTGAACGACCGCTTTGACGATGTTCGCGCCCCAACTGGCTACCATGCTGGTCGCGAGACGGCGGGAGTCACTCATTACATTTCCTCAAGGCCGTGCGTGCTGCCAACAATTCGTCCTCGTACCGTTTCGGCATTAATTTCGCAACTGCAAAAGATGACCCCCAGGCGCTCGGGAGCCGATGATAATTTATTTTAACTATTGTTTAGTATGATTATTTAGGGAATAACAGCCATATTTATACGCGCACGCTCAGCTTCACGCACGAGGCTTGTCCGTTAAATCCAAATGCGGGTGGCGGGCACGCATCGCGGTTTGCTGCTTGGCAGAATGTCCAGATGAGGGCTTTGCACGAGAGCTTCAATTTAACGTAGTGTACCTGAGTTTAGACTGACATACCCTGTCTTAGCCGGGGGCGCGGCATTCATTTTTGATTGCCAGTCCTTGTCGTAGGGCTTAATGGTTTTAACCTATTGTGCGGGTGCGAAGGCCGTTGATCTGTTCGGGAGCGATGATGCATATAACGGTTGCAATAGCGACTAGTGGACGGCGAGAATTACTCTCGCTCACGCTGAAATATCTGGAGAGGCAAGTCCGAGCGCCTGACATGGTGACGATATGCCCGGCCAAAGAGACTGATTTTTTGGAAGAGGCCGCACACTATACTTTTCCCCTAACGGTCGTCAGGGGCGGTGTTGGCGCCTCGACCCAACGTAATGTTATTATTCGTCATGCCACTGATACCGATCTGATGGTCTTTTTGGATGACGATTACATCGCCGATCCGGATTTCTTATTAGAGGTCGAGCGCCTGTTCATCTCACAACCCGATATCGTAATTGCGACGGGAGATGTCATAGCCGATGGTGCCCAAGGGATCGGCATCACCTTAGACGATGCCAAACGCATGGTGGAGACTTTGCCTCCGCAACCGGAGGAAATGCTGCAAAATGTATTCAACGGGTACGGCTGCAACATGATCGTCCGCATGTCCGAAGCCCGCAGGCACGGCATTTTATTTGATGAGGCCCTACCGCTATACAGTTGGTGGGAAGATGTCGATTTCTCCCGACGTCTCGCCCCATTTGGTAGGATTGTGAAGTCTAACAGGCTGCGTGGGGTGCATATGGGGTCGAAATCCGGACGGTCACCTGGGCAGCGGTTGGGATATTCGCAAGTAGCGAACGTTGTTTATATGATGCAAAAGGGTACGGTCCCACTAGGCGTCGGTACCTTGCGCATTGCCCGAAATGTTTTCGCCAATATGACGAGACAGTTCATTCCTGAGCCGTGGGTTGACCGCAGAGGGCGATTTGTCGGTAATTTAAAGGCTATCAGAGATTGCCTGTACTCACCGGCCGACCCTCGGAAATGCCTGGAGTTGTAAAGGTCTTGGGTGAAATATGAGCTTAGAATCAATTAAGTTGCGGATTTGGCCTTCCTTCCTTTAGTCGGAAGCGGCATCAAATTTTCTGGCAGCGGCTGATGTAGATGCAAAGTCTCAAAATTAGAGTGATTAAGTAGATTCTTTGTCGTACCCGGCGTGACGGGCGTATTTGCCGCACGCATCATTAAATGGGGCTCTGTTATTGCCTATACCCTGCATAGTAGCTATTTTTTTGATCATATTCGCTTGGTTCCATCGTGGAAACTTCCAGATCTATCTGGCCTTTTCACTACTGGCATTCGGTTCTCTGGCTATCGTGCCGGCCTCAATGCTCGGGGGCACGACGATTCTCGCGTCATCCATGGCATTTCTGCTTCTGTCAATGAAATCCGTCTTGGTGCCCGGTGGCATCTATCAGGTATATATCGCTTCACGCGATCTGAGAGGCATGGGCTTCTTGGTCGTTTACACCGTATTGGCCGTGACTGGCGCATTTGTCCTGCCTCGAGCCTTCGCAGGCCAGATATCTGCTTACCCAGCTGCGGGCTTTGTCCAGCCCATACCCATCTATCCAAGCGGGTCAAATTTTAATCAAAGCATCAATTTGATTATTTCCTGTGGCGTGGCGGTTACTTTTTTTGTCCTGGCTAGAGCCGAAAACTTCGCTTACCGCTTCGCGGCGGCACTTATTTGGGCCGGCGGTGCCGTCATCATTACTGGGGTCGCTGACATGGTTTCGCCATTCACTGGCTTGGGAGGGGTGCTTGAGCAGTTTCGGACTGCGTCATATATCTTCATGACAGACAATGTAGTTCTCGGCGCGCGCCGTATCATCGGCTTGATGCCCGAGGCTTCGAGCTATGGGACGTTGGCGGCGGCCATCGGCGGTGCCCTTTTATTTTGTCGAAATGCCTTCCCCGACCGTGATAAATGGAGGGTTGCTATCCCAATAGGAGCGCTATGTCTGGTTTTGTCGGCCTTGTCGACATCTTCATCGGCTTATGGTGCCCTGGCGGTCACCGGGGCGTTGCTCGTGGCTGACGGATTTTTTAGGCTTGTCAACGGATCACCGAAGCAAAAGGCGGCGGCGTTGCGGGAATTGTGGTTCGCGTTTTGTGTCGGAATGATCTTTATCTGCGTCATCGTAGCCAATGAAGGCTTCCGCGAATTTGCTGTGAGGATGGTGGAGACGACGGTGCTAAAGAAAAGTCAGTCGACATCTTTTGCAGAGCGCAGCGCATGGACCTTCTACGGCATGGTAGCGTTTAAGGAGTCCATGGGGCTGGGCGTCGGTATTGGCAGCGTTCGGACGTCCAACTTTTTCGTCAATGTGTTGGCAAGCACTGGGGTTGTTGGCGCGGTTCTATTTGGCATTTATGTTTTCCAGGTGTTCCTGGCGAAGGTTTGGAGCAACAACCCTGTCGATTTCGAATTGACACATGGTCTTAAACTTTCGATCCTCGTGGCTTTTGTTGGGATGTATCTGGCGGGCACAAGCCCGGATTTCGGGGTCTTCTTGGGCGCAGCCTTCGGTGCGATCATGGGCATTTCGTATTTTTCGACAAAACACGCTGCCAAAGACAGCGTTTGAGAATTAAGTGCCTCCACGGTCTAAAAAAAGCACGCTCTCTTTTTGTAAAAATTCATTTGTGCGGTTTTTTTTATCGGCTGGTGTCTATGAGGCACAAATTTTGCTCTGAGCTCATTCAAAACGCATCATCTGCGGAAAACGTCAAATTTTGAGCCTTTCCGATCTTGGCATGTCCTTTCATCAGATGTTCAAATTCACGATGAGATCGGAAATGAAAGGGGGCTATCTGTGACTTCTCATACGGAATCCGCTACCAAAGTAATAAGTAGTCAGATCATTGGTCTGGATGTACTGCGCCTGGTGGCCGCAACGATAGTCGTTCTGTATCATTTTGGCTTCTGGCACTTCACAGCCGTTGACGACACGCTTATCAACCACATCGCGCCATCCGCCGCCGCGACATTTATGAGCCTGAGCCATTTCGGTTGGGTGGGCGTCGAAATCTTTTTTGTCATTTCTGGTTATGTGATTGCGTACTCCGCACACAATACAACGCCCCAACGATTTGCCTGGGGTCGAGTTCTAAGGCTTTTGCCGGGCGTATGGATTTGTGCCCCTATAGCATTCGTAGTCTACTATCTTGTCTTCGGCCGACCTTTGGATGAACTGGTCCCGTCTCTGATTCGCACCCTCACCTTATTTCCACTTTTTTCGGCTATAGACGGTGTCTACTGGACTCTGGGTATCGAAGTCTCATTCTATGTCATGATATTTATTATGCTCAGGCAGGGTTGGGGGCGTTTTATCGGTACTTTTGCCGCTGTGCTTGGTGTAATCAGCCTGCTATTTTGGCTGACCTATTTTGTGCTTACAACCGCCTTTCCAAGCGGAATTATATACGACCTGAGCAACAAGGCTGGAGGCTTCCGCCCCTTCCAACTCCTTCTTGTGCAACATGGTTGCTTCTTTGCTCTGGGGATCATGTTGAAGACCTGGAGAGATAGTGGCTTTGAAGTGCGCCAGTTGTCTCCGATGATCCTTCCAATGTTGGCGTGCTGGATGGAAATCGTTGCGCAGAATGGGATCATTGAACGCGCGTCCTTGCTTCGCTTGTCTCCGGTTCCGGCGCTCGCGTTGTGGACGGGCGCATTTGCCCTATGCGCCGCGTCGCTCTTCTTTAACGAACATTTAGTTGTGATGTTCCGTCGTCATCTCGGCTCTATTCGCCGGGTCGGCCTTATGACCTACCCTCTTTACCTCATCCACAATCCGGTAGGCTTGGCGGCAATCATCTTTGCTTTATCTTTCACCAACATATATCTCGCCCTTGCGCTTGGTATTGCTATGGCTTTTGTCGCGGCCCTAATTGTCTCGTTGGGGATCGAACCAGCTATACAAACAGCCCTGCGCAACAAAATGCCCAATTTATTCGGTGCGAACAAACCGAGTGCGCCCCAGAACGAGCGCGATAAGGAGTAATGACGATGAGTGTTAAGGGGAAATCTTCTCTAGAAAGCTTGCAAATTGGCCGCGCTTTAGCGGCGCTTGCTGTGTTGCTGCTTCACGTCGAGCTGACGCTCGCCAGACCCGTTTATCTCGGTGAAAACATCTTTCCCATCTTCGTGCCAGGATCGAGTGGCGTTCCGTTCTTCTTCGTCCTGAGTGGGTTTGTCATCTTTCTCGCCCACCACCATCAGTTGGGAGACCCGTCTAAGATACGTGGCTTTATAGTGAAGCGTGTGCGCCGGGTTTACCCTGTGTTGTGGGTCGTGCTGTTAGCTCTCATTCCGTTCACCTATTTTCTGTTCCCGCACCGCTTCGACCTGGAATCTTTACCTGCGGCGCTGTTGATTCTGCCGACCAATGACAACCCATGGCTGACTGCTGAATGGACTCTTCGTCATGAAATGCTGTTTTACGCATTGTTCATTATAGCAATATGGAAGCCGAAAATAGGTTTTCCTATCCTAATAGCGTGGGGACTGGCCTCATTATACGACGTATTTACCGATTTCAAATCAGATATACTTGCCTTCTACTTCGCCAGAATACACCTGTTGTTTTTGTTTGGTATGGGCGCTTCTTATTTGTATATCCATAAAAAAGTATCTATGCCGCGTACATCTCTTATCTCTGGTGTAGCTATATTTGCCACGACCTGGACGTTGAACTATTACAATGGCGATTGGTCGGATGACTATTTCGAGGTGTTTTACGGTCTTGGTGCGGCATTGATAATTATGGGAAGTGCACGTCTTGAGCAGCTTTACGAAGTGAAATTGCCGAAATTTCTGCTATTCTTGGGCACTGCATCATATTCAATCTATCTGGCGCATTTTCCCTTTGTTTCGGCCATGTGTAAGATTGTCTTGATTCTTGGTGACCGGATACCGTTCGGAAACGTAGGAAAGTTTATGATTGTCGCTGGAGTGGCTTTTGTCGGAAGCATCGCCTTTTACCTGTGGATCGAAAAGCCTATGATGGCCCATGTAAACAAGTGGACCGAGAGATGGGCACGATGACCACGCTCGAAGACTTCCTCCTTATTTTAAGCACTTGATTTAATCGAAGGCTTCATAACCTTTGGTTTAAATGTAAGTGCAAATTTCCCTGCACCTTTTGGTGAAGCTGGGGATGTTGGAGATGTGTCCACTAGGAAGGAAGGTGGACCCCAATTGGATCCGTTGAATATTGGATGTGGCGTTGTTGGTATTGGGGGTGACGGACGTCGCTGGTATGACCCAGTGTGGAAGGCACGGCCGGTGGCGTCACTCCTTAAGCCCGGGGTGTTGCTTTCGCGTCAGGCACTTGAACATGGGGCAAACGCGAACCTTTTGACGAAGTGGATCTGACGTGATGGGGCGGACGGCTCCCATTCCCGGCATCTAGGTGTCATACTGTGGTTGTCAAAGGTCACAACATTGGAGAACCATCCATAAATGAGGTTACTATGATCGGTCTTGATATTGCCAACCTAGGTCGATGGACAATAGCTCGTCAGATGAACCCCAGGTTGGACGAGCTGAAGTTTTTGAGGTTCGGGAAGATAGTGGAAAGATCTGAGGCGGATACGCCAAACCATGTCCCGAGCGTGGCCGCATACTGATCTACCGACGTCGTGGGGATGAAGGCTGCCCCCGTCATATAGGGATTTGAAAAGCCCGTTATGTCCATACCTACGGTCGGATAGACGCCGTACATGTCCGCGCCCTTCACGGCACCTCCCATGATCAATTGCGGGCCTGCCCACGCATGATCGGTCCCGTCGCCGTTAGTGCTGTAGGTCCGGGAAAAGTCCGACGCTGTGAAAGCTGTGACGTTCGAACGCATATCTATCCCGCCGATGTTGGCCAGAGTACTGTCAAAATAGCCGAGCGCCTGAGACACCTTTGCCAGATTGTTCGACTGGTCGCGGTTCTGATTGTCATGGCTGTCCCAGCCTCCCAGCGAGACCATGAAAACCTGGCGCTTTAAGCCAAAGGCCGGGGCTGCGGCTATCATTCGCGCAACTGTCCTCAATTGCAGGGCCAGGCTGTTCGTCTCCGTCAGACCCGTTGCCGGGTTCGTATAGGTAGGAGGGGAGGGCACGGCCGTAACAACGGCTCGCCCGAAGACCTCGTTTACGACGCTTGAAGCCCCGACGCTGCGGTTCACCACGGCGCCATAATCATTCGCAAGTGCTGAGGCGGTTACGGTATCAGAAATGATGTCTTTTAGTGCCGCAGGCGCTTGCGTTGATCCAAAAAGTGTCGAACCGAGCGTGCCAGAAACGGTGACCGCGGGTGCGGAATTGGTAGAGAGCGGATATTGAACCACGTTCTGGCCCGACAGGAAGACGGCGGTACCGGTGGCTGTGATGGCTGTGAAGATCGTATTCTGCCCATTCATGCTCATGAGCAGATCCCCCATCCGCCCGCCCCACCCGGTTCGCGCACCTTCTGTCGCGCCCGCCTGCCAGGTCGACTGCTGGTCGTTATGGGAGAACAAACTGGCGGGAAGAGGCACGCTCCTCGCATTGTACTGAGCCTTAGTCGTTGGCTGAATAAGTGTGCCAACATTGGCGAGAACAGCCAGCCGGCCCTGATCAAAAAGCGTTTTGGTCTCCGTCATGAGCGGATGCAGACCAAATGTTCTTGTCGTTGCATTTGTGTTTTGAGGGATCGGTTGCGCCGTCTTTAGCGTAATTGGCAAGACACCACCCCACTGTTCGGGCTTGCCCAGCGCGGATGTTCGGCCCGTCACGGAATTCACCTGGCCAATCGGTGTCGGCGCCGTACCCACGGGCATCAGAGCGATGGGGTCTGTGCCCTGATTGCGCGCGGAAAAATAGCGCCCCCAGGAGTCCGCGTCCGTAGGCAGGACCATGTTATTGGCGTCATTTCCGCCGAACAGGAAGATGCAGACGAGTGCCTTATAGTCCGTGGCGCTCTGGCCGGCGGCAGAGCCAGCGGCAGCCAGTTGGAGTCCAAAGGAAGTGGCGGTGGCCAGTCCGCCAAGGCCCATGCCCAAACGAAGAAAGGCGCGGCGATCAAGTTGAGAGGTCATCGAAGTATCCTTGAACGGTGCTATCAACGCTGGGCGATGTATTCAGGGGATGCCACGCTCAAGAGGGTGGCGAGTTTAACGCGATTGAGTTTAGCGGCATCCACCTGAGCCGTTGTGCCCGTCGCGGGGATGGTGACGCTGTTAACGGCTGCCACGATTTTGCTTTTCAGACCATCTGACATGCGGCCGCCGTATAAGAGTAGGTTCATGCGATCCGTAAGGGCGGTGGCATCGGTGGCTAGCGCGACTTCTTTTGTATAGTTTGACTTTACATCACCGCTATTGAAGCCGGTGTTGATCGCACTCATCATGAAGTTTATGTACGCCGCCGTTGAAACTTCATCTGTGATCTGCATTTCAGGCGCAACCTTATTACGACCGCCAATGCTTGTGTTCGGCGGGACATAACCCGGCCTAAAGAAATTGAAAACTGAGGGGGATGTGAACGGGGATTGATTGAGAGAGGTTTGTGATGAAGTTGAGCCAATCGCCCAGTTTCCGCTCGTGGACGTGGCTTCAAACGATCTTAGGAAATGGGTTAGGCGAATTACGGGTTCTCGCAGTTTCCCGTAGTCCTGATCGGCAGAAGCCGTCCTTGCCTCTGTGTCGAGGAGGATCGCCCGTATGACTGCACTCATATCGCCGCGAACACCCGATCCATTGTTGTTAAATACTGCTGCTACACGCCCCACGTAGGCTGGCGATGGATTGGACGTCACAAGACGCTGAATGAGCTGTTTTGAAATGAACGGGCCAACGTTTGGATGGTTAAACAGGGTGTCGATGGCCGTTGCGACATCCCCATCAACATTCACGGTAGTCGAAGCGGGGATGGTCGTACCGAGGAACGTCTTTTGAGAGGTTGAATGAAACGCAGGGTAGGCGATCATCGCTCGGGTATAGGAGGATGCATCGCGATTACCACCAAAGAATGTCGTGTTGGTTGGTGTCGGGTGATACCAGGAAAGACCTGTAAACACCTTTGCCAAACCCTGGATATCGGCGGTTGAATAGGTGGGTGTCGTCTTCCCAAACAGATCCGTTTTGACACTACCATCCGCGTTAAGCTCGTAAAGACCGATGGTAAAGAGCTGCATCACTTCGCGTGCGTAGTTCTCGTCCGGATTACGACCCGTCGACGTATTCTCTTTCTGGTTTGCCAGGTAGGTTAGATATTGGCCCATGGCAGGATGATAGGTGACATCCTGAAGAAGCGTTTTGAAGTTGCCAAAGGCATCCCTGCCCAGCATGTCGTAGAACGACGCGTTGGTTCGAACGTCGATATTGCCCGCCGCTAATGAGGTAACGAAGATCTCAGACAATGCGAACTTCACGCGCTGCCTTAGCTGATCTGGTGCCGTAACGGCCTGACCGTAAAATGTCTCATAAAAGTGAGTGGCGTTCAGCGAAGCATTGGGGTTGCTCGTCTTTAAAGCAACGAGACGGGCATCCATATAGTCGAGGTGGCTGCTTCCAACGGGCAGCGCCAGCTGAGCATTTATCCAATCCGAATAGCCACTAGAGGTCACTGCAGCAATATCAGCATCATTAGGCCCAAAAGTCGCCTGAGCTAGAAACCGGCTGGCTTCTGATGTCGTAGGCTTTGCAGGCGGAGCAGGCGCTGTCGATCCAGATCCTCCAGAACCACCTCCCCCACCTCCGCCGCCGCCTCCACAGGCGGACAAAAGGGCGAATGCGCAGACCCACACCATACGCGAAAGCCTGCGGTTGAGGCTTGGGGTATTTTTGACCATAGGTGTCTAACTTTTCGAGATGGGCCACAAACCAAGGTGCTTTGCGGAGCAAGCGGTTCGACCACGGGCTAGAATCGAATAAGGCGTCCAGAGGCTTCCCCCCAGCCGTCAGCGTCACCTTATTGTCTTCTTGTTAAAAAATTATATCGCGGTTCTCTATCCACGTTTGATTCTTATATTGACCCCCTTCACTGGCTTCGTCAGGCACCCGCGTTCGGCGAACAACTCCGAGGAACCAAAGATTTGTCAAAAGACACTTATTCTGAGTTCAACGTCCGGAGTCGTGAATGTCGCTAAAAAATGTGGCCTTCTCAGTTATGACGCGAGCCGTCGGACCTCAGACCTTTAAGCGCGGATTGAGCTACCGGCTTTTGGGGCACGTGATTACAACGAAGGTCCAAGGCGACTGGCTTTTGGCGCGGGTACGAGGCTCAGGGCAGGGCACCTATCAGGTTGAAGTCAACCTGCGGGGGTTTAGGGCGCAGCCCCCTGTCTTTAATTCAGAATGCACGTGCCCCGTCCACTATACCTGCAAACACGCTGTGGCGGCCGTCGTCGACTTCTTCCTATCAAAAGAGGGCGAGGCCCTCATTGAGGCGGATGTCGAGGAGGCACGCCGCATTGAGGCGGAATTGCTTCCCTTTGCTGCCAAACAGTGGATTGAAAAACTCGCAAGCCTCGATTCCCCCGATACCTACCCGGAGAATGTCAACCAGCGAGTGGTCTATCTCCTAGCGGTCCACGGCGGCAATGTCAGGACACCGGAACTGAGGGTCTCCATTAAGTCCGCGCGTTTAAACAAGTCCGGCGCGTTTTCAACTCGGCTCGAGCGGGCCAATTTTGACCGCGCGGCCAACTGGCGCCGACCCGCTTACATACTGGAATCCGACGTCAGGCTTTATGAGACGCTTAATCAGGCCACCCACAGCCATACCTACGCCTACTCAACCCTTTCGTTAAGGGTCCAAGACCTTGCCGTTTTGCAGCGGCTCGTCGATACAGGTCGCCTTTTCTGGGAGACGCCCGGCCCGGCCCTTGCCATAGGCGAGCCACGCACCGGAGGCATCGACTGGGAGCTGAGTGCCTCCGATAAGCACCTGCACCCGAGGCTTTATGTCGATCAGGCGTTGGCGTTTGACGCGGAGCCGCCGATCTATGTTGATATCGAAAATGCACTGGTTGGGCGCATTGATTTGCCGCTGAATCCGGCGCAGGCAAGGGCCTTTCTCAGCGCGCCGCCGCTCAAACCCGAACATGCAGCGCTTGTTACCAAAGCGCTTCACAAGGTGCTGCCTCAAGCCCTGACCTTGGTACCGCAACCGCCTTTAGAGCCGGTTGAAAGCGATGCCCCGCCTAAAGCGAGGTTTTATTTCACAACGACAAAACTGAAATCAAGGGGATGGAGCCCGTTTCCGTGGGCTGACAATATCCCGCTTCTGGAAATTTCATTTCAGTATGGAGAGATCATCAGGGCCTGGCGAAGCCTGAAGTTTGATCCCGCCAACACCCTTGAGATTGTAAAGGACGGGCGGTTTTTTCGTGCGAAGCGCTATCGGGAATTAGAGACGGCCCTGATAGAGGCCGTGGAAGCAACCGGTGCGGACCTCGCACCTGACCTCTATCCAGATCTCAGCGCAAGCTTTGATGCCCATTATGGCTTTATCACAGCGGATGACTGGCTGCGTTTTCTGGATTTCGATCTGCCGAAACTCAAAAAACTGGGTATCGATATCCGCTTCGATGAGGATTTTCCGTACCAGCTTGCGACGTCCCGTGGTGACCTCTCCATTGGTCTTACCGAGGGATCGGGCATTGACTGGCTTGAGCTTCATGCGGGCATCGACGTCGACGGCGAAAAGGTTGATCTGGCACCCCTGCTTGCCGACCTCATCAAAAATCCCGCCTTCCGCATCGAAGACCTGAAGGCACTCTCAGAGGGTGATGAGCCCATCTATTTCAAAAATGCGGCGGGTCGCTACTTCAGTGTCGCTGTCAGCCGGCTGTTGCCCCTTATCCTGTCGTTACACGAACTGCGTCTGGGCGCCTTCGAACTGGCAAAAGACGGGAAACTCAGACTGGCAAAGGCCGCAAGCGTTTTTCTTGATCTTGGATCAGATACGGCGCCCGCTCAAAGCGCTGTTCACGCTGCAAAAGCATCGTATCGTGCCCTGTCTGAGCCTTCGACACTTAAAGCCTTAAGCCTGCCAGACACGTTTAAGGCCAGCTTGCGACCGTACCAGGAAACGGGGGTTGCCTGGTTAAATGCCCTGCGTGAAGCGGGACTTGGGGGCATCCTGGCCGATGATATGGGCCTCGGGAAGACTATCCAGGTCCTGGCCTTTTTGACCCGTGAAAAGGCACAGGGCCGACTCACGCGGCCGGCCCTCATCATCATGCCGACGAGCCTTGTGGCCAACTGGACGGCAGAGGCAGCACGCTTTGCCCCTGACCTGTCCATTACGGTTTTACACGGCAAGGCCCGCCAGGAACGGCTTGATCAGGCCTCTCAAAGCGATGTCGTCATAACCACTTATCCCCTTGTCGTCCGAGACCACGAATGGCTGAAAACAAGGCTCTGGTATGCGGTCATCCTGGACGAGGCTCAGGCGATTAAGAACGCGAATGCAGCCACCACGCGGCATATCAGAGCACTTGAGGCGCCTCATCGTTTTTGTCTCAGTGGCACCCCCATGGAGAACCATCTCGGTGAACTCTGGTCGTTAATGGATTTCGTCAATCCGGCTTTTCTCGGTGACAACTCGCGCTTTACGCGGGAGTTTCGCACGCCCATAGAAAAAGGGCGAAACGACGAAGTGAAAAGGCTCCTCGTTCGCCGTGTCCGGCCGTTTCTTTTGCGGCGAACAAAGCTTGATGTCGCCAAAGAGTTGCCGCCGAAATCGGAAATCGTGGAGCGGATCGTGCTTACGGGTAAACAGCGCGACCTCTATGACACCGTGCGCCTCAGCCTTCACAAGCAGGTGCGAAAAGCTATTTCTGAGAGAGGCCTCGCGAAGAGCCATATAATCGTGCTCGATGCCTTGCTGAAACTCCGCCAGGTCTGCTGTGATCCGTCTTTGCTGAAGCTGGCGGGAAGCGAAGATGCGCCATCAGCAAAGCTTGAGCGCCTGATGGATATGGTGACGGAGCTCGTCGAAGAGGGGCGCCGCATTATCATCTTCTCGCAGTTTACGAGCATGCTCGACCTGATTGCAGCGCGGCTTTCAAAAGCCAGTCTGAAATTCGGCATGCTTACCGGCAAGACTCACGACCGAAAGGGAGAGGTCGACGCATTCCAGTCAGGTGACAGTCCCATCTTTCTCATCAGCCTTAAGGCCGGTGGTACTGGTCTTAATCTCACGGCTGCCGATACGGTCATCCTCTATGACCCCTGGTGGAACCCGGCGGTTGAGGCTCAGGCGATCGATCGGGCCTACCGGATCGGTCAGGACAAGCCCGTCTTCGTCTACAGACTTTGTGCGGAAGGCACGATTGAAGACAAGATGGATGATATGAAGGCCCGTAAGCGCGCGCTTTCTAACGCGCTTTTTGATGAAGCCGCCGACGTCGTTGAACTCCTCTCAGATGACGATATCGAGACCTTGTTTGCCTGAGGCGACCGCCTGAGCAATGAACACGACCTTTGATCCCGTGCCCAAGAGGCCACGGCGATTACATGAGGTCGTACCCTTACGCCCGTATCTCTACCTTCTTCTCGCAGATGGCTTTCACAACTCCTTTTAGGGTTTCGATCCGCTCTTTAAGCCAGGTGAGCTCGGCAAGGTCTATTTGGTATTCGGCCGAATACCGGGCCTCGACATAGGCGCGCTGCAGCTTTGCAAAACAGCGCCTCGCGAACCTGTCGTTCTCCGGCCAAACGGTTCGAAGCGTTTGATCGAGACCTTCGGCTTGTGACCGGAGGAAGGTCAATCGATGAGACTTTGGGCTGTAGAGAGTGAGTGTCAGTAGAACGCAGTGGTAAAGTGCCTCTGCGGATTGATGGAGAATAAACGCAGCATCATTTCCCCAGTTGGACTCCTTAGTCGCACGCTCAATTAGGTAGCTCGCATTTTCTATCCGCCGCTCGGCGCTCGATATCCATTGGTCGTAATAGCCCTTTGCTTCATCAACGATCTCTGAAGGTATCAGGTTTTTTGCCTTCGCGAGCGGATGGCCCTCGGCCTCGTAGAGCATAACGCCGTCTTTGACGATGTCGGAGAAGAAGGGACGACCGCGGGCGAGCTGATCGTTCACGTCGGCAAGGCTGTGAACGATAAAGCTCACGGGCGTCTTAAGCTCATGGGTAAGGGTGTATTCGCGGGTAAAGCGGTCATCTGCCTCACTCCAGTATTCCTGAAGATCGGTAAATTCCTGAGTGTTGACGACCACCAAAAGATCGTAGTCCGAGCGATAGCCTGACAAATGATCCTCGACCCAGTCCCCCCGCGCGTAGGATCCGAACAGGATGAGCTTGAGGATGCGGCCGCTTTTGCGCTTTTCAGACAGTTTGGTCTGCGTTGCGCCCTCAAAGCTGTCGAAGAGCACCTTCACCACGTGCTCAAGCTCGCGGCGTTTGGAATCTGGCAGGTGATCAAGGGCGTCGGGCAGCATGGTTCGTTCCAGAAGTGTTCTCTATCTATATGTGTCCCGGACTCCGGCTGCAATGGTCTTGAAGTCACATGCGTGTGCTCTTTATCAAACGCACGTAAAGGTGTAGTATGGTCCAATGACCTCACTATTCACCGTATCCATAAGTTGTGCCAACCTGGAAGAGGCCGAGCGCGTGGCGCGTCGGCTGGTTGAAGACCGCCTCGCGGCCTGTGTTCAGGTGCACCCCATCCGCTCCTTCTATATGTGGCAGGAGAAGCTCGAGGAGGCCGATGAAGTCCTGCTCGTCGCCAAGACGCTCGAAAGCAAGCTCGACGCGCTGGAAGCCTCGGTCAAGGCGCTCCATAGTTACGAGGTGCCGGAAATCGTCGCGACATGCATCGAGTTTGTAAACGCCGAATATGCTGAATGGTTTCGCAGCGTCCTCCCCGAAGACCAAATATACGAAGAGTAGGGTTACTCACCTGCATCGCAAAAGCTGGTCTTCCGGCGACTGAGAGGAACATGCACTTGCATTTTCGCCCCTCAGTCAGCGGAGGGGAGCTAGTCGTCTTACTTCCAGATCGGCATATTCCGCTATAAGTGGCGCCATCTGACGAAACCCAACGCTGCCTTTTCCGGGCCACTTGCGCTTTGATGCGCCGGTCCAGGACACCACCGGGAGATCATTGATCGTAAAGGCCACTGACGCCGCGGATTTTCGGATCCTGATACGGTAAGGCGGTCTTGCATCTTCGACATCGGGAAGGGGGTCTGCCCCTTGGGCGAGAAGCTCAAAACCGGGCGCATAGCGAAGGTTTGCGAGGTGAAAGGCACGCTCCTCTTCCCATCGGCGCCTGAAGTACGAGATCTGCAGCGCCTCAATATCGCTCTTTGTGTACTGGTCGTAGATGCCCGCCCGCGGCTTGAGGGTTGGCGATAAAACATGCTCGCCGTTGAGGCCTTGTGCGGCAAAAAAGAGGATGCACAGACCAGGCTCCCTGAGTGGCCAGAAGTTCCAGCTGATCTCAACATGGTCAGGGAAGACCTCGGGGCACCAATAAACGAAGTTCGATGCCTGCCCCTCGGACGCATCCCTGAGCGCGCTCAATTGCATCCGATTGTTGGGAAAGGCGACCTTTGCGTCTCCCTCCATCTTAAAGCGGGCGACATCTGCCTCAGAGCGCAGCGGATTTTGATAAATCACCTCTTCCGCCTCAGTGGCAAACAGGCCTGAGGGCAGGGCGCAGGCCGAAAGGCTCGTGGCAAGCCACTGGCGTCGCGAAAGGGTCATGATGGGGTCCTGTGCTCAGTTCAGACTTTGAACGGGCGGATCAGATTATTCCGCCGCCGATGGCCGGCCGGGATTTACGAACCCTGGCCTTCTGCGCGCGGTAACCGCTCGCGCGGAACGTCATCATCGGATCGATCGCGCCGCCCTTGCGAAGACGCGCCATGGCGAGCGCCGGGCGCACGTCGGTCTCATAGGCCATGCGCAGGCAATGATGCGCCATCATGACGTCATTGCTGCTCTGATACTCTCTGAGCGCCTTACGGTCGACAATCAGCGCTTTGACATAGGCGCCGGCGATGGCACGGGCCGAATTCAGGAGGCTTTCGATGGGGTCTGTCACATTGTGCGACTGGTCCATCATATAGGCCGGATTAAACTGACCCCTGGCGCGCGTCTCGGCATAGACGAGCTCATTGAAAATCAAAAAGAGCTGGAAGGGGTTTAGGGAGCCTGCGTCGAGGTCGTCGTCGCCATACTTGGAATCATTGAAGTGAAACCCGCCCAGCTTCCCAAACTGTGCAAGCCGCGCAACGATCAGTTCGATGTTCACGCTCGGTGCGTGGTGGCCGAGATCAACCAGACACTGGGCCTTGGGCCCAAGTTGCTGGGCGCAAAGGATAGACGTGCCCCAATCCTGAATGACCGTCGCGTAGAAGGCCGGCTCATAGAGCTTATGCTCGATAAACAGACGCCAGTCGTGCGGCAGGGCCGCATAGATCGCCTTCATGCTCTCAAGATAGCGATCAAGCGTGTCGGCAAATTCATTTTGACCGGCAAAATTTGATCCATCGCCAATCCACACGGTAAGGCCCTTAGCACAGAGGCGATCGCCTATCTCGATGCACTCGAGATTATGTTCAATCGCCTGCGCCCGTGTCGCCGGGTCTGAGTGGGTGAGAGAGCCGTACTTATAAGAAAGGCGCTGTCCGGGCTGATCCTGAAAAGTATTGGAATTGACCGCGTCAAAACCCATGCCGTGTGCGTGCGCGTAATCGCGAACCTCATCGATATCGTTGGCCTTGTCCCACGGAAAATGCAACGAAATGCGAGGCGTGAGGCCGCTCACCTGATGAACAGCGGCACAGTCTTCAATCTTTTCCAGAATATGGGTCGGTTCACCCGGCATAGGAAAACGCGCGAAGCGCGTACCCCCGGAGACCATGCCCCAGCTTGGTATCCCGACCTCAAGCGTCATCAGCCGGTCGACAATATGCTCGATATCTATGCCGACACGCGCAAGCCTCACCCCAAGCGCATCGTAATCGGCCTGGTGCGCCGCCATAAGCTTCGCGTTTTCCTGGTCGATGATGTCCTGCGGTATGGCAGACATAGTCTTTTTGACGGCGACATAACCCATTCGGGGTGTCCATTCCTTCAGCACGGGGACCTCCAGTTAGAGTTACCTTCTGGGCAAAGTCAACTCAACAGGCCGTGGCGCCAGAGACGGCGCGCCTGTGACAAAGCCACAACGATCGGATCATCCGCGTCCGCTGAAAGCGTCCGCCCTTGTTTTTAGTGTGCGAGACCACACTTTTCCTTTATGTTTTCAGTCTAACGGAAAATGCGGCCGGTATCAATCTTTGCCGCTTATTTTCGATCAATAATGATCGGCATCGGTTCGGTTTGGGCATGGTTTGCTTTTATCGAACCGCTCATTGTTGCGGCCGGCGGTGGGAGTGGATGTGGAGCGGACTCTGAAAGACGTGCCTCGAGGCGCAAACGACGGTGAAGCCACACCTTCGCCTCAGCGCATCCATGAGGATCGCACGCCTTCATCCCTGAGGACGCAGGCGAGCCCGAGCGGGGTTTGCGTTGTCTTTGATGTCGGCAAGACAAACGCCAAGGTCAGTGTGATCGATCAGGAGGGGCAAATCCTCAGCCGCTCTGCGTTGCGCATCCCCCATCTGCATACGCGCCTCTATGCGGCGTTCGATGTCGATGCGTTGTTCATGTGGTTTCTGAGTGAACTAAGGCGCTTATCACAGACCTATCATATCAGAAGCATCATGCCTGTCGCTCACGGTGCGGCCTGCGCCTTTCTGAGTGCAGATGAAACGCTTCTGCAACCCATTCAGGATTATGAGGCCTCGATCCCTCTGCCTTATGAACGCGCATATGAGCGCGTGCGACCGGCCTTTGAAGAGACACTGTCGCCACTTTTGCCCAATGGCTTAAACCTTGGCGCCCAAATCTTCTGGCACGCCCGTCGCGACCCAAAGTTTTTCGAGCGGGTGCGCCACATTCTGACCTATGCCCAGTACTGGACCTGGCGCCTATCGGGTGTCCTCTGTTCTGAGGTGACATCGCTCGGATGCCACACGGATCTGTGGAATCCCGCCAAAGGCACATTTTCCAGTCTCGCAGTCTCAGAAGGATGGGCGGAGCGTTTTGCCCCTCTGCGCTCGGCGTGGGAGAAGGCGGGACCCTTACGGCCAGAAATTGCTGAGGCGGCTGGCCTTCCTGCAGACTGCCAGGTCCATGTGGGGCTTCATGACTCTAACGCCGCCCTGGCGCTTGTCATCGCCCGTCACCAGCATGACGAGACGGCGGTTTTGCCCGTCATTCTGACGACCGGCACCTGGTACGTCGCCATGGCTCCGGGTATTACGCCGGCGGCGGTGTCAGAGAGCTTACGCCCTGACCGCGATTGCCTGGTGAACATTGATGTCTATGGCCGGGCGGTGCCCTGCGCCCGCTTTATGGGGGGGCGGGCGCTTGAACTTATAACCAATGGTCACGTGGACGTGCCTGTCACGCTTGAAACTGTGGCAGAGGTTATCCGATCAGGGGCCATGGCATTGCCGAGTTTCGTTGACGCCGGTGGTCCCTTCCCAGGACGGCGCGGCGAAATCGTGGGTCTTGAAACAGACACGCCCCAAACACGCGCAGCCCTTGGCCTCATCTACGTCGCCCTGATTGCGGCCACCTCACTTGATATGATCGCGCCGTCTGATCGCCCGCTTTTGATCGAAGGGCCCGCTGCCCACAATGAGGCGTTTTGTGCGCTTCTTGCGGCTATGCGCGACGGACCTGTGCTCGTCTGCGAAACCTCATCAGGTGTGACGCGAGGGGCCGGCGCCATGGCCTTTTTCACCGAGCACCAACCCCCAGTCCCCTCTTACCGCCCTGTGGAGCCGCAACGCGTCAGCGAGATCAGAGCCTATCGCGGGGCGTGGCTAAAGGCGATGGAAAACGACTGATTTTGTCGCACGGGCATACCCAAAAAAGGTGCTTCCCAGTATGTGGAATGCGCCCTATAAGAATCAATCATGTTCGATCATGATATGCGAAGGGCGTAAACCCGTGGCGCGTATCAGGATTATCGCACAGGCACACAGGGCGGATTTATATGCACCTCCAGGACCGTTGGAAGCTCATCATCGACGAACTCAATCCCGACCGTGTCACCTCGGTCGATGAGCTTACGGCACGTCTGGAGGTTTCGCCGGCCACCATTCGCCGCGATCTGAATGAACTGCATGAACTCGGTCATTTATTGCGTGTTCGCGGTGGGGCGATGCGCATTGAGGGCAAGCACTTTACCAATAAGGCCGAACCCAAAACGCCCGAATTTCAGGCCGCAAGCCTGACGGGGCAATCGAGCTTTCTGGCGTCAACCATCGTCAATGCGCCCGTTAAGCGCGCTATTGCACGCGCTGCGCTCGATTTCTTAAAGCCTGGCATCTCGATGATTATCGATGGCGGCTCAACCACCTACACCATGGCCAATATGATGGCCAATGAGCCCTACCACGTGCTCACGACCTCTATCCCCATTCTGCAGTGTCTGCTTGACCGCTCCAAGGTGAAGGTCACCCTGCCTGGCGGGGAGCTTTTCCGCGAACAGCGCATCATTCTGAACCCTTATGAAGACGGGATGCTGCAGAACTTCTCAGCTGCCAAGATGTTCATCGGATGTCAGGCCCTGACGCGTAACGGCCTCATGCAGTCTGACACGCTCCTCGTGCAGTCAGAGCGCCGCCTGATGGAGCGCGCAGATCAGGTGATTGTGCTCGCCGACTCTTCAAAAATCGATGCACCGGCATCATTGTCCGTATGCCCCTTAACCGCCATTGATGTGGTGATTACCGATGAGGGGATCTCTGACCCCGCCCGCGAATGGCTTGAGCATGCAGGCATCGAAGTTCGCATTGCACAGGTCACAGCTGATGATCGCAAAGCCTCCGAGGTCGTCTAACCTTTAGATCTCATACCCGTCGATTAACCTCTGACCCGCACTCACTCCGCGCTCGCCCTTGCCTGCGACTGTTTTCAGCCGTTTAACATCTTTGCGTGACCTCAGCGCGGATGCCATGCAAATGACCTGGTCGAAGTTATTGTCAGTCTTCGGATCATTCTCTGTCAACCGGGTTTTCTGCCTATCGCTGAAAGAAAAGGGCCCTGGCGACTATACGCCAGGGCCCGGCTCCTCAATTTTGGTTTAAGGCGCTGTTTCTGACCTTTGTCACAGACGAGGACGGCGGCAGATTTCGCGGGGTGTCCAAAGGCACGATTGTGAAGGTCGCGGTCGCGGTCGCGGGCAAGGCGTCGTAGCCGCTTGCTTTTGCAACGAAGCTTGCCGACTTTCCGACACAGCCAGCCGACTCGGTGAATTTGAAGTCAACGTCGAAGGAAGTGACCCCCGCCTGTGGAGAGACTTGAACGACAGGTTGTTCGAAGCAACTGCTTGCCTCTGACGTTAAAAGCGAGACCTCAAAGAGCTGGCCTGCGCGCACCGCCTGAAACGGCGTGGCTTTAAACCTCGCAATCGAGCTGAAGCGGGCGGCGCCAGTAAGCGGTGCGTCTAGCGCTTTCACGGCATTCGCCGGATCGCTCATAAGTATCAAAGTAAGAGGGCGAGATCCTGTTCCGGAGGGACGCAAGGTATAGGTATGAACGCCGACAACCTCTCTAAGCGAAGCGGGGGCGAAATTAAGGAAGCCGCCTTCATCTTCGCCCGTCTGTTGATCGTAGCTGAGCGCGGGTGCTCCTGGCGTTCGGTCTATTTGCACACCTATAACCGGAGTCGCGCGACCGACAAAGTGAACTGAACTACCCAGCGTTGGAAGGGCGTCAAACGCCATGAAACTCGGCTTGGTGAAGCAAGTTCCAAGGCTGGTATTCGTTGAGCGCGCCGGTACAATCAGGGTAAGGGTATCGCCCGAGAGGTAAGCACTGCCGCCATTGCGGGCAAGGCAGGCGCCGAGTGTTGAGACCCTATGGCTCCCCCCCGTTCCGAAGTTGAACGCCGTCGAACAGCTATAGCCATAGGCCTGGATCTGGGTACACGCATCTTGCGCGCTCGAAAACAGGTAATACCCCGTCCCGCTACGACAATCGGATTGCGGACCGTAGGAATAGGAGACGCCACTTGACGAAGGCGACGAACGGTTCGCCATGTTGGTCAGACAGGTGCGTACCGCTTCGGCAATAATTGGGGCGTCAAGTGCACGCTTTTGGGCCTCCGTAAGGTTCGATACCGGGGACTGTGAGGCTTCGCGAGGTTCGTTGTCGGACGACCACTCCAGGCGATTGATATAGCCCGGTATGAGGGTCAGAGGTATTTCCTCCGATCCCACCTTCAGACTGCCAGTTTGTCGCGTTGGCGAACCATCAAGTTTCAGGACAACGACCCTTGAACCGATAGAACCGCAGCCGGCGACCGCGTTATCTGGTCCACTATGCGCCCCGTCAAATGAAAAGGGTGCCACTGATCTGCCCCTTTAATTGAAACTGTGACGGGTCCAGAAGATCAATCCCGTTGCCGTAGAGTTCCATCGTGAAAAAGCCTTTGCCCGATAGGTTTATGGGGCCCTTGGATGGTCGCCACACGCCTCCAACTTCGTGAACCGCCGAGCATCTCGCATTTTCGGCGCGGCGATAGTTAGCGGACTCAACCGCCGCCAGACTTGGGGTGGCAAAGCACAAGGAGAGCAAGCCTCCCAGTGCGATTGGAAAGAGTTTTTTTTAACATAACCAGTCCTTTGGATTGATCGTAAAGCTTATGGACGTAGGGTGACGCTTTACTCCATCGGACGCACTTAAGGCGTTGCCGTGCCGACAATAGATCGCCCAAGTGCGTACGCGACCTAGTTGATGGGCATTTCTAACGAGAGCGTTTCTCCGCCTTCGCCCGTACTCTCGGTATAGAGCTGAGCGCTCACCACCACGCTTTGGGGCGCATCATTTGCCGCAGGTGCGACGGGCCTGGTAGTCAATTGTGGCCTCGTCGGCACTCTTGGGATTTGCGTGAGATTTGTGGGTGACTTCAGGGTGACGTTTGCCTGGGTGGGGGTGCTGATGATGATCGGCAGACGACTACTGCCGTCGGCAAAGTTTGGCGCGAAGGCAGCGACAGAGCCGTTGCTCAGCGATGGGAACTGAGCCAGGTTTGTTGGAGACAGGCCGTAGCGAACCTTCAGGGCGTTTGACTTGACGGTCTGACCACCAAAAATGTTATAGTACACAGATGCGGGATCAATTGGCTCCACTGTGGTAACAGCAATTTCAACGCGCTCACCTGCTCGTGCCGGCCCAGTGTTCGTGCCGACCCGATAGATCGAACCTATGCGCACGGGGTTGTTCTGAAACTCAAACGGGAGCGGTGTCTCAGGGGTTTGGTTACTGTAAACCGAGCTTAGTCCGAGACGGTGTCGATGGATTCGACTTGACCCGAGCCGGATCGCCACGGGCAGGGTTATTTTGACTTTGTTGCTGCCATTGGCAACAACGGTCAGATAGGGCCTGGTAAAAGTTTCCAGAGCTGGAAAGACGGCTACCGACTGTTCCTGTACACTGTTTACGATCGGACCTGCTGCATCAAAGATCGAAAACGGCAGCTCACACCCACTCGCCACGTCGCTCGATAAGGTCACAATGAGCGTCAGACTCGACTTCCCAACAACCCCGCCTGTGGTTTGTGCCCGATCGACAGGGCTTCCGGGTATCGCCGGGTATGGCTTTGACGGTGCCGATGGATTCTCAATTTCGATGCGCGTGACGGCCGGAAGAAGGGGCGTGCCGGGCGGTCGGTGCGCTGCATTCTGCGTGGAGGGACATTGAGCCGCGGCCTCGCCGGTCAGGCAAAGGAATGCAGCGGCGGCAGGTAGCAGGTATTCTGGCTTGAAAGGCGGCATAGGTGAATTCCTCAAAGTAGAAGGTCAGGCATGGCTTCGCCATTCATGCCGAAGCATGCCTTACGGGGTTAGTAATCCGGGGTTAGAGGCGGGCGAATGGACCCTGAGTTCAGGGCAAGATCAGCGCCTTTAAGATCTCACCTTGATCATGGGGAAGATTGGGCCAGGTTAAGGGGGCATCGGCTTGTCTTGCCCGGCCAAACAAACGGGAGTGCGAAAGGTTTTCGGTAATCGCCTGAAGGTCAGACCCCGGCGCGATGGTTGTTCCCCAAAGCTTGATCAGACGCTCCACATCGGCCTGGCGGCCCCAGCTGCGGCTCTCGATAGCGCGCGCTGGTGAAGGGGTCACAAGGACCAGTACGGCGTCACGGCGGTTATTGGTCACGCGACGGTTAAAGCCCGAACCAATGAGAGGCGCATCACCGATCACGGGTGTCTTCGTAACCGAACTGTCTCTCACGCTCTCCGACAGACCCGAAAGGATCAGGGTCGTGCCGAAGCGAACCTCTACGGTGGTTGAGACCGTCTGGCGCCACGTATTTAGGGCCTCGTTGAAGTTTCCGGCTGGTTCACCCGACAAGAAGGAGCGGGTGACCTCAATGCGAAGGCGGGTGCGATCGTTCGTTATTTCAACCGGCGTGACCTTAACCTGCGTGCCAATATCTATGTTTTCAAGCTGGGAGAAGTTCACGCCCTTAACCGCGACCTTGGTTGAACGGCCTACGAAGAAGTCTGAAGGCTCACCGCGATAGGCGGTGAGCATCGGGCGGGCAACCACCTGGTAGTACTGACCAAATCTATTGAAAAGATTGAGATTATAGGTGAGTTGCGGCAGGGTGATCGTGTCCGTAATCGTCCGGGTCACTCCGGTGTCACTACCGGCATGGTTCTGCTGGTCTTGCCGGCCATACTGCAATTGCAGACCATCGAGAAGATTTACGCCAACGGAATCCCGCTGCGCATTCTGAGACAGGATGATGGCCACATCCACGGAAACCTGATCAGGTGCAGCGGCTGAACGCTCCTCAGTAACGGGGGCTTCCGGCTGGGTCGCATCGGACGGGCTCGTGCGTTCAAGCTCGGTCATCCGGATCAGAACGCGCTGACCCTCCTCGGGTGCGGTCTTGGCGAGCTGTTGCTGATAGAGCCGTGCGGCCTCGCTCCTTCCATTGGCGCTGTTAGACAACGCCGCCATGCGTAAGGCCGCCTGAGTAAGCGCCTGATCCGATGATAAAGTCAGAGCCTGCTGCGCACTCAGCGCGGCCAGGGCAGGGTCTCCGCCCATATAGGCGCTCATGGATAGGCCTAAGAGGGCGCGGGCATCATCTGGTTTCTGGATGACGGCTTTCGCATAATAGCCCTGTGCCTTTTGAAACTGACCAAGGTCGAAGGCGGCCTTGCCGGCGAGTGCTGCGGCCCAGAATGCATCCTGGCCACTGCGAAGCGCGAGATCATAGCCTGCCATCGCGAGATCAAGTTGTTCGGGATCGCCGTTCGCCTGGGATTGGTAGGTCATGCCCAGAAGGGTCTGTCTCGCGGGATCTGATGGCGACTTCGCCGCCGCATCGCCAAAGCCTTTGCGGGCCAGTTCGACATCCCCTCTCAGCAATGCCTCAGCGGCGATGGATGTCGATGCCTGAGGTGTTTCACTCCCTACCTTCTGCGGAACACTGGCGCAGGCCGTTAGGCCTAATAGGGCCAGCGTCAGAAGAGACGCATTTACATAAAGGTTGCGTGTCATGTGCTAGATCTCCAATGACCAGAAAGCGCGAATGCCTGGCAAGGACAGGCCGAGGTAGCGATCGTTAGCGTCGTGAGTGAAAGTCCAGGCGTCAAAAAACGGGTCGTCAGCGAACGCCTGGCGGATGAGTGGCTGATCCGGCATCAGACAGGGGCCATAGCGTGAATAATGAGGCTGGCGAATCTGGCGACGGATCAGTGCCTTTTCCTCCGTCGACTTTTGCGCAAAGTCAGCGGGGCAGGTCAGCGGTGCCAGGGGCACCGACGTCAATGACCCATAGAGGCTGTTGAAGTCTCTGGCCCTATCCGTCCCGTTCACCCCCTTGTCTGTTCCGCCAGCAGCTGTGAGAAGACGACCGAAATCAACGGGCGCAATCGCCTTAACAGAGCGCGCAGACCCAGGGCTTTTAGATATGTAAAGACCGTTCTGTCTTGCGTGCACATCAATCGGTTGGCCGTTGATTATCAGAAGCAGAATCTCTGTTTCGGTAAAGGTGGCCAGGCGCACGATGCCGCTCTGTCTTGCGTTTAGAAACGCTTTGACCTGGGAGGCGCCTCCTGAAGTGACGCCACCATAGGCAGGCGTCTGCGAGCTTAAGAAAAGCGCGCCAAGGCTTAAGATATTTCGGCGCGTCCAGATCGCTCGCACTGCTGTTCTCCCCGTCATCCCCCGTCTGTGCCGCTTTTTGGCGTCAGGCGTAAACAGGAAGAAGTAAGGCGCAAGTGCCTTGATTTGACGATGTCGCAAACTGTTGCAAACGGCTGAAATGTGCCGTGCGAGAGCGTTGTAATTTGGAGTTTAGGCGTCGGGTCTGGCGGTAAGGCGCTCAACGAGCGCCGTGATCTGCGCATCCCCTGCCCAAAGCCTCAAAATGCGTCCGGTTCGAGCCGCATCCCCCCACGACTCTTTTCGGCGCGTCGCCTCCCTTAAAAGGCTCACCGTCTGGGCGCGGTCTTGCGCGACAGAGGCGAGAAACACGGCCCAGACGTGCTTTCGCCTGTCCCCGCCTTTAAGCTCACCCACGGCCGCGGCCATCATTTCAGTCTGCACGGCCTGAATACCGCTCTTTGAGGCGGTGCGCAGGCGTTGCGCATGGCTCATCAGGGCCTGATCCTCGGTCAGCCGGGCAAATTCAGTCAGATCATTGACGTAACCCAAGTAGTCGCCATCGGCGAGTTTGACCTCGCTCGTGCAGTCATAGATCAAGGCGAAGGTCGCATTTTCTTCTAACAGCTTGCCGAGGTCCTGGCGGGCCTGGGTGTCATTGCCGGCCGCCCATTGGGCCCACGCCATCTCCGTTTGAATGGCGCGCGATCCAGGCTCTAAAAGGCGGGCTTTTTTCAGTTCACGGATCGCTTCCACATGTTGTCCATTGTCGGAAAGCAATGTCCCGAACCAGAAATGCGTTTGCGGGTCATCTGGTGACAACCGCAGCGCCTCGCGGAACGATTTTCCGGCGGAAGCCGGATCATCGTGCCACCAGTACTGAACAAATCCGATCGCGCGATGTGCCGCCGCCAGTGACGCGTCAAGGCGTCTGGCCTCAAGGGCTGCGATTTCAGCCTTTTCAAAAGCACTTTTTTCGTCAAGCCCGCCAAACTCATGCCGCAACAGATAAACATCGGCTAGCGCCGACCAGGCCGGGGCAAAGCTCGGTTCTTTTTGCGTGAGGGTCTGCAGAAGTGTCTGGGCCCGCTCAAGAGATTGCGGTGTGCGTTGTGCCCAGGAATCCCTCGCATCCAGATAGGTTTGGGCGAGAGCCGGATCAGCGGGCAGCTTGAGTGCCGCTGAGGTCTTATCCGAGCTGAAACTCAGGACGCCGTAGGTGAGTGCCGTGAGGATAACAATCAAAGCCAGGACACCCGCAAGCACCCACTTCGGGGAGAATGCGGGCGCAGACCCCTTTTCTGACGCGAGCCCCTCGGGGGCGCTCGCCTGAGGGTCATCTTCAAGCCTTCCCTGGCTTGCCGCCCACGCATCAAGCTCCTCGGCCAGGGCGTAGACGGTGCCGACCTTGCCGCCGGGTATTCGCTTGACGGGTAACCCACGCTGTTGCGCCCAGCGCATGACGGTCGTCCGATCACGCCCAAAGTGGGCGGCAATAGACTTCCAGCCGTCAAGACGCCCCGAACGCCTCATAAATCCCACCCCAAATCATTTCTGGTCTGGGCGTATAGCTAACCTTTCAAAGGGCCGGGCACAATCGAAATGTAACGCAGTTTTCGGAGGCGGGCGATACGGCCTTCTGTACCTTCAGGTCGCAAAGAAACAAGCCTCCACGGCTTTATGCGCGGCGGTGATTTCCGTTTTTGATGCCCTTGTCACGCCGGCTTGCGCTGCATGAAGCGGCCAGTCGGCTATAGCGCATCTCACCTCATCAATGAGGCGGGAGGTAGCGGTAGTGGAGAAGCCATGCCGTTTGCCAAGGGCCATTACGTGACGGCGATTTGGGTTGCGGCCTTTGCCTTCGACATCGAGATAGTGTTCGCCGCCGGGCCCCGTAGAGAATGTCAGGTCATAAGCGGGCGACAGGCGCCACTGCCCATGTCTATCCATGAGGAAGCTGTGCTGACGAACGTGGTCGTCGCGATTGCAGGCCAGAATGTTGAAGACCATGCGGCGAAAGGCGCTTTCCACATCGCTGGCATGACGGGTGATGGCAAGAGTGGCGCGCAGAAGGGTGTCGTAGCTCGAAGGGGTGCGCCAGGGAATTTCGAGCGCCCCGCCAAGAGATATCATATGAAGTCGCTGTCCGGCCTGCGGCCGGTCAAAACGGCGGGTAGCGAAATAACCCGGTCCTTGCCGTGCCGGCAACAGGCGGTGCGCGCTCATTGTTAGACCTGCCTGAATGGCCATGTCGGCATAGGCGGCTTCAATGGGGCCGATATCAACAGGGTCCTGTGGCGCGCGAAACTTGACGATCCAGGCCTCATGTCCCGCGGCGGTCTCACTGTCAGAAACCGAAATTCGACCGTCCGCGCCAAAGCCCACGTGTACCTTGGGTCTTGCCCCGCCGGAGCCTCCCGCAAGTGCGGCCAGCGTGTCTATAAGGTCCGTGTCCTCTCCGAGGATCACGGCGGTGGCTTCCGCCTGTAGCCGGTCAAGATCAAGATTCATTTGTTCGGCCGGTGGCGTGGTTGCGGGCCGGTAGGTCAGAGCGCCCCGACCACTGTCTCCGACGAGGGCCAGGCGATCAGGACTGCTTAGGGTTTCGAAACGGACGCCAAGACGCGCCAGACGCCGTCGCAACACAAGCTGACCCCAGTCTTCGGGCAGGCTTTCGGCAAGAAAACCGTGCAGCCCCTCAAACTCACGGCTTCGGGCGGCATGTAAACCGGGCGAGGGAGGGTAAAGCAAAGGAGAGGGCGCAAGACCACTTACGAGCAGCGCCTGTGCCCATTCAAGCTGTGCGCGGCCATCTGCCATCGCGAGGCGGGCGACTGGCAAAGCTTCGCTCTCTTCATCAAAGCGGAATCTGACATCGAGAGGCGTACCCGGGGAAAGGGTCATGGCGCCTTCTTCCGATTGGGGGCCCGGCGGCGCTTAGCGGGCTCTGCTTTGGCCTGCCTGGCGAGAAGGGCGTCCATGGAGGATGCTGCAGGGATAGGGAAGAGGCGCTCCAGTTCGTCTTCACAGCGCAACGCAATGGCAGCCCTGACGAGATCCGAAATCGAGGCGTTTCCCTCCGTTTCGAGCCGCCGCCAGGTCATGTAGGCGATGCCAGAACGTGTAGCGGTATCTTTCTGTGTCCAGCCAAGGGCCAGCCGCCGGTCCCTGATCCGGTGAGCGAGCTCGATCCTCAATTCTTCTGCGGTCTTTAGCATTGTTCATATATGAGCCATAGATCGGGCATTTGCAATTATAATGATCTTATTTGATCATTATGCTTTCAACCTAACCTTCAGATTTCATCAATGCCGATTATTCTCCCTTTTGGTCAGGGCCCTTTATCTTTATCCGACATTCAGCGATGCGTTTGTTCTGGATTTAAGTGGTTCCGCTCCGGTTCACAGTCTTTTGTCTGCATTGGGTGGCCGTCAGGACGTGTGAGATGAGCGTAAGATTTTCAGATGTCTTCAAGACCCTGTGCGCCGAAGATCTCGCGAGGGAGGTTGGGCAGCATGGCCCAAAGCGCGTAGACGTGTCGTCTTCTGCGGATTGTGATTGTATGCTTTGTCGTGACCACCGTAATGATACCTATGGTGGCCAACGCGTTTGCCTCAAGCCAGATCTTTTGGTTTCACCCATGTAAATCCTTTATGACTTCGAAGACTCACATGGGTGAGGAATGCCTAAGCTTCAGGTCAGGCCATATAGAAGACGGGCTTAAGATCCTTTGCCACCGGCGAATTGTCGGGGTTTGACTCCATGATGTCGGCCATAAAGGCCCACCATTTCTGCATCACCGGGTGCTTTGGCAGGTCGTCCATTTTGTGAGTGTCTGTGCGACGCAGAACCCCAAACAGGGTCAGCGTCTCTGTGTCAAGGAAGATGGAGTAATCGGATACGCCCGCCTCATGCAGAAGGTCAGACAGTTCCGGCCAGATCTCGTCGTGTCGCTTTTGATATTCGGCTTCAAACCCGGGTTTTAGCTGCATCTTGAAGGCATGTATCTGCGTCATGGTGTTTCCTTAATTGCCTGAAATCTTTGCCGGGGCTTCGCGCATAATCGGCCAATCGGCGGGGGTGAGGTCGTAGGCTCTGGGGTCGGGCGGATGAGACGGATCAAACGCCTTAAAGTCGGCGGCGGGCCGAAGTCCGAGACCTGATTGCGGGTTCGTCAGGACTTGCGCCACATAGTTTGCAATCTGATAGGCGCCGTAGGCATTGTGATGCGTTTTATCCTGTCCGCTGTTACCGAAGGCGAGCGGACTAAGATCAGGGCCCAGGGCCTCATAAAGCGTCCTTGTCCGCGCCGTCAGGTCTATGAAGGGAACACCAAGTTCGCCCGCCACCTTACGCACAGCGTCATCATACCCGGCGAGCGTGTTGGTAATCTTGCCCCCCTCAAATGAGCGGCGAGAGACCGGGGAGATAAGGACGACCTTTGCGCCTTTTGCCTCCACATCGGCCGCAAAAGCCTTAAGCCAGGCCGGATAGGCTTTCTCGGCATCCACATAGGTGCGCGGCCACTGTTTTTTCTGGTCGTTATGACCAAACTGCATCAGAACGACGTCGCCCGCGCGCAGGTCGCTTAAGAGCTTATCCCAGCGCAGGCTGGTGACGAACGACTTCATGGTCTCACCGGAACGGGCGTGGTTGGCGACCGATATGTCATTTGACAAAAAGCGCGGCAGCATCTGTCCCCACGAGGCGTAGTCGGTGCCGGCCTGATCCGTTACGGTGGAATCCCCCGCAATCAGAACGCGCCGCGCTGAGACCTTTGTGACCTCAACGCTTTGCACGGAAGGGGCGGGACCGGAAAAGGCAATCGTCAGACGCTCATCCCAGGTGCGTCCAATGTCTTCGTCGCCTCTCAAACCCACTTTCGGGGCCTTACCCTTTGCATCCTGTTCCGACGTAACCACCGAGGCATCGCGGACGTTTACGGTAAACTCAACCGTCCTTATCTCGCCTTTTTTGAGGACCACGGGCGCCAGCATCAGGCGGCGGTCCTCCGCCCACAGGCTCGTGCGGCTCGCCGCAATCTTTGAACCAAGCGTCACGCGTACTCGATAATCCCCCGGCCCCGCTCTGACCGCGAGCGCCGTCTCATTGCCGTTTGGCGTGTTAGTGAAGCCATAGCCGCGGCTCGCCTCATAGGTCATGTCAGGCGTTACAGCGACACTGCCCTCGCTTGGCTGAAGACCAGGGGTCAGGAGAAAGCGATGGGGCAGAGGGGGCAATATCGTCTCCGGGGCCGGGCTTTGGGCGTAAACGGGAAAGGTCGCGAGCAGAAGGGTGACCCCGGCAGCTAGCGCGCTCACGCGGGCGCGAGTCTCATTTCTCTGATCGATTTTGATCATAATGGCGTTTTTCCTGATCATAACTGGCCCTTATGTGCTCGTTTGTGATATTTTTTCATTGATATGGCCCCCCGTCAATGTCATCTTAACGCACCAGCCGAGGCTGGCCGTCGTTGCGCGGGCGATTAAGACCTGCCGATCCGAAGATCGCGGCCGCCTTACTGTTACAGAGGAACCCCAACAGAGGACCCCATATGCCCAACCAGAAACCGCTGCGCCGGAACCCCCTCCGCATGGCAGCCCTTTCGCGTGTTTCGCACATCGGTCTTTTAGCCGCTGCCTCGCTCGGTTTCGCGGCGGGCGCCTCTGCGCAGGAGCTCGGTATACCTCAGGGCTCGGATGCACAGCGTCAGGCTCAGGCGGCCGGTGAAGCGGCAAAATCTCAGAACGTTTTCCTCATGTCGGCCTTTATGGCCACATCGCAAAATACGCTCAGCCTCTTTACCTCGTCGGATGGGGTCACCTTTAAAACCCTGGGCTCGGAGGTCTACACCCCCTCAAAAGGTTTGTTGCGCGATCCCTCGATCATCCGCCACAGTGATGGCTACTATTACGTTGTCTATACGACCAACTGGGACGGAGACACGTTTGGTATCACCCGCTCAAAGGACCTGAAAAGCTGGGAGCTGGTGTCTGAGGTTAAAGTCTCTCTTGAGGGTGTCACCAATACCTGGGCGCCGGAGTGGTTCCGCGACAAGGATGGGAGCCTTAAGATCGTTGTCTCCCTGTCAAAAGGCGGCACCAAAGGCCCGTTTGGCGCCTATATCCTGGAGCCCAACGCGGATTTCTCGCAATGGTCCGCGCCGAAGCCTTTGCAGGGACTGCAGGGTAATTTCATAGATACCTTTATTGTGTCGACCGAGCGCGGATACAGTGCCTTCGTCAAGAACGAGACGACGAAGTTTATTGAACTGGCGACATCGAAGTCTCTTTACGGGCCCTGGAAGATTGAAAAGAAGGGCGACTGGGCGGGCTGGGGGAACTGGCGCGAGGGCCAGGCGCTTGTAAAGCTGCCCGATGGGGGCTGGCGTATCTATTTCGACGACTACATAACCAAGCGCTACTGGTATTCCGACAGCCGCGACGCCTTCAAAACCTGGACGCTAAAAAAGGAAGTGGGCGGCGTCTCAGGTGTCGTTCGTCACTTCACTGTCCTCTCCGAAGACCCAAAGGCTTTCGCGCAAGCGACAAAGCCCAAGGCATCGCCTAAGTCTGTGACCTGGGACGAACACTCCCTGATGGTAGACGGCAAGCGTATCATGGTCTGGTCAGGCGAAGTCCACCCGTTCCGTTTGCCAAATCCCTCCCTGTGGCGCGATGTGCTCCAGAAGATGAAGGCCGCGGGCTTTAATGGCGTCGCCTTCTACTTTGACTGGGGATACCACTCGCCCGCACCTGGCGTTTACGATTTTACCGGCGTGCGCAATATCGAACGCGCCCTTGAGATCGCCGAAGAAGAGGGCATGTACGTCATCGCCCGAACCGGGCCCTATGTGAATGCGGAACTGACCGGGGGAGGGTTCCCCGGCTGGCTGTTGCGTCAGCGCGCCGAGGCTCGTACGGACGACCCGCTGTTTCTGGCGGCCACAGATGAGTGGATGACCCAGATTAATGCCATCATCGCTCGCCATCAGATTACCAATGGCACGGGCACGGTCATCGCCTATCAGCTTGAAAACGAGCTCGGTAAGGTCGAGCCCAAGCACGTGCGTCAGATGGAGCATCTGGCCAGAAAAGCGCGCGCAGACGGTATCAGCGTGCCCTTCTTCCACAATGCGGCGGGTCGCCTTCCCGACTGGACTCCAAAGGATTCGACCGCGCCGTGGGCGAATCCCGGACCGACAGACCTCTATGCCTTTGATGGCTATCCCGGCGGCACATGTAATGTTCATGCCGACCCCTCAGGTCCCAATAAGGCGCCGGACTGGGGCATATATGGAACGACGCCGCCCAAGATCGGGTCATTGTCTTCGCCCAAAACGCCCGGCTTTGCCGCAGAGCTCGGCGGTGGCTGGTTTGACTACTGGGGATCGAACGGCACCTACGAATGCACGGCTAAGCGTCAGGGGAAGGGGTATCAGCGCGTCTTTTACGGCACGAACCTGATTAACCGCATCACGATCCACAATATCTATATGACCTTCGGGGGTACGTCGTGGGGCTGGCTGGCGGGGCCTGTGGTCTATACCTCCTACGACTACGGAGCGGCTATTTCCGAAGACCGGGGCCTCCGCGAGAAAGCCTATGCGCTGAAGCAGCAGGGTATGTTTGTCCAGGCGGCCGAAGCGGTGCTCGCAGAAATGGACAAGGGCGATCCTCTCAAAAGCTCGAACGACAAGATCAAGATCTATCACAACGTCAATCCGTCGCTGAAAACCCATATTCTGTTCGCCGTCCACAATCCTTCAGATGCGTTAAGCGATGACAGTGCAACCTTTGAACTGACGACGAAGGATGGCACCTATAAGATCCCCGTTCGCGTCAACGGCCAGGACGCCAAGATGCTTCTGGCCGCCTATGACATGGAGCGCCAGCACCTCGTCTATTCCAGTTCAGAGCTTCAGACGCACCTTCGCAATGAAGCCGAAGACATAGCGCTGCTGCAGGGCCGCGTGGGTGAAGCCGCAGAGACGGTGCTGCGTTTTTCGAAAGCGCCAAAGGTCGAGGTTCTTTCCGGCCAGGTCTCCTCGACCTTTGATGCGAAAACAGGCGACCTGAAACTCAGCTATACCCATAGTGGCCTCATTCGCCTGCGGATCAGCGAAGGCGGTCGTGCGCCACTTTTGCTCTTGATCGCAGACGAGCCCACGAGCTTTAACTTCTGGCGTCAGGAGACCTCGGAGGGGCCGGTCCTGCAAATGACGGCGGCCCTCGTGCGCGAGGCAAGGATGGCTGCAGGTGAGCTTAATCTGACCGGCGATACCCAGACGGAATCAGCGCTCACCATCTGGGGGCCCAAATCCATTAAGTCCGTCAGGTTCAACGGAGAGGTCGTCGCCGTAAGCCCGCAAAGTGACGGCAGCCTGTTCAGCGAACAGCCTCTGCCGCGCCCAGAAAAGGTCACCCTGCCCGACCTGGCGTCCCTGCAGTGGACGCGCCGTGCAGACAGTGCTGAAGCCAACCCCGGCTTTGATGACAGCCAGTGGATCAAGGCCGATAATCGCCCCACAGCCGCCCAGACCTGGACAACAACCGAGCGCGGCCAGCCCACGCTCAGCATGAGCGACTACGGGTTCCATCACGGTGATGTCTGGTATCGTGGGCGTGTTCAGATCACCGATCAGACCGCGGATCAGCTTGAACTCTTCTACGGAGCCGGTGGCGCCGGAATGATTCAGGTCTGGGTCGATGGCAAATACATCGGTCAGCACGAGCACGACACGGGCCGCCAGTTTCCTGAAACGACGGACAGCGTCAAATTCAAGCTCGATAAGCTAACCCCTGGTGAGCACGTGATCTCGGTCATGGTCCGCAACAACTCCCATAACTGGGATCTGATGGCCGATGACGCCCATCGCGAAGCCAGGGGCCTGATCTCGGCCTCCCTGACCACGCGCGCCGGTCGACGCTTTGCTGTGCCGATCGAATGGCGCCTACAGGGCAACAAGGGGGGCGAACAGATCGCCGACCTCGTGCGCGGCCCCATGAACAATGGCGGCCTTTATGGTGAGCGCGAAGGCTGGTATCTGCCCGGGAAGCTGGACGGCTGGCAAGATGCGCGCCAGACGGATGCGCCACCGGCACCTGGGACCTACTGGCTTCGCACGCAGTTCAGGCTTGATCTGCCGAAGGGACATGATGTTCAGTTAGGCCTTGCCTTCGGCGATACAACCACCCCCCGCTCTGACCGTGAAAACCGCGCCCTGATCTTCGTCAATGGCTGGAACATGGGCCAGTTTATCGCGCACATTGGTCCGCAGAGAACCTTCGTTATCCCGCCGGGGATCCTCAATCCTAACGGTGAAAACACCATCGCGCTCGCGGTGACGACCGATGGGAAGCCGGAAAATGCGCTGGAGCCCGTCCAGCTTGTCAACCTGCGTACAAGCCGTGGCGGCGTTCCATTGGAAATTATGCCAGCGCCCAATAAACTCCAACGCTAAGTATCCTTTCAGAGTTACGCCCTATGACCGCTCAAATCTTCAAAAAGCCCGTTAATACGAATAATCAGATTTTAAAGCCGACCGATCCGTTCAACATCGATCCGCTTTTGCAGCATCAGTCAGCCGCACTTGACGCCGACCGTGATGACTATCGCCGGGCCATCGATCTTTTGATCGATAATCTCATCCATATTGAAGACACCTCGGGCGAGTTTTTGCTGCGTCTCACCGATGGCCGCGTCATCGATACCAAGGCCTGGCACGGCTTTGAATGGACCCAGGGCATCGGTCTTTACGGCATGTATAAGGTCTGGGAGATGACGGGCGATAAAAAAGCCTGGGACATCATGATCAACTGGTTCGAGGACCGGTTTAAAGAAGGCTCGCCGTCGCGCAATATCAATACGGTCGCGCCCTTCCTGACGCTCGCCTATCTTTTTGAGCGAACCGGCGATCGTCGCTATCTGCCCTATCTCGATGTCTGGGCCGAGTGGGTTTATAACGATCTTCCGCGTACGGAAGAAGGCGGCTTCCAGCACATCGTCTATAACAGCGTCAATAACCAGCAGCTGTGGGACGACACCCTCATGATGTCAGTCGTGCCACTGGCCAAGATCGGACTTCTTCTCAACCGTCCGCATTACGTTGAGGAAGCCAAACGTCAGTTTCTCATCCACATCAAGTATCTGACCGATCGAAAGACGGGCCTATGGTTCCACGGCTGGACCTTTGACGGGCGACATAACTTCGCAAACGCGCTTTGGGGGCGCGGTAACTCCTGGGTGACGATCGTTATTCCGGAATTTATCGAACTTCTGAACCTGCCGAAGGACGACGCCTTCCGCATGTTCCTGATCGAGACGCTGGAAGCTCAGGTCAAGGCGCTCGCTAAGCTGCAGGCCCCGTCGGGCCTTTGGCGCACCATTCTCGATGACGAGACCTCTTACGAAGAGGCAGCCGCCTCCGCCGGTTTTGCCTATGGCATCTTAAAGGCCGTGCGCAAGGGCTATATTTCTCGTGAATACGAGGCCGTGGGGATCGCCGGTGCCAAGGCGGTGCGCGCTCACATCAATATCGCGGGCGAGCTGACCCAGGTCTCCTTTGGAACGCCGGTCTTCAATACCATTCAGGAATATAAAGACATTCCGCTCACCTCTATGCCGTTTGGCCAGGCGATGGCGCTGCTGACCATGGGCGAGTTCCTGTACAGATTTATCTAACGTGCACCTCCCGATAGAGGGGAGGCGGATGTCTTTGGCGTGAGCCAAAAAAACGGTGGGGTTAAGGTCAGCATGACGACCCCCTCCGTCGCCGTCGAGACGGCGACACCTCCCCCGTTTTGCCGGGGGGGCGGATTTTGGGAGTGAAACGATATGGCCGAAGTGGCTCAGGTGCGTAAGCCAATCTGGATCAACTACTGGGGTTGGGGATCGGGTGATATGCTCGGTGCCGGGGCCCAGGCCGTCATCACCGGCTGGCTGTTTTATTTCTTCACCAACTTCTGCGGTCTGAGCGCCATTGATGCCGGGTTTATCCTCGGCCTGCCACGCCTGCTCGAAGCCATTACCTGCCCGCTGATCGGCTACATCTCCGATAATCTACGCCATACCTGGGTGGGGCGTAAAATCGGGCGACGCAAGATCTTCCTGCTTATCACCATACCGCTGCTGCCGTCCTTCGCGCTGTTGTTCGTAACGGGGCAGACCTTCTGGTACTATCTGTTCGTCTTCATCTTCTTTGAACTGCTCTACACCATGTTCCTCATTCCGTGGGAAACCCTCGCCGCGGAAATGACCAAGGATTACAAGGAGAAAGCCAAGTTCGCCGGCGCGCGCATGATCATTGCGCAGTCTTCTGCCATCCTCGCCTCCTACCTGCCGACCTTCATTATCGACAATTTTGGCGGCAAGGATTCGCCAGACACCTTCCTGATTATGGCGACCATTTTTGGCCTTCTGTTCTCGCTGGTGGTCATTCTGGTGGTCGTTTTCTCTTGGGAGCGACCCTACACTGAGGAAGAAAAGCGCATTCAGCCGCAGCCCTTCAATGCCGCCGCCGCGCTGATGATCCCGGTCAACATGTTCCGTGATCTGTTCTCAACGCTTAAGCTGCGCGCGTTTCGCCAACACCTTTCAATCTATCTGGGCGGGTACCTGTCGCAGGACATCTTCAACACCGCCTTCCCGCTGTTTGTGGCGACCGTTCTGGCGGCCGGAGCGACGCTGAGTAAGGGTGAGACCACCACGCTCATTTCCGGCATGATGACGCTGATGTATATGGCGCAGCTCGCTTCGGTGATGATCGCCATTCAGGTGGTGATCAAAACCGGCCCGACGCTCGCTTATCGCATCGCCATCAGCTTTGTGGGCGCCGCGCTCTTGCTGTTCCTGGCCTTCTATTTCACCCAGCCCGCAGGCATTGCGGCGGGCCTTGAAAGCCTTAATGGCAACCTGTTTGCCGCTTTCAGCCACTCTAATTTCGGCGTTGCCTTCTGGCTGATCGTGCCGATCATTCTGGCAGGCCTCGGACGCGGTACGCTGAACTTTGTGCCCTGGTCAGTTTACAACTACCTGCCTGATATCGATGAAGCGGTGACCGGTCAGCGCCGCGAAGGTATCTTCGCCGGAGTAATGACGCTGGTGCGCAAGATGGCGCAGTCTGCGGCCATCGTGGCGACCGGCTGGATCATCAATCAGGGCGGTTATCTGGCGGCACCGAAGGACTCGACCGTTGTCATCCAGCAGTCTCCGGAAGCCATCCACACGATTGTGCTGGTATTGATTGCCGGTCCGATCGCCGTGATGGTGCTGGGTATGATCATCTCCTGGAGTTTTGGCCTTAACGTCAAATCACACGGCATCCTTGTCCACGAGGTCGAGCGTTTGCGCGCTGGGGAAACCGAGCCGGAATCAGAGGAAAGCCGTCGTGTGGTTGAAAACCTGACGGGCTTCAAGTTTGAGAATCTTTGGGGCCGCAAGCCCGTAAAAAGGAAGAAGGCTTAAGGAAAACCCCCGCCTTTGTGAGGCGGGGGTTTTTGCTGTCGGTGAAAGAGCGCGCGCACGTGCATCCCTTAAGGTCAGTCCGAAGCCCCATCATCCCTCGAAAGCGCGCTCGCCTTTCCCCCGCGTCTTTTGGCAGCGTCGAGCTTAATGCCCCGTTTGCCCAGCGCCTCGCGAATGAGGACCTCAAGCTGGGCATTGGTTGAGCGAAGCTCGGCCGCCGCCAATCGCTCGACGGCATCCATAACGTCCGGCGGTACGCGCAAGAGATATGATTTTTTCGAAGGTGACGCCACGGCTAGTAAAGCGTGCCCGTGTTAACGACGGGCTGTGCTTCACGATCCGCACACAGAACAACCAGAAGGTTAGAGACCATCGCGGCCTTTCGCTCTTCATCTAAGTCCACCACCCCACGCGAAGACAGCTGGTCAAGCGCCTGCTCCACCATGCCAACAGCACCGGCTACGATCTTCTGACGGGCAGCAATGACGGCCTCGGCTTGCTGACGCTTCAGCATAGAGCCCGCAATTTCCGGGGCATAGGCGAGGTGCATAAGATGGGTCTCGTCGATCGTGACGCCGGCGACGTCGACGCGGGACTGAAGATCTGAGCGCAGTCTTTGTCCGACAATCTCCGCATCATCGCGCAGCGTAGGCTGGCCATCCTCGCCATGGTCATAGGCATATTGGCGAGCCGTTTCTCTAAGTGCGGTTTCAATCTGAATGTTTACGAACACCGCATAGTCATCGACGTCGAACAGGGCGCGTGCAGAGTCAGACACCCGCCAGACCACATTGGCGGCAATCTCAATGGGATTTCCCCGCTGGTCGTTCACCTTCAGGGCCTCACTGGTCACGTTTCTGACCCGAAGCGAAACCTTCTTGCGCTCATACCAAAATGGAACCCAGCGCAATCCCGTGACCCGATCAGTCCCCTTATAATCACCAAAGAGGATAACAACCGCCGCCTGATTGGGCTGCAATGTATAAAACCCGCAGAGAATGAGAGCCGCTATGACGGCACAGGGGATGGTAACGATCAGACCTGCGCGTCCAAGGGTAACGATCGCCGCAATAGCACCGAGCGTGAGGAGAAAGACGAGCAGAAGCCAGCTCCAGCCGCCATTGCCGCCGCCCATCTTATCCTGCGTCCGATTAATCGCTTGTCCGGTATCCATGTCTCTTCCTCCTAAACGTCCATCTCTTTAACGACGTATCCCTTACCCATCATCTTCGGTCGAAACCGGATGATCTTGTGCTGCTTTTGCTTGCGCAGAAGGACAGACTGCATGCTGCCCTCAGCCCCCTCCACACTCGTCGAATAGCTCACAACTTCCCAGCCTTGCGAAACAAGGGCACTTACGGGGCGCTCTTCATCGGTCATCATACCCTCTGGAGCTATATCAAAGTGATATCACTTTTAGAGGGGGCGTCAATGGATTTTGGAGCGGGTTAAATCCAGTATCCGGAAATGACAGCTGCTCGCTGCGATCGTGCATAGCCGCTTTTCGGCAGACACGACGTCACCTCGCCGCACTCGCGGTCCCCTCGGTGGGTGGCCTAAATCCGTGGCACTTTTTTGGGGGAAGGCGTAGTCAAACCTTGACGGCGGGCGGGCAGGCGGCCCTCTATCCTCAGTACTTGATCTTCAGATCGAGCTGCAGCTGGCTCTGAGAGGATTGCGGGTCAAGTCCCTGGTAAAGGCGCGATGGCCGCTTTGAGCTGACCGCTAACCATTCGAGATTAAGGTCGAGATGCGCGTTTATCGGGCGCATCCAGGCGAGCGTCAGAGCCTGCCCCGTCTCGTTGTTGTTATCGATGAGGGGATTGGAATAATCTTCAGTTTCAAAGTGCTCAAAGCGCGCAGTCAGACGCCTTCCCTTTGGCGATATGTGTGACGCCATGAGATAGGCGGAACGAAAATCCATATCGACAGCGCGCACACCATCGGCGCGCATGCGTCCCCATTTTGTGTTTCCAACCATCAGCTGGGACAGGATCTCGATCCGCGCGCTGGGTTCGTACTTTGCACCAAAATTGAAGAAGCGCGTTGCCCACCCATACTGCCCGTTATCAAAATCCGTCGGGTTTCCGTGCGTGTTGTAGTAGGTGGCATTCAAGGCCAGGGGCACAGACGGGCGCCAGTCGAGGCGTGCATAATAGCCCTGTCGGTCGTCAATCTCCTTGGCGGGCTTCGTAAAGGGTGCTTGTGACCGGAAAATGCGTGACCAGCCAGCATTGCCGCGGGGAAGGGGCAGTTTAGCCGTCGTCGTTGAGCGAATATCGTGCAGGGCCCAGCCGCGATAAGACAATAAGGTGCCGGAGGTATCGTTGCCTCTGAAGACGCCCAGTGTGGCACCCACCTGCTGCTGGGAATAGCTTTGCTTAAGGCTTAACTCGAGGCCCTGGACGAGAACCTCTTCGGCAATCCAGCTATTAATCGCCGAGGGCGTCACCGTGTGAGTGGTCGTCCACCCCACGCCCTCATGTTCCATGGAGACGGGCGGGTACATCTGGCCAAGGCGTGCGGAAAGACGCAATGCCGATTTTGGTACCGGGCGCCATTTCAGATAGGCTTCATTGATCCCCGTCTCGTGACCAAGCTCAGGGACGTGGACGACCTGAATATAGCCGGTTACGGTCTCACTGAAGCGCGGCGTCCAGATAAGGGCCGCTTCGGCGAGCCGGCCCTTCGTCTCACCCCCATAGCGGGTCTTTCCGTACGCGCGCTCGTGTAGCCAGCTCGTCTCGCCGTTTGTCGCGACCGCACGCACATTCACCCAGCCTTTGAGCGTTTCAGCCGAGAAGAGGGTCGTCTGGGCGTTCGCCAGTCCTGGAAAAAGGCACAGGCAAGCAAAAAGGAGACGCTTCATGAAGCACGCAATTCCATTTTGGGTTCGCCAAGCGAACGCGCGTCAAAGCTTGCCAGGTGCGCAAGAAGCGCGTCCAGAGGCATGGGGCGGGCGATGCCATAACCTTGCGCCATATCGCAACCCATAGCCGCCAGAACGGCCAGTGAGGTCGGGGTTTCAACCCCCTCCGCCGTGACTTTCATCCCCAGACTGTGGGCAAGCTCGATCGTTGAGCGGACAAGAAGCGCGTCGCGTTGTCCCTGTTCAATTTCGCTAATAAACGCCCGATCAATCTTCAGCTCGTGCGCCGGGATCATTTTCAGATAGGATAAAGAAGACAGACCCGTGCCAAAGTCGTCAATTGAGATCTCAATACCTGCCGCGCAGAAGCGATCAATGGCCTTAAGGCCCGTATCCGGATCTTCGATAACGGCCGTTTCGGTGATCTCAAGACAGATACGGCCAGGATGCGCCTGACACATGGAAAGGGTTTCGGCGTTAAAGGCGTCGTCGCTTAAAAGTCGTCCGGAGTAGTTCACGCTGATATCGACGTCAAAGCCGTTTGCGCAAAGCGTCTTCTGATCCGCCAGAACCGTTTTCAAGACATGGCGCGTGAGATCCGGAATGTATCCCGCTTCTTCGGCGAGCGTTACAAAACGCTGGGGCGACACCATGCCCCTTTGCGGATGGTTCCAGCGAACAAGCGCTTCAAGGCCAGACAGGGTCTGGGTGCGATAATTGTATTTTGGCTGGTAGTGGACGCTCAATACCCCGGCTGTGATGGCACTGTGCAACTCGTCAGTCAGGCGAAGCGCATCGGCCATGTCGGCATGGGTTTCGGGGGAGTAGACCGCAAAAGGCTGTTTGCCGCTTCTGGCCTGGTCAAGGGCGATGCGGGCACGCTCTATAGCCGCTGTCGGTGGCAGAACGTCAGTGTGCGGATAATAGAGGCCGAGCCTTGCGATCAGATCAAGACTTTGCTCGCCAATTTCATGGCGACGATTGAGGTCTTTTAGGAGCGCGTTGAGGTCAATCTCGCTCTGGCTCACGATTAAAAGCTCGTCAGGCCCGGTTCTGGCCACGAACGCCTCGGGTAGGTTTGTGGTCACGGCGTGACTTAAGGCCCGCATGGCGGCATGGGCGGGCCCTGCGCCCCACACGGCGCGCAGGTGCCCATAGTGTTGCAGACCAACGCAGATCAGAATGGCCGGAGAGGTCTCACTCAGATAGGCCTCTGCCGCTTTCGAGTTCGGCATGCCTGTGGCAATCTCGTGAGTGGCAAGGTGACGGATATCGCTTTCCCGCTCTTCAATTGACACCGCCATATCGTTGAAGGTCGCCGCGAGCTGGGCCATTTCGTCCTCGCCCTTAACCTGCACCTGAGTGGCGCGTCCGTCGCGCAGCGCGGCCGTTGCCTCAATAAGTGCGGTCACAGGCTTTGTCAGATGACGCGCCAGAACGAGACTGGCAGCAACGACCGCCATGAGGCTTAAAACGCCGATGGCCAACAGAAGATTGAGAAGAGGCTTATAGGCGTCGAGCGCCTTCGCTACAGGATAGGAAAGACGCAACACCACCTGATGGCGGGTATCAAGGGTCGGAAGGGGCGTATTCGCGGTGATCGTCTGAGCTGCTTCCTCCGCGTCACCGGCTGACACCATTGCGTGCAGGGGGATAGCGGAAAGCGCTTCAAGATCAGCCATGGCCTTGCGGTCAAGGCGCGAGGCAAAAACGATCCATCCCTTAAGATCCGGGGCGAGCACCGGGGCAGCCACAACGTTATAGAAACCATCGCCAAGGGCAACGACACCCGTTTGGGTGTCAAGCGTGTCGCTCTCGGCAAGAAGGGCTTCGACGCCTTTTGCTAAGGTGTCATCGCCCGCCAGAAGCTGGCCGTCGGAGGTCAGCACAAGGCCCGTGTCCGCGTTGACGCGCTGGCGTAGATTGGCAAAGGCCGAGGCGACGGTTGAGCGGTCATCGGTGGCCATGGCAGAGATGAAGCCAAAGTCGCGCGACAATAGCTCGGCATTGGTTTGCAGCGTGTCAGACTTGACCTTCCACAGCCGGTCAAAAACCGCCGCCGTCGCGCTCATTTCGTTTTGCACGCTCTCGCGGGCATAGGAGCGGACCGCCGTGTAGGTGAGGGGGCCTATCAGGCACAGAGCGAGCCCAAAGAGCCCGCCATAGACCACCGTCAGGCGTGTACTGAGCTTTCGAACCATCAGTACCCGCCCCCGGCGTGAGCCATGCGGCGGATCTTAAGCTGAACGCTGATCGGCTTTATGGGGCCCTGAACGCTAAGGGGAAGGTGGGTTTCCCCGCCCTTGGCACTACTCATGGGATGCCAGATAACGAGATCGCCAGCACCGTTAGGGAGATTAGTCAGGGTGACCACGCCCTTGTCATCGGTTTGGGCATAAAACGCTGTGTCGATCACCCGGATATAGGCTTGCATTGAGTCGTGGATATTGCAGCCAATAGCAACCGTCCCGGCGGTCGGGAAGGTGAGGCTGCGAGATAGCCCGCCGCCATAAAGCGGCAGCTGAAATTTGCGCGCCGGGGAAAACGAATAGACGTGGTGGCTTACAGCGTCCTGATTAGGAAACGAAACGGTTGCCCCGGCCGGTACCACCAGAACGTAGGGTGTGAAGTTCATGTCACGCTGTGCCATGACATAGGGCGCTTTGATGCCGACAGGCGCACTGCCTGCCGCCGGCTCATAGGTTACGACCGCATCTCTGACGGGCTTTCCCGATGTGTCCGTAATTGAGACACGCAGGTCTGCCGCGACGACAGGGGTCGCGCAGAGAAGTGAACCGATTACCGTCAGAGTCGTTTTCATCCGCCTAGGCTATCAACAGGCGCTGAAAACATGATTAATGGCTGGTCTTCTTTGATACGAGTACGAGAAGGCGCCATGGGTTTCATCCCGAAATCGGTCCCTTCCGGGATCCGCCGCTTTTGCGTTTTGGCACTTCCATGCAGCAGCGCGGCGACAAAGCCCTCTTTAAAACCAAGACCTTAATTTGGGCGATCCCGTTTTAGAGTGGACTTCTTTCCGATGCGACGTTAAGTGAGGCAGCCCGCAGTGTACTGGCATATTTTATGCACGCTGCCGGGAGTGTTGAGCTTACCTGTATCGGATCGTTATCGTGCTTTTTTTCATTAAGTGGATGTCGCAAGGGCTCGCGCTTTTTTCAAAGCGGGACAAGCGACAGCGCAAAAAGTCAAAGAGACGCTATCTTTATCGATAGACGAAGGCCGAAGACGGCAACCCCGCTCACCCATTCTGATAGCGTCTCTTATTAGCCCTTCACGCACACAACCTGCTTAAGTGTGTGCACGATTTCGACGTGGTCGGACTGCGCTTTCCGACGCTGACGTGTTGCAGTCAGACGGCCCACGCTTTGCGCTTCTTCCGGATGATTGCGCAACAGTCTTTGGGTAAGGGCCAGCCCGAGGCTAAGCCCTATTTTTGCGCGGCCACGCCCCTTTTCATCAGAAACCACGTCAGGGCATCAAAGAGCGCATCGTTGGACGCATCGATGACGTTGGCGCTGACGCCGAGCGTATGCCAGGCATGGCCATCCGAATCGCGACTTTCAATAACCACCCGCGTCAGGGCGGCAGTCGCGTCTGAGGGCGTCAGAATGCGCACCTTGTAATCGCTCAGGTGCATGGCCTCGAGTACGGGATAGTGGGGTGTCAGCGCCTTTCTGAGCGCCTGATCGAGCGCATTGACCGGACCATTGCCCTCGGCGACCGTCATAACGGTGGATCCGGCCACAGACAGCTTCACGGTCGCCTCCGCAAGCGTGTCGGCGTGTCCCTTGGCGTCCATCCGACACTCGTTGAGTGCCCGATAGCTCAGAAGATCGTAAAAACGCGGCAGTTGCCCCAAAAGACCGCGTGCTAACAGCTCAAAAGAAGCGCTCGCGTCTTCATAGGCGTAGCCGAGCGCTTCGCGCTCCTTCACGATCTTCACAAGCTCTGTCACGCGCTCATCATCGGCCGCAACCTCAATGCCCATCTGTTCGAGGCGGTTGAGCACATTAGCACGGCCCGCCTTGTCAGAGACGAGAATGAGGCGCGTGTTCCCGACCAGGGCAGGGTCAATATGCTCATAGGAACGGCTGTCTCGTGCCATGGCACTGACATGAAGCCCCCCCTTGTGAGCAAAGGCACTTTTGCCAACATAGGCGGCATGGCGGTTTGGGACGCGGTTGAGCCGATCATCGATCAGGCGTGAGAGTGAGCCTATTTCTTTGAGTTGCTCCATCGAGACGCCGGTCTCAAAACCCATTTTGAGCATCAAAGTAGGAATAAGGGCGATCAGATTAGCATTACCGCACCGCTCACCAATGCCATTGATCGTGCCCTGAATCTGGCGGACACCCGCCTCAACTGCCGCCAGCGAATTGGCAACGGCCTGCTCGGTGTCATTATGACAGTGAATGCCGAGATTTGCGTCTGGTAACATCGACTTTACGTCGCTGACGATACGGTAGACCTCCGATGGCATTGACCCACCGTTTGTATCGCAAAGAATGATCCACGAAGCACCCGCCTCATGGGCGGCCTTAAGCGCCTCAAGCGCATAGGCTCTGTTCGCCTTATAGCCGTCAAAGAAATGCTCAGCGTCGAAATGCGCTTCGCGACCCTGATCTAAGACGTGCGAAAGCGAGTCGCTGATCATCTTCAGGTTTTCACTGATCGATACCTTCAGCGCCGTTTCAACCTGCCAGTCCCAGCTCTTACCCACCAGACAGACGGCTGATGTGTTGGCATTGAGAATGTCCTGAAGCCCCGGATCATTAGACGCAGAGCGGCCAGCGCGTCTTGTCATGCCAAACGCAGATACCTTCGCAAAGCGTGTCTGCGGCACGCGTGCGAAAAAGGCGTCGTCTGTCGGATTGGCACCCGGCCAGCCGCCTTCGATATAGTCGATGCCAAAGGCATCGAGGGCACTGGCAATTGCCAGCTTATCGGCAACGGTGAAGTCAATTCCCTGCGCCTGCGATCCGTCACGCAGGGTGGAGTCATAAAGATAGATACGCTCGGCCATGGCTCAGCTATAACCTGGTCCTGGCTTCGTCAATAAAATTCCCAGACAAAGGGCGGGATTTGCTTGCTAAGCTTATGAAAAAGCGGGGTTCGTTTCAGTCTATACCATGTGTGGCGAAAGCCGGCCTTTTAGCAAATACGGTTTGTTAACCATGTTTTGAAAGACTCCGAAGCCTTCGGCGAGGGCTAGGCCATGGTGCGTACTGCGAGCGTATTTGATCAAACTCCTGTTTTCGCGCCCGAGTGGCTGCCTGTTGCCCGACCGCATATGCCTTCAGCGGACGCCATCTTACCCTACCTTGAGCGAATAGATGCCTCGCGCCAGTACTCAAAATTCGGCCCGCTGGTGTGCGAACTGGAAAACCGGCTGGAGGAGCGTCTCGGTCCTGACGCCCATGCGGTGACCGCATCGAGCGGCACCTCGGCACTTGTGCTGGCCCTAATGGCGCTCGACTGCTCAGGGGGGGCATCTCCGCCCTGCCGTCTTGGACCTTCGTGGTGAGCGCCCACCTGGTTCTTGCCGCGGGTTTTACGCCCTATTTTGTAGACATTGATCCGCTAAAGGCGATGCCTGATCCCAGCGACTGCGAGAGGCAGCTTAGAGACGCTCCGGGACGCCGAGCTCTATTCGTTATGTGGACGCATTATCGAGAATAATGAGTTTGGCGAACCTCCGATTCGCAAAGGCGCCGCCACGACCTTAGAATCAGACGTAGCCTTACAAACGGAATGTATTGCTCATGACGCCAGACTATCGATCCCACGTAAGTAAGCCTTTTTAAGCATTTGATGGAAGGCCTCCTCGAGCTTCCGGGTAAAACCATTTTCGTCCCGAAGAGCCGAGGCTTCAAAACCCGGACGGGTGCGGGCTCGCACCTCGGACAGGGCCTTCATGTTCTGAGCCAGGCCGACTGCGCACCGGACATAATCTCCCCAGGTTTCGGCTACAAGCTCTGTCAGACCGCTAACCGCCACCAACTGAATCCCGATGCGTGCATAAAAGTCTTTACCTGCAAGGGTGAGTACCGGCACACCATTCGCTATGGCGTCGCAACTGGTCGTCCCACCCGGACAGGGGGAGGGGTCGAGCATCAGGTCGACCTTTCGAAAAGCTTCTGCGTATTCAATGCCTTTCGAGTGCCCTTCAAAGAGAAGTCGCTCACCGTCAATCCCGTGCGCCGCAAAGCGGGCACGAAACTGCCGCTGAACGAGTGGGTCAATGAAGTAGTTATACTTCATGAGAAGCACAGAATCTGGAACGCCGCTCAAAATCGCGGACCAGGCCTTGATTGTCTCGGTACTGATCTTAGCGGGGTGATTGAAAGAGCCGAAGGTCACAAAGCCGTTTGTAAGCGCCGGTGGAGGCACATCTGGCAATCGCTGCATGGTGGGGCGATAGGGGACGGTGATATCCCCCATTGACCAGACAGTTTCGGTGAAGAGATCCTGAGTGCCCGGTGCAGCCATTGAATCAGAGTGCAGGACGTAGTCCATCTGCGACAGGCCGGTGGTTTGCTGAAAGTTGATCCACGAAACTTGCACGGGCGCCGCGCGGCGCGCAAAAATCCCAATCCGGCTGCCTACAGTATGACCCCAGGTGTCGATCAGAATGTCGGGCGCATCCTTGCGGATGAGCGCGGTTGCCGCTTCGTCATCCATGTCACCGATCGAGACCATCCGCTCGCAGGGCAAGGGCGCTTCCGCGCTCGCGTCGGCGGTATAGAGCGTTACCTCAACCTTAGCGGGGTCGTGGTTTTTGAGGATCGGCAAGATAAACTGGTGAAGCTGGGTGCGCGAGAAATTTGGGGCGACATAGCCTATCTTCAGGCGCCTCCCCTCAAGCGGAGGGGGTGTCAGGTGGATCGGATTTTCTACATAGGCAAACCGGCTCGCCCAGGCGCGCGCCTCAGAGGCGTAGCGGGACACGCCGTCTGGGACGTAGAAGAGGGAATAAAGGTAGAACTGGGCTATCCAGGCCAGCGGATAGGCGGTGAACGCGGCGGCGAAGGCTTCGTTCGCCTCCAGCGTGCGCCCCTGATGCTGCAGGGACAGTCCATAGCGTGAGAGCATGGTCGGTGTGCGAACCCCAAGGTCGCGGGCGCGTTGCCCGAAGACGGAGGCAAGCCCAATGTAATGACTGGCATAACAGGTTTCAAAGAGCTGCTCGTCATAAGCCCCGTCAGTGTCAAAGCGGGCAAGATCGACCTCGATGTCGGGCATCAGCTCGAGACCGTGTAAAAGCGTCGCCGTATCCAAAGCGGTGCGCGCCGTCTCACCATCGCCCGCGCAAAGGGCCGCGCTATATAGCCAGTACCAGGCCTCAAACGAATGCGGGTTTTCGTCCGTCAGCGTGCGAAAGCTCTGTAACGCCGAAAAACCGTCCTGACAGGACAGCGCTGCCTTGCCCTGATTGAACAGGTACGTCACCCGCTCCAGGACGGCGGGATCTACAGTACTCATTTGGGGCCTCCACCCGCGAAGGGTCTATCCGTGAAAGGTTAGGCCGCGCCGGTGAAGGAACTGTTAACCATGTTATGGCGGCTCAGAGGGGTAAATTTAGGCGATAAAGGCGGTTGGCATTGCCGGCAAACATGGCGCGGCGCTCGTCTTCCGAGAAGGCCTTGGTCACTTCTTCAAACGACGTCATTATCGTTTTGTAGTCGGAAAAGAGTTTATCGGTCGGCACATCTGAGGCGAACATCACGCGGTCTGTACCGAAGATATCGATGACGCTCAGAACAAGGGGGCGGATCGTGTCTGTTGTCCAGTGGCGATTGGAAAACCCCATCCCGGAGATCTTAACAGAGACATGGGGCACGTCGGCCAAAGCCTTAAGGCCTTTCGTCCAGCGCTCCAGATACCCGTCGCCATCATTTACAGGCATGCCGGCGTGGTTGAGCATGACCGGAATGTCGGGGTGCCTGGCCGCCAGTGCCGCGGCCGAGGCCATCTGGTTTTCGTAGATTTGCAGATCGAACGATAACCCGTACCTGGCAAGCTTTGCATAGCCGGCACGCCACTGCGGGTCTTCCAGGAGATTGGCAGGTGTGTAACTGAAATAAGGGTTCGAATGCCAGTTCAGGATATGGCGTATGCCCCGTACAGCCGAATGTTGCGAATGGGCGTATAGAAGGGCTTCAACCTTCACGTCGTTTAGACCGGCAAAGGCGACAATCGCCGTAGGCAGACCGGTCTGTTCGTGCAGCTTTTGCAGCCACTCGGTCTCGGCGAGGGCATCATCCGGGTGGGCACCCGCATCAATATGAACGGTCCCGCGCACGTCAAAACCGGCGGCATCGACTCTATAATGTGAAGGCAGATAGGTTGAGGCTATTGCCTGCGTCGAGCCATTGACCCCCGTATCGTCAAAGGGCGCACTGAGCCATGCGTAGCGCAGATGATCGAGATCCCAAAGATGGATATGGGCGTCGATGAAGGGAAGGGTCATTGGCCTCTCCTGTGTGTCTCAGTGCGGGCAAAACTGGGGGCAGGTGTCAGATTTTCGCCAAGGCCCTGTCCTCAACGAATGGCTAGGCCTTAAGGCCTCTTCACCTTCGTCATTGACTAAGCCTTTCCGAGGCCGTTTCCGCCACCTCTCGCCCGGTCTGCAGAGGTTTATCAGAACGTCGTGCGGCCACCCGATGTGTCAAACACTGAGGCGGTCGTGAAGGAGCACTCTTCAGAAGCCATGAAACAGACCATGGCGGCCGATTCATCGACAATACCCAGGCGCCCCATCGGGATTTTCGAGCGCATATAATCGACCTGGCTTTGCGGCAGTTGCGCCAGAATGGGCGATTCAAACGTGGCCGGGGTCAGGGCGTTGACGATGACGCCCTTGGTGGCCAGTTCCTTGCCGAGGCTCTTGGTGAAGCCGATCACGCCCGCCTTGGAGGCCGAATAGGCCGAGGCGTTGGGATTACCTTCCTTGCCGGCGACCGAAGCGACATTGACGATGCGGCCATAGCCGTTTTCGAGCATGAAGGGGATGATCTCACGGTTGCAGTAGAAGAGACCATTCAGATTGATGTCCATGACCTTCAGCCAAGACTCGACCGGGAACTCCCACACCGGCACGGTCGCGCCCGTGATGCCCGCCGAAGCGACCAGAATGTCGATCTTGCCTAAGATCTCGGCCGACCTTTTAGCCGCGGCCGAAACCTCTTCGAGCTTCGAAACGTCCAGAGCCACAAAACCGGCCGCGCCGATTTCCGTAGCGGTGGCTTCTAACATCTCGGCATTCAGGTCCCACAGGACGACCTTGCCACCCTCAGAGATGATGCGTTTCGCAGCGGCCTTGCCCAAACCCCCGGCGGCACCGGTAATGACGGCGCAGCGATCATTAAAACGTCCAGCGTAATTCATTAGCCGATGATCTCCTGATGTTCGAGCGAGAAGGGCACGACGGTCTGGCGCTGTTCGCCGAGGCCGGTAATGCCGAGGTGCATGGTGTCGCCCGCATTGAGATAGATGGGGTTCGGCTTCTTGCCTTCGCCGACGCCCGGCGGCGTGCCGGTGATGACCAGATCGCCCGGTTGCAGGGTGATGAAGCGTGAAACGTAGCTGATGCAGTGGGCGACGTTGAAGATCAGGGTCTTGGTATTGCCGGTCTGCATGCGCTCTTCATTGACGTTGAGGAACATGTCGAGATTATGCACGTCGCCAATCTCTTCCGGCGTCACCAGCCACGGGCCGGTCGGGCAGAAGGTATCGCAGCCCTTGCCCTTCACCCACTGCGTGCCGCGCTCCTTCTGGAAGGCACGTTCGGAAATGTCATTGACCAGCACATAGCCCGCAACGTGGCTGAGCGCATCGGCTTCTTCGACGTAGCGGCAGGTCTTGCCGATGATCAGGCCGAGTTCGACTTCCCAGTCCATCTTGGTCGCATCGCGCGGCTTCATCACCTCGTCATTAGGGCCAGTGAGCGAGGTCACGGCCTTGGTGAAGAAGATGGGCTCCGGCGGCACGGGCAGGTTCGATTCGGCGGCGTGGTCGGCATAGTTGAGGCCCACCGCAATGATCTTGCCGATCTTGTTGACCGGCACGCCATAACGCACGTCGCCTTCGACGACGGGCAGGGCCGAGACGTCGGTGGCCTTAAGGCCCGAAAGCTTGGACAGACGCACCTCTTCGGGGGTGATGTCGGCGACGACCGATGACAGATCACGTAGTTTGCCGTCGGCGTCGATCACGCCGGGCTTTTCCTGACCCTTGGGGCCAAAACGAACGAGTTTCATAAAGCTTTCCTCAAAAATAAAGCCAGATCGAAGCGACGAGCCGTCTCTGGCTTTGATCTGACGATATGGACCACCCCTGAAGGCAAGGCCTTCAGGGGTGAGTTTCATTAATGTTCGTAGGGGCGATAGAGCTTCACTTCGGGGTTCAGGTCCACCCCAAAGCCCGGCTTATCGAGTGCCGTGACCTTCAGGCGGCCCTTGTCCGGGATCGGCTCATTGAGCAGTTGCGGATGGAACATGGGTGCCACGTGATCGGCCTTCGGCGCCATCATCAGGAACTCGGCAAACGGCGAGTTGTGACGCGTAATGACGAAGTGATAGCTATAGACCGAGGACCCATGCGGCACGACCAGCGCGCCGTGCGCATCGGCCAGGGCCGAGATCTTTAAAAGCTCGGTCACACCACCGCACCAGCCCACATCCGGCTGGATGATGTCGCAGCAGCCCATTTCCAGAAGCATCTTAAAGCCCCATCGGGTCGATTCGTGCTCACCCGTGGTGACCAGCATCCCGGCCGGGACGTTCTTTTTCAGTTGCTGATAGCCCCAGTAGTCGTCCGGATTGATCGCTTCCTCGATCCACTTCAGACCGTACTCATGGCATTTGTGCGCGAGCTTCGTTGCGTAGTTGACGTCGAGCGCCATCCAGCAATCGTACATCAGCCAGAAGTCTTCGCCGACGCGCGAGCGCATATCGGCGATCAGCTCGACATTCTTTTTGAGGCCTTCATCGCCTTCGATGGGGCCGTGATAGAGCGGCAGCTTGCCGCCGATAAAGCCCATCTCCTTGGCGAGGTCCGGGCGCGCGCCCGTCGCATAGAATTGCAGTTCGTCGCGCACCGCGCCGCCCAGCATGTGATAGACCGGCTCCTGACGCAGCTTGCCCATCAGGTCCCACAGGGCCAGATCGACGCCGGAAATCGCATTTACGACAATCCCCTTACGGCCATAGTATTGCGAGCCGAAATACATCTGATCCCAGATGCGCTCATACTCAAACGGATTGCGGCCTTCGAGGAAGCGGGCAAAGTGCTTTTCGACCATATAGCAGGCGGGCTCACCGCCGGTCGTCACCGCAAAGCCGACCGTGCCGTCATCGGCTTCGATTTCAACGACCAGCGTGCCCAGCACATTGATGCCGAAGCTCTTGCGGCTCTGGCGATATTCCGGATAGCGCCCCATCGAGGTCGCAATGTGATTGTCGATCCAGTGGCCTTCGCCCTGATCGTGGTAATCGGCGCCGCCGCCGCCCTCGCCACCTTTAATGACGTATGCGCGCACCTGCTTGATCTTGGGGTAACCCATAATTGAAGCCTTTTTAACCCTGCGTGTCGAATCCGGTTCCACGAGGCCCGAAAATGATCGGTTCATGGTGAAAATGCTCAATAATGAGCATAAATGCGATTGCCAATCTATTTATTCCAATATATGAAATTAAGCCAAGGCTTATCAAGCAAAAAACGTCACGCTTGAACGCAGAAACGTCGAAACCGGGCATGAACGCAAACACCACGCCAACCGAAACCAAGGGCGACAAGCACGGCGGTAGCCAGACTCTTGTCCGCGGGCTGATGATCGTTGAGGCGGTGGCGTCTGGACGGGGGAGTTTGAGCGAGATCGCTGAAACGGCAGGTCTTGCGCGCTCTACCGCTTACCGTCTCGCCTCGACCCTCGTCGAGCAGGGCTATCTGAGCGTTGCGCCGCGAGACAATAGTGGCGGGGGTTACCGGCTGGGCCCCAAATTTATCCGTCTGTCGCAACAGGCGATCAATTCATAAGGCGGGTGCGATCAAAAGACCGCACCTTCGCACAAGGGTTTTGGAGAGTTGCGCCGATTACGGGAAGCGTGGTGCCCACCTTCTCAGATCGCGCTCGAAACGGAAGGAAACGGGGGGCGTTTCACGCTTCCGGTCAGAAAGAAGAGACAGAAGATGTTGCTCAAAGACAAGGTGCTGCTGGTCACCGGCGGTTCAAAGGGAATAGGTCGCGCCATTGCCGTTCAGGCGGCGCGCCAGGGGGCTAAGGTCGGCATCAACTATGCGGGCGACGAATCCGCGGCAGAGTCTGCGGTGAAGGAAATCCGCGCGCTCGGGGGCGAAGCCTTTGCCTTGCGGGGCGACGTTGCTGATCCTGCCTCGGCGCCGGCCTTCGTCAATGCCGCCGTTGAGGCCTATGGCCGCATCGACACCTTCGTCAACAATGCGGGGATCTGCCCCTTCCACGGCTTCCTCGATATGCCCGTAGACGTGGTCGATCGTACCATCAAGGTCAACCTGAATGGCGCCTACTATATGTGTCAGGCCGCCGCTAACCAGATGGTCAGCCAGGGTAAGAAGGCCAACGGGTTTGCAGGCTCCATTGTCGCCGTCTCCTCCATCTCGGCCCTCGTCGGCGGTGAGTTTCAGACCCATTACACGCCGACCAAGGCCGGTGTTTTGTCCCTGATGCAGTCGACCGCGATTGCGCTTGGCAAGCACGGCATCCGCTGCAACGCGGTCTTACCAGGCACCATACTGACCGACATCAATAAGGACGATCTGGCTGACGAAAAGAAGCGCAGCTACATGGAAGGTCGCATTCCGCTGGGCCGTCTGGGCCAGCCTGAAGATCTGGCCGGACCCGTCATCTTCCTCGCTTGCGAAGAAATGGCCGGATATGTGACGGGCGCCTCCCTTCTGGTCGACGGCGGGGCCTTCGTCAATCTGCAGTAAAATCCTTGACAGAAAAGGAAGGAAACCGGTTTCCTTCCTTTTCATTTGCCGCTATATGAAGTCTCATTATGTGGCGAAGCATCCCGTAAACCGGGATTTCGTCGCGCAGGGAAAAGCCGCGCCGCTGCCTTGGGTCGGGGCTGATATAGAAAACCGGAGCCGCCACCATGTGCCAGACATCGCTTTACGCAAAGATCTATCACGCCACCCACCCGGATATGATGGCCTATGCCGATACGGATGATCTGCGTGACAAGTATCTGATGCAGGGCCTGTTCGCAGCGGACGCGGTGGTCCTCAACTATACGCATTTCGAGCGCTTTGTGGTGGGCGGTGTCGCTCCGGTCGCGCAGAGCCTGCGCCTGCCAGACCAGACTGAGCCGGCGTCAGCGGCCGGTCATCCCTTTCTGGAGCGCCGCGAGCTTGGTGTTATCAACGTCGGCAGCGGCGCAGGTGTCGTGAGTGTTGATGGTGTGAGCTATGAGCTCGGCCAGAAAGACGGCCTCTATATTCCCATGGGTACAAGGGAAGTGGTGTTTTCGTCGAACGATGCGCAGTCTCCAGCCCTCTACTACCTGACCTCGACGCCTGCCCATGCCCGCTACGAGACGGTGAAGATCTCGATAGATCAGGCCGTGCCGCTGGAGCGGGGGTCGCTTGAGCAGTCAAACCAGCGCGTCATCTATCAATATATCGTGCCGACCACGGCGAAATCCTGCCAGCTCTTGCTGGGCCTGACCATTCTGGCGCCCGGTTCGGTGTGGAACACCATGCCCCCGCACCTGCACGATCGCCGCTCAGAGGTCTATTTCTATTTCGACCTCGGTGAAAACGACCGGGTCTTCCACTTTATGGGGCAACCGGACGCCGCGCGCCATATCGTCATCCAGAATAATGAGGCCGTCGTGTCTCCGCCCTGGTCGATCCACATGGGGGCAGGCACCTCCAACTACGCCTTTATCTGGGCCATGGGCGGTGAAAACCTCGACTACACGGACATGAACGTGCTGGACATCTGCCAGTTGGCCTGACCGCGTCCTCGCCTTTCCGGGTCATGCCTGAACCCTGGCCGGCCAAGGCCCTGGTGAGGTGAAACCACGGTTTCCACGGGGCTTTGCTGCGACCTAAGCATCGAAGTCCTTGAGGCGGGAGACCCCGCCACCTTCCTCGTTCATGTTCGTTATGAGGGAGATAGATTTAGACTGAAGGGAGATATTCATGAGCCATCCATTTGATTTGACCGGCAAGGTTGCGCTTGTCACCGGCGCCAATACGGGTCTGGGGCAGGGCATCGCGCTTGCCCTGGCCGAAGCCGGTGCGGACATCGCGGCCGCAGGCATTGTGCCGGCCGATGAAACCGCTGAGAAGGTCAAGGCTCTGGGCCGCAAGTTCGTCAACATCGACGCGAACCTCGGCACGCTTGAGCCTATCGAACGGGTCGTAAAGACCGCGCTCGGGGAGCTTGGCGGCCTGCATATCCTGGTCAACAATGCCGGCCTGATCCGCCGTGCCGATGCCGTCGACTTCTCAGAAAAAGACTGGGACGATGTCATGAACGTGAACATTAAGGGTGCCTTCTTTATGGCGCAGGCCGTCGGCCGCCACTTCATCGCTCAGGGCTATGGCAAGATCATCAACATCGCCTCCATGTTGTCCTTCCAGGGCGGCATCCGCGTTCCGTCCTATACGGCATCCAAGTCCGGTATTGCCGGTATCACCCGTCTTCTGGCCAACGAATGGGCGGGCAAGGGCATCACGGTAAACGCGATCGCGCCTGGCTATATGGCGACTGACAATACCGCCCAGCTGCGCGCCGATGCCGAGCGCAACAAGGCCATTCTTGACCGCATTCCGGCGGGCCGCTGGGGTGAGCCGTCTGACCTCGGAGGCGCCGCCGTCTTCCTCGCCGCACCGGCGTCAGACTATGTGAACGGCGCCATCATCCCGGTGGATGGGGGCTGGCTGGCGCGTTAAGCCCCGCTTACTGCCCTTAAATAAAAAACCCCTTCCGTTTGCACGGAAGGGGTTTCTTGTAAGGCGCCGCCAATCCGGCTTAGCCAACAATGCCCTTGATATAGGCCTTGATGTCTTCGTCCTGCGCATTGGCAAAGAAATATTCCGAGAACTTTTCACCGGCGACGGCGGCTTTCAGGAGGTCCTGATCAACGCTCTTCAGAACCGTCAGCATGTCCTTGCAGGACGCCGCCTTCAGATCCTTCAGAATGCCACGGTTCTTCGCCATGATCTGCGCGCGCTCCTTGGGATAGCCCAGACCGCGCTCGCCGTCGAAGAGCTTACGATAGACGTCCTGCAGGTTCAGTTCGGCCGCCCAGCCAAAGCCCTTGGCGTAGGGCATGGAGATGGCATTCCCGTCATTGATCTGACCAAAAAGGAAGGCATCAGTCGGGTCGATGACGAGGCCACAGAAGACGCCGGGCATCGCGTTACAGGCGAGCATCGCCCCCATACCCGTGCCGCAACCGGTGACCACGAAATCCGCAGCCTTCGAATTCAGAAGAATGCCGGCCAGTAGACCGTTCATGACGTAGGTCAGTGAGGCCTGGTCGTCGGCGCTATACATACCATAGTTAAAGACCGTGTGGCCGAGCGGCTCCGCAACCGTCTTCAGCGCGTCGTAAATGATGCCGTTCTTAGCCGCCTGGCTGTTTTCGTTGATCAGAGCGATCTTCATAAGGGTGTCCTGCGTGATGTTGCGTGAATGTGCGCGTGAGTGCTTCAATAGCGGTCTATATCTCTGGCAGCAAGCTGCTAAGCGAAGAGGGACCTAAAAAGCGAGGTTTGGTTCCAGGCCTCGTTGATTTATCCGGCGGCTGTCCCGCCGATAACAGGAAATTCCGCTCGATGCATAATCGCCGTTGAAAATGACACCGGTTTCCCTTACACAGATGGGTAATCAAAAACAAGCAGAACAAAAGTGGGGAAACGTGTCGATTGACAGTGTCAGACTTACGGATGTGCGCAAGACGTTCAATGGCCATGAGGTTATAAAGGGCGTCTCGCTGGAGGTCAAAAAAGGCGAGCTGGTGGTCTTCGTGGGGCCGTCGGGCTGCGGGAAATCGACCCTGCTGCGCCTGATTGCGGGCCTTGAGACCCCCACCTCTGGTCAGATTGATATATCCGGGCGCGATGTAACCTATGCGCACCCCTCAAAGCGCGGCGTAGCGATGGTCTTTCAGTCCTACGCCCTCTACCCGCATATGACGGTCTTCGATAACATTGCCTTCGCCCTGAAAATTCAGGGCCTGCCAAAGGACGAGATCACGCATAAGGTCAATGCCGCGGCCGAAACGCTGCAACTGACGCACCTCCTAAGGCGGCGCCCAAAAGCGTTGTCCGGCGGTCAGCGTCAGCGCGTTGCCATCGGCCGCGCCATTGTGCGTGAGCCCGATGTTTTTTTGTTCGACGAACCTCTCTCCAATCTCGATGCGGCGCTGCGCGGTCAGATGCGCGTAGAGATCGCGCGCCTTCATACCAAGCTCAATGCGACCTCAGTCTATGTGACCCATGATCAGGTCGAGGCGATGACGCTAGCCGACAAGATTGTCGTGCTCAACGCCGGGCGGATCGAACAGGTGGGCTCACCCCTTGACCTCTACCGCAAGCCCGCAAACCTGTTTGTAGCGGGCTTCATCGGATCGCCCCGTATGAATACCCTCAAAGCCAGGGTCAGGGATGTGTCCGCAGATGCGGTGAAGCTTGATCTGCCTCAGACCATCTTGTCCGTCCCGCGTCAAAGCGCTGAGGTGCCCCAGGGCGCCAGCGTCACCCTCGGGGTGCGACCTGAAAACCTTCATCTGGCGACTGAAGACGAGGACGCCCACCTCAATGGCTATGTGATCTTAATTGAGCGTCTTGGCGGGGAAACCTTCGCCTATGTCGCCTTGAAAGACCAAGAAGGCGATCCCCTGATCATGAAGCTTGATGGGGAGGTCTCTTTGCATAACCACCAGGCGGTGGGGCTAAAGATCGACCTTAACCGTGCGCATCTTTTCTCTGAAGACGGTCAGGCAATCGGCGTGTCTCCGGATTTTGCCCATCAGACAGACGGGTCCGTCCATGTATAGCAATAAATGGATCGGCAGTCTCTATGTCACCCCGTTTGTGATAGGCTTTCTGCTTTTTACGGCGTTTCCGTTTGTCGCCTCATTCCTCCTGAGCCTGACGGACGCCCGCCTTCAGGACCAGCTGGGGGCGGCCAACTTTGTCGGCCTGTCAAACTACTCAGAAATGGCCGCTGACTCGACCTTTCGCCAGTCACTGGGCGTGACGTTCGCCTACGTCTTTATCACCGTACCGCTGAAGCTCGCCTTTGCCCTGTTCATCGCCGTGGTGCTGAATTTTAAGCTCAAAGGCATAGGCCTTTTTCGTACCGCCTTCTATCTTCCCTCGATCCTCGGCGGCAGCGTCGCCATTGCCGTTGTCTGGCGTTTCGTCTTCGCCGGCGATGGACTTCTCAATCAGGCCCTTTCAGGCATCGGTATCGGGAGCGTGAACTGGCTGGGCGAGCCCACCACGGCCATGTTCTCGATCGTGCTCCTGCGTCTTTGGCAGTTTGGCTCGGCCATGGTCGTGTTTCTGGCTGGACTGAAGGCCATCCCCGAAGACCTCTATGAAGCCGCTGATCTCGATGGTGCGTCGCGTCTCAAGCAGTTCTTCCTGATCACCCTGCCTCTTCTGACGCCGGTTTTGTTCTTCAACTTCATTATGCAGATTGTGCAGGCCTTTCAGGAGTTCAACGGTCCCTACATCATCACGGCCGGCGGGCCGCTTAAATCGAGCTATCTCCTGCCGTTGATGATCTACGAGGAAGCCTTCAAATACTTCAATCTCGGCTATTCCTCCGCCCTGTCCTGGGTGCTGTTCATCATCATCGCGCTCTTTACGGCAGTGGCCTTTTGGTCGCAAAAGCACTGGGTCTTTTATGCGCAAGACCGCGATGACAAGGGAGGGCACTGAGATGGCGTCTTCGCTTAATCCTGTCGATCATGGCTGGCGCAAACACCTGCCGCTGGTCAATGCGTTCGTGCGCTACGGCCTGCTTATTCTGGTGGGCTTCCTTATGATCTATCCTCTGTTGTGGATGATTGGGGGGGCGTTCAAAAACAACGCGGAAATCTTCTCTTCCGTTGGCTTTATTCCAAAAGCTCCGACAACGGACGGCTTCATCAACGGCTGGAAGACCTCGACCGAGTACTCCTTTGCCACCTACCTCCTCAACACTATGAAGATCGTGGTACCGAAGGTCATCGTCACGGTTATTTCGTCAGTGATCGTTGCCTATGGATTTGCGCGCTTTGCCATACCCGGCCGCAAATGGCTTTTCGCCCTTTTGATGGCCACGGTCTTGTTGCCGAAGTCAGTGCTGTTGATACCGCAATACCTGATGTTCCGCGAATTTGGCTGGCTTGATACCTACCTGCCCCTTTATGCGCCTCAGGCCTTTGCCACAGAGGGCTTCTTCGTCTTCATGATCATCCAGTTCATGCGCTCTCTGCCGCTTGATATGGAAGAGGCGGCCGTGATGGATGGCTGCAATTCGTTTCAGGTCCTGACCCTGATCGTCTGTCCGGTCATTCTCCCCGCCATTATTTCGGTCGCCCTTTTTCAGTTTATGTGGTCGATGAACGACTTTCTTCAGCCGCTGATCTACCTGTCTTCGGTCGAAAAATATCCGGTGGCTCTGGCACTGAAGATGTCGATTGATGTCACCGAAGCGACCTCGTGGAACGAGATCCTGGCGATGTCCACCATCGCACTCGCCCCGTCGCTGATCCTGTTCTTTGTGGCGCAGAAATACTTCGTTGAAGGCGTCACGTCCGGTGCGGTGAAGGGGTAGGATATGAACGCTTACAGACTTCACCGCCGTTTCATTCTTCTGGGCGCCTCTGCCGCGGCGCTTTCCGCCTGTTTGAAACCGCGCCCCGCCCCAACGTCAGGGCGCGAGCTCCGTATGAGCTGGTGGGGCGGATCGTCCGCGCACAAGGCCACGCTTGAGGCCTTGCGCCTCTTCGAAGAGAAGCATGGTATCCGCGTGCGGGGCGAATATACGGGCTTTGCCGGGCATCTGGAACGTCTGACGACCCAGATCGCCGGGGGCACGGCACCGGATGTTATGCAGATTAACTGGTACTGGCAGACCCTGTTTTCGCGCGACGGCACGGGATTTTACGATCTGAGCAAACTCAGGGACAAGCTCGATCTCAGCCAGTTTGATGCCCGCACGCTTAGCATGGGCACCAATAAGGGCGTGCTGAACGCCATTGCCGTGTCGAACGCCGCGCGCCTCTTTTATCTCAACCAGACCACCTATCAGAAGGCGGGCCTCAGCTTGCCCACGACCTGGGACGAGTTGTTTGCGCGCGGGCCGCAGTTTAAGACGAGGCTCGGTCAGGGTTATTATCCGCTGGATGGTCTCTTTCTGGAGTTCATCGCTCTGGCGCGCACCTATGTGGTCCAGGGCACGGGTAAGCCTCTTATCAATGCCGAGACGAAATCGCTCAACTGTACACGGGCCGACATGTACGACTTTGCGGGTCTTTATGCCCGCATGACGCGCGACCACGTCTGGCCCAGTGCGCAGGTGCGCGCCTCCTATGGCAATGTGGCGCAGCAGGAGATGCGACCGTGGATCAATGGCCAGTTCGCCGGAACCTTCCAATGGAACAGCTCGATCGACAAATATAGCGATACGCTGGCTGCAAAACAGACACTGGCGCTGGCACCCTATCTGTTGCGGCCGGGGGCGAAGGACGCTGGAATGATGTATCGTCCCGCCATGATGTTCGCGGTCAACGCCAAAACGCCGTATCCGGACGAATCGGCGTTGTTGATCGAGTTTCTGCTTAATGACCCCGACGGCATCCGCGCCATGGGGTTGAGGCGCGGTGTGCCGGTGTCCAAAGCGGCGCGCTCCCTGCTCAACAAGGAAGGGCTGATCACGCCCATCCAGCAGCAGAGCGAGGCGCAGCTCGCCGCCGCACAAATCAACGTGGTGGAAAGCCCCTGGTTCGAACACCCGCGGGTGCGCGACGGCTTTCAGGATATTCTGGAGGCGATGGGCTATGGCCGACTGAGCGAACGCGAGGCTGGCGATCGCCTCTACGACGACATCAACGCCATCCTGCACCGCGTCGTGCGATGACGCGGTTGTGCTGCCTCGCCGTCCTGCCCACAGCTCTCTGCCTTGAGCTTGATGAGGCCGGCATCTTCGCTGCCGATGCCGCGCGCGACATCTTTGTAAACGAACGTCTTGCCCTGCAGACAGACAGAAATGTCTTTTCGCTTTATGACCTGAAACCGGACAGCGTCTATGAGGTCCGCGTGGGGAGCGAGCGACTGGTGGTCCGTACCGCCGCCTGCAAAGCCGTGCTCGATCCGCGGGCCTTCGGTGCCAAAGGGGATGGCATTAGCGACGACACATCCGCTCTCCAGGCGGCCCTTTCGGCCTGCCCACCAGGTGGCCTCGTGCGCATATCCGCCGGTCAGTACCTCACCGCGCCCCTGTTCCTGAAGAGCGACATAGCGGTCGAGCTGGGTGAGGGCGCAGAACTCCTCGGTCATCGCGAGATCTCACGCTGGCCGGTATTGCCGGGTCTACTGCCTGATAGCGACGGGGTTGACCGTACGTGTCTGGGGTCGTGGGAGGGCGAGGCTGAGCCCTGTCATGCCGCCCTCCTAAATTTCCTCTTCGTCCACAATGTGCAGCTTTACGGGCGAGGCGTGGTCGATGGTCAGGCGGGTTTTGACACATGGTGGGCAAGGCCCAAGGCCCGCTTTACAGGCTGGCGCCCTCGTCTCGTCTTTATGGTCGAATGCGAGCAGGTCATACTTCAGGGTATAACCCTGAAAAACAGTCCATCCTGGACCGTCCATCCCTTGTTTTCGCGCGGCCTGACCTTCGCTGACCTCTCTATTGAAGCCCCGTCAGACAGCCCCAATACGGATGGCCTCAATCCGGAAAGCAGCACGGATATTGTCATCAGTGGCGTCGACTTTTCCGTGGGCGACGATTGCATCGCTTTAAAGTCCGGGAAAATCAGCATGGCCAGGCGAAACGTGCGTCCGACACGGCGTGTTCGCATTTCCAACTGTCGGATGAAGGACGGCCATGGGGCCGTGGTCATCGGATCGGAGATGGCGTGCGGTATCTATGACGTCACCGTACAGAACTGTCTGTTTATAAACACCGACCGGGGTATACGGCTTAAAACGCGCCGCGGCCGTGGCCGCGACGCCGTGGTCAGAGGTCTTGACTGTCGCCATCTGCGCATGGAAGGCGTTGGGACTGCGTTTGTGATCAACAGCTTCTACTGGTGCGATCCGGATGGAAAAACGGACTGTGTGGCCGATCGCAACCCACGCCCGGTTGATGACGGTACGCCCTCTATCGGCGACATCCATCTGAGCCATATCGACGCCAAAGGTGTACGCCATGCCGGGCTCTATGTGCTGGGCCTACCGGAGCAGCCGGTGGAGGGCCTGACGCTCGACCATATCCGTCTGCGCTTCGACAGGGACGCGCAGCCCGGTGAACCTGATATGGCGGCCTCGATTGCGCCCGTGGCGAGACTGGGCGGCCTGATCGCCAACGTCAAAAATCTGTATACCCACATGCTCGACATAGAGGGCCAGAAGGGCGAAACCCTCACTCTGGAAAACGTCACATGCTTGACCTGAAACACAATATCCCCGTCGATGTCAGCATCGCACCGACGCAGCGCGCGTTCGATCTGTCGCCGCAGACTTCCGCGTCTCTGGCGCGCTTTGGCGATGCCGTCCCCGCCTTCATCACCGGCTATTTCCGCACCTGGGAACCCTATCGCCCGCACTGGAACTATGAAGACGGCGTGGTCTGGAAGGGGGCCCTTGACCTCTATCAGGTGACGCAGGATCGTGTGTTTCTCGACTATATCCTGACCGAGATGCAGAGCCGTGTCCTGTCCGACGGCGCCATGCCGACTTTCCATCCGCAGGAATATAATATCGACAATGTTAATGGCGGGAAGATTCTGTTTCCGCTTTACGCCATTACGGGCGAGCCCCGCTTTCGCACGGCGATGGATGTGCAGTTTGCTCAGCTTAAAAACCATCCGCGCACACAGTCCGGCAACTACTGGCATAAGCAAATTTATCCGCATCAGGTGTGGCTGGACGGCCTCTTTATGGCGCAGCCCTTCCAGGCCGAATACGCCCGCATCACGCAGGATGAAGGCCTGTTTGCCGATACGGTGGCGCAGTTTCGCTTTGTCGATCAGACCCTGCAGATAGACAATGGCCTTTATGCGCACGGCTGGGACGAAAGCCGGTCTGAGCGATGGGCCGATAAACAGACTGGTCTGTCTTTAAATGTCTGGGGTCGGGCCATGGGCTGGTGGATCGGGGCGCTGGTCGATGTCTATGAGGCGTCCGAAGGGTTCAGCGAGGCCCTGCGCGCCGACATTGCCGACATCACCCGCCGCACGCTTGAGGCGTTGTTGAAGTTCCGGTCGGAAAACGGCCTGTGGTATCAGGTCGTCGATCAGGGCGCGCGCGAAGGCAATTACGAGGAGGCCTCGGCCTCCTTGATGGTGGCCTATGGCCTGATGAAGGCGGCGCGTCTGGACATCATGCCGCAAAGTGCAGGCCGCACCGGCGTCGAGTCGCTGAAAGCCGTCTTTGCGCGCTTTGTGACGCCTGGCGCGCTAAACGGTGTTTGTGGCGTAGCTGGCCTTGGCAATGTGCCTTATCGCGACGGCTCTTACGCCTACTACCTCTCCGAAAAAATCACCCCCAATGATCCTAAGGGCGTGGGGGCCCTGATGTGGGCCCTGTCCGAAGGGATACGTACAAAGGACACCCAATGAGCCTCAAAGAGATTGCCCAGAACCTTGTCTCCGCCCGCCGTTCGGCCCGTGCGCTCAGCGATTATCCGGGCCAGATTCCGGCTGGCTTAAGTGACTCCTACGCCATTCAGGAAGAGGCGATCAGACTTTGGGATCGTCCGGTCGTCGGCTGGAAAATCGGGCGCCTGGCGCCGGAACGTCAGGCCGAACACGGCACTGAGCGTCTGGCCGGTCCCATCTTTGAGACCGTCTTTAAACCCTCCGAAGGCGAGGTCGAAATCCCGGTCTTTGAAAACGGTTTTGCGGCGGTTGAGGCTGAGTTTGTCTTCCGTATCGGCGTCGATGCTGAGCCGGGTAAGACCGACTATACCGAGGTCGAGGCTCTGCGTCTGATCGACGCCCTGTTTGCCGGGATTGAGATGGCGGGCTCGCCCTTGCCGACGATCAACAAGCTGGGGCCGACCGTGGTGGCGTCCGATTTTGGCAATAATTTCGGGCTTATTCTGGGAGCGAAGCTCGCGAGTTTCGATGAAACGAGCTCGCCCGAAGACCTGAGCGAGGCGGTTGTGAAGGGCTATGGCGCGACCACAAGGATCGACGGGGAGATTGTGGGGGAGGGCGGCCTTTTCACCATGCCTGGCGGACCTCTTAAGGCCATAGGGTGGCTCGCCGGACATCTGGCCGCGCGCGGACGGCCCCTCAAAAAGGGCCAGTTGATCTCGTCAGGTGCGACGACCGGCATTCATGACATCCTTCCCGGACAAACCTCGGTCGTCTCCTATGAAGGCCCTCATCACGCGGCCGCCGAAATTCATCTGAAGACCGTCGCCCTGACCGAGAACCGACCGGAAATCGGCTGATAAGATTGCAACGGACCGGCAGGGCGGGGCTCTCCTCAGCGCCCCGGTGTCTTCGTTCAGCCTTTCTTAAAAGACAATGCCCACACTCGGGCTAAGCGCCGCAAGAGCGCTCGTCGATCGGGAGGAAGACCTATGGCAGATTTGTCACCCTTTTAATCAACCTGAAGGAAGCCGCTTGTCTTTTAGACACGGTTGTGTCTAGCTAAGACCACTGACACCGGTTACCATGCGTTTGTGACACCGGTATCATTTCAACACTAAAAATGCCCGCTTAAGGGCGTCCATTGCCTGAGTATCGCGCCGTCAGAGCACGCACCGGGCTGAACGGGGAGTTACAAGATGAAAACAAAGTCAATTAACAGCCGAACTGCGTCTGCGATCACCTGGTATGGCGTCTCCGCTCTGGCCCTTATGGCCACGGGTGCAATGGCGCAGGAAGCCGCGCCTAGCGCTCAGGACGAGGTGGATACCGTTGTCGTTACGGGTTTCCGCAACAGTCTTCAGACTTCAATCAGTGAAAAGAAGAAGTCGAACGACATCGTCGATGTCATCAAGGCAGACGATATCGCGCAGTTTCCGGACTTAAACCTCGCAGAATCGCTACAGCGCGTTCCGGGCGTGGCCATTGACCGCGACGGCGGGGAAGGGCGCTCGATCACCGTTCGGGGTCTGAACTCTGAATTTACCCGCGTGCGTCTCAATGACCTGGAAGCCCTGGCTACTGCCGGCGGTAAGGATGTGTCCGGCGGCGCTAACCGGGGTCGCGGCTTTGACTTCAACGTCTTTGCCGCCGAGCTCTTCAACTCGCTCACCGTCCGTAAGTCCATCTCCGCAGAAGTCGAAGAGGGATCTCTTGGCGCCGTTGTTGATCTGCGCACTGCCCGCCCGTTTGATTATAAGGGCTTTACCATGGCCGGCTCCGGCCAGCTCGGCTACAACGACCTGTCAAAGGACACCTCGCCTCGCGGCACCTTCCTGATCTCAAATCGCTGGGCCGATGGTAAGCTCGGTGCGCTTTTGTCGATTGCCTACGGCGAGCGTCTTGCCGTCGAAGAAGGGCCTAACACCACGCGTTGGGAGAACTCGTCGTCGCCCGGCACCGCCGGTCGCTTTGGTGGATATTCGACCAACGGCGGTACGAGCTTCACCTCGATTGCCCAGTCTGGCACTCTGACTGACCCCGAAGCCATTAAGCTCACAAACGCGCTTCACCCGCGCATCCCGCGTTACGCGCGTCTTGAAACCGACCAGAAGCGCCTTGGGATCACCGGCTCCTTCCAGATGCGCCCGTTTGAAGGCACCCTGATTACGCTCGACGGTCTCTTGGCCGAATTTTCCGCTAACCGCGACGAGTGGGAAGTCGAAGCCATTTCTTTCAGCCGCTCGGGTGCGGGCCTGCCGCGCACGCAGGTTTATGACTACACCATAGATAACGAAGGCACGCTCGTTAAGGCCAAGTTTAACAATGTCGATATTCGCTCGGAACATCGCTTTGACGAACTGAAGACGACCTTCTCCCAGCTGAACCTGACCTGGGATCAGAACATCACCGACAAGCTCAAGATGCGTCTGTTGGTGGGGGCGTCAAATTCGCTTCAGGACAACCCTGAGCAAACCACCTTCACCTTTGATGCCTATGATGTTCAGGGCTATTCGTACGACTTTACCAATATGAAGGCACCTGTCTTCAACTACGGCAGTTCAAATGGCGCTAACCTCGATCAGGCCGCTTACTGGTCTTATGCGCCGAACGCCCTGGCGACCCCAACTGCGGCCGAAGGTGGCTCCACGGGTAGCCGTGGCGATGCCTCTCTCATCCGCATCCGTCCCCAAAGCGTCGAAAACAAGTTCAATACGACCAAAATCGACTTTAACTATGAGCTGAACGATATCTTTACGGTAAAGTTTGGCGGGTCGAGCAAGCACTATGACTTCACCAGCACTGAATATGGTCGTTACACAACAGCCGTTCAAACGCGCGATGAAGCGGCCAACCGCGTCAATGCGACAACGGGTCAAGCGACCGGGCTCGTCAATGCCGTGCAGGCAAACCTTGCCAGCTATGCCCAGACCGTCAGCGTCGGTGGCAACACCTACCTGATACCAAACCTCGACAAGTTCCGCAGCGATTTCAATTACGACTGTCGGTGCGTGAACCAGTATGGGGTCTTTACGGTTAACAACACCAACTCATCGTCACGGGCCAATAACCGCCTGGCCAAAGAAGATGACACAACGGCCTATGTCCAGGTTGATTTCTCAACGGCTATCGGTTCGATGCCATTCCGTGGGAACATCGGCGTGCGTAAGGCGGACACAAAGCAATGGGTGGCCGGTTATATCGGCCGAGGGACGAGCTCGGTTTACACGCAAATCGAGCGCAGCTACTCTGACACGCTGCCGTCGATCAATGTGAGCCTGTCGCCGTTTGAGAACTTCTTCATTCGCGCCGCCGCCTCCAAAGCCATGGCGCGCCCGACGCTTGCTAGCCTGTCGCCGGGAGGCTCCATCACGACCTCCTCGCAAACCTTTACTACGGGTAATCCCTACCTTGATCCCTATCGCGCCAATACGAAGGACCTGAGCTTCGAATGGTACGCTGATCGAGACACGCTGATCAGCCTTGGTCTCTTCCAGAAGGATATCAAAAACTTTATCCAAACGCTGACCAAGCAGGTCCCCTTCCAGGAGTTGGGCTTTGATCTGAGCCTCCTCGATGGAACAGGGCAGACAGGGTCAACCCTCTACACCGTCACCCAGCCTATCAACACACCGGGCGGCAAGCTCACAGGGTATGAGCTGAATGTGCAACTGCCGTTCAAGTTTCTCCCGGGCTTCCTCCAGCACACGGGCGGTATCTTCAACTACACGCATGTTGAGTCAAAGATCGACTACGTCGTCGCTTCAAGCCTGACATCTACGACCTACCGTCGCGAGAACCTTCTCGGGCTGTCGCCGGAGTCGTGGAACGTCACCCTTTATTATGAAGATGACAAGCTGTCCGGGCGTGTCGCTACAGCCTACAGAGCGGGTTATCTGAACCAGCTCAATCCAGGCTCGGGCGCAGACTTTGTGGGTAAGAACGAGACGCTGAACATCGACACGCAGATCACCTACAAGATCAACAAGAACTTTACGGTGGTGCTCGAAGGCATCAACCTCACCGACGAGTACGACGATCGATACATTGCCTACAACACAGCTCAGGGCAACACCGCCAGCAACCTGCTTCAGGACTATTCTCACCCCGGACGCCAGTACTATATGGGCTTCCGTTATAAGTACTGAGACGGCGACTGAATCAGTACGAATGAGCGTAAACTTTAGCTTCCGCACTGTGGGCGCCGGTTATCCGGCGCCCTTTTTTTGAAGCGCATGTATCTGGCTCCCAGGACCCAATGCGGGCATTGGGCTAAAAACCGCTTCACAGTTTTCAGGATGGGCTCTAAAGCCTTCCCTACAATCAGAAAAAGCCAACGGAAGACTGCCATGACCAAAGCCTTTACCTGTTTCGGGGAACTGCTGATCCGCCTGTCCACCGCCGGACGTGATCCGCTCTTTACCCTGCCGGAACTGACCCCCTATGTGGGGGGGGCGGAAGCTAATGTGGCGGTTGGGCTTGCCCGCCTTGGTCATTCGACGCGCATGATCAGCGTGGTGCCGGATAACGATCTGGGACACGCCGCAGCAGGCCAGCTTCGCTATTTCGGCGTTGATGCCACGCGCGTCACGACCGCCCCGGGGCGCATGGGCCTCTATTTCCTCACGACCGGCGGCATTCATCGCCCCTCAGACATCCTATATGACCGCGCGGGCTCGGCCTTCGCCACCGCAGATTTCTCGGCGTTTGACTGGGCGCAGTTGCTGGAGGGCTCGCAGTGGCTGCATGTCTCAGGCGTCACGGCGGCGCTGGGCCATAATGCCTTTCAGGGCGCGTTGAAGGCCATGCAGGTGGCGCGCACGCTCGGTATCAAGGTATCGTTTGACTGCAATTATCGCCCAAAACTCTGGGAGGCCTGGGGCGGCGATGCGCCCAGCCTTATCCCGCAGCTGATGGCGCAGGCCGACCTCATCTTCGGTGGCTATCGCGATATCGAACTGGTCTTTAAGACGACCTTTGCCGGTGAGGCGGGCAGCCACGTACGCAGCCGCGCCGCTGCTGACCACGCCTTCAGCGCCTTCCCCGACCTGAAGCGTCTTATCTGTACGCGACGTGAACAGATTAATGTCGATCACAATCGTCTGGCCGGTCTGATGTACACGCCAAAGGAAACCCTGGAGACCGAGACCTATGACATTGCGCGCATCATCGACCGCATCGGCGGCGGTGATGCCTTCGCCGCCGGTGTGCTGCACGGCATTCTGAGCGGCAGGAGCGACCAGGACGCCCTGAATTACGGTATTGCCGGGGGCTGCCTCAAGCACGCCATGCCGGGGGATTTTGCGCTGGCCACCGTCGCGGAGCTTGACGCCTTCCTCAGCAATGACGGGTTCGACGTCAGGCGCTGATACGCCACGACGATCCGGGGTTTCTTCGGGTGGCTTCAGCCACGGCCTCGATCAGGCGATCAGGATCGACGGGCTTCAGCACGCGCTGGGTCACCCCAAGCGCTGCCCATTCTCTAAGGTTGTCTTCGGTGCCGGTTACCGCGATAACCGGCGTGTCACGATTGGGGCCATCTGCCTGACGCAAGGCCGCCGTTGTCTCAAGTCCGTTGAGGCCGGGCATAATCATGTCCATGAGGATCAGATCGACCCTCTGGATCGCCGCGATCTCCAGCGCCTGATTGCCATTGGCAGCCATTACCGCCCGCCAGCCGAGCGGTTGCAGGAACAGAGAGGCCAGCCGGCGATTGACCTCGTGGTCATCAACAATCAGGACGGTACGAGCTTCGGGTAACGACATGGTACGTGTACGGAAATAAACAAATCTCCGTACACTTTAGAGGAAAAACCTTAAGGAGGGTTCTACTTCACAATCTCATCTACGGTCGCGCGCGTCACCGAGTGATAGAGCGGGCGAGCCTTAGCATAAACACGCTTGGCCATATCAACACCCCAGCCCTTTTGGGCCATCAGCGCCGTATAGAGCGGGCTTATGAATTTGCGTCGGCCCTGTGCGGTCAGGAAGGCCTCAAGGGCGGGCAGGGCTGGTTCATAACGATGATCAATTGCCAGTTTCAGCCAGGCAAACAATATCTCCGCATTGTGCGAGGTCGTAAAGCTGAAGGCCGCGTCAAGGTCCTTCATCTGCTCCGTCGTAAGCGTCTGTGGCAGGGATTCGAGGAAATGCTGCCATTGCTGCGTTACCCAGCCTTCCGTCATCAGTGACTTGGCCGCAGTCCCCTTGGTGAAGGCGTCCACCTGCGCCTCGACCTTAGCAAAGGCCTCCGATTGCGGTTTGATAGCATTGGAAGGCAGGCCGGGCTTATAGAGCCATTCGTTTAGCTTCAGACGATCTTCTGCCCCCGGATCACCTTTCAAGAGGGTCTCACGAAGGTCTTCGACAAAGCCGGCTGTCGTCATGCTCTTAAAGGCATAGCGTGTGAAGTAGCCTTTAAGCCAGGCATCAAACTTTTTGCGACCATAGGTCTGCTCAAGTAAGGTTAAAAGGGCGGCCCCCTTCTCATAGGGGATTTCCGAGAACCCGTCATCGGGATCGCGTCCCTTAAGGTCGGTATGCAGTTGGGTGAGCCCGGGCTCCTTTATGCGCGCGAGTTCCGCCTGAAGGCTCGAATAGCCGAGACTTTGCAGCATGAGCGCGCGGTCCTTGCCGTACATCTCCTCCATGATGCGGCTCTCAAAATAAACCGTAAAACCTTCATTGAGCCAGAAGTCATCCCAGGTGGCATTGGTGACGAGGTTGCCAGACCAGGAATGCGCCAGTTCATGGGCAATCAGTGATACCAGCGATTTGTCACCGGCCAGAATGGTCGGGGTGGCAAAAGTCAGGCGCGGATTTTCCATGCCGCCGAAGGGGAAGGATGGCGGAAGCACCAGAACATCATAGCGACCCCAGCGATAGGGGCCGTAGAGCTTCTCGGCAGCGGCGACAAACTTTTCCAGATCCTCAAGCTCGCTCGCCGCGCGCGCAACGGTCGCCTTCTCAGCGTAAACGCCCGTGCGATCGCCGGTCGGCCGAAATCCGATATCGCCGATCGCCAACGCAATCAGATAAGGCGCAATGGCCTGCTCCATCTTAAAGCGGAAAGCACGCAGGCTGGCGTTACCGGGTACGGCCTCGCCATCCGGCGTCAGCATTTCAGCACTCATAACGGCTTTAAGTGGGCTAGGCACACGAATGATCGCGTTATAGGTCTGGCGTACCATCGGGGAATCCTGCGTCGGAATCCACGTGCGCGTCAGGATGGATTGCCCCTGAGACAGGAGGAAGGGGTACTTCTTGCCCTCCGTTTGCGATGGATCGAGCCACTGCAGGGCCTGTGTGTTCGCAGTCGTCTTATACTTCACCACCACCTTCTGCGCGCCTTGCGGCAGTTCGATGGTTAGTGGCGCGCCTAGGATGGGGTTGGCCGCGCCGAGCGAATATTTAAGAGGTTCTCCCGAAGCATCTGTGACGCCCTCAATATCGAGGGCCTTGACATCCAGTATGACCTGTTTGGCTGTTGGTGCGGTTTCAAGCGTCAATGCCGCGGTGCCTTTAAGAACCTTAGCGCGGAAATCGGCCGTGAGGTCGAGATCGACGTGGCGAACGCGCGCCACATTGGGTTCGGCGTAGGAGTGGACATCCTTAGCGCTTCTGACAAGGGCGAGGGGGGCTGAATCCTCAGATGCCGCCTCTACCTTCGGCTCGCACCCCGTCAGAAAGGTCGTGCCCATCAAGGCCGCCATCAGGCCGATCGTCGTGCGCCGATCCGGCGCAAAACCCTTAGTCCGCATGTCCCAACTCCATATGACAGTACCCCCTGAAAATGTTTCAGGGGGTACCATGAAGTCGATTTAAAGCGGAAATGCGCCGCCTTAACAATGATAAAGTGTCAGGTGCGACGCGTGCATCGACCCCAACCCTATCAGCCGTTACGTGAGCGACGCTTCAGCTGTGCGCCTTCGGAACGATTGACCGGCTCATTGTGGTGGGCGCGCGGCTTTGTGTTGGTCTTGCGACCACCGAGCTTGCCACTGGCTGACTTACCAAACGGCTTCTTCTTGCGCTCGTCGACGCGGCGTTCACCGGTGGGGCGTTCATTGCCGCGTTCCGCTGCCGGGCGCGCCGGACGGTCTTCGAAAGCGCGGGTTTCACCACGGGCATCATCACGCTTCTTGAACGGACGCTCGCCCTTTGGCTTGTCGAAGCGGGGCTTTTCGCCGCGCGGCTTCTCAGCGAACGTCTTTTCGACGGGGAAATCGCGGGCGGCCCGGGTCGGCGCGCGTTCGGCGGCCAGCGGGTCGTAACGCTCGGTGCGTTCCGGACGCTCATTGCGAGCCTGGCGCTCGGCGCGGTTACCGAAAGCGTCCTTCTTGCCAAAGGTGCGCTCACCGCGGCTGTTGTCGCCATCGCGGCCATTGCCGCGGCGCTCGTCGCGATTGGGACGGTTACGCGAACGCTTATGCACGCGCTCGGCGTCCGGGTCGAGGTGACGCGCGGTCTTTTCAACCACGCGATCCGGCGTCTTCGGCTTTTCGGTCTGCCCCGAGGCGAGGATCGCTTCATCGAGAAGTTTCAGCGCCTGGTCCTTTCGGCGATCCCACGACGGGATGCGCTGGCGCGTGATGCGCTCAATATCTTTCAGAAGCTTGCGCTCATCATCGGCAACAAGGGTGATCGAGTGACCTTCCTTGCCCGCGCGCGCGGTACGGCCGATGCGGTGCACATAGGCTTCAGAGACAAACGGCAGCTCATAGTTGATGACGTGGGTGACGTTATCGACGTCAATACCGCGCGCGGCAATGTCAGTCGCAACAAGGGCACGGACTCGCCCGGCCTTGAAGGCCTGAAGCGCGCGCTCGCGCTGAGACTGATTTTTATCGCCGTGAATGGCCGCAGCTTCGACGCCGCCGGCCTGAAGATAGGCCGCCACGCGGTCGGCGCCACGCTTGGTGCGCGTAAAGATCAAGGTGCGGGCGAGCTTCTCGTCGGCATAAAGCTCCGACAACAGGGCACGCTTGCGCTGCTGCTCGATGAAGATGACCTGTTGGGTGACGCGTTCGGCCGTCGTGGCTTCCGGGGTGATCTCAACCTTCTTCGGATTGGTCAGCAGTTCGTTGGCCAGACCCGCGATTTCCTTCGGCATGGTAGCCGAGAAGAACAGATTTTGACGCTGGGCCGGCAGGCGCGAGGCAACCTGACGGATCGGCTTGATAAAGCCCATGTCGAGCATCTGGTCGGCTTCGTCGAGGACGAGGTGTTCCACGGCCTTCAGGTCAATGGTCTTCTGTTCGATATGGTCGATCAGGCGGCCCGGCGTCGCAACGAGGATGTCGATGCCGCCCTGGAGCGCCTTATATTGCGGGCCGTATTTCACGCCGCCGAAGATGGTGGCGATCTGAAGGCCCAGACCCTTGGAATAGGTCTTGAAGCTATCAGCGATCTGGGTCGCGAGTTCGCGCGTCGGCGACAAGACCAGAACGCGGCACGAACGCGGCGCCGGGATGATGCGATTGCTGAGGATGTGGTGGAGGATCGGCAGGGCGAACGCTGCCGTCTTGCCCGTTCCGGTCTGGGCGATACCCAGAAGGTCGTGCTTATCCAAAAGGATCGGTATGGCCTGCGACTGGATAGGGGTAGGGGTGTGATAACCCTCTTTTTCCAGCGTGGCGAGGAGGCTGGCCGAGAGGCCGAGATCTTTAAAGGTCGTCAAGACACTGCGCTTTCAATTGGGATGCGCGTACACCCGGAAAAGACCGGCGCACACCATCCTTCGGCCCGTACGCGCTCTTTGGCGTGGCGGGCGGTTTAGGATGAGGCCAGCGCGTGTCTTAGCTCTCGGGTTCATTTTTAAAGATTATCAAGCGCAAACGGCGTTCGCGCATCTGTCATCCGTTAAAACTGGCTTGTCGGGACTGGGTAGTCGCCCGACCTCACGCGGCCAGTCAGGTGCAGCATTGCGCCGCAGCAAAACGGCATATGCGATGCAGCGGTGGAAAAGTCAACCCCGTAAAGGAAGTCTTCACCGAAGACCGTCATAGTTCGCGCACGATTTGGTGCGTTGCCTAACGGCGTTCAGTACCCGGCTCTAAAGGGCCGATTCCAAGCGTTTTCGAATTAGTGTGCTTTTCTTTAAACCGCAGCCTGACCCGTGCGCTTGCGCACGTGCGTCTGAGCGCATTCGCAAAAAGAACCTTTTATAAATGCCTGTGCATTACCTTCACACCAGCGCTTCACCCCTAAGGACGCCGAACGATATGCCCGGTCCAAGCGGACGCCCGTCTTCGCCTACCGTGACTTCCCCGCAGGCGGGGGTGGAAGTGATCCAGCCGTACCAGCAGTTCACGAACCGTCGTTCCGAGCCGCGATTTGACTGTAAGTCGACGGGCACGCTTCTTTTGCTACCGAGTGGCACGGAAGTGCCCTGCGAAATCGTCAACCAAAGTGCTTCAGGGGCGCAGGTTCTGGTCAAAGATATGCCCCATTCCCCCGGAGATCTCTGGCTCCTCGATGTGCCCGGCCAGATGGTGAAGTTTGGATCCCCCGCATGGACCCAGCCGCACAAGATGGGGTTACGTTTTACCTTCGCGCACAAACTCGATCCTAATGGCGAGCGTCCGAACAGGGTGCCTGTGGGGGTATGGAAGGCCTGGCGTCGACTGGCCGGGCTCGATTTGCCGCCGCCGCAGGAAGATGTCTTTTTTCTGGATTAAAACAGATGCAACAGGGCCGGATTTCCTACGGCCCTTTTTTGTACTCAAGGGGGGACTCAGGGGGCCAGTTCAGGCGACCTCACGGACAAAATGACGACGACAATCGCCACACTATCCGCGGGTCTGGCCAATAGCCGCTCGAAGGTCGGCTTCTTTGGCCGCCAGGCGTTCCGTTAAGAGGCGCAAATCTTCAAGCAGGGCCTCATCCGCTGATTTGAAAGCAAAGCAGGTTTTTCCCTGGCGTTTCCTCTCTAAACTGGCCGGAACGAGCGCGTTTAATTCCGGCAGACTGTAGAGTGGCAGGAGATGGTAGGCCACATAGGAGGCCTTGATCGCAATCCAGCCAAACCAGGCGGGCTCTCCCGTCCGCGCTTCGATCCAACGCGTTTTGACGGTAAGACAGCAGTCCGATGCCTGCGTAACCGTCATATCTGGCGCCGCCTCAAGCATCAGCGCCTTGAGCGTTTCGAAAAGGACGGGAAAGTCCCGAAGCAAGGTAACGCCTCCTTATTTCTCGGTACACGCCCTATCCGGAATCCTGGAATTTCCAAAACACCGGACTGAGACGCTTAGAGATCGTCGACGACCTTACGCCTCAGGTGAGGCCGGTGCAATGATGGTGCAAAACTCATCCGTCTTGGAGAGTGACCGCGCTTCTCTCATGAATAAGCCCTGATACCAGCCGTAGGCCTGCGCATCATTGCCCAATGCCTCATAATTGGCTTCAAACCACGCCCTCGGTTCCTTGCCGGCGGGCACGGGATTGGGGAGCTCATCCAGAAAGCGGTTATAATTATCAAGCCGGGCAGCGAGCGCCTTGTCTCCGATTTCAGCGCGCCAGAAAGCGATTGCCACCCGGTTGGCATAGACTTCCCCATCCCAGAAGCTCTGGCCCTTGGAACGACCATTGAAGTCGGAGGCGAAATGACCAAGCTCGTGCGGGACAAGGAGAGAATTGAAAACCTCACCAAACTGTCCTTTCGCGTCCAGACCGAGCTTACCCTTCGCCGCCCACATAGACAGCATGCCTTGAATCTCCGGCGGCATTTCAGACCATCTGGAGGCGTGAACGCTCTTATCCTCAAAGTAGAACGAGATCAGCGTCGGGTGACTGTCGACGACCACGCCCGGTGTGTAGGGCAGTTTGGCGCCACAGGCATTCGCGCGCGTCACAAAGCGCTCCACGATCGACGTAATAGCGTCCTTTACCGGATCGGCCGTCTGAGCCGCCGCCGCTCCGCCTGTCAAAAAAACAAGCCCTGAAAAGAGCACGCCAGCCAAAAAGGCTTTTGCGCTATGGGGCGCTCTCTGCGTTCCCCTCACAGGTCTTCCCTTAAGCGCTCTCATCCTATCCCTCCTCGAAAAGAGAGAGCCTAGCACGCGCGCGGCAACAAGGGCAATTGAGATAACGATGTCTTTTTGTCTCGCCGGCCAGGGCAGCGGTTTGCGCTTGGAGCTCAATGGGCTCTGATGCCGATCAAGGTGCGCAGATCGCTCCGTCAGATCGGCGCCGGCTTCCACTTCAGGCCCGCCAAGGATCTCGCCAGGGGCGACTCGATGCTATTCTCGTGCGCCTTTTATGCAGGCCCGGCGCAATGCGGTCCTTCAAACAAGGCAGACTTAAACCTTTATGGTGAGCGCCGGTCTTAGACGAGCGAGCGGAATTTGAGCGTGCCTGTGACCGCTTTCAGTTCATCAAGGGCCTCGCGCGAATAGCCGCGGTCGACGTCAACGATCACGTAACCCAGTTGCTCGTTTGTCTTCAGGTGCTGAGCAAGGATGTTGAGATTATACTTCGCGATGACGTTGTTGATCGCCGCCATAACACCAGGGACGTTTTGGTGGATGTGCAGGAAGCGGTGACGCCCCTCGACTTCCGACAGCTGAACGTTTGGCATATTGACCGAGAAGGTCGTGTCGCCGCGGCTGATGAAGTTCAAAAGCCGTTCCGACGCAAACTCACCAATGGCTTCCTGCGCTTCTTCTGTAGACCCGCCAATATGCGGCGTCAGAATGACGTTTGGCAGCCCCATGAGGGCGCTTTCAAACGGATCGTCATTGGTGCGCGGCTCTTCGGGGAAAACATCGACGGCCGCGCCATAGATCTTCTTCGTGCGAACAGCCTCCGCCAGAGCCTCAATGTCGACGATATGGCCGCGCGAAAGATTGATGAACAGGGCTCCGTCTTTCATTTTGGCAAACTGGGCCTTGCCGAAGATGTTCTTGTTCTCGGCCCGCCCATCAACGTGCAGTGACAACACATCGGCTTCCGCTAAGACGGCGTCCATCGTCCGATAACGTCGGGCATTCCCCAAGGTGAGTTTTTCGGCAACGTCATAATAGATAACGCGCATGCCAAAGGCTTCGGCCAGTACCGAAAGCTGCGACCCGATCGCGCCATAGCCGATGATGCCGAGCGTCTTATTACGAACTTCGTGCGCACCGGTCGCCGACTTGTCCCACTTACCCGTGTGCATCTGGATGGACTTGTCATAAATGTTGCGCGTCAGAATAACCGTGAGCCCCATCACCATTTCCACCACCGAACGCGTGTTGGAATAGGGCGCATTGAAGACCGCCACGCCCTTTTCGGAGGCGGCTTTCAGATCAATCTGGTTAGTCCCGATACAAAACGCCCCGATCGCCATGAGCTTGTCGGCGGCGTCGAGGACCTTGCGCGTCACATTGGTCTTGGAGCGGATGCCCAGAACGTGCACGCCCTGGATGGCCTCAATCAAAGCCTCTTCATCAAGTGCGCCCTTCAACGTGGAGACGTCATAGCCTTCATCGCGAAAATGCTGAATGGCGACCGGATGAACGTTTTCCAGAAGAAGCATCTTCATGCGCGAACGCGGGAAGGAGTAGCGCCCTTCATACCCTTCGTTGTGTAAGACCTCATCGAAAGAGGCAACAACCTGCGTCGCCTCGCTGGCGGTCGTTGCGGCCACGACCTTTTCGCGGCTGACGTTTTCAGTGAAGGCGTAAAAGCGATCGGCGGCGCCGCCCTGAAACACCTCATAATCGGTCCATCCGTCGCCTACCATGACAATGGCGCCGGTGAGGTCAGCCCAGCTTCTGAGCGCGACGATCTTTCCGCCATCCTTAGACAAGGGATTGTCCTGGTCAACGCCCGTGGCCACGCCCGCCTCGTCGAAGATCAGGCGATTGGCCAACACGTGCTCGGGCTTGATCCCAAACTCGGCTACGACCGGATCGATGAATTCGTGAAATCCACCGGAGATGATGCGGATCTTACCGGGATTTTCCTCAAACACCTTGCGATTGCGGGCGATCGACGCCGACACTTGTGCCTTCAAGGCCTCCGCCAGCGCCTCGATATCAGCGCGCGAAGGCTTAAGAATGCTGATACGACGTTGCAGCGCCTCGCCGAAGCCGATTTCTCCCGACATGGCGAGGTCTGTCAGCTCCTTAATCGACTTCAGGTCCGTCAGGCGTGCGGGATCGCTCGAAAAGAGCTGCTCGGCCAGAACATCGAGGGCTTCAACCTTGGTGAAGGTTGAGTCAAAATCGAGAACGAGCGTGGCGAGATTTACGCTTGCGGGAGCCATGTGCATGTTCGCATCCGAAGGGGAGAGGAGCGCGCCTTAAGGCACGAAATTAATGCGCGGAATTAGGACAAAAGCCCCTGCAAGACAACCGCCTTTGTCAGTAAATCCGCTCTGCTTGGCTTTTTTTGACCGGCCGGATCGGTTAAGGTGTCAGTATTGCCGCAGTAATGCCTTGAAACCGGTCAAGGCTGAAACTATCTCCGCCGCTCCTGTCCCTTTTTGTGTGATTTTCTGATGACCTCCTATCCTTTGCCGTCGCAGGACTATGCCGCCCGCTTTGTGCTGGACACGCTTCCCGTGCACGGGCGTCTGGTGCGCCTCGACGAAACGCTGAATGCGATTCTTGATGCCCACGCCTATCCGGATGCGATTGCGACCCTTCTGGGCGAGGCCTGTGTGCTGGCGGTCATGGTCGGCTCTGCGCTGAAGTTTGAGGGACGTCTGATCATGCAGGCTCAGGGACAGGGCGTGGTGCGCTATGTCGTGGCCGACTACGATACACGCGGCTCCCTGCGCGGTTTTTGTCGCTTCGATCCCGAAGAACTTAAAGCTCTGGAAGCGGAAAATGTCGGAAAGTTCCAGTCCCTGGGCGCGCAGCAGCTTCTGGGGCAGGGGACCTTCATAATGACGCTTGAGCCCGATGGTATGGGTGATCGCTATCAGGGGGTAACCCCCATCGAAGGCGATAGCCTGTCCTTGTGCGCCGAGCACTATTTCGCACAGTCCGAACAGATCCCGACGCAGATCAAGCTCGCCGTTTCTCGCGAAACGACGCCTGACGGTGAACGCTGGCGCGCGGCCGGGGCGATGATCCAGGCCCTGGCCGGCGATGATGCGCGTGGCGATACGCGTGAAGCCTTCGATCACGTGCGGGCCTTGTTTGCGACGCTCGGCGAAGAAGAGCTTACTGACTTCGAGCTTGAAGCTGATCGCCTGCTCTTTCGTCTCTTTCACGAGGACGGCGTGCGTCTGTCGCCGCCTAAGCCCATCGCGAAGCTTTGCCGCTGCTCGCAAACCCGCGTCGAAGAACTTGTCCGCTCCTTCTCGGTGGATGAGCAGTCAGACATGCTTGAAGCGGACGGTCAGGTGCATATTACCTGCGAATACTGCTCCAAGACCTTCTTCGTGGCGCCGTAACCGTTATCCTCTCGAGGACTATTAAGGCCTTTGCTTCCCTGTGCCTGTGCCGGCAGCGTCTATCCTGCCAGTCAGGAGACACCCCACGACCCCGCATCAGGGAAGCTGCCATTGCCGAAATAGTCTATTTCAGCGGCAAAAAGAGTTCAGCCACCGCCTCAGACTCCGGCACGTCCGGGAAGAAGCTCAGACGCTGGCAATAGATCGGGAAATCGCGGGTTTCTTCGCCGCTGGCGGGAAGCCACGTCTGATATAGGTAAAGGGCGGCGGCCTCCAGATTATCGGTGTGGCCAATAACCCTCAGTACCGCACAGCGACCCGCTGGGATCAGGCCCGCCTTCATGGGCTTGTCCTGTTCGCCAAGCAAACGATCGGTGCCGACACACAGGTCCATCCGGTATTCAGTGTCTGGCGTCGTATGCGGATCGCAATGGAAGATGTTAAAGGTCGGGCTTGTTTTTGGGGTCAGACCCGTGGCTTTGCGCCACGCGATAAAGCGCTTGATCGTTTCGCCAATTGAGGAGGGGGCGCCCCGATGCTCCATAATGGCCACAGGGGTTGCAACCACGTCGCGGATCGTCACGTCGTCGGCGGTAAAGGTCTTTTGCATGAGCTTGCTCCTTGCAGCATCGAGAGGGCCAAAAGCGGCCAGCCACGGCTCCCAGTCGGGTGACTTGCGAAACGACGAGGGTGATTGTCCAAAGCGTTGTCGAAAGGCGCGGGCAAAGGCATCGGGTGAATCATATCCGGCATCCAATGCTATGTCCGTGACGCTTTGGGCCTCGTGATAGGCCAGCCGGAATGAAGCGCGCTTCATTCGGGCGAGGTGGACATAGCGATGGACAGACAAGCCGAAGGTTGCCACGAACTGCCGATGGAAGTGAAATTTTGAAAAGGCCGCAACACCGCTCAACACATCCAGACTGAGCTCTTCCTCAGTCTGCCGGTCGATATAGTCCAGAACGCGTCGCATTCGAGCCTGATAGTTTTCAATCGCCGCCGTCATCGTCCCTTGCTCCGTAGCGGCACTATCTAGACATTGATCGCTTTAATCCGCGCGACCGATCTTGCGCTTTGACAGGATATCACACGCCTTATGAGCACGCCCTATGCGTTGATGCAAAGAGAGCGGTTGCCGCTGTTGGGCGGCTCCTAGCACGTCACCAGATCAGAAAGGGCTCGCGCTGCATAGGGCAGGGGCGCGCACATATATAAAGGGGCTGGAAGGGCGCTTTCTCTGTTGAAGGGAGCCCAGGTTAGCCTTCATGGTGGGCGTGTCGCGAAGGCGCCTGCCCCCGGATGATCATCCTGAACGCTTCGACTTCAGGCGGCCGAGGTGTCACTGACGCGAGGCCGTGGGTGACACATCTACGCAACGTGGCGGGTTTAGATCCCCTCGCCGCCGTCATAGACATTTAAATGGATGCCGCACTCAGTCTTATCCTGCCCGGCCCAGCGACCCGAGCGCGCATCCTGGCCCTCTTCGACAGGCTTCGTGCAGGTAAAGCAGCCAATCGATGGATAGCCTTGAGCCACCAGAGGGTGTTCGGGCAGATTGTGGGCACGAATATAGTCAGCCACGTCCTGCGCGGTCCAGTTTGCCAGAGGATTGATCTTGAAATTGCGCCCGTCAAACTCGACAACGGACAGGTTGGCGCGGGTCGCGGCCTGATGGCGCTTACGGCCCGAAATCCATGCGGCGTAGTCCTTTGTTACCGCGGCCAGAGGCCTGGTCTTTCGAAAATCGCAGCACGCGTCCGGGTCGTTCTGAAAAAGGGTGTTTTTCGGATCAAGGGCACGGATATCTTCCAGCGCCGGGCGCAGATTAGTGAGGTTTGTGAGACCGAGCGCGCTTATCACTTCGTCGCGATACTGCAGCGTCTGAAAGAAGTGGCGGTCCGTATCCAGAAAGATGACCGGTGTCGTGCGGTCGATTTTTGAGACCAGGTGCAAAAGCGCAACCGCATCGGCCCCGAAGGACGAGGTGAGCGCGATACTGCCCACAAATTCCTGCCCGATGACGTCAGCCAGAATCGACTCTGCGTTCCAGCCCTCATATCTGGCAGACAGTTTGCGCGCGCGTTCGTGGTCGGGCGTATCGGCCACCAGATTGTTTATCAGCACAGTCATTGCGGAGATTCCTGCCCTCACGCCGGATGGCGCAGGGCCCAAACAGGTTTCAGACCGTCGGCGGCGGACTGATAGGCGTGTGTGTATAATGAGCGCGCGTGTCGGATGGCGCCCGCCGGATCAGCATCCTTCAAAAGGAAGCTGTTAAAGCCGCAGCGCATCATCCAGAAAAGCTGATCGCGCAGCACATCACCGACGGCACGCAGTTCACCGTCAAAACCCAAATCCTGCCGCAAAATACGCGCGGTGGAATAGCCGCGCCCATCGCGATAGCCTGGAAAGGCGACCTCGATCAGGGCCACCTTCGATAGAAACGGAGCCAGTTTTCGAACGTCATCGCCCGGGGCGACGCGCACCCCATAGCGGCCGTTCAACCCGTCAAGTTCGTTAATCGCGCGCCCAAAGCTTAATACCGCCTGGTCAACGCCGAGCGCGTCGTCGTCGGCCAGCAGCGTCCACCCATTGACGTTTACCTCGCCCTGATCGCTGACCAGTTGCGGCGCGTGTGAGGAATTAAGCAGGCTCATGCAAGGCTCCGGCAAAGGCTTCACGGCCAAGGCGGCCTACGGTGTCAATAAAGCGCTCGGTCTCGTCCGTTCGCAGTTCAAGATAGAGTTTAATCAGACGTTCAAGTGCGCCCGGTACCGCTTCGGCACTTAAGCCCTTGCCGGTAATGACGCCAAGTGCCGCCTGTTCATCCGCACGACCGCCAAGCAGGATCTGATAAAACTCCTCACCCTGCTTATCGACGCCCAAAATGCCGATGTGACCGACATGGTGATGGCCACAGGCATTGATACAGCCCGAAATCTTGATCTGCAGATCGCCAATCTTGTCCGTCAGTTCAGCATCGGCAAAGCGCTGCGAAATATCCTGCGCCAGCGGGATGGAACGGGCATTCGCCAGCGAGCAGTAATCGAGACCGGGGCAGGCGATCATGTCGGTTATCTTTCCGACATTGGCAGAAGACAGACCGTTCTGATCCAAAAGACGGTAGAGCTCGTAAAGGTCCGCCTTCGCCACATGCGGCAGGATGACATTCTGCTCATGGCTCACGCGCAATTCGCCATAGCCAAACCGATCGGCGGCATCCGCCATCGCGTCCATCTGCGCTGACGACGCATCGCCTGGCGGAAGGCCTGTAGGCTTGAGCGAAATCGTCACTGATACGTGGTCGTCGCGGCGGTGGGCGAGTGTATTGTTACGCACCCAGCGGGCAAAACCGGCATCTGCCGCCTTGGCGCGCTCAAGCGAGGCCACATCAAACGGCTTTTCGGCATAGGCGGGTTGCGGGAAGAAGCTCTTGATGCGCGCGATTTCAGCGTGCGGCGCGTCGATCTGCGCCTGATCAAGTGTCGCCCATTCCTCTTCCACCTGACGCGCATATTCCTGCGGGCCTAACGCCGAGACCAGGATTTTGATACGCGCCTTGTAAATATTATCTCTGCGGCCATACCGGTTATAAACGCGAAGCGCGGCTTCGAGGTAGCTTAGCAGCTTGTCGCCAGGCAGGCCCGACTTGATCAAATGCCCCAGGTGCGGGGTGCGACCCATGCCGCCACCCACATATACATCAAATCCCTTATCGGTCAGTTGCAGCCCGATATCGTGCACGCGAATAGCGGCGCGGTCGCGCGTGGCCCCCGTGATCGCAATCTTAAACTTACGCGGCAGGAAGGTGAATTCCGGGTGGAAGGTAGACCACTGGCGGATCAGCTCCGCAAACGGACGCGGATCGTCGATTTCATCCTTTGCCGCTCCGGCAAACTGATCGGTGGTGGTATTGCGAATGCAGTTCCCGGAGGTCTGGATGGCGTGCATCTCAACCGCGGCCAGGTCTTCGAGGATCTGCGGGGTATCGGCCAGTTTAATCCAGTTGAACTGAATGTTCTGGCGCGTCGTGAAATGACCGAAATCACGGTCATAGGTACGCGCAATATGGGCGAAAGTGCGCATCTGACGCGATGACAACACGCCATAGGGAACGGCAATGCGCAGCATATAGGCGTGCAGCTGGAGATAGAGGCCGTTCATCAGCCGTAACGGCTTGAACTGATCCTCGCTCAGCTCACCCTTCAGGCGGCGTTCGACCTGATCTTTGAACTCGGCATTGCGCGCGGCAACCATTGCGTGGTCGAACTGGTCATACTGATACATGTTAGAAAACCTCTCCGCGCTGGTGCTGTCGGGCGGTGTCAAAGGCGGTCTGACCCGCGGTAGGGCCATTGGCGCGCACGTGCTCACGCACATATTCCCGCTTAACCAGGGTATTTTCATCGATGAGCGGTACAAGGTAGGGCGCGACCACTTCGGTTTCGCGCGCCTTCCACTCGTCCAAAAGCAGCGCCGCCGCCTCATCCTCAAGGCGTGTGGCTAACGCCGCATCTTCGGTCCAGCCCGACAGGTCTGAGCCTTCCACATACCACAGCACCAGACCATCGGTCAGGCGGTTGGCGGTCAGGAGTTTCATGCGATCCTCATTAGGTCTGCGACGGCGCGGTGCGTGTGCGTCGTCTGATAAAGGGCGGCGACTTCGCCAATAATTAGAAGGGCCGGTCCCTTAGGCGGAAGGCTGCGCAGTGTCTGTGGCAATTCAGACAGACAGGTCAGTGTTCTGGACTCATCAGGCCGTGTACCGTTTTCAACCACCAGTACGGGTGTATCGGGTGCGCGACCATGCTCAGTCAGTTTGTCAGAAATAGTCTGCGCAGTATGAATGCCCATATAGACCACGAGCGTATGGTTTTGCGCGGCCAGTCGCTGCCAGTCGAGCGCAAGGGGATTATGCTCAAAATCACCGTCTTTCGCGTGGCCCGTAATAAAGGAGACGCTTTGGGCATGATCGCGATGGGTCAGTGGCACCGCCGTTGAGGCGGCGCAGCCAAGGGCGGCTGTAATGCCTGGCGTAATGTGCACCTCAATGCCGGCGGCCTTCAGCGCTTCAACCTCCTCGCCCCCGCGCCCGAAGACAAACGGGTCGCCACCTTTAAGGCGCACCACGCGTTTTCCCAAACGCGCCTGTTCGACCAGAAGGGCGTGGATCTGATCTTGCGGCACGGAGTGGTTGGAGCGCGCCTTTCCGACGTAAAAGCGTTCCGCATCGCGGCGCGCCAGGTCCATGATGCTGTCTCCGACCAAACGGTCGTAAACAATGACGTCAGCTTCGCTGAGAAGGCGCAAAGCCTTAAGCGTGAGAAGTTCCGGATCCCCCGGACCTGCACCCACCAGATGCACAACGCCCCTGCGCGGTCCGGGCTCGCGGGCATGGGCAAGGGCGATCTCTAAGGCCTCATCGATGCGCCCCTGACGCGCCAGACTGGCCGCCTCAGAATCGAGTACGCCCTCCCAGAAGCGGCGCCGCTCATCAACATTGGGGAGAAGGGCGCGCAGGTGGGGACTAAGTCGCAGGGCAAAGTCTGCGAGCTGTGTCTCAGACGGGGGTATCGCGGCTTCAATTCTTCGGCGGGTTTCGCGGGCGAGAACCGGGGCCGTGCCTCCAGTTGCAACGCCGATCGACAGGGGGCCGCGATCGATAATAGCGGGAATATGGAAATCCCCGAGGTCCGGATTATCGACGACATTCAGCGGCCTGTGTGCGGCGCGAACCAGTTCGGTCCCCCGTTCCGCCAGCACGCGGTCTTCGAACGCTACGATAACAAAGGAGGCGTCACTAAGCTCTTCGACCGTGGGCCACCGCCGTTCGGGCGTAATGCCTTCGTATTCCGCCTCGTCATCCGGCGTAAAGACGCTCAACCTCGCCGGGGTCCGGCGCAGAAGGGTCAGCTTGCGCGCAAGCCAGTCGCCCGTCCCGATCAGGACGACGCGCCGGCCTTCGAGCGGCCAGGAGAGCGGCAGTGCGAGCATTAGGGCAGATCCAGGACTTCGACGGGCGGACCGTCTTGGATCGGCTTTTAGTCCCAGCCCGCTGCGAATGAAAGCGATGCTTTGTACAGGGTGGGTTTAGGGCGGCTAAAGCGCCTGTGGGTGTCGTAGGGCCGCATACATCTGCTCTGCCACGGCCCAGTCTTCGGGGGTGTCGATATCTACGACCTCTGTGCGCGGCAGTATAACGGGGGCAGAGTGCGGGGCAAAGATTTCCTCACCGTTTTTAAAGGCTTCGGCCCAGCCCCAGTAAAACTGCGCGGCATCGTGAAAGGCGGGTGTCAGATCCTGAGAGCGGGTCAGTCGGTGTTCGGGCTGAAACATGCAAACGCCGCCCGTTTCGGTGAGATAAAGGGCACGCTGAATGGCGAACGCGTAAGAGGTGGCCGAAAACGCAAAACGCTTGCCTTGCAACGCCTGCCACCCCTCGCTCAGGCGGGCCGCCGTCAAAAATGGTGCCGTGGCGTAGATACAGCAGACGGCATCGGGCGCCTCTGCAACCTCAGTAAACCAGTCAATGGCGTGGATTATTACGGCATTGGTGCCGATATGATCGCCGGACAGTTCCGGCGGTCTGATAAAGGGCACCTCGGCTCCGAACCTGCGTGCCGCAAGAGCGATCTCTTCGTCATCGGTTGAAACAATCACATGATCGAACAGTCCGCAGTCCCTGGCCGCGCGGATCGAGTAGCTAAGCAACGGCTGGCCGAAGAACGGTTTGATATTTTTGTGAGGGATGCGCTTTGACCCGCCCCGCGCAGGGATGACGGCGATGCGACGAGCGGACATGGGCAGCTCCGGATAATCGGTTGACAACGGGATATTAACCGGCCTGATCAAAAAAAGGCTTAATGCCTCCGGTGGGTGCGTCCTCAAGAGGCGCCCGCGCATTTAGGTGAGAGTAAAATGTCAGCGTCGTCACGCCCAGCTGGCCTGAGGCCTTTAACTCCCGATGATCGCGACCGTCTGTTCGTCTGGCGTAATCAGGACGAGGTGCGCCGTTACATGTACACCGATACCCTCATTCCGCGCGAGCGCCACGATGCGTGGTTCGACAGCCTGAGCACTAACGAGACAAGGCGATATTTTATCATCGAATGGGACGAAGAACCCGTTGGGCTTGCCAATTTCGTCGACATCGACCGTCACGCCCAAAAAGCGGCCTGGGCCTTTTATCTGGCTGAGCCGGCGGCACGCGGAAAAGGGCTCGGGGCGTGGGTAGAGTATCAGATGATCGAACACGCCTTCGGTGTTTTGTTGCTTGAGAAACTATGGTGCGAGGTGCTGGAAAGCAATGCGGCCGTTTGGAAGCTGCACCTGTCTTTCGGGTTTCAGAAGGAAGCGCACTTGCGCCGCCATGTCGTTAAGTCGGACGGGCCGCACGATGTGATCGGGCTGGGGCTTTTGCGGGCCGACTGGGCAGCCGTGCGCGAAGACTGCCGCACAAGGCTTCTAAAGCACGGGTACGCGGTTTGAGGCTTTCGGCTCAGGCAGCGGAGCATAGATACGTGTTAAAGGGGTTCTGTAAAGCAGTCTTAGCGATGGATTGCAAAGCAATCCGGCATATACGATGCGCTAGGGCTTGGTTGCGATCATACCCGTGACTGTCTCGATTTTATCAACCCATCCTGCCGCCGTAACGTCCGTCCAGAATATGACCTCACGGATGCGGTCATATTCGTCTTGAATATTACGACGAAAAATCGGTTCATGATGCGCAATGCGGTTTCTCAGGCTACGTATTTTCTCAAGGTGGTCGTAGCCGGTAGAGCGCAGTTCTTGGACTGTCTTGTTGGTGTCCGTGTTGGGAAATATTGCCCGGAAATGCGTGTTCCACAGATCGGCGTCATGCGAAAAAGTTAGCATCTTTTGCCAGAAGACAAATTTGAGTTCGGCGACTATCTTTCCGCTGGTGCCTAAATATCTTAGAGCCGTTAAGTTTTTTCGCTGACTGTAGGCCTTTTTTGGGTCTCTAAGCGTAATTTCGAAACCTTTTTCAAACGGCCAGTTCGAGCCATAAACGGTCTCTATAGCGGTCACTATTGAATTCCGTACACTGACTTCACATATCTGCAACGGAACAAGGAATGCGGCTGATGTTTCCAAATTCCACTGGTAAAGCGCGAGTGCCTTCTCTTTGTCGCCATTCTTTTCCGCCAGATAGGTTGCAAAGCGTGGCGCCGACAGGACCTTTGGCAGATGGGTAATTTCGTCACGACTAAAAGTCATTGGCCGGATGCTACCTTGAGACAGAAACAAGTTTGTCTTGACGCCGAAGGGTAAAAATGGTGTTGTGACATGCAAAGGCGCGTGAGGACGCGGGATAACACCACCCTCATCGTCATACGATTAACGGGAAAAGCTCGCTTAGGCGAGCTTTTTTCGTCTGTAACGGTCGCATTGACGAAGAGAACCTCCCCGTGAGGTTGCAAGCTTAAGGTAGGGTCGAAATCAACCTATCGGCTATGTACCTGAAAAAGCAATCGCGTGCGGCGGTCAAAAAGGCCGCCCTCAGTTGGTTGCCCGAAGTCCTTGGAAATCCCCCTTATTGCTCGCTGGAGTGGTGGTTTATTTTTCTTTCGGACGGTTCATGTTTCGGCAAGTTATGCCTTGCCAGTCCGTGGCGGCCCTAAGGACTAGCGCTCGGCCACCGGGCGACCGGTGATAATATTGCCCTTAATCCGGGCTTCGCCCGCGGCGCCCAGATCGCGGCGCGTATCTTCGAGCGACAGCGGATAGGGGATGGAGGCATTGACGGCGTCAAGCCCTGCTTGGGCTGCCTGACCGCGCGAAATCAGGAAGCGGGCGGAAAAGCGCTCGGCATCCGATGACACAGGCATCGTGCCATGCAGCGTGCAGGCATGCCAGCAGGCGACATAGCCCGTTTCACCCACCAGCATCCGTTCATCAAGGGGCATTTCGCCGCCCGTGCCGTTGCGATAGAGCCAGCGCCCGTCGGACTGTTTCGTCAGGTCGTGCGGGAACATGCACGCCCCTAATTTATGGCTCCTGGGCAGGACATAAAGAGGCGCGTCGCCCGCCGTCACCGGGTGGATATAGACATAAACCGTGATCAGGTCAGAATAGCGGCTTTTCCAGTCGATGATGTCCTGGTGAAAATCGATGCCGTAAAAGTAGGTGATGTCGCGGTAGGCGGGTCGAATATAGGGCCCCAGATTATTGACCGGATTGCCGATGATGCGAGGCTTCAACCAGTCAGGCAACCAGCGATCAGGCACGCCACAAACGAGTTTTTGATCCAGCACGGTATAATCTGCCCCCAGAAGCTCGCTTAAAGCGCTTTTGAGGCGCGGTTCGGCCAGAATAAAGTCGGACTTTGGCGACAGGGCCTCAAACAGGTTGCGTCCCGGCATGGGATTGGTGCCGCGATATTGCGGATTGGCCTCAAAAGTCGCCTGATCGAGGAATATGTCGGGGCCGAAATTGCGGCTGGCGCGCACGGCCTGCATCAGCTCGCGGCAGGCCTCTTCCGGCATCAAGACACCCAGATCGGCAAAGCCGTCTTCGATAAAGGTCTCGGTCAAACTGGCCATGGTCGGGCGCTCCGCAGGGATGACGATAAAAGGCTAGGGACCACCCTTTAACAATCTGCTAACCCTGATGGCGCACACCATGGGGCGGACTGTCGCAGTGGAGGGGACATGCGCATATGGGTTCGCACTGAAGCCTCGACCCGCATTGGTCTGGGGCATTTCATGCGCTGCTATGCCCTTGCCGAAGCGGCGCGGATGCAGGGGCATGAGGTCGTCTTCCTGATCAATGACATAGCCGAGGCCGCAATTCAGCGACTGCTCAATCTGGGCATTCGCTGCCGGCACCTAGACACCTCCATCGGAACCCCGCAAGACGTGGCGGCTCTGCGCGCCGTGATTGCGCCAGGCGAGGTGATCGTAAGCGACTCCTATGCCATCGGGCCCGACTATTATAATGATCTTTATACGGATTATATTCTCGTCGCGATGGACGACCTGGCCGTGGTGCGCCCACTCAATGTCCATCTCCTGATAAATGCCGCGCCTTCAGCCGAGACGCGACCCTATGATCAGATCGCACCTTACGCTGTCAAATGCCTCGGACCCGCCTATGCCCTCATACGTCACGAGTTTCGCCAGACCTATCCTCTGCCGCCCCGAGGACATGTCAGCGTCATATTCGGCGGTTCCGACCCCTATGGCTTTACCGCCCGCTGCGCTGAGGCCCTTGCGGATATGGGCGCAGCAGAGATCCGTCTGATTGTGGGCCCGGCCCATAATGACGTCGATTCCCTGCGCGCATTATGTGCCCGGCGCGAGGAATGTCGCCTTTATCTTTCGCCTGACAATGTGGCCGAGGTCCTTAGCGGTGCCACCTTAGTGGTAACGGCGGCAGGCGGCAGCCTCAATGAGGTGGCGGCTATGAAACTCTGCGCTTTGGGCCTCGTTGTTGCCGACAATCAGGCCAGCTGGCTCCTGTCCTCGCCTTTTCCCATGCTGGATGCGCGTGACGGCTGGCCGGAGGGGTTTGAGGCCACCGTTTGCACCTTGCTGGATCGCCCCGATGTACGCTCAAGCATCGCCATGCGCGCGCATGCGCAGATCGACGGGCGCGGCTGTGAGCGTGTACTATCGGCCATAGCTTCACTGACCCTGTGAAGACCGCAAAGACGTGCTTATATGAGAGGCTGATCTTGAAAGGACATCCGCATGGCCCGTTCCGAACTCGGCTTCGACCTCACCCCGCCTTCGCAGGAAAAGCTGCGTCTGCTCGCTGAAAAGCTCGATCCTGAAGCGCGGCGCATCCTGCTTGACCACGGCACCGAGCCGCCATTCTGTGGCAAGTTCGATGAGTATGAGGCGGAGGGTATCTATACATGTGCGCTTTGTGCCCTACCGCTCTTCTCTTCGCGGGCTAAATTCCATTCAGGTTCGGGATGGCCCAGCTTCTATCAGGGCGTGGCCGAAGGGCACATCCGTTACTTACGGGATGCCTCACACGGCATGGTCCGCACTGAAATCCGCTGCGGTCGCTGTGACTCGCACCTCGGTCACGTTTTTGAGGATGGCCCCCGGCCGACCGGCCTTCGCTATTGCCTCAACTCCGTTGCAATGGATTTTGTACCCGAAGGACAGGCCCTCGCCGACCCGCTCGAGAGGGACGATCCGTCCCAGATTGGTTGATTGTTGAAGTTTTTTTCCCGTAAAGCCCGGCCTCTGAGCCGGGCCTCTTTTTTTGCATTTTGTGCCAAATTTCTTTTATTTCACAGCATTATGAGTCAAAATAATCCGTATACATATTAATATGCACCGGTAAAAAATCTGTGATTTTGGTCAGGGTTCGGAATAATTTCCCTTGTCAAAGCTCTGAATTGGCGCATTCTTTACGGGCAGTCCCGTGGGTTACGGTTGCGCCCTTGAACAAGGCACTCGCCCAAAAACAAGAAAAAAACGGAGTGAACAGATCATGATGAAATCGATTTTTGGAACCGCTGCGGCCGCAGCCCTTCTGACCCTTGCCGTCCCGGCCTTTGCCGAGTGCGACGTTAAGCAGGAGCAGATGGTGGGTAAGGCGATTGTCGATTCGGTAAGAGGTGAGGGCGAGGAACTGGCCGGCCCCATGAAAAGGGCGGTCGTTGAGCTTGACCGTTGCGAAGGGGGCAGTATCCATTTTGACACCCGCTTTAGGGTGAAGGCTGTCCTTGAAAGCGGAAAGCTTGTGTGGGTCGAAGGCCACGCCAAGGGCGTCAATGATCAGATCGACTCGATCGAATATTACCGCGCCAGCACGGAACTGGCCGCGATGACGCGCAGCACCGGTCTGGCCAGCCGCTAGACGCAACCTCTCTTGGCAGTAAAAAAAGCGCCCTCGTCAACGAGGGCGCTTTTCCGTTAGAGACGTGGGGCTAAGACCCCACATCTGGTCTGAATGAACAGACCTTAGCCTGCGAAGGTGTAGGCCGTCTTGACGATCGTGTAGAACTCTTTGGCATAGGCGCCTTGTTCGCGCGGGCCATAAGACGAGGCTTTACGGCCACCAAACGGCACGTGGTAATCGACGCCCGCAGTCGGCAGGTTTACCATAACCATGCCGGCCTGCGCCTTGCGCTTAAAGGTCTCAGCGGCCTTCAGCGACGACGTACAGATGCCCGCCGACAGCCCCATTTCGGTGTCGTTGGCGACCTTGATGGCTTCTTCCAGATCCTTGACGCGGATGACCGAGGCGACCGGCCCGAAGACCTCTTCCTTGTTGATAGCCATATCCGGGGTCGTCTTGTCGATCAGGGTCGGTGCGTAATAGTAGCCCGGCGTCCCAAAGGTGAGGTCTTCGCCGCCAGCGACCACAACGCCGCCTTGCGCCTTTGCCGTAGCGACGGCGTCCTGCGCGATTTTGAGCTGTTCCTGGGAGGCGATCGGGCCCATCTGAACGCCGTCGGCGCGGCTGTCGCCGACCTTGATGGCCTTGGCCGCGTCGGCGAGTGCCGAGACAAACTTGTCGGCGATGCCTTCAGTCACGATAATCCGCGAAGAGGCGGTGCAGCGGTGACCCGAAGAGAAGAAGGACGAGTTCAGCACGGAGTTAACGGCAATGTTCAGATCCGCGTCGTCCAGCACGATGACCGGGTTCTTGCCACCCATTTCGCACTGGATGCGCTTGCCCTTGGCCACGGCGGCGTCACGCACCCGGGTGCCGGTCGGCACAGAGCCCGTGAAGGTGATGGCGTCGCAGCCGTCGATCAGAAGCGGACCAGCGACCGAACCGCGAGCGAAGACAACGTTCAGCACGCCCTTGGGCAGGCCGGCACGCGTCAGGATATCAGCCAGCGCCCACGCGCAGCCAGGCGTCAGTTCAGCAGGCTTGCAAACCACCGTGTTCCCGAAGGCGATGGCCGGGGCCATTTTCCACGCCGGGATAGCGATGGGGAAGTTCCACGGGCAGATCAGACCGATGACACCAACAGGCTCACGCGTGATTTCCACCTTGATACCCGGACGTACGGAGTCGAGCACCTCGCCGTGAGCGCGCAGGGCTTCACCGGCGAAATACTTGAAGATATGACCCGCACGGGTCACTTCGCCGATACCCTCGGGCAGGGTCTTACCTTCTTCTCGCGACAACAGCGCTCCGAGCTCCGCCTTACGCGCCAGGATTTCGGTGCCAGCGGCGTCGAGGATGTCGAAACGCTGTTGCGGGGTGGAATATTGCCAGGTCTCGAACGCCGTACGCGCAGCGGCGATGGCGGCCTTAACTTCCGGCTCACCAGCGGTCGAATAGACGCCAATGATGTCATTGGTGTCAGACGGATTGATATTGTTGAAGGTGGTGCCGGTAACGACCCATTCGCCGTTGATCAGATTGCCGTAGGTGGTCAAGGTAAGTCTCCCTGAAGGAATAAGGCGTTTGCCTGTGCGACGGAAATGATCCCGCAGACCGCCCGGCGCAAGGGCCAAACTGCCTCCGGTAAAAAAATGTTAGCGCTCACACGCGGCTCTTATGCGCAAAAGCCGCCGCGGGCTCAAGCGAAATCCGAAGCGTTCGGATCACTTCTGTCGCCGCCTTAGCACGGCGGCTTGCTCAGGTAAATGTCCGACAAGTGAGCGCGTATACGGTATCTGAACCTTTGTCGTCTCAGGCCGCGACGATAGGGCGCAGATGAAACGATAGGTAATGCCTTTTGAGGTGCACTGGACGTGAGGGGTGATAAGTCTCTGCCTCAACTTTCGTTGGCTTCTGTGCAGGTGTCTCCATGGCTATTCCTTTTATTGATCTCGGTGCGCAGCGTGAACGCATCGGAGCGTCGATCGAAGACGGGATCAAAAAGGTTCTGGCGCATGGCGCTTACATCATGGGGCCGGAGGTTCGCACCTTTGAAAGCGATCTCGCGAAATTTGCCGGCGCCCGTCATGCTCTGTCATGCGCCAACGGCACCGATGCGATCGAATTGGTTCTGCTTGGCCTGGGTGTGGGCAAGGGCGATGCCGTCTTTGTTCCGGCCTTTACCTTCGTTGCGACCGCGGAAGTCGTGCCGATGACCGGGGCTGAGCCGGTCTTTGTCGATATCGATCCAAAAACCTACAATATGGACCCGGTGAAGCTTGAGGCCGCTATTGCTGCGGTGAAGGCCGAAGGGCGTCTGAAACCCGCAGCTGTCATCGCTGTTGATCTGTTTGGCCAGGCAGCTGACTATCCGGCGATTTCCAGGATCACGAAGGCACATGATCTGTTCCTGATTGCCGACTCGGCTCAGGGCTTTGGCTGCACCATCGACGGAAAGCAGCCACTGGAATGGGCAAACGCGACCTCGACAAGCTTCTATCCGGCCAAGCCGCTGGGTTGCTATGGCGACGGCGGCGCGGTGGTCCTCAATGACGATGCGCTTCTTGAACGCCTGATCTCGTTCCGGGTGCACGGCGGTGCGACGCCGACTGACGCCGCGACCATGAACTACACCCATGAGGCGAAATATCTGAACGTGCGCATCGGCATGAATTCGCGCCTTGATACGATTCAGGCCGCCGTACTGATCGAAAAGCTGGCCATCTTTGCCGAAGAGATTGACCTGCGTCAGGCCGTGGCCAAACGCTATAATGAGGCGCTGGAGGGCTATGTGACCAGCGTGCCCTATGTGAAGGACGGCTACGTCTCGACCTGGGCGCAATATACGATCGAGCATGAAAACCGCGACGGCCTGCAAGTTTTTCTTCGTGAAAAAGGCATCCCGACGGCGGTCTATTACCCCATCCCCCTGCATCAGCAGCCGGGCTATGCGATGTTCAAATCCGGCACGGGCGATCTGAGCGTGTCGGAAGCCAAGTCGAAGACGGTGATCAGCCTGCCGTTCAGCCCCTATCTCACAGCCGAAACGCAAAGCCAGATCGTCGCGGCGGTAAAGGCGTTCAAGTAGGGCCGTCCCGCTTCTATAAGAAAGGTTTTATCATCGATAATGACCTGACGAGCGAAGAGACAGGACTCTTTGGTGCCTATGATCTGGCGGCCCAGTCGGCGGGTCAGGTGTCGGCATCTGCGCGAGATGGACGTATCGGTCAGCGAAAGCGCTCTGGAGCATGTTCTGAATACTCTGATGACGGAGCTTTGGGATCAGGGGTTCAGTCAGGCTTAAATCCGTAACGCCTATGATTGGGCGCTGGCCGACATGCCCAGATACGCCGCCGGAAAAGACCAAGGTCCGGTAGGGGGCTTAAGCAAGCCACTATCAGAAATGACGTAAGCGACCCTTTCTACCGCTCTGCAACAGTCGGAAACGCGGTTTGTGAATTTTTTTGCCAGATGACGCAAAATTTGCTCGCTTTTCGGTAAAATTTCGCGCAAAGAGCAAAAATGTCGGAAAAACTGTGACGCGCAACGTCAAGCCTGAGGGCTGGGCGATGTGTGCAGATGCGAGTTTTCCAAACCTTTTCAGAGTGTGATCGGGGTTCAGGCGGTATGACGACGGGATCAGTGGCAGCAGCAGCGACGGCAGCACCGGCGCTTCTCAAGCATCAGGCGGTTTTGGCGCTTGATAGCGGTCACACGTCGTGGATCATCGTCTCCACGGCGCTGGTGCTGTTGATGACCCTGCCGGGTCTGGCCCTGTTCTATGGCGGCATGGTCCGCAAGAAGAACGTGCTGGCGACGATGGCGCAGTCGGTGGCCGCCGCCGTTGTCGTCTCGGTCCTGTGGATCGTGGCAGGCTATTCGCTGTCGTTCGGCCTCAATGGCAATGAAGGGCTGAACCGCTTTATCGGCTCGTTCGATGCGGTGCTGCTCAACGGCGTGACCATGCAGACGGCGTTCGGTCTGGCGCCGCAACTGCCGGAGTTTCTGTGGGTCGCCTATCAGATGACCTTTGCCATCATCACCCCGGCTCTGATCGCCGGGGCCTTTGCCGAGCGTCTGAAGTTTTCGGCCTTCCTGCTGTTTACGGCCCTTTGGACTCTGCTGGTCTATGCGCCGGTGTGTCACTGGGTGTGGGGCGGCGGTTTCCTCGGCAGCATGGGCGTACTTGATTTCGCCGGCGGGGCGGTGGTGCACGTCAATTCGGGTATTGCGGGCCTTGTCTGCGCGCTCGTTCTCGGGCCGCGCCGGGGCTTCCCGCGCGACTATATGCCGCCGCACAATCTGGCCTTTACCATGATCGGCGCGTCGCTGCTGCTGGTCGGCTGGCTCGGCTTTAACGGCGGGTCGGCCTGGACGGCGGATGCGCTGGCCTCAGTTGCCGTGCTCAACACCATCGTTGCCGCCATGACGGGCGCCGTCGGCTGGACGATCGTCGAGTGGTTTGAGCGCAAGCAACCGACCCTGCTCGGCATGATTTCGGGCATTGTGGCGGGCCTTGTCGCCATTACGCCGGCGGCGGGCTTTGTCGATCCTAAGGGCGCGCTGGCCATCGGCTTTATCGGCGGCATCGCCTGCTTCTTCGGGGCGACGGCTCTCAAAAAAGCCTTCAAGTACGATGATAGTCTGGACGCCTTTGGCGTGCACGGCGTCGGCGGTCTTGTGGGTGCGGTGTTGACGGCGGTCTTCGCTAATCAAAGCATCAATGCGCTGGCCAAGGACGCCACCGTACTTAAACAGGTGCTGGGCCTCGTGGTCGTGATCGGCTGGAGCGCGGTGGTCACCTTCCTCATTCTGATGATCTGCAAATTCACCACAGGCCTGCGTGTGGACGAGGAGCAGGAGATCGAGGGTCTTGACGCGACACAGCACGGAGAGACCCAGCACGGATAGCCCGGACGCCCATCAAAGGGACAAGGGGCTGAACCGGAACCGGTCAAGGACAGCCCCGCCCGATAAGAGCGGCAAGGACTTAAAAACCGGAACGGAAACGCCCCTCAGGATTTGCCGGGATTGCCCCGGCAGACACTGGGGGGTTCTTATGTCTGGACCTTCGGTTTACGCTCCGGAAACGGGGTGATAAAACCGGAAAAAAGGCATGTGAAATAGTACGATTTGTAACTACCCCGGCAAAAATCCCACGACCTCGGTTTTTGGTCGCGATTTTGGCGGGAAACGCCGGAAAACATCATTTTCCGCTTTAACTCAGCGGGCTTTTGCGCTTTAGGGCGTTTTAGCGTGCTGTAACAAGCTAAATTTTCCTTCCGGAAACGGAAGGTTTTGCACCGAGTTGTGAGGTTGGGCCTATGACCTACGAGACGAACCGCTTCGTCGTTGAATACAAGAAGACGCCGCCTAAGGCCGAAGCGAAGACCCGCATCACAAATTTCAATGAAATCTACTCCGATTTCAAACCGGAGCAGGCCAATGCGCAGGCCTCGCGCTGCGCGCAGTGCGGTGTGCCCTTCTGTCAGTCGGGCTGCCCGCTGCAGAATAATATCCCCGACTGGCTGCGCATGACCGCCGAAGGGCGCTTTGAGGAGGCCTTCCGCCTGTCCTCGGCGACCTCGACCCTGCCGGAAATCTGCGGTCGCATCTGCCCGCAGGATCGTCTGTGTGAAGGTTCGTGCGTACTGGAGCAGTCAGGCTGGGAAAACGTCACCATCGGCGCGGTCGAACGCTACGTCAACGACATGGCCTTCGAAGAGGGCTGGATCGAGCCCATCGTACCCGCACTTGAACGAGGTGAAAGCGTCGGCATCATCGGGGCGGGGCCAGCCGGTATCGCTGCAGCCGATCGTCTGCGCACGCTCGGTTACAAGGTCACGATTTATGATCGCTACGATCGCCCCGGTGGGCTTCTGACCTACGGCATTCCGTCGTTCAAGCTGGAAAAGGACGTCGTTCTGCGCCGTACCCAGCGTCTGGCCGATTCCGGTGTCGAATTCGTCCTCAACTGCGATATCGGCAATGATGTGTCGTTTGAGGAGCTGCGTCAGAAGCACGACGCCATTCTGATCGCCACCGGCGTCTATAAGGTGCGCCGACTGAGCGTGCCGGGCTGCGGCTCAAAGGGCGTCGTGGCGGCGCTCGATTACCTGACCGCCTCCAACCGCAAGGGCTTTGGCGATGCGGTTGAGGCCTATGACAACGGCACGCTGAACGCCGAAGGTAAGACCGTCGTGGTCATCGGCGGCGGCGACACCGCCATGGACTGTGTGCGCACCGCGACCCGTCAGGGCGCGAAGGCCGTGACCTGCGTCTACCGCCGTGACCGCGCCAATATGCCGGGCTCTGACCGCGAAGTGGCCAATGCGGAGGAAGAGGGCGTCAAGTTTGAATGGCTGTCGGCCCCCAAGGCCGTGCTGGGCGATGCCGAGCACGTGTCGGGCCTGCGCATCCAGCGTATGCGCCTGACGACGCCGGACGCGCAAGGAAGACAGGGCATCGAGGACATCCCCGGTGCCGAAAACGACCTACCCGCCGACATTGTCATTGAGGCACTGGGCTTTGAGCCGGAAAACATCCCGGTCCTGTTCAATCAGCCGGGCCTTGAAGTCACCAAGTGGGGCACGATCAAGGTGCAGGCCGGTGAGTTCCAGACCTTTGTACCGGGCGTCTTTGCCGCCGGCGACATCGTGCGCGGCGCGTCGCTGGTCGTGTGGGCCGTCCGCGAAGGACAGGACGCCGCCGCCGACATCCACCACTATATTCAGTCAAACGTATCCGCTTCTCTGGAGGCCGCTCAATGATCTCTTCCGGCTCCTCGTCTTACGAACTCTATCACCGCAACCGTAACGCCCTGATCGAGGCCGACGCCTATGATCCGCGCACGGAATTCGACGCCTGTGGCGTCGGCGTGGTCTGTTCCATTGATGGCCAGCCGCGCCGTGACGTTGTGGAACTGGCGGTAAAGGCGCTAAAGGCCCTCTTCCACCGCGGCGCGGTCGATGCCGACGGCAAGTCGGGCGACGGCGCGGGCATCATGATCAATGTGCCGCAGGACTTTTTCCGCGAGCAGGTGCGCAATATCGGCCACGAACCTCGCCCGGGTCCTGTCCTTGTTGGCCAGGTCTTCCTGCCGCGCAATGACCTCGGCGCACAGGAAGCCGCGCGTACGATCGTTGAATCCGAAATCCTGCGCTCAGGCTTCTACCTCTATGGCTGGCGTCAGGCGCCGGTCGATGTCTCGCAACTGGGCACGCGCGCCAATTCCACGCGCCCGGAAATTGAGCAGATCATGCTGGCGGCGCCCGACGGCCTTGAGGAAGAGGCGCTGGAACGTGCCATGTTCCTCTGCCGCCGTCGTATCGAAAAGCGGGTCGAGGAGGCCAATCTCGACTGCTACCTGTGCTCCTTCTCGTCGAAGACGCTCATCTATAAGGGTATGTTCCGCGCCGAGCTCGTCGATGATTTTTATCTCGACCTGAAGGACCCGCGCTTTGTCTCATCTGTCGCGGTCTTCCATCAGCGCTTCTCGACCAACACTTTCCCGGAATGGCGTCTGGCTCAGCCCTTCCGTATGCTGGCGCACAACGGCGAAATCAATACCCTGCGCGGTAACGTCAACTGGATGAAGTCGCATGAAATCCGCATGGCGGCGGCGACCTTTGGTGACAATGACCGCGACGTAAAGCCGGTGATCCAGCCGCGCGGATCTGACTCTGCGGCCCTTGATAACGTGTTCGAGCTTCTGGTGCGCGCCGGGCGCTCGGCCCCGATGGCCAAGGCGCTTCTGATCCCCGAAGCCTGGTCGAAGCAAGCCGTGACCATGCCGGAATCGCACCGCGCACTTTATGCCTACTGCAACGCCGTGATGGAGCCGTGGGACGGCCCGGCTGCGGTTTGCGCCACCGATGGCCGTTGGGTCATCGCGGGGAAAGACCGCAACGGCCTGCGCCCCTTACGCGTCACCCAGACGCAGGATGGTCTGCTGATCGTTGGCTCGGAAGCAGGCATGACGGGCGTCGCCGAAGACCGTGTGGCCCACCGCATGACCATCGCACCGGGCCGCATGATCGCCGTGGACCTCGAAGCCGGTAAGCTTTTCAGCGAGGACGAAATCCTCGACGCTCTCGCCTCCAAGCACGACTACACCAAGTGGCTGGAAAACATGGTCGATGTCGATTCGATCATCGAACCGGGGCCGGAGCCGCGCGCCTATTTCGGTGAGGAACTGGACCGGCGTCAGATCGCCGCCGGTCACACGCTCGAAGACCTCGACACCGTGCTCGATGCGATGGTGAAGGACGGTAAGGAAGCCATCGGCTCGATGGGCGACGATACGCCTCTGGCCGTGCTGTCAGAAAAGTGGCGGCCCCTGTCGCACTATTTCCGTCAGAACTTCGCGCAGGTGACCAACCCGCCGATCGATCCGTTGCGCGAAGAAGCCGGCATGTCGCTCAAGACGCGCTTCAAAAACCTCGGCAACATTCTGGCCGAAGACGCAACCCAGGCAAATGTGCTCGTGATGGACTCCCCCTTCATGACGACGGGGATGTATGAGCGGCTTCTGGCCACGAGCAATGTGGGGCAGGTGGCCGAGCTTGATTGCTCCTTCCCGCTGCCCGCCGAAGGTGCGGCGCCGGGGGCGGGCCTGCGTGCTGTACTCGACACTTTGCGCGATGAGGCTGTGGCTGCCGTAAAGAACGGGGCGGCCATGATCGTCCTGACCGATCAGAAGTCGGGTCCTGAGCGCATGGGCGTGCCGATGATCCTCGCTGCCGCGGGCGTCCATGCCCGTCTGGTGCAGGAAGGTCTGCGCTCTTTCGTCTCCATCATCGTACGCTCAGCTGAGGCCATGGATAGCCATGCCTTTGCGGTACTCGTGGGCGTAGGCGCAACCGCCATCAATCCTTATCTGGCACTCGAACTGATGCAGGAGCGTCTGGATAAAGGCCGCTATGGCAGCCAGAGCTCGTACAAGTGCTTCATGAACTACAAGAAGTCCATCGAGGCGGGTCTGATGAAGATCCTCGCCAAGAAGGGCATCTCGGTCATCTCCTCCTATCGCGGCGGCTATGAGTTCGAAGCGCTGGGCCTGTCGCGGGCGCTCGTCGGTGAGTTCTTCCCCGGCGTGACCTCGCGCATCTCCGGTATTGGTCTGGCCGGTATCGAAACCAAGCTTCACGCGCTGCACGCCGAAGCCTGGGCGTCCAAGCGCGCCCTCATCCCCATTGGCGGCTTCTACAAGATGCGCGCGGCGGGTGAGACCCACTATTATCAGCCGAAGCTGATCCATCTTCTTCAGGATGCGACGACGCGCGGGGACTATAAGGTCTTTAAGACCTATTCGGGTCTGGTCGCCAAGATGTCGAAGGACGCACCCACCGCGCCGCGTGACCTTCTCGACTGGGCGCCGAAGTCAAAGCCCATCGATATCGAGGAAGTCGAATCGGTCAACGAAATCCGTAAGCGCTTCGTGACGCCCGGCATGTCGCTCGGCGCCCTCAGCCCCGAAGCGCACGAGACGCTCAACATCGCGATGAACCGCATTGGCGCCCGGTCGGTTTCAGGCGAAGGGGGGGAAGACCCCGAACGCTATGTCCGTCGCCCGAATGGTGATAACCCCAACTCGGCTATCAAGCAGATCGCGTCGGGCCGGTTCGGCGTCACGGCCGAATACCTCAACCAGTGCCGTGAAGTCGAGATTAAGGTGGCGCAAGGGGCCAAGCCCGGCGAGGGCGGTCAGCTTCCGGGCTTCAAGGTCACGGAATTCATCGCTCGCATGCGCCATTCGACGCCGGGCGTGGGCCTGATTTCGCCGCCTCCGCACCACGACATCTATTCGATCGAAGACCTGGCGCAGCTCATCTACGACATCAAGCAGATCAATCCGAACTGCCGCGTCACGGTGAAGCTTGTGTCCCAGTCGGGGATCGGTACGGTGGCTGCGGGCGTGGCCAAGGCCAAGGCCGATGCCATCCTCGTGTCGGGTCAGGTCGGGGGAACGGGCGCATCGCCGCTCACCTCGATCAAGTTCGCCGGCCTGCCGTTCGAACTGGGCCTCAGCGAAGCGCATCAGGTCCTGACCATGAACAATCTGCGCGGTCAGGTGCGTCTGCGCTCTGACGGCGGGATGCGCACGGGGCGCGACATCGTGGTCGCCGCTATGCTTGGGGCCGAAGAGTTCGGCATCGGCACGGCGTCTCTGGTGGCCATTGGCTGTCTGATGGTGCGTCAGTGTCAGTCGAACACCTGCCCGGTCGGTGTCTGCGTGCAGGACGAGCGTCTGCGGGCTAAGTTCACCGGCACGCCGGAAAAGGTCATCAACCTCTTCAGCTTCATCGCCGAAGAAGTGCGCGAAATCCTGGCCTCGCTGGGTCTGCGTTCTCTCGATGAGGCCGTCGGCCGCACCGATCTGTTGCGTCAGGTATCGCGCGGTGGGGCGCACCTCGATGACCTCGACCTCAACCCGCTGCTGGTGCGCGTCGAAAGTGATCCGACCGCGCCGGTCACCCTGCCGCATGAGATCAATGCGGTGGCCGACACGCTGGACGCTCAGATCGTCAAGGACGCCGTGCCGCTGGTCGAACGCGGCGAGAAGATGTCGCTGACCTATGACGTGCGCAATACCATGCGCGCGGTGGGTACGCGCACCTCGCACCTGCTCGTCAAGAACTTCGGCGACACGCTGGCCGACGGACACCTGACGCTGCAACTGCGCGGTTCGGCGGGTCAGTCGCTGGGGGCCTTTGCCGTCAAGGGGCTGTTCATCGACCTGGTCGGTGAGTCCAATGACTATGTAGGCAAGGGCCTGTCGGGCGCGACCATTGTCGTGCGTCCGAAGCAGTGGCAGCCGAACCAGATGCTGGCCGGCAACACCAACCTCTATGGGGCCACGTCGGGCAAGCTGTTCGTGGCAGGCCGCGTCGGCGAGCGCTTCGCCGTGCGTAACTCCGGTGCGGTGACCGTGGTCGAAGGGGCCGGGGCCCACGCCTGTGAGTATATGACCGGCGGCAAGGTGGTTATCCTTGGCTCAACCGGTGCCAATTTCGGCGCGGGCATGACCGGCGGTGTCGCCTATGTCTGGGACACCGAAGGGGCGTTCGCCAAATACATCAACCCGGAAGGCATCACGCTGCGTGAGGTCCCCGAAAGCGATCAGGCCGATCTTAAGGCCCTGATTGCCGAGCACTTTGAAAAGACGCAGTCCCCGCGCGCCGAGACCATCCTCGACGACTGGGACAATGCGCTGAAGGCCTTCGTTCAGGTCATGCCGAACGAGATACTGGCCATTCAGGCGAAGAAGGCGGCCGCGGTGGCGTGATAACCCTACATGTGAGGGGCTGCGAAGCCTCATCGGTCTGCGCGCCGGTGCTCGTCCGCTAAGCCTACTCGCCGCCTCACAGCGGGTTATCTGAGAGCAAAAGAAAAGCCGCCCCTTTGCAGAGGCGGCTTTTTTGACTCCCACTAACTGGTGCAGGGGCTGTGCCCCTGCGTCTTATTTCACTTTCGAAATCGCCGCCGTGGTAGACGGGTCGTGCGCCTTGATGGCGCTGCCTGTGATGTCTTCCAGCACCGCATTGGCCAGCGTCTTGCCCAGTTCCACGCCCCACTGGTCGAAGCTGTTGAGGCCCATGACGATCCCTTCGGCGAAGGTCTTGTGCTCATAGAGTGCCAAGAGGGCGCCGAGCGTTTCCGGCGTCAGGGCGTCGAGCAGGACGAGGGTAGAGGGTTTGTTGCCGGGGCAGACCTTTTGAGGGGCGATGATGGCCGTCTTTTCGGCGTCGAACCCGGCTGCCCGGCATTCGGCCTCGGCGGTTTCAAGGCTCTTGCCGACCATAAAGGCCTCACCCTGAGCGATTACGTTCGACAAAAGTTTCTGTTGCATGTCGAGCGGCGCTTCGGGGTTCGACTTCACCGCGATCAGTTCCAGTGGCACGATGTCTTCGGACTGGTGCAGCATCTGGAAGAAGGCGTGCTGGGCATTGGTGCCTTCGTCGCCAAAGACAACCGGGCAGGTTTTGGTCGGCAGCAGTTTGCCATAGCCGTCGGTGCGCTTGCCGTTTGATTCCATCTCCAGCTGTTGCAGGAAGGCGGCCAGTCGGCGCAGACGATGCGCATACGGAATAACGGCGCGCGACGGGCGGTCGAGGCCGATGCGGTTGAACACCTGAGCGGCGGCCAGCAGCAGCGGTGCGTTCTTTTCGAACGGCGCTGTGAGGAAGTGCTGATCCATTTCATAGGCGCCGGCCAGCAACCGTTCGTATACGTCATAACCGGCGGCTATGATGACCGACAGCGACACCGCCGACCACAGGGAATAGCGACCGCCCACCCAGTCCTTAAAGCCGAAGACGCGGTCTTCGGGGATGCCATAGGCCGATGTCTTAGCCGGGGCCGCAGAGACGGCTGCAAGGTGTTTTGAGGCCGCCGCTTCGCCTAGGCCCTTGATCAGCCACTCACGCGCAGCAAGGAAGTTGGCCAGTGTCTCCTGTGTCGTGAAGGTCTTCGACACCGCAATCACCAGCGTTTCGGCCGGATCAAGATCGGCGGTGTTGAGCGCCAGTTCCGAACCATCGACATTCGCCACAAACCGGATATCGATCTGTGGTTTCAGGGGTGTCAGGGCCTGCCAGACGAGGCGTGGGCCGAGGTCTGAACCCCCGATGCCAATGTGCAGAATGGTCTTGAACGGCTTACCGGTCGCGCCCACAATCTGGCCGCTGCGAATGCCGTCCGCATAGGCTTTCATGGCGTCGCGCGCCGTCTTGACGTCAGAAGTGATCTCAGCGCCTCGTAAGCGGGCATTTTCAACGTCAGAATCGCGCAGCGCCACGTGCAGGACGGCGCGATTTTCCGAGACGTTGATCGCCTGGCCCGTCCACATCCGCTCCCGCGCCGCATGAAGATCGGCGGCTTCAAACAGCTTCAGGGCGGCCTTGAACCCCGCGTCTGACCAGGATTGCTTTGAAACATCCACATAGAGCCCGGCGACCGATAGGGATTGGTGACCCAACCGATCGGCTTCGTATTCGAAGTGCGCCACGATTGGGGTTTTGGCATCAATAGCAGCCTGGGTTTTGAGGGCGGTGAAAGCGTCGGAAAGGCTCATTTCGGGCTCCGTAGGTCGAGGCCGCGCCGAAGGATCAGGCGCAAGTCCCAGGTAAATTGAGATAACAAATCGGTTGAACGCAATAGACGGGTACTTTGTAATTGGCGGCGGTCCCGCATCACCGCGCCCAAGCCTGACAAGGCTTCCCTCAGGGCGCGACCGACGACCGGGCCGCGTCCTTTCAATACATCCTTCAGCGCCCCTGACAAGCTAAACAAAAGGTGGGGTAAGAGCATTAGCCACAGCAGAGGGGAGGGGGTGTTCTTCAGGAACATCCAAAGCCGGTTGCGATAGCCGTAGAACAGGGCAAAATCAGAGCGTGCCCCAAGCGTGGCAGAACCGATATGGTCGACGCGCGCGTGCGGGATAAGCAAGGTCCGCTCCCGCCTCAGCCGTGCGCGGTAGCCGAGATCAGCATCTTCGCAGTATATGAAAAAGCGCTCATAGAATCCGCCGAGCGCCTCAAACAGGGAGCGTTTGATAACAAAGGCCGCGCCACACGGCGAAAACACCTCACTTACCGGAATGTGCTCAGGGCGACAGGTGCGATACCCCATCCGAAAAGGAAAGCCAAAAAAGCTCATGCCATCTCCGGCCCCGTCCAGCACGCGCGGATCTTGGGGGTCGAGTTGCAGCGATGTAAAAATGTGTGTGTCCGGATAACTGGCTATGGCGCGCTCTATTTCGTGAAGCCAGTGGGCATGTACAAACACATCCGGGTTTATGAAGCCAAGCCAGTCTCCTCTGGCATGGCGAACAGCGGCATTATTGCCCGCTGCGAAGCCCAGATTTCCGCCATTGTCTATAAAGCGAATCTGAGGAAATTTCGCTGTCAGCGCCTGTGGCGCACCGTCGGTTGACCCGTTGTCGGCCAAAAGAATTTCAAAATCATCCGTATTCTGATCGAGAAGCGCCTGGATGCAACGCTCCAGATAGGCTCCGCTCTGATAGGATAAGACGATAAGTGAAAACCTTGGGCGCGTAACATCAGGTGACATGCCGGCTCCATTCACTCCAGACGTCCGGGTCATCCTCCTGCGCCAGGTGCTGCGCGCGCAAAGAGCGGAAGTCCTGTGCGCTCAGACCGCGCGACAAAGCCCAAACGGCAGACCCTCGAACGACAGGACTCTCGTGGGTGAGGTTTCGTGTCAGCACCTGAACCTTGGCGTCATCAACGAGGTCATCAAAGCTGTTGCCCAGAGCATAATGGACATTACGCAGGAAGCTCGCCAGACCGATACGTTTGATAGGGGATTTGCTGAACAGAGTGCGGAACGCCGCGTCATCCAGTTGCGCCAGCTCGACGAGCGACAGGGCATTGAAGCCCTCGCGCGCTCTCAGCTTGGCCTCGGAGGCCTCAACGGCGAACTTGTTCCACGGACAGGCGGCCAGACAGTCGTCGCAGCCATAGATGCGGTTGCCCATGGCGGCGCGGAAGCGGTCGGGCCAGTGACCGCGAAATTCGATGGTCAGATAGGACAGGCATTCGCGCGCATCAAGCTGATAAGGTCCAACGAACGCATCGGTAGGGCAGGCGTCAAGGCAGGCCCGGCACGAGCCGCAATGATCGCGCTCAGTCGAGCTTTGGGGGATCTCCATGTCGGTCAGAATGCTGCCGAGAAAGAGCCAGGAGCCGAACTCGCGAGAGACAAGGTTCGTATGCTTGCCTTGCCAGCCTAGGCCCGCCAGTTGCGCAAGCGGCTTTTCCATCAACGGCGCCGTATCGACAAACACCTTCACTTCGCAGCCGTAAGCCGTGACGATTTCAGTGGCGAGCTGCTTAAGCTTTTTCTTGATGACGTCGTGATAGTCGTCGCCGCGGGCATAGACGCTGATATTGGCGAGGTCACGCTCGGAAAGCCCCAGCAGGGGATCGCTGTCTGGCCCGTAGTTAAAGCCAAGTACAATGGCGCTTTTCGCCCCGTTCCACATATTCTGTGGGTGAAGACGCCGTTCCAGCGTCTCTTCCATCCACTTCATTTCGCCATGATAGCCAGCCGAGATGAAGGCTTTCAGGCGTTGCGCGGCGTCCCAGCTCTGCGGCAGATGGGTAAAGCCTATTGTCGAAAATCCTAAGCCAAGAGCCTTTTTTGTGATGAAGGTTTTGAGGTCTGCCGACTCGACGGAAAGGGGAGGCCGCAAGGTGGCGGGCGAGGGAGGTTTTTGATGCAGCGCGGACGCCTCCCCCTGTCCCTCCGCCTCTGGTTTGAGGGGGGTGTCGGGCGACGTCTCCATCAGAAATCAAGATCCCGGTAGTGTGCAGAAGGGGCAACGCCCGGGAGCGTGTCGGCCAGTAAAGGACGAAAGGCCGGACGCGATTTTATGACCATGTACCAGGTCTTAAGATGCTTATAGCGGTCCCAGTTCATTTCATCGACATAGTCAATGACACTGAGATGCGAAGCCAGAGCGAAATCAGCATAGGACATGTGCCGGCCCGACAACCAGTTTCGGGCCTCAAGCAGGCTCTCGAAATAAAGCAGATGGTCGCGCAGCGCATCGCGCCCTGCGCGCAGCGCCGACAGATTAGGCGCGCCCATTCCCAACAGGCGCTTTTCCATCTTTTCGTGCAGCAACAAGGCGTTGACTTCGTAGTCGAACTTACGCTCGAACCAGCCTACTAAACGCCTAGCCTCAGCGCGCTCCTGCGGATCTGTCGGCCAAAGCCGTACCTCCGAGGCCGTCTCGTCAAGATGTTCAAGGATCGCGCGGTTTTCACAAAGCGTGACCGTGCGTCCATGGTCAAAGGTTTCCACCAGCACCGGCAAAAGGCCTGATACATTGAGACGCAGAAACTCATCCGTCGGCTCCCAGTACTTAACCGGGGCCTCTTCAAAGGCCAGTCTCTTTTCGCCCAAACTCAGGCGGACCAGCCTCGAATGGGGGTCAAAGGCGAAATGATAAAGCGTGCGCAGTGGTGGGGTCATGTCAGATCTGATGTACCCGGTCGTGCGCTTCGGCAAAGATGCCGCCATGCGGCTCCGACGCGCCGTCCGGGTCGGGGTGAATCAGGATGTCGGCATTCGGATACGCCGACAATATGCGTTTCTCAGCGCTTACGATTATTTCATGGGCCCTGACAAGGGTCAGGTCAGGTCGCAAAGCCATGTGCATCTGGATAAGCACGTGTGGACCCGAAATGCGGGTGCGCAGACGATGGATGTTCAGAACTTCAGGATCATCAGAGGCGAGATCGTGGATGCGCGCCTGCGCCTCGTCTGTAAGCGCACGATCCATCAGGCTGTCGGCGGCATCTTTCAGAACATGCAGCGCTCCCCATAGCAGCCATAGGGCAATCGCGCCGCCGGCAATAGCGTCAATATGCGGCACACCGAGCGCTCCGGCGCCGACGCCCACAAGTGCTATACTGTTGCCGGCAATGTCGGTCAGATAGTGCGCGCGATCAGCCGACACAGCCACAGACTGAGAGGCCTTTAAAGCGGCATTTTGCGCCGCGATCAGAAGGCCTGTCAGAAGGAGGGAGACGATCATCACCGCCACGGACAACAGGCCCCCGCTGACTGGTTCCGGCGCGCGCAGATGATCCCAGGCATCGCGCAGGATCAGAGCCGCCGAAGAAAACACAAGGGCAGCCTGAAACAGCGCTGAAAACGCCTCTGCCTTGCCGTGCCCGAAAGGGTGCTCCTTGTCGGGCGGTGTGCGCGCAAACCGTACGGCAAAAAATGTGATCAGAGAGGCCAGAAGATCAAGCCCTGAGTCGGTCAGCGACGCCAGAACCGCTACCGAACCTGACGCCAAAAGGGCGAGTGTCTTAAGGCCGATCAGCGTCAGAGCCACAAATACCGACAAGGCCGACACGCGCAGGATCATTTCCTGGGGTGTCAGCCCGCTGAAGCTGAACGGGTTAAAGTTGCGCGTAAAGGGCAGGGCCATGACAGGTAGCCTGAAAACTGCGGAAAACGGCTTTTCTATACGCCTGAATTCACGTCGCTACAAAAACTTTAAGCCCCTATTAAACATAGCTGGATTTTAACAGACTGAGCGTTTAAATTTGGGTGCAATCAATCTTGATTGTCAGCCCCGCATGTGAGGGTTTTGCCCATGTCGCGCAAATGGATCAGCCGCGCCGAAGCCTTGCAGCGACTGGATGTCAAGCCACAAACCCTCTATGCGTACGTCAGTCGTCAACGCATTGCCGCGCGAACCGATCCGAATAATCCAAGACGTTCACTTTATGCCCTCGATGATATCGAGCGTCTCACTCAACGCACGCCTCGCCCCGCGGAGGACGCCCCACCTGTCTTGCCGACATTAAGTGGTAAGTCGGCCGTCCGCGGTGAGGCGACGATCGACTCCGATATCTTCATTTCGATAGACAATCGTCCCTTTTACCGTACGCGGGACAGCCTGGAGCTTAGCGAGACCGAAAATTTTGAGGCGGTCGCCGCCCTGTTGTGGAAGGACGACTCCTCAAACCCCTTCGGCCCCCTTAAACCGCGACCGGATGTCAATTTCACCGGCGGACCGCGTGCCCGCGTCTGGGGAATGTTGTCGCGGCGACTGGACGAAGACGCCCTCTCTGAGCTCAGCCCCGACCGAAATCTCCGCCTTGAAGCGGCCGGCATCCTCAATGAACTCATTGATGCGGTAACAAATGGAGGCCCACGCCTTTATTTCCACCAGCGTCTGGCGCGTGCCTGGAAGGTGAATGATCAGCGCGACGTCGATCTGATCCGACGGGCTCTCGTCTTGTCGGCTGATAACGGGCTTGATGCCGCCACCTTGTCCGCGCGCGCCGCGGCGGTGTCGCAAGGGCCCTTATCCTCACCTGTTCTCGCCGGCTTTTCCACCCTCACGGGGCCGGCCATGGGCGGGCGGGTGTCACGCGCGGAAGCCTATGTCACTCAGGTCAGGCGTCAGGGTAATCCTCGTCTCGTGGCGGAAACCTTCCTGCGTCAGGGCGTAGAGCTGCCCGGCTTCGAAACGGAGCAATCACCCTGCGACGCGCTGCGAGCCGAGGCCCTGATGGCCGCCGCCCCTCATATTGGCGAAGACCTCAAAACCATCCGTGCCGTGGGCGAGGAGCTGACGGGGCGGCCACTGGGCTTTACTCTGGCTCTGGCCCTTATCGGGCGCCACCTCGACCTGCCAAAGGACGCCCCTTTTACCCTGATGGGGCTGGGCCGCTCAGCGGGTTGGCTCGCTCACGCAATCGAACAGACCGAAACCGGTTTGTCGCCCAGGGTGAGGCTGCGCTACATTGGCGAACATCCTTTAGCCGCAAATCTCTGACCTTAGGAATCTCCTGGCCGATCGCTCGCCCGAAAGGGGGCACGCGCTTGACCTCTAAACTCTCACAGCGCATGGTGCGGTGCATATAAAATCGCGCTCTCTTTTTCCCCGGACTATTTCAATGGATTATTTAATTGCTTTGTTTCTGGGCTTTGTCGAAGGCCTGACGGAATATATTCCGGTTTCCTCGACCGGCCACCTTCTTCTTCTGTCGCATTTTCTGGGCTTCAGCTCACCCAGCAATACCTTTGAGGTGCTGATTCAGCTGGGTGCCGTGCTGGCGCTTCTCAGCCTTTATTTCAACAAGCTTTGGAATGTCGTCATCACCCTGCCGACCTCGCCACAATCGCGAGGCTTTGCCATCTCTATCCTGGTCGCCTTCTTTCCGGCCCTGGTCATCGGGGTGCTGGCTCACGACTTTATCAAAAGCGTCCTTTTCGAAAGCCCGCGCCTGATTTGCATCAGCCTGATCGTCGGCGGTATCATCCTCTGGCTGGTCGATAAGTACGCGCCCACCCCCAATAAGACCGATCCGTTTCGCCTCGATTTCAAGACGTCACTCATCATCGGCGTCTTTCAGTGTCTGGCGATGATCCCAGGCATGTCGCGCTCTGGATCGACCCTGATCGGGGCCATGCTGTGTAAGGTCGAAAAGAAGGCGGCAGCGGAATTTTCCTTCTTCCTCGCCATGCCGACCATGCTCGGCGCTTTCACCTATGATGTCTATAAGACCCATAGTCAGATGAATTTCAATGATATGGGACTTGTCGCTGTGGGCTTTATCGCGGCCTTCATCACAGCGCTCATAGTCGTGCGCTCAGTGCTGAATTTCGTAGCCAGAAACGGCTATGGCGTTTTCGCTATCTGGCGCATTCTTGTTGGCGGTATCGGCCTTATCCTTTTGTCTCTGGGGCACTAAGGCGCTCGCAAAACCCAACCGCGTGTTAGCCCGGCATTGCCCAGGCTCTCTCCATTGGTGGACGGGTTGGGTTTTACCCTTTGTTTTTTCGCTCTTTGAGCCAGAGACGTTTTTGGCGCGTCGCGCGCGTGCTGAAAATTACACTTGCTGCGAACGACGTTTTTGTGTCCATTCTGTCGCAAATTGTCGCCGTCGGTACATCGAAACCGATGGACGGCCTATAAAACAGACGAGGACACGCGGTGCTTGATGTTGTGTTAGATGCCGAGCGCAAACTCCTGACCTTCAAGGTGCTGGGTCAGATCGACAGCGTTGCGCTGACCGATCGGATCATTGAGGAGTACAAGGCTCACCGAAATGCCTGGACGTTTCGGCGCATCTTTGATTACAGGCGCGCAACCGGTCTTTACGATTACGCGGAAGTCGAGCGTCTGTTAGAGTGGTGGCATAGAGAGACAGCGGGCATGGACATCTGTAATAAGGTGGCCGTGATTACGAACGAAGTCCTCTTCGAGGTGCGTGCCAGGGTGTTTGACGAGGCCTACACGAACGGACAGATCATGACCTTCGACACGCTTGTTAAGGCCGTTGATTGGCTGGATAAGGTCGCTCCCGTCGAGTCACGGCCCTGACCCATTTGTAGCGGCTGACATGGAAGTTTATCGTTCGAGCGTTCAGATACAAAAAGGCCCTCCAGACATCTGGAGGGCTTTTTTGCAATCTGTGTCCGGCTCAGCCCGCATATTCAGCAAACTGTCCGTTTTTGCGAAAGCGCCAGAGATAGGATGGCACCACCGACTCCACCGCCGTCGGCAGAATACCCAGCTCACGCAGGCCCGGCAGCTTGCCTGAGGCCACATTGTCCTTCTGCAGCAGCAGTACCTGATCAGAGGTCAGGAGCGGCTTGATCAGGAGTGAGCTGATGTCACCCACCACACCGATCAGGCTTGCAGCGGCAAATGGCATCCAGATCAGGGCGCGCGGAGACTGAATCTCTTCTCCCACATACTGGACGAGCTCATTGAAGGTGAATGTCTGCGGCCCTACTATCTCAAACGTCTTACCCGCAAAGGCCGGGTTGCCAAGCGTATCGGCAATAGCGCGCGCCACGTCTCCAACATAGACCGGCTGGAACTTCGTCTTGCCGCCGCCAATCGAGGGCATAAACGGAAAGGCTTTGATCTGCTCGGCCAGTCCCGTAAAGAAGCCATCCTGCGGCCCGAAGATCACTGACGGGCGCACGATTACGGCCGAGGGAATAGCTGCGCGCACAGCCTCTTCGGCCTTGCCTTTGGTTGAGGCATACTTCGACGAGGATTTGGGATCGGCACCAAGCGCCGACATCTGCACGAAGTCCTTGATGCCGAGCTTGGCGGCACCCTCGGCGATCGCCTTTGAGGCCGCACGGTGTACCGCATCGAAAGAGGCGCCGGGCGTTTGATACAGAATACCCACAAGGTTGACCACCGCTGACGCGCCATTGAGTGCCGCCTGAACCTCGGCCTCTTTGCGAACATCGCAACGCACGATCTGAATCTGTCCGACGGTCCCCAACGGCTTGAGATCATAGGCATAGGTTGGCTTGCGAACGGCGACGCGCACACGCCACCCCTTTTGCGCCAGCGCCCGGACGACCTGCTTACCGACAAAGCCTGACCCGCCGAATACGGTGACCAGTCTTGAGGATAGATTAGACATGTTGAAACCTCGGATGCGCGGATGCCTGTGGGGCGGCACCCCTTCATAAACCCCAATTAGCGCATGGGCTTGTGCGTCGCAATCCCTGACGGCCCTTGGCTCTGCCATTTTCGACGCAGTCATCTGTGGAAATGTAAAAAACTTTCAAAAAGACCATTGACCTGCTTCGACCTTCTCTGTATTTCACCGGCCTCCGCTCGCAAGATCGGAACGCAACCTGATTGAATGTGCCCAGGTGGCGGAATTGGTAGACGCGCTGGTTTCAGGTACCAGTGGCTTAACGGTCGTGGAGGTTCGAGTCCTCTCTTGGGCACCAATCAGTAACAGAACCCGCCGCAAGGCGGGTTTTTTGTTTTCAAATCCAATGATTTGCGAATAAATCCCTCCAGGGTGAGCATCTACGGCAATACCGTATTTGGAATGATCCTGCTACGCCGCTCCGGCACGGCTTCAGGCTCCATGTTAGGACGTGTGGAGATCGTTTGGGCATAGTGCTCAGCCTCTCTTTGTGATCAGTTTGACGGCTGCGAGGCGGCTGTAGCAGTCCCGCTATGCCGTTGGGCAGGCCGTTCAGCGCTTCACGGGTCGAAGGCGTGAACGTAGCCGCCGTTTCGACGGCGTGATCGGCCAAAGCCTAGGAGTTGGGAGGTGACATGGCGGACGCAAGAGCCGCGAGCGTGCCCGGGTGTCGGATTTGGGAAGTGCATCAAAGATAAGGGCAATCGGTGCGACAATAATGCACGACCATAGCGACGCAAGATCCCTTTGCGGATCATGTTTTGGTCGCGTGATACGGGAGGGGATCATTTCGATAGTATGCAGGCCCGAGATAAGATATGTTTAGGGATCATTTGTTCAGAAATGATCTGTATAGGTGTCTAGAATGCAGTGTGAATCCCTTCAGGAGATAGGCGCTATGTTCCGAAAGGCCCGGCAGACATCGGGCCTAACGCAGGAGCAGGTGGCGCGTCTGGCCGGTATCTCGCGCCCGCGGTACAGGGAAGTCGAAGCCGGAAGCGCCGCGGCGCGCGCAACCACATTGATCAACATCGCCCGGGCACTCGGATTGGAAATGATGATGGTGCCGCAAAGCCTGGTTCCGGCCGTTAACGCCCTTCTGAGGCATCCTGATGACGATGACCTGCCCGCTTTCGTTGCGCAACCGGATGAAGCTTCGTGAACCGGTTCTGTCAGGCAGCACAGCGAGGCTTTGCCGCCTTCTTCGCCAACCTGCTGCCGGAAGACAAGTTGCGCGAAGCGATGGAGAAGTATCACGCAGAGGACGTGCGCCCCGGCAATGACTTTGATCTCCTGGCGGCCATCGGGGCCGACTTGCCAGGCGCGGTCAGGGCGGTGCCCAGCGACGGCTCTCAGGTGAATCCGCCTGCGGGAGGCGTCGATGCTCCCAAGGCCCGATTTTCCCTCGCCGGTGTCCAGATGAAGCTGTCGGTAATGAAGAATACCGGCAAGGGCGGCGGCCTGACTTTGCCACTGAGAGACGGCGAGGGGCAATATATCGCCAAATTCCCGTCAACAGCTTTCCAGGGCGTTGCGGAGAACGAATACGCCAACCTGGCCCTGGCCGAAGCAATCGGTATGGAGGTCCCTGAGCGAGAACTGGTCGAGAAGTCGGACTTCGCAGGCATCCCGGAAGAGTTCTCTACGCTGTCAGACGGCAAGGTCCTCCGGATCAGGCGGTTCGACCGCAGCACCCATGACGAGCGGATCCACATCGAGGACGTGGCGCAGGTCTTTGGCGTCTATCCTGCCCGCAAGTATGTGGGGGCGGCTTACCAAGACATCGCCCGGGCAGTGGCGATCGCCAGATCGACCTCGCCCGCCCTTGAATTCGTCCGGCGTGTTGCCAAGGCGGTCATGACTGGCAACGGGGACATGCACCTCAAGAACTGGTCTCTGATCTATCCCAGGGATGGCGCTGTTCCCGCGCTTGCGCCAGTCTATGATCTACTGTCCACCGTGCCTTACATTCCTGCGGATAATCTTGCGCTTTCAGTGGGTGGAGAAAGGTCGTTCAAAGCAATTACCGCCGCCCGGTGGAGGACGTTCGCCAATCGTGCGCGTCTTGCGAAAGTCGCTGTTCTGCAGGCCGTCGCGGAGACGGCCTGGCGTGGCAACGCCAGCTGGTGGACGCTGTCCGAACGTGTAAACATTCCTGATGAGGTGTTAAAACGTATGGATGCACATGTGGACGCTATGACGCCGCTGATGGCGGTCGCCTGTTTTTCGATTAATGGACTCTTCGGGGGGAGGATCTTTGCAGTCGCGGCGCACCCGGCGCATCGCTAACATCTGCGTCGGCATCGATCCCTCTTGGAAAGGAGCGATCTAAACACTGAAAGAGAGCCCCGAGATCACCGCGCAACTGGGCGGGATAACTTCGGAATGGTGGGCGCGATCATCTCGGAATCTGCAGCTTCGGGTGGTGAGACGCCTCCATCGGGGCGTCTTTGTCGTCGGTGCCAAGGCGTTATCTTCGCCTGTCGGCGGCTTCCTTGGCCAACTTCACTAAATTGGCGGGCAGTACGCCGAGTTTTGGTAAAGGACTGTTAGGCAGCGAACTAAGGGCCTTCGCTAATCTCCGCAAAACGTGCGGATAATAAAGTTGGTATTCTCCGCGCTCGTTTGGCAACGGGAAAAATTGCCCGTCTCAGCAAAGATGTCTTGCGCCTCTATCTAGCGACCCGATCGGGATGTTTTTCCTTAAATCCGGCTTTCTATACCCTAATCATCCCGATCGGGATGATTGGTTGATTTCTTTCACTGGGTCCAACAATTGTCCCGAAAGGGTTGATGATGACGCCTATCAGAAAGGTCGAGGATATTGGCTATTGCGTTCACCGAGCGCGTAAGATCCTAGGACTAACACAAGAGCAGCTGGCTGCAACATCGGGCGTTGGGGTGGGCTATCTGCGTGAACTCGAGCAAGGTAAGGAGTCCTGTCATATCGGTAAAGCTCTCATGGTCTTGTCAATGATGGGTCTTACCCTGAGCTTCATGGTCTTAGTGAAGAAGGCGATGCGAAAGGTCTTTACGCAGGACGTAGTAACTGTGACGCAACGGGTCGGGGTAAAGCGTGAACTAAACGCTCATACTCCGTGTCATTGCTGAGATTGAGCGTGTTATTCTCTCCATCTGTTTCGTTACGAGGCAGCCGGGCAGCAAATTTAGAATATACGCGCCTTGGTCTCAACTCGACTATCCTGCTAATATTATGAGCCGTTTTTCACTTGCTTTTGATTTATCCGCATACGTATCATATACGCTTGAATTGTCATTACCTTTGTCGCCAATGTACAAACGAACTTGACCCACAAGATCGCAAGCGGGAATTTGAGGTCGTCCTGTGTGTTTGGGATTCCTGGGCGCGTTATTCAGGCAAGACCACGCCTAACGGCCTCGCGTACGGCTTGAGCCCGACTGGATACATCGAGTTTCTGGTAGATGACACGCACGTAGCCGGCAATGGTCGTAGGGCTCAGATTTAATAGGCCGGCGACCTCGTTGATAGTAAGCCCCTTGGCGAGAAGGGTGAGCGTCTCTGTCTCGCGCCCGCTCAATGCGACCTCCGTACTACCTTGCCCCCTCATCGATGGGATGTGGAAATGGCTAAGAAGGCGCCGGGCAATAGAGGGAGAAAGCGGCGGTTCACCCTGGTCGATCCGGCGCAGGTAGTGAACCATCATCTCGTTGACCTGGTCTTTAAGAAGATAGCCACGGGCACCGGCCGACAGCGCGTCGAACAGGTGATGGTCGTCGTCATAAATGCTAGACACGACCGACGTGACCGCCGGAAAATCGGTGGCGATTTCCGCTATCAGATCAACGCCTGATCCATCGGGCAGGCCAAGATCTATGACGGCAAGGCTAAAACCTTGCGCCCTTGCCGCACTTTTTAGCCAGCGCCGTGCCTCCTTCAAGCTCGCGGCAACTTCAACCTCTATCCCAGGGAATGCCGCGTGAAGAGCCTCGGTTGTATGAATCTGTTGGGGTAGCTGATCTTCGACCAGAAGACATTGGCGCTGATCAGTCATCGCTCTCGCTCCGGAACCAAGGCTTTCAGCGGCAGATCGATCTCCACAGAGGCGCCCATGTTTGCGTTGGTAAACTGGACACGACCGTTCACTTGCGTCAATCGCTCACACACACTTTTCAGGCCTTGTCCGTTCCATACACCTTCTAAAACGGACGTTGGAAAGCCTAAACCGTTGTCCCACACGGCAAGGTTCAGGTGGGTGGAGCTCACGCTATGCCGAACGACAACCCGGGTCGCCTGTGCGTGTTTGATGATGTTTGTAACTATTTCCCGAACCGACGCGCTGAGAGCCTTATTCTGCAGCGCTGACAAAGTTATGAAGGGTAAATCATCAGGCCACACGGGCCAGTCAAGTCCAAGATGGGCGGCTTCGCACCGTCGAGCGGCCTCATGTCTGATGTCGGCCATGATATGGTCGATCGGCACATTGTTGGAACCTAGGGTCGATGCGATGTCGCGAATATCATCAAGTGCACCGTGTATGAATGGACGCGCCGCCTCATCGGCGACTCCTAGCCCGGAGATGAGCTTGCCGCTAACCGTATCGTGAAGATCTTTAGCCAGTTTCACTCGCTGCTCTGCAGCGCCCCGCTCATAGGCATTGAGGCCGTCGGCGGCCTTGTTCGATAAGCGAATGATCTGGTCGATAAGTTCGACGTCGCGCGGTCCGAACAATCCTCGTCCGGACCTCGGATTGGCAAGCCTCAAGGCCGGGATATCAAGGAAAGCTGGCAAGTCGAGGAATAAACCGTCCTCTTCGATTTGGGGGCAAGCTGCACCATCGGAGGTCAATGTGATCGCCGTGGGGGTGAATAGGCGATTGACAAGCGCGTGCCAGCGTTCATTGCGCTGGAGCGGGTCGGCCGCAAAAGCCATATCGAGCACGCTGCTCATCATCTCGCTCTCACTCAACGTCCGTGTGTGCACGAAACGTCGCCACAAAAGATCGCGCAGCGGCAGATATCCGAAGGCGACGGCGAGTAGTGCCAGGCCCACCGATGATGACGGCGCGAGCCTCACCCCGTAAATCAGCAACGCATCGAGCAACAGAAAAAGCACGGCCGCCACGCCGAAGAAGAAGATACGAAACGCCCAGTCGGCCACCTCAAACAGGCGAAAGCGCGCAACGCCAATAGCAATCCCGCAATAGAGCAATAGAAAGCTCAGAAAGAGAAAACTTTCCGGCATTAGATGATACTGGCCCTGGATCAGATAGAGGAGGACCGTTACCCCCCATGACCCTGCGCCGACCAAGACAGATAGGCCCAACCATAAAAGGGCGGCACGCGAACGCGCTGAGCTCCTGGTGGCGCGAAACTGGATGATCAGTATTATCAGAACGCCGATGAGAACTGCCAGGCAGTAAACCATCATGCCTGAGGGGCTACCCAGAAGCCTGAACTGATCCAGCAAAAATATAGCGAGCCCGGACGCCATTACATAGCTATAGGTGCGCGCAGACACCAATCGGGTCGGAAAATGAAGAAAGAGCCCCAGGAGCGTTGAACCGAAAATCACGGTCGCCACGTGATTGACGCCCAGACCTATCGACGCGATCAAAGGATCGACGGCCACGGGTTCGGAGAAGGCCGCCGAACTCGACACTGCCGCGAGCAGCATGGAAAGCCCGTTTACAGCGAGAGTGCGCGTGGCTGGCTCGTCCGGCTTGAGGGTCCAGACCGAAGCGCCAACCAGGAAGGCGAGGAGGCCAACGATCATCGCGATCCAGAACCCTTCCGCAAAGGATTGTACCGGTAAAGACGTGACCCTGGACTGGGTTTCAAAGGTCCGCCCGTCAGCGGCCTTGACCGTCATGAAAATCGAACGTGCCTCAAGAATGCGGCTGATGTCGCCTTGGCGTGCCAGGTACGCATCGAGCGCCTTGTAGGTTTCGATGCCCTCAATTTGGGTTACGAAGTCGGCGGGTGAGAGGATGAAGCTCTCAGACTGGTTCGGATGGCGTAGGGCAAGGACGCGCAACGCCTCGCCGCCTTTCTGCAGCGTCAGTCCACCCTCGGTGCGTGTCACCCCTTCTATCGACTTACCCTGAAGCGCGATGTGAAAGCTCAAGCCACTTACAATCACCGCAGCGATTAAAATCAGCCCCAGCTTGAGAGCGTTTTTGCGCCCCGCCTTGGTGAAACACCCTTCAGCCCATTGCCGCAAGTAAACCCCCAACCCGGCCCGAGACCGGTACTTTATTTGACGGACACCCTCCGTTCAGAGGGTGACAGTGCGCTTGGCCCCCACTTAGTTTTGCTCGCCCTGCGAACGACGTCCTCAACTGACGAGAAAGACCCTATATATGAATAGAAAGCATTTGTCCGCCCTTGGCCTGGCCCTCCTCCTTGGTGTCGCGGGGGGGGCGCAAACCGCGTTTGCTTCAGGAGAAAAAGTCGCACCACTGCAAAAGCCTGTCATGTTTGATCCTGATGCGAGTGAGGCCATCGATGGCAATGCCTTGTTCTGGGTCAACCCGACCAACGGCGCCAAAGGTGTAAAGAGGGTCATCATACCCTTCTTCCAGATTCAGTTCGTCCAGGACGCCCAAGCAAACGCCACCGGAGGCGGTGGCGCGCATTCACGTACCTCTGTCGAACTAGAAGGGCCGACGAACGCACAGATGCAGGCCATTACCGACGAGGTGTTTGCGGCCTTCATTGCCGACCTTGAGGCAGCGGGCCTTGAAGTTATCCGCCCGGAAGCTGCCAAATCCTTTCCCGCTTTCAATGACATTATGGCTGCCGGCAAACCATCGGGGCAGATGGTCAAAGGGCTAAACTCGGTTCGTTCACAATTCTATTCCCCAACAGGGATGAACTTCTACTTTTTGCCCACCATGCTTCCCGAACTGGCGGGCGGCGGTTCAATGACGGCTGCCGGCAATGCCCAAATTGTGCGCAAGGAGGCCGATCTATTGAACCAGTCCGGCGCCGCGGTCGTTGGACTTCGAGCGGTTGTTGATTTTGCAACCCTGTCAGCGAGCGATCGCCGGGGGCTGAGTGTGTTCGCGTCCAAAGCCAAAACAGGAGCCGAGTTTGGCCTTTTGATCAAACCCCAGGCGACCCAGCTCTTCCTGATCACGCCCGAGGCGAAGGCAACCATGACGGATCCTCAAAACCGCATGCGTCTTGAGCTTCAGGCCCCACTGATGATTGACAGCCGCGCGATCTTGGCTGCTGAAGACAATAAAACGGTCGGTCAAAAGCGCTCGGAAATCGCAGGTAATGCACTCAGCCTTCTCACTGGCGTTGGCATGAGCAAATCGCAATCCTTTGCCGTCAAGGTGGATCCGACCATCTGGGAACGGGACGTGACGGTGGCGCTAAAGAGCGTTTCGCGGGCCGCTACGACCAAGCTTAAGTCTGGCCTTTAGCACTGGGAGACAGACATGAGATCAATCGCATCCACCCTTGCATTGGCGCTTTTGTGTATGAGTGCGCCATTGCATCTGCACGCGCAGTCCCCCACCCAACCGGCGGCGAGCCCACGTACCTCAAACCCTCACATCAGTGATAAAGATTTTCAGGAGGCGTACGATACAATAATCGTAGGCCTTGGCCTCAACGAAGCCTGCAAAACTGTGCTCGATCCAAAACACTATGAGGGGTACAAAACATTGTTGCGCGTATCCCTCGAACACATGGGGGCGCAGGAAGATGAGCTTGCCAGGGCTGAAGAGAGCGGCGTGAAGATGTCAAATTCTTTGTGCGAGGGAAGGGGCGAATGCTGGCGCTCCTTACTGGAGCTTCCCGCCTCCACTACGAAAGAGGCGGGCAGGACAAATTGTGATGATAAGCTTATGGGGCTGCTTGACTATGTCGACACGCTTCTCGGCGAGCCGTCAGAAACAGACAATTGAAAGAAAGCTCCTCAACTGGCGGGACGTGACGTTTGACGCTTCCAAAACGTCACGGCACGTCTCACGCACTGGCGGTATGATGGGCCCAAACCTTGATGCACCCGATCCTGTTCGTCCTGGCAGACCGACATCGGGTTCATTCCCGCCGACAAGCGATGCACCGAACCTTTGAAACGTCTGAGGCGGGCATCTTTCAAGGTTTCAATAAAAGCCAATGGGTTTCAAATCAGCCTGACGCGTCCCATGGTGGAAATCTTTCAAGCGGCCCCAACGACCTGCGCCCGCAAATCCAACACGGCCCGCTTGCCCACTGCGTTGCGCCCCTCATCGATATCCGGTACCCAGAAAATGCCAATAGCTGCGTGCGCTTGAGCGCTCTTAACAGGTTAACAGCGCGTTGAAACACTTGGGAAATTTTCCTTAACTATAAAGAAAGGTACGTAACTTTATACCTTCAGACCTGAGCTTTTAGAAAAAGAGCATTCCATGTCTGAATCGATCCTCTCCGTCCGTCCGAACACGTCTCGCCAGAACGCGAGCTTAAGACGATGGCTCACAGGCACGACCTTTCTGGTCGCTGTCTTTGCGGTTGGCGAGGCCATTTCAATACCGGTTCTGGCCCAAAGTCTGCCAAGTGGCGGCGACGTAGTTGCCGGCGTTGCGGATATAAGCTCGCAGGGGCCGACCATGGTTGTTCGCCAGTCGACCGACAAAGCCATAATTAACTGGTCTGATTTTTCGATCGGTGAGGGGAAATCGGTCGACTTCCAAAATGGCTCCGGGGCCACCCTCAATCGGGTGACAGGGGCGAACCTGTCCACCATAGACGGGCTTTTATCGTCGACGGGTTCTGTTTACCTGATCAACCCCAATGGCGTCATCATCGGTAAATCCGGAACCGTACGCGTCGGCGGTGACTTTGTTGCCTCCACGCTTGGCATTTCGAACTCGGATTTTCTTTCAGGGGGCGATAAGACCTTTTCAGGCGAGACCTTTGCCTCCGTTATTAATCTCGGTGAGGTCGGCTCTCTCGGCGGGAATGTTGCACTCTTAGCCGCTCAGGTTCGAAACGAAGGTTCCCTTAACGCCCCCAAAGGCAATGCGGGTTTAATTGCAGGCAGCCGGATACTGATGCGCGACACCGAGCTTGCGGGTGGGCGCTTCCTCGTTCTTGCAGGGGGAAGCCAAACGACCGTTTCGCAAACGGGTCTGATCGAAGCGGTAACGGCCGAACTGCGATCGGAGGGCGGCAACATTTATGCCTTGGCGGGGAACACCCAGGGCCTGATCCGCGCCACCGGCGTGACCCAGCGCGACGGACGCATTTTCCTCAGTGCCTCCGGCGGCCAGGTTGAGATTAAAGACACGACCTTGACGGCCACAGGAGAATCGTCGGGGGGGCAAATTGATATCACCGGCAAATCCATCCTCGTGTCCGACACGGCGCTTTTGGAGGCATCCGGTGTCGAGCAGGGTGGGCAGATAAAGGTCATTGCCGACATGCACGGCGGAGATCTGCGCTTTAACGCCAAGGCGGTCGCTCGCGGAGCGAAAAGGGGCGGCTTTATCGAAACCTCCGGCCACAGCGTCAACTACAATGGTGCCCTGATCGACACGGCAGGCGCAAAGTCAGGGACCTGGCTAATCGACCCGGAAGACATCACCATAGACGCAGATGCCGCCTCCACTATCGAGGCAAACCTTCTCAGTACAAATGTCGTTGTCCAGACGACATCCTCCACGGCCAGTGGCCCTGGCGTCGCGCGAGAGGGACAAGGCGATATCATTGTTGACGCGGATATCAGGTGGGGGAGCGCTAACACGCTCACATTGGATGCATTTAACGCCATCCGCATAAACGCTAATCTCATCATAGACGGTGCCGGCGCTCTTGAGCTTCTCACACAATATGGAGATTACAGTTTTGCGCTTGGCAAATCGCTTACCTATTCGGGTGCCAACGGTGGCGGGCTTTCGATAAATGGTACGAACTACGCGCTCGTTTATGACGTGGCTGATCTCTCTAACCTGAACGGTTCGAGTGACGCTTTTGCTCTGGCCAATGACCTCACCCTGTCGGGTCCTCTGTCGCAATCCTTAGTTCAATCATTCTCTGGCACGTTGACGGGCCTCGGACACTCTATCAACAATCTCAACATTGCTGACACCTCGCAGCCCGTTGGCTTTGTCAGTGAGACCTCAGGCACCCTTCGCGATCTTGTCTTCAACGAAGGTATCGTGAGCGGTGACAGCTTCGTGGGTGCGGTAGCAGGCATCAACAATGGGCTCATTAAAAATGTCTACTCCAGGACGTCAGTCGAAGGGCAAAGCCAGTACATTGGCGGGCTTGCCGGTCAGAATAACGGAGAGATTTATAACAGCGTTTCTGCCGGACGTGTGAATGCATCTTTCGCCGACCAGGTAGGAGGCCTCGCAGGAAACAATAACGGGACTATTCACGCAGTCGTCGTCTCAGCCCCTGTTAAAGGCCGCGAGCGCGTTGGCGGGGTTTCCGGAACGGATGGCGGGGGCACTTATGATGCCGTTGTCACAGGTCTTGTCACAGGCGCTCAATATGTTGGCGGTATTTCGGGATCGGACGACGTTTATTTTTCAGGCGCTTTTTATGACCCAGCTACAACGGGGCTGAGCCCGGATATAGGTTACGCGCTCGACACATCAAGCCTGCAGTCCGCGAGCTTCGCAAACTCGATGGATATGACCTACTTCACCGCTGAGGATGGTCTCTACCCCTACCTGAAGTCGTTCTTTCCCAATGGACAGATCGTGGTCGCGGGCTTTGCGTCTGATAAGTCGGCGGGGCGTCAGATTAGCCTCTATAACTCCGGCATCTCGTCAGGTTCCGTCCTATCGGGCGCCAATGGCTATTACTATATGGCTTTGGCAAAATCTTCCTTATCGGGCAGTGTCGGCGTCACCGAAGAGGATCTAAACGATCCGGGTAATTTGATCGCCGCGGGCTTTGCCGATGTGGACGTATCCGCCATCTCGCCCAAAAGTCTCAATCTGCGCGCCGGCTCACTAAGATATTTTACTTCAGCCGCCCGCTATTCTGACGTTGATACCTCGATGTTTTTCCGCTCGGCCGATGCATTTGGCAGCTTGGATGCAACGGTTCAATCGGCGTTTCAGTACAACGGTTTCGCGCTTTTCGGCCTCGGTGATTTCTCAATCGACGCCACACCGAATCTCGGTGGAGTGGCAACCATAGGTGCTACGGGCGGAACCTTGTCCATTGACCGTGATATCACGATTGGCAGCCATACCACTCTCAAGCTGGCTTCGGACAAGATGGTCGTGTTCAATGCCAATGTAGCGGGAACGAGCGGGGCAACCATCGCGCTTGAGGTAGAAGAGTCCGTCAGCCGTGGCTTCAACAACAGAGGAAATTATTTATTTTCCGAGGGAAAATCCCTAACGCCCAATGGCGCAGACATTTTCATCAACGGGAACCTTTATACACTTATCCATAATGCCCAAGACCTGATGGCCTCGAACTGCAGCTACTGCGCGCTATCGAGGGATATAAATTTTGAAAATATTTCGGGCGGGGCCCTTCTATTCGATCGCGTGCTCACAGGCCTAGGTCATTCTATTTACAATATAAACTTTTCTCCAGACCAAAACTATTCGCGTGCGATATTCCAGGTCAATACAGGCGTCATTCGCGATCTCAGCATCTCTGGCCGCATTTACATGCCAGATCTGACGACAGTGGGCAGCCTTGTGTCTCAAAATTCTGGGGTCATTTGGGGGGTGACAAGCACGATCGATGTAACTGGTCTCGACGGTGTGGGAGGACTGGTCGGAAGTAACGGCGGGTGGATCGGTTACTCCCACGCTTCCGGGAATGTAACTGGCCGTCATACGCTTGGTGGATTAGCCGGATATAGCACCTTCGGCGCGGTGAGTTTTAGCTATGCAACCGGTAGCGTCACCTCGAACGCAAACGGCGTTCAGATTGGTGGCTTGGTAGGCTATACAAACGGAGGCGAAGTCAAAGACAGCTTTGCTACAGGCAATATCTATGGCGCAAATAGCGACGTTGGTGGCCTCATCGGTTATTCGAGCTTCACAGACATAAACCGAACCTACGCGACAGGCTCTGTCTATGCGTCTGGATCCGCCGTTGGCGGCCTGATCGGTCGCATTTTCCGGATTCCAATGGCAAACTCCTATGCCACCGGTGCCGTGTTTGGGTCGTCACGAGTAGGCGGTCTGGTCGGTGACTTATTCTGGGGATTTGGCTTTATCAAGGGTGTCTACGCAACCGGTTATGTTTCCGGTAACGATATGGTGGGCGGCCTGTTCGGTAGTTACGACAACACGCTTGGCATTGTCGATTCCTACTGGGACGTGACGAACTCCGGGACGAACCAGGCCATTGGTGCGACTTACAATCCCTGGAGCATGATCGCTATTATGGGGCTCAACCGAGGCACGCTTCAAAGTGGAGCTTTGTTCTCAGGCTTCGACGGAGCCGTATGGGGGACGGGTAGCGGGCTTTATCCTTACCTTCGTTCGCTCAATCCGACGGGCGTGAAAGCAATCACGGGGTCTGTAAGCACTCCTGGCGCAGCGGGAGCTAAGGGTTCGACGGTGAATGCCTTCGCCGGAGGAAACATCCTGGGCTCCGGCTCGGTAGGTGCCGATGGTCAGTTCTATATACAGGTGAGCCCTTCATCGCTCAACGGGCTTTCTGCTCTCGGGCTATCTCAGTCTGGCGCCGGTCAGCAGGTGGCCACGGGGTATGCCTATACGACCAACCCCTCGGTTACGGGAAATCGGGTACAAGGCGGAAGTGTTGAAGCCGGCGTTTCCAATCTGACAACGAGCCAAACGACGTTTAGCGGGCTGTCCTCATTCCTTCAAAGCGTCTTCGGTGCAAATGCGCCGGCTGTCACCCAGACCGACGGCGTCCTTACGAAAATCACATCAACTGGCGCGTTCCGTTTCGATACCGCCAGCTCTTTTGGCGGCGGCTTGAGCGTTTTAGCATCCTCCGGCATTACGGTGGCGAGCGATGTTGTGGCAAACGGTGACACAACCTTTTCCAGTCCCATCACGCTCGCCTCTGACGCCTCGATTAATTCGGGCGTGGGAACGCTTACCTTCAACGGACGTATTGATGGCGCCCACAGTCTGACCGTTCGCGGAGCGGCCCTCACAATAAATGCGCCGATAGGGGGTATCAGTCCGCTTAGCCAGGTGCGTGCGATCGCCACCAACGGCGACATCAATCTGAACGCTCCCATTTCGACTACGCAATCCATTCTGCTGGCCGCTAATGGTCGTCTTTTGAATACCGCGGGTGCGTCAGCGCTGTCTGCTGGCACGTCATTTATTGTCTATACCCAAGATCCATCGGATCGCTTAGGGCAATTGCCCATTAACACCTACAACGGCCTTAGCGCCGTAAACTATTATAACGATGCCTTTGATTTTACTCAGGCGACATTTGCGAGCGTCGTCCCCACGGGCAACCACTTTGTTTTTGCCTATGAGGCCACGTTAACCCCAACGCTCTCCGGTAGCGCTCGCAAAACCTATGACGCGGGTGTGGCGGCGGATATTTCGAACCTTTCGGTGAGCGGGGGCACGCTTCTTTCGCAAAATGATACGGTCTCACTCTCTTTCTCGGGCGCAGAATTTGACGATCAGAACGCCGGCGTTTCGAAAGGGGTGACCGCCACTGGGATAACCCTCACTTCGAACCCCAACAACTACAGACTGATTGCAACCACGGCGACGGCTCAAGTCGGACAGATCGATAAGGCGGCTCTGACGCTGACGGCGGGGTCGGATCAAAAGACCTATGATGCGACGACGGCCTCGTCTGGCACGGTTAGTGTCACGGGTCTGAAGGGCTCTGACAGTGTAACGAACGCAAGTCAGGCGTTTGACAGCAAGAATGCGGGTGGCCGCACACTCACCGTGACGGGCTACACCCTGAACGACGGCAATAATGGTGGCAACTACACGGTGACCACTCAGACCGCTTCGGGTCAGATCGATAAGGCGGCTCTGACGCTGACGGCGGGGTCGGATCAAAAGACCTATGATGCGACGACGGCCTCGTCTGGCACGGTTAGTGTCACGGGTCTGAAGGGCTCTGACAGCGTAACGAACGCAAGTCAGGCGTTTGACAGCAAGAATGCGGGTGGCCGCACACTCACCGTGACGGGCTATACGCTGAACGACGGCAATAATGGTGGCAACTACACGGTGACCACTCAGACCGCTTCAGGTCAGATCGATAAGGCGGCTCTGACGCTGACGGCGGGATCGGATCAAAAGACCTATGATGCGACGACGGCCTCGTCTGGCACGGTTAGTGTCACGGGTCTGAAGGGCTCTGACAGCGTAACGAACGCAAGTCAGGCGTTTGACAGCAAGAATGCGGG